>NZ_CP012333.1:0-2400000 GCF_001263205.1 Labilithrix luteola
TCGCCGATGCGCTGAACGCCGGGATGGACCCGCACCTTTGGATGGCGGCGTCGATGCTTGGCATCACGTACAAAGAAGCGGCGGCCAACAAGAAGCGCCCCGACGTCAAGCAGGCACGTCAGCTGAGCAAGGCAGCCAACTTCGGTTTCCCCGGCGGCATGGGCATCGCCAAGTTCGTCACTGCGACGAAGAAGGCAGTCTTCTCGAATCCCGACAAGGCGGCGGCCAAAGCCGAGTGGGAATCGCTCGGGCTCACCATCGAGCGCGCCAAGGAACTAAAGGAGCAGTGGCTCGAGACGTGGCCGGAGATCAGGTTGTACTTCGAGTACATCAATGGTCTCTGCGGCGAGTCGGGGAAGGCCTCGCTCGAATCGCTCTTCACTGAGCGCTTCCGCGGCGGCGCCAGCTTCTGCAGCGCGTGCAACTTCAGATTCCAGGGCCTCGCCTCGGACATCGGCAAACTCGCGATGTGGCTGGTGGCGAAGGCGCAATACACCGACCCGACGTCGCCATTGTACAACGCACGCACCGTCGCGTTCATTCATGACCAGCTGATCGGCGAATGTCGCGACGACGAGCGCGCCCATGACGTCGCGCACGAGAACGCACGCATCATGGTTGAAGCGGCGAATACCTACTTGCCCGACGTCCCCATCAAGCTCTCGAAGATGGAGCCGTTGCTCATGAAGCGCATGTCGAAGAACGCCGAGCCGACGTTCGACGCGCGCGGCCGTCTGGTCGCCTGGGCTGCATAGAAAAGTTTCTAGGGCGCGGACAAAACCGGCCCGACTCGGAGTGTAGTCATCATGAATTCGATCGCCAACGGCGCCCGTCGCGCCGAGCAGGTTTCTTTTGTCCATCCGACCCATACGGCGGGATCGGACTTCCCGAATTCGAACGACGTAGTCCTCAAGATGTATCTGCCATTGGTCGAGCAGATCGCGCGGGGCATGCGTCGCCCGTCGTCTTACGACGACTTCGTGCAGGAAGGGCTGATTCGCCTGGCGAAGGCGGCGGACAAGTGGCGGGCGATGCCGACCGAGAAACGGTCGGACACGTTCCGTGCGTATGCATACAAGTTCGTGCGCTTCGCGATGAAGCGCGTCGTGATGAAGGAGTGCGCCCGCACCAGCCACATCGACACGGTCGCGGAGTTCGACTCGATCGAAGGCGCGTATCGCGGTGGGCAGGAAGCCTGGGCTGAGTTGCACCTCCGCCTCAAGCAGATCACCAAAGCCCTCGGCACGCTCGCGGCGAACGTCTACGTCGCACACGAGCTGCAGGGGCTCGACTACCGCCGCATCGCGAGCGCGAACGGCATCGGTCACTCGAAGGCGCAGACGATGCAGAAGCAGGTCGAGGAGTTCATCCAGCGGGCATCGTGAAGCCGGTGCCCTCGACGGAGGCCGAGGCTGTAGTGCAGCTGACGCCTTTCGTCCTTGGCGAGGCCAAGCGACTCGCAGCGTCGAGCGGAGTGCAGGAAGACGACCTCGTTCAGGAAGGGTTCATCGCGGTCGCCGAAGCATTCAAGTCGTGGAGGGAGGACGGCGGTGCAGGCCTCCTTCGGTGGGTTCGACAGCCGGTCCGCTTCGCGATGCTCCGTGTGATCCGCGAGCAGAAGAGGTCGGGTGGCTCGTACCGAGGCGGGCGGAGCGGCAAGGGCACAGGGCCCGTCACGCTGGTCTCTCTCGATGGAACAGTCGGTGTGTCGGCCGAGGATGCGTCGCGCGAGAATAAGAACGGGGCGCGCATGGAGCGAGAGCTCCCGCTGCACGAAGTGCTCGGCGCGGAATTCGAAGAGCCCCCCGACTGCCTGGCACTCGAACAGCTCCCGGCGCTCGTCGCGAAGCTCGACGAACGCTCAAGGCAGGTAATCCGACTGCGATACGTCAACGGCCTTTCTCACGCGAAGGTTGGAAAGAAACTCGGAATTAGCCGCGAGCTGGCGCGGCAGATCGAGGCGGAAGCCCTCGAACAGATGCGAGGAGAATTGGAATGAAGCTCACCGTTATCGAAAGTCCGTACGCTGGCGATATCAAGAAGAACATCGAGTACGCAAAGAAGTGCGTGCTCGACTGCCTCCGCCGAGGCGAGGCCCCGTACGCGAGCCATCTCTTCTTCACGCAAGACGGCTTGCTCGACGACACGGTCCCTGAGCAGCGCAAGCAGGGCATGGAGGCCGGCTTCGCCTGGGGCGAGAAGGGCGCCCAGCGTGCAGTCTACATCGACCGGGGGCTGTCGTCGGGCATGATGGCAGGCATTGCGGAGGCGGTGGAGCGAGGTCAGAAAGTCGTGTTCCGCTCCATCGAGGGACGCGACGTCGCCGAGTATGAGTGCCTGTATCGGACAGCGAATTGGACGACCTGCGAGGTGGAGCACGAGGAGGCTCTTTTCGTATGAGCACCAAGCCCTCGAATCCGAAGGACGCCGTCTCGGATACCAAGATTCCCCTCTGGCTCCTCAGCCCCATCGCGAAGGCGAAGTGGGCAGTGGCGCAGTTCGCCGGCCTGCTGAAGTACGGCGCCTGGAATTGGCGCGTCGCGGGTGTTCGCTCGTCGGTCTACCTTTCCGCCGCGCAGCGGCACCTCGACGCCTACTTGAGCGGGGAGCAGTACGACCCGGTCGACGGCACAGACCACCGCGCGAACATCATGGCCTGCATGTCCATCCTGATGGATGCCGAGGCTGCCGGGAAGCTCGTCGACGACCGCCCGCCCAGCGTCGACATTCGCACGGTCTACGCCGAGCAGGAGAGCCTGATGGAGGGGCTCCGCAAGAAGTACTCGGACAAGGCCCCAAAGCACTACACGATCGCGGATACGGAAACGCCCAAGCCCGTCCACTACGTGGGTGATCCGCCTCCGATGGCTGGGCAGCTGCAGGCGGCGCAGTCGCAGAACAAGGACTTCTGGAACTCCTACTACAGGGTCCGCTAATGCGCCCGCGCGTCTGGCGCCGCTTCAAGCTCGGGGGAGAGACGTGGCGTGCGTTCATCGTCTCTCCCATCTCGGAGCATCTGCGCGTCGACGGCGAGCGGAAGATTGGGACGTGTGATTACAACACGTCCTGCATCTACATCTCGTCGGACCTCAAAGGCCCCGCACGCGTCTCCACGTTCCTTCACGAGGTGCTGCACGCGTGCCTCTTCGTCAGCCAAGCCGCCGACGCCTACGGGCAAGACGAGGCCATCGACGAACGCATCGTCGGTGCGCTGACCCCGGCCCTCCACCAATTTCTGAATCAGGTTGCAGACCTTTTCGTTGAGGCATCATGAGATATTGGGACGACAACGATATCCGCAGAGTGCTCAGTTTCGTGCGGAGCTCTGAGATCCAGGCTCGTGGCGTCGAGCGCGCTGCCGCCCACTTCGATGTCTCCGAGGCGTCGATCAAAGGATTGCTGAACCGCCTCGACGGGCGCGGAGGCAAGGCCTCGAAGACGGACGACACGGACGGCCAGGCGGCCGACGTGCTCAAGAGATACGAGACGCAGCAGGCCGCCCGCGCCGAGAAGGTCCGCGTCTCCACGATGGAGAAGGACCTCTATTCGCTCCGCTCCGTTGTCAGCACCATGACGGCCCTGACGTCGAAGCCGCTGGAGCCGGTGCGCCGCCGTGAGCGCACGAGCAACGGCACCCGTGAGGCCGCCGCTGTCGCGCTCCTCTCGGACTTCCACTGTGAGCAGGTCGTTCGCAAGGGCGAGACGCCCACGGGCAACGAGTACAATCCGACCATCGCGGAGAAGAGCCTGCAGAGGTTCTTCAGTGGCTACCGCTGGCTTATCGACTTCCACCGCAACGCCTTCGCGATTCGCGACGTCGTGCTCTGGCTCGGTGGCGACCTGATGACCGGCCACATCCATGAGGAGAACAAGGAGACCACCGCGAGCGCGCCCATCGCGACGTTGCTCTGGCTCCGCTCCCGCATCGTCGCCGGCATCGACTCGTTGCTCGACGACCCGAACACCGAGACCGTCACCGTCGTCTGCTCGTACGGCAACCACGGGCGCAACACAGGCAAGCCGTTCCGCGCGAAGGGCGCTGTCCATTCGTACGAGTGGCTCCTGTACCAGTGGCTCGCCTCGCACTTCGAGGGCAACCCGCGCGTGCGCTTCCTCGCGGACGAGAGCGCGCATCAGTACCTGACCGTCTACGACTTCGACCTGCATTTCCACCATGGCGACGAGGTCAACTACCAGGGCGGCGTCGGCGGAATTACCATCCCACTCAACAAGGCAGTCGCTCAGTGGGATATCGCGAAGCGGTGCCACTATCATAACTTCGGGCACTTCCATCAGTACATCGACACCGGCCGCGTCGCCGTGAACGGCAGCGTGATTGGGTTCGACGCATACTCGATGAGCATCAAGGCGACGCCCGAGCCCCCGCAGCAGGCGTTCTACCTGCTCGATTCGAAGCGCGGCAAGACGTGCCGTAGCCCGATCTGGGTTCGCGACTAGCCCCGAACACGTCCACTTCAGCGCAGTAATCATTATGGCCTGGCTCAATCTCAAAGAAGATATCGAATCACACTTCTCGATCCTTGTAGGTTGCGGAGAGACTCGCGACTTCATCAACGGTGGATGGGCTATTCGAGCCGACAAGAAGGACCCCGCCTTCCTCGAAGCTCGCCGCCGCGACTACCGCACGACGAAGCATGCCCATAGCGAGAAGCAGCGTCAGTACCGGAGCACCGACGCGTTCAAAGAGAAGCGTCGCGCCTACAGGGAGACCGACAATTACAAGGCCCTGATGGCGACAGAGCATCAACGGGCCGCGCACCGCGAGCGGGTTCGCCGCTGGCGCGAGAAGAAGCGGGCAGCCGCCCAGAACGGAGAGACCACATGAAGTTCACCGTCCATTCCAACAAGCGTTACGCCGCCACGATCAAGCTCGGATTCTTCGAGCGTCTCGCGAGTAACGACACCATCGCCGAGAAGCTCCGCTTTGCGGGCTTCATCGAAGTCAACGTCGTGGGCGAAGGCCGCGACCGCACAGCCTTCGGCACGTGGCCCGGGGCGGACGCGAGCGCCGAGCTGCCGTCGCAGATCGTGAGCGTCGTCGAGGCAGGACGATGACACTCCTTCGCCGCCTCGTCGTCTGCGCCCTCATCGCCGTCGCGTGGGTGGCCTGTCAGGTGTTCTGCCTCACGCTCCGCATAGCGCACGAAATCGAAAACAACGCCTGACCGGCGACCTGCACCTCGAAGAGGAATTCCCATGATGACCACCGATTGCATTCTCGCACTTTTCAAGAACGACAACGACGGTTACGAGGATTTCCTCTCGGAGGTTCAGAAGCACTTCGACGCCGCCGTGGCGGACCCGACGGTGAAGCTCTTCACCACGGACGCTGCGGGGCTTTGGGATGCGTACCTCGATAACGCGCCGCCCGGCGAGCGCCAGCACCGCAACTGCAACTGCTGTCGGCAGTTCATCGAACGCTTCGGCGGGCTCGTCACGATTGCCGAGTACGGCTTCACCAAGTCAGTCATGTGGCCCGACGGCCTCCGTGTGCCGGCGCTCTACCACGGCGCGGTCACAGCAATGCAGCGCATCGTCACCCGCGCGAACGTCACCGGCGTCTTCCGCGCATGCGAGATCAACTGGGGCACGCCCCAGACCGGGAAGTGGCGCCACATCGCGGTCAAGACCCCGAAGCACCTTCGCTCGCTGTCCCGCGTCACGACGCCCTTCCAAGAGATGGCGGCGAAGCGTGAGGAGTACGAGATGCTCCTTCGGGCTCTGGGAGAATTCCCGCTCAAGACCGTAACGCACGCCTACAACATGCTCACGAACGGTCAGCTGTTCCGCGCCGAGAAGTGCGTCGGCGTCGCCCGTTGGCTCTTCGATCTGCACAACGAGATCAACGCAGCGCACGGCGCGAAGCTGCGCACTAGCATCATCTGGCGCGCCGTCGCTAGCGCTCCGGCCGGCTACTGCCACGTGCGCAGCGGCATGATCGGCTCGCTCCTCGAGGACATTCAGGCCGGGCTGCCCTTCGAGGCCGTGAAGCGCAACTTCGAAGTGAAGATGAACCCTTTGCAGTACCTGCGCCCGCAGGCACCGCCGAAGGCCGGCAACATCGCCCAGGCCGAGAAGATCGTCGCGGCGCTTCGCAGCGCGGGCGCTCTCGAGCGTCGTTTCGCGAAGATGTCGGACGTCGTGGCGCTCTGGAAGCCCTGCCCGCGCCCCGCCCCTGTCGGCGGCGTCTTCGGGCACCTCGCCCGCCGCCCCGACGCGGTTACGGAGGGCGTGACGGTGACGATGACGTGGGAGAAGTTCAAGCGCACCGTCCTCCCTGAGGCGGAGCAGATTGAGTACCTCGTCCCGCGCGAGGCTTGCTCGTACACCGCGATGGTCACGGCGAAGGACCCCTCCGCGCCGAACATGCTGCAGTGGGACAACCCCGTCTCGTACTACGTCTACTCGAACGGCTCGATGCCGGCCGACTGGAATCTCCGCTCAGGCGAGTGGGCGAAGGTCAACGCCGTCGTGATGCGCTCGTGGATGTGGGACGAGTCGAAGTCCTACGACCACCTCGGTGCGGGCGCCGTCTTCGTCCTCGAGGGCTGCAAGGACCGCAAGTACATCCGCGGCGCGGGCATGTTCCCCGAGCACATGAGGAGCGAATACCACCCGATCCGCCGAACGCTCGAAGCGCATTTCAACCAGGCCGTCATCGCAGGCCGCCACGAGGCGGAGGTCTGCGGGGTCGTGCTCTGCAAGGGCTCGTCGTTCGGCTGGAGCCGGCTGTTCCGAGTCACATCGCGCGGAATGCGCACCACCTACAAGCTCGATCGCTGGGACTGAGGAGAACGCCATGGCGAAGGCAACGAAGACGAAACCCGAGAAGCGCGCCGACATCGATATCGAAGTCCTCCTCGCGAAACCGTGGACGGACAAGGTCGATCCCACCGGCTGGTGGATGAGCGAGAAGCTCGACGGCGTGCGGGCCATCTGGAAGGACGGCGAGTTCTGGTCACGCAACGGCAAGCCGTTCTACGCGCCGGACTGGTTCAAGGCGCAGATGCCGAGCACGCAACTCGATGGCGAGCTGTTCATCGGCCGCAAGCAGTTCGACGCAACCGTCTCGGCGGTGCGCTCCTCGAGCGGCGACTGGTCGAAGGTGAAGTACCACGTGTTCGACCTGTACCCCGAGGGCGAGAGCTGGTCGTCCTCCTTCGAGGAGCGGCAGGAGTTGCTCGCCCGCATACTGCGCGAGCGCCCGTACATCGAGCACGTGCCGCAGGTCCGGTGCACAGGCATCAAGCACCTCACGGAGACCACAGACGTCATCATCAACGAGCTGCACGGCGAAGGCATCATGCTCCGTGAGCCGCATTCGCTGTACGAGCAGAAGCGCTCCTCCACGCTCCTCAAGGTCAAACGCTTCTTCGATATCGAGGCCACGGTCCTTGGCCACGTGCCCGGCAAGGGCAAGCATGAGGGCCGCCTTGGCGCGCTCGACTGCGTCACCGACCACGGAGGCTCCGACCGAGTCGTCAAGTTCCAAGTCGGCACGGGCTTCACCGACGCCGAGCGCGAGAACCCTCCGGTGCACGGCTCGATCATCACAGTCCGCTACCAGGAGCTCACCAAGGACAGCATCCCGCGATTTCCTGTTTTCGTTGCGGTGAGGGATTACGAATGAGCCTTACCGAGGTCCGCTCTCAAGAGCGGAACACCAGTACATGAACGACAGCACGTTCCACGCTGTCGTCGACACGCTGGAAAAGCTCATTCACGACCTGCAGCTCACACCGAGCGAGGTCCGTGAGGCCGCGATGTACGCGTGCGTGCGCGTCGAGTCGAGGCGCACCGTGCCAATGCCCGTGCCGTTCGACGCGAACAGCGAGGCCCTTCGCCGACGTCCCGACCAGGAGCCGAGATGACCGCCCTCACCCTCGGCTTCGAGCTGGGCGACCACTGCGGCGACATTCTGGGGACACCAGCGGATTCGCGCGGACAAAACCCCTCGAACACAGAGTGTAGAGGACATGAACACCGCAACGACGTCGCCGGAGATGTTGACCGTGGAAGACGCAGCGACCCTTCTGCGGACCTCGCGTAAGGCGGTCTACGCCCTGATCGAGCGCGGCGCTCTTCCCGGAGTAGTCCGGGTCGGGCGCCGCGTGCTTTTCAGGGCTGTCGCACTGCGGAAGCACCTCGGCTTGACGACGGTCTCGAATCCGGTAGATTCCCTGACGCTAGGTAACGCCACGGGCTCGAAAGGGTCCCGATGAGCGTTCGAATCGTCACAGCACGCGGCGGCAAGGGCTTCGAGTACGACATCCGGCTGGTGTGGCCGGAAGGTGGCCGGCTCCGAGAGCGCGGCAAGTGCACGCCTACCGGCAGGGATGATGCGAAGCGTTGGGCTACGGCCCGAGAGCGCGCCATCCTCGCCGCCGGCAAAGCAGCCTACGTGCCGCTCGCGCAGGCCGCGCGCGGGATTCATAAGGGCGTGCCTACGGTCGCGGAGTTCTGGCCCGTCGTTCTGAGCGGCTGGTATCTCGCGCAGCGCAAGAAGGCCTCCACGGTGGACGCTGCCGAGCGTATCTTCGAGCGGCGCATTCGCGATCGCTTCGGCGCGATGCGCCTCGACGAGCTGACGGACGAGGGCATCGCCGCGCTCAAAGGCTCTATGGCTGACAAGGCGCCGGGGACGGTGAACAACGTCCTCTCCGTCCTGTCGCGCATCCTCAAGTTCGCGATCAAGCTCCGCAAAATCAAGTCGATGCCGTGTGAGATCGGCATTTTGAAGGTCCCCGAAAAGGAGCGCCCCTGGTACGAGCCGTCGACCTACGCGCGCCTCATCGAGGGTGCCAGGAAGACAGGTAATAACGAACTGCTGATCGTCCTCCTTGGAGGCTCGGCGGGACTTCGTAGTGGCGAGATTCAGGCGTTGCGATGGACCGATGTCGACCTCGAGCGTCGCCAGCTGACCATCTCCCGCGCGATCTGGCACGGCATCGAAGACACGCCTAAGGGCTGGCGCTCGCGCGTCGTGCCGCTCACCGAGGGCCTCATGGCGGCCCTGCGTGCGCAGCGCTCACGCACTGGCCTGCTCGAAAGGGTCGTCAGCGACGGCAGGGGCAACCAGCTCAACGCCGACATCATGCGCGCGGCGATGGCGCGTGTGCAGAAGCGCGCCGGCATGGAGCAGGACGGGAAGATCCACATTCTTCGGCACACGTTCTGCTCGCACCTTGCGATCTCTAACGTGCCTGCGAAGGCCATCCAGGAGCTCGCAGGCCACGCCGACCTGAAGACCACGCTCCGGTACATGCACCTCGCGCCAGGCAACAGGCAGGCGGCGGTGCATGCACTCGACAAGCTCATGGCGGAGGCGACGGCCCCGACGACGACGGGAAAGGCGGTGGCGTGATGACCACGGATGCGATGTCCGCGGAACAAAAGGAGATTGTGAAATGAGCAACGTCCCGTTTATCGAGTTTCCGAAGATTCCCCGCCTCAAGCGAGACATCGTCATCACCGAGAAGATCGACGGGACGAACGCGCAGATCGTCGTGCCCGAAGACGACGGCCCGCTGCTTGTCGGCTCCCGCAATCGGTGGATCACGCCGGAGAGCGACAACTACGGCTTTGCCCGCTGGGTGAAGGAGAACGAGGAGACCCTCCGCATGGGCCTCGGCCCCGGCCAGCACTTCGGCGAGTGGTGGGGCTCTGGCATCCAGCGCCGCTACGGCCTGACCGAGAAGCGTTTCTCGCTGTTCAACTCTGGTCGCTGGTCGAACGAGACGCCGGCCCTCTGCCACGTCGTGCCGGTTCTCTACGCTGGGCCTTGGGCGCAGGACGCGATCGACGCGACCCTCGAGAAGCTCCGTGGCGAGGGCAGCGTGGCGGCTCCTGGTTTCATGCAGCCGGAAGGTGTCGTCGTCTTCCATGCCGCTTCGCGCCAGCTCTTCAAGGTGCTGCTCGAGAACGACCACCTACCCAAGGCGAAAGCGAGCGCAGCGTGAAAGAGCAGCGGATGGCCGAGGCGCAGCGTTGGGACGCCCAGATTGTCGACGTCGACGAAGAAGAGATCGACAACGGCCCGGTCGTCACCGTGAAGTTCACCGCCTCCTTCGCAGAGGCACGCAAGCTCGCCCGTCTCATGCTTGAGCGTGGCGACGACCTGATTGTGGAGGTTCGTCGAGCCGACGCCTGGAAGAGCGAGGATGACCTCCCGCTCCCTGAGGACGCGGCGATCAAGGCCGCCCACCCGGTTCGCTCCGACCGTCACGACCTGTACGCCGAGGCCATGCGCCTGGTCGGCGCTCGCTACTCGAAGCACGGGCTCGTCGCTCTCGTGAATTGGCTCCTTCATCGCATCGAGGCCGGCAAATGAACTTCTGGACGTTTCTCGACCGGAACAGCGAAGGGCTCTTCTTCTTCGGTGTCATCGTCTTGTGCTTCGCGTTCGGCACGTGCGGCGATGGCCAAGGCTGTCGGCTCGGATGTCAGCCGAGCGTGTCGTTTCGAAGCTCGCCTACCGACGGGGGTGCACCGTGAAAGAGCAACGGAGGAGTGAGGCGCGACCCTGCAGGTTCTGCGGCGCCGAGATTCGCGGCTCGTTCCAGCAGTGCCCAAAGAACAAACGGTTCCCGGCCGAGTTCGGGCCAAACTACTGCGAGACGGAGGAAGAGACCCAATGCGATTCATCCCATTCGACGTCGAGCCCCACTCTCACGACCTCACCTGGTTCATTCGAGGCGGCAAGGGTCGACCCTGGGACGTCCACATCGCAGGCGAACATGTCGCCTCGTTCCGAGTCCGGCAGCACGCTCGCGAATTCATCCGAGCAGCGAAGCCCGCAGACCACCGACGCTGCCAGTAAAGCTCCTCGCTAGGGAGAGGCGGAGGTGGGGGTCGAATGCTGGCTGTGTAACGGAACCGGGCGGGTAGTGATGAGGCTCGGTCAGAAGCACTGGTGGAAGCCTTGCCCCAACGGGCGCTGCATCCACGCTCGGAGAACGCAGCCATCAAGCGATGGGGAATCACATGACGCGCGATGAAGTGATCGAGAAGCTCTGCGGGATGATGGGGCGAGTCTGGTCCGAGATCGACCCGAACTCGAACGACCCTTGCGACTGCGTCTGCAGGAACAAGCAGATTTTCCCGTACCGAAACTCCGGCGAGGCGCTCGCTTTCATGCAGAAGGCAATCGACGAAGCGCTACGCGCTCGGCATCTGTCCGCGGATTCCGTGTCCGCCGCATGGGCACCGTCGAAGGGCGACCGTGTCCGCCTCGTGAAGAAGATCGCGTGCACTGCGCCGGTCGGCTCGGAGGGAGAGGTCACGATGGTTTGGGAGCCTACGACGAGCAACGGAATCTCTCGGCCGGCGGAATTCTGCGTCGATTGCGAAGGCTTCCCGCCCTTCGTCACGAATGCATCGAATCTGGCGCCAGCGCATAGGACAGAGACGGCACAGGTCGAATGCGAACCGACGCGCTGTGAGCACGACATGAACGAGCAGTGGAATGCAGCGCTTGAAGCGGCGGCATGCATCGCAGCGCGAAACGACAAGAGTGGGTGGGGCATCGCTCGCGAGATTCGAGAGCTGAAGATCACCACGCCGACCGGGTCCAACACCGAACCGGAGAAGCGCGGAGTATGAGCGTCCCCACGATCCAATTCCCAGTGGCCTTCGACCAGATCCCGGCCGAGGTGAAGAAGCTCACCGACTGCATCCGATCGGCGAATGCCGACATCGAGATCGCGCGAACGATGCTCACGATGGTTCGCAAGGGCTGCAAGCACGAGAACGCGAAGCGCGGCTACAACGACCGGGACGGCTCTTGGATGAATCCGTGCCCCCACTGCGGAGCGAGCGAATGAGGTGCGTCGTCTGCCTGGAAAGAGAGCGAGACGGGCTGATGCTCTGCGGTCCGTGCGGTCGAAACTACGACCGTACCTACGAACGAAACGCGACGATGTTCGATGCGCTCTCGTGGGCCGCCAATCGGGCCCGCATGTTCGAGCGGCGTCGACGACCCACGCCGAAGAGGTCCAACGAACATGGCTGAGAAGCGCTGGTATCGCGTGTCCGCCCAGGTCACCATCTCGTGCTTCACGGACGTCGAGGCGAGCGGACCGGAAGAAGCGGCGGAGCTGGCTGAGGAGCGGTCGATGCAGGGGCTCTGTCACCAGTGCTCAAGCGGAGACACTCGCACGCAGTGGAGCCTTTCGGGTGAGTTGGACGGGGAGCCTCAGGCTCTCGACGCAGAGCCGATTGCGGCTCCGAAAGGAAGGAGGCGATGGTGATGAGCAACGGAGAATCGAAACCGGTGTGCCCACCCAAGGCGCGGAGCATCACGTGGCCGGCGGCCGGCAGCGTGACGAAGGAGGAGACGATCGCGCGTGTGTGCGGGCTCCTCGGCGCGGTGTGGGAACACTTCGACCCAAACGCGCATGAGCCCAACGACTGCTTTTGCGGGCACAACGATTCCGGACTGCGTTTCCAGTCGTCCGGTCAGGCCCTTGCGTGGGTCGAGTCGGTCGTGGCTGATGCGCTTCGCAGTGGGGAGGCGTCACCGAAGCCGTGTCATGACGGAAGGCACCGCCCAGAAGGCGGCGGCCTTGGCTGGTGTGAGGACTGCACCGCCGACCTGGCGCCGCTGCTCCGGCACGAGAGCGATCGGGATGCCGAAGACCTCCCGGGTGAGGCGATCTCGCCCGAGACCATCGCCGCGCTGGCAGCGGTGTCAGCGGATAGCGACGAGTCGTGCGACTTGGTTCAGGGGTCGAGCGAGTGGGCTCCTATTCCTCGGAAGTCCTTCTCTCTGTCGGATTGCCGCCGGTGTGGCCAATTCCGAGAGTACGACCACGAGACTCGATGCACGGCGGCGACCGAAGAGGAGCGTCAGAAGGCTCGCGAGCTTCGCGCCGAAGAGTCTGCCCCCACAAGGGTCTCGCGCAATGGGGAGGTTCGCCCGGAGGCGTGGGACTGCGATGTCTGCGGCTGGCGAGTTTGCGCGGATGCCAAGCACTCGTGCGGTGGTCCCAAAGTGCAGTGCCGAGAGAGGGCACTGCACCGGCCGACTGTTGAAGCCTGCATCGCAGCCGCACAGGTCGGCCTGGACGAACTGCGGGCGCAGCGCGCCAGGACCATCGGACGCAATTCGGCGCTCTTGGGCGAGCAGGAGTCGGGCGGGCTGCGCGTAATTCGAAAGCTTGAGGCGTTGCTGCACAAGTCCAATTCGCAGGAAGGGAGCAACGGATAATGGGTGTCAGCTTCTACGTCTGCACCAGGTGCGAGCGAACGTACCCGGACTGCAGTTCGACACGCGAGGATTGTGACGAAGACCGGGGCGGATGTGGCGCCGGCTATTGCTCCAAGAAGTGCGCCGAGCTGCAGCGCCCAGGGCACGACGAGGTGCCGACTTGGGGCGACATCGAGGAGATGCCTCGGGAGGAGTTTGAGGCGCTCGAACTTACCTGCGTCAATTGCCGTGGCGAGAATGCCAGCGACGAGAACTTGCTCGCATTCATGCTCAAACGACACGGCGTGACGCGGAAGCAGGTTGCCGCCGAGTACATGGCCAGCAGGCAAAGCGGGACGGACGTACAGTCCGATGCGGAAGGGGTGAAGTGATGTCAGAGCGTGGAGATTTTGAGCCTCAAGGCTACGTCGCTGTCTGCCGCTTCTGCGGGCGGGTTGCCGAAGGAACCGCGTCGTTCGCACTCGAGCACTACCGCGCATGCGTCGCGCCTCGCGAGGAGGCCAAGCGCATCTTCGGCAACGAGCAGCACGCACTACTGCGGCTCGCTTCGGACAGGAGCCAACCGCAATGACGGCGAACGAGAAGAAGGCTTTTCTACTCGCCCATGGCTGGACCTTCGAAATGTGGTCCGGCGCTCGAATGTGGACCGACCCGGAGGATCCGACCGGCGCGATCTGGGGCACTGGCGCGGCCTACGAGAGAGCAAGTAGGCGACACCCCGCGGATTCGGGCAGCGAGGAGGAACGCGGTGGCTGACTCGCTGTTCATCTCGACGATGGCGTTCGTCGATACGTCGGGCGGACCGCTCGCCTGTCACCCCTGGCTTGCGAAAGTCTGGAAGGGGAAGCCCTTCATCTACATCGGCACTCGCCAGTACTCGCCGCGCCGCGTCCTCTTCCAGGCGTTCTCCGGCCTCCAGCTTCCACGGGAGCATCGCGTTCTCGACACGTGTGGGAACGGCATCTGCTGCAACCCTCGGCACCTTTACGGCGGGTCTCCAGCCCAGCATGTGGTCCAGCTCCGCGATACCAGCGGTGGTCCTGACGCTTGCTGGCCGTTCATGGGCTTTCGGTTCAAGGGCTACGGTCGCATGCAGGGCGGCAAGCGCGGTGCGCCGATGATGTTTGCTCACCGCATCGCGTACGAGCTGGCCAATGGCCCGATCCCGGAGGGCGACGGGGAATGGTGCGTCTGTCACACGTGCGACAACCCTCCGTGCTGCAACCCCAAGCACCTCTTCCTCGGCCGCGACGCGGACAACATCGCCGACTGCATCGCTAAGGGGCGCAACTCGAAGGGCGACCGGCACCGCCAGGCGATGCGACTGGCGAAAGCGAAACGCCAAGAGCAACGGACAATCGAAAGTTGCTCGGGGCAGACATCCGCAGGTGATCGGGCGCCTGGTAAGGTGTTGCCATGAGCAGCAAGCGACGCATTGGGCCGGGCGACGTGGTTCTATTTGAGCGCGGGAGCATGGCAGGCACGCGTGCTCAGGTGATGGTCCTCCGAGCCGAGTGGAACTCTCGTTCGAGCGCGAGCCAGGTGACGGTCACTCTCTGGCCACACAACGGGGAGTGGTTCGACATGTCCCTGGACACGCTCTCTTTGTGGGCCGTGTTCAGCGATGCCGAAGGCTCTGACGCGACGATCCGTCCTGACCTTTGGGGTTCAACGGATACGTCCGGCGTAACCCCAGACAGGAGCAATGGATGAAAGCCCCGGCTTCCTGCGTCCGGGGCTCATTGGGGACTCGCGGCTTGACTGCCCCGCCTTCAAGCCCTAAAACAACGGTGTTCTGAGGCTCGAAGGCCGGTAGCCGAAGTTTCTCTCACCCGTGGCGTTACCTAGCAAATAACCCGAGGAAATGCGTTTCTTTCGGCAAACCGGCCTGAAAGCTCCCGAAACTGGTCCCCTGGAGTCTACCAGAATCCGCCCCAATCACCCCTCGTCGGGGCGCACGGAGGGCGCAAGCCCGAAGGCGTAGTGCTGGCCTGACCTAGTGCTATTCTACCGAGAGACTCGCCGTCGTTCGACCACCCACGCAACCCCAACTCACACAAGGGAATCACGTCATGCTCAAGTTCACTGCCGCTGTTGCTCTCTGCCTCACCGCGTTCGCCTGCGGTGGTACGGACGAGCCGAACACGGGGGCGAACCGAGCCGCCCTGTCCACGCTCGGACACCAGTGCGAGAGCAACGACGACTGCGGCGAGCAACGGTTCAACGGCGACCTGGTCCCGATGTGCTGGGCGCTCCCGACGACGACGCCGTACACCAAAGACGCGCAGGCCGTGCCCCAGATGCAAAACACCTGCGTCCTGTACTGCACGCCAGCATGGACGAGCGACCCGGAGGCCGAGTGTAAGCGCCTCACGGGCCACGGCTGCACAACAACGCGCGAGGGCTGGTCCCTCTGCTCTCCCTGACCGCCAACCACCGAAAGTAGAAGGCCCGCTGGTTCGCACCGGCGGGCCTTCGTCGTTTCAGGCAGCGCGTTCGAGCGCCTCGGGCCAGTGCAGCACCTCAAAATCGAGGCCCTGCTCCTGCACGATGGCGGCGTTCCGCAGGAGCTGCAGGTTCCGCTTGTTGCGCAGGACGATGGTGCCCCTCTGCGGGTTGATGGTGGCTTCCTTCCGCGCGCCCTCGAAGTCGCCCTTGTTGAGCAGCGCGATCATCTTCGGGTAGCGGCCGTGTGGCCCGACAGCCCACGCCCACGAGCAGGCGAAGAGCTGCGCGTCCGCAGGCCACGAGCTGAACGCAGGGAACACCTTGCAGAGCTCCGCCTCGTTCCCCCGCACCTTCGCCATGACCATCGCGTCGATGTCCGTGTCGGAGAGACGAAGGCGCGTGAGGTCGCCGTGATTCCCTCCGCCCTGATGCTTGCGCGCCTGCGCGGCGTCGACCGCGCGCCACGCCGCCTCGATCTCGGCGCGCGTTGCCCGCCTGCCATCGACGGTCCAGGGGAGCGTGAGGGCGAAGGACAGCGAACAGAGGTTGCCGACGCCGCACGTGACCAAGCCACGGGGCGAGGCGTCGTCGAGGTACATCCACGGCACCCTCCCCTCGAGAGGGGCCGTGAACTTGAGGAACGCAGCGAGGACAGACGCCTTCATCGCGCCGCCTTCTGCAGCGCGCGGATCTGTGCGGCGTGCTCACGGAGCGTCATGCCATGCTCGGCCTGCACGACCTTGCAGTCTGCAACGTGGGTCAGGAGCGCGTTCTCGATGCTCGACAGCTTGCTACACACGGCCCACGTGGCGCCTGCGATCATGCCCCCGAAGGTGAGGATGACCGACCAGTTCACGGCACCCCCCTACCGATGCCCAGCTCCGCTCGGATCTTCTCCTTCGAGGCCTGCAGCTGCGCCGCGCGGATGGCGTCCATCAGGACGTCCTTCGGCGTGCCGCCGTCGATGGCGTCCTTGAGGATCTCGATGAGTTCTGGGTTCGCAGCGAGGAACGCGCCGATGGTGCCGAGCGTTGCGATGAATCCGTTCATTGGAGCCCCGCGTCGGTGAGACAGTCGTTGTACGGCTTGAAGCACTCAGGGCACGGAGTGCCGCCGTCGCAGACGGTCTTCTGACATGCTCGCGCGACGTCCTCGCACGCGTCGATCTGTCTCTGGTCGGAGACGACCTTGGCCCTGTCGGCCGGAGTGAAGACCGCACCGCACGCCGCCAGGGCGAAGAGCGACGCGATGAACATGAGGCGCTTCATTTCGTGTCCGGGGTGTTCTCCGAGTCGTCTGTGTTTTTGCTCTCCGCATCGATGCGGTGCAGCACGGCGGCCACCGCGACGGCGAGCGTTTGCGCGAGGCCTGCCGGCAGCTTGTCAGAAAGGCTGGGCGTTGCGAGCGCCGCGAGGACGCCTGCGCCGATTGCGGCGATGATGATTCGAGTGGTCTTGGACATTGGACTCCCGGATTGATGCGTCCTTCAGACGCCAGTGACTCGAATGGCGCGCAGGACCGAGCCTGCTTTGACCGTCGAGGTGTCGCCGGCTGTGTTGCTCGCGATTTGGAGCGTTACATTCCCGTCCGCGCCCGCGACGATCGTTCCAACAATACGGTCCGGACCGGACGTGGCGTACTGATGACTGAGGCTGCCGAGGTTGTTGAGGGAGGTGATGATACTGTATAGCGGCGTGGTGTTTGACGTGCTCGTGGTCAGGTACCACGCATTCTGAAGTGTCGATGCGGCTGGTGCGCCAATGGCAATCCTGATGCCGCTTGACGTCGAGCAAAGCATCGTCACTTCGATTTCAAACCGCCACTTCTCACCGTTCTTGACGGCAAAGGTCAGATTGGTCGATGTCGCGGTGGCCGCAGTGGTCGTGAAGTCGGCATTCAGCGTCTTGGCGACCTCGCTTATCCAGCCGACATTCCCAGCCAGGTCGACCGCCTGGGGGTGGCCGGAGGAGGAGAAGAGCGCGCTCTGACCCGAGGCTGCTGTCGGCGCGCTCGAGTCGAGCATGAGCGTCGGCACAAACAGCTTCATGCTCGTCGACGATGCCTGGAACGTTGTTGTGCTGCCGTTTTGAGTAAAGGCGACGATGCCGGTCGCCTGTGGCGCATTGACAGATGCGTTGATCCCATCGCTGTACAGGACGGGGTTGCTCGCCGTCGGAGCGGTCGCCTGGGGCAGGCAGTAGAAGGCGCCAAAGGTTGATGTCAGGCCAACAAGCGGTCTGACGTGGCAGGCGAAATCAGTGCCCGTCCCCGCCTTGAGGCTCGTAGAGATTGTAGCTGCTCCGGTCGTGAGCGCCCCCGTTGTCGCGACGTTCTGACTGCCGAAGTCCGGCGCCACCTTCGTGCCCGCAATCGCTGCCGTCGCGCTGACATCGGCGTTCACGATCGCCGCCGCCACCGGGACACCGCCCGCGAACTTGAGCACGCCCGTGTAGCTCGCCGCGGATGCCCCAAGGCCGCCGTTCGCTGCTGGCAAGATGCCTGACACTTCCGAGGTCAGAACAACGGGTCCTGTGGTCCCCCAGTTCCCGCCAGTGACGTGCGCGATGCCGGTCCCTGTCGGAGTTGTCCCCGGCGGTCCAACGGGGCCTTGCGGACCGGGGTCTCCCTGAGGCCCTTGCGCGCCCGTTGCACCGGTTGCCCCCTGTGCACCAGTGGCGCCGGTTGCACCTTGTGACCCAGTATCCCCCTTCGGGCCCTGTGCGCCAGTGGCGCCAATCGAGCCTTGCGGGCCAGTGGCACCCGTCGCGCCTTGCGGGCCAATCGGGCCCTGAATCCCCTGCGGGCCCTGAATACCTTGGATGCCCTGCGGTCCAGACTTTAGCTGAACAACAACGACATTACTCATCGGGACACCGTGGGGAGTAGATCGAACTGTCCAGCCATCAGCATCATCGTCGCGCCATCGGACTTATCAATAAGCAGGTCGTAATACCCGCCCGAGTACGCGACGCCGCCGTTCATCGCGAGCGATGCCGAACTCGTAATCATGATCTCGATACCGTTGTTGACCGAAGGCATCGGAGGGCCTGGACTGAACGTGTCCGCGATGAATGTGAGGCCTCCGCCCGCGATGAGTGACATAATCTGCGCAGAGGCGGAGTCAGGGGCGACGCGCGCGACCATGCGCGCGTGGCTCCATCCCGTGAAGTCCATCGGCACGAGGTCCTTTGGGTCCGTCGAGCCGCTGGCAGGCTGCGTGAAAAACACGAAGCGAGCTTTGAAGTCGACCCCCTGCCATACCTGCAGTCTCTTCGTCGCGAGCGGGCCGCCAGACATCAGGCGTCGTCCGGGCTGCTCTGATAGATACGTGCGTTGCCGGCGGCGCTGCCGACGAGGCCGAGGAAGTTGTCGACGCTCGCCTGCAGGAGGAATCGCTCCTTCGTGCCCGCCTTGATCACGTAACACGTGCCCGCTGCGCCGGTATAGACGCCGGAGGCCACGGTTCCTGATGCGGTGAGCGAAGGCGCGTTGCCGCCCGACACGAGCGCGCTCGTCGCGCCAAACACCACGCCGAGGTCGGCGGTGTCGGCCTCGATGGTGAGGTAGTTGCGCGTCAGGCTCTTCGGGTCCTGGCCGCTCACCTGCGGGTCCTTCTTTGCCTGTGAAATACCGCGCGTCAGGTCGATGTACGTCGCAGCCGCCGAGACCGCGATGACAGCGACCTGGCCAGGAACGCCGGCAGCCGCGAACGCACGCGGCGCCGAGACGAAGTCGATCTTTCGAGAGGCTACGGGAGCGGGCATGCAGGTCCTTTCACTTCAGTGATGTGTTGTCGGCGAACTTGATGGTGTGTCCTGGCTTTTGAGGTTTCGGACCAGGACCGTAAGCCGCCTGGTAGGACTGGGCGCGTCTTGGGTCGATGAGGGGCTCATCAAAAACTAGTCGCGCATACGGGCGCATGCTGGCCGCGATGGGCTTATTTCGATGTTCCGTCTCGTTTCTCAGCTTCTTTTGGGCGTCCTTGAACATGGCAGGGTTCGTGGCCTTCACAGCGTCCACGCCGTCCTTCGTCAGGTTGCCCTGGGCGAGCAGCAGGAGCATCAGCTCGGGGCGAACGACGAGGTCGAACTGGCGATTGAACCTCCCCTTCTGCGCCGGGGTGGGTTGCCACTGCTTTGCGTCCAGATGCGGGGTCAGCGCGTCGGGGCCGGGAGGCGGAGGCTTCGGGAGCGCGTCCATGAGGAAGGTGATCGCCCGGAGCGTCGCCGTGTTGACCGACGCCGCGATGTCCGGGGAGGCCTTGTCGAGGGGCTTCGTGACGGAGTTGAGGTGCCCGAGGACTTCCTCGTGTTGCGCGGCGACGTTCAGAAGCTGCTGCCGGCGTTCCTCAAAGGTCTTGGGGCCGGCGATGGGCGGCGACTCGACCGGCTTGCCGTCCATGGCCTTGCGCACCTGGTTCAGGCCGTGGTCGACGCGCTTCTGCACGCGGGCGTTCGCCTCCTGCATCGTCTGCATCACATGGTCGTTGCGCGCGACACTCGCGAGCTTGTCGAGCGTGTCAGCGACCATGAAGTCGAAGTGCGAGCGAATGACCTTCGAGGCGAGGCCGCCGAGGGCTTCGCCAGCGACGAAGCCGGCATGACCGCCAAGGAGCGCACCGGCACCGCCGAGGGCGTGCCCCGTCATCTTGTCGGTGAGCGAGAGGAACTGGTTAGTGCCGTTGGCGGCGACGCCGCGAGCGGCTGCCTTCTCCAACAAGAGTCCGCCCTGGTAGGCCTGCTTCGCTGCCTTGTAATCCCTGAGGAGCGTGCCGCCGGCCTCGTTCGCGACCTTGTCGGCGGCTTCCGTCACGCGACCCTCGAGCCACGAGCGGATCTGCTTGAGGGCCACGGTCGGGGCCTTGTCGGCGCCCGGCGCAGCGTTCCAATTCGAGACCATGTCGTCGACGGTCACGCGGAAGTCGCGCAGCTGCCGGAACGTGACCGACGCGTGGGGGTCGATCGCCCCGAGAGTGTCGTCCCACGCGCCCGTCGCGTCGAGGATGCGTCGGCGGAACGACTGGATCTCGCCCGTCGGCGCCGCCCTCTTGCGCAGCTCGTTCTGGATGGTCTCAAGCTGCGCGTCGATGTCCTCCACCTTGATGCGGGTCTTGCGCAGGGCGACGTCGTCGAGACGGTCGATGACGTTGTCCATCTGCTTGATGGCGTCCTTGCGGAGCAGCGGCGCGAGCTCGAGGATGTCCTCGCGTGTGCGCAGCTTGCGGCCGAGGAGTTGCTCCGCCTTCTCACGCGCGAGGCTGCCCACCTTCCACGCGCCGCCCGCGTAGCGGTTGGCCTCCGCCGTCATCTTCTGGGTCGGTCCTGCCGCGTGCCAGATGTGCTCGCCGGCTTTCTCCGAGAGCTTGGTGGCGATGTCGGAGTTGCCACCCAGCTTGCGCATGGCGCCCGTCACGGCCTCCTTCGTGCCCTGCCCGAGCGCGCTGATGCCTCCTCCGAACACGCCGCCGAGCATCGCGCCGTGGACCATGGCGGACGCGATGCGCTCGCCGTTGAGATCTACGTTGTCCTGCAGGAATCCCTGCCCGACCTCATGCGCGGCGCTGAAGATGGCGCCTTCGGTCGCGCCGCGCGCAGCACCGATGACGGTCTTCTGCGCGATGCGCCCGAGTGCGGTCTCGGCCTCCGTGCCCACGATCTTGCGCACGACGTCCTCGACGGCCTGACCGAGGCCTTGGACGGCGCGCGTGGGCCCCAGGAGAGTGCTCTCTACGGCCTGACGCACGAGCCCCTTGCCAGCCGCCTGCGCGGCTGCTGCCTCAATTGCGGGCCCGCTTCGCATGGCCTCCGCCGCTGCGTTCGCCGCTTGCTGTAGTCGCTCAGCGACCTGCGCCTGCGTCTGCGGCATCGTCGCATCGGGAACGACGCCCATCACGCGCCCGATCACGCCCGTGTTCTGGGCCGCGTGCGTGCCGATGGCCTCCCATTCGGCAGCGGCCGTCGGGGACACACGTCCGCGTCGGACCCACGCGTCGACGACGCGTCGCGTATTCTCAGGAGACAGGCCCTCGAGCACACGCTGGCTCTCGGGCGTGAGGGTGCCGATGACCCTGCGGGCCTCCGGCGAGATGGCCTCACCGAGCATCTCCGGCCCCGGCAGCGCAGCGCGCGCCGCCCGATCGATGAACTCGCCTTCGTACGTCGGTACAAGCCCCGTCGGGCCAGGCAGTGCAGGCGGTGCGCCACCGGGCAGACCGGGAGGGACGACCTCTCCGAGCGTCTCCCGCCCGGGAAGCAGCCCGCGCGGCGCTTGGTTGATGAACTCGCCTTCGTACGTCGGCACGAGGCCGGGAGTCTCTGGTAGCAAGGCGCGCGGCCCGCCGGGCAGCCCCGCCGGGGAAGGAACTGCCTCGCCGAGCGTCTCCGGGCCGGGAAGCAGCCCGCGAGGCGCTTGGTTGATGAACTCGCCTTCGTAGGTCGGTACAAGCCCTGGAGTCTCCGGCAGCGCCCGCGCACCGCCGGGAAGGCCCGGCAACTCCGCTGGAGGAGGGACGATCTCTCCGGGCATCTCCGGACCACGGAACAGTCCGCGCGGTGCCTGGTCGAGGAACTCGCCCTCAAGCGGAGCGAGGCCTTCGGCTGCCCGCGCGCCGACGCCCTCAAGTGGCGCTAGCGTCTCGGCGGCCCGTGCTCCGACGCTCTCTCCCTCCGTCAAGAGCAGTTTCTCGCCGGCCTTGAGGGCCGCGCGTGCCCGCTCACCGGCGCCGAGGAGCTTCACGCCGCCCTTCGCCGCGACGCGCTCCGCTTCGAGCGCCGCGAGGGCGGGTGTGGCGGTGCCTCCGGAGAGCGCGTCGACCGCGATCGGCGCGATGAAGCCGGCGGCCTCGCCGAGGCCCGTCGCCGTCGGGTTGGCCTCCTGGCTCTTGCGAATGGTCTCGCGGACCTCCTTGCCTCCGAGCCCGCCGATGGCGGCGTTCGAGATGCCGAGTGTGGCGCTGTCGAGGGCGGCGGTGCC
Source organism: Labilithrix luteola (assembly GCF_001263205.1). Classification (GTDB taxonomy): domain Bacteria; phylum Myxococcota_A; class Polyangia; order Polyangiales; family Polyangiaceae; genus Labilithrix; species Labilithrix luteola. The sequence goes on from NZ_CP012333.1 coordinate 22,649, forward strand.
GAACGCGAGCGCGCCGTGGCCGGCGTCGCCGTAGCGCGCGTCGGTGTCAGCCTTGTCGTACTCAGCTTGCGAGACGACCTTCGCGCCCTTCCTGAGCGCGTTCTGCAGGCTCTCGATGGGCACTGAGCCGATCTCGCCGCCGACGCTGACGGGGATCTGCGTGCCTTCGGGGGCGCCGTACTGCCCCGACACCAGCGCGGCTTGCGCCTGGTCGTCGGGGACTTCGACTTGGTTGCCGTTACGATCGAGTAGTTTCAACCGTCCTGCTGGGTGGTCTCACGGCCTAGGGAAACTAGACGCCGAGAAGCGTCGGCGCCATTTCCGATGTCACGGAACGCGACCTTCCATGCGCATCCGCGCGAGCTGCATCGGCGTCAGGACCTGCGAGTACGCCGGCGCAGGGTCAACGGCGGGGCGCCCTCGGTCGACGGCCTCCGTCTGCATCCTCGTGCGCTCCGTCTCCGCGTCGGCCCATCGGGCGATCTCCTCGAGCGTCGGCGGACGCGGCTTCGCAGCTGCCTTCGCAGGCGCACTCGCGCTCACCGTCCTTCGGCTGTACTTCGGCGCCGGCCCGGAGAGGCTCGGCCCTCCCGACGGCGCTTCCGCGTCGCTCTCGTAGTAGGCGCGCCCCTCAGGAGAGACGCGCAGCTGCTGGCCGGCGGGGTCGTAGAGACCAACGACGTCGTCGCCGCCTCGCACCTTCGTGGCGAACCGCTGGACGGCGGTTTGCGGGCGCGACGCGGGTGCAGGTGCCTGTCCCCCGCTGGTCTTCTGCGCGAACCGCTGAACGGCTGTCGCAGGGGCACGCCCTCCGCCAGTCAGCACGTTTCCGTTGACCAGCGTGCGAACTTGCCGCGCCTCGTCTGGAGTCAACTGGATGGCCCCGGTCTTGCGGAACTGCTCCGCCGCCGCTTGATCGAACTGCGGGTCCTCTGAGCCGCGAGGGATCGTCTTCCTGATCTCCTCATGGTGGTCGGGCTGCGAGAGCGCCTCCACGTCGCCACGGTACGGGGCGGTCTTCCTGAACGGCTCGGCCCACCGAGCAGCTGCCGCCCGCGTCCTATTCAAGCGCTCCTGCGCGGGAACGGACATCGGGACCCCCTTGCGGTCGTCCTGAAGAGGGCGCTCCTGTAGCTGCTTGCCGTTCGCCCCGTAGACCGGCAGCGAGTCCTCATCCGTGAGCTCGATGTCCGCTGCTGCCGCTGGCGCCGGTCGCTCCCTCGTCGTGACACCGTCAGGGCGCCCGTTGAGGCGTTTGCCGTCCTGCGTATATAGCGGCACCTCGGGGCCGACGTCGAAAGGCGCGGGTGCGGCGACGGGCGTGCCCATCGGCAAAACCATCTCCGGCCCCCGCTCGCCGACGAGGACGGGCTGACCCTGCGCAACCGGGCCGCCTTCCGCGCGCGCCGCGATGCCGGGGAGGGTGACGCCAGCCTTGGTGAAGTCCTCCACGTGCTCAAACGGCCGAATCGCGACGAGCGCTCCACTCTGCAGAGCGACCGAGTTGACGAAGTCCTTCGCCATCTGGACTTTCTTGCGCGCGACCGCCTCGGTGTCGTACGGGTTCACCGCAAGCTTATGCAGTGCTTCAAGGACGGGCGGAGCAATACGGCCTTCGGAGTCCTTCAGCTGCTTGCCGACGGAGCCCAGGACTTGCTGGTTGATGCCGTCGACCGCGACTGCATTCTGCGACGACTCCGGCATCAGGCGCTGAAAACCAGTGGAGTTGGCAATACCCGTCAACCAACCGGTCTTTTTTAGCACATCCGAATTCAGGATATTGTCGAACTGCTTGTTCTGCTCGGTGATGGTCGCCTGGATATCGGACTTGTCGTCCTTGTGCTTCGCGTTGGCGTCGATCTGCTTCGTCAGCGCGTGTTTCAGCAACTCACTGCGGTCCTTCGCAGTCAGGCCGAAGGCGTTGGGCGCTTCGGAGGTCTGCGTCGGCACCCACCTGTTTTCGTGATTGCCGCGATCGACCTTGCGCAGCTCGAGCTCCGCGTCGAGCTTCGCCGCCTGTGCCTTGACGATGTCCGACTGCGAAGCCTCCGCAACCGTCTGCACCTGCGTCTGGAGCGCCGTAATTGCGTAACCGTGAGCAAGGCGTTCGGCCTCGTCACGATTGCGCGTCTGCTCCATCGCCATCGAGTACATGTTGCGCATGTCGTTGAGGCGACCGCGCTTGTGCTCGTAGTTCGCCTTCTGCGCGTCGACGTCCGCACGGGCCATCGCGTCGAGTTGTTCGGCGATCTGATTGCTCGGCAGGTGCAGTGCCCCCTGCTGAACTGCGCCGAGCATGCGCGCGAGCGTCCACCGGACCTTCGTTACGGTGGACGCGTTGTGCCACATCCGGTCCGGATCGATCTCCTCGTTCGCGAGAGCGGCGGAGAACCGGTTCATCTTGTCGAGGTACTCGTCGCTCTTCGCCTGCGACTGTTGCGCACGAGCGCTGGTGTCCTTGCCCTGCTGCGCCTGCGCCTCGCTGACCCGCTGAGTAGCCGCCGCCTTATTCGCATAGCCCTGCGCCTCGGCGGCGTTGGCGGCTCGCTCCGCCTTGCCGATGCTGTCGAGGGCGGCCTGTCCCGCCGCCTGCCGCTCCGGGCTCACGAGCCTCTCCTCGTGCGCCGCGCGCGACACGGTCCGCCCAGGCGCCAGCATTGCCATCGTCAAGGCGTCCATGCCGCCCGCGCCGTCGCCTCCTTCAGGCGTCAGGAACACGGCCTTGGACGCCGGCTTGTCCGTGATGGGCGTGGAGCCGGGCACATTGTCCGGAGCGTCCGGCAGCTCGGCCGGCGTGAAATTGGGCTCCTTCGACATGCCGAAGTGGTAATTCGACGACATGGGGACGGCGCCCCCGCTGATGTCCAAGGAGCCCGTGCCGTTGGGGCCGGGGACCAGGTAGGTCGGCCCGCGGTCGGCGGGAATGCTGGGCGTGCGCTCCGTGCCGGGTACGGGGACGGTTCGGGCGTCGTTGAACTCGTTTGCCATTACTGCCCTCCGAGGGCCGCCATCCGTGCCTTGAGCTGCGCATTACCGGCGATGGCGTCGTTCAGCGACGCCTGCCGAGGAGTGTAGAGTGCAGAGATACTAGTCGGCGAAGCAGCGGCCTGGTGCGACGCGCCTGCCCCGTAGAGCTGGGCGAGGCTTTGCTGCTGGAAGGGCGTAGGAGGCGCCCCTCGCAGCGCCGCCGTCTGCTGCGCGGTCATCACGTAGCCGGGCGACTGCGGGTAGATGATCTCTGGCCCGTTCTCGCCGACCATGATCGGGTGCTGCCCGTTGAACGCGCCGCCGTGGGCGTACTTCGGAGGACCGGAACCACCACCCCCGCTGCCGCCCGTTGCAGCGTTGGCCGCGGCGCTGGCCGCGGCACCGCCTGCCGGCCCGCCCATCATCGTTCCCGCGACTCCCGCGGCTGTCCCGATCATCTGATTCGTTGCAGCCTGCGCCTGCTGCTGAAAGCCTGCAGAAAGGCCCTGCGCCGCGAGGTTTTGGCTCGTGTAGTTGTTGAGCGCGTTGAGGCTTTGGCCCTGCGCCTGCTGACCGATACCGGCGTAGCCGAGACGCATCTGATTCTGCTGCGCTTGGTTCGCACTATCGAGCTGGCCCTGCGAGATGGCCGACCCCTGTTCGAGCCCGTACTGGCCCTGCAGCTGATTGCCGACCTGTCCGTAGAGGTTTGCAGCCAGGCCCTGCGCCTGTTCACGCTCTTGCGCGCCAAGTGCAGCGGCTTGAGCGGCCCCTTGCATCTGCATCTGGGCACCGTTCATCGCCGCCTGTCGCCGAGCCCCTGCGGCTGCGATTGCGCCCCCTCGCGTTGAGTTCGCGACGGCCATCTGGGCATCGATGCCCTGGTCCAACTGGCTCTGGAACTGCGCACGTGACGCCTCCCCGTTGTTGTGCATAAGATCGTCGGCAAGGACTTGCTGTCGCCCGATATTGTGGTCAATCGCAGCGCGACTCTGATCCTGGAACTGATTCGCGATTGTCGGGCCCTTCTGCGTGTAATTCCGCCCGAGGTCGCCATATACCCCGGCATCCTGGTCCGACTGATACATCTGGCGGTTATAGGCGGCGGTGTTCGGTCCTTGAGCCCTCTTCGCTTCAGCGCCGAAGAGTCCAGCGATACCGCCAGCGCTCTGAGAGCCCGGATCATCCGCCTGGACGGAGGTGTCCGAGCCCGCGGAGAAGCCCTGGCGATAGCCGGTGTCAGAATTATAGTCCGCCATTTGTCACCTCCGCGCCGCAGCGCCCGAAAGCTTGTATCGAGGTCCGAGATTCTGAAGTTCCAGCGCCATCGCAGCGAAACGCATCCCCGCCCCTGTCGTCATGGCAGCCCCAGGAGTGTCGGAAATCGAGACCTGGACAGACATCTGCTTATTATAGGCAGCTGATACGTAGGTCTCCACGAGGCCCCGAATATTGAGCGGCTGCAGTTGCTGGCTCGTCCACGTCGCCGTCTGTCGGATGGTCTCGTCGTAGTTGAATGCGAGATTCACCAGCAGTCCACAATCGTCCTGCTGCTCGCAGAATGTCTGAATCCGGCGCATCCTCTGATACCCCTGAACCTGGGTTTTGATGAACGGGACCGTGATCGTCGTCGGAACGAAGCAGTTCCTCCCGGTGACGTCCTGGTCCATGCAGCGATTCGGATCGGTGGGCGTGCGTTCCTGCCAGAGGTGGCCATCCGTCGTGAGGACCGTGAACTGCTGCGAGCCAAAGGTCAGGCACGTCGACGCAACTGGCGCCGACAACTGCCCGTACTCGTGCGTAGTCCACTGCCCGAGCAGGTAATCGTAGACGACAAGGATCTGGTCCGTACCTGCGGTGTTCTGGCAGGCGAAGCGGACTTGCGTGCTCGATGGGGCAAGTGTCACGCTGACAATGACGGGGAAATCGGAAGTCTGATCGATGACGCTCTTGCCGATGAAGTCGACCTGCAAGTCTCGGCCGAGCAGATAGATGCCGTTGTTAGGGGCCTGGAACATGAGCCCCCTCGGCGTCAGGACGACGCTCTGCCAAGCCTTCGCCCCAACATCCGTTGCAATGGCCTGCGGCGTCGACCACGTCGAGTTCGTGCCTGCATCGCTCGGACCATCGCCCTCCATGACCCAGACCGAGCGCGCCTTGAACACGACAAACTTGCCGTCCATCGAGCCGAGCGCCGTGATGTCCCCGCCATCGGGGAAGGGAACGACCAACGACTCGTTGAAGCCGGGCGCCTCGCCTGGGGTGAATGCCTTCGAGAACCAGACATTGCGAAGGGTCTCGTCGACAAGAGCTTTCCGGTCTTGATGCGCGATCTGAATAAGTGACGCCGGGGGGTTCACATTGTCGAGCGCCCCGCCCGTCGTGTAGAGCAATGGATTCGTGGCCGGGGGCATCGCCCCAATCTGACCCGTGGCGGGGTATCGGATGGACGTTGGTGCAGCCGCCTGCCCCGTGTTTGATACGACGATCGAGTCTTTGTAATAGAGCGACCCGCCAGTCGTTCGAGTCATGTAGATGTCGGCGAAGACCTTTCCGACGGTCGTCGATGTGGCCAACACATCGCGATAAGACGGAATCGGCGGGGTGATGTACAAAACCGGCGCGCCGCTCCCCGTCGAGACGGTGAACGGGGCAGTAATGAAGGGCGCGCTTCGATGTGTCAGCCCGCTTGAATCGACAGAGCGATACACAACCGCAAACGAATACTGTCCAGGAGGCATCGTTGATGTGGGCGGGTCTGGGGCGACCCCCTTCACATACGTGAGTTCCGGATAGTTGAAGAAGCCGTCCTCGAAGGCCGACTGACCGTCCGCAACAAACGGGACAGCGCCCGAGATCGAAAGCTCGGCCCCAATTTCACTAGTTTGGTAGAGGCTCTGAGTGCTGGCCTGGTCCCAGAAAAAATCGACAGCCCACGATGGGCCCGCCATCGTCGCCGTATCACCGCGAGTCTTCAGGCCCACCGCAACGCGGGTCGCAGTGCGGGAGACAGTGCTCGGCATGCCTGTATGGAAGCCGCCGAACAGGTCCAGAATACCCTGTCCGGCATTCGCAGCAATACGAGGCGCGACCGTTGTGACGGGACGACAGACGTCGGTGGAGACAGTTCCTGCAGGCATGTTGTCGCCAACGCCTTGATACTTGCAGAGATATAGAGTCAGCTGTTGTGACTTGCTGGCCTCCGTTGAAGATATTACGTAATCTAGGTTGTAGTAGAGCGGCTGGTACACCTCCCCATTCACAACGAATGGCCTAGTGGCGGGGTAGAGGCCAAAGCCCCCACGTCCACTTGCCAGTGTGGTGGGTGAGCCGGCAAAATCTATAATTACCGTCCAGTTAAGTCGGAATGGGGACGGTCCGTTCCCGCTCGAATCTGGCGTTCCCCGCCCCCAGTACGTTACGAATGCCTTATTGGTCCCAAGAAGCGCTGCGCCAGAGACAGGAAAAAAGGCCCCAGTGGTGTAGGGCGCGCTTGCATAGTTGGTGGTGCCGTTCCCGTTGAGGCCGCCCGTGCCGGACGCGAACGCATAGTTCGCATCTCGCCGCTGGGCCCACAGGCGCATGGTTGTGGCAGTGTTTGCGCTCCAGAAAACGAAGACGGACTGCCCGTATCGCCCGACTACATAACAGCTTACGCCCAGTGACTCGCCGGCCGCGAGGGATTGGTCCACGCTCGTCTGAAGCCCGCCGGGCCTCCAATACGCCGTTCGAATCTTCGGCGGTGTACCGGCTACGTCATACGCCACTAACCAGCCGTTCGCGGGGTCGTCTTCGTAAGGCGACACGTCGACGATGGTGCAGGTCGCGACGAGCGTTGTCGGCGCCGTGAATGCGTTGGCCGCGGGGTTGTACTGGATATAGTCGACACGCGTGGTCTTCTGATCCTGAATGACAATGACCGGCCGCGGGTTGCCGTTGGCGATGCCCGGAAGGTCAAATGCGCTGACGACGCGAGGGATCGTGCCAGCATCGACACTGCCCGTGTTCGCATAGATGAGCACAGGCTCGAGAATGACGTTGCCCGAGGCCACGTCGTAAACGCTGGCGAGCAGATTGAACGACGAATCCCAGAAAATCGCGATTCGCAACAACTGCCCTGAATACACGCAATCAACCAGCGTCGGTGGCGCGTACTGGTCGCCTGTCGTGATGTGCCGACGCAGGCACGCAACGTTGGGCAGCGAGGCCACACCGACAACGCCGCCCGCGGTCGTGCCGCCAACAGGTGCCGTCACGTGCTGATACAGGCCGGTCGAACAGAGGATCGAGAGACTCGAGCGACTCCAGCCCACGATACGCGTCCCGCTCGTTAGTGCGGGCAACACGGTGCTCCCGGCGATGAGGGCGTTCGGCAAGTGCTTCAGCCCCGCGCGCTTGTCGATGGCCCCGACCTTGACGAAGTCTCCATTGACGATCGCCGCCTGACGAGCCGACGCGTCGAGGTACTCCTTTGCGATCTTCTCATCCAAGCCGCCCGCAAAAGGCACATGGATAACGGAGGTCTCACCTGCCATCGTCGTACTCCACGGCGACGAGCGCATCCGGCAAGGGCGGGTATGGGCTCAACGTCAATGTCTTCTCTTCCGCATTTGCGAAACACGTATAAAAGGTGTCCCCACACGGAAAGGCACCGTCGACGACGACAAAGGGGAATCGCCTCGGGCCGATACAGAGGAAAACTCCCGTCACGCGGCCCTCAGGCGCGGGAAGCACAAGCACCTCACCACGCACCTCCTCGCAGTACTCGAGCGGGGCGTCCAAATTCACCTTCCGCTTCTCGACTTTGACAACGACGGGGTCGCGGCGTCCGTCCCGGACCCGAATTTCCAGAGTATTCACGTGCTCTGCCCTGTTGCGGTATCGATCTGCTTCGACGCGCGCGGATAGAACCACAAGTCGACTGTGCAGCTTTGTGCGGCAACCAAGCGAAGCTGGTTATTCACGTCGAAGCCCGATTGGTCTGCCGATTCGGAGATCTGAGCCGCGTTCTGCAGTCCGCCGTAGGACTCTCGAACAACAAAGCACGCCGCGGGCGCCCCTAAACTGTGTGTGATGACCTTCGCTGTAAGGGCCGTAAAGCTGACGGAAACCAAGACGCCCTGGACGAAGGGGCAGTTATTCAACGAGCCCGCAATATCGTTCCGGGCCTGCTGCATCGAGTCCAGCTGCCGGTCGCCCGTGTACTCTCGCTTGAGTGTGAATTTCGTCGCCGCCATCACCACTCCCACTCGTAGAAGAAGTCTCTGTTCGCGATGACGTGGACCTGCTCCGCCGTCTGCTGGTCTCGTCGTGATGCCATGGCGCGGATACGCTCACGCTGCGCGCTCAAGCGCCCCTCGAGCAGCTGAATCGTCTCGTGTTCGCCGGCCTTGATCAGGCACTTGATGGCGGCGTCGAGCACGATGAATTCCTCCCACCCGTTGATGGAGTCGAGGGTGTCGTCGGGATCGGTGAGCCGTGGCGCGGTGGGCACGTAGTTGAGCGTCACCTGGTAAGCGCCCGCCGGCAGGGGGATCAGCGCGATGTTCTGGCCCTGGATCTGGTAGTACGCGGGGCACGAGAAGCCGAAGCCCGTGGAGAACGGCCCGGCGTTGAACCGGTTGCGCTGCTCCTCTTGGAACGCGTAGATGGCGACCGGCGCCGCGCCGAATGTCGCGAAGAGGTCGACGCTGATCATCGACAGGAAGTCCGCCGGCAACGCGTACGTCTTCTGGTTGCCCGACGTCGTGAACGAATACGAGCTCCGGCTGTACGTGCCGTTCCACGTCGTCTGGCGGACCTCGTCGCACCACTCCGCGATGCTGCCGTTGACGATGTCGGTCAGCTCGTCGGACGTGATGAACTGCGTGGCGCCTTCGAGGTTTGCTCGCTGAAGCGCGCGGGCTTTCAGGTCTGCGAGAGTCACCGAATATGCCACTACGCCTCTGGGTAATTCGCAGCCTGCCTCGTGGATGCGGGAGGGCTCGAACCTCCAGCCTCAGGGGTCAAAGCCCTGCGCTCTGCCGATTGAGCTATGCATCCAGGTCCCAAGTGAAGGAATCGAACCTCCTTGCAAAGCGCGCCGGGTTACAGCCGGGTGCCCTCCATAGGGCGTACTTGGGATGACGCCGCCCGAGCCGAAGCGCGGGCGGCGGTGCTTGTGTGATGTGCTCGTCCCGAGGGTCAGAACTTGTCGTCGTGGCCCTCTTCGCCCTCGTCGCCTTCAGCCGATTCCTCCTCCGTCTCCCCTGCGTCCTCGCGGTCATCCAGCTCCTTGCAGAGCGAGCCGAGACTGCGGAACGCCCGATAGACGGCTTCGGGGTTCTTCGTGGAGATGGCGCCGATGAGCGCCCGAGCTGCATCCTTCGCCGAGGCCTTTGCCTCGCCGAGCCCCGGCTCGCCGCTTTCGTCCCCGTCCGGCTCTCCGTGCGAGGGCTTGCCAGCGAGCATTACTGCAATCGAGGGGCCCTTCACGGCTTCACCGTGCTGTTGCGGAGCGTGAGTTGCACGTTGATGTAGTCGCCGGCCGTGACGTCGACGAGCGTGAACACGCCGGCCGCGTTCTTCACGACCCACAGTTCGAACTGCCAGGTCCCGTCAGCGTTCTGCGAGCGCTGCTTGATCTGCGCGTACGAGTTATTGTCGGGCGCCGCCATCTCGATCCAGGCATCGCAGTTCACGAGGCCCGCGAACGGGTTCGTGGTCTTGAATCGGTACTTGCCAGTCGCGATCTTGGTGGCGATGAGATACGAGCCAACCGAAGCGCCCGGCGTGTCACCCTCGACGAACGTCGGCGCATTGGCCGCCACCGCGTTGGCCTTCAGGGTCGCGTTGTACTGGACATGCCGGACGCCTTGGGTCTCCGGCGAATGAAAAGAACGATCTGCCATGTCGGCTGCCTTTCCGTATTCAATTCACGTCAGCCCCGTATTCAATTCACGGGGAAGGCGAGAGCAGGCGAGAGCGCACCACGCGCCCTCGCCTGCCTCTTCGTCAGAACTCGACGACCGCGTTGTGGCCGGGGAGACTGCAGTACGTGGCCGCGCGGTAGAGCGTGCGGAACTCGTACGAGTCCGAGCCCGCCGTGCGGAGCCAGTTCAACTTGTCGAGGAAGTCGACTTTGGGCAGCGAGCCCATCGACGGCATCTTCCAGGTCTTGATGTCGAGGATGTATGCCACGCCCTGCGGACAGAACGGGTCGGTCATGATCTTCACCGCGCCGAAGGGCGCGACGTACTCGATGGCCGAGAAGCCAATCTGCGGGTTCTTGTAAGCCGTCTCGGTCACGATGCGCGACGCGGTCGTGAGGTCCTTCGCGATGTCCGCGAAGTCGAGGTCGTTCATGATGATGTGCGTCGGCTTCCCGTTCAGCCGATGGAGCATCATGCCGGCCTGGATGAGCGACTCCTTCTTCGGCGCACCGCCGCCGGAGAACGCGACACCCGCGAGGCGGACCGGGTCGGTCGAGCGGTCGACGCCGTTGAAGAGCGTCGAGAGCGCATTGCCCGCGCGCTTCGAATTCGCAACGAGCCAGGCCGGGATGCCCTGGAAAGCGAGACCGAAGTCGCCGTCTGCGAACAGGTAGTCGGTATTCGCCGCCGTGCCGATACCGGCGCTCCAGTTGCCGCTCGCGGTGAGGACACCCGTGAAGATGTCGACCGCCGTGAGCGTGACCGAGCCCGCCTTGACGGCGCCGCTCGTGCCGTCCGTCGTGGCCAGCTTGAGTACCTGACCGGGGCGGAACTTGATGGCGTCGCTGGGGTTCTTCAGCGTGACGTTCGTCGTGGTGACGTCCGACGTGCCACCGGCAGCTGTGCCGCCGTCGAGCTGACCGAGCGCGCCGCCGCCGTTCGAGAAGAGGAACGAGCCGATCTGCTGACCGATGGCGGAGTACGCGCCCTCGGTCTCCGAGATGACCGCCTTGACGAAGGCGCCCTTGTCATTGCCGGCCTTATCGAGGACCTCACCGCTCACGAGCGCGCGGGCGTAGCCGCTGCGCCACGGGCAGCTCCAACGCTTGTAGATCGACGAGCTGGTCGAGGTGAAAGCCACGGTGTCCGTCGCCGAGACCGCCGACGTGATCGCTGAGCGAATCGCGCCCTCGTAGGACGAGCCGGATCCGCCGGTGTCCTTCGGCATGACTGCGAGCGTCGAACTCGTGAAAACGAGCGTCTCGACCTTCGCGGGCGTGTAATACTGCTTGAGCACCGGCGTCGCGGCGCTGATATCGAAACCTGCCACTGTGAGACTCCTGGGAAGCGCTGATTCGGAGTCAGCGCGGGATTGAAAATCGCGATCACTTCGGCGCGGGTTTCAGCGCTGCCGGGACCGAGGCGATTTTCAGGAGCCTGCGGGCATGAACAGGTGATTGCAGTCCTGCTCACCAAGACTAGTGAGCAAGATTGCTAGTCGGCAAAAGAAAGTCAGACTGCGTCGGGGAGAGACGCCGCGATTTGGGCAATCTGCTCGTCCTCACTCAGCTCGTGCCACGGTCGGGCGGCCACTGCGCGCTCCTGCGTTACCGCATTGGTGAGCGTCTTCGGCGCCGGGGCCTGCGGAGGGGCTGCCTTCGCGGCGGGCGGAGGTGCCGCCCTCGGCGCGGGCGGAGGGTCTGCCTTCAGGGCGCGCTTCGGCGCGAGGTACCGCTCGGCCGCCAGCGCAACTTGCGCGTCGGTGAGGCCTGCGACGTCGTAGCCGTTCTCCACGATCTGAGCGATGGCCTCGCGGGCGGCAGAGAGCTGTGCGCGGGGGCTCAGGTTCGAGAGCTGTGGGTACCGCGCCTCGTTGTCGGCCACGCGGAGGAAGTTCTGCTCCGTCGTCTGGCGAGCTAGCGCCGCACGTTCATTCTGGAGGCGCTCTTCGAGCGCGAGACGCGCTGCGCGCTCGGCGGCGACCTGCTCCCTCATCTCGTGGAGGAGCGCCTCCGGCGTGCCCTCACGGAGAGCTCGCTCTGCGAGGTCTTCATCGGTCATCCCGAGCCCCTTCAGGGCCTTGTAGGGGTCCTTCGTGAGGCTCTCGCGGAGCGCACGTCCCTCTTCGGCCTCCTTCCGGGCTTGCGCCGCCTCGCGGGCCGCGCGCTGCTCCGCCATCCGGCTCTTTTCCTGCGCCTCGCGCATCTCCCTGAAGCGCCGCGAGCCCTCGCGAGCGCGCTTGGCGGCTGCTTCGGCGCGAGCGAGCGCCTCCGCGTCCTCGTTCAGCTCGGGGGCGGGCTCCTCAGCGGGAGCGGCTTCGGCTGCGGGCGCTTCGCCCTCGGCCAGACCCTCGACAGGCTCGTTGGAGAGCTTCGCAGCATCGACCGCGTCGGCGGTGTTCTCGGGCGCCGCCGACACCGGGTCGGGGAGGAGTGCGGCGAGAGACTCGATCGTGGGTTCGCCGCCGGCCGGGGCGGTGGGGGCGGCGGGCGCCGCTGCGGTGGTGGCTTCGGGGGGCATTGTTCAGACTCCCATCATGTTCGAGGCCGCATGGTGGGCCTGCATACGTGCCAAGTCAGAGTTGATGCGTTGCTGCATCGTGGGTCCGGTGGGTCCGGCGGGGCCCGGAGAGCCGACGGGCGGCGGTGGGGCGGGCGGAGGTGGCGGCGGGGGCAGCAGGTCCTGCGCGTCGCTGATCCAGCGATCGAGCATGTCGAGACGGTCCTCGGGCACGTTGTCGAAACGCGCCTTGAGGAAGACCATCTGCATCTGCTTGATGGCTTCCTGCAGGTTCATCTGTGCGACAGGCCCGAAATACTCGCCTTCCTCGATGATGCGTCGCGCGGCTTCCATCGTGTTGTCGTAGGAGGCTGATGCGTACGAATTCAGCGATTCGATGTCGGGCATATCCAAAAGACGGCGTCCGTCCTCCGGAGTGACCATTCCCGCGTTCATCATGTCCTGCACCTGGCCCAAACGTGCCGCCGGGTCGTCGGCGAGCTTGTTCGTCGGGTACATGGAGAGGACGTATTCCTCCTCGCGGAGATGAACGTCCGCCCACTTCACCGCCTCCATCATCTTGCCGGGCGCGCGGACGGTGAAGTCCGGGTGCGATTCAGCAATCTTCGCGGCGTGGTGGAGGATCTGCTCGGCGACCCTCATGTACCAATCCTGGTACTCCGCGTAATTCGGCTTGAATCGTGTGCTCGACACGTCGGCGTAGGTCTCGATGGCCTTTCCGCTGTTCAGGCCGGCGGGCTTCTGGCCCATCGCGGTCATCTGCGAAACGCCCGGGAGCTCGAATGCCTTGTTCCACAACCGATCGAGGTGCGCGTACACGTCCGACGCGACCGTGTTGGGGGTCTGGTACTCGGGCTTGGTGCCGGCGTAGCGGATGATGCTCGCGACGACGTCGTCGATGGCGTTCGTGTTGACCCTGCTGTTCTCCTCGACCAGCCAATGCCCGACGGCGTACATCTGGGCGCGTTGGATCATCAGGAGCAGGCGAGAGATCTCGACCTGGATGGGCGCCAGCTCGTCGGCGAGGCTCTCGCCGTGCACGCCTTGAATCGGACGCTCGCGGTAGAGCAGCTCACACGGGAAACGGTGCCAGTCGTACTCCTCATCGAGCACCGGGGTATCGACGCCGACGACGGCGATGACGTGGCGACCTGCATGCTCGCCGCTCGCGAGGTGCCAGCCCTCGATCACGACGCACCACTCGACGAGGTTCGCCTGCTCGAAGGATTCGCCTAGGTCGTCGAAGCCGGAGGCGGTCGCGAGCGACTCAATCTGCGCGGCGAGCGGCGCGTCAGGCTTGCCGAAGTGTCCGGCGCGGACGGCGGAGGCGAACGCGCGGCGGTCCACGAACTTCGCGTGGTACCCGTTCGGCGGCTTGCCATCGGCGGCCTCCTGGTCGTCGAACAGCCACTCCCACGGGAGCGTGCGCTCGATGCCGACACGCGGCTGCTTCGGGGTCGTGGTGTCGAGGAAGAACTTGACCACGCCGAAGTCGAAGAGCGCGCTGTCGCGCACGACCTGGTAGGCCTGCGTGTGGAGCTTCTGGTCGTATGCCGTGCCGTCGACGAACTTCTCGAGCTTCTTCGCTCGACGCTGGAGCGCGTCGTCGCCGCCGGACGTGACGAAGGAGATCTTCGGCTTGTCCTTGGTGACCATCGCCGTGTACGTGTTCACCACGGCTTTGATGACGTTCAGAGCGATGCGCCGGCCGCGCGAGACGGTGCGCTGCCGATACAGCTTTGGGCTCAGGCCCATGAGCGGGAGCGAGCCGTACATGCGGGCAGCGCGGAGCATGCCCTCACGACTCGCTTCCTGGTCCTTCCAGATCCGTGCGGCGACGTCGCAGACAATGCGCGCGCGCTCGGCCTCGTTGTCCTCAGCCCACCAGCGAACGTCGCTGAATCGGCTGCCCGATTCGCTCTCGTCGTAGTTGCTCATTCATCATCCGGGGGCAGTCCTTCAGTCGCTGCGAAAAGCAGCTGGTCATAGGCGCTCTTCTTCGGCGCGGGCTTGGGGGCGTCGGGGTCGACGGGCGGGAGCGGTTTGACCGGCGCCTTACCCAGCTTGATGCTGATGCCGTCGCCGGAGAATTCCGTGATGCCGTGCTCCCGCATGACGGTCGCGTAATTGCAGAGATCTTCCGGGCTCAATACTCCTCCGGGTCGAACCGTGCCCCAATATCGTAGTCGTCGAATCGCGCTCTCGCAGCGGCGCGGGCCGTTTCCTCTTCGTGTCGTTTCCAAACCTTGGCGACCTGTTTGCGAATCTCGTCGAGCGGGTCCTCAGTCTCTGGCTCGGGAACGGTCTGGCTGAACGCCGTCGTGGCGCGCCACGCGTAGAGGAGCGCGTCGGTGAGGTGGTTGTCGAAGCCGTCGGCCTCTTTCAGATGGGAATCGTCAGACCACGGCAGCTCGTCGAGCTCCTTGATGAGCGCGGCGTTCGTGGGCTCGAGGATGACCAGCTCACCGCGCTCGATCGCGCCGTTGAGTAATCCGATGTAGCCACGCTTGTTTTGCTTCTGGGCGGGCTCGATGGGAATCGAATACCGGCGCGTGAATTCCTGGCCGAATGCTTTGCCCATGCCGCCCAGGTCACCGATGACTTGGCTGAACGAGTACTGCCTTTGATAGGCAAGTACACGCTGGGCGGCCTGTGTGACGGTGGTGCCTACTTCTTTGAACGACTCGACGATGTAGACGGCCCTGTCGTTCTTCCGCCACCCGAGCACGACATAGGCCGTCGCGTCCTTGATACCGAAGTCGATGCCGAGCAGGTATGCCCACTCGCCGCCGGGCATGGTCTGGAGCCGGCGGGCCTTCGCGTAGACGAGGCCGGAGGCGTCCTGAATCCAGATGCCCTCTTCGAGCTGCCGGCGCGTGGCCTCGTCGAGGAGGGAGAGGCTGCGACGGTACTCTTCGACGTCGAGGTGCGGGTTATCCGCGAGCTTCGAGGGGATGAACCGACACTGCGGGTTCTTCGACTTGACGAAGCGATTGAACACCCACGCGTGCCCGAGCCCGCCGGGGTTCGTCGCGCCGCGCGCGCGGAGCGGGATCTTCGAGCCCCTGGGGCGGCGCAGACGCGAGAGCAGGTAGCGGTACCAGGCCTCCGGGAACTGCGTCGTCTCGTCGAAGCCGACGAACTGGAGCTCCGAGCCCTGGTAGCGGAAGCGGTCCTGGGCGTTGTCGAGGAAGCCGAAGGTGAGCGTGGCGCCCGATGGGAACGTCCACGTCTTTTCCTTCTCGGACCACTTCGCGCGCGTGCCCTGGAGCCATTCGTGGCTGCGAGCCATGATGGCGCCGGGGAGCGCGAGGTCAGCATACGTGCGGCGAAGGATGAGCGCGGCGTAGCCAGGCTGGTCGACGTACTGGAGCGCCGCCATAAGCAGCGCGTCAGACTTGCCGCCGCCGGCCGCGCCGCCGAAGAGGACTTCGAGCTCAGTGCTGTCGAGGAACTCCTGCTGCTTGACGGTGGGCTTGTGCGGGCACCACTCGCTGTAGCGGTCGCGGCGCTTCTCCTCGGCCTCGAGGGCCTCGAGTTGCGCGAGCAGCGTGGCTTCCTCGGCGGGCGTCACTTGGCGAGCCGGCGGGGGGACGGTCGCGTGCCGATGCGAAACTTCGGGAGCGGCGCGGGAAAGAGCGTGCGCATGCACGCCTTCGTGCGGTCGTTCAGCATCTGGATGACGGCGTCGCCCGCGCCGAATCTGAAGTGATCGATGTCACCGGGTGTGACGTCGAACAGCGCGATCCTCCGCGTGTGCTTCGCGTTCGTCGCGATGAGTCTGACGGTGTACCCGTCGAAGTCCGCGTGGTACGCCTCCGCTTGGACGCGCCAGCCGTCGCGCACGTTCGGCGAGACGATCATCTGCACGATGCGCGTGATGTCGTCCCTATTCGGGACTCTCACTTCGCCGCGGGGGTGACTCCTGCGGCCTTCGGCTTGAAGAAGAGCACGCGCTCGCGCGGGACGAGGTGCTCTTCGTTGGACCGCTCGTGGCGAATGCTCACGAGGCCCGTGACCGTGTCGAGCTCCACGCTGTAGCCGGCGGTCTCGGCGAACTGACAGGTCGACGTGGACGCGAGGCCTTGGGTGCCTCCGAGGCGCCGGAGCGAGAAGTCGAGTTCGACAGTGCCATAGGGGATCTTGGTTGAGGGCGTGGGAGCCTCCAGGGTTTCGGGTTGGACGGTGGCGGCGGGCTTGTTGGCGGGTTTGCTCATGGCTTTCCTCGTGGGTTGTCGACGCCAGCGAGCAGCACGCGGGCGATGCCCTGGCCGCGCAGCTCCCGACGCAGGTAGACGTAGTGCAGCTTGGGGCTTGCGTCGGACGTGAGGACGGACCAGCCCAAGATCGCGTCATCGTCATCGGGCAACGTCACGACGCGGAGCACGGTCGTCGGCGCGGCGAGAATGGCGCGCACACGGGCCGTCGCATCGCGCAAGCGCTCGCCTCGCACATGGGAGTGCTTCGACCAGCTGTCGACCACGAATGGCAGGTCGGTCGCGCGACCCATGCGAATAGCGAATGGGATACGGCTCATTCCTCGCCTCCAGGCGGCAGCGCCTTGACCTCGATGACCTCGAACGGCGGATCAGCCGGCTTCGCCGTGAGGCGCGCGAGCAATTCCGCCTTGCGCGCCGCAAGTTGCTCGGGAGACAGCGCCGCAAGATCTTGATGCAGCTCCACACGTTGCGGGGCACCTGCGCCCGAGACCTGCGCCCAAACCTGCGCGGCCTTCACGACCGACGCGTTATCGCCGCTCGCGATGGCGTCATCGATGACGCGGTCGAGGGCGACCGTAATCTTGCTGATGACACGGTCGTGGTCCGTGAGCTCGGCGCGCACGATGCGGCTTGCCTCGGTAACGATCTCACCCACCACGTTTTTTGGTAGGTCCCACTCGACCATCAACGCTTTGTTGGAGACGCCCGTGCGGTACTTGAGCGCCCGCATGAGATCGGCCACGTACTCCACACGCGTTTCATGCAGGCGCTGACGTTCGGCCTTCGTTTCAGGCGTTGCGGGCGGGCGGCGCGCGGGCTTCGCGGGGCTGGGCGCGGTGTCGGGCGGCGCTTCGACAATCGGGCGGGGCGTGGGGCGTTTGCGGGGGCGGGCCACGAGGATACTAGCGAGCGCAAACGACGACGGCAGGCGGGCGACCGGCGCGGCCACGAGAGTGGCGCGGAGCTCCAACGCGAACGCCCCGCCAGCGGCTAGCGCGGGCGGGGCGTCGGGTCTCGCGTCGCGTCAATCCGGACGGTCGAGACGCAAACGGGGCACAAGCCCTGCGGCCGTGCCCCGTTCCTAGGTCTTTTCAGTGGTTTAGCGTGCGCTAGCGAAGGTTTCAGCACCCTTACAGCTAGTGTGGTGACGCTTCAGGGAGCGACAAGGCCCACGATTCGACGACATCGCAAAGTGTGAGCCCTTGCGCTTGCGCGTAGGCGCGTAACCGGTCGGCGGCGGCGGGGAGCATGCGCACTTTGATTTGCTGTCGAACGCGATCGGTCTCCTTTTGACTCGCATGACGCGACTTGCGAAGGACGGGTACCCCCGCGAATCCCCTTGGAGCTTCGGGAACGCGTTTCGATGCTTCTGCGCAGTCTGCACGCTTGCAGAGCGCACCTTTCCGACGGCTAGGGCCACCGCAGAACGGACAAAGGCAATTGGTCGGCTTAGGCTCGGACATGGCTGCACCCTCCGGTGATTGCAGCGTGCACATATCGACGGCGGCGCGCATTCAGACCTCCGCGTCCGGCTCCGTGCCTTCGAACACGTAGGCATTCCCACGCCCGTCCGGCATTCCGCCGCCGTGCAGTTGCCCGCGCCAACCGTACTTGGTGCAGAGCGCAATCGCGGCGCGCGTGTGGTTCTCGTCACTGTCGATCGCGTAATCCCATTCGATCGTGACGCTACCCGCTTGCGCGGTGGCCTTGACGCGCGCGCCTCGGGAATTGGTCGGACCGAAAAACTTGGTGGTGATGGCTTGACGCATGGTGGTGTGAGCACCTTTCTTTGCGCGGTCGAGACATTCGAACGACGCCGCATGCCCCGCCCGTCGAATTGCGGGGCATGCTGGCGGCACTCGAAGTCAGACGTTAGCGAGCTGATACCACCATTCGATGTACCCGCCACACCGCTCCGTCGTTCGCCGGACGGTCACCAGACCTTGCGACTCGAGTTCCGCCACGGCGCGCTTGTCCTCAGGCAACGCCGCGTGAACTTCGTCCCCCGAGGCGTCGCGAGCCATGGCCAACATGATGCGCGCTCGCCCCTTCATGGCTCGCCGTACCTTTCCCACGATTGCATCGTGAGCTCTTCACCGTACGTGGTTGCAAAGTCCAGTTGCTCCGGCGTGTATCCGTCGAAGTATTCCGAGTCCGTATCGCCGGGCTTGATGGCTACAAGCGACGTGACAAGTTCGCGCGTGCGGTCACCGTCATCAGTGTCGACCGGGGACGGGTGACACCAGGTCTGACCCTCGTGCCAGACCACCCTACGGAACTTCGCATCACTCGAGCGCCCGCTCGTGTGCACCGCCTCAATCGTGATCCGGCTAGTGCCTCTATCGTCGTAGCGTCCTGTGTGGATTGCGTGAATCGTGAGCCGCGTTCCGTCCCAGAGGGCATACCTCAGGGTGAACAGCCGATCGCCCTTCACTGTCCACCCCCGAACGCGCGTCGCGCCAACTCCCTAGCCGTCGCGTCGCGCGCCGCACGCGCCTCGAACTGCTCCGGCGTCACGAGACCACGCGCGACCATGGCACGGAGCTCGTCCAAGGTTTTGCCGTTGGTGTTCATGCCGCCACCTCGACGATCTCGAACTCTTCGACGAAGCCGCCGATCTCCCACACGCAACGGCCCGAGCTGCGCGGCGTGCCGAACGAGTGCGCGAAGTGATGGCCCTGCGACGCGACAAGCGCGCTCGCGAATTCGTGACGAAGATCGCCCTGCCTTGAGTAGTCCCGATGCGTAAGCGCGTACTGCAGCGCGCTTAGCTCCGCAGTCATCGCCGCGGGGCCTTTGCCGCCCCCCTTAGGCATCCCAACAGGGAGGCGCGCGCAAACCCGAGCGGCCGACTCCGCCGCAACAACCGAACCGTTGACCGTGAGTACGAGAGACATAGGGTGTGAGCCTTTCTCGTTAGTGCGCTTTCGCGCTTTTGAATCCGTCGAACAATTCAAACCCTAATCCCGGGTACCCCGACCGTCAAGCGGCTAATCGCATTTTCTTTCTAAGCCACTATTCTCCTTATGGGCAATTCATCCGACGGCCGGACGCCGAAACACGAAAAGACGACACCCAAAAACGGGGTCGGCCACTGGCTACGAACTGCACGCCTGCGACGTCGGACGACGGAGGCAGCGCTCGCGAAAGCGCTAGGCACCGAGCAGTCGATGATCGCGATGATCGAACGCGGCGAAGCGCAGGCGAACGATGCCCTGCGCCAGCGCATCAACGCGTGGATTCGCGATGGACACCATGAAGGGGGCGTTCCAAAGCGCGGGCCGTACAACAAGGGCGGCTAACGTCGACTCCGCCACCACCGCTAACACGAATTATCAATAGCGGCGCCGGGACCATCCCAGCGCCGCTATTGCTTTATGGCTTTCCGTCTCTCGTAATGGCGAATTATCAATTAGTCACATCCGCCACAACTGCCACAATCCCACTGTCATCAATGATGCCCTCCGCTTCGAGCCCTTCGAGCAGCGCTGTCGCCTCTTCGTCGCTCGCGCACTCCGCCTGCAATGAGATCTCGTGGGCCAAGACCACCGCCTCGGCAACCTGCCGCGAAAACTCCGCGGCGATCTGGCGGAGCCTCCGCTGGGCCTTGGTCGGGGGCGAGTCGGTCGATGACGAGTTGGTTCCCACGTACACACTAGTCAGCGCATCCGACGTCGCCAACCGCAGCCGCTCCCAAATCTCTCGGGCACCTTGAACCGCCCGACCGCGTTGAGCCCGATGCCGATGGCGTCGAGGGTGTGGGTCTTCGAGTCCTTCACCTCGCCGCGCTCCTCAGGCTCCCACCGCGCGGCGAGGGCCCGCTCCTCGGCGGTGAGGCGACTCCAGACGCGCCGACAGCACGCGTCCTTGTCCAGCGTCCCCTTCCACTCCCGCGGGGTGACGTAGCGCACGTCGACCCCGTGGGCCATCAGGATGCCGGCCTGCGTGCCTGCGGTCACGGCGAGCTTGACGATGTCGTTCGGGTTCTTCGTCTTGCCGCCGGGGTAGATCACCGGATGCTCGATGACGGCGACGGTGACGCCGTCGAGGATGTCCGGCGGTGGGGCGCCCTTGCCGCACGCCTGTAGGTCGCCGGTGGTCGCGTCGAACGTCGCCCACCCTGCGTTGTTGCCTGGGTCGATGGAGAGGAGCGCCATGGTTCAGCTCTGTCCTTGTCTTCGTGCCTTCAACCTGTCTCTGAAAACCCGGCCCGGTACCCGCCCTCTATCCGGGGCGTTTCACTGCCCCGGATATCGGGCGGAACTACCTGGGTCGGTCGGGTACTAGTTCCGGAACCGGAACTGATGAAACCCCTATAAAATAGGGCGATTTCTCATCGCAGTTCCGCCGGAACTGCTCCGGAACTGCAGTTCCCAGGGCAGTTCCGGACCAGTTCCGGGAACTGCTCCGGAACTGGCCCGAGCGCCCTCTCAGAGGGCCTTCTTGACCCCCATCCATCGACCCTCTCCGCTCTGGCAAACAACCCCCCGCAGCCTCAGCCGTTCGACGAACGTGGTGTCCACGTACGCCTGACGCGCGAGCTCACTCGCCGTCACGAACACCAAGTCCGACGCAAGCACATCGAGCACGCGCTGCGTCTGATGCTCCTCGCCGTTGAGCGCGTAGCCGCCGGTCTTGCCCAGCTTCACGATCTCCCCGTCCTCCGACATCTCCATAAGCGTGTCGTTGACCAATTTGCGGTTCCGGCCCACGGCCTCGCGGATGGCGGTGACGTTGGCCATCGGGCCCGTCGCCAGCACGAGACGAATCGCCTGCTTCGTGTCCCCTTCCTTGAGCGGGTCCCGCGCCGGCTTCGCCTCGTCCTCCGAGAACGCCACGAGGCGCGCGTCCTTCGTCAGCTCCACATTCACGGGCGCGGGCTTCTTCTGGGGACCGGGCTTGTCACAGACCATCCGCATGCGCTTGACCCCGTTCTCCGATTCGCTCACGGGCTCAAACCGGAAGACGATGTCGCACTGGTCGCGCATGCTCGAGTGACCGCGCATGCCCCCGCCCTTGTTTGCGTGGTGGATGAAGACCACCGTGCAGCCGGTCAGTTCGGTGAACGTGCCTGCGTGCTTGATGCCCTCTGAGAACTGCGACGCGTTCTCGTCCAGCCCTCCAGGCATCGCCGCAGAGACCGAATCGAACACCAGGAGGGTGATGCCTTGCTCCTTCACGTGCTCGGTGAGCTCCGCCCAGAACTCCACATTGTCGAGCCGCTGCCCGCCGTAGCGGTAGCCGAGGTCAGGAATGTCCTGGCCCTCCATCATCCCGGACATCGCGGTCACGATCTCCAGGTGGTTCACACGGCGCTGGGTCTCTTGCATGCCGTCCTCGTAGTCGAGGTAGATCGCCCTGCCCTGCTTCACCGGGTACATCTCCAGCCATGGCTTCCCGGTTGCCACCGAGATGGCGAGGGACAACGCTGACCAAGTCTTCACGGAGCCGCCCTCTGCGAAGAAGGCCACGACCTTGCCCTCCGGAATCAAGCCTTCGAGGAGGTAGCTCGGCGGAGGGATGGGCTTGTTCCATCCTCCCCACCGGATGCCTAACTTGTCGAGGACACGGTCGTCAGACGAGTCGGCGGCCTCTTCGGCGCGCTTCTCCGCCAGCATCTGATCGAGAATGCTCGTCGGGGGAGGCTCCTTTGGCGCGTTGAGCAGCGCCTGGAACTGTGCGAAGCCCTTCTCGTCGAAGCCGGTCAAGAGCGCGCGCGCCGCGTCGACGGCCTCGTGTCCGACGCAGGATGCAAGGTTCGCCCAGCTTCCGACCAGGCCTCCGCTCTCAGCCTTCAGCCAGGTCTTCTGTACCGTCCGCGTGCGCTTTGGGCGGTCCTCGTCGCCCACGAGCCGGCACACGTCGCACACGAAGTCGACGGCGGCGTCCTGGTCCCACCCCAGGTGCCAGAGCACTCCGGCGAGCGCGAGCTGCGTGCCGTCGCGTCCCTCTCCCTTCGCAGGCCACGCGTTCGCCAAGATCGCTGCGGCGCGCTCGAGGCGCGTGCCGCTCACGGGAATGGTCTCCTCTCGAGGGGCCGTGAGGGCCTGCTCGACTTTGCGAATCTGCTCTGCCTGCCAGTCCGCGCCGGTGAGCGCTGGCTGCCAGAGGCCGATGTCGTCCGCGTTCTCGGTGGTCGGGAGATCAAGGACGACGCCATCGCGCATCGCACGCGGCGCGCGGAACAGGTGCTGCCAGTCCTTGCATTTGCGGTCGGCGACGATGCCGTAGACGCGCTGCAGGTAGTTGCACCATGCAAGGTACAGCTCCGACCACGACGCCGCCTCATCAGCGTCGAGGATGTAGAAGGGGCGCGGCAGCCGGCCCACGATGCGGTAACCGCCGCGTGTGCGGTAGATGAAGGCGCCGTCGAGGATCAGGTCGTTGGCCTTCTCCATCTCCGCCTCGAACCACTCGTCCGTCCCCACGTGGCCCGGCCCGTCGACGTCGAACACCGCGAGCTGCATCTGGATGTTCGCCTCGTCGGCGTGCTCGGTGATCGACGCGTGCGTGTGACGGTGCACGATGTCGGCCGAGTACGAAACGAAGTGCGCGTCGGTGTCGTAGTCCTCGGTGAGCGTGCGCGCGATCGGGAAGAGGTTGCCGCGCGCGTCCTGGTGCTTCGGCCATCCGCCGACCTGGGCGTGCTCGAAGATCAGCGTCGAGACGGGAGGGTTTGCCATGCCCACAATACTCAGTTCAGAGGGGGTCTTGTCCGCGCGGCCTGAAAGAAAGTTGAGCCGCGCCTCCGTAACGAAAGCGACCACGGCCCGGACAAAACCCGTGCCCCAGTGAGTGTAGGGGGCATGACGAACGCAACGCCGAAGCGCTCAAAGGTCCCTGACGGCAAGTGCCACATCTGCATGGTCCGCGATGCCGAGCCCGGCGCGCGCGCCGACGATCTCTGCGCGCGCTGCGACGAAGCTCTAAGCAGCGCCGCCAGGACCGCCTCGGAAGCTGGCGCCGACCTAATGGAGCTGCTGCTCATTACGGTCGGGCATCTCTGCCATCCGCGAGTGCCGCTGCCCTACCAAGTCGACGACTGCGTCCGCGAGGTCGCCAAGGCGTTCGACAAGAACATCACGCTCATCCTCCGCACGGTGCTCTACCTCCACAACGAAGAAGTCGACGCGTGCAATGATGCAATCGAAGAGGTGTCGGCGCTCGAAGACGTAGTCGAGGCGCAAGACGACTTGCTCAAGATCATTCGCGGCGCCTGCGACGTGGCGCTCTCCGTTTCCCTGGCCGAGGAGAACACCCGCCGGGCTGGGTGACCGCGCGACCGCGGGTTGAGTCCGCGATACCGCTCGTCTCACCGTCGCAAATCAAGACGTACCGCAGGTGCGCGCGACGGTGGGGCTGGCAGTACATCACGAAGATTCGCACGCCGTCCTCGCCTGCCGCTGAACTCGGCACCGACGTCGACGACAACCAGCTGCAGCCCTACCTCAGAGACGGGCGACCGTTCGACTTCACGCGCATTAGCGGGGAGATTGCGAACAGCCTGCTCGAATTCCTTCCGCGCCCCGCGACGGAGGGAACGCCGCTCGAAGTGCAAAAGCACTTCATCCTGCCGAGCCCTGCAGCGAAGGGAGAATTCGGATTCCAGGGATACAAAGACCTCGTTCTGCCCGATAGCAAGTGGTCGCCAGGACTCGCGGGCGGTGCGCCGTACGTCGGCGACTTCAAGACGACGAGTGACTTCAAGTGGGCTCTCACCGAAGAGACCATCTTGGAGGACGAGCAGGCCATGGTCTACGCGGCCGACGCGATCTTCCAAACGCGTTCGCCCATCATCGACCTCGACTGGATGTACGCGCGCACTCGCGGCGCTCGGAAGTCCAAACGCGTGCACGTCCGAGTGACGGCGGAGCACGTCGTCGGGCAGTTCCAGCAAATCGAGGCCACCGCCATCGAGATGTTCGACGCCCGCAAGAACATCACCGACCCGCTCGCACTGCCGCCGAGCCCGGAAGCATGCGCCGACTTCGGCGGGTGCCCATTCCGCGACCGCTGCAACCTCTCGCCGAGCGAGCACGTTGCCGGGCTCGAAGCGCTCGCAGCCAAGTCCGACCCACTCATTCAACTCAAGAAGAAAGCAGACGTCCAATCCATGTCCAGCACCAGCTCGCTCCTCGCCAACCTCAAGGCAAAGAAGGCCGGTCTCGCCGCCGCGGCCGCGCCTGCACCTGCGCCCACGCCCGCCGCGCAACCGTCCCTCGAAGAGCATGTCGCGGCGAACCCGCGCGCGTCGTTCCTCACGCAGCCCATGCCGCCGGCCGGCACCCTCGGCATCAACCCGCCCGAGTCGCGCCTGCCACCCCCGCCCCCCGAGGCGCTCCCTGAGCCGCCACCGGTCGGTGAGGCCGCGACCGCGCCGAAGAAGCGCATCACGGCCAAGGCGCGCGCCGCGCAGAAGGCGGCCGAGACCGAGCCCGCCGCGCCGGCTGCCGCCACGGACCCGCGCCAGCTCTCGCTGCCCCTCGACCCGCCGGACGCGTACGACGCCGGCCGCACCATCGTCAACGTTCGCGACCTCGCAGACGCCATCGTCGACAACCTCATCGCACGCCTCAAGGCGGTCGGCTGATGATCTCCACTGGCAAGACCCTCGGCCGCTACGCGGTCAGCCTCGACCGCGACGGCAACGAGATGTGCGAGCTCGCCGGCCCGGTCACGCTGCCGGCCAGCTACGCCGAGCGCGAGATCCAGCTCGCGGAAAAGAACCTTTCCCGTGGTCGCTCCCGTGTCGATCTCGTCATCACGCGCACGACCCTGCACCTCACCGTGCAGCGCTCGCGTGAGGCTATCCCCGATTGGGGCGACCGGTTCAAGAAGGACCCGCGCCGATTCGGCTCCCTCCCGCGCCCCGGCGTTGTCGAGGTCCGCCGTGACGGCTGGTGACGTGCTCGCCCTAACGTTCGTCTTCGCGCTCATGATCATCTACTGGCCGCCCGACCCGCCTCCACCGCCGTGGCGCTGGGGCTGATGGGCACGAAAGAACTCGTCGCACTCCTCCGGGAGTGCGTCGGGCTCCTTCGGGAGCACGAACACGAGGCGTGCAACGACTGGGGCCACTCCCCAGGTCTGGACGGCGGCGCCCACAAGCCGGGCTGTCGATGGGCGAAAGCCTTGGAGCAGGCGAAGGGACTGGGATTCTGATGAGCGATACCGAAGTAGCCGCTGTGCCGGAGTGCTGCTCCTTCTGCAAGAAGACGCGCAAGCAGGTGAAAGTCCTCATTCGAGGCAAGCACGCGTTCATCTGCAACCTGTGCGTCGGCCTCGCGCAGACGCCGCTCGCGCGCGTCGCCCACTGCGTGGAATGCACGGTGGTGAATGGCAAACACGATCCCGAGTGCCCGGAGGCGACATGAGCAAGCCGTATCAAAAGAAGAGCGGCTCGCCGCGCAAGCGTAAGCGCACGCCGAAGCAGACCACGGTCGTAGCAGGTGCCGTGCTGAAGCCGCTCTACCCCGCACGCCCTATTCCTCACATCGCGTGGTCTCCCCGGCCCAAACAACGAAACTGGAGACGCATCATGATGACTGCACTCTACACACTCGGCGTCGCCTGGTGGTTCTATTACGGGCACGAGGCTGGCGGCTGGAGCACCGAGCTAGGCAATGTCTGTTACTGCTTCGCCGCCTACATCGCGGGTGACGCGCTTCACGCGCTGTCGCGGGATTAGCGAATATGGACCCGCAGAAAGCTCAGCACTCCAGCGAGTCAAACGAGCACTACACCCCGGTCGACCTCATCGAAGCCGCCCGCGCCGTGATGGGAGGCATCGACCTCGACCCAGCTACCACAGGCGCAATAAACGCCGCGCACGTGAAGGCACCTCGCTACTTCACGAAAGAGACCAACGGGCTCGACAAGCCGTGGCACGGCCGCGTGCTCCTCAACCCGCCCGGCGGCGCGATTCGCGAAGGCAGACGCGTTCGCTCCGTAGCCGCGATGTGGTGGGACAAGCTCGTTGACGAGTGGATTGCCGGGCGCGTCGAGCAAGCCGTGTTCTTCGGCTTCAGTGTCGAGTGCCTTGCCACGACGCAGGACGCGCAGTTCCCGGTTGTATCCGTGCCGTTCTGTATCCCGCGAAAGCGCATTCAGTACCTGCAGCAACAGGACGACGGCACGTTCGTCCCCGGCACCGCTCCGCCGCACGCCACGGTCATCGGGTATCTGCCTCCCGACAATAAAGAGGGGGAGGCACGCCTGACGGCCTTCGGGCAGGTGTTCTCCAGATTCGGAATCGTCCGTTTGTAGGATACATGGAAATCGAAAAGACCGATTGCCTGGAGCGCATCATCGCGCTCCCGAGGCGGCAGCCTGTTGCACCCGAAGGTCTGGTGGAGCAGCTGACCGAGCTGCTCAAGACGCCTTGGGGCACGATGAGGTTGCGCGCATTGCAGGCGCTCGCCCTCCACGACATCGGCGTGTGTGGCGGCGGGTTCCTCCCGCTCGACGTCGGCGAGGGCAAGACGCTGATCTCCGCGCTCGCTGCGTACGTCCTCGACGCGCAGCGCCCGCTGCTCCTCCTGCCGGCGAATCTCATTCAGAAGACGGCGCGCGAGTTCCGCGAGCTGTCGGAGCACTGGCTCGTGCCGAATCACATTCGGATGATGAGCTACCAGATGCTCGGTCTCGTGCAGAGTGCACGTGACCTGGAGCTGTACAACCCCGACGTCATCATCTTCGACGAGAGCCAGAAGACGAAGAACAGGGACGCCGCCGTGACCAGACGCATCGAGCGGTACATGGACGCGCACCCGGAGACCAAGGTCGTCGCGATGACCGGCACGATCATGCGCAAGTCGCTCCTCGACTTCGCGCACGTCCTCCGGTGGGCGTTGAAAGACGGCGCGCCGGTACCTCTCGAGGATAGCGAATGCCTGATGTGGTCGATGTGCCTAGACACGAACATCGAAAACGAATTCATGAGAGTCGAGCCGGGCGCGCTGCTCGAGCTCGCCGACCCCCGCGATGTCGAGTCACGCGGTGAACTCGTCGCCGCTCGGCGAGGATTCCAACGACGTCTCCGCGAGACGCCGGGCGTTGTTGCCTCGGCACTCTCGGGCACAGACGTCGGCGTCGGACTCACGATTCGACCCATCGTCTACGAAGTCAGCGAGGAGATGCGCGAGCACTTCGATGTACTGCGCAACGACAAGGTCACTCCCAACGGCGAGGAGCTATGGGAGGCCGCCGAGGTCTGGGCGCATTCGAAGCAGATGGCGCTCGGCTTCTACCAACGGTGGACACCGCCCGCGCCGGACGAATGGCGCGAAGCGCGCCGACAGTGGGACGCGTTCGTGCGCAGCATCCTCTCGACGTCACGCACGTGGGACTCGCCGCTGCACGTCGCCCAGGCATGCGACGCGGGCGAGCTGCCGACGGACAAGCTCGAACGCTGGCGCAAGGTGAAGGACACCTTCGTGCCGAACCCGGTCCCGTACTGGGTCGACGACAACGCGCTCAAGGTCTGCGCCGACTGGATGGCTCGCGGGCCTGGGCTGGTGTGGACGGAGCACGTCGCATTCGCGGAGCGCCTGTCGGCGCTGACCGGCGCGAAGTACTACGGCGCCAAAGGCCTCGCGGCCGATGGCCAATTCATCGACGACGCCGACCCGAACAGCTGCGTCATCGTCTCGATCGATGCGAACCGCGAGGGCCGCAACCTGCAGAGGAAGTGGCATCGGAATCTCATCACGAGCTTCCAAGAAGGCGCGGACGTGAATCAGCAGCTCCTCGGGCGCACGCATCGCCCGGGGCAGACGAAGGACGTCGAGGTCGATGTGCTCGTCGGATGCCGGGAGCATGTACGCGCCTGGTCGAAAGCCAACGCCGGCGCGTTCGCGATTCGCGACACGGTCGGCAGTCAGAACAAGCTCCTCATCGCGAACACGGACGAGTGGTTCGACGTGGACGAGATGGAGGAATGGCCCGGACCTGAATGGGGAAACTGCGAATGATGAACATCGTCACGCTCACGGTCGAAATGCCGGAGGATTGGACGGACCACGATCGGGCGATATTCCAGGAGTGGCTCAACGATCACGTGCTCGTAGGCATCAATCCGCTGATCTGGAAGAAGCCGGGCTCGTGGTTTGGCAAGAACATCGCCGCGCTTGCAGTGAACGCGAAGAAGTAGCGGACAGAACTTCTCTTGAACTGAGTGTACCGACCGACGAACGCCACACCGTTCGTCATTCGAATTGAATTGACACAACGACTCTCTCACACGGAGCAATCATATGGGTGCAGCGTCCTATTTCGACGATATGGCGAAAGCGAAGTCGCAAGCCGGCGGCCAGTACGTCAAAGGCGAAGGAAAGTTCCTCGTCACGATTCAGCGCATCTTCGTCCACGAAGGGCACAAGGGCCGATTCTTCATTTGCGAATTCAGCGTGGACGAGTCGACATCGCCGCTCGACCCCGCCGGCTCGACCCGTTCGTGGTCGGCGCCGCTTCTTGGAGAACGTGCAAAGTACAGCTTTGGGGACATCAAGAATTTGATCTTCGCGGTCACCGGACATCACCCGAAGGACGTCGCAGATCCCGACCTGAACCCCGAGCTACACAACGAAGCGACGCGGCTCGTGATGGCGGCCGTCGACCCGGCCTACGCCAAGAAGAACGATCTCGACGCCACGATCCTCATCGGGGAGCAGGTGCAGCTCGAGACCAACCTGAAGGCCACGCGCCCGAAGCCGGGACAGACACAGGGGGGCACCTTCACGGTGCACAGCTGGTCGCCAGCGTCGGCCGGCGAAGCCGTGGCCTGAGCATCACGGTCTTTCCAGACGCGACATAGGGTCGCAAAGGGACTACGTGCCTGCCGTGGTACCCCGAGGGACCAGCGATCTGCTGTCCATCTGCGATCGCTCAGGTTATGTAAGGAGCATCTTGGTGCGACTGTCCGTCGAGTAGCAGTACTCACGGACGGCACGAAGAGCGATTGACTGACCCATCAGGCGTCTCACACCGCCTGATGGGCCGAAATAGACGAACCGGCAGGGACTCACACTCCCTGCCGGTTCATTGAGACTACGTGGACTCACACTCCGCGTGGCCCCGTTTGTCACCCTCAACTGTTCGACGGAAGGGAGCGACACGTGGACCATAACTCGGCCTCCGCGCGCGCACACGTAAATTTTGCGACGGCTGGGCTAAAGCTCCGCAAGCTCGCGGTAGATTTCGAGACGGAGCTCATCGACAAGGCGCGGCTTGCACCCGCGCCCGTCTGCCTGACGTGGCAGTTCGAGGGCGATGCCGCCCCGAGCATCTGCGTCGGCGACGAGATGCGCGCGCGCTTCGCCGCCTGGCTGGAGGACCCGTCCATCCTCTTCATCGGCGCCAACATCGCCTACGACATGGCGGTGGCCGCCGAGGCGTGGCCGGAGCTGCGCTGCCTGATTTTCCAGGCTTACGAGGAGGACAGGGTCACCGACGTCCAGATTCGGCAGAAGCTCCTCGACATCGCGAGCGGTTGCTACATGGGCCGCTTCGTCTCGGGCGGCTTGTTCATCAAGCACCTGTACGACCTCGAATCGCTCGCCAAACGCTGCGCGGGCATCATCCTCTCGAAGGACGAGTGGCGCCTCTCCTACGGGCGCTTCGTCGGACTGCCACTCTCAGCGTGGCCCGACCGCGCTCGCGAGGTGCAAGCTGAGGCCCGCGTCACGCTCTTGGAGCTGACGAGGAAGTGGGCGCACGTCCCAGCCTCGAAGGTGCCGGCAGCGGTCAAGAAGAAGATCGACGGCCTCCGCTCGATGATCGACGGCGACCCAGCGCGGTGCACGACGTACCCGCTCGAAGACGCCAAGGCGACGCTCGCCGTCTACCTCAAGCAGGAGACGCACGAGAGCTACCTGAAGGACCAATTCCGTCAGGCGAGAGCCTACTTTGCGCTGCACCTCTCCTCGGCGTGGGGTCTCAAGACCGACGAGGCCGGCATCGAGATCTTCCGCCGCGAGACGGCGGAACTGTACGAAGAGGTGCAGCTCGAGTTGATCGAGGCCGGCCTGGTCCGCCCCGACGGCAGCAAGGACACGAAGGCCGCGAAGAAGCGCATGATCGAGGTCTGCGCGCGCGAGGGCATCACGCTCCGCCGCACGGAAGGGCACTCGAACCCGGACGGCAAGTGCAAGCTCCTCGACGGCACGCTGCTCCCTTGTGGTGACGAGGCGTGTGAGGACCACGTCCAGCTCGACGAGGACGCGTGCCACGCGTCGGAAGACGATCTGCTGATCGCCTACGCCGAGTACACGACACTCGGCAAAGTCCTGAACACGGACGTGGCGCAGATCGCCTCCGGCGTCCTGTACCCCATCCACACGAAGTACGGGCTGGCGGAGACTGGTCGAACGACATCGTCGAAGCCGAACATCCAGAACATCCGGCGGCGCCCCGGGCTCCGAGAGCTGTACATCCCTCGCCCCAACCACGTCTTCTACGACGCCGACTTCCCCTCCATCGAGCTCTACACGCTCGCGCAGGTGTGCGTCTCGCTCTTCGGATTCAGCAAGCTCGCCGATGCGCTGAACGCCGGGATGGACCCGCACCTTTGGATGGCGGCGTCGATGCTTGGCATCACGTACAAAGAAGCGGCGGCCAACAAGAAGCGCCCCGACGTCAAGCAGGCACGTCAGCTGAGCAAGGCAGCCAACTTCGGTTTCCCCGGCGGCATGGGCATCGCCAAGTTCGTCACTGCGACGAAGAAGGCAGTCTTCTCGAATCCCGACAAGGCGGCGGCCAAAGCCGAGTGGGAATCGCTCGGGCTCACCATCGAGCGCGCCAAGGAACTAAAGGAGCAGTGGCTCGAGACGTGGCCGGAGATCAGGTTGTACTTCGAGTACATCAATGGTCTCTGCGGCGAGTCGGGGAAGGCCTCGCTCGAATCGCTCTTCACTGAGCGCTTCCGCGGCGGCGCCAGCTTCTGCAGCGCGTGCAACTTCAGATTCCAGGGCCTCGCCTCGGACATCGGCAAACTCGCGATGTGGCTGGTGGCGAAGGCGCAATACACCGACCCGACGTCGCCATTGTACAACGCACGCACCGTCGCGTTCATTCATGACCAGCTGATCGGCGAATGTCGCGACGACGAGCGCGCCCATGACGTCGCGCACGAGAACGCACGCATCATGGTTGAAGCGGCGAATACCTACTTGCCCGACGTCCCCATCAAGCTCTCGAAGATGGAGCCGTTGCTCATGAAGCGCATGTCGAAGAACGCCGAGCCGACGTTCGACGCGCGCGGCCGTCTGGTCGCCTGGGCTGCATAGAAAAGTTTCTAGGGCGCGGACAAAACCGGCCCGACTCGGAGTGTAGTCATCATGAATTCGATCGCCAACGGCGCCCGTCGCGCCGAGCAGGTTTCTTTTGTCCATCCGACCCATACGGCGGGATCGGACTTCCCGAATTCGAACGACGTAGTCCTCAAGATGTATCTGCCATTGGTCGAGCAGATCGCGCGGGGCATGCGTCGCCCGTCGTCTTACGACGACTTCGTGCAGGAAGGGCTGATTCGCCTGGCGAAGGCGGCGGACAAGTGGCGGGCGATGCCGACCGAGAAACGGTCGGACACGTTCCGTGCGTATGCATACAAGTTCGTGCGCTTCGCGATGAAGCGCGTCGTGATGAAGGAGTGCGCCCGCACCAGCCACATCGACACGGTCGCGGAGTTCGACTCGATCGAAGGCGCGTATCGCGGTGGGCAGGAAGCCTGGGCTGAGTTGCACCTCCGCCTCAAGCAGATCACCAAAGCCCTCGGCACGCTCGCGGCGAACGTCTACGTCGCACACGAGCTGCAGGGGCTCGACTACCGCCGCATCGCGAGCGCGAACGGCATCGGTCACTCGAAGGCGCAGACGATGCAGAAGCAGGTCGAGGAGTTCATCCAGCGGGCATCGTGAAGCCGGTGCCCTCGACGGAGGCCGAGGCTGTAGTGCAGCTGACGCCTTTCGTCCTTGGCGAGGCCAAGCGACTCGCAGCGTCGAGCGGAGTGCAGGAAGACGACCTCGTTCAGGAAGGGTTCATCGCGGTCGCCGAAGCATTCAAGTCGTGGAGGGAGGACGGCGGTGCAGGCCTCCTTCGGTGGGTTCGACAGCCGGTCCGCTTCGCGATGCTCCGTGTGATCCGCGAGCAGAAGAGGTCGGGTGGCTCGTACCGAGGCGGGCGGAGCGGCAAGGGCACAGGGCCCGTCACGCTGGTCTCTCTCGATGGAACAGTCGGTGTGTCGGCCGAGGATGCGTCGCGCGAGAATAAGAACGGGGCGCGCATGGAGCGAGAGCTCCCGCTGCACGAAGTGCTCGGCGCGGAATTCGAAGAGCCCCCCGACTGCCTGGCACTCGAACAGCTCCCGGCGCTCGTCGCGAAGCTCGACGAACGCTCAAGGCAGGTAATCCGACTGCGATACGTCAACGGCCTTTCTCACGCGAAGGTTGGAAAGAAACTCGGAATTAGCCGCGAGCTGGCGCGGCAGATCGAGGCGGAAGCCCTCGAACAGATGCGAGGAGAATTGGAATGAAGCTCACCGTTATCGAAAGTCCGTACGCTGGCGATATCAAGAAGAACATCGAGTACGCAAAGAAGTGCGTGCTCGACTGCCTCCGCCGAGGCGAGGCCCCGTACGCGAGCCATCTCTTCTTCACGCAAGACGGCTTGCTCGACGACACGGTCCCTGAGCAGCGCAAGCAGGGCATGGAGGCCGGCTTCGCCTGGGGCGAGAAGGGCGCCCAGCGTGCAGTCTACATCGACCGGGGGCTGTCGTCGGGCATGATGGCAGGCATTGCGGAGGCGGTGGAGCGAGGTCAGAAAGTCGTGTTCCGCTCCATCGAGGGACGCGACGTCGCCGAGTATGAGTGCCTGTATCGGACAGCGAATTGGACGACCTGCGAGGTGGAGCACGAGGAGGCTCTTTTCGTATGAGCACCAAGCCCTCGAATCCGAAGGACGCCGTCTCGGATACCAAGATTCCCCTCTGGCTCCTCAGCCCCATCGCGAAGGCGAAGTGGGCAGTGGCGCAGTTCGCCGGCCTGCTGAAGTACGGCGCCTGGAATTGGCGCGTCGCGGGTGTTCGCTCGTCGGTCTACCTTTCCGCCGCGCAGCGGCACCTCGACGCCTACTTGAGCGGGGAGCAGTACGACCCGGTCGACGGCACAGACCACCGCGCGAACATCATGGCCTGCATGTCCATCCTGATGGATGCCGAGGCTGCCGGGAAGCTCGTCGACGACCGCCCGCCCAGCGTCGACATTCGCACGGTCTACGCCGAGCAGGAGAGCCTGATGGAGGGGCTCCGCAAGAAGTACTCGGACAAGGCCCCAAAGCACTACACGATCGCGGATACGGAAACGCCCAAGCCCGTCCACTACGTGGGTGATCCGCCTCCGATGGCTGGGCAGCTGCAGGCGGCGCAGTCGCAGAACAAGGACTTCTGGAACTCCTACTACAGGGTCCGCTAATGCGCCCGCGCGTCTGGCGCCGCTTCAAGCTCGGGGGAGAGACGTGGCGTGCGTTCATCGTCTCTCCCATCTCGGAGCATCTGCGCGTCGACGGCGAGCGGAAGATTGGGACGTGTGATTACAACACGTCCTGCATCTACATCTCGTCGGACCTCAAAGGCCCCGCACGCGTCTCCACGTTCCTTCACGAGGTGCTGCACGCGTGCCTCTTCGTCAGCCAAGCCGCCGACGCCTACGGGCAAGACGAGGCCATCGACGAACGCATCGTCGGTGCGCTGACCCCGGCCCTCCACCAATTTCTGAATCAGGTTGCAGACCTTTTCGTTGAGGCATCATGAGATATTGGGACGACAACGATATCCGCAGAGTGCTCAGTTTCGTGCGGAGCTCTGAGATCCAGGCTCGTGGCGTCGAGCGCGCTGCCGCCCACTTCGATGTCTCCGAGGCGTCGATCAAAGGATTGCTGAACCGCCTCGACGGGCGCGGAGGCAAGGCCTCGAAGACGGACGACACGGACGGCCAGGCGGCCGACGTGCTCAAGAGATACGAGACGCAGCAGGCCGCCCGCGCCGAGAAGGTCCGCGTCTCCACGATGGAGAAGGACCTCTATTCGCTCCGCTCCGTTGTCAGCACCATGACGGCCCTGACGTCGAAGCCGCTGGAGCCGGTGCGCCGCCGTGAGCGCACGAGCAACGGCACCCGTGAGGCCGCCGCTGTCGCGCTCCTCTCGGACTTCCACTGTGAGCAGGTCGTTCGCAAGGGCGAGACGCCCACGGGCAACGAGTACAATCCGACCATCGCGGAGAAGAGCCTGCAGAGGTTCTTCAGTGGCTACCGCTGGCTTATCGACTTCCACCGCAACGCCTTCGCGATTCGCGACGTCGTGCTCTGGCTCGGTGGCGACCTGATGACCGGCCACATCCATGAGGAGAACAAGGAGACCACCGCGAGCGCGCCCATCGCGACGTTGCTCTGGCTCCGCTCCCGCATCGTCGCCGGCATCGACTCGTTGCTCGACGACCCGAACACCGAGACCGTCACCGTCGTCTGCTCGTACGGCAACCACGGGCGCAACACAGGCAAGCCGTTCCGCGCGAAGGGCGCTGTCCATTCGTACGAGTGGCTCCTGTACCAGTGGCTCGCCTCGCACTTCGAGGGCAACCCGCGCGTGCGCTTCCTCGCGGACGAGAGCGCGCATCAGTACCTGACCGTCTACGACTTCGACCTGCATTTCCACCATGGCGACGAGGTCAACTACCAGGGCGGCGTCGGCGGAATTACCATCCCACTCAACAAGGCAGTCGCTCAGTGGGATATCGCGAAGCGGTGCCACTATCATAACTTCGGGCACTTCCATCAGTACATCGACACCGGCCGCGTCGCCGTGAACGGCAGCGTGATTGGGTTCGACGCATACTCGATGAGCATCAAGGCGACGCCCGAGCCCCCGCAGCAGGCGTTCTACCTGCTCGATTCGAAGCGCGGCAAGACGTGCCGTAGCCCGATCTGGGTTCGCGACTAGCCCCGAACACGTCCACTTCAGCGCAGTAATCATTATGGCCTGGCTCAATCTCAAAGAAGATATCGAATCACACTTCTCGATCCTTGTAGGTTGCGGAGAGACTCGCGACTTCATCAACGGTGGATGGGCTATTCGAGCCGACAAGAAGGACCCCGCCTTCCTCGAAGCTCGCCGCCGCGACTACCGCACGACGAAGCATGCCCATAGCGAGAAGCAGCGTCAGTACCGGAGCACCGACGCGTTCAAAGAGAAGCGTCGCGCCTACAGGGAGACCGACAATTACAAGGCCCTGATGGCGACAGAGCATCAACGGGCCGCGCACCGCGAGCGGGTTCGCCGCTGGCGCGAGAAGAAGCGGGCAGCCGCCCAGAACGGAGAGACCACATGAAGTTCACCGTCCATTCCAACAAGCGTTACGCCGCCACGATCAAGCTCGGATTCTTCGAGCGTCTCGCGAGTAACGACACCATCGCCGAGAAGCTCCGCTTTGCGGGCTTCATCGAAGTCAACGTCGTGGGCGAAGGCCGCGACCGCACAGCCTTCGGCACGTGGCCCGGGGCGGACGCGAGCGCCGAGCTGCCGTCGCAGATCGTGAGCGTCGTCGAGGCAGGACGATGACACTCCTTCGCCGCCTCGTCGTCTGCGCCCTCATCGCCGTCGCGTGGGTGGCCTGTCAGGTGTTCTGCCTCACGCTCCGCATAGCGCACGAAATCGAAAACAACGCCTGACCGGCGACCTGCACCTCGAAGAGGAATTCCCATGATGACCACCGATTGCATTCTCGCACTTTTCAAGAACGACAACGACGGTTACGAGGATTTCCTCTCGGAGGTTCAGAAGCACTTCGACGCCGCCGTGGCGGACCCGACGGTGAAGCTCTTCACCACGGACGCTGCGGGGCTTTGGGATGCGTACCTCGATAACGCGCCGCCCGGCGAGCGCCAGCACCGCAACTGCAACTGCTGTCGGCAGTTCATCGAACGCTTCGGCGGGCTCGTCACGATTGCCGAGTACGGCTTCACCAAGTCAGTCATGTGGCCCGACGGCCTCCGTGTGCCGGCGCTCTACCACGGCGCGGTCACAGCAATGCAGCGCATCGTCACCCGCGCGAACGTCACCGGCGTCTTCCGCGCATGCGAGATCAACTGGGGCACGCCCCAGACCGGGAAGTGGCGCCACATCGCGGTCAAGACCCCGAAGCACCTTCGCTCGCTGTCCCGCGTCACGACGCCCTTCCAAGAGATGGCGGCGAAGCGTGAGGAGTACGAGATGCTCCTTCGGGCTCTGGGAGAATTCCCGCTCAAGACCGTAACGCACGCCTACAACATGCTCACGAACGGTCAGCTGTTCCGCGCCGAGAAGTGCGTCGGCGTCGCCCGTTGGCTCTTCGATCTGCACAACGAGATCAACGCAGCGCACGGCGCGAAGCTGCGCACTAGCATCATCTGGCGCGCCGTCGCTAGCGCTCCGGCCGGCTACTGCCACGTGCGCAGCGGCATGATCGGCTCGCTCCTCGAGGACATTCAGGCCGGGCTGCCCTTCGAGGCCGTGAAGCGCAACTTCGAAGTGAAGATGAACCCTTTGCAGTACCTGCGCCCGCAGGCACCGCCGAAGGCCGGCAACATCGCCCAGGCCGAGAAGATCGTCGCGGCGCTTCGCAGCGCGGGCGCTCTCGAGCGTCGTTTCGCGAAGATGTCGGACGTCGTGGCGCTCTGGAAGCCCTGCCCGCGCCCCGCCCCTGTCGGCGGCGTCTTCGGGCACCTCGCCCGCCGCCCCGACGCGGTTACGGAGGGCGTGACGGTGACGATGACGTGGGAGAAGTTCAAGCGCACCGTCCTCCCTGAGGCGGAGCAGATTGAGTACCTCGTCCCGCGCGAGGCTTGCTCGTACACCGCGATGGTCACGGCGAAGGACCCCTCCGCGCCGAACATGCTGCAGTGGGACAACCCCGTCTCGTACTACGTCTACTCGAACGGCTCGATGCCGGCCGACTGGAATCTCCGCTCAGGCGAGTGGGCGAAGGTCAACGCCGTCGTGATGCGCTCGTGGATGTGGGACGAGTCGAAGTCCTACGACCACCTCGGTGCGGGCGCCGTCTTCGTCCTCGAGGGCTGCAAGGACCGCAAGTACATCCGCGGCGCGGGCATGTTCCCCGAGCACATGAGGAGCGAATACCACCCGATCCGCCGAACGCTCGAAGCGCATTTCAACCAGGCCGTCATCGCAGGCCGCCACGAGGCGGAGGTCTGCGGGGTCGTGCTCTGCAAGGGCTCGTCGTTCGGCTGGAGCCGGCTGTTCCGAGTCACATCGCGCGGAATGCGCACCACCTACAAGCTCGATCGCTGGGACTGAGGAGAACGCCATGGCGAAGGCAACGAAGACGAAACCCGAGAAGCGCGCCGACATCGATATCGAAGTCCTCCTCGCGAAACCGTGGACGGACAAGGTCGATCCCACCGGCTGGTGGATGAGCGAGAAGCTCGACGGCGTGCGGGCCATCTGGAAGGACGGCGAGTTCTGGTCACGCAACGGCAAGCCGTTCTACGCGCCGGACTGGTTCAAGGCGCAGATGCCGAGCACGCAACTCGATGGCGAGCTGTTCATCGGCCGCAAGCAGTTCGACGCAACCGTCTCGGCGGTGCGCTCCTCGAGCGGCGACTGGTCGAAGGTGAAGTACCACGTGTTCGACCTGTACCCCGAGGGCGAGAGCTGGTCGTCCTCCTTCGAGGAGCGGCAGGAGTTGCTCGCCCGCATACTGCGCGAGCGCCCGTACATCGAGCACGTGCCGCAGGTCCGGTGCACAGGCATCAAGCACCTCACGGAGACCACAGACGTCATCATCAACGAGCTGCACGGCGAAGGCATCATGCTCCGTGAGCCGCATTCGCTGTACGAGCAGAAGCGCTCCTCCACGCTCCTCAAGGTCAAACGCTTCTTCGATATCGAGGCCACGGTCCTTGGCCACGTGCCCGGCAAGGGCAAGCATGAGGGCCGCCTTGGCGCGCTCGACTGCGTCACCGACCACGGAGGCTCCGACCGAGTCGTCAAGTTCCAAGTCGGCACGGGCTTCACCGACGCCGAGCGCGAGAACCCTCCGGTGCACGGCTCGATCATCACAGTCCGCTACCAGGAGCTCACCAAGGACAGCATCCCGCGATTTCCTGTTTTCGTTGCGGTGAGGGATTACGAATGAGCCCTTACCGAGGTCCGCTCTCAAGAGCGGAACACCAGTACATGAACGACAGCACGTTCCACGCTGTCGTCGACACGCTGGAAAAGCTCATTCACGACCTGCAGCTCACACCGAGCGAGGTCCGTGAGGCCGCGATGTACGCGTGCGTGCGCGTCGAGTCGAGGCGCACCGTGCCAATGCCCGTGCCGTTCGACGCGAACAGCGAGGCCCTTCGCCGACGTCCCGACCAGGAGCCGAGATGACCGCCCTCACCCTCGGCTTCGAGCTGGGCGACCACTGCGGCGACATTCTGGGGACACCAGCGGATTCGCGCGGACAAAACCCCTCGAACACAGAGTGTAGAGGACATGAACACCGCAACGACGTCGCCGGAGATGTTGACCGTGGAAGACGCAGCGACCCTTCTGCGGACCTCGCGTAAGGCGGTCTACGCCCTGATCGAGCGCGGCGCTCTTCCCGGAGTAGTCCGGGTCGGGCGCCGCGTGCTTTTCAGGGCTGTCGCACTGCGGAAGCACCTCGGCTTGACGACGGTCTCGAATCCGGTAGATTCCCTGACGCTAGGTAACGCCACGGGCTCGAAAGGGTCCCGATGAGCGTTCGAATCGTCACAGCACGCGGCGGCAAGGGCTTCGAGTACGACATCCGGCTGGTGTGGCCGGAAGGTGGCCGGCTCCGAGAGCGCGGCAAGTGCACGCCTACCGGCAGGGATGATGCGAAGCGTTGGGCTACGGCCCGAGAGCGCGCCATCCTCGCCGCCGGCAAAGCAGCCTACGTGCCGCTCGCGCAGGCCGCGCGCGGGATTCATAAGGGCGTGCCTACGGTCGCGGAGTTCTGGCCCGTCGTTCTGAGCGGCTGGTATCTCGCGCAGCGCAAGAAG
This sequence comes from Labilithrix luteola, assembly GCF_001263205.1. Classification (GTDB taxonomy): domain Bacteria; phylum Myxococcota_A; class Polyangia; order Polyangiales; family Polyangiaceae; genus Labilithrix; species Labilithrix luteola. Next base: position 62,324 of record NZ_CP012333.1, read on the forward strand.
GCCTCCACGGTGGACGCTGCCGAGCGTATCTTCGAGCGGCGCATTCGCGATCGCTTCGGCGCGATGCGCCTCGACGAGCTGACGGACGAGGGCATCGCCGCGCTCAAAGGCTCTATGGCTGACAAGGCGCCGGGGACGGTGAACAACGTCCTCTCCGTCCTGTCGCGCATCCTCAAGTTCGCGATCAAGCTCCGCAAAATCAAGTCGATGCCGTGTGAGATCGGCATTTTGAAGGTCCCCGAAAAGGAGCGCCCCTGGTACGAGCCGTCGACCTACGCGCGCCTCATCGAGGGTGCCAGGAAGACAGGTAATAACGAACTGCTGATCGTCCTCCTTGGAGGCTCGGCGGGACTTCGTAGTGGCGAGATTCAGGCGTTGCGATGGACCGATGTCGACCTCGAGCGTCGCCAGCTGACCATCTCCCGCGCGATCTGGCACGGCATCGAAGACACGCCTAAGGGCTGGCGCTCGCGCGTCGTGCCGCTCACCGAGGGCCTCATGGCGGCCCTGCGTGCGCAGCGCTCACGCACTGGCCTGCTCGAAAGGGTCGTCAGCGACGGCAGGGGCAACCAGCTCAACGCCGACATCATGCGCGCGGCGATGGCGCGTGTGCAGAAGCGCGCCGGCATGGAGCAGGACGGGAAGATCCACATTCTTCGGCACACGTTCTGCTCGCACCTTGCGATCTCTAACGTGCCTGCGAAGGCCATCCAGGAGCTCGCAGGCCACGCCGACCTGAAGACCACGCTCCGGTACATGCACCTCGCGCCAGGCAACAGGCAGGCGGCGGTGCATGCACTCGACAAGCTCATGGCGGAGGCGACGGCCCCGACGACGACGGGAAAGGCGGTGGCGTGATGACCACGGATGCGATGTCCGCGGAACAAAAGGAGATTGTGAAATGAGCAACGTCCCGTTTATCGAGTTTCCGAAGATTCCCCGCCTCAAGCGAGACATCGTCATCACCGAGAAGATCGACGGGACGAACGCGCAGATCGTCGTGCCCGAAGACGACGGCCCGCTGCTTGTCGGCTCCCGCAATCGGTGGATCACGCCGGAGAGCGACAACTACGGCTTTGCCCGCTGGGTGAAGGAGAACGAGGAGACCCTCCGCATGGGCCTCGGCCCCGGCCAGCACTTCGGCGAGTGGTGGGGCTCTGGCATCCAGCGCCGCTACGGCCTGACCGAGAAGCGTTTCTCGCTGTTCAACTCTGGTCGCTGGTCGAACGAGACGCCGGCCCTCTGCCACGTCGTGCCGGTTCTCTACGCTGGGCCTTGGGCGCAGGACGCGATCGACGCGACCCTCGAGAAGCTCCGTGGCGAGGGCAGCGTGGCGGCTCCTGGTTTCATGCAGCCGGAAGGTGTCGTCGTCTTCCATGCCGCTTCGCGCCAGCTCTTCAAGGTGCTGCTCGAGAACGACCACCTACCCAAGGCGAAAGCGAGCGCAGCGTGAAAGAGCAGCGGATGGCCGAGGCGCAGCGTTGGGACGCCCAGATTGTCGACGTCGACGAAGAAGAGATCGACAACGGCCCGGTCGTCACCGTGAAGTTCACCGCCTCCTTCGCAGAGGCACGCAAGCTCGCCCGTCTCATGCTTGAGCGTGGCGACGACCTGATTGTGGAGGTTCGTCGAGCCGACGCCTGGAAGAGCGAGGATGACCTCCCGCTCCCTGAGGACGCGGCGATCAAGGCCGCCCACCCGGTTCGCTCCGACCGTCACGACCTGTACGCCGAGGCCATGCGCCTGGTCGGCGCTCGCTACTCGAAGCACGGGCTCGTCGCTCTCGTGAATTGGCTCCTTCATCGCATCGAGGCCGGCAAATGAACTTCTGGACGTTTCTCGACCGGAACAGCGAAGGGCTCTTCTTCTTCGGTGTCATCGTCTTGTGCTTCGCGTTCGGCACGTGCGGCGATGGCCAAGGCTGTCGGCTCGGATGTCAGCCGAGCGTGTCGTTTCGAAGCTCGCCTACCGACGGGGGTGCACCGTGAAAGAGCAACGGAGGAGTGAGGCGCGACCCTGCAGGTTCTGCGGCGCCGAGATTCGCGGCTCGTTCCAGCAGTGCCCAAAGAACAAACGGTTCCCGGCCGAGTTCGGGCCAAACTACTGCGAGACGGAGGAAGAGACCCAATGCGATTCATCCCATTCGACGTCGAGCCCCACTCTCACGACCTCACCTGGTTCATTCGAGGCGGCAAGGGTCGACCCTGGGACGTCCACATCGCAGGCGAACATGTCGCCTCGTTCCGAGTCCGGCAGCACGCTCGCGAATTCATCCGAGCAGCGAAGCCCGCAGACCACCGACGCTGCCAGTAAAGCTCCTCGCTAGGGAGAGGCGGAGGTGGGGGTCGAATGCTGGCTGTGTAACGGAACCGGGCGGGTAGTGATGAGGCTCGGTCAGAAGCACTGGTGGAAGCCTTGCCCCAACGGGCGCTGCATCCACGCTCGGAGAACGCAGCCATCAAGCGATGGGGAATCACATGACGCGCGATGAAGTGATCGAGAAGCTCTGCGGGATGATGGGGCGAGTCTGGTCCGAGATCGACCCGAACTCGAACGACCCTTGCGACTGCGTCTGCAGGAACAAGCAGATTTTCCCGTACCGAAACTCCGGCGAGGCGCTCGCTTTCATGCAGAAGGCAATCGACGAAGCGCTACGCGCTCGGCATCTGTCCGCGGATTCCGTGTCCGCCGCATGGGCACCGTCGAAGGGCGACCGTGTCCGCCTCGTGAAGAAGATCGCGTGCACTGCGCCGGTCGGCTCGGAGGGAGAGGTCACGATGGTTTGGGAGCCTACGACGAGCAACGGAATCTCTCGGCCGGCGGAATTCTGCGTCGATTGCGAAGGCTTCCCGCCCTTCGTCACGAATGCATCGAATCTGGCGCCAGCGCATAGGACAGAGACGGCACAGGTCGAATGCGAACCGACGCGCTGTGAGCACGACATGAACGAGCAGTGGAATGCAGCGCTTGAAGCGGCGGCATGCATCGCAGCGCGAAACGACAAGAGTGGGTGGGGCATCGCTCGCGAGATTCGAGAGCTGAAGATCACCACGCCGACCGGGTCCAACACCGAACCGGAGAAGCGCGGAGTATGAGCGTCCCCACGATCCAATTCCCAGTGGCCTTCGACCAGATCCCGGCCGAGGTGAAGAAGCTCACCGACTGCATCCGATCGGCGAATGCCGACATCGAGATCGCGCGAACGATGCTCACGATGGTTCGCAAGGGCTGCAAGCACGAGAACGCGAAGCGCGGCTACAACGACCGGGACGGCTCTTGGATGAATCCGTGCCCCCACTGCGGAGCGAGCGAATGAGGTGCGTCGTCTGCCTGGAAAGAGAGCGAGACGGGCTGATGCTCTGCGGTCCGTGCGGTCGAAACTACGACCGTACCTACGAACGAAACGCGACGATGTTCGATGCGCTCTCGTGGGCCGCCAATCGGGCCCGCATGTTCGAGCGGCGTCGACGACCCACGCCGAAGAGGTCCAACGAACATGGCTGAGAAGCGCTGGTATCGCGTGTCCGCCCAGGTCACCATCTCGTGCTTCACGGACGTCGAGGCGAGCGGACCGGAAGAAGCGGCGGAGCTGGCTGAGGAGCGGTCGATGCAGGGGCTCTGTCACCAGTGCTCAAGCGGAGACACTCGCACGCAGTGGAGCCTTTCGGGTGAGTTGGACGGGGAGCCTCAGGCTCTCGACGCAGAGCCGATTGCGGCTCCGAAAGGAAGGAGGCGATGGTGATGAGCAACGGAGAATCGAAACCGGTGTGCCCACCCAAGGCGCGGAGCATCACGTGGCCGGCGGCCGGCAGCGTGACGAAGGAGGAGACGATCGCGCGTGTGTGCGGGCTCCTCGGCGCGGTGTGGGAACACTTCGACCCAAACGCGCATGAGCCCAACGACTGCTTTTGCGGGCACAACGATTCCGGACTGCGTTTCCAGTCGTCCGGTCAGGCCCTTGCGTGGGTCGAGTCGGTCGTGGCTGATGCGCTTCGCAGTGGGGAGGCGTCACCGAAGCCGTGTCATGACGGAAGGCACCGCCCAGAAGGCGGCGGCCTTGGCTGGTGTGAGGACTGCACCGCCGACCTGGCGCCGCTGCTCCGGCACGAGAGCGATCGGGATGCCGAAGACCTCCCGGGTGAGGCGATCTCGCCCGAGACCATCGCCGCGCTGGCAGCGGTGTCAGCGGATAGCGACGAGTCGTGCGACTTGGTTCAGGGGTCGAGCGAGTGGGCTCCTATTCCTCGGAAGTCCTTCTCTCTGTCGGATTGCCGCCGGTGTGGCCAATTCCGAGAGTACGACCACGAGACTCGATGCACGGCGGCGACCGAAGAGGAGCGTCAGAAGGCTCGCGAGCTTCGCGCCGAAGAGTCTGCCCCCACAAGGGTCTCGCGCAATGGGGAGGTTCGCCCGGAGGCGTGGGACTGCGATGTCTGCGGCTGGCGAGTTTGCGCGGATGCCAAGCACTCGTGCGGTGGTCCCAAAGTGCAGTGCCGAGAGAGGGCACTGCACCGGCCGACTGTTGAAGCCTGCATCGCAGCCGCACAGGTCGGCCTGGACGAACTGCGGGCGCAGCGCGCCAGGACCATCGGACGCAATTCGGCGCTCTTGGGCGAGCAGGAGTCGGGCGGGCTGCGCGTAATTCGAAAGCTTGAGGCGTTGCTGCACAAGTCCAATTCGCAGGAAGGGAGCAACGGATAATGGGTGTCAGCTTCTACGTCTGCACCAGGTGCGAGCGAACGTACCCGGACTGCAGTTCGACACGCGAGGATTGTGACGAAGACCGGGGCGGATGTGGCGCCGGCTATTGCTCCAAGAAGTGCGCCGAGCTGCAGCGCCCAGGGCACGACGAGGTGCCGACTTGGGGCGACATCGAGGAGATGCCTCGGGAGGAGTTTGAGGCGCTCGAACTTACCTGCGTCAATTGCCGTGGCGAGAATGCCAGCGACGAGAACTTGCTCGCATTCATGCTCAAACGACACGGCGTGACGCGGAAGCAGGTTGCCGCCGAGTACATGGCCAGCAGGCAAAGCGGGACGGACGTACAGTCCGATGCGGAAGGGGTGAAGTGATGTCAGAGCGTGGAGATTTTGAGCCTCAAGGCTACGTCGCTGTCTGCCGCTTCTGCGGGCGGGTTGCCGAAGGAACCGCGTCGTTCGCACTCGAGCACTACCGCGCATGCGTCGCGCCTCGCGAGGAGGCCAAGCGCATCTTCGGCAACGAGCAGCACGCACTACTGCGGCTCGCTTCGGACAGGAGCCAACCGCAATGACGGCGAACGAGAAGAAGGCTTTTCTACTCGCCCATGGCTGGACCTTCGAAATGTGGTCCGGCGCTCGAATGTGGACCGACCCGGAGGATCCGACCGGCGCGATCTGGGGCACTGGCGCGGCCTACGAGAGAGCAAGTAGGCGACACCCCGCGGATTCGGGCAGCGAGGAGGAACGCGGTGGCTGACTCGCTGTTCATCTCGACGATGGCGTTCGTCGATACGTCGGGCGGACCGCTCGCCTGTCACCCCTGGCTTGCGAAAGTCTGGAAGGGGAAGCCCTTCATCTACATCGGCACTCGCCAGTACTCGCCGCGCCGCGTCCTCTTCCAGGCGTTCTCCGGCCTCCAGCTTCCACGGGAGCATCGCGTTCTCGACACGTGTGGGAACGGCATCTGCTGCAACCCTCGGCACCTTTACGGCGGGTCTCCAGCCCAGCATGTGGTCCAGCTCCGCGATACCAGCGGTGGTCCTGACGCTTGCTGGCCGTTCATGGGCTTTCGGTTCAAGGGCTACGGTCGCATGCAGGGCGGCAAGCGCGGTGCGCCGATGATGTTTGCTCACCGCATCGCGTACGAGCTGGCCAATGGCCCGATCCCGGAGGGCGACGGGGAATGGTGCGTCTGTCACACGTGCGACAACCCTCCGTGCTGCAACCCCAAGCACCTCTTCCTCGGCCGCGACGCGGACAACATCGCCGACTGCATCGCTAAGGGGCGCAACTCGAAGGGCGACCGGCACCGCCAGGCGATGCGACTGGCGAAAGCGAAACGCCAAGAGCAACGGACAATCGAAAGTTGCTCGGGGCAGACATCCGCAGGTGATCGGGCGCCTGGTAAGGTGTTGCCATGAGCAGCAAGCGACGCATTGGGCCGGGCGACGTGGTTCTATTTGAGCGCGGGAGCATGGCAGGCACGCGTGCTCAGGTGATGGTCCTCCGAGCCGAGTGGAACTCTCGTTCGAGCGCGAGCCAGGTGACGGTCACTCTCTGGCCACACAACGGGGAGTGGTTCGACATGTCCCTGGACACGCTCTCTTTGTGGGCCGTGTTCAGCGATGCCGAAGGCTCTGACGCGACGATCCGTCCTGACCTTTGGGGTTCAACGGATACGTCCGGCGTAACCCCAGACAGGAGCAATGGATGAAAGCCCCGGCTTCCTGCGTCCGGGGCTCATTGGGGACTCGCGGCTTGACTGCCCCGCCTTCAAGCCCTAAAACAACGGTGTTCTGAGGCTCGAAGGCCGGTAGCCGAAGTTTCTCTCATACTTCGGCCTCGGCCATCGCGGAAGCCTTGCGAATTGCAGCGCCCCAAAGACGTGCCAGGCCCGCCACCGTCTGGTACGAGTGGACCGTGCAGCAAGGAACGAGCGCCTTCGGGTTCTTCTGCGCCATGGTCACGCTGCTTCTCGCCTCCACGAGCGCGGGCTGCAAGGGACTGCGAGATGGTGCGCGGGCCTCGGGCGAGCGCCCCGTCGAGATGCTCGTCTCGACCGACCCGGAGACGCTCGATCCCCGCTACGCGACCGACGCCGTCGCGATGCGAACCACGCGCCTCATCCATGCCGGCCTCGTCCGGCTCGATGAACAGACGCTCGCCCCGAAGCCGTACCTCGCCCGCACGTGGACGTGGCTCGATCCGCTCACGCTGCGTATCGAGCTCGCGCCCGGGCTCCGCTTTCATTCCGGCGCAAAGCTGACCGCGAACGACGTCGTCGCGACACTCAGAGCGTTCGGATCGAAAGAGGTCGGTTCGCGTCACGCGCGCGTCGTCGAGGCCATCGGCGCCGTGACGGCCGAGAGCGAGTTCGTCGTCGTGGTCCACCTCGCGCGCCCTCACGCCACGCTCCTCACCGATCTCGAGCTTCCGATCTTGCGCGCGAGCGAGGCTGGCTCAGCGCCACGTCCCGACGGAACGCTCGACGGGCTCGGGCCATTCACCGTCGCGCGGAGAGGCCCCGGCGAGATCGTCCTCCAGCCGTTCGATGGCGGCCCCCTACCCGCGCCCAAGCACGCCGTCGTGCTCCGCACCGTGCACGACGAGAACGCCCGCGCTCTACGCATGCATGCCGACCGCGCCGACCTGGTGGTCAATGGCTTCTCGCCGACGCTCTTGCCTGCGCTCGAGAAGGCCAACGGCGTCGTCGTGAGCGGACGTGAAGGCGCCAACCTCACCTACATGCTCGCGCGCAACGGCGACGGGCCGCTCGCAGACGTTCGCGTGCGCCGCGCGCTCTCGATGGCGATCGATCGCGACGGCATCGCCCGCTCGCTGCTCGCGGGTCACGCGCAGTCGGCGTCCACCTTGCTTCCGCCCTCGCATTGGGCGCACTCGCCCGCCGAAGCATGGCCCTTCGATCCGGCGCGCGCACGCATCGCCCTCGCCGAGGCTGGCTACCCGCATCTCCGCCTCACGCTGCTCACGTCCACCGATCGCCTGCGCGGAACGATCGCGCGCGTGCTCGCGCAGGAGCTGGCCGACGTCGGCGTCGAGCTCACCGTCGTTCCGCTCGAGCTCGGTGCGCTGCTCGCACGCCTGTCCGCGGGCGACTTCGAGCTAGCAACGCTGCAGCTCCCGGAGCTCACCGAGCCCAACGTGCTGCGCGTATTTCTCCACTCGTCGTCGATTCCCCCGAACGGCGCCAACCGCGCGCGCATCCGCGACTCCGAGGTCGATCGCCTACTCGACGAAGGCGAAGCGACCGCCAATCCCGACGCACGCCGCGTGCTTTATGCGGCTCTCGAACGGCGCGTGCGCGACGAGGCGCTTCTCTTGCCGCTCTGGCACGAAGATCAGATCGCCGTCGCGAGCGCGCGAGCCTCCGCCTTCCGGCCGAGTGCCGAAGGACGTTGGCTCGGGCTCGCGTCGCTTCCCTGATCGCGAGGAGCGACGGATTACAGCGAACCGCCGTCCTTGGGCGCTTCGAGCTCGGGCAGGCAGGCATCACCGAGCGCGTCTTGAACCTCGGCGAACTTCTCGAAGACGGCCGCCGTCGAGGCGCTGTTCGCGCGCTGCTCACCATCGCTCGTGATGGCGGCCGCGAACGTCGCCTGGTTGCGCTCACCGGAAGGCATGGCCTGGAACGTCGCGAGCACTTCGTCGATGGCCTTCGACGCTGTGGGCGCCGAAAGCCATCCGCTCTTCGTCGCGTGGAGCGGGCCTTCCTTCGTGTTCGTGTTGAACTCGCAGAGGTACTGCCCCGTGGTCGAGACCCGCGCTTCGAGAACGCCCGTCGTCGGAGCCCCCCCGAGGTACACGTGGGCCGGTCCGGAGACGCGCAGCATCTGCCATCCGCCTGGCGAAGCAGGCCCGGGCTGAGGCATCTCCGAGGCTGCGAGCTCGGCGGCGAGCGACCGAACCTCGCCGACGAGACGCGAGGCATCGGAGGCCTGCTTCACGCGGAACACGACGCCGTTTGCCGTCACGAGCTCGGCCGCGGGTAGCGGGATGTCCGTATCGTCGCTCTCGTTCTCGGGCACACGGTCGAGCGAGACATTTTGCGTGAGGTTGTCGACTCCGCTGAACCACTGCGCCATGCGTTCGGGGCGCGGGCACCGAATGCGAAGCTCGTCGTAGTTGCCGGTTTGGTCGGTTGCCGTCCCGACGGTGGCCACGCATCCATTGCGAGCGACCATCGAGATCGTTCCCTTGTCAGCCACGAGAACGCGAGCGATCCGTGCTGGTATTTGCGCTCCCGTTAGCGCGGCCGTGCCCGGAGTCTGCGATTGTGGCGAAGCGGACCGCGAGGACCCGCCGCACGCCGTGAGCGCGAGTGGCAATACGAGGCCGGCGGCGAGGCCGCCGATACGAGCCAGACGAGAGAGACGCGCAGAGCCAACGGATGTGCGGATCGGAGCGACCATCACCGTCGAAGTGGTGCAAGGCGCAAGCCGCGTTGCCGAATGCGACCGCTCTAGGTGGTCGTCCATAGAGAGTGGTTCGATGCGCCTTTTTGCGGCTGCCAGGATCGCAGCCCTCACGGTCGGTTTTGTCACGTGTCAGGGCGGCGTGGGCATCGAGTCCACGAGCGGCCCGCAAGCGCCCGGGCTCGAACCTGCACCGTGCGAGCTCGCCGCCGACTCGCCCGATCGCGTAGCGATCGAGACGTCGACGGCATCGTGGACGTCCTCCATGCCCGCGGCCGAGAACGGGTGCACCGGCGAAGGCTCGACGACGTACTGGAGCAAGGAAGGCGTAATTGCCAATTCGAGTTGAGGCGTGGGAGAGCTGAAATCGAACTTGCCCGCATCACTCGCGCGTACCGCGATGAATCAAGCGAAACGCGTGGCAATGCGGAGATCCATGGACGTCGCGTGATCCTGCGAGGAACTGACCGCACGTAGTCTGCACGCGTTCGTCGCCACTCCCTGAGGGACACAGGCAGCATCGCGTCGATCGCTTTCGACGTACTTTTTCAGGCTCGTAGTATCCGCATGCATGGATTCGCCAGCGCGAGAATCCATGCGAAAGTAGAACGCATGCGGAAGACCTTTGGCTCGCGACTCTTCGTTGCATTCGCAGGCAGCGCACTCGTCGCCGCCGCCTTCTTGGTGGCGTGCTCGGGTTCGGATGATCAAGAGGTCATGTCGCCCACGCCCGACGCGTCGAAGGCGAGCCTCCCCGAGACCGGTCCATCACCCGACACCGGCGTTCAAGAGACTTCCGCTCCGAAGGACAGTGGTCCCGTCTACGACGCCGGCGCGCCCACCACACTCGACGGCGGCGATCTCTACGAAGGCGGCGTTCCGTGCGTCGTCGGCGGTGCACTCGAAGAAGAGCCGAACGACGATCCCGAGCACGCGAACACGCTCGCGCCCACGGTGTGCGGCGTGATCTTCGTACGCGACGCCGATGCCGGCACCAATGCCGATGCCGATGCCGGCAAGACGGAGAGCGACTTCGTCACCTTCACGCTCAAGCCGACGACGAAGAGCTTCTTCCTCCAGTTCTCCGGCAAGGTGAACTTGCACCTCACCGTCGAAGGTCAGCCCGCCGTCGACATCTCGGCAACGTCGTCACCCACGCTGCCGCTCGTGAAGGACAAGCCGTACTACATCGAAATCCGATCGAGCGAAGACAAGCGCACGCCGTGGCGTGTCACGCTCTTCGAGAATCAGTAAACAGACTCCGATTCAACGCACCGGGCGCGCCGCGTCCGCGCCCCACACGCGATAGAGAGGCTGACCGCGGGTGACGAGCTCCACGTGACTCGAGAGCGTTTGTGGAATCGTCTCCGCGCAGCCGAGAAAGAGAAGCGCCCCTGGAGCGCACGACTTCACGAGGCGCAAGCAAACCTCCGCCTGCGTGAAGGCCTTCAGGTAGATGAGGAGGTTGCGACACGACACGAGGTCGAACGACGCGAAGAGCGCGGGCGCCGGAACGGGAACGGGTGACGCGATGACGTCGTGCTCGGCCGCCGTGAGCCGCGAGGTGATCGACGCGTCGAGCTCCCATCCGTCGCTCGCGCGCACGAGCCATCGCTCGCGAAGCGTCTCGGGGATCGCGTCGGCATCGGTCTCCGTGATGCGCGCCTGACGTGTCGTCTCGAGGGCAATCGGATCGATGTCGCTCGCGATGACGCGCCAGTCGATGCCTGCATCCCGAGCAACCTCAGCCAGAGAGAGGGCGAGGCTAAACGCCTCCTGACCGGTCGAGCAGGCCGGTACCCAAGCGCGAACCATCGTGGCTCGCTCGGTGACGCGCTGTCGCACGAGCCGCGGAAGCTCTTCCCTGAGAGCGTCGAACGCGGCGCGATCGCGGAACATCGATGTCGTTTTGACGAGCAATGCGGACACGAGAAGCGAGGCCTCGCGTGGGTCTTCTTTCAATCGTGCAACGTAGGCTTCGACGCACGTGACGCCGATCGACGCCATGCGCCAGCTGATTCGCCGGCGCATGGGCTCGACGCGATAGCGATGAAAATCGCGACGGGTCATCGTCTCGAGCTCGGAGAGAACGCGACTCACGGTCGCTTCATCCACGTCACTGCGCGACACGATTCAACCCTACGAGCACGACGACCAACGCGCTATCAACGACTTTTCTCCTTATACTGATGCGCATAGTCGCGCGGCGGCCGGCTGCGTGACCGGACTTCACGTAGGCCGTCGCCGTAGGAGGGCGGCAACATGGCTCGACTGCTTCTCGTCGACGATGAGTCGCGCAACCTCGATGTCCTCGAGGCGCTCCTCGCGCCCATCCGTGCCCAGTGCTTGCGTGCCGAAAACGGTCGCTCGGCGCTCGCGATCGCCGAGCGTGAGCCGCTCGATCTCGTGCTCGTCGACTTCGCGATGCCGGGCCTCGACGGGGTGGACGTCCTCACGCATCTCCGCAGAACTCCGCATCTCGAAGATCTGCCGGTGATCGTGATCACGGGTTACCACGACCGCGAGCATCGCCTGGCCGCGCTCGAGGCCGGCGCCGACGACTTCCTCGAGAAGCCGATCGACGCGCCCGTCCTGCTGGCACGCGTGAAGACGCTTCTTCGCCTCAAGGCTTCACGCGACGAGGTATCCGCCTCGCGCGACGAGCTCGCCGGCCTCAACGCGGTGCTGGCCGAACGGCATCGCGCGATCGTGCGCTTGCAGAAGGAGCATCGCGAGCTCATGCAGTTCGTGATCCACGACTTGAAGAACCCGCTCGCGACGCTGACCCTCAGCCTCGAGAGCATGGGCGATGCCCCTCTCGACGAGCTGACGCGCGAGGCGCTCGACGACGCCCTAGGAGCTTCTCAGCGCCTGCAGCAGATGGTGGCCGACCTCTTCACCATCTCACGACTCGACAGCGTCGCCGGGCTGCCGCTCGAGCTCGAGCGCGTGGAGGTCGGAGAGCTCATCGACGCAGTCGCGCGAAGCTATGCACGCATGGCCGCGACGAAGCACGTGAGCCTCGTCGCCACCCAACACGATCACCCTGTCGTCTCCGCCGATCGCGCCATCCTCACGCGGGTGCTGGAGAACCTCGCCGAGAACTCACTCCGCTACACGCCCTCGAACGGTCGTGTGTCGTTCGAAACACACCAGGACAGCGACGTCATCATTCGCGTGTCGAACAGCGGCCCAGCCATTCCCGGCGACGATCGCGGTCGAATCTTCCAGAAGTTCGCACGCGGCGCGGAGGAAAGCGTGTCGTCGTCGCACGCCGGTATTGGCCTCTATTTCTGCAAGCGAGCCGTGGAGGCGCATGGCGGCGGCATCGACGTGGTCGAGACGACCGAGTTCCCGACGTCGTTCGTGATTCGCCTGCCCCAACGTTGATCGACCTCGGGAACGTTCGATGCGCGCACGTACCTTTCTCATCGGTGTGTTTTCGGCCCTGATGTTGGTCTCGATGGGCCGCGGATACTTCGCGTACCGCAGCTTCCACGCGACCATCGCGCAGTTCGACGAGATCGCGCTCCGGCGGGAGCGCGCGGCGCAGGCGGTCGATCGCGTCCAGGCGATGGCGATCGATCTGGAGACCGGCGTGCGAGGCTTTCTCGTCACGAAGGATCACGCGTTTCTCAGTCCGTACACGAAAGCCGAGGCCGAGCAACGCGTCGTGCTCGACGAGCTCTTGGCGCGCGCGCCGAACACGCCGGAGGCGCAAGTCTGGGCGCAGCGCGTCCAGAAAGACGTGAGCGAGTGGATCGACACCGTGGGTCGACCGCTCACCGATCCGAAGGTCTTCACGCTCTCGGAGGAGGAGCGCTACGAGCGCAACGCCGACGGCAAGCGGCGGATGGACAGGATTCGCGTCGACCTCGAGGCACTGCGCGGCATCGTCCAGAAGCTCCAGGCCGAACAGCGCGCCGGCCTCTCGACCTTCGAAGACGAGCTCGTTCGCGACCAGATCGCACTCACGCTCAGCATCATGGCCCTCATGGTGGCCATCGCCTTGCTGGCCATGCGACAGATCGAAGCACCGCTCGATCGCCTCGTATCGTTCGCCGAGGGTGGGCGCGTGACCACCAAGGACCTCCTCGCTCTCACGGGCGTTCGCGAGGTGCGCGTTCTCGGTCGATCGCTCGCCGAGCTGCACACACGACTCGAGGAGGACCGGGCGCGAGAGCTTCGTTTCACCGAGCTCGTCACCGCCCTCGCCGAAGGCGGTTCGCTCGCGAAGGTGGCGCAAGTAGGCCTTCGCGCGATCGTCGAAGATCAGGCGTGTCTCTTCGGAATCCTGTGGCTCGACACGCCCGATGGTCTAAGGCGCGTCGCCTCCGTCGGCATCGACGCGAACGACCAGCAGCCCGACGCACTCGTGAACGAGGCCTTGCAAACGAACAAGCTCGTTCGCGTCGACGACGTCGACCAGCAGAAGAGCCACGTGCTCCGCACGGCCGCCGTCGACATCGTCCCCAGCACCATCGTCGCGAGCCCGATCACCATTGCCGGTCGATTCGTGGGGATCATCGAGCTCGGCGGCACGCTGCCGAAGGAGCGCATCGCCGTCCTCGACCGGTTCCTGCAGCGCATCGCCCTGGCCCTCGAGAACGCCGCGGCGAACGACAAGACCGCGGAGCTCGGCCAGCGGCTCGCCGGTGCCAACGAGGAGCTCGCAAGCCAGAACGAGGAGCTGCGCGTCCAGGAAGAGGAGCTCGTTGCTCAGCGTGAAGAGCTTCTGAGCAAGCAGGCCACCCTCACCCTCCGCACCGACGAGCTTGCCCGCGCGTCGCGCGCCAAGAGCGACTTTCTCTCGACGATGTCGCACGAGCTGCGGACGCCCCTCAACGCCGTCATTGGCTTCTCGGACGTCCTGCTCGCGAACGGCGCCGGAGAGCTCTCGGGCGTGCAGCGGCGTCACGTGGCGGACATCGAAGGGGCCGCGCGACAGCTGCTCGGCCTCGTCAACGACCTGCTCGATCTGGCGAAGGTCGAGGCCGGCCACATGGACCTGCAGCTGGTCGACGTCGACGTTCGCGAGCCCATCACCGCGGCCGTGCAATTGCTCCGGCCCGCGGCAGGCGCGAAGGACATCTCCATCGCGACGCTGCTGCCGGCGAACGTCGAGATTCACGCCGATCCGGCACGCGTTCGACAGATCATGGTGAATCTGCTCTCGAACGCGGTGAAGTTCACGCCGCGCGAGGGACGGGTCGACGTCGTCGTCAAAGCCACGAACGACGTGGTACGCATCGCCGTCACCGACACCGGGCCCGGGATCCGCCACGAAGAGGTCGCGCGCGTTTTCCAGCCCTTTGCGCAGCTCGAGGCCGGCATCGCCTCGCGCACCGGCACGGGCCTCGGCCTCTCCATCTCACGGCAGCTCGTGGAGGCGATGGGCGGCACCATCGCGTTCGAACCCGGGCCGAAGGGCGGCACCACGTTCTACTTCACCCTCCCGAAGCGGCGCGGCGGCGTGCACGTGCCCATGACGTCCACGACGTCGACGACCGTCACCAGGACGGTCTCGGTTCTTCCTCGCACGGTCGCGCCGCCTGACGACTCGGCCGAGCGAGTGCTCGTGGTGATGGGGACCGAAGACGAGGCGCTGGTCGCGAGAGATCTGCTCTTGCGAGCCGGTCATCATGCCGAGACCTCGTCGTCGTTCGAAGCCGCACGCAGCGCGCTTGGCTCGAGCCGGTTCGGCCTGCTCGTCGTCGACCTCGATGCGAGCGGAGCCTTCGACTTCGTTCGGGAGGTCCGCTCGTCACAAGCCACGCGCGGCGCCGCCATCGTCGGCCTCGCCACGGGCGATCTGCCGCCTCCCCTGCACCGCGAGCTCACGTCGCTCGGCGTCTTCCTCGTCCAGAAGGGCGTGATGACCGATCGCGGATTCGTCGACGGCATCCAGGGCCTTCTCGCGCGACGCAAACACGCCGTCGTTCTCGTCATCGACGACAACACGACGAATCGTCGCGTCGCACGGGCCATGCTCGAAAGCGCATCGATGGAGGTGCTCGAGGCCGACAGCGCCGAAGCGGGGCTCGAGATCGCGCGCACCTCGCGACCAGACGTGGTCCTCATGGACATCCGGATGCCCGGCATGGATGGCCTCGACGCGACGCGCGCGATTCGTCGGGATCCGAACCTCGACGGCATACCCGTCATCGCACTCAGCGCACAGGCCATGGTCGGCGATGCCGAGCGCGCGCTCGACGCCGGCTGCGTGGCGTACGTGACGAAGCCGGTCAGCCGTCGCGAGCTGCTCGAGGCGATCTCTTCGGCCCTCGGATCGCGTGCGCATCCGAAGGCGTGAGCGTGTGCTCTAGGCGGACGGAGGCGCGCTCGTCCTGCGCTCGCGCGAGAGCCGGCCCGACGGCCCGAGCAGCACGGTGAGGCGGGAGAGCGCGTCTTGCATCGGCATGCGCACCGTGGGCTCTTCGATGCGTTCGAGGGCCTTGGCGAGGACATCGAACCAATAGAACGACGAAAACCCGCGCGCGTGCACGAAGTGTTCGAGCTCGGCCGCCAAGTCGAGCACGTTGCTCGGAGCCCCGCGCTCCTGACGACGAACGGCTTCGAACAAGATCGTCATCACCGAGGTGAGCACGAACGCCTCGACCCCGTGCGCTCCAGCGGCGACCTCGCGCACACGCGCATTTGCCTCGGCAAGAGCATCTTCGGCGGCTTCGCGTTCGCCGGCCAGAAGCGCGTCGAGTGACTGCGTGATCCACGCAAGCCCGGCGAGGCCGCCTGCCGTGCTTCCGAGGCGCGCATTGCCGAGCGTCGCCAGGGCATCTTCGGAGTCATTGCGGCTTCCCATCGCGAGATGGCCGAGCACCTCGAGAGAGGCCGAGAGCAATTCGATCGTCATGGCGCGCTCGGCGAGAGCGGCACGACGCGCGTTGCGCAAGCGAGGCAGTGCCTGCGCCCAATGGCCTTCGACGGCCAGAGCCGCGCCGAGATGATGTTCGGCGTCGTGCTCGAGCAGCGGCACGTCACCGAGCGACAGAAGCGAGGTTGTCCGCTCGAGGACGACCATTCCGCGCTTGGCGCGAGACGGATCGAGGACGAGGAGGCGCCCCCACGACGTCGACGCGCACACCTCGAAGAGCGTGGCACCGCAATCGACGGCCACGCGTGCGACGCGTTCGAGCTCGTCTCGCGCGAGCGCTTCGTCGACGCGCAGAACGACCATCGAGGTGAGCAGGCCTCGGAGAATTCGATCGAGTGCCGTGGCTGCTCGGGACTCTCCGTTCGATCGACCGATGAGCGACTGAATGCGCTCGACGCCTTCCGCGGCCGGAATTTCCGAGCTCCGAACGCTCGTGGTGGTCGCCGCGATCTCGAGGGTGAGTCGCAATTGCGCCGTGGCGGACTGGTCTTCCGCGGCGAGACGCTCGAGGGCACGCTTGCACCGCCGGGCGTCGCGTTCGAGCTCGTCACCATTGGAGAGCGCGGTGGCCGCGGCCGCGCAGAGCGCCGCCATGTTCGCAGGCATCGTGTCGAGCCAGCGATCGTCGCGATCGGACTCGACGCGCGCACGGGTGATGCGCCGCGCACGCGGAAGGAGAAACGAGATGCCGAGGGCGCGTGCGAGATCGCTTTGTGGAAGCAGAGGTTCGAGAATGAGGGCCGCGGCGTCGAGCTCGAGACGAAGAACCAGCGCCGTGGCCCGTGCAATGCGGCCGTTCGCGTTGCCTCGCTCGCGCCGCGCAAACGCGTCGAGCATGGCGAGATCGAGGTGGTAGAGAACCTCGAAGAGGCCTTCGGAGGGATCGGGCGGCAAGACGGGCACGCGCGTCACGCCCGTGCTGCTCGACGGCGTCTGCGAGGGCCTCACCGACGGTGGCGCGGGAGACGCGGAGAACGACGAGGTCCTGCGAAGAGAGGTCTGGGTCGCGCTCGGAATCGCGATTTCAGGGGGCCGCGTGGGCGAATTGGGAAGCGGCGTTCCTCGCGCGGGCGGGCGCATGGCCGAAATGGGACCGTGTCGAACGCTGGTCACGGCCTCTTCGGAGGCGAGCACCACGGGCGCGGTGTCGAGGTCGACGATGGCGCTCAGCGCGTCGGCCGCGTCGGCATAGCGTTCACGCGGATCGCGCGCGAGCATGCGCGCGAGTACGAGCGACAGCGGAGGCGGCACGCGACCATCGAGCGAGGGATCGGCCGTGAGGCGTGCGCGAAGCTCCTCGCGGGTAGTAGCCCCGTGGAAGAGCGCGCCTTCGCCGAGGAGCTCGAAGAGCACGAGGCCGGCGGCGTAGAGATCCGCGCGTGCGTCGGAAGGGCTGCCGGTGAGGACCTCCGGCGCCATGTAGCGCGCCGTTCCGAACACGACACCGCTCGCCGGCAATTCTTCGCCGAGTTCACGTGCAAGCTCGGCGCGCGTGGTCATGCGCGCGAGGCCGAAGTCGACGAGCTTCGCGCCGTCGAGGGCGTCCTTCGCGCGAGGAAGGAGGATGTTCCTCGGCTTGACGTCGGCGTGGACGATCCCCGCCTCGTGGGCCGCCGAGAGGCCTTCGAGCAGACCGCGCGCAACGCGCAGGACTTCATGAGGCAAGAGTGCGCGACCGAGTGCATCGGGGGCGAGCGGAACGCCGTCGACGAGCTCGGTCACCAGCCATGCGTTCGACTCGTCTTCACCGAAGTCGTGCACGCGCGCGACGTGCCGCGACGTGATCTTCTTGAGCGCCGCGGCCTCGACGCGAAGGCGGTCGGCCTGTGTGCCCCCGTCGAGACCACGCGCGACGAGCTTGATGGCAACGTCCAGGTTCGCTTGGCGATCGCGCCCACGAAAGACGGTCGCGAAGCCACCGGCACCGATCGGTACCCCGACCTCGTAGCGGCCCCCCAGAAGGGCGCGTTCTACCACCCCGACAAAGTACCAGATTCAGCTCGACCGTGTGCCTCGACACGTCCGACGTGAAGCAGCGCGTCATGAAACGAGCAAGGGCGGCCGTGATGGCCGTTGCGTCGTGTCACGATTCAGACCGTCTCCCGTCACGGGATTGGGCCTTTCTGCCCGTTACTGGTGCTAGTTTCCCGCGCCCCGTGCTGGTCGTCGCCGCCCTTCTCGCCTTCGTGATCGGAATCTCCCTCGGCATGTTGGGTGCCGGCGGGGGCATCCTCATGGTGCCGCTCCTCGTGTACGTAGTCGGCTTGGAGACGAAGCGCGCGATCGTCACCTCGCTTGTCGTCGTCGGCGCAACGAGCGTGCTGGCGGTCGTGCCTCACGCCCGCGCGGGCCGCGTGCAGTTCAAGACGGCGATCGTCTTCGGTCTCGCCGGCATGGCGGGCGCGTTCGGGGAGGACGCATCGCGAAGCTGATTCCGGCCCCCGTTCTTCTGCTGGGCCTCGCGACGATGATGATGCTCTCGGCCACCGCGATGCTTCGCGGACGTCGTGAAGGCGAGCGAGCGATGTCGCTCGTGAAGGGCGCGGTCGTCGGGGCCGGCGCAGGCTTCGTCTCGGGCATGGTCGGCGCAGGCGGCGGCTTTCTCGTGGTGCCGGCGCTCGTCGTGTTCGGTGGGCTCGCGATGGCGGATGCCGTCGGTACGTCGCTCGTCGTGATCGGCATGCAGTGCTTCGCCGCCGTGCTCGGGCACATCGCGCATACGTCGGTCGACTTCGGTCTCGCCGGTCTTGTGGGCCTCAGTGCGGTGATGGGCAGTCTCGTCGGGGCGCAAGCGTCGCAGCACGTCACGCCCGCGAAGCTCCGCCTGGGCTTCGCGTGGATCGTGGTGTCGATGGCGATGCTCACCGTGGGCAAAGAGCTCGCCCGTCTCGGTGCACCTCTACCGCTCGTGGCTGCCGCGCTCGTGGTTCAGCCGAGCCTCGTGGGACTGGCCTGGCTCCGCATCAAAAATGCGGAGAGGGCACGCGTGCAGTCTCTTCAATAGAGCAACCTCGCGGGGCGTCAACCTGCGCGCTCGCGCTTGCATTTTTCCAGGCTCAAAATCGATTCACGAACGTGGCCTGTGAGCCTTGGGGTCTCTGACGCGTTATGCTAATCGCCGCGTCCGGGTCGGACGAGAGGTTCCGTAGGCGGAGCCTTTTTGTCTTCCTTCAGCCATTTCTGTTCACTGGCTAAACAAACCCGGAGGCGTTTCGATGAGCCGTAAGCCCACCAAGTACGTGTTCGTGACGGGCGGTGTCGTGTCGTCGATCGGCAAGGGTCTGACGAGCGCATCGGTGGGAGCGCTGCTCGAAGCACGTGGCCTGCGGGTCACCATCATGAAGCTCGACCCGTACATCAACGTGGATCCGGGCACGATGAGCCCGTATCAGCACGGCGAGGTCTTCGTGACCGACGACGGAGCCGAGACCGATCTCGATCTCGGCCACTACGAGCGCTTCACCAGCGCCCGTATGACGCGTGCGAACAACTTCACCACCGGCCGCATCTACGAGGCGGTCATCTCCAAGGAGCGCCGTGGCGAGTACCTCGGCGCGACCGTCCAGGTCATTCCCCACATCACCGACGAGATCAAGCAGCGCGTCCGCGATGCCACCGAGAACGTCGACGTCGCCATCATCGAGATCGGCGGCACCGTCGGTGACATCGAGTCGCTTCCCTTCCTCGAGGCGATTCGTCAGCTGAAGATCGAAGCGGGCCCGCAGAACGCGGTCAGCGTCCACGTCACGCTCGTGCCGTACATCGAGACGGCGGGCGAGCTGAAGACGAAGCCCACGCAGCACTCGGTCAAGGAGATGCGCGAGATCGGTATCCAGCCCGACATCCTCATCTGCCGCACGAAGCAGCTGCTCTCGAAGTCCACGAAGGACAAGATCGCGCTCTTCTCGAACGTCTCGGTCGACGCGGTCATCAGCGCGATCGACGTCTCCTGCATCTACGAGCTTCCGCTCCACCTCCGTTCGGAGGGCCTCGACGACCTCATCGCCGAGCGCCTCAACATCTGGAGCCGCAGCCCCGACGTCTCGGCCTGGCAGCGCATCGTCGACCGCTTCAAGAAGCCGTCGAAGGGCGCCATCAAGATCGGCGTCGTCGGCAAGTACGTTCACCTCAAGGACGCGTACAAGTCGCTCAACGAAGCGCTCGTCCACGGCGGCATCGCCAACGACGTTCGCGTCGAGCTCGAGTACATCGACTCCGAGCAGGTCGAGCGCGAAGGTGCCGAGAAGTTCCTCGCCGGTGTCGACGCCGTCCTCGTCCCCGGTGGCTTCGGCGACCGCGGCACGGAAGGAAAGATCCAGGCGATCGGGTACGCGCGCACGAACAAGATTCCGTTCTTCGGCATCTGCCTCGGCATGCAGCTCGCGGTCGTCGAGTTCGCACGCAGCGTGGCCGGCCTCGAGAACGCGAACTCCGCCGAGTTCGATCGCGATACGCAGCACGCGGTCATCGACCTGATGCCCGACCAGCGCAACGTCCGCACGAAGGGCGCCACCATGCGCCTCGGCGGCTTCCCCTGCACGCTCCTCGCCGGCAGCGTGGCGGCCGAAGCCTACGGCGCGACGGATATCAGCGAGCGCCACCGCCACCGCTACGAGTTCGCGAACGACTACCGCGAGCCTCTCGAGAAGGCGGGCCTCATCCTCTCGGGCACCTCTCCCGATCGCAAGCTCGTCGAGATGGTCGAACTGAAGGACCACCCCTACTTCGTCGGCTGCCAGTTCCACCCGGAATTCAAGAGCAAGCCCACGCAGCCCCACCCGCTCTTCGCCCGCTTCGTCCGCGCCGCCCTCGAGCGCCAGACCGCCCGCGCCCGCGAAGGCCGCAAGCCCACCGAGAGCCAGCCGCACGTCTCGAACTAACCGCTCTCTCCTTTACGCGACGCCGCGCCAGGGCCCTTCCCTCGCGCGGCGTCTCTGTTTTGTCCGCCGCCAGAACTCAATGTCGGTCGAGTCTATGAGCCACGCTGTCGCAGCGAGAGCTCAATGTCAGTCGATTCTACGGACCATGCTGTCGCAGTCCGCAGTCAGACCTCAATGTCGGTCGAATCTATGAGCCAAGCTGTCGCAGCGAGAGCTCAATGTCAGTCGATTCTACGGACCATGCTGTCGCAGTCCGCGGTCAGACCTCAATGTCGGTCGAATCTATGAGCCAAGCTGTCGCAATCAGAACTCAACGCAATCAGAACTCGATGTCGGTCGGATCTGATCGTACCAACCTGGCCGAAACTGTCGCAGCGGGACCGAAGTCGATCGCGGTCTCTGACGCAATTCTGGCGTGAAACGAGGGGTTATCGGAGCAGAGACGCAAACGTGACCTTTCCTGGACGTAATAATCGCACTACGACACGCCCTTCTTTTTGGGAGGTCCCCGCACATGCGTTCGAAGCTCGTTCTCGGCTCTTTGTTTGCGTGCGCGATTTTGATCGCGTGCTCCTCCTCCAACAACAACTCAGCGGTCCTCGACGACACCGACGCGGGCGACGACACCAACACGCCGGGCACGAAGAAGGACTCGGGTGCGACGACGAAGGACGCAGGCAAGGACTCGGGCAAGCCGAAGCCTAGTGTTCCGGATGGCGGCGACAATGGTGGCGGGACGGCGAAGGTCGGCGATTCCTGCTCAAGCAGCGCGGATTGCTCTGGAGCGGTCGCATCGGCGTGCTCGAACGAGGCCTACAACGACGGCACGGTCTACGCGTCTCCCATCTGCCTCGGCAGCTGTTCGGGTGACCTCACCGAGTGCGATGGCCCGACGACGATCTGTGACGACTACGGGGACACCGGCCAGGGCACCTGCTTCCCGAAGTGCACGGCATCGGCGACCGCAGTCACCACGGCCTGCTCCGGCAAGAACGCCTGCATGCTCCTCGCGGATGACGGAGCAGGTGGCGCGGTTGGCGAGTGCACGTACTACTGCACCGCAGACTCCGACTGCACCGGTGGCGACAAGTGTGAGGTCGAGAGCGGTGCCTGCGTGAAGACCAAGACGGTCTACCCGAAGGCTCCGGGGCAGGCTTGCACGGCCGACACGGATTGCGGGTGTATCTTCCCTGCTGGCAAAGAAGGTTATTGCTCGAAGGTCTGCGTCGTCGGCGACAGCAAGACGTGTCCGGACGGACTCGCCTGCCACGTCGTTGGAATCGATCCGACGGCCTTCAACGGCAACCCCACGAAAGCGCAGGGTCAGTGCATGAAGGAGTGCTCGACGAACGCCGACTGCACCACGGTCGTGGCCGATCAGGCGAGCTGGAAGTGCATGGCACTGCCGGGCGGCAAGAGCGCCTGCGTCGCGGCACAGTAATCACGACCCGACGCCAGTAGTTCGACGCTCTGCCTCTTCATGAGGTGGGGCGTCGTACTTTTGTCCGCGCACAAGAGCAAGAAGGAACGCGACGACGAGCCCAGCGCCACTGAAGCGGCATCGAGAGCACTCCAGCCCCCGGCTCTCAGGGAGATCGCCGCCCGCCGCGATCTCACGAACCCGCGCAAAGTCCGCAAATCGATCGTCTCGAACGATGATCCACAAGCACCGCGCTCGACGAGCGGGAGGGCTGTCGGGTGCCCCCAACTCCGTACGCAACGTCGCCGCCCGAGTGAGCGTCATCATTCGGATAATGGCAAATCCGTCTTCATCAGCGCGCTCGCTGGCGCGAAGTGGCGAGTCCCGACGTCCGGCCGCATTTCCGAGCGTCGTGAGGCACGGCTGGGTCTTGCCTCGCAGCGCGGGTCGAGCCAGGCTGCAATGGAGGACGTCGAGCTCGCATGCGTGATCCGCCCGCCCAGACTTACCCAGCAGCGTACGACAATTATCGACGATTGATGCTCAAGTATCTTGCCGCGCTAAAGGCCAAGTCGCCCGTCGCGCGCCTTCTGCTCCTCGATGCGGAAGAGGGCTTCCGCCATATCGTGACCATCGCCCCGAACAGCGCCGAAGCCAGCGCGGGGATGTCGATGCACGTCACGACCGCCTTCACTTTCGCGTGCGACGCGGACGACGAACTCGAGGCCCAGCGCCTCTACAACACGATGCCCAAAGCCGACCAGGAAAGCCTCGACGCCCTCGACGCCGCGAATCCCGGCTCGATGAAGATCTGGGAACGAACGTCGGCGTAGGGCGCTCACGCAGGACAATCCCGAATAGAGCGCCGCCCTCTGCCGCGGCGTGAAGCGATCGATTGGATCGGCCGCGTTCTTCGGAACGTCGAGGTGAGAGCTACGACTGTGGACGATCTTCACGTCGTCGCCCCTAACGTCCAATTCGAGCTCGTCGTGTCTCCCTCGTTCGGAACGTTCGTCTGCCCATCGACGACATCGAACGTTGCCGATCGGTAGAAGTACGAATGAAGACCAATCCAATCGATGGAGTCGTAGCAATTGAATCCTTGCGCATTGCTGACGGTCAGGGCGAGCTTGGTCCTTTCCGTCAGGGCGTGGTCTCTTTTCGGGTCCAGTAGTTGCCCCCCAAACGGACCGTAGGCGCCCCATCGTCAATCGAGTACCGGACGACATACGGAGGGTCCTTCCCTCCTGGTCGTACTGTATTCGAAGTTCGAGCACTTACGGGCCCGTTGGAACGTCGGCGAAGACGTAGGCTCCGTCGTCACGTCGCGTCGATCGACTTCGGGCTGCCATCGACCGTCGTCAGGATCGTCCCGTCGTGTTCTTCCGATCTTGGAGCGCTTCGATGACCTTGCCGTCGGCGAAGCCGTACTTGTTCGCGAAGCGAACGACGACACTCTTGTCGTCGACGGCGCCATCGACGCCCGAGTCGGCACCGTCGCGTGCGGCGGGGTGGTGCCACCGGATGCCCTCGCGTTCGACGGCTTGTTCCCCGACATGAAAGTTCATTCGTTCTAGGGAACGCATGGCGGATGCCAGGCCGCGCGCGCATCATTCATTCCAAGCACGCACATCGTGACGTGAGGACTCGCTCACACTCGCCCCCCACGGCCGCATTTCCCGTGAGAGAATCCTCCTCGCTGGGCCGAGCGGATTCGGAGTGGGAGGGGTCTGCATGTGGCTTCGTCAATCGCCTCGGAATGCGCACACGGAGCTTTGCGACGATGGCGCCAAGCTTCTCGACGACGACGTGCGGCGGCTCGAACAAGCCGTCGCCGCGCGGCCGGATGATCTCGAAGGTCGTCTCCGGCTTCACGGACGCGCGCGTCATGCGCGTCACGAAGATCGCCGCGATCTCGATCAGACGCTGTGGTTCGTCGAACATCACCCCGCCCTCGATCTCGGCCTCTATTGGGCCATGCCGGAGGAGCACACGGAGCGCGGTCTCGGCGCCTGGCAATTCGCCCTCGCGCAGCCTGAGCACCCGCTCATCGTGCACGCCAATGCCGCTTGGTCGATGGCCGAGCACGACTTCGACTTTGCCGAAGAGACGCATCACCAAGCCGACGAGATCGCCGCGGGCGATGTCACTTGGTGGTATCGCAAAGCATCGCTGTTCGTAGGCTTGACCAATCGCTGGGCTCCGGGCGACCGACAGAAGCGCGCCGCGAAGATCGCCGCCCACGCCCTCGCGAACGTCCTTCTCCTCGAAGAAGACCTCGAGACTCGCATTCGCCTGCATTGGGAGGCGAAGCTGACGGCTGCGCTCCTACGCGGCTCCGAGCTCCATCGATTGCTGCGATTGGCCGATCAGCACATCGGACGAATCGACGTGGTCACGAACGTCCCGAACGGCTCGCCGCCCATCGCGCGGGGCCTCGCGGCGCTCGCCATCGGTCGCCGCGATCTCGCCGAACAGGCGCTCCTGGAGGCCCTCGATGCTCCGGATTGCCGCGAGCAAAGCGTCCACGCGCTCGCCTCCGAACTCGGGAAATCGAGAGCCATCCTCAAGGCGAGCGACTACCTCCTCGCGCTCGCCCATCGTCACACTTCCCATGCAAGCGCGCTGCGCCGATGGTCCGAGACGCTGGCGCGGCTCGAGACGCGATGATCCTTTCGCCCACGTCGTCGCGCAGCTGAGAGGCGAGCGCTTGGCGGACTGATCGGTCGAGTCTGCGGTCTCGCCACATTACAGTTCAGGTCATTCGGCTGGACGGCAACGTTGCCAGGACGGAGAAACGTCGGCGCGTGAGCGCGCGGGAAAGGTGCGCTTCCATGCGTATGCATTCGTGGGGTTCGCAGGGCCCCCCGGGCTGTTCGTCTTTGCTAGCGTGCGATCGAATGCCCCGGTCTCGACCGTCGGACGGCTTCGAGACCTGCCTCGCAGAGAAGGAACATGATCCCCAACGTCGATTCACTGCTTGTCCGATTCTTCGAGACGGCCGCCACGCCGCTGGCGCTGCTCGATCGCCGAGGCGTGTTCGTGCGCGCCAATGCAGCGTGGAAATCGTTCGTGTCGGGCGCGGTCGAGGAAGGCAAGAGCCTCGTCGATCTCGTCGCCGTGAGTGACGCTCCGCGCGTCAAAGCTTTCTTCGAACAGCTCTCGGGTGAAGCTCGACTCGACGTCCGCCTCGCAGCGCCGAACGCGGGTGCCGAAGAACGCCTGCTTCGCTTCCACGCCACGCTCGATGCTCCGTCGAACGTCATTCAGCTCGTCGGGATGGACGGGTTCGCGAGCCTCGCCGATGCGAACGCCGCCTCGTTGCTCCAGGAGCGAGCGTCCGTCGTCGATCGTTCGGAGATCATGCTGAAGGCGTTCAACGCCATCGTCGACACGGTGCCGGTCGTCCTGTGGTCGACCGACGAAAAGGGCACGTTCCTCGCCCACCAGGGCATGGGGCTACGCCAGCTCGGCATGACGCCCGGCGCGGCCGTTGGCCAGAATCTCTTCGACCTCTTCAAGGATTACACGCCCGTCCTCGAGGCGGCCAAGCGCGGATTCCAGGGAGAATCGTCGCGCATGGTCGATGAGTTCCCCGGCGACATCCACTTCGACAGCTGGATCCTGCCCATGAAGGCAGACGACGACAGCGTCCACGGCGTCGTCGGTCTCGCCATCGATGCGACCGCACGGGTGCGCAAGGAGCGAGAGCTCGCCGAGAAGCTCGATCTCATTCAGCGTCAGACCGCCACCATTCGCGCGCTCGCGACGCCGATCATCCAGATCTGGGACCAGGTCCTCTGCGTGCCGATCATCGGCACCGTCGACAGCCAGCGCACGAGCGAAATGATGGACAGTCTGCTCGCAGCCATCGCGGCTCGCCAGGCGCAGTACGCCATCGTCGACCTCACGGGCGTCGAGGTCATCGACACGATGACGGCCGATCACCTCATCAAGCTGTTCCGCGCCGCCCAACTCCTCGGTACGGAGGGCGTGCTCTGTGGAATGCGTCCGGCCGTGGCGCAGACCGTCGTGGCGCTCGGTGTCGATCTGACCGCCGTGCGGACCATGCGCTCGCTACGCGAAGCGCTTCTCTGGTGTATCCGCGAACAGCACGAGCGCAGCGAGAGCGGGACGTCGACCGCGCGCAACTGAATGAAGCACGCGCGGGGCCGAATGGGGACGGCTCCGCGCGATTCCGAATTTCGTATCAGGGAGATCCCGAAGTCGTCGGGGCGTCGCCCCCAATCTCCTTGGCGACGAGATAGATGTATTGGGCCGTCCGCTCCTGCGCGAACCGGAGCGTTTTGCCGATGACGGCATCGACGCCCGCATTACCCTCCCAACAATCGCGATAATCGACGTGCTGGCGCTCGACGAACCGCCACGCGGCTGCATCGATGTTGCGACACTGGAGAATGCGCCAGCCGGTATAGGACTTGTAGGCCGCGACGATGGCCTCGACGCCTTCCATGAAGAGCGGCTTGGAGTCTTTCGCG
Organism: Labilithrix luteola; assembly: GCF_001263205.1. Classification (GTDB taxonomy): domain Bacteria; phylum Myxococcota_A; class Polyangia; order Polyangiales; family Polyangiaceae; genus Labilithrix; species Labilithrix luteola. The sequence goes on from NZ_CP012333.1 coordinate 89,148, forward strand.
GTTTTGACGAGGAAATCGCGTGTCGTGCCGCTCGGCGGTCCGCTCCAGTCTTCGAGCGGATATCGTTCTTGCAGCTCCATCGAATATCCCTCGAGATTCGAATGCAGCTTGGCCGGACGATTGACCGCCGTGAAGTTCGCGGCATGCATCGGCTGCGTCAGATCGGTGAAGTAGTGCAGTGCGAGTCCGAGCTCGTAGCAGCCCTTGGCCTTGCCGTCGGAGAGGTGATTCTCCTTGGCGAGCGAGAGGTGTGCCGAGGCCTCGCTGTAAGCCGTAGGGCTCGTCTCGCCCTTGTAGTTCTTCCCCGTGTCCGGATCGTAGAAGTGACTCGCCCAGGTCGCGCCGGCCAGACCGACCTGAACGTCGGACGGATTCGGCGGAAGGTCCGACCGCCCGTTGTTGTAGGCCGCCTTGAAGTCGGCATCGTAGAGGCCCTGCTGCCACTGAGCGCGGCACGTTGCGTTGGTCATGAGACCCCACGCACGCGCAGCGACCGGATCCGAGTCGCCGTGATGGGCGAGAATGTCGATGCCTCGGTCGACGATCCAGAGGTGCGTCGACTCCGACTCGTTCGTCACGCTCTGGGCGTCCCAGTGCGCTTCCTGGTTGTCGACCTCCTCACCGTCGTCACTGCCATCGGAGGGTGCCGCACAGGCGATGAGGGAGGCCAACGAGGCGACGAGGAGGGCCAGCAGCGAACGGTGCAGTGCCATCCTCGTGACGACTGCAGACTGCATGCCACATGTAGGCATCGCAATTTGACACTGTTAATTGGCCGTGAAACGAGCCGCTTCGACGCCAGCTCGATGGACAATGCGACCCCCACCCCGCCCCCGAGCGGACGCTTCGTGTCACCTGGTGAGAATCAGGTCCGGCCGGTGCCACCGAAGCGCTTCGGCCGATCGTCGAGTGACGCCCAGGCGAGGAGAACGTTCACCAACAGAACGAGGTTGGCGACCGTAATGGCATGCCAGCGAGCCTCGGGAACGAGACACAAGAAGACGAAGGCCGCGAAATAGCCAATTGCCGTGGGCCACAAGCGACGGTCCACCACGGCGGCAAACGATGAGGCAATCACGAACCAGAGAAAGACGTGCAGCGCCATGAGCACGTCGAACGAGAGCCGGAGAAGATTGCAGCCCAGCTCGAGCCCCAGTTGCGCGGCGAGGAAAACGAGCATCAGCGAGCGCCCACGTCGATTCATGGCCGTCTTCGAGAGCGACTCGCGCGCCCAGACGCCGAGGACGATCATGATGACAGCGACGCCGCTCGTCCACGCGTAGGCGGACCACCATTGCAGTTGGAAGCCGTGGCGATCTCCGTAAGCTCCCCATTGCGGCAAGACCACCCATAGGAGTCCGAGGATCATCGCGACGAAGGCGCGCGTGCGGCGCCCGATGGAGGGATCGAGATCGGCATCGAGCGCCTCGAGACGCTCGAGTCTGCGCTTCTCGGCTTCGCGAAGGGCAAGCGCCTTCGCGACGCGCTCGGAGAGCTCGGAGGGCGGATTCGGAAGCTCGGCGAGCACTGCCGCGGCGGCCTCGGCGGTGCCTCGCTCCAGCTCGTAGACGACCATCGTTCGAATGGCCGTCTCGAGGCCGGTCTTCGCCTCGACGTTGTCCTCGGATTCGCGCAAAGCTTGCCGGAAAGCAAAGCGGCATTCCGCAAAGAGTCGATACGCGCGATCACGTGACGAAGCGGGATCGCCCGGGGCTTCGAGGAGTGCGCGGAGTTCGACGAAACGCGTATTGGCTTCGGCCGAAAGCGCGAGGGAGCCGCGATGACGGAGATACCACTCGATGCGCTGACGGAGCTCCTCCGCCGATGAGAATCGGTCGGCGGGAAGCCGCTCCATCGCCCGCCGTGCGATCGCCGCGAGCTCCGTGGAGATCCCCTCGGGGTACGAAGGCGACGACATCAGAACGGACGCCAGAATCTCTTTGAACGAGCCCTGGTGTGGCGGCACTCCGGTCAAGATCTCGTGGAGAACCGAACCGAGGAGATAGACGTCGGTACGCTCGCTGAGCTTCGTTCCTTCGAGCGCCCCGAGCATCTCCGGGGCCATGTAGCAAGGCGTGCCGGCAACTTCCTTCGCATCGGCGGCCAGCGGCAGGCGCCCCGTGGGATCTTCACGCAGGCTGACGGCAATTCCCCAATCGACGAGATAGACCTCGCCGAAACTCCCGATCATCACGTTCTCGGGTTTGAGATCGCGGTGGAGGATTCCGCGCGCGTGCGCGAGGCTCACGGCATTGCACACCTGAACGAAGATTCGGAGATTGTATTCGAGCAGATCGGTCGTGCCGAATCGGGCCTTCACCTCCGCCGCGTCGCGCATCAAGGTCTCCCACGGAGCTCCTTCGATGCGTTTGAGGACGATGATCGGAGCACGCTGCGCGTCGAACACGAGCTCGTGCACGGGGACGATGTTGGGATGTTCGAGCGCTCCCGTCACCCACGCCTCGCGAAGAAGGCGCAACGTGGCGAGCTCGCTACGCCCCTCGGGACGGAGCGTCTTGATGGCCACCTCACGCCCGAGCGATCGCTGCATGGCCACGCGCACGACGCCCATGCCGCCTTCGCCGAGGGTGCGCCCGATCGACAGGCCCGTCGCGTCTTCGCGCGGCTCCGGGCCGCTGGTCAACGCCTCGAGAGGGCCGAGGGTCGCCGCCATCGCGTGCTCCCCCACCGGCTCGATCGTCGAGCGAGGGTTTTGCGCGATCGTCCGCACGAACTGATCGAGCTCCCGCGTTCCGAGGCCGAGGGTACGCGCCACTTCGTCCTCGGACATCGTCGCCATCGCCGTGAGATCGAGCTCGGCCACGTCCCTATGGTCCGAGATACCGGCCTCGGAGGGAAGAGCGGAATCACTTGACCTTCACACTAGCGTCAGGGTGGCAAGCTCGCCATGCTGCTGGACGTCATGCGCATTCGGGAGTTCGCGAAGAAGTTGGGCGTGAGCGAACGGGTCGTCCGTCACTACGAAGCGCGGGGTCTCCTCCGGCCGCCCCGTACGACGAACGGCTATCGAACGTTCACGCCGGGCGACCTGCTTCGAGCCGAATGGATCCGTGACCTCATCGGGGCGGGCTTCTCCACCAAGGAGATCCGCACCGTGGTGCCTTACTTCGAGAAGTCCGGGCCCGTCGTCGGCGAAGTCTGTCGCACGACCCTGGAGACCAAGCTGGCGCAGATCGACCGCCTGCTCGACGACCTTCGCTGCAGACGCGCGGTGGTCGCCGAGCGTCTCTCGAGCCTCGATGCGAACGACCTCCAGAGCAGCGCGCGTCCCCCAAAACCGCCCGCCACTTCCCGAAGGACCGACCATGAACGTACTCAACATCCTCGCGCGGCGCTGCCTGCCGATCGCCGACTTCGACCTCGCCGTGAGCTTCCATGAAGCGCTCGTGGAGCAGAAGGCGCGCTTGCGCTTCGACTATCCCGAATACAATTTGAAGTTGGCGCAAATCGCGAATCTGCTCTTCATCGGAGGAACGCCCGACAGCCTCGCGCCCTTCACCGCCACGCACGCAACGTTCCTGGTCGACGACATCCAAGCCTTCGCCCGCGCCCTCCCCGCCCGAGGTGCCGAGATTCTCGAGGCGCCCAAGGAGGTGCCGACAGGATGGAACATGCTCGTTCGTCACCCCGACGGGACGCTCGTCGAATACGTGGAACACCGAGACAAGAATCCCGCGGACAGGATGTGAAGCGATTCGCGCCCTCGATGGGCACGGCCACGTCGGTGCAGGGCGTCGGCAATGGCAGCTTGTGCAGCTACGCCCCCGCCGCCGCAGCTGGCGCGAGCGGTAGAGACAACGGCCAGCGTCGCCACATCACCGTGGCGACCGCCGCCCACGTCAATGCCACGATGATTCCCGCGCTGCCCGTCCAGAGCTGCCCCTGCGGCTCGGACGAGGCACGCGTGAAGGCGTCAAAAGCGCCGTCCGCTACGTCGTTCCACATGGCGTGGAGCACAATCGGTGGCCACACACTACCGCTACGCAAACGCAGCCACGCGGAGACGTAGGCGCACGCCACCACGCACGGGACGAACATCGCGGCCACGAGCCATGGCGATGGACCTCGCACGAGCTGCCCGGACAAGAGCAGCGGCTCGTGCCACACGGCCCAAACGAGCCCGCTCACCAAGACCGGCTTAGGCACACGCGCGTCGATGAGCCGCGTGAGCATGAAGCCGCGCCAGCCGATCTCCTCGCCCGCCGCCGACAGGCACCCCAGCGGCAGCACGTACGTCGCCATGGAGAAGAGGACTTTTCCAAACGCCACGACGAGCGGATCGGAGGGGCCGTGAGGCGCTCCAAACGGCTCGAGCTCGCTCCCCCACGCCACGCCGTACGCCACGGCGCACACCAGAAGCGGAAGCCCCCAAGCGAATGCCGTCGACGCGAGGCCACGTCGACCACCGAGACGAAACGACACGTCCCGAATACCCTCCCCGTGCACGGCGCGCGCCACGAAGGAGGCGAGTGCAGGAATCCACATCAGCGTGAAAACGAGGACTGGATTCCGATCGACCGAGCGGCCTCCGCTCAGCAGCGCGCCTTGGACGAGAGCGGTCCCGACCACGAGCGCAACGAAGAAGGTCCGGAGGCTACGTCGTGCGGACGACGGGCGGATCACTCCACCGTTCAATCACGGATTCGCCGGCTTGCGCCACGGCAAACCGCCGAGAGGCGCCGTCATCGCACGACGGGGGGCTTGGCGTCGTTGATGGGCCTCAGGCCCGTTCCGCCGACGTAGCCGTAGCTGGCGTCGATGGCGGTGCCCCAGACCGTGATGGCGAAGGCGCCCTTGCTACGGGCCTCGTGACGGCCGTAGCCGCACGTGCCCTTCGGGAAGGTTTGCGGGACAAAGCCGCTCGTGAGCTTCACCCACGCGAACTCGTAAAGGCCGCTCGAGCCGAGGGGCTGGAAATCGCCGACCTCGCCGCCACAAGCGAGCTCGACCGGCTCGAAGCCCGTGGCGGTCTTCTTGCGCACGATCGTGAGGGCGGTCTCGGGGAACGTGAAGTCCGTGAAGAACACGTAGCGATCGAGATACTGGTCGACCGGCGGAACGTTCACGAAGTCAGGGTCGCCGAGGGTGCGGGCGCTCACGCCGCCTCCGCCGCCGTAATTGGCGCCCGTCATGTACACGTTGACGTGGAACGGATGCTTGGAGTCCTGACTCTTCACCACGAAGACCTGATCGGTGATGAAGCTCACGATCTGACCAGTCTCCAAGGTCTCCGGCGCGTCGCGCGGGCGCGACGGTTCGTACGTCAACGTGGTGCCCGGAGCCGCTCCGACGATCGTGTAGGGGACTTGCTCGCGTGCGTCCGGAGAGAAACTCGGAATACGCGGTTTGAACGGAGCGACGGCATATTCCGATCCCCATTGGGCGAACGGCGGAATCTGCTGCTGGAGCGTGTCGCAGAACGGCGTGGGGAGCTCGGTACACTCCGCGCCGCCGAAGAGCCCGACCGGCTTGTTCGTCTCGATCGGGCTGCCCGAGAGCGATCGCTGGGCGAACTGCAACGTCTCGCCCTTGGCGAGCGTCCAGGTCTGGGTCACGCCCGTGGTTGCACCAAGCACGCCGTTGGCACCGACGATCTCGGTCGTTGGCGTCATGCGAACTTCGGTATCGTCTTGATTGGCGACGATCTGAAGCGTGCGGCGCTTGCCGGTCTCGCCGAAGTCGAACGGCGCGACGGCCATGTAGTCCTTCGTCCACGACGAGACGGGCAGCAGCAGCGTGGCGGCGGGCACCATCGATGCGGCACCGCCGTACGGATAGATCGAATACGCGCTGACCGGGGCATCCGTCTTGAGGTGGAATGCCTTGTTGCGGCCCGTGCCGTGCACGACGGGATCGACCGTCATGGCGGGCGTGACACTCGGCGGGCAGATGTTCGCCGTCGTGGGCGAAAGCGCATCGTGGGCGAGGAACACCACCGCCACCTCGCCCGGTGCCAGCGGCCCGGTGAGACGCGTGTAGACCGGATTGATGTCGTTCGCCGCGACCGTGTAGGTCGCCTGTGAAATGTCGAGCGGCTCGCTTCCGAAATCCGCCGACAGCGATACCGGTCGATCCCACGTATTGGCAATCATCGCCGCGAAGCAGCCGCCACGATATTGGGCGGTATCCGGCGGGACCGTCCAGAAATCACAACCGGCAGAGCCCTTGGAGAGCTCGGCGGACGAGCACGCATCGACGCACCGCCCCTCACCGCAGCCTTGATCCGCGGTGCATTGCTGCGCGACTTGCTCCTCGCCCTCGCAGCCGACGAGAACCTGCTTGAGATCTCGCGAACAGTGAAAGCCACACTGCCCATCACCGCCGGCGTCGGCTGCGCCGGCTTCGGTGAACGGAGGAGGCCCTTCGGTCTCGAACGTCTCACGGCTCGAACAAGCGGCAAACACGGCCGCGGCGATACCGACGCCGAGAATCCCGGAAACGATGCGCAACGAGGATGAGCGGATGAAGCTAGCCATCGAAGTTCGACCTTTTCAGAAGATGACCGGCGTAGGCGTGGCGTGCGGGTCTTCGTCGCTCGCGGCTTGCCCGAGCTCGTGATTCGAATTGCCGCCCCAGCAGACGACGTTTCCACCTTGGAGAAGTGCGCACACGCTCGACGACGTGGCCGCGAGCTGCACGGCGTGATGCGCAGCATCGAAGCCGGGAACGGCACCGAAGAACATCGAAGCCATGATCTCGGGCCCGCGCCCCAGAACGCCGCGAGCGTTGTCACCCGCGCACTGCACGGTGCCGTCGGTGAGGCGAACGCAGGTGATGCCTCCGCCGGCGACGACCTGCTGCGGCCATCCCTTCGTGCTCACCACCTCGGCGCGGGTCGGCTTGCGAACCGACTCGGGCAGGCCGATGCCCAGCGCTCCGGTTTCGTTGTCACCCCAGCAATGAACGTTGCCCTTCGCGATCGCGCACGCATGGGCAACCCCCTTCGGCGGCTGGGGCGGCCAGGTGTGCTGAGGAACGAACGTCGTCGACGTCACGCCGAGGCTCGACACCGAAGCGAGACCAATCGAAAGCGGAGAGCTGTCCGGGCTCAGCGAAGCGATGCGACCGGCCACGACGCCCTCGCCGCCGGCAACGCCGCCCCACGTCACCAGGTCTCCCAAGCCCGTCACGCCGAAGCCGGTGTTCGTTCCAGCGATCAGGCGCGTGACGTCGAGCCCAGCGAACTCGGCTTTCGCAGGGCCGCCCACATCGGATGCGTCGGCACGCGCGAGGAGACGCTGGCGGTTGTCGCCCCAGCACCAGATGCTGCCATCTTCGAGCGTCGCGCAGGCGCTGCGCGGACCGACGGAGAGCGCCTTGGCCGCCTTCGGCAGCGCAACGTCCGAGGGCGTCGGATGATCGCCATCGTCGAAGGCGGGGGGATCCGCGACGAGGCCGAGCTGTCCCGTGTCGTTGGCTCCCCAGCAGCGAATCGTGCCCGCGGCGACGAGCGCACACGTCGTGCTGCCACCGGCCGCGAGCGACTGAACGCCCTCGAGCCTTTGCACCGCCGTTGGCTTTCCGCTGTCGCCGCCACCGAGCGCGCCGTGCTCGCGCGATCCCCAACAGCGAACGGTGCCGTCGTCGAGGCGCGCACAGAGATGGTTCTCACCAGCGACGACCTGCTTCACGCACGGCGTCGCGGTGCAGGTCACCGGCTCGTCCGCCGGATCGAAGGGAGGTCGAGGGTCGACGCCCGGAGCGGCTTCGGCGGCGCCCCCGTCGTAGCTCCCGGCCTCCGGAAGTGACGCTTTCCCCGCATCGTCCTCCGTGTCGAACGCGCGAGACGGTCCATCGCTGCTGCTGCATGCGACGAGAGCCACGACGGCGCTGCCGACGACGAGAGCGACGAGCGGCCAACAATGGGATGATTTCCTCATGGCTTGCCCGCATTCGTTCGGTGAAGTGCAATCTGGTCACCGACGACCCAGAAGTCGTCTTTGCTCACGCCGTGGGCCGCCCAGAACATGTTTGCCACGGGAAGCTCGGTGACGCGCGTGACCGCCTGTTTCCAAGCCGTGCCGTCCCAGTGCGCAACGAGTCCAGCTTGACCGACGGACCACGTGTCGTTCACGCCGAGTCCCCAGAATCCGACTACGGGTCGGTCCCACTCGTAGCGTTTGGTATAGGCCCAATCGAATTTGCCATTCCCCGCGGCCGATTTCGTCCCGTGATAGAAGACAGGAACGGACTCCGCGCCGGCGGCCCCCGAGAGCCACACCGAATCGTCGGAGCTCAGAGCGCCGGCGAGGAAGTAGTGCGGACCGGCCAATCGGGGCGTGGTCGGATCGGGAGGAACGTCCACGCTGGTCCAGCCCGTCGCCCCGGGCAGTCGCCGCATGGCAACGCCTACCAGGTCGAAGTCGAGCATCTTGCTTCCGTAGATCCAGAGACCGCTCGTCGGGCTCCCCCAAGCCGCCAGCACCTCGACGCTGTCCGAAGGGAACGTGTCGTCGACCAGCCATCCGCCGCCGCCGTTTTCGACGGGGCCCGTGAAGTGGACGACGCGGCCGACCGCCGAAGGAACGTCCCAGAGCTCGTTGCCGCCGGCAGCCCAGAGATCGTTCGGACCGACACCCCAGACCGACTTGATCGGGCTGGTCTCGTCTCCGGGCAGCGTGACGGGAGCGAAGACGAGCGACGCCGAGCTCGTCCCCGTACCGTGCATCAAGCCCGCGTCGGTGGGGATCCAGATGTCGGTCGGGCCGACGCCGAAGATGGAGAAAATGCCGCCTTCGCTGGTCAAATGCTGGTGGATCGACCACTGCATGCCGTCCCAACGGAGCACGTCGCCTTCGAGGCTCACGGCCCAGGTCGTGCCCTGCCCGTCCGACCATACTCCGCGGAGGTTTTGCCCTTTAGGAACGTCGGTGTGGCAGAAGTGATCGACCGAGCAGAGCGGCGACGACGCGTCACCATCTGCCCGCGCATCCCCGTCGCCGGGGACATCGACCGCCACGTCGGCCGAAGCCGAAGCGTCCCCTGGATCGATCACCGTGCCGCCGTCGGGCTGGGATTGAACCGGCGGCGACGTTTCGTCGGTCGAGCACGCCGCGAGCGCAGCCAGCGGAGAAACCGCGACCAGAACGAGTGTCGTGAACCGTTTCACTGGTGCTCTCCCGTCGCGCCGGGCTTCGGTCCCGTGTAGTGGAGGGCAATGCCGTCGCCGACGATCCAAACGTCGTTCGGACCGCTGCCCCAAACGCCCCTCAATGTGGGCTTGCGACCAATCTGGAATTGCGCACTCGACATTTCGAAGCTCTGACCATTCCAGTGCAAAATCGTTCCCTCGTCGCCGACGGCCCAAACGTCGTTCGGTCCGCTGGCCCAGACCCCGTGCAGGTCCTGACGGGTATTCGAGGCGACTTCCTGGAATCTCGAATTGCCTGCGAGGTAGTGGCGAATCGTGCCGAGCGCGCCGACGGCCCAAACGTCGGACGACGAGCTGCCCCAGATCCCCTCCAGCACCACGTCGGTCTGGCTTTCGACGGGCGTCCAGGCGAGGCGATCCTCGCCGCCCGCATCCGTAGCGGCGGGCGTCCCGTGCATGATGAGGCCGCGCTGGTATTGGACCGTCTTGCTGTTGTCGCCCGTCATCCAGACGTCGTCCGCCGAGCTCCCCCAGATGCTCGTCACGTCGAACGTGCCGGCAAGGGCCTTCCAGGGGCCTCCGAGCACGCCTTCGTTCGAGAGGAACTGGTTGCTCTTGCGCGGGCCCTCGCCCTCGACGAGGAGATCGAATGCTTTACCGCCGAGCCGGAGGTCGGTACTCGAGCTGCCCCACATCGCCTGCACGAGCGCCGGAGCCGCCGTCGACACGGCAGGAATCGCCGGCTTCCACGAAGCCGTTCCATTCTGGAATCCGGTGCCGTGGAGAATGACGTCGGTGCTGCTGACGGCCCAGACGTCGTTCGGACCACTCCCCCAGACACGGAAGAACGTGTTCTTCACACCGCTCGGCGTGCGTGTCCACGTGGTTCCGTCCCAGTGGAGGATGGTTCCCCCCGAACCGACGGCCCAAACGTCGTTCGGCGCGCTTCCCCAGACCGACGCGAGCACGTCGAAGACGCTCACGTTCGCCGAGACCATGCACCAGGCGACGCTCTCGCACGGCGCCATCTCGGTCACGCAGTTCTCCGTCGCGGCGTCGCAGCTCGCGTCCGCCATCGCATCGGCGGCGTCTTCGCCCGTCGACGATGCGTCGGGGACAATGGAGGCATCCGTCGTCGTATCGGACGACGTGTCCTCGTTCGATGCACACGCCGCCACGACAGCCGCCGACGCGAGGACCGCGAGGACCGCGAGGAGCACCGAGCATCCGACGTCGAGGAAAGTCGTGCGTTTCATTTCGTCGTCCCCGCCTCGCACGCCACCATCAAGCACTTGCCTTCGATGCACGGCTGACCGGCGGCGTAGTCACATGCGTTGCCACACGCTCCGCAGTTCGCCGGATGCATCGAGAGATCCACCTCGCAACCGTCGGCGGGATCACCATTGCAATCGCCCCAGCCCGGGAGGCAATCGAGCTTGCAGAAGCCCTTCGTGCACGACGACGTTTGATGCTGGCCCGGTGAGGGGCAAACGTTCCCGCATGCCCCGCAAGCGAACGGATCGGTGATGAGATCGTGGCAACCGTCGGCGCACTCCGTGAGCCCCGCCGTGGCGCACGTATCCATGCAGTGCGGACCATTCTCGTCCGTCAAACACGTCTGCCCGACCGCACACTTGATGCCGCAACCTCCGCAGTTGAGCACATCGCTCGAGACGTCCGTTTCACATCCGTCGCTCGAACAGCCGTCGTTCAAATCGAAATTGCAATCGGCAAATCCGCTGAAGCACTTGAGCTGACCGCATGCGCCGCCACCGCAGCCATACGCGGCATTCGGCGGTGCGGAGTCACATGCCGTCGGAGGAATCGAATCACAGAGTTTCCCGCAGGCGCCGCAATTGCCGTCATCTTCGTTCAAATCGACGCATATGCCGTTACAGTCGGTCTTGCCCGGGCCACATCCGCATTTCCCTGCAAAGCAATGCTGGCCGGTCGGACAAGCGTTTCCGCACGCCCCGCAGTCCTGCGCGTCGGCGTAGACGTTGATCTCGCATCCGTCGTCGATCATTCCGTTGCAATCGCGGAAGATCAGGGGGTCGTGGCCACGCGGCGCCAGAGAGACGCACTCGAAGGCGCACGCGCCGTTCACGCAGCGAGACGCCATGTTCAGCGTGTCGAACCCCTCGCAGGAGTGACCGCACGAGCCGCAGTTCTGGGAGTCGGTGAGCAGGTTCGTTCCGCAGAGGAACGACGGTCCGTTCGAGCACGTGGTGTACGGCGCGGGGCACTCGGTGCCCTTGCACATCAGAGCGGACGACGCATCGAGCTCTTCGGCGTCATTTCCACCGTCGCCCGCAGGCGCGATGAAGGAACCCGAGTCCGGCGGGCAGAAACCATTCGCGCAATCGTCACCAATCGACACTTTGTCGTCGGTGCCCGTCACACATGCAACGGCCGTCGTGAGCGGCAAAAGCACGAGGGCTGCCGCGTAGAAAACTCCCGAGAGTTTCATTCTTCGCTCGTCTCTTCAGGGCTGACCGGCGCAGCTCGTGGCGATGCGGCGCGTGAGAGGGCTCTTGGGTCGACCTTGCAGGAACGCCGCCGCTTCGCGAACGGCCTCCTCGCGCCTTCCCAGATTGCAGAGAACGATGACCCGCTCCGCAGCGCGATCGGCCGCGAGCCAGCCATTCGGAAAGGTGCGCGCGTGCTCGTCGAGCCGCTCGAGCGCACGCGCATCGTCGCCACGCTGCTCGGCCTGCCTGGCTTCCGCCAGGAGCGCGGCTTCGCGCGCGAGTCCGTCGTTGTCCGACTCGGTCGTCGTGGCCGCCGGACGCGCCGTCGGCTTCGCGGCAACCTCGCCACTCTTCGCGCTCGCTGACGGAGACGGCTTCGCCGTGGGGAGCTCGTCGACGGAGAGCGACGGCATGACCAACGCCGGCGGAGGCTCGTTCGAAATCGCGACGTTCTCGTTCGACGGCGGGGTCGGTGATGAGACCTGGATCTTGGTCGTGACGACGGACGATGCCTCTGGAGACGGCGCGAGATACCCTTTGCCCACGAAGACGCCAGCCGCCACGACGCACGACAGGCCAATTGCCAAAAGCCCCTTGGGACTCCTGAATCCGCGTTTCGGATCGGGAATCGAAGACGGCCTCACCGATTCGGGGTTCTTCGGCGTCACGCCCTGCGCGACGAGCGACGCCTGAATCTTGGAAAAGATGCGCGCAGCGTCGTCTTGCGACGGCGCGTACTCCTCACCCATCGGGCTCAAGAGCGAGCCCTTCTCGTGGCCTTCGTTGCTCATCGGAATCTCCAGCCGTCACGCGCCCGGTGGCGGGCCAACGACGCCGTCACGTACTCGCGAGCGAGACGAAGGCGGCTCATGACGGTGTTCACGTTGATGCCGAGGATCTCGGCGATCTCGCTGCTGGACTTCTCCTCGATCTCGGCCAGCACGATGACGGCACGACGATCCTCGTCGAGGTTGTCGAGGATCTCTTCGAGCAGTCGAATCCGTTCGCCGTTTTCGACGCTGACGTCCGGCGCGCGCGCACTGGCTTCGTTCATCGCCGCGACGTTCGAGCCCTCCTCGGCGAGAGCCTTGCGGCGTCGCGAGGAACGTCGATGTCTCTGCACGACACGAAAGAGAACGGAGAACAGCCAGCCCCGCATCGACTCGGGTGGCTCGGAGGTCTCGAGGTGACGATGAAGGGTGAGAAACGTCTCCTGGACGACGTCGTCCACCTCGCCATGGTCGACACCGAGACGACGCGCCGTTCCCCACACCCAAGCAAAGTGCTCACGGTAGAGTTCAGCGAAGGCGGGGACTCCCCCACGAGGCGTTTCGGCGGCCGCGGACACGGGAAGGATGCCGGACGAAGTCGAGGGCGGAGAAGTTAGCGCTTCTCGCGAATTCGCCCAGTGCACGTCGGGCGAGAGCGCGCTGCCTCTCGAGACCATCGATAGGGAAGCGTCCGGCTGGCCGGAAACGCGTCACGAAAAAGTGATGGCTGGCGAACTACGGGAAGACGAACTCGGGTCCGATGCTGAAGCGGCCTGAAATTGCCGAGGGTTCGTGAAGCGAGATGGACGAGCTCGACGGACCGAGGGTGAATGTCGGTGGGTCGATCGGCAGAGTCATCGCCGCCCGCGCCGTGAGGGCGAGCCAACGTGTCAGTCGTGCTTCGAAGCGTGCGCCAAGCACAACCGTCGTCCAGCTCGTCCACGACGAGGCCGGCGCGCGAATGCCGAAACCTTCCAGGTGGACGAACGTGGCCTCGACGTCGGCGGTAGGCCCGAGCGAGAGCGGTCCGATCGGAAACATGTACGCCGCCCACGCTCCGCCGGTGAGCATCGTGAACGTCGCCCCAGCATGCGTGACGGGCTCGAACTCGACGTCTTGGGGGAGCCACGCCGAACCGAGCAGCCCGACGCGCAGGCGACGGAGACGCAGGGCGGTATCGAGAATCAATCCGCCGGCCGCGTGCGGGAGAGTTCCGACGTCGAGCGCGGGAGAAAGGCCGACCGAGAATCGGAGCGCTCGCTCCGATGCCGTTGCCGGTGATGGGGGCGAAGACGGGAACGGGCTCGGCTTCGCCGATGCTGGCGCCTTTGGAATGCTCGGTCCAGCGTCCGCCTCCGGCGCGGAGCTCGACGAAGCCGCCGCGTCGGGGCTCGACGGCTGGGCGCTCGTGCGCGCGCGATCGACGGCCAGCGCGATGACGACCGCCGACGCCTCCGCGAGTGCACTGCACGACGTCGCATCGATGCGCCGTCGGTCTTCGTCCTCGCCGGTGCGAATCGTGAGCTCGAGATCGAAGCGCGCTGCCGACGATCGATGAATGGCGCCTTCTGCCCGAACGGTGGTCGGCGACAGCGGCGGCCCCTTGAGAATTTCCTCGACGCGCGCAACCACGGCCGCGGCCTGCGGGCAATCGTGTGGCGCGGTCCACGTGAGCTCGAGGGGCAGCGACGCGCTGGAGGGCTGGAATGCGGTGCCTGCGCGCACGACCCCAGCCGTACTCGTCGTCAGCAGGAACGCGAGTACGACACGACCACGACGCACGCGAAGAGACTACCGCCGAACGGCGCCGTCCGGCGTGATTTGCGGACGGGCGCGAACCCTCGCCTCAGAAGTGGCCGAGAACGGAGAGGCGCAGGCCCCACACCTGATCGATCGTCGGAGCGTACGCGGAGAAGAGATTCGTCACGAAGCCGGCGCCGAGATCCACGACGCGCGTGGAGTAGCGAATGTTGGGACCGATGGTGATGAAGCTTCGCCGCTTGTCCGGAACGTCGGAGCCGAAGAGATAGAGCTGCGACGCTTCGACGGAGGCTTCGAGATCCTTTCGCGCGAGCACACCGAAGTGGAGCACGATGCGCGCGTTCGTCTGCGCAACGCGAACGCCCTGCACGTCGAGGACGACGTCGAGGCCCTGACGAGCTTGGGCGAGGAAGCGATCGCGGAGGACGCGCACGTCGAAGGCTGGTCGGAGGGCGACCGTGCCGGGAGCGAAATAGATGGCGTCGGTGGGCTCGAGCGAGATCGCGGCGTTCGCCGCCGATTGAGCAGGACCATTTCGGTCGAACGTTGCCGTCGGCGCCACGACGCCGAGCACGAGTCCTGCCGCGAGCCACGTCGGCTGAGGGAACGTGGCACGGATGTGACCTTCGATGTTGCCGCCGATGACCTTCGACGAGGTATCCCCCTCGACGGGCATCCCCGCCGCCATCGGATACGTCAGGCCGACGTACACACGCCGCGCCGAACCGAAGTGCAGCTCGCCCGTGGCACGGAGGAGGCCGATCGCGCGCGTGGGTAGCGAGGAGGCATTGGGGACGGCGAGGCCGGTGATCCACGTGATGCCTGCGAACGCATCCGGGTGGGAGACCTCCGGCAACGACATCGGGGCCGGCAGGCGCGGCGTCTCGATGTCGTAGGCCTCCTCGAGGAAGCGCGGCGACTCGGCGACCTTGCCGGGCGGGACGGCGGGCGCCGCCTTCGAGCCGCTCGCCCCGGACGAGGGACTCGGCTCAGCCGCCGCGGTCGGCGGTGTCGGCAAGAAGCAAGGCGCAAGAACGCTCACGAATACGGCTACCGTCGTGAAGGCGAGCTGCCGCGCGAGCGCCACCAGGCGGAACTACCAAGCGCGCTTCGCCCCGTCCATCCCCGGGTATAAAGAAACCATTAAGACGTTGCCACCGCGGCCACCGGCATGCCGCGCTGGGCCTCGACGTGCGTAGCCTGAGCCGAGCTCGCATGCAGCCACGCCCAGGTCGTCTCCGACTCTTTCTCTTCGGCCCGCCCAAGGACATCCGCGATCCGCACGCGTTCCACAAACTGTCCCTCGTGGCGATCCTCGCGTGGGTAGGGCTAGGTGCCGACGGCCTCTCCTCCTCCGCGTACGGTCCGGACGAAGCCTTCCGCGCACTCGGCGAACACACCGGCCTCGCGTTCTTCCTCGCACTCGCCACGGCCGCCACCGTCTTCATCATCAGCTACGGCTACAGTCGCATCATCGAGCAGTTTCCCTCGGGCGGCGGCGGCTATGTCGTGGCGTCGAAGCTCCTTTCGCCCACGGTCGGCGTCGTCTCGGGTTCGGCACTCCTCGTCGACTACGTTCTGACGATCACCATCTCGATCGCGAGCGGCGCCGATGCCGTCTTCAGCTTCCTGCCACCTTCGTGGGCGTCCGCGAAGCTTCCCGTGGCGTTCACGGGTATCGCGATCCTGACCGTGATGAACATCCGCGGCGTCAAAGAATCGGTGACATCGCTCTTGCCCATCTTCGGACTGTTCTTGCTCACGCATGCCGTTCTTCTCGGTGTGGCCATCGGCGGTCACCTCGGTGACGTCGGCAACGTCGTGCACGAAGTCCGTGACAACATCGGTCACTCGTCGTCGGCTCTCGGCGCGATGGGCGCGCTCGCCCTCTTCGTTCGTGCCTATTCGATGGGTGGAGGAACGTACACAGGCATCGAAGCCGTCTCGAACGGCGTGGCGATGATGCGCGAGCCTCGTGTCAGCACGGCCAAGCGCACCATGGTCCTCATGGCCGTGTCGCTCGCCGTCACAGCAGGCGGAATCTTGCTCTCGTACCTGCTGGTCCACGCGCGCGCGGCCGAGGGCAAGACGATGAACGCCGTGCTCCTCGAGAACGTGGCGGGCCACTGGCAGATTGGTGGGCTCCACGTCGGCTCCGCGTTCGTCATCCTCACGCTGGTGACCG
This sequence comes from Labilithrix luteola, assembly GCF_001263205.1. Taxonomy (GTDB): domain Bacteria; phylum Myxococcota_A; class Polyangia; order Polyangiales; family Polyangiaceae; genus Labilithrix; species Labilithrix luteola. The sequence goes on from NZ_CP012333.1 coordinate 105,447, forward strand.
AAGGCACGCTCCTCTTCGTCGCTGCGCAGGCCGGCTTTCTCGATGGCCCGCGCGTCATGGCAAACATGGCGACCGATTCGTGGCTGCCTCATCGCTTCGCCGCGCTCTCGGACCGCCTGTCGATGCGCAACGGCGTGATGCTCATGGCGCTCGCCGCCTTCGCCGCCCTCACGTACACCCACGGCGACGTTTCGAAGCTCGTGGTCATGTACTCGATCAACGTGTTCGTGACGTTCAGCCTCTCGAACCTCGCGATGGCGCGCTTCTGGATCCGCCATCGCAGCGAGCATCCCGGTTGGGGCCGCCACCTCGTTGCCCACGGCGCAGGTCTTCTTCTATGCGTGACGATTCTTGCCATCACCGTCGTGGAAAAATTCCTCGAAGGCGGCTGGGTCACGCTGCTCGTCACGGCGGGGCTCGTCGCGCTGTGCTTCGTCATCAAGCGTCACTACGGGAAGGTCGTCACCGCACTCCGCAAGCTCGACGAGGAGCTCCCCTCACCTGCCGAATGCGACGACGTTCCCGCGCCCCCGAAGAGCGCCGCCTTCCTGGAGGGCGCTACCGAGGGCCTCCTCGAGCACCATCCCGAAGCCGAGCCCGATCCGACCCACCCGGTGGCGATTCTCATGGTCGGCGGCTACAGTGGCCTCGGAAGGCACGCGCTCTTGACGCTCTTGCGGATGTTCCCGAATCACTTCCAGGGAATCATCTTCGTGAGCGTGGCCGTGGTTGATTCGGAATCGTTCAAGGGCCAAGACCAGATTGCCTTGCTCGAAAAGCGCACCCGCGAAAATCTTCTTCGCTACGAGCGCTACGCCCAACACCTCGGCCTCCGCTCCGCCAGCGCCTTCGCCATCGGCACCGAGGTCGCCGTGGAAGTCGAAAAGACCGCCGGCGATCTCGTGCGCCGCTATCCCAAAGCTCTCTTCGTCGCCGGCCAGCTCATTTTCGAAGAAGACACGCTGTTCGCACGAGCGCTCCACAACGAAACGGCTTTCATGGTCCAAAAGCGCCTCCAGCGAAGGGGCATTCCGATGATCGTCGTCCCGGTGCGCGTCGATCTCGAGCAGCGCAAGACGGTAATCGCGCCTCGAGACGAGGCGGCCACGAGCGCAAAAGCGGCGTAAGTCGGCCGAGGCGACCTTGGCACGCCTTGCCGAGCTTCAAGCTTGGAGGTCGCAAAGAGCATTTCGCCGAATAAAAAAACCGAGCATTCGGCCTGGACGGCGGCCGCAATCAATTGCACGTTTCTGCAAGCACCGATTCCCGAGGCCTCGTTCCGCAGCGATGTGCACGACGCGACCTACGCCAACCAGGCCGACTACGTGTTGATGAACTTCACCTGCCAGTATCGACGCGTTACCCCGCGCTGCGGACCATGCCTGCAGCGCGGGTCGACGCTGTACTCGAATCGATGAGCAGGAAGCTGCCCGTCGGGCGGACGTCCTGATAGGGGTCGACGACGAGCGGTTCGTAGGTACGAATGCGCGCGTGAACGAGCGTGTTGAGTGAAGGCGCGGCGTCGGTCGGGACGGCTGCGCCGGTCGTCACGTCGTAGTGGGAGAGAACCGTGTCGACCGTCGCGCGAACTTCACGCGCGCCGCTCTTCAAGACGAACACCTCGCGAGGACGAGGCGGCGAGGAGTGGAGCCACGCAAGATCGGCGGTGAACGACTCGGTCGTCACGGGGGCGCGCTCCACCGGCGCGAGGAGATCGCCTCGGCTCACCGAAACGTCGTCGGCGAGGTGGACCACGCACGACGTGCCGGCGCGCGCTTCTTCGATTTCGCCGTCGTAGGTTTCAATCGACTGAATCGCGCTCTCCGTGCCCGCCGGAAGAACGCGAATACGGTCGCCCTTGCGGAGGACACCCGAGCCGACACGGCCGGCATAACCGCGGTAGTCGTGGCGAGCGTCGTCCTGGGGACGGACGATCCACTGGACCGAGAAGCGTGGCGGCGCGTCTTCCCGCTCCGCCTCGGCGGGAACCGACTCGAGGTGCGCGAGCAGCGGCTGGCCGTCGTACCAAGGCATGGCCGTGGAGCGGTCGACGACGTTGTCGCCGAGGAGCGCCGAGATCGGGAAGAACTGCAGGCGCGCGTTCGCGTGGGGAACCGGAAGGCCGTCCCAGAAGTTCGCGACGTCGTCACGCACCTTCGCGAAGACCGCGTGGTCGTAGCCGACGAGATCCATCTTGTTGATGGCGATGGCCACGTTCGACACGCCGAGCAGGCGCGTCACGAAGAGGTGCCTCCGCGTTTGCTCGAGCAAACCGCTTCGCGCGTCGACGAGGACGAGCGCCAGGTCGGCGGACGATGCGGCCGTGACCATGTTGCGCGTGTACTCGACGTGGCCCGGCGCGTCGGCCAGGACGAAGCGCCGACGCGGCGTCGCGAAATAGCGCCAGGCAACGTCGATGGTGATGCCTTGCTCGCGCTCGGCGCGCAGGCCGTCGGTCACGAGCGCCAGGTCGGTTCGTGCGAAACCACGTCGCCGGCTCGCCTCTTCGACGTGCGCGAGCTGGTCGGTCATGAGCGCCTTGGCGTCGAAGAGCAGACGTCCGAGCAGCGTGCTCTTGCCGTCGTCGACGCTTCCGGCTGTCGCGCAACGAAGCGGCCAAGCGCCGCCGATGTCTCCGTGAGCCATCAGAAGTATCCCTCGCGTTTGCGGTCTTCCATCGCGGCCTCGCCGATCTTGTCGTCGGCGCGGGTCGCCCCTCGTTCCGTCATCGTGGCCACGGCGGTCTCGCGGACGATCTCGTCGACCGTCTGCGCGGTGGACCGCACCGCGCCGGTGCACGTCATGTCGCCCACCGTTCGGAAGCGCACCGTGGCGCGGAACGGCTCTTCGCCGCGCAACGGCGTCACGAACGACGACTTCGCGTAGAGCATGCCGTCGCGGCTGAAGACCTCCCGCTCGTGGGCGAAGTAGATCGACGGCACCGCGATGTTCTCCGCGCGGATGTATTCCCAGATATCGAGCTCCGTCCAGTTCGATAGAGGGAACACGCGGAGGTGTTCGCCGCGACGAAGCCGCGTGTTGTAGAGGCTCCACAGCTCGGGCCGCTGGTTCTTCGGATCCCATTGGCCGAGCTCGTCGCGCAGGCTCACCACGCGCTCCTTGGCGCGGGCGCGGTCCTCGTCGCGCCGTGCGCCGCCGAACGCGGCATCGAAGCCGTGCTCCGCGATCGCGTCGAGCAGCGTCACGCTCTGGATGCGGTTGCGCGAGGCACGCGGGCCGGTGTCGTCCACCGCGCGGCCTTTGCGGATGCTCTCCTCCACACTGGCTACGACCAGCGGCTCGCCGATCTCCGCGAGGCGTGTGTCACGGAAGGCGATGACCTCGGGGAAGTTGTGCCCCGTGTCGACGTGCATCACGGCGAGGGGAAGCCGAGCCGGTCGGAACGCCTTCAACGCGAGATGCAAAAGGACGACCGAGTCTTTTCCGGCCGAGAAGAGGAGCACCGGGCGCTCCCGGGTGGCCACAACCTCTCGCATGATGAAGATGGCTTCACTCTCGAGAGCCGAGAGCCAGCTACTGATACGGGCCAACGCGCTACCTCCGATTGCGAACATCTAGCATAACGGACGCGTGTACGTTATAACAAACACACGAGAGGCCGCCAAAGGGTCGCCACTCTCACGACTGGAGGTAGCGTGACCGCCATCTGGCTCATCGGCGTGCTCGGAATGATCTCGATGGAGGCTTCGTACCTCCCGCAGATCGTCCGCCTTTACCGTCTCAAGCGCGCCGAAGAGGTGAGCTTCTTCTTTCCGGCGATGAGTCTGATCGGACGACTCCTCGCGCTGCTCTACGCGGTGTTCGCGTCGCAGTCGCTCTTCTCCATCGGCTTCTGCGTCGGCATCGCACTGCGTGCAACCTTGCTCGGTCAGACGTACTGGTATCGCTATGGCCGCCCTCGTTTCGCGCGCCTCTCGGTCCGTCCGCCTGCCCCTCCGCTTCCGGCGTCCATTCCCGTAGAGGAGGGACGCGCGTGACCTCGCTCGCGATCGACGATCTCGAGCTCGCACGGCTGCGGAGCGAGCTCGCCGGCAAGACGCCGTACGACGTGATTCACACCGCGCTTGCCGCGTACGGCGACGATCTCCGTATCGCTTCGAGCTTCGGCGCGGAGGACATGATCCTCCTCCACGAAGCGGCGCGTGCGGGGAAAGATCTCGGCGTCGTCCCGCGCATCTTCCTGCTCGACACCGGGCGCCTCCACCAGGAGACGTACGATCTCGTCGAGCGTGCACGGAACCGCTACAAGCTGCCGATCGAGGTCTTCGCGCCCGACACCGTCGCGGTCGAAGAGCTCGTACGAACACGCGGCCCGAACTCGTTCTACACGTCGATCGAAGAGCGCAAGCATTGTTGCCAGGTGCGCAAGCTCGGACCACTCTCCCGCGCGCTTGCCGGCGCACGGGCGTGGATCACGGGCCTCCGCCGCGCGCAGTCGCCCACGCGCGCCGACGTCGAGGTGGTCTGTCGCGACGATACGCAGGGCGGTATCTTGAAGCTCAACCCGCTGGCGGCGTTCGAAGACGCCGACGTGTGGAGCTTCATCGACGCGAACCGCGTTCCCGTGCACGCGCTCCACGCCCAAGGATTCCCGTCGATCGGCTGTGCCCCCTGCACGCGCGCCATCGCTCCCGGTGAAGACATCCGCGCCGGTCGCTGGTGGTGGGAGTCGCCCGAGCACAAGGAGTGCGGCCTCCACCCGAGGAGGCGTTCGGCATGAGCCCTTACGGACTCTTCCTCCTCCTCGAAGGAAAGCGCGTCCTCGTGGTGGGCGGCGGCCCCGTGGCGGCTGCGAAGGCCCGTGAGCTCCATGCGCACGGCGCACACGTCGTCGTCGTCGCGCCCGACGTCGTCGCCGACCTCGAAGCGGTTGCCGCCGAGTTGCATCGGCGCCCGTTCGTTCCGCAAGACGTCGAAGGCGCCTATCTCGTCATCGCCGCCGCCCCCCCGCCGGTGAACCGCGAGGTCCGCCACGTCGCCGATCAACGTGCGGTCTTCGTGGTGGCCGTCGACGACGTCGCGAGCTGCACCGCCTATGGCGCCGCGCGTCTCGAGCGAGGTGGCCTCACCATCGCTATTTCCTCGTCGGGAACGGCTCCCGCCCTGGTGGCGCTCCTGCGCCGCGCGCTCGAGGCCGTGATTCCCGACGACGTCGAACGCTGGCGAGAAGTCGCCGAAAATGCGCGCTCCTCGTGGAAGGCCGCGGGGATCCCCATCGAAGAGCGCCGACCGATCCTGCTCCGCGCGCTCGACGCGCTGTATGACAAAACGGAGGCATCGTCGTCATGCTGAAGTATTCATCGCCCCGAACAGGCAAAGTCGTTCTCGTCGGGGCCGGTCCCGGCGACCCCGATCTCCTCACGGTCCGCGCCGCCCGAGCCCTCGAAGCGGCCGACGTCGTCCTCTACGACGCGCTCGTCGATGCTCGCGTTCTCGCACTCGCGCCACGCGCGGCGAAGTTCTCGGTCGGCAAACGCGCCGGCGCCGCGAGCGTGGCGCAGGAATCGATCAACGGAATCATGATCCGAACCGCACGCTCCGGGCGGAACGTGGTTCGTCTCAAGGCGGGCGATCCGTTCGTGCTCGGCCGCGGAGGAGAAGAAGTGCTCGCCCTCGGCGCGGCAGGCATCGAGGTGGAGGTCGTGCCTGGCCTTTCGAGCGCGCTCTCGGGACCGCTCGCGGCAGGCATCCCGGTGACGCATCGAGGCGTTGCGGCGTCGTTCGTCGTTGCTTCGGCCGTGCCCGAAGAGCGCTTCGTGAGGCTCGCCGAGCGACTGCCCTCGAAGGGAACGACGCTCGTCGTTCTCATGGGCCTCGCCTCGCGCGAGCTGATCCGCGACACGCTCGTGCGCGCAGGATTCTCTCTCGACACGCCCGCGGCGATCGTCGCCGGTGCGCACGGGCCGCGAGCCTGGCACTGGTCGGGAACGCTCGGCGTTTTGCCCGAGATCCAGCTTCCCGAAGATCGCGCCGATTTGCCTGGAATCGTGGTCGTCGGCGACGTCGTGGAGGTTGGCGAGGCCATGCGCAGCCATGCGTCGTTCCGCGTGGACGACGTCGAACTTGGAATGACGAAAGAGGAGGAACGCCGTGTCCTTGGATAGCCGCACGCTGGGTCGGGCCCGGTTCGATTTTGCGAAGAGCACCGACATCGATCTCTTCGTGGAGAAGCTCGAGAAGTTCGAGCGCGGAGAGCTCGGTGCCGACGAATGGCGAGCATTCCGCCTCGCCAACGGCACGTACGGCCAGCGCCAGCTCGGTGAGCTCTCCATGCTTCGGGCCAAGGCCCCGCAGGGCATCCTCACCGCCGAGCAGCTCGAGGCCGTTGCCAGCGTGGCCTCCCGCTATTCGCGCGGCTTCGCACACATCACGACGCGCCAGAACTTCCAGTTCCACTTCGTGCGTCTGCCCGAGATGGAGCGCGCCATGCGCGACCTCGCGGCGGTGGGCATCACGACGCGCGAAGCATGTGGCAACACAGTTCGAAACGTCACCGCGAGCCCCACGGCAGGCGTCGCCGCGGACGAAGTCTTCGATCCCATTCCCTACGCCGAGGCCTTCACGCGCCACTTCTTGCGCCACCCGCTAAGTGGTTCGCTCCCTCGCAAGTTCAAGGTCGCCTTCTCCGGCGGTGGCTCCGACCACGCGTTCATTCTAGTGAACGATCTCGGATTCTCGGCGCGCCTCCGCACGACCGACCGCGGCATCGAGCGAGGCTTCCGCCTCACGGTCGCCGGCGGAACGGCCATTCTTTGCCGGAGTGGTGAGCCTCTCTTCGAGTTCATTCCTGCGGCCGAGATTCTCGGGGCCTCCGAGGCGGTGCTCCGCGTGTTCGACGCCCACGGCGAGCGCGTCCATCGCCACAAGAACCGCCTCAAGTTCCTCGTGAAGCAGTTCGGATGGGAGAAGTTCCGTGCGCTCGTCCTCGAGGAGTTCGAGAAGGCGCGCGCCGCGGGTCTGCCTCCCCTTCCCTTCGATCCGGAGAACCCGCCGGACGTCGAGACGGCCCCCGTCGAGCGGAGCGCCCCGCCTTCGATCGCCGAGCTCGCGAGCATCGCAGCCACGGACTCGATGCGCGGCCCGGGCATCGTCCCGCGCTTCCTGCCCACCGTCGGAGACGATCGTGGAGAGCGCTTCACGCGAACGAACGTGAAGCCGCAACGCCAGGAAGGCTACGTCTCGGTCACCGTCACCGTCCCCCTCGGCGACCTCTCGAGCGGACGCCTTCGCGCGCTCGCTGCGCTCTCACGAAGCTACGGCGACGGCACCGTGCGAACCACGCATGGTCAGAACCTCGTGCTTCGCTGGGTCAAAGACACCGACGTGCCCGAGCTCTATTCCCGCCTCCGCGCGATCGGCCTCTCGGATCCCGATCCGGAGTCGATCGCCGACGTCTCGAGCTGCCCCGGCGCCGAGACGTGCAAGCTCGCCGTCACCCACTCTCGCGGTGCTGCCGACGAGCTCTCCTCGCGCTTCCGCCTCGATCGCGATCTCGTCGATCGCGCGAAGGGCCTCGTCGTCAAAATCAGTGGTTGCCCGAACGGATGCGGCCTGCACCACGTGGCGGGTCTCGGCTTCCAGGGCGGCATGCGCAAGGTCGACAACCGCCCGGTACCGCAGTACTTCGTGCTCGTCGGCGGAGAGGCCGGCGGAGACACGGCACGCTTCGGTCGCGTTGCCGCCAAGGTCCCCGCGCGGCGCGTCGGCGAGGTCTTCGAGCGTCTCGTGAAGCTCTACGAGAGCAAGCGCCAGGGTGAGGAGAGCATCACCACCTATCTCGGAAGGGCGCCGCTCCTCGAGATCAAAGCCTCGCTCGCCGACCTCGAGCCCCTCGACGCGAAGACCGCCACGCCCGAGGATTACATCGATCTCGGGGAGACCGTCGCCTTCGCGCCCGAGACGTCGGAGGGCGAGTGCGCCGCGTGAAGGCCTGACGCGTTCATTGCCCCTCGAAGCCTTGCTTCATGGCATCCACGAAGGCACGGAGCTTCGTCGGATACAGCTTGGCTTGCGGATACGCGATGTAGACCGGCAACGAGGGCGCGCTCCAACTCGGCAAGAGATGAACGAGCGCGCCCGCTTGAATGTCCCCGCGCACCATCCACTCGGAGACGACTGCGGCGCCGGTCCCGTCGAGCGCCGCGGTCCGTAGGGCGTAGAGACTGTCCGTGAAGAAGCGCGGGCGAATGTCGAGCGTGGCGACGGCTCCCGCCTTCTCGAGGCGCACGCGATTGCGATAGAACGTGCGCAGCGCGAGCCAGGGGAGCGCCGTGAGCTGCGCGGGGCGCGTGGGCGGGCGCCTCGCGAGCAGGGCGGGCGAGGCCACGACGATCCGCTTCACGTCGTGAATCTTCCGCGCCACGAGCGCGTCGCCCTGGAGCGCGCCCACGCGAATGACGCAATCGATGCCGTCCTCCACCAAGCGTATCGGCCCATCGCTCAAGAGCCATTCGATCGTCACTTTCGGATACGCCCGCAGGAACCTCGTCGCCGGCCCCACCAGCTGCTCCTGCCCGAACGCGTGCGGGACGACCACGCGCAGCGTTCCCTCCGGCTCGTCGTCGTCGCCGCGGACACCGGCCTCGAAGCTACGCCACTCGGCGAGCAGGTCGCGGGCGCGCGCAACGTAGCGCTCGCCGGTCTCGGTGAGCTGGATGGCATGCGTGCTTCGCTTGAGGAGCGGCACGCCGAGCGTGCTCTCCAGCGCGCGTAGACGCCGGCTCACGGTGGGCTGCGACGTCCCAAGCTGCTTCGCCGCCGCCGACAGGCTGCCGGCGTCGACGATGCGGAGGAAGGTTTCCATCGAGGCGAGCCGGTCGATCGGCGCTGTCATACGCGTGATGTATAACGAATTGTCGGACTATGCGCCTTACGTTGATGGGCCGAGAGGGCCATGCTCTCCCCATGACGACCACCGCTACTCCGCTCCCCGCCGTCCGCCCGAGCGCCGCGGCCGCCCCCGCGCCTTTCCTCGTCGTGCTCCTGGCGGCCGGCGCCGGGCTCTCTGCGGCGAGCCTCTATTACAATCAGCCGATCCTCGGCGCCATCGCGCATGACTTCGGCGCGAGCCCGACCGCGACCGGCTGGCTCCCTACCCTCACCCAGGTCGGCTACGCGATCGGGCTTCTCCTTTTCGCGCCGCTCGGTGATCGCTTCGATCTGCGTCGCGTCATCCTGACCAAGGGCGCGGCACTGTCCGCGGCACTGCTCTTCGCGGCTCTTGCGCCCTCGCTCGGCGCACTGGCGGTGGCGAGCCTCGCGATCGGCCTCCTGGCCACCACGGCGCAAGATTTCGTGCCGGCAGTGGCGGCACTCGCACCACCGCACGCCCGCGGAAAGACGGTGGGCACCGCGATGACGGGCCTCCTGCTCGGTATCTTGCTCTCGCGCGTCGCGAGCGGCGCCGTGGGTGAGCACTTGGGCTGGCGCGCGGTCTACATGGGCGCGTCCGCGCTCGTCGCCGGCCTCATGACGGTCGTGTGGCTTCGATTGCCACGCATGATGCCCAGCACCTCGGCCTCGTACGGGTCGCTCCTCGGCTCCACGCTGACGCTCGTCCGACAGCACGCGCCGCTGAGGCGCGCGGCCCTCGCGCAGGCGCTCCTTGCCGTGGCGTTCAGCGGCTTCTGGTCGACCCTTGCCATCGTCCTCTCCAAGGAGCCATTCCATTTGGGGAGCACCGTCGCCGGCGCCTTCGGCCTCGCCGGCGCGATCGGTGCGTTCGCCGCGCCAGTCGCCGGAGCCATCGCCGACAAGAAGGGCCCTCCCGCGGTCGTTCGTGTGGGCGCGCTGCTCGTCTTCGTGGCGTTTCTCGCGATGGCTCTCGTTCCGCGCTCCCTCGGCGTCCTGCTGATCGCCACCGTGGTCTTCGACCTCGGAGTTCACGCCTCGCTCATCGCGCACCAGTCGATCGTCTACGGACTCGACGCGGCGGCGCGGAGCCGGCTCAACGCGATACTCATGAGCACCATGTTTGCTGGAATGGCCATTGGCTCGGCGGTGGCGAGCAGGATCGTGGAGAGCTGGGGCCTCGTCGGCGTGGGCTTGCTCGGGGCCACGGCCGCGGTCGTGGCGATCGTCGTCCGTGGAGTACGCGCCCGCTGATGCGCCGCCAATGGGGAATGGGCAACGGGATCCGACCGTTTCACGCGACCGGCGGGAGGAATCACGGGTAGAGTCCAGCCCCGTGATCACCGATGTGTTTGCGCGGGCAGGAGGGCACGCCGAGCGTTTCGTTCGGCGTTTCATGCCCGATCCGTTCGTGTTGGTGTTGCTCCTCACCCTCGTTGCGCTCGGCCTCGGCCTCGTGACGATGCCGGCCGTCCCAGGTCCGGAAGGCGACGCGCTCGTCGGCAAAGGCTCGGCGCTCATCAAGGTCTGGACGGACGGATTCGGAAACGCCGAGATCCTCAAGTTCGGCCTGCAGATCATCCTGATCGTCGTCACCGGTGAGGCCATCGCCGCCAGCCCGCCCGCGAAGCGCATGCTGGCCAAGCTCACCGCGCTCCCGAAGACCGCGCCCCAAGCGCTTCTCCTCGTCACCGTCTTCGGCCTCGTCAGCGGATGGGTCCATTGGGGCTTTGGCCTCGTCTCGAGCGCACTCCTGGCGCGTGAAGTCGGTCGTTCACTCGCCGCGCGAGGCGTGAAGGTGCACTACGCGCTGCTCGGCACCGGTGCGTACACGTCCATGCTCCTCTGGCATGCCGGTCTCACCGCCAGCGCGCCGCTGCTCATGAACACCGAGAAGAACTTCGTGAGCGACGTCCTCGGCATGAAGGGCGCCAAGATCCCACTCACCGAGACCATCTTCGCGCCCTACAACCTCGTCGCCTGCGCGATTCTGTTCGTCCTCGTTCCGCCGCTCATCGTGGCGATGCAGCCGAAAGAAGGCATCGTCGGCATCGAAGGCGCCGACGTTCCTCCCCTCGAGACGGACTCCACCGACGAAACGCCTCCGCAGACTCCGGCCGAGTGGCTCGACAAGTCGCGCGTTCTCACCTTCGTCACCGGAATGCTCGGCCTGCTCTTCCTACGCCGCCATTTCCGGGAACACGGATTCGACCTCAATCACAACGTGGTCAATTGCACGTTCCTGATGTTGGGAATGACGCTCCACCCGAGCCCCGTCTCCTATGCCCGTGCGATCGCGCGGAGCGTACGCGGCGTCTCGGGCATCGTGCTCCAATTCCCGTTCTACGGCGGCATTCTCGAGATCATGAAGTTCACGGGGCTCTCGCAGAGCATTGCGCACGTCTTCGTCAATGCCGCGTCCACGCACACGCTCCCGTTCTTCACGTTCCTCGCCTCGATTCTCACGAAGAGCTTCGTTCCCTCGGGCGCGGGTGAATGGGCCGTCGAAGGGCCGGTGATGCTCCAGGCCGCCAAAGAGCTCGGCGTTCCGTTCGGCAAGATCACCATGGCCGTCGCCTACGGCAACATGCTCGGCAACATGTATCAGCCGTTCTGGAGCCTCCCGCTCCTCGGCCTCATGGGCCTCCGCGCCCGCGACATCATGGGCTTCTGCCTGGTGCTCTTCGTCGTGTGCCTCCCCGTCCTCGGCCTGGCCCTCCTGCTCTAACGAAACCTCTAAGCCCAATGCCGTTCGGATAAGCAGAATTTTCACAGGAAGGTCGGAAGATCGGAAGGTTTTATTATCGCCCCGCGTAAAGCGCCAAACTGCGGTTGCGAGGGAATTGAATGCCCCGATGCCGACGCGGCGTGGCGCGATTTGCCCGCTCTCCGCCCCAAAAACTTCCGCCCTTCCGCGCTTCCTGTGAAAAATCTCGGGGTGAATCCATCGGTATTTGACGGATGTCTGTTTATCCGAACGGCATTGGCTCTCTCTGCTTTAAGCCTCTGCGCGGACGAGTCCCTGTGCGGAGGCCAGCGTCTCGAGACCGTCGGCGAGTGAGAGCTCGATGGCTTCCTCGCCCGACTTGCTTCCCAATCGGAGACGGACGGCGGAGCCGACGACCTCGGGCGGGGCCGACAGAAAGCGATACTCGTCGACCAGCCTGCAGCTCCACATCCAGCGCATCGAGCCTCCTTGCTCGAGACACCACACGCGCCGGTCCGTCGCAATCAGGAGCACGTCACCCGCCTCGCGATACCATGGCTGTCCGACGAGACGAGCCTCCTTGTATTCGAACGCGACCGAACAGCGAATACGAAGGTCGTGGGCATTCAGCGCCACGAGCGCCTCGCTGCCATGGATGACGAGACAACGACCGGCTGCCCAGTCGAAGCCTTCGTACTCGCTCGTCGCGGGGCTCAGACGAAGCGTCGTCTCTACGACGTCGAACGTGCGTTGATCTTCGAGACGAAGCGCGAGGAGCCACGGCCCACGCTCCGCGGGCGTTGCCTCGGATGACAACGTCGCGCGGTCCGATTGCACGAGCTGCTTGTCGCCGTGAGTCTCGAGCTTCATGAGATCGGGGCCCGAGACTACCGACATCGGCCGCGCATGCCTCGTCGAAAGTGCTAAGAGGCCCGCGGTGAAGATCGAGCGCAGCGCGGCAGAGCGGGTCTTCGAGGTCATCCGGCGTGACGAGCTACGGATGGCGTGTCTCCGCGCCGTTCGAGAGCTCGCCCTTCCCGATGCATGGATTGGCGCGGGGTTCGTTCGTAATGCCGTTTGGGATGCAATGGTCTCCCGAACGAGCGACCCCACCCAGCACGACGTCGACGTTCTGTTCTTCGACCCGAGCTGGAGCGCGTTGCCGGTCGCCGAAGCCGAACAGCGCGAGCGCATACTCGAGGCTCGCCTCACCGAACTCGTTCCTGCACTCGCGGGTCAGTGGTCGGTCACGAATCAAGCGCGCATGGCCGGATACAACGGCGACGAGCCCTATCGAAATACCGAACACGCCATTTCGCATTGGGCTGAAACGGCAACGGCGATCGCATTGAGGCTCGACACGAACGACGAGATGCAGCTCATCGCGCCCCACGGCTTGGCGGACCTGTTCGCGCACGTCGTCAGGCGATCTCCGGCATTCGCAAACAAACACGAGGCGTGGGCGGCCCGCCTTGCGGCGAAGCGCTGGCTCGAGCGATGGCCGACGATTCGGATCGTCGACGACGTCTAGCGATCAGTCGCGAACGAGAATGCCAGCCGCGAGCGCCTGCTTCATCGCTTCGTGGGTCGCGGCGTGGCCGGGCTTCGACGCGCGGACGATGCCTACGCAGGGACCGCCGTGCAGATACATGTCGCCGACGAGATCGAGAAGCTTGTGACGTGCGGGCTCGTCGGCCTCGTAGGGTGCGCCGGCCGAAAGCACGCGATCGCGCCCGAGCACGATCACACTTTCGGGAGAGACGTGCGAAGCGAGGCCTCGCGCGAGGAGCTCCTCGACCTCGTGCTCGAATCCGAACGTGCGCGCCGGTGCAATGCGCGCCACGAAGTCGCTCGAGTCGCCGTCCCAGCGCGCATGGCGTTCGATCTTCGGATGATCGAAATCGACATCGACGACCACTGACGTTTCGTTCGATATCGCGAATTCGTACCGACTGCCGCCGACAGCCAAGGTCGCCTCGCGAGCCACGCGCAAGCGAGGGCGCGAGCGAGTCGGCCCGAGCGCGATCAGCTCTTTCGCAAAGCGCTGCGCTCCGCCGTCGACGAGCGGAACCTCAGGCCCCTCTACGTCGATGACGATGTCCGAGCGAATCCGAAGCCCGCCGAGCGCGGCGAACAAGTGCTCGACCGTGGCGAGGCGTCGACCGTCACGCAAAAGGACGGCGCTCGAGCGAGCCGTATCGGCGACTTCCAGCTCGTCGATGGGCGTCTCGACACCCGCCACGCGAAAGGCGACGGCGCCCGCGCGTACGGAGAAGCGGACCGTCGAATATGCCGCGGAATGAAGCCCCTGACCGGCAATCGCGATCACGTCGGATCTTTCTGCGCCGCTGGTTCAGGTGAACGGCGCGAGCCGATGAGCGCCGATGCAAGCCAGCCCAGCACGAGACCGGCAGCGCCCCAAGCCGCGTAGAGCCAACTGGGGGCGGGAGGCAGCCTCGTGGCCACACCTTGGGCCTGATTGATCGAGGCTTCGAAGGCGGGCTGCCACTTCGCGACTTCGTCGTAGCCATAGAGAGCCGTGACGATCGACGAGCCCGCGTCGTCGGGAAATACGAGAATCAGGCGTCGATAGTGGAGCGTGGCCGCGATGCCGGGAGCGATCTCGCCGATCGACTTCTTCGTGCATTCACCCTCGATGATGCCGACGCGCTCCCCTCCGGGACGAACGTGCGTCTCGCGACGGACCGGCGTCCACGAGATACCCTCCTTCGCGAACATGTCGGGAAAGCCCGCCTCGATCGTCGCCAGATCGGGCTCTTCGACCGTGCTCTTCGTCTTCGAATGGTCGAGGGTGACGGTGGGCACGAACGTCGTGGTCGACGTCGGCGGCGCGGTCCACTCTCGCTCGCCTTCGGGTCGCGCGGGCTTGGGCGCGGGGGGCGTCTTGCCCGTCATGTCGATGGGGGTATTCGACGAACTGCCCGACCCCGGCGCGCGTTCCACGAAGCCCGCCGGCGGCTGATAGACGAACGGCGCTCCGGCCGCCTTGTCGTGCGGTCCGACGAGCTTCGGGCCGATAGCCGCAAAAGCGACCGCAGTCAAAACGACGGGACCCACACGGGCGCGCATGGGACGGCACCCTAGGTGAGCGGTCCCGGGAGTCAAGGCTCCGTCTCGGCCGAGCCGAAGCCCAGCGCGCGCGACGATGGCGCTATGAGACGGCCACCTGAGGCCCCTTGAAGCCGGCCTCGGCTTTGCTGATGGCGTTCGCCGTATAGATGAGCGCGAGGTGCGAGAAGCCCTGCGGGAAGTTGCCGACCTGACGCTTCAGCTTCGGTTCGTACTCCTCGGCAAGTAGCCCGAGCGGTGAACGAATCGACAAGAGCCGCTCGAAGAGCGCATTCGCTTCGTCGATTCTGCCTTGGAAGGCATAGTTGTCGGCGAGCCAGTAGCTGCACGCCAAGAACGCGCCTTCGCTGCCCGGTAGCCCGTCGAGCCCCAGGTTCGTCGAATAACGAGCGACGAACCCGTCGCGAAGGAGCGACTTCTCGATCGCCTTCACCGTACCGAGCATTCGCGGATCGTCGGCCGGCAGAAATCCCAAGTGCGCCATGAGGAGAACGCTCGCGTCGAGCGCCTCCGAACCGAACGACTGCGTGAAGGCGCCGATGGCGGTGTTGAATCCGCGCTGCAAGATGTCCTCGCGGATACGCTCGCGCACGGCGCGCATGTGCCCCAACTGGTCGCGTAGCTCCCCTTCCTGGCTAGGGAACTCCTCGGCGAGCTTGATGAGGCTGTCGACCGCCGCCCAGGCCATCAACTGCGAGTGCGTGAAGTGCTTTCGCCCGCCGCGCACTTCCCAGATGCCGTCGTCGGGGAGCTGCCATGCGCGCAAGATGAACGAGAGAAGCGCCTTGGCTTGAGGCCCGTAGCTTCGATCGGCCGCGGGCACTCCCATTTTGCGCGTCAGGTAGAGACAGCGCATGACCTCGCCGTAGACGTCCAGCTGGAATTGGTCGGACGCCGCGTTGCCGATGCGCACGGGCTTCGAGCCTTCGTAGCCCGGCAGCCATGACAGCTCGGTCTCCGTGAGACGGCGCTCGCCGGAGAGGCCGTACATGATCTGCACCTGCGAGGGATCGCCGGCGATGGCCCGCATGAGCCAATCGCGCCAGCTCTCGGCCTCATCGACGTACCCGCCGATCATCAGCGCAGTGAGCGTGAGGGTGGCATCTCGCAGCCAGCAAAAGCGATAATCCCAATTGCGGACTCCGCCGATTTCCTCGGGCAGCGAGGTCGTCGGTGCCGCGACCACACCTCCCGTCGGCTCGTACGTCAGGCCTTTGAGGGTGAGCAGCGAGCGGACGACGGCGTCCTTCCATTTGCCATTGTAGGTGCACTTCGCAGCCCAATCGCGCCAATAGCGCACGGCTTCGTCCTGAGCGCGCCGCGCGTCCGCCACGCGCGGCGGCTCCGAGTTCGAGGGGTACCAAACGAGGCTGAAGGTCTGTGTCTCCCCCTTCGAGATCGTGAACAGCGACGTCACGTGCGTCTCGCCGGCAGTCACGGGAACCGAAGACCGAAGGGCGAGCGCGTCGGGGCCTGCAACGAGCGAGACCGAGTGCTCCTCTTGGCTGATCCACGGCATTCGCGCGCCGTAGCCGAACCTCGGCGCGAGAACCATTTCCATCTCGACGCGTCCCTCGAGCCCCTCGACGATCCGGATCAGTTCCGTTCGCTTGAGCTCCGGACGCATGAACTCCGTGATGCGATATGCGCCGCCGTCACATACGACGTCGGTCTGCAGGACGACGGTATCTTCCAGATAGCGCTGCTTGCGCGCCGTCACCGGAGCCGTCGGGCGAATCCCCCATTGCCCGTGTTCTTCGTATCCAAGCAAGGCAGCAAAGCACGCATCCGAGTCGAATCTGGGTGCGCACATCCAGTCGACGGACCCGTCGATACCGACGAGCGCCGCCGTCTTGAGATCCGCGAGCATTCCGTAATTTTCGATGAGACGCGCCATGCGCCGGTGGTCAGCAACCCGCATGCCCTCGGGTCGAGCGGAACCCGGCGCGTCGCTCGCGGTTCTACAGCGAGCTAGAGATCATCAACGGCCTCGAACGAGGTATGCTCACGGGCGCTTTGGCAGGGGAAGATGTCGGTACGATCATTTCTCGCGACTGAACCAAAGGCGCTGTCTTCGGGCGCGCTCGCTCTGGCTGTCTCGCTGCTCCCGGCATGCGGGCGGAGCGGTGAGCACGCCGGCGCTCGAAAGGGCGAGCCGCTCCGCGTGGCCGCCGCAGCCGACCTCGCGATCGCGTTCGAAGAGGTCGGCAAGGCCTTCGAAGCGGAGTCCGGCAAGAAGGTCGAGTTCACCTTCGGTTCGAGCGGGCTGCTCGCCAAGCAAATCGAGCAAGGCGCGCCGTTCGACGTGTTCGCCGCGGCCAACGTCTCGTTCGTCGACGACGCTATCGAGAGCGGCGCATGCAACGGCGCGTCAAAGCAGCTCTACGCCGAAGGACGCATCGTCGTCTGGGCGAAGGACAAGAATGCGCTCCCCAAAGACGTGACGGAGCTCGCCAACCCCAAGTACAGCAAGATCGCCATCGCGAATCCCGAGCACGCGCCGTACGGCCGGGCGGCGCAGCAGGCGCTCGCGAAATCGGGGGCGTGGGCCAGCGTTCAAGGGCGCGCCGTGTACGGCGAGAACGTGCAGCAGACGTTGATGTTCGCGCAGTCGGGCAACGCCGACGTCGCCATCGTCGCTCTGTCGCTCGCCATGAACTCGGGCGGAAGTTGGGTCCCGGTCGATCCGAGCCTGCACGAGCCACTCAAACAGGCACTCGTCGTGTGCAAAGGCGGTCCGAAGGGCGCGAAGCCCGAGGATGCTCGCGCGTTCGCCGCGTTCGTGGCCTCCGATGCCGGCCGAGCCATCATGAAGAAGCACGGCTTCACGCTTCCGAGTCAGGGCGAGAGTACCGGGTCGCCCTGACCTCGTCGCGTCCTACGCACGGCGAATGCATGCGGGATCCGCATGAACGACCATCTTTACGTCAAGCCGTGGGCCGGCGGCTGGGCCGTTTACTCGGACTCCGGCAAGCGCGAGGTCGTCGAACCGTGGCGGACGCGCGCCGACGCCGTCATCCACGCCAAGGAGCTCGCTCGGAGCACGGGCCCCTCGCAGATCCTCGTCTACGACGAACAGGGCGAGCTCGACAGCGAGTTCTTCTACCAGGCCGACGAGCGCGAAGCGCTGGACCTCGACGATTCGGTGCCGTCGATCGCGGCATCGAAACCGGTCCGCCGTGGTCGCGCGGGGACCTGAGTCCATTCGTCGCGCGCGAGCGATGCGTTCGACGCGGTAGTGGCCTACGCTGTAGGTCGCGCCGTTGACGATGACCGTTGCTCTCGACCCGCTTTTGCTTTCTTTCGAGGTCGCATCCATCGCGACGGCGGTGGCGGCCGTCATCGGTATCGGCGTGGCGGCGATTCTCGCGAATCTGAAATTCCCGGGCCGCGATCTCGTCGACGTGATCTTCACGGCGCCCATGGTCATGCCGCCGACGGTGCTCGGGTACTACGTGCTCGTCGTTCTCGGTCGGCAAAGCATGCTCGGTCGGCTCTACGAGTCGCTGACCGGAAGCTCGATCGTCTTCACCCGCACGGGCGCCGTCGTGGCCGCCGTCATTGGTGCGCTCCCCCTCGTGGTGAAGAGCGTGCGCGCCTCGTTCGAGGACACCGATCCGACGCTGATGCTCGCCGCGCGAACGCTCGGCGCGCGCCCGCTGAGGGCGTTTCTGAGCGTGCAGCTTCCTCTCGCGACGCGAGGCATCGTCGCCGCGTTGATGCTCGCCTTCGCACGCTCGCTCGGCGACTTCGGCGTGACGTTGATGGTGGCGGGAGACATTCCCGGCCACACCCAGACCGCAGCACTGGCCATCTACGACGCCATTCAGGCACATCGCGAGAGCGACGCCGCGTGGATGGTGTTCATCCTGACCGCTCTCGTGGTCGTCCTCCTGTACGTCGTGGGAAAGCTCACGGCGCGGCGCGGAGCCGATTCATGAGCAGCGCGTCCCTCGACGTTCGCATCGGGCTCGCGACGAAGTCGTTCACGCTGGACGTGGCGTTCGAGGCACCTCCGGGCGTCACCGTTCTCTACGGCCCTTCAGGCGCGGGCAAGAGCCGAACGCTCGGCTGCATCGCCGGCATCGTGCGCCCCGATCGCGGTCGCGTCACGCTCGACGGCGAGATCTGGTTCGACCACGCCTCGCGCCGAGAAAAGCCGATTCACGAGCGACGCGTCGCCTACGTGTTCCAATCGCTGGCGCTCTTTCCTCATATGACGGGGGCCGAGAACGTCGCGTACGGGATGACGAGCGGCACCTCGAGCCAGAAGCAGGAGCGTGCCCAGGCCATGCTCGCTCGGATGCGCGTGCCCCACCTCGCAGCCCGCAAACCGAGGACATTCTCCGGCGGCGAAGCTCAGCGCGTGGCGCTCGCGCGCGCCTTCGCGATGAGTCCGCGGCTCCTCCTGCTGGACGAGCCATTCTCCGCGCTCGACGCCGGCGTCAAACGCGAGCTGCTCGACGAAGTCGCCACCTGGCTCGAGCGAGAGCGCATCCCCGCCATCCTGGTCACCCACCAGGCGGAGGAAGCGCGCGTGCTCGGCCATCGCGTCGTCCACCTCGAGCACGGTCGGGTCGTCCGCGAATCGAGCGTCGACGAAGCCGACTTCGCATCACGCGCCTGAGGTCCTCAGGGCCGGGCCTTGCTCACTTCGAGTCCGAGCTAGGAGCTCGGTGTGAGGCGAAGGCCGATGGGCAGGCCCTCGCCGAGAATCGCGACGCGCTCTTCGTCACCGATCTCCACGAGCTCGCGAACCGCCTGAATCCAAGCCGGTTTGGCCGAGATGGCGACCAGGCGCTTCTCGACCTCTCTGCGCAGCCGCTCATCGATGTCGCGCGTGCGGTCGCCCGTGACGCGCGAGAGCTGCACGGCGGCGTGAGGCATCGTCGAGATCGACTCCCACTTTTGACGAAGCATGCGCTCGAGCCACGTTGCGGCGTTCTTCGGAGGAATCACGTGGTGGACGCTCGCGTAGAGCGGAACGCGCGCGCCGATGCGCCCGATGGCCGACCAGAGGCGGGGATCGGAGTCGACCCACGTACGCTCCGACACCCAATCGCCGAGCGCCACGCGCTTCGCCACGGGGACACGCTCGAACGAAGCGAGCGTGGCGACGAGCTCATCGAGGGCCTCGGGCATGCGCTTCGGCTTCTTCAAACCGGCCTCGGGCGGAGCGATGGCGGCATCCATCGCGTCGCGGAAGCCAACCTGCATGGCCTCGGTCATGCCGCCGGCCATGCGACGCCAGGCGATGAAGAATTGCTGCCAGCCGCGCGCCTCTCCCGGGAATGCGAGGCGGCCATCGAAGAGCGGCCACGCGCGAGCGATGCGCGCCTCGTCGCCCGGATCGCCGAAGCCCGGACGCATGCAGAATCCGAAGAGCAGCCAGAAGTTGCGCTCGTGATGGGCGGAGCGACGTCGTGCGCCCGGATTCTCGAGCAGGCGATCGGCGAGCTCACGCGCGAGCTGCATGGTCCACGTGGCACGCTCTCCGAGAAGCCTCTCGAGCTCGCGCACGAGGTCCTTCGTCTCGCGCTCCTCGGCCTCGCCTTTGCGACCGAAGACGCGATCGACGAGACGCTCGACCTCGGCCTTCTTGGCCGGAGGAAGCGCCGACGTCGTGGTCTGGGGAGCAATCGAAGGCGGCGGCGGAGCCGATGCGGGCTTGGCTCCTTCGCGAAGCTGGAATTCGAGGCGATGGCGACGCCCCGAGCCGCTCCCGATCTCCGTGCAGGCGAGCGCAAGTTGGCCCGTGGCGAGGAGCTCGCCGCCGAGGTGCACCGGCACCGCTTGCTCCTTGCCCTCTTTCGGAATGCTCGTCACGACGGGAGGCAGGCGCTCGAAGGCATCGTCGTCGGGAATGGTGACGAGCGTGCCGGCTTCGTCGTTCGCGACGTCGGACGCGTACATGTCGAAACGCACGCTGCGTCCGACGAGGAGCTCGAAGGAACGACCCGCTTCGTGGTGCACCCCTTCCTTCGCACCGCGCGGAAGAATGCAGACCGCACGCAACGGCTCGTTCGACGCGCCCTGCTCCGAGGCCACCGCGACGTAATAGCCACGGGAAGCGCCGCTTTCGACGCGGTAGAGCATCCCGCGTCTCGCCAGTCCGTAACGAACGGCGCCGCGCGCGACGGCGAGGTCCGGATCGCGATTCGCGAGGAGCGCTGGGCGCTTGCCGCCTGCCCACGAGGCCATGGCGTCGAGAAGGGCCTCGACGATCGGCGCCGCATGGAACACGCCTCCGTTGAGGAGCACGGCATCGGGCGCGCCGTGCGGAATCGACGAAGCGTGCCTCGTGAGGAATTGCCGGACGTGTCGCGTGATGGCCGGATCGCGCTCGTACGGCAGACCGAAGGCGACGATGCCGCCGCGCGCCCGCGGAGCCATGGCGTCATCCGCGACGGGCGGGAAGAAGCCGCCCAGCACGATGGACTCGACCTCCTCCTTCGTCAGCGTGGTCGCGCGTGCACCGCCGACGAGCGAGCTACCTCGGCCAAGAACCACGACGCGCGCCTCGGTGGCCTGGCCCGCGAGAATGCGCTCCTTCGCGTCGCGACACGACAGAACGAGCTGGGCGAGCTCGCGCGGCTCGAGATGGTTCGGCGGAGCCACGATGCGCGACTCGGCGAGGTGCGCGAGCGCGAGATCCATGTTGTCGCCACCGAGCAGAATGTGGCGACCGACAGCCACGCGCCGGACGACGAAGTCTTCTTCGTCCTCCCCCGACGCGGGTGCGATGGTCATGAGCGAGAGGTCGGTGGTGCCGCCGCCCACGTCGCAGACGAGGACCGTGCGCTCGCCGTGCTTGGCAAGCTTGAGGACCGCGCGCTTGTCTTCGAGTGCGTCGTAGAAGGCGGCGGTGGGCTCCTCGAACAGCGTGGGCGAGAGCCCGACACCTTCGGCCGCGCGGAGGGTGAGCAAACGCGCGACCTCGTCGAACGAAGCCGGAAGCGTGAGCACCACGTCTTGCTCGGCGAGCGGCGCCTTCGGATGCGCCGCGTCCCACGCTTCTTTGACCTGCGCGAGAATGCGCGTGCTCGCTTCGACGGGCGAGATACGCGGAGACTCGTCGTCGTCACGCGTGCCCCACGGCAGGATGGGGGCGAGGCGATCGACGGCGGTATGCGAGAGCCAGCTCTTCGCCGACGACACGAAACGGCCGGTGATTTCGGCTCCGCGGCGTCGCGCGAATTCGCCCACGACCCAGGTGGGATCGCCCGAGATCTCCGAGGGAAGCGGCGCGTAGAGCGCCGACGCCAGCAGCGACCGCGCTTCGCTCGCGTTCGCCGCGGTGAGCTGCGGGATGGGGAAGATCTTGGGGCGCGGCGGCGTCGCGCGGGCAACGAGCTCGGAATACGCAACGACGGTGTGCGTGGTCCCGAGATCGATGCCTACGACGAATTGCGCGCCCATCGGATGTTGCGACCTCTACGCAGCTCTACGAAGACCGCACGCTGAGCTCGACCTTCCAACGTTCGTCGGTGGTCTTCGGATCGAGCGGCACAGCCTCGAGGAGCAGCGTGCCGACCTCGGTGATCGAGGAGCGGAGCTTGACGGGGACCACGTCGCCTTCGGCCCGACCTTCCGCGGGCAAATCGACCTGGATTTGCGGAAGTTCGTCGAGCTCGTCGCTCTTCCAGCGCTCGAGCGCGACACCGACCGAGTCCTTGCGACGCACGCTCGAGCCGAAGAAGCGGAAGTTGACCTTCTCGCCAACGACCACGCCGAGCTCGCCACCGGGCACCTCCGCGCTGGTGCCTTCTTCCATGCCGAAGGGCGCCACGCAGAGCGCGGTGATCGGCGGCGGGAGGCCCGGCACGGCAGGCACTGCGCCTTCGATTCCGACGTAGTACGCGCGGGCCGTACCGCCACGGATACGGACGCCGCGGCCATGGCGCGACAAGCCGTAGGCCGCAGCGCCGCGAGCCACCGCGAGATCGAGGTCGTTGCCCTCGAGCATCTTGAGCGGAGCGCCCTCGTCTTCGCCGAGCCACGCGTTGACGCACGACGTGAGGCGCTCGCGAAGCACGCCGCTCTTCATGACGCCGCCGTTGAAGAGGATGCGCGTGGGGTGCAGCATCTTCGTCTTCCTCGCGCTGCTGACGCCCGCCTTCTCGAGCGCATCGACGTGGCGGGCGAGGAGCGAGGCGAGGTGCTTGGTCACCGCCGGATCCTGCGCGTACGGCAGGCCGAGCGTGGTGAGGGCGGCGCGCGCACGAACGGCGGGCCGCGCCGCGCTCTCGACGACGGGGAAGAAGCCGTCGA
The DNA here is from genome assembly GCF_001263205.1 of Labilithrix luteola. GTDB lineage: Bacteria > Myxococcota_A > Polyangia > Polyangiales > Polyangiaceae > Labilithrix > Labilithrix luteola. The sequence continues at coordinate 128,386 of NZ_CP012333.1, forward strand.
CGATCGCGTTCGCCACTTCCTCGCGCGTGACCTCGGCGCGAAGCGTGGAGCCGACGAGCTTGCTGCCCTTGCCGGCGATGGCGATCGGCGCGCTCGCAGCGCCGCTGTCGGCAAGCAAGCGCTCTTTCGCGCCGCGTGCCGCGTGCTGCAGCGAGATCTTCTGCCAGCGATCGAGCTCGAGGGTTCGCCCCCCCGCTTCGGCCTCGGCGATCATCTTGTGCTCGACGACGTACGCGAGCAGCATGTCCATGTTGTCGCCGCCGAGCAGGATGTGATCGCCGACGGCCACGCGCTCGAGAACGAGCTCGCCCTCTTTCTCGAGCGCTGCGATCACCGAGAAGTCGGTGGTGCCGCCGCCAACGTCGACGACGAGCACGATGTCACCGACGGCAACGTCTTTGCGCCATCCGTCACCCTTGGACGAAAGCCAGGAGTAGAAGGCGGCCTGCGGCTCCTCGAGGAGCGTCAGATCTTCGAGGCCCGCTGCGAAGGCCGCTTCGGTCGTGAGCTCGCGCGCGGACGCATCGAACGACGCGGGCACGGTGAGCACGACGCTCTGCTTGCCGAGGGCGAGCTCGGGATCGCCCTTCGCGACCACGTGATTCCAGGCCTCGACGAGGTGCTCGAGATAGCGCCACGACGCTTCGACGGGGCTGATGCGCTCCACGTCTTCGGGGGCGCCGGACGGCAAGATCGCCCCGCGACGATCGACCGAGGGATGACCAAGCCAGCTCTTGGCGCTCGCGATGACGCGCGCGGGAGCATCGACGCCTCGCGCACGAGCGTGCTCGCCGACGGCGTACTTCCGCTCCGCATCCCAGGGGAGCGCCTGCGCCCCTTCGCTCTCGTGGGCGATGTAGAAGAACGACGGCAGGAGCTCGCGCGGCTCGACCGACCCCTGCGCGACGAGCTGCGGGATGGCGAGCATCTGGATGGCGGGCGGCGGCGCCGAGGGATCCGTGGGAATCTCGGCGTAGGCGAGCGCGGTGTGCGTGGTTCCGAGGTCGATGCCGACCACGTAGCGGGGCGAACTCACAGCTCCACCTCCGCCTGCGCGACGATCCGCACGTCGTGAGCGCCCACCGCAGTGGGCAAGGAGACCGACGCGACGCGCCATCCGCGATGACGGAGGGTCCCCGTGTAGGGCCCCTTGCCTTGCACGTTGCCGGTCAGCTTCACCGCTTCGGCATCGAAGCCCTCGGGGAGGGTGACGCGCACCCCCTCTTCTTCCGACCGCACGGCCTCGAGCTTCACGTGCTCGCGAAGCGCCTTGCGGCAGCCGGCATGAACCACACGCGCGGCGGCGCCGATGTCGGCGTCAGGAAAGCTCGCGACGTCCTCCTCCAGGAAGTCGACGAGCCGGCCCTCACGCTGCAAAAGCGCGAGGAGCTGGAGAGCGGCGTCCGTCTTCGGCGGCTCGGGGATGGGCTTGGGCTCGGGCTTCGGGAGCACCTTCGGCTCCGGCGTAGCGGGGAGCTCCGGCGTGCGTTCTGGCCCCTGTGTGGCGGCAGGCAGAGCCTTGCCTGCCTGGAGTTGGGCGGCGTAGACGCCGTCGAAAAGCACCCGGAAGAAGCACACCCAGGCGAACCAGAGCCTGGTGAAAAAGGGCAGAGAAGGGTCGGACACGGGGCGGCACTCTAGCGCAAAGACACCCCCAGGAATCCCCTTCTAGGTTGCCCGAAGGGCCTTCCTTCGCTAGAGGCTTAAAGGCGTAGACCATGGCGCAAAAGAGGATTCACCTCATCGTGCGCGGGCGCGTGCAGGGCGTGTACTTTCGTGCCGCAACCCAGCGTGAAGCCCGACGGCTAGGAATCACGGGTTGGGTGCGGAACCGCCCCGATGGCAGCATCGAGCTCGTCGCCGAGGGCGATGAAGATGCGGTCAAGGAGCTCTCGAGCTGGGCCAACCACGGTCCGTCGGCGGCCCGCGTCGACAGCGTCGACGTTCGTTGGCGCGGCTACACGGGCGAATTTCCCGAGTTCCAGATCGTCGAATAGGCGACTCGGCGCGGGCGTTCTGGTCTCAGCACGCATGAATCGGAAGAGAATCGCGCCGTTCCTCCTGGCCTTCCTGACGGTCACCGTCGCGAGCCCTTCCCTCGTCTCGGTCGCGCACGCCGAGACCTCCAAAACGTCCGGCCCGCAAGCCACCGCCGAGCCGGAGGGCATGAGCTCTACCGAGCTCGACAAGCTCGTCGCCCCCCTCCTGGGGGATGACGCCGCGGCGCGACGGGCGGCGGCAAAGCGCATCGGCGAGCTCGGTCCCGAGGCCGTTCCGGCGATCGGCAAAGCCCTCGCCGAGCTTCGGAAGACGCCGAGCGCAGGGGTTCGCGCCGCCGTGAAGGCTGCGCGCGAGCGGGCCGGCAAGGGTGAAGGCGATGTCTGCGATGCCCTTCTCGACCTGCCTCGGGGCGAAGATGCCCAGGCGGAGAAGGCGGCCCTCACGACCGCCGCCTTCGTCCGAGCGCTTGCCCACCTGGGCACGACGCCCGCCGTCCGCCAGCTCGTGAAGATCGCCGGCGACCACAACGGGGCGTTCCGTCCCGAGGTCACCCGTCAGGTCAAAGCCCTCGGCGATCGCGCCGTGCCTGCCCTCCTCGAAACGAAGAAGGGGGCCACGCCCGACGTTCGGCAGTGGGCGTACACGCAGCTCGAAGGCATGGGCAAGCGCATCGCAGGCGACGCCGTCCAGACGAAGGACAACCAGGTCCTCGCCGACGTCCTTCGCGCCTTCGGCATCATCCGCGAGCTCGACAGCATACCCGTTGTCCTCTCGTTCGTGAACGCGGACCGCGAGAAGATCCGCGCCACGGCACGCGAGACGATCGGCATGTTCGGCCAAGACGCGATCTGGAAGCTTCGCGAGGCGTACGAGAACGTGAGCGGAAAGCCCGCACCCGACGGTTGGTCCGCCGCCGACGTCTCGCGCGAGCTCTTCGCCGCCTACGATCGACTGCGCCTGCAGGAAGTCTATGGGCTGCTCGACCAAGGTCTCGCCCAAGAGAAGCAGGGCAAGCTCGACGAGGCCGTCGCGGCATTCGATCGCGTACTCGCGCGCACGCCGATGATCGATCGGCGCGCGGAGATGGTCTCGGCGTACGTCGCGCACGCGCAGGCCCACGAAGACGACGATGCGGTGGGCGCCACGTCCACGTTGCGCAAAGCGCTTCGCCTGGCTCCCGACGGACCTCGTGCCTCGCAGATCAACGCGGACCTCGCCTACCTCGAGGGCATGCAGCTCCTCGCGCGCGGCATCAAAGATACCGAAGCGTTCAAGCGAGCGCTCTCGCTCGATCCTGGCCACGCCAAAGCGCGCGTCGAGCTCGACCGTCTCGAGACGGTGCATGCCGATCGCGAAGATCGGACGCGCCTCTTCGGAGCGGCCGGCGCGTTGTTCCTTGCAACGGTTCTCGGACTCGTCCTTCTGACCGGACGACGCGCCCCGCGTTCTGCGCGCGCACGCTGATCGGCTCGCACTTCGCCGCGCCGTCTGCCGCACCGGCCTCCAATGTGCGAAGCCCGCGTACGAAGCCCGCGCACTCCCTCATTCGGGTGTCGCCCATTCGGACGCTTGGTTGGCGCACCGCGCCTCTCTATGCTGGCCGTCCTTCTGGAGGCGAGTCATGGGAGACGCGAACGTTTTGCCGGGAGTCGCAGCACGCATCGTCCAGCACATCGAGGGCTTTCGCTTCCGCGAAGCACTCGCCGCACTCGACGATCCTCGTGACGGCGGTGCGCTCGCCGCGCCATTGGCCGGCCTCCTTCGAGCTCGCGCGCTCGCGGGCATCGAGAAGTGGCACGCCTCCTATCAGATCCTCGGCGAGGTCCGAGGCATGCGCGATCTCGGCACGCTCGAACGCGTCGAGGCGCAGGTGCGAACCGCACGCGTGCTTCGCTTCGCCTCGCCGCTCGTCGACTACGCGCTCGACATTGCGCTCGCGGCGGCCCGTAGCGGCGTTCGTGCGGGTGGCGCGGGCATCGCGCTCGCCGTCGACGCTCACCTCGAAGCGGCGCTTCTCTTCGGGCGCAAACGCTGCAAGAACCTCGCACAGGAGCAGCTCGAAGCCGCCGCAAAGCTCGGCGAGAACGCTTCGTGGGTGCATTCGGCACGCGCCGACCTGGCCATCACGTTCGACGAACGCGTCGCCGCGAAGGAAGCGCTCGATGCACTGGTCGCCACGCTGCCGTCGATCACGAGCGAGAGCGAGCGCGTCACCGCAGAGCGCTATGCCTGGCTCGGCAACGCTCGCCTCTACACGATTCTGGGCGAGTTCGATTCGGCCGCCGCGGAGATCGGCAAGCTCGCGTCGCGCCCCGCGGGCGACGTCGCCGTTCCCCGTTCGCAGTGGCGCCTCTACGCCGCGCAGGGCAAGTGGAACGAAGTCGCGGAAGCGCTGACTCGGATTCTCGAGGCCGTGCCCGACGGCGACTCTTCACGCGGCTTGATGCTCGAGCGAGCAGCCGCGTTCTATCGCGCCGGCGATATCGGAGGCGCGCGCGAGGCTTGGACGAAGATCGCGGCGAGCGGCAACGGCGATCCCGCATCGCGTACGGCGGCTCGCAACCTCGAAAAGTCAGCCAACGAGGGCGCGAAGCGCACGCGGCTCGTCGCGTTCCCGTCGGTCACGCAGCTCCGCAATCACTGCGGTCCGGCATCGGTCGAGCTCTGTTTGCGCTTCTTCGGCACGTCGGCCGATCAAGTGAGCGTGGCGCGCGAGATCAAGCACCCCGACGGCGGCACCCCCGTGCACCGTATGCGCGCGTACATGGATGCCGCGGGCTTCGTCACACGACGCATCGAGGCCGATCTCGATCGGTTGAGGAAGATCCTCGACGCCGGCGTGCCGGTGATCCTCGAGGAGGACTACTCGACCACGCGTCACGTCGCGGTCGCCATCGGGTACGACGACCGCCGCGAGATCCTCGAAGTGCAGGATCCGATGACCCACGAGATCCGCGAGACGCCCTACGAAGAGCTCCCGAAGCTCCGCGAGTTCTCGAACCACGGCGCGCTCGTGGCCGTACCGAAGGATCGCGCCGATCTCCTCGCCAAGCTCGACGAGGCCGGGGCCGTCGAATGCGTCTACATCACGACGACCGACAAGGCGTGGGAGGCCTTCGATCAGAATCGCTACGAAGACGCCGACCGCCTCGCCAGCGAAGCCATCGAGCTCCACGAGCCCTACGAGCTCGCGTGGGTGCTCCGCTTCGTGAGGGCTCGCGAGCAGTTCGAGGCGGAGAGGTCTGACGAGAACAAGAGCCGCCTGATCGGCATCCTCGACGCCATCACGCATCTCTGGCCCGACGACGAGTGGCCGCAGCAGTTCCTCGGCCGCGTGTACGCACTCGAAGACCGAGCGAGCGATGCCCTCGCCGCCTTCGAACGCGCCCGCGATCGCGATCCGGACGACGCGAACAACTGGTGCTCGATCGGCGATCAGCACCTCGCGCTCGGCGATCAGCAGGCTGCACGAAAGGCCTTCGAAGAAGCCCTGCAGCGCGACCCGGGCCATGTCCGGTCGAACGAGAACCTGGCCAACGTTGCCTTCGAGCTCGGTGACGTATCGCTCGCGGCGCTCCTCAATTCGTGCGCGCGCGAGCTCTCGGAAGACAATCCGTACAACCACTACGTCCACGCGCGTATCCTCGGAAAGCGCGGCGAGGTGAATGGCGCACTCAAGGCCTACGAGCGCGCCATCGAGCTTCGCCCCGAGTCGAAGGGCTATGCGGTCGAGCGCGCGAAGCTCCTCGCGCGCCGCGGCGACGTCGACGAAGCTCTCGCATCGATCGAAAAGCGCCTCGAGGCCGAGCCGAACGACGGCTACCTGCTCACGAACCTCGCGGACCTCGCGTACGACAACGGCCGCTACGAGCGGTGCCTCGCCGCTTGTGCAAAGCTCCGCGAAGTCGATCCGAACTCGCCCACGCCCGAGGCCATCGGCGGCGCGGCGCTCGCCAAGCTGGGCAAGCTCGACGAGGGCCTCACGTCGCTTCGAGCCGCACTTCGAAAGCGCCCGGTCTACGGTTGGGTGCACCGCGAGATCGGTCGAATCTTCGCGCTCGCCGGCCGCCACGAAGACGCGATTCCGGCGTTCGCGGCCGCGGCAGGTCTCTCGAACAGCCCCGAGATGATCTTCGCACTGGCCGACGCGCTCACGAACGGCGGTCATGCGGGCGAAGCCGCCTTCTATGCGCGCCGCTCGGTGCAATCGCTTCAGCTCGACGAGGACCAGGTTCTCCGTGCCGCGGAGATCCTCGCGGCTGGTGACGGCGTCGGCAGCGCGCACGGGTTTCTCGGCAACGTCGGCGAAGAGAACCCGCGCGACATGGCCGTGGCTTGCGCGCACGCGCGGTTCCTGCTCGAAAAGCATTGGTTCCCGGGCGCAGCCAGCAAGGTCATCTCGCGTCTCTCGGAGCTGGCGCCCGAGGATCCGCTCGTGCTCGCCCAGGCCGCCGATCAGCTGATGGACGCCTCGATGAAAGACGAGCCGCAAGGCGAAGCCATCTTCCTGCGAGCCATCGAGGCGGCGCCCAAGCTCGTGGCGCCTCGACGGCTCTATGCACGACAGCTCAACGAGCGCGGCCGGTACGTCGAAGCGCTCGGTGTTCTCGAACCGCTCGCCGCCGACATCGAGACCACCACCGACCGCGTCAACGCGCTGCTCGGCCTGCGTCGCGACGACGAAGCCCAAAAGCTCATCGATGGCTTCGCCGAATCCCTCCCCGAGGAGGATCGCGGAGAGCGCAAGCCTCTCGACTTCACCTTCGCGAAGGTCAATCAGCGCTGGGAAGACGCCCTCGTGCTCGCCACCGAGATCGGAGAGAGCGAAGGCGAGCTCGAAGACGACGGCGAGCTCGGCAAGTGGGAGAAGGAGCGCTTCGACTGCCTCGTCGCGCTCGGCCGCAGCGAAGAGGCGTACGAGTTCGGCGTCGCGCAGTGTGCCGACGCCGAGGACAAGGGCTTGCTCGCCTACAAGGCGATGGCCCGCGACGACCACGCGCTCGGTGCGCGCCTCGGTCAGGAGTCGTTCGAGGAAGACGAGAACGAGGACTACGCGTTGCAGGTTCTCGCGTGGCTCGCCGATCTCGAGGGCGACGTGCCGCGCGCCAAGGCGCTCTGGCTGCAGATGCGCGAGCACACCGATTGGCACATCCACGACGAGAACCTCGGTCGACTCGCGATTGCTGCGGGTGAGCTCGAGGAGGCGAAGGAGTTCGCCGAGCGCGCCGTTGCCGCAGGCCACGCCTGTCCGACGGCGCTCCACCTGCGCGCGACGGTTCGCCTCCTCGGAGGAGACCGCGAAGGCGCGAAATCCGACGCCCTCCGTGCGCGAGGCGCCTGGCCCGTCGCACGCCGTGGTGCGGACGAGCACATCGCCGCGATGCTCATCGCCCTCGAGGAGCCGGAGAAGAAAGACGAGGCGCGAAAGCTCTACGAGCGGTACTTGGAACGCGAAAAGCTGTCGCCTTCCGACCGTCAGTTCCACGCTCGGCTGCGCGCAGCGCTCGGCGTGTAATCGCCACCTCCGACTTTCCGCGCGTCACGCTTGCGGCACGGCCAAAAGCCGACCATGCTGCGCCGCATCATGAATCCGATTCGCGTCGGCATCGATGCTCTTGGTCTTGCTTTTCCGCGAGCTTACGTCGCGCTCGAAGACGTTGCTCGTGCGCGGGGAGTCCCCGAGACGAAGTACACCGAAGGGCTCGGCACCGTCGCCATGTCGGTGCCCGAGCCCGACGAGGACACCGTCACACTCGCGGTCGAGGCCGCCGCGGACGCGCTCGAGCGCGCGGACGTCGAGCCGTCCGAGATCGGCCTTTGCATCGTGGGCACCGAGACGGCCGTCGACCACTCCAAGCCCGTGGCCTCGTTCCTCCAGGGCCTGCTCGGTCTTCCTTCGACCTGCCGCATCTTCGAAGCCAAGCACGCGTGCTACGGCGGCACGGCCGGTCTGATGACGGCGCTCGACTGGATCGCCTCGGGACGCGCGCGCGGTCGCAAGGCGCTCGTCGTCTGCTCCGACATCGCGCGCTACGGCCTCAACACGCCGGGTGAGCCCACGCAGGGCGCCGGCAGTGTGGCGCTCGTCGTTTCCGAAAACCCGCGCGTGCTCTCGATCGACACGGCGACGATCGGCACGAGCTCGCAGCACGTCTTCGACTTCTGGCGTCCGCTCGAATCCAAAGACGCCTTCGTCGACGGGCACTACTCCGTCACCTGCTACCTCGAGGCGCTGCGCGGGGCCCATGCCGAACACGTGCGGCTGGGCGGTCGCACGCCCGGCGACGATCTCGCGGCGACGCTCTATCACGTGCCGTATCCCAAGATGGCGAAGAAGGCCCACGCGCTCGTTCGTGAGCTCGCCGGTGACGGCGCGCCGGATCAGTCGTTTGCACGCCTCGTGGCGCCGAGCCTCGTGCTCCCGTCGCGCATCGGCAACATCTACACGGGCTCGCTCTACCTCGCGCTCGCGAGCCTCCTCGCCTGCTCGGAACGCCCCATCCACGGGCAAGACGTCACGCTCTTCAGCTACGGCAGCGGCTGCTGTGCAGAGCTCTTCCGGGGCACCATCACGCCGGGCGCACAGGCCGCGTACAGCTCGCTGCGTGCTCGCGTCGACGCACGGAGGCGCCTCACGGTGCCCGAGTACGAAGCCTTGTTCCGCGCGCGCGACGAGGTCCGCGAGCTCGACGCTCTGCCGCTAGGCATGATCCAGGATCTGCGCAGCGTTCGACTCAAAGGCGTGCAGGGCGGCCGTCGCATCTACGCCTGAGCGCGCTGCTACGGTGGGGTCATGCCTTCCTCGACCCCGCTCCGCATCACGGTCGCGCTCGCTCCCGACAGCAACGACGGCGCCACCCTCCGCGAGGCGCTCGTTCCGTTCGGTCCGCGCGTGTCGCTCTCGTTTTCGAGCGAGCTCGGAGCGGAGATCGAAGACGCCGAAGTGATCGTCGCGCAGTCGCTCTCGGACGAGCAGGTAGCGCGGGCGAAGCGCCTTCGTTGGTTCGCCTCGTGGGCCGCGGGCGTCGACAAGTCCGCGCGCCCCGGCCTGCTCGAGCGCAAGATCCTCCTCACGAACGCGAGCGGCGTCCACGGCCCGAACATCGCCGAGCACGTCATGGCGATGATGCTGATGTTCACGCGCGGCATGCACCTGTTCGTGCGCGCGCAGCTCGAGAAGACCTGGGATCGGCCCCCGGGTGACCGCTCCGGCAACGCAAGCGAGCTCTCGGGTCAAACGCTCGCCATCGTGGGCCTCGGGCGCATCGGCGAAGCTCTCGCCGAGCGCACGCGCCCGTTCGGCATGCACGTCATCGGTCTGAAGCGAGATCCGAAATCACGGCACGACGAGCGCGTTGGCGTCGACGAGGTCGTGGGCCTCTCCGAGCTCGATTCGGTGCTCGCACGCGCGCACCACGTCTGCATTCTCGTCCCGCTCACCCGAGATACGTACCACCTCTTCGACGAAGCGCGGCTCTCGCGCATGCGTTCGGATGCCTACCTCTACAACGTGGCGCGCGGACCAATCGTCGACGAGACCGCCCTGGCAAAGGTTCTCGCCGAAGGCAGAATCGGCGGCGCGGGTCTCGACGTGTTCGAAGAAGAGCCGCTCCCCAAGGCGAGCGCCTTGTGGGGCATGAAGAACGTGATCCTCACGCCCCACGTTGCCGGCTTCACGCCCTGGTACTTTTCGCGATTCGCCCCGATCTTCACGGCGAACGTCACGCGCTATCTCGCCGGCGAGCAGCTCGAGAACCTCTTCGATCCGTCGCGCGGCTACTGACTCCGCCTACGGCGTTGCCCACCCCGTGAGCCCAGCCACCACGGGCGCGAGCTCTCGGGCGATGCGCTCGTGGAAGGCCGGGTTGCCATGTCCTTCGCAGCCGGTGACCTCGCTGGGCGCCGACGCGGAGGGCAGATACACGGAGATCCGCGCGTCGCCTCCTTGCTTCTGCGCTTCGACCGCGGCGGTCACGCCGGCGACCACGCTGTCCCGAACGGGATTGGGGCCACCATCGACGATGTCCGGTCCGACGATGCAGAGAATCTGCGCATCGGGGTAGAGCTTCCTCAGCGTCTGCGTGAACGCCAGATAGCCCGCCGTGAAGTCGCCGATGGAGGCCGGACCGTCGTCGACCGGCTCTCCCTCGGCGAAGTCGAGTCCACCGATTCCGAGGATGACCGCGCTGGGCGAATACGACGTGAAGTCGAATTCGGCCTTCGGATCGTTCGGATTGCTGAGTGGGAATATGCGAGGCATCGTCTGCGGGTCCGGGCGCCACGCATTCTTCGTGACCCCCTTGCCCGAGAAGGCGGTTCCGTAGACGTCGGCGCCGAACGTGTCGCCAAGGAGCGCGCCGAACGTCTTGTGGAAGTTCTCCCAGCGGGCCGCCTCGTTCGCACCCGGACAGCTCGGACCTGCGCCCTCGACGCCGAACCCCGCCAGCATCGAATCGCCGATCATCTCGATGGATCGCGTTCGTTTGGGCGGCGGAGAAAGCAAATGCCCGCCATCACCGAACGTGAAGCCATTGAAGATGGTCACACCGTTGTCGGCTTCGCTTCGCTTGTACAGCTCGACGCTGTGCGACCCAGGCCCAAGTCCCGTCGCGAGCGTCAGCGTCTGCGCACCACTCGCGAGGGTGAGCTTGGGCTGCCATGCCCCATCGATGGCGTAATCCCATTCGCTGGGCCCATTCGTCATCCACGCCTCGGTGTTCTCCGTTAGCGACACCGATACGGTGCTCCCTTCGAAGTTCGCCAGAATGCGAGCCCCTGGCCACGCCGCTCGCGGCGAATCGGGAATCCGCGTGTCGAAACGCCCGACGAAGCGAACCGACGGAGGCTCCGGCGACGTCGCGGGCCCGCCGTTCGGCCCCGTATTCGAAGGCGGAGCCGACGAACCATCGACCTGCCGCGCCCCACCACCGTCCGCGGGAGGAGCCTGATCGGCGGCCCCCTGCCCTGCCGAACAACCACACACGACGACGAGCGAGGCCGCCGCGAGCGACGCCCCACGTATGAGCCTTTGCATTGTTTCCTCGTTGTCCTCGAACGGTCAGCGAATCCCAATCAGGGAGTCTTCGGTTTCGTCGAATCGATGAGTTGCCAGGCCGCTTGTTCCGACGGCTCCCACAACTTGTGGGGATAGCCGGGGAGATGGCACCAGATCACCGGCTGCTTGCATCCCGGATAGGTGACGCAAGGTCCGGGGTCGACGGGAATGGGAGTGCCGGTCGTGTCGCAACCATTGGCCATCGCCCAATGCTGCTCGGATTCGACTCCGGCGCCGAAGCCGACGGTCTGATCGGCATCACCATGGATGACGATGGCGGCGGGCGCTGCGGTCGGACACTCGAGGTAGTCGTTCGCGCCGTAGAGCCTGGGGTCGGGCGAGCTCGGGCCACCGCCAGAGTTCGCAAAGATCCCTCGAAAGATGTTTCCACGGAAACAGCCGAGCGTATTGACGAAGAAGGCGCCGCGGCTGATGCCCCACGCGAAGATGCGGCTCGTGTCGACGCAGAAGCGTTTCTCCATGTCGGTGACGATGGCGTCGACCAGGGCCACGTGGGTATTGACCCCGACGGCGGAGCTCGTATCCCAAGTTGCGCCGGGCCCGTTCGGATAAACGAAGATGGCATTTCCGCCGGCCTCCCATTCGAGAGACAGCCAACTCCGAATCTCGGCGCCCGACATGCCGTCCCCGTGGAACACGAACACGAGCGGAAAGCGGGTATGGCCATCGTACTTGTCGGCCACGTAGAGCTCGTACGAATAGCTGAGCCCGGCAAAACTGAGATATTGCGTTCCAGCGAATCCCGTTCCGTTGGACGGCAGGTCGCACGTTTCGACCGCGTTCTGCAAGCTCGACGATCCGCCGGTCGCACCACCCTTCGGCGGTGCGTTTTCAGACACCGTGTCACCGCCACTCGGAGGCGTGCTCGGAGCCGGCGACGGATTGGAAGGGCCGGTGGCCGGAGGAGCGGGCGTCTGTCCCGCGGGCGGCGGCGGAGTCGGTTCAGGGGCGGACGCCCCCCCGCTCTCGCAAGCGGCGAACGACGCGACGATGGCGCCTACGACGAGAAGTCTTGGCAACAGCATGCCGCGCACTGGTTTCGAATCGCGTGCCAGACTCGAGCGTCGCATTCTCCGTGCGACGACGTCAGCGCCTGGCCACGCGATTCGCATCCCTCCCGCGGCTGCCGCGAACCTACGCCTATCCCTCAGCGGCAAGAGGAATCATTGCAGTGGGTCTGCGAGATACGGGAACGTCGTCCCGTTCGTCTTCGCTGCGACCGCACCGACCTGGTCGCCCAGGCCATTGAGTCCCGTCCCCGACGTGACCGAATACATGAAGTCGATGACGTCGTACGGCATCGTGCGGCCGCCGCAGTCCGTATTCGCCAGGGTCTGCGTCGCGGCCAGTTCGACGGCCATGTATTGAGAGCACGTGCTCGAGCTCGTGTTCACCCAAAGGCGGTCGTCGGCGAGCATGCTCGCGAGTGGCGCGTAGCGACTAGCGCCTTCGATCTGGAGGTTTGCGAGCACTTGATTGCCGCAATCGCCCCCGTTCACGCCCTTGTCGAGGGCGTCGAAGACCGCAAGGTTCTTTTCGATCTCCGCGCGATTCGAATCCACCCACTTGGTCGGGTCTTGCTGAGCGTTGTACGCGTCGCGTGCCGCGCCCACGCTCGCGTCCTGATCGTCGAACGGGGCGATGAGCAGCGTGGTTATGGCGGGCCGACCCACGCGATCGATCTGCGTGCCGAGGTTCGGCGGCAGCGGCGGGCCTGCATCGACCGGTCCCGTATCGGCTGGGCCGGTGTCCCGCGCATCGAAGCCTGCGTCTTCCGGGCCCCCCGTGCTCTCGTTGCTCGAACACGCGGCGAACGAGAGGAGCCCCACCGCTGCCGCGAACGCGATGCTCGTCAAAGCAATGCGCTTCATTGGTCGCCCCCCGTCTGCGTCTGCGCCTTGTTGGTGCTGGCCCATGCCGACACGAACGGGCCCCCGAAGGTGACCATCGACTTGTCGATGTTCACGACGATCGCGAGCGTGTTCAGGTTCTTGTACGTGTCGACGGCGGGCGCCCCCGCACTGGTCATGAGCGTGGTCCGCAGCGATCCCGCGGCGCCGAAGTCGAGCCACGGGCAACCGGATGGGTCGGTTTGGAAGTTGTCCTTCGAAACCGCATACGCCTCGGACGCGGACTGGAACCCCACGAGGTTGAAGAAGAAGGGGTCCGCGCGGAGCCCTGCGAAGACTCGGAACTTGCCGTCCGCGGACGCAAGCCCCTCTTTCGTGCTCGCATCGCCGGTGACGTAGACGGCGAGCCCCACCCAGCAGGAGATCTTCTGCGCCGCGTCGAACGTGCAGACAATGTCGACGTTCGAGGTCGTCTGGCCGAATGCCGCTCCACTCGACGTGTGGAACACGTACTGGACGTCGGCGGCGAACTTGGCCTCGGTCGTTGCGGCCGGGAAGACGGTCATCGCGAGAGCGAGGTTGCTCCCGTCGACCCACGTATAGAGATTGCCGAGATCTGCCGCGGGAACGGCCGTCGTCTTCGGCCCGTCGCCGAAGTCATCGGAGCGAGCGACCGAGGCGCGCCCCAGCACCGCGAGTGTCGCGACGAGCCCCACGCCCGCCAGTACTTTGCCACCTCTCATCGCGTCTGCCTTTCTTCGTGGCGGCTCGAGGAGGTTTGGGCGCTGGCCACCTCACCCCTCGCGCACACGTACGACGATGCACGAGCCGAACCGGAGCCGTCGTGCGGTAGGGCGGCTCTCGGCGAGGTTGTCCGCGGCCTTCGGGCGCGCGTCGCGGTGGTGCTCGCGCGGCCATTCGCTAAGATTCCGCAGCCAGATTGGAACGAGACGAATCGAACGAGAACGAGGCGCGCGGCAACGCGGGCGACGTGCGCGCCGAGCACTGGCTCGACGAGCGGCGGCTCCGGACGTATCCGAAGGTCGTCGTCGGGCTGCTGGTGGTCAGCACGCTCGCTTTGCTTTCGACGATGCGCGGGATGGTCGACCGGGGCGGCGAGCCGCTCGGCTACGACTTCGTCACGTTCTGGGCCGCGTCGTTCATGGCTCTGAAGGGCCGAGCTGCCGAGGCCTATGACCTACGGGCAATCTTCGAGGCCGAGAAGACGGCGGTGCCCGCGCTGAGAGCGACGTTCGCTTGGTTCTATCCGCCGACGTTCCACCTCGTCGTCTTGCCCCTCGCCCTTCTGCCCTATCTCGCATCGTATCTCGCGTTCGTCGTCGCCACGCTCGCAGGCTACGTCGCGGTGTTTCGGAGAATCGTCCGTAATCGCGAGGCGATGTGGTGCTTGGCGGCGTTTCCAGGCATTTGGATCGACGCCCTGCATGGCCAAAATGCGTTTCTCACCTCCGCGCTGATCGGTGCGGCGCTCCTGAACCTCCGCTCGCGGCCAATCCTCGCAGGTGTCTGGATTGGCCTCCTCGCCGTGAAACCGCACCTCGCTCTGGTGTTTCCCGTCGTTCTGATCGCCACCCGGGCGTGGCGCACACTGGCCACGGCGGCCGTCGTCGCCACGCTGTTCCTCGCGCTCGGAACGGCCGTCCTCGGGAGCAACGCGCTGTTCGCCTTCGTCCACGGCCTCTCCTTCGCACGAAGCGCGGTGGAGAACGGCGTCTTGCCGTGGGACAAGATGCCAACGGTCTTCGCCATGGTCCGCCTCTGCGGCGCGCCCGTCGCCCTCGCCTGGGCCGCGCATGCACTCGTGGCCTGCGGGGCCATTCATGCAGTTTACAAAGTTTGGCGACGCACCGATTCGCTCGCCATCCGAGGCGCGGCATTCACGGTGACCACGCTCCTCGTGAGTCCGTATCTTTTCGATTACGACCTCACGCTGCTCGCGTTTCCCCTCGCCTGGATGAGCCTCACCGGGCAACGACTCGGTTGGAATCGCTTCGAACGCGAATGGCTCGTCGCCGCGTGGCTCTTGCCGCTCGCGACTCCCACCGTCGCGAGCGCGGTGGGAGCTCAAGTGGGCCCGCCGGTCCTCCTCGCCTTGCTGGCGATCGCGGTGCGCCAGAGTCGCGTGCACAGCGAGAGCCGAGACGCTCAGACGCTCTGAGACAGGGCCGTCTTCATCCGCGCACGCGCTTCGGAGACCGCGGGCGCGGTCATCGACCGACGATCGAGCTCGCGTTCGATACACTCGACGAAGAACGTCAAGTCGTCGACCCGGCGTTCGACGCTGGCAAGCGCGCGGTCCATCATAGTGGTCAAGCCGTCGGGGGCGATCGCTGTGAGCTCGCCGAAGTAGCGAATCGTCCCGTCCTCGACGCCGAACGCGTCGGCCGAGGTGTCGAGGCCCACGCCATACTGCATCGCATACGCGAGTCCATTCGCAACGGCCGCTCCGAAGGCCTCGAGCCGCCGGTGGCGCTCGGCATCGCCATCGGCCTGGTGCAGCCATTCACGGACGCTGGGCACCGCCGGCGCAATCGTCCAAAGCCAGCTCTTCTCCTCGTCGACCGGCTGGAGCACGAGCACCGTGTCGGGTGAGAGGAGCGGCCCGAGCTGCGTTCGTTCGCGAGCGGAGCGGACAATCCCTTGTCGTGCCGAATCGGCGTCTTCGAAGTACCAGCGACGCGACGTCCAGAGTCGGAATCCCTCGGCGTGGGTCTCGGCCGCTCCGTCGTCGTCGAGCGGGACAGAGGAGATCGCGGCGTGCGATACCGACCGCAGACAAGCGCGTCCGGTATGCGCCGGCCACACGTAGCCCGTCGGCACGTCGGTTCGCGGAAATGGCGCGGCATCGCCGTGGAGCGACGACAAGGGCGGCGGCGGCGGAACGATCGGCGAAACGTCCGTATCCTGTGAGGTGAGGAACTCGGCGGTGGCCTCCTCGAGAAACATCTCGGCGGCCCACTCCGGGTCGACTTCGAGCGCCTCGAGGCGCTGCAGGAGGGCGCGCGGGCCTTGCGGTCGGGCCACCGGAATGCGCAGCTCCTCGCGCTCGACCTTGGCTTGCACCGCACGCGCAATGGCTCGGACGGCGGCGACGAACGTGTCGACGACGCCGATACCGTCGCGAGCGATGGCCTCCACGCAAACGGTCCCGGGTCGACCGAGCTCATCGAGAATCGCCGGGCCGGTCAAGACGTCGATTTGATCTTGCTTGTTCGCCTGGACGACGATCAGCGGCGCCTCGTCTCTCTCGCGTGCGACCTCGTCGAGGACGGCAAGCCCGCTTCGCGCGTTGGCGACCGCGCTACGAGCGCTGTCGGTGACGTAGACGACGACGTCGGCGGTCGAGAGCAGGTGGCGGCGGCGCTCGGTGAGAACCACCTGGCCCGGAACGCTGATGACCTGACAGATCAGGGGGAATCCGCACACGACTCCGCCTTTGATCTGCATCCAATCGAAATAGAGCGTCCGACCTTCGATTTCCGCGGGCGATACGAGATCGCTCGTTCGCTGCGTTGCGAATAGGCCGGAGAGCTGGCGTAGGTTGGTCGTCTTTCCGGCCCCCGCCAATCCGTCGTAGACGATGCGGACGCACATCCGCTTCTCACGCAGATCGAACACCGCCATCGGTCCTCCTCGTTCGCGGGTCCGACTCGGCCGAGGCCCCACCTCCTCGACCGAGCATCGACTCGACGCGATCTACCTCGCCGAGCGTCGTCAGACGGTCAGCGGCTTGCTGTACTTGTTGACGACCGTACGAACGATCGCGATGTTCGACGAAGAACGGTCCGCCGCGAGGTAGATGAAGGTGCCGGGCGTGACGAGCTTGAGGAAGTGAATCTGATCACCGAGCGTGAGGATCATGTCCTCGAGGTGCGTGGTGAGATTCAGCGCCTTCATGATCTTCTGCTTCTGCTTGACGAGCTCGCTGTTGTAGGCGCTCGCGACGGCAAGGTCGAAGTCGTTGCGATTCGAGCGAACGGCGAGGGTCATTCCCGAATCGAGATCCACGAGAGACGCGGCGATGAAGCCGGGGATCTCCGAGTGGAATTTGTCGAGAATCTCGTTCATTTCTTTTTCATTGGCCATTCGAAATCTCCTTCGTCATTGCGCAACTCGGTTGCGCCCATTCAAGTGATCACCCATGAAGTGATCACGCATCCACACGAGGTCGGCCGGTCAGCCGAACCATCCCTTCTTGGGTTTCTTTAGTTCTTCGATGAGCTCGGTGAGGAGCGTCTCGACGCGCGCGGTCCGCTCGTCGACGCTGGCGGCCGTCTCCGTTCGAGCTGCGACCTCGCGCAAGACGGCGTCGAGCGACGCAATTCGACGCGTGACGTTCTCACGCAGCTCCCGCACGAGCTCCTCTTTGCTATCGGCCACCTTTCCGGCGAGCGTGATGGCCGGTGCCGATGCGCGCTCCACGACGGCACCGAGCGCCATCGTCTGCTGTTCCATCTCCTCGAGCTTCGTGGAGATCGCCGAGACGGCCTCCTTCGTGCTTGCCCGACGCGCCTCGGCGGTGAGCCCGTCGATCGCGCGACGAAGACCGGTGATCGAGGCGACGGATTCCCGGCTCGCGACGACGCTCGCGTCGACCGAGCGCACCACCTCGTCGCGCAAATCGGTGCTGATGGTCGCGAGGTCTTCGCGTGTGCAAGTGTGACGAGCCGCGCGAAGGAGCTCGTCGGAGTTCGTCACCATCTGGTGTCGGAAGACCTTGGCGCCGTCCTCGATCGCCTCGATGCGATCCCGCACCGATTCGATCTGCCTCTCGACCGACGCCGTCGAGCCTCCGCGTTCCATGAGGTCGATGCGCGCGGCCAGGGCCTGCACGCGGGCATCGAGACTGCTCTCGATGCGTGTCGTGAGCTCCTCGCCGAGGCGTCGAACGTGCTGCTCGACGGTCGTGTCGAGCACGCGACGAAGAGCCGAGAGAAGCGGGTTGCCCTCGCCGCGCGCGGCGTGAGGCACCGGTTGCGTTTCGCTTTCCGACACGTCCGATTGAGTCATCGCTTCCATCACGTCGTGAACCACCCGGTTGAAGGTCTCGTAGGCGCCGTCGCCAGGACTCGACGACGTCGCGGCATGTGGCCAAGCCGTGACCCCCAGCTCCGCCACGACGGCATCGGCGGTGACGAATTCCGACAGCTCGCTCTGCACGACGTGGAGGTGCACAGGCACCGTCCGATCGCCAAGCACGTCGCGGACGACCTGGACTGCCTGGCGGTTTTCGTCATGTGCGGAAGGGTCCACATCGATCACGACGACAACCGCGTCGGCATCCGACAGGAGCGGAGCAACGTTGGCGATCTCGGGTGCGCCCTCGTGGGCAACGAGCTTCACGATCAGCGGGTAGTCGTCGTCACCGCCGTTCTTTCGCGGGCGGAGGTCGAACGCGAACGCATCTGCACCGGCAAGGGCGGACGTCAGCCCACTACGCTTGCGCAGCTCGACAAGCGCGCTCCGTTTTCCGGACCGCTCGCCGCCGACATAGGCGACTTTTGCTTCGACGCGTCGTTCGCGGACGTTGAGGTACGCCATCGCTCGGTGCCGCCCGAGCAACCTGCGTACCAGCGAACATCCAGCGCGCGCTTCGCGTGCCGCGCGCGTGCCGGACACGAACGTTTCCGTCCGCGATCGGATCTCGGACACGGAGTGTTCGGATTTCGGACCGCGAGCATGGACTCGGTCGTCTCCGAACGAACACCGACGAGCACTCTCGCCGTTCTGCTTTTTGGCACGCGCACTGCACCCAGCGCGCAGTCCGCGCATGCATCGAACGCGATGACGAGCGCGAGGCCTCGGAGGAGACAGCCATGAACGCGAAAGACGCTCTCACGAAACTCAACCAGATCGACGGATTCATCGGAGCGGCGCTCGTCGACTCGGAAAGCGGCATGCTCCTCGGCCAGGAGGGTGGCGGTACGATCAATCTGGAAGTCGCCGCCGCAGGCAACACGGAAGTCGTCCGCGCGAAGCGCAAGGCGATGAACAGCCTCAATCTGAAGGACGGAATCGAGGACATGCTCATCACCCTCGGCCGCCAGTACCATCTCATTCGTCCGCTTCGCTCGCGCGGGACCATCTTCTTCTATCTCGCCCTCGATCGCTCGCGCGCGAACCTCGCGATGGCGCGCCTCACGCTCGCCGACGTCGAGAAGGATCTGCAGGTTTGACATTCAGGCGAGAGGCGGCCCCCCACACCGGGCGCCGCATCTCGCCCCGAGGACGGTGATGCGCTTCAGCTTCGCGGAGGTCCAGGAGGCGATGGCTCGACTGGCCGCGCGGGCCGAGGCGGTGGAGATCCATCGCTTCGAGTCCGACTCGCGGGACCAGCTCGTGAGCGAGCTCCTACCGACCCTCGCGAAGCTGATGCAGGACGCACGTTCGCTCGTGGCCGACGTGCAGAGCGTGTGCGAGGAGCGCATCCATCGAACGCGCGGGCCTGGCATTTCGGTCGTCGACGGGCGACTTCCGACGATCCCGCTGGGGGCCGACGTTCCCGTCGATTCCACGCGCCCGTCGTGGTCGGTCGAAGCCGTTGCCGACATCGCCTATCTCGCGGGCCTCGAGTTGCGTCAGGGCAGTGAACGACTCGAGGGCCTGACGACCGTTGGCAGCGCCGATCTCCTACTCTCGGAGCTCGACACCGCGCGACGTCGCGTCGGAAAGGTCCTTCGTTCCCTCGATCACGCGCTCGACCAAGCGGGACTCGCGACCTCGAAGCTCGACTCCGCGGCGGAGCTCGATACCTCGCTCGCCGTTCGACGTGCCTATGGACGCTTGCGTCACGACATGAAGGCCATCGGAACACCGAAGGAAGAGACGCTTGCTTCGCAACTGCGTGCCGTCGGCGTTGCGCTCGCCACCGTCGTCGGCTGGAAGGGCTACACGAGCATCCGTATTCGCGACCGGCTCCGAATCCGCGAGCTCCAGGGCCGCCTGCTCGAGTGGTTCCGTGAAGGCCGCGAGCCCACCGCAGGTCTTCGCCTGTTCCAGGACGTCGACACCTTCGTGCAGATCCTCGCAGACGTGAGCAAGCGGCAGGAGTTGAAGCAGCACGACACACGCCTGGTCGAGAGCGCGTGGCGCACGCTGGCAAGTGTCGACGGGGTCATCCCGGCCCATCTCCGCAGCGCGCTGGATCCGTTGCGCGGTCTCGACGCCGAGCTCGACGCACTCCTCGAAAGTCCGCACCGGGACCAGGTAGACCCATGGAAGGCAACACTCGCGCGGCTGCTCCAGTCTCTCTGCGGGGCGACGGTCACTCCGTGATCTTCGACCATCGCCCCCTCGAGACACTCACGGAGCTGGCCAGCGGCCACGCGAGCGGCGAGCTCATCTGTGCCTCGAGCAGCGTCGAGGTCCACGTCTACTTCCAGAACGGTCGCGTGGCGTGGGCGACGGATTCGGGACATCCCCTCGCCTTCACCAAGAAGCTGCTCGAGGGCGCACGCGTCGACATCGACGTCTTTCGGGAGATCCTGGAGTCGTGCCGTCGTGAGAAGAGACCGCTCGGAGAAACACTGATCACCTGGGGTGTCGCGAACCGTGAGGAGGTTCGCGCGGCGCTGAAGCACCAGATCGACCTCGCGACGACCGCGCTCTTGAACGCCGGCCCGGTCCAGACGCTATTCTTGAATCGATCGTCGCAATTCGCGGCGTACGATTCGAGCCTCACCTTTTCGCTCGAGGAGCTGACCGGCGGTCCGCGCGTCGAGGCACCATCCGTCGTGACGTCCGTCCACGAGCGGATGGACCGCCCGGGCTTGGCAACACGGCTCCAGGCGTTGGTGGGTGCAGACTGGATCGAAGTCCTCGACGGCAACGCCGTCGTCGAGTCGTTGCCATTGCCCTCGAGTGCATCGCGGGTTTCCACGATGCTGTTCGACGCTACCCTCGGCGACGGCGCAGAGCTCGTGGCCATCCGCACCGGCGAGGGCACGTTGGGGGGCGCGGCGCTCGCAGAGGCCCGCTCGATCTGGTGTCGGACGTCGCCGGAGACGACCATCGGCGCTCTCGTCGCAGGCCTCACCTCCATCGCCAACGATGCGCCGCCTGCCTCGCGAGAAGTCGCGTTGGATCCGGGCGAACTTTGGACGACCGCGAGCAGCGAGGAGATCGAGCTCCTTCGGTCCTTTGCCGCGCGCATTCCCGAATTGCGCGCGGCGTTCGTGACGGATGCCGTCGCCATGGACCATGTCTATGGCGTCGGGCGGCCGTCGATATCCGCCGCGAGGACCTCGTCGCTGGTCGTCGCTCGCATGCGCGCCCTTCTGACGGCGTTCGATGCGCAGGCCGCACGCACGTCCCCGGACGCGGCTCGGTCACCACGTCGGATGATGACCCAGGAGCCCGATTTCCTGGTCTTTGCGGAAGAGCTCGTCATCGAGCACATCCATCGCGTCGTCTGGATTCTGCTCGACCGCTCCTCTTCGAAGGGCCTCGGCTGGGGACACGCGAGCGCGCTCGGTCGTCGTCTGCTCGACTCGTGGGCCAGCAGACGCATCTGAGAATTCATCCAAAATTCGTCGGCCCCTGTCCCGTTGGACAGGCCGGCGATCGTCCAACCTCGCGACTGTTCGATCGCCGGTCGGCACGACCTCGACGAGCGGGTTCCTACTGAGGGAGGAGGCCTGCCCTTCGGGACAGTGCAAAGACGCCGCAGGCGACCGTACTTTGAGAGCGATCGTTCGCGGCCGTCTCGCGAAGCGAACGGCCAGCGGTACGGGCGGGGGCCACGTCAACGACTCGCCCAGGAACCATGGCCCAGATCAAATCGGCTTCACCTGCAGGCGCACCCCTCGTCCCCACGGTCGCTCGACCCGCCGGGCGCTCACTTGCGTCGCGTGTACCTCGTTCGCGCGCAGCGATGGAGCTCGAGTCCGAAATCGAGAGCCTTCGTGACTCCGAGTGCAACGTGCTCATTCTCGGAGAGACCGGGACCGGCAAGAGTGTGCTCGGTCGTCGAATCCACGCGCTGAGCGCACGTGCGCGAGGGCCCTTCGTGGACGTGAACTGCGCAGGGCTCGCCATCGACTTCGTGGAAAGCGAGCTCTTTGGACACGAACGCGGGTCCTTCACGGGCGCCTATGCCGCGAAAAGTGGGCTGCTCGAAGCGAGCCACGGCGGCACGCTGTTCCTCGACGAGATCGGCGACATGGACATCCGCGTCCAATCGAAGGTGCTCAAGGTTCTCGAGGAGAAGCGCTTCCGGCGCATGGGCGACCTGCGGGAGCGACAAGTCGACATCCGCCTCGTGGCGGCCACGAACGCCGACATGCTCGAGGCCATCGAGCGAAAGACGTTTCGCCAGGACCTCTATTATCGCATCAGCACGGTGACGCTCACCGTCCCGCCGCTCCGCGAGCGACGCGAAGACATCCTGCCGATCGCGACCGACATGCTCGTTCGCCTCACCGGTGGCGATGGCGTGGAGATCTCGCCGAGCGCACTCGCGAAGCTCGAAAATCACGGCTGGCCGGGCAATCTTCGAGAGCTCGGAAACGTCCTCGAACGAGCCCTGCTTCGCCGGCGCGGCCACACGCTCCGCCCCGAAGAGCTGCATTTCGATCCGGTCCGCGGCGCGGGTCGCCCAGCTCACGTCGCAGCGTTTCCTTCCGAGCCGCCGAGCGGCGTGCGCACGCCGCCAACCAAGCTCCTCGCCGGAGAGGCCGGAGCGGCGAGCCGCGACGAGATCGAACGCGAACACATTCTTCTTGCGCTCGACGCCACGCGAGGACGCGTGCAAGACGCCGCGCGTCGACTCGGCATTTCGCGCAGTACGCTCTACGCGAAGCTGAAGCTCTACGACATCGCGAACGTGCGCCGGCCGACGACGGCCTGATTTCAGGTGCAGCGCGCGCTCAGAGCAGCAGGCGGAGGATGTCGACGCGCGAGTCGGCGCCGAGCTTGCTCAGCAGTCGCGCTTGATGGAACTTCGCTGTGCGCGCGGCGATGCCGAGAACCTTTCCGATCTCGACGGAGTTGCGCCCGAGCACCACGAGGTCGAGCACCTGTTTTTCGCGGTCGGTGAGGCCCGCATCGGCGGCGAGCTTCGCGAAGCGTGCGCGCAAGAGCTCGCCGAGCTCGGGAGCAAGATTCGGTGATGCGCCTTCGGCCGGCGGAGGCGCCTCTTTCGGCGGAACCGATCCATCGGACGGCGCAGGCACACTCTCGAGCGCTGGGGCGCTCGGCTCGGCCGCGCCTCCGTTCGGCGGTTCTTCGCGATGAGCGTCGAGCGCCTCGAACGCGAAGACGACGTGCTCGACGGAATCGTCGACGTAGCGACCGGCAATGGCCGGCTCGAACCCCAGGGTCACGCCGGCGTCGAACCAGATCTCCGGCGCAGAGGTGACCCCGAAGTGGAAGCGCGGCATGGGAAGTTGACGCACGCGTGCGTAGAGATGCTCGGAGAGGAGCGTGGACACGTAGCGGACGCCCTTGTCGGCGTGGACGGCGATGGAGCTCCGGAGCATGTACGCCCCGCCCTCCGGGTTCGCGTCTTTTCGTGACTTCAGAAACGACGTGATGGTGGCGAGCGCGGGGTCGCCACTCACAGCCGATGGCCAGCCGCCGTTGGCTTCGAGAGTCAGCGCGTAGCCGTTGATACGCCCCGTCGGAGCTCGGAGGACGTCGCACGTTCCGACGCTGGCATCGAGCCAGCGCTTCACCCAGCGCGCCGTCGACGCACCTTCGTGGGTGGCGGTCAGCGCGACGATGGCCTCGTGATCCTCGGGCCGCGCCGGCTCGATCTCGTGTTCGCTTTCGTCTTCGTAGATGGGGTGACGGAACGAGAGGCGATGGCGCTCGAGATGGATTCGGTCGGCCACCCAGCGGCTGTGGGCAAGGCTCGGGTTGCGCAGCTGCGCATCGTAGAACTCCCGCAGTTGCGTCACGACCGATTGATACGAGCTCGGATGGTCGTGGCGGAGCAGCGCCAGGCAGGCGGCGCGCGTGAGCGCATGAGGCTTGAGGCCCGATGCCGTGGGCTGCACGAACGGGCGAGCGGCAAGCCACTTGTACATCGCGGAGACGTTCGCCCCTCGAGGGAGGGTGGCGGCGAGCGACTCGAAGACGACGCTACGCGCGACGCAGAGCGTGGTGAGCGCGGTGCGCCGTTCGTCGCTGTCGGCGACGTCCATGAAGGGATGGGCGACCTTGCCGAGCACCATGCGCTCGTGGCGCTCTGACCAGGGCATTCTCGATTCGAGCGTGACCTCGGCGGCGAGCGCGAGCAGCATCGGGATTCCACGCGAGAACGAGACGATTCCCGCGTGCGAGGCCTCTGGCACTTCGCGCCGGCGCAGGTAATCGCTGACCGCTTCGTCGTCGAGCTCGCCGAGCTCGATGCGCTTGCAGAACGGGGCCACGAGGCCGAGCGCGCCCATACGCAGCTTGGTCAGCTCACGCCGACTGGCGATGACGGCGAGGGCGCGCTTCGGAAGTGATGGCAGGCAGGTCTCGAAGAACCACGCTTTGTCACGCGCCAGGCGATGGAAGTGGTCGATGACCAGGACTGGTCTCTGCGCGTCGCGGGCGTGGGCCCGGAGCTTCGCCACGGCTTTGGCGAGCGCCACACGCGGATTGCTCGTGCGCCAGTCGACGCGAGCGCAATACGCGCCAACCCGACGCGCGAGCTCGGAGAATCGCTCGAGCAGCGCGCTCTTGCCGATGCCAAGCTCGCCGGAGACGAGGACGACGCCGGTCGACTCTTGCTGGTACGCGCTCAGGAACGTGGCAAGATCGCGGTCACGTCCGACGAAGAGATGGCGCAGGACGTCTTGGATTCGCGAACCGAGGGTCTCGCTGGGAGGCTCACTCGAATCGGAAGGGCTCGTTCGTCGCGACGCGCCTTCGGCTCTTTCCTTTCGTTGCACTCTTTGCCGCAAACGCGAACGCACTCCCAAAGACGTCGAGGGCCCCTGGGTATCAACGGCCCAGTCTTTCTTACGATTAATTCGCCATCACGTTTGGTCAATCTTCCACCACGCCGCTGGGGTCGCGTCGCGTTGCGCGACAGCGAGCAAGCGCGTGGAGCGAAGGTTCGCGTCCCATCGCATGGCTCCGTCGGATTCCGCCAGCGCTGACGACGGCGCGACGTCGCGTAACCTACGCGCACGCATGATTCTGTATCACTTCCCCACATCGGCATTCGCGCGACGCGTGCGGCTCACGCTTGCGCTCAAAGGGCTGGCCGCCGAACTTCGCGACGCTCGTGCGGACGATCGGCACCTCCAAGAGCTGCGTCGCTTGAACCCGTTCCACACGGTGCCGGTGCTCGTCGATGGCGAGCGCGTGGTCTGCGATTCGGTGGCAATCTGCGATTACCTCGACCGGAAGGCTCCGGCGCCGCCCCTTTGGCCGGAGGGCGTCGCGGGTGCGGAGGCGTTCGAGATCGCCACGGCGACGAGCAACGTCGTGCACATCCTCGCCGATCTCGGCGTGCGCTACGCACCACTCCATGGTGATGCGAACTACCCCGCCGTCCGCGAAGCCCTCGTCGGCCGCGTGCAGCGTGGTCTCGATCATCTCGCGTCGCTGGTCGAAGCGCGCGCAGGCGCGAGCCCGTATCTCGTCGGTGGCGCGTGGAGTGGCGCAGACATCGCGCTCTACACGACGGTCGCCTGGCTCGAAGGTCTCGGCCCCCGCTCCGCCACCTATCCTCCCGCGAAGCGAGTCGTCGACCTCGGCTGGACCCTCCCGCCCTCCCTATCAACCTGGGCCGCCCCACACCGCAACCGCCCCGACGTCCGCGCCCTGGACTGAGCCCACCCCCACACCGACCGACACGAACCAATCGAGCCCTCGCCCCCTCGAAGAATCGACCGACATTGAGCTTTCGAGGTCATCCGACCTCAAAGAATCGACCAACATTGAGCTTTCGAGGTCATCAGACCTCAAAGAATCGACCGACATTGAGCTCTCACGAGGGACAGAGGCCTCAAAGAAACGACCGACAGTGAAGTCTCGTGAGCCCGAAGAAACGACCGACAGTGAAGCCTCGTGAGCCCGAGAACGACCGACATTGAGGTTCTCGGGCCGTAACCTGGCGGAAGCTTGTGGGGTGCGGCGCGAAAGAATTTTCGCACCGCGACGGGCACTTCGCACTGCGAGCGCTACATATGCTGTGTGCTCTCCTCCTGCGCATGGGTCTCGTTTCCCGGTCGGCGGACGCTCCGCGGCGGTGACCGCGTCGTCGTGAGGGCGCTTGCCGAGGCGATGTTCGCGCAGGATGGGGAGGTCGAGAGTGGGCGGCTCGACGCGCACGTCGAAGAGGTCGACCGGTTCATCAGCGCCGCGAGCAAGGGGGTTCGCTTCGGGCTGAGGGTCGCCCTCCTCGTGCTGTGGCTCGCGCCGATGCTCATGCTCCATCGCGCGACCACCGTCGACCGACTGCGCGTCGAAGAGCGCGCACACGTGCTCGCCCGGCTCGAACGATCAGCCCTCTGGCACCTCTCACTCGCCTTCGTCGGATGGCGCTCCGTGATGACGCTCGTTTTCTACGAGGACCCCACCGAGCTTCGCCAGATCGGTTACACGAGCGACGAACGCCATCGCTACAAGCGCCGCTTGCCCGCGCTCACCGCAAACGTGCCCGTGCCGGACGAAAGCGGCGTGCGCCTCCGCGCCGGCGTTCGCGACAAGATCGACAACACCGATGACACGGGTGACGCACGCCCGTCGCGCGAGGTTGCATGACGATCCTCCGAGGGAGAGAGCAGTCGTCGCCGCTTTCGATGAGCGTCGACGTCGTCGTCGTCGGCTCGGGCGCCGGCGGCTCCATCGTCGCCCGGGAGCTGGCGCGCGATGGGCGCAGCGTCGTCGTCCTCGAAGAAGGCGGCTACCACCCGCTCGAGGAATATCGAACCTTCTCCCCCTCCCAATCGCTCCGCACGCTCGCGCGCGAAGCCGGACTCGGCCTCGCCGTCGGTCTCGGCGACACGCCGGTCATGAGCGTGATGGCCGGCAAGTGCGTGGGCGGCTCGAGCGTGCTCACCGGCGGCGTCTGCTTCCGCATCCCCGACGAAGTCCTGCACGATTGGTCGACAGAGCTCGGTCTCGAAGGCATGACGCCCGACGCGCTCGACGAACACTTCTCCGAGCTCGAGCGCGATCTCTCGATCTCCGTGGTCCCCGGGTCGATGCGCTCGCGATCGACCGAGCTCTTCGTCGAGGGCGCCGAACGACTCGGCATCGAAATGAAGAGCCTGCGCCGCAACACGTCCGGCTGCAAAGGCGCTTCACGCTGCAACTTCGGCTGCCCGCACGGCGCCAAGATGAGCGTCGACGTCTCCGTTCTTCCCGAAGCACGTCAGCGCGGAGCCATCGTCGTCTCCGACGCGCTCGTCGAAAAGATCGACGTCCAGCGAGGCGTCGCACGCGGCGTTCGCGGGCGCTTCCTCGATGCGCGCACGGGCGAGCCCGGCGTGGCGTTCGAGGTCCGCGCGCGCGTCGTCGTCGTCGCGTGCGGCTCGATGCACACCCCCATTCTGCTCAAGCGTAGCGGCCTCGGCACGCGTCACGTCGGACGCCACCTGACGCTTCACCCCGCGTTCCGCGTCGGCGCATTGTTCGACGAGCGTATCGACGGATGGGACGGCGCCATGCAGAGCGTGTACTCGGACCACTTCGCCGACGAAGGCCTCACGCTCGTTGGCATCTACACCGCGCCGAGCATCCTCGCGGCGGCCTTCCCGGGCGTAGGGCGCGCACACCGTCGCGTCGTTCGTTCGATGCCGAACCTCGCCTTCTTCGGAGCGATGATCCACGACGACGGAGGCGGCCGCGTGATGCGGTGGCTCTCGCGCGAGCCGCTCGTCACGTACCGCATGAGTCCGCGCGATCGGCATCGGATGTGGCGAGGCATCGAGATCCTCGGCGACATGGCCTTCGCTGCGGGCGCCCGTGAAGTCCTCCTACCCATCTTCGGCGCCGATCCGATCAAGAGCCGCTCCGAGCTGCACGCACTCGTCGCCTCGCCACCGCCCGCACGCCGTGTCGAGTGCATGTCGTTCCACCCGCTTGGCTCCGCAAAGATGAGCGCCACGCCCGAAACCGGCGTCGTCCGCGTGTCGGGGGAGACGTGGGCCGTCAAGAACCTCTTCGTGGCCGACGGAAGCGTGCTGCCGACGAGCATCGGCGTGAATTCTCAGCTCCCCGTCATGGCCCTCGCGCTCCGCATCGCGAAGGGGATCGCCGCCGACTTCGAGACGACAGCGCGCCGCGCGGCAGCCTGAGACGTACCTCGGTTACGTTGCCACGCGCCCACCGAGCGACGCAGGCTCGCTTGTTGCTCGCCTCGCTCAGGCAGAGGTAACCGCGGTGAACGTCCTCGTCCTCGGAGCTACAGGATTCGTCGGTCGCGCGCTCGTTTCGGCGCTGGTCGAGCAAGGTGAAACGGTTCGCGCAGCGTCTCGTCGACCGAGGCAATCGACGACGTCCAACCTCGAATGGACATGTTGCGACCTTCGAAAGCCGGAGACGCTCGCCGAGGCGTTCGACGGCATCGACTGCGTCTATTACCTCGTCCACAGCATGGGCGAGGTCCCGCACGAATCGTTTCGCGCGGTCGAACGCGAGAGCGCGCAGAACGTGGCCCGTGCCGCAGCCCAGAGCGGGTGCGGGCGCATCGTCTATCTGGGTGGCGTGGCGCCTCGCGGACCGGCCTCCGAGCATCTCGCCAGTCGCCTCGAGGTCGGGCAGCTCCTTCGCTCCGGCGAAGTCCCAGCCATCGAGCTTCGCGCGTCGATGGTCATCGGCAACGGCAGCGCGTCGTGGCGCATCCTTCGCGATCTGGCGCTCCGTCTGCCCGTCATGCTCTTGCCCCGTTGGCTCGAGTCGAAGAGCTGCCCGATCGCGCTCCCCGACGTAGTCAGCGCGCTCCTCGATGCGCGGCGCGTTCGACTCGATCGAAGCGCCTGGTACGACATCCCAGGGCCTGACGTGCTCTGCGCGCGCGAGATGCTCGCCATCGTCGGCCAGCTCGAAGGCCGCCACATTCCGGCTCTCCGCGTTCCGTTCTTGAGTCCCCGCCTGTCGGCCGGTTGGCTCAAGCTCGTCAGCGGAGCCAACTACGGTGTAGCGCGCGAGTTGGTCCTCGGACTGCGCGAAGATCTCCTGCCGAGAAGCGCGGTCTACTGGCAGATGACTGGCCACCCTCCCAAGTGGTCGTTCCGTGCGGCTGCGAAAGAGGCTCTTCGAACGGAGCCTCGTGACCGGAGCGCGCGCGGGCGAATCGCCGAACGCGAAGAGGAAATCGTTCGAAGCATCGGGCGACCCGAGAGCCAGTCCTGACTGAAGACTGAAGTCCACATTTCGTCGTCTGCAGACAACACTCGATGCGGGCGGATCACCGGTACAACGCGAGCCGCGAAGTAACATTTTCCACGATTTCTTCCGGCAGAGCTCGCCCCGCGCAGTGTGGCATGTCAGCTGCTCATGTAGGCAATCATGAAGACGCTGGCCAAGCTCCTGATCCTCTCCACTCTCGTTCTCGCCACCGGCTGCGCGTCGGAAACCGCGGAAGACAGCGGCGCGTCGGAGGACGCGATCGGAGCGAAAGCGCCGCTCGGTCCCGAGCCGCGAGGCAAGGCGACGGCGTACCCGGTCGTCCTCATCAGCGGATTCGGGACTTCGCCGCAGTACAACACCTTCAAGAACGTGCCCGACGCTCTTCGCGCCGACGGCCACGACGTCTACGTCGCCGATCTGCCGCCCTTCGACTCCACCGCCGTTCGCGGCGCGGCTCTCGCCAAGCAGATCGACGCCATCCTGGCGAAGACGGGAGCGAAGAAGGTGAACCTCATCGGCCACTCGTCGGGCGGCACCGACGCGCGCGAGGTCATCACTCCGACCGAGGGCTCGACGCTCACCGAAGGCTACGGCGATCGCGTTGCATCGATCACCACCATCTCGAGCGCGCACGGAGGCTCGCCTCTCGCCGACGCCGCCCTCGACGCCTTCGACTTCGTCCACGACGACCTCCGCGTCAGCGACGAGGCCTTCGACGCGTTCGGCAAGTGGCTCGGCAAGAGGTTCAGCGACATGGCCGGTGATACGAAGCTGCGCGCAGGCATCACGTCGATGACCGTTCGCAACGCAGGCCCGTTCAACGAGTCTCACCCCGACGACGCGCGCGTCTACTACCAGTCGTGGGCAGGCGTCGCCGGGCTCGCAGGCGTCATCCGCAAGGTCGACGACACGGCATGCGAGGGCAAGCGCTTCGGCGACACGCGCGTCAACGGCCAGGTCCACCTCATGCTGTCGCCGCTCTCCGTGGCGCTCGGCAGCCCCTCGAACGACGCCATCGTGCCCGTCGAGAACGCCAAGCACGGCAAGTTCCGCGGCTGCATTCCGGCCGATCATCTCGGCGAAATCGGCGGCGCGCCCGACGAGCCGCAGATGAACAAGCACAGCGGCTTCGACCACGTCCGCTTCTATCGCTTGATGGCCTTCGAGCTCGCCGCCAAGGGCTTCTAGGCCGTTCCCCCTTCTCGTCTCTCCTTCTCGTTTCGCACAGTCTCTCCTCCTCCCCCAAGAACCGCCGGCGCCCTCTATAGACGGCGGACGGCGGTTCTTCCTATTTCGAAGTCAGGAGGGGGCGTCCACGCGCGGCTCGAGCGGGAACCTGGGGAACGCCCCGTTGTGCGAACGATGACGGTCGCGCGCATACAGGAACTCGCGCGTGAGCGGATAGGCGTCGTTGATGCCCTTCGACATGGTCATCTGAATCAAGTTCAGGTGACCGCCGCGGAACCCTCCGACGACGCTCGCCAGATAGAAGTCCCACGTGCGCATGAAGCGATCGTCGAAGCCCATACGCTTCTTGATGAGATCGTAGTTGCGGAGGAAGTTGCGCCGCCAGTGGTGCGCCGTCATCGCGTAGTGGCGTCGTAGGTTCTCGACGTCGATGACGTTGAAACCTCGTTCCGTTGCGCGGTTGGTCTCCCCCTCGAGTGAGAAGAACCAGTAGCCCGGGAAGACGTGCTTCTCGACGAACGGATCGCTTCCCGACGACTCCCGCATCTTCGAGATGCAGTGCGTGAGCACGACGGCTCCCTTCGCGCTGAGGTTCCCAAGCTTGTCGTAGAACGCGTCCGCGCGGCTCTCGCCGACGTGGCACATCATGCCGACGGAGACGATGCGCTCCCATTTCACGCGCTCGTCGAGCTCGAGATAGTTCATCGTGCGCACCTCGACGGGGAGGTTCCGCGCGCGCGCTTGCTCGCGAATGTACTTCGCCTGGTTGTCGCAAAGCGTGATGCCCACGCATTCCACGCCGTACTGCTCCGCGGCGTGGAACATGAGATGTCCCCAGCCGCAACCGATGTCGAGCAGGCGTTGGCCCTTGCGGAGATCGAGCTTGCGAACGGTATGGGCGATCTTCTGCTCCTGCGCCTGGTCGAGCGTGTCCTCGGGCGTCTTGAAGTAGCCGCACGAGTACTGGAGCTTCTTGTCGAGATAGAACTCGTAGAACTCGTTACCGCGCCCGTAATGATGCTCGATGTCGGACTTCTCGCGCGGCAACGACCGGGCAACTGCTTTCTGTACGATGCCCTTGAACGCCGACCGCTTGGAGGCCGATTGAATGCGTAGGCCGTGCTCGACGAGTGCGGTGTACGCGTCTTCGAGATCACCTTCGACGGTGACGTCGCCGTTCACGTAGGACTCACCGAGTCCGAGCGTGGTCTCCATCACCGATCGAATCCACGCCGTGCGCGTTCGAAAGCGAAGAACGAACTCAGGATCGCCTTGGTTCGTACCGAAGCGCAGACGCTCTCCGTTCCAGAAGACGATCTCGAATGGATTGCCGTCGTGCTTCGCCTGGATGTCCGCGAGCGCTCGTCGAAATAAAATCATCGCCCCCTCCGAATCGAACGACCGATCAAACATGCCGACGCCGCCGGGGGTCAAGACGAGAACGAGCAACGTCGTACACTCGAACCGTTCGATCGCAGATGAGTGCGCTGCAGCGCCTCATCGAGTGCGAAGAACGAAAAGCTCAGGTTGCCCTCGTGCATCCACGCTCACTGCGCAAGCCAACGAGCACGTCGGAGCGCGGAGCATCGTCGACGCCTCGATGCACGAGATGCACGAGATGCACGAGATGCACAGCGGTCAACACGAATGGCAGACGCGGCGTCTCGCCCTCGACGCGGGCCTTTGTCTGGTGCGCATCCTCGACTTCGCGTTCGGTGACGGTCCGCGGGTCGCTGACCGGTCATCCGACCACCGCAACTTCGCCGTCTACACGGGCACACACGACGACGACACTCGTAGCAACCGGGAAATGATCCGGCTCGTGATGTCGGGCGACGGCGCTCCTTGATTTCTCTCGTCCGCGTCGAACGCCGTGGCTGCACGACGGCTCGCCTGTAACGGAACCGATGGCCAGCGTGTAAAAGCCGTCTGGCATATTTCGGAGGCCAGCCGCTAGGCGTACTATCGGCGTGCAATATGTCGGGCACCACTCGACCGCCGCCGCCTCGGCCCTCGTCGCCTTCCTCACCGGCCTCGTCAGCCTTGCCTGCCTCGGCTCGGTTCACCTCGACCGACGGGCGCGCGCGTTTTCCATCCAGCCCGGACGGTGTGTACGGCCCGAACGCAGCCCCGTTGGGCCGAGCCGAGACGAACACCATCGCCGCGCCGCCGCCCGGCTCGTCGCTTCGAACGGTGCCGCTCCGCCCTCTCATCGACATTGCTCAGCCTCGCCTCGCGCTGACGATCGAAGTCGAAGGCGGTCGTCCGTCCGGTCGCACGATTGTCCACGACGGGGACGTCTGCCGGATCGGAACGCACGCCTCGAACGATCTCGCGCTCGACGATCCTTCGGTCTCGCGCTTCCACTGCCGAATCATCCCCGACCCCCACGGCTGGCGCGTCGAAGATCTCGGCTCTCTCAACGGCACCGTGGTGTCGAACCTACGTGTGCTCAACGCCGTCCTGCCCGTCGAGGCCGTGATCGGCATCGGGCAGTCCGTCATTCGCATCCGCAGCACGAGCACCACGGACAAGGAGCTGGTCTCGGTCACTCCGCAGTTCGGCGGTTTGACCGGCACCGGTCGCACGATGCAGAAGCTCTTCGCCGTCCTCGAGAAGGTCGCGGCGAGCGACATCAACTGCTTCATCAACGGCGAGAGCGGCACCGGCAAAGAGCTCGTCGCCACCGAGATCGTCCAGCGTGGCGTCCGCGCCGACAAGCCGTTCGTGGTCGTCGACTGCGGAGCCATCTCGCCCACGCTCGTCGAAAGCGAGCTCTTCGGGCACGTGCGCGGAGCCTTCACCGGCGCGGATCGCGATCGCGTCGGAGCCTTCGAGGCGGCCGACGGCGGCACGGTCTTCCTCGACGAGGTCGGCGAGCTCCCCCTCGCCGTCCAGCCGAAGCTCCTTCGCGCACTCGAGCAGCGCGAGATCCGGCGCGTCGGCGAGACCAAGACGCGCAAGGTCAACGTGCGCGTCATCTCCGCCACCAATCGCGACCTCGAGCGCGAGGTGAACAACGGAAGCTTCCGCGAAGATCTCTACTTCCGACTCGCCGTCATCACCGTGCGTGTTCCTCGCCTGCGCGAGCGCCTCGAAGATTTGCCCTACCTCATTCGTGCGTTCATCACGCAGCTCGGCGCCGAGCACAGCGAGCACCTCTTCGGTCCCGACGTGATCGAAGAGCTCTCGCGTCACGAGTGGCCCGGCAACGTGCGTGAGCTTCGCAACTTCGTCGAGCGAAGCGTTGTGCTCCAGAATTCACGCATGTCGGTCATACCGCCGCCGCCACCTTCCGTGGCCTCGGGTGCGCGCGCGCCCGACGTCGACGTGACCGTGCCCTACAAGGTCGCGAAGGAGAACCTCGTCGACGGCTTCGAGCGCGCGTACGTGCGCGCCGTGCTGGCTGCCTGCAAAGGCAACCTCACGGCGGCAGCGCGCATGGCCGGCATCGATCGCATGTATCTGCACCGCCTGGTGCAGAAGCATGCAACGCGCGATCAGGTATCGTCGCCGGTGAGCGAGCCCTCGTCCGCGCAGCAGCGGAAGCCCGTCGAGTAGTCGTAGTAGCTCGGCGCGTGCGCCGTCGTGCGGTAGTCGCAGCCCTCGCCGTTCAGCTTCGTGTCGAGGTAATAGCCACCGCGGAAGCTGCCGTCGTCGGTCCACTCGTGGACGTTGCCGACCATGTCGTCGACGCCGTAGCCGTTCGTGCACGCTTCGGCCTCGCCCGTGAGCTCTACGGTGCCCGTCATCTGGTTCGCGCGCGGGTCGTTCATCGTGCGCGACGTGCGCTCGCCACCGTAGAGGAGGTTCATCGGCGACTTACGATTCGTGTCGACGCACACGCCCGACTGGCGCTTGTTGCCGTACGGATAGCGCGTCTCCTCGGGGCCCTTGCAGGCGGCCTTCCACTCGTTCGCGCGGCAGAGGCGCTTGCCCGAGGCCGAGCACGCGCGCTTCGCCTCGTTCATCGAGATATGGCCCTGCGGGACCACGCCCCGACGCGACACCGCGCGAACACGATGGCCGTTCGGAGCCTCGTAGGGGCTGAAGGGAGCCATGCTGCCGTCATCGAGCACTTCGACGAGCGACGCTTCGTACTTGTCCACACAGCTCGTTCCGACGTGCGCCATGTTCTCGGGGCACGGGCCCTGGAGCGGACGCTTCGCCTCCGCGATCGCGATCGACGGAAGAGCCACCATGCGAGACATCGGGGTGAGAGTGCTCGTCACCGAGAGCGACGCAGCTGCAGCGAGACCCGGCAGACCAATCGCCGCGATCACCAACCCTGCAATGCGCACAAGACGCTTGCGGGACGAAACGATGCTCGTAGAGCTCAGAGACATGGGGCGCCCCCTTTGCACAGAGAGCGCCAACACAATTCAGCTGTTATTCTCAGAAGTTACGAATCCTCATCCACGAGGAGCTGAGTCCTCGATCGAGGACTCGGGTCATCGGTCGCTGCCGAACGCACGGCCGGAGCAGGTGCTTGTCCTCCAGGCCCCTGCATGCCCTCCTGCTCCTCGGGATGACGCATGCGATGGGCCCTCGACATGAGGCGCTCCACGAACACGAAGAGCGACGGAATGAAGAAGATGCCGAGCAGGGTCGCGGCGAGCATTCCGCAGATGACGACGGTTCCCATCGTCCGACGTCCACCGCCACCGGCGCCCGTCGCTCCCCAGAGCGGCACGCACCCGAAGATGAACGCGAACGATGTCATCAGGATCGGACGCAGGCGGAGGCGCGCACCTTCGATCGCGGCTTCCATGATGGGCTTGCCTGCTTCGAGCTGCGCTTTCGCGAACTCGACGATCAGGATGGCGTTCTTCGCCGTGATACCGATCAGCATGACCAGACCGATCTGCGCGTAGACGTTGCTGTCGTAATGACGCGAGAGGAGCCCCGCGAACGCGCCGAGGATCGCCACCGGCGCACTCAACAAGACGCTGAACGGTAGAGACCAGCTCTCGTAGAGCGCCGCGAGAATCAAGAAGACGAACACGAGCGAGAGCCCGAGCACCTTCACCGTACCGCCTGCCGCGAGCTTCTCCGAAAGCGCGTTCCACTCGTATCCCATTTCGGGCGGCAGAACTTTGGCAGCGACGTCTTCGAGCGCGGCCAGGGCCTGGCCCGAGCTATAGCCCCTCGCGGCTTGTCCGTTGATCTCCACGGCGCGGAACAGGTTGAAGCGCGTGGTGTACTCGGGCCCCGCGGTCTGGCGCACGCGCACGAACGAGGCCAGCGGAACCATCTCGCCCCTCAGATTGCGCACGTAGAACTTACGGATGTCGTCGGGCTTTATGCGATCGACAGCTTCGCCCTGCACGAAGACCTTCCACTGTCGACCGAAGCGGCTGAAGTCATTGACGTACACGCCGCCGAGGAACGTCTGGAGCGCGACATAGACCTCGGTGATCGCAACACCTTCGGTCATGACCTTCTCCTTGTCGACGTCCGCGTAGAGCTGCGGAACGGCGGGCGTGAAGTTCGGTCGCAAGCCTTCGAGCTCGGGTCTCTTGGCGGCCTCGGCGAGAAACTTGGCAACGTTCTGCGCCAGGAACTCGACGGACTGACCGCTACGATCCTGAAGCATCATGCTGAATCCGCCGGTGGCGCTGATACCCGGAATCGCGGGAGGGATGACGGCAAACACCCTCGCCTCGGGGATCTTCGCAAACTCGACGTTGAGGTTACGGATGACGACGTCGGCCGACAGCGCTTTGCCGCGCTTCTTCCATGGCTCGAGGCTGATGAAGCCCGTGCCCGAATATGTCGCGGCGGTACGTGTGAAGAAGCTGAAGCCGGCAACGCCCGTGAAGAAGGCGATACCCTTCTGCTTCGAGACGATGTCGTTCATCTGATCGTAGACGGCCTTCGTGCGCTGCATCGAGGCGCCGTCCGGCAACTGCACGCCGATGACCGCGTACCCCTGATCTTCGTCGGGCAAGAAGCCGGTGGCCGTCTTGCGGCTCAGGAGAAGCGACAGCGCCGCGACGCCCGCGAGGAGCACCATCGGAATGGCGGTCTTCCGCATGAGGCGCCGATTGATCGACGCATAGCCGTCCGTGGCTTTGCCGAAGACCTGGTTGAAGCCTGCGAAGAACTTGCCCAGCGGCCCCCTGGCCTTCTTGCGAGGCCTGAGGAGCAGCGCGCTCAGAGCCGGGCTCAGCGTGAGCGCATTGAACGCGGAGATGAGAACCGAGATCGCGATGGTAAGCGCGAACTGCTGGTAGAGGCGGCCGGTGATGCCACTCATGAAGGCAACGGGAATGAAGACGGCCGCGAGAATGAGGGCGATCGCGATGACCGGCCCTTGCACTTCGCTCATGGCCTTCAACGTTGCGTCGCGCGGAGCGAGGCCTTCTTCGATGTGGTGCTCGACCGCTTCCACGACGACAATCGCGTCGTCGACGACGAGGCCGATCGCGAGCACGAGCCCGAAGAGCGAGAGCGTGTTGTTCGAGAAGCCGAGCAGCGGGAACACCGCGAAGGCACCGACGAGTGACACCGGAACCGTGAGGAGCGGAATCAGCTCGATGGTGAACAGCGTCTGGCCCGCTTTGACGAAGCTGCCATCGGGGTAGTCCTGGCTGCGCACGTAGCCGCGGACGCGCGCTCGCATCTCCGCATTCACGTAGCCGTCGAGCGCACCGACCGAGTCGACATACAGCGCCACGTCTTCGCGTGCGACGGGCACGGTGAGGACCGCCGGCGGCGCGGGCGGCGGTCCTTGGCGGTGGTCGGCACAGCTCGTCAGCGAAAGGAGCACGCCGAAGGCGAGTCGTGACGCGTTCCTCCGCATGCCTCATGGCAAAAGCAAGAGTCGTTCGCCAACCGTGCGACGAGCAGGCTCGGCGACCAACCCATTCGGTGGGCGAACGGACCTGTCCCGAGAGCCGCACGAGTCCGTGCTCGACGCTCTCTTGATTGCCCCACGTGATTGGCGCGCCGTCCTGCTCTTCGTGGGTGCGCACGGCATCGGTGCCGAGGCCGCAGAGCACGCGCTTCCGCATCCCCCGGCCATCTTGCCAAGGTGGCGCGCCATCGCAAGCGTTACGGCCTAGGATGCCTGCATGAGCGTGGTCTCGCGCCGAGGGGAAGGAGCACTCGACGCCAAGCGTTCGCCGCGTGCGGCGCTCCTGGTCGCCATCCTCGGCTCCACGATGGCGTTCATGGACAGCACCGTGGTCAACGTCGCGCTTCCGGTCATCCAACGCGACCTCTCGACGAGCGTGGCGACGATGCAGTGGGTCGTCGAAGCGTACGCGCTGTTCCTCGCTTCCCTCGTTCTCGTGGGCGGCGCGCTCGGTGATCGACTTGGACGGCGTCGCGTGTTTTCGGCCGGCGTCCTCCTGTTTTCGTTCGCCTCGGCGGCGTGTGGCCTCGCGCCTTCGGCGAGTGCGCTCGTCGTAGCGCGTGGTGTTCAGGGTGTCGGAGGTGCGTTGCTCGTCCCCGGCAGCCTCGCCCTCATCAGCGCGGCCTACGACGAAGACTCCCGCGGCGCTGCCATCGGAACGTGGTCGTCGGCGAGCGCCATCACCTCCTCGATCGGTCCCGTGTTCGGCGGCTGGGTCGTCGGTCATGCCTCGTGGCGATGGCTTTTCTTCTTCAACGTGCCGGTCGGCATCCTCGTCATCTTCCTCGCCCATCGCTCCGTCGAGGAGACGCGCGATGACAGCGCTCCCGAAACGATGGATTGGACCGGCGCGGCACTGACGACGCTCGGACTCGGCGCGATCGTCTACGCGCTGCTCGGGGGCTCCTCCCCTGCGTCACCGCGCACGCTGGTGCTTCTCGGGACGGGCTGCGTGCTCCTCGTCGCATTCGTGCTCGTGGAGCGCAAGGCGGCCGCGCCCATGATGCCGCTCGCGCTCTTTCGGTCGCGCGCCTTCACCGGCGCGAACCTGCTGACCTTCCTGCTCTACGCGCCCCTCGGCGGCTTCCTCTTCTTCGTGCCGTTCAATCTGATCCAGGTCCAGCGGTACACGCCGGGCCAGGCGGGAGCCGCCCTCCTCCCCGTCGTCGTTCCCATTTCGGTGATGAGCCGATGGGCCGGTGGGCTCGTGACTCGCCACGGCGCGCGACTCCCTCTCGTCGTCGGCCCTCTCGTTGCGGCGTGCGGACTCGCGCTCCTCGCCCTTCCCGGTCGCGCCGGGTCGTACTGGACCACGTTCTTCCCGGCCATCCTCGTCCTCGGCTTGGGCATGGGTTTGACGGTCGCGCCGCTCACCACGACGGTGATGACCTCGGTGGATTCGAGACACGCCGGCGTCGCTTCGGGCATCAACAACGCCGTCGCGCGCACGGCAGGTCTGCTCGCCGTCGCAGCGCTCGGCGCGGTCATGGTCGTGCGATTCCAAGGCGCGCTAGACCACGCACTCTCGAATATGGCGCTCGGGCCGGACGTCCTCGATGTCGTCCAGCACCAGCGCGCGAAGCTCACGGGCGCGAACTTCGACGCACTCGATGATCGCCAACTCGCGCAGACGCTCGAAGGAACCTTCGCCGATGCCTTCGACTCCGCCTTTCGAACCCTCGCCCTCGTCAGTGCGGCCCTCGCCGCGGCGAGCGGTCTCGTGGCAACCTGTTTCTTCGCGCCGTCACGCCCATGAACGAAGGCTCGTTCGTCGACTTTCTGAGGGAGGTTCTGCCGAGGTTCGGCCTCGACCTCGCCGGCTTCCGCAATGTGCGGAGCACGGTCAAAAAGCGCCTCCGCAAGCGCTTGGCAGAACTTCGGCTCGCCGATCTCGATGCTTATCGTGCCTACCTGACGGCGCATGCCGAGGAGTGGGCGGTGCTCGATGGGATGTGCCGCATTCCCATCTCACGCCTGTATCGCGACGCGTTCGTCTACGACGTCGTCGCCCACGAGCTCTTGCCCGAACGAGCGCGCGAGGCCAAGGCCGCGAGCAGGAATGCGCTTCGTGTCTGGAGCGCGGGCTGCGCGTCGGGGGAAGAGCCGTACACGATCTCCGCCATCTGGCGCTTCGAGGTGGAGAAGGCGTTTCCGGACTTGGCGCTCGAGATCGTCGCCACCGACGTCGACGTCGAGATGTGCGCACGCGCGCGGCGCGCAACGTACGACACGACGAGCCTGCGTGAGGTCCCCGCGGCATGGCGTGATCGCGCCTTCGTTCCCGACGGAGACGACTGGCGCGCGATTCACGAAATCCGAGAGCGCGTGAACGTCGTCCGCGAAGATCTCCGAACGTCGTATCGGCCTGGCCCGTTCGATCTGATCTTCTGCCGAAACGTCGCCTTCACGTACTTCGACGAGCCCGTGCGACGCCACGTGACCGAACGTTTCGCCGAACGCCTTCACCCCGGGGGCTACCTCGTGGTCGGCAAAGGCGAGGTGATTCCCGAAACGACGACCGCCTTCACCTCGGTCGCGCCCTGCATCTACCGCCGCTCCCCGAACGGCGGCGAACAAAATGACGAAAGCGGCAGAGCGTGATGCCCTGCCGCTTCCGCTACGTCACGAGACAGATCAGGCCGAAGCTTCGGCCTTCTTGCTCTCGCCGACGAACTCGATGATCACGATCGGGGCGTTGTCGCCGCGGCGCGGTCCGAGCTTCACGATGCGGGTGTAGCCACCCGGGCGCGAGGCGAAGCGCTTGCCGAGATCGACGAGAACCTTCTCGACGAGGTCGACCTTCTTGAGCTCGCCACCCTTCTCGACGCGCGTGCCCCAGCGGGGGAGGTACGCCGAGAGGAGGCGCTTGGTCGCGAGGCGGCGAGCCTTGTCCGCGTCCGAGAGCTTCTCTTGCGGGGTGTACGCCACTTCGCCAAGACGGCGAGCCTTGGTGATGAGGCGCTCAGCAACGCTGCGGAGCTCCTTCGCCTTGGCGTCGGTGGTCTCGATCTTCTCGTTCAGAACCAGGTTCGCGGCCAGGTTCCTGAACATCGCCTTGCGGCTGCTGGTGTTACGGTCGAACTTACGACCGGCATTCTGATGTCGCATGACTTCTTGTCCTCAGCGCTCTGAGCGATCCTGAATTAGTTCTGAGCCTGCTGGGCCTTCCAGCGCTCGAGCATCTGGGGCCAGTTGTCGATCTTCATGCCGAGGGCGAGCCCCATGTTCGCAAGGATTTCCTTGATCTCCTTGAGGCTCTTGCGGCCGAAGTTCTTCGTCTTGAGCATGTCCTGCTCAGTGCGCTGAACGAGCTCGCCGATGAGCGTGATGTTGGCGTTCTGGAGGCAGTTCGCCGAACGAACGCTGAGCTCCAGCTCATCCACGCTGCGGAAGAGGTTCTCGTTGAGCGGCTCTTCCTCCGAGGTGCCCTGGACGTACGACGTCTCTTCGGTCTCCTCGAAGTTGATGAAGATGGTGAGCTGCTCCTTGAGGATCTTGGCCGCGTAGGCGACGGCATCCTGGGGACGCACGCTGCCGTTGCTCCAGACCTCGAGGGTCAGCTTGTCGTAGTCCGTGACCTGCCCGACGCGGGCGTTGGTCACGGTGTAGTTGACCTTGCGGACGGGCGAGAAGAGCGCGTCGATCGGGATCGTTCCGATCGCCATCGTCGGCGTCTTGTTCTTCTCGGCGGGGACGTAGCCGCGGCCCACGTTCACCGTGAGCTCCATCGACAACGGGCCCTTCTTGTCGAGCGTCGCGATGAGGTGATCCGGGTTCAGAACCTGGAGACCGTCGACGAGCTGAATGTCCTTCGCATAGACGGGGCCAGGGCCCTCCTTGTCGATGCGGACCGTGTAGGTCTTCGCGGTCGCCGCCTTGAGGACGACTTCCTTGAGGTTGAGGATGATGTCGGTCACGTCCTCGACGACGTCGCTGATCGTCGTGAACTCGTGAAGCGCGCCGTCGATACGGATGGCCGTGATGGCCGCGCCCTGGAGCGACGAGAGAAGAACGCGACGGAGCGAGTTGCCGAGCGTGATGCCGTAGCCGCGCTCGAGGGGCTCGCACGAGAAGCGACCGTAGAACTCGGTCAGCGTCTCCTGCTCGATCTGAATCCCGCGGGGACGAATGAGGTCGCGCCAGTTACGCGTGGTGATGTTGCTCATGCGTTGTGCTCCTTGTTCTTCTCTCGTTCACGCGGCAATCCCGTTGCGCCTTCGAACCCGCTCTCCGGTCGCAACCGTTGCCTGCCCGTGTTGAAACTCCAGTAACCGAAAAATCAGAAATCAGCGCGAGTAATACTCGACGACGAGCTGCTCGCGAACCGGCGGCTCGTTGAGCTCTTCGCGGACCGGGAGGCCCTTGAAGACGCCCGAGAAGTTGTTCTTGTCGAGCTCGAGCCACGAAAGCTGAGCGCGACGCTCGACCTGCGCGAGCGAGGCGGCGATGTACTTGATGCCGCGGCTCTTCTCGCGAACCTCGACCTTGTCGCCGGCGCTGAGGATGTACGACGGGATGTCGACGCGCTTGCCGTTGACGAGGATGTGCTGGTGCTTGACGAGCTGGCGCGCTTCGTTGCGCGACGACGCAAAGCCGAGACGGTGGACGACGTTGTCCAAACGGCTCTCGACGAGGCCGAGCATCTGCTCGCCCGTACGGCCCTTACGGCGGGTCGCGTCGAAGTAGTACTGCTGGAACTGGCGCTCGAGAACGCCGTAGATGCGGCGGACCTTCTGCTTCTCGCGGAGACGCACGGCGTACTCCGTAAGCTTGATCCGGCCCTGGCCGTGCTGGCCGGGCGGGTACGGGCGGCGGCTGACCGAGCACTTGTCGGTGTAGCAGCGTTCACCTTTGAGGAAGAGCTTCATGCCTTCGCGACGGCAGAGCTTGCAGACGGGTCCAATGTAACGGGCCATTTCTTCCTTCTTTTTCCGGGCCCCTCTGCTTCCAGAGAAGCCTCGTAAAGAACCGGTTTACGCTTCGAGTTGCTGCTCCACCTTCGAGAGAAGGTGAAGAAGACAGAGCCCTGAAGCTTCAATCCCGGCTTGCCCTCTAAAAAACCCCGAAAAATTCGGTGGTCAGGGCGGGGGAAGCGGGGTTTTAGTCGAAGAAGGGAAAAACGCAAGAGACGAGAAGGGCTGGACCTCGTCCGGTGCGTGCGGTTGGGCCTTCGCGGCGTTCGCCACCTCGTCACGAGCCTGCCCCCCCTCCTC
Organism: Labilithrix luteola; assembly: GCF_001263205.1. GTDB lineage: Bacteria > Myxococcota_A > Polyangia > Polyangiales > Polyangiaceae > Labilithrix > Labilithrix luteola. The sequence goes on from NZ_CP012333.1 coordinate 170,887, forward strand.
ATAGAGGCGGGGTGGGTACCCGGGGCCGAAGGCGTGGTCAATCCGAGCAGGTACGACCGATTCCCTATGGTCCTGCTGGCTTGGCTTGGCCTGGGCTGGCTGAGCCAAGTACGCTCGTTGGGGCTTACGGAGGCTTTTGCAAATGCGCGCGTGGCTCCTCGGACTTCTGACGGCGATTGGTTCGGTTGGGATGGCTTGCAGCTCGTCTAGCGACGGCAGCATTTTCCCGGATGGCGGAACGGGCAACGGCTCGCATCCGGGAACGTCGGACACGTTTGGCGGGTCGGTCACCGACGACGGTGGCGAAGGAAGCAGTGGCGGTAGCAGCGGCAACAACGGCGACGCAGCAGCATGCGCGGTCGCGAGCGCCGCGGCTCAGCTCACGCCCGTCAACATGGTCGTCATGTTCGACGAGTCGGGCAGCATGGGCGACACCACGGAGAACCCGGCCTACAAGCCCGAGCTTCGTTGGATCCCGGTCGGCGACGCCATGAAGGCGTTCTTCAAGGATCCCGAGTCGGCGGGCATGAGCGCGTCGATCACGTTCTTCCCGATGGCGCCGACGGTCAACCGGCCCGAGGCCCCGTGGAAGGCGTGCGCCACGACCGACTACAACACGGCCGAAGTCGCGCTCAGCGCGCTTCCGAACGCCGCGCTCGCCGACGCCATCACGGCCCACGCGCCGAAGGGCGACACGCCGACGAGGGTCGCTGTCGCCGGAGCCATCCAGCAGGCGCAGGCGATCGCCGCCGCCAAACCGACCGAGAAGACGGTCATCGTCCTCGTGACGGACGGCGAGCCCTACGGCTGCGGCGCCACCACGACCCAGCAGACGAAGAACGAGCTCCAGTCCGTCGTGAGCGAGGTCTCGGCCGTTGCGGCGACGATTCCGACCTACGTGATTGGCGTCGGACCGAGCGTCGCGGCGCTCGACGCCGTCGCCACGGGGGGTGGCACCACCGCCTTCCACGTCGACGTGGGCAACCCCGCCAAGACGTCTTCGGATCTCTCGGCCGCGCTCACGGCGATCCGCGGGAACCTCACGCGCTGCGATTTCGACATCCCCGCCCCGAGCGACGGGCGCGCCATCGACTTCAACAAGGTCAACGTCGAGTTCACGCCGTCCGGCCAGGCCACGAAAACCTTGCCCTACAGCGCCGATTGCTCGGACGCGACCGGTTGGCACTTCGACAACGCGGCGGCCCCCAAGAAGGTGCTCCTCTGCGATTCCGCCTGTGGCACCGTTCGCGCGGACACCGGCGGCCAGATCAACGTCTCGTTCCGCTGCGAAGACCGCCCCGACGTCATCAAGTGATGTCGTGAGCGCGCCGTGAGCGCGCTGCGCGGACAAAAAGACAAGCACGCGAGCCTGGGCCGCCGGATTGGATTCTCGGCGGCCCTTCTCTTTGTCGGCATCGCCACGACGACGGCGGCAAGGCTACTGCGCGCGAGGCGGACGCCAGAGGGTCGTGCTGAGCCCGACCACGAAGATTTGCCCCTCGGGGCGCGCCTGCACGGCGAAGTCGTGCTCGTAACGCAGAGTGAACTTGCAGCGAATGGGCGGGATGACGACCGCGAACTCCGGGCCCACGCCGTACGCTCGGTCACGCGCGCCTCGGAGTTGAGGCGGTAGCGCGGATCCGTCGTCGTCCTCGACTTGCCAGATTCCGTAAGCGGCCAAGCCGATGTCGAAGATGCGAAGCGGCGACGTCCCGAATCCGCCTTGGACCTGGATCGTCGAGCCGCGCCGTAAATCGATGCGCGGCTTCCTGAGATTCTCGTCGAAGCTCGCGAGAGCAGACAGGTGCCAGGAGCGCGCGGCGTCGAAGTAGAGCGTCGAGCCCGCCGCGAACTGGTGGGTCACGTATCCTCGGCTGATGCTTGCGCTGCCCTCGGGCTCGAACGAGCCCGTCGGCAGATAGACGGCGTAGGAGACGACGACATCGATCTGCTTCGAGCGCCAGCCGAGACCGAGTGGCTGGGCGTAGATGTCGCCGAGTCCGAAGCGATCGATGCTCGCCTCCGGTTGCTTCGTGTTCACGGTCGAGCGAGCCATCGGAATGCCGAGCCCCACGTTCACGAACGTCGAGCGCAACGGGAGCTCGACGGTCGCGCCGATGCCGACCGCGCTCGCCAGCACCTTCGCATCGAGGCCGACGGGAATGGCTTCGCCATTGCGGTCGCGAAGGGTCGTGGCGCTGTAGTGGAGCACGCGATCGGTCATGTAGACGCCCGGCTCAGGCTGCGATCCTGCGCGCAGTCCGAGCGTCCCGAGCGTCTTGTGGCCAACCTCTTGCTGCGCGAACGCGTCGCGTGTCGAGGCGACGAGCGCGAGCGACACGATGACGCCCGTCCACGTCGTTCGCCCGCCCATGCGCGGCATCGAGCAATCGACATTCCACACCTCTGCGCCGGGCACCACCACGGCCTCTGAGACGGAGGCCACGGAGGATCGAACGACTTTCCCGACGACGCTCCAAGCAGCGGTGATCGACATGCGATTCGAGTGTCCCCGATGCCGCGGACAACAACGTGCATGCTGCACACAACAAGACCACACGCGCACGCTCGTGCTGGCGTCGACGATAGGCGCTGCGCGACGACGGCGTTCGACTTCTTCTTCGAAGACTTCTCGACTCAGGTCAGCGCCAGGTACAACCTTGCTCTTCGCAGAGACTCTCCGACGCCATCAACGAGCACGACTGAGCGTGTCCGCCGCAGAACCATTCGAGTTGCCCATTCGCACCGAACCGATTCTGCAGGTCGCAGCCCAACACGTCGGCACAGGTCGCGGAGGAGAGGGACCCGCATCGCTTGGGCGAGCCCTTGCAGGACGCGGCAAACGCCCGACGTTGGGTTTCGACAGCGCCTATCGCGACGAACTGCGCGCTCCGTAGAGCGGCGAAGCCTCGTCTTTTCCCTGCGCGCCACCAGCGGTGGCGTAGACACGTCTGCCTCGCGTCTCTCTCGGATCGGCGCCTGGCGCCATCGAGAGGCTCTGCTCTAATCGCGCGCGGTGATGCTCCCGCTTTCCTACCGCTTCGCGCTGGTTGCCTCGTTCATTGCGCTCACCGTCGCCGCGTGCAGCGGGGGCGAGAGCGGTACGCCGTCGTTGGCAGACTCGCCGTCCTCGCCCGCCGTACCGACGGCGACCGCGACGGCTACCGCCACTGCAACCGCGCCGTCGTCCCCGCCTCCACCTCCCCCGCCGGCGCCGGACGCGGGCGACGCAGCGCCGCCGAACCCGTACGCGGGAGGCGCGCCCATCGCCGCGCCGGCGAACCAGTGGACGTACGTGCCGATGAACGACTTCATTTGCGGTAACGGCAACCCGAGCGGCATCGCGATCAACCCGTCCACCTCGCCGACGGCGCCGCTCCTCGTCTTCTTCATGGGCGGCGGCGCGTGTTGGGACACGCTCACGTGCCTCGGCGGCACGGCCTCGAACATCGCCGAGGACGTGGGCGAAGCAAACGTGATGGGCGACGTCGACCGCGTGAAGGCGCTCTTCGATCGTACGGCGACGGAGAACCCGTTCAAGGACGCCTCGTTCGTCTTCGTCCCATACTGTACCGGCGACCTCCATGCCGGCGATGCAACGAAGACCTACTCGATCATCGCCAAGTCCGTGACGGTGCACCACAATGGCTCGAAGAACTCGGACGCGGTCGTGAAGCGCCTCCTCGCCACGTTCCAGACGCCATCGAAGATCTACGTGACGGGGGCGAGCGGCGGCGGCTATGGCGCGATGTTCAACGTCTCGCGCTTCCAAACGGCGTGGCCGGGCTTCCGCGTCGACCTTCTCGACGACTGCGGGCCGCCGATCCATCCCGCCGGCAACACCTGGCAGAAGATGCGCGCGTCCTGGAACCTCCAGCTCCCGTCCGGCTGCACGGGATGCGAAGACGACGCGTCGAAGATCCTCCCGTACCTCGCGGCGCAGATGCCCCAAGCCCGCTTCGCGCTGCTCGACTACACGCAGGACAAGACGATCCGGGCTTTCACCGGCGTGCTGATCCCGCAAGACTTCGAGAACAAACTGATGGCACTTCGCGCCGCCGCGGGCCCGCGCCAGCGCATGTTCTTCGTGGCGGGCGACAGCCACGTGCTGATCCGGGAGGATCCGCTGCCCACCTCGGCTGGAGGCCTTCCGCTCTACTCCTGGCTCCAGCGCTTCGCGTCCGACGATCCGGCCTGGGACCACGAAGGCCCCTGAGACACCAACGGCACGTCCTTGCGCTTCGTAGAGCTCACCTGCGGCCAATGACTCGACCCTGAAAATCGGGCCGTAGGATGTCGCCGACGAGTTAGAGTCATCTTGACTCTTTTCATGTTCGAGCGCACGATAGGGCCATCGTGTGGACTCGCCAAAGCCTCACCACGCATCTCGTCAAAGGTCACCGCGTCGACTTTCTCTTCTTCTGGGGTCACACCCCGAAGTCGCCTGGGCGCGTCGACGCATCGTGTCTCAGCCAGTGGTTTCCGGCTCCGTTCGTGATCGACGGCGTCAGGTACGCCACCGCTGAACACTTCATGATGGCCGAGAAGGCGCGCCTCTTTGGTGATGACGACGCACTCTCGAACATCCTCGCCGCCAAGTCGCCTCCCGAAGCCAAGGCGCTCGGCCGCACGGTCCGCAACTACGACGATGACGCGTGGTCGGCTGCGCGCGTCGATGCCGTCGTGCGGGGCAACCTCGCCAAGTTCGGCCAGGACGAAGCGCTCGGCGCGTTCCTGCGTTCCACCGGACGCCGGATCCTCGTGGAGGCAAGCCCGCACGACCGGATCTGGGGCATCGGCCTCGGAGGCTCGAATCCCGCCGCCCAGCAGCCCTCGCAGTGGCGCGGCCAGAACCTCCTCGGCTTCGCCCTCACCGAGGTCCGAGCTCGCCTCTTCGGAGGACAGAAAGACCACAGCGCAACTCCGTTGCGCTGATTGAATCGTCAAACGGAGTCCGCGACAAACTTGTGCAAAGGACCGAGAATTTCGGGGCCGTCGCCCATCATGGGCCCCGAAATTCTCGCTCCGTGCAAGTGGTCGCCGCGGTAGTCAGTGCCAAGTGGCGCTGGGAGGCCAGAACGGGAGCGCCCACTCCGATGTGTCGCCGAGCGGGAGAAGATCGGTGGTCGGCGCTCCTTTCCGCCAGAGCCCGAGCTTGCCATCGCGCGCGATGACGACGCTCTTGCCGTCGGGAGAAATTCGACTCGCCCAGGACCACGGCGTGCGCAACGGGTCGGGCGGCGTTGCGAGGGTGACTTCGAGCAAGGTGTGCGTTCCCGTCGGCAGATCGACGAAGATCGCACGCTTCACACCATCGTGCTTGCTGCTCGTTGGAACCTCGCGGAACAGCAAGGTCGACGACCCGGGCGGGCCCCAGCTCTTGGCGGCGAAGGAAGGCTCCGTCGCGAGGTTCCGATAGACCTCGCGCGGCGTCGCACTCGGGTCGCCATCGAGGTCCAGCGCTTCGAACCAATGCGTGTCTTGCTCGATGTGCTCGAGCAAGAGCCACCGCCCATCGGGCGAAGGCTCGGCTTTCGTGAATGTCGCGCGCTCCGTCCCTGCGATCTCCGTCGCGACGGGAGCCGAGCCCTCGAAGTCGACGAGGGAGAGGCGTCGCGATCGACGATCGGCGCGCATGAGCACGCGCGGGTGGCGCACGCCGACCCAGCTTGGCACATCGCCCATCGGGATTGACGCGAGCTCGCCGTCCTTGGGGCTCCAAAGCACGAGCTGGCGGGCGTCTTTCGTCCCTCGTAGGACGAGCATCGCCGTGCGCGACGGATGCCATGGTCCGAAGAAGCACTGGATCCCGTTCGGGCGATCGAGTCCGCATCCTGGAACGTCCCGTGACGCGCCATCGACGAGCGAGACCACGACCATGTAGCTTCCTCCGTCGGGGACAGGACGGAAGCTGCTCTGCATCCACACGCCGTCCTGCGAAACGTCGCCGAGGCCCTCCACGGCGAGTTCCCGAGACGGCCCGGACGGTTCGACCGCCTCGCCGAGCCCGACGTCGAAAACAACGACGCGAAGCGGCCACGCCGGCTCCCGGACCGCCATGACGATCCGATCGCCTGTCGGCGTCCAGCGGGCGTCGACATGCTGATAGGGGGGCACGTCGGGGTCCGACGTTCCAACGAGTCGATGGAGCTCACGGACAGCCACGGTGCCGTCGTCGTGTGGGGTCACGACCGCGAAGGGCGTGCCGGTGGCGCCGGTCTCCTTCCAGAGAAGGAACTGATCGCGCGTCGGTGAGGGCGCGTAGTTGCCGTAGGCGACGTTCTTCCAGGCGTCGCCGTTCGCCAGCACCGGTTCGCGCCAGGGGGTCGCCGTCGAGTCCGCGTCGTATCGGCGGAGCCAGAGATGGGTGTCCGCTGGCGCGTCCGCCATGTACATCAGCCAGCGGCCGGTCGCGGACCACACGGGCCTGTGCGGCTCGTAGGCGTTCGTGGCCACGTCGAGCGCCGTGGTCGCGACAGGCGCGGCGCGCAGATCGTGCGCAAGCAGCAAGCCGCTCCCCGGTCGCTCGGCAACCTCGAGTGTCACGAGCGGCGTCGACGCGTCGAGCGCCGTTTCTGACGCCTCGGGGACGCCGGCGAGCCGCCCACAGGCCACGAGTGCTCCGAGAAGGCCCGACACCGCGAGTCCAGACGCGCAGTGCGCGCCCTGCAGAAACCAGTCGCCCGACTCGGAGATGCCCCTGCCCACGTACGCTAGTCGTCCGGCGCGCGAGAAAGAGTCACGCCGGGACGCAACGCGCACAAAAAACTGCGAGCGCCCTACCCGAAGGTAGGAGCGCTCGCATAAGTCCGTCCGTTACGTCAGACCGCGATCAGACGCGGCGGCGCTTCGGGGGGCGGCAACCGTTGTGCGGGACCGGCGTGACGTCACGGATGAGCGTGACCTTGAAGCCCGCCGTCTGGAGAGCGCGGAGAGCGCTTTCGCGGCCGGCGCCGGGGCCCTTCACGAAGATCGCGACCGAGCGCATTCCGTGCTCCATCGCCTTGCGGCCCGCCTCTTCGGCAGCGAGCTGGGCAGCAAAGGGCGTCGACTTACGCGACCCCTTGAAGCCCTTCGAACCGGCGCTCGACCACGCAACGGTGTTGCCGTTGATGTCCGTGATCGTGACCACCGTGTTGTTGAACGTCGACTGAATGTGGGCAATGCCCGTCGCAACGTTCTTCTTGACCTTCTTCTTGCCAGGCTTCGCCTTGCCAGAGGTCGCACCCGCAGCCGTCTTCGCAGTCGCCATGACTTAACTCCGAATCTCAGTTCACAAGAAATCGGCGATCACGCCGGCTTACGAGCGCCACCACCACGCGAGAGGATGCCCTTACGGGGACCCTTACGCGTACGCGCGTTCGTGTGGGTGCGCTGACCGTTGACGGGCAAGCCACGACGGTGACGGAGGCCGCGGTAGCAACCGAGGTCCATCAGGCGCTTGATGTTCATCTGCACTTCGCGGCGAAGGTCGCCTTCGACGCGGTACTCAGTCTCGAGGAGTTCACGAATGCGCTTGATGTCGCCTTCGGTGAGCTCTTCGGTCTTCCGGTCTTCCGGAATGTTCGCCTTCTTGCAGATCTCTTTCGCGAGAGCTCGGCCGATACCGTAGAGGTACGGGAGCGCGAACGCGACGTGCTTGTGGCGGGGGAGGTCGACGCCTGCAATACGAGCCATGGTTCCCTCTGTACGCTTTCCTGGTTAACCCTGGCGCTGCTTGTGGCGCTGGTTCTCACAAATGATGCGGACGACGCCCTTGCGGCGGACCACTTTGCACTTGTCGCAGATCTTTTTTACGGACGGACGGACCTTCATGACTCACTCCGAAACTAACTGGTCGTTCGAAAGAGGGTTCCTTCGAACTCCCCTCACTTGTGGCGGTAGGTAATGCGGCCGCGGCTGGGATCGTAGGGGCTGACTTCGACTGTGACCCGGTCGCCAGGGAGGATGCGGATGTAAAACTGCCTCATCCTCCCGCTGATGGTGGCGAGCACCACGAGCCCGTTATCACACTTCACGCGGAACATGGCGTTCGGCAGCGCCTCTTGGACGACGCCATCGAACTCGAGCTTGTCGCCCTTGGGCTCTTTCCGCTCACGACGCTCGCTCATTCACCAAGCCTTCTTTCCCTACCTCGCCGCTTCGTCACCTGGAAACTCATCACTGGGCTGCTTCCACCGCGGAGATTACCCGCTGGGTCACTGCTTCGACCTCGCCCACCCCGTCGATCCGCTTCAGCAGCCCGGCTTTCTCGTAGAAGGGAAGCAGGTCCGCAGTCATCTTCTCGTAGACGTCGATTCGGTTTCGAACGGTTTCCTCTTGGTCGTCCGCTCGATGCTCCAAATCGGCATCCGGGGGGGGTGGCTTATACTTCAAGTGGTAAATCTGTCCAGTACGTTTGTCGGTGCGACGGAGCACAGCTCGCTCAACCAGCAGATCCTTGGGGACCTGGAGAGCGACGACCACGTTCAGCTTGTGGCCTTTCGAGCTCAAGAGCTCGTTAAGCGCCTCGGCCTGGGGTACCGTACGCGGGAAGCCATCGAGGAGGAATCCGTTGGCCGCGTCCGGCAGCTCGGTTCGCTTGCGGATGAGGTCGATAACGACTTCGTCCGGGACGAGACCGCCCTTGGACATTTTCTCGACCAATTCCTTCGGGAGGGTCCCGTTGGCCTTGGCCTCACGGAGCATATCGCCCGTGGAGATCTGCGGGATCTGCCAGCGAGAGCAGATGAGCTTCGCCTGAGTCCCCTTCCCCGCACCTGGCGGGCCGACGAACACGAGCCGCATCAGACGTCCCTCCTGCCGCGGACGCGCGTGGCGCGACCGCCTCCCCCGGAAAGGCCTTCGTAGTTGCGCGTGATGAGGTGAGCTTCGATCTGAGCGACGGTGTCGAGCGCGACGCCGACGACGATCATGATGGAGGTGCCGCCCCAGCGGAACGGGACCTTGAAGTACTCGCTGATGACCGTCGGGACGACGCAAACCGCCGCGACGTAGAAGGCGCCACCGAGCGTGATGCGGGTCATCACACGGTCGATGTACTCGGCCGTCTGCTTGCCCTGACGAATGCTCGGGATGAACGCCTGCTGCTTCTTGAGATTGTCCGCGACGTCCACGGACTGGAACGTGACGGCCGTGTAGAAGAAGCAGAAGAAGACGATTAGCGCGACGTAGAAGACGTTGAACAGCCAGTCGCCGCGCTCGAGGCTGGACTGGAGCTGCGCCATGCCGGGGACGTGCATACCCGCGAGCGTGGCCGGGAACATGAGCAGCGAGCTGGCGAAGATCGGCGGGATGGTACCCGCGGTGTTGACCTTCAGCGGCAGGTGCGCCGTCTGTCCGCCGTAGACGCGACGACCGACGGTACGGCGCGCGTAGTAGATCGGGATCCGGCGCTGGCCGCGCTCGAAGAACACGATGGTCGCGACCGTCAGGACGACAATCGCAGCGACCGCGAAGAGGTTCAGCGGCTGGATCGAGCCCTTGTGCGTCTGGAAGTAGCCGAGAACGCCACCCGGGATGTCCGTCACGATGCCGGCGAAGATGATGAGCGAGATACCGTTGCCGATACCGCGCTCGGTGATCTGCTCACCGACCCACATGATGAACGCGCAGCCAGTCGTGAGCGTGAGGACCGTCATCAGACGGAACGCCCAGCCCGCGTGGGCGACGACGTCGCCCGTGGCTCCACCCGCGAAGTCTGCGTTGTTCAGAGCCTCGAGGCTCATCGCAATGGTGAAGCTCTGGAAGCACGACAGTACGACCGTGCCGTAGCGCGTGTACTGGTTGATCTTCCGCGTGCCCTGCTCGCCTTCCTTACGAAGCTCGTCGAGCGGCTTGAACACCATGGTGAGCAGCTGCAGCACGATGCTGGCGCTCACGTACGGCATGATGCCGAGCGCGAAAATCGACAAGTTCGAGAGCGCACCGCCGGAGAACATGTTGAAGAAGCCGAGCAGGCCTCCTCCAGACTTGTTCACCACCGCCTTCATGACGTTCCGGTCAACACCGGGAATCGTCACGAAGGCGCCGATGCGATAGATGGCGAGCATCGCCAGCGTGAAGACGACACGGCGCCGAAGCTCCGGCACTTTGCCGATGTTCGAGAAGCCGGCGAATGCGCTCATCGAGATACGACTCTCTCGCTTATCACTCGGCCGCGGCGGCGGCCTGAGCCTGCGCGAGGAGAACGGTCTTGCCGCCCGCCTTCGCGATCTTTTCCTGCGCGCTCTTCGAGAACGAGTGCGCAGTCACCGTGACAGCCTTCGTGAGCTCGCCACGACCGAGCACCTTGATGCGGTCGAACTTGCCCTTGATGATGCCACGAGCGCGGAGCGCGGCCTCGTCGACCTTCGCGCCGGCCTCGAACGCCTCGAGGTCGCTCACGTTCACTTCGGCCACGACGGCCTTGAAGATGTTCGTGAAGCCACGCTTCGGGAGACGACGAGCGAGCGGGGTCTGTCCGCCTTCGAACCACGGCTTGAACGTGCCGCGGCGGGCGTACTGGCCCTTCTGACCACGGCCGGCAGTCTTGCCGAGACCGGAGCCGACACCACGGCCCTTGCGGATCTTGTCACGCGTTGCCCCTTCGGGCTTCGCGAGCTTGCTAAGTGTATCAGCCATTGTTGGCCTCTTCGACCGTCACTTCTTCGACAGTGACGAGGTGCAGGACGCGCTTGATGGCGCCGCGGAAGGACGGAGTGTTGTTGACGACGACGACCTTGCCGATGCGGCCGAGCCCGAGACCCCTGAGGTTCAGGCGAAGACGCTCATCGATACCGATCGTGCTGCGAATCTGCTTGATGCGGAGCTTGGCCTTCACGGCGTCACCTCGGCAGCCTTCTTCTTGCTCTTCTTGCTCTCGACAATCAGGTCGGCCGTTTGCTTCCGGCGCTTGTTGGCGACCATGTCGAGATTCTTCAGCTGCTTGAGCGCGTCCACCGTCGCGTGAACGACGTTGTGCGGGTTCGCGCTGCCAATGCACTTCGTAAGGATGTCGTGGATGCCCGCGCTCTCGACGACGGCGCGAACCGCGCCGCCGGCGATGACGCCCGTTCCCTGCGATGCAGGGCGGAGGAACACTCGACCCGCGCCGAAGTGACCGTGCACTTCGTGCGGAACGGTGACGCCGTCGAGCGGCACCTTGAAGAGGTTCTTACGCGCCTGATCGTTGCCCTTACGGATGGCCTCGGGCACTTCGTTGGCCTTGCCGAGCCCAACACCCACGTGACCGCTCTCGTCGCCGACGACGACAAGGGCCGCGAACGAGAAGCGGCGACCGCCCTTCACGACCTTCGCGACGCGGTTGATGTGGATGATGCGCTCCTTGAGCTTGTCCTCGTCGATCTGCTCGATAGCCATCTTGAGTCTCGATTCTTGAAGTCTTGAATAACGGGGGCGCTAACGCGCGCTCTCAGAACTCGAGGCCGCCTTCGCGGGCGCCCTCGGCGAGCGCCTTGATGCGCCCGTGGTACATGTAGCCATTGCGGTCGAAGACGACCTTCGTGATGCCCTTGGCCTTGAGCATCTGAGCGATCTGGTTGCCGACCTTCTTGGCCGCGTCGCTCTTGGTGGCTTCTTCGGCGTAGCCCTTCACGTCCTTCGCGAGGGTCGACGTGTGCGCGAGCGTCTTGCCCGCGACGTCGTCGATGACCTGCGCGTAGATGTGGCTCAGGCTGCGGAAGACAGTGAGACGGGGACGCTCGGACGTCCCGTTGATCTTGTTGCGGATGCGGAGCTTGCGTCGCTCGCGCCCAACGATTCGCGCCATGACGAGGCTCCTTACTTTCCGCCCTTAGCGGCCTTGCCGGCCTTCTCTTTGACCTTTTCGCCCTGATAGCGAACGCCCTTGCCACCGTAAGGCTCCGGCGGACGGAATCCGCGGATCTTGGCAGCGGTCTGACCCATGACTTCCTTGTCCGCGCCCGTCAGGATGATGAGCGTGCCCTTGGAGTCGCCAGGGATTTCGACCTTGATCCCCTCGGGGATCGGGAAGTTGACCGGGTGCGAGAAGCCGAGAGCGAGGTTGAGAACCTTGCCCTTCACTTCCGCGCGGTAACCGGTACCGACGAGCTGGAGCGTCCGCGTGTAGCCCGTGGCTGCACCGAGGACCATGCCGTTGATGATGGCGCGGGCGAGGCCTTGGAACCGCGCACCATCGCGACCGCCGACGGTCGGCATGATGCTGACGTTCGCGCCGTCGACCTTCACGCTGACATTCGGCGTGAGGTCGCGCGAGAGCTGGCCCTTGGGGCCCTTGACGTCGACCTTGCCATTCGCGACGGCGAGCGTGACACCCTTCGGGAGGGCGATCGGGCGCTTGCCGACGCGCGACTGGCGGAGGTCTTCCGGAGTATCAGCAGTAGAAGTTTGAGCGGTCATGGCTATCACCACACTTCGCAGAGGAGCTCGCCGCCGACGCGCTGCTCGCGCGCCTGGCGATCGGTCATGACGCCACGGCTGGTCGAGAGGATCGAGATCCCCATGCCGCTACGGACGCGCGGAATGCGGTCGAAGCGGACGTAGACACGGCGGCCGGGGGCCGAGATACGGCGGACGCCGTCGATGGCGCTCGCGCGGTCACGGCCGTAGCGCATGACGAGCGTGAGGGTCTTGCGACCTTCGCCTTCGCTGACGCGCACGTCGTCGAGGAAGCCCTCGGCCTTGAGCACGGCAGCAATGTGCTGCTTGACGTGGGAGTGCGGCATCTCCGCGCGGTCGTGGCGCGCGAGCGCCGCGTTGCGGATACGCGCGAGCATATCGGAAATGGGATCGGTCATCATGGGATCACCAGCTCGCCTTGATCACGCCGGGGATTTCGCCGCGGAGTGCAAAGGTACGGAGGCAAAGACGGCAGAGCTCGAACTTCCGGTAGTACGCGCGTCCACGACCGCAAACCTTGCAGCGGTTACGGTGGCGAACACTGAACTTCGGAGCGCGATTGAGCTTCGCAAACTGACAGGCTCGGGCCATTGGTCTTCCTCTTCGTCACGCCTGCCGGAACGGCATGCCCAGGTGCTGGAGGAGCGCACGCCCCTCTTCGTCCGTCTGCGCCGTCGTCACGAAGGAGATGTTGAGTCCCTTGATGACGTCGATGCGGTCGTAGTTGATCTCGGGGAAGATGATCTGCTCCTTGAGACCGAGCGTGTAGTTCCCCTTGCCGTCGAACGCTTTGCGCGAGACGCCGCGGAAGTCACGCATGCGCGGAAGGCCGAGCGTGACGAGGCGGTCGAGGAACTCCCACATGCGGCCCTTGCGGAGGGTCACCATCGCACCGATGGGAAGGCCGGCGCGGAGCTTGAAGCTTGCGATCGCCTTCTTCGAGCGCGTGACGACGGGCTTCTGGCCGGTGATGGCGCGGAGCTCGTCGACTGCGGAGTCGATGATCTTCGGGTTCGTCACCGCGGCGCCGAGGCCCATGTTGATGACGATCTTTTCCAGGCGCGGGACCTGGTTGACGTTCGTGTAGTTGAACTGCTTGGTCAGCGCCGGAGCGGCTTCCTTCGCGTACTTCTCTGCGAAGCGCGGGGGCACTGCTTCCGTGTTCGAGACGACCTTCTGGGCGGGCGCCTTGTCGCCGGAGCCGTCGCGGCCCCGCTTCTGCTGCTTCTTGTTCTTATCGTCAGCCATGGCTCAGCTCCAGCGCCTCAGGACGCCGCTTTGCGGGGCGACGGGATTTCCTCGCCGCTCTTGACGGCGACGCGAACCTTCACGCCCTTGTCGTCGGTCTTGACGCGCACGCGCGTCCCCTTGCCCGTCTTCGGATCAGCAAGCATGACCTTGCACGCCTGGATGGGCTGCTCGCGCTCGAGAATGCCGCCCTGCTGCATGCGGGGGTTCGGCTTCATGTGGCGCTTCACGAGGTTCACGCCCTCGACGATGACTTTGCCGTCCTCGAGGAAGAGGCGCATGACCTTGCCGGTCTTGCCCTTGTCCTTGCCCGAGATGACGACGACGGTGTCGCCCTTCTGAAGTCGCGCGACGCTCATCACAGCACCTCCGGTGCGAGCGAGATGATCTTCATGAACTTCTTCGCGCGGAGCTCGCGGGCCACGGGTCCGAAGATACGGGTTCCGACGGGCTCGAGCTGGGCGTTGATGAGGACGGCGCTGTTCTCGTCGAAGCGGATGTAGCTTCCGTCCGCGCGCGGTGTGTCGTCCTTGACGCGAACGACGACGGCCTTGGCCGTATCGCCCTTCTTGACCTTCGAGCCGGGACCCGAAGAGGTCTCCTTGATCGCGACGACGATCACGTCACCGAGCCTCGCGTAACGACGACGCGATCCGCCGAGCACCTTGATGCACTGGACGCGCTTGGCGCCGGAGTTATCGGCGACCTCCAGGATGGTACGCATCTGGATCATGGCAGCCTCATTCCTCCACGAACTTCTTGACGAGGCGCACCACGATGAAGCGCTTGTCGCGCGAGATCGGGCGGTGCTCCTGAATCTCCACTTCGTCACCAACCTTGTACTGGTTGGTCTCGTCGTGGGCCTTGTAACGGGTGCGGCTACGGACGTACTTGCCGTAGAGCGGGTCGCGGCGCGCGTTGACGCACTCGACGACCACGGTCTTGTTCATCTTGTCTTTGATGACCTTGCCGACCATCTTGCGGCGGAAGCCGTGCGCCTCGTTCTCGGGCGAGACGGCTGCCTTGCTGGCGGGGGCCTTGGGAGCGATTTGAGTCATGGCTACTTGGCCTCACCCTTGACAGCCGCGTTGAGCTCCTGCTGACGAAGCAGGGTCTTCACGCGCGCGAGGTCGCGACGGGTCTTGTTGATGGTGCTCGTGTCGTCGAGCCGGTTCGTGAAGTTCTTGAAGCGCGCGGTGAAGACGTCCTTGGCGAGGCTCTTCTCGAGCTCCTTGAGGTCTTCCGTGCTGCGCTCGCGCAGGTCCTTGGCCTTCATGACGACGCCTTTCCAGTCGTGGACGCGAGGCCCGCGACGACCCCGGCCACACCGCGGACGAGGAACTTGTAACCGACGGGGATCTTGTGACCGGCAAGACGGAACGCCTCGCGCGCGGTCTTCTCGTCGACGCCCGAGATCTCGTACATGACGCGACCCGGGAGGATGTCGGCGGCCCATTCCTCGACGCCGCCCTTACCTCCACCCATTCGAACTTCGAGGGGCTTCTTGGTGACCGGACGGTGCGGGAAGATACGGATCCAGAGCTTGCCCTGGCGCTTCACGTGGCGGGTGATCGCCATACGGGCAGCTTCGATCTGGCGCGCCGTGAGACGGCCCGGCTCGACGGCCTGCATCGCGAAATCGCCGAAGGACACGTCGGAACCGCGGGATGCGATACCGCGGTTGTTGCCCTTCTGCATCTTGCGGAACTTGGTTCGTTTGGGGACGAGCATGACTTCCTCGAAAAGTCTCTAAGAGTAGGCCGCGGCTCAGCCCGCGATCGTGGGACGGCGCGTGCGGCGGGGGAGAACTTCACCCTTGAAGACCCAGCACTTGACACCGATGATGCCGTACTTGGTGCGGGCTTCCGCCTGGCCGAACTCGATGTCGGCGCGGAGGGTGTGGAGGGGGACGCGACCTTCGCGGTACGTCTCGACGCGGCTCATTTCGCTGCCACCGAGGCGGCCCGAGCAGCGGATACGGATGCCCTTGGCGCCGAACTTCATCGCCGTCGAGAGCGCCTTCTTCATGGCGCGACGGAAGGCAACGCGGCGCTCGAGCTGCATCGCAACGTTCTCGGCGACGAGCTGAGCCGACGTCTCCGCCTTGCGGATCTCCTGGACGTCGATGAAGACCTCGTTGTCCGTGAACGACTGAACGCCCACGAACTTGGTCTCACCCTTGGCAGCCGTCTTGAGGTTGCCGATCTTGAGGGTCTCGATGCCCTTGCCGCCCTTGCCGATGACCATGCCCGGGCGAGCGGTGAAGACGATGACCTTCGCCTTGTTGGCGGCGCGCTCGACCTCGATGGACGCGATGTTCGCGTTCATGAGGAATTCTTTGACAGCGCGCTTGATGCGCATGTCTTCGTGGAGCCACTTCGCGTAGTTCTTGTCCTCGAACCACTTCGAGTTCCACGTCTTGATGACGCCGAGGCGGAAGCCTACCGGATGAACTTTCTGACCCATGTGTCTGCCTTACTCGCGCGTGCCGAGGTGGATCGTGATGTGGCTCATGCCCTTCTGGATGCGCGTCGCGCGACCCATCGCGCGGGGGCGCCAGCGGCGCATGTGCTTGTTGGGCGCCTTGTCGACGAAGGCGGTTTCGACGAACAGTGCGTCGAGATCGACGCCCGGGCTGGTGGTGCGCGCGTTCGCAACCGCGCTCTCGATGAGCTTCTTGAGGACCGGAGCGCCGGCCTTCTGCGTGAACTCGAGGAGCTGCAGGGCCTCGCCAGCCTGACGACCGCGAACGAGGTTGACAACGACACGAGCCTTACGCGGGCTCAGCCGCGCGAAGCGGGCAATCGCCTTCGACACCATGGGAACTGGGACCTTCCGCGCGCTCTGCTTGGCGCGATAAGTGACTCTTCGGCTGTTTCGAGACTCCGTCGTACCGCCGGGGGCTGCCGGTTCGAAGAATCGAAGCACCGGGAGCCACGCCGGGGGCCGTTACGGCCGTCTAGAGACACTACGTGACGTACTACTTCGAAACTGCTGTCCTCTTCATCGAAGAAGAAGACCGCGTCCTACGAAACCCTCTCTTTGGGAGGGGGCCCCGCGGGAGCGCGTACTTTACGCAGAGCCGACTACTTGGCAAGCAGATTCTGCGACAACTAGCGAGAAAGCGACTGGAGGAAGTCGTAGACCACCGCGTTGAAGTGGTCCGGAACCTCCAGATTGACCATGTGACCTGCGCCTTGGACGATTTCGCGGCGCGCGCGAGGCAGAGATTTGGCGTACGCCTCGGCCATCTGGAGAAAGCTCGGCAGATCGCCTTCGCCCGACATGATGAGCGCGGGCGTCTGCAGCTCCTTGAGCCGCGGCGCAGGATCGGCGTCCAACCAAGAGGAGGTAACGCGCCCTGTCCAATGAGCTCCGCCGTAGTCGAGGACGATCTGGCGAACCTCTTCGAACAGGTCCTCGTCGTGACGGAGGCCCAGGTAGAGCGGGTCGTCGAGCCAGACTTCGGCGGCCGTCGTGATGTCCCCATCCGAGGCGAGCGAGACGCAGCGATTCCACGACTCGATGCCGAGACGGCGACCGAGGAGCTGCGGGCCCACGAACGAGAGGGACTGGACGCGGCGCGGAAAACGCAGCGCGAAGTCCGTGGCGACGGCGGCGCCGAACGACGCAGCCAGAACGTGTGCCGAGGTTAGGCCCGCCGCGTCCATCGCGCGGCCGACTTCTTCGGCTGGACTGACCTCGCCGACGTCGCGAGCCTGGGCCCCGAATCCCGGAAGATCCACCGTCACAATGCGGAACTCGTCCGAGAAGACCTCGACCTGACGGCGCCACATGCGCGCGTCCAGCGCGAAGCCGTGGAGCATCAGAAGCGCTGGCTTCTGGTCATCGCTCCGCTGGACTGCCGGGCTCATCGACACGGCTTATAGTGGTCCTCGGCCCCGCCCGGAAGTGCGATCGAAGCGGAACGAACCAAGATTGGGGCCCCCACTGTTCGGAAATCGGCGAGGCTCGTCCCGCATGCGGTCAGCCAAGGCGCCGAGCAGCCTGTCGGTCATCGTCGCCCTGGCGTTTCTCTACACTGCCCAAGGCATCCCGTTCGGCTTCGCGACCGAGTACCTACCGGTCGTCCTCCGCGAGGAAGGCTACAGCTACGCCAAGATCGCCGCGCTCTTCTGGCTGCAGCTTCCGTGGCAGCTGAAGGTCCTTTGGGCAAAGGTCGCCGATGATCCCGCGCGCGTGCATGGACGCGCTCGATCATCCTCGTTCTGCAGCTCGCGTTGACGGTCACGGTGGCGGCTTTCGCCATCCGACCGCTCCACGACGCGCCCCTCCTCTGGTTCGCGCTCACCGCAGTCGCCTCGGCCCTCGCAGCAACCCAGGACGTGTTCGTCGACGCCTTCGCCGTGCGCGTGCTCGCGCCGAGTGAACGCGGCTACGGAAACACCGCCCAGGTGGCCGGCTACCGCGTGGGTATGCTGATCGGGGGCGCCGCGCTGCTCGTCCTCGTGGGGCGACTCGGCGAACGCACCACGCTTCTTTCGTGCGCAGGCGTGGTGGCCGCGGCGAGCATCGGAGCCTTCGTCGGATCGGCGAATCGCGATCCGCATCGCAGCGAGACCTCGGATGCGCCCCGAACGTCGCTTCCGAACGAGGGGAAGGCCCTCGGAGCCAGAGCACTCGCCCGGCACGTCCTCCGCGAGGAGACGCGTCCCGTGCTCGCCCTCGCCCTGACCTTCAAGCTAGGCCTTCACATGGCGAGCTCTCTTCTCAAGCCGATGCTCAAAGACTTCGGCTGGAGCAAGGAGCGCATCGGATGGGCCGCCGTCACGGTCGGCTCCGTATCGGCGCTGGCGGGCGCGGCCGTCGGCGGGTTCCTTCATCGTAAGCTCGGCGAACGCCGCGCGCTCTTCGCATCGGTGGTGATCCAGACGCTCGTTTGCGTTCCTCTCGTTGCCGTCGAGCGACTTCATGCGCCGTTCGCACTCTCGACCGTCGCGATCGCGTTCGAACACTTCGGTAGCGGCCTGGGAACGACGGTGCTCTTCGCTGCGCTGATGAGCGCCACGCGCCCTTCCGATGCCGGTCTCCACTACACCGTCCTGACGAGCGCCAACGCGCTCGCCATCGGGTTCGGCTCGCTCTGCGGCGGCATGATCGCCGATCACGCCGGCCTCCTCGCAGCCTTCGTGGTCTCGGCGCTCGTCTGCGTGCTTCCCGCGGCGCTGCTCCCGCGATGGGGAGAAGCGAGCCGCGCGAGCGCCTCGTGAGCGCGTCGTGAGCCAGTCTCAGTGCAGAACGACTTCGACGGGCGCCGCCATCGACGAAGGGAAGTTCACCCGCGCGTCGCGCCCGTTGAAGCCCAGCTCCACGCCACCATCCGGCTCGACGAAATTCTCGAACCGCGTGGCCTGCGGCCATTGGCGCATCGTCCACGTGTAGCGCCCGGCGGCCGCGGGTAACCCGAAATCCTGCGGGTTCGGCAGGGTCGTCGTTCGGTCGGTCGTGAGGACGCTCAAGATCGTTCCGCCGGGATCGACGGGGACGAAGACATGTTCGCGCATCCCTTCGCCGTCGCCCGTGACCGTGAGGCCCTCGACCGTCACGGGAACCGGCGCATCCGGCACGGTCAACGTAGGAACGGGCTTGAGGATGTCGAAGATGCGCAGCTCGGATTCCGACACGATGGCGCCACGCGTTGCGCGCGCGCGGACGCGCCACCACGAGTACCAGATGACGGGGATCTGGACGACCTCGTTGGGAAGCGGCGTCGCGACGAGCTGGGAAATCGTGCGATTGCCGAAGTCGACCCAGAGCTCGAGGCGCTGGATGGTGAAGCCGGAGGGCGCGAACACCGAGAAGGAATTCGGCGCCGTGGGCGGCGTGACCGTCGACAGCTGCGTCAGACTGATGACGACCGAGTTCGCCTGGTCGGCGCGCACGAGCAGGTTGGCGTGGCCGAACGCCGTCGCGGCGAGGATGCCCGCGTTCTTCGGGTAGACCACGGCGTGGAGCGTCGCCGTCGTGGTGTTCAGCGTGTCGTTCGGGCGCGGTGAGGTCTCGAACCGACGAAGCCCTAGCTCGACCGTCCGCCCTTCGGTTCGCAGTGACGCGACGTCGTCTCCGAAGGCGAAGAACGTGACGGCCGAATCGTCATCGAGCGGGGGGTCGAAGGCCACCTGCAATGGCGCGACGAACGCCTGAGGAACCATTCCCCCGCCGATCTGCGGTTCGAAGTAACGAGACTGGACTCCGCGAAACGCCACGAGCTCGCGCGCCGCCGTACACGGAGCCGCGCCGCACGAGAGACCAGCGAGGTGGTCGTTTCGGATCGTCAGATCGTAGATCGATGGCCCGGCGTTGAACGCATAGAAGCCGAACGGATCGGTCACGAACGTGCGATCGGCCAGCGGTATCTGCTGCTCGAAGAGCGCATCCGCCCCATCGTTGGAATTGGAGGTCAGGCGAACGACGGCATCGGGGACAGGTTCGATCTCGGAGAAGACGTGACCACCCAAGCTCCGCGAGCGATTGTCTTCCGTACCGAACGTCGAGCGAGAATGCGTCGTGTCGCTCCGATCGCATGCCGCGACCAATCCCAACGCCGCGAGCGCCGTGGTCGAAAGAAAGCAAAGTGTGCGATGCATCGGCACGGCGCCGAACCTAGCACGCTCCGATCGCCGCCGCTCGGTCGCCTACATTCGGCGCCGAAATCCCCAATCGCGCGCACGGAGGGACAACGATTTCCAGAGCGCGGTGGCAAAGAGGTTCCCGCGCGTTCCCTTCCCACTCAGGCCATGGCCCTCGTCGCGAAGGACGATTCGCGATTCACGAACGCACGTCGTCAGCCAAGCTGCGGAAGCTGCCAGTCGCGCCACACCGCGACGAGACGAAGACCGAAGCAGGCCAGGCCGCCCGCGAAGCTCGCCAAGGACGGCTTGAGTCCGAGGCGACGCTGCCCGGCGATCATCACCGCCGCGCCGAAGATGGCCGCAACGGCGTAGATGTCGCGATGAAGAACGGCGGGCGAACGGCTCATGAGCATATCGCGCACGCACCCGCCACCGACGCCCGTGATAGCGCCCATGAGAACTGCGATGGTGGGATGGATCCCGAACGCCAGCGCCTTCTCCGCCCCGGCCACGGCGCAGAGCGCGAGGCCGAGCGCATCGAGCACCACGAGCAGCGTGCTGGGGATGTGCCCGAGATACGCCTGCATCATGAAGACGAGCGCGCCGCCGGTGAACGCAACCGAGGCGTAACGCCAATCGCTGACGGCGGCGACCGGACGACACCCGATGAGCAAGTCACGAACGATGCCGCCACCGAGCGACGTCGCGAACGAGAGCACCAGGACGCCAAGGATGTCGAACTGCCCAGCCTTGCCAGCCATCGCCCCCTCGATGGCGAACACGAAGATGCCGAGGAGGTCGAGGGCGACGAGCAGGCGCCCCATGGCGCTTTTCGGAGATGGGCCTTTGAGAATCTGCCCGGTTGCGTCGGGACTTGGAACAGGCGCCGGAGCCACGCGCGCATCGTAGAACACGCCGGCACCACGCCCGGCGACGATTTCGAGGCGATGGAGCGAGCGCGACCGTAGCACGCGTCGCTAGCCGTGGGCTCCGTGCGCGGGCCTACCGGCAAGCGCCTCTTCGGTGACGTCGAGTCCGTGGAGCGCCTCGCGATACAAGACGTCATCGACTTCGCGCTTCTCCCAGAGCGTCTGGAGTCGCGCGCGCTCGGCCCCGAGGCCCACGAGGCGAAGGTCACGGAGCAAAGCCTCACGGGCGACCTCGGCATGGTCCTGTTCGCCCACCCGCGTTCGATAGTGGTCGAGAATCAAGGCCACGGCCTCGGCCATCTGTTCGGGATGCTCCGATGACGCCACCTCGCGCGCTTCCCGCTCACGCTCCAAGGCCGATATCGCTGCCTCGGCGAGCATCGCGCGCAGGTTTGCGAGGTCGGCGGCGTGCTTCGACGTGTCCTCGGGAAGCTCGATGCCACGCAAGACGAGCGGCAGCCCGATGCTTCCGGCGAGAAGGGACATGACGATGACCGCCGCGGCCAGATACACGCCGACGGCGCGCGCAGGATACTCGCCGTGCGCCGTCGTCATCACCGCGGGGATCGTGAGCGCGGCTGCGAGGGATACGGCACCACGCACTCCAGCGAGCGCGGTGGCGACGAGCAAGCGGAGCGGAATCTTCACGACGGGAGCTCCCCGCGTCGCACGGCGATAGAGCGTGACCCGCATCGAAACCCAGACCCACGCGAACCGAAGTGCGAAGAGACCAGCACCGATCACGAACACGAGGACGGCGGCCTGACGTCCGCTCAATCCTGCCGAAGCGATGACCGACGGACCGTGCACGGCGATCTCCGGCAACTGCAAGCCGAGGAGCACGAAGACGAGACCGTTCAACGCGAGCTCGAGTGCGCCGAGCACCGTCATCGTCTGACGACGCGCCACGCGCTCGCCCACCTCGAAGATTCCGAGCCTCGGAAGAACCATACCGGCCGCGGCCGCCGCGAGAATGCCCGAGCAGTGCACGTGCTCGGCAACGAGATACGCAACATACGGAAGAACGAGGACGAGCAAGATGCGTCCTTCGGGTGCGTCGTCACTCGCTCCGAACACGAAACGCTGCGCGCGCGCGAACACCCACGCGGCCGCCGTTCCAATCGCAACGCCCCCAACCGCGACCACCACGAGCGAGGTGCTCGCACTCACGAGCGAGAAGGTTCCCGTGGCGATCGCGGCAATCGCGACGCGTAGGCAGACGAGGCCCGATGCGTCGTTCATGAGCGCTTCGCCCTGCAAAATATGCATCAAGGCTCGCGGCACCCGCGCGCGCCCCGTAATTCCTGCCACGGCCACCGCGTCGGTCGGCGAAAGCGCGCTGGCGAGCGCAAACGCGAACGGCAGCGGGAGCGACGGAACGAACGCATGCGCGAGAAGGCCGAGGCCGAACACCGTGAAGATCACGAGTCCGAAGGCCATGAGCAGGATCGTCCGGCGGAACCGCCGAAAATCGCGTTTCGGAATTCGCCAACCGTCCACGAAGAGGAGTGGCGGGATGAAGAGCAAAAGGAAGAGCTCCGGCTCGAGCTCGACATGCATGCCGATGGGCCAGGCCAGGAGCGCCCCGGCGAAGATCTGCAACAACGGCAGCGGCACGGGGATCGCGCGCACGAATCCGTTCGTGAGCGCGACCACGGCGAGAAGAATCAGTGAAAGCGAGACGGTATGCACGGCCCGTGTTCGATGTCTTCACATCGCAACAGGTTGTGGCGACGCACGCCCGGCGGGAGCGTAGCCTAGAGGCATGGCCTCTCCGTACGATCTCGGGCTTCCCAAGACGCCGGCGAACTACGAACAGCTGACGCCGATTGCGTTTCTCGAACGCGCCGCCGACGTGCACCCGAACCGGGTCGCCATCGTCCACGGCTCGATCCGCCGAACGTGGGCCGAGACGCACGAGCGCTCCCGAAGGCTCGCGAGCGCGCTCGTGAAGCGGGGTGTGCGTCGCGGCGACACGGTGGCCGTGATGCTCCCGAACGTGCCGGCGATGGTCGAGGTCCACTTCGGTGTGCCGATGGCCGGCGCCGTCCTCAACACGCTCAACACGCGCCTCGACGACGAGTCCGTGGGCTTCATGCTCGCCCACGCCGAGGCCCAAGTCGTGCTGGTCGACCGCGAGCTATCGGAGGTGGTGGAGCGCGCCATCGCCCGCCAGGGCTTGTCGCTCCTCGTCGTCGACGTGGACGATCCGGAGTACCAAGGGCCGGGCCGCCGTATCGGCACGATCGAATACGAGGCCTTGCTCGCCGAGGGAGAACCCGACTTCGTCTGGAATGCAGGCGAGCGATCGTTCGACGAGTGGGATGCCATTTCGCTCAACTACACCTCGGGCACGACGGGCAATCCCAAGGGCGTCGTCTACCATCACCGCGGCGCCTATCTGAATGCCGTTTCGAATGCCCTCGAATGGGACATGCCGAAGCACCCCGTCTACCTGTGGACGCTACCGATGTTCCACTGCAACGGCTGGTGCTTTCCCTGGACGGTTGCAGCACGCGCCGGCGTGAACGTCTGCCTGCGCAAGGTGGAAGCGAATGCCATCTTCGCCGCCATTCGCGACCATCGCGTCACACACTATTGCGGTGCGCCGATCGTCCACGGTCTTCTCGTGAATGCGCCCGCCGAGACGAAGGCCGGCATCGAGCATCGCGTCCACGCCATGGTCGCCGGAGCAGCGCCACCGGCTGCCCTCATCGAAGGAATGGAGAGCCTCGGGTTCGAGCTCACGCACGTGTACGGGCTGACGGAGACCTACGGGCCCGCTGCCGTTTGCGAGAAACAGGAGGCCTGGTCCGAGCTCTCGCTGGTGGACCGCGCCCAACAGAACGCACGCCAGGGCGTCCGCTATCACCTGCAGGGCGCCATCTCCGTGCTGGATCCGGAGACGATGACCGTCGTCCCCGCCGACGGGGAGACGATGGGCGAAGTGATGTTCCGCGGAAACGTCACGATGAAAGGCTATTTGAAGAATCCCAGGGCCACCGAAGAGGCGTTCGCGGGCGGCTGGTTTCACACCGGCGACCTCGGCGTTCTGCAGCCCGACGGCTACGTCAAAATCAAGGATCGCAGCAAAGACATCATCATCTCCGGCGGAGAGAACATCTCGAGTCTCGAGGTCGAAGATGCCCTCTACCGTCACCCCGCCGTTCTGGCTGCTGCCGTCGTCGCGAAGCCCGATCCCAAGTGGGGAGAGACGCCCTGCGCCTTCGTCGAGCTTCGCGTGGGAACTTCGGCGACCGCCGAAGAGCTGATTGCGCATTGCCGACGACACCTGGCCCCCTTCAAGGCGCCACGTGCCGTCGTCTTCGGCGAACTACCTCGTACCTCGACAGGCAAAATCCAGAAATTCGAGCTCCGCAAACGCGTCGGTTCGGCCACTGCCATCGACGTGTGAGCCTCGGCTCGCCTGACGGATTCGTTCTCGGTTCGGTTAGGGCTTGCTGCCCTTCACGGTGTAGGTCGATTGGGCGGCATAGCCGTTGACCATCACGTGGAGCTTGCCGGCCGTCGCGAACGTCACCGAGCAGCTCTCCACCGACCCGGCCTTGTACGGCCTGCAGTCGTACAGCGATTTGGTCGCCGCCTGATCTTTACGGACGTAGAGGTCGGCGTCTCCCGTGCCAGAGAGATCGACTTTGTAGGTGCCCGCGGGAACGTCGTAGACGTAGCTCTTGCTCTCGTTCTTCGCGAGAGTGCCGCTCTCCTCGAAGGGCGTGAACGTACCGGTGGCACCGCTTCCACCATCGCCCGCGCCGCCATCGACGCCGCCCGTGCCATTGCTGCCGATCGGCATGCCCGGCGTGAACACGTTGTCCTCTTCGCCCGTGACGAGCACGACCTCGCGGGTATCGATGCCTTCGAAGATCTTGTCGTACGTCTTCGGTGCCGAGTACGAGAGCAAGCCCTTGAAGAGCGTCGTCGATGCGTTGGACATCGACTGGAAGAACGACGGCATCGCGTTCGTCACGAACTCCATGTACTTCGTGCCCGTGGGGTCGTCGGGATTGAGCGCGGCGCGCGTTTGCGCGAGCGACCCGTCGACGTAGGCGAACGTGTCACAGCCGTTCATGAAGATGATTTGGTATTTGCCGCTGACGAATCGGCCCTTGCGCGCCAACGCGCGTACGTTCTGACCGAGCCCGGCATGGCCGTTGTAGGCAATGACGTCGGCCGTCGGCGAAAGAGCTTCGTAGCGAACGTCGAAGCTGCGCGGCGTCGAGGCGATGTTGTCGACGAGAAGCGCCGTGACCTTCACCTTCTTGCCGTCAGCGAGCGTCGCGTCGAACTGGATGTCCGGGGCGCTGACACCGGGCGATGCCGGAATGGTCGCGGGCGTCGTGACCACGCTGAAGCCGGCAAGCTCGCGCGCCATGCTGGCGACGAACGAATTGTATGCGCTGATTCCCGCGTCCGACGGGGACGTCGCGCCATCTTCGAATTTGCCGAAGATGGCCACGACCTCGAGGGCATTGTCTTCCCAGACCTTGTGGTACTCGGGATATTTGCCCGTCGTGTTCTGGGTCGACCGGGTCGCCGTCGCGGTGGTGGTGATCACCTCGCCCGGGGCGAAGGAGCAACCGCTGTTGCGCGGCCGGAAGTAGTACCACATGCTGCCGCTGTCGACGTCGTGCGCGCCCCAATCGACGCACGAGGTCTTGTGCGCATCGGTGAAGGCGGTCACACCGCTCGTACTCACGTCGCGCGGCAACGTGAACGAATAGGTCGAGGGCAGGTTCGTCTTGCGGCCCCACGCGACGGGCAGCTTCGCGTGGTAGGTGATCTTGATCTTGCCGCCCGCCTCGGTGGAGCGCCGCACGTTCGAGAGCACGAGGTTGTCGAGGCGCCCGACGCTCTTGTCGGCGTTGAGGTGACCGATCGTGTAGAGCAGCTGATCTTGGATCGTCTGGTTGTCGTTCCAGCTCGACGCGGTCACGAGCTCGCCGTCGAAGTCGAAGTCCAGAAGCGTGGCTTGGTTGCTGCTGAACGCGCCCTCGCCGACGTCCGTGTCGTCGTGGTCGGCCTCCGAGGTGCAAGCGACCAGCGTGACGATGCCAGCGAGCAGCGGCGCGAACGTGAAGGCGACACGGGGACGACCTGAAGACAGAAGACGCGGCATGGGGCGAGCTCCGGGTGGAGGACTTGCCCCTGCTCAGCAACGACCGCGCCAATGTAAGACTCTTGCTCACATGACACAGACCTGCCTGATTTCTCGGCGATCGTGATTCTCTCGTCACGGACTGGGAGCCGCCGCGCGACGCCCCTGGGGCTCCGATTTGGATCGCCTCGCATCCATCGCAAAACGCGACGGCCGCCCCGCGGACCGAGACCTGACCGACAGTGACCGAGACCCGACCGACAGTGACCCGACCGACAGTGACCTGACCGACAGTGACCGAGACCCGACCGACAGTGACCTGACCGACAGTGACCTGACCGACAGTGACCTGACCGACAGTGACCGAGACCCGACCGACAGTGACCTGACCGACGTTGACGTCGCGAAGGATCTCGTTGGAAATCGCATCATGACGATGTCGGCGGGAGAGCTCGCGATTTGGAATGGCCTACCCGTCCGTGTCTTCCCGTACGGGAGCCATGTATTCCCGGCCGATCTCGAGGCCGTTCGCGAGCTCGGCGAGGTGCTGCGAGAAGACCTCCGCAGGGAACATCGCGTGGCCATCGAGCTCATCGCCCGCGTTCAGGCCGGAACGCAGGATTCGACGCTCGCAGGGAGCCTCCCCCTCCCGCGACTCTGCGACTTTCTGCTTCGACGGCGGCCGGCGTTCGACCGCGCCGCGCATCGACGAATCGCGGAGAACACGCTCGCCCAAGGACGCCTGCGCCTCGAAGAGCTGCGCGCGCTGAACGCGCCCGACGTCATCCTCGATCACACCTCCGCCGAGATCGCGCGGGTGGCAGAGCCTGGGTGGTCGCCTTCGATCAATCCCGCAAACCTCCTCCCGAACGTCGGTGCCACCCTGTCGGCCATCGATCTCGACGACCTGTCCGACGAGGAGCGAACGCTCTACTTCGACATCACGACTCTCGTTCTCCTGGCGGCTCAGTGCTGCACCACGTTCGATGCGAAGGCCCTCGACGACGCCCCGTGGCTCGAGGAGCTCGCGTGGACTCGGCTCGTCGACGAGGACGAGGATGTCCCGGCACCACCTGTCGACGTCGTCCAGTTCCGCGGCACGGTCTATTCCGAGCACTGCCAGCGGCTCGAGTGCGCAATCGTTCCCGCCGATCGTACCGCGCAGTTCGGCGCGACGGCGCTCTTGGCCGTCTCGATCCCCGAGCCCGCGGAGTGATCGCGACGGTGCGCCCGAGCCGGAGGCCTCCGCGCGCTACGGACGCTACGAAGAGAAGCGAACCTTGAGCTCGCGCTTCAGGAGCTTGCCCGCCGTGTTCTTGGGGAGGGCCTCGACGAAGTGAACGCGCTTGGGGACCTTGAAGGGAGCGAGGTTCGACCGTGCGTGCTCGATGAGGACGGCTTCGTCGGCAACGGCTCCGTCGCGTAGCACCACCACGGCGGTCACAGCTTCGATCCATTTCGCGTCGGGCACGGGGATGACCGCGACCTCGCGAACGGAGGGATGGGTGAAGAGCGCCTCTTCGATCTCACGCGAAGACACGACGACGCCGCCCGTCTTGATGACGTCCTTCTTGCGGTCGACGATGGTGATGTAGCCCTCGGCGTCGATGCGCGCGAGGTCGCCGGAGTGGAACCATCCGCCTTCGAACGCGGCCCTCGTCTCCTCGGGCTTCTCCCAGTAACCGAGGCAAAGCTGGGGCGAGCGATACACGACTTCGCCAACCTCGCCCGGAGCAACGTCGTTCATGTCGTCGTCGACGACGCGCATGTCGACGAACGGAATCGCCCGCCCTGCCGACGCCGGACGCGCTTCGTGCTCTTCGGGCCTGAGGACGGTCGCGAGCGGACCAATCTCCGATTGACCGAAGCAATTGTAGAAACCGAGGCCCGGAAGAAGCGCACGAAGCTTCTGCAGCACGGGCGTCGGCATGATCGACGCGCCGTAATACGCTTTTCGCAATTTGCACGCACGCGAAGGTTCTATCTCGATGAGCGCGAGCAGCGCGATCCACACCGTGGGCGCCGCGAAGAAGGCGTCGATCTCGTTCGCCGCCATCGCTTCGAGAACGCGCGTCGGGTCGGGCGTCTCGAGGAGCCAGTTCGGTGCGCCGAGCATGAGCGACGGCATCATGAAGACGTGCATCTGCGCCGAGTGATAGAGCGGCAGCGCGTGGAGCTGGCGTTCGGAGGCACGCGCATCGAGCGCCATGGCCGACGACGCATAGTGATGCACGAGCGCGCGATGCGTGAGAATGGCGCCCTTGGGCTCGCTCGTGGTGCCCGACGTGTAGAGCAGCTGCGCGACGTCGTGGTCGGCGATGTCGACCTCGAGAGGCGCGACCGGACCTTCGGCCTTGGCCCACGCAAGAACGTCTCGCTCCCCTGCCCCATCGCGCAACGTGCCGACGAACTCCGGAGAAACGCCAGAGCTCGCGATCGCAGGCTGGAGCGCCCGATCGGCGAACACGGCCCGGGCGCCCGACTGCTCGAGGATGTAAGCGAGCTCACGCCCCGAGAGCGCGAAGTTGACCGGCACGTGGATGAGGCCGGCCTTCACCACGCCGAGCCACAAGAGGATGTAGGCGTCGGAGTTCTTTCCGAACGCCGCGACGCGATCGCCTTTTTTCAGGCCCAAACCGAGCAGCGCGTGGGCCACGCGCGTACTCGCGCGGTCGAGCTCGCGGTAGGTCCACGAGCGGTCCTCGAAGCGGAGTGCATGTGCGCCGGGGACACGACGCGCGCTGCGCGTCACGAGATCGCCGACCGTGCTGCGGTTGGTCAGGTTCATGCGGGTCTCCGGGCGACAGCATAGCGCCTCGCGAAGCCCTCGCTGCTCAACGTCGCTTCATCGTGAGACGAAAGCCGGTGAAGCTGTATTGCAGCATCGGAAGCCCGCATTCGTCCGTTACGACGTTGTAGGGAAGCGTGCTGCGGCGCTGATCGGTCGAGCTGCAATCATCGGTCATCGTGAGCTGATTGCCGGATACCGAATACGTGCCGGAGCCGTACGAGAGGACCCCGAGGTTGCCCGTTCCGGGATCGATCTGCCGCGTGCGCGTGAAGCGCCCGTTGTTGGCGAGCACGATCGTCTCCTGCCACGAGCCCTTCGTCCCGGTGGCACGCTCCGCGACGACCGTGTCGTAGATGCCTGGTGGAAGGGTGCCGCCGTTGAGCCCCGCATCGTCTTTCACGGGTTGGAACTTCGCAGGGGGAAGACCGAAATCGAGCGCTCCGCACTTGTTGGGGCCGTCCACGTCCGGCGCGGCGGGCGCGGTCGGACAATCGACGGCCGCATCGGCGGCATCGGCGGCGTCCGTTCCCGCATCGAGGTCCGAGCTGCTCCCGTCTTTCCCCGTCGACGAGCCCGAGTCTTTCGACGGCGTCGTTCGGTCGTCGTCGCGCTCGTCGGTGGTGCTACCGCCACCATCGGAGCTCGGAATCGCTCCGTTCGCACTGTCGCCGGAACATCCGGTCACGAAGGCGGACGCGAGCGCCACCGCGCCCCCGATCGCGCCCCCGATTGGGAAGGGAGCCAAGGCCAAGAGCATCGAAGGAAAAAGGATCGAGCGCACCGAGCCACCTTACGCGCCGGAAGCGGAGTCGGCCCGTCTCCTTCCCGTGACGAAAGGTCCAGCGAGCGCTTCGGCGTGTTCAGGGACGGATCGATTCCGTCGTGCGTGCCGCGAAGATTGCGTCTTGGAGCGCTTCTTCGAACTCCCTCCGTTCCGTGTGAGCCACGAGACCGTGACTGAGCACGAGGGCCGTCGCGCTGATCGCCATCGCGAGAATCTTCGACCGAATCAAGAAGTGCGGGGGTTTGACGAGCTGCACGTGGCGTTCGGCCCACGCTCGGTAAGGACCGCGCACGTCCGAGTCGAACGAATCGATGCCGCTCCAATCGTGGAACGTCTGGATCGTCCGACCGTCGAGCAGCATGCGGTCGACACGGCTCGTGTACCAACGAACGGCCGACGCATCGACGTGGCCGACGACGCGCGTGGCGATGACACCGGGCGCCATGACCCAGAGTCGGCCCGTCATGCGGGGGCCCTCGTAGAGCTCGGCGAGGGAGTCTTGCCACTTCACGGCGCGTCGGGAAGCGTAACGACAGGCCCGGCGACGAGCAAACGGTAGGGGCCTACAGTAGGTGGTCCCTCGACCGAATCAGGCGGTCAGGACTCGTCGGGCTCAGCCGGCCTGACGCTTGCCGGACGGAAGGGCTCGGGCCGCCAGTCGGTGGGGACGACACGAATCAGGATGACGGTGATGTTGTCTTTCCCGCCGCGCGAATTCGCGAAGAAGATGAGCCGTTCGACCGCGACCTTCGGATCTTCTTCGTTGCGGAGGACGTTGGCGATGATGTCGTCGGACAGCATCTTCGTCAGACCGTCCGAGCAGAGGAGATAGACGTCGCCGGCCTGGGGAATCGCCGCGACGATATCGATGTTCACCGTGGGCCAGATGCCGACGGCGCGGCTCAACGCCTGGGATTCGGGCCCCTTCACGCCGAGCTCCGCCATCGTGTGATCGGCGGTCATCTGCTTGAACACGCCGTCGCGCAATCGATAGCAGCGGCTGTCTCCGACGTGACCGACGTAGCAGCGTCGCTTGTTCGGCGAGAACATCGCCGCGCAAACGGTGGTGCCCATTCCGGCGAGCGCATGATCTTTCTGTGCCTCTTCGAGGACAGTCGCGTTCGCCATCTGGATCGAGCGACCGAGCTCACTCGCCTCCGCCGGCGCGCCTTCGTGGGCCTCGCCCTCGAACGTCCGCGTGCGGAAGGCGTCGAGGATGGTCTGTACCGTGAGCTTGCTCGCCTGTTCGCCCCCCGCGTAGCCGCCCATGCCGTCGGCGACGACGAAGAGGTTGCTGCCCTCGAGCACGCCGAGGCTGTCCTCGTTCTTCTTGCGACGAAGCCCCTTGTCCGTCTGCGCCGTCGCATGGACGAGAAAGAGCGCGTCGGCCTGCGCTGGCTTGTCGGTCGTGGCGAGATCGTCGAACGGAATCTGAATGAGGGGTGCTTTGACGATGACCCGACGCATCGGCGGCGCGCTGGCGCCACGGCCGACCATCGTCGGCTCGACGTCATCGTCTTCGTCGTCAGGATTCAACTTCGGAACGCCGCTGAAGCTCGATGCAGCGACCGTGGGCGCCTTCGCGTCCGAGGGAGGCGCAGGCTTGCTCGGCGGAGGATCGTCCTGAGCCGCGACGGACACCGCTTCGGCCTTGCGGCTCGACGCTTTCGGCGCAACTTCGGGTGCGCGCGAAGACGAGGACGACGAGGACGACGAGGACGACACGTCTCGGGAAAGTTCCCGCGAAGCAGCTCCGCGCTCCCGTTCGTGCTCCGCCTTCGCGCGCAGAAGCGCCCGTCTCTCCCCCATCAAGTACGCAATCACGCCAACGGCAGCGACCAGCACAACGAGGAGTAGAGTTTGACTATCCATCGCGCGAGAGGTGGTCTCAGACTACCGGAACTCGCGAGGTCGGGAAGCGCAATCACTCGATCTCGTGAGTAGGCGTGACGCGTCAAGCGGGGCGTCAATCGCGCGTCGATCGCGCGATGTCCCCGCCGCGCGCCACGTGTCGTTTCACGTTGGTGACGATTCGACCACATGGCGCTTTCAGCGCACCCCCGTTGCGCGGATTGAAGAGTGAAACGGAGATCGCGACAGACTTGTGCAAAGGACCGTGGATTTCGGGGCTCTCGCCCATCGTGGGCCCCGAAATCCACGGTCCGTGCAAGTGGTCGCCGGAGTAGACTGCCGGCGATGTCGAAATTCGATGGATTCGCCGACGCGGGCGGCAAGTTTTTCAAGGCGCTCGCCAAGCACAACGACCGCGAATGGTTCGCGGCGCACAAGCAAGAATTCGAAGAAGGCTGGAACGCGCCGATGAAGCTCTTGCTCGGCGAGGTTCGCGACGCCATCGATCGAAGCTTCGCCCATTGTGATCTCGGCGAGCCGAAGGTGTTCCGCATCTTCCGCGACGTCCGCTTCTCGAAGGACAAGTCCCCATACAAGACGAACATCGGCGGCGTGATCCCACTGCAGCGGACCGGCAAGTCGGTCACCGACGTACCGATGGCGCTCTACTTCCAAGTGGGTGCAACGGAGACCTTCGCCGCAGCGGGCCACTACATGATGGGGCCCGAGTCGCTCGCTCGTTACCGTGCCGCCATCGACGACAATGCGCGGGGCAAGGAGCTCGAGAAGCTCCTCGCCAAGCTCGACAAGAAGGGCTTCCCCGCACGGTCGTACGAAAGCGTCAAACGTGTTCCAAAGGGGTACGAGCCCGACCATCCGCGCGAGGATCTGATTCGACGCAAGGGTCTGGTCGTGATGTTTCCCGCGCTACCCAAAGGCATCCTCACCTCGTCGAAGCTCACGAAAAGGCTGGCCGATGGATGCAAGGCGGCCGCGCCGTTCGTCGAGTGGCTCGTGTTCGCGACGGCCTGAGGCCGAGCGACCGTCAGCTTCGCCCGTGTCGTTCGAGCCATGAGGCGATCGCATCGGCAATGGCTCGCGGCGCATCCTCCGGCGCGTGGTGACCGGCCGCGCCAAGCGGAACCACGTCGAGGTTCGGCATCGTCCGCTGCGCCCATTCGACGACCGAAGGAGCATTGCTGAGCCCCTTGCCGTCGAAGGTGAGAAGCAGCTTCGGAAGTGCGGGAGTCTTCTGTAGCCACTCGCCGTTGCGCACGACGAGCGCCGTGACGTCGGCAGGCTCGTCGTCGATCGGCAGCTCGCGCGGCCACTGGAGTAGCGGCCTTCGCGACGCGGGCGTGGGGTACGGGGCGTAGTAGGCCGCACGCGCGTCCTCGGAGAGGCCGGTCTTCACACCGTTGCCGAGGGACTTCGGGAGAAACCCGTTCTCCTCGAGCACCATTTTCTCGCCGACGCCCGGCGTGCGAAGGGCACGAAAGAGCTCGGCGCCTTGCGGCGGATACTCGCTCCAATGCATCGGCTGGAGGAACGTCTCGAACACGGCGACGCCACGAACGCGATCGGGATGACGGCGCGCCCAGTCGAGCGCGAGGATGCCGCCCCAGTCGTAGCCGACGAGCACCACCTCGCGGAGATCGAGCGCGGCGAACCAAGCGTCGAGGTAGCGCGCGTGGTCCTCGAAGCGATAACCGATCTCCGGCTTGCCGGAGTCGCCCATGCCGATGAGGTCGGGCGCCAGGCAGCGCCGGCCGTGGCTCGCGACGGTCGGCAGGACGTTCCTCCACACGAAGGACGACGTGGGGTTGCCGTGGAGGAAGACGACGGGCGAACCGATGCCGACGTCGCGATACGTCATGAACGAATCGAGAACGTCGACGCGGTGAAGAGGACGAGGAGACGCAGACGAGGAAGATGCGGTGGACATGGTTGAGCTCCGGGGCGTGGTGGATGACGAACAACCAGCGAAAGAAGCCACGACGAACGCGGCGGCGACGAGCGCTGCTCGATGCATGCCTGCATCATGGGTCGCCGGAGCCATTCATTGAAGTGATGGTTCGTGAGGGATAACCTCACCAGCCGTGAGTATCACGAACGTCGACCTCAACTTGATGGTGGTGCTGCACACGGTGCTCGCCGAGCGCAACGTGGCGCGCGCAGCGGACCGCCTCCACGTCACACCGTCGGCTGTGAGCAACTCGCTCGCCCGGCTTCGCGACCTGATCGGCGACCCGCTCGTGACCCGCAAGGGCCGAGGCATCGTTCCGACGCCGCGTGCGATCGAGCTCGCTCCGAGAATCGCGAAGGCGATCGGCGAGCTCGAAAGCGCACTCCTCGCAGCGCCGTTCGACGCTCGGACGTGCACGCGAACGTTCACGCTCGCCGTGGCGGACGTCGGACAGGTGACGTGGGTTCCGCGGCTCGCAGGCGCGATGATGAACGAGATGCCGCTTGCTCACCTGCGGGTCGTCGGGATCGATGCGTTGGTCTCCTTGGGCGATCTGACGTCGGCGGAGGTCGACGTCCACGTTGGCATTCCCTCGAAAGACCCCGGCCTCCACGCCCAGCGCCTCTTCCAGGAACGAAGCGTCCTCGTCGCCCGGCGCGGACACCGGATCCTGGATGCGAAGCCGTCGCGCCGTGCGCTCGGAGAGCTGCGTCACGTGCGGGTCGACATGGTCCCGGGGAAGAACTTCCGAGATGCCTTTGCCGCCACCTTCGCGAAAGCGGGCATCGCTCGTGCGATCGTCATGACCGTGCCCACGTTCACGACGGCCGCCGAGGTGGTCGCACGAACGGATCTGGTGACGATGCTGCCCACGTCGCTCTTCGAGGCGAAGGGGAAGAGCCTCGGCCTCCGCGCGGTCGCCGCCCCACTGCCCGCCCACGGCATCGAGCTCGCGATGTGCTGGCACGAACGAACGCACGCCGATCCCGCCGCGCGAGCCTTCCGCGATCTCGTACGACGCGTGGTCGGAGAATCGACGCCGTGAGGGCGTCGGCGCTACGCGACGGGCAGGACGACCGCGAAGCAGGCTCCGCGACCGGACGGGCCGGGGCGAACCGTGATGTGGCCGTGATGGGCTTCGACCAGGCGCTTGACCGTTGCGAGGCCGAGGCCGAGACCGGGCTTTCCGTCACTCGTGCGCGCGCGGACGAAAGGGTCGAAGATCGATTCTTCCATACCCGCGGGAATGCCCGGGCCGGTGTCTTCGACTTCGATCGTCACGGCTTCGTTTCGATTCCCCGTGCTCGAGGCACGTACGACGACGCGTCGATTGCCGTTCGTTCCATCGCCCACGAACTTGAGAGCATTTCGAATCAGATTACCGAGGATGCTCGAGAGTGGCCCTGCCGAACATGCGACGGTCATCGTGGGCGGCGGCTCGATCACGAGCTCGACGTGCGCCACCTCCGCTTCCGTGACGAAGTCGGACGCAACGTCGACCAGGACCTCCGAAACGACGGCTGATGCATCGGGTTGCGGGTGACCTCCCGAGCGAGCGAAGGTGAGGAGCCCGTCGATGATGCGATTCATGCGGTCGATCGCACGCTTCGTTCGCTGGAGTTCTTCCTTAAAGGGCGCCGAGCTCGCAAAGCGTTCGATCCCGAGCTCGGTGCGCAAAGCGAGACCGCCGAGCGGATTGCGCAAGTCGTGGGCAACGCGCACCGCGAAGAGCTCGAGCTCGGCGGCGCGCTGCTCGGCAACCTGGTTCGCCTCCTCCGTCAGGCGCGCGTGCTGACGGGCGGCTTTGATGGCCAGTCCGAGGAGCAAGAGCGCGAAACCGGCGGCGGCGGCATCGAACATCGGCGAGAGATGGCGAAGCCGTCGATGGGTGTCGTCGACGCGCTGACTCTCCTCTTCCGCCTCCGACATCTGGAGAGCCGACAGGCGTTCGATGCTCGCGTCCGCCGCGTGAACGATGGGCTGCGAAGAGGCCTCATGGCTGCCGCGTAGGTCGCCGGCCGCCAGCAGCGCCGCAGAGCGCTCGATCGCCACCTCCGCTTGGCGGGTCGTGCGCGCAACCTCGTCCTCGTGCGCGAGCTGCTCCGTCTCGTCGGCGCTGGTGAGCTCGCGGAGCCGGGCCAAATCGAATTCGGCCGCGGCTCGAGCAGCGTCGTATTCGGTACGATCGAAAGGCTCGCCGCGCTCGGCTCGGCCAGCTGCCATCCCCATCCGGTGGAGGTTCCCTCGAACGCTCGACAAGCGCTGGCTGCGCATGCCCGTGGTCTTGATCCGAGTCAGGTGACTGCGCAGGTCGCCTGCCGCGGTGACTGTCGAGATATGGGCCGCAACGAATCCGAGAATCACCAGCGGTACGACGAACGCCAGCCACTTCGCCGGCGAGAAAGGACGATGCACCGGCTCAACTTGCCGCTCCGAGCCCGCCCTTTCAAGCGCGGGCGGGCTCTTCTTCGCGCATCTAAAACAATCTTCACGATTCGTCGTCGTGCGTCACGGCGCAACCGTAGACCAGCGCGTGACGAATACCGAATACCGAATCGTCAGGCCTTGGGAACGCACCAAGAGTAGCCGTTCGAACGCGACGGCAATCCGAGCTCGCTGCAGATCTCGGCGATCATATCCGGCGTGAAGAAGTAGTTCTGTAGATGAGCGACGCGATCATCGTCGACGTCGATACGCGTGAGCGCACGAACCGCCTCGCCGTCGCGATGCGTATACCAGTGAAGGAGCACCCAGCCGCCTCGGTACGCACGTGCCTCCACGCGCGGCGGGATGGCGAGGATCCCTTGGATGAAGCGCGCATCCATCCCGGTCGTCGGGTCTCCGTCGGCCAAGCGCTCGACGCCGAAGAGCATACCGAAGAGGACCGTGCGCTTGGCCGCCTCGGGGCCGTATTGCGTGGTCGCACCGACGACTTCGACACTCACGGTGTCGAGGAGGAGCTTCGCCAAGCCATCGATGTCCCCCGCGTTGAACGCCGCGCAGAAGGCGTCGAGAACGGCGGGCGCCGGGGCTGACACCTCTTCCGCCGCCCGCTCGACGAGCTTGCCTCGCGCCCGGTGCAGAGCGGTCTTCACGGCTCCCACGGTGGTGGAGAGGGTCTCGGCGGTCTCTTCGAGCGTGAGATCGAAGACGTCCTTGAGAACGACCGCGGCGCGCTCTTGCGGCGACAGCTGGCCGAGCAACGTGCCCGCGGCCTCGCGTGCCCCACGCGGATCGATCGCCGAGCTCGCCGAGCTCACGTCGCCTTCGAGCGGGCGCTCGCGGCGCTCGCGACGCACGCGATCGATCCACAAATTCGAGGCCACGCGGAAAAGCCAAGCGCGCGGATTCGGGGGCGCCTCGCCCATCATCTGCCCCAGCGTGACGAACGCGCGGGCGAGCGCATCCTGGGCGAGATCTTCCGCGTCCCACGGAGAGCGCGTCAGGTGCCGGCAGTAACGGTAGAGGTCCGGGCGGAGCTCCGAGAAGCTCTTCATGAAGACGTACCAAGAGCTCTGGATCGAGCGCGGCAGCTCCTGCGGGGGATTCATGCCCTGGAAACGTAGTCCATCGCCGAAAAGATACCGACAGCGATCCGAATTCCGTCAGGGCGCCATTTGCCGGGTCAGAAGAAGTCGCGCGTCACCGGCGCGGGACCGGCAAAAAGAGCTGCCAGGCGGGCACGCGCTTCGTCGTCTCCCTCGAGAGCTCCGATGTGTGCGAGCGTCTCGACGGGCGTATGGCCGGTGAAAAGCGTGGCTAGCCCTCGTTCACCGAGACGAACGCTCGGCAGATCGGGGGCCGCGCCGCGCGAGATCTTCGCCACCCCTCGCTCCACGTCCAACGTGTAGACGCCGCTGTTCTCCGGCAGCGAGCGATCGTCGAGCTCGATGACGAGGCGCGTGTTGACGGCGCGCGGATACCCCCGCGTCGCGAGCGCTCGCTCCGCGTCGACGACGCGCAGCATGAAGAAGTCTTCCAGCACGATGTGGTGTTGGCACTCGGGCAGCAGCGACGTGAACACGTCGACGGCGCCTCCGAACCAGGTCACCTTCGTGGCAAGCGAGCGATACTCGCCGAGCAATCGCAGGATGGCCTGGGCCGCACGTCCCGAGCGCACCGCGAGGTCGGTGACGAAAACGCTCGAGCCTGGAGCCTCCATCTTGTGGCTGAGCACCACGTAGCCGTCGAGCCGACCGGCGACCCTCACGCCGAACGTCTTGGTGGGGAGCTGCCCCCGAGGCGAAACCACGCGCGTCCAGACATAGGGGCCGCGATCGAGGTAGCCATCGGAGGCGCGTGCCGACTCCGTGTAGAGGACACGCATCTCTTCGGGGATCTCTGCCGCGGACTTCGCTGCCGGAATCTCGACGATGGCGACGTCCGTCGGTCGCTGGACGTCGAGCGACTTCGGGTCCACCTCGATTCGATACCGCGCGCCGGCGCGTTCGTAGCCGACGCGCTGGTAGAGCGGCACCGTCGCCGGGTAGAGCGTCGAGAGAGCGATCCCCTTCCCTCGCGCCTCGCGGAGTGTCGCGAGCATGAGCGCCTTCGCAACGCCTGCACCACGCTCCTCCACGGCGATGCCCACGCCCGCGATGCCGAGCGTGGGCACCGACCGACCGCCGAAGAACTGGCCCATGGGAATTTGCATCAATCCTGCGACGACATGCTCTCCGCGCTTGAGGACCCGAAGGTTCTCGTGCCCGGCGCGCTCGAACCACTCCGGGTAGTCCTCCGCGCGAAAACCAAAGCCGTGCGCGGCAATCTCCCCGAGACGCGTGCGCGAAACGTCGTCGGCGGTCTCGAATACCCAATCCACCATGCCAGGCATCGTATTCCATTCGTGAGATTAGGGCATTCGAATGGGCGTTCCGTCGACGTGGATTCGGAAAAGCAAATACGGCGGAGTTCGATCGTCGTGACCGTTGCGGAACGCAGCCTGCCGGTGGAGCTGGTTCGCGGTGACGTAGAGCCAGCCACCTTTCGCGAGTGAGAGCGTATCGGGCCAAAGCAACCGAGCATCGGCGACGAGCGGAGCCATCATGCCGTCGGCCTCACGTCGCAGAATCGCATTGCCCTCGTAGCTCGTCGCATAGACGCGCCCCTCGGCGTCCGATTCGAGACCATCCGAGGCGCCTTTCTCACCGAGATCTTCGATGGTCGCGGCGACCTCGGCATCGGTGGCCTTCTCGTTCGCCAGCACGTCGACACTCACGCGGTAGAGATGACGCCCCGCGAGCACCGAGTAGTAGAGATGTTTGCCGTCTGCGCTGATGGCGATTCCGTCGGAGCCCGCGGCGAGGCGCGTGGGCTCCTTGCCCGGCGCGCCGCGATAGAGCGGACGTCCTTCGACGATGCCGAGAAAGCTCGGCTCGGCGCGCGTGCTGGGATGATTGTGCAGCCGACGCCAACTGCGCTTCGAGTCGAGATCGACGACGATGATTCCCCCGTGCGGCGCCGAGTCGGTGATGAACGCCATTCCAGACTTTCCGCGGCGCAAATCGAATCGCACGTCGTTCGTATACGATGTCGGAAGCACCACGCTCGTCGGGTACGTGATGGTCACGAAGGGCTGATTCGTCTTCAAGTCGATTCCCACGAGCTTGGGGCCGCCTGGACTGTTGGGTCGGAACTCGGGGCTTCCGGTGTCGAGCACCCAAAGTCGATTCTTGGCGTCGACGACCACGCTCTGGACCGAGATGAATCCGGTATCCGTGGGGCTTGGGTCTTTGGGATTCATCGCCGCATTCGGATACGCGACCGGCGTTCCGTCTCGAAGCTCCGCAACGGTGAAGTCGACGCGATCTCCCCAGCGCGGGAAATTGACGAAAATGCGCCCCTCGTCCGAGACGGCAACGCCTGTCGGCATGGGGCCATCGAACGTGGCAACGGACTCGAGCCGTCCGTAAGGGGCGACTTGCGGGAGCCCGGCGTCCGTCGTCTCGCCGATGCACGCAGCAGCCGCCGAGGCAGAGCCGTCCATTGACGGTGACGTTGACGGGGCGGGCGGCGGCTCTTTGCGTTCGCAACCGGCGCACGCCATGCACGCAAGAATCGTGAAGAGCGAAGTACGAGCCGGGAACACGCAACGCATGCCACGTGGTTTAACCCGCACGCTTGCACGGTGCACTGCGATCAACCGACACTCACCAGCCCTCACGAAGCACGACACGAACGTGAGACGCCTGGGGAAAGGCGACGAAGACCTCGCTCGACGGATGTTCGCGATGATGACGGAGGTCTTCGAGGAGCCGAGCCAGCCACTCGGTGATGCCATCTCGCGAAGCTCCCGGC
The DNA here is from genome assembly GCF_001263205.1 of Labilithrix luteola. GTDB lineage: Bacteria > Myxococcota_A > Polyangia > Polyangiales > Polyangiaceae > Labilithrix > Labilithrix luteola. Next base: position 210,843 of record NZ_CP012333.1, read on the forward strand.
GGACCAGGCCGATACGCATGCGCTCGATTTCTATCGGTCCATCGGCGGCGAGGAGGCGCACGTGTCGATGTTCACGTTTTCGACGGATGCTCAGCGCTCGCGCTAAAGCATTTCGTGGCGCATTTTGCCCGAGATCGACTGGACATCGGAGGGCAGCAGGACGACCATTGCTTCGATGACTCTTCGCGAAACGAGCGGAGCGGTTTCGAACCGTGTGAGGTCGGTGAGCGCGTCGGTCGGCAGCGCGGTTACCACGTCCGTGAACGCGTCGATCGACGCCATGAACGGCTTGCGGCTCGGCGTGCCCGTGGTCGCCTCGGTGCTCGGCACTTGGTTCGTCGTTCAGCTGCGCGGCCGCCACGCCCGAGGTCCCGAGGAGCTCGCGTTCGAAGGCGCTTACCTCGACGATGGGAACGACGAGGCGTTCGACGACCGCCGCGAGCTCGACGAAGCGACCGCGGAGCTCCTCGGTTGACGCCATGGCGACGCGGCGCAACCACGCCGACGACCTCCGCGGGGTAACCAAACTCGCGATCGAGGCCGTCACCGGTGTGACGCAAGCGGTCGCCGAGATGCACGAGACGATCGCCAGCGGACCGCCCATCCTCGGACGACCACTCGAGCGCCCCGCCCGCCTGCTCACGAAGCTCCTTTACGCGCCCATGCGCGGCGTCACGAATCTCGTGGGCGAGAGTCTCGATTTCGCGCTCGAACGACTCGGGGCCGTCCTCGGCGAGAGTGTGCCAGGGGTCGAGCGCGATGCCGTGCAAGCGGCCCTCAACGGCGTCCTCGGAGACTATCTCGAGCAGTCGAAGAATCCGCTCGCCATCTCCATGGAGCTTCGCGCCGGCGGTCACACGCTGACGCTCGAACGCGAGGCGCTCTCCGAGGCGCTGCCGGAGGCGACGGGGAAGATCCTCGTGCTCGTGCACGGGTCGTCGATGAGCGACCGCGGATGGAACCGGCTCGGCCACGATCACGGCGCGGCGCTGGCGCGAGACCTCGGGTACACCCCCATTTACGTCCGCTACAACAGTGGGCTGCACGTCTCCACGAACGGACGGGCGTTGTCGGCCATGCTCGAATCCCTCGTGAAGGCGTGGCCCGTTCCGATCGACGAGATCACGCTGCTCGCCCACAGCATGGGGGGGCTCGTCGCACGCAGCGCGTGTCATGTAGCCACGCTCGAAAATCACGCATGGGTCGACCAGCTCCGAAACCTGGTCAGCCTCGGAACGCCCCATCACGGCGCACCACTCGAGCGCGCAGGCAATCTGTTCGAAGTGCTCCTCGGGATCAGCGCATACAGCGCGCCCATCGCGAAACTCGGTCGCCTCCGGAGCGCCGGAGTGACGGACCTACGCCACGGCAACGTGCTCGACGAAGACTGGCTCGACCAGCCGCGCTTCGAGCTCGGCGCCGATCCTCGCCGAGGGCTCGCGCTTCCCGCCCGCGTTTCCTGCTTTGCAATCGCAGGCACCGCGGCCACCGAGATGCGCGAGCAACTTCCCGGCGACGGCCTGGTGCCCGTTGCCAGTGCGCTCGGCAGACACGCCGAACGCGCGCTCCACTTTCCTGCCGAGCACCAGTGGATCGCGCTCGGAACCAACCATATCGACCTTCTGAGCAGTCCTGTCGTCTACGAGAAAATCCGAGACTGGCTCGCTGCTGATCGTGATCGAGGCTAATTCGATTTCCCTCACCGCCCCACGCGCGTGGTCGCCGCGCTGACCGCCGCCCGAGTCCAAGACGGAGGTGACGTCAGATCTGAAGCTCCCGCCTCATTTGGCGAGCCGGCACGTCAGCAAGTCGTAGCGGCGCGCGCCCGACTGCAGGACGATGCTACCGCCGACGATGGTGACGGGGCCCTGGTGCTCCTCACCCTTGTCGCGGTGCATGAGGCCGAGCGCGGGCTCGCCTTCCGCCCTGCTCATTCGGACGGCACACAGGTGAATTTTGCCCTTGGCCACGTCACGCACGGGCCAAAGCACGTCGCCGTCGACCATCTGAGCGATGAAAGGGTGCGGCAAGCGCTGAACGAGCTGTTCTTTGTTGCTCGGCGAGACGACGTCTGCGCGCACGCCCACGATCGACACGACCGTATCCGTGGTCACCGGTTCGGAAGCTCCCATCCGCCTGAGGCCACCCCGCCCTCCGCCGGGCGTCAACCAGGATGAGGAAAAAGGCGCACCCCCCGTATCTTTTCGCCTTCCCCCTACGTTTCTAGGACATGAACGGACTCACCCTGCACTATCACCCGCTCTCGTCGTACTGCATGAAGGCCCTGGTTGGGCTTTATGAGCTCGATGTTCCCTTCACCAAGCACCTCGTAGACCTCATGAATGCAGAGGAGCGGGCAGCCTTCCAGAAGGTCTGGCCGCTCGCGAAGTTTCCGGTTCTGCGCGACGAGACGCGCGGCATCACGGTGCCCGAGTCGAGCATCGTGCTCGAGTACATCGACCAGCACTTCGGGCGCCGGGGTCAGCTGATTCCCCTCGATGCCGACGCGGCCCGTGAGTGCCGCGTGCGCGATCGATTCTTCGACTTCTACGTCAGCGACGCCGTCACGAAGATCGTCACCGACAAGCTGCGTCCCGCCGGCAAGAACGATCCGCACGGCGTAGAGGAGGCCCGAGCGCGGCTCGAGACGGCGTACGGCATCGCGGACGACTGGTCGCGCCAAGGACCGTGGGCCATCGGCGAGGCCTTCACGATGGCCGACTGCGCGGCGGCGCCTGCCCTGTTCTATGCCCAGAAGGTCCAGCCTTTCGGCGATCGTCGAAAGCACCTCGCCGCCTACTCCGCGCGCCTCCAAGAGCGCCCGTCGTTCGCGCGCGCCCTCGAAGAGGCCAAGCCCTACTTCGCGATGTTTCCCGGCTGAGGGTGGGAGGTCGCGAGACCTCTTCCGTACGTAGCCCCGGAGCCGCGCTCGAACTGCTTGACCGGTTCGAGCGCGCTTACTCGGCGGGACCTTGCCGCCCCGCGTGCGTCAGCGGCTCGGCCAGGGATCGGCCCAGGCGGGGATGCGCATGAGGCCATCGAGCCAGCGAACGACATTGGGAAACTCGGCAAACGGCATTTCGGCCTCTCGCCAGTCCGTCGCCATGCTCGCGAGCGCGAAGTCGGCAATCGTCAAGCGACGGCAAGCCACGTAATCACGACCCGCGAGGTGATCGTCGAGGACCTTGCCGAACCGCCGCGCGTCGTCGACCTTCGTCTTCAAGAGCTCGCGGTCCGGAGCGGCGCCGAAGCCCACCTTGACGATGTGCTCGAAGTAGAAGTCGCCCACCGCACGAGCCCAATGGCAGTCGTTCCAGGCCAGCCACCGCATGACCTGGATTTGCTCCTCCGGATTGTCGGCAGGCCACATCTTCGAGCCTGTCTTGACGCACAGATGCGCCATGATGGCGTTCGACTCCCAGAGCACCGTGTCACCGTCGACAATCGTCGGCGCCTTCATGTTCGGGTTGAGTCGCGCGTAATCGGGCTTCTTGAGCTCCGCGAGGTCGAGGTGGACGAACTCCGCCTCGATCCCGAGGTGCTTCACGAGCGCGAGCACGCGGCGCGGCGCCTGCGCCTGGATCCAGTAGACCTTGATGGTTCGAGCTTCGTTCTGCATGCCGCGCAAAGTGACGTAACGCTATTTATGTTCAAGGACATAAATTGGGCGTACCTAGGATCGCCCGAGTCACGTCACGCCGACCCTCGAAACTCGGAAGGAGCGCCATGCCCTACAGCGTCGAACACAAGGCCCGCACGCGAGCACGCATCGTCGAGGCCGCACGGCGCATGTTCAACCGCTTCGGTTTCGAGCAGGTGTCGATCGACCAGATCATGGCGGACGCGAAGCTCACGCGCGGCGGCTTCTACAACCACTTCGCGAGCAAAGACGAGCTCTACGCCGAAGCGGTCGCCAGCTTCCGCACCTGCAATCCACTCGCGATCAAGCTCGCCGCGTCGAAGCGGCCAGTCCCGGAGCCGGAGCGGCTCGCGCGCATGCTGGTGGACCTCTACCTGAGCGACGAAGTGCTCGACGATCCCGACAAGCACTGCCCGCTCTACGCGCTGCCGTCCGACGTACTCCGTGCAGGACCGACGCCGCAACTCGCCTATACGGAGATCATCCGGGGCACGACACACATCTTCGCGTCGGCTCTCGAAGGAGAGCCGGACGCGGAGCAGCGCGCAGAGGCCATTCTTTCCCTCTGCGTCGGAGGGATGCTCCTCGCGCGCACGACGAGCGACGAGAAGCTCCGAAAGACACTACGCGCTTCGGCGAAGCGTCAGGTCCTCGCCCTGCTCGAGAGACGCCCTCGGGCGAAACGTGCCTGACGGCTTACTTGTTCTTGTTCTGGGGGTAGTCGCAACGGCCGGCGTTCTCGGTGACGTCGAACGTCGTCGTGATGGTCCGGCCATCCGCGTGCTTCAACGTCACCGTTCGCGGCCCTGGCGCATCCTTGTTGGTGACGCGCACGAACATCTGGAGGCAATTCGGCGCCACGCAGTCCGTGGTCGGGAACGCCTGCTTCTCCCAGATGTACGTCTTCGGAGAAACGTCGACGTGCTTTGCGTTCGCGACGTTCGGCCCACGGATCAGGAAGATGTCCGCGTTGTTGTTGCAGCCTGCCGCCGTCGGCCTCTCGATCTTCGCGCCCGGAACGAAATGGAACGAGCCCCCTTCGACAGGACCGAATGCGGCAGGAGCATCGGCGAAGGCGGTCTTCCCGGCTCCGGAGACGGCTCCGCCGAGTCCCATCACGAGCAACAACGTTCCAGTCCATCGCGCACGAGTCGCCATTCGATCCTCCGTAGTCGCCATTCATCCTAAGCGGTTCGACGGCAACCGAGGTTCGCGTCTACACGGCGCGGCATCGATAGGTACGCCACGTCGGAGAGTGGAATCCACTTCACCCGGTCGCTCGCCTTGCCAATCGCGGCGAGCGGCCTCCTCACTCGACGTGGATTTCGCCCATCATGCCGCCTTCGGAGTGCTCATTGATGTGGCAGTGGTACATCCACATGCCAGGCTCGTCGAAGCGTGCGACGAGTTTGAGCGTGCTCATCATGGGGACCACGACGGTGTCCTTGTCGACGAGGTCTCCTGCGGAGGTTGGCACGCCGTCCTTCGCCAGGATTTGGAAAAAGAAGCCGTGCAGGTGGAACGGATGATCCATCTCGCTCGCGTTCTTCACCTCGAGCACGCGAATGGCACCGTTGTCGACCATGATGGGCGGAACGTTCGGGTACACCGCGTCGTTGATGGTGAAGAGGATCTCGCCGCTCGGACTCGTCGCTTCGTTCAGGACGATCGGCGTATCGACCGGGCCGTCCGGCAGGCGCGTGATGTGCTGGACGGGACGAGGCAGCGGCGCCGCGTTGGTGACGGGCGCGGCGGTGTCGATCTGGACCTTGGCCACGGTCATCGGTGGGCGAAGTCCCGATTCGTGACCGCGCTCGTACGGATCGTTCCTCAGCTCGAGCTCGCCTCCTGCGTTGGCCGGAACTTGGAAGACCACGTCGTAGCGCTCCGCGGGAGCGACGAGAACGTGGTCGACGTCACGCGGCTCTCCGTAAAAGCCACCGTCGGTTCCGATGACCCACAAGGGGACGCCCGGAATCGTCAGATTGAAGAACCTGCCATTGGCCACGTTGAGAATGCGCCAGCGCGTGGTAGCGCCGGCGCGCACGGGGATCGTCGCGTTGGCCACGCCGTTGACAAGGAGGGTATTGCCCTCGCGCCCCATCATTTTCGACGTGTCGTCGAGATAGGTGGGAAAGGAGCCGTCGTCCTTGAGGCGCACGTCGTCGAGCACGATGATGCGCTCGTCGTCGACCACCGGCTCGTCCGTGCCGCGGACGCGAATCACACCGGCAAGTCCCTTTTCGATCTGGACGTCCGTTCGAACGTGAGGATGGAACCAGAAGAGCCCGGCGTCTTTCAGCACGAACTCGTAACGGAACTCGCCTCCTGGCGGAATCGGACTCTGCATCGCCAGCGTGCCGTCCATGGCGGCCGGAAGCCGAATGCCGTGCCAGTGCACCGTGGTCGGCTCCGGCAGACTGTTCTTGAAGTGGACAATCAGGCGATCGCCCACGTTCGCGTCGACGAGCGGGCCCGGTATCGTGCCGTTGTAGGTCCAGACGCGAGTGACGGGGATGGATCCGAATTGCTTCTCGGCCTCGCGCGCCTCGAGTCGAAACTCGACGATCCGCGGGTCTGGGTTCTCGTCGACCACCGGCGTGAGCGCGAGCGGGTCGGGCGGGGGCGCGGAGCTCGTGGGCTCGGAGCTCGAAGAGCCGCACGCCATCACGAGGGCCGCCAGCATGTAGGCCCCCGGCGAGAAGTGCTGCCTCACGGCGTGCCCGACATCTCGTTGGAGTACGGCGAGTAGTCCGCGCCCTTCTTGCAACGCAGGCGATACGTATAGGTCGTTCCCGCTTGGAGCGGCGCATCGTGCTTGTTGTCGACGGTTCCATCCGGAACGGTGAAGACGACCGCCCAATCCGTTCCAGGGGTGCCCTTGGTTTTGCGCTCGCCCTCGATCGCGTCGCAGTCACGCTCGTTGTTCGTCCACGTGACGTGGAGGCCGCCGGCCATCTTCATCACCATGGTGATGGTCGGCGCAGCGAGCGCCTTACCGGCGTCCGATTCGGCGTCCTCCTCGGCGCCCGCATCGGCTTCGTTGCCTGTCTGCTCGGTGTTTCCTGCGTCCGACGCGGGTATCGGATCGGTTGGCTTCGAATCCGACGAACACGCTGCCACGAGAGCACTGGCCACGAAAACCAGTCCAAAACGACGCAACATTTTTAGGCCTCCGGCCCTCTTAGGCAGCTCGCGTCAGGCGTGTGACAGGAGCGCGGTCGATTTTTCGAAGTGACCGACAACGGATGAGCCTTCTCGACCGTCACGACGGCAGGCGATGATCCACCATTGGTCGCTTCTTCGACCATGCCAGAAGCTGCTCGGTCGGGCGCGGCTGTGAGGCAATGTCCAAGACGAGCCCACGCAACTGGCGTGGCGAACGCGAAACGACTTCCGACGACGCGATGCCGTCGGGCATGCTCGACCTCTTTGGAGGGTTTGCATGCTCGCTCGCTCGTATCGCGCGTCCATTGCCTGTTTTGTTTTCGCTGCTTCGATCGCCGCCTCTGGCTGCTCCAAAGGGAGCGACTCGGCGAGCGCTCCGAGTTCTGAATCGATGGTCGAAGTCCTCGCGAACGGCATGATCGCGTGGCGCGTGGGGGCCGACGGAAAGATCGTCGCCGAGGTCGAGGACAAGGACGGCAAGCCCATTTCCAAGGATGCGCAGGGCACGGTCACGTGGAAAACCGATTCGGGCGAGCCTGCGTCGGCGAAGCTCGCATACGACGACGGCACGAAGGCGCTCGTCGCCACGGGACCGGCGCCGAAGGCCGACATCACCGAGTTGAAGTACGAGATCACCGGCAAGAGCGGACCCCTCACCGGCGTGCTCCAGGTTCCCGTCGGCGGTACCTCGGCACTGGTATCGAATGCGAAGGCGAGCACCGACGCGGGCAGCGATGCGCCCGGGCCGAACGGCGGCATCGTGCAGGTCGTCGGCAACGACCGCATCGAGATCGTCGCCGACGACGAATCCGACGAAGTTCGCGTGTACGTGCTCGACGCGCAAGGGAAGGTCACACCGGCGGGCTCTCGGAAGATCACGCTCGGCGTCGACGCCGACTCGCCAGAGGTCATCGTCCTCGTTCCGTCGTCGGATGGGCAGTATCTGACCGGCAAATGGAAGGCGAAGACCGATCCTTCGCGCATCACTGTCGTCGTCCATCAGGGCAGCGAGACGCGCGTTGCCCTCGTCGGCTGGAAGCCGGGCACGAAGCTCGTCGTGCTCGGCGGTCCTCGCTGGAAGGTGAAGAAGCACGGACTCGGATGGGGCCACGGCGGCAAGCCCGTCGAGCTGCGCGGCAAGGACGGAGCCGTCATCACTCCGAATGGAGTCGTGCTCAAGGTGAATATCGGCGACAAGCACGACGACGATGACGGCGACGACGACCAGGGCCACGGCAAGCGCAAAGGCAAAGGCAAAGGCCACGGTCGCGACCACAAGTGATCGGAGGTCAGCGCGATCCGCTGGCACGCTTGCGCACGTGACGTGACGTGGAGCCGCGGATGGCTCGCAGCGAATGCACTCGCGCCACGTGAACGCGGCAGTCGTCGACGTTGCCAATGTTACGCTTCGGCGATCATGGCAACTCGACGTGCCGCGGGGGCCGGCGTGCGCGGTTCCACCAAGAAGACCACCTCCACCAAACGAACGACGCCTCGAAAGAGCGCACCGCGAACGCCGCGCGGCCCCACACTCGCGAATCTCTCGGCGCAGCTCACCCTGTTGACCGAAAAGGTCGATGCGCTGAGGCGCATCATGGAAACGCGTGCGACGCGCGAAGCCTCGCCCGTCCTCGCTGCGACCATCGACGAAGCCGCGTTCGACAACGCACTGCTGACGATTCTCGCGGAGCTCGATCGGCGCGGAAGGCACGCCGGCCTCGTCCCCATCGCTGCCGTACGCGATGCGTTCGTGCGCCGAGGATGGACGCGCCACACCTTCGACGAGCGCCTCCTGCAGGCGGAGCGTGACTTCGTCGTCGACCTCAAGACGGCGAACGATCCGTCGCGACTCGCAGCGCCGGAGCTCGCCATCGAGCAGCAAGGCCGGGGGCACCTCCAATACGTGGTGCTCCGATGAGCATTCCCCTCATTTGCCCGTGCAGTACGTCTGACCGCACGTGAGGAAGGCGGTGCAGTCCGGGGTGGCCTTGCACGTCGTGTTGATCTTCGTGGAGCATGCGCCTCCCGAGCGAATGGCGGCGCGGAAGCAGAGATCGCAGGCGTCGCCGGGCGTGGGCTCGACGGGCGTTGCTGCACACGTTGCCTTGGCACAGGCCGTCGCGCACGGCGCCGTTCCTCCCGGAGCGCCGACACCGTTGCAGGCACAGTTGCGCGCGGTTTGGTCGAGCGTGTCGTAACCCTGGGCGTGGTGCTCGGAGCAGCAGACCGTACACTCGTTGTAGGTTGCACGATCGGCGCATGCCGGATCGGGCTCCTGCGCGTCGGCATCGGCGTCAGCGCCGGCGTCATTGGCGTTCGCATCGGACTGCGAGACGTCGCGCCCTGCATCTTTCCCTGTCCCGGCGGCATCGCCCGACGTGGAAGAGTCCTCCTCGTCGGTGGTGTCCGGATCCTGCGTTCCGCCCCCGTCGCCGCTCTGCTCGGTGGTCGACGAGGCATCGGACGACGAGCACGCCATCGCGATGGGAAGGAGCAGAGCGAACGAAGCCAGCACGGCAACGAAGGGCGTACGCATCTCGAACACCTCGGACCGATCGTCTCCTGGAGCTCAACCGCAGCGCAAGCACTTTGGCGGCTGCGCCTGGACCAGCGCGGGCGCGACGGGCGGGAGGATACGCCGAGCTCTCACGGTCGTGCTAGCGAGGATTGCGGCTTGGCGATCGACTCCGCGCTGTTCTCCAGGTCGCCCATCGAAGAAATCTTCACGGGACGTGTCACACTGGCGGCCGCTCACCGGTCATCGGTACGACGCTGCACGGCGTTGAGACGGTTGGGCCTCGGCAGGGCTACATCGTCCTACGCTCGGTACGCGCTCCCGGACCGGACCATGAACGAACAAGACTGGCTCGCCGCACGCTTCGAGGAACATCGCTCTCACTTGCGAGGCGTCGCCTTCCGCATGCTCGGCTCGACCGCCGAAGCCGACGAGGCGGTGCAGAACACGTGGCTACGGCTCAGTCGCTCCGACGCCGATGGTGTGGAGAACATCCGCGCGTGGCTCACCACCGTCATCGCACGCGTGTGCCTGAACGTGCTCGAGTCGCGCCGCACACGGCGAGAAGAGCCCCTCGACTGCCATGTGCCCGATCCGATCGTCGGGCTCGACGGCGAAGCCGACCCCGAACAGGAGGCACTGCTCGCCGACTCCGTGGGCCTCGCCCTCCAGGTCGTGCTCGACGCGCTGCCTCCGTCGGAGCGACTCGCTTTCGTCCTCCACGACATGTTCGACCTGACCTTCGACGAGATTGCCCCCATGCTCGGTCGCTCGCCGGCCGCGGCACGGCAGCTCGCGAGCCGTGCTCGGCGTCGCGTTCGCGGGGCACCATCGCATGCGACGGAACCGAGCGGCGAGCGTCATCGAGCGATTGTCGATGCCTTCTTCGCGGCAGCGAAAGGCGGCAACCTGGAAGCGTTGATCGCCGTTCTCGACCCTGACGTCGTCTTGCGCGCCGACGGGGGACATGCGCGACGCGAGGTCTCGATCGTTCTGCAAGGCGCGGATGCGATCGCGCAACGCGCCTTCACGTTCGTGAAGATGGCAACGACCGTTCGTCCGGCGCTCGTGAACGGCACGGCAGGTGCCGTCGTCCTCGGCAAGGACGGCCCCATCTCGGTCATGGGCTTCACGGTGAACGACGGCAAGATCTCGGAGATCGACACGCTCGCCGATCCCGAACGACTCGCGCGCCTCGACTTGTCCGCCTTCAAAGCCTGATATCCAATCTTTCGATCTCGTTCCGAACGTGCGCCGCTTCGAAGCGACCGCGCGAAGGCCGCGTACTGCCTGCTGCGAGCCAGCCATCTCGCTTCACCAACAATCCCAACTTGCCATTCGAGGAATCCCACGATGTCCCCATCGTCGAATCCGACGTTGCGTCACCTCCTGTCGCCCTGCACGCTCGGATCACTCGAGCTCGCCAATCGCATGATGATGGCACCGATGACCCGCAGTCGGGCGGGCGCGGCACGCATGCCTGGCGACATGCACACGCGCTACTATCTCCAACGACGAACTGCGGGTCTCATCGTCAGTGAAGCCCTGCAAATCTCCCAGCAAGCGATCGGCTACATCGGAACGCCCGGCATCCACACCGACGAGCAAGAGCGCGCCTGGCGGCGTGTAGTCAGCGCGGTGCATGAGGGTGGTGGAACCATCTTCGCGCAGCTCTGGCACGCCGGACGCGTCTCCGCTCGTGCCTTCCAGCCCGCTGGCGCAGCTCCCGTTGCTCCGTCGGCCATCGCTGCTCCCGGCGAGACGTACACCGATACGGGGCCTGTTCCGTTCGACATGCCGAGAGCGCTCGAGACGAGCGAGATCCCCGCGATCGTACAGCAGTTCGCCGACGCGGCACGACGGGCGCGAGCCGCGGGCTTCGATGGCGTGGAGATCCACGGCGGCAGCGGATACCTGATCGATCAATTCCTGCGCGACAGCGCGAACGTCCGCACCGATTCGTACGGAGGCTCCGCGGAGAATCGCGTGCGCATCCTCCTGGAGGTGATTTCGGCCGTGCGCAAGGAGTGTCCCATCGATCGGATCGGCGTGCGCATCTCGCCCACGGTGCCGTTCATCGGCGTCTCCGACTCGAATCCCGAGCGAACGTTCCGTGTCGTTGCCGAGGCCTTGAGCGATTTCGACCTCGGCTATCTCCACGTGATCGAGCCCATCGCCGACAGCGCTCTCGTGTCCAAGGCGGATGTGCCGCGCGTCACCCCGATCATCCGCGAGCACTTCCGCGGACGCCTCGTTCTGAACGGTGGCTACGACGCCGCATCGGCGGAAGGAGCGCTCGCGCGTGGCGAAGGCGATCTCGTCTCCTTCGGTGCGCTCTTCGTCTCGAATCCCGACCTCCCCGCCCGATTCGCGTCGGGTGCCCCGCTGAGCCCTCCTGATCGGGCCACGTTCTACGGCGGCGGCGAGCAGGGCTACACGGACTATCCAGCGCTTGCGTGATCGTTCTGCGGTCACGGCTGAGCCAAGCGCCCGCGCGCGCTCTGGCACGCATGCGATGGTAGAATCGAGGCGATGACGCCGGCGAGGTCGCGTACCCAAGCATCGAGCCTGCGCCGTGTCCGATGCGGTATGGGCTCTCGCCGCCATCACGCCGCGTGGATGGTGCTCGCTCTCGGGACGGCCCTCGCAGGCTGCGCGGCTCCGAGGGAGGTGACTCCTCCCATCGAAATCTCTCCCGGGGCCGCGGCTCGCATCGCGCAGATGGATCGCTTTCGACTCCACGACGAAGATCGGAAGCACATGATGCAGAGGCCGCGCGTCTGGGTAGAAGAGATCCCCGACGAGGAGGCGAACGGTTCGGACGCTGGCGCGACGAGCGAGCCGAACGAAGGCGAAGCAAGCACCGCTCGGGAATCACCGCCCGACGGGATGACGCCCTGACCGATGACGCACGGACGCGCGCGTCTGTCCCGTGCGACGCGCGTGCGGTCGCGCTCGGCCGCGAAACAAGACGATCGCGTATGAATCATGGACCATCCGTTATAGATAGTCTCAGCGAGCGAACGTACGGTCCTTCTCATGAAGACCGTTCTCGTCACTGGTTGCTCTTCTGGTTATGGCCTTGCCACGGCGGCGCACTTCCTCGAGCAAGGGTGGAACGTGGTGGCGACGATGCGCGCACCGCAAAAGGCGCCGAGCCTCCCGACGTCCGAGCGGCTCTCCCTGCAGCGGCTCGACGTCACGGATCGAGATTCGATCGACGAGGCCATCCGAAACGCGCTCGCCGCGTTCGGCGGGATCGACGTCCTCGTGAACAACGCCGGAATCGGCCTCTTCGGTGCCTTCGAAGCCACGCCCGATCGGACCATCCGCGAAGTCTTCGAGACCAACACCTTCGGCGTGATGGCCGTCGCTCAGGCCATCGTTCCGTACTTTCGCGAGCGGCGCGCCGGAACGCTCGTGAACGTGACCTCGAGCGTGGGCATCGTCCCAATGCCCCTCGTCAGCGTCTATACCGCAAGCAAGCTGGCCATCGAGGGCTTCACCGAGGCGCTGTCTTACGAGCTCGCGGCGTTCGGGGTGCGCACGAAGATCGTCCAGCCGGGATACGCGCCCACCACCCGCTTCACCGCCAATGGCTCGGAGCGCATGAGCGGGCTCGTCCCCGAAGCCTATGGCCCCTACGCCGATCAGCTCTTGCGCGGCCACGCCGCCGGCAAAACGAGCTCCGAACTCGACGTGGCAAGAGCCGTCATGCTCGCGGCCACCGACGAGAGCCCCCGCCTTCGCTACCCGGCCGGCGCCGACGCCGAAGATCTCGCCGCGATGCGCCAGGCATCACGGGGCGAGGACTATCTCGCGACGATGCGCGCCATCGTGGGTCCCAAAAGCGGCGCGTGACGCCTCGACAGCGAGCACGTCACGCGCGGTGGTCAGCGTGTGACCAACGGATCCTCGCCGCGAACGACGAGTCAGAGGCGATGATCGAGGACCGCCTCGAGGCGCTGCCGGAAGCGCGGCGCCAAGACGGCTTCGATCCTCGGCGGCGCCCTCCGGCGTAGCGCTTCGACCTTCGCCTTCTCGTGATCGACGAAATGCACGAAAGGCGGTGAATCGTCGAGCTTTCCGACGTCGACCCACTTTCCGACGAGTCCGGCCGCTACGTGATGATCGTGCATCTTGCCGACGCGATCTTGAATGGCACGCAGGTCGTCGACGATGATCTTCGCGTTCGGAAGAGATCGCCCGAAGAGCTCGATCGCGTAGCGAAGGCGGCGGCATTCGGTGCGGATATGATGAAGGACATCGGGGTCGCGCGAGCGAGTCAGGCCCTCGTAGGCGAGCACGGCCTCGTAACGCCGAAAAAGCGCGCTATGCGTCATCTGCGAGATGCGAAGCGGCACCGCCTTCGTGGGGTTCTTGGGCGACCGCTCTTCGACGAACGCGTCGGCAAGGTTCGCCGACCTCTCGTGCAGTCGTGCGATGACGCGTTTGACACCGCGGAGGCCGCGTCTCGCCTTCTTCCGCGCACGACGACTCCGCCCTTCGAGTTTCTCGGCCAGCTCGCTCAGGGGTTCCCTGGTCCTCCTCTGCTGCTTGCGAACCATCCCGAGCAGAACGTCAGCGGCGCGAGGTTTCGAAAGGATGCGCTCGATCTCGTGAAGCTCGTCCTCCGAGGCCAGCATCTCCGTCCGATCGAGGTTCGCCTCGGCCATGACGGTGAGGGCCGTTCGCAACCGACGGATGGTCGTTCGCGCGTCGTGAATCCCGGCGGGGTCGCCGCGCTTCGCCAATTTCAGGCGCTTCTTCAACTTCGCGAGGTTTTCCTCGATCGCCGTCGCGAAGGCTGGGCCGATGGGATCTTGCGACCGCATGGCCTCTCACGTGCAGTCCGCATGCCGATCTGCTCGGCCGGGCTCTCGAGCTCGGCTGCACGTGGGTCACCCCTCGGCTTCCACCTCGCGTTTCGCGACGAAGAGGAACATGACCGGCACGAGAAAGAGCGAGAGGACCGTCGAAGACACGAGCCCTCCCACTACGGCGAGTGCCAAGGGCTGATTCGATTCCGTCCCGCGCTCGAGCGCAAAGGCGGTCGGAACGAGGCCAATCACCGTCGCGAGACTCGTCATCATGATGGGCACGAACCGGGACTTGGCGGCGCCCACGACGGCCTCGCGCTTCTCGGCGCCCGCCTGGAAGCGATGGTTCGCCTCGGCCACGAGCAAGATACCATTCGACACCGCGATGCCGACGACCATCAGCACCCCCATGAGCGCGGTGATGGAGAATCCCTGCCCTGCCGCCATGAGCGCCAGGTCGATCCCCACGAGGGAGACGGGAATCGTGAAGAGCATGACGAACGGCAGACGCAGTGACTTGAACTGCGCGGCCATGATCATGAAGACCACCATGACCGCCAGGCCAATCGCGAGGCCCAGGCCCGAGAACGTGGTCTGCATCAACTGCACCTGACCGACCCAACGGAAAGGCAGGTCGCGCGTGCGGGCATCCGAGCGTAGTTTCTCCGTGAGGTCGGCGACGGCGCTGCCGATGTCTCGGCCCTCCGTCTGCATTTCGATGTGGGTCGCGCGCTCGAGTGAATTGCGCTCGACGGCAATCGGCCCCACGGCGCGGCGGATTTTCCCGTAGCTGCCCAACGTGACCGCCGCGGCGTCCTCGCCGACGCGAACGGGCACTTGCGCGAGGACGTTGGCGTCGGTCACGAGCTTTCGGTCGTATTGCGTGACGACGTAGTACGACTGCCCGTTGTGACTGTCGATCCACACACTGGGTGTATTGATGTTACCGAGCGTAGCTTCGAGCGTACTCTGCGCGGCGCTCCTCAGGGTCACTCCCACGAGCCCCGCCTTCTCGCGATTCGTGTCGACGTGGATTTCGGGATAGTTCATTTGCCCCGTAATCCAGACATCGCGCACGCCGTCGACCGAGCGCGCGACCGCTGCCACTGCCTTGGCCTGTTCGTCGAGCGCAGTGAGGTCCTCTCCGCGAAGCTCGACGACCATTGGCGCGAAGTAGCCATTGGAGAAGACGCTGGCGACGAGTCCTCCGGGCCATTGGAGGAAGTCCACCCCGGGCCACTGCCGATTCAGAATGGCGCGCGACAGGTCGGAGATCTGACGCTGGGAATACGAGCGCTTCTCCGGATCCACGAGCTGGAGCCTCACGAAGCCCATGTGAGGCCCCCAGTTGGGGCTCGTCATCGCACTGCGCGCGTTTTCGGGAGACCCCGCGTTGGTGAGCACGAGGTCCACGGTGCCCTTGGGGAGCTCGCTCTGGAGGACCTTTCCCATCTCTTGGAGTTTGCGTGTGGAGTCTTCGAGCGACGTCCCCGGCGCGAAGCGCACGTAGATGCGTTCCATCGACTCGTCGATCTCCGGGAAGAACGTGCTCGGTAGCTTCGTCGCCCAGAACACGCTCACCACGACGAGGAGCACCGAGGCCGCGAGGATCGTGAAGCGAAACGGGAGCACACGGCGAAGCAGCTCGGAATAGTGCGTCGCCAGAGCATCGATGGCGTGCTCGACCTTCTTGCCCAGGCGGCCGACCTCGGCGTGACCGAGGAAATATCGGCAGGCCACGGGCGTCACCATCATGCTCACGAAGTACGAGGCGATCATCGCCGTCGCGACCGTGAGGGCGAGCGGCACGAATAGGCGCTTCGCGAGGCCCGCCAGGAGAACGACGGGGAGCAGCACGGCGATCGTCGTGAGCATGGACGCGAGCACCGGCAGGGCCACGGCATTCGTGCCGACGAGTGAAGCCTCTTTGACGCTCATCCCCTGACGCTGGTGCCGGTGAATCGATTCGAGCACGACCACCGCGTCGTCGACCAGACGCCCCATGGCAAGCGTCATTCCGCCGAGCGTGAACGCGTTGAGCGTTTGGCCCGTCGCGTAGAGCACGATGAGCGCGATGGCGAACGACAAGGGAATCGCCACGGCCACGATCAACGTGCCACGCACGCTTTGGAGGAAGATCAAGATGACGACGGCAATCAAGCAGAGCGCGCGAATGACCTCGACTTTGAGGCCGTGGTAGGACGTCCGCACGAACGTCGAGGCATCGAAGATCGCGCGTACGTGCATCCCAGGAGGAAGCTTCGCCTCCATTTCGGCGACGACCTTGTCGACGGATTCGACGATGGCGAGTGTGTTCCCGCCCGGCACGCGAAGCACGTTCAGATAAACGGCATTCGTTCCGTTGACGGAGACGTCTTGGGTGGGCGGCGAGCCACCGTCTTCGACGCGCGCCACGTCGCGAATCAAGACTGGCATTCCGTCGACGACCTTCACCGCGGCGTCGCCGATTTCCTTGACGGCTTTGGGAATGGCATTCGTATAGACGTTGGCGTCGAACTTCGGAGAAATGAATTCCCCCGAGGGCAGCAGCGCATTGGAGTGCGAAACCGCCTCCGCCACGTCTTGGGCCGTCAAGCTGCGCGCTTGGACCTTCGCCGGATCGACGATGATGTTGATCTGACGCTGACGCCCACCGTTGAGCGCCGCGCTCGCGACACCCGAGATTCCCTCGAGCCGCGGCTCGATGTTGTTGAACGCATAGTCGTAGAGTTGCGGTCCGGTGAAGTTCTCACCCCAGAGAGCAACCTGGACGACAGGAGCGTTCGACGGGTCGAACTGCAGAACGAACGGCGGCAAGACACCGAGGCTCTTCGGAACGGCCGCCATCGCGAACTGGACTTGCTGCTGGACGAGCGTCTGAGCACCGTTGAGGTCCGTTCCCCACTTCAT
This sequence comes from Labilithrix luteola, assembly GCF_001263205.1. Taxonomy (GTDB): domain Bacteria; phylum Myxococcota_A; class Polyangia; order Polyangiales; family Polyangiaceae; genus Labilithrix; species Labilithrix luteola. Next base: position 227,896 of record NZ_CP012333.1, read on the forward strand.
CCACACGAAGACGATGCTCAGGTTGTTGCGCGAGATGCTCTCGACGTGATCGACGCCAGGCGTTGCGCTGACGTACTTCTCGACGCGCCACGTGATGGTCTTCTCCATGTCCTTCGGACCGAGACCCGGCGCGAGCGTGCCGACCACAAGCACGGGCGGCGTGAGTTCGGGGAACGTATCGATGGGCATGCGCGGCGTGACGACGGCCGCGAACACGGCGAGAGCGATGCAGAGCATCAGCATCGCGATGGGGTTCCGAAGAGCGAGTGCCGTCATCCCGTGCTCCTCGCCGCGTCAGGGCGCCTCCACCTTCGCGGTCACGGGGTCGCCGTCGGCAAGGAGCGACCGGCCTTCGGTGACGACCAGGGTTCCTGCCGCGAGCGACGTGTCGAGGTAGAGGGTGCCCGCGACCTCGCCTTGAATCGGAAAGACCACCTTCTTGGCGTGTCCGTTCTCGACGACATACACGGTGGCCTTGTCGTTCTCGACCGTCGCCGCAATGCCAGGGATGCGCGTGGCCGGCTTCGGTTCACCCACGTCGATCGAGAGATCGGCAGTGGTCCCGACGGGAAGATCGCGACCGTGGTTCGGAAGGTCGATCTCCACGTGCACCGTGCGAGTCGAGAGGCTCGCCTTCGGTGCGCGACGCGTGATCGCCCCCGTCAGGTCCTCGTCGACGGAGCTCACGTGGATCTTCACCGGTGTCTTCGGCGCCACGACGCCGAAGTCCACCTCCGGCACGTCGGCCGTCACGCGCACCGTCGATCGATCGAGCACGGTCACGATCATGGCGCCGGGCCGTACGAAGGAGCCGGGATCGGCCGAACGCCGCGCAATCTCGCCATCGAACGGCGCACGCAGAACGCAGTCGTCGACCACGAGCAAGGTCCCGGCGAGCTTGGCGTGCGTCGAAAGGAGCTCGGCGAGCTCGCTCTCGCTGCCCGCGTGCTTTTGCTCGACGTCGTTGGGGGCGATGAAGCCGCCATCGAGGAGTGAACGAACACGCCTTGCCTCGTCCGCCAGGGCCCGCTGCCTGGCTTCGATGGCCTGCGCCTGCATCGCCATTGCCTGATGACTCGCGGCGGACTCACGACAGTCGAGCGTCGCGAGAACCTGGCCACGGCGAACCGTTGCGCCAGGACGAACGAGCACGGTGTCGATGTAAGCCGCAACGAGCTGCGGACCGACGTCGGCTTCGACCCACGACTCGACCGTCGCCACGTATTGCCGCGATGGCCGATACGACGTCGCCACGGCAGGGACCACCGTGACGCCCTTGGGGCTCGAGGCAAGCGCCACGTGGTTGACCGCGTGTTTCGCACGAAAGTACAGCAGCATGCCCGTAGCGATGACGACGGCGACGGCCAGGGCGACGACGATCGGCACGCCGAACCGGCGGACGCGAGGCGGAGCATCGACCACGTCGCTCATAGGCCCTCCGCGATGGCACGACCGAAGGCGGCGCGAGCGCGTGCCGCCTCGAATCGTCCGAGGGCGAGCTGAATCTCTGCATCCGTTCTGAGCGATTCGGCATCGGCCAGCTCGACGCTCGTTCCCAAACCGGCCCGAAAGCGCGCATCGGCTTGGTCGTAGTTCGCCTTCGCTGCCACCGCGGCTCGCTCGAGGCCGACGAGCGCAGCGCGCGCGACCTCGACGGAAACGTAGGCCTGACGAACCTTCGCCAGCTCGTCTTCCTTGGCGACCATCGCCTCCTCGCGCCGCACCTGCTCCGTGGCCTTGGCCGCGTCACGACGCGCGGCGATCGGACCTTCGAAGAGGGGCCAGGTGAACACGAGCCCTGCGTCCCAATTGGGAACGTTCGGCAGAAAGCCGTGCCCGTCGGAGAGCTCACCGGACGAAGGCGGAGCACCGCCGGCACGCCCCGAGATCGTCGCCGTCATCGAGAGGTCGGGCCGCATCTCGGCGGCCGTTGCACGGGTTCGCGCTTCGGCGCTCTTGATCTCCGCGAGCAACGCGAGAAGCCGAGGACTCTTGGCCGTGGCTCGTTGAATGGCGCTCGTGAGAGTGGGCATCTCACGTGGCGTAGGAAGCGTGCCGACGGCATCCACCGCAGGCTCCGGCGAGCCGATGGCCGCCGCGAAGACACTCTGCGCGATCGCCACGCCACCGCGCGCGCGAATCCGTCCGACCTCGAAGCGAAGGAGATCGGCCTCGGCGCGCGTAAGCTCGATGGGCGAGCGAAGCCCGGCGACCACGCCCGCCTCCGCGAGATCGCGATGGGCCTTCGCGCGCACGTACGCGTCGTCCGAAGCCTTCACGATCGCCTTCGAGGCGAACACGGCAAAGAAGGCCTCCTCGACACCGAAGTCGACGTCGAGCCTCTCACCGGCCGCGCGCTGCCGCTCGGCCGCGACCTCGGCATCGCCCGCGGCACGCGCAGCGGCAATTCGCCCGAAGTCGAAGATCTCCTGGACGATACCGGCCCCCACGAACGTCGATGCGTAGGGCGCAAAACGCGCAGTCGGCGACACGAGCGTCGCGCCGACGCGTGGAACGTCGAAGACACGCGGTGAGACGAATGTCGCCGTCGAATTGTTCGCCGTCATGGCGAAGATCTGGCCGGTCACGCCCACCGTCGGCTTCCACTGGCCGTCGGGCACCTTCGCTGCCTCGGTACTTGCCGCCACGCGAGCGAGTGCCGCGCGAATGGCGGGTTGATGATCATGGGCGAACGCGAGGGCCTCGGGCAGGGTCAAGGCGCGCGTCGGCACCGGGACCGCCATTCCGATCTCTGCCGCCTGCGAAGACACGACCGCACTCTGCGCGCGCGCGACGGATGTCGCGTAGCCGAACGCGAGAACGAGGAGCGCGAGGCAGGCGGAACACCGCATCGGACCCGAATGCGCCTGATCCGTGCAGTCTGCGTACCAGCTCGACCGCGCGATGCGCCGCACTTCCTCCGCTACGGCGAACGAAGAGCGGATATGACGTTCTCATGGAACATGCGGGTCAGGCCATCACCCTCTGGCCGCTCCTCGGCGTGGGTATCGTGATCCTCGGTTTTGCTCTGCGCATGAACCCGATGCTCGTGGTCACGGCGGCCGCCATCGCCACCGGGATGACCGCGTCGATGTCGGCCATCGACGTCCTCGGGGCCATCGGCACGGCCTTCGTCAAGTCGAGGAACCTGCCGCTTCTCCTCCTCTTGCCACTGGCGGTCATCGGCCTGCTCGAACGCCATGGGCTGCGTGAACACGCGCAGAGCTGGATCGCGCGATTCCGCTCGGCCACGGTCGGCAACTTGCTTCTCGTATACCTGCTCGTGCGCGAGCTCACGGCGGCGGTGGGGCTCACGAGTCTCGGCGGGCAGGCGCAAATGGTGCGGCCCCTCTTGGCGCCGATGGCGGAAGGGGCCGCCGAAAATCGCTTCGGTCAGTTGCCGGAGCACATGCGTCAGCGCGTGCTCGCCTTCTGCGCAGCCACCGACAACATCGGCTTGTTCTTCGGCGAAGACATCTTCGTTGCCTTCGGCGCCATCGCCTTGATGCACACGTTCTTGCTGTCCTCGAACGTCGACGTCGAACCGATGCGCATCGCCGTCTGGGGCATTCCCACGGCGGCATGCGCCTACTTGGTCCACGCCATTCGCCTCGTGCGCCTCGACGGATGGCTCGCGCGCGAGAGCAAGAAAAGGCCCGAGACGAGCGCATCGTGATTCTGAAGATCGACTACCTCTATTGGCTCGCCGGCAGCCTTCTCGCGATCACCGGCGTGCTGACGCTCGTGGACCCGAAGCACCCGCGCCGCTTCACGAGCGGCTCGTTCTGGTTGCTCTACGCGATGGTCTTCCTCGTCGGCGATCGACTCCCCGCCCCCGTGATCGGCGCAGGCGTCATCGTGATGGCGCTTCTCGCCGGCTTTGGCGGGGTTCGCTCGAGCAAGCACGAAGAGCTGCCCGAGAGCCAACGGCGCGCGAGCGCCAAACGCCTTGGCCACCGCCTCTTCGTTCCAGCGCTCTTGATTCCCCTGAGCAGCGTCCTCGGCACACTCTTCTTGAAGAACGTGACCATCGCCGGTCTGCCGCTGATCGATCCGAAGAACGTGACCTTCGTCTCGCTCGGACTCGGATGCATGATCGCCTTGGGCGTCGCCTGCGTGCTGACGAAAGACACCTTCGTCCAAGCCCTGCGCGAGTCACGACGATTGACCGATTCGCTCGGTTGGACGCTCGTGCTTCCGCAGTTGCTCGCCACGCTCGGACTCGTCTTCGCCGATGCGGGCGTGGGCAAAGCCGTGGGTCACCTGCTCACCACGTACGTGGGCATGGACTCCCGGTTGATCGCGATCACCGTCTACTGCGTGGGCATGGCCCTCTTCGCCATCATCATGGGTAACGGCTTCGCGGCCTTCCCCGTGATGACCGGCGGCGTCGGCGTGCCGATCCTCGTGGGAACCTTCCACGGCAACCCGGCCGTCATGGCCGCCATCGGCATGTTCTCCGGCTATTGCGGCACGCTAATGACGCCGATGGCCGCCAACTTCAACATCGTCCCCGCCGCCCTCCTCGAGCTGCGCGACAAGAACGCCGTCATCCGCGCCCAACTTCCCACGGCGCTCGTCGTGCTGATCGTGAACGTCGTGCTGCTGAACGTGTTTCTCTAAGCGAAATTGGGCATTCTCGAATACAAAGAAACCGCGAGTTCGCGCGGGACTCGCACGACTCGCGGCTTCGCGTTCGATTCGGCAGCGATCAGTTGATGCTGAGCGGAGGCGTGATCGTCGCCGGAATACCGAGCGTCGTACGCGTCGAGGTCTGGAGGAGAAAGCCTCCGTTCGTCTGAGCGCCGGCCGAGCAGCCGGTAGAAGCATTCCAGATCGCGCCGGCCGAGAGGCTCACGTTCGTGGCATTGCCATTGGCGTCCGGGTTGCTCACGACGTCGAGATTCCCATTCGCACCTTCGTAGACGACGAACTTCTGATTCCAGTAACGCTTGTCCGTGGTTCCCGCGTTGAGCCACGTCGTGCCCGAGCAATTGGCATTCGTGTAGTAGAGCTGGGACTGCGCGAAGAGGCCCGTCCAGAGGATGTTGTAGAAGTAGCCTGTCGAGCTCTTGACCTGGAGCGTCGTCGAGGTCGCATTCGTGACGGTGCCGAGGACGGTGCCCGCCGAGTCCTTCAGCGTACCGATGCCGCCCGCGCTAGGCCCTTGCGCTCCGTTGCAGACGTACCGGGTGGAGTCAATCTCTCCTGCCTCGAGGACACCGTTGCGCGCCGTGCCCGAGGGCGAGCCGTCGTCGAGCCCCGATTCGACCATTGTTCCGCCCGTCGCGCAGTTCGCTCCGGCCGGCTCGGCCGTCGTCTTCACGAGGCTGTTGAAGCCGGCCGCGCCCGCTGCGCCCGTGGATCCGGTCGCGCCGGTCGCTCCCGCAGGTCCCACGGGACCCGTGGCGCCGTTGCAGGCGTAACGCGTCGAATCGATCTCGCCGTCCTCGAGGATACCGTTGCGCGCCGTGCCCGAGGGCGCGCCGTCATCGAGGCCCGTGTCGATCCGCGTCCCGCCCGTCGCGCAGTTCCCACCCGCCGCCTCGACGGTCGTCTTGACGAGGCTGTTGAAGCCGTTCGTCCCGTTCGAGCCGGCTGCGCCCGTCGCGCCGGTCGCGCCCGTCGCGCCGTTGCAAACGAACGCAACGCTGTCGACCTCGCCGGCTTGGAGAATGCCGTCGCGCGCCGTCCCCGTCGGGGATCCGTCATCGAGGCCCGTCTGCACGCGCACGCCGCCGGTCGTGCAGTTGGCGCCCGTCGGCTCCGTCGACGTCGTCACGAGCGTGTTGTAGCCATTGGTGCCGTTCGTGCCGTTCGTGCCGTTCGTGCCGTTGCACACGTAGGCTGACGAATCGACCTCTCCGGCGCTGAGTACGCCGTCGTTCGCCGTACCCGACGGCTTTCCATCGTCGAGGCCTGACTGGATGACCTGGCCGCCGGTCGTGCAGTGCGCCCCGGCCGGCTCGTTGACCATACGCACGAGATTGGGGAACGCGTCGGCGCCGTCGACGCCATTGCACACGTAGCTCGAGCTCTTGACCTCGCCCGTCTCGAGGAGTCCGTTGTTGGCCGTGCCGCCGCCGGCGCCGTCATCGAGCCCGGTTTTCAGCAAGCTTCCACCGGCCGCGCAGTGCGTGCCCGCCGGCTCGACGAACACGTTCACGAGCGACGTGGCCCCGGGTGCGCCTGCCGTACCGGCTTCGCCATTGCAGACGTACGACGTCGAATCGATCTCGCCGTCCTCGAGAACTCCGTTCGCTGCAATACCGCCGTTCGCGCCGTCATCGACGCCCGTGTCGATGCGCTGGCCGCCGGACGCACACGCCGCTCCCGAGGCCACGGCGGTAACCTTCACGAGCGTGGCCAGCGCGGTCGAGTCGGCGCCGTTGCACACGTAGCTGACCTTGTCGACTTCGCCGGGCTGGAGAACTCCGTCGTTGGCAATGCCGCCGTTCTTGCCGTCGTCGCGACCGGCGCTGATCTTCGTGCCACCCGACACGCAGTTCGTCCCCGCCGGCTCCTTCTCGGTCACGAGCAGGCTGGCCGTGCCGTCCGCACCGTTGCACACGTTCGCGGTTTGGGTCACCTCCGTCGGGTCCAGAACGCCGTTGCCGTTGGCGTCGATGCCGGACGAAACGCGCGCGCCACCGCGAGGGCAATCCGCTCCCGCCGGGAGCTGCTCGACCATCGAGGCCGTTTCCGGTCGCCCCGCGCCGGTGGGGGACGCGTCGTTGCTGCTGCTGCAAGCGCAAATCGACGCGAGAAGGATGAGCGACGAAACGTGACGACGCGATCTCATGGGCGAGCTCCTGACGCGATGACGCGATGACCGTCAACCACGACCCATCCAAGGGTCTGCTCGACGGAGCGGGCTCGAAAACGAGACTCCGCAAGATCGGGCACGATACCGATCCACGCCCCCCTTCCACGTGAAGAGGACGTTAATGTTTCTTCATTCGGTTCGATGAGTCGCGCGCAGCCGCTAGCTACTACCGAGCGGTCGCGACGGCGTCCGCGGCCGGCACCGTCCTCAAAGAGCAGAGGAGTTCACACGATCGTCATGCGCCGGCCGCCCCGGCTTCGACATCCGCGTCTTTCCGATGCACGGCTCGATCGTGCGAAGGCGGAGGGCCGAGCCCGGTAGCTCGGCGACGCGCTCCGCTGCCGGCGCCGCCGCCGCCGCATCTCATACGCAACCAGGTCGCGCCCAACGCTGAGGCGAGCGGTTTGCATCGCTCCGCCTCATGGCGGAAAATCCGCTGCACGAACTCCCGACGGCCCTCATCGCGCTCATGCTCGTGTGCGCCCTCCTGCTCGCGCTGTTCGCATCAAACGCGCTCGGAAGGCGTACCGCCACGCGACAACCGAAGCAGCTCGAGCTAGGTCCGCTCGAGACGATGGCATCCGGTCTCCTCGGCCTCCTCCTCGCGTTCAACTTCAGCATTGCGCAGAGCCGCTTCGACGCTCGCCAGGAGATGCTCGTGCGAGAGGCCGACGCGATTGGAACCGCCTATCTACGATGCTCCGTCCTCGCCGAGGACGACCGCCGAAGCTGCCGCGAAAAGTTTCGGCAGTACGTGGCGCTCCGTATCGAAACGTATGCCGTCTACAAGTCCGGGGCGAGGAACACAGACGAGCTCCGTCGCAAGCTCGACGAGGGGGAGCACTTGCAGCACCAGCTATGGACGATCGTCGCTGGCGCCGTACGGCAGTCTCCCGATCCTCCTCACACGGCCCTGATGACGGCGCTCAATTCGGTCATCGATCTCGACTCCGATCGTCGGGCTTCATTGCGAATCCAGGTACCGATCATCGTGAGCGTCGTGATCGCGCTGTCGTGCATCGCATGGGCCGTGCTACTCGGGTATTCCTCCGGGCTGAACGGCAGTGGATCGCGGACGGCCTGGGTCGTCGTGTCGGTCTTGATCAGCCTGGTCTTCGGAGTGGCCATGGACTTCGATCGGCCTCGCTCGGGGTTCATCACGACCTCCGCAGCGGAGGTTGCGATGACGAACGTGGCAAACTCCATCAACATGCCGCCGGTCGACTGAGAGCGCACGTCGCGTTCGCGTGCGCTCTCGGGTGCGTCAGTTGACCGGCGCCTTCACGATCGTGATCGGGCGGAGCCCCGCGCCCCCGGGGTAGCCGTAGCTGGCGTCCTTGTCGATGCCCCACACCGTGATGGAGAACGGGCCGTCGCTCCTGATTTCGTGGCGACCGTCGTTGCAAGAGCCGCCAGGGAAGGTCTGCGGGAGATGGCCCGACACGAGGCGCACCCAGGCGAACTCGTATTTGCCATCGTTGCCGAGAGGCTGCCAATCGGAGAGCTCACCCGCGCAGTCGAGGTTGACCGGCGCGAAGCCACTCGCCGTCTTGCGACGGACGACCGTGATCGACGTCTCGCGGTAGGTGAAGTCGGCGAAGAAGACGTAGTGATCGAGATACTGATCGGACGGGACCATCGTCACGAAGTCGGGATCACCGAAGGTGGCGACCGCCGTGCTGACGAAGGTCGAGCCGGTCATGTACACGGCCGCGTGGAACGGGTGGTCCGAGCCCTGACTGCGCACCGACACGATCTGATCGGTCAGGAAGGTCACGGACTGCCCGGCCTGCAGCGTCTCGGGCGCTCCATACGGGCGTGCGGGGTCGTACGTCAGCGTCGTGCCGTCTGCCGCTCCCACGAGCGTGAACGGAACCTTCTCGCGCGCGTTCGCAATCTCGATGCGCGGGCGATACGGAACGAGCGCGTATTCGCTGCCCCAGGCAGAGATCGGAGCGATCTGCTGCTGGGTCATGTCCGCGGCCTGGAAGTTCGAGGGGATATAGGTCTGCTCGGAGCCACCGAAGACGCCCACGGGCTTGTTGGTCTCGATGGGGCTTCCCGTGAGTTCCGCCGTCTGACTGAACTGGAGCACCTGGCCCTTGGAGAGCGTCCAAGTCCCGACGGAGTTCTTCGGGGCCGGAGCCACCGTCGGCGACCCTGTGATGTCGATGCCCGGGCGCATCTTCACCTCCGTCTCGTCCTCATTTGCGACGATCTGGAGCGTGCGCATACCGAACGGCGCTTGACCGCCCTGGATCATGACCCGAGACGTGTTGATGGCGAGGTAGTTCGTTCCCCACGACGAGCTCGGAAGCAGGAGGGTCGCCGTGGGCGTGTAGCTCTCCGCTCCGCCATAGGGGAAGATCGAGTAGGCGCTGACCGGCGCGTCCGTCTTGAGGTGGAACGCCTGCGTGATCGTCGTCCCATGCTTCATCGGGTCGACGTTCACCGCCGGCGTAACGCCGAACGGACACTTCACGAACTTGGTCGGGCTCGGCGGCATGACCGTCGATTGCGAGAGAAACACGAGGCCGACTTCGCCCGGAGGAAGTGGTCCTTCGAGCTTGGTGTACGTGACCTTGGGACCAGCCTTCGTCGCGGTGTAAATCGACTGCGAGAGGTCGATCGTCTCCGTGCCGAGCTCGGCGGTGACGTTGATCGGAAGGCTCCAGGTGTTCGCGATCATCGCCGCGAAGCACTGGCCCATGTTCCACTCGTAGTCCTCCGGCGGGATCGTCCAGAAGTCACAACCGAGCGAGCCTTTGGAGAGCTTGGCCGCCTCGCAGGCAGGCAGGCAGGCAGCGTCACCGCATGCTTCGTTGTCTCCGCACTGCTTGATGACCTGCTCTTGGCCCTCACAGCCCGTGAGCACCTGCTTCAGATCGCGCGAGCAGTGATTGCCGGGACAGTTTCCGACCGGCGAGGAAACGTCGACGTCTCCACCATCGGGGTCGACGAAGCCGGGCGTGGATGTGTCGACGCCGAATCCGTTGCTGCTGCTCGAGCAGGCCGGAACAGCGGCCATCAAGCTTGCGCAACCAAGGAGGACGCTCGAGAGCGTGAAGATACCGCGACGCATGCTTCTCATCTCCGAGAACATCCTTCCTAGAAGACCTTCACGGGCGTGGCGTGGGGCTTGCTGTCGACCGTGCCCTGGCCAAGCTCGCCATACTTGTTGCCGCCCCAGCAGCTGACGCTGCCGTTCTTGAGCAGCGCACACACCGCGAACTGCGACGTCACGACCTGGACCGCGTATCCCTGCAGCGCCGACGCCTTCGTGAAGTTCAGCACCGCGGGGTTCGGCGCCGGGGTGCCTGCCCCCATCTGGCCGAGCGAATCGTCACCGCAACACTGAATCGTGCCGTCGGTAAGGCGAACGCAGGTGTTGTAGCGGGCGACTGCGAGCTGTTGCGGGTATGCCGTCTTTTCTGTTTCGGCCGGAGCGACGGGCGCGAGTACCGGAACAACGCTGTCGTTCGGAGTTCCCGAGCAGAGCGCAGGCATGTCGCCCGCGATCTTCACTCCCCAGCAATACACCTGCCCCTCCGCGATGGCACACGTGTGGAATCGGCCCTTGCCACTGGCGCTGTCGACCTGGGCAGAGCTCACCGCGAAGTCGACGACGCTCGAGAATGGATCCATCGCTCGCGGCACCGGATCGAGGAGATAGGACGTGATGCGGCCAGAGACGAGGCCCCAGCTGTAAAGCGCGCCGTCAGTGGCCTTCGCGTAGATCGTGGTGTTGCTCGCGACGGCCTCGCGCACGTCGAGTCCTCCGAGTGTGGCCCCGCCTGGACCGGCAATGGTCGGAGCCCCTCGGCGCAGCATCTGGCCTTGGGCATTCTGCCCCCAGCACCAGAGCTCACCACTATCCATCACGGCGCAAACCGCACCGTGTCCGACGTCGACGCGCGTGGCCGCACCGGTGAGCGGAACGACGTTCGCCGCCGGGTGGGCGGTGCTGTCCGTCTTCGGCGGCGAGATCTGGAGCCCGAGCTGTCCCGTGTCGTTCTTGCCCCAACACTGGACCGTGCCGTCGGCGAGGCGAACGCAGGTATTGTCGTCCGCTGCCGAGAGCTGCGTGGCATTCGTGATGTTCGCGACCGTTCGCGGCGCGATGCCGGAGGTCACACCCGCATCGACGACGGGCGGTGCTGCATCCGGATCGGTGCCCGCATCCACGATGGGCATGCCGACCGCCCCCTTCGTGTTGTCACCCCAGCAGCGGACGGTGCCGTCGTTGATGAGCGCGCACACGTGCCGTTCACCCGCCGCGAGTTTGACCGCGCAAGGCGCACCGTCGACGCAAGCCACCGCTTCGTCGGAAGCGTCGTAGTTCGGCGGAGCCGCGTCCTTCGAAGCATCCGGTGTCGTGGTCACGTCGGCGCCGCTGTCGACAGGATCGTGGGAGGGCGGCGGAAGATTGGCAACGCTCGAGTCGTCCGAGGCTCCGCTGTCTTCGTCGAAGGCGTGCGCCGAAGGCCCATCGCTCGAATCGCTGCACGCAACGACGAAAAGGACTCCGGACGCGAGGAGGGCACCGGTGAAGAGAATCGGAAGGCGACGCATCACTTGGTTCCTCCCGCGACTGCGGGCGAGAGCTTGTGGAGAGCAATCCCCTGGCCGGTCATCCCGAATGGGCTCGTCGTCCCGCCGACGACCCAGATGTCGTCGTTGCTGATGGCGTGCATCCCCGTGAGATTCACGACAATCGGTTTGCCGTCGATCGACGTATGGGCAATTCGCCATTTCGTTCCGTCGAAATGGTTGATTTGTCCGTTCTCACCGGCCGTCCAGACGTCGTTCGCCGCCGCCCCCCAAACGCCCGTCCGGGCCGAGTTGTCGGACATGGTAGGGTCGAGCCACGTTCCTCGGGTCCACGTCATCGTCGGCACGCCCGCATCGTCGACCGGCCCGTTGTCGGTGCCGACGTAGTAGCAGGCGTTGCTGTAATTCGTTTTGGTACTAATGAAGATCTTGTCGCCCGCAATGCCGATACCCCAAAACGACGCATTGGGCAGCTTGTCGAACACGGGCGCCTCGTCAATCCACATGACGGAAGGCTGACTTCGACGGTGGACGATGCGGTTTGCGGCCGAGGTCGCCCCAGTGGCCATGACCATCATCCAGACGTCGCCATTGCTCGACACCACGCCACCGGTCGGTTCGTTGAGATCGGTGCGAGCCGAGATGAGCGGATCGACGACCCAGGTATTGGTGCCGGCAGCCATCGAAAAGACGCGCGTCTTGCCGACCGGCGCAACCGTCGTCGTGCCTGCCAGATAGAGATCTCCCGCCGGGCTGGCCCACATGGCCATGATGTTGATCGGCTCGCTGAGCGAGAAAGGCGTCCAGACGACGTTCGAAGCGCCCGCGTCGCCCCCGTCACCGGGTCCTGCGTCGGCCACGACCTCGCTGTGCCACAGCCCCTTGTTGTTGCCGGTCCACACGTCCGTCGGACCACGACCGATGATGGCCGGCAAGGGAGCCCCGACCGTGAGAGCGGTGTGGATCGCCCAGTGATGACCATCGAAGCGAAGCACGTTGCCCTGTTCGCTCACGGCCCACGCTGTTCCGTCGCCGGCATTGTAGACGCCGTTCATCCACTCCGAGACGGGCGCATCGGTCGTGCACCATCCCTCGGTGGTGCACATCGGATTGCCTGCATCGATGTCGGCGTCGCCATCGGCAGGAGCGTCGGCCGCGGCGTCGGCCGCATCGTTCGACGTGGTCGCATCCGATGATGGAAGGGTCGTCGAAGGCGTCTCCGACGAGGCATCTTTCTCACTCGTTTCGGAGGTCGGTTCCGTCGAATCGGCGTCGGCGCATGCGATGACCCCCTGCGCGAGTGCCCACGCGATCGTCGTCGCGATCGAGGCGTTTCGGAGGCTGAGCTTCACTGTGCACCTCCCGCGTCCGCGAACTTACCTGCAAAGTGCACGAGAGTGCCTCCCTGACCAACCGCCCAAACGTCGTTCGCGCCGCTCCCCCAAATGCCGTAAAGGTGGGGCTTCTGACCCAGCGGCCAAGCCGTCGATGTCGGCTGCCAGCTCGTTCCGTCGAAATGGAGAATCGTGCCGTAATCGCCTGCCACCCAAACGTCGCGCGGGCCAGTTCCCCAGACCGCATTCAAATCATCGGTTGTCGGCGATTCGACGATCTGCCATCCCGTTCCGTCGAAGTGGCGAATCGTACCGAATCGACCCACGGCCCAAACGTCGGCGGAGCCGCTGCCCCAGACGGCGGCGAGAGGTTGAGCAGTCTGCAGGTCGGTCTCGGTCCAGCCGGGAAGTCCCGCATCGCCTGCGTCACCGGCGTAGACTCCGCCGTCGACGAGGTTGCGGCGATAGGCAACCCCTCCACGCGAGGTGGAATTGCCGACGACCCAAAGCTGACTCAGGTCGGGCCCCCAGATGCCGTACATGCTCAAGGTGTCGGCGCCGGGCAACGAAACCCAGGCCGAGCCGGCACTCGTGGTCTGCCACTCCTGATAGTAAGACGACGGCTTTCCGAATCCTGACGGCCGGACCGTGACGAGGTCACCCACCACGACGACGTCGTTTCCCGACGCCCACGCGCCACGAAGCGGCGACGTGATGGCGAGGGTGCCCGTGATCGCCGGGGGGGCCTTCTGCCAGGTCGGCACGCCTGCGTCGTCGAGGGTGCGGTGGAAGATGCCGTCGATTGTGGTCACCGCCCAAAGGTTCGTCGCACTCGTTCCCGCAATGGCGCGGAGCGTGCTGGGCGTGAACGGTGTGTCGAGAGTCCAGGCGTTGCCGTCGTAGTGCAGCACTGTCCCCGCCGATCCGACGGCCCAAATGTCGGACGCACTGCTTCCCCAGATCGCCGTGAGCGAGTAGAGCGCCTCGACGCCGGAGTCCTTCGGACACCAATCCGTATCTGCGCACGTGACGACCGCCTGATTGCAGTGCTCGTCCGAGGCGTCGCAGTCGGTGGCGTCGGTCTTGGCTGCATCGACGACGTCGGTCGTCGTGCTCGCATCGGGCTGCGGAGTCGGCGGCACGATGGCTGCGTCCTCTTCGAAGACAGTCGATGCCTCGGAGTCAGCGCAACCGGAGGCCGCGCCGAGAATTCCAGTGGTGGCCAGTGCCGCGAGGCAGCCCCAACCAAGCCAAGAACGGTGCTTCTTCATGACCGGGTTCAATGGGTCTCTCCCGCGTCGCAATCGGTCATCGCGCACTTGCCCTCGATGCACGGCTGGCCCGCGCCGAGATCACACTTGTTGCCACACGCTCCGCAGTTCGAACCGTCGACGGTGAGCTTCGTCTCGCAGCCATTCGTGGGAATGCCATCGCAATCACCGAAGCCGTCGACGCACTCGAGCCCGCAAACGCCCTGATCGCACGTCGGGCGCGTGTTCGGGATGTTCTGGCCCGGACACTTGTTGAGGCACGAGCCGCAGTTGTTGATGTCGGTCTGAAGGTCGACGCAAGCGTAGTTCGTTCCGGTGCCCGGACCGCCGCAGAGCGTTCCCGATTCGCACAAGCATCGCGGGATGCCCGAGGTGCCTGGGGAGCCCTGCGCTGCGCAGATCTTGCCCGGCGCGCAGACGTTCCCGCAGACCGCGCAGTTGTTCGGGTCCGACCCCGTGTTGACCTCGCAGCCGTTCGACTGATCGTGATCGCAATCCCGGTACGTCGACTTGCACGTGAGGACTCCGCACTGACTGTTCGCGCAGACGTACTGCATGTTCGTCGGCGCTGGAGGCAACGTGCCGCCATCGGGTGCAATCGTCGTCGAGCAAACGTTTCCGCAGGCACCGCAGTTGCCCGTGTCGCTCGTCAGGTCGATGCACTTGCCATTGCAGTCCGTCATCCCCGTGGGGCAACCGCACTGGCCCATGATGCAGTGCTCGCCTTGCGCACACTTGTTCCCGCAGGCACCGCAGTTGTTCGTGTCGCCCTGGATGTTGACCTCACACCCGTTCTCGATGAGGCCGTCACAGTTCTTGTAGACCGCTGTGCCGTCGATAGAGGGCGGTGAGCAGTCGTACTGGCACGAGCCGCTCGCGCAGTACGAGCCGACGTGCAGCGCCGCAACCGAGGCGGGGCACGCTACGCCACACGCTCCGCAGTTGCTGTTGTCGTTCGAAAGGTTGATCCCGCACTTGTAGCTCGCACCGCAGGTGGCCCAAGGCTCCGGGCACTCGGTCTCGATGCACATCGGCGGCAACTTGGGCACGTCCGGGGTCATGCTCGCGTCGCCGCCATCCTCGGTCGAAGGCGGCGGGGTGAACGTCGACGTCGTGGGCGCGTCGGAGGAGGCGTCGGCCCGATCGGGTCCTTCGGCGACGATGACCGCGTCCGCGCAGCCCGCAAAAACGGAAGCGAGCAGCGCGCACGTGACGATGGCGATCGGCACGCCGCGCCGTGCGAATTGTCGAAGCATGTGGACTTCGTTCCTCCGGAGTCGATGAATCAAGGCGTGAGGGGAAACTCGGTGTCAGCGGGCATTCGCACGGCGCGCGCTCGCCAAAACGTTACGCTTCGGGCAAGGCACCTACGAACGCGTCTGCGTGGACGAGCTGGTCGATTCCGAGAAGCCGTGGGCGAAGCGCGAGGATGACCGCCTCGCCCGGCGCCGATGAGCTGAGGGCTTCCCCGCAACCATCATCGGCCAGCGAGGCCTCATGTGCAGAGCCGACGAAGGCACGTTCACATGAGCCGTATGATCGCTACCGCTCTAGGTTTTGATGGCCGACGACAATTTTGTGACGGCCCACCCCAAAAGCCCGGACGGTCGTGCTTTCTGCCCGAGCGTTCGGCGCCGAATGTGCGATGGGAGGTTGGCATCGGCACCTCCGTTGCATTGCGGCATGTCGCGCAGCTCCCTGGTTTTAGGCCACGGCGATGCTTCGTTGGCGTTCCACATCGACCATCGAGAACAAGGAGAAATGCCATGAGCGTTTCCGCCGGTCCCATCTCGACGCGCGGCTCGACCTCGGCTCGGGTCACGCACTACCGCACGGCCACCGTCGAGGGCGTGACGATCTTCTACCGCGAAGCCGGACCGATCGACGGCCCGACCGTCGTCCTCCTGCACGGCTTTCCGACGTCATCTCATATGTTCCGCAATCTGATCCCCGCCCTCGCGGACCGCTACCGGGTGATCGCGCCCGACTACCCCGGCTACGGGCAGAGCGACATGCCCGAGCGAGACCAGTTCGCGTACACGTTCGACCACTTCGCGAACTTGATCGATGGGCTGCTCGATCAGCTCGGGGTCAAGCGCTACGCGATGTACGTGATGGATTACGGAGCGCCCGTCGGCTGGCGGCTCGCACTGAAGCATCCAGAGCGCATCACCGGCCTCATCGTCCAGAACGGCAATGCCTACGAGGAAGGTCTCAAAGAGTTCTGGGAGCCGCTCAAGGCCTACTGGGCCGACGGCTCGAGCGAGCGTCGCCGCGCACTCTCCAAACTCGTGAGCCCGGAGATCACGAAGTTCCAGTACACGGACGGCGTCTCCGACCCGAGCCGCATCGCCCCCGACAACTGGATTCACGATCAAGCGCTCCTCGACCGCCCGGGCAACGCGGACATCCAGCTCGATCTCCTTTACGACTACCGCACGAACCTGCCGATCTATCCGGCCATCCAGGCGTACTTCCGCAAGTACCATCCACCGGCGATCATCGTCTGGGGCAAGAACGACTCGATCTTCCCGGCAGACGGCGCCTTCGCCTTCAAGCGTGACCTGCCTGACGTCGAGTTCCACCTGATCGACTCGGGACACTTCGCGCTCGAGGACAGGGCGGACGAGATGATCCCGCTCATACGCGACTTCCTCGACCGGAAGGTGGACGCGAAGCCTTCCTGACGGCGACAAGCTCGGCCGTCGAGCGCCGGACACGCCAGCCACGTGCGATACGGCGGCACATTTCCTCCGTACGTGTAGAGTGCGCGTGTGTCCGAGCAGCGACGGGGCGTCCTGATGGGCGTCAGTGCCTACGTTCTCTGGGGGATCTTTCCGCTCTATTGGCCCTTGCTGCGTCCCGCGAAGGCCATCGAGATCCTCGCGCACCGGATCACTTGGTCGCTGCTCTTCGTCGGGTTCCTTCTCGTGCGTTCGGGTGGGCTCGCGAAGCTGCGCAGCCTCGACAAAGGACGCATCCGCACGCTCGCGGCCGCCTCGTGCTTCATCGCGCTCAACTGGGGCGTTTACATCTGGGCCGTCAATCACGGCCACGTCCTCGAGACGTCGCTCGGCTACTTCATCAACCCCTTGGTGACGATGCTGCTCGGCGTCGTCGTGCTGCGCGAGCACCTGCGGCGCCCGCAGTGGATCGCGATTGGCCTCGCCGGACTCGCCGTCGCCATCTTGACGATCGACTACGGTCAGCCGCCTTGGATCGCGATCGTGCTCGCGCTCACGTTCGGCGGCTACGGCCTGCTGAAGAAGCGCGCGGGCGTCGGCGCCGTCGAAGGGCTCGCCGTCGAGACCGCGCTCTTGTTCGCTCCCGCCGTCGGCTATCTCGCGTCGCTCGAGGCCAACGGCACGGGCGTGTTCGGCCACGGTTCTTGGACCACGACCGCGCTGCTCGTGTCGTCGGGCATCGTGACGGCCGTGCCCCTCTTGCTCTTCGCGGGCTCCGCCAACCGGATGCCGCTCAGCATGCTCGGCCCGCTCCAGTACATCTCGCCGACGCTGCAATTCCTGTGCGGTGTACTTGCGTTCCACGAGGCCATGCCTCCGTCGCGCTGGATTGGCTTTCTCCTCGTCTGGTCGGCTCTCGGGATCTTCGCAGCGGACGGAGTCGTGCGCACGCGGGCCCTCGAACGAACGATCGCCCGTTAGGCGTCATGCCGTTCGGATAGGCAGACAACGTTGAAAATCGCAGCACCGATCCATCGGTGTTTGCCGATCTCTGCATATCCGAACAGCGTCGAACTCCTCGTGCAGCGATCGGTCGAGCTTCGTCGCGGCGGCGGGAAGCGCGTGGCCTCTGGTCGCAGGGGTGGCCGTCGAAGTACGATGAGCACATGTCTTCCAAGCTTTTCTTCCTCCTCGGCGCGATCGGAATCGCTGCATGCTCGCAAGACACTGGAGCGATGCGCGAAGGAGCCGGCTCTGCACACGCCCAGTCACCAACGACGCATTCGGAGGCATTGCCTGTCTTCGTGCGGAAGAACGTGCGAAGCGATCGGGAGCTCGAGGCGCTGGCTCAAGGTCGATTGGTCATCGACGGGAACGGGTGCCTCCGCGTCGGCGGCGAGAACGGGGCGTTCGTCATCTGGCACCATGACAGCCGCATCGAGCGCACCAGCGACGGCCGGATCAAGATCACGGACGGCTACAGCGGCAACACCGCCTATGTCGGAGACGAGATCGCGATGGGCGGAGGTGGCGACAACCGGGTTCCGCCAGCGAGCGGCGCGCGCGCCGAAACGCCAACGAATGTCACGGAGCCAATCCCGGAAGCCTGTGCCTCGGGCGAAATCTGGTGGGCCGGGCACCTCATGACCGAGGCGGAGCGGCAGCAACGACTGACCCGCTAAGCCGGGTTTACTGCGGCGACCACTTGCACGGACAGAGAATTTCGGGGCCCACGACGGGCGAGGGCCCCGAAATCCTCGGTCCTTTGCACAGTTCTGTCGCGAACTCCGTTTGATGATTGAAGCAGCGCAACTGAGTTGCGCTGTAGACGCGGGTGATCTTGGCGCGGTCGAACATTCGTCGCGCCCCGCGAACTATTTCTCCAAACGAAGCAGCCTCACTCGCACTCACTGATCGTACGAGCTCGAGCTCGGCCCTTGAATCGTGAGGTTTCCATGATGCTTCGAGAAGCGGCGCGCGCAGCGCGACCGGGTCGGTGTGGTGTGCTCTTCGTCGGCCTCGCATTCGTCGCGACCGCCATCGCGTTCGGAGTGTCCGCCTGCGCGAGTTCGGACAGCGATGGGCAGGTCGCAGCAGACGGTGGCACCACGAACGTCGTCCAGGACGGATCGTCCACCTCTCCGACCGGAGAGGCAGCGGCTGCAGCCATGACGCCCGACGCGGCGTGCAAAGCGTACGCAAAGGCGCGGTGTGCCAAGCTGAAGAGCTGCAGTGACTTCCTCTTCGAATACGCCTGGGGCAACGAGGAGACGTGCGAGGAGCGTCAGTCTCTCGGATGCACCGACCGCTTCACGGAGCCGGGCGTTGCGATGAAGCCTGCGGATCTCGATACCTGCGCGAAGGCCTTCGCCTCCGTCTCGTGCGACGATCTCTCGACGCGCACCCTCCCAGCGAGCTGCACGTTGGAGGGAACCCTCGCGAAGGGCGCTACCTGTGCACACGACGAACAGTGCGCCACCGGCCTCTGCAAGAAGGCTTCGTTCGGCGCGTGCGGTTCCTGCGACGAGCCATCGAAAGAAGGCACGGCGTGCAGCGCCGACGCCGTTTGCGCGGTCGGGCTCGTCTGCGCCGGTACGTGCACGAAACCGGCGGCGAAGGGCGCGTACTGTAGTCCGCGAGACCCTTGTGCGCAGGGGCTCGTCTGCGACCCCGACAAGAGCCGATGCGTGCAAGGGGACCCGGCGGGCACGCGCTGCGCTGACAGCCCCTCCTCGCCCGATCTCTGCGATCACGTGAACGGCGTCGTCTGCAATCCGCTCCTCATGCAGTGTGAGGCAGCGAAGGTGGTGGCCATCGGCAACAGGTGCAATCCGTACTCCGACGTCTGCGCGGCCGGCGCTACGTGCGACGCCTACGGCGAGTGCGTGCCGCCGCTCGCCGAAGGTGACGATTGCCGGGTCACCGGCGGCGGACCGAGCTGCTTCTATCCCGCGGTTTGCGAGCTCGGCAAGTGCGTGGTCCCCGCGGCCTCCGCCTGTACCGACTGAGCGCCACGCGCGCATCAACGTGGCGCCTGCAGACGCGCGCACGGTTGCACCACGCCGGTCGATGTGCGAACGGTGGCCATGCCGATCGAACGTGACAGGCCGCGCGCTCACCTCGTGGTGGACGACTTCTTTCCGCCGGCCGCACTCGAGGTGATCTTCCGAGAAGTACGTTCCCTCGAGCGGAAGATGAAACCGGGGCTCGTTCGAGATGTCGGTCACGACGGCCAGTCGGTGTTCTTCGAGAACGAGCGGCGGAAGAACAAGGCGGTGTGGATCCACGATCCATCCAAGACGCTGCGCCTCTTTCGCGATCGGTTCTGGTCGCCGCCGATGCTGGAGGCGTTCGCAAACGCGCGCGAGCCGCTCTTCCAGATCATTCCGAATTGCCGCGCGCCGCATCTCCAGGTGTCGGCCTACATGACCGGCGACCACTACGACTTCCACGAAGACGAGGGCGCGGGCGTCAACCTCACGGCCATCGTGTTCCTTGCGTCTCGCCCCGAGAAGGTACGCGGAGGTGACCTCGTGCTCGCGTACGGCGGAGAAGAAACCACGGTTCGCTTCCGCCACAATCGGCTCGTCGTCTTTCCGAGCAAGACGCTCCATCGCGTCACGCGGGTGCGTGTCGATTCGAAGGACGTGCATGACGCGCGCCTCTCGCTACAGTGCTGGCTCACGTACGGTGAGGAGCCGCGGAGAGCGAAGGCGCGCGCACCCGAAGCCGATCGGCCGACGTTCCTCCTCTCCGAGGAGCCCATCATCGCCGTCGCCCAGGCGCTGGTCGATTCGTCGGCCACGGCCGATCAGTCGCCCGAAGAGCTCTATTGGGGAGCATTCTATCTCTCGCGAATTCTGTCGTCGAACCTCCGCTTCCTCGTCGAGGCAGCGGGCTGCGAGTTCGTCGGGCCGATCCGAATCCGACGCGGCGAAACGCTCGACGTCCTTGCACGCGCACGGCACGACGGATCGCCCCTCACGATCGGCTTCCAGTTGCGCGGCCCCGAGGTCGGTCCGAGCGAAGCCCTCGGTCTCTTCGTCGAGAAGGGCCGCGGACGCAGCGTTTCCCTCGCGCGAAAGCAGCTTCCCGCCGGAGCCGACGAGGAGACGACGGTTGCCATCCTGCGCCGATTGCTCGTCGCCAAAGGAACGACGGCGTGAGGGCATCCGCGCGTGCTCGATATGGAAGAGCTCTCGCCCGAGTGCTAGAAATGAGGCGTGCGCCGCCCTCCTTTCGTCCTCGCGCTCCTGCTTCTGACGGCAGGATGTGAAGCACTGCTCGGCGCGGACTTCGACCGGTCGCTCAAGGACGGCGGCTCCCTGCAAGGCGCAGACGGCTCGGCGGGCGGCGATGACGGCGATGGGACCACGCCGGGCGGCCCCAAGTCCGACGGTGGCGGAGGCAAAAAGGACGGCCCATCGGGCGACGGCAACGTTCCGAACGCCGGGCGCACGCCGCTCGACATCTTCGGCGCGAAGCTGCGCGTCTGGCTGGATGCGGGGAAAGGGGCCTTCACCGCCGGCGACGGCGTGAGCATCATCTCGTGGAACGATCAATCCGGCAACGCGGCCAATGGTCACGTCGCCGGAACCGGCGGCGGCACGATCCAGCTCGGAAAAGATCAGGTGAACGGTCTTCCGGCGATTGTCTTCGACAACGACGCATGGGTGCTCGGCGACAAGTCGCCGGACTTCGGGGTGAACGAAGACTTCTACATCGCGGTGGTTGCCGCGTACTCCACGCTCGGACCGAACGACCGGTTCTTCTTCTCGCGTTGGTCGAGCATGTCCCGCGGCTACGCGCTCTATGCCGGACGGCAAGACAATCCTGCCGTCGGCGCCACGCTCGATGCGAGCGGCATCGTGATGTCGTCCACGACCGCGAACACGGCGGACGGCGCGTTCCGCGTCTACGCGCTTCGCCGCACGGCCGGAAGCAACGGAAGCGCGAAGCTCGAGATCCGCGTCAACGGCGCCTCGACCTCCGCCGAGATGCCCTACGCGCCGATTCCGACGGACCGTCCGCTTGCCTTCGGCGGGGCGCAGGAACCGAACTCGGTCTACTCACGCTTCCTCGTCGGATCCATCGCCGAAATCGTGGTCGTGCAAGGCACCGTCTCGGACACGGAAGCCGTCGACGTCGAGACGTCGCTGGCCACCAAGTACGCCCTCTGACCGCTCGCCATTCTTCCGCGCCGCGGAAGAGTGTGCGGTCCGCGACGCGCGTTCCGCAGGCTCATCGACACGCCGATACACGCAGCGGAGAGCCACGACTTCGTCGCCCATACACACCCGATGGGTCGCATCGGAGCGATCGAAGACATCGCCAATGCGGTCCTATTCCTCGAATCGGCGCCGTTCGTCACCGGCGAGGTCATCGACGTCGACGGTGGCTGGCACGCGGGTCAAGCTTGAAGCCATGAACTCGCGGCTGCTCATGACCTTGCAGGTGGGCGTGGCTCCAATCCAAACGATCGGCGCCGTTCCCACCGGCACGCGACGGACGGCTCCGATCACCGGAGGTCGATTCGAAGGCCCGCGCCTGCGGGGCAAGGTGCTTCCCGGCGGCAGTACGGATTGGCAGCGTCTCCGCTCGGATGGCGTCCTCGAGATGGACCTCCACGTCACGCTCGAGACCGACGATGGGGCGCTCATCACGCTCACGTCGTTCGGTCTGCGCCATGGACCGCCGGAGGTCATGGCAGCCCTCGCGCGCGGCGAGACAGTCGACCCAGCGAGCTACTACTTCCGGACCACGCCGAGATTCACGACTGGCGCACCGAAGTACGCCTTCCTGAATCGCCTCCTCGCGGTGGCCACGGGTGACCGGCGGCCCGACGGACCGATCTACACGGTCCACGAGATCCTCTGAAGCGCATGGCCGCTTCTCGTCGCGACACGTTGAAAGCCATCGCCACACTCGCGCTCGGCGGCTGCGCGAGGACGCCGGCGTCGAGCACGCCGCAGGCCGTACCGCCTGTATCCCAAACGAGGAATCCAACCGTGAACTCCCGTCCTCTCATGCAGCTTCGTCTCTCGACCTCACCCACGCTGAACGTCGGCGACACGCCCACCGGTCAGCTCTCGATCTTCCCCGTCGTCGACGGCACGTTCGAGGGCGAGCGCCTGCGCGGCAAAGTGCTCTCCGGCGGTGCGGACTGGGTCACCAAAGGCGCCGACGGCGTCCTGCGGCTCGACCTGCACGTCACGCTCCAGACCGACGACGGAGCATTGATCGACATGACCTTCACCGGCATCCGCGACGACGCCAATCACTACTTTCGCACGCTCCCGCGCTTCGAGACCGCCTCGCTCAAGTATGCCTTCTTGAATCGCCTGCTCGCCGTCGGTGTCGGCGAGATTGGTCCGGATGGGCCCGTCCACGTCATCGAGGAGATCCTCTGATACCGCGCGTGCGTACCCCGGCTGAGCTTCGTCCGTCACGGAGCGCTCGAGGTATCTCCGCCAATCCTAGCCAGGAGGGATGGGCCATCACGAGCGGACGCCGAATTCGCATACCCTACCGCGGGAGGATATGCCGCCCTGGAAGCGCCAATCACAACGATGGCCGCCCATATCCTACTTGGGGAGGATATACCTTTGTCGGAGCCGGGTCGAATCCGGATGACACGCCCCATATCCTACTGAGGGAGGATACCGTTATACGCTCGGCACAACGCGCCTGAGCTCGACTGGCGTTGCCATCGCGCCCTCGAGACGACACGTATCTCGACATGACAAAAGCGGGCGTTGCTCGAGCGACGATTTAAATGGATATGACGACCGAAGCCGATGAGGGCCGGCCCCGAACGATTCGTCGAGGTGCCGAGAACGCCCCACGTTTCGTCGCTTGCGAGCCCTCTCGAACCACGAGGTCCACGTTCATCTTGCCGATCCTGCCTATTTTCAGGCGGACGACGGGTGTCGTGCGCGCGCGCTAGCCATCCTCTCGACGGATGAGCTCGAGCGGTTCGCGCGCTATCGCTTGGAGCGCGATCGAGCCATCTACCTGGCAACCCACTGGCTCGTCCGGACGGTTCTCTCGGATTACGAGCCCACCGCGCCGGAAGCCTGGCGGTTCGCGACTGGCAAATACGGAAGACCAGAAATCACCGGGATTTCGACGCTGCGATTCAACCTGTCCAATACCCATGGGCTCGTCGCCTGCGCCGTGTGCCGCCGTGTCGACGTGGGGGTCGACGTCGAGCGCAAGACGGGTTTTGCCCCCCTCGATGCTGCCGATCGGTTCTTCGCTCCCACGGAGGTCGCCTCGCTACGCGGCCTGCCGGTCACCGAACGTTCGCGAAGATTCTTCGACTACTGGACGTTGAAGGAAAGCTACATCAAGGCGCGCGGCCTGGGCCTCGCGCTACCGCTCGATCAGTTCGCGTTCGTCCTGGAAAATGGCCGTTCTCCGCGCATCGAGTTCGATCCGCGACTGGACGATCACGGCGACCACTGGCAGTTCGAGCAACACGTTCCGACGAACGACCACCTGCTCGCCGTCTGTGTCAGGCGGCACGACTCACGCGGCTTCGCGTTCACCTACGATTGGCATCGCCCATCGTGGGTATAGTCCCGATCGATATAGCTCGTCCGGAACATCCCCCGAGTTTCCCGGGCTCGCCATCGTCATCGGTCGAAAGCCATCCAAGGTTGTCCGTACTCGGCGGCGAGCTGCACCTCGAGATCGATCAATTTTATCGACCGCCCGCTCGTCTTATGACAAATTGCCGCATCTGAGAATTCCAGGATTCGCGCGATCCATCCTCCGTCAAGAGGATCTGGGGATCGCGAAAAGAAACTGGATTGTCACGTCGGCAGTCTGCACGGGCTGCTTTCTTGGATATTCCGAATCGCGATTTTTGACGCAAATTTCGCATTTGCGGAGCATCTGCCGTCACGACGAATGAATGAACTGTCGGAGCCCGCGCAATTTGCGAGCGACGGACGGGATGCGAGCGCGATTGGCACCAAGGCCGTCGCAGAGTTCTTCGAATTCGGGGGGAACGGGTCACCGGAGCGTCCGGTGGCCTGGCGCCATCACGTCGCCGTCATTTTTGACAGGGCGCGCACGCGATCTCCCAAGAGCACGAGGAACGATGAGCGAGTCGAACGTACGAGAGCACGCGAGTATCCCTACCTCGGAGACTTCCGCCGGGGGGTCGCTCGCAGAGCTCGCAACGTGGTGGAGAGAGCAGCTGACAGGCGCGCCGCCGCTGCTTTCACTCCCTGTGGCGCATCCGCGTCCGGCGACTCAGAGCGCTCTCCGCGGCTCGTACGACTTCCGCATCGACACTGCCCTGACCGATGCTCTGCGCGCGCTCGGCGTTGCGCACGAGGCGACGCTTTCGATGGTCCTCACCGCCGGCTTCGCGGCGCTCCTCCACCGCTACACGCGGCAGGACGACCTGGTTGTCGGCCTCTCGACCCCCACGAGCGCCGGGAACGTGCTCCCCGTGCGCCTCCACCTCGGCGACCGACCGCGTTTCCTCGAGCTTCTTCGTCGCGTACGCGCGGTAAGCCTCGAGGCGGCTCTGCACGACGCGCCGTTCGAACGTATCGTCGAAGCGCTCGGGGTCGAGCGAGCAGCGGGCCATCACCCCCTGGTCCAGCTTGCAGTCGCGCAGGAGCCGGCGGGCGGCCAATCCCATGCCGCTGCGCACTCTGGCCTGGATCTCGTCGTCGGCTATGCGGACACCCCCGAGGCACTCCTCGGCCGAATCGACTACGCGTCGGACCTCTTCGATGGCGCGACGATCGAGCGTCTCTTCCATCACTTCGTCGCGCTCCTCTCCGCCGCGACCAAGACACCGGACTGCGAGGTCGAAGCGCTCGACATGCTGACGCCGGCGGATCTCCGCCAGCTCACGGACTGGAATCACACGTCGGGGCCGAGCCCCACTGCGCCCACGTTCCACGAGCTCTTCGCAGCTCAGGCCTCGCGCGCTCCTGACCGAATCGCCGTCACCGAGCCGTCGGGCCAAAGCCTCACCTACGGCGAGCTCGACGCGCGTGCGAATCGGCTCGCCCACCACCTGCGCGACATGGGCGTCGGCCCCGAGGTCCTCGTCGCCGTGTGCATGGATCGCTCGTCCGACTTGATCGTCGCGCTGCTCGGCGTGCTCAAGGCCGGCGGTGCGTATCTTCCGCTCGACCCGACGTATCCCGCGTCGCGTCTCGCGTTCATGGTGTCCGACGCGGCGCCGAAGACGCTCGTCACGCAAGCTCATCTCGAGGGGCTCCTTTCGGGCATCCCGAACGTCGTGCGAGTCGATGCGGACGCCGACGCGATCGCGCAGAAGCCCGCGACGGCTCCGGAGAACACGACGGGACCTCGGAACCTCGCGTACGTGATTTACACGTCCGGCTCCACCGGGCAGCCGAAGGGCGCGATGACCGAGCATCGCAACCTCGTTCATCTCGCGGAGGCCCAGCGCATCGCGCTCGGAATGACCGAGAACGCGCGCGTTCTTCAGTTCTCCGCGCTCAGCTTCGACGCCGGCATCTGGGAGCTCGCAACGACGCTGACCGTCGGCGCCACGCTTTGCCTGTTGCCGCCCGGACGCGCGCCGCTCGGCCCTGACCTCGGTCGGTTGATTCAGAGCCAGCTCATCTCCTTCATCACCCTCATTCCCTCGATCCTGCCCGACATCCCGCTCGACCTCCTCTCGAGCGTCGATACCCTCATCGTCGCGGGCGAAGCTTGCTCGGCCGAGCTCGTCGAGCGTTTCGGCAAAGGCCGCCGCTTCGTCAATGCCTACGGCCCGACCGAATGCACGGTGTGCGCGACGCTCGCGGTGTGCACGCCGGGCGGCACGCCGCCGATCGGACGACCGCTGGCGAACGTGCGCGTGCACGTCCTCGACGAGAACCGAAACCTCGTGCCGGTCGGTGTGGTCGGTGAGCTCTATATCGGCGGCGCGGGTGTGGGGCGCGGCTATCTGAATCGTCCCGATCTCACCGCCGAGCGCTTCCACACGGACGCGTTCGAGCCCAAGGAGCCCGAGGCGCGGATGTACCGCTCGGGCGACCTCGTGCGCTGGCGACCGGACGGCAACCTCGAGTTCCTCGGTCGCGCGGACGCACAGGTGAAGATCCGCGGATTCCGCATCGAGCTCGGCGAAGTCGAATCGGCCATCCGCGAACATACCGACGTGGCCGACGTGGCCGTCATCGCGCGCAGCGACGGCGCGGGTGGCAGTCGCCGGCTCGTCGCGTACGTGGTGCCGAACGCGAAGACCTCGATGGAGGAGCAGGCCGCTGATGGAAAGGCGCTGCCGACCACGCTGCGCTCGGCGCTTCTCGCGCGGCTCCCGAACTACATGGTGCCCGCGGAGATCGTCTGTCTGAAGGCGCTTCCGCTCGCCCCGAGCGGCAAGGTCGATCGCGCAGCCCTCGCGAACATCCCGCTCGAACGCACCGAGCCGGAAGAAGTGAAGGACCCGCCGCGCAATGCGCTCGAGCGCGATCTCGCACGCATCTGGGCTGCGGTCCTCAAGGTCCCGAGCGTCGGCATCCACGACGACTTCTTCGAGCTCGGCGGCGACTCGATCATGGTCCCGTCGCTGATGCTGCGCGTCGTCGAGGCCATCGGTTTCGAGCTGCCGATGCACATCGTCTTCGAGGCCCCGACGGTCGCCCGACTCGCCGCCCTCATCGAAGGCCGGCGCGGTGCGTCGCAGACGGAAGACCTCTGCTACTCGCCGGAGCTCGTTCTCGCCGAAGAGGCAGCCCTCGCACCGGAGATCACCGGGCGCTCGGTCACGGGCGGCGACCGCTCCGAGCCCTCGCAGATCCTCCTCACCGGCGCGACAGGCTTCGTCGGCGCGTACTTGCTCCACGAGCTCCTCTCGACGACCACGGCCAAGATCCATTGCCTCGTTCGCGCACGCGACGCGGCGGATGCCATGCGCCGTCTCCGCGAGAGCCTCGCCGCGTATTCCTTGCCGACCGACGCGCTGAGCACCCGCGTGCTCCCGGTGCTCGGCGAGCTCGCCGCCGAACGGCTTGGACTCGGCGACGCCACGTTCGACCATCTCGCGTCGACGATCGACACCATCTATCACAACGGCGCGAAGGTCGATCACGTACGCGGCTACGCGGCGATGAAGCCGGCGAACGTACGAGGCACGCACGAGATCCTGCGGCTTGCCTCACAGGGTCGTCGCAAGCCGGTCCACTTCATCTCGTCGCTTGCCACCGTCCATCCGTTCCGCCACAAGGACGCTGGCGTCGTTCGCGAGAACACGCCTGCCGGTCCGCTCGAGATGCTGCCGAACGGCTACATGCAGAGCAAGTGTGTGGCCGAGCACATGGTCGCCGAAGCGATGGCGCGCGGCATTCCTGCCACCATCTATCGCCTCGGTGCCATCGCGGGCCACAGCGAGTCGGGAGACTGCAACCCCGACGACTACACCTACAGCGCGATCCGCAGCATGATGCAGCTCGGTTTCGCCGACAACCTGGACATCGATCTTCGCCTCACGCCGGTGGACTTCGCGGCGCGCGCGATCGTGGGCTTGTCGCGGTGGCGGGGTGCGCACGGCGCCACACTACATATTACCAATTCGCGCCCGATCTTCTGGCTCGAGCTCATTGGGCTTGTGAAGGAATACGGCTATGCCGTAGAGACGGTTTCGTACGAAGACACCATGAGTGGTCTTCTCGACGCTGCGCGGAAAGGCATCGATACCCCGATGCTGGCGTTTCTGCCCTTCCACCTGCAGCGCGAACCCGGAACGTCACGCTATCTGCTCGAGGATTACTACGCTCCAGTCCGTTGGGATTGTGAGCAAGCGATCACTGGTCTGACTGAAATGGGGGTGGCACCAGCACCGGAGCCGCGGCGGCTGGCGCTTTCGTATCTTGATTACCTGGTACGCCACGGACACGTCCCCCCGCCCACGAGGACCAACGAACGATGACCGAAAAGAGTGTACGCGGTTATGCCATTACGCATGCCGGGGAATACCTGCGTCAAGAAGGCGGGGATCAAGCGATCGCCGCTCTCTCGCCCGCATTGAGGCAGACGCTCGAGAGCGCAGCAGCGGCTAGCTGGCAACCGGCGGCGCAGATGTCCGAGATCTTCCACGCCGTGGCAAAGCTCGGCAAGGGCGACGAGGCGAAGGCGCGCGAGCACCTCGAGAAGTGCGGCGAGTACCAGGGAATGGCGTCGTCGAGCACCTTCCTGAAGCTCGTGATGAAGGTCCTCACGCCGAGCATCTTCGCCAAGCGCGTGCCAACTCTCTGGTCGCGCGACTCGACGGTCGGAGCGATGGAAGTCGACCTCTTCGACGACCACATCGTCATCCGCTTCAAGGACACGGAGCCGCTCGAGCACCTGGCTCCCACCGTCATCGGATACCACCGCTTCGTGATGAAGCAGATGGGCATCAACGTCATCCGCTCGGAGCTCCACGGCTGGTCGCTCAGCAAGCCGAGCTCCGCCGACCTCTGGTTCGCCAGCTACTGGCAGTAGTCACGGACGGAGACTGTCGATGAGCGAACCGACCGAGGATCTGACCGAGCGTATGCTCGTGCGTATCACCGACATGCTGCTTCTCGTCGCCGACGTTGCCCTCGGCGATTACACGAGGCGGCTCGAAATCGACCTTCCTGAAGGCGACCCCATCGCGATCCTCTACGACGGGATCAACTCGATGGTGAAGTCCCTCGAGGTCGAACAGGGTCGCAGCTCCGCCTATCAAAAGGAGCTCGAGGAAAAGCTCGCGATGATCGAGACGCAGCGCGTGGCGATCAAGGAGCTCTCCACGCCGATCATCGAGCTGTGGAAGGGCGTCCTATGTCTGCCCGTCGTCGGCGTCCTCGATAGTACGCGAAGCGCGGAGATGACGGAGCAGCTGCTCAACGCCATCGTCGACAAGAAGGCGCGTTGCGCAATCATCGACATCACCGGCATCCAGGTGATGGACACGGCAACGGCCGATCACTTCTTGCGCATGACGAAGTCCGTTCGACTCCTCGGCGCACGCTGCCTGCTCACGGGCGTCAACCCGAGCATTGCGCAGACCGTCGTCCACATGGGCGTCGACCTCAGTGGGCTCGACGTCCACCGCTCGCTGCGCGTTGCGCTCGAGCGCTTCATGACGAGCGAGTTCTCGGTCCAGTAAGGGCGTGATACGGCCGTGCCGCGCGCGGCCGTATCATCCACCTCCATCGTCGTGATCGAGCCCGTCAGTGCTTGCTGTTGATCACGTGGATGTCGTTCGGATGAGGGGCGCCCTTACCGGTTTCGACGAGCGACTTCAGGCTCATGAGAAATGCCGCCCACTTCGTGCTGCAGTGATGCATGAACTCTGTCGGCTCTCTCCATCCCTGATGCTTGAATAGGACCGTGGCGTAGTCGCCGTCTTGTTTCAGGTCGAAGCTGATTTTCGTGCCGACCCATTCTTCGGGTCCGTCGACGGCCAGCCATAGCACGCGCTTGCCGGGCTGGAGCTCGAGCACCTTCATGTCGACGAAACCGCTGTCGAAGGTGAATTTGATCACGCCGTCGACGCTGCTCCGTCCGCGTGTGTCGGTCGTCCACCAGCCGGCGAGACCGTCGATCGTGCTGAGCGCGTCGTAAACCCGGTCCGGCGACGGAGCTTCGACTCCGACTTTGTGCAGAATGTCCACCATGCGAGCACCTCCTTCGAGCGTGGCTTGCCACGACACACGCATGGTTTAAGGCACTCGAAACTCCTCCTGGGAGTAACAACCGCGACGCGAACGACGACGCCTCTCGCTGCACGGCAGCCGTCGAGGAAATCGCGATGCTCCAGCTCGGTGCGCGGAGAGTGGGGCCTTTCGCGACCGCGCATCGAGCCGCGGGCCGAGGGCCTCGGCCGGAACGCCGCCCCCAGGCGTCGCATCGTTCGGACCTCGCGAACGGCTGCGAGATCCGTCGATCGCTGCGGCGCTCTCTCCACCTTTTCGCCGTGGAAATCCGTCGCCTGGAAGAGAGCTCGGAACCGCCTAGGTTATCGCATCGATGAAGCACTCTCTCCGTCATTCGACCCTCGGATGCATGCTGGGAGCTCTCACCGCGACGTCCGTAGGCAGCGCGTGCACCGGGCACTCCGGGGACTCGCAGGAGAGCTCGGAGCCCACTTCGCCAGCGCCCAGCGATGCGGGCGGTGTCGGTCCTTCGCACGGCGATGATGGAGGAGGCGCGTCCCCGCCCCCCTCGGACGAAAGCGGCGCTCCGCACCAAGTGAGCACGGCCGCACCGGCGGTTCAGTTCGTCGGCCGCTTCGATACGCGCGAAGACGCGGGACCGAAGTGCGCATGGCCGGGTTGCCGCGTGATCGCGCAGTTCACGGGCACCGATCGCATCAGCGTCACGCTCGAGGAGCTCGCCCTGCCTTGGATGCAAGGCGGCCCCAGCGAATGGGACGTCGCCATCGACGGCGTCCTCCAGCCCAAGCTCGTGCTCCAGCTCGGCTCACACGATTACGTTCTCGCAGAGGGCCTCTCGCCCGACGACGCACACACCGTGGAGCTCTACAGGCGCAGCGAGGCGCAGAACGGAGTGACGCGATTCGTGGGCTACGACTTTCACGACGGCACACTGCTGTCGCCGCCTCCGCGTGCGCGGACGAGCCGCCGGCTCGAGGTCATCGGCGATTCGCAGGTGGCGGCCTTCGGCGTGGAGGGCGCAGCGGTCGGGCCGAATTGCCCAGGCATCCATTGGGCCGCGCATTACGAGAACTTCCGCGAATCGTTCGGAGCCCTGATGGGCGAACGATTCGGCGCCGAAGTGTTTGGTACCGCCTACTCCGGAAAGGGCATGGCGCGGAACATCACGAGCACCGATCGCGAGACGATGCCGATCCTCTTCGGGCGGACGAACCCGCTCGACGCGTCGAGCGTGTGGGATTGGTCCTGGATCCCGGACGTCGTGGTCGTGCAGATCGGCGGCAACGACTTCGCCATCCATCTCCCCGTCGACGACGGACCGCCGACGTTCGACGAGTTCACGAGCGCGTATCGCGGATTCGTGACGAACGTACGCAATCACTATCCGAACGCGTTCCTGCTTCTCGTTCTCTCGGCATCCACCCGCGAGGACATTCCGCCGGGCCGCGCGTCGCGTACGAACGTGTGGTCTGCACTCGAACGCATCGTGGGCGAGCACGTCCAGCAAGGGGACGACAAGATCGCCAACTTCGCGCCTCCGACGGCGAGCGAAGACGAGCGGCGCGGATGTGGCGGCCACGGCACGCCCGAATTCCACCAGCGCATCGCCAAGCAAATCGGCGACGTGCTCAGCGAAAAGGTGGGGTGGAACTGACGCCGGCGGAAGCACACACGCCTCGAGGACCGGGGCATGCTACCGTAGACACGGATGTTGGCGTTTGCTCGATGGGAACGCTCGGCAGGGGCATTTGCGTTGATCGCGTTGGTCACGTTGGCCGCCTTGGCCGCGGCGTGCGGGCTCGGCTTTGTCGGAAGCGCCAGTCTCGATCGCGGAGGAGAGCTGCCGCCTGACGACGATGCCGGTCGATCGGACGCGCCGGCACTCGACGCCACCAACGACCGCATGCCGAGCGACGTCGACGGGTCGGACTTCGATGCCAACGCGGACGTGAACGCGCCGCCGCCGCTCGTCCTGCGCCTCGCCGTAGGCGCCCCTGCGGATTACACGGGCATCACGTACCCCGGTCTCTGGAAGGCCTCGCCCGTCCCGAAGGGCGGATGCGGTCCGTCGGCGTACACCGCCGGAGGGCCGTTGCACATCCAGGACGCGCCGCTCTTCGAGAACGAGGCGTTCGGCAACCCACTGGTTTGCACCCTCGGCGACAGCCTCGCCAGCGGCACGTATCGGGTGAATCTCTACTTCGCGGAGATCTACTTCGGAGAGAACTGCCCGGGCGGCGGCGGAAAAGGCTCGCGCGTCTTCGACGTCTACCTCGAAGAGCAGAAGGTGATTTCGAACCTCGACGTCTTCGCCGTCTCGGGCGGCTGCCTTGCCGATCCGGACACCGATGCGGGTTTGCCCATCGTGCGCTCGTTCGACATCCCCATCACGGACGGGACTCTCGACATCCGTATGCCCGCAAGCGTGAACAACGGAAAGCTCTCCGCCCTCGAGCTGTTCGGACCGCTCTGACGCTGCAGCGCTTACCCGACGATCGTCGTGCAACGAAAGTGCGACGTCGTCGTGAATCTGCCATCGAGCTCAAGCGATCGCTCGATTGCCATGACCGTCCACGCTCGAGTGCTCGAAGCAATAGCGATTGTCGAATCTCCAAAAACTCGTCGCGGAAAACGTCTTCTCGCGGCGCTGCGCACGCGTTCGACACGCGCACCTCGACTCACGTTGAAGGGTGTACGCGCCGAATTGCGATTGGGATGAACGACATTTTGATCGGAATCGCTGCTTCAGCCGGATAGGTTGCTGCGCGTTCCGTATCGACTCGGCACGATGCGCACCGAGGAAGGCCCGAACGAACTCCCATTCGAACTCGAAGGGGAGCTGCAGCCACGCAGTGTCGTCCTGCTCGGTCCGTTCGTGTCTACGTCCACATCGAGGAGAGCCCCTATGATTCGTTTGAACGCCAAGCTCCCCACCCTCATTGCCCTTTTGTGTTCCCTCGCCGCGGCTGCGGGTTGCGCCGTCGAGCCCACCTCCGACGAGGCGTCGGTCGCCTCCACGTCGGAGGCCCTGACCGCCGACGAGAGTGTGGTCGAGCGCAAGACCACCGACGACGGTGTCGAGCTCGTCACCACCGAGCTCGGCCCGCATCAGTACCGCATCGTCACCAGCGCCACGTTCGACCGCCCGGTGGCGAGGGTGTGGCCGACGTTCCTCGACTTCCAGAACCTCGTCGAGCTCGGACTGCCAGGTAGCGCCAGCGACTTCGTGTGGGTCGACGGCGGGAGCCCGCAAAAGGTGCCCTCGTCGTTCCAGTTCATCTCGGGCGGCGAGACGATCCACGAGGAAGTCTACTATCGCGACAACCACACGCACACCATGCGCTATCGCTTGCTGCAGCCGGCCCTCGGTTTCGTGGAGATCGATTCCGTGCTGCAGCTCGAGAACGTCCGCGGGCGAGCCCACTACACCGCCACGCGCGTGGTCACGCTCGACCCGAACCTCCCGGTCGAGGCACTCTCGTCGCTGCTCGTCCTCGAGACGGCGAACCTCAAGACCTACTTCGCAAAGAAGAAGTAACGCGTCTCCAATGATGCATGGAGCGATGCGCTCGATTGGCGGGCGCATCGCTCCGGCGTGCCGGAATGTTCATTCGATAATGAAGTTCTTTCCAACCGTGAGTGGTCCGCCCGCAAAGGCCGGAAGGGACGCGCGTCGATAACGATGCACAATGCACGCTCCAGTGCCCGTGCCGCCATAGGGCGCGTCGACGTCGACGGCTGACACCGTCCCAGTCGGTTGGAACGTCACCTTGACGTGTCCGGGCCCTGTCGGGCCGTCTCCGCGCTTGCAGCTCGTCACGTCGATGCCGAGCGCACGCGTGGCCGCGAGTCGATCGAAGACGGGGGCCGACGTTGCCGAAGCGGGGGTGCCGGCGCCACAAGAAGCGCCAGCGGCGAGCCGCATGCGACACGCTATTTCGGATTCGCCCGGGCAGCATTTCTCGGTTGCGCTCGGTGTAGCGACGGTCGGCGCTCGAGACTCCGTGCCCCGCGTTCCGTTCGAATGCGCCGCGGAGCGCGCCGGGGCGACGTTCGACGTCGTGGACTTCTTGCCCGAGGCGGTCGTCGCGAGCGCCGTGCTCGCCGTAGGCGGAGCCTCGTCGATGGCGCTCGATGCGGTCGACGTCACACTGGGGGCGGCCGAGGGAGCAACCGCCATCGTCGCTTGCGAGCTCCGCGCCGCGTCACGCGCACGAGCGCTCGACCACGTACCGACGCTCGCCGTGACGACGACCACGAACGCCATCGCGAAAAGCACGGCTCTTCTCTTGCTCCGATGTACCGGCTCCTCGTGTTCCGCCGGCGTGAACGTCACGGCGCACGCGGATCCCCACCTCGAGCCGACGCGCTCCTGAGCAACGAGTCGCCTACCGGCCATGAGACGCCGCATTGTGTACGACCGTATGACTGGTTAGAACGACGGCACCATGCGACGCATTCTCGGCACGCTACTCGTCGTCTCGGCGGTCTCCGTTCTCATCGTCGCCTGTTCGTCCAGCGACGACGGAAGCACCACCGAAAGCGATGCGGATGCGGGTGGCGCCGTCAGGCAGGACAGCGGAGCGAGCATCAACGACGCAGCGCAAGACACATCGACGTTGCAGGACGCGACAACCGACGGACGTGGCACGGACGACGGCGAAACCGGCGCCCCACCGGGAACGTTCACGCTCAGGAGCACGTCATTCGCACAAGGCGCGAGCATCCCAGCCCGGCATGGCTGCGCGGGTTCGGCCGAGAAGAACGTCTCACCCGCGCTCGCGTGGGAGAATGCTCCCAGCGGCACGCAGAGCTACGCCGTGGTCATGCGCGATCTCTTCTTCGGAACGTCGCCCGACGCGAACAACTACCACTGGGTGATCTACGACATTCCGGCCGACGCCACGTCGCTGCCCGAAGCGATCACGCCATCGGCCTCCCCTCCCATTCCGGCAGGAGCGAAGCAAACCTATTGGTCCTTCGGCCCCAGCTACAGCTACCTCGGTCCCTGTCCGCCTTCCGGCGTGCACGAATACGAGTTCACGGTCTACGCCTTCCCGACGCCGACGCTCGACGTGCCCGCGAATACCACCGATCCCAAAGTCGCCGACGCCGTCATCCAAACCGCGAAAACCGCCAGCGCCTCTCTGTCCGGAACCTACTCGAAGTAACTCGAAGTCGCTCGCGACGCGGGTGGTTGGGGGCAACGGGAATTCCCGCTGCCCCCACGCGTTCATCGTCGAGCGTTCACGTAGAGCGTTGCGGTGACCTTGTCGAATCGGTCGACGATATCGGCCGACGGCTCCGCGACGTATCCCCAAGCCGCCGCGGTGCGGAGTGCCGAGAGCGCCTCGCGTGCCGACCCGAGCGCAATGCTGTAATGCGAATTGCGCCGAGCCCCTCGTTGCGCGCCCCCTTCACTCACGTTGAGCGGCACACTCGACATGGCCCGCCGCAACTGCCGAGCAAGGTCGGCATCGTGCCGCCCAATCGCAGTTGCAATCGGCGCCACGTCTCGAATCAGCTCCAGAATGGTTTCGTGAATCCTCAGCATCGAAGTCTCCTTCCGAGCCCTCCCAAGCGAGGGCGTCCCCCTCGCCGCGTCGCACGGAGGCGGTGTCAAGGACGGCGAGCGCAGCGAGCCGCCGCGCAGCGGCGCGCAGCGTCCTTGACACCGCCGAGTACGACGCGACGCTAAGGACACCGAGCGAGCCATCATCTCCCTCGAAGCGCGGTTCGACCGAACGCGACAACTCGGTCGTCTCCCTGAAGCACGCGTCGATCACGATTGGCGAATGGGCGCAGCCACGCCATGAACTCCCACTTATGCAAGTGAACGCGGATGGTGTTGCGGCTGCGGATGCGGTGCCGGACGCGGACGCGGACGCGGTGCCGGACGCGGACGCGGATGCGGTGCCGGATGCGGACGCGGACGCGGACGCGGTGCCGGACGCGGACGCGGATGCGGTGCCGGATGCGGACGCGGGTGCGGATGCGGTGCCGGATGCGGACGCGGACGCGGATGCGGGTCAGGATGCGGTTACGGACGCAGACGCGTACGCGGTTCCGGATGCGGTTACGGCCGCTCCTCCCCGTGAAATCCCAGTGCCCCTCCCCGTAGCTCGAGCGTAGAACAGAACCGCTCGTCGTCCCGCCGCGGGTGTGCCACGGTGGTCCCGCGATGGCTCGACTCGACCCCCATTCCTATGCCGACGACACGCATCCCCGAACGAAGACGTTCGACTGGCAAGCGAGCGTCGACTTCGCGAAACGCGTGCTCGAGGCCGAGATCACGCTCCACTTTGCGGCCCCAGCCTCCGGTGGTCCGCTCGATCTCGATACGCGCGGCCTGCACATCGAGGCGGTCCAGGATGCGAAGGGTGGAGCGCTCGCGTACACGCTGCATGCGGCGGATCCCATCCTCGGCAGTCGCCTCGAGATCTCCGTTCCCGCGGGCGCGCCGTCGGTTCGTATTCGCTATCGCACGTCGCCGGATGCGTCGGCGCTGCAGTGGCTGACGCCCGAGCAAACGCTCGGCAAGCAGCATCCTTACCTCTTCTCGCAGTGCCAAGCGATTCACGCGCGGAGCATCCTCCCCTGCCAGGACACGCCGTCGATTCGCCAGACGTACACGGCATCGTTGAGCGTCCCCGCGTCGCTGCGCGCGGTCATGGCCGCGGCGCCCGTTGCTCACGAGGTGCGTGGCGATCGTTCGGTCGAGCGATTCGAGATGCCGCAGCCGATTCCGCCGTACCTCTTCGCGTTCGCGGTGGGAAATCTCGCATCGAAAGATCTCTCGCCGCGCTCTCGTGTGTGGGCGGAGCCTGCGCAGCTCGAAGCCGCAGCGTGGGAATTCGAGCATGTGGAAGATCACCTGCGTGCGGCGGAAGCGCTCTTCGGCCCCTACGATTGGGACCGCTTCGACCTCCTCGTGATGCCGCCGTCGTTCCCGTACGGCGGCATGGAAAATCCGCGCCTCACGTTCCTCACTCCGTCGCTTCTCGCGGGCGACCGAAGTCTGGTGAACGTGGTTGCGCACGAGCTCGCGCACTCGTGGACGGGCAACCTCGTCACGAACAGCACGGCAGAGCACTTCTGGCTCAACGAGGGCTTCACGGTCTTCGCCGAGCGCCGCATTCTCGAGGCTCTCGAGGGCCCCGAGATGGCCACGCTTCATGCAGCGATCGGCCATCAGAAGTTGCAGCAGACGTTCGAGCTCTTCGCGGCCCGTCCCGAACTGACGAAGCTCCGCACGCAGCTCACGGGCGTCGATCCCGACGATGCGTTCAGCATCGTGCCCTACGAGAAGGGCTATTTGTTCTTGAAGGCCCTCGAGGCGGCGGCCGGCCGTTCGGCGTTCGACGGACTGCTGACGAAATGGCTCGGCGCTCACCGCTTCGGCGCGGTCACGACGGACGACTTCGTGACGCTAGTGGAGCGCGAAGAGCCCGGCCTGCTCGCCAGGGTCGACGCGAAGGCATGGATCGACTCCCCCGGTCTGCCCGCGAATTACCCGAAGCCCGAGTCGGCGCGACTCGGCGCAGTCCTCGCGCTGGCGGGCCGCGTGCCGACCGCGGCCGAGACGAAGGGCTGGGGCGCGACCGAGTGGGTTCTGTACCTCGAAGCGATGCCGAGGCCTTCGTCGCTCGCCATCTGCGAGGAGCTCGACAAGACGTACGCCCTCACGAAGGCGACGAATCCGGAGGTCCTCGTCAGCTGGCTGACGCTCGCCTGCGAGTCGGGCGATGCGAACGTCCTACCGCGTGTCGAAGAGCTGCTCGGGCAGACGGGGCGCATGAAGTACCTGAAGCCCCTGTATCGAGCACTCGCTGGCCGCGCCGAGACGAAGCCGCTCGCGCAGAGTCTCTTTGCGAAGCTGCGCGACCAGTACCACCCGATCGCGCAGCAGGTCGTGAGCAGCCTCCTCAAGTGACGCCCGCGTGAGTCTGCCGACCGTGATCATTCGAGCCGGTCGGCAGCGCTGAGTTCCTCCGAAATCGCAGCCCGCTCCGCACGCGTGAGCTCCAGCCTCGAGAGCTCGTTGCGCAAGGAGCGGGCGAGCGCACGGTCACCTGCGGCCAGCGCCAGCTCGGTACGAGCCGCAAGCGCTCGGGCTCGTTCGATGGGCGCGCACGGCTCGGATTTGGAGAGCGCGACGTCGAGCACCTTCGCCGCCCCGACGTCGTCGTTCTTGAAGTCTCGCAGGAGGATTGCCTGTTCGAGCGCGCGGCCGAGGCGTGAAAGGGGCTTCGACGAGGGCTTCGTGGCGTCCTTGGCCTCACCGTCTCGCCGGATCACGATGACGGAGTTGCCGGATGGATCGACCACGGTGAAGCGACTCTGCCCTTTACGCATGCGCGAGATTCTCGGGACACCCGCGACGGGGATCTTCCCGTAGGCCCCTCGTAGGGCATCGGCAAACAGCGCGTGGAGCTCCTCGACTTCCGGCACGATCATGAGGCAGGTGCTGAATGCCTTCTTGGGATCGATGCCTTTCACACCGGCAAAGTGGAGGTGGGCGCCTTCACGATGGAGAGCCGCGTAGACGTTGGGTCGCGTCTGCTGGTGTGTCACCACGAAGCCGAGCAGGCGATAGAAGGCGAGCGTCTCGTCGAGATCGATGCAGGGCAGAACGGGGATGGTCGTCACTCGAGGCCTCGCCATCAGTCGAGCGCACAGCCCGCGGGAGGTGCGTAGACCCGACGAGAATCGAAGGCGAACACCGTCAATGAAATGCCACAGGTGTTGTAGGCGACGCCGAGCATCCCCGACGGCAACCCGTACGCGTAACATCGTGCACTGCCCATTTGGCCCATCATCACGCGATCGGCATCACGCATCACGATCGGCGTGATCTCGCCGATGTCGATATCGGCAACGTGCAGGTCGCATGCCCTGCCGCCAGCCAGGCTCCCCCGCACGAGCCGACCGCTCTCGGTCCGCGCGCCCCACTCCTGGGGATTCATGTAATAGCCGGCCGAAACCTGCACGATGCGCTCGTTCGTTCCGAAGTCGAACGGCGTCACGACTCCCCCACGGACGAGCGAAGCCGTACCGTTCGAGTCGATGACGAGGAAGTCGTCGTCACCCAATTGGGTAAACACGGAAACCGGCGCAGCGAGAAGCCCAGGGGCCACTGCCCATTTCAAATCACGACTCATGGGATCCGCACAAACGATCCCGCGACCGCCGATGCAGCGCTTCGACACGGTGCTCGCCTGGAGCTCGTCGGGCACGGGAACGACCCTTCTCACTCCGCCTCGATCCTGCACCATTTCGCAAGACGAGCCCTGGCAGGCGACAACGCCCCAGCCGAGCATGACACGATCGTATTTGGCGTCGAGCCGAAGGGCCTCGGCGAAGGACATGCGCGAACTCGGGATGTCGACCGACGATTCATAAATCAGGAATTGCCCAGCTCGCTCATCGAACGCGAGCAAACGCCCCCCGTCCGCACCGCGGATCTGTACCCCGTCCGGTGCCTCGAACACGCGCTCGAAAATGCTCGAGTCTGCCCCCTGCGGGCAGCGCGTGTCGTCGATGCACTCGGGAATCGCCGTTGGCGGGTTCCTTTCCGGCTCGGCGTCATCGGCGCGTGAAGCGTCCCGAGCGGAGGCGTCACCTTGGTCTCGTGGAACGACCGTGGTCGCCGAGTCCTGGGATGACGAACTGCAAGCTTGTGGGAGAAGGCCGACGAGCAGGCCGCAAGAGACAGCGAGAAGAGTCCGATGCGACTGCACCAGAAAACGCAATGACATGAAACTCCAATGAACAATAAGACTACCGACAACGAACGTCCCATTCACTATGGCCGCTGGGAAAAGAGTTTTGCCAAAATTCGAAAAAGGAGCCGTCCGCGACGACTCATTCTCGCGACCATCTCGGTAACGACGGCGTCTCCATGCCGCACCCGATACGCTCGAGCCAAAGCGTTCACGGCGCAAATCGCAACATCGAAGAACGATCGCTCGCTCGACCCGACGTGGGATGGGAGCAAGACGCGCCAACAGTAAGCTCGGCCGAGGACAGCGCTCAGCGAGAGCCGTGCACGCGCGCGGGGAGATGCGAGAATCGGCGTGCGCGCAGGTAAGCGGCTGCGCGCGCGAGGCGGTTCGCCATGGCGCTCGAGATCGGATCGGGCGCCCGTGCGTTCCCGGAGCTCGTGCCCTTCGCAAGGGCCACGGCGTCGTCGACGAGCACGTCACCCTTCGCGCTGGGGTCGATGGCCACGAAAAGCACCGGTGCCCCGCCGGCGAAGTTCGGTGTCTCACCCACGAAGTGGCAAAAGCCACGTTCGTCGGGGATTGGCGAAGCAAGGAGAATATCGAACGAACGGCTCGTATCGTTCGTGTCGAAGAGCCGCATCGATACGTCTGAACATACGCCGCTCGCGGGCTTCGCCACGACGCTGACGGCGATGCTTCCGGACTTCGGCGTCGCGAGCCAACCAAGGAGCTCGCTTCCCGCGGCGAGACGTGCACATCGAATTCCCGACGCGCACCGTGCTCCCGTGTCGTAACGCAGATCGAGCTCGCCCTCGAGGCCAAGCACATGCCACGGAGGCTGCTCGGAAGGGCCAGTGAATTCGAAATCTCCATCGGCGAAGAGATTCTCGGTCTCCGACGTATGCCCGAACGGATTCCGCGTCTCGATGGTACGAACGGGTGCGCTCGCGCCACCATCGCCCGCACTCGCGTCCGCGATACCCGAGTCGACAGGTGCCGCCGAAGAGTCCTTGCCGCAGGCGACCGGGCCCATGAGGAAGGCACCGACCACGAGCCAGGCGGCTTCGGAGCGGAGATTCATCGGAGCCACGCGAGCGCTCGTTCGTAGACGGTGTCTTTGCCAACGAGGAGATCGGACTGTTTGGGCAGGATCTCCTCGTCGGACGCGATGCCGCGCCCCAAACGCAGCGCCCCAGACGCCTCGACGAAGTCACCGGACGCGATTCGGAAGGTGAATCCACCGAACGAAGAGAAGGCCAGGTACGAGGAGAACGCGCCAGCGGTCGTTCGACCGAAGGTCCGAACGTTCGCCGCTCCCGAAAGGCCGTATGCCAGCCAATCGCTTGCACTTCCGTCGCGAGCCAAGAGCAGCGCCACTTTCAAATCCGAACGATGGTCCGCGTCGCCGACGACGAACGCATCGGACGTGGTCGCACGGGCCGTGAACAGAGCCGTCCCGTCCGGTGGGGAGAGCGGCACATCGAACGTACCGAGCGTTTGATTCAAGCCCGTCGAGGCGCCCAGCATCGACGGAGCCCGGAAAAGCTTCGTGAGGAATTCGGCCCCCAGCACCGTTCCTCCGTTTCCAGTCCGGTGGTCGAGAACGACACCTTTCGCATTCACCCGAAACGTATCCATGGCCGACCGATAGGCATTCACGCCGTTGGGCTCGAGCCTCAGATCGTCGAAGACCATTCCGTAGAGCGCCTCGGTCGGATCGGTGCCAACGAGCGGGCCGCTGTACACACCGTCGATGTAATGCGTGACGGGATCGGGGCCTGCCGCGCCGAGATGGTAGGCCGGACGGTGATCGCAATCGGGATAGACCGCCGGCTCTGGGGGCAAGTCGTCGACCGACAGTGTCTCCGACGCACCGCACGCGAGCGACGCCGCATCGCAGCGAATCACCGTGATCGTATGGGCCCACCGTCGAATCAGAATGCGCAGCCGTTCGACGGCTTCGGCGTGTCCCGCGGGGTCGGTCGAATGCCAGGCGGCCCAATCGACGCCATCGAGGCTCTCGGCGAACGCAATCGGGTGCAGGCCGTCGACCGCCACCAAGCGATCGCCCGCTTTCAACCCCGAATTTCCTTCGGGCCCCGCGTGCGAAACCAGCACGTCGGGATAACGTCCGTCGGCAGGCACGGAGTCGTGCGAGAGATCGGCGTCGCCCTCCACGAAGCAGATTGGGAAGCCGCCTCGCCCTCCGACGTCGACGACCCCGCTCACGGTCGTATGCCAATCACGCAAGCGATGAATTGCCGTGACGAATCCATTCCAAAAGGTCCAGGCATCGTTGGCCTGGGCGATCGACGGAAGATCGACGAGTGCCGCTTCGAGTCGATTCTGACGCGTATAGCCTCCGCCGAAGAACGTACGGATACGCGTCTCGAGATAGCGCGCGACCGTCGCGCGATCGTCGGATGACGGCAAGGGAGGCACGTTGGCCGAGCCGTTCCGGCAATACCCTGCGGAGCAAAACTCGTCGGCCGAACAAACCGGATCGGCCGCGCGCGAGCACGCTCGCGTCTCACGATAAGTACCTTCCTCACGAAGCTCGAAGGCATCGATGTCCGCGCCGTCGGCTCCTTCGGCCGCAACCGACAGCACCATCGCCGCGCCGTTCGACGGCGGCGAGAAGGGCGCCGTGGCGATCTCGTACCAGCCGTCGCTCGTCACGACGCCGGTCGGAAAGAAGCGAACGCTGAGATATCCGGGCTCGGGCGCGACGCTCGGCGAGCCGATCTGGAGATCGGCGTTCACACGGTTGCCGCGCGCGAACATCGTCGCTCGGTACGACGCATTCTTGGCCGGCAGCGGCGAGAGCGGGATGGCGACGGGGCCAGGCGACGCAATCCGGCGAAACGCCCTTCCCTCGACCGCCGAGCCTTCGGCGAACGCTTCGAACGACTCCGTTGCAACGGCCGACGGATGGAATCGCCCCTGGCCCGACGTATCGAACGAGAGCGCGTGTGCCGACCCCGACACGAAGGCCACGGACACGACGACGAAAGCGAACGCGCGTGCCCTCCTCGCCATCCATCCGAAACCTACCTCAAGGCTTCGCCGACGAGGGCATTCGACAGCGCAGAGCCAGGCGGCTCTACGTCTTCCCTCCTCACCGAGCTGGATCGCAGAACGCCCGGAGCCGCCGACCAGGTGGACGGGCGCACGAGTCATAACCTTCCGAAATCACGCGACGCTCGCAACGGCCCACATTGTGCTCAAAGCCGGCCGTGCTTCGCTCGACTGCCACACTTCTGTCCCTGATTTGCCTCACGACCCTGACCGCGTTGACCCCGGGTTGCGGGGCCGCGGACGATGACGCCGAGTCGAGTGGCGATGCCCTGAGCGACCTCGCCAATGCGAAGGCCGTCCTCGAGATCCACCCGATGGACGTCTGGGCGCAGACGCTCCCGAGCGAGGGCACCACGCTCGTCGTGACGCGAGGCACCCGCGTTGCGAAGTTCAAGATGAAGTCGGCCGTCCAGGTCGCCTTCACGAACGAGGGAA
This sequence comes from Labilithrix luteola, assembly GCF_001263205.1. Lineage (GTDB taxonomy): Bacteria > Myxococcota_A > Polyangia > Polyangiales > Polyangiaceae > Labilithrix > Labilithrix luteola. Next base: position 271,449 of record NZ_CP012333.1, read on the forward strand.
CCTACCGCGTCCAGCTCGCCACGCCCGATCACGACGCCGCGGACCTCTCGTTCCAGTTCGACGGGAAGAACGTCACGCTCGCGAACGACGACAAGATGCCCGCGTACGCTCGCCCGGCGCTCTCGATCAGCCACGACCGGCGCGTGATCGCCGGCAAGTCGCTTCCCGTCCACAACGCATACGTCGGTCTTCGCCACCAATGGTTCTCCTCGACCGGGCGTCCGGCTCGTCGTGACAACGACATCGAGCTCCTGATGGACGGCGAACAGGCATGGAGCACGGTGTCCAAGGACCTGAGGTCCGCGAAGAAGGACATCCGTGTCTCGACGTGGTGGTGGGAGTCGGATTTCGAGCTCACCCGCTCGAACGACGCGTCGCTCTCCGCGGACGCACGCTACGGCAACACCATCCTCGGACTCCTCGAGGCGAGCCCCGCCACGAAGCGCATTCTCGTCGGGCAGTTCTGGGGGCAAGACAGCATTCTAAGTTTCATGACTAGGGATTCGAAGCTCAAGGCCCACGCCGAGGCCGGAGACGACGGATTCGAATTCATGGGACAGGCCAACGAGACGAGCGGAAAGTTCCATTTCAAGGCCGAAGGATTCACCTTCGGAGATCGCGTTCGCGCGGCGCTCCCCGATTCGAAGTCATTGCGCTTCGACGAAGAAGCACCCATCGATTCGACGATGCCCGAAAAGGACGTCGACCTCACCCAGTGGCCCGTCGGCGTCGACGTCGAGGCCGCTTCGTACCATCAGAAGTTCATGCAGATCGACTCCGACCTCGCATACGTCGGAGGCATGAACTTGCGCCGCGTCGACTGGGACACGTCGGACCACGCGGTCTTCAACCCCAAGCGCATGCTGTTCGCCGCTTCGCAGAACGCGCGGGAAGCGGTCGCCGCGAAGAGCGCCGATTCCGACATCGGGCCGCGCAAAGACTACATGGTCCGTATCCAGGGCCCGGCGGCTCAGGACGTGGCCGACGTCTTCCACGAGCGCTGGATGGGTCAGCTCGACGCGAAGGTCGATTACTCGAAGAATGCAACGCCCTTCGAGGTCGCGCGCGACATCGACGGAGTCGCCGGTGGCCATCAAATCCAGATCACGGCCACGCTCCCGCAGCCCTTCTGGGAGCACAGCATCGGCGAGACCTGGCTCAACGCGGTTCGGCACGCGAACGAGTACATCTACATCGAAGACCAGTATTTCCGCGCTCCGATGCTGAACGAGGCCATCGTCCAGCGCATGAACGAAGTGCCGAATCTGAAGCTCGTGGTCCTCACGATGCCCATCAGCGAGTGGACGGATCCGGCGTGCGCGCAGACCGCCATCGCGAACGAGCTCTTCGCCTCGAAATTCCCCGATCGCTATCTACGTCTCCAACTGCAGACGTTCGACACCTCGATTGCCAGTTTCGGCATCGACGAAACCGACGCCCATTTCGTTCAGATCGACACGCACTCCAAGATGCTCATCGTCGACGATCGCTTCATGAGCGTGGGTTCGGCGAACAAGAACAACCGGGGCATGATCTACGAGGCGGAGCTCAACGTCGCCATCCTCGACGACGCCTGGGTGAAGAGCGCGCGCCACCGCATCCTCGCGAACATTCTCCCCTCGGGCACGCCGGAGACCGACGACGTCGCGACGTGGTGGGGCCAAATCAAAGAGGCCGCCGCGTACAACGCGAAGGTCCGCTCCGCGTGGGATGCCGAAGGCATGGACCTCGATCTCGATGGCGCGCCGGTCCCCGACGGCTACGTGCCACGCGGATTCCTGTATCCGCTCGTGACCCGAACGCTCTCCGACTGCCTGCTCGAATCCGTCGGCCCCGATATGGTCGACGTGCCGGCCGTCTCGAAGAAGCACGGCGCCAAGTAACTCACGCGGACGCGACGCGGACCGGTTCGAGGTCCGCCCAGTTCTTACCGGCCTCGACGCCGACGACGAGCGGCACCTCCAGCTCGTACGCGTGGCGCATCGCCTCCGAACAGACCTGTGCAGCGCGTTCGAGCTGGTTTTCCGGCACGTCGAAGAGGACCTCGTCGAGGATCTGGAGGAGCGGCGACGCATCGAGGCCTTCGCGCCGGATGGCGCGGTCCGCATGCACGAGTGCGCGCCGTGACACGTCTTGCACCGAGGCCTCGTGGGTTGCGCGGCGCGCGAGGCGCTCGGCATACGAACGTGCCTGGGAATCGAGCGACTCGAGCCCGCCGATCGGCCAATGACGGCCCGCCAACGTCACGATGTAGCCGCGCGTGCGTGCGAGCTCGAGTTGTTCGTCCTGGAACGCGCGCACCTTCGCATAGTGGCGATCGAACCGAGCGATGTACTCCTTCGCCTCGGCCGCGGCGACACCGAGCTGCAACGCGAGCGCGCTCGCACCTTGCCCCGCGAACGTGGCGAAGTTGATGACCTTGCCGAGCTGACGTTGTTCGACGGTCACGGCGTCGGGTGCCACTTCGAAGACGGCCGCCGCGGTGAGGACGTGCATGTCCGCACGCCGCCGGAGCGGCTCGACGAGCGCGGGATCCTTCGTCAGGTGCGCGAGCACGTGGAGACCGAGCTGATTGAAGTCGACGGACATGAGCAGTCGCCCCGGCGGCGCGACGAACGCACGCCGAATGCGAGCCATCTCCGGCGTGCGCCCCGGGACGCGTCCGAGGTCGGGATTCGAGTTGACGATCTGTCCGGAGAAGGAGCGCGCGGGTTGAAAGCGCGAGTGGACACGTCCGTCGGCGTCGATGCAGCGACGCAGCGCGAAGACCCAGCTGTCGCGCAAGCGCCGTAGCTCGCGCCACCGCAGCACGAGAGCCACGATGGGATGGGCGTGGTCGATGCGCTCCAGCGTCTCGACCGATGTGCTCCAACCGGTCTTCGTGTGCCCCACGACAGGCAACTTCAATTCCTCGAAGAGCACCTCGCCGAGCTGCTTGCCGGAGTTGATGTTGAAAGGGTGTCCGGCGAGCTCGAAGATCTTCGCGTCGAGCTCCTGCTCCATGTCCGCGAAGGCGGCCTGTGCGCGATCGAGCTCTTCGGGGTCGACGAGGATGCCCGTGAGCTCCATGCGAACGCAGACGTCCTCGATTTCGAGATACTCGGCGAGCAGCTCCTTGGGCTCGAGCGATGGCGCAAGCTTCCGCCAGATCGCCGCCGTCGCGTCGGCCAGGCGCCCCGCATGCGCGGCGACCCGATCGTCCGGAAGCGCGCTCCAAGCTTTGCGCTGCTTGCCCACGCCGCGAATCGCATCGTCCTCGGGCAGGGCGCGGCCAAGGGCGTGTTTCGCGACGACGGTGAGGTCGTGCGGCGCCCAGTTGCTCGATTCGGTGAGATGCGAGGCACACGCCGAGTCGCCGACGATGCCTCCGAGATCGATGCCGGCACGGCTCAGCTCCACACGCGTGCCCACGAGATCGTGCCCTATCTTCGGCACGTTCGGATCGGCAAGCCACGTCGCGAGCTCCGGCCACGCGCCGCTGCCGGAGGGGATCCACATCGCCTCGCCGTTTCCGTTCGCCAGCGACACCCCGGCGATCGAAGCGCGCACGGGCGAAGGATCCTCCATCAGCAAGTGAATGGCCACGGGTCCATCACTGCCGAGCTTCGCGAACGGGTCACCCGCCTCACCTGCCCGTGACGCGATTTCGACGTCGATCGAGACGTCGTCCGCCGAGAGCAGCTCGGCGAACCCGAGCCGTTGGTAGAACGCGTTGCGCTCTGCCATCTCCGCCGGCTGATAGGCGAGAGCCGACGCGTCGAGAGCAACGGGAAGCGGACGTGTCGTGTCGAGCCGCCCGCGCGCCAGCTCCCGCGGAGCTTGATCCTTCGCCGCTCGAAGCACCTTCCCGAGCCGCCCGTCGATCGCATCGACGTTGTCCAGAGCGACCGCGATCGAGCCGTGCGCTTCGACGAGCTGCGTCGCGCCCTTTGCACCGAGACCGGCAACGCCGGGCAATACTTCGTTGCCGCTGTCGTCACCGACCATCGCGAGCCACTCGCCGACCGCCGCGGGCGGTACGTTGAATCGCTTCTTCACGATCTCGGGCGTGTAACGGACGTCTTTGTTCGCATCGTACCACCAGAGCCGATCGCCCACGAGCTGCGCAAAGCGCTTGTCGACACCGGCGATGACGACGTCGTCTCCCGCTTCGAGCGCCGCCCGTGCATAGCTCGCGACGAGGTGCTCTTCGCCGCGGGCTTCGATCACGGCGACGCCCAGCATTCGGAAGAGCTCGGGCAGCATCGGCAGCTGCGCCTTGAGAATCTCTGGCCACGCGCCGACGTTCGGCTCGCTCTCGAGGATGGCAACAGCGCGGGCGGGCGTCTTGGACCCCACGACGCGATGGATCGCGCGCGCGACGGCGAAGAGCGCATTGACGGGCGCACCATCGGTCGATTTGCGATCCGTTGGCACGACGAGGAACCCCCGTGCGAGGAGGTTCGTGGCGGCGGCGAGGAGGGTACGTTGGGCCATCGGACGGCGCCTAGTATCGCCTCACTGGCGCCAGTGCACGAGGGTCTGTGAACCGCGCGCACGCGCGGGGCATGGAAACGGAAAGAGCCACGGGAAGTCGAGGATCACCCGACGCCCGTGGCTCCTGGTTTTCGTCCTCTACGCGAGCGAGCGCGCGGGACGTCGGGGGAGGCGAAGCGTTCGTCGCACGTGTTCCGCAGTTGGACACGGCTTGGAGCGCCTGCCGTTCGCCCCCAATCTACGAGCGAGAAGGATCGGCTCTCGCTCGCGCACGAATCGACATGGAGATCGACATGCAGGCTCCTAAATGCCTAAACTCGGCTCCGATACGTGCAATTCACAGACAGCGAAACACGAGACGGCTGGCTGGACGTGGCTGAACGTGACTCGATTGACTCGATTGACTCGAGTGACTTGACGTACGCGACGTAACTAGACGGACGTAACTTGAACGGAGGCGCTCCGGAGGGCGCCGCGTCCCGTGTCTCTCTAAACGGGTGACACGCGGCCGACACACGCGCCAGTCGTGTCGCGCACTTCGTCGAAAATTTGTAAGTGCTCCGCGCCCGAGCTGCGCACATGAGCGAGGCTTCCGCGAGCTCGAGCACACTCGGACTCGTCGCAAGTGTCATGACGTGCCGCGCCCTACAAAAACGACGAAGCCGCGAGGAGCAGGCTCCAGGCGGCTTCGTCGCGATGCCGTTTCGGGTGACGCGTCAGTTCGAACGACGGCGACGGCGCGCGATCAGCGAGGCGAGGCCGAGCGCAACGCTGCCAGCCATGAAGCCGCTCGAGAGCGCTCCGCGCCCGACGCTGCATCCCTGGCCGATACCCGAGATGATGCGCCCGTGCATCGGACCGTCCGGAGTCTGGCTCGAGCTGCCCTCGGCCAGGATCCTCGGCGTGCCTCCCTCGACGGGGATCGCAGCCTGACCGCCGACTCCGCCCGGAATGCCGCTGAATATTCCTGCTCCCATCACGACGCGGCCCCACGTGAGGGCCGTTCCTCCCGCGACCCAGCGAGGACCGACACCCGGGGCTGCGCCCCCCTCGGCGCCGGGGACCACGGCGGGGGCACGCGAGCCGTCGACGGGCACGGTCGCGAGAGAGAGCGAGTAGTTGTTGCCGAAGATTGCCCCCTGCCCCGTGCCCGAGAGGAACGCAACCTGGGTCTTGTCCGGTGACAGCGCGAGATCGCGTGCCCAGTCGCTGTCCGTCTTGCTGTTCGTCAGATTCCGGACGAGCTCGCAATCCTTGTTCGCGTTAGCCTTGTAGACGAGGAGGTCGGTCGGGCTCGCCGTCCCCGCGTCGAGGTTGATCTCGTGCGTACCGGCGAGCACGATCGAGCCGTCCGGCAGGAAGTCGAAGGTCTGTGGCGAGACGTTCGAACAACGCATCGCGAGCTCGGGCTGCGCGCCATCCTTGTCCTCGACGACATAGAGCTCCCAGTCCATCGGAAGATTCGACGTGGCAGTCGGTCCGTGGAAGGTAATCCAACCGATATGCGCGTTGTCCTTCCAGCGCGGCGTGAGGGGACCGAGCGGCGCACCGCCTTGAACGCGCGCGTTCGTCGCCGCATCGGGGTCGAGAGCGCCACCATCCGCCTCAGCCTGCGTCGGAGCAAGCTCACGCTTGCCGCTGCCATCGAATCCGATCGTCGCCAAGCGACCGATTCCATGATTGTCGCTCATGAAGGCAACGCGGTTTCCATCCGGCGAGAACCGCGCGTTCCAAACCCATTCGGACGTCGGGATGTCACCGGACATCGGGACACCAGCGTCGGTATCGAGCGACGCGAGGGTCCGCGCGTCCGGAGAACTGCACGCCGATTGCGAGGTCGCAGCGAGCAGCGAAAACTTGGTCAGCGAGTGCGCCGGGTCGAGGTTCACAGCGGGCACCACGACGCGCGACGGCTGGCCTGGCGGGGCCTCCCAGGTATCTCCCCACGAGGCTACGTGAGCCGCGGCGATCGAGTACGCGAACGTCATCCTGCCCGGATCGTCGGTCGACGTCACCGGACAGTCGATGACGCGATCGCGCGCGCCGTAGACGCCACCGACGTGGGTGGCGATGGCCGCCGTGAGAACGGCCGCCCCGTCGTTCGGTGTCGAGAACGTCGTCTCACGCCAGAACACCGGCACGTCGATGGCTTCGATGAGCACGAGAACCGACGACGACACGCCGTCGCTCACCTGCAGCGTGTACTGGCCGAGGACGTCCGGCTTGAAGCTCGGCGAGGTGGTGTCCGCGCCCTGGAGGCTCTCGGTCTTGATCGCACTGTCGGACGGAGCTGCAAGCACAACCCATTTGGCGTTGGCGGTGATGTTCGGCGCGATGCTCGCACCGTCGAGCTTCGCCGTCTGGCCGAGGTAGAGCTTGTTGCGGCTCTCCGAGAGGGTGAGCACGGGACCGGTCGCACCGGCGTCGGCCGCCGTATTCCCGGCGTCCGCGGGCGACGCACTACCGTTGTCGTCCCCACTGCAGGCCACCAACTGAGCTCCGACGAGAAGGCTGCCGATCGAAGCTGCCACGAGAGATGAACGCAGAAAGCGCATCCGAGGTCCTTTCACGCATCGAGAAGCCCACGGCAGGTGCCGAACGGTGCTCTCGAGAAGAAGCGGACCGTGAAGAGACCGGTCCACGGTGGCACGGACTACCACGCTCGCCTTCGATCGTGCGTCACCGATTCGGACGACGACCTCGAACGGTCGGCGCACATGCGAGGCCCGTCACACACACAAATGCATTGGGGCGAAAGCTCTGCCTCGAGTTCGGCGCGAGCGTGCGATTTGACCTGTCGCGGAGTGGCCGGCGTGCGCCTAGAGGATCATGAGACCGATCTCGTGGACCGTCTTCGCCGCCGTATCCGCGGCCACTCTTTCGCTCGTCGCTTGCGCAACTCCCAAGTCGGAGCCGACCACGACCGAGTCCGCACCGGCAACGAGCGCCGCGAGTAACGCGAGCGCCGCGACCGCTCCGACGCCCCCGCACACCGGGCTCACGCGCGTCGACGACGCGAGCCTCGTCTGCATGGTCAACAATCAATTCATGGGCAAAACCCAAATCCCCGTGGCCGTCGGAGGAAAGACGTATTTCGGGTGTTGCGCGATGTGCAAAGAGAAGCTCGAAAAGAACGAGTCTGCGCGTACGGGCACCGATCCGGTCACGGGGAAACCCGTCGACAAGGCCGCCGCCGTCATCGCCCGCGACGACTCGGGCAAAGTCTTCTACTTCGAGAGCGAAGCCACGATGCAGCGCTACAAGCCCTGAGAGGCCGTCAGCTCCAACGCGCGTCACGCGTCAAGGTGCCGCACCAGGACCACGGCTCGTAGCGAATCACCTCACTGGCCAAACTGGCAAAGACGGGAGTGCATCTCCCGTCAGTGCCCTGCGAGAGGCGCGGCCCACATGGTGAGAGCAAAACCAAATACGAAATAGCCTGTTGTGTGGGCGGCCGCGTTTGCGCTGTATGGTGTTGCGCCATGCGAAAGCTGCGAGTCGTGTTCACGACGGGTGGAGCGTTTCCTGCGCTGGTCGCCACGATGTTGGTTTCCACGGTCGACGGCTGCGGGAGCGGAACGGGTGACTTCACCGGGTCCGACGCCGCGGCCGACGCCCCAACGGATACGTCCGGACCGTCTTTCGATGCTGCGGACCCGCCCTACCTTCCGCCGCCCGAGGTAACGAACTACTGCAAACAATACGGCGCGACCCACATCGTCGAGCTTCCGCCCCCCGGCACTCCGGCGGAGCCCGGGCAGATTTGCGCCGTCTCGGAGCCCACCGCCAAGAGCAACACCGCTGCGCGGATCACCCTCGACAGCTTCTCGCCAGCCAACAAGACCGCTCGCGGTTTCATCGCCGTGCCGCCGTCCATCGTAGGCATCGTCGAACCTCCGACGGTCTCGGTCGTCTCGGCATCGTCGCCCGAGCTCCTGGCGATGAAGGTGACCGACATCGTCGAAGTAGCGGGCGGCTATCAATTCCTCGCCGGCTGGGCGGACATGCCGTACGCGAGCCTCGGCGATGAAATGGTCGTCAAGGCGTCGTTTGCCATCGCATGCGACGACGGCGGTACCAAGACCGTCGAATCCATCACCCGGATGGATCTCTGCAGCTACGACTACGACCACCGCGAATGGGTGAGCTCGGGCGACTCGTGCACGATCTGCCAGGTCATTGCCGAGATGGCCCCGAGCCCCATCGTGAGCGACAATAGCGGTGACGATCTCCCGCTCGGGAGCGTCCTTCGCCTGCGGGTCGTCGAGGTGGCGCGCGCAGGCCGCCAGGTGCTCCTTTTCGCAGAGACCGACGCCGGGGCGAACACACGATACGAGTGGCGCATCTCGGGCGGGACGCTCGAGCGCGTGGCCGACGACGTCATGCTCTGGACGCTTCCCGACGAGGATGGGCACGCGCCTTTCGGGCAGGTCGCGGTCTGGAACGACAGCGGCGCGGCCGTCGAGAACTTCCTCTCCGACGTTCTGTGGGAGGCCGCATGAAGGCCGTCCTCATCGGACCGATTCAGCAGGAGAACCTCGCGCTCGGATATCTCGCGGCCTACGCACGCGCGAAGGGCCACGAGGTCGCCGTCGTCGCTTATGCGTATCGAAAAGATCTCGATCGCACCGTCGAGCGAGCGCTCGCCGAACAACCCGATCTCATCGGCCTCGGCATCGCCTTCCAGAACAACGTGGATGACTACGTACTCCTCGTGCGCACGCTGCGCGAGCGAGGGTTTCGTGGCCACCTGACGTGCGGTGGTCACGTCGGCACGTTCTGCTGGGAGGAACTTCTGGCCGAGCTCCCCGAGCTCGACACCGTCGTTCGCCACGACGGCGAAGAGACGCTCGTGGAGATGCTCGAGGCCATCGCGCGAGGAGAGAGCCCGCGCTCGATCGCAGGACTCGTCTGGCGCGAAGGCGATCGGGTGGTCAAAGGCCCCGTGCGCCCGGCGTTCGGTGATCTGGATGCGCTACCGCGGCCCGAACGGAGCCCCGAGCCCTACGTCGTCGGCGGCATGACCGTCGATTTCCTCATCAGTGCACGCGGCTGCGTGGGCGAGTGCAGCTATTGCAGCATCGCGGCGTATACCTCCGAGCAGCGGAAGTCCTACCGCTTGCGTGCTCCCGAAGCCGTCGCCGACGAGATCGCGTTCGCCTACCACGAGCGAGGCGCGAAGGTCTTCTTCGTCCAGGACGACCTTTTCGTGCTCCCTGGTGAGCGTGCCGCCATCACGCGCATGGAGCGCATCAAGTCCGCCATTCGCGAACGCGGCGTGGGCGACGTCGTCTTCTGGATCAAGGGGCGGCCCGAGAACATCTCCCTCCCCGTCGCGCAGGCGGCGCGCGAGATGGGGGCCATTCACATGTTTCTCGGCGTCGAGAACGCCTCCTCGAAGCGGCTCAAGTATCTCGGGCGCACGCACCTGCCGATCCACAACGACTCGGCCATCGACAACTGCCGAGCGGCGGGCATCGTCCCGTCGTTCAACTTCATGCTCTTCGATCCGGATTGCACCCTCGACGACGTCGGCACGACGCTCGACATGGCCGACCGGAACCTCGACCTGCCGTGGAACGTCTGCCGGACGGAGATCTACTCGGGCACGGCCCTCCGCGAGCGACTCGCCACCGAAGGGCGCCTCGAAGGCAACTGGCGCAGCTTCGGGTACCGCATGCGCGACGAACGGGCGGAGGTGATGTTCCGCATTCTACGCGTGAGCCTGAACGAGCGGGCCCTCGCGATCGACAGCCTCCTCAACCGCCTCATCAGCCTCTCGTTCGCGCGCCAACTCCACGCCCATTTCTTCCCCTCCCGCGCAACCTCGGCACTCGACGAGGCGGTGACGAAGCTCGGGATCGAAGCGCGTCGTGACACGGTCGCACGCCTCCGAGAGCTGAGAGACCTCGTGGCCAACGCGCCCCTGCGCGACGCTCGAGCCATGCAGCGCTTCGCCGTCGAGCAAGGCCTCGCCATCGGTGCGTTCGACATGCCGCTGCGTGAACGCACCGAAGCGCTCTGGAACCAACTCCACGCGCGCGGCCGCGTTCAAACGCATCGCCAGGGCAACGCCCAGGTTCGAAGTCGCGGCGGGTTCGAGGTCGCTGCCGGTTCGTAGGCGTCACGAAGCACTCGCGAGCTGCACAAAAGCATCACGCCCCGACGGACGAATCCGCCGGGGCGTGAGCTTCGCGTTCGCCGGTCCGTCAGTGAACGCCGTTGTAGCGGCAGTTCGCGTCGCAACCGTTGCCGCCGTCGCACTGCTCGCCGAACGCCCGGGTCTCGCCCGTCGCCTCCACCTAACGAAGTGTGTCGCCGAGCGCTGCAGCGAGCGCCTGCACCACCGCGCGCACGCGCGGCACCTTGCGGAGGTCGCGCTGGTAGGCCACGTAGATCGGCATCGACGGGACCTCGGCGTCACTCTCGAGCCGCACGAGACCAGCTGCGCCGAGCCCTGCGCTGTCGGCGAGGAGCGCTATGCCTTCGCCGCACGCGGCGGCCTCGATGAGCACGATGTCGGAGTTGGAGCGCACGACGAAACGCGTGGCGCCGTGCGCGACCAGCCACGTGCTCTGCATACCCTGGGCGAGCGCGCCGTCATGACCTAGGAAATCGTGCAACGCGAAATCGCGGCGCTTCAATCGACGACCGCGAAGGCGGCGCTCGACGTAGCTGGGCGACGCGTAGAGTCCAAACGTGGCGCGCCCCACCGAGCGGTGAACCACGCTGGGCGACGTAGACTTGCTCGCGCGCAGGCCAACGTCTGCCTCGCGTCGAGCGAGATCCACGAGCCGCGCCTCGGACAGGATCTCGAGGGTCAGCCCGAGATGCCGTCGTCGCAGTTCCGAGAGGCGTTCCATGACCGGCCGCACCGCGCCTTCCGGGAGCGAGATCCTCACCGTACCCGTGAGCGCGGCGTCGCCTTCGTCGCGACGCATGGCGCGCAAGCCGAGCTCCATCTGCTCGGCGAGCGCCACGAGCTTCAGCGCGTCCGCGTCCACGAACGTGCCGCCGGAGCCGCGATGCACGAGCACGCGACCGAGTACCGTCTCGAGCGCATCCATCCGCCGTGCGATGGTCGAGGTGGCGACCCCCAGCGCCTTCGCGGCGCCGACGAAGCTGTGATGCCGGTGCAGCGCGAGGAGGAGCCGGAGATCGTCCCAGGGCGGTTCGGTTTGCATGAACGCGAATCGGGTTAGCGCGTATGAACGTTGTCGAAAAGCTCCCCAGCGCAGCACCCTAGCCCAATGAAGATCTTGGTGTTTGGACGCGGGGTGATCGGCACGCTCTATGGCTGGGCTTTCATGCGCGCCGGCCACACGGTGCACTTCTACGTTCGCGAAGGGCGCTCAGCGGCCTACGGACCGACGTTGCCCATCTCCGTCCTCGACGTGCGCCCGCGCCTCCGCGGCGTGCTCACCGAAGAGACGTTGACGCCCTACTACATCGAGGAGCTCGCCGCAGAACACGACTACGATCTCATCGTCGTCAGCGTGCAGCACTATCGCTTCGCCGAGGCCGCCGCGTTCCTTACAACGCGCGCGAGTCGCGCGACCATCCTCGTCTTCAACAACTTCTTCGCCGAGCCTCAAGAAGCCGCCGCCTCACTCCCCAGTGAACAACTCGTCTGGGGCTTTCCGATCGCAGGCGGTGGCTTCGACGGGCACGGCGTGCTCCGAGGCGCCCTCTTCCCGAGGATCCAGATAGGACGCTTCGGCGGTGACGCGCCAACGGAGCGTGCACGCGCGGTCGAGGCCTTCTTTCGGCAATGTGGCTTCGGCATTCAGGAACAGGCCGACTTCCGCGGCTGGCTGTTCGTCCACTTTGCGGTCAACGCGGGCCTCCTCGCGCAAGTCCTTCACGCAGGCTCCTTCAGCCAGCTCCTGGCGTCAGGCGCCGAGCGCGCCGATGCCATGCGCAACGTGCGCGAGTGCCTCAGCATCGTCGCTGCCCGCGGTGTCGACCTCCGCGACCACTCCGCCTCGACCGCGCTCTTCCGCTTCCCGCCCAGAGTTGCGGGTTTTCTCTTCGGCCTCGTCATGAAACTCTATGCGCCCGCTCGCCTCGTCCTCGACGCACACACGAACCCGGAAGAGCTCCGCTTCACCGCGCGCGACGCGCTCGCCGAAGCCCGGCGGCTCGGCGTACCCGCGCCGCGCCTCGAGGCCCTGTCTCACCTTTTTTAGCGTACTCGCACCAACGCGCGGCGGGCAGACTCCTCGTGCGACGGACAGCTGCCTCGTCGTCTGTCATCGTCGCTGTCGCCCAGACGCTATGACAATCGAAACAACATTCCTCGACGTGCTCCCAAGAGCCGACGACTGGAAACGGTCAGCGCGTCGCGAAACGCTTCTTCGCTTCATCGGTCGCCGGCATGTAGAGCGACACGGCCGTGCCTTCGGGGTCGCGGAACTGGAAGGTCTTGTTGCCCCACGGCATCATCTTCAGCTCATGCACGAGTCGAACCGTGCCCTTTAGACGCTCGTATTCAGCGTCGATGTCCTCGACCTGGAGCTCGATGAAGGCGGTGCGGTTGGCCCCCGCCTCCGCGCTGCCCGGTTTCCACAAGGCCACGGTCTCGACGCTGCCGATCGCCAGCGTGGCGCCCGGTGTGACGATCTCGGCAAACACGGGGGCGAGCCAGTTCGCGGAGAGGCCGGTCACCATCTCGTAGAAGGCAACCATGGTCTTGATGTCGGCGGCGATCAGGCGAACGGACGAGAATTTCATGACGATCTCCTTGTCCGAGGACTCTGGCACCTATTGAGGACAGATTTGGTCCTCAATAGGTGCGAGGCTCGTCGTATCGTGATCCAGGCCACCGCACGCCTTCTTCGTCTTCTCACCCTACTCCAATCGAGATCCACCTGGACCGGTGCCGAGCTCGCGGAGCGGCTCGAAATCACGACGCGGAGCCTCCGTCGCGACGTCGATCGGCTGCGGCGCCTCGGCTATCCGATCGAAGCGGCGACGGGGGTCGCGGGCGGCTATCAGCTCGGGGCGGGTGCCTCGCTGCCACCACTCTCCCTGGACCAGGACGAAGCCACGGCGGTGTTCGTTGGTCTCCACGCAGTGACGGGTACCGGGATCACCGAGGCCGGCACCGCGGCGATGCGCGCGTTGGCGAAGCTGGAGCGTGTTCTTCCGTCGCGCCTGCGGAAGAACCTCCGCATGCTCCAAAGCTCCGTGGTCGGATTGAGCGTTCGTTCGCGTCCACTCTCGCTCGCGAAGCTGTCGACCCTCGCGGGCGCGTGCAACGAGCGGCTCGTGACACGAATCACGTACACCAGCCGCGACGGTACGACGACAGACCGGCGGGTGGAGCCGCTGCGTCTCGTGCACATCGGCGCCCTCTTCTACCTCCTCGCCTGGGACCTCGCGAAGGAGGACTGGCGCATCTTCCGGCTCGACCGTATGGCAGTCGTCGAAGCAAAGAACGAGCGGTTCAACGCGCGGCCTCCCCCCGACGCCGATCTCGTGGCGTACGTGACGAGATCAATCTCCGCGTCTCCGTTCCCACACCGCGCCAAAGTCCTCCTTCACGCTGGGATCGAGGAAGTGCGGCCCCGCGTGGGGGCGTTCGACGCGCTCTTCGAGCCAGCTTCGGCCGGCAAATGCACGATGGAGCTCGGCGCGCCGACGCTGGACGTGCTCGTCGCAAGGATCGTGTGGCTCGGCATCGACTTCGAGGTCCTCGCCGCGTCCCCTGAGCTCCGTCGTCACCTGACGATCGTCGCGAACCGCCTACGTGCGAGCGTCAGGAGCGGTCATTCCAAATCGGGCGGAGAGTGATCCGCACGCACTTGTGCGCCGGCTGGTTGCTCTCCTTCGCGACGTCGCGCACCGGCACGAGAACGTTGGCCTCGGGATAGTAGGTCGCCGCGCTCTTCCGGCGATGGGATACTCCACGAGCTTGAAGCGGCGTGCGACGCGCTGCTCTCCCTCGTAGTGGCTCGTGATGTCGACCCATTGCCCCGCCGTCAATCCGAGCTCTCGAATATCCGAACGTGGCCTGGGCCATGCGAACGAGGATCTCCACGTCGCTCCGCAGATGTTCAGAGGCCGGCGTCTCGTTTCCGCACGATGGATTGACGATTCCCATCGTGTCCTCCGCGGTCGCGACCTGGAGCTTGCCCATACGCACGTCCGCTTCGGCGCGGCCGAAGCACGGTAAAACCAGCGCGCGCTTCCCCGCGATCAAGTCCACGATGGAGCTTGGTCGACACGTGGACGGCGAGCGGAACGCGGCAAAAGCCTTGCGCGGCGTACTGCGTGTCCGGGGCCGCTTGAAGCAGGTTCCCGCTGATGGCGAAGAACATTTTGACCGCGCGATCATTGAGATCGTGCAGCGTCTCCACGGCGTCGTCCCCGTGTTCGCGCGGCGCGTGAATGCCGAACTCCTTGTCGAGCGCGAGCGGAAGGCCTCTTTGGGGCGTTCCCATACGCCCATCGTCCGGTCGCCCTGCACGTTGCTGTGTCCCAGCGCACGCAGCAGCCCTGGAGCGCGCTCCCTCCACGACTACGATCCCGACGCCACCTTGAGCGACGGCGCGTTCAACGTCGGGAAGAAAGGGGGCTCCTCGTTGGCAATCGGATAGGCCACGTCGCCCGAGACCGAGAGCTTCGTTTTCGCGGGCACCGTCTGGTAGTCGTCGGTCAGGAACTTGATATTGCTATTGTCGAAATTCGTTTCGACGAGAAGCCGATTGCGCGGCTTCGGCCCCATCCCACCGATGCCAGGCGCAGCGCTCATCGCGGGAAGGTCGATATTCACGATTCGCGGTCCGTGGCAATCGGGCTCCGTGTGGACTTCCAAGCTAACCGGATCGCCCGCGCGGTACCGATGACCCATGCTGCAGAGCGCAGGATACCCCTCGACGGTGACGCGCTTTCCGAGGAGCGTCTTCGACTGGGTGAGAGACGCGGCCTGCGCGGTCGTGAGGTGTTGGCCCTGGTCGCTCGGCGGCTCGGCCTTTTGCCCACATCCGGTGATGACCATCGCCGCAAGACACGAAGTCCCGACGAATGCAGCGCGACGAACACGGCGACGAACACGGCCGGAGCAGAGAGCACGCAACGCAGAGTGGACGAGGCTCATCCGCGAATCATTACTTCGTTCGCGACCGCTCGGCAGGCCGAATGAACAGCTCATCCGCAATGTTTCCACCGAGCGTGTCACCGGAGTGGAGGACATTCGACGTCGATGCGCCACGAGAACTCGCCGTCGATGATCACGGCGACAACGACTTCACGTGGCGCGTCCCCATCGTCATTCATCTCGTCGAGGCCCAGGCGACGAGCATGGTATGCGGACGTTCCCTTCGCCCTCGCCGATCGAGCCGAGCACCGAGACGGCCGATGGAGTTCACTCCTCTCCCTCTCGACGGAACCACCTCCCGTCAAGGACGTACTGACCTCGATGCGTGAACAAGAGGCGCCACCCCGCCGAGACGCGCAAACGCTGCAGCCGACGGCGCTCGCCACGGCAAAGACTACCTACGGGCAACACCTGCGGCACTACGCCTCGCTGACTTGCGCAACGAATTCAGTAGTGTGGAAGAGGTGTCGACCTGGGGCGGCCTCGAAGTTGAAACCACGTCATCAGGCGATGCGAAGCGGATCGCCGCCGCCCTGTGGTCCTGGGCCGCGGGCTCCTCGCTCGGTTTGCTCGCGTTCACGGCGGACGGGACGGTCGTCGCCTACAACGAGCCGTTCGCGCGAATGTGGAACGTGGGCGAGAACCCGCCGACCTCGATCGTGCCCTTTCTCGAGCAGATCGCGACCGAGTTCGTCGACGCCGACCGCAAAGCATTCTTGGAGGGGATCACGCTCGACGGCGGCGCCTGGAGCCGTCGCGTGACGCGGCGCGACGGACGCCCGTTCGAGTGGTGGAGCACCCCTACGCCGGCGGTCGATCAGAGCGAACCTCTCCGCGTTTGGGGCGTGCGCGACGCGCGGACCGATGCGGACCTCGCCTCCGCGCTTCGCACCGCGGAGTCTCGACTCGAGGTCCTTGCGCTCTACACCGACGGAATCGTCTTCGAGCTCGACGCCGACGGCCGCTACCTGAGCATCTGGACGAACAACCCAGCGTTGCTCGCCAGGCCGTCGGAGGACATCAAAGGACGAACGCTGGTCGAAGTCCTCGGAAAGCCGCTCGGTGAACAGCTGACTGCCAGCGTGCGAAAGCTCCTCGCAACCGGAGAACGCGAGACACTCGAGTACGTGATCGACGTACCGGAGGGTCGGCGCTGGTTCACGGCCGACCCAGTGCTCAGACCCGCATCCCCCGGACACCCACCGACGACGGCCTTCCTCGTTCGCGACGTGACCGAGCAGAAGAAGATGCAGGCGCGCCTCCTGCAGGCCGAGCGCCTTGCGTCGATGGGTACGCTCGCCGCCGGAGTCGGTCACGAGATCAACAACCCCCTCGCGTACCTGATGCTCAACTTGGAGAGCATCTCTGCGCTGGTTCACGGTGCGGGGGACTGGTCCCCTCAGACGCAACCGCGTGACCTGCAAACGCTGCGCGAAGCCGTACGTATGGCGAAAGAGGGCGCCGAGTCGGTCCGCAAGATCGTCCAGGACCTTCGAATGTTCTCCCGCGAAGAGAACGTCAGCGGAGCAGCGGTGGATCTTCGCGCGGTGCTCGACTTCTCCATCATGATGGCGCTGCGCACGCCACCACCAGGGCTGCGCGTCACGACCGAATACGGAGACGCGGACCCGCCCACGGTCATGGCTCCCGAGGGGCGACTCGTCCAAATCTTCGTCAACCTGCTCACCAACGCCGCCCAGGCGATGCCGTCCAACCGGCGCGACGGCAACGAGATCCGAGTCGCCGTGCGGCCCGGGGAGGACGGAACCGTCGTCGTCGAGGTCAAAGACAACGGTGTGGGCATGCCGGCCGAGGTCCTCGGGCATGTCTTCGATCCGTTCTTCACGACGAAGACGCCCGGCGTCGGCAGCGGACTCGGCCTCTCCATTTGTCATCACATCGTGACGAGCCTGAACGGTGAGATCTCGGTGGAGAGCCGTGAAGGTGTGGGCACGACCTTCCGTGTAACGCTCCCCACGTCGTTGCGACCAGAGCTGCCACAGAAGCGCGTTCGATAGCCGCGAGCACGCGCGACTTTCACGCATTCCGTGAGACACTCGATCCGAGTGCATGCTCGCTGTTGCCCGAGCTGCTCGGCGGATCCGTGGACACGTGTCCGCCGCGATGGCAACGACAAGGGGACCTCGAATGTTGCAAGCTTTCGCTCGTCGCAAGTTTCTCAGTGGGCTCGCGGCAGGGGCAGTCGTACTCGGGTTCGATCCTGTTCGGCGTTCGTGGGTGACCGAAGCACACGCGAATGGACCGCTCGATGGCATTCCCTCGCTCGATGGAATGCTCGTCACCGACAACACAAGCATCCAGGAAGCCGCCGACGATTACGGGCACATCGTGCATCGATCGCCGCGAGCCGTCCTCCGACCTGGCTCCATCCAGGACATCGTCAAGATCGTCAAGTTCGCCCGCCGGCATCGCCTCCAGGTCGCGATGCGAGGCCAAGGCCATTCGAACTACGGTCAGGCACAAGCCTTCCAGGGAGTCGTCATCGACTCACGCACGCTCGACACCGTCCACCAAATCGGGGGCAATCGAGCGACCGTCGACGCCGGCGTGACGTGGCGCACGGTGATCGAACAGGGTGCCGCGGTGGGCATCACTCCACCGGTGCTCACCGACTATCAGGACCTCTCCGTGGGTGGCACGCTCAGCGTCGGCGGCCTCGGTGGCGCAACTCAGCACCACGGATTGCAGGTCGACAACGTGCTCGAGCTCACGGTCGTGACGGGAGAAGGCGACCTCGTCACCTGTTCGCCGACGCGCAATTCCGATCTCTTCGAAGTCGTTCTTGCCGGACTCGGACAGTTCGCGATCATCGTGCGCGCGACCATCCGGATGATCCCCGCGCCCACGCAGGCACGGGTCTACAATCTCTATTACGACGACATCGCGCTCTATACGAAGGACCAGCGCCGGCTGCTCGCGGAGGGCCGCTTCGGCTATCTCGAAGGCCAGGTCGTCCCGAGTGCGAGCGACACGGGCTGGCGCTTCATGATCGAAGCCGCCGCGTATTACACGCCTCCGTCCGCCCCCAACGACGCGGCGCTTCTCGCTGGCCTCAAGGACAACCCGAGTGAGCGCGTCATCTCCGAAACCACGTACACCGGCTGGCAGTTCCGAATCGATCCAACGGTCGAATTCCTCAAAGCCCTCGGAGTCTGGTTTTTCCCCCATCCGTGGTACAGCGTGTTCGTTCCGGCGTCGAAAGCGAACGAATACGTCGGCAATGTCCTCAGCACGCTGACCGAAGCCGATACGGGACAAGGGCCCATCCTCTTCTATCCAATCGCGACTTCGAAGATCGGCGCATCGCTCTATCCTCTCCCCAACGAGCCGGTCGCCTTCGCATTCAACCTTCTTCGAACCGCGCCGCCGGATGATCCGGCGACCGTCGCCGCGATGGTCGCGGACAACCGAAGGCTCTACGAGAAGCTCGTTTGCGCAGGTGGAACCCGTTACTCGATCGGCTCGATTCCCTTCTCACGTCACGACTGGCAGCAGCACTTCGGACGGCGGTGGGGCCTCCTCACGCGCTCGAAGCGCCACTACGATCCCGACAACGTCCTGACGCCCGGTCAGGGAATCTTCACCTGATCGAACGACGCCCCTAGGTACGACGAACCCAGAAAGAATGGCCATGCCGCAGTCGAGATGCGAGCCACTCGACTGCGGCGTCGCTCCCTGCGCGACGGTACGAAGCGATCCGCCCTGACGTCGACGTCATGGCGGAGAGCGAGTGCCTCCGCACATCGCCGGTAGATTCTGGTCGGTACGACAATTGCTCGACGATGGCTGATGCGCGGAGCCATGCGACCGCTTCCCCTCGCCCTGTTGTTCTTGCTCGCCTGCTCCTCATCGGCCTCCGACGAGGAAGGCGACGTCGTGAGGTACAGCCCCGCCGCGAGCCCGCTCGTGGCCGACGTGCCTCTCGCGCCATTCGATGCGGCCGCCGTCGCACAGGCGCGTGACGCGTGCTCCCTGGAGTCGGGCGACGTCGACCCGCCGACGTCCGGGGAAGATCTCGCGCACAAGCTCACCGGAGCCTGGTTGCAATGCGCTCCTTCGACCGGAGGCTTCCGCGCGATGCAGCTCATGACCAACGGACAGTTCGCCGTTCTCGAAGACGATGGCGCAGGCGGTCTCGTTGCCGCTCGCGGCTTCGAACGAACGGGCCATTGGGAGCTCCGGGGATATTCGAAGCAGCTCGAGCGCTCGGCCGCCCCCGATGCGCTCTGGTATCTCGATCTCTATTGCGGTTCGTGCGGTGCGAGCGGCAGTCCGGTGTTGGAGAAGAACCCGCGTCGACTCATCGGTCATCGCTGGGGCGGTATGGGCACTTGGAGCCCGATACGCTGAGACCGCCTTTTCGGCCGACCTGCGCGTCAAATATTTCCACAGCTGAATCGATAGATCG
Organism: Labilithrix luteola; assembly: GCF_001263205.1. GTDB lineage: Bacteria > Myxococcota_A > Polyangia > Polyangiales > Polyangiaceae > Labilithrix > Labilithrix luteola. Next base: position 291,455 of record NZ_CP012333.1, read on the forward strand.
GCTCCTGCGAGCCATTCGCGAAGACGTCGAGGCCGTAATCGTTGGCCCATAGCTCGTAGACGAGAATCTCCGGTCGCCCGTCTCGATCGAGATCCGAGGTTGCGAGTTGGAGGAACTTTCGTGCCCCCGAACGCTCGGCCTTCCAGGGGTGAGTGCTGGGGTCGTCGGTCTCGGGCGTCAGCGGCACGAGATCGATGTCTGCATCTTCGGGCCAGACGGCGAGGATCGTCCTGGACGTCGCGAGCGCCGAGCCTTGGCGCTCCGCCGGCCGATAGGGGATCGTCTTGCCTGCGCACCCTTTGTACATGCAGCACGCCGGCGCGTAGGGTGCGGGGAACGTCACGGTGCCATCCTCCGGACTCGACGTGAACGGTGTCGTCGAGCGCATGATCTCCATCGTGTCGTATCCACTCGACGCCGCCGTCAGACGCACGGTCGTGCGACGCGGCATGACCTCGCCGCAGCGGACGCCCGTCTGGATACGCCCTGCAATCACGCACACCACCGGCTGGAACGAGAGCGTCTCGATCCGTTCGAGAGGCGTGGCTGGCTCGGGACGTGGCGGAGCGAAGAGCACGACGGCCGTCGTGTATCGCTTCAGCGGCGTCGCCGTCCGTGCATCGTCGCTTCCGGGATAGTAGCGCTCGAGCGGGCTCACCGCCGCGACGCCATCGACGTGTTCGCTGGCAGGCTGCTTCGGCACCTCGGCTGGGCGAGACGCTCCACCCGACGCGACTGGCGCAGGCGTCGTGCACACGCGCCCCGGCAGCGACGGCGAGCATCCCCAAACCAATGCGGCGAGGGCCCAAGTCATCCGTCGCCCACTACGGTCGTATCGCTTCCGCCCCAAACGCATCGGGTACCTCACGACTTCATCGTCGGCGATCGGTCCGCAAATGTGACGGGCCAGCATGAGCGAGAAAGCGATGAAGAGGCGCCCTTCTTCTAGGCGCCAGGTCGAGCTATCCTCCCCGGTGTCGGCCGCCTTCGGGGCTCCGAGCGCCGAAAAGCGTCCCCCATGAGGAAAACCTCGCTCAGATTCGTCGGATTGGGCGCTGTACTGGGCGTCACGCTGGGTCTCACTCTGGGTATCGCGAGCGGCGCGTGTGCCCCCCTCATCGGCGCCGACTTCGGTCGGGACGAGCGGAGCGCCGCGACCGACGGTGGAGAGCGCGGAGACGACGCCCCGGTGAGCGACGATCCCTCCTCCGGCGAAGACGGCACCGACGGAACGGACTCGGGCGATGAAGCCATCGTCGAGCCTCAGCCTGTCGCATGCACGGTCGACACGTGCCCTCTCGAGACCGTGCTCGACCACCTGTACGGGCCCGTGACGATCGCCTCGTCCGGTCACCACCTCTACTTCGTCGAGGTCGGCGACGGCATCCCGCAGGCTGGAACCTTCGGCTGGTTCTCACGCGTGCCGACGGACAAATCCTGCACCCAGCGATCCTGCTTCGACGTCATCGACCCGTACGTCGCTTCGGGCCAGCTGCAAGGCCAGTACATCTACGACACGCACCTCGCACTCGGGCCGAACAACGTCTGTTTCACGCAGTCGTTCAACGCATCGCCCGCGCACAAGATCCGTTGCTACGATCTCGTCGGCTTCGACAGGACAACGCTCGACGAGAGTGCTGGACAGGTCGTCGACCTCTGGGTCGGGAGCTCGACGGCACGCTGGGCCTTGGTCAATCCCGGCGGAACGGTTCAAGGCGCGCCGCTTTCCGGCACGGGAGCCGCGCCCGTCGCGAGCGGACGAACGGGCCTCACCAGCGTCACGAGCGACGGCACGACGACGTACTTCACCGAGAAGGGAGCTGGTGCAAACGCCGGTGTCGTCGGCGCCGTCCTGACCGATGGCGGCGTTCGTCCGCTCGCCACGGGCCGCGACACGCCGGCGGCTTCGACGTTGTACGGCGGCTACGTCTACTGGGCCGAAGTGCCGGCAAGGAAGATCTTGCGCGCCAAGGTCGACGGCACCGGCGCGGTCGAACAGATCGCGAATACCGACGAGACGCCGTTCGAGCTCGCTGTCGACGCCACGGGCGTCTACTGGGCCAGCGTCGGCCCTGGCGCCAGCGGGCTGAAAGGCAGTGTTTCGCACGCCGGGCTCGCGCCGAACGGCCCCGTCGACCTGATGATGAAGGACCTGCCGCTCGTCTACGATGTCGCCGTCGATTCGACGCACGTGTACGCGGCGACCGTCGGCGCGAGCATCCAAGACGGCAAGATCGTGCGCATCCCGAAGACCCTCTGACGCCGCGCCCTGCGTAGGGTGGAGCTTGCGCCGCGAGCTCGGCCGGCCTCGTTCGTCTCGTCGGATTTTCGTCACCGTGCCGCAACGCGCAACGCACGCGAGAATCTCATCGTCGGCATGTTGGATACGCCGCGCGCGAACGTGAACGCAAACGTTGGTCTCTTGCAGTTGGTGCTCGCCCTCGGCGGCTTCGCGATCGGAACGGTCGAGTTCGCGACGATGAGCTTGCTCCCGCAATTCACACGAGAGCTCGGCGTCAGCGTCCCGGTCGGCGGCCAGGCGATTACCGCGTATGCCCTGGGCGTGGTCGTCGGGGCCCCGCTTCTCGCGATTTTCGGCGCGAAGGTTCCGCGACGAACGCTTCTCGCCTGGCTGATGGCGTTCTACGCGCTGGGGAACCTCGCAAGTGCCTGGTCGCCCTCGTTCGCATCGCTCGTCGTGTTCCGATTCGTCAGCGGGCTCCCGCACGGCGCCTATTTCGGAGTGGCGTGCGTGCTTGCGGCTTCGCTCGTACCGGCCAATCGTCGCGCAGGGGCGGTCGCTCGCGTGATGCTCGGCCTCACGATTGCCACGATCATTGGAGTCCCGTTCGCGAACACGATGGGCCGAGCGGCTGGCTGGCGAATGGCCTTCGTGCTCGTGGCGGCGCTCGCCGCGCTGACCGCTGTCCTGGTTCTCGTCATCGCACCGCGCTCACCGGTCGAGGCGGGCGCGAGCTGGCGACGAGAGTTGGGAGCTCTCGGTCGCCGTCAGGTATGGCTCACGTTGGGTATCGGAGCGATCGGCCAGGGCGGACTATTTGCGGTTTACACCTACGTTGCATCCACACTCACCGAGGCAACGCGCGTTTCGGAATCGACGTTGCCATTTGCGTTCGCGCTGTTCGGTCTTGGCATGACCGTAGGTTTGATGGTGTGCGGCTGGCTCGCCGATCGCGCACTCATGCCGGCCATCGCGCGGAGTCTGCTGTGGAGCATGGGAGCGATGAGCATTTATGCCCTCGCCGTCCCCCATGCGTGGAGCGTGCTGCCTGCCATTTTCCTCGTCGGTTGCGGCGGCGGCCTGGTCGCTCCCATTCAGACGCGCCTCATGGACGTCGCCGGCGATGCGCAAACCATGGCTGCCGCGCTGAACCACTCGGCCTTCAACGTGGCCAACGCGATCGGTCCGGCGGCCGGCGGACTGGCCATCGCAGCCGGATGGGGCTGGGCGTCGACGGGTTGGGTCGGAGTTCTGCTCGCGCTCGGCGGTCTCGGAGTGTGGTCGCTCGCGCTACTCGACCAGCGACGAACCGCCCCCTCGAACTCGGTCGCCGCTTCGGCCTCACCGACCTGAGAGTCGACCGCCGGTCGACGTCAATACGGTGGCTCACCGTCGAGGCCCGCGACGCGATCGATGTCGAGCAGGACGACGAAGCGATCCTGCGTCCGAGCGATGCCACTGACGAGCGACGCATCGACGCGTCCGCCAAGGTCCGGTGCGCGCTCGATGGCGGACTCGTCGAGCGAGAGCACGTCGGACACACTGTCGACGACGAAGCCAACCGTCTGCCCTCGGACCGAGAGGACGATGATGACCGTGAACGGACCGTAGCCTTCGTCCGGTAGCCCGAGCGCTGATCGCATGTCGACCACGGGAACGACGGCACCGCGGAGATTCATGACGCCGCGGACACTCGGCGCCGAACGCGGCAATTCGGTGATGGGGCAGACGCCACGGATCTCCTGCACCCGGAGGATTTCCACGGCGTACTGCTCACTGGCGAGGGAGAAGCTGAGATATTGCGCGCCGGCCGTGACGGAGGACGCGTGCGACGAGACGTTCATGGACCTCCAGGACGCGAGCGTCGGTTCTCTCGACCTCGCCTTCATGGAACGGCCAACCGGCGACCAGCTGAAGGGCGACGATCGGGATCGCAGGTTTCCCCACGCCTCGGTCGGCGCTCGGACCTTCTCCCCTTCAGGTTCCTAGGGTCGGGTCGTTTCTTCCACATCGGCATCGAAGGCAAATCGATCTGTCGACGGAGGATTCGGCGATGAAGTGGTTTCAACATCAGAAGGCGACGACCAAGCTGTTCGTTGCCTTCACGGTCATGGGCCTGATCACCGTCATCGTCGGATGGTGCGGTGTCAGCGGCATGAACGACATCAACGGCATGCTCAATACGCTCTACGAGCGCGACATGGTCGGCCTTGCACACATGCAGACGGCGGAGTCGAACTTCATCCGCGTCGGCCGCTCTGCACGGCAGACGATCATCGATACCGAAGCCACGGCCATGGAGTCGAGCGCACGCGCCGTCGAGACCGCCGACGCGGAACTCCGGCGTCAACTCGATGCCACGGAGAAGACGCTCATCACGCCCGAGGGCAAGGCCAAATACGCGGAGATCCGCACGCTGTATCCCGAATACTTCGCGATCATTCGTGAGGTCCTGAAGTACGCCCTCGCCAACGACAACCAGGTTGCCCACGAGAAGCTCCAGCGCGCCCGCCCGATCGGCGACAAGATCGAGGTCTTGCTGCACGAGCTGGCGACGAGCAAGGACGCTCTCGGCAAGCAGGCCTACGACCAGAGCAACGTCGCCTACACCCATGCGCGCAACATCGCATTCGCGGTCATCGCCGCCGGCCTCCTCTTCGGGGGCATCGTTGCCCTCGCGTTCTGCCGCTCGATCGCTCGCGCAATCGACGACGTCCAAGCGGTGGCAAGCGGCGTCGCCAGCGCGTCGCAGCAACTCTCGGGATCGTCCACGGGTATCTCGAGCGGAGCACAAGAGCAGGCGGCGAGCCTCGAGGAGACGGCCGCGAGCCTGGAGGAGATCACCGCGACGGTGAAGCAGAACGCCGAGAACGCGCAGCACGCGGCCCAGCTCGCAAGCGCATCGCGAGACGTCGCCGAGCGAGGAGAGCGTGTGGTCGAATCCGCCGTGGGCGCGATGACCGAGATCACCACCTCGTCGAAGAAGATCGCCGAGATCATCACGACGATCGACGAGATCGCGTTCCAGACCAACCTTCTCGCGCTCAACGCCGCCGTGGAGGCTGCCCGCGCAGGGGAGCAGGGGCGAGGCTTTGCAGTCGTCGCCGCCGAGGTGCGTACGCTCGCTCAACGCAGTGCCAGTGCTGCAAAGCAGATCAAGGGACTCATCGTCGACTCCGTCGGCAAGGTGGAGGCGGGCTCCAAGCACGTCACCGATTCGGGCGCGACGCTCCGAGAGATCGTCTCCTCGGTGCAGCGCGTGACGGACATGATCAGCGAGATCGCAGCCGCCTCGCACGAGCAGCACGCAGCTGTCGAGCAGGTGAATACGGCCATCACGCAGATGGACCACGTCACCCAAGCGAATGCTTCTCAGACCGAAGAGATGAGTGCGACCGCCGAACAGCTCTCCGAACAGGCAACGCAGCTACAGGCGCTCGTGATGCGCTTCAGCCTCGGTACCGACACCCCGCCCGCGACGTTCGCCCCCGTACCTCCGACATCACTCGGTCACCGCCCCCCGACGGCAGCTTCGCACGGGGTCCCGCGGCTCGCCCCGAGGGCGAAGCGCGAGCCGAAGTTCCTCTCGTCGAACGTCGCTCTGCTTCGCCCCCCGATGAAACGGAAGCCCGCTCCGCTCGCAGCAACGGGCACCGACGGAGCCGAAGAGTTCTAACGAAGAACTTCCTCAGCCCGTTCACTCGAGAAGCGTACGAACGTCACTTTCGGGGCGAAGCCAGGCATTCGCCCCACGTGATGTTCTCCGAAGCGGCTACGATGGACGTCCTCGATGCGTATCGTCTTTCTCGACTTCGACGGCGTGCTGAACTGGCGAGCCCACGTCGAGAGCTCTGCCGCGCCGACGACGCCCGGGCCGGATCTCCTCGCCGATAGTGCCGTTCGACGTGTCGAGCGACTGTGCGCCGAAACGCAGGCGGGTATCGTCGTGTCCTCCACGTGGCGTCTGTCGTTCGATCGTCCGACGCTCGAGGAGATGCTCCGCGCCAAAGGACTCGAGACGACGCCGGTTCTCGACGTCTCGCCGCTCATTCCTCACAAGCAAGGTCGCGGTCAGGAGATCCAGTCGTGGCTCGACACCGTGCCGCCCACGCGCGGTTGGACGATCGAGGGACTGGTCATTCTCGATGATCAGTCCGACATGCTGCATCTGACGCCGTGGCTCGTCCTGAGCTCGTTCGAAACCGGCTTCACCGACGCTCATCTCCTTGCAGCCAAAAGCGTCTTGGCCTCACCGGCTCCGTGCTACTTCGGAGACAGGTAGGGCGCGCACGTCGAGACGCCGGCGCCGACGATGCGGAATCCGACGTCCGGGACGACGACGGTCGATTCGTTGCTCGCCGGAGAGAAGCGCGTCACCTTGGCGGAGGGGGCCGGGTCGAGACGTGAGAAGATCCAGAAATCACCTCCCCATTGCGCAAACGCCCAGTCGTTCGCGTCTACCGCAGACGTGCGATAGGTCTCGAGGTTCACCCCCGTTTCCTTGTCGATGCGTGACACGGTGCCGTTGTAAGGCCAATAGCCGAAGAGCTCACCGGCGCCGGTGCCGGTCAATTCCGCACCGCCGGCCGGGACGGGCTGCCCGAGCGAGGTGACCTCGAGTGTCGAGGGATCCACTTTGAGTAGATATCCCTTGTGCAAATAGAGAGTTTCGCCGGTGATGGAGTCGTCCTTGGCGAAACCCATACCAAAGAGTCCCAGGCGCGAATCCTTGTTGCGCAATGCGATTTGGGTACATTGTAGATTGTCCAATCGCACCTTGACCATGGCTCCGTCCGAGAAGAGGATCCACGCGAAGCCCTTGCGATCGACGGCCATCGAAAAAGAGCCGGCGTGCAGGCAGTCGAGATAGCCAAGACGCGTGAATTGGAGTGTCTCCGGATCGAATCGGTAGATGGCATCCGGGTTCGGCGACACGACGTAAACGACTTTGTTTTCGCTGCCGCAGTCCTCCGGAGGCTGCACCTCGGCGTCGGCATCGGCGTTGGCGTCGGCGCCGGCCTCGACGGGAGCGATGAAACTCCCCGATTGCCCGGCATCGGCGGGGGCTTCGAATTCGGCACGATTCGACGAACAGTGGATGGCAAAGTAGGCGAGCGCGACGAGCGAGAGCGTCGGCGACCAGCGCTTCGAAATACGACGGACCATCACGTCTCCTGTCTACTCTTCTGGAAATACGACGGGCGCGGGTTGCGGATCGGTGAACGTGATGTCGTCGATTCCTCGACCGAGAGCGCCGAAGATGTTGCCTCCCCAGCACTCCACGGCGCCGGTGCGGAGCAACGCGCACGACGTGGTGACGGCCAGCGCGAGGCCCACCGCGGGACCAGAGAGTCCATCGACCCTCGCGGGCTGCCCCCATTTGGTACGGTCGCTCCCGATGGCGCCCCAGCAAAAGATTCGTCCACTCCCCATCACGACGCACGTCCGACTCGTGTCGGCGACCACCTGGAGAGGAACATCGACGCGGTCCGGCACACCGGCGTCCGCGTCGTCGACGGCGGCCGCGAAGGCGAGGATGGTCGGCCCAGGAAGCTCCGAGATGGTTCCAACGTAGCCACGGCCGAGTTGCCCGAGGTCGTTACCTCCCCAGCATTCGACGATTCGTCCCACGACGGCGCAAACGTGCTTCGCCGACGAAGCAAGGCCGCGCACCTTCGACCCCCCTGCAACCAACGTCGGGACGGCGTCGTGAGCCTCCGAAGAGTCACGACCGAGCATGTATTTGCAGTTGTAGGGGCTGGCGCAGTCGCTTGCGCCCCACGAGAAGAGCTCGCCCGTCTTCGTCGTCGCGAACATCGAACCGTGCCCAGGCCATGCCGTCAGGTCGGTCCGGTCGATGGGGATCTCCGTCGGCGGAGAAGGCGTGGTGGTCGTCTTGCGAGCGAGCTCTTCGTCACTGCTCTTTCCCCAGCACGTGATCTTGCCCGCCTTCGTCATGACGCAGGCCGTGCCTTTTCCTCCCACGGCGACGGCCGAGGCGGGTGGCACGAGAGCGAGCTCGGTCGGAAGGGCGGACTTCGCCGTCGACGTACCGCCATCGCCCTCGAGGCCCGACTTGACGAGGTCCAACGCTCCCCAGCAGACGACCTTGCCTGACTCGTCGGTCGCACAGGTGTTGTCGCCCGCGATACTCAGACTGGTGACGTTCGAGAGATTCGGAACGCGATGAGGTGACGGGCTTCTCGGCAGTGGCCCGCCACCGTCGACGGTGTATCCGAGCCGATCCAATTGATTCGTTCCCCAGCACTGCACGGTTTTGTCGCGAAGGAGTGCACAGAACGCGGCCGTGGATTTGATGCCCATGCTTCCGACAACGGCCGTCGCGCAGCGGGGGTCGTTGCAATCGACCGAGCCGTCCGGGATTTCGAAGTCGTCGAGGGCGGCAGCGTCGGCGACGTCGGCCGTCGCGTCTCCGTCCGCGTCGGAATCCGCGCCCGCATCGAGCGGCGTCGGGACGACGTCCCCACCGGCGTCGTCGGCGGCGCTCGGAGCCTCACTCTCCGAAGCGCAATGGACGAGCGTCGACGCGGTGGCAATCGCGAAGGTGGCGAGTGTGAATCTGAATCTCATGGAATCTTCCTCGACGCGCCGGTGCTTCCCATTTTGAGGAGCACGTCTCGTCCAGCAATCCAGACGTCACCCTCGCCCGAGCCCCACACAGCGAAGAGATCGGCCTTCGTGGAGCTCGAGAGCTCTGGGCTCGCGAGCGTCCACGTCGTGCCGTCCCAGTGAAGAACGGTTGCTTCGTCGCCCACCGCCCAGATGTCGTTCGCTGAAGTTCCCCAGAGAGCGCGAAGGGACACGGTGGTGGGCGTCGCGGAGGCGCTTTCGGAATACGCGTCACCGCCGTCGCCGCGCACGAAACGATGTATGGTCCCGCCTTCACCGGCTGCCCAGACTTCGCCGGCGGGACTGCACCACGCGGCGTAGAGCGTTCTCGACGAATTGCTGTTCACGTGTGTCCATCGCGTGGCTTCGGCCTGCCATCGTTCGGTGTAGCGGGTCTTTCCGCCTTCCCCGACGATCCAGACGCCCGACCTTTCGGCTCCACAGATGGCGTTGAACGTGATTGGCTCGACGACCGGTGAATCGTCGTCGCTCGTCGGCGAGGCGGTCCAATTCGGCTCGCCGTCGCGCCAGCCGTCACAGTGGAGCACCGACGGAAGGGGCGTCACGCCATTGCTCGCGCGAAGCGACGCTCCGACCGCCCACACGTCGGTCGTGCTCGCGCCCCACATCGCGAGGATCGGGGTCGGATATCCTTGGGGATTGATGCCCGTCTTCCCGGAAGAAGACGTCCATTCGGCCGATCCGTCCTCGACGCCTCGGGTGTGCCACAGGGTCTGGCTGGTCCCGAAGCTCCACACGTCGCCATTGTCACTGCCCCACACGCCGAGAAGCGAACGGCGCTTGTCCACCGCCACACGAGCGAAGTGGCTGCCATCCCAGTGGATGGAGGTGCTCGGAGAGCCTACAATCCAGACGTCGTTGGGCCCCGAGCCCCATATGCCGTTCAGGGTCAAAGGCGCCCCCTCCGGCAGCTCGATGGGGCAAAACGCGTCCGGCGGACAGTCCACTGAGCTCGGCAGAACGGCTCCCGAGTCCGGGGCTTCCACGATGTCGGGCGTCACTTCGGAAGGAGGAGCCGCGTTCTCCGCGCAGCTCGCCAGACCCGCGGTCGGAGCGAATCCGAGAAGCGCGACGAATGCGAGATTCGGTGACGAAAGACGGCGCATCAGAACACCACCCCGCCGTCGGCGTCGCACGGCTTCATGAGGCAATGCCCGTCGATGCACGGTTGTCCGCCGTCGATGTCACAACGGACGCCGCACCCACCACAATTCCTAGGGTCGACGAGAATGTCGACTTCGCAGCCGTTTTCGAGGCGCAGGTCGCAATCGGCACGACTCGCCGAGCATTCGAACGAACATCTCCCCTGAACGCAGGTCCGATATCCGGAATGCGAATCGAGGGACGACCCTCCAGGACACACGTGTCCACACGATCCGCAATTGTCGGGATGGCTCAAGGTGTCGACGCACCTCCCTCCGCAGAACGTAAAATTCGGATCTTCGCACTCGCATTTGCCTTTGACGCAACCTTGTCCCGGCGCACACGCGTGTCCGCAGGCCCCGCAATTGTTCGCGTCGTTCGCGAGGTTCGTCTCGCAGCCGTCGCCGCAACGGTCGGCATTGCAATCGCCGTAGCCGTCCGTGCAACCGATCTTGCAAGCGGAGCTCAGACAGACGGGACCGAAGTGCGGTGGGAGGGCCCCCGCATCACACGGCCACACGCCGGCGCCGGCATCGGCGTCCGGAAGACCGCAGACGTTGCCGCATGCTCCGCAGTTCTTGCCGTCCTCGTCGAGCTTCGCGCACGTGTCCCCGCACTGCGCGTACCCGGGAGGGCATCCGCAGACGAATCGCCAGCAAACCTCTCCGTCTTTGCAGGCATTGCCACACGCGCCGCAGTTCGCAGGATCGGATTCGAGCGACGCTTCACAACCGTCTTCGAATTCGCCGTTACAATTCCCGAATTCGGCATCGCACGTCACCTGGCACTCGCCCTTGGCGCAGGAGGGAGTTGCGTGGCGCACCGGCTCACCGTCCGATGCGGCGCACGGGGTTCCGCATGCGCCACAATTGGCAACGTCGGTATCGAGATTCGTGTTGCACAGTCCGGGCTTGTCCGTGCACGTCGCGTGCGGAGCCGGGCACTCGTACGAGTTGCACATCGCGATTTCGGCGGGTGGCGAAACGATCGCCTCGTCCGCCGCGTCAGGGGATACGAACGTCGGGCCCGGCGCCGGAGGCGGGTCGTAGCCAGCGCTGATGGAATCGGCGCAAGCCGAGAGGACCACGAGTGGGAACGCGACTGCAGAGACAGCCGCGACGATGATCTTCCGCTGTTTCATCGTGCGCACGAGTTGGAGAGGCGTTGGAGGTGGGACGAGCCTGGAGACAATCGCTCGAGCTCGGATTTGATGGCGCGCGCGGTAGAGACTTCGCCGAGTGCGCAGCGTGCGAGCACTTGGAGTGTCATTCTCTCGTCGCGTAGGGTTCCGCTGGGAAAGTGCGAGGCGTGTGTTTCGAGAAATCCAAGCGCGCGTCCCGGGTCATCTGCGCGGAGCGCTCCTTGCGCGCTACGAACGAGCCGAAGTTCGAAGGCGAGCGGGTCGACTTCATCGTTCGGACGGGTCGACGATACGGCAGCACGGACGGGTGCAACCTTCGCCCTCATGGCCTTCTCGCTCGGAAGTGATTGGTCGTTCGTCGGCGCGTCCGGAAGCGAGTCGATGGTGACCGCCGCCATCGGCGGAGTTTCAGGAGCGTGAGCGGTAGGAGCCGGCAGGGAGGTCACGTTCACCTCCTCCGCACCGCGGCGTGACACGAGCTTCGGTGAAAGGACGACGGCAACGGAGCAAACGCCGAGAGCCGACAACGCGAGGACGATGCGTGCGGTGGTCGACGTCGCCCCGGAACGTGCGAGCCAAGGCTTCTCGAGGAGCCTCTCGCGCATGTCCGACGACGACGGAGGCGTGAACGGTCCGCGCGGCCCCCACTCGGGTCGTACCGCGTCGAGGAATTTTCGTTCGTCGGGCGAGAGCTCGCTCACGGTTCCTTCCTTTCTTGAGAATCGAGGCTCGCGTCGTACAAACGGCGAAACTGTTCGCGAGCGAGACGCAATCGCGAGTAGACGGTGTTGACGTTGGTCGCGAGGAGGTCCGCAACTTCGAGTGCTTTCATCTCTTCGAGATCCATGAGGACGAAGACGATTCGCTTCTCCTCGTCCATGCGACCCAGGATTCGTTCCAGAGTTCGGACGGCCTCGCTGCGCGCAGCCATCTCGAACGGGCCCGGTCTCGCGTCGGCGACCGCAGCGTCGTCGAGCGGTTCATGGGCAGGCTTGGCGCGACGCCGGCGTCGCTCGTCGGTCACGACCCATTTCGCGATTCGGAAGAGCCACGTTCGGACGTCGCTTCGGCCTTCGAACTCCGGAAGACGGCGATGGACGACGACGAAGACGTCTTGCGCGACGTCCTCGACGATGGTGGGCGGCACACCGAAGGCTCGTAGGACGCGCCAGACGAATCGGTAGTACTGCGTGTAGACCTCGCTGAAGGTGATCGTCGACCTCGTTCCCGAAAGGGACGCCGCGTCATTCGACGTTTGTCCCGTCAGGTCGCCGGGCCGTGCGAGCTCCGCAGACCCATGTGCAAAATGCGGCGCGTGCACGGAGGGGTTAGTGGGCCCTCCACGAGGAATCATCACGCCCTAGTCAAAAGAGTCGAATCTCCAGACCGAGCTGGAGGCGAACGAACAGAAACGGCGCTTCGAACAGGGTACCGAAGCCCTGAATCACCACATCCGGCGCAGCAAACGCGTGTCCGACGACGACGCCGGCCATCGGGGCGATGCCCCGATCCTGCCATGGCCGCGCTTGAAGACCGACGTTGGCCGCGCCCCAGAACGCCGAGGTGGTATCCGACCGCTCGATGCCGACTCCGCGCGTGCCTTCACTGCCGAGCTCGACGCCAAGACACGCGCGAAGGCCGTGGGTGGCGATCGCTCGCTGCCAGCACGCGTCGACTTCGAACGTGGAGAGATCCACATAGGCACCTCCGATACGGTCTCGGGGGCCACCCACGAACTGCCGGCGGTAGGTGGTCGCCGCCAGAGCAAGGATCCAGGGGTCACGCTCGAGCTCGACGAGCGCGCCCGCCCCGAGGGTCGTCGTCGGCAAGCTTCCGTGGTCGAGGGCGAGGCGCGCTCCAACGCGGACATCGAACCATGCACCGCTTCGAGGAGCCCCCGCAGGCGCTGACGCCATCTCGACGCGAGACCATGTGGGCTCGGGGGAGGGGCTACCTCCCGCGTCTCGGGTACCATCGGCGCGCGGGCCTCCGGCTCTTCGACGAGGTGAGGCGCCCCTTCCTGCTCGATGTCGAGCGCGATGACGAGAGCCGCCGCTTCGGCAAGACGCGCGCAGTCTGCTCCCGCCATCGTCCGCTCGTCCGACACCGTGCTCGTCGTGTCCACGCGCAGAGCCAGCCGATAGCGAGGGCCCGTGCTCGAGCGAGTCATCGTGGCGCGAGCTTGGAGCGTTCGATCACCACTGCTGCGCCCGATGAGCTGGGCCACACGAGCCTCGACGTGCTCTCGGTCGGGACACTCCGCAGGCGCGCTCCAATCCAGGGCGAGCACGGGGACGGGCTCCCTCGCCTGCGCGCGCCCCACGACACACGCGGTCGCAGCGAACGTAACGCCCCCGAAAAGAGCCGCACGCATCGACGCGGACCTCGGCCTCCTCTCTTCGCTGCTCCGTTGGTCGCCCGCGACGTCGCTCAACCCGCGCAGTCTACAGCGGACGGCCTCGCCAACGCGTGCAGTCCGCGCAGACCTTGGCTGAGCTTGCGCGCCGGGCGCGGGTGCGGGTGCGGGCCTGACGCTGCGACGCGGCATGCCGTGATTCGTTCGCATTCGTTCGCATTCGTTTGCGTTCGTTTGCATTCGTGACGAATCGATTCTGCTCGGTGCGAAGCGACGGCTCATCGTCGTGGGACAAAGAAGCGTGGACACGGCAGGCCCCTTCCGCATCGAAGCAGACGGCTTATCTGATGCCCCATGCGCAGTATGCTCGCGTTCGCGTGTGCGGCCCTCGCCGCGGGTTGCCTTCCGCTGCAAACGCACGACGCGCACGGTTCCTCCCCCGTCGAGCTGAGAGCGGTCCCGACGGGCGCCGCACGGATTTGCGTGCTGCGCCCCGATTCGACCGCGGCTTCGGTCACGATGGAGATTCGAGACAACGGTCGCTTCGTCGGCGCCACACGCGGCGCCACCTACTTCTGTTATCTGGCCACGCCGGGCGAGCACCAGATCACGTCGGAGGACGACGACACCGGCCCCTTGCTTCTGACTGTCCGCGCGGGCGCGAGCTATTGGTTGTACGAGGAGGTCTTCGCGATCCTCGGCGATCTGCACGCGCACCTCGATTGGGTAGACGAGACGACGGCAAACGAGATGCTCGAATCCTGCGAAGCACGCGGCGTCGTCGCGCTTCCCGATCGCCAAGACGAGATCGGCGCGCTTCCTCTCGTCACCACGCGCCGCGACGACACTCGTTGAGCTCACTTGTCGTGAACACGATCCGGCCGCGAAATTCACGGTCCGTGCATGTGGTCGCCGCAGTAGTCTGGGGCCGTGCAAAGTTCGTTCGTTGCTACCGAGGCGTTGAAGAAGGACGTACTGGCTCGGCGGGCGATCCAGGGCTCGGCGCAGCCCATGTCGGAGGCCGCGGCGAAACGGATGCTCGTGAAGGTGGCCGGCGCCTATCGCGCGAAGACGCACTATTACGAGAACCAATCGTACGCGACGATCTTCGAAAAGGGCATTTCGACCACGCAGGAGCCGGCGCTGGACGCGACGCGAAAGGCAGCCCACGCGCTCTTGCTCGATCTGTCCGTGGACGCGGTGCGAACGGCCGATCCCGACGTGCTTGCGGTCGCCGAGCACATGGTGGCGTGCGTCGACCGGCGGCTCGGCCTTCTTGCACCGGTCGCGGCGCTATGCGGAGTCGAGCGCGCCCTTCGCGTTGCGCTGCGGACGACGTTCTACGTCCCAACGGCGGGTGACGGTGGGTGGACCACGGCGATCTGGGTCGTGTCGGGCCACCCCACGGATAGCCGCGCCTTCCGATTGGACCGATGGGACCCCCTTCGCCATGCCGTGTGCGGGGCCGATGAGGAGACGTACGCGAAGCTCGTGAAGCTGGCCCAGAGCGAGCGGAAGAACCTCGACCTCGATCGACGAGCGCATTTCGCATTCGCGTTTCCGGACGAAGCTTGGGGTAACGAGGATCTCGCGGCGTCGCACGCCGTGCCTCCCAACGGACCGGGAGCCAAACGTTCGTATTTCTCATTTCAGCCCCTCCTCTTTGCGGCGAACGACGTGCAGGTCATTCGCGAGGAGCTCCAACGTTCGGGTGTAGGCACGGTGAGTGGATATTGCGTCGATCTCGCGCACGTCCTGCCCGACGCGGACATGATCGCGCTTTGCGCCGAGGCCCTCCCGGCGTTGCTCCAGAAACCGAAGTACGGGCCGCTTCTCAAGACTCCTCCGCGCCGCGTTGCGGAGGTTCTCGCCTGCTATCGAACGAAAGAGGCCGCCGCCGTTCTCGCCCCGCTGGCATCGAACCCCGTGGTCGCCCCCATCGTGCTCGGACTGTTTCGTGATGCGCCCCAGCTCGCGAGCGGCGTCGCTCCGACCACGAAAGGCTCCGCCGCCATCGGCCGCGTCGTCGAGAGGACGAAAGGCGCCGCCGCCGCCTCGGGTCGCGTCGGTCCCGTCGGAAAGGCACCCTCCATCCTCCGCGATCGATCGTGGCGCGCGAAAAAGAACGAGGCAGCATCGTCCGGCGACGAGCTTGCCGAGATTGGCCCGCTTCTCGGCCTCGAGGAAGAGCGCGTCGATCGCTCGGTGACCTTGCCGCCTCATCCGCGACCTGTACGCGCGATGACGAAGGCCGAGCACGTGGCCTGGAAGAAGGAGACGACAGAGGAGCTCGCCAAGAAGCAGGTCGCCTTTGCCGATTACGCCCTCCATCGAAGGGGAAAACAGTACGAGCATCTTCGTGTCCCTGCAGAGGACTGCATCTGGGCATTCAATGCGGGGGCCTTGCTTCGCGGAACGGCGCAGGAGCTCGTGCGCGAGCACGGTTTCGCGATCATCGAAGGATTCTCGAAGCGCGATTGGATCAAGTGGCTCGGCGACTGGGATGATGGCATCCACTACTTCGAGGCGCTCATGGCGCTCGTGTCCCCGCGAAGCGCCCCCTACTTCGCGCGCGTCGCGGCGCGTC
This sequence comes from Labilithrix luteola, assembly GCF_001263205.1. Taxonomy (GTDB): domain Bacteria; phylum Myxococcota_A; class Polyangia; order Polyangiales; family Polyangiaceae; genus Labilithrix; species Labilithrix luteola. Next base: position 307,575 of record NZ_CP012333.1, read on the forward strand.
GAAAGCGGTACCGGGCCAAGGCCCACGCATGGCTCGTGCAGAACGCACGCATTTCGGCATTTGGCCTAATCCCCGCCGCAGTCGGTCCGAAGGGTGAAGCACGCGAGGAAGCCGAGGCCGCGCTGCTCTACCTCGCGCATCACGGTCATGCCGAGGTCGTGCGCGAGGTCGCCAAGCGCTATGGGAAGGCGCCCGCCACGATCATCGATGCCCTGCTCGCACGAGATCCTCTGGCGATCTCCGTCTCGGCGCCGAAGCCACCTGCGTTTCTACGCGCCTCCGAGCTCTCCGCGGTCGTGCTGAGAGAGGGCGGCGTCCTCGACGAGGCCGCGCGCGGCGCGCTGGTAGAAATGCTCCAGGTGTCGCCGCTCGATCCGCCCTATGCCGGACTCGACGTCGTGCGACGGGCATGCGACGAAGCTTCTCTCGGGACGCTCGCCCTCGAGCTCGTCGAGCAGTGGGTGCTCGGGGATGCCCCCGGTCGGCACGAGTGGATGCTCTTCTCCGCCGTCCACTTCCCGTCGGACGCCGCCACGCGCCGAATCGCGACGCTGGCGCGTGAATGGGCTCGGAAGAATCAGGCGAAGGCGCTTCGAGCGTGCACCGCGCTGGCTGCACTTGCGTCGGATACGGCGCTGCTCCACCTCGCGCACATCGCAGAGACCACGCGGTTCGACGCGCTTCGCAACCAGACGGGCGAGATGCTCGTCGAGGCGGCAGCGGCGCGCGGGCTCTCGGTCGACGAGCTCGCCGATCGAACCGTGCCCGACGTGGGACTCGATGCCGATGGCTCACTGCGGCTCTCCTACGGGGCGCGTCGCTTCGTGGTGAGCCTCGACGAGCTGCTCAACCCCGTCGTGACCGCGGTGGGCGACGGCGGCGAACGGGACACGGCGAAGACGCTGCCGCGTCCGACGAAAGCGGACGACGCCGAAGCGGCGAAGACCGCGCGAGCGCGATTCGACATGCTGAAGGCAGATCTCGATGCCGTCGCCGATCGGCAGCGGCGCAGACTCGAGCGCGCGATGACGTCCGGACGTGCGTGGTCGGCCGCTGACTTCCGAACACACATCGTCGAACACCCGCTCTTGGTGCATCTCGCGCGGCGGCTCGTATGGCTTGCGACCACCGCGGGCAAGAAGGCCACGCGACGCACCTTTCGAGTCGCCGAAGACCGGACGTTCGCCGACGAGGGCGATCGCTCGTTCGACCTGCCCAAGGAGGCGGAGGTTCGTCTCGCCCATCCCGCGCGCGATCCCGAGTTGCTCGAGGCCTGGCCTCGCATCTTCGGCGACTACGAGATCATCCAACCCTTCGAGCAGCTCGGGCGCGCGGTCCATCGCGCCGAGCCTCGCGAGCGCTCTGCGGGCGAGCTCACGCGTCTCGCGGGCATTCGCGCGCCTGCGAAGAAGGTCCTCGGCGTCCTCGAATCACGCGGTTTCCGCCGCGATTCGGCCGGCTTCGTCGGCGCCTTCGTCCGCGAAGCCCACACCGAAAAGGGCGCGCCCGTGACGCTGCACGTCCCGGTCAGTCCGGCGATCGAGATGGATCACTTGGATGTCGAGTCGACGACGGGCGCACCGTCGATCACGACTCGCGACGGAAGCGCCACGGCGTTCGGCGAGCTCGACAGCGTCGGCTTCTCCGAGCTCGTGCGAGACATCGAAGCGCTTCGAGCGGAATGATCCCTCAGGGCGCCATGATTCGACCGGGAGCACCGTTGGCGCCAGCTTCGGTGTGACACGAATTGCAGTCCCCCGAGGTCTGCGCGGCCGTCATCTCACGCGTCTGTCCGTTCGAGGTGACCTTGGCGTGAAACGGCGTGGCGATGCTCGCCTGCGAATAGAAATTTCCAACGCCATTGACCTGCAAGTCGTACGTCTTGCCGTTCGCGTCGGTGATCGTGACCGTGACCGCGGGCTTGGTCCCGTTCGTGCCGTTGCAGTCGTCCGGCTCGTGTGCCGACGGAAAGACCGTCCCGGCGATCGAGAACGACGGTGCGTTGCGCTGTGTCTTGTGACAGGTGATGCATGCCCGCCCCGGATGCATCAGCTGCGAGCCGTGGTCGCCGCTCTTCCACGTGGTGTTGCTCGTGCAGGCGACGGGGGTGTCGTAGATGCCGCCGGGATCGGGATCTGTCGTCGAGCCCCCGTCGGAGGTCGCCGGATCGCCGGGGTCGCCCGGGTCACCGCCTCCGCCGGCGGCGTCCGAACTGGGCGACGTCGGCGGCGACGAGCCTCCGGTCGTCGTCTCCGAGCCACCACACGCGGCTGCGACAACACCGGCCAAAATCGAGGCGCAGAGCAAGAACCGACCATCCATACGCGAGCCCTCCAGCTTGTACTGTGCGGCGGGCGCCCCGTAATCAGGCAGCGCGGTGACGAGATGGGCCGGTTCGCCGCGAATGAGACGCGGCAGGGCTCGCCCTCACGACGGAGCTTCCGAGGGGTCGAAGTGGTCGCCGCAGAACGCTCAGCGCTTCTTGAAAACGCCGTCTCCCGTGGTGGCCAGCACGACGTCGCCGTCACGCTCGGTGGCCCAGAGGCGATCGCTTGCCGGCACGTCCGACCAGCTCTCGGGTGGCTCGTCGTGACAGCTGAACGAGGAGTCGAAGGCTCGGAGCGTGCGAGCGCCCGAGCCTCCGAGCGCATCGGTGAGCGCGCGCACGGTTTCGGCTCGAGGATGGCAATACGAGTTGTTGATTCCCTCGCCCGGTCGGCCGGCGGAGATGACGGCGTACTTGGGTTGGACCCGTTCGAGGAAAGCTGCACCCGACGAGGTGTTGCTTCCGTGGTGGCCGACCTGAAGGAGAGTGGCCGGCCCGCGAGGGTCGACGAGCTCCTCCTCTGCGATCTCCGCGTCTCCCGTGAAGAGGATCGACGATTGGCAGTAGTCGATTCGCAGAAGGATCGAACAAGCGTTCCGATCCGTCTTGCAGCTCGGCAGCCATGACGATGGAGCAATGGCCGTGATCTTCAGATCTCCGGCGCCCTCGAGAGCCAGCTCCTGGTGACCAGGTTCGACGACGGAGAGCGGCACTCCTCGTGAGGTTGCCTCGTCGTGGACCGCGCCGATCTCTGCATCATCGGCGTCGCGCCCATTATCGACGTAGTGACGCACGCGGAATTGGGCAAGAACGTCTTTTGCTCCACCGATATGGTCCGAGTGCGGATGCGTAATCCACACGAGATCGATTGGATCGGCACCCAGATCGCGCGTGAGCTGATCCATCAGATGGGCATGGGCGCGAGAACACGCCGTGCCGCAATAGTCACGATCAGGACTGTCGGCGGTATCGACGAGAATCCTCCGTCCGTCGGGAAGATCGACGAGCGCTGCGAGCGCTTGCGCCACGTCGTAGAAGTGGACGCGCAGCTCGGCGCCCGAGCCGCAAACGTCGCAACTCTCACCCATACTCACCATTTGGCAGGACTTCGTATTGGGATTGCACGACCACGTCTTGCATGGTCCCAGCTCGCCCTGGCAGTCGTCGTCGACCGAACATCCGACTTCCGCTCCAGCATCGCCGGCTGCGGCCGAACGATGGCTGCGCAACGCTTCGTTGTTCCGATCGTGACAGCAGACCAGCACGACGGCGGACAAACACAATGCAACAACGCTCGCGCCGACGCGCATCGGTCACTCCTATTCGAAGAAATCGAAGATATTTCCCTGTATCGTCGACTCACGCTTTGCAAACGAAAGCGCAATTGCGAAATTGCAAAATTGCGACACTCACGAGTCCAGTCACGACGATCGCGCGACGACTCCGAGGCAGGAAGGCAACATTGACAGGCTATGGACTTCTGTCAACGCCTTCCGTGGCGTGCAGAACGTCAATCATGAGTCTCACGAGCACGCGTGGCACTCGATGCGTCAGGCGCCGACGCTGAACGTGTCATCGAGGTGGAATGGCCACCTGCGAGCTCGTCGACCTTCGCGATGGAGAGTTCGTCGAGCAGCGCGTCCACCATCTCACGAGTCGTGCACGAGCGACGGGAACGAGCCTCTCGAGCCCGGCCGTCGAGAGCCCCGCCGCTGAGGGCCCTCGCGATGTCGGTGGTGGAGAGCCCCTCTGGGCAAGCGCGCTTCGCCTGGGGAGCGTTGCGGACTAAGCTCCCCCCATGGCCAAGGGATCGGTCCGCGCGAACCTGCACAACACACGCACGCAGATCAACAACGCGGCGACGTCCGCGCAGGCGCGGGCATTCAAAGCCCGTCAGATCGCGAAGCACAAGCGCGACCTCGAAGAGCGCAAGCTCCGTGCGATGCGAGACGCCGCGAAGGAGACGAAGACGGCAGCGCCCACAACGACCGAAGTGCCGGCGAGCGATGCGAGTGAGCCGTCCGAGCCGAAGGACTGAACGACGGGACGTCACCGAACCCGGGCAACACGTCGTCGCCGTGTCAATGCCTGTCGCACGAAAATCACCGTCGGCGGTACGTTTGCGGAATCGTTCCGGATGGAGCTTCGGAAACCTCTATTATGGAGGAGCCATGGCGAGGAACCATCGCGTTGACCGAGCTCTCGCAGGCGAAGCCGCGAAGGGCATCCTGTTGACACACAACGACCGACAATCCGTGCAAATGGTCGGATTCCCAAGGGGTGCCGGCGGGAGAACGTGACACATGGTCGCCTACTATCTCTTGCAGGCGTCGCTGGTCGTCGCGTGTCTCATCCCCTCGAGCCTCGTTCTGAGTGCGCTCTTCGTCTCCAGGCGCTCTCCCTTCGGCGCGGCGTCGCTCACGACACTTCTGACCGTCGGGCTCTCCGTCTTGGCGGTCGGTCTCCGTGCTCTCGTCCCCATCGTGGACGACGGCACTGCCGCGACGAGCATCGGGTCGACGATGCGCGGCCTGGTACAGCTCGGCTTCGTCTCGAGCGCCATGCTCCTTCTGGTCTGTGCGCTCGCGGTCGTCGTGGTCCGCTACTCGCGCACGTATCTCGCCGCTGAGGGCGGGCTCGTGCGCTACGCGCGCTCACTCTTGCTGACGCTCGCGTCGGTCACTGTGCTCGTGATCTCGAACCACCTGGGGCTGCTCATTGCGGCCTGGCTCGGGGCGGGCATCGGCCTGCACCAGCTGCTCACGTTCTATCGAACGCGGCGCCAGGCCATCATCGTCGCTCACAAGAAGTTCCTGCTCAGCCGCATCGCGGACATCGCCTTCTTCGCGTCGCTCGTGCTCGTGCAGCACGGAGTGGGATCGCTGCACATCGACGTGGTGAACGACTACGCACGCGAGCACGGAGCGCTCTCCCCCACCCTCCATCTCGCGACCTTGCTGCTCGTGTTCGGTGTCCTCCTCAAGACCGCGCAGCTGCCTTTCCACGGCTGGATGCAGCAAGTGATGGAGGCACCGACGCCGGTGTCTGCGCTCCTTCACGCGGGCATCGTGAACATCGGCGGCTTCGTGATGATCAGGCTCGCGCCGCTCATGGCATACGCCACGATCGCGCAGGCCGTGCTCGTCGTCGTGGGCCTGCTCACGGCCATCGTCGGGTCACTCGTGATGACCACGCGCGTGAGCATCAAGCTGGTCCTCGCGTGGTCCACGATCGCGCAGATGGGCTTCATGCTCGTGCAATGCGGCCTTGGCGTGTGGCACTTGGCACTGCTCCACCTCCTCACGCACTCGCTTTACAAGGCGCACTCGTTTTTGAGTTCGGGCGGCGCCGTCGAGACGTGGCGGGGTGCGTCGCTCGTCAAACCCGTGAAGCCATCGCTGGTGTACGTGGCGGCCGGCGCTGCCATCCTGTGCCTCGGCGCGGCACCACTCTGCGCGGCGTTCGTCATGAGCCCGCTGCACGCGTCGGCCTCGCTCGGCCCGCTCGCGCTCGCGCTGGGCTTGAGTTTCGTTCCGATGATCGCCAAAGCGCTTGCCTCCGGACGGCGCGCGTTCAAGCAGGCTGCCCTCTTCACCGTGGGAGCCACGGCTGCCTACTTCGCGCTGCACGCCATCTTCGAGGAGATCATGCCCCCCGTCGACCTAGGAGCCTCGTCGACGTTCGGGTGGACGTTCGTCGTCGTGGGGCTCGTCGTGCTCTTCATCGCTCAGACGATTCTCCAGACGAATCCGACTGGGCGAGTCGCGCGCTTCCTCCACCCCCACCTCCGCGGTGGCCTCTACCTCGATGAATGGTTCACGCGGATGTCGTTCCGCCTGTGGCCGCCGCAGCTCGAACGACTGCCTGCCGTATCGCGACGCTCGAGCGCCGAGATGCATCCGGAGGTCCGGTGATGCTGAACGGCAACCGAGCTCGCGTCGAAGAGGCGCTGCCGGACATCGCGCCTCGCTCCGACTCGCGCGAGTCGATCACGCTGAAAGAAGCCGCGGAGCGTGCCTGTTCGCGCATCGCTCCGAGCTGGCCGCTCGATCGCTTTGCCGCGGTGAATCCCTTCTGGGCGCGTACCGACAAGCCGGTCACTCAGGTTGCCGGTGAGCTCGCGGCGCTTTCGGGCGCCCGCATGCTGATGCCGCGCGCCTGGTACGCGCAAGAGTGGCGTGCAGGACGACTTCGCCCCGAGCATCTTCGCGAGGCGATCGCGCAAAGTGGAGCCGCCATCACCGAAGAGCACTTGAGCGGCCTTCTGCGGATCGACGAGCCGAAAGCCCCTCGGCGTCCGCTCGTCGTCGACGTCATGGAAACCCGATGTCGGCGCGAACTCGAAGTGTCGTGGCGCGACTATGTGGTGGAGCGAATCAGTCGCTTCTGCGCGTCCTACTTCGACGACGGACAAGCGCAGGTACGTCCGGTCAGGGAGGGCGGCCTCTACGCGAGCTGGCGAGAGCAGGCTCAAGGCGATTGGGGCCCTTCCCTCTTCATGGGGCTGAGCGACTATCGCTCGACGGTCCGGTCGCTACCGAACACGGCAGACGAGATGCTTGCAGTCGCTTCGTCGGACCTCGGCGTTCCCGCGAACGAGCGCGAGGCTTATCTCTCGGCGCTTCTCCTCGACATCAACGGCTGGGCGTCGTGGTGCGCCTATCGCCGCTGGATGGCGCGGCTCGCCGCGAAGGACGACGACACCATCTACGAGCTGCTCGCGATCCGTGCCGCGTGGGAGTGGATCGTTTTCCGCGCGGGTGGCGAAGAGCTCCGCGTGGAGTGGGGTCACGCCGTCGCCAGCTGGCCCACGTTCGATCGCGTTGCGCACTCGGCGCGCGCGGACGACTGGTTCCTCCAAAGCGCGGTCGAGATCGCGTGGATGTCCGAGGTCAGTCGGAAGCTGCCCGAGGGCTTCGGGGTCACACGTCCGGAGAGACCTACGGTGCAGGCGGTCTTCTGCCTCGACGTGCGGTCGGAGGTGTTTCGGCGCGCTCTGGAGGTGCAAAGCCCGAACATCCAGACGCTCAGCTGCGCCGGCTTCTTCGGTATCCCCATCGAGTACGCACCGCTCGCCGCCGATAGCGCGCGACCGCAGCTCCCCGGCCTTTTGGCCCCGAAGTACCGCGTCACCGACACGGTCGTATCCAAGTCCCTCGAAGACACGCGCCGCTCGCGCCTGCAGGCCAGCCACGCGTGGAAGGCCTTCAAACAGAGCTCGCTTTCGAGCTTCGCCTTCGTGGATGCGATGGGCCTGTTCTTCGCGGGCAAGCTCTTCGGCGAGACCTTCGGTCGCTGGTGGACGCGACAGGTGGACGAGCACGAACACGCGGGCCTCACGCCCCTCGAGGACACGGCGCGCACGCCCCGCATCACGAGCCGCCTGGATGGCACGCCGCTGCCCTTCGAAGAGCGCTGCCAGCTCGCGGAAGGCGTACTGCGCGCGATGAGCCTCACGCGCGGTTTTGCGCGCCTCGTTCTGCTCGTCGGGCACGGGGCCGCGACGCGAAACAATCCCTACGCCGCGGGCCTCGATTGCGGCGCGTGCTGCGGCCAAACGGGCGAAGTGAACGCGCGGGCCGCCGCCGCGCTCCTCAACGACGCCGACATTCGAGCCGGCCTCGCGTCACGTGGCATCGAGATCCCGACGACCACCCGTTTCGTAGCCGCTCTCCACAACACCACGACCGACGACGTCTCGCTGTTCGAGGAAGAGAGCGCGTTGCCCACGCACGGGCCCGACCTCACCGAGCTACGCACGACGCTCGAGCGAGCAAGCACGACGGCACGGCGCGAACGAGCTCCCAAGCTCGGCCTCGGCAGCCTATCGGACGCAGAACTTCATGCGGCGGTCATCGAGCGCACCAAGAACTGGGCCGAGGTGCGCCCCGAGTGGGGGCTCGCCGGCAACGCGACCTTCATCATTGCGCCTCGCGAGCGTAGCCGGCATCTCGACCTCGGAGGCCGCGGGTTTCTCCAGGAGTACCGCTTCGAGGAAGACGCCGACTTCGCCGTCCTCGAGCAGCTCATGACGGGACCGATGGTCGTCTCGCACTGGATCAACTTCCAGTACTACGCGTCGACCGTCGACAACATGCGCTACGGCAGCGGCAACAAGTTGCTCCACAACGTCGTGGGCGGGCACCTCGGCGTGTTCGAAGGCAACGGCGGTGACCTTCGTATCGGGCTGTCGATTCAGTCCCTCCACGACGGCGAGCGCTGGGTTCACCCGCCGCTACGCCTGAGCGTCTTCATCGAAGCGCCACGTTCGGCTATCGATCGCCTGCTCGAAAAGCACCCCCACGTGGGCGCCCTCGTCGACAACGAATGGCTCCACCTGTTCCAACTCGACACCGAGACGCGAGCCGTCTTCGCGCGAAGGAACACGGGGTGGACGCCGGTCGCCTCGTGATGTCGTAGGGCCGGCCTCGCCCGAACAAACGGCTCAGGCGGCGAGCGTCGCAAGTCGCAAGCCACGTCGGCACGGTCGCGCCAACGACCGACAGAGATGGCTCGACCACGCGATCGCGCGCGAGTCTGCATTGGCGCCGCGACACGCTGCTGCGGGGTTCCTTGTCGCCTTGAGGCGAGCCGATCGCGTGCGAACGCTTGGTCACGCTGCGACTCCGGAGAGTCGCTTCGAAAGGGGAGACCGACAATGCGGAAAGAATGGAGCGTCATGCTCGCGCTGGGGCTCGTCGGCGCGGCCTGCGGTACGGATCGCGAGCCCAGCGGAACGTCCTCGTCGACGAGTCCTCTCGAGACCCGGGGTTCGGGCGCCGGTACGAAGATCGCGGCGGCCGTGAACCAGACGGTGCTCGTCACCGACGACAAGAATCCGGATCTCGTCAACGCGTGGGGGCTCGCCTTCGCGCCGACGGGTCGCGCATGGATCGCCGACAACGGCAGCGGCAAGGCGAGCATCTACGACGGCAACATTTCGCTCGTCTCGACGCGCAAGATACCGGCGCCTTCCGGAACCGACACCTCCGCGCCCACCGGGCTCGTGCTCAACGATCACCCGAAAGCCTTCGACGGCGACGCCTTCATCGCCGCGACCGAAGACGGGACGATCGTGGGACTTCCGGCATCCGGCGACGGAACGATCCGCGTCGACAACTCCGGCAACAACGCCGTCTACAAGGGCGTCACGATCGCGAGCTCGGGAGGCCAGCCGAGGATCTACGCGACGAACTTCCACGCCAACAAGGTCGAGGTCTTCGACGAGGGCTACAAGCAGGTCAACCTCGCCCAAGACGCGTTCACGGACTCGACGATTCCCTCCGACTTCGCGCCGTTCAACGTGGCGGCGATCGGTGGAGTCGTGATCGTGACCTACGCCAAGCAAAACGACCAGAAACATGACGACGTCAAAGGTGCGGGAAACGGGTTCATCAACGCGTTCGACGCCGACGGCAATCTGCTCTCGCGAGTCGTCTCGAACGGGCCGCTCAACTCGCCGTGGGGCATGGCCGTGACGCCGGACGCCTTCGGGAACGTTCCGCACCGCCTCCTCGTCGGCAACTTCGGCGACGGAGCGATCAACGTCTTCGACGTCGACATCCACGACAAGGGCCTCGTGGCGACGTTCGAGGGAGCTATCGGTGATGCCCAGAATCAGCCATTGGCCATCGACGGCCTCTGGAGCCTCCGATTCGCGCCCAGTGCGGGAGGCTTCGACTCGCACCAGCTCTTCTTCACCGCCGGCCCGAACGACGAGAAGAAGGGGGCCTTTGGGCGTCTGGATCTCGTGACCACGCCTCGCTGATGAGCGAGCAGGAGCGTCCGTCGTCAGACGTCACAACCGCTCTTCGAGGCGGCGCTCGGCATCGTTTCTCGCGACGCCAAGTGCCGCTCGGTCATGCTCGCTGACCGAGAGACGGCACGTCACGGGCAGAGGTAGTTCGGCGCGTAGGCCGTCGGCTTGGTCGGCTTTCCATCGACCGGGTAGCAATCGTTCAACGTGGGGGGCGCCTCGTACACGGGGCCGAGCACCGCAGGCTTGGCCGTGAAGGTGAGCCCTGCGGAGATCGCGTCGCACGAGAAGTTCTCGTAGAAGTCGAACGACGGCGAGGCGGCCACGTCGAGGGCACTACATACCTTGGTGCGTACGAGGAGGTAGACCGGGTTCATGCAGACACGCTCGTTCGGCTTCGAGGCGAGCGGACCAAGCGTCGCGTTGCCGACGGTGGCGAGAAGCGACGACGACGGGAGCCGTCCGACGAGTTGCCCGTCGTCGATGCGGAAGAGGCGTCTCTCCTTCTCCGTCGTGGGTCGCTGGTTCAGCGCGCGCGGCTGCATGTCCTCGCCGAGAGGAACGATCTTCCCCGTAATGAGCGGCGCTCCCAGCTCCAAGGGCGCAGCCCCGAACGGCACCGACGCTTTGCCTTCCGCGCGGCCGACGAGCTGGTAGTCGTTGACGTAGCCAACCGCTCGCAGCGCGGGCGTTCCGTCGATGAAGCCCTTGGGCGTGGTGCTCCACGCGTCGTCACCACACAGGCCGGGCGAGAAGTTCCCGCTCGTTCCTTCCTTCGAACCGGGGCACGTCGGCGAGCGAATGCCGTCGGAGGGGATGAGGCCGATCTCCACCTCGCGATCGTTCGCGAGACCGTTGTAGTGGAGGAGATAGAGCAAGACGCTACGCCACCCGGAACGAACGTCCGTGGAGAGATCCCCCAGGCTCGCCAGAAGCGAGCTACCACCGACAACGTCGGTCTGGATCGAGGCAATCAGATCACCGAAGGCGTTGTCGATACCGCCTTCACCATCGCACGCTTCCTTGCCGCGGCAGCTCGGACTCCCCTGGTGCGCGTTGCCGGGGCGCGTGTCACACGTACAGACGCCGTCCAGATCGAAGCCCTTGGCATCACCCTTCTTGGTGAAGTCCAACGTGTCGACGGCGATGACGAACGGCTCGAGCTCGGTCATCGGATCGTCGTCCGTCGCAGGCAGCCCCTTGGGCAGCGCACGCTGGCAAGGCTCGGACGCCGCTGCATCGACGTGCTCGGAGGTCGCCTCGCTGGACGCTGCGTCGCCCGTCGCAGGGGAAGCCGGCGCTTCGCCATAAGGTGAGCTGCACGCGACGGCGAGCACGAGGGCCGACGGGGCTACGACCCCGATCGTACGAACCGCGTACCTGGCCCGAACCATGCGCGCACGATACGCCAACAGAACCCGGCGCCTTCGCACATTTGCGCGCGTGACGCCTTGGTGTAACGCGTTGGCGCAAAGACGCCTATGCGCAGGCGATGCGAACGGCTACCAGCGCGGTCCAATCCTCTCGTGAGAGGAGGAAGAGACGAACCTGGAACTAGGCGGCGTCGACTGCGGAACCTTCTGCCCACAGAGTCTCCACGCTCGGCTCGGGCATTTCACCAAGCTCCCGCAGCCTTCGCGCGGGCATCATCTGCACGAGAATGCCCCCGCGGTCGAAGACGACAAGGAAGCAACCGAGTGGCAACATGAAGAGCGAAACGACGAGGATCTGAAGGAGCCCAACCGGCGCCGTATGGGGCGGCGCACGCCTCCGCCGCGTTCGACGCCCCGGCTCGCCGGATATCCGCAAGCGTGAATAGATCCGCACCGAGTGACCGGCATCCGCCGAGGCGCAAACCGGAAATACCACGCGCTTGACCTCGCTCGGCGCCAGCTCGACGGTGGCGGGCGCGCGTGACACGAGCGCTGGTTTCGCGGGCAGGAGTGGCGCTTCGCCGAGCGCGATATCGACTCGGCGAGATGCGTTCGTGCAGTTCTGCAGAACGATCTCGACGGGCGCGATCATGTCCTTGGGCAGCACGCTGGGGGCGTGCATCACGAATTGCACCCCCATCTTTTCGAAGATCGCGCCGGACTCGAACCGGGCGCGAAGAACGTCGGGAATCCGGTCTTTCGAATAGGTCGCCCATACGACGAAGCCGATTCCACCCGCGAAACCGAGCAAAGAAAGGCTCGCTCCGAGAACGACGGTCGTGAGGGGCATGGGCGAGACGGTCGCCAACATCCAGAGGACGAAACCGCCGCCGAGCGACAGCAGGGCGACGAAACCGGCGAAGGCGTGTGCATCACGCATCGCAAGCCACGTTGCGCCGAAAACGAACGCAATGAGCAGTCCGTACCAGATCTGCTGCTCGGCGCGGGTCATGGTCGCGCCACTCACCCCCATCACGGCGAGCACCGCGACGATCAAAAGCAAGACGACCGGAACGAAGAAGGAAGCGCGCATTGGCGAATACGCGCTATCCGTTTCCCGTGGGGCGCCGTGCGTTGCGCAGTCCAACGACGACGCCATAGAGAGCGCAAGAAAAGATACCCAGCGTGATGCCGATCCCGAGCGCTTCTCCGAACGTCGGCATGCGAGGGGATTCGGCCATGCCCACGCAGATGATTCCCGCCACGAGCCCCGACATCGCAGCGACGAAGCCGCTGCCAATCATCAAGACCAATCCGAGAACGTAGCGACCCGTAGAAGGCAGACGTGTGGGTGGCGGCGGCGTCAGTTGCGGCAAGTACCGCTGGCGCAGGACGACGGCGAGCGCCGGCGCTCCCACCCAAAGTACGACGTAGTACGATCCCAAAATTCGAAACGGAAGTGTCTGGCCGACGAGAGCCACGGCGAGTCCGGCGATCGCCGCGAGGACGTCCCAGCCGGACGTGACCTCGATGGGCGAGTGAGAGCGCTGTTCCATTCTGACAGTCCTGTGCGAGCGACGATCCGACCGCCGGCCGCGCCTCCCCAGAGCGCGCGGACAACGGCCACGATGGCGCCCTCGTTTATCGTGTGTCGATTCTCGTGCCCAGCGCGATCACCATTGCGCACGACGGATTGGCGGATGCCGACCTACACGAATCCAACGCCAGATTTTCCGAGTGCGGACGTCGATCTCAGTTCGTTTCCGAATTCGAATATCAACGTTCGAGCCGCGAACTCTGAGGTTTCTACCTACGCCGTCGACGCTGGGAGCCGACCGCGCTCGCTTCCCCTGGATAGAGGCCGAATGCGTACAGCTTCCGCTTGAGCGTATTGCGTTCGACGCCGAGGGCTTTCGACGTCTGCAAGAGATTTCCCGAGCACGCGCGGAGTGCGTGTTCGATGGCGGAGCGCTCGGCCTCGTCGACGGCTGCACGGAGCGGCTGCACCGGCGCGGAGGCCTGTTCGCTTTGGCGTCCGGAAGGACGTGGTGCTGCAGGCTTGCCTTCCAGGATCTCGGGGGCCAGATCCTCGACATCGACCGCGTCATCGCAGAACACGGTCCACCGTTGAACTTCGCTTCTCAGCTCGCGCACGTTGCCTGGCCACGAATGGCTCGCCAGCCTTCGCATCGCCGCGGGTGTCACCGTCAGCGCGCGACCTCTTCTGCCCACGAAGGCTTCTTGGAGGAAGGCCTTCACCATCGAGGGAATGTCGCTCACGCGCTCGCGGAGAGGAGGAACTCGCAGCGTGGCGCCGTGAAGGCGGTAATAGAGATCTTCGCGAAACGTGCCCCTTGCGACCATCTTCGTCAGGTCCCGGTGGGTTGCCGCCACGACGCGAACGTCGACACGAACCGGCTTCTCTCCGCCGACGCGACGGAGCGTGCCTTCCTGCAGGACGCGGAGCAGCATGATTTGAACTTGGACCGGTAGCTCGCCAACCTCGTCCAGGAAGATGGTGCCGCCGTGAGCCTGCTCGAAGAGCCCACGATGACGCGCGCCAGCGCCGGTGAATGCCGACGCTTCGTGGCCAAAGAGTTCACTCGCCAGGACACTCTCGGCGAGCGCACCGCAATTCTCGGCCACGAACGGTCCTGCTGCGCGTGGGCTGCCATCGTGAATGGCACGGGCCACGAGCTCCTTGCCCACGCCCGTCTCGCCCTGGACGAGCACGGGCAACTCGCTCCGCGCGACGCGTACGACGCGCGCCATGAGCTCACGCATCGGATCACTCTCGGCGACGATCCTCGACCCGCGCGCGCGAACCTCGGCACGAAGTCGTGACACTTCTTCGCGAAGAACGCGGATTTCGGGAAATCCCTCGATATCGAAAGAGACCTCTCGCACGGCGCGGGGATGGGGAGAGGGAACGAATGCCGCCGGGATGACCTGGAGAAGGCGGGCGCGCAGGATCGCCGCCTGCGCCAGGATCACCCAGATGGTTTGGGCCTGCGGAGTTCCCGCGGAGAGGAGAACGTCGACGTTCCATTTCGAAGGCGGGCACGTCCCCTCGATCTCCGAAGCCAGAGGCGCGAGCTGCCTGAAGAGGGCCGCGTAGTCGGAGGGGTCGTCGAGAGAAACGGCACGCACGTCGACCTCACCAACGTGCCGCTTCATGTCGTGCGCCAGGGCCTCGGCCGGTCGCAAGCCCTTGGGCACGGTGAGAACGAGGGCTCGATCGTATCGATGCGTGCTCGTGGGATCTTCGAGCAACCGCAAGACGGGGCCACGATCGCTTGCCGGTCGCTTCGCTTGGTGAGCAGGCGCAGGTCCTTCGACACCGCGGTCCGACCAAGTAAGGAGGAGGCGCTTCACTGGTTCATCATAGACCAACATGGTTCATCATGAACCAGCCGCGTTGGGTCATGGTGCACCACATCTTGTCGATTCACCGGGAAAACCGGCCTCGCTGACGTGGCCCGCCGCTTGCTGAAGGCCCGAGCAAAACGACAATGAAGCACCCCGAACAGAATCAACACGGCCTCGCCGGTCTCCCCGGCTTCGCCAGGGTCTTCGACGGCCCCGGCGTCTGGATGGAGGGGAATGCGACCGATCAGATTGCCTCGGTTGCGGCCCTCCCCGGCTGCCTGCGCGTGGCAGGAATGCCGGATCTCCATGCCGGTCGCGACTTCCCCATCGGCGCGGTCGTCGCGACGCAAGACGTCGTCTATCCCCTCCTCGTCGGGGGCGACGCGGGTTGTGGCGCGCGCATCGTGGTCACGAACGAAGATCACGTCTCGCCCGACAAGCTCGAGCGGCGTATCCGACGTGCCTGGGAAGAGTCGATCTTCGAAGACGTCGAGCCGTCACGACTCTTCGATGCCGCGTGGTCGCAAGGGCCGGCCGGCCTTCTCGAGGTCGATGGAGTGCCCGAAGCACTGCGAAGGTTGGCTGCGCTCGACACGACGGACGACGCTCTGCCCCCCAGCGGCGACCCCTCGCGATTCCGCGCGGGCTTCGAAGGTGCCCTCGGCTCGATCGGTGGAGGCAATCACTTTGCCGAGATATCCAAAGTCTCGCACGTGGTCGACAGCGAGGCGGGAAAGACCATCGGACTCGAAAAGAACTCGCTCGTGGCCCTCGTGCACTCCGGTTCGCGCGGTCTAGGCGCCGCGCTCTTCCGAGCCTGGTGTGCTCGCCCGCTCGTCGGCGCCGAAATCGGGGCGTACCTCGGCGAGCTCGCGGGTGCCTGCCGCTTCGCCCGAACCAATCGACTCGTCGTCGCGTATCGGCTTCTCTCCGCGCTCTCGGCGCTTCGCGCGGGGGCCATCCGCGGCAGCTTCGACGTCACGCACAACGACGTCCGCGCGGAGCTCGTCTCCGGCGCTCCCGCGTGGATCCATCGAAAAGGCGCGGCCCCCGCCTACGAGAGCGCATTCACGGTCGTCCTCGGCAGTCGCGGCGCGCCTTCGTGGGTGATGAAGGGGAACGGCGAAGAGGCATCCCTTCGCTCCGTCGCGCACGGCGCCGGCCGTCGAATGGGGCGAACCGAGGCACGCGAAAAAGTTCGCGCTCGATACCATCGCGCGGAGCTCTCGCGTTCGCCCGGTGGTGGGCGGGTGATTTGCGACGACAAGGACCTGCTCTTCGAGGAACATCCCGACGCGTACAAAGCCATCGAGCCCATCATCTGCGCGCTCGAAGCGAACAGGCTTGCCACACGCGTCGCGTCACTCGTGCCGGTCGTCACCGTGAAGCTATGAGCGAATTTGTTCTCCAGGTTAGCGCGGGGGTTGGTCCTGTCGAAGTTCGACGCTTCGTATCGAAACTCGCCGAACGCTTCGAACGGATCTGCGTCGAGAACGGTCTCTCGCCCCGAGACATCACGTTTCACGGTGACGAGCGCGAGCCTCGCTCCGTCTCCTTTCGATTCGGCGGGGCGCCGCCAGCGTGGTTACGTGACGAGGAAGGCACCCACGTGCTCATCCATCGCAGTCGCGAACGAAGCAAGGCCTCTCGCAAGCGTTGGTTCGCTGCGGTCGAACTTCTCGACACGGTCACTTCGTCCGACAACGAGGTGGGGATATCCAAAGACGATATCGTCGTATCGGCGTGCCGAGCCAGCGGTCCTGGCGGTCAGCACGTCAACAAGACCTCGAGCGCCATACGCCTTCATCACCTGCCTTCCGGAATTCGTATCCGCTCGTCTTCGGAGCGATCCCAGAAGGCCAATATGGACCATGCTCTTCGACGCCTCGGCGCCGTGCTGCGGGAGCGCGTGACTGAAACGCGCGCCCATGAACGCGCCGGTCATCGCTCGAATCATTACCGATTGATCCGAGGGAATGCGGTTCGCTCCTACCGCCTCGATGAAGCGGGCGCGCTCGAGCTCGAATTGCCCGTCCGCTGATCATCCGCGCTCGACGTGTGATTCAGCGCGCCGCGTCGAATGCGCGGTCGAAAGGCGTTCCTTCTCCCACCGCGATCATGAGCGCTCGGATTGCCTCGGCTCGCGCGTGATCTCCGCTCTCGCGCGTCAGCCATCGTTCCACCTCGTGGCGTGCCGCGCAGTAGGTGTCACGGGTGCGACGTGTCTTTCGGAGGTGACGCTGCCACTGCGCCTTGGTCACGAGCAGACGGACGTCGATGTCATTCGGCGCGTTCGGCTCGCATCGCGGCTCAGCGGCGAGAAAGGTGGCAGTTCCTTCGTTGAACCAAGTGGGCAAACGATCGTAATCCACCCAGGCCCTCATTTCCGCGTGGACCATCTCGTGCGTGAGGATGCGTGACGTCCCCTCCACGGGCCCGGTCACGACGACGGCGGAGGGAGCAAGCGAGCCGTCCTCGAAGACCAGCTGGGCGCTGGCGAAGCCAAAGTCATTTGCCGCGGCCGCTTCCGCCGGAGCGCCGAATGACATCTTGCACTCCGCGCTTCGACAAAAGACGACGACCGGCGTCGACCGAACCGTCTCGAATGCAACCGCCAGATTTCGAGAGGCGATCTGCTACGCGCTCCGGAGCGAGTCCAACTCCGCAGGCGCGAGCCCCTCCGCCGCGCCGGTCATTCAGAATCGCACCGGATCGTGCCCCGTTCAGAGTGCGTCGTCGAGGACGAGCGAGACCGGCACGAAGCCGTCCGCTTCGAACGAAGCAAGGGCGTCTTTCAGGCTGACGCCCGTGTGGAATCCGCGGAGAAGCTTGAAGCCGCCGTGCTGCTCGAGCGCCTTCGCGATGAGCGCTTGGTGCCGCTCGAAGATGCGTCCGAGAGTGGAGAAGCCGGAGTCGACCTCGTGCTGCGCGAGATCGGGCTCGGGGTGACGCTCCACGAGCTTGGATGTCCTGCTCTCGGAGTCCGGATAGAAGAACGCGACGGCGAGCGCACCACCAGCGCTCTGCGGCATACGAAAAGAAGTCAGGACCGCGCGCGGGCCCGGACGCAGGCCCGAGAGCAGGCGCGGATTGAGCTCGTCACAGAGTGCCCCAACGAGATCGCGCCGATCGTCATCGAGGCCCTTTTGCACGGCGAGCTTGGCCAGATGCTGGCGCGCGAGCTCCGTATGATCGGCGATGAGTGATTGCATGACCCACGCGGCGCTCTTCAAGAGCGGCTCGTTCGCCTTTCGGAGCGCGCGAGCGATACCTTCGAATGCGGGCCCGAGCGGCGATAGAACGTCATTGCCCGTCACGCCTTCGTGCGATCGCGCGCGAACGGCCGCTTCACGCTCCTCGGGAGTGAGCGCCATCTCGGCCCACGTGCAGCCCACCGCAAGCGACACACGAGGCCAGTCGCGGCCCCATGTGTCGGCCGGCGCGACGAAGAACTGCGGCGGCAGCCGGTCCAATGAAATGCTCTCGAGGTCGTCGAACTGGGTCGAGACGAGCCCGCCCTCCGCGATGCGACGCGCACTCCGAACGACGAGGGAGCGAACGATGGCCATCGCGTCCTCCGCGCTCCACGAGCCGACGACGGCCACCGGGTGATCCGGACGCTCGCGGGTGACCGCGAAGACGACCGAGGGCGTTGCGACCGCGAAAGCGATGACCTCCCCGCGCTTCGAGGTCGAGGAAGTAGCGATAGTGGCGCCGAGCTTGGTGACGCGCTCCAGCAGCGGTTTCGCCCAGGACGGCGGAGAGGTCGTGAGGTCCATCGTGGGCGCGATGCTACGCGCATTCCGAGCTTCGATGACAATGCCGCTGGAAATACTTGGCCCGTAACGTTCTGCAGTGTCAGAGCGAGCGCTCCGAAGCGTAGGCCGCCCCGCAACCTCGATACGGCTCTGCTTGAAGAACCTTGACGCCAGGGATGCGTTTCCCGGCACTATTCGTGCGTCATGGTCCCCGTGATTGAGTCTTCGGATTGGCCGGTCGTGATCGCGACGTACAGCGCGACGCTCACGCTGCCCGACATCGAAGAGTTCGAGGCTCGCCTCCTGGCGATCTTCACCCGGCGTGGTGCCTCGTCATCGTTGCGGACATCACCGACCTGAACCTGTCGACCACCACCGCCCTGCATCGAAAGAAGGTGGCGGAAGGGGCCGACAGGCTCTGTCAGCGCGGAGCCTTGTTGGGCGAAGCGATTGTCATCCGCAATCCCGTCGTGCGCTTCCTGTATCACGGGTACACCTGGGCCAAGACGCGCGACTTCCCCAGCAAGGCTTTCGACGATCACCGCACGGCATGCGAGTGGGCTCGATCGATCGCGATGTCGCCACCCAAAGACTCGGGGCGGTCGCGGTGATCTCAGGCGCTCCAGGACGTCCTGATTCACATCGACGTCCTTCGGTCCGCCCGAGGCCCAGGCGCGCAGGCCTCAACCACCGTCTCTGCCGAACACCTGTTGCTGGATGCACTGGAGACTGAAGCGCGCGCCGCCGAGCTGGCCCGAGCCCGTGGAGAAGAGGAGCGCTTGCGGGCAACGTCCCGCAGGCCCCTTGCCTGTCGCAGGATCGTTCTCGACGTAACACCAGTCGATGGCCGTGTCGTCTTTGCAGGTGTCCCCGGTTGCAACGACCTTCTGGGGAACCTCGCAGACCGGCAACGCCGAAAGATCGATGCCGCCGTCTCCGACGTTTCCGGATGCCTTCTTCTGCTGCTCGCGGAACTTCGCCAAAACCTCCGGCGCCGGCTCCTGAAGTTGGTAATTGGCGCATTTGTCGCCGGCGTCGGCGAGCTGAGCGAGAACGAGACACGAAACGTCGTTCGACCCCGGCTCGCGCGTGAGCGGATGCGGCAGACACTGGGTCGTGAGCGCGTTCTTCAGACGATCGACGATGGCAGCGACGGCCGGGTTGTATCCATACGCCGGCGCGTTCTTGTCGCCCTGGAGCGTGAGCGGGCAGAGTGACGCGATGATGCCATTTTCGCCGAGCGCCTTGACGACCATGAACTCGCGAATCGTCGGATAGGCCTTCGCCTTGACTTGTGTGTTCGCCGTCGTCCCACACAGCGGGGGGTTGAGTGTGCCGTCACACTGGCAGGACGGATCTCCGTTCGCGCAGGTCTTCGGCTGCGGGAGGTCGAACGTGCAGGCAAACTGGAGGTCGTCGAGCTTGGTGTCCCAGTCGCGACCGACGACGGGGTCCGTTCCATTGTCGCCGTGCGTCGTGCTCGGCCCGGGAATGCCCTGCCGAGGCGTCTTCGACTCGACCATGTGGATATCGATGCCGGAGAAGTCGTAATTGAACGGATCCGCTCCGAGGATGGGTGTCCAGTTGATCGGGCTGATTCGCTGTTGGGGATCGAGCTCGGACGCCGCCGTACTACCGTCGGCCAAGGAGCCGTCCTTCTTCTTGTAGAGAAGCTGGTTCGGCACCCCGCCGATGTGAGCGAAAAAGACGAGGTCCGGTGACCGGCTGCCCGTCGCGAGGCCACAGAAATCGTCGCCTGGGCCCCTCGGAAGATTTCGTGCGAACAGCGGATTCGTGCAACTGCTCGCCGCGGGGCCGTAGCCGCTGATGATCCGGCGCGCGCCTCCGCAGCTCCCGTTCTTGGCGGCGCTTCCGTCCGCGCACGTCGTCGCGTGCTCTTGCGCACGTGACGGAACCGTTTGCTTCGTGAGGCCGTCGACGTAGCGTTTCAGTGGATACTGCGGATCGACTCCATAGCTCGGCCGAACGAGCTGCCAGCTCCATCGCGAATTGAGCTGATCTTGATCGGATCCGAAGTATCCGCCGTTCGCCTGGCAATTCGGATCGTTCTTCATCTTCTGGCACGAGGGATCGCTCGCGTTGCATGACGCCGCGAATCCGCACGATGTACAGTCCGGACTGAGCGGATTCGTCTGGCAGATGCTCGTTCCACGCGGCGCGGTCGAGCCGCCGTTGTTGGCGCGCGCCGCCGGCGAGCCGGGAAACTTGGAAGCGTGGAACGCCCAGCCTTGCCCGCCGACCGACAGAGGGTCGGTTCCGGAGTCGTCCTCGTCGGAGAGCGAGATGATCGCGACGAGCGAATCGGGTCGCAGAAAGTCGGCCCTTTGTCGGAGCAGGTCGACGTCGACATCGGTGCCGTAGTCCGCTTGGCCGTTCCCGTCGACGGTGATCTTCACCCACGGATCCGGCGCGACAAGGAAGTGATACCAAGATTCGAGCTGAGATTCGAACCCGCATCCGGTCTGATCGACACCGACAACCAGCGTCTGGAAGTCTTTGTTCAGCGCATCGACGTCCGTGATGGCCGTGCCGCCGAAGCTCGTAGGCGCGGGATGCCGTTTCGCGTCCGCATTGTCCTCCGACGAGGGAAACCACGAGAGGAAGTTCGATGGTTTCGCCTCCTGGAGCTCCGAGCCGCCCTTCACCAGGTCGAGCAGATGCCCCCGATCGTTCGAACGACCGGTATCCGTACACACGTCGCCGCCATAGCTTCCGAGCGACGACGATACGATCGCGAGGTGCATGTCCGTGAGAGGCTTGAACTCCGGATCACCACTAGCGCAGCCGTAGTGATTGTCCTTGGTGCCGAGCGGCTCGGCGACGCCGCCCGTAGGGACGCCGTTCGCGTCCACGCACTTTGGTTTGAGCAGCCCCTGAATGAGCTGCGGCACGGCATCGGCGAGGACGGCTTGCTTGTCCCCCATCGACGCGGAATTGTCGATCATGAAGAGCAAGTCGACTTTGTCGACCTGCGCCTGAGACAGCGAAGTCGTGAAGCTCTCTTTCGTCGTCGGCAGCTCCGTTCCAACCGGACGGGTCAGACAGCTGACCGCTCCCGTGGTGACTGCTGCCAAGATCACGAGCCACTGCGAGGCAGATTTCATGGCACGCTCCTGTCTATTCACCTACACCCAGGCACGAACGGAGTCGCTTAAGTTTTAGTTAGGACAAAACCGTTCACGCCGCTTATCCGCAATTGCCGACGGCGCCCGCATCCGTCATCGGCGTCGTCGAAATCGTGCGCGCCCGGCAAAGAGCGGCCGCCGTTAACAAACCTTTCGGCGCCGTAATTCTTGGCGGCAGACCAGCGATGTGCGGCGCCGATGCCATCCCCGACGGCCGGCGTGGTGCGAGCGAACGAACACCGACCGATGCCTGCTCATCGCTCGACCAAATCAAAACCAAATGGGCGACAATACCGACGGTTCTTTGCGCAAATCTGTCACGAAATCCGTTTACAAAAGAGTTACGCACTCACCGCTCGTCACCGAACCGAATATCGATTGACCACGCGACCACGCGACCACGCGACGCCTCGCGCACCTGAAGCGACGACGGGCGTGGCAACGACGCGCGGACGCCGATTCGGATCGAAAAAGCTTGCCGAGCTTCTCGCCCGAGCGGCGCCGGTGTATCCCCCGTGGTCATGGACGCCCGCCTCGAACAAGAGCGCATCCGAGCCGCCCGCGACGTGGTGCACGCGGTTCTCTTGAAGTCGCTGACGCCGAAGGCCATGGAGGACTCGGCGAAGAAGCTCGGTTTGTGGCGCAAGGGAGCGCTCTCCCTACAGCAAGAGGAGGAGCTCGCCGTCGTGACCGACTACGCCATCCATCACTATCGCCCCGACGGCAAGAATACCGTCGAGCGCGTCTTGAACAACCGAGGCTCCGCCTTCGAATCGACGGAACGCGCGGTTCTCGAAGCGATGTCACGCTCGCGCTTCACGGTGCTCGAGCTCGACCCCTCCAACGACGGCGTCACGATTGCGGCGCGCGATCGGCTCTACGACGAGCCCCTCCTCATTGCCGACGAAGGACTGGCCAAGATCGCCGAGCGCGGGCAGCTCATCGCCACGCGCGTCGTCCCGCTTGGCGGCCTCGCCGTCCTGACCGGAGCCGCACTCCCGTTCGACCGCGAGCTCGCCGCGGATCTTCTCTCCGTCCTCGAGCGCCGCTGGCCCGGTGCGGTTCCCAGCGGCCTACGCGGCGTGTCCACCGCCGAGCAAGGTCGTATCGTGGCCGACCTCGTCACGGTCGCTCTCCGTGGCACGGAACGACTGCGCGACGAGCCGCTCGAGCCCCGCACTCCCGAGAACTGAGCTCGGCCTGAGCTCAGGCCCGCGATCTCGCTCGAACGCATCCTCGATGCGACACGTGCCGAGCGGGAGTCAGAGGAGCGGCGTGGCGTTGCCGGAGCTATCGAGGATCTCGGCCATCTCGTAGGAGCCGCCCACCTCGACATGGAGCAGAAAGCCTTGGCTGATGCCGCTCGCCTGGTGAATCCCCATCGCCGTATCGATCTTCACCAGAATCCCATTCGACGACTTGGCCACCCGACCGCGTGCGCCAAACGCGCCGGGGTCGTGACCGAAAACGATATGATCGACTCCGAGCGCAGCCGCCGCCTTCTTCCCCGCCTTCGGGTCAGTGGGATCGCCGTACCAATTCTGTGCTTCGAGGATCGAGTCGTTTCCCGTGATGTCCTTGTCGCCGAAACCTGTCTTCGTGAGTCCTTTCTCGAGGGTCTTCTCGAGGTCCTTGATCGAATTTTGAGACGTATTTCCGCCGTGTGAAAAGAACCACTTGTTGACGCGTGCGCCGAGAGGCAGGTTCGCGATCCAAGCCCCCCGACCTCCCGGGTCGGTTCCCTTCACGAGCGATGCGGGAGGGATATGTGCAGCGAGCAGCTCGCTGTCGATACCGCACCTGTCGACTTCGCTCGATCCGGTCGCCTTCTTGTTGTTCGGATCGGCCATGAACTCGGCTTCGTGATTTCCCATCGTCGCGATGACGCGCCCCCCGCTACGCGGAGCGTCTGCCTGCAACGTGCGGACGAGGTCGATGACGTCGAGAGACTTCGGGCCCTTGTCGATCATGTCACCCGCCACGACCAGAGTCGCGGCGCCGCCGGTCCACTTGGTCTTCGTCGGGTCCGGGTTCACGGCGTCGATGAGATGATTGTTGGCGAGCAGCGTGGTGAAGATCTCGTATTGGCCGTGCGCGTCACTCACCGCATAGATGTCCTTGACGTTGTCGACCTGGACGATGGCGGGGTTCGTCGTGAAGTTGCGAGTCCGAGCGGTGATGGCGTCCTCTTCACCGGTCGTTTCCCCTTCCACCTCCGCCGAGCAATGGAGAGAGACCAAGGCGAGCGAGAGGCCAAGAAACAACGTCGCAATCGAGCGAGGACGCATGCGTCCTGCCTTAGCAAGATACGCACCCTCTCCCACACGTCGCTAACCACTTGGATTCATTGATTTATCCAAGCCCATCCGCCCGATTGAGGGCCGAGCGATCCATGACACCGGATCGTCACTTAACCGCCCCATTCAAAACCGATCGTGACGATCGGTGGGCAGCTTCACGGCAGAGTCCCCCGTGAGCGAGCGCTCTTCGAGGTGCTGCGAGGCTCGCCGGGGTCGTCCGAACGCGGTGACCGATACGTCTCGCTCAGCTCCAGCGCACTCGGAACTGAGCGTGACGGTCGCTGACCTCGGCGAGCCGGCAGGCGATGTCCTTCGCGCCCGCCACCTCGACGGCGCTCTGATAGGCCGTGCCCTTCTCGAGCAGAATCAGCTTCGGATGGAGTAACGGAGGAAACGTCAAAACGACGGTCGCAGACTTCTCTGCGAACGCAACGTGGAGCTTCGTTCCTTGGTGGAAGCGACTCCAAACCGAAGTGGCCACCTTCAGCATCGTCGTTGGTGAGAGCAGGGCGAACATCGCGCTGTACATCGGCGACCGCAGAAGGTCGCGGTTCATCCGATGCGCTACCTCGACGAACGCGCTGTCGGAGCCGCACGAGTCGGCGACCGCCAGCTCGATCGCGTTGACCAGCGTCGTGGGCACCCAGGCGCCGATCGGCGCTGGACGTTCGATCAAGTCGACGAGCGCGGCGGGAAGCGCCCCACGACTTCGATCGACCGGTCGGATCTCCAGCAACTTTCGGTAGATCGAAGCCTTCGAGAGGCAGCCGGGATGGGACGCAAGGCCCTGCGGGAGTTCCCGCCAATACGCGTGCAATCGCGGGAAGGCGACCTTGTCGATCTCGGCCTCCATGGACGGTCTGACACTACCACTCGCCCCAACCCCCCAGCGAGGAATGGACGCGGGAGCGGGGCCGGAACAACGATGTCCGGGGAGCGGCTCATCTTGGGCATATCGGACCGGACCTTACGGCGCGATGGCGATCGCGGTCCCGACGTGCGGTAGGCGAATCGCCTTATCCATCCCCTTTTCCGCAGCCTGCTCGAGCAGCGCGTCAACCGGCTCGCGGTAATGCGCGAACGTCGTGTGGTGAATGGGCACGACGCGACGCGGCCGGAGCGCCGCCACGAGCTCCACGGTCTCGGACGCGTCCATCGTGCGGAGGCCGAGGGGGCCATCGCCGCCAACGCCGCCCATGTGAGGCATGACGAGGTCGATCGCGCCGAAGCGTGATCCGAGCGCACGCATGTCTTCGGTCAAGACCGCATCTCCGGTCCAGTAGAGCCGCAGCACGCCGCTCGTTCCGTCGTCCCACTCGAGGACATATCCGTTGCCCTTGCCGAGCTCGCGATCGAGCGTGGCGTCGTGCGCGTGATGAGCGGCAACGGCGTGAACCACGAGCCGAGTCCCGCCGCGTACGAAGGTGGTCGACTCGTCCCAGTCCAGCGGTCGCACATCGGCGAATCCCGCGCTCCGTAGGGCGGCGGCACCAGACGGTGGGACGACGATGGGCAGGTTCTTCGGCAACATCTCCTTCGCTCTGCCGTCGAAGTGATCGGCGTGCATGTGACTCACGAACACCGCGTCGAGCCGTTGGAGGTCGACGGTGCCGGGCGCTAGGTAACGGGTGACGGGGGCGTTCGGCGCACCGGTCGACGGGTGGCGCGGGAGCGTGAACGCCGATGGTCCTCGTCCGCTGAGCATGGGATCCGTCAGGACGCGAAAGCCGCCTCGCTCCAGCAACGCGGTGGGGCCACCGAGCCACGTCACTGCTCCTTTGGCGAGGCTCGCGTCACGGTCGTGCTCGTCGCGAGCGACGGTCACGGCCGGCGCCGCCGTCGTGCCGACCGGACCGGCAGGCGGCGCAGCGTCCGCGTGACAAGCCGTGGCGAGGAGGGCCGAGGCAGCGAGATGACGTCGTGTATTCATGCTCTCAGCAATGCGGCGGCGACGAAGAGTCCGCCATCGAGGTCGATCGCGATGCCCCTATGCATTTTTGTATGGGGAGCGCGCTATGCTCGGGCCCTCCGATGTTCGACTGGGATGATCTGCGCTACGTCCTCGCCATCGCTCGCCACGGGACGCTGTCGTCGGCCGCGCGCCGGCTCGCAGTCACCCAGCCCACGATGGGGCGTCGGCTCGACGCCTTCGAAAAGCACCTGGGGACGCGCCTCTTCTTGCGGACGCCGGAGGGATTCCAGCTCACCGCCGCGGGACGAGAATTGCTCGCCCATGCCGAACGCATGGAAGGCGAAGCGCTTGCGGCGTTCCAGATCGTCGCCGGTCGCGACAGCGGCGTCGTGGGGATGGTCCGCGTCACGACGACCAAATGGTTCTCGAGCTCCATCGTGGCCCCCATCCTCGCGCGGCTTCCAGAGCGCTATCCAGGGCTCGCGGTGGACCTCGTCGCCAGCGATGGATGGTTGAACCTTCCGCGCCGCGACGTCGACATCGCCCTTCGCTTCGCGCGTTTCGAACACCAGGACGTCTTGCAGCGCAGCGTCGCTCGGATCGGATTCGGACTGTATGCCTCGGCACGCTACCTCGATCGTCGTGGCATGCCGGACTTCACCCTCGGCTGCCCTGGCCACGCCGTCATCACGATGAGTGACGACGTCGAGAACGTGGCCGACGTGCCCTGGCTCCGAGCCATTGCTCATGCGGCGTCGATCGCCTTCCGCAGCAACGGTCGTGACGCCCATGCCATCGCGGCTGCCGAAGGAGCGGGCCTCGCCTGCCTGCCTCGTCATCTGGCCGAGCGCACGCCAGGATTGGTGCGGCTGGCGCCTCCGTCTCCGCCGCCCGCCCGCAGGGCATGGCTCGGCATCCACCGCGATGGGAGCCGGATTCCACGCATCCGCGCCGTGATGGATGCCCTCACCCGCCGCCTGGCGCGCCTCGAGCCCGAGCTGGCCGACGCATCGGATTTCGCCGGAGAGGCAGCAGATGCGGACGGCGGCGACGTGAGACGAAAGCGCTCGCGCAAGAGCGAGTAAGAGACTCGCCCCTGCGCGCCTCACGCTTCGCTCTTCGCGAGCGAGAGTGTCTCCGCGTCCGGCGTCGCGTTTCAAGGGTCGGGCGCCACCTCGAGTACTCGAGAACCGCGGCCGTCTCGTGGGTGGTGAGCTGGCGGGCACACCGATTGCACCGGCATCCGGCCTTCCACCAAGGATCCGCCATGGCAACGTCGGCAACGTCGCGCTCGGATGCATTCGTCTTCTTTGGAGCCACGGGTGATCTGGCGAAGAAGCAGACGTGGCCAGCACTTCTGGCGCTGACGAAAACCGGCCGCCTCGACATGCCGATCGTGACGGTCGGCAGGCATGATATCGGCGTCGACGAGATCCGCGCAGAGGCGAAGAAGAGCCTCGAAGACACCAAGAGCTTCGACGCTGCTGCATTCGCGCAGATGTCCAAACGTCTCTCCTACGTGGCCGTCAATTACGATGACGCCACGACGTTCGACGGCATCACGAAGGCCGCCTCCGCGGCGCAACATCCACTCAACTACGTTGCGCTGCCTCCACAGCTTTTCGAGAAGGTCGCGGCGGACCTCGCCAAAGCAGGCCTCGCGAAGGGCGGTCGGCTCGTCGTCGAAAAGCCGTTCGGTCACGACGTGGCGTCGGCGCGGGCGCTGAGTGCCAAGCTCCATGCCGCGTTTCCGGAAGACTCGCTCTTCCGAATGGATCACTACCTCGGCAAAGAACAGGTCGAGAACATCGTCTTCTTTCGTGCCGCCAATCGACTCTTCGAGTCGACCTGGAATCACGAGCACATCGCGGCCATCGAAATCACGATGGCCGAATCCTTCGGTATCGAAGACCGCGCGGAATTCTATGACAGCGTGGGTACGATTCGTGACGTCGTGCAGAATCACTTGCTCGAAGTCATGGCCTATCTCGCGATGGAGCTTCCGACGGCTCGTGGTCACACCGCGCTTCGCGATGCCCGCACGAAGTTCCTCACGCACGTCAAGGCGCTCGGGCCGGACGATGTGGTTCGCGGTCAGGTACGCGGATATCGCGACGTTCGCGGAGTTGCCAACGACTCGACGACGGAGACGTTCGCGTCACTTCGCTTCGCGGTCGATTCACCACGTTGGCGTGGCGTTCCCTTCTACGTCCGAACGGGAAAATCGCTCGCGGTCACGATGACCGAAGCCATGGTTCGGTGGAAGCGCGTTGGCCATCCCGTTCTGGAAGACAACGCCGCACCGCCCGCGAACGCGCTCCGCTTCCGCATCGGGCCGGACAACTTCATCGCTCTCGCGACCAACGTGAAAGCTCCGGGCGAAGCCATGCGCGGCGATTCGAGCGAGCTCTCGCTTTGCAGGCCGGCGACCGGAATGAAGGCCTACGAGCGGCTCCTCGGCGATGCGATCGACGGCGATGCATCGATGTTCGCTCGCCAGGACACGGTCGAAGAGGCATGGCGCATCGTCGACGGCGCGCTCGCCGCAAAGACGCCCGTCTATCCCTACGACAAGGGCTCGTGGGGACCGCAAGAAGCCTCGCGCCTTGCCCCCAAGGGCGGCTGGACGAACGCTCGCTGAGCGTCTCCGCATCCGCAATCCGCGCGTGCAAATGCAGAAAGGGCGCCCAGGACCGAAGCCCTGTGCGCCCTTTCACGCGACTCTCGAGTCAGGTCAGGCGAATTACTTCTTCGCCGCGACCTTGGCCTTCTTGTCGCCCGAGTGGCCGTGGAACGTGCGCGTCGGGGCGAACTCGCCGAGCTTGTGCCCGACCATGTTCTCCGTGACGAACACGGGGATGAACTTGCGGCCGTTGTGAACGGCGAAGGTCAAACCGATCGACTCCGGGGTGATCGTGCTACGGCGCGACCAGGTCTTGATGACCTTCTTGGACTGGGTCGCCTGAGCAGCGGCGATCTTCTCCATGAGATGACCGTCGACGAAGGCGCCCTTCTTAACTGAACGGGGCATAGTGGACTCCTTCTCTTACTTCTGGCCGCGGCGCTTGACGATCATGCCGTCGGTGCGCTTGTTGTTGCGGGTCTTGAGACCCTTCGACAGCTGGCCCCACGGCGAGCATGGGTGACGGCCACCGGAGGTGCGGCCTTCACCACCGCCCATCGGGTGGTCAACCGGGTTCATCGTGACGCCGCGGTTGTGCGGACGGCGACCGAGCCAGCGCGAACGACCGGCCTTGCCGATCGTGATGTTCGCGTGGTCGATGTTCGAGACCTGGCCGATCGTCGCCTGGCAATCGAGGTGGATCATGCGCACCTCGGTCGACGGCATACG
This sequence comes from Labilithrix luteola, assembly GCF_001263205.1. Taxonomy (GTDB): domain Bacteria; phylum Myxococcota_A; class Polyangia; order Polyangiales; family Polyangiaceae; genus Labilithrix; species Labilithrix luteola. Next base: position 336,867 of record NZ_CP012333.1, read on the forward strand.
AACCTGCGCGTAGTCCCCGTCCTTCGCCATGAGCACAGCGCCCGAGCCGGCCGAGCGAACGAGCTGACCGCCCTTGCCCTTGCGCATCTCGAGGTTGTGGATCGTGGTGCCGAGGGGGATGTGGCGGAGGGGCATCGAGTTGCCCGGCTTGATGTCCGCGTTACGGCTGGCGACGATCTTGTCGCCAACCGAGAGGCCGTCGGGCGCGAGGATGTAGCGCTTCTCGCCGTCTGCGTAGTGCAGGAGGGCGATGCGCGCCGTGCGGTTGGGGTCGTACTCGATCGAAGCGACCGTGGCCGGAACGCCGATCTTGTTACGACGCCAATCGATGAGGCGGTAACGCTGCTTGTGTCCACCGCCGCGGAAGCGGCTGGTGATACGACCGTGCGCGTTACGACCGCCCGTCGAGGTCTGATGCTCGAGAAGCGACTTCTCGGGCTTCTTGCCCTTGGTGACTTCCTTGAAGTCCGAGCCCGTGTAGTAACGGCGGGCCGGCGAAGTCGGCTTGTAAGTCTTGATACCCATGGCTCAGCCCTCGGAGCTCTCGGCGAAGAAGTCGATGTTCTCGCCCTCTTTGAGGGTGACGACTGCCTTCTTCCAGTTCTGCATCTTCGCGTAGCCGCGGCCCATGCGGCGATCCTTGCCGCGGTAGACCATCGTGTTGACGCTCTCAACCTTGACGTTGAAGAGCTTCTGCACGGCTTCTTTGATCTGGATCTTGTTGGCGCCGCGAAGCACCTCGAAGATCACCTGGTTGTTCTTCGAGCGGAGAGTGTTCGACTTCTCCGTGAGGAAGATGGGACGACGGATAACGGATTCGGGGGTCACTTCTCACCTCCACGGGCGAGGCAGCGGAGCTCGAGCGCCTTGGCCGCGTCCTTCGAGAGGACGAGCGTGTCGTAGCGGAGCAGGTCGTAAACGTTGACGCCCTCGGGGGGCAGGAACTGGTGATCCTTGCAGTTGCGGATCGAGAGGCGGAGGTTCTCGTTCGACGCCGTGTCGACGACGAGCGTGGCGCGGTCCGTCTTGAGGGTGGCGAGAGCCGAGAGCACGCTCTTGGTCTTGATCTCGGGCATCTCGAAGCGGTCGACCACGACGAGGCGGCCTTCCTTGTTGAACTTCGAGAGAGCCGAGCGGAGCGCCCCGATGCGCACCTGGCGCGGGGGACGGTACGACCAGTCGCGAGGACGGGGCGCGTGAGCCTGACCGCCACCGACGTAGATCGGCGCGCGGATCGAGCCGTGACGCGCGCGGCCCGTGCCCTTCTGCTTGTAGAGCTTCTTGGTGCTGCCGCTGACCGCCGAGCGGTTCTTGGCGGCTGCAGTGCCCTGACGGCGCGACGCGAGCTGGGCTTTCACCACTTCGTAGAAGAGGTGTTCCTTGACTTCGGCCGCGAAGACTTCGTCCGCGAGGTCGACGGTGCCGACCTTCTCGCGCTTCAAATTGAAGACATCAATGGTTGCCATGTGAGACCTCTCAGCGCGGCGACTTGATCTCGACGTCAACACCCGCCGACAGGTCGAGCTTCATCAGCGCGTCCAGGGTGGGCTGGGTCGGATCGAGAATGTCGAGGAGACGCTTGTGGGTGCGGATCTCGAACTGCTCGCGCGACTTCTTGTCGACGTGCGGGCCGCGGAGAACGGTGTAACGCGAGATGTGCGTCGGAAGCGGGATCGGCCCCGCCACGCGCGCACCGGTGCGCTTCGCAGTCTCGACAATGTCGTTGGCCGACTTGTCGAGGAGTTGGTGGTCGAACGCCCGGAGGCGGATACGGATCGTGGTGGCGGCTGCCATGCTCAATTACCTCTACGTTTCACAGGAAGCAGGGAAGACGGGGAGGGACGACTCGCGCCGTCCTCCCGCCTTCTGTGAATTGAATTACTCGATGACCTTGGTCACGATGCCGGCGCCGACGGTGCGGCCGCCTTCGCGGATCGCGAAGCGCATCTGCTCTTCGATACCGACCGGCGTGATGAGCTCGATCGTCATCGTGATGTTGTCGCCCGGCATGACCATCTTCGTGCCCTCGGGCAGCTGGCAGGTGCCGGTCACGTCCGTCGTGCGCATGTAGAACTGCGGACGGTAGTTCGTGAAGAACGGCGTGTGACGGCCGCCCTCTTCCTTCTTGAGGACGTAAACTTCGCCCTCGAACTTCTTGTGCGTCTTCACCGAGCCGGGCTTGGCAAGGATCTGGCCGCGCTCGACATCGTTCTTCTCGATGCCGCGGAGGAGAACGCCGACGTTGTCACCCGCGCGGCCCTCGTCGAGCAGCTTGCGGAACATTTCGACGCCCGTGACCGTGGTCTTGCGGGTCTCGCGGAAGCCGAGGATCTCGACTTCTTCGCCCGTCTTCACGATGCCACGCTCGATACGGCCGGTGACGACCGTGCCGCGGCCCTTGATCGAGAACACGTCCTCGATCGCCATGAGGAAGGGCTTGTCCGTGTCACGGACCGGCTCCGGAATCTGCTCGTCGAGGGCGGCAATGAGGTTGCCGATCGACTCTTCCCACTTCGGCTCGCCGTTGAGCGCCGGGAAGGCGGCGACCTGAACGACCTTCGCCGTGTCGCCGGGGAACTTGTTCTTCGAGAGGAGCTCGCGGACTTCCATCTCGACGAGGTCGAGCATCTCCGCGTCCTCGACGGCGTCGCACTTGTTGAGCGCGACGACGAGGTGCTGGAGACCGACCTGGCGAGCGAGGAGAACGTGCTCACGCGTCTGCGGCATGACCGAGTCGAGCGCGCTGACGACGAGGATCGCGCCGTCCATCTGCGCGGCGCCCGTGATCATGTTCTTGATGTAGTCGGCGTGGCCGGGGCAGTCGACGTGCGCGTAGTGGCGCGTCGGGCTCTCGTACTCGACGTGCGAGACGGCGATCGTGACCGTCTTCGTGGCGTCACGGACCGTTCCGCCCTTCGCGATGTCGGCGTAGCTGATCGCCTTCGCGAGACCCTTCTTCGACTGCACCTTCACGAGAGCGGCCGTCAGCGTGGTCTTGCCGTGGTCGATGTGACCGATGGTGCCGACGTTGACGTGGGGCTTGCTACGCGTGAATTTCTCTTTCGCCATGACTTTCTCCGTGACACCCGTGAGGGTGGAAACCTTGTTTAGCGGCTGATGCCCTTGACCTTCGCGACGATCTCTTCTTGGACGGCCGCGGGGACGGGGGCGTAATGCGAGAAATGGAGTGAGGAGGTCGCTCGGCCCTGCGTGAGCGACCGGAGGTCGGTCACGTAGCCGAACATCGATGCGAGCGGAACTTCGGAGTCGATGACCTGCGCGTTGCCGCGCTGGCTCATGCCGAGGATCTTGCCGCGGCGCGAGTTGAGGTCGCCGATGACGTCGCCCATGTACTGTTCGGGAACGACGACTTCGTTCTTCATGATCGGCTCAAGCAGGTGCAGGTTCGCCCGCTTCGCGCCTTCCTGGAAGCAGAGCGACGCGGCGATTTCGAACGCCGCCGCACTCGAGTCGACGTCGTGGTAGCTGCCGTCGTAGACGCGCGCCTTCATGTCGACGAGGGGGAAGCCGGCGAGGACACCGCGGTCCATCGCTTCCTTCACACCCTTTTCGATCGACGGGATGAACTCCTTCGGGATCACGCCGCCGACGATGGCGTTCTCGAACACGTAGCCCGAGCCACGCTCACCCGGCTCGATCTCCATGAGGACGTGGCCGTACTGGCCGCGACCACCGGACTGCTTCGCGTACTTGTACTCGCAGGCGACCTTCTTGCCGATCGCCTCGCGGTACGCGACTTCGGGCTTGCCGACGTTCGACTCGACCTTGAACTCGCGGCGGAGGCGGTCGCAGATGATGTCGAGGTGGAGCTCGCCCATGCCGCTGATGATCGTCTGACCGCTCTCCTCGTCCGTGTGGACGCGGAACGAGGGGTCTTCGGCAGCGAGCTTCTGGAGGCCGACGCCGAGCTTCTCGATGTCGGCCTTGGTCTTCGGCTCGACGGCGATCGAGATGACGGGCTCCGGGAAGACCATCTTCTCGAGAATGATCGGCTTCTTCTCGTCGCAGAGCGTGTCGCCCGTGCGCGTGTCCTTCAAGCCGACGGCCGCGTAGATGTTGCCGGCATCCGCCTCGGTGAGCTCCTCACGCTTGTTCGCGTGCATGCGGAGGATGCGGCCGATGCGCTCACGCTTTCCACGCGTGGAGTTCATGACCATCGTGCCGCTCTGAATCGTTCCCGAGTAGACGCGGAAGAACGTCAGGTTGCCGTGCGGGTCGTTGATGATCTTGAACGAGTAGGCCGAGAAGGGAGCCTTGTCGTCCGCGAGGCGCTCCTCTTCCTTGTCGTTGTCAGGGTTGACGCCCTTGACCGGCGGGATGTCGAGCGGCGACGGGAGGTAGTTGACGACCGCGTCGAGGAGGAGCTGGACGCCCTTGTTCTTGAATGCCGAGCCGCAGAGGACCGGGAAGAACTTGAAGGTCGTGCAGCCCTTGCGGAGCGCGGCGACGAGCTCGGCTTCCGTGATCTCGTCCGACTTGCCATCCATGTACTTCGACATGATGGTGTCGTCGAGGTCGGCACAGGCCTCGATCATCTTCTCGCGGTACTCGACGCACTTGGCCTTGATGGCCTCGGGGATCTCCGTCCACGAGTACTTCTGGCCCTTCGACTCCTCGTCGAAGATCGCGGCGCGCATCGTGATGAGGTCGACGACGCCCTTGTGCTGATCTTCCTCGCCGACCGGCCACTGGATCGCGACGGGCGTAACGCCAAGGCGCTCCTTGATCGACTTGACGTTCATCTCGAAGTCCGCGCCCGTCTTGTCCATCTTGTTGACGAACACGATGCGCGGAACGCGGAACTTATCGGCCTGACGCCAGACGGTCTCCGTCTGCGGCTCGACACCGTTGCCGCCGTCGAGGACGGCCACTGCGCCGTCGAGAACGCGGAGCGAACGCTCGACTTCGATCGTGAAGTCGACGTGGCCTGGCGTGTCGATGATGTTGATGCGGTGGCTGACGCCCGCGTGGGGGCCTTCGACGGGCTTCCAGAAGCAGTTCGTCGCGGCCGAGGTGATCGTGATCCCGCGCTCCTGCTCCTGGACCATGTAGTCCATGGTCGCGGCGCCCTCGTGGACCTCACCGATCTTGTAGTTGACGCCCGTGTAATAGAGGACGCGCTCGGTCGTCGTCGTCTTGCCCGCGTCGATGTGGGCCATGATTCCGATGTTTCGCGTTCTCTCGAGCGAATATTCGCGGGCCACGTGAATCTCCGTTTCGGTGCGGGGGGAGGGTTGAGAGAGGCGGGGGCGGAACTACGAGAACTTCGGTGACGAGAGCGAGCGAGACTGAGACTGCGAAATCTGGGAGGCTAGATGCACGAAACCCTCTCTGGCCATCCCGCTGCCGTTTTCAGCGGGCCCCAGCGCTCTAAGAGCGTCCGGGCAGTCCAGAGAGGGTGCCGAGGTACCACTTCAGTTTTTTCGTGCCCTGCCGCCTCATCTTTGGAGGCTGGTTCGAAGGCACACTGGGGTAACCCGGTCCTTATGTCTTGCTGTGCATTTCTTGCGGTTCTTTACGGCTTACCTAGCAGCTGAGGTTCGCTTCCGGAGGCTCCATGACCACCTATTGAAGAAGGCGCATGTCACCTAGGGATGGGGCCGGCTTTCTACCAACGCCGTGCAAGATGTCAAGATGACTTGGCGCCGAAGGTGGTTAGCACCTCTGCCAGGTCCGTCCAGGGCCTTTGGGCTCGCCTGCCCGCTACGCCTCCCGCCCGCACCTTCAGCTGAGCTTCAATGCGGCTCGGCATTCGCCGAGTCCTCTTGGACCTCCGTGGACTCCGTCCAGCGAGGCTGGACTCTGTCCACTCCGGTTCAGCGGCAGAAACTGCCGTAGAAGCGGGAGAGGATGGGATCGGTTTCCGGCAGGCAGGTCGTGTTGGCCGGGCAGTCCGACGAAGTCACGCAGATGATGCGGCCCTTGGTGTTGCAGTCCGAGGCCGCCAGGCATTGGATCGAGCCGAGGTTCTTCGAGAGACGCTGGCCCTCTTCCATGGGAAGGACGCAGCAGGCCTGACCGCTGCAGTTGGCCGCGCTCGAGCAGCGCTGCGCGATCTGGTTGGTGAAGGTGTCCCCGGTCGAGACGAACTGGCCGCAGCTTCCCCCGATCGACTGGCATTTGGCTGAGCTCGAGTCGAGCGACCGCGTCGCGGCCGAGTCCTCACCGTTGTAGGTCACGCAGCATTCCGCCGAGGTGATGTCACAGACGATGTTCGTCGTCGCGCACTGAACCTTGCCAGGCGGGAGGTCGCTGGCGTCGGGGACGCCCGTTCCGCTCGAGCCGTTCGTTCCGCTCGAGCCGTTCGTTCCGCTCGAGCCGTTCGTGGTTGGCGTTCCACTCGAGCCTCCGGAGTTCGTGCCGCCGGAGCTGCCCTCGTGGTTGTCCGCAAGCCCGTCGAGGCTCCGGAGGCTGCAGTGAACGAGCCCGGAGGCGGCGAGAAGCAAGGAGACGAGCGAGATCACGCGAGCACTGCCCATGCGATGCGCATCCTACCGTGAGGACGGGTGTCGAGCGAAGAGGCCGCACGACTTTCTCCGAACGACTTGTCGAGAGAGCGATCGCGGGCTTAACTGCGCGCCCACGATGACGCAGCCCGAGCCTGAGCGGGGCGAGGGTGCCGACCCTGTGACGCCCGTTCCGCATAGCGGTGAACGAGTGCCTCCCCCGCGGGGATTGCGGGCGCCTCGTGTCTCGTCGGCCCGCGCGCGCGCGGGCGCGCACACCCGCGAGGGTCGGGTCGGTGGCTCGTTCCTTCGATGGTTCGGGCCGGTCGCGCGCGTCCGCATGCTGCGTCGCGTCGTGGCCCCTCTGCTGGTGGCCCTCATCCCCTTCTTCTGGGTGTGCGACGCCACGAACCGTTCCTCGCTCGCGACTGTCGGGCGTGACCAAGGGATCTTCCAGTACGTCGCGTGGGCGGTTCTGCGAGGCGACGTCGACTACCGGGACATCCGCGACGTCAACGGCCCCCTCGTTCACCTTCTCCACGTCGTGATGCTGGTTCTCGGCGGCGGCGACGAACATCGCTTCCACGTCCTGGAGCTCCTCGCGACAGGCATCTCGTTCGCCGTCGCGGGCGCCTGCCTCCCGGGCCTCGTGAGCAAGCGCACGCCGAGTCCCGTCACCCGTCTGGCATGGGCACTCGCCGGCTGGGTCGTTCTCTCGGGCCAGTACCACCTCTACACGTACTGGAACCAGGCGCAGCGCGAGAGCTTCTGCGATTGGTTCCTTCTACCGAGCCTCGCCCTCCAGCTCTTGCCGCCGGCGCGCACCAAGCAGAGGGCGTCGCTTCGCATCGTCGGCATCGCAGCCCTGTCGACCATCACCTGGTTCGGCAAACCGAGCTTCCTCCCCTTCACCGTCGCGCAGCTCATCGTGTTGCTGCTCGAGCGCGACGACGTCCTTTCGCGAAGCGCGCGCTTCGGTCGATTCGTCCTCGGTGGCCTGCTCGGGGCGGTCGTGCCGATGGCCTATCTCCTCCGTTATGGAGATGCCGCGACGTTCATTCGAATTTCGTTGCTCGACGTTCCGCAGGTCTACCGCTTCATCTGGGCCAAGAGCGTCCCCGAGATCTTCGGCGAAGAAGGCCCGCTCGGCGATGCCACACTGGGCGTCGCGTGTGCCGTGCTCGTCACGAGCCTGGTTGCCGTGCGCGAGCTTCCGAAGCGAGCGCTGGTCGTCCCCCTCGGCATCGGTGCCGGCCTCTGCAACGTCATCGCGCAACACAAGGGCTTCGGCTACCACTTCCATCCGCTCACGGCGCTCACCGCGCTTGGCTGGCTCATGGTCGTGGTGATGATCGCCGAGCGATTCGAGGGCGCACCTCGGAAGCGTCCGCTCGGGCGTTACTTCTCGCTCGGTATCGCCACGGCGCTCGGCCTCTTCGTCGCCTCGAACATGAAGAACTCGCCGCACACGCGCAACGTGTGGATCCTCGGCGGAGGCGAGACGGCGGAGCGACGTGCCGATCCGGAGTACTTCGCGACCTTCCGCAACCACGACTTCTTCCCGTGGGAGATGAGGCAGGCCGCGCAGTACATCGCGAGCCACACCTCGCCCGATGCACGCGTGCAGGTCTACGGCATGGATCCCTATCTGCTCTTCCTCGCCGAACGGAAGAGCGCCACGCCGTACATCTATGCTTACGACCTCAACGCCGACGCCGCGCTCGACGGTGGTTGGAAGAACCGACCGACCGACGCGCAGCGCGCACGCATTCGAGGCATTCGCCACGATCACGAGCACGACATGCTGCGCAAACTGAAGGCGAATCCCCCGGAGGTGTTCGTCTTCATCGACCGCTCGCCGCTCATCACCTTCCAAGACGCATGGGAAGACTTCCGCTACGCGTGCCCGGACAGCGCGGCGTGGGTCGGCGCGAACTACCACCCGGCGCGCGCGTTCGGTGAATTCCACGTGTGGATTCACGACGGGTCGAAGAATCCCGACGTCGAAGCTCCCTACGCGACGCCTTGGAGCGAAGGCGCCACCGACGGCACGCTTTGACGGGCGCACCCGCGCTCGCTTCGCGAGCCAATTCGTCCGCTTCGTTTTCCTGATCGCCACACGCGCATCGCCGTGAGTTTTCCGCTCGTGTGGCGACGGGCGAACCGCCTGCGTTGCGTGCTACGAAGAGTGCATGCGAACGCGATCGTGTAGCGGCGAGCTCGAAATCAGGGCAACGCTCTTCACGCTACTGGCGTTTGGAGCGCTCGGAGTCGCCTGTACGGGGGACATCTCGGGCGACGACACGACGGCAGTCGACGAAGCTGGCGCGCTACCGGACGCGAGCGCTCCGAACGGTGACGCGAGCGCGCCGAAAGACGCCACGACGGACGCCGCGGCCGATGGTCCGCCTCCTGGCCCCGTGAGTCCCACGTACGAGGACTTCGAGGTGAATCACTTCCTGCTGACGGGCCAGAGCAACGCCGTCGCCAACGGAGGCGATCCGCCCCTCACCACCGCGCCGCTCGAAGGCTACTCGAACCTCATGTTCGACACCGGCGTCATGCCGATGAAGTCCTGCGACGGCAACGGCTGCAGGGCGTACGACACGCCGACGTCGTTCGTGCCGCTGGTCGACGGCGATGACTTCTTCGGCTACGCCGTCGAGACCGCCGCTTCGAGTATCGGCTACGGAATCTCGCATCTCGCGAAGGCTCGTTACGAATTCGGCACGCGCGCCGGCTACCCGTCGAAGCACGACATGCTCGTGAGCGTCCACGGGCGCAGCGGCAACACGTACTGGTGTCTGCGCAAGGGTTTCTGCACGTACAACGCCGACAGCGGTTATCTGAGTCCGTTCGCACAAGCGATGAGCGAGGTGGAGAGCGCCAAGGGCCTCGCCGCTGCGTCGGGCCGCTCGTACGTGGTCCGGGCCGTGGGCGCCATCCACGGCGAGAGCGATCACTACGCGTACGTCTTCGGCACGAGCGAGTTTCCCCTGCCCGGCACCGACGGCACGCCCGGCAAGGTCAAAGATTACGCCGACGCGCTCGTCGAATGGCAGCAGGACCTCGATGCCTCCATCAAGGCGATCACGGGTCAGAAGCAGAACGTTCCGCTCCTCGTCTCCGGCTTGAGCGGATGGACCACCGTGCGAGAGAGCAAGCTCGCGCAGATGCAGCTCGATGCGCACGTGCGCGCTCCGGAGAAGGTGATCTACGTGACGCCCGCATACCCCATGGAGGTGCGCGAAGACTGCCTGCATTACAGCAACGCCGGCCAGCGCCACCTCGGCGAGTACTTCGCGAAGGTCTACGGACGTGTGGTGCTCGGCGGGCAGTCATGGGAGCCGGTTCGTCCGAAGAGCATTTCGCGCGCGGGCAACGTGGTCACCGTCGTCTATTACGTGCCGGTGCCGCCCCTCGTGGTCGACACGAAGCTCGTCAGCGCCGCCGAGAGCTACGGCTTCGACTTCTGGGACAACGGCAACCGCGTGGGCATCGCGAGCGTCGCCGTTTCCGGCCCCGACACGGTGACCATCACCCTGAACGCCGCCCCCTCGGGCACGAACATGCGCCTCACCTACGCTCAAAATCAGCCGCTCAACGACCAAGGCGGGTCGGCAGGCTGCATCGGCAACGGCCTCGCGTATGCAGGCGGGGCACGCGGCAACCTGCGCGACTCGGACGATACGCCGTCTCTCTTCGGCAACGATCTGTCGAATTGGGGCGTGAATTTCGAGGCCGCCGTCCCCTGACCGGTTCCGACGCCGCTCGGCGCTCCGGAACCAAACGACGAACGACTGCCCCTTGCGTACGCAAGAAGTGACTATAAACTCGTGTTCGGAGGGGGCATGGGCAGCGGCACGCCATTCAAGAGTCATCCGCCGCCTGAGGGGAGAGGCTCTGTCGCGCCTGGCCCGCTTGGCGCACCTGTCACGTCTATCGCGTCTATCGCGTCTACCGCGTCTAGCTCGTCGAACGCGCCTGCCCTAGCTGGCCTGACGCCGTTACCGGCTGGCGCCGAGCAGCGACGCATCGCCGAACTGCGAAGCGAGCGCGGATCGCTCGACATGTTCGCGCCGCCCCACATGTTGGTGACCCGCGCCGTGGGCCACCTCGACACGAGCATGGCCGAAGAGTGGATTCGGCGCTCTCCGCGTCTTTTCACGTCCACCCGCCCGATCGCCATCTTCAACGATTGGGACCTCCTCGAATCCTATGACTCGAAGGCGCGCACCATCCTCACGGAGTGGGTCCTCGACCATCGCACGAAGATCGAAGGCGCGTGGTTCCTCACGGGCTCACGGATGGTTGCGATGGGCGTGGCGGTCGCAGGCGCAGCAACGGCCATCGCGGGCATCACGCTGAACGCCTCGCTCAATCGTCCCCGCTGGGAGACCTTGTTACGAGAGCGCCTCGCCGAAGGCGACGTGATGCAAACCCGCCCCTAGCCGCAATGCCGTTCGGATAGGCAAACAATCTCACAGGAAGGTCGGAAGACCGGAAGGTTTGATGATTGCCCCGCGCAGGGCGCCGAACCCCGCTTGCTGGGGAACGGAATTGCACCAACGCCGACGGCGGTGTCACGCGATCTGTCCGCTCTCCGCAAAAAAACTTCCGCCCTTCCTGTGAAAAATCTCAGGTCGGATCCATCGGAGTCAGAGGAGCGCGAGAAATGCAAGACGCCCGCTACGGCGAACCGTGCGGGCGTCGAGCTATGGATCCGGCGATATCTACCGCCGGAAACCAATCACCAGCGGTAGTGGGCGAACGCCTTGTTGGCTTCGGCCATCTTGTGCGTGTCGTCCTTCTTCTTCACCGCGTTGCCACGGCCCTGCGCGGCGTCGAAGAACTCGGCGGCGAGGCGCTCACGCATCGTCTTTTCGCCGCGCTCACGCGCGTACTGGACGAGCCAGCGCATCGCGAGAGCGACGCGGCGCTCCGGACGGACTTCGACCGGAACCTGGTAGGTCGCACCACCGACGCGGCGGCTCTTGACCTCGAGCTTCGGCTTGACGTTGTCGAGCGCCTTGCGGAAGACCTCGAGCGGGTCCTCCTTGAAGCGCTCGCCGATCACGTCGAAGGAGCCGTAGAGGATGCCTTCCGCGACAGCCTTCTCTCCGTCGAACATCAGTGTGTTCGTGAACTTGGAGACAAGCTTGTCCTTGTACTTGGGGTCCGGGATGATTCGGCGCTTCGGGACTTCGCGACGGCGGGGCATTTCTCAGATCTCCAGCTCTTTTAGGATCAAGCCTTCGGGCGCTTCACGCCGTACTTCGAACGCTTGCGGTTGCGGTTCGCCTTGTTGGTCGACGACGGACCAATGGCGCCCGACGCGTCCAGCGTGCCACGGACGACGTGGTAACGAACGCCCGGGAGGTCCTTCACACGACCGCCGCGGATGAGGACGACCGAGTGCTCCTGAAGGTTGTGACCCTCGCCCGGGATGTACGACGTGACTTCCATCTGGTTCGTCAGACGAACACGGCAGACCTTACGAAGGGCCGAGTTCGGCTTCTTCGGCGTGGTCGTGTACACGCGAACGCAGACACCCCGCTTCTGCGGGCAGCTCTTGAGGGCGGGGGAGGCCGTCTTGACGCGGGCCGCCTCGCGACCGTGATTGATGAGCTGATTGATGGTCGGCATCGAGGAGAAATCCTGGCGAAAAGGACTAGTGAACTAGTTACCGTGTTCGAGGGTCAGTTTCCCGGTCCGGGTGTCGGAGCTCTTCGCGTCAAAAACCCGCGAAAAAGACAACTCGGGCCTGGGGAGGCGCGCACTCTAGTCGCGGCGCTCAATCTGTCAAGTAGCTGCCTACAAAGTGGGCCCAGAAGGCTTTTTCGTAGGGCAAGTTTCCTGCGTCGATTGTTTGCAACTTCCGGGAGCGTCAGAGCGCGTAGCGCGAATCGGCAGCGAGAGCGTAACGAAAACGGCTAGCGAACCAACGTCCAGAAAACGAGTGCGCCGACCGCAATACGGTAGAAGCCGAACGGCGACAAGCCGAACCTCTTCAAGTAGGCGATGAAAGCGGCGATGACCGCCCAGGCCACGAGGAAGGACACGGCGAGACCGACCACGAGGTTCGCGCCGCCGAGGCCGGCGAGAGCCTCGCGAGACTTCAACATTTCGTAGAGCGTGGCCGCGCCGAGCGTCGGGAGCCCCAGCAAGAACGAGAACTCGGCGGCGGTGGCCGTGGAGAGGCCGGTCAGCTGCCCAGCCATGATCGTGCACATCGAACGCGAAGAGCCTGGCCACATCGAGATGCACTGGCCGAGGCCGATGAGGAAGGCGCGCTTCGGCGTCACGTGCTCGAGGCCGAGATCGCCCTCGTGCCCTCGCTTTTTGCGCACGAACTCGATGGCGATCATCACGATGCCGCCCACGATGAGCGCGATGGCCACCGGCGCCGGGCCAAAGAGCAGCGCTTTGATCTTCTTACGTAGCAGGACGCCGAGCACGGCCGTGGGAAGGAACCCCAGCGCGAGCGCAACGAGGAGCGCAACGCTCTCTTTCTTTCCGGACGTCAGCCCGGTCGCGCGCTCCCAGAGAAGACTGCGGTAGTGCACGAGCACGGCGAGAATGGCGCCGAGCTGGATGACGACGTCGAACGCGTCGGCGCCCTCGCCTTCGAGCCCCAGCCAGCGGCTGACGAGAATCAGGTGGCCCGTGGACGAAACCGGGAGGTACTCGGTGAGCCCTTCGACCACGCCCAGAATGGCGGCGATCAGCGGATTCACGAGAGCCCTCGAGCGCGAAGCGAAACCATGCGACGCGCTCTACATAACAGTTGCGAGGAGCCCCCGCTTCAGAACGTGGACGTCGTGAGCTCGCCCGCGATGTTTCCCGCGTTCGAGACGTTGCCACGTGCTCGAAGCACGATGCGGCCCATGGCGCCGCCGCCTCCACCGCCCCCGCCCGACACGCCAATCGTCGGCGGGTTGCCGACGTTGCCACCGTTGCCACCGCCCGTTTGCGAACCGAGGCCACCGAAGGCGACGGCCGACGGCCCGAGCTTCCCGTCGTCGCCGTCGTAACCGTCGAGCAGGTCGCCGCCGCCCGCACCGCCGCCTCCTCCCGTGGCGCCGAGCGACGTGCTGCTCGGGAGCGTGATCGATCCCACCGACTCGAGCACGATGGTGCCGCCTGCCCCGCCACCGCCTCCACCCTTGCTCTTCGAGCATCCGCCGAGAGCTCCGCCGCCGTGGACATCGATGCTCGCGGGGAAACCGAACGTGATGGCCCCCATCGCAGAAATCTGGATGGCTCCGCCGCCCGCACCGCCGCTTCCCTGCCCCTTGCACTGGTTCTTGTCGAACCCTCCACCGTTTCCGCCGCCCGCGCCGCCCACGAGTGCGTTCGCGGCGTTCGCCGAAGCTCCTCCGGTTCCTCCGGCAGACATCAGCCGAGTCGATCCTGCCGCGCCAGTCGTGGCGTGCCCCGCGCCACCGCCGCCCGAGCCCGAATCTCCGCTCGCCAGCCCATCGGCGCCTTTGCCCGTCCCACTGCTCGGAACAGCTCCGCCGGGCCCCGGCGTGGCCCCTTCCGCGTAGGCGGCGATCGAGCCGCTCATCGTCACCGCGTTGCTCGCGACGATGGCGAGGGCGCGTTTGCCTTTCACTTGGAGCGTGCCGCTGATGTCGACCGTGTGCAGCGACCAGACGGCAATGTCACCGTCGGCGACGAGGTTCGGACTCGTCACGCCATCGACCGTCAGGTTCGTGGTATCGACGACCACCTTGGCGACGAACGCAACCGACAGATCGGGCCCGTCGAGGCGGTACGACGTCGGCCCGATGTTCGAAGGCGAGAACGGCACGCCGGCGTCGGGCCGTTGACCTTCGGCGTCGACGCCCGGAGAACCGTCGCCCGGGTTCCCTCCGTCGTCGGTAGAGGGGGCATCCACGTGCGAGCCGCCCTTGCCGGGCAAGTTCGCGCCGCCATCCTCTCCGAACGGATCGGAATCGCCATGGGCGCCGCGCTCCCCGACGGCGTCGAGACCGCACCCAAGGGCCAGGGCCCCGACGGAGACCGCTGGGACCGCCAGCGCCGCGAGCAGCCTCCCCCACGAGCTCGAGCGCACCCGAGCCCCCCCGTTCGCGACCACCGAAGTGCGACGCACGGACTAACGTTAACACATGGCTCTGTTTCCGCCGCTCGATATGAACCCCGAGGACGTGCGCGCGGCCCTCGCGCCCCTTCGCAACGATTTTTCCGTGGCGGTCTACACGGCCGAGAACGCCTTCGCCGTCGGGGCAATCATCCGCGTGGCCCACAGTTTTCTGGCCCGCGAGATCATCCTCATCGGCAGCAGCCCGCACTACGAGAAGGCATCGATGGGAATGGAAAAATACGAGACCATCACGCGCGTGCAGGACGACGACGCGTTCCTCCAGCACGTGGCGGGGCGCCCCGTTTGGGCGCTCGAGAAGGATCGTGCCCGCGCGAGCCTGTATGGGATCACCGCTTTTCCCAAGAACGTGGTGCTGCTCTTCGGAAGCGAACGATTCGGCATTCCGGCGCCCATGCTCGAGCGTGCCGATGAGGTTCTCGGGATTCCGATCTACGGCGTGAACCATTCCCTCCCGCTCGCCGTTGCCTCTGGAATCGTCATGAGCGAGTGGGCGCGACGGCACTACGTCGACAAGACCTTCTGAGCTCGCGCCTTCCGCCTTTCGCCTTTCGCCTTTCGCCTCGGAACGGCCGATGCAACCTCGCCCGGATGGGAAGACCTGCAGCGTTCCACTCATCCGTCAGCGAGGTGCGGCCATGGGAGAAATGACGAAAGCGGTGCATGAAGATGCTTGGCCGAGCTTGCCTCTCGCGGCGTGGCGCGACACGCGGGACACGTTGCACCTATGGGCACAGATGATCGGCAAGATTCGTCTCGGCCTCTGCCCGATGGTCAATCACTGGTGGAACGTCCCGCTCTACGTGAACGGGCGCGGTCTCACGACGTCGACGATCCCCTACGAGGACCGCTCGCTCGAGATTCATTTCGACTTCCTCCAGCACGAGCTCGTCATCGAGACGTGCGACGGAGATCGGCGGACGGTCGCCCTCGAGCCGCGCACGGTGAAGAGCTTCTACGAGGAGCTCATGGGCAAGCTCCACGACATCGGCATCGACGTCCACATCCGCACGATGCCGGTCGAGATCCCCAACGCGATTCCCTTCGATCAGGACGAGCTCCACAAGTCCTACGATGCCGACTACGCCCATCGCTTCTGGCTCACGCTGGTCTCCGTCGATCGCGTGCTGCAGCAGTTCCGTGGCGGCTTCGTCGGCAAAGCGAGCCCCGTGCATTTCTTCTGGGGGAGCTTCGACCTCGTGGCCACGCGCTTCTCGGGGAGACGCGCGCCGCCCCACGGCGCCGTGCCGAACACGCCGCTCTCGGTCGTGCAGGAAGCCTATTCGCACGAGCAAGAGAGCTGCGGATTCTGGACGGGCGGAGGCGGCTACGACGACGCCGCGTTCTTCTCGTACATCTATCCGGAGCCCGAGGGCTACGCGAAGGCCAAGGTGCCTGCGCCGGGGTTCTTCAGCGAGACGATGCGCGAGTTTCTCTTGCCCTACGAGAACGTGCGCACCTCACCCGATCCGGCAGGCATGATCCTGTCGTTCGCGCAGGCCACGTACGACGCGGCTGCCGATCTGGCGCACTGGAACCGTACCGCGCTCGAACGTTCGGCGCGGCCGATGCCGCACGAATACCGTACGGCCGGGCCCTGATCCGACGAGCTCGTGCGAGCGTGACGTGACGTTCAGCGACGCGAGCGGCGGCGGCCGAACACGAGGGCCGCCGCAGCGAGCGCCACGAAGGCAGAACCCGCGGAGGTGGTGCGGCCCGGAGCGGACGAGCAACCCGACGTGGTGGTGGTGACGGTCGTGGTGGGCGCCGTCTTCGGCGTGTCGCCCGGAGCGGCCGTGCAACCGTCACCCTCGCAAGGCGCGTCGGTCGCCGGATCGGCCGACGCCGGCTGCGTCCACGACGGCGGGTCGTAGCCACCTTTGTCGGCAGCGGCGATGGCCGCATTGATGATCAGGTCGGCGTGCGCGTCGGTACGCGAGTAAATCGCCGCAAGGCAGGTCGTGCTGGTCTGGGGTCCACGCGACAGGGCGCCGAGGACGTAGGGCGAGCCCGCGCTGAACGAGGCCTGGTCGAACGCGCCGCTGCCGGAGTCTCCCGAGCACACGTAGCCCTCGGTGACGAACTCCGCGGTGCTATCGGCCATCTGCTGGTACTGGCCCTTGCACTCGTTCGTCGTCGAGCCGGGCACGCAGACGATCTTGATGTCTTCGCGGATACGACGGATGCCCGAGTCCTCCGACGACGGGCTGGTGATGCCGTAGCCGATGGCGGTGATGTTCGGGCTGATCTTCGTGGTGTCCGTCATCTGGAACTGGACGACCGGTGTGGCGGGCGTCGCGTCCGACGCAGGCACGTTGTCGGCCAGCGTGACGACGGCGATGTCGTTTCCGCAGAACGCCTTGTCCGTCGGCGTTGCAATTGCGGTGACCTGGTAGAATTTCTTCGCGCGGAAGATGTTGGCTTCCGTGGTGACGATGAGCTCCGACGGCGAGACGTTGTTCGCGAACTTGTCGGCGCATGTGACCGCCTCGTCGGCGGCCGGCGGGACGACGCAGTGCCGCGCCGTCAGGACGAGGTTCGGAGCGATGAGCGTGCCGGAACACACGGCACCTCTCTTGCTCGCGATGCCGACGGCAAACGTGTCCGTGGTGTTGGTGTCGACCGCACCACCCTGGACCGCGCTCTTCTGACTACCGACAGCTTCCCCCGGCGTATCACCTGCGCCGCCACACGCGACGAAGACGGAAGACGACAGCAACACGACCGCGTGGAGAAGAGTGGTGTTCCGCATGTTTGGTGCCGCCATGTGCAGGTTATGTGCCGCTCGCGCTAACGATGACCCCACGAAGCACGAACCACTGTCACGAACCGTGTCGCACCCGTGCGCGACCTCGGATTTTCTCGTGCGTTCTTTGACGACCGCGATTGTGTTCGAACGTTAACGAACCGCGAACGACCGCACCAATGACCGTGAACGTGAAGGAAAGCATCGTCCGGACCGTGCGTGGACCAGCGACGAGGGCGTCAGAGTCTTATCGGCCCCCCTCCGGCGCGCTCATCTCGAACACGTCTCCTCACCGGCCGCGCTCGATCGAAAGGCGCTACCCTCCCGGTCATGACCGCTCGGGGATCCCACGCTCATCCGGCACGTGACGCCAAGGTTCTGCTCGTCCATTGCGACGCGTACGACGCTGCGAAGATCCGAGCCATCGTGCGATCGGCCATGGAGGAGCTCGGCTTGCGCCCGCGCGGCAAGACGCTGGTGAAGCCCAACCTCGTCGCTGCCGGCGAGCTCTTCACACATGCCTACACGCGCCCCGAGATCGTCGAAGGCGTCCTCGGTGCTCTTCGCGATCGCGACGAGGGGATGACCGAGCTCGCGGTCGGCGAGCGTTGCGGCATCACGATTCCCACGCGCTTCATCTACGAAGAAGCGGGCTACAACCCGGTCTTCGAGCGCACGGGCGCGAAGCGTTACTGCTTCGACGAAGTCCCTCAGGTCGAGATCCGCCTCACGCACGAGGGGCGGCTGCGCGACTACATCTTCACGCCGGAGCCCGTGGCGAATGCGGACTTCTTCGTGAACTGTCCGAAGTTCAAGGCCCACCCTTGGACGACCGTCACGTTCTCGATGAAGAATTACATCGGCATCCAAGACGACCGCCATCGTCTCATCGATCATGACCACGCGCTGAATCGCAAGGTCGCCGATCTCCAGTACGTGATTCAGCCCCAGCTCGTCGTCATCGACGCGATCATCGCCGGTGAGGGGCGCATGCTCACGCCGATCCCGAGGAACATGAACCTCCTCGTCATCGGCAACAACCAGGTCGCGATCGACGCCGTCAGCTGCGCGATCGTCGGCCTCGATGCGCGCGACGTCGAACACATCCGCCTTGCTTGGGAGCGCGGCTTCGGCCCCATCGATCTCGAGGCCATCACGATCGGCGGCAACGTCTCGCTCGATGAAGCGAAGGCGCGCGCCACAGGCTTCCAGATCGGCCTCGTTCGCGTCGAGAAGTACTTCGAAGGCACGAACATCCACGCCTACGCGGGAAAGCCTCCTTCGCACGAGAAGGGCGGCGACGACTATTGCTGGGGCGGCTGTCCGGGCGTCATCGAAGAGGTCATCGAGGTCCTGCGTCTCTACGACGAACACTGCGACGCGAAGCTTCCCAAGATCCACCTCGTCTTCGGCGACTACAAAGGACCGCTCGACATCTCGTATGGCGAGAAGGTCATCTTCATCGGCGACTGCGTCCAGTGGGAGGGCAACCTCGGCGGCGAGCTCGTGCAGATCAAGAGCACGTACAAGGATCGCTCGACGCTCGACCCCTACGAGGCCGAGCACAAGGACGTCTACGCGCGCATGCTGCGCATGGCGAACAAACTCCGCGAGCTGAAGTCCAGGCCCTATATTCGCCTCGAAGGTTGCCCCGTCAGCATCGGCGAGCTCGTGCTGCTCCTCGCCGAGCTCGGAGGCATCCAGAATCCGTACTTCGACAAGCGCCAGATCGTCGGGTTCAACCGCGCGTACCTCGCGTGGCGCGGAACCGAGGCCTGGAAACGCCTGCGTGGTGAGCCCTACCAAGTCCACGGCGAGCACCCGCGCGGAGAAGCTCGCCCCCGACTTGCCGACGAAGTACGCGGTGACGCGGAGGAGTGACGTGCGCATTGCCATCGGCGTGTTCGCCGAACCACCGCTACCAGGGCGCTGCAAAGCAGCACTCCTTGCGGCCTATGGAGAGACTTGGATTGCCGGCCTTCACGCGGCCATGCTGCGCGACACGCTCGACGGCCTGCAGTTCGTGAACGCGGACGAGTGGGTCGTGTTCGCACTTCCCGGCGAGCACGACGCCTCCGAAGGCGAAGCGGTGCTCGCCCGCCATGCCCCCGTGCCTTGGGACGTCGTCGCGCTGCGCGAACGCGAACGAAGCGCACAAATGCGCGAGGCGTTCGACGTCCTCCACGCGCGTGGCGGCGGCGCGGATTACTCCGTCGTCGTCTCCAGCGGAGCCCCTTCGTCTCCCACCGAACCGCTCGCGTCGCTCCTCGCGGACGACGACGTCGCGGGCAAGATCGTGATCGGTCCAACCGACGAAGGCGGCTGCTACCTGCTCGGCGCGGCCAAGTCCTCGGCGCGCCTCTTCGAAGACATCCCGTGGGAGACGCCGGCCGTCCTCGAGATCATGCGGCTCCGCTGCCGCGAGCTCACCTTGCCCGTCGTCGAGCTCGATCCCTGGTACGAAGTCGACGCGCCGAGCCACGTGATGCGGCTCCTCGAGGAGATGGCCAAGCACCCCGAACGTGCGCCGCGCACGGCTCAGTTCCTGGTTACCAACAAGTAATCGTCCGGCGCGCTGCGCGGTGTAGCATCCCGGGCCGATGAGCTCCTCTCTTTCTCCGGCCCGGGCGTCGCTCGCCGCAGTGTTCGCCTGCGCGTTCGTCACCGCGTGCGGAGGCTCTTCGCGTTCGGCCGGCCCGCCGATCGGGGTCACCGTCGGCGGACACGGCGCCAAGCCGGACGACGCTCCGCATGCGACAACCAAGGGGGTTCCTCCCGGCGAGACAGCAGGCGCCCGCGCCGAGCGCCTTCATCGCCAGGCGATCATCGTCGACGGTCACAACGACATCCCGACGATCATGTTCGGGAGCAACGTCGATCTGAAGACGCCCGAGACGCGCACGCACACCGATCTCGCGCGCATGAAGGCGGGCGGCATCACGGGCGAGTTCTTCTCGATCTACGTCGAAGGCGATCTCGCCGACAAACCCACGGTGACCGGCGGCGGCTCGCTCCGTCGCGCGATCGACCTCGTCGACGTGACGTACAGACAGGTCGAGCAGAACCCCAGCGAGCTTCTGCTCGCCACGACCGCCGCCGACATCCGACGCGCGAAGAAGGAGGGCAAGATTGCCGTCCTCATGGGAATCGAGGGCGGTCACGCCATCGAGAACTCCCTCTATGCCCTGCGCTCGCTCTACCGGCTCGGGTGCCGGTACATGACGCTCACGCACACGAACACCAACGAGTGGGCCGACTCCGCCGGGTTCTCGGGCCCCACGCCGACGCGCCACCACGGCCTCACGCCCTTCGGCGAAGAGGTGGTCGCGGAGATGCAGCGCATCGGTATGCTCGTCGACGTCTCACACATCGCCGACGACACGTTCTGGGCCGTCATGAAATCGGCCAAGGCCCCCGTGATCGCCTCGCACTCGTCGGCACGCGCGGTGGCCGAGCACCGGCGCAACTTGAACGACGACATGCTGCGCGCTCTCGCCAAAAACGGCGGCGTGGTGATGGTGAACTTCTGGTCGACGTTCATCTCGGTCGACTACCAGAACGCCGCGCGCGCCTGGTACGACAAGAACGGCAAGGCCTTCGCCGAGATTCGAACGAAGTACAAAGACGATCCGCTGGGCTTCATCGAAGCTCGCGCGAAGCTCCGCGCGGAGACCGAACCCCTGCCGAAGGTCCCGCTGTCCGTGCTGATCGACCACATCGAACACATCGTGCAGGTAGCAGGCATCGATCACGTGGGTCTCGGGTCGGACTTCGACGGCGTGGATGCACTGCCCGATGGCCTCGACGGCATCGACAGCCTTCCGAAGATCACGCTCGCTCTCGTGGAACGAGGCTACAAGGACGACGAGATCCTGAAGATCCTCGGCGGCAATTTCCTCCGCGTGTTCGAACAGGCCGAGGCGTACGCGAAGTCGACGGGGACCACGCTCTCCGGCAACGGCAGCACGCGACGCATCGACTCGAAGCGCTGATCGCGAGCACCCATGCGCTACGAAGGCCGCCTCTATCGTCCGCCCTCAGAGGCCGATGCGCTCATCCTCCAGGCCACGATCGGCTGCTCGTGGAATCACTGCACCTATTGCGACATGTACCGGGACAAGTCGTTCCGCCTGCGTTCGCTCGAAGACTCGCTCGCCGATCTCGATCGCGCCGCCATTGCCTGCGCCGACGAGGTGGAGAAGCTCTTCGTCGCCGACGGTGATGCGCTGGTCATGCCGATGGATCACTGGCTGCCGATCCTCGAGCGAGCTCGCCGTCTCTTCCCGCGCCTGCGCCGCGTGTCGTGTTACGCGATGGCCAGAAACGTCCTCGCCAAGGCCGAGGAGGAGCTTCGTCGTCTCGCCGACGAAGGCCTGTCGCTCCTCTACATCGGCCCCGAGTCCGGCGACGACCCGACCCTGAAGCGCATCGCGAAGGGCGACGACGCAGCGGCGCACGTCGAAGCCGCGAAGCGTGCGCACGGGGCGGGCATGCAGCTGAGCGTCATCGCCCTGCTCGGCATCGCCATGGAGCGAAGCAACGAACATGCGCAGGCGACCGCGGACCTCGTCACGAGGATGGATCCCGAGTTCTTCTCCGCGCTGACGGTCACGGTGGTGGAGGGGACGCCGCTCGACCGCCTCGCGAAGAGAGGGCGCTTCGAGGTCCCCGCCGTCCCTGCGCTGCTCGCCGAGCTCCGTACGATGGTGGCGGAGGCCCGGCCGACGAACGCCGTGTTTCGCACGAACCACGCGTCGAACTACCTGCCGCTCGGCGGTCGCTTGCCGCTCGATCGAGACCGGATCGTGGCCGTCATCGATGGAGCGCTCGATGGCTCGATCCCTCTCCGCCAAGAGTGGATGCGCGGCCTCTAGGGCGTATGCGTCCTCGATAGCTCTACCGTTCGGCGCGCAGGACGATATGGACGATCCAGATCAGTGGATAGTCGTCGATCCACCTGCGCCAGGCGTCCGACACCATGAAACATCTTCGCCACCGCGGAATTCTAGGTTCCAGCGTTCCGGCACCGGCGGTAAAAACGACCCATCGCCCAGGGCACGAGGCTTGCTGACCTCACCCTGTCCAGTTCGACCGCTCGAGCAGTCGCTCGGGCGTGGCGCTTGGGGGGATTGGGTCCCGCAGTTTTCTGACCGTTCCCGAGAGAGAAACGATGAAGAAGGTCCTGAGCCTCGTCTGCTGCGCGGGGGTCGCGCTTGCCTTTGCCGCTTGTGGTGGTGACGGGAACCAAGATCCCCCTCCGCTCAGCGTGCCTTCGTCACCTGGCGGGGGCACGAACGCGGGTACCGCCCACGCGGCGCCCGGAACGACCTACATCGACCAGTCGCTCTCCGATGTCGCCAACGTGCAGGACGATCGCGTCGTCTTCCCGGCGTCGTCGTATGGCGCGCTCTCCGCGCACAAGGCCGGCGACATTCTCGTGTCGAACCGCCAGGGCCAGGGAACGCCGGGCAACAACCCCGACGGCTTCCTCCGCCGCATCACGTCGATCGCACAGGCCGCGGAGGGCACGGTCGTCATGACCCAGCCCGCGACGCTCGACGAGGCGTTCGACGAGCTCGACATGACAACGAGCATCGACCCTGCCGAGTTGAGCCTCGACGGTCAGATCACGACCGATACGACGACCGCGCAGACCGCCACGATCCATCCGCTCGGGAAGAAGACGAAGGACATCAAGCTCGTCGACTTCAGCAACAAGGCGCTCTTCAACGAGAACATCAACGCCACGGCCGCCGACGGCAGCACGGTGCCCGTCAACATCTACGCCGGCATCGAGAAGGGCACGATCGCGTTCTCGCCGGGCTACGACGTCAGCGCGAAGATCAGCGGCTTCTCGGTCCAGTCGCTCAAGGTCGCCGCGGTGGGCGGCCTCTCCGCCGAGCTCTCCGTGCGCGCCGGAACGAAGATCGCGGCGCCGGTCGATGCCGCCAAGGCCGCCGAGTTCGCCGCCAAGGGCCTGAAGAAGTCGTACTCGAAGACCCTTGCACAATACAAGCTCGGGCTCGGCGAGGTGAAGGTCGGTCCGTTCGGGTTCCCGTCCTCCGGCACCTACACGCTCACGGTCAACTGCGATTTCAACTTCACCGCGCCGGTCGAAGTCGTGGCCGGGGCAAGCGCGAAGGGCGAGGTTACCGTCGGCTTCGAGTACGCGAACAAGTCGATGAGCCCCGTCTTCGAGAAGTCGCTCACGCTCGAGGCGAAGCCGCCGACGTACACGAAGGAAGGCTTCGTGCGCGCGCAGTGCAACGTGACCTCGCAGTTCGACCTGAAGTTCTTCGGCGTGGTCACGGCCGGCGCGTCGGTCGATGCGTACGGCGGAATGGGCGGCTCGAACACGTGCGGAGGCAAGAGCGCCGACGGCACGACGCAAGCGCTCGTCCACGGCGACATCGAAGCCGGCGTCTCGGGCAAGCTCTACGCGAAGGTCGACCTCTTCAAGCTGTACAAGAAGTCGGTCGAGTGCACGCTCTTCGACGAGAACGCGCAGGCTCAGTACGACACGACGTATCCCTACCCGGGCAGCCCGGAGCAGACCTGCAAGGTCTCCGGTCCCTACCCGCTCGACCCGCGTCCGAGTGCGAACCCGTCGATGTGCTTCTCGTCCGACGACGACGGCACCAACCCGGGCGCGATTACGGGCACCTGCACGCACGACGTCTGCGTCGCCGGCGACAAGCTCGGCCAGCAGTGCGACGACTGCACGATGAAGGTCTGCGCCGCCGATCCGTACTGCTGCGATACGTTCTGGGGGCTGTCCTGCTTCCAGTCCGTCGAGAAGTATTGCGGCAAGAAATGCGGCCAGTAGCGCCGAGCCCGCGTCAACGAGCCGCCCGCGACGTTTGACGATCGCGAGCGGCTGACGATGCGCTACGCATGACTCATGAGAGCGCTCGTCACCGGCGGTTCGGGGTTCATCGGCTCACACATCGTCCAGCGCCTCGTCGAAAACGGTCACAAGGTCCGCGTCGTCGACGACTTCAGTACGGGCAAGCGCGAGAACCTCGACCCGGTCGCGCGTGACGTCGAGATCATCACCGGCGACGTGCGCGACCGCGCAGCGATGGACAAGCACGCCGCCGGCTGCGAAGTGATCTTCCATCAGGCGGCCGTCGTCAGCGTCCCCTACTCCGTCGAGCACCCCGAAGAGACGCACGCGGTGAACATCATGGGCACGCTCAACGTGCTCATGGCCGCGCGTAAACACGGCGTGAGGCGCGTGGTGTTCGCGAGCTCCGCCGCGGTCTACGGCGACGAGCCCACGCTACCGAAGCGCGAGTCGATGACGCCCGATCCGATCTCGCCCTACGGCGTCGAGAAGCTCACGTCCGAGCACTATCTTCGCGCCTTCTCGCGTCTCTACGGACTCGAGACCGTGGCGCTCCGTTACTTCAACGTGTTCGGGCCCCGGCAGGATCCGTCATCGCCCTACTCGGGCGTCATCAGCGTGTTCGTCAATCGCATTCTCGAAGGCAAGCCCGTCGACATCTTCGGCGACGGCAAACAGAGTCGCGACTTCGTCTACGTCGCCAACGTGGTCGACGCGAACATCTCCGCGGCCACCACGTCGGGCGTGAGCGGACGCGTCTACAACATCGCCTGCGGCGGACGCACCACGCTCGTCGAGCTCGCCGACGCCATCGGCCACGCCGCCGGTACGAAGGTCACGAAGCGGTTCGGCGAGCCTCGCCCCGGCGACATCAAAGAGTCGCTGGCCGACGTCTCACGCGCCCGCACGGAGCTCGGGTACGCTCCACGCGTCTCGATCGAAGAGGGCTTGAAGAACCTCGTCTCCTACGCACGCAACACGGCGCGAACGTAGCGATTGTATCGCTCCGCCATACGCCGCTGCGTCGATCATCGCGATAGTCGAATCGAACGGTAGCGCTAGCTTCCCCGTCGAAGGGGAAGACCATGCGAATCGATACTCGCCGGGCAGCGCTCCGCGCGGCCGGAAAAGTTGCACTCGTATCCTCGGCTCTCGCGTGCGGAGCCACGAGCGGCGTCGAAGTGCCCGAAGCGGCGGCCACCGACGTCACGAAGGCACCGGACGCTCGAGACACGCCGGTGAACGAGGAGCCGTCGGCGACCACGAAAGACGCTGCGCCGCGTGATTCGGCATCGCGAGACGCCAAGACCAGTACAGATTCGTCCACGAAGACCTGCGAGCAAGGCGAAGAGGGCTTCGCGTGCTGCCAGAACCAGCTGCACGCCGAGCATCCGGACGCGACGCCGCTCCACGAGACGGATGCAAGGACGGTGGCGTGCTGCGCCGTCCTGTCGGCTCACTACGATGCGCTCGTCGCCGACGGGGGAAGCGAGGGTTGGGGTTGGGAGAAGGACGTCTCGCTCAAGCGGATGTGCTGCGCCGCCCTCGATTTCCAAGGCGCGACTTGCACGCCGTGGGGCCCGCCGATGCCTCCTGCCATGCGCCGCCTCACGGAGCGCCTCGTCGCATGAGCGCGCTCCAGGATCTGCGCGCCGTTTCACGACGCCACGTCGTGTCGCTGCCGGACCATCGCGAGCTCGTAGGCTCCGCCATCGCGACCTGGCGTGGTCGCATGATCAACGAGTACTCGTCGGCCGTCGTCTTCGAGGGCCTCGCCGCGCAGCTCGCAGCCGCAGGCTTCGACGAAGCGACCGTCGCAGAATGCCGTGGCTTTGCCGACGAAGAGCGCCATCACGGGGTTCTCTGCGGTGCGGTCGTCGAATCGCTCGGAGGAAGGGCGATCTTCGAGCCCCGACACGACGAAGCGTTCCCCGATCACGAGGACGTCCCGCGTGCAGAAGCGGCGCTCCGGAACTTGCTCAGCATCTCGTGCGCGAGCGAGACCGTCGCCGTCGCGCTCATCGGTGCCGAGCGGCTCGAAATGCCGGAAGGTCCGCTGCGGGAGCTCCTCACGAAGATCTATTCCGACGAGGTGGGCCACGCGCGTTTCGGCTGGCGCCTCTTGCCGAAGCTCCTCGCGATGCTCGACGAGGACGCACGACGACGCACGAACGAATACCTCGCGCTCGTCTTCGCGTCGCTCGAAGAGCACGAGCTCGCACATCTCAGTCCGAAGGCGGCGCCTCCCGAAGAGGGCGCCTCTCTGGGCCTGTGCAACGGAGCCGAGGCGCGCGAGCTGTTCTACGCCACCGTCGAGGAGGTCATCGTTCCGGGCCTCGAGCGTCATGGCCTCGCCGCCGCCGCCGCCTGGGAGCAGCGCACGGCGTACCGCTGAACGAGCCTCGCGCTCCTGCTGTGCTAGGCCTCGTGCATGACGCTGCCGTCGGTCGAGTCGCTCCGCTGCTTCTGCGCGGCCGCGAAGTTCCTGAACTTCCGAATGGCCTCGCGTTCGGTGGGCCTCACGCCGGCGGCGTTCGGGCAGCGCATCCGGCAGCTCGAAGGTGAGCTCGGCGACGTCCTCTTCGAACGCAACACGCGGAGCGTTCGACTCTCCGTCGCCGGCCTCTCGCTCCTCCCTCGCGCACAGCGCGCGATCGCGGCGGTCGAAGACTGCGCCTCCGTCGTCAAGTCGAAGCGCGAGATGCCGGCGATGGATCTCGTGATTGGAACACGCCACGAGCTCGGGCTCTCGTGGCTCCTTCCTCAGGTGGACGCGCTCCAGGCGGCCTACCCATTCCTCGACATCCATCTCTACTTCGGATCGGGCGCCGACCTGCTCAACCGCGTGCGAAATGCGGAGATCGACTGCGCAGTCTCCTCGATGCCCATCGCCGATCCGAAGATCGAGGCGATCCGCATTCATCGCGAGGACTACCTCTTCGTGGGCGCGCCCTCGCTCCTCGCGCGAAAGCCATTCCGAACCGCGAGCGACGCCGCGCATCACACGCTCGTCGACAGCAACGACAGTCTGCCGCTCTTTCGCTATTGGCGAGAAGCCGCGAAAGGCGAGCCGCTGACGTTCCGTCGCCTGGCGCGCTTCGGCACGATCGAGGCGATTCGCCAGCGCGTCGTCGACGGAGCGGGCGTCGGAGTTCTACCGAGCTACCTGCTCGACGAGGACCTCCGCCACAAGCGCCTGAAGGTGATTTTGCCGAAGGTGGTTCCACTCCACGACTGGTTCCGCCTCGGCTTCCGAGCCGACGACGGGCGGCGCTCCGTCTTCGAGAACCTCGCGAAGTCGATGGCCACCGTTCCTCTCTGCAGAACCTGACTCGCGTGGCCCCTTCAAGCGGGCGTGCCGAAGCTCAGCGTCTCGCCTTTCCAGTTCGTGGTGCGCAAGAATCCTTCCCAGGTGAGGTGCGCGGGGTCGACCTTACGACTCCACGCGAGATCGCGATGCGCCTGGAAGTAGCCATACTCCACGGCGTACTCCGCCATGCCCAACAGCTCGCGCACGAGGAGCTCGTTTTCGGCGAATGCAGGAAAGTGATGCAATAGCTCGGCTCGCGTGTAGGCCGAGCGATAGGCCGCCTTCCGGCCCGTCACGCGCTGGAACGTCTCGACCATCTCGTTGGGCGAGAGGAAGTCGCCCACGATCGGCAGAGACTGCCCCGCGTACTGCGCCGGATGAGAGAGAATCTCCAGCACGGCCGGTCCCGTCGCGGTCCGCGGATCGACGAACGGAGCACGGAAGTCACCGGGCAGATAGATCGGAAAAACCAGCGCTTCGCCGTCCATGCGCGGCGGGTAGAACTCGAGCAAGTTCGTATAGAAAAAAGCCAATTGAACGAACGTGCTCTTGATCGGTAGGCCTCGGATGTATTCCTCGACCCGCGCCTTGTCGGTGAAGTGCGGGGCGAACTTCTTGCCGCTCGTAATCGCGTCGACGTTCTCGAGACTGCTGAAGACGACGTGCCCGACGCCCGCTTCCACCGCGGCGTCGGCCAGCTGCTTCCCGAGAGCGAACTCGTGGGTCGCCGGCGGTGCGATGGGCGGCGTCAGGAGGAAGGCCGCTTCCGCACCGCGAAATGCGCGAACGAGCTCCTGTGTGCGCCCGACCTCGAGCGGCACCGCGAGCACCTCCGCGCCCTGGGCCGCAAGGGATCGGGCCTCGGGGCTGTTCGGATTGCGCGTGAGCGTACGAACGCGATAGCGGCCGCTCCCGAGTAGCGTCTGGGCGACGCTGCGCCCTTGTTTGCTGGTCGCCCCGACGATCGTGACGAGTGGTTTGCGTTCGGCGGACATTGGATGGTTCCTTTCGCTCGGGCGACGTCACGGCGACGCCCGACACTCCGAACTTGCGCCTGCCCGCGCCACCACACCAGATCGAACGGCCCACGGCAGTTTTGCGTTTTACGCAAAAGTCGGGCAGGCCCCTCTATACTCGCGGCGTGGAGTCGTTCTCGCAGCTCGAAGCTTTCACCCAGGTCGTCGCGCATCGAAGCTTCTCGCGTGCAGCAGAGCGGCTCGGCGTCACGCCCTCGTCCGTGAGCCGTGCCGTCGTGGCTCTGGAGAAGCGCCTCGGGGTGCGCCTGCTCAACCGTACGACGCGCAGCTTGAGCGTGACCGACGAAGGCGCGGCTTTCCACGCACGCGCCCTGACCATTCTCGCCGACCTTCAGGATGCCGAGCGCAGCGTCTCACGAGCGCGAGCGGTGCCGCGCGGGCGACTGCGAGTCGACGCGCCCTTGGCCCTCGGCGAGCAGCTCTTGGCGCCGGCGCTCCCGGAGTTCCTCCGGCGCCATCCGGACGTGTCCGTGGACTTGAGTCTCCGCGACACGTACATCGATCCGATAAGCGAAGGAATCGACGTCACGCTGAGGATGGGCAAGCTTCCCGCGTCCGAGTTCACAGCGCGCAAACTGGGCCGCGTCCGCGTCGTGGTCGTCGGATCTCCCGCCTATCTGGCCCGGTACGGGCGCCCCTCCGTGCCCGACGAGCTGTCGGGTCACAGGTGCCTCATGTATCTGCTGCGAGGCCATCCCATGCCGTGGCGCTTTCGCACGCGCGACGGATCGACTGTCACGGCTCCCGTCGCCAGTCAGCTCGTTGCAGGCAGCGGCGAGGTCTTGCGCCGGGCAGCCGTCGCCGGCGCAGGGCTCACCCGTCTGTTCGAGTACAGCCTCGCCGCCGACATCGCCACCGGCGCCCTCGAAGTCGTCCTCGCGGACCACGAGCTGCCGGCAGTGCCCGTGTATGCCCTTCATGCGCAGGCGCGGCAGCCAGCACTGAAGATCCGTGCCTTCGTCGACTTCGCCGCCGACCTGTTCCGACGCTCGCCATACGCGTGATCGTGCGCGGCGCGTAGGCGTGTCGCGTGCGCTTTCGCCACGAATCATGAAGATTCGAACCGGAATGAATGTTCGGACCAACGGCTAGCGGACCCACCGTTGCTGCTTAACTCTTCCATACCCGCGGATTCCACGTGGGCGTCATTTTCGAAGGGGAGCCACCGAGCATCATGGATCGTGCATTCGGAGAGCAGAGGAACTCGATCACCGCCACTCAGGGCTCCGCGTTCCGACGAACGCTCGGCATGAGTTTAGGGATGGTGATCGCCCTGCTCCTTGGCGTCGCCGTTGCGCAATTTGCGCGTGGCGGCGACACCACCAGCGAGACCATCGGCGTGGGCCAGTGACCGGCGACCGCTGACCGCCCCTCACGTCATGAACGTCTCGTAGTCGAGTTTCTCGAGCTTCCGTGACAGCACGGACAACGCGACGAGACTCGTCAAACCGCCGGCGACGAGAAACCCGAAGCCGTAGAAGCGCGGACCGAGCTGCTGACTCACGATCGAAAACGTCAGGTTCGCGATCGTGAAGAAACCGGCGAGGTAGAGCGCGAGCTTGCGGCAATCGAGGTAGAACAGAATCGTCAGCGCGGACAGGAGCACGACCTGACATCCGGCGCCGGCCACATCGACGTTGAACAGGTACGAATAGAACGCCGGGATGTGGAACAGCCCTAGCACCTTGCGCCCCACGAGGAGCAAGATCAGCACGGTCATCCCCTGCATGCGGAAGATGTCGTAGAGGCCGCCTCGTGCGGCTTCCACGAGCGCGACGCGCAATCGATACAGCTCGTCGAGCGTCTCGCCCTCGCGCACGGCCTTGTAGTAGCGGTCGTATTGCTCGGCGAAGTCGGTCTCGATGCGCACGAAGAAGACGGCCATGCCCGGAATGATCGAGAGATAGGCGATCGAGATTGGCGCGTCGTATACGATCGAATAGCGAATGGGGCCGATGAGCGCCTCGGACGTGACCGGGTTCATCCAGAACACGAACTTGTCGGCCCAGACTGCGGCATTGAGCAAGAAGCCGGTCGCCGCGAGGCCGGGATACACGGCCTTTCGCTGCAGGAATCCGAACGCGATGAAGCGGTCGGTCGGGTATTGCCGGAGCACGAGGACGAGCATCGTGAAGAGCATCACCGAGTGCCCGACGAACAGCCCGGCGACGTACCCCGGCAGCCCCAGCGGCGACAGCGCGAGCGCGAGCAGGATCGTGGTTCCGTAGCCGAGCGCGAACGAGCCAACGACGCTCCAGTAGGCCTTCACGCCCGAGAGCAGCCCGCTCAGGATCCACACGTTCGACAGCGTCACGAACGTTGCGACGAGGAGCACGCGAAACGCGAGATCCCCGGTGAACGTGGTGCTTACGACGAAGGCCGCGAACGAGCCGCTCACGATGGTGGTCAGGAGCAGCGCGCCGATGACGTTGGGGGCCACCGTCTCGGGCTTCTTCTCGAACAGGCGATCGGCGACGAACCGCACGAAGAGCAGCTGGAGCGCGCCCGAGAGCATCAGCGAGCACGCCATCAGGTACGTGACGGTCGCCAGGAACGGGGTCACGAGCTCCGGCCGCTCACCCGACGAGCCAACGATGCCGATGAAGAGCATCGCGCCGATGGAGATGATCCACGGACCGGAGCCGACGACGCCCGCGACGAAGTACGTGCGGAGAACGCCGGAGTACGATCCCTTCTGCAAGTGCTGGCGCAGCTCGAATCCGATGCCTGCCACGGAACGCCTCCCCTCTCGGTGCCGTCAGACTCGACCGATGGCCGTCTCGTAGATCTCGCGATAGCGCTCGAGCATCAGGCTCTGCGTGTACGCCGACTCCACGCGCGCGATGCCGGCAACCTGCGCGGCATTCCAGCGGGGGCGATCGCGGAGAAGCTCGAACGCGGCGCGCGCCGAGGCCTCGGGGTTGGCGATGTCCACCACCGCACCCGCGGTGCCGAATGCCTTGTCCTCGGGCGTGTCACGTCCGTAGACGAGCTCGCGTACGCAGCCAACGTCGGTCGAAACGCACGGCAGGCCGGCGGCGAAGCCTTCGAGCGCGACGAGCGGTTGCGCTTCGCTGATCGACGTAAGCACGTTCAAGCCGAGCTTCGGGAAAATGTCGTCGACCTTCTGCATCCCGAGGAACTTCACCGTCTTCTGCAGTTTGAGCGTGGCGACGAGGTGACGGCACTCCTCGGCGTACAACTTGTCCTCGTCGTCAGGGCCGACGACCCACCCCTCCACCTCCGGAATCCACGACGAGAGGATGTGGACCATGCGAATGAAGGTCTTGATGTCCTTGATGGGCACCACGCGACCGACGAGACCGAGGACCTTGGGGACTTCCGCTGGGCGCATGTCGCGCAAGGCCGTGAAGCGTGCGAGGTCGATGCCGTTCGGTACGACGCGCGTTCGAGAGGGGTCCGCGCCGTCTGCGATCTGCCTCTCGCTGTTGCCCTCGTAGAGCGCGACGATCGGATCTGCCGCGGCGTAAGCCATTCGGCCGAGGGCTTCGAAGAAGCGGATCCACATCTGCCGGAAGAAGCCGATACCGCCGGCGTCGGCCTCGTCGTCGTCACGGATCCACGTTGCCTGGAGGAGCTCGATGCGACGCTCCTTGGAGTAGATGCCGTGCTCGGTGAGGATCAGCGGCTTGCCCTGCCGCTTCGTGGCGAGCATTCCGAGAAACCCTGCGAAGCCCGTGGAGACGACGTGGAAGGCTCGCGAGCGCGGGAGGGTCGCGGCGACGTTCGCCATCTTGAAGAGCGGCGCGTGCATCGAACGCACCGTCCAGAAGTATTCGAGGAAGCTCCGGTTCTTCGACGACTGCTCGTAGCGCTCGCAGATCTGCTGCCACGCGGACTCGCTGAAGAGGAAGTCGTGCTCGTGCTTCGCGGGAGCCTCGAGCAGCGTCGAAACGATGCGGTCCAGCATCGGCCCGAGCTCGAGCGGCTGTTGTCCGCGCGCCCTGAGCAGGTCGTGGAGCTCGGCGCTGTCGCGATAGAACCCTTCATCGCCGCCCTTCGCGACGAGCCGCTGCACGCGCGGCACTTCGGCGAGGAAATGCTCCTCGAGGTGCACGACGTTCGGCGGCAGCTCGTATCGAATGCTCTTGTAGCTGTCGGCCGCGCCGCCGATGAACACGAGCGCGAACGTGATGTCCGGCAAGCCGGAAATGATCTGGTGCACCCAGCTCGAGACGCCACCGCTGACGAATGGATAGGTCCCTTCGAGGAGCAGCGTGACGTCGGCGACTTCACCGCGAGCGAGGGTGGGGCCTCCGAAACGGCTCATCGCGCAAGCTCCTTGGGCGGCGGACTCGACGGAATCAGCACCGCAGGAGGCTCCGATTGCAGAGGCGGCAGCGTCGACTGCCCCAACAGGTCGTCCCAGAACTCCAACACCGGGCGCGAGAACGAGTTGTCGGGCGCGAACATCTCGAGCTCACGCAGGAGGCCGCGCACCGAGACGTAGTCGCGCCGGTAGAATGCGCACTCCGCGAGATACGGCAGGAGCTTCACGCGCGGATATCCCGCTTCCATGGCACGAGCGAAGGCCGCAACCGCGTTCTCGACATCACGCATTCGTACGAAGATGCGTCCGAGGAAGAACTCCGCCGCGGCATGCCCAGGAAGGAGCTCGCACGCAGTGCTCGCATGGTGCTGCGCACTCGCCAGCGACTGCGTGAGAACGATTCCTTCGGCGAGCCCGGCGAACGCGAGCTCCCAATGGCACTCGGCGAGTCGCAGGTGGAGGCGCGGCATTTCTTCTTCCTCGGCGCCCTCGATGGCGCGGGTAACCTGCGCGATGCGCCTTTCGATCTCGTCGCGCATTCGTTCGAGACGCGAGAAGGCGTAGAGGCGAATCTCGTCGGACGGATCGCTGAGCGCGCTCTTCAACAGTGGAACCGCGACGCGGTCGGGCAGGCCTCGTGTGGCCAGAATGGCCTCGAAGCGGGCTGCCTCCGTCTCCTTCGTTCGCTCGCGAAGCATGGCGCCAATCTCGTAGACGGAGGCCCGACGCTTTCTTCCGCGCACGCCGCTACGAAGCTGAGCATCGAGTTCCTCTTGGGTCTCCACGGCGAGCCACGGTTCGCTTCCCACCGGTCGAGGCTCGGTGAAGCCCAGACCGAAGACGAGGAGCATGCCCACGGGCCCGACAACGGGCACGAAGAACGCCACGATGGCGCCGAAGATCGTCACCTCGATCCACTTATGGCGAAGGAACGAAGGCGGATCCCCTGCCAGCATGACGCCGGCCCCCAACGAGCAGCACACGTGGATGCCGAGGAACGCGAGGAGCATCCCCGTGGTCGTGAGCGGCAAGCCGCGTGGGACGAGGGCGACGACGAAGAGCGCCAGATCGACGGACGCGAAGGCACCAACCGCGATCGCGCCCAACCTCCATCCGTTCATCGGCCCTCCGCGCCACCTGCCAGATCGAGCGACGGTGCGCTGTCGATCGCGCTGGCCTCGTTCGTCGCGCGCGTCGTCCGAACGACGTCGGCGAGGTGGCCGCCGAGCGTCGCCATCGTTTCGAGGTTTCGCTTCTCGAACGAAATGAACGGCATCGCCTGAACGCACATGACGGCCATGATTTCGCCGGACGAGTCGACGAACGGAATCGCCGCGAGAAGCGGCGTTCGTGCGAAGTTCCTCGATCGATCCGGCCGAGT
Organism: Labilithrix luteola; assembly: GCF_001263205.1. Taxonomy (GTDB): domain Bacteria; phylum Myxococcota_A; class Polyangia; order Polyangiales; family Polyangiaceae; genus Labilithrix; species Labilithrix luteola. Next base: position 371,074 of record NZ_CP012333.1, read on the forward strand.
CGCTGCCGGAATGTACGTGAGCTGTCCGGTGCGAAGTGCGTGGACCAGCAGCGGGTCGTCGGCGGCCATTGCCTCGGGTCGCCCGACAACCGCGCATCGATCGCCGAGGGCGCCATCATTCACCGAAAGAAGCTCCCCCACTTCGAGTCCGCAGTGGGTCGCGAAGATCTCGAGCATCGTATTGCCCTGAATGGCGAACGAAACGGTGCTCGCCGCGCTCATGGCGTCGCGCAGAGCCGACATCGCTTCGCGCAGGGTGCTTCGCGACCGCTCGACCTTGTCGTCGAGACGGTCGTGGGAAACCTCGAGCAGGAAATGCGCCCGCGCGAGCTCGTTCGACTGCCGCCTCAGCCCCTGGAACCCGAATTCGAGCGCCACGATCTCGCGCTTCCAGAGATCGGAGAACTGCCCGGCGATCATCGCGACGACGATGAGCCCCACGAGCGGCTCACCGGGGAAACGGGCCACCGGAACGAACTGGAGGCGCCACGCGAGCACGAGCCCCACGTCGAGCAGCACGGCGCTTCCGAAGCCCAGCATGAAGCCATGACGGAGAGCGATGAGGAGCGGCGCCAGAGCGAGCCATGGGAAGCCGCCCGTCAGGAAGAAAGGATTGGCGTGATCGACCAACCAACCGACCAATGGAATGGCCAGGGTGATGACGAGGCTCTCCGTGGCCGCACGGGAGGCATCGATGCGGCGCCCGAGAATCGCGGCCCGCCCCGAGACCTTGGGTCGAACGCCGGACCCGAGCGTGAGGGAGCCCGGCAGGCTGTCCGGTTGTCCATCCCTCTTGCTGGACGGCAGCTCGTTCCCCGACGACATCGGCGCCGGACCGGAGACCACCGACGCGAAGGTTCCGGAATGGCCGCCGCTGGCGCGCGAATCCCTCGTCTCGTCCAGCTCCAAGCGCGTCATGCCATCCTCACTGCGGTTGCGCGTGAAGCTGCTGCACGAGCGTATCGAGTAGGCGTAGGGCGGTACCGCTCGCGTTCTCCGCTGCACTTCCTGTTTGGGTACCCGTTCCGACCCAAACGACTTTTCCCGTCGAGAGCTCGACGACGCGCATCGAGAGACCGATGGCGGGCTCGCCGTCGAGGCCGCTCTTGTAACGCCACTCTTCGACACTGCCCGTCACCGCGTAATCGTATTTCGCGGTCTTCGCCCAATCGAGGGCGGCCTCGAAACGCTGGCGATCGCTCGTGAGGAGGCGCGAGTCGTCTTCTTTGGGTGCGGGGTAGCTGTCGAGCTGCACGACACCGCGCTTGCGCAGGAGCGTCTCGAGAATGGCCTCCACGCGCTCGCCCGCCTGAGGAGTCTCCGAGTGGTTCTGAACGGGAAGGAGCGCCCACTTTGCCGACGTCTTCAGGCTCCCGCTCCGATGAATGCTCGTCACTGGGCCACCGCACGCTGCGATGAGCCAGACGATCGCCGACAGGACAGCTGCTTTCACGAACCACGTTCTCCAACCGGAACGGTCCACGGGAGCCCCCTTCTCGCTAGGTCATCAGTGATGACCAACATCGCCTCGTATGTGAAGCCTGAATGAATCGGGTGTCGTCGATGCCGCCGAAGTCGCGCCGCGCTGTCGCATGAACGGGAGGCCTCGACGGTTCTCTGCCGCACGAACACTGAAAGTCAGAATGGGAACGCATACGAGAGCGCGAGCTCCGCGCTGTCGTTGTTCGGGATTCCGGCGATGCCACGGTTGTAAAACGCAAGGAAACTTGCCACACCGAACGGAGCACGAACGCTGGCGGAGCAGAGAACGTGGACGGCGGGATCGGCATCCGGCAAGAGAATGCCGTACGCGGCCTCGCAGTCGTACCGAGGATACGGCGCAGCATCGGGGCGATAGCGATCGGTGACGTCACCACGCGAGAAGTGAATCACGCCGCCCACGAGCTCGAAGCTCGGAGGCAACGCGCGCGCGATGTCGGCACGCGGGGGAATGAGCGCGTTGATGTCGGCAGGCTCGACCTTGCGATTGAACCGCTGGGACACCTGCCCCATGCCTCCGATGGAGAGCGAGGGCTCGCGGTTCAAGATCTTGAAGCCGGCTTCCGCCGTTCCGAGAGCGTCCCACGCGATGTGCTCGTAGCGACGTGACTGATCCTCACGCCCTTCGGCTTCGATCGATCCGTACCAGCGCGTCAGGTCGTAGCGCGCCTGCACGGAGGCCAAGTTGCGCACGGCACCGACGCGAAGCGCGCTCGTGTCGTCGATCTTCGAGCCGATCCTCACGTCGGTGGTGATGCCGAGCCTGCTGGTGACGAGCCGCTGGTCGAAGAAGCTCGCGCGCACGACCGGCGTCCCCTCCTGATAGTTGAACGCACCGCCAAACTCCGTAACGCCGCGCGCGGAAGTCCTCCGGAAGAGCGCGCCTCCGTCGCCCTCGAAGCGCGGCTGGTCGAGGACGAGCACTCCGCCGCGATCCGACATGCGCACGCCGCTGGCGGTATAGATGATTCGACCACGAGCGAGGTCGTGGGCCATCGAAACCTCCGGCCCGGCGATGTCGAGACCGGTGATGAGCGTGTAGTTGGCGCCGGCGCGCACGATACGACGGTGCCTCTCCGCGATGCGCTGGAGCTCGTCGCGCATGGGCTCCTCCGCCCCGACCACGTCGGTCGCAAGAGTCTGGGAGATGACGCTGGCAGCGTCCGGCTCCCGATCGATCGAAACCAGCGCGTGAACGCGGTCCTCGACGGGTAGGTCGCCGCCCTCGGCGAGCAAGCGGCTCATCTGGGATTGATCGCCGTCGACGAGCGCGAGCGCCAAGCGGTAGCGCCGGAAGCGGCCTGACATGTCGAGGGTCTTCGACCGCTCGACGATGGGCCGGGCGAAGTCCGGCCGGCCCGTGGAGAGGTACCAATCGGCGGCCATCTCCTCTTCGCCGGGCGGTACACGCAAGCCGCTGATGCGGAGGGCCTTGCGAGGCTGCTGCGGCTGCTGTTGCGCATCTGGCGGCGCCTCGACGGCTCCTGTGCCGCCGAGAAGTGCCGACATCCAGCGATCGGCTTGGGGGACGCCGTCGTTGTCTCGCACGACCGAGACCGTCGACTCGATGAGCGCGAGATCCTCTTGCGTAAAGCGCCCGCGCTTCAGCGCGTCGGCCATCTGCTTGCGCAGGCCGGCGACGGCACGACGGCGCATCTCGTCGCTCACCGAACGACGCCCGAGTCGACCGAAAATCTCGGAGAAGTCGAGTAGGACGCGAGGGTCGGCGGGATTGGCGCGAAGCTCGAGACCAAAGAACGCCACGGCATCCTCGAATCGCCCGATCCGCGCGAGCCCGACGGCCATCGGCATCCACAGCGCCTCCTGTTGGCGCGCGCTCGAGCGCCAGGATACGACGCGCACGCGAACCTCGGCGTCGTCGGCGACCTCCAGCGCCTGCCATAGGTACGCCGCGCGTATCGCGCCGTCATCCGGCTGGAGCGCAAGCGCGCTGGCGTATGCTTTGAGGGCCGTCTTCCCCTCTCCCGCCTGGCGAGCGAGCTCGCCTCGCAGCAGGAAGTACTCCGCCGACTCGTGGAGGTTGCCGGGCGCCTTGTCCGCCGAGTCCAGGATCGCTCTCACGCCACGCCAATCGTTCTCGCTCTCGCGGAGATGAGCCGCGAGAATGACGATGGCACCGTCCTTCGTTCGCTTGTGTTCGGCGAGCGCGACCTTCACGGCATCGTCGTAGCGATGCGCGTCCGACAGGAGCGCGAACAGACGTTGGCCGGCATGGAGCGCGGCGGGCTCCACGTGGTAGACCTTCTCGTACGCGACGAGCGCGTCGGCGTCCTCGTCGCGATCCCACGCGAGCGTAGCCAGGTCTTCCCAGTACTCCTTGGCGTCGTCCGGCATTTGGGCCCGGAGCTTCTGGAGAATCTCGTACGCCGCGTCGACCTCGCCGCTGCGCGAGAGGTCGCGTGCGTACGCGTGACCTTCTTGAGGGGTGAGCGCGTCGAAGCCGAACCGCGCGACGAGCGCCTTCCATTCCACGATGGCATCGTTCGTGTGACCGCTGCGGGCGAGCAGCTTCGCGAGGATCACGCGCGTGGCTTTTTCAGTGGGAAAGCGCTTGATGCGGTTGCGTAGGAAGTCGACGGCGACGTCCGGCGTTCCGGCGATCTCGTGGGCCTGCACCACTTGCTGGAGGTCCGCTTCGCTCGCATTCTTCGCGAGCCCCTGCATCGCAAGGAGCTTCGCGACAAGCTTGTCGTCGTGCATCTGACGCGCGAGGCGAAGGGCATTCGCGTAAGCGCCTCCCCCGCTCGGCTCGCTCGCCTCGCTCGCCCCGCTCGGCGCCGCTGACTTGGTTTGCGCTTTCCGTCGAGGCTGGTCGGCCGCCGCAATGACCGGCCAGATCAGCGAAAGCAGAGCCAGCGTCGACAGCGCCGACCAGTTCGAGCGCAAGCTGTGAGCCCGTCGCATGCCCCATCCAGCTTGCAATTGCTTGACGTATTTTGAAATCCTCGACGGAAGCTCGAATGCAAATTCACAAGAATTGCGCAGACACACCGCAGTGAGATCAAATTCCTCGTCGCGAGTCTCGAATCGCTCGAAACGAAGATTCAATCCCAGAAGCACACGAGTTTCTGTCCTCCACTCTGATCCGTGGCATAGGGCGAAAACCCGCGAGCCCGTGCACGTGCGAACGCTCGCTGCGCGGCACTCTTGCTCTCGCAGCTGCCCACGTAATCCTCGACGCCGATCCAGAACGGCCGGCCCGCCGCGTTGGCGAGACGAAGCACGCTCCACGCGACGAGCTGCTCCTCCGCGCTGTCGTCGTACTTCGGGGCGTACACTTCTTCGTGGGCGATGCCGTCGAGCAACGTGGCGAAGCGAACTCCGCCGGTCATTCCTTCACGCGTCACCTCGCTCGTCGCGTTCTGCATGACCAAGAGGTGGCGCGGAAACTTCTCGCGCAGCTTGCGAATCAGATCGAGCCCGCCTTGCCGGCAGCTCGCCGAGCACGGCCCGTTCTTCGACGTCGGAGAGTGCTCGAGGATCTCCAGGTTGTCGAGGTAGAAGCCGTCGACGCGCGATGCCAGCCGTGGGGCGACGTACTCGACGATCAGCCGCTGGTACTCGGGATTTCCGAGGTCCATCCACGTCTCGTCCGGATAGCCCTCGTACGACCCGCGCTGCGCGGTGACGTTGGCACCACACGAGACGAACTCGGGCGCCACCTTCGACCAGTACGTTCGGTAGTGCTCGCACGAGCCGATGTTCAAGTAGCTGATGAGGTGGTTCCTGCCACCGCCGCGCAGCGTGGCGAGCTGCGCGTCCGTGAAGTTCCCGGCTCCAGGATCGGCGTCGATGTTGATGATCCGATAGGACTGCGCGACGCGCGTGAGGTCGCCCATCTGGCTCGCCGTCCCGTAGAACGAGACCCAAGGACCGGCGTGCTCGAAGCCAGGGCCGATGGTCGTCATCGCCGACGACTTCGGTACGCCCACGACCCCGCCGGGCATCGAGCCCCTCGACGTCGAAGACGACGAATTCGGGTCCGCGGGGGCGCTCGACTCCTCGTAGGCACTCACGCGCGGCGAAGCCGTCGACGACGAGCCGCGCGTCTGGCAACCGGGAACCAGAACACAAAACGATGCGCTCGCAGCAATGGCCACGAACGCGATCACGGATCGCGACATGCTCATTTGAATCAAACTAAATCATATTCACCAGCCCACGGCGAGACTTCACTCACCACGAGTGATGTGTAGATTCGAAGGTCATGCTCGAGCGGTCCCCGCACGCGAAAAATCTCGCGCTGCCGAAACGGGCGATGTTCGGCCTCCTTCTCGGCGCGGCGCTCACGAGTGCGCCCATGTCTTCCGCACAGACTCCGCAGAAGCCTGCAAACGGCGCCGCAGCAACCGCGTTTTTCTACGGCAAAGACCTCCCGCGGGAGCTCCTCGCTCACTACGACCGCGTGGTCGTCGAGCCCGATCACTTCGCGAAGATTCCGGATTCTCCGCGCGCCGAGCTCTTCGCCTACGTCTCACTCGGAGAGGCGAATCGTTCTCGTTCCTGGTACGCCTCGATTCCAAAGAATCTTTTTCTCGGCACGAACGAACAATGGGGCAGCGATGTCATCGATACCAAAAATGCGGCTTGGCAAACGTTCGTCCTCGATCGCGTCATCGAGCCGCTCTGGACGAAGGGCTACCGAGGCTTCTTCTTCGACACCCTCGACAGCTACAAGAACTACGCGAAGACCCCCGCGGAGCAGCAGCCTCACGCACGACAGCTCGGAGCCATCGTCACGACGTTGAAGGAGCGACACCCTGACGCGAAGGTCGTCCTCAATCGAGGATTCGACGTTCTGCCTCACGCACCGCACGTCGATGGGTTCGTCGCCGAATCGCTGTTCGCAACGTGCGACTCGAATGGCAGCAACTGCCGAGCGATGCCGAGCGCGTCGACGCAAGAGCTCCTACAGAAACTGAAGCTCGTTCGAACGAACTACAATCTCCCCGTCACCGTCATCGACTACGCACCTCCGGATCGCGCCGGACGGAAGGCGATCGCCAAGCGCATACTGGAGGCCGGATTCGATCCCTGGGTGTCGACTCCTGCGCTCGACGAGATCGGCGTAGGGCGCGTCGAGATCGTCCCCCGTCGTGTGCTGCTCCTCTACAAGAGTACCGGCGAGGGCTATCTCGGCGTGGAAGACGCCGCCGTGCTCATCGCGCCGACCCTCGAGTGGTTCGGGTATGCCGTCGACTATGCCGACGTGCGCGATCCGCTTCCGACCGGAAAGCTCGCCGGACGTTACGCCGGCATCGTCACGCTGCTCCCGAACGTCGTCGACGCTCCTGGCCCCTATCGCAAGTGGCTCACCGAACAGCTCGCATCGGGCCTGCGTATCGCATTCATCGAAGGATTCGGCTTCGAGCCCGATGGGGAGTTCCTCGCCAAGCTTGGCCTCGCGAACGCCAAGGCCACGGCCACGGCGCCCATGAAGATCACGGCGCAGTCGAAGCACTTCGGCTTCGAAGGCCCGGTTCGCCCGCATCTCCGCGATCGTCCTCCGGTCAGGGTCACCGGCGCCGACGTGCGCTCGCTCCTTCGCCTCGAAGACGCCGACGGCGGCGTGTGGGACGGCGCAGCGCTCGGGCCTTGGGGAGGCGTGGCGTTCATTCCTTACGTGCTCGAGGACCGACTCGAGCAGGAGCGCCGATTCCTGCTCGACCCTTTCAGCTTCATCAAAGAGGCTCTCGCGCTCCCGCCCATCCCCGCCCCCGACGTGACGACCGAGGGTGGGCGCCGGATCATGACCGCCCATCTCGACGGCGACGCGTTCGTGAGCCGCGTCGAGCGACCGGACGCACCGTTCACCGCCAAGGTGGTCCTCGAAGAGATCCTCCGCGTGTACCGGATCCCGCACACGGTCTCGATCGTCGAAGGAGAGGTCTCGAGCGCGGGGATGTATCCGCAGTACACGGCGCAGCTGGAGGACTACGCGCGGAAGATCTTCGCGCTTCCTCATGTGGAGATGGCCTCGCACACCTTCAGCCATCCCTTCGAATGGGAAGATGCCGAGGCCGGTCACCGTGACCCGCTCCCTCACCTCGCCATCCCCAATTACAAATTCGATCTGATGCGTGAAATCAAAGGGGCGGTCGACCAGATCAACACGTACGCGCCCCCCGGCAAGAAGGTGAAGGTCGTCTTGTGGTCGGGCAACTGCTCGCCGAGCGCCGACGCGGTGGGCCTTGCCACGTCGCTCGGGCTCCTCAACGTGAATGGCGGGGGCGCGACGCGCACGAAGGACACGCCGTCACTCACACGCGGCTCGCCGATGGGCATTCCGAAGAGACCAGGCGTGTACCAGGTGTTCGCCCCCGTCGAGAACGAGAACGTCTACACGAACGACTGGCTGGGGCCCTTCGATGGCTACCGGCATGCCATCGAGACGTACGAGCTCAACGAGAACCCGCGACGCCTCAGCACGCTCACCATCTACTATCACTTCTATTCGGCCGCGAAGACCGCGTCGCTTCGGGCGGTCAAAGAAGTCTACGACTGGGCGATCAAGCAGGAGACGACGCCGCTCTACCTCTCTCAGTACGCAGCCAAGGTACTCGCCTTCCAGCAGGTATCGCTCGCGCGCACGCTCGACGGAGCGACCTGGGAGGTCGGCAACTTGGGCGAGCTCCGCACGCTTCGACTCGATCCGCAGCTTGGTTGGCCGGACATGGGGCGGTCGAGCGCCGTGGCCGGCGTGCGCGACGCGAGCCCCGGCAGGTACGTTCACCTCACCGACGACTTCGAGCGCGGTGTCGCGGTTCTCGGCTTTTCGAGCTCGGTGCCCACGGCGCCACGTCTCCAGCACGCCAACGGACGAGCACGACGCTGGCGCATTCGAGACGCGCGTCACGCGAGCATTCGCATCGACGCCAACATGCCCGTGGAGATGGCCGTCGAGGCGCAGACGTCGTGCGTGCTCGTGCTAGGCGGGAAGCGCATCGCCCCGAGCAGCACGGTGTCTCGCGACCGCGCCGTCGTCTCGAACTTCCGTTTGACGATGAGCGACACGGGGGAGGCCGAACTTGAGTGTCAGTGAACTTGGCTCGAGCGCGAACGAACGCCCGCGACCGGTCTTCGCGAGCGCCCCCGTCATGCTCGGCTTCGCGTTCATGATGGGGGTCGTGCTGGCGACCGTGTTTCCGACGGAGCGCGAGTTCGCCGAAGTCGCCCGAAGCCAGCGCGGCGACGCCTACTCGATCGGCTACCTCAGTGTCGTCACGCGCGCCAAGCCCCAAGACGCCCATCTGAGGCTCACCTACACGCGCGAGCTCTTTCGACTGGGTCGTTGGGACGAGGCTCTCGATGCTCTGCCGACGGTCTCGATGGCGCCGGCCCTCGCCCCCGAGATCAAGACGCTCAAGCTGGACATCATGCTCGCACGCGCCCGTTCGTTCGAAGACGACGATCCGCGGGCCGCCCCTGCGTATGCCGACGTGTTGACGGAACTGCAGTCCGAGAGCGAGATGACATGGTCGCCCGAGCGCACGCGCGAACTCGCGAGGCTCACCCTCGAGCTCGAAGCACCGGCACTCGCCGCGCGCTACTACCAGAGCCTCGCGGCCATCGAACCCGACGACGGCGAACGCGCGAAGGCACTCGCCGACGCGGGGCGATGGCTACGCGCATCCGGTGACCTCGCTCGCGCGGCGGAGAGCTATCAGCACGCGGCCACCACCACGCAAGATCCGACGAATCGAGCTTCGTATCTGCTCGCGAGCGCCGAAACGCTCGAAGCCATGAACGAGCCGTGTGGCGGCGCGAAGGTCGTGCAATCGGCGGCGAACGAGTCGACCGATCCGGCATACGTCGCGCGAGTGACCGCGATGATGACGTCGTGCGGACACGTGAACGATGCGCGACTGCTCGGGCGTCGACTCCTGAAGCTCCAACCGGACGACGCGCAAACCCGATCCCAGATTCGACGTGAGCTCGCGGCGGGTGATCCGGCCGCGGCGCTCAATCTTCTGTTGCCTCTCGTGAAGGCCCGTCCGCAGGACAGGAACCTCCGCGCGACGACGGCACGCGTGGCCGAGTGGGCCGGGCAACCGAAGGTGGCGCTCGAGCACTGGCTGTGGCTGATGGGCAATGGCTACGCGCCCACGAACGAGCTCGCTCTTCCCTGAGCTCAGCCGATCGCGCCAAGGCGAACGTCGGCGCGACGTTTGGAGATATACTGCGCGGCCCTCGTGCCGCGTTCGATGTTGCCCCGTACTGCTTTGCTTCTCCTCGTGATCGGGCCGGTGATCGGGGCGACGTCGGCGTGCGAGGATCCGCCGAAGCCCACGAAAATCACGGTCGTTCCGGATGCCGCGCCCCCAACGCCGCCTGCACGTGAAGGCTGCGCGCGGACGGGCAGCATGGACGCGCTCGACGGCGACCCGACGTGCGTCGTTCCGCGGCCGCCCGAAGACACGATGCGGGCAGTGCTCAAGAACCTCTCCCTGACGATGACGGTCGAGCCCGAGGTGATCGCCGGAAGCGCGACACGCATCACCGTCACCATCACGAACACGGCGCCGGTGGAGACGACCGTGCTGCTCGAAGCGAAGCCCCGATCGTGGTCGCCACGCCCCGACTGGACGCGTGTGTCCGGGATCCCCGAAGCCATCGCCACGGGCGAATCGACCCCGCGATTGCTCTTCCCTTCGAGCACCACCGATTCGTTCGATCGCGACGTGGACGCCGTCCCCCTGGTCGCGAACACGATCGACAAGAACGCGACGTCTTCCGTGCTCGCCGTCCACCTTCGACCGGGCGGCAAGCTCACGCACGACATGCAGTGGTTCGCGTATCGGATCCCCGCCCCCGCGCCGATCGTCAAGGACGACGCTGGGCACCGCTACGTTCCGAAGACGTCGGCGCAGAATCTCCCCGCGGGCGAGTACTCGGTCAACGTCGACCTACCGCTCTACGGTCTCTCGAAAGAGGAGCGAAAGCTCACGACGCGCATTCGCGTGGTGCCGGCCACGCTGCCCGACGGCGGCACGCGCCACCGCTGACGCATACATGCAGGGAGCTGATCCGTATATTTCGCGAATCGGCGGTGGTTTGCGCGCCATCCGGTATAAAAAGGAAGGCGAGGAGACACGACGCACATGGATCGAGATTCCACGACGTCCAACGGGGACGGGCAGACGAACCAAGGCGAGCCCACGGCCCCGCTGCGCACGGTCCTCGAACGCCGAAGCGTCGCGGCGCTCAGCGACGTCGGGCCTACCCCCGAGGAGCTGGCGCTCATCCTCCGCGCGGGAACGACCGTGCCCGATCACGGGCAGCTTCGTCCGTATCGTTTTGTCGTCGTGGAAGGTGATGCACGCGCTCGCTTCGGTGACGCCCTCGCCGCCGCGGCGAAGGAAGAGCGCCCCGACCTCGCGCCGGGTCTGCTCGACAAGGTGAAGAAGAAGGCCTTCGCCGCGCCCATGCAGATCGTCCTCCTCGCATCGCCCCGCGAAGGAATGAAGATTCCGGAGTGGGAGCAGATCGCATCGGCGTCGTGCACGGGCTACGCCATCACCCTCGCGGCTCATGCGCTCGGTCTCGGCGCTATCTGGAAGTCGGCCAACGCACTCGGCGGCGCCGAGCTCCGCGCCCTCTTCGCCATGACGCCGAACGAGCGCATCCTCGGTTGGGTCAACGTGGGGCGCGTCGCGACCACGGCGATGGTCGAGCCGCGAGCCGCCATCGATCTGGCAACGGTCGCGACCGTGCTCGGCGACGACGGACTACGTCCGTTCTCAGGCTGAGAGCGAGAGCACCGAACAGTTTCGGTGCTCTAGGAACGCCCCGCGGGCGAAGTCGCGACTTCGAACGTTGCGACTAGCCCATAGTGGTCGGAAGCCCAACCGCGGTTTCCGCTCGGAAGCAGCGTTTGCTCGAGGGGCTGGTCGAAGACCCGGCCGATCGCCGTGTGGCGGAGGTCGGCCGCGCCGAGCCCCTTCGCAGGCCGCCAGAAGATGTAGTCGACGCGCTGCGGGGACGCCTCCGGTTCGAAGGCGTGCGCGAGAGCATTGCCGTTGGGGTGAGGGTCGAGGGTTGGAAGGTCGTCGGCCGCGCCGAGATCTTCGAAGCCGTCGAGCGCCTTCTGCAGACTTTCGTACTCCCCGGAGTGCCGCGCGTGGGAGAGGCCGTCGACGTTGAAGTCGCCGCAGACGACGAGCGGACGATCCAGGCTGGCCACCGAGTCGATGAAGTTGCGCAGGCTCTCGAGCTGCGCGGCGCGTACGCGGACCGCGAGCGGATCGTAGCCCGCCTGGAGATGGGCGGTGATGACGTCGACGTGCGTTCCACCGAACGCGAACTGCGCGTGGAGCGCGCCTTTGCGTGCGAGGCGGTCCCAACCGACGCTCGGTCCCGGGAACGAATGCATCGCTGTCTTCACGAGCGGCGCGCGCGTGCTGATTCCGAGGCCGCTGCCTCGCACGGTCATCGTTCCGAAGTGAACGCGATTGTCGTCGCGACGGCGGTCGACGTGATGGTCGAGGCTCAGGCGGTCGAAGAATCGCTGCGCGTCACGTGAGAGCAGCTCCTGGATGCAGAGCACGTCGGGCGATGCGCACTCGGTGATCACGTAATCGTCCGCGAAGCGCTTCGCCGCGGGCGCGCGGAGATGCATCAGGGCGTCGAACCCCTGCCCCATGCCAAAACAATTCCACGTGCTGATCCGTAGCCTCAATCACGGATGAATGTACCACGGTCTCCGCACGAAGGAGTGGAAGCCTCGGACGAGAGGCGAGCGCGAGCTACAAGCGCTCGTCCGTTGCAGGATCCAGCACTCCGCCGAAGTAGCGCTCGAGGAGCTCCTGGAAGATCGCCTGGTCGGGGGCGGCGCGGAGAAAGAGCGTGAGCGATGAGCGGAGCTTGATCGCATCGATGCCCCCGAAGATCGTCTGCGCGTTCGTCTCGGGCAGCGCTCGAAGGACATCGAGGCACTCGAGCAAGCGCTTGCCGAGGATGGGGTGGGCCAGATAGGCCCTCGCCTCCTCGAGCGACGCAATCGCATACGTTCGAGCCATCGAACTCTGCCCGAGTCCCGCGATCTGCGGGAAGACGAACCACATCCAGTGGCTCGTCTTTCGACCGCGACGAAGCTCCTGCAACGCATGCGCGTAGGTATTGGCGCCGTTCTGCGCAAGCACGAAGCGCTCGAGATCGTAGGGCACGTTCTCCTGGCTCACGAGCCGATCGTAGATCGATGACGCTGGGAGAGCGATGCCGCGCTCGTCCTCAGGCGGCTCGTTCACGGTTCACGTCGACGGCATCGGCCCAGTGACTGTGGAGCCTCAGCTCACCGTAGACGGCGAGCGTGCCGAGCTGGAGGCGCGCACGTTCACCGAGACCGACGAGCCGCAGTCGTCCTTCACCACCGAGCTTCGTACTCGCGATGGACAGCTGATGCGCGCCTTCGAGTGCGATCGTCGCGACGTATCCAAGGTCGAAGACCACGACGCGAGCTCCTTCGTGCATGGCCCTCACCACGAGCTCGACCATCCGAACCCCCGCCGCGCGGTCGACGTGCGTGCAGCGAAACGAGAAGACGATGGTATCCCGAACGCGCAGGGTCGCCGGCCTCGAGCACTCCTTGGGCTTCATGAAAATCCCATCCATGGGCCCAAACGGCCATTCGAGACCGAACCTTCAGGGCTCCTCGGTGGGAACCACGCCGAGCTGCTCGAGTGCGTCGTTCATGATGGTCTGGACGGCAAGCGTGTCCGCGAGCGGCATGATCGCGCTCTCCGTCCGGCCTGCGAGCAGACACTCGGTGACTTCGATGAGCTCGTGCGCGTAGCCACCACCGAGCGGAGGCAACGAGATGGGCTCGGGAGCAGCACCGGTGCGATGCAGGACCATCTTCGTGGGATGGTGGAATCGCGGCAAGACGTCGATGAATCCCTTGCTGCCGAAGACGCGCGCTTGACCGGGCGTGGCGTTCCGAAGCGTCATGAAGAGCACCGAGCGACGCCCTTCACCATGGTCGAGCAAGAGGCCGGACTCGGCATCCACGCCCGTTGGCCAGAGCGAGCCCTGCGCCACGACTGCGCGCGGCGTGCCGAGCACCATCTGGGCGAACGAAACGAGGTACACGCCGAGGTCGAGCATGGCGCCGCCGCCCTGGTGCGGATCGAAGAGGCGGTCGTTCGGGTTGTACGGACGGTCCACGCCCAGATCGGCCTGGACAGCGCGAACTTCTCCGATGGCCCCACTTGCGATGAGCTCACGCATCTTCACGATGATCGGCTGGAAGCGCGTCCACATCGCTTCCATGACGAAGCGCCCGTTCGCACGCGCCGCGTCGATCATCTCCCGTGCACCAGCAACGGTCGTGGCGAACGACTTCTCGACGAGGAGCGCCTTGCCACCGCGCACCGCTTCGATGGCGATCTTGCGATGCTGGCGATTCGGCGTCGCCACGTAGAGAACGTCGACGTCGGGGTCGGCGATGATGGCCTCGTACGAGCCGTAGCTCTTCGCGATGGCATGACGCGTGGCAAAGTCTTCGGCACGCTGCTTCGTTCGTGAAGCAACCGCGACGACCTTCGCGTTCGGCACGTGCACGAAATCGGGCACGAGCAACTCGGCGATACGCCCCGGACCGATGATGCCCCAACGAATCGGTTTCGAGCTCACACGAGCATCCTGTCACCGCTCCGCGGGACGGCGAAGGATTTCCGTCAGAGTCCTTCGAACGCGAGCGCCTCGCGCACTGCTGGACGTGCGGCGACGCGAGCCATGTAGTCGTCGACCTTCGGCCACGCCGAAAAGTCGAGGCCTGCCTGACGACCGAGTCGCAGAATCGAGAAGAGGTAGGCGTCTGCGACCGAGAAGACGTCGCCGAGGATCCACGGACCGGCGTCGACGAGCGAAGCCATTCGGAGGAGAGGCTTCGGATCGCTCATGAGACGGGCCTTGTACGAAGGAGGCACGTGCGGGTCGAACATGGGCGCGTATCCTTTGTGGAGCTCCGTGGCGACGAAGCTCAGGGCCTCGAGAAGGCGATGGCGGAGCATGGTTCCTTCACGAGGTGCGAGATTCGACGCAGGCGCACTGTCGGCGATGAACAAGAGCACCGCGGCGCCTTCGGTCAGCACCGAACCGTCGTCGAGCTCGATCGCGGGAACCTTCCCCAGGGGATTCTTCACGAGGTAACTCTGGCCCGATTCGCGGAGAGTCTTGGTCTCGAGATCGACGCGAACGAGATCCGCGGCGATTCGCGCCTCGCGGAGCGCGACGTGACAAGACAGAGAAGAGGCACCCGGGCTGTAGTAGAGCTTCATCGCATCTCCTTTCGAACCTAAAACCGTCGTGACGAGACCGATGATGCCGACGCCCAGACGTTCGAAAAAGACGCCCTCGGGCAACACATCGATGAACCGCGTTCACGAATTGCCGTTTGCCGAAGGGGACGCGCGGGTCTTCTCCGCCGTGGCGGCGGCGGGCAGCTTCACGACGGCGGCATCGCTTCTCCGCATGACGCCGTCGGCCGTGAGCAAGGCCATCACGCGTCTCGAAGCGGCGCTGCACGTGCGCCTCCTCGCACGGACCACTCGCGCCTTGCACCTCACCGACGAAGGCGCGGCATTCCACGAGCGCTGCGTGCGCGCGTTCGGGATCCTTGCCGAGGCCGCCGAGGAGGCCTCGGCGGGAACGAGCGTGGTCACGGGCATCGTACGAATCGGCCTGCCGCCGCTCTTCGGCACCTATTTCCTGCCGCGCGTGCTCGCCGGGTTGCTGGTGCAACATCCTCGGTTGCGGGTCGATCTCGTGTCGACGATGAACGCCTCGGACGTGGTCGACCGAGGCCTCGATCTGGCGATCATCGTCGGCGACCTCCGCGACTCGAGCCTCGTGTCGAGGCCGCTCGGTTATGGCCAGTTCGTCACGGTCGCCGCGAAGTCGTACTTGCAGCGCGCGGGCACGCCGCGTACGCCGGACGATCTGTCGAGCCACCGTTGTCTTGCGTACACGCGCACCGATGGCCGCTCGGCTCCTTGGGTCTTCGGCCGCGGCGATGCGAACCGTGAGGTGTCACCGAACGCGCAGCTCCGCTCGGACGACATGCATCACCTGGCGTCGATGGCCGTGGAGGGGCTCGGCATCGCGCATCTTCCTTTGTTCGTGGTGACGCACGACATCGACGCTGGACGCCTGGTCCGCCTCTTGGGCGATGACGAGCCGGAGCCCAAACCGGCCTCGCTCGTCCACGTCGGCGGACGAACGATTCCACTCCGCATACGAACGGTCATCGACTTCCTCGTTGCGTCGGAGCTCCAAGGCACGACCAGCCGTCACGGCACGGGCGGGCGCGCTCGCTAACGACGGTCTTGACCGCGCAGCCAGGCTTCGATCGACGACCACTCGGCGCAGCGCAGGCACTGAGCGTGGCGCCACTGACTCTGGCATTGGGGGCACAGCCCGTGAGCATCGAGCGCGTGCCAGTGGTGATTGCAGACGCACTGCCAGCGGTCCGACTTGCGAGGCTCCCACCGGCATTTCGGACAGCGAAGACGTCGCTTGTTCGAGTCGCTGTCCCTGTCGCTGATCAGACCGAGCAGATCGTCGAGATCGATACCCGTTCGAAACGAAGGCCCGTCCACCTCTGTTTCGTAGCAGTCGCCCCAATTCGAATCGAGCGGAGCGCATGCTCGCGCTTTCCCCGAGCAGCGAGCCCATCCACGCGCCCACTCGGAGTTCGCTTCGCGTGCGAGTCGGTGCCCGCGACGACGATCGACTCCATTCTTTTGAGTCGTCGTTCGTCTCTTTGGGTGACAGCCGCTGATCACATGCACGGATGCCCGAGTGATTGCGGCGCCATTGGATCGAGCGCTGAGCCTCGTTTGAGCGCTCCCTGATCAATTGGTGAGCAGGTGATTCCGGGTGATTTCCTGCGGGCGCGCTCTCGTCAAACCGCTCAAGAATGGCGCGCGCACGGCGTGCGTACGGAGAGGTATGGCGATGACGAAGAAGACGATCGGTATCTTGTTGGCGGGCGCGATGGCGGGCGTGGGGATCGTGTTGATCGTGGGGACGGCAGGAGCCGAGCCGCCGGTGGGGAAACTCTCCCCGGCGCCGACGATCACCACCGCCCAGCCCCCCGTGGTCACGTTGGCGCAGGTCTCACTCGCGTGCAGCGGCACAACCGCCTCGGACGTCGTGCACCGCAAACACAGCATCAAGAACACGACGGGCTACACGGTCCCGAAGGGCACGATCGTCCGCTGGACGTCGAACGACAAGGGCACGGGCTCGCTCACGCTCAACGCGGACCTGGCGAACAACGCCTCGGTCGACGTCATCGAGCCCGGCCAGACGAACGGCTACTCGTGCACCGCGTACTTCAGCCCGGGCACGCCCGACTTCGTGGTGAAGAGCATCACGCACAACGGCGGAACGGCGACGATCGTGGTCGAGAACGCCAACCCGTGGACGAACGCGGGCGCGTCGGTTGCGAAGGTCGAGTCGTACAAGTGCGTCTCGAGCCTGGTGAACGGCATCGACGTTCCCGTTCCGGCGATTCCGAAAGGCGGCTCGGTCACCGTCACCGCCTCGATCGCGACGGCGGACTATCTCCAGGCCACCGCGAACGCGAACGGTGCGGTCTCCGAGAGCAACAAGAACAACAACACGACGAAGTCGAACGAGTACCTGAATCACTGCGTCCCGCGGTGATCCTCAGGCGACGTCGTCGCGCGCTTCGAGCAGCGCTTGCAGCACGGTCGCCGATTCGGCGGCCGGCTGCTCGAGCGTGCCGAGCAGCGCGATGGCGGCGCGAAGATGCGCCACGATGGCAGCCGTCCTTCGCTCGGGTGAGTTCGTGCGTGCGCCCACGTCGAGAGCCGAGCGCGCAGGTGACGGCCGCGGAGCCAGCTCGCCAATCGGAGCGCGGACGGAGTGTGAACGCGGAGCTTCGTCGACGACGGTCACCGCAGCGCAGAAACGATAGCCGCGCCCGCGGATCGTCTCGAGGTACTCGGGCTGTTCGCGCGCATCGTCGAGCGCAGTCCGGACAGCGCTCACGGCTTGCGCGATGGCGTCCTTGGTCACGGTTGTTCCGCCCCATACGTGCTCGAGCAAATCGGACCTGCTGATGAGGGCGCCGCCGCGAGCGACGAGAAAGTGCAAGAGGTCGAAGACGCGCGGCTGAACGTGGACGAGCGATCCCGAGCGGCGTAGCTCGTAGCGCGCCGAATCCAGTTCGAAGGGGCCGAAGGTGTAAATCATGGCGTCGATCGCTCCTCGATCCCTCACGCTAAACGGCCCTCGCCAGACCGTCTTTCCCGCAAATTAGGGGGGTGGGATAGGGGTGGGGGTGCGGCTGGGGCCTGGGGCTGGCGTGCGCCGCCATGAACAGACTTGGCGGTCGTAGGCCTTGTCTCCTGCGCGTAAGTACGTGGTACGTTTCGTCTCTTGGGGATGGGACGAATGGATCGGCGGACGGTCTTGCAGGCAACGCAGTGCGACCCGAAGCGGCTGCCTCTACAGGCCGTCGAGGCGTTCTTCCTTTCGCAGGTCGACGGATGTCTGACGCTCGAGGAAATTGCCGAGATCGCTGGAACCGACGTGAACGAGGCGATCCGTCTCGCGCAGCGGCTGAGCGAGCTGGGCGCCGTCGCCCTAGGTGAGCCACGGCTCGCGCCTCGCAACGAGCCGCGTAGGCGGAACGTCCTTCTCGTGGCCCACGAAGTGGTGAGTGCCCGTCGGCCCGACCCGCGCGCCGAGGAAATCGAGCCGAGGCGCTCGGATCCTCGTGTGGAGGAGGCCGTGCCGCGGCCGGAAAAGCGTCGGAGCAGTCGCAAGTCGGTCCGCTCGCAACGCGCAGCGAGCGCGGCGAATGTTCCGAGGGTTCGCACGCCCATCCCTCGGAGGACGAGCAAGACGCTGCGCGCGGACGCACGGGCCTCGAACGAATCACCATCGCGCGGCTCGAAGCCTGCGCCGAGCACGAGTGGGGCGTCGCCTGCGCCCGCCTCGGAACGTCGCAAGTCCGTCGATCGGCTGCAGCGCATCAATGCCGCCAAGGAGATTCGAATCCAGGCTCGCGTCGATCTCTTCGTGAGCGCGGCGGAAGCAGCGTTGCGGAGCAACGACGTCGTCAGCGCGGCAAACAACTACCGCCTGGCCTTGGCAGACCGCGAAGATCCGATCCTGCGGCGCAAGCTCGAAGAGCTCGACACGAAGTCGAAGACACTCCGTTACGAGCGAAGTGTCCTTCGCGCGCGGGCGGCCGAAAAAGAACGGCGTTGGACCGACGCCGCAACCCTCTACGCGAGCGCTCATGATGCCAAACCGGATGCGGCCGTCGCCGAGCGCGCCGCCCACGCCCTCCGCATGGGAAACGGCGATCTCCAGCGCGCCATGACCCTCGCCGAGCAGGCCGTCGCGATGGCATCGAAGAACGTGGACTACCGAGTGACCTTGGCCGAGGTCTGTCTCGCCGCGAACCAGATGGAACGCGCCGCCGAGGAATCCCAATACCTCCTCGAGCTGGCGCCCAAGGACGCGCGGGCGAAGGACCTCGCCGCGAGAGTCTCGAAGCTCAAGAAGTCTCGTTGACCCTCAGCCTCCCGTGCCAAACGGCCGGGTCCTGGAGGATTCGGCGGGAGATGCCAAATTTCTGCGACCACGAACATCTCGTGGCGTCTTTGTCGTTGGAAGATGGTGATCCGGGCCCGGCATCGGGACGACCGGGTCGTTGCCACATCAAAGGACGCGACGCATGAACGCCTCGACGCGAATGGAAGCCTTCGATTCGACCGCGCACGATTCGACCGCCGATGAGCGTGCCGATCGCGACGGGCCGCCCGAAAGCACCGTCACGCGCGCGGCCGACCCTTCGCTCGACGAACAGACCTTCGTGAGTGGCCGCAAAGACGTGCTCGCATCCGCGTTTCGGCTTCGCCTGGAGGTCGACGGCCACGAGGACTCGTTCGTCATCGTCGGGGAAGGCTCTTCCCCGGTCGTGGCGGGGACCGGCGCGAGCTGCGAGCTACGCCTTGCCGATTCCGCCGCGAGCCAGAGACACGTCCAATTCGAGGTGGCGAACGGCCAGCTCCGCGTCCGCGACCTGGGATCGACGGCAGGCACGTCGGTGAACGGCGTGCGCGTGGTCGAGGCACTGCTCGATGGCACCGAAACCGTTCGAGTCGGCTCCACCACGATCCAAATCGCACGAGCCGACGGTATCCCTCACGCGCCCTCGCTCACGACGTCGCGCCCGGACTTCATCGACCACGCGATCGCCGAGAACGCATCGATGAGCGTCACCCGCGAGAAGATCCTCACCGAGTTCGAACACCGCTACATCCGCTACCTCGACAAGACGCATGTGAACGAGCGTGCCCGCGTGAGTGCATCGGGGGTGACCGATCGCTACCTGCGCCTCCTGCGCAATCGTGCGCGCGCGGCAGCGTCGAACTGACGCGCGCGATTCTGCAGTGCGTCATGCGACGCTGAAAAACCAGCGCGAACGGCGCGTTCGCTTACGCGGAATCCGTCGGCATCACCATCCGAAGAGGGATACCGCTGGATCACGTGTCCCTCAGGAATGGAGCTTTCCGCAATCGCGCGGGGCGCGAAACGTTCGAGAGGCCCGAAGAAGCAGGTGT
The DNA here is from genome assembly GCF_001263205.1 of Labilithrix luteola. Lineage (GTDB taxonomy): Bacteria > Myxococcota_A > Polyangia > Polyangiales > Polyangiaceae > Labilithrix > Labilithrix luteola. Next base: position 391,200 of record NZ_CP012333.1, read on the forward strand.
GTGCGCCGTGGTCCGACAGTTGCTGGAGTGATTCGCGCGGGGGTCGTCCTCTCAACTCCAGCCCCATAGGTGCCCGGTGCCTGCTGCGAAAATCTACGGTCTGATCGCCTTCGCGAGCCTGCTGTCCGTCGTCACTGTGGGTTGCGCCGCGGAGACCGACGACGAAGAAGCCGTCGGCGAGTCCGAAGATCATCTCCTCGCCGGTCGCCGACTCTCCCCGTCGGAGACCGCCGCGCACCTCCGCTCGGCGGGCTTCCCCGAGAACCAGATCGGTCGCATGGTCTGCACCGCGAAGTACGAATCGAGCTTCTACGAGCGGGCCCAGAACAAGAACACGAACCGCAGCGTCGACCGAGGGCTCTTCCAGATCAACAGCATCCACCTCGGCGGAACGCCGGGCTGCCCCGCGCGAGGAGCGTCCGACGCTCTCTGGAACGCGGCGACGAACGCAAAGTGCGCGTACGCGATCTTCAAGCTCCAGGGGAACAACGCCTGGAACGGTTACAAGAAGCACAGGAGCGAGTGTGATCGCTATCCGGCGCCTTCGAGCGCGCCGGTCTCGACCACGGCGGACGACGAGTCGACGGCAACGAACTCTTCTTCCAGCGACGACGTCGAGGGCGGATGCTGGTCGGGCACGCTGAAGGACATGGTCGATGCGCGCACGTGCGTGCAGTCGAAGGCCGACGGCGTTTGGTACCAGTGCATGGATGGCGGTTGGTACCGCGGCGGCAACGCGACGACCGGCAACTTCGGCGCGTGCGTCGGCTCGCATCCGCTCTGAGTCGTCATTCACGCGGGAGCGAAGACTCGCCCCTCCGCCCGAGCTCGAGCGGGGGGCCGTCTTGCGGGCCACGAACCGGGCGAGTAAGCCCGAGGCATGACGACTTCGCTCGAAACGATTTCCGTGAAAACGATCGACGGTCGGCCTTCCTCGCTGGGCGAGTACGCCGGCAAGGTGCGCCTCGTGGTCAACGTGGCCTCGCAGTGCGGGCTCACCCCGCAATACACGGCGCTCGAAGCGCTCTACCGCAAGTACAAGGATCAGGGGCTCGAGATCCTCGGCTTCCCGGCGAACGAATTCGGCGCGCAGGAGCCTGGAACGGATGCCGAAATCCAGTCCTTCTGCAGCACCAAGTACGACGTCTCGTTTCCGATGTTCTCGAAGATCGTCGTGAAGGGTGATGGTCAGCATCCTCTCTATGGCAAGCTCACGGCCGAGAAGCCCGAGGCCCGTTCGCTCCCCGGAAGCGACTTCCGCGCGAAGCTGATCGGCTACGGCATCAAGCCCGGGGCGGCCGACGAGATCCTCTGGAACTTCGAAAAGTTCTTGGTCGATCGCGAGGGCAACGTGATCGACCGCTTCGCGCCTGACGTCGCGCCCGACGCGGAGCTCGTCGTATCGGCGATCGAAAAGGCACTCGCGCAGCACTGAGCGCTGACGCCGGAGGTCGGCTCACCGTCAGGCGACGGCGGCGAGCCGGCATTCGGTCTGGCCAAGCAACCAAGCGAAATCGGGGACTTTCACAAGGCACCAACCGACCGAACGTTAGACTTCACCTTTGTGGCAGCTCAGCTTTATGCTGCGCGGCCCATGTCGTTCCGCGTCCGGCAAAGCCTCCTTGGATCCATCGTTTTTCTCGCGAGCGTCCTCGCAGCGTGCAGCAGTGACGCCGGCGGCGCGACGAGCGACAGCGATCCGACCCTGGCGCCCGCGCCCGCGCCCGCGACCGGGTCGGATGATTCGACGGCGCCCCATCACCCCTCGACGAGCAAGCCTGCCGAGAAGACGGCCGCGCTCACGGTGACCCTCGACGGCGTCGGAACGCTCCGCTCCACGCCGGCTGGCATCGACTGCCCGGGGAAGTGCACGGCGAGCTTCCCGACCGGAACCGAGGTGACCATCGCCGTCACGCCGGCCGAAGGCTGGAAGCATGACGGCTGGACGGGCGCCTGCTCCGGAGCCGCCGGGTGCAAGGTCGAGCTCGACGCCGATGCGTCGCTCGCCGCGACGCTTTCCCTGCTCGATCCGCGCTGGGATCCGTCGGACGGAGCGGCCGATTGCGCATCCGCTTGGGGCACCGCCGGTGAGAAGCTCTCGCGCTGCGACAAGACCCCGGACAACTACGTCGTGGTGCGTAAGAGCAAGCGTAACCTCGCCTTCTGCAAGTCGGGCCAGCTCGTCAAAAACTACCGGAATGGCCTGGGCTTCGCCCCGGTGGGAACGAAGATCGAACAGGGCGACGGCAAGACTCCCGAGGGCGTTTTCTACATTCCACGCGTCCTACCGAATTCGACCTACCACCGCGCCTTCCTTCTCAGTTACCCCACGAAAGAAGACGCCGATCGCGGGCTGGCCTCGGGACTCGTGGACCAGGCCGAGCACGATCAGATCGCGTCGGCGCAGGACTCCTGCACGGAGCCCCTCCAGAACACCGGCCTCGGCGGCGAGGTCGAAATCCACGGCGAAGGCAGCGACGAGGACTGGACCCACGGGTGCGTCGCCCTCGACAACGACGCCATCGACGTTCTCTGGAACGTCATGGGCGCCGGGGACACGATCGTCGTCATTCCCTGAACCGGTCGCCGCCGCGCTGCGGCCGGGCTTGATCGAATTCGGACAAGACTCGCTGAGCGCGACTCTTTGTTTGGCTACCGCACGCGCGGACCTTTACCCTGGGGTTGGAGGCTCGCGTGGCCAGGGTCGTTGGCGGACAGTACCGTGTGGTTGCTCATCTCGGGGGCGGAGCGAACTCGGAGGTCTCGCTCGCGAGCGTCGACGGGTCCGAAGAGCTGAAGCTCGCCGTCGTCAAGCGCTTGAAGCTCGGGGCCGATGCAGAGCCGGACGTCCTCGCGCAGTTCGCGGACGAAGCGCGTCTCTCGCTTCTCCTCAAACACGCCAACATCGCGGCCGGCCTCACGGCAGGACAAGACAGCGATGGGCCCTTCCTCGTCATCGAGTACCTCGATGGGCAGACGCTCGCGCGCATTCGCTCGCGCGCCGCGCGACAGGCCGGCGGTCTTCCGCGTCCTATCGCTCTGTACATCGTCATGGCCATCGCCGCGGGCCTCGCGCATGCCCACGAGCTGAAGGAGGCCGACAAGGCCCTGCAGCTCGTCCATCGCGACGTCTCGCCCGAGAACATCCTCGTCGGTTACGACGGCTCCGCAAAGCTCGTCGACTTCAGCGCGTCGAGCTCCAAGGCGTCCACGGTTCAAGGGCGCGCCGCCGCGACGAAGGGCAACATCTGGTACATGGCTCCGGAGCAGGCGAAGGTCGGCGTCAACGTCGATGCCCGCGCGGATGTCTTCGCCCTCGGGCTCGTGCTCTGGGAGCTGCTCGCCGGCAAGCGCATGTGGGAAGGCATGTCGGAAGCCGACGTCATCGCGCGTCTCACCGACGAGGCGCCGCTGCCGAAGCTGCGCACCGTCGTCCCCGACATTCCCGACCCGCTCGACGGAATCTGCTCGTGGGCACTCGAGAAGGTGCGCGACGACCGCTTCGAGAATGCCGGGCAGATGCGCGAGGCACTCGAGCAAACGACGCGAAAGCTCGGGCTCACCGCCACGCCGAACGAGGTAGGAAGCTTCGTCGCGTCGCTGTTCGAAGAAGACCGCGCGGCGTTGCGCGAGAAGATCGTCGACGCCGTGGCCGCGGGCGAGTCTTCCCGCTCGCTGCCCCGATTGATGTCCCCGTCGTCGAGTCACCAACTGCCGGCGCTCTCGAGCAACGCCCGCATTCCGACGTCGGCCAATGCGTCTGGTCCGGTGCAAGTGGTGGAGGTCGTCAAAGAGGCCCCCTCGAACGATCGGCGCTTCACGCTGGTCCTCGTCGCCGGAGTGCTCGTCGCCTTCTGTGTCGTCGCCATCGTCGCCATGACTGCCAAGAAGGGCGACGACGAGTCTGCCAAGCCGGTCGTCACTGCGCGTCCGGCGAATACGGTACCGGTCGAACCCGCCCAGTCGGCGTGGGTCGAACCGGAAGAAGTCACGATCGAGATCTCGGTGACGCCGCCAAGCGCGGCGCTCTTCGTCGATGGCGTGAAGACAGGCAGCACGCACTACCGAACGAAGGTCGCGCGCGGCACGTACGTCCACGACGTGCGCGCCGAAGCCGAGGGATTCGACACGCGAACGACGAAGATCGTCTTCGATCGCGATCGAACGATCGAGCTCGCCCTCGTGAAGAGCGCGCCCACGGCAACCGCCGCGAGAAGGGGCGCGCCACCTGCTCGGCCCAACGCCGCGCCGTCCGCCCATCCCGACACGCCCTGACCGAAGCCCCTGCTAAGCCTTCGCAATCCTGCGAGGAATGCGGGACCTTCGGGGCCCTAGCGTACGACTGGGACAACAGGCATCATTTGAGTCATGAGCCTTGCGGCCCGCAGCAGCGCACTCGCGCTCGTGGTCGTTTGTGGATGCTCGGTCATCACGGGAGCCTCGGAGCTCACGATCGGGCCTGGCGACACCTCCGACGATCCGCAAACGCAAGGCAGCGCCGTCTCCGAAGGCGGCGCACCGAACAAGCCGACAACGGGTGACGATCCTGGCGGCGACACCCCGTCGAACGACGGCGGGGGCAGCACCAACACGGACGCCAGCGCGGAGGACGGCGGCGACACCGACGCCAGCACCACCGATTCGTCGGCGCCCGACGCCGCGGCGTGCACGAAGAAGAAGAAGAAAGGTCAGTCGTGCTCGCTCGACGCTGATTGCTGTTCGGCGAACTGCTTCGCCAACGTCTGCGAAGACAACGTCGTCGGCTCGAGTTGCAAGAGCGACGCGAACTGCGCCACGGGCAATTGCTTCGCCAACTTCTGCGAAGGCCGAGGGATTGGTTCGAGCTGCAAGTCGAACGCGTACTGCGACTCGAACAATTGCTTCGCCAACTTCTGCCAAGGCAACGACAAGGGCTCGAGCTGCACCACGAACGCCAACTGCACGTCGAACACGTGCGTCGGCAACTTCTGCCAATAGCAGGTCAGCGCGGCTCGCGGTACGCGCGATTGATGGCCGCCGTTTCGCGCTCGGCTTCTCGTTCGATGACGGCGCGGCGCTTGTCGTAGGCCTTCTTGCCGCGAGCTACGCCGAGCGTGACCTTGACCCAACCGTCTTTGAAGTAGAGGTCGAGAGGAATCAGCGTGTACCGCTCGCGGAGCACGGCCCGTTCGATTTCTCGAATCTCACGCGCGCGGAGCAGGAGCTTGCGCGTGCCGCGCTCGGCATGGGGGAACGCTCGCGCCGCAGGATACGACGCGATGGACATCTGCCGCACCCAAACCTCACCTCGCTCGACCGAGGCGTAGGCTTCGGAGATGTCGACGCGGCCCTCGCGGAGCGCCTTGACCTCGCTCCCGCGCAGCACGATGCCCGCTTCGTACCGAGCGGTGACGTCGTAGTGGAACTTCGCCGCTCGGTTCTGCGCGATGTACTTCTGCGCTTCCAGGCGCCGGTTCATGACTCTTCCTGTTTACCGCAGAAGGACCGCGCTCGGAAAGGCAACGGTTGGCCAAGACGACATCACGGCGTGAGCTCGCGCCTGGCGAGCGGCCGCATCGATGCTTAGGAAGTGACCGAGGAGGACGTTTTGGGATGCTTCTCCTGAGATTCCTCACGCTCCTGTTCTCTACGTGTGCCGGGGCCAACTGCAACCAGCCGGCACCTCCGCCTCAAGATCCAGCCGCCGCGCAAGGCGAGCCTGTCGTTCGCGAAGTGACAGGACGCGTCGTCGAGCACGCCGTGACGCTCAATGGGGACCTCACCGGGGTCGTTCTCGAAGATCGAACCCGCGTCCACTTCCCTCCGGCGGCCGGCGCAACGCTCACGCCCCTGCTCCGTGGTGGCCGGACCGTTCGCGTCATCGGCGTGCAGCACCCCGGACCGCAGGGCTTGGTTCTCGAGGCGAGCTCGATCACCAGCGTCGACGACGGCGTCACCGTCAACGTTCCCGAAGCCGTTCCTCCGGCGGCGACGCACCGCTGAACGAGCTCGAGCGAAGACTCCTCAGGCGTCGCTCTGCGTGAGCACCTTGCGGAGCACCGCATCGAGCTCTTCGCGGGTGAACGGCTTCTCGATGAACGCCGCGTTGCCGCCGGAGAGCGCCTCGTCCGCCACGCCTTCGGCGTAGCCGCTCATGACGACGATGGGAACGTCTGCACGAACCTCACGCAGACGCCGGAAGGTGTCGGCACCGCTCGGCGCGGGCATGCTCCAATCGAGGAGCACCACGTCCACGTCGTCCATGCGCGACTTCAGCGTGTCGACGGCGACGTTTCCGTTCGGAGCATCGAGCACCTGGTACCCGAGATCGTCGAGCAGGCACGCGCACATCCTTCGCACGTTGTCGCTGTCGTCGACGAGCACGATCGTCGCGTTCTCCCGAGGACTGGGATACGAGAGCTCGCGCGCGCTCTTCGGTGCCAGGGGAACGCTCTCGGGGGAACCGGGACGCCCACCGCAGGAAACGCGACGGTGAACGTGGTGCCCTCGTTGGGCTCGCTCTGAACCTGCAGGTCCGCTCCGTGCGAACGCACGATGCCACTCACCGCGGCGAGGCCGAGACCGCGTCCGAGCGTCTTCGTGGAGTAGAACGGCTCGAAGATCTTCTTCTGGACGTCCTGGGACATGCCGCGTCCGTTGTCGCGAACCTCGAGCAGGACCTTCGGCCCCTCCCGCCTGACGCTCACCGAGATCCGACCGACGCCCGAGTCGGCGACGGCCTCCTTCGCGTTGACGACAAAGTTCATGAGGATCTGCCGAAGCTGCCCCGCGTCGCCGTGGACGAAACACGGTCCGCTGCTCGAGAACGTGACCTGCGCGCTGCCCGCGGCGGCTCGCAAGAGATCCTGCATTTCGGAGGCGAGCGCGACGAGGTCCACGTTCTGCGCGACGAACTGGGCTTTGCCGGCGTAGGCGAGGAGATGCTTCGCGAGGTCGGAGGCCTCGCGCGCGGCGCGTTCGGCGTCGCGAAGGTTCGCGTCGAGTGGAGCCTCGGCGCCGAGTGTGGATCGAGCCCTCGCGACGGCCCCGATCACGATGCCGAGCAGATTGTTGAAGTCGTGCGCGACGCCGCCTGCGAGGAGGGCGATGCTCTCGGCCTTCTGCGCTTCGAGAATTGCCCTTTCGGAGTCGACTTGCGCCACCTTCATCGCGATCTGCATCAAAGCCAGCTCGGCATGGCGCGTGGCGATGCGCAGGAACTCGATCTCGCGCGGCAGCCAGGGACGCGCGTGGGTCACCTGGTTGAACACGAGGAGGTAGTATCCCGTCCGGCGGAAGTCGAACGGGTACCAGAGCAAGCTCTGGATCGACATGTTCTCGTGCAAGAGAACGCCCGACCCGTCCTTGGAGAGCGCGACGTGCGGACGTTCCGCGTGACTTTCGAGCGGCCGACGCGTGCGATAGACCTCGGCCTCGGCGTCGGCGAAGATCGAGAGCGGATAGGTCGCGATCGTCGGCGAGACCGCCTCCCGCGGGTTCAGCCATTCGCAGAGCGCCACCGCGAGTTGGTCGTCGGTCCGGATGTCGTAGATCAGCGCACGGTCGGCGTTGAGCGTTTCGCCTGCGATGCGCGCTAGCCCTTCGAGGACGCGCGTTGTGTCCGTTTCGGTCAGGAGCACTTCCGTCATGTGCTCCAGCGCTCGCGCATACGTCGCGCGAGGCTCCTTTTTGTCGTCGTCGTACAAGAGCAAGGCCCACCCCTCGGAGTTCGAACTACGCGCCTCGGGTCGTCGAGCGTGTACGACGTACGTCTAAGACGGCAGAAGGGGCGCGACAAGCCGGGCTTCGCGGCACAAGGTCGCGATCGTCCGTCGGCCGCGCCGCGCGGTAATCACCGGGCGTTGCAGAGACCACGCGAACGACGTGATCACGTGCTCCGCCTGACGCGCATCACGGCACGCCCCAAGGCTTCACGCGACGAAGCGTCAAGCCATGAAACCGAATCGATGCACGCACATCGATCGAACGACTACGGCCGCGCTAAGCTGCCTGCGCCTGCTCACGACGCAACGTCCTGCGCGCAGAGGCTGCGTCAGCGCAAATGGCGCGCGGCGATTCCGTCGAGCACGTAGTCGAGGCCCATGTCGAACCGGACGTCCGGGGATGGATGCGTTGCCTTCTCGACGACCTTGCCCAGCGTGGGATAGCGGCCCGTCGCGATCATCCGGAGGATGTAGGCCCCGTTCGCGCTCTGCCAACGTTCCTTGTCCATGCCCGTTTCGCGTTCGATGCGGAGCTCGGTTACCTCGCTCTGGATGGCGCCCATCACGTAGGCCTTCACGGTCGTCACGGCGAGCATGACGTCGTCGATGTTCTCGAAACCGAGCGTCTCGCTGAAGGCCGCGAGCGTGGCTTCGAGATGGGCGAGTGCATTCGGGCCGATGTGCGGGCGACTGCCGAGTAGCTCGGGGAACCACGGATGCTTCATGGACATGCGGCGCATGCCGTGCGCGAGCGCACGAAGAGCCTGACGCCACTCGCCTTTGACCTCCGACAACGGCATCTCGCCGTAGACGGCATCCACCATCAGCTCGAGCAACTCTTCCTTCGTGGACACGTAGCCGTAGAGGCGCATGGGCCCGGCGTCGAGCGCGGCACCGACCTTCCTGAACGACACCGCGCCGAGGCCTTCCCGATCCGCGAGCGCGATGGCTGCACCTATGATCGCTTCGCGACTCAGAGGCCCGGGCGATGGTCGGACGGGCGGCTCGGGACGCTCCCAGACAAGAGGCGCGTCCGGCGTGGTGTCCGGCTTCCGTCGCGGGCTCATGGCTCGTCTTCGCTCATGACTGGGCCCTGGACAAGAGCGCGGTGCTGGTTACGGTGCATTACGTCGATACAGTGTATCGATCAGTACATCGTATCGAAAGGGCCAAAATGAACGGAAATTCAGCATCTGTCCTCGTGATCGGCGGAAGCCTGGTGGGCCTTTCGACCGCACTTTTCCTGGCTTGGGAGGGCATCCCCATGGTCGTGGTCGAGCGCCATCCGGGCAGCTCGGTGCACCCGCGAGCCATCGGCTACACGCCCCGAACGATGGAGCTCCTCCGTGCCGTGGGGCTCGCCGATCGCTTCCCGCAAGTCACGTCGGACGCTCGCCCCAGGCGCGTGCGGGTCGAGAGTCTCGCCGGACGTTGGTTCGAAGAGTCGCCGTGGACGCCACCAGCGAAAGTCGCCCCGCCGATCGAGTGGTCTCCCATGGGCTCGGGCGGCATTGCACAGGACCGCCTCGAGCCGATCCTGCGCGCCAAGGCCATCGAGCTCGGCGCGGACGTGCGCCTCGAAACGGAGCTCCTGCGCTTCGAGCAGGACGCGAGCGGCGTCACAGCGTGGCTGCGCGGGCCGAGCGGGCAAGAGTACACGCTGCGGGCAAGCTACGTGGTCGCCGCCGACGGGCACCGGAGCGCGGTCCGCGAGGCGCTCGCGATCGGACGCAGCGGCCGAGGCTCCATGGGCACGATGCGCAGCGTTCTCTTCCGCGCTCCGCTCCAGAAGTATCTCGAGTCCGGCATCGTGCAGTTCAGCATCGATCAGCCGGACTTCAACGCGTTCCTCGTGACTTACAGGGACGGGCGATGGGCGCTCTTCCTCTCCGACGACGAAGAGCGTGACGAAGCGACGCTGCAAGCGCTCATTCGGCGCGCGGTGGGTGAGCCCGATCTCCCGATCGAGCTCATCACGACGGGCCGATGGGAGTTGAGTGCACTCATCGCGGACCACTTCTCTTCGGGCCGCATCTTCCTCGCCGGCGACGCAGCACACACGCTACCGCCGAGTCGTGGTGGCTACGGCGCGAACACCGGCATCGAGGACGCGCACAACATCGCGTGGAAGCTCGCGGCCGTGCTCGCCGGCAGGTCGTCGCCGAAACTGCTCGAGAGCTACGATGCCGAGCGGCGTCCCATCGCGTGGCTGCGTCACCAGCAAATCTTCGCGCGCGCCGACTTCGCAGCGCACTCGGCGGGCGTCGCGAAGGACGTCGCCATCATCGACGACGCGGCCATGGAGTTCGGGCAGCTCTACCGCTCGAACGCGGTGCTCGGCGCCGCGGAGACGCTGCCGCCCGCCCAGCGACCGGACCAGTGGGCCGGTCAGCCAGGAACGCGCGCGCCCCATCTCTGGGTCTCCCGCGGCGACGAGCGGCTCTCCTCGCTCGACCTGCTGCAACGGCGCTGGGTCCTCCTCGCCGAAGGCGAGCGCTGGCGAGAAGCGGCGAAGACCGTGGCCTCCGCGCTCGGCATCGACGTGCACTGCGTCCTCGTGGGGAGCGACGTCGAGACCACGGAGGAAGGCGCGTTTCGCGCGGCCTTCGGCCTCGAGGCGGACGGAGCCAGCTTGATCCGCCCGGACGGCTACGTCGCCTGGCGATCCGTCGACCTGCCGGCCGATCCGGTGGGCGCGCTCGAACGCGCGCTGCGTCAGGTCGCATCCGTGGACGAACCACGCGAAAAATGAGCCTCGACGGCATCGGCGAGCTCTTCCGCGAAGAGTCGCGCGGCGCCCGGCGCGCGATGTGGTAAGCGCTGAACGATGATCGACGTCAAGCGCGTTGCCGACGCGGCCTCCGCGGCCGTGATCGAGTCCTTCTCCCAGCTCAACCGCTACCTCTCCTTCGCTCCCATTTCGAGCGATCCGAATGCAGCGGGCCGTCTCCGCGAGCTCGCGAAGACCCTGCGTGACGACCTCGAGGCGATCGGGATGTCGAACGCACGCGTCCTCGAGCTCGAAGGCGCGCATCCGTGCGTCGCGGCGGAATGGATGAAGGCCGGGCCGAACGCGCCCACCGTCCTCGTCTATGGTCACTTCGACGTGCAGCCCGTGGCCGGCGAAGCGTGGGACACGCCGCCGCATAGCATCGTGCGCAAGGGTGATCGCCTCTACGGCCGCGGCTCCGCCGACGACATGGGTGGCTGGCTCAGTCACCTCGTCGCCATCAAGAGCTACTTCAAAGAGGCCAACGGGCTGCCCTGCAACTTGAAGCTCCTGCTCGAAGGCGAAGAGGAGATCGGGAGCCCGAACCTCGAACGCTTCATGGATGCGTATCCGGACGCGTTCGAGTCCGACGCGATGGTGCTCACCGACTGCGAGAACCCGAGCCCCGAGATCCCCGGCATCACGGTGAGCCTCCGCGGTCTGCTCGAAATCGAAGTCGCCGTCGAGAGCGCGAAGAGTGATGTGCACTCGGGCCTCTGGGGCAACGTCGTTCCGGATCCGGCCGTCACGCTCGTGGCACTCCTCGCGCGCCTCGTCGACGACGACGGTCGCCTCAAGCTCGCGCGCCGCGAGATCGATCCGGCGTGGCTCCAGAGCTCGCACGACGTTCCGATGACCGAGCGCGTGATCCGCGCCGGAGCGCGCCTGCTCGAAGGCGTGAATCCCCTTCCGAACCGCGGCCTCAGCCCGGCGGCCTGGGCGTGGCGCGAGCCGGCGGTGACGATTCTGTCGACCACCCTCCCCGTGCCGGGCACGGAGAAGAACGCCATCCGCAAGTCGGCCTCCGCGAAGCTCAGCATCCGCATCGCCCCCGGGCAGACGCCGAAGGAACTCTTCGAGGCCATCCGCGCGGAGCTCACGCAGCAGGTTCCGGGCGGTCTGACCATCAAGATCAACCAGCTCGAAGGCGGCTCGTCGTCGTGGGACTACGTCGCGGAAGGCCCCGCGTTCGACGCGGCCGATCGCGCCTACGAGGCTGCGTGGGGGCGCAAGCCGCTCCGAATCGGCATCGGCGGTTCGATTCCCTTCGTCGCGCTCTTCGGCAAGCGATTCTCGCGCCTCCCGCTCGTGCTCAACGGCGTCATCGATCCGGAGACGGGCGCGCACGGCCCGAACGAGTCGATGCACATCGGCGTCTACGAGAAGACCGTCACCGCGAACGTGCACCTCTACGCCGAGCTCGCCAAGGCCCTCGCCAAGGGCTGAGCGAACGCGCCTCTCCTGCCGCACGGCGGTGATCGCTTGGTCACCGCCCGTGCGCGCATGCGGCACACGGCGCGAGCCAGAGCGGTCTTGGCACGCGCCTTTCAGACGATCGAGGAGTGGGCCTCTTCGAGCTGAGCGCGTGGATCATTGCGTGTGGCCTGGCGCTCGCGATGATCGCCGCGGCAGAGTGGGGCCAAGCCACGGGGCGACGCCAAAAGGCGCGCGGCGACAGCGTCAAACACACGCGCATGGACGACGCCATCATCGGCTTGCTCGGCCTGCTGCTGGGATTCACGTTCGCGTCTGCGTCGGCGAAGTACGATCAGCGACTCACCTTCATGGTGAACGAGGCAACGGCGATCGCGAACCTCGCCACGGTGGGCGGGCTGCTCGATGATCCTCAGCGAGACGAGCTCCTCCGAGAGGTCCGCGACTACCTGGACGATCGCATCGAGGCGCCGCAGCATCCGCGCGCCGCTCCCGAACGCGTCGAGCTCCTTCGACGAACGCGCGAGCACCAGAAGGCGATGGCGGAGACCATCCGGCGCGTCGTCCACGAGCCTCGCCTCGTGTCGACGCACACCTCGCTCATCATGGCGCTCAACGCGGTCATGGCGAGCTACGAGGTAGCCCAGGATGGCCTCCGCGATCACGTCCCTGCGACGGTCGTACTCATGCTCCTCGTGAGCGCCACGTCGACGGCGTTCTCCCTCGGACGCATCTACGGCCTCACGGGCGAACGAGTGCCGTTCGTCACGGCGGTCTTCATCGTGCTCGTGGCGCTCGTCGTCTTCGTGATTTTCGATCTCGAACAGCCGCGGAGCGGGATCGTGCGCATTCCCGTGGATTCGCTTCTTCGCGTGCGCTCCACGCTCCCGCTCTGACGCGACTCAGGGCGCCCCGGTCACCTTCGCGCCGCCGCTCGTCTTGGCCTTGCCGGTCACTTTCGTCCCCACGAGGTCGACCTTCGCATTGGCAGACGCGACGACCGAGTTCGTCGACGAGGAGATGCTACCGCCCGTCATCGTCACCTTCGCGTTGCCCCCCGCTTCGATCGCCACCGGCGCAGTGATGCTCACGCTCGACATGGTGAGCTGGCAGTTACCGCTCGCCTTCACGCCCGCCTTCGCCGTGACTCCGGTCAGCACGACGGCATCGTTTCCAGCACATTCGAATTCGGACTTGCCATCCCACTTCGCGGCCGCCGCGGCCTTCGGGGCATTTCCACTTTTCGCGACAACGAAGATGTAGATACCGAATCCCACGACGGTGAGGACCATCGCGCCGACGATGATGGCGCCGAGGATCCAACCGAAGACCATCCCCGACGCCTTGTCCTTCAAGTAGTTCTCGGGCGTCTTACCGTTGATCTTCACGCGTAGTTGATGGCCGCCGCCCATGTCGAACGTGCCCTGCGCGAGGTTGTGCTGCTGCGCAGCAGGCGGTGCGCCTTGGGCCGGACGCGGAGGCTGCGGCGGGTGCCCGTCAATTCCGAAGCTCATGGCAAGTGAGCTCACGCGAATGCCATTCTGCTCGAGGCCCGAGACGGCGAGGATCTCGGGCGTCACCGCCGCCACGTCACCCGTGCCCAGGTGACGGAACGTCAGCTCACGATTCGCCATCTTTCGACCGATGACGTCGCGAATCGCTCGCAGCACTTGCTGCTGCACGTGTTGATCGAGCTGGGCGGGATCGCCCATCGGACCGCTCGGGGCATAGTCACACGTCGCCATGACGACGACGGAGACCTGCCTCTGTTGCACGTTGTCGAGAAAAGGACCTATGGGACCAGCGACCTGAGTGGGCATCGCTTTTCACGCTATCCAACGCACATGCAGGTCGTGGATTCCCCAAATGGATTACCCAATTTGGGGGATTCGCTCGATGCCCAACGTCCACGACGCCCGTCAAGTTGCAAGCGCGGTCGATGACGAACCACCGAAGCTCGCTGCACGGCGCGTCGAGTGCAGGCCCCAAATGTGCGGCACCATGCCAAGGCGAGGCACGGCATGCGGCGTGTACGCCACGCGAAGCGCACTCGCCCCGATTAATCGTGGACATCGCAGGCGGTTGCTAGAGACTTCAGTCTCGCGTCTCGCGACAAGGAGAGTCCGTCATGGCAACGGCAGAGCGGTTCGATGCAATCGTGATCGGCGGGGGTCCGGCAGGCTACACGGGGGCAATCCGACTCGCGCAGCTCGGGCAACGAACGCTCTGCGTGGAGAAGGAAGACCTCGGCGGCGTGTGCCTCAACTGGGGCTGCATCCCGTCGAAGGCCCTCATCGACACCGCCCACATGAATCACAAGCTCAAGGATCTCGAGGCGGTCGGCCTCGTGGGCATGGGCGCGCCGCGCGTGGAGGTCGCGAAGCTCCAGGCGTGGAAGAACTCCATCGTCAAGAAGCTCGTCAGCGGCGTCGGCTCGCTCCTCAAGTCCAACGGTGCGTCGACGGTCTTCGGAACCGCGCGCATCACGGGCCCGAACTCCGTATCGGTCGCACTCCGCGAAGGCGGGGAAAAGCAGTACGAGGCCAAGGCCATCGTCATCGCCACGGGCTCGTCGACGATCGGCTTGCCGAGCCTTCCGTTCGACGGCCGCACGATCGTCGGCGCGCGCGAGGCCGTCTCGCTCGACGCCATTCCGAAGCGCCTGCTCGTGCTCGGCGGCGGCGTCATCGGTCTCGAGCTCGGCTCGATGTATCAGAACTTCGGAGCGCAGGTGACCGTCGTCGAGGCCCTGCCGCAGCTGCTCACCGGCGTCGACAAGGACTGCGTGGCCGTCGCGCAGCGTTCGCTGGCGAAGCGCGGGATGACGATCCTCGTCAACCACAAGGCCATGGGCCACGAGCGCACGAAGACCGGCATCGCCGTGAAGGTGGTGGACGACAAGGGCGTCGCATCGACCATCGAGGTCGACGTGGTCCTCGTCGCGATCGGCATGGCCCCGAACAGCAAAGGCCTCGGACTCGAGACGGTCGGCATCACGCCGGATGCCAAAGGTTTCATCGCCACGAACGAGGTCGGCCGGACGAACGTGCCGTCGATCTACGCGGTCGGCGACGTCAGCGGAGCACCGCTCCTCGCGCACAAAGCCTTCAAAGAAGCGGTGGTGACCGCCGAGGTCATCGCCGGTCACCGGTCAGCCAAGGACTGGAAGACGATTCCCGCGGCCGTCTTCACCGATCCCGAGATCGCCTACGCAGGCCTCACCGAGGAAGAAGCGGTACGAAAGGGGAGAGAGGTGAAGGTGGGTCGCATGCCCTTCGCCGCCAGCGGCCGCGCGATGGCCATGCGCGAGACCGAAGGCTTCGTGAAGACCGTCATGGACAAGTCCACGCACGAGATCCTCGGCGTGCACATCGTCGGCCCGCGCGCCTCCGACATGATCAGCGAAGCGGCACTCGGCATCGAAATGGGCGCGTTCGCCGAGGACATCGCGCTCACCATTCATCCTCACCCCACCCTCGGCGAAGCGATGATGATCTCGAGCGAACACGCACTCGGTCAGGCCACGGACATCCTCAACCGCTGAGTGCCCCGACCTTCATCCGCCGCTTAGGGTTCGGCGCTCCACGGGGAGGGGGTTTGGCCCAGCGCCCAGCGGAGGCCGGCGAGGCCGGCTTCGGTTTCGTCGGCCCAGAGTCGCGCGAGATCGGCGTCGAGATCGCGGAGGGGCGTGCCTCCCCAGGTGGCGCCGAGAATCTGCTGGTCGAGCTCGGTCTCGGCCTTCGGGGCGTTTCCTTCGGCCAGGTCGCAGAGCAGATCGTGACGCGCCGCCATGAAGTCGTCGACGAAATCCATGGCACACCGCGGTCGAACGATGGCAATGGGCATCACGACTTTCGTGGCGCCGAGCGCGGCCAGCGCCCACGAGAGTCGATTCCACTCGTTTCGCAGGACGAACACGCGATCGGTGAAGCCCTCGGGGAGCTCGCTGTCGTTGTCGGGAAGAGCTTTGCCCGTGTTGGCGAGGAGCGCGTCGACGTTGGGCAGCCACGACGCATCGCTCGCGTCAGCGGCGAGCAGCGCACGGACGTCGTCGATGCGACGCGCCATGCTCCGAACGCCGGCCTGCGCGTCTTCGAGCGAGAGCGGTGAGACCTTCGCATCGTCGTCGGGATCACCGGAGAGGTAGTCCGCCGCGCGGAAGGCAAAGGCCTGCGAGAGCACCGCGAGACGCGTCGCGAGCGAGGTGCGTTGGGGCGCGGGCACGTCGGCGAGGACGTCACGCGCCTCGGCCCAACGTCCGCGCTCGAAGAGGAGCGTGACGAGGAGGATGTCCGTCGTGACGCGTGCGGGGTCGTCCTTGGCGGCGATGGCGCGCGCGCCTCGGACCACGTCGAACGCCGCGACGTCGTCGCCCATGTCGTGGAGCACCGAGGCCGCTTCGCGGAAGAGCACGCTCGCACGGCCGCCCGCGAGGACGCCGTCGAGCAAGCGCGCGATCATCTTCTCGGTGCTCGCATCGTCGAAGCGCTTCATCTTCGCGACGGCGGCGAGCGCCTCGTCGGTGGTGCGCGTCGGCTCGTCGCCGGCCTTCGGCTGCACCTTCTCGCGAAGCCATCCTTCGAGACGCGCCGCGGGTTCGCCGTTGCCGACCGCACGAACCTCGGCGAGCAGCGCGGCTCCGACGAGCCCGCCATCGGAGAGTTTCTCCGCCTGGCGAGCCCAGGCATCCTTGGGGCGCACGACGTCGACAATCACCGCTTCGACGTCTTTGGGGCGTACGTGCTCGGCCATGGCGCGCACCATAGTCGGTCGCCCCGATATCGGGTAGGGAGGCCGCGCCCATGCTGGGCCCATCAAGAGAAACGCCCCCTGCCACGAGGGCAGAGGGCGTTGACTCAACTCAATAGCGTCGGCCGCGAAACCGACGGTCTCCGTGACGTTACTGAATGGTCCCGGAGAGCGTCATCGTGTTCTGGATGCGGAACGTTCCGCTACTCGCGCTCGCGCCGTAGCCGTAGATGCGGACCTCGATGGCGCCGGCCTTGGTCGCCGACAGCGACACGGTGGGCTTGCTCGTCCCCGAAAAGGACGGGCTGCTGTGCGCCCCAAAGTTGTCGACGCTGGTGGCGACGTCGCCCTTCGTGGGACCGGTACCGGACGCTTTTACGTCCAGCGCGAGCGAGGAGAGCTGCAGTGAGCAGCCGGTAGCGGGTGTCACGGTGAAGGTGTAATAGCGCGACGCGTCCACCGTGTTGGTGGTGCCCCAGTTGGTACTGCTGATCGAATCCGCCGCCTGGGTCGCCTTGACGGCGGACGAGCGCGTCAGCACCGAGCTAGTCACGCCGGCGGCGGTCGTCTTCGCGCTAGAGCTCGCCTGGTCGCCCGCCGCCCCCGTCAGGTCGAAGGTGACGAGGGCCCCGTTGAAGCCGTGCGCGGCGCAGGTCACCCCGGTCGCCGTCGTGAAGCCCGTCGTCATCGTGTAGGGCGCGGCGGCTACGCCGCCCGACGTCTTGGCCGCGTTGGTGACGCGAACCTTGTACGTCGTGTTGTTGGCGAAGTTCGCGGTCGGCGTGAGCGTCACGACCTTGTTCGTCCCGTTGATGCCGGGGGCGTTGAACGCGAGGCAGGTCGCGAAGTCGTCGGCCGAGACCTGCACGCTGCCGGCACACGCGCCCGCCGCGGACTGCGCGGTGATCGTCGTGCTGTCCATCGCCGAGGTGAAGGTCAGTGTGATGGTGGCGTTGACGGCCACGTTGGTCGCGGCGTCCGCCGGGGTGACGGTCACCTGACCGCAAGCCGGGCAGGTGGTGCCGCCGCAGTCCACGTCGGTCTCGTCACCGTTCCGGATGCCATCCGTGCAGGACGGGCTCACGCACGCGCCATTGCCGTTGCAGAACGAGCCGCCGTTGTCCGTGCAGGTCGTTCCGACGGGGACGGGCGGGTGGCTGGGGACGCCGTTCGTGCAGACGTCGTTCGTGCATTGCAGGCCGTCGACGGGAAGATCGGTGTCGTCGTTTCGCGAGACGATTCTGCCGTTGCCGTCGCAGATCGCCGTCTTGCAGTCGCCGTCGGTCTGGGCGGTCAAGACCTTGTCCTGCGCGCCGTTGACGGCTCCGCAAACGCCGTCCGTGCACGTCCGCGTCCGGCACTCGGTATCGGTGCCGGGACAGTCGTTGGCGGTGGTGCAGCCGGTACACACGCCGGCCTTGCAGAGCTTGCCGTTCTCGCAGGACGTGCCGTCGGCGACGGTCGGGTGGCTGAGCACGCCGTTCGTACAGACGTCGTTCGTGCAGCTGTTGCCGTCGCTCGCGATGTCGGAGTCGTCGTTGACGCTCGTGACGTTGCCGGCGCCGTCGCAAACCGCCTTCTTGCAGTCGCCCGCGGTCTGAGCGGTGACGGCAGTTCCGTTCTTCGTGAACGCGCGACCGCAAACGCCGGCCTTACACGTGCGCGACGAGCAGTCGTCGTCGGTGCCGCTGCAGTCGGAGGGCTGGTTGCAGCCCTGGCAGTTACCCGCACCGTCGCAGACGAGGCTGGTACCGCACGTCGTGCCCACGGTCTTGAACGGGTGGGAGGGCACACCGTTCGTGCAGACGTCGTCGGTGCAGGGATTCTTGTCGTCCGGCAGATCGGTGTCGTCGTTGACGCTCACGACCTTGCCGGCGCCGTCGCACTGGCTCTTCTTGCAGTCGCCGAGCGTATCGCCATCGACGGCGCTGCCGGCGCTCAACGGATTTTCTCCGCAGACGCCGCTCTTGCAGGTGCGCTCGACGCACTTGCTGCTCGGCGCCGGGCAGTCGTCGGGCGCGCTGCACTCGGGCCCCGGATCGGTGCCGCTGTCCTTTCCGCTGTCCGTGCCGCTGTCCTTTCCGCTGTCCGTGCCGCTGTCGCGACCAGGTTTGGTGCCGGAATCTACCTCGTTCTCGTTCCCCCTGCGTCGGCGCCGGTGGGGTCGGAGGAAGTCGTCTCCGGGTCGGACGAACAGCCGGCGCTCGTCGCGACGAGAGCCGCGAGAAACGCACTGCTGAAGATATTGTTGAAGACACTGCTCGTGAGGCGGGCTTTGAACATTGGAAGACTGCTTCGTAGCGCGGTTGAACGACGGCTAGAGTGCCGTGCACAGTCCTCGATCGGGCGTCGTCCGTCCAATCCTTCGTGCACGCGGACACCCCCCGATCGCGGGCATGCGCAGCCACCGTGCTTCGAATTCACTCCGCCGTCACGCTCGATTCATGTCTCCTTCACGCATCGTTGCGGCCGCGCTTGCGCGGCGCGTCGAGAGACCGAGAGACCAGGTGTAGCCCGTGGTGGGTTCTCCGACCCGCCCGACCACGCGTACGTGCGTGCCCCTGCTATACGAGGTGCATGCGTTGGTGGTGTTCAGTGCTGCTCGCGGGGGTTGGAGCGTGCAGTAGCGAGCCCACGCGTGTCCTCGATCATCGATCGGGCACGACCAACGAACCCGACGCAGGGCCTCCCGCAGCGGCCGACGCGAGCGCTCCGGCGGATGCGTCGTCCTCCGGCGATGCTTCCGCCGACGACGCAGGTCCGGCAGGCCCTGTGCGCCCCTGCCCTGCTCCGCCGGCGACTGGAGCCGAGAAGGAGATCTTCGGCGACGCCGCGACGACCGGCTGGTCGGTGAACGGATTCCATCGCGAGGTCACCATGGGATCGCCCGCTTGCTCGGGCGCGGTCTCCGTCGGCTACAGCTCGCATCAGTACGACGGCCTCGGGTTCTACGCGAACGACGGCGCCAACGAGATCGACGCGCAGGCCTTGGAGTTCCGCATCTGGATCGATCGTGATGCCGTCGTGAGCGCCGCTGCCGCGCCTGGGAATCCGCCGAACGACATCCACCAGTACTTCCTCGCGACGCAAAGCGAGTGGTCGTGGAAGAAGGGCTGGAACGAGGCTCGGTTCACCATCCCCGCGTCGTACGGCAAGACGGGTCAGGTTCTCTTCGAAGTGCAGAGCTGCTCGGCCCCTGCGTGCGACGCCAACGTGAGCATCGACCTCCGAATCGACGACCTCCGTCTCGTCACACGTTGATCGTCAGCACCTGCACCTGACGCTTCGAGTCAGGGCACACGCTGGAACGCGCCGTCGAGACAGGCGCAATCGATCTCCGCGCTCGACGTGGCGCCCACTGTGCGACCAATGGCCGTGCACACGACGCCATGCCCTGCTGCAAGCGCAGACCAACCGACGAAGGTACCGGCATCCGGCGCGTCTGGGATCCACTCCTCGATCGCCCCCGTGCCCAACCGAACGCGGAGGATCCGAGGTGCGCCGTCCTTGAAAGCGGGGAACGCCACCGACCCGTTCGTGTAGACCATGCGCGCGTTGGACCCCGGTGCCGGCGCATAGCCTTGCGGAAGGCTGGTCACGAGGCGCCCGACGGGGCTCATGGTTTCACCGAGGTCGACCTCGAAGAGCTCTCCAGCCGAGGTGAGCACGTACGCCATCGGCGCCGTGTCCCGAACCGTCGCCGTCGCATAGCCACCGGGCAGATCGATCGGCGCACCAGCCCCCGCGTCGGAGATCGGCCAACCACTGAAGACGACCGCGCTCGGGTTCGCGAGATTGGTCGCGCGAAGAACTCCGACGATTCGGTCCTGCTCGTGGAGAACTTCGGAGCGCTCGAACTCGCTCGGCTTCCCGGGGAACGACAACGGCGACGCCAGGGTCTCCGAGCCCGCCGCGCCGGTCAGTGTCGAGACCGTGCCCGCATCCCCCTCGAGCGACGACCACGAGAGCACCCTCGGGCCCGCCGTGTCGTCGAACACGCCATCCACGGATCCCTGGGTGCTCGGAAGAATCGCCGCCGTCGCCGGGAGCGGGGCGTCGATGGGGCCCACCCGCACGAGGCCGCCCTTGTTCTCGAACACGCCTCCGTCGGACGCGCCGTAATACCGGTTCAGGAGGCTCACGAAGAGCTGCTCGTGGTTGTCGAACTTCGCCGTCTGCAGACGAGGCAAGAACGTGGGGTTCGCGTCGGTCACCGCCGGAAGCGCGATCTGCGTGGGCACGCCCTTCCCGTCACCCGTCGCGAGCGCGAACGAGTAGAGCGGACTGGTCGTCCCGTTGCGATCCGCGACGGCATAGACCGTATCCCGGATCAGAATGCTGCGAACGGTGGTGGCGATTCCCTTCTTCGACCAGGCCTTGCTCGTGACATCCGTGATCGGGCAAGCCTCGTCGGGCACGTCGAAGACGGCACCGTCACCGCCATCCGCGGCGTCGGTCGCGGCGTCCCCGGGATGGTTCGGTGCCGCGCTGTCGAACGGTGCGGTGGCATCGAACGACGTGACGGGTGCCCCGCCGGACGAATCGTCTTCACATCCGACACCAAACGAGACGGCAAGGAAGGCCGCCGCGGACGAGACGAACATCGAAGCAAGCAAACGTGCACGAAACATCGAAGGGAACCTCGAGCAAGACTTCGAGCGCGAGACGGGGCCCGCAAACGACGCGGATACTCCTCCGCCGTGGCCGCGATGGCCAGCCGAAGCGCGCGTGATACGCGTCTCAATCACCTAACCCGATCGTCCGACGCTCAGCGAACGTCCGTGCCCGTCGGGCCGAGGGTGCCGAAGGCATCGACCAGCATGCTGGCCACGCGGTGGGCCGTACGGGCGTCGTCGGGATAGTCGAGCTCGCGATACAGACGCGCGAGGCGCTCGATCTTCTCGAGACGGAGCGACGACGTCCGAAGCACTTCCACGTGGGCCAGGAAGAACAGCGAGTAGCCACGGAAGATGCGCGCCATCTGCTCGGGCGAGAGCTGCCACGTCTCCCAGGCGAACGCGAAGTACGGCTTCACCATGGCGACGATGACGTCGTGATGCTCGCGAATGCCCGCTCGGGCGTCGGCCACGGTGCGAATTCCACTCGAGGCCAGCATCTTGAGCAGATAACCGGGAAAGAACGGCTCCTCGCCGAGTGGCTTGTCGAGCACGAGGGCGATGTCGCGATCGATGGCCCTCACCTCGTCGCAATCGAGCAACGCCGCGAGCGAGAAGCGATCGAGCTGCACCGAGTCTCCACCAGCCTCGATTTGGGCCGGAAGCGCCCTCGCGTAGCTGTCGAGCTCTCGTCGAATCGCCACGAACTCCTGGTCCGCAAGCTCGAGCAAGCCCGCCAGGCGGTTCAATCGCCGTCGCGTGGGCGCAGGGACTTCCTCGGTCGCCTTGTATCCGAGGTCGTGCTCGATCTCGGCCCAGGCGTGCTCGAGCACCGTGCGCACCTGGATCTCGAAGCGCGCGCGCTCGGGTAGCTCGGTTGGCGTCGCCGCGCCCATGCTGCACACGTAATGGAGCGAGCGGTAGCCGAACTCGGTGGGCTCGCGACGGCGCTTGTCCGTCGAGTGCCCGAAGTCGACGGGCATGCGCGCTTCGAGCAAATTGCCCACGCGATCGACGGCGTCTTCGAAGTACGTGATGACGCGCAAGCCGAGGAGATCGGTGATGGCCCAGAGGTCGGAGTACGACTTGTCGGGCCGCGCGAGCTTGCGCGCCAGGCTCTCGCGCGACTTGAGCCGCACCGTCACCGAGTGAACCTTGAGGGTAGGATCGGCCGCGAGCAGCACGCGAAGCTCGTCCACGAGGCGATCACCGTGACGACGCAGCGAAGGGAGCAACGCGTCGTACTCCTCGAGCAGCGCCTCGTACGGCATGGGCGCGCAATCTTGGCCGAAACTCGGCGGCACGTCGAGCAGGTCGCCTCGCCCGCTCGTGCGCCCCCGCCTGGACGAGGTGCATGACGCCGCGATCCGTTTCGCGCTATTCGGAGGCCATGAGTGCACACAAGCTCGAAGGCCGCCGCGTTCTCGTCACGGGTGCCACGTCCGGAATCGGTCGCGCTTGCGCCGCACGTTTGTACGCCGAAGGCGCCGTGGTGCTCGCCGCCGGCCGCCGTCGAGAGCGTCTCGACGACCTGGCCTCCGAGCTCGGAGAACGTTGCCTGACCGTCGAGCTCGACGTGCGTGATCGCGACGCCGTCGAATCGCTCGCCAAGAGCGAGCTCGGACGACACATCGACATTCTCGTCAACTCGGCCGGGCTCGCGCTCGGGCTCGATCCCGTCCAGCGCGCGTCGGTCGAGGACTGGGAGCGGATGATCGACACGAATTGCAAAGGGCTCGTCTACGCCACGCGCGCCTTCGTACCCGCGATGGTGGAACGCGGCCGAGGCCACGTGGTGCACATCGGCTCGGTGGCCGGAACGTATCCTTATCCTGCGGGGCACGTGTACGGCGGGACGAAAGCGTTCGTGCATCAGTTCTCGCAGGCGATGAAGAGCGACTTCGCGGGAACGGGTGTGCGCGTGACGTGCGTGGAGCCCGGCATGGTGGAGACCGAGTTCTCCGTCGTCCGCTTCGAGGGCAACGAAGACCGCGCCAAGAAGGTCTACGAAGGAATGACGCCGCTCTCGGGCGATGACATCGCCGACATCGTCGCCTTTGCCGTCACGCGGCCGGCACATGTGAACCTCAATGTCGTCGAAGTCATGCCGACGGCGCAGGGGTTCGGTCCGTTCCTCGTCCAGCGCACCCCCGCGAAGTGAGCCCCTCGGCTTAAGCCTCACACACGGCGGTCGTTCTCTTCTCGGAGGATGGCCGCCGAATCGTTTCGCACGCTCTCGCTCTGCATGATCGTGCGAGACGAGGAGAGCAATATCGAAGGATGCCTACGGAGCGTCCAGGGCGTCGTCGACGAGATCGTCGTCGTCGACACCGGCTCGAAAGACCGCACGATCACCATCGCGCGCGACTTCGGCGCCCTCGTGGTCGAAGAAGCCTGGACGAACGACTTCTCCGCGCCGCGCAATCGATCCATCGAGCTCGCGACCAAAGATTGGATTCTGGTCCTCGCAGCCGACGAGCGCATCGCCCCCGCCTCGGGCCGGCGGATGCGCGAGGTCGTCGGTCGCACGCGCGCTCGCGGCCTGCAGGTGCGGGTGCGCAATCTCATGCCTGCAGGAGAGACGGCCCTCTTCGACGAAGTGCCTCAAACACGGCTGTTCGAGCGCAGGACCGAGCATCGCTACGAAGGGATCATCCACGAGCAGATCGCGCCATCGATCGTGCGAGGCGGCGGCACGATCGCGAAGGCCGATCTCCTCGTGGTTCATCACGGCTACCAGCAAGACCTGGTCCAAGGCGATCGAAGCCGCGCGCGACGGAACCTCACCCTCCTCGAGAAGCAAGTCGAGCTCACGCCGCGCGATCCGTACGTGCTCTACAACCTCGGGTGCACCTACAAGGCCGTGGGCAATCTCGCGGCCGCTCGAGGGGCACTCGAAGCGGCGGAGGCGAACGACCATGGCGCCCTCGATGCGAGCTCGAGGCTCGGGCTCCAAACACGCCTCGCGCAGCTCGCTCTGGCCTCGCGACAGGATGCGATTGCGGTCGCCCGCGCGCGAAAGGCTCTCGCCATCTCGCCATCGAATCCCGTTGCTCTGCAGGTCGTTGCGCTCGGCCTCGTGGCCCTGGGCGATCGCGCGGGGGCGCTCGCCGCGTTCGCCAAGCTGAGGCGCTCACCGGTCGTGAATCCCTCGCTTGCGACAGACATCGATCGACTCCTCGCGCGACTCGCACCGGCGGGACCGACCGCACGCGCGGCCCCCCTCGAGCGATGACTACTTCAGCGGCGCGAACAGGCTGACGTGCGCGCCGTCGGGGTCGGCGACGAGCGCATAGCGCTGTCCCCAGAACGCATCCCACGGCTCTTTCACGCCCTCGAACCCGGCGGCCACGATCGCGGCGTACGTCTTGTCGACGTGCTTCGGCGAGTCGCACAGGAACGCGAGCGAGAGGCGCTGCCCGCGCGGGGCAACCCATCCCGGGGTGAGCTTCTTGTCGAGCTCGACCGCATTGAGGGAAATGCGATAGCCGTTCGGCGTCTTCACTTCGACGTAGTCTTCGCCCTCGGGATCGGGAAAATCGAGGCCTACGAGGCGATAGAAGCGAACCGAGCGAGGCAAGTCCGCGGAGACGATTCCAACCATGTCGGGGACGATCGGCATGCGACATCGTTAGCCGCGAATGCGATGGGGGTCTTGTACGAATCGGACGTCGCCGTGCGGTCAGGCGCGACGGTCACGTGTTCGAGCTGGATGTACCGGCCCCGCGGGCGGCGTACTCGCGCGCCAGTGCAGCGGGCGTGACGCGCGCCAGCTCGCGAAAGTCTCGATTCATATGAGCCTGATCGGTGTATTGCGCAATCGTCGCGACATCGATCGGAGAGCCGCCGTCGGCCAGCGCATTCGCCGCGCGCTGCAAGCGCATCACGCGCCCGAAGAGCTTCGGCGCAACGCCCACGCGTTCCGTGAATCGACGCGACAGCTGACGCTCCGACAGATTCACCCGAGCCGCCGTCGCCCGCACCGAGTGCCCTTCCCCGAGCAGCCGGACCGCCTCCCGCATGCGAAGGTCCGTGGCATCGGCGTGAGAAGCGAGTCGGCTGCGAAGAATCGAGGAGAATGCGGGCGACAACGTGGCGAGGAGCTCGGGCGCCTCGCGCTTCGCCGATCGCCGCATTCGCTCCAACAGATCGTGTTCGATGACCGAACCGCGGTCGCGCCATAGCTCGCGAAGCGGCGCATCGCGATCGGTCAGCTCGCGAGCAGCTTCCGGCACGAGACGGGCAGCCTCGCCCGGCAGGAAGCGAATAGCGGCCACGGGCGCCGAGAGCGCCGGCGAAAGGATGGCTTCGGTCATCGTGCCGACGACTTCGACCTGACCGTCGCCGAAGACAATGAGATCGATACATCCGTCGGGCAGCACGCGGTGTTCGCCCGACGGCCCCGTGATCGCCCAGAAGCAGGCGACGAGAGACGAGAGCGACGGCGGCGGCGGCAGCTCGACGTACGACATGGCTTGCCTCGGTGCGTCGAGCCTAGCAGGCCTGCGTCACGAGCGCGGACGAGTCACACTCCGCGTCGGCACAAGGAAGCTCGAGCGGAAAATCCTCGGCGTCGTCCAGCCGAGGTCCCACGGAGGCTCCACGAACGAGTACGATGCGCCTCTCGGCGAATCTTCATGCGATCCCTCGATCACCGACACTCCCTGGCCCTTCTCTTCGTCTCCTTCGCCGCCATGGCTGCTTGCGGCGACGAAGCCGTCATCGAAAAGCCGGACGCCCAGACTCCGAGCACCGAACTTCCCGATGGAGCGCCTCCGGACACGTCGGAGCCCGATGGACAGGCTCCCGCAAGCGACGCGAGTGACGCCGCCGACGTCGACGCCGCCGACGCACCCTCTTGCGGTGACGGCGTACTCGACACCGACGAGGCCTGCGACGACGGCAACGTCGAAGGTAGCGACGGATGTTCCTCGACGTGCCAGGTCGAGGCCGGATGGACGTGCGTGGAGGCGGGCAAGCCGTGCACCACGATCTGCGGAGACGGGATCCTCGCCGGCAAGGAAGAGTGTGACGACGGGAACAAGGCCGCGGGCGACGGTTGCTCCGCGGTGTGCCGCCTCGAAGACGGCTTCAAATGCCCTCCCGCCGCGCCGTGCACGCCCACCACTTGTGGTGACGGCGTCCCCGAGGGCACCGAAGCCTGCGACGACGGTAACAACGACCTGGGAGACGGATGCTCCCCGCTCTGCAAGCTCGAGCCGAAGTGCAAGGACGGCGCCTGCGACGATCGCTGTGGCGACGGAGTCATCACCGGCGCCGAAACGTGTGACGACGGCAACAAGCGGTCGAACGACGGATGCTCGTCGACCTGCGCGGTCGAAGACGGCTTCACGTGTGCCGTTCCGGAGGGCGTGCCCAACGCCCCAATCACCATCGTCTACCGCGACTTCCGCGGCTACGATCTTCCCCCGAAAGGGGTCCTTCCTCGCGGCCACATCGACTTCGAGAACAAGAACAGTGGCTCCGAGACGGGCATCGTCATGGGCACTCTCGGCTCGGACGGGAAGCCCGTCTATGCCAAAGACGGCCTCTCGAGTGCGAACACCTCGGGCAAGGCGCCCTTCGATCAGTGGTACCGCGACACGCCGAACATGAACCGCACGATCATCGGGAAGCTCGATCTCGCGCTCCAGGGTGACGCTAGCTACGTCTACGATGCACCGCAGTTCTTCCCGCTCGATGCCAAAGGATGGGTCGCCGACGGCGACGAGCCCGCCCGCGCCGGTGGACACAACTTCAGCTTCACGACCGAGACGCGCTTCTGGTTCACGTACCAGGGTACGGAGATCATCCGCTTCCGCGGTGACGACGACGCGTTCGTGTTCGTCAACGGCAAGCTCCTCGTCGACCTCGGCGGCATTCACGGCCCGCTCGACGCGGCAGCCAACCTTCCTCAGCATCCCGAGCTCGGACTCCAGCTCGGTCACGTCTACGACGTGGCTATTTTCCAGGCCGAGCGTCATACGAGCGGCTCGTCGTACCGGGTGGCCGCGCCCCCGTCGATCGTGCGGGCCAGCGTGTGCACGCCGTCCACTCCATGAGGTGACTGGACAGCGCGAACGGCGGGCGATAGGCCCTCGCGCATGATCGGCTACTACGCCGCCTTCGTCATCGATCCCGACGGAAACAACATCGAGGCCGTGTACCGAGAAGTCCGATGAGCGAAGACCGAAAGATGCTACGCGGCTCGTGCTACTGCCGGGCCGTCCAGTACGTCGTGGCCGACGCGTTCGGCTACGCCGCAATCTGCCATTGCGGGAACTGCCGTCGCACCACGGGCTCGGCGTTCAAACCGTTCGCCGGAATCGAATGCAACGAGCTTCGGGTGATCGAGGGCAAGAGCAACCTCTCGACCTACGGCGACGAAACCGCACACGACGCGCATTGCAAGGGATGTGGCTCGCTCCTCTACTCGGTCGTTCGCGACGGCGCGTTCGTCCACGTTGCCATGGGAACGCTGCTCGACGAGCCCACGATTCGGCCCACGCATCACATCTTCGTCGGCTCGAAGGCCCCCTGGTTCACGATCGGCGACCAGCTCCCACAATACGAAGAGCACGCCCCGGATTGAATCGTCGGAGTTCGCCGCGGTAGTATCGTCACTCATCACCGTCGCGAAAAGACATCCGTCTTCACAGGAAGGTCGGAAGATCGGAAGGTTTTGTTATCGCTCGGCGTAAAGCGCCAAACTGCGCTTGCTGGGGAATTGAATGCCCCCGATGCCGACGCGGTGTCGCACGATTTGCCCCGCTCTCCGCCCCAAAAACTTCCGCCCTTCCGCACTTGTATAGATCCCCGTCCTCGCGCGGCGTTCCGCGCGGTAAAAAGATCCTTCGTACGACAGATCGATTCCGCCAAGGTCCTGAGAGGCCGACAGGAAGCAAGACTCGTCGTACGAAGGACCTACTCCCAACGAGCTCGAATGGCTGTGTGAGCCTCCCAAAGCGGAGAGCTCGAATCACGTTACAAGACCGGGCATCGGGAGGAAGGTCGCGTCCCCCTCGCATGGAGGAAGTCGTGACCCAGTACATCGGCATCGACGTCTCGAAAGATCATCTCGATGTGGCAAGTGAGGACGGAAAGACCGTCTTCCGTGTCGGCAACACGGAGGAAGGTCAGACCCAGCTTCTCCAGCGCCTGATGGAAATGAAACCCAAGCTCGTCGTGCTCGAAGCCAGTGGAGGTTTCGAGCTCGACGTCGTTCTCGCTCTCGGCAGCGCGAAGCTTCCCGTCGCGGTGGTCAGTCCGAGTCAGGTTCGACATTACGCGAAAGCCCTCGGCATCCTGGCGAAGACTGACGCGATCGACGCGAACGTCATCGCGCGATTCGGGGCTGCTACGACACCCACACCACAGCCAGTTCCGGACGAAGAAACGCTGGAATTGGAGGCTCTTTTGCTTCGTCGGCGTCAGCTCGTCTCGATGTTGGCCACCGAGAAGAATCGGCTCGCGACGTTCAGCATCACGCGAAAGGTCGGCGGCGAAAAAGCGGTGAAGAGCATCCGGCGGACGATCGAATTTCTCGAGGAGCAGCTTGAGTCGCTCGACGAGACGACACGCGCTCAGCTGCAGAAGAGTCCTCTGTGGAAGGAAAAGGAGGACCTACTTCGCTCCGTCCCCGGCATCGGACCGGTCACCGCTCGGACTCTGATCTCGGATCTGCCGGAGCTCGGAAGGCTTACTCGCAAGTGCATCGCCGCGCTCGCTGGCCTTGCGCCCTTCAATCACGATAGCGGGGGCCACACCGGCAAGCGTCGCGTCCGCGGCGGCCGCACGACCGTGCGCAGTGCGCTCTACATGGCCTGCGTCGCATCGCTGAAATGCAATCCGCTCATCAAGGCGTTCTTCGACCGGCTTCGCGCCACGAAGCCGGCCAAAGTCGCCCTGACGGCGTGCATGCGAAAGATGCTCACCATCCTGAACTCGATGGCGCGCACAGGCCGAAAATGGTCCCCCGAGCTGCCTGTCAGCTCTTGACGGAGGTTATGGCTGCTTCCTGTGAAAAATCTCGGGTCGAATCCATCGGTGTTTGACGGACGTCTGTTATCCGAACGGCATTGGATCTAAGGGGCGTTCGCGCTGTGAACGTGCTCGGGCCTAATCCCTACGCCCACGAGCTGGGCGGGGAACCGGTGGAGCCACGCCGTGCGATCGTAGAAGCGAAGCGCCGGGCCCACGCGCAAAGGTGCACGACCATCGAGTGCACGTTCGATGACCCGCTTCTGGACGAAAACCTGCAGCGCCTGCGTCACGCGCGTGGGCAGCATTCGCCGGCGCTGCACGGCTTCGAGTTGCGCCGTGGTCACGGCGCCGGAACGTAGTGACTCGGCGAGCAGATTGGCGGTCGCAACCGCGTCTTGAATCGCGAGGTTGATCCCCACGCCGCCCACCGGCGACATGGCGTGCGCCGCGTCGCCGATGCAGAGCAGGCCCGGCTTGAACCAGCGCTTCAACCGGTCGACGCGTACGATGAGGAGCTTCACGTCGTCGAAGCTCCGTAGCTCCTCCACGCGATCGGAGAGAAATGGCACCGTCTCGGCGAGGTCCCGGCGAAACGTCTCGATGCCGCGCGCCTGCACGGTATTCATTCCGCCCTTTGCGATGATGTATGCAATTTGCCAATAATCGCCGCGATCGAGCAGGGCGAGGAACTTCCCGTTCGCAAGCCAACCGAGGGCCTGACGCGGGTCGGACTCTCGACGCGGAAGCCGGAACCAGAGGACGTCGATGGGCGCTCCGATGTCTTCGACCAAGAGACCGGCGTGGTCGCGCACGAGCGAATTACGTCCGTCGGCGGCAATCACGAGATCGGCTCCAATCTCGCTCTCGCCTTCCGGTCCGACGACTCGAACACCTCGCACCATTCCGCGCTCCTCGACGAGCCCCACGACAGCAGTACGCATCCGAAGATCGAAGTGCGGATAGGCACGCGCGCGCTCGGCGACGAAGTCGAGGAAATCCCATTGAGGCATGAACACGACGAACTTCTTGCTCGTCCGAACCTGATCGAAGTCGGCAAGCGCAAGCTCGGTACCCTGCATGTGCACGCGGAGCCGCGACACCTCCTGATGAGGCATCTTCAAGAAGTCATCGAGCCAGCCGAGCTCCTCGAGAACCTCGAGCGTCGAGGGGTGAACCGTGTCGCCTCGAAAGTCACGCAAGAAGTCAGCGTGCTTCTCGAGCACGACGGTGTCGATGCCGGCACGCGCGAGAAGCGCGCCCACCATGATCCCCGCCGGCCCACCCCCCACGACGCAGACGCGACTCATGCGACGGACGTAAGGACGAAACGAGCGTCGGGCAAGCCAGCGCGCGACCCGAGCGCGAGCAGTGCGATCGCGAGGCGGCCCCGGTAAGGCCACTGACCTCGTGCGCGATGCGCGATCGGAGATGTGAGATGCGAAGCTACGCGGCTTCGGCCGTCGCGGGCTTCGCCTCGTCCTCGCGATCGGTCTTCGTCATCCAGCTACGCCCGAGCCAGATACCGATGGGACCAATCATGGTCGATGCGCCGATGATGGCCCAGAGCAACCACACCTGGCGCGGGCCCGTCGGCGGACAGAACGTGGACAGCAGGTAACCCGACGACGGTCCGACCAGAAACTTCGCGAGGAAGTACGGCAAGGACGCCAGGCTCACGTACGTGGCTTCTCGGCCGCGCGGAGCGATCGAGAGATTGTACTCGTAGAGACGCGGCGACCAGAGCGCTTCCCCGATGGTGAGGAAGAGAATCATCGTGATCTGGTACGGCATCGTCGAGCCGAAGCAGAGCACGAACGGGCTCAGCGACGAGATGAACGCGCCGAAGAGGAGCACCTGGAACGGCTTGCGATTGCGCGTGAGCGCGGTGCCGAGCGGCGCGAGGAAGAGAATCAAAAGCGAGTTGACCGACCAGACCGTGCCGACCGGGAATGCGTCGCCCTGTTCGCGGATCACGTACTTCGGCCACGTGAAGTGCATGTGCTGGAACATCATGCGAACCAGCGACAGGAACCCGAGCAAGACGAGGAAGCGCCAGAACGGCTTGTCGGAGAGGACTTCCTTCAAGGCGACGAGCGGGTTGCCCTTCTTCGCCGGCTTGACGTCGTTTGCTTCCTCGGGATCGACGCGGTGTTCGAACGACGGGCGAACGAACGAGATGACCACGAGCGCGATCACCGCGAAGACGAAGCCGAGTGCCATGATGGCTCGGTTCGCCGTGAACATCGTCTCACCGAGAATCGGTAGGTTCAGTGCCTTGGGCGCGAGCTTCCCCGTCTCCGAATTCAAGAAGGCGTGACGGGTGCCATCGATGACGAGCGGACCGCACATCGCGCCCGCCAGGTTGAAGCTCACGTACCAGAGCGAGAACGCGAACGAGCGCGTCTTCTTTCCCGACGCGCGGTGCACGGCGGTCTGCAGCACCGGCGAGGTGGTCGCGTAGGCGAAGCCGAAGGCAAGAAGCGTGGCGATGGCCATCGAGGGCGACGGCGCAATGGCCATCGCCAAGCGCGTCAGGGCGGCGAGACCGAACGAGATGATCAGCGTGCGACGAACGCCCATCGCGTCGGCAATCGAGCCGACGAGGAACACGAAGAGCGTGACGAGCGTGGAGAACAGCGCGGCCCAGTTGCCCGCCTGCTTGTCGTCGAACCCGTAGTCGCCCGAGAGCCAGAGCGGCAGCGTGGGCAAGAACGAGAAGATGCCGAGGTACTCGAAGAACGTCGCCGCGTAGACGAGCCATAGCTCGCGAGGGCAATCGAGAAGCGCCCGGAGGTCTTCTCTGAGCGTGGTCTTCGGGGACTCGGAGGAACTCAAACTCGCCACGGCGCGGGACGGTAGCCGATGTCACTCGATTGGGGGAGACGAGCAATTCACGCTTCCGTCACGTTTCTAGCTGGAGCGTTTACGCTGCGCCTCGTCGTCGGAAATGACGCGCTCGTACGTAAAGAAGCGCTGCGGCAAGGTTCGCGTCTCGCCTGCCCACTCGCTCGGATATCTTGCGTGCATGCTCGTTCGCACCACGCTCGTCGCCATGCTCGCGCTCGCTGCAGTTGCAGGTTGCAACGACAAGAAGACCGACGCGGCACCGCCTACCACGAGCGGCGCGGCCTCCGCCTCGACCGCCTCGTCAGGCACATCGACCGCGCCGAAGACCGACACGTTGAAGGAGGGCGACCCGGCACCGGACGTCGAGATGACGCTCCAGGACGGCCGCAAGACGAAGCTCTCCAGCCTCAAGGGCCACTATGTGGCCATCTACTTCTACCCGAAGGACGAGACGCCCGGCTGCACGGTCGAGGCGCAGAACTTCCGCGATCGCGCCGAAGACTTGAAGAAGGCCGGCATCACCGTGATCGGCGTCTCCACGCAAGACGCCGCTTCGCACAAGGCGTTCATCGAGAAGGAGAAGCTCCCGTTCGACCTGGCCGTCGACGAAGACGCGTCACTCGCCAAAGCATTCGGCGTGCCCTCGCTCCGTCCTGGCCTGCACGCGCGCCAGACGTTCCTCATCGGCAAAGACGGCACGATCAAGAAGGTCTGGCGCGACGTGACGCCGAAAGATCATGCCGACGAAGTCATCGCCGCCGCCAAGAGCTGACGAGCGCCCACGCCAGTCAACGAGAGTTCGCGAGGTCCAGATACTCGACCGCGCGACCGTCCTGGTGACGCACGACGAAGCGACGTCCTGACGGGACCTCTTCGGGCGCGACGAGCACTTCGGTGCGTCCCTGCATGCGCTGCCAGAAGGCGTCGAGATCGTCGACCACCAGGATCCCCTCCACCTCCAAAGCGACGTCGAGCGCGGCCTTGTCCCGAGCGCTCACGACGACCATCGGGCCGAGCCAGGACACAGTGAATCCCTGGTGCGAGAACTCGGCTTTGAGCGGCAAGCCGAGGACCTCGCGATAATGCGCAACCGTGTTTGCGTAGTCGGCGAAGTCTTCGACGACCACCGGATAGATGACGTTCGTGATCTCCATGCACGGCAACCTAGCGAGCGGGCATCTCGCGGCCCATACTCACTCGGGAGTGAGCGAGGCGCGCCCATGAAGCAGACGCAAACGAGCACACGGAAGACCAGCTCGACGAACTTCGGCAATCAGCGAATCCTCGCGCGAGCCTGCGTGCTCAACGACGCGCTCTACCGCATCGCCATGCGCTGGAAGATGCAGGTGCTCTATTCGGTATTCCGCGGACACGATTCGTTCGGTGCCTTGAAGCGCGAGCTGCCCAGCGTCACCGACCACGTTCTCGGTCGGCGTCTGCGCGAGCTCACGGCAGAGGGCCTCCTCGACAAGCACCCCAACGGTGAACGACGCTTCGTCTACACCGTGACGAAGCGCGGGCGCGGTCTACTCGACATCATGCAACGAATCTGTGATTGGGAAGTTGCCGCGCCCACCATCTGAGGTTCGCTCAAAGCCCGACGACGAGACCGCCGGCCAGCCCGACCGAGAACACGCTGTACTCCGCACGTTTCTGGGCAACTTCGGTTTTGCCCGTGAGCGGGACTTCGAGCGAGGGACCGAGAAGGAGCCCGAAACCGGGAGTCGGAGAAAAGACGAAGAAGGCGTCGAGGTCGAATCCGAGATGGTAGTCGTCGTCACCATCGAGCCCGCTCGAGCGTTCGATGGCCGAATTGACGTAGGTGACACCCACACGAGGCCAGACCGCGATGCCCTTGGTGAGGGACTTGTAATAGCCCGCGCGCGGCGAGAGAGCGTACGACACCATCGTCATTCCGGTGGGCGACGGAAACAGTGAGCGTCGGTCCATCGAGACCTTCTCCCAGCCGACGCTCCCCGACATTCCAACAGTGAGTCCGAACGGAGTTCGATAGTCGACCGACAGGCGAGGTGCCTGCGGGCTGTACGCGGCGAGTTGGGCGGTTGCCACGTCGAAGTTCTTTGCCGTCTGCTCGTCGGCGTTGGTCTTCGTCGACGACGCCGTATAGCGAATCAAGGGAACGACGCGGTCGATGCCGATCAAGAGAGTGGGCTCGAGCTCCGCGTCGGCGGACTCTTCGTCGTCGCCCCCCGACCTTCCGAGACGCCCGGTGATTCCCGCGGACACGCCAATGCGAACGAGCCGGTTGTCGGCCGTCGCCACAGGCATGACGCCGTGATCCGGCGAACCGGAGGTGAAGTGCTGCCGGTCGTCGAACGGGATGTCGATCGAGGGCCCGATGCTGAATGCCCACGAACGACGCGGCGCATAGAGAAGTTTCGCGTCCACCGAGAGCTGGAAGTAGGCGAAGTCCTCGGGCTTCGTGCTCGTGATGTAGCTGCCCGCCAGACGCGGCCAGACGGCGAGCTTGGACGTCAGCGGGAACATACCGCCAACGCGCACGAGCCCTCCACCGATATGCGTCTCGAGCGTGGAGTCCGTCAGCGTCTGCTGGACGAAGATCGAACCGCCGAACGTGAGACGATCGGTCAGCAGAACGTCGACGACGACGGGCCGGAGCACACGCGCGGTCGAATCTCCGAGCGCCGTGGAGACCAGCGCTTGCGACGTTGCCGGCACGCCGCCGAAGGAGAACAACGGGAGCGCCTGATCGATCGAGAGTAGGATTGTCCCACGTTTCGCGAACGGGAACGTCGGAGGCGCCGTCGTGACCGCCGCGGCAGGCGGAGTCGGCGCCGGAAAGGCAGGCTCGCTGGGCGCAACCGGCGGGGTGGTCTCCACCGGCGCAGGCGCGGAAGCTTCTGCGGGCGGCTCTTCGCTCGGCATCGACTGCGCTGCGGCCTCTCGACCGACGAGCAACGCCGCGATCGCCGCTGCCGCGAAAGAGCCCTTCGTCCAAATCACGCTCCGCGAGCGAAAGAAGACCGATGCAGCGCGAGCCATCGTCGACCGCATCTACCACGTCCGCCGGCGCGCACGACGTGCTTCTGGCGCTCGCCTCGTTCGAGCTGTCGGCGTACCTGGGATTGCGCGTGACCGCTATTTCGACTTTGCCTGCGCTGCGAGGAGAGCACGGCGCGTCGAGCTGCGTGTTTTCTTCAAGACGTTCGCAACCTGATTCGCAATCGTGTGCACGGAGCGAGCACGACGTCGTGCAATGTCTTCGTTCGACAAGCCTCGCTGCACGAGCTCGAAGATCTCGTGCTCCGTCGAGGTGAGCGACGTGATGTCGACCGGAACGGCTGGCGTGTCGGTGAGGAGCGACGCGACGCGAACCAGATCGAGCCGATTCGAAAGACTCAATTTCGCCGCCGTGTTGGCGAGCGACGTCGACACGACGGACGACGATAGGCCCAGGCCATAGCCAATCAGCTTCACGGGAACGCCGCGCGCCGCGAGGCGCAGGACCTCGATCTCGCGCCGCGAGAGCGCTCGGTGGGTTCGACGGCTCGGCGCATTCTCGAGGACCACGTACTGCCGTCGGCCTCCGTCGTACCGCTCGACGATGCTCACCTCGCCCGCCACGAGGGCATTCCACACGTCCACGGCGTCTGCGCTCTGGCGCTCCTTTCTGGATCGGGCTCGCTCGATCCGACGCACGCGCTCACTCATGACGCTCGCGTCCGGCGCGCCGTCCTCCTTGTGGAGGAGACGCCCCTCCGTCGTGAGAACGGCGCGCACGGCGTCTGGGCGCCGACGCAGACGGCTTCCACTTTCGACGTGCAACGTTACTTGCGAGAGAAGGCGCCGCTCGTGCGGCGAGAGCGTCACGTGGTGCTCGAACGCGAGCCACACCGCAACGATCGCCCCGGGTTCGGGATGCGCGATCAACCCGACGCCATCGGCGATGCCCGCCTTGTCGTACATCTCGTCGATGTACGAGGGGCGAGCGATCACGTGCCGCGCGAGAGTCTCGGACTGTGTGATGGCCAGCGTGGGCGGATAGAAGGTCGCGTCGAACAACTCGACGCCGAGGGACTGGAGATCCTCGTCATTGGCTCCGCGCGTGTGCCGTGCAGTTCCGAGCAGAACCTCCCAGGCCTGCGAGATCGAGCGACGCTCGTCGTCGTGCTCGAATGCATAGAGGCCCGATCCGGTCGCTTTCGTGAACAGGCGCGCGACGGTCTCGGCGATCCCATGCGCCCACTCCTTGTCGTCGACCGACGGCGCGTAGATCGCCTCGATGAGGGCTATCCACGGAGCCCGAGTACGCAAGAGCGCGGTGGCCCGCCCCGGAGGTTTCATGATGATGCGCAGTCCCTCGCATGATCAGATTAAGCGAGGGAGCCGAGAGCCGCCACGGGTGTCGCGTCCTTCCTGCGGCCCCCCCCTCCCCCCCAGGTAAGCGCCAGGCGGTCGAATGACGAAGGGCCGGGCCGAAAGCGAGCTATTCTCGCCCCTCAGGCAATCCCCTAGGTGGGGGAATTGCGAGGGGTGCGGGCTTCAATCACCCTCGGGGGAGCGGGTTTTACATGTCCCAGGAGACCATTCTCCTCGTCGACGACGAGGCGCATGTCGTCGAGGCCCTCGCTCGAACGGTGCGAAACAGTGGCTATCGGATCCTCGAGGCCAGTTCGGGCGCAAAGGCGCTCGAAATCCTCGCGCGGGAGTCCGTCGACCTCGTGATTTCGGACATCGCCATGCCCGAGATGAGCGGGCTCGATCTCCTGCGCGGCATCCGGGTCGCCTATCCGCGCGTTCTTCGGTTCGTTCTCACCGGCTTCGCGTCCCTCGAGTCCGCCATCACCGCCATCAACGACGGTCACGTCGACCGATACTTGACCAAGCCTTGGGAGACCGAGGAGCTTCGCAAGACCGTTCGCGAGGCTCTGGACGGCCGCCATCTTCCCCTCTCGGTCAAGTTGGACCCGCCGCTCTCGCCTCGGCTGAACCAGACACTCGAACGCCTCGTGCGCGGCGTGTGCCCGAAGGACATCGCCACCGACCTCGGCGTGAGCGCTCATACCGCACGCCAGTACGTCAAAGTTCTCTATCGCCGCTTCGACGTCACCACCCGAGCCGAGCTCCTCGTGAAAGTCTTCGGTGCCCGATGACCCAGCCCGACGTTGCGATGCGCGGGTGGAGCATCGTCGGCGACACGTCGAATTCGCGCTTCTTCCAGGTTCGCTCGGGGCTGCTTTGCGCCGTGCCGAGAGACGGCTCTCTCGACGACTTCGAGACGGCCACGGAGAACCGCGAATTTCAGGAATCCTATTTCCGGCGAATTGGTTCCCCCGGAGCCATCATCGTATTGATGGATGGTTTCACCTCGCAAGACCACGCCGCCCGCACGGTCTACCTCGGGTACGACGACAGGCTCCTCCGCGGGGTCGCTCTCGTCGCGTCGAGCCTGCTCGGACGTGCCATCGCCTCGTTCTCGATTGGCCTGCGTCAAAGCAAGTTGCCAATCAAATCGTTTGCAACGCTCGAGCTCGCGCTCGCGTGGGCCGAGAAAGTTTAGCGCCCGGTAGTATGCAACAAGGAGCGTGAACGTGATTCCCGTGGATCAGTGGCAGCACCTCGGCTCGAGCTCCAATGCCGAGTTCTATCTCGTGGAGACGGAGATTCTGGCAGTCGTCCCGTACGAGCGTTGCGAAGACAACGAGAAAACCGCCAGAGAGAGCCTTGCCTTCCAAACCGCGCACTGGCGCTCGGTTGGACATCGCGGAGCCGCGATCATCTTCATGGATCGTGTGCTCGTCCAAGACGGCGGCGCGCGGACGGTCTACGAGGAGGAGTCGCACGGCCTTCTCACCACGTGCTTTGCGCTCGTGGGAGAGACATTCTTCGGACGCGTGACCGCTTCGGTCTATACCGGTCTCAAGAAGCCGGCGATTCCCACGCAGGTCTTTCGCTCCCTCGAAGACGCTCTTCCGTGGATCCGCGAAACGAATCGCGTCCGCGGCGGCCGCATCTGAGTCAAGATGGGCCCATGACGCCGGCTCTCGATGGCGATCGCGCGCTCGCCGAGAAGCTCGTCGACGTGTTCCTGCGCCTCGTTCGAGGCGACCTGACAGCCCGCATTCCTCGAAACTTCCGCGAGGACCACGAAGACGCCATTGCCTTCTTCATCGACGTGCTCGCCGAACAGATCGGCGACACGCAGCGCCGCGAGCGCGCCTACGAAGTCGGCATGGCGGCGCTCATCGAGAAATTCATCGCGCTCGCCAGCGGCGACTTCACCGTGCGTGCGGAACGTACGGGGCGCGGTGATCCGCTCGACACGATGGCGTACATGCTCAACAACGTCGCCGTCGAGATCGGGCTTCTCGTCGGTGACCACGAGAAGCAACGAAAGCTGCTCGAGATGGTCCTCGAGTCGATGCTCGACGGCGTGCTCCTCCTCGATCGCCAGGGGCGCGTTCATCGAACCAACGCCGCGATGGCAAAGCTCCTTGGTCGCCGCGCGAAGGACCTCGTGGGCCAACGCGTCGGCGAGCTCTTGGCGCCGAGCGAGCGCGCGCTGGCCGACGAGCTGTCGAGCGAGCGCGTCGGCGAAGCCTTCGTGAATCGCGACACGTTCTTCCGCACGTCCGAGGGTGGGACGTTCGCCGTGGCCGTGAACGGCTCACCGCATCGCGACGCCGGGGGAGAGCCCGTGGGCTTCGTTCTCGTCGCGCGCGACGATCGCGAGCTCCGGCAGGTCAACGCCCAGCTCCACATGAGCGATCGTCTCGCCACCATGGGTACGCTCGCGGCGGGCGTTGCCCACGAGATCAACAACCCGCTCGCCTTCGTCTCGGCGAACATCGACTTCGTCCTCGAAGAGATGAATGCCGTCAAGGCAGGTGAACCTCTTCCGCCCAAGCTCGTCGCCGAGCTTCGCCGAGCGTTGAGTGCCTCGCGCGAAGGAGCGCTCCGCGTCCGAAACATCATTCGCGATCTGCATCACTTCACGCGTGGCGGCGAGGCAGGCACGTCACACCTCGATTTGAATGCGCTGCTCGAGGCTGCCCTCAATCTCGTGCAGAACGAGCTACGGCATCACGCCCGCCTGTCGAAGGCGTACGGGGAGCCTCCGGCGGTGCACGCCAACGAAGGCCAGCTGCTGCAGGTGTTCATGAACCTGCTCCTCAACGCGGCACAGGCCATTCCTCTCGGCTCGGCCGATGCGAGTGAGATTCGAATCACCACCGGTGCGGCCCCGAACGGCGCATTCGTGGAGATCCGCGATACCGGCACGGGCATTTCGGAGGAAGATCTGCCGCGGATCTTCGACCTCTTCTACACCACGAAGGCCATCGGCGAAGGCACCGGTATGGGCTTGTCGATCGCGCGAAGACTCGTCGAGAAGGCGGGCGGGCGCCTCGAGGTCGAGAGCAAGCTCGGTGTCGGCAGCGCCTTCCGCGTGGTTCTCCCCGCCGCCCCGGAGCAAACGGGCGCCACGCGACCGGC
Source organism: Labilithrix luteola (assembly GCF_001263205.1). Lineage (GTDB taxonomy): Bacteria > Myxococcota_A > Polyangia > Polyangiales > Polyangiaceae > Labilithrix > Labilithrix luteola. The sequence continues at coordinate 430,778 of NZ_CP012333.1, forward strand.
CTCCGCCAAGAAACGCCGCTCGGTGCGCCGCCTCCGCGTCCTCGTCGTCGACGACGAGCTCGAGGTCGGGGCATCCGTACGACGGGTCCTCGGTCGAACGCATTCCGTGCACGTCGCAGGAGGCGCCGCCGAGGCGATCGTCCGGCTCGACAAGGGCGGCTACGACCTCGTCCTGTGCGATCTGCTCATGCCGGAGATGACAGGCATGGAACTGCACGAGCGCTTGCGCGAGACGAAGCCCAACGTGGCCGAGCGGATGGTGTTCATGACGGCCGGCGCGTTCAGCGCGAAGGCGCAGCAGTTTCTCGGCAAGGTCCCGAATCGCCGCGTCGAGAAGCCGTTCGATGCCGAAACGCTGCGCGCGCTCGTCAAAGAAGTGGCCTCGGCACGATGACCGACGTGACGGTCAGCGAATGCCCGTGACCGTATTGAGCGTCTTCGTTCCCATACCGGCGGGGAAGCCGTAGCTCGCGGTGATGTCCCAGCCCCAGACCGTGAGCGCGAAGGGATTCTTGCTCGACGCGCGATGCACGCCGTTGTCACAATCACCCTCCGGACCGCCGTTCTTCACCAGGTCGACATAGGCAACTTCGTAATTGCTATTTCCAACCTTCTGCCAGCCTTGAACGGTTCCGAGGCAATCGAGCTGCACGTCTTCGAACTTGCCGTCCACGGCGCCGCGCGTGAAGACGAGATTCGTGTTGCCGTACGTAGGGTCGGTCAGAAACAGATACTTCGAGAGATATTGGCCGACGGGAATGACGTTGACCATCTCGGGGTCCCCCATGTTGGTCGTAACGAGCGAGCCGCCCGTCATGTACGACGCAACGTAGATGGGATGCGCATCGTCCTGCGTGCGGACGACGAAGGGCCCGGGGGCGAAGAACTCCTTCGATTCGCCACGCATCAGCTTCGTCGGCGCGTCGGGGATGGGCGGGTCGTACGTGAGCGTGGTGTCGTCCGCGGCGGCGAGAACGAGCCACGGCGTGACCTCGGGCTCGCCCGGCTCACGATCGCGATAGCGCGTCGCGACGTACTCGTGACCGAACAGGCGAATCGGCGGAATGTTCTGATGGAGCGTGTCGCAGAACGGTCGCCCCTCGGGGATGTTCATGCACGATGCTCCGCCGGCGACCGCCACGGGCTTGTCCGCCTCGACCCCGGTACCGTCCGCATCTTGGACGCCTGCAAACTGCAAAAACTCTCCGCGCTGAAGAAGGTACTCGCCCACCTCTCCCTGCTTGACGATCGGCGCGCCGGCCACGCTCTGCAAGTCCAGAGTGGGTCGAATCTTGACGTGCGTGTCGTCCTGGCTCGCGAGGACCTGGAACCATGTTCCGACCCCCCGGGCCGCCTGCTCTCCGCCAGTATGATAGCCGTCCGCGGCGACGGCCTCCGTACCCCACGAAGAGGTCGGGAGGAGAAGCGACGCGCTCGGGAAATAGCTCTTGGCTCCACCGTACGGATAGATGTCGTACGCCGTCACGGGGGCCGACGAACGAATGTGGAACATCGTTCCCTTGCCGCTTCCGCGCACGGCCGCCGAGCTGAGGACGCCGGCGCCGACCGTCTCCGGACACGGAACGTAGAGGGGCATTCCCTCCTCCGATATAGGTACCGTCGGCTCCATCGCGAGGAAGAGGATCGCGACCTCGTTGCTGGGGAGTTTGCCCTCGGGCAAGAGCTCGTAATGGATGTCGGCGCCCTGCCCGCGCGGAACGCGGAAATAGCTCGAGGGGATTGCCTGACCGCCGTACTCGACCTGGAGCTCGACCGGCGCGTTCCAGGTGTTGGCGACCATGACGGCGTAACAGCTACCGTCATTCTTGACGCCCTCCTCGCCAAAGAGGAAGGCCGAGGGCTTGGCCGCGAAATACTCGCAGCCAACGGAGCTCTGCTCTTGATCGGCCACTTCGCAGCTCGGCTTGCAGACGTTGCCGACACACGTCGAGTAGGCGTCGCATGCGGTGACGACTTCGCCGTGGCAATCGACGAGAGCTCGCCCGTCGGGTGCGCATTGCGCGAGACATTCCCCCGACGTGAGCGGCGGGGGGCGGTAAGAGCATCGTCGGTGCTCTTCGCGCACGCGGAGGAGACGGCGACACCGAAGGTGACGGCAAGCAGCGCGGCTCGGGGGCCGAGGGAGAATCGACGAGAACGCATCATGGCGTGAGCACCAAAGTCTTGGGTTCGAAGTGAGGAAGCGCGTCCGCCGTGCCCGAACCGAGCTGGCCCTTGTCGTTTTGCCCCCAGCACTGCACGTTGCCGTCTCGAAGGAGCGCGCAGGTGGCCGTGTCCATTATCGCGAATCGTACCGGCGGGCCGGCCAGCGACTTCACCACGACCGGCGTCGCCCTCACCTCGGCATCGCCGCCACCAAGCTGGCCGTAGGCGTTGTCACCCCAGCATACGGCCGTCTGGTTGGAGAGCATGGAGCACGCCGCGCGCGCACCAACGGTGACCGTGAGAGCATACTCGCCCTTCGGTTCGACGCCGGCAGGTGCAGGGTACACGGAATCGGCGCCGACGGTCGGGGCCGCGCCCCAACAGTACACGCGTCCGTTGGACAGCGCACACGCTCGGTTCCCACGGGCAGTGATCGACGACACCCAGGAGAGCTCGATCTTGTCAGGCGGCGACGCCGGCCAGGACACCTCGCGACCGAGTACGCCGGTCTGGGACCCAAGATAGGTGCCCGAGAGGCCCCACGAGACGAGCCCGCTTTCGGTCAGAGCGATCGTTCCTCGCCCGGCGACTGCGAGCGCAGAGCCCTTGCTGCCGAGAGCAAACTTCGTGGCCGAAGCGAGCGCGGCAGCGTCGCGCGGTAGCGAGGGGATCTGCCCGGCCTCGTTCGAGCCCCAGCAAGAGACCTCACCATCGGCGTGCGTCGCGCACGAGACACGTTCACCCGCGAAGATCCCGGTCGCCGTTCCTAGCCCCTCGATGGGCGCGGGCGTGGGCGACGATTCGACGTCGACGGCACCGGCGACGACACGACCGAGCACGCCCTTGTCGTTCGATCCCCAGCAAACCGCCTCGCCACCGGTGCGGAGCGCGCAGTAAACGTCGCCTGGATACGACGCACTCCCGGAGAGCTGCGTTACACCGGTCAATCCGCCGACGGGCGCTGGTGAGAGCGTCGAGGCGGTCGAGTCTGGGCTCCGTCCGAGTGCGTGACCGATGTCGCTGCCCCAGCAGCGGACGGTGCCGTCACTCATACGAACGCATGCCGAATCGGCGCCTGCGGCGATCTCGACGGCACAGGGCGAGGTCGCGCAGGTGATGGCGGGCACGCTGGCGTCGACGAGCTCGCCGGCGTCGACCGCGGCCTCGGCGGCGTCGGGTCTCGCCGAGTCGGTCGGGGCGGCGGCATCGCCCGCATCCCCTCCGTCTGCCTTGTCGGTGTTCGTGTTCGGACCGTCGTCGCTCGAGCTGCACGCCACGACGGTTGCGAGCATGCCGAGCGCGAGGCCCGTGGCGACGAGCGTGAGATGATGACGACGAATCACGGCACCTGCCTCCGGAGCGCAATGCCTTCACCCACGACGAAGATCTCGCCTTGGGCAGTTCCCGAAATGCCCGTCAGGTGATTCCCGGCGGGTGCACCATTGAAGAAGAACGAGAGCTCGTGCCAGGTCGTCCCGTCGTAACGGTAGACGCGCCCCGTATCGGCAGCGGCCCACACTTCGCTTGCGCTTCGCGCCCATAGCGCTTGCACCCACGTGCGTGGGCGGTACGGGTCTCTCACCCAGGAGCTCGCGCCAGCGTCGGCTTCCAGCCATGCCGACACGTTCGGCGCGGAGAGGAACGGCCTGCCGCCCGGCGGGGCAATGCCGGCGATGATTGGATATCCGGCGCCGTCGACCTCTTTCTGCAAATCGCCCAACATCTCGAACGTCCACGTGGGCGCCCCCGCATCATCGAGCGTGCGATGGCCGACGTAAGCCCACGATTCGAACGTCTCGGGGTCGTATTCGGATTGGCCGCCAACGTAGACATCGCTGGGGCCGCTCCCCCAGATCGCATAGAACGTTCCGCCCGCCGGGTTCGACTCGTCGGTCCACTCGCCGCCGCCCACCGAGTGGTGAATCGACCCCGTGCGCCCCACGACCCAGGCGTCGTCGTTGCCGGTCATCCACGTGGCTATGAGCTCACCGGGGAACGCCGACGTCGTCACGGTCACTCCATCACTGCGCAGGATGACCGTCGAGTTGTCGTCCTTGGCGGTGCCGATCGCGATGAGATGGCCTTTGCCATCACCCGCGAGCGCTGCCAGTCGGATGCTGCGCTTCGCGGCGCCAGAGCCGAGCGTCGGCGCATAGCGCGGCTTCCAAACGCCATCTTCGAGACGAAGGAGCTGGGCCGTCCCCTCGTCGCCGGGCTGACCATTGGCGATCGCCCAGGTGCCGATCACCGGGTCGACCTGAACGCCCATGAACATCCATTTCGTGAATCCATAGGCCGAGGGCGGAGGCGTATCGACGAGGCAGAAATCGTTGCTGCAGCGAAGCGCTTCGGCATCGATATCGCGCCCTGAATCGTTGGCGTCTTCACCACCGGCATCCGCCGGGCTGGCCTCGGGGACGCCGCCATCGGTAGAGGCCGAATTCGGTGTCTCGTCCGCATGGGCGCAAGCCACGAAGGCCGCGGCCGGCATCAGCGCAAGCAAGAGATAGCGCTTCATCATTTGGTCCCCGTCGCGCGGTTCGAGCGGAGGAATGCGTTCACGCCTCCAATCCACACATCGTCCCCCGCGGCCGTGACGGTATAGAAGCGCGGTCGTCGATCTTCCGCATACGGAATCTCACGCTCCGTCCAGCTCGAGCCATCCCAGTGGATGACCACGCCTTGGTCGCCGACGGCCCAGATGTCGTCGGGTCGTGAGCCCCACAGCGCGAGGAGGTCACGCGTCACCGGAGATGGCACGACATGCCAAGCGTCCACCTTCGGGTCGCCTCCGGTCCAGTGTCGAATCACGCCTTGGATACCGACAGCCCAAACGTCGTTGGAACCGAATCCCCAGATCGCCTTGAGCGTTCGCAGCGAGCTCGAGTTCATCTCGATGAACCGAATCGGCTCTCCGTCAGGGCGCGGGGAACTGTCGGTCAAGTACACCTTCCCTGCTTCGCCCACGAACCACTGGCGCTGGGCGCTCTCGGCCCACACGCCATGGAGCTTCGTGCACCGCTCGCCGGGGTCGTTCCGCCCTGGGCACGGCGGTGAAATGGGGACGACGGAGGGGACGCCGCCGTCCGGGTGCGCGCCGAAGCGCCACATGTTCGCGTGGACCGTATCTCCGGCTTCGGGGATCAGCGCACCAGCCATGAAGAGCTCGGAGCCGGACGCCGAGATTCCGTCGAAAATAGCATTGTTGCCGAGGCGCACGTTCTCGGGCGCGCCGTTGGCCGCGCGATTCAGCTTGAGCAGCGTGTAGCCGCCATTCGCGCCCCAGACCGTTCCGTCGGCTCCTGCCGTGATGCCGAAGATCGAAGCGCGCGTTCCCGATTTGACGCGCGTCCAGCTCGTGCCGTCGAAGTGAGCCACGAAGCCGCCGGACCCGCCCACCCAGACGTCGGACTCCGAGACGGCCCAAGAGGCGTTGATCGCCACGCCGCTCAGATCGGGAAGTGACGTCCGGCAGAACGAAGCGTTGCACGTGGGAACGCCGCCTTCCGCATCGACCTCCGCGGAGCTCGCATCGGTCGGCCCCGCGTCGGTCCCGCCGTCGAGGGAGTCGCCCGTGCCCGACGAGTCGGACGAGCTGCACCCGGTCCAGAAGTTCGTCGAAGCGATCGCGAGCAGCACGAGGCTCGCGGCGCTGCTGGGGGAACCCAAGGCCTTCACTGGGGACCTCCGGGGTTGCACGGGGCCATGACGCAGGAGCCACCCATGCACGGTTGGCCCGCAGCAAGGTCACACTGAATTCCGCAGCCGCCGCAATTGCGCGGATCGGAGGACGTCATGGTTTCGCAACCGTTGTCGGCCCGGCCGTCGCAGTCTGCCAATCCAGGCGCGCATTCGGTCGAGCAGTGCCCGAACTTGCAGACGGGCTTGGTCAAGAAGTCGATTGCGGGGCAGCCGTTCCCGCAGGCGCCACAGTTGGCGGCGTCGTTGTCGAGATCGGTACAGAAGAAGTCCTCGCGAAATGGACACGCTGCCTCGTTCGGGGCGCAGGCACACTTGCCGCCAGCACACGATTGCCCGTCTGCACAGGCTCTTCCGCATGCTCCGCAGTTCTTCGGGTCATCGTAGAAGGCGACCTCGCAACCGTCTTCGATCTTGCCGTTGCAATCGATATAGCCGTCATCGCACTTCAGAACATTACATTTGGAATCCACACATCCGTAGATCATATGCGGATACGAAGGCGGGTCGAGGATTGGGCAAACGTTTCCGCAGGCCCCACAGTTGTTGTTGTCGGCCGGGAGATAGTTGCAGAGATTGCCACATCCCGGGGTGCACGCAGTGAGACCGCTCGGACATCCACAAGAGCCCTTGCGGCATTCCACGCCCGCCGGACACTTGATCCCGCATCCGCCGCAATTGTTCGCGTCGCACTGCGTATTCGTCTCGCAGCCGTCGGTCGGATCCGCATTGCAATCCGACATGCCGATGGCGGCGTCACAGACCATCTTGCAGGCACCGGCCTGGCAAAACCATTGCGCGTTGAAGAGGTTTCTCACCCCGTCGCCGCGCGGACACGAGACTCCGCAGGCGCCGCAATTGTCGTTGTCGGAATCGAAGTTGGTCTCGCAGAGGAACGTGTCGCTCGGACAAGTTCCGTAGGGAGCCTGACACGACGTGCTCACGCAAAGCGGTTTGAACGCGTTGGCGTCGACGCAGTTCGCGTCGCCATTGCAGGCATCGACGCCCGCTTCGGCGACGAGCTGGGGCTGACCGTTACCGAGCTCGAATCCGAGGTTCTCGTCGGACTTCGAGGCACAACCGGACGGCGCCGCCAAGACGCCGACGGCCACGCCGAACGCGAGCGCCGGCACGCGCAAGGATTCACGAATGGTCATCGAAAGAGCCCTTCACTCGGGATTGGAAGACGCGAGATTGCGAATCCGTCGAACGTGGGGTGACGACGGGAAGCGCGTCTCGAAAGCTTTGGCGCGCGCGCGCATTTCCTCGTTCTGTCCGAGGAGAGCCAGCGCCTCGATGGCAACGCGCTCGCGCTCCTGCACGAAGGAGCCATTCGGGCAGCGCGTGAAATGCTCGCGGGTGAGTTCGAGCGCGCGTCGAGCGTCGCCGGCGCGCAGCGTTGCATCGGCGCGCTCGACGAGCTCGATTTCGTTCGTGCAGGTCGACGCAGGAGAAACTGGCGACACCGTCGCCGGGCGCGCTCGCTCGGCCGCGGCCGTGGGCAACGAGTCGACGGAAATGGATGGCACCGCGTTGGCCACGGCTTGTTCGTTCGCGATGGCAGGCGCGCTCGGCGTGACGGACACCGGGGCTGCAGTCACGACAGACGAAGGAGACGCCGACACAGCGTCCACGCGCGACTGCGTCCGCAAGGCTATCGGCATGCCGACGATGGCTCCAGCCACAGCCACCACGATGAGCCATCGCCATCCCGACACGAGCGTGGTGGACTTGGTGCTCGGCGCGACGATCGGACCGAGACGCGTGGCCAGCTCCTGCATTTTTGCGTCCGAAGGCAGGTCCTCGGGCTGCTGGCGAAGGAGCGAACGCATGAACGCGTCCTCGGGGGGGCGTCTTTGGCGAGGTCGGTGAGGCGAGTGGGCCCGCGAGTCATTTGAATTCCCTTCGCGCGCGGTAACGACGAACGGCGTCGTCGACCGAGGCGCGTGCTGCACGTAGACGCGAATAGGCCGTAGCCACGGGGACCTCGAGCGATTGCGCGACCTCGTGCATCTCGAGTTCTTCGAGCTCGAAGAGGACGAAGACGGAACGCTTGTCTTCGTCGAGTTGGTCGAGGATGGCGTGGAGGACCTGGCGCGCTTGTTTCTCGTTCAGAGACTCGACGGGCGTGGTGGGGTCGACCGGCTCTGCCGCCTCCTCGACGGCGACCTCGCGTGCCGAGCTCCGGATGCGCCGATGACGGGCGGCGACCCGGATGCAGATGCCGTAGACCCACGCCCTGAGCGAATCGCGTTGGCGAAGCTCGCCGAGCCTCCGGTGGACGACGACGAAGACCTCCTGGAAGGCGTCGTCGACATCCGCCGGGTGTACGCCGAGCCTCCGCAAGATGCGGTGGGCATAAGGCCCCTGCTCCCGAAAAATGACCGCGACGTCTTCGGAACTGGACACGGGAAACGACGACGCGTGCGCGCTTTCGGAAGCTACAGAAGCGATGGTTCCCGGCGCCACAAGGGATGGTGCTGACCGGGTGCCCCCATTATTACGAAATCGTACCGCGCCCTCACGAAGACGAAAAATCTCGTTATCGGCGCGCCGTTGGGTGTTCGAAGTTCGCGCGGGAAAGCTCGAGCGTCGACACTGTAAGGGCACTCCGGCCGGGAATCCGTCGCGGAATGCGACGGGCGTGGGGTTGCAGCTCGGGCGTGGCGGGCCCATATCCTGCCCACCATGCGACTGACCCTTTTGGCCTCCGTGGCGTCCCTTCTGCCCCTCGTCACGCTCGCTTGCGCGGGTGGGAATCCGCCGCCGAGCGCCCCAGAGGGCAAGTGCCTGTCGTCGCCGGCCCCCACCAAGGAAGCGGCCGCCCCCTCCGCGCCCGCCTCGACGTCGGCCGCTACGACGCCGAGCGTCGTGCCGGTCGACGCCGCGGCGGCCGATCTGATTCGTGCCATCGACGCCAAGGATGCGGCGGGCATCGTGGCCAAGTTCAACGGACCGATGCGCGAGGTGCTTCCGCTCGAGAAGGCTGGCCCGTGGGTGAACGCGATGCTGGAGGCCAAGGGGCGCATCCTCTCGTCGACGCGCGATGCCGGGCGAGGCAACGATCGCAGCGGGACGTACACGTTCAAGGCCGAGCGCGGCGAATGGCGGGTCGAGCTGCATCTCTCGAACGACGACACGATCATCGGCCTTCGCTTCAACGATCCGCCGGCACCCGATCCCGAGGTCGTCAAGAGCACGCTTGTCATGGGCCTGCCCTTCCGCGGTCAGTGGTCGGTGTCCTGGGGAGGGCCGTCACTCGACGTGAACCAGCACGTCTCCCACAAGAGCCAACGGCGCGCGACCGACCTCGTGATGGTCGACGAGGCCGGCAAGACGCATCGTGGCGAGGGCAAGAAGAACGAGGACTACTACGCCTACGGTCAAGAGATCCTCGCGGTCGCCGACGGCACGGTCATCACTGTCATCGACGGCGTGCCCGAAAACGCGCCCGGGTCGATGAATCCGTATTTCGCTGCAGGCAATCTCGTCATCATCAAGCACGGCGATCAGCTGTATTCCGTCTATGCCCACTTGCAGCCGGGCAAGCTCCGGGTGAAGCCGGGCGCGACGGTGAAACGAGGCGCCGTGCTCGGCCTGTGCGGCAACGCAGGCAATACGAGCGAGCCGCATTTGCACTTCCAGCTCCAGGACGGCCCGCTCTTCGAGAACAGCTACGGCGTCGAACCGATCTTCAAGGACGTCTCCATCGTGCGAAACGGCAACGCGTCGAAGCTTGCCGAATACACTTGGCTCAAAGGCGATCTCGTCGGCGACCTGAAGAAGAAGTAGCCCTGCATGACGTTCTGAGCCTCGGAACGAACATTTTCCCGTGGGCGCCAGCGCACATGGGCGCGGCGTATTTCGCGAGACATCATGCGCCTCGACCTGTCCGAGCAGCGAACGACGGGCAACCGGCCGACAGACGACCTACCGGCCTGGCGACGTCGCAACGAGGATGCTCATGAACACTGCCATCAAGCTTGGACTGATTGTCTCGATCGCGACGGCCGCCGTCGCCTGCAACAAGGCCGACGCGACGTCGAGCGAGGGTTCGAAGCCCGGCAAGGCTGCCTTCGTGCAAAAGGGCATCAAGCCCGGCAAGGTCGCCGTCGGCTACCTCCAGGACGAAAAAGATCCTTTGCAATGCGGCGTCGTCACGGATGCCCCGGAAGGCAAGGACAAGTTCACCAAGAACGGTCCTGAGCTCGCCAAGATGATGAAGGCGAAGCTCGTCACGGCCTGCCCCACCGACAGCGTCGTCGGTACATGCGACGTCGGCATGGGATTGCTCGTGAACTATTCGGGCCCCACCTGGACGACGCAGAGTGCGAAGACGGACTGCACGTCGAAGCCCAGGCAAACCTGGATCGAGTGACGAGCCGGTCGACCTCGCGAACGAACACGTGCTCGACGTCGCACGTGAGCGTCGCGCCTGAGCCGCGCGCGGTGGTACGTTGCCCCGAGAGCCATGTCGAAATCGAAACCTCTGCTCGCCGAGGCAACTTGGAAGCAGAACGCGACGCTCCGCGACGACGGGTACTTCGAGCTACGGACGGCCGACACGGGCGACGTTCCGGTCCGGCTCTTCGTCACGCCCAAGCTTCTCGCCGAAGCGGAGCCAACGCTCTACCGACAGATCGTCAACGCCACGCGATTCCCGGGAACGAAGCTCGTCGCCATCACGCCTGACGTCCATTACGGCTACGGCGTTCCCGTCGGATGCGTGATCTTGACCGATCGCAACCATGGCTCGGTCGCGATGGGCCCCGTCGGATTCGACATCGGCTGCGGAATGATGAGCGCGCGGAGCAAGGTTCCCGCCGAGCTCGCGACCCCCGATCGGAAGCTCGAATTCAATCGTGAGGTCACCAAGCGCGTCTCGCTCGGCGCCGGCGGCACGAGCATCAAGCTCGGTCGACTCTCCGAGAAGGACTTCCAGGACCTCGTCCGCGGCGGTGCCGAGCACTACGTCGAAGCGTACGGTGCGAGCTTCGATCGGAGCCGAGCCGAGCGCCATCGTATTCCCGTCGACGACGGCTGGGACATTCCTTGGGGCGGCAAGGGCTCGCCGGAGCGCGGCCTCGATCAGCTTGGGTCACTCGGTGGAGGCAATCACTTCATCGAGCTCCAATCCTGCGAAGAAACGGGAACGCTCTTCGTTCAGGTCCACACCGGCAGCCGCGGCTTCGGGCATGGACTTGCCACGAACTATTTCCAAATGGCCAAGGAAGAGCGGCCCGAGGAGATTTCCGACCTCGATCTCGGATTCTTCACGCCCGAATCGAAGCACTTCCGCGAATACCTCAATGCGGTCGCCGCCGGCGGGAACTACGCCATTCTCAATCGACTCGTCATTTACGAGCAGATCGCCGAAGCCTTCCGCAAAGTGTTCCGGGAAGAGCTGGAGCTCATTTACGAGATCAGTCACAACCTCGTTCAGGCCGAGGATCATCCCGAGTTCGGCAAAGTCTGGGTGCATCGCAAGGGTGCTACGCGCGCTTTCCCGGCGGGTCACCCGGCCCTCGTCGGAACGATGTGGGAAGCCTCCGGCCACCCCGTTCTGATTCCCGGCTCGAATCACGACCACAGCTACATTTTGCGGCCCGAGCCCGGTGCCGAAAAGAGCGGCTACTCGGTCAACCATGGTGCCGGCCGGCGCATGTCGCGCGGTGAAGCCATGCGTCAGCTCGATCAACGCAAGGTCGATGACCAATACCGGCGCGACGGCATTCTCGTGAACCTCGACGGACGCGTTCCGCTCGACGAATCGGGGCAGTGCTACAAAAGCGCCGAAGAAGTCGTCAGCGCGGTGGTCTCGGCGGGCCTCGCGCGGATCGAGTACACGCTGTCCCCCGTTGCTTCCATCAAAGGCAACGAAGAAGGCGCGCGTCGTATCTCGCACAGGGGGCACCGACAGCGATCGCGCGAACGTGATCGCGAACGCGACGCCGCCCGCCGCGCGAAAGACCGCTGATCGGATATCCCCTCACCAGCGTCGGGCGACGGAGGTTTCCGCTCCTGGCACTGCGCGGGATGTGCTCCAAAGCGACCGCGGGAGCTCGGCGCGATTCAGGAGCCGCGGGTGAAGCGCTGGTAGAACTGACGCTCGAGGCCTTCGCGATGCTCGGGCGCCGCGATCTGGATGAGCCCTTTCGCGCGCTCCTGCAGGCCCTTGCCGTAGAGGTTGGCGACGCCGTATTCGGTCACCACCCAGTGCACGTGGCCGCGCGTGGTGACCACGCCTGCGCCGTCGGCCAGCGTGCCGACGATGCGCGAAATGCCCTTCTTCGTGACCGACGGCATGGCGATGATCGGCTTGCCACCTTCGGAGAGCGAGGCGCCGCGCATGAAGTCCATCTGTCCGCCGATGCCCGAGAACTGATAGGTGCCCAGGGAGTCGGCGCAAACCTGGCCGGTGAGGTCGAGCTGGAGCGCGCTGTTGATGGCGACGACTTTCGGATTCTTTCGAATCACCGCTGTGTCGTTGACCATCGAGACGTCGCGGAACGACACGATCGGATTGTCGTCGACGAAGTCGTAGACCTTGCGCGTGCCGATCACGAAGGTGGTCAGGATCTTTCCCGGCTCGACCTTCTTGAACTCGTTCGTGACCACGCCCTTTTCGACCAAGGGAATCACGCCGTCGCTGAACATCTCGGTGTGGATGCCGAGCCCCTTGTGGCTTCCGAGATGGCGAAGCACGGCGTCGGGGATGGCGCCGATACCCATCTGGAGCGTGGAGCCGTCTTCGATGAGCTCGGCGACGTAGCGACCGATCTTCTCGGTACGCTCGTCAGCCTCCGCGCCATACCGAACCTCGGGCAGGTCGGTGTCGAGCTCGATGGCCGCGGTGATTCGCGAAGTATGGATGTGGCCGTCGCCATGCGTGCGCGGCATCTTGGGATTGATCTGCGCGAGCACCACGTCCGCCGAATACGCGGCGGCGAGCGCAGCGTCGATCGACGTGCCGAGCGAGCAGTATCCATGCTTGTCCGGCGGCGACACCTGCAGCAGCGCCACGTCGATGGGCATGGCGCCCTTGCGGAACAGCGCAGGGATCTCGCTCAGGAAGACCGGAACGTAGTCACCGTCCTTCGTGTCCACCCATTCGCGCACGTTGGCCGACACGAAGAGCGAGTTCATGAAGAAGTGCTCGCGCACCTTCGCTCGATTCCAGTCGATCGCGCCGAACGTGCTGATCGCGACGAGCTCGACACCCGTGATCTCACCGCCACGGTCGAGGAGCGCCGCCAGCAAGGTCGACGGCGTCGCCGCGCTGCCGTGCACGAACACGCGCTGGTGACTATGGATGTGCTGGACGACTTCGGTGGGGGTCTTGCAGAGCTGCATGGGGATCGCGCGCTGGTTTCGAACGTCGAACTGAGGATGACGTGCCGCGGATCGCCACCGCTCATCGGTAATCGAACCGCGCCGAGCTACGCCCCCATTTCTACGCGAACTCCCCCGCGGGCGAAACCGTTACGTGCCGCCACCGCCAGCGTCACGCCACCCCGTGAAGGCTCCGTTGTCAGGGCCGCCACCGCCAGCGCTATACCAAGCCCCGAGCGCGGCCTTCTCCGTGGGGATGCCCGGAAGTGCCACCAAACAACGATCGGCGTCGTCGTCGCGCCGCACGAAGTCACGACCATCGCGCAAATGCATGCGCACCGTGCCGGTGCACATTTCAACGGGAAAGCAACCGCGACCGCAACCGTACTTCGTCGGGTCCGCCTCCACAGCGAACGCAAAGAGCTCGCCACACCGTGACGGGTCACCCTGCGCGTCGAGCCCGCTGCCGTCGGTCACGTGACAGTTGGCGTCGATGTGCACCACTTGCCAAGGAGCTTGCGGGTCGACGAGCTCGATGAACTCCACGTCCGTCGACGCGATCGGCGTCCCAGCATCGTCGGGTTCGGACACACCACCGCCGTCGCTCGGTTCGGCCGAGAGAGGATCGCTCGAGGTGCCCTGGTCGCCGAGCGACGCGCGGCCCGTACAGCCCATCAAACAGAGTGCGAGAACGAGAGAGTGCTTCATCAGTAGGTCCATTGGCCGCCTGCACCGGGTTTGATCATGGATTCTTCACGTACGCGCGAACGCGTGTCTCGTAGGGACTTCTGGGATGGGCGTCGACGAACGCGCGCGCCTTTTCGTCCGCGGTCTTCTCGTCGCCTGCGGCCGCAAGAGCCTCGATGCGAAGCACTTCGGCCTCGACCGCAAGCGCCCCATGCGGCCAGTCACGCTCGTACTCGTCGAGAGCGGCCAGGGCTTCTGTGGCATGGCCTTTTGCCTTGGCGGTGCGCGCGCGGTCGATGAGTAGAATTTCGCGCGAGATGGACGGAGCGGAAGGCTCGGGCGCGGTTGCCGGGTGCGCGACGGTGGGGCGCGCAGGCACGGTCTGAACGGGAGCCTGCACAAGCACGGGCGCAGGCTCCTCGACGGGCGCGGGAGGTTGCTCGAGCGCGCGCTTGGGCGGAGCGCTCTCCACCGCCGGCGCTTCGATTCGGCGCGACGCGACCGCCACCTCCACGTCGGCGCGATAGCTATGCGCGATCCCGGCCACCGCGCAGGCCGCCGCGATCGACACCGCTCCCACGACGAGCTTCCACGACGCGAAGCGAGAGCCGAGCGATGTCACCGCGACGGCAGCGGCCGCAACACCAACCCCTGCCACCACGCGCTTCCGACGTTCGACGCTCGGCTCGTCGTCGAGCGCGGACTCGAGGATCGCGCGCTCGAGATCGCTGGCCCCATCCAACAGACGCGGGGGATCGATCATCGCGCACCTCCGGTGTGGAACGAATCGCGCGCTCGGACGCGCTTCATTTCGAGTTCGAAGATCTCACGACCGCGGCGAAGGCGCGAGGCGACGGTCCCCAGCGGAGCCCCGACAATACCGGCGATCTCGGCCATGCTCGTCTGATCGAGCTCGAAGAGAACGAAGACCGCCCGCACGTCGTCGGGCATCGCATCGAGGATGTCATCGAGGATCGCGCGCGAGCGCTTTCGGTCGACGAGCTCGTCGGGCCCCGGCCGCTCGTCCATGGGCTCGGCGGCTTCGGAGCCAACTTCACGGCGACGGCGGAGGGTACGTCGTGCGTCGGACGCCACGCGAAGTGCGATAGCGAACAGGAATGCACGCGCCGTCTCGACACGCAGCTCCGACTGCTTCTGCGACACGACGATCCACACCTGCTGAGCGGCGTCGTCCAGCTGTGCCTCGCGCACGCCAAGGCGTCGGAGCGAGCGCCACACGAAAGCGAAGTGCTCATCCATCAGTGCGCGCAGCTGTACGGACGTGTCGTTCTCCCCAAGCTGAGCCACGACGCGCGCGGGCACTGAAGGGCCGACGATCACAAGGGGACCGCCGGTCGCGAGAGGCTTGGTTCTGGAAGGCGGCGCACGCACTCCGGCCGTGTCTTGGCCGAACGAGAGCGTTTTGATCACTGGAAATGCACGACCGGGCCGCTTCGCATGTGAAAGACGAGGGGCGACGGCTCGTAGATGGGAAAATTCGGGTCGACGACGAACTCCGGACGGCTCAGAGCAAAGGCCACACCACCTTCGAGCTCGAGATCGACGGGGCCGATGAGGTTGACCGCCACGCGCGCGGAGGCATGAGCCGCCAGCCAGAATCGCACGCTATCCTGCGGGTGGACCACGTCGACAGGCTCGCCCTGAAGCGCGCCAGACTCGAGCCCGAGGCACGGAAGAAGGTCGATTTTCGAACGACCTCGCGGCACGCACACGTCGAGCCGCCCGGTGGTCCATGTGAAGCGACCGCCAGGACCGCCCGCGCTCCGCACGACGTCGCTGGTGCCTCGCGAGAATCCCAGACGCAGCGTGACGCCGTTCGTGTACTCGAGTGACAGCGGCGTCGTCACGACACCACCGATGTTCTCGGTGAAGAACGCGCCCACACCCACGCCGACGCCCCACCGCCATGATTTCGGGCCGGATGCAGCGACGAACGAACGCTCGGCTGGCTCTTCGACGAGCGGTGGAGGCGGAAGGCTCGTCGCACGCGGGGCAGGCATAGGAGGCGGTTCGCCCGGCTCGAGCGAGAGCGCCGTGACGATGGCGAGGGCATCGATCACCTCGAGACATGTTGCTCCCGCGATCGTTCTCGACTCGGTGCCATCGATCGATACCCGGCCGACGCTGCCCTTCTTCAGTTTCACGATCTCGATGGAGACCTGTTTCGCCGCCTCGTCGTCCTCGGCACGGCGGGCGCGTTCCGACCGCTCGGCGAGCGCAGACCAGAACGAATCGGCGCCGGGGCAACCGCCGTGAACCTGCCAATCGACGCGCAGCGGCTCGGCCTGCGTAGTCCCGAGAGCGCCGAAGAGTACGACGGACGACAACGTCGACAGCATGTCGTCCGTAGATGTATCGCATCCGACACGCGCTGCGAGTCACCGTTCAAGCAACGAAGGCTAGAACGTACATCGCGCAGGCCGAAACCGCGTTGAAGCAGAGGCCGGCGAAGACGAGCCAGCCCGTGCGACGGTGGGTCGTCGAGAACGACCCCGGCAGCGCCTTGCCGTAGCGGCTCGACGAGCGAAACGCCAGACGCGCCCACACGGCGTACGTGAGAACGGCAACGGTGATGTGGACACCGAGGAAAGCACGCGTCGTGCGAGCCCATGCCGTGGGGCCGTGGGAGAGAAATGCCCCCGAGCCGCCGGACATTCGAATGCGAACCTCCAGTGCCACGACGGCGAGCGTGCAGACCGCGAGCAGAGCGAGCTGCATTCTCCGGTGAATGTCGGCACGGCGCCGCCGGACGAGCCGGAAGCTCGCCGCCGCCACGAGCGGGGCAGACAGATTCGTCAGGAGCGTGAGATCGACGACGAGATCGGCGCGACTTCCTAGCACGGGACCGTCATGGCACGGAGCGTCGCGCACCGTCTTGGCGTTTCTTGATCGAAGCGTAGACGCCTGGCGTGGCGCCGAGCAAACGGCGGAACTGGGCGTAGAAGCGAGTGACGTCGTTGAAGCCCGCATCGAGTGCGGTCTCGACGATGGCTTTGCCCGAGAGCAGACGCAGCACCGCCACGAACAGTCGTGCCTTGTGGACGTACTGCTTGGGCGTGATCCCGTAGGCCTCCTGGAACGCGCGGGTCAGCGTCTCGGGAGCGATGCCCGCGACGCGTGCGGCCTCTCGGATCGGAGCAGGGCGCGCGAGCAGATCGTGAAGTCGGAGACGCGCCGCGACCACGTGACGAGGAACGCGACGGTCAGCGTCGAGGCAGGAGAGGCACGGCGCTCGAGCGGCGACGCGTGCATCGCGCACGTCCGTCAAGTCTCGTATCCCGGTCGCGTCGAGCAGCGCCGGGCGCTCTGTCGCGAAGGTCCCGAACCGGGCCATGCCCCGACTCGTGAGCACGGCCCCAAAGAAGTGCAGCGGCAGGACGGTGCGCGGAGGGAGCGAGAGGACGAAGCGCGAAGGCGCGTCGAGGGGCCCTGACGGGAGCGGAAAAACCGCCCGCCCGCGCTGCACCTCGACGAGGGCGAGAAGCGACGCGTCGTGGGTGACGATGACGCGCCGTCCCTCGCCTTCGAAGCGATGGGAGAGCGCGACGAATCCCTCGCTCGATGCGAGGAGCTCGCGACGAAGCTTGACGCCACCACGCATCGAGTCCGGGAGAATCTTCCGAGCGGTCACGTGGCGAACTCTACTCGATGGATCGACGGCGCCTCAGGATCGTCATTTAGCCGACCAAAAAGCGCTACGCCGATGACGCTGCCGAGACTTTGAAGTTTTACACCGTCGTGCAACGATGATTGCAATGCGCCGATTCGCACTTCCTGCATTCGCATTCCTCGCCATCGTTGCATCTGCCGCGGCGTGCGGTTCGGACGACACGAACGAGAACGTCACCCCCGACGGCGGCCCGAACGGATTCGGTTCGGACAGTGGCATCCAGTGCACCAGCGACGACCTTTGCGGGACCGGAAGCAAGTGCGTGTCGGGCTCGTGCTGCGCGGTCGAGCACGCGTGCGGCACGTCGTGTTGCGGAGGCTCGGACGTCTGCTCCTTCTCGAAGTGCGTCACGCCCGGTGGCAAGTGCGTGGAGACTTCCGATTGCCCCGACGGCAACTATTGCGACTTCTCTCTCGGTGAGCCCACGAGCAATCCGACGCCCACGCCGGACGCCGGTGGAAGCTGCGTCGGTGGCCGGACTCTCCGCGAAGGTCGGTGCCTTCCCAAACCGCCCGTCTGCACGGACCCGAATGCGTCGGTCACGGGCGACAACCTCACCTGCCTTCCGAAGTGCGAATACCGCCCCGTCATCGACTCGTTCACGCCGGTCGTGAAGTACGCCTGGGGCGGTCAGGTCGCGACTCCGTTTGCATCGGATATCATGATGACGCCCATCGTCATCGAGCTCGACGACGACGATTGCGACGGCAAGGTCACGGCCAACGATATTCCCGATATCGTCTTCACGACGTTTCCCAGTGGCCTTTACTACGGCACCAATCCGGGCGTTCTCCATGCCATCTCGGTGGTCGGTGGCACGGTCGTCGAGAAGCCGTGGACGGTACCGAACATCGCGCCGGGCGGTCAGCTTGCAGCGGGCAACATCGACGGACAGCCCGGCAACGAGATCGTCGCGTGCGGGAGCGACGGTAAGGTCGTCGCAATCAAGGCCGACGGCTCGATTCTTTGGACGACGACGGCGGCGGTGGCGTGTGGAATGCCCTCGCTCGCCGATCTCGAGGGAGACGGCACGGTCGAAGTCATCGTCGAAGGCGGGATCCTCGACGGCGCTACGGGCGCGGTGAAGCACACGTTCGCGGCGGCCGTGAAAGGTCCGCCGAGCGTCAGCGACATCGACGGTGACGGCAAGCTCGACATCGTGACCGGCCCGCAGGCGTTCCGTAACGACGGCTCGCTCATCTTCGATACGGGCGCGCCGTACGGTCGTTCGGCAATCGGGGACTTCGACAAAGATGGCAAGCCCGAGATCGTCTACATCAATCCAGCGGCCCACGCCGTGAGCGTCTACCGCTACGACGCAACCCAAGCTGCGAAGTTCGCCGTCGTGCGCGGCCCCATCGACATCAACGGCACGCTCTCACCGACGCTTTGTCCGGACGGCACCGCCGGGCGCACGTCGGGCGGTGGACCGCCGACCGTCGCTGACTTCGACGGTGATGGCACGCCGGACGTCGCGCTCGCGGGCGGCGTTGGCTACGCGGTCTTCGACGGCAAGAAGCTCGTCGATCCGGCCGTGGCTGGCCCCGCGACTCTGATGTGGTCGAAGCAGACGCGCGATTGTTCGTCGGCCGCGACCGGCTCCACGGTCTTCGACTTCGATGGCGACGGCAAAGCCGAAGTCGTCTATTCCGACGAGCAGTACTTCCGCGTCTACGACGGCAAGTCGGGTAACGAGCTCTTCTCCACCTGCAACACGACGGGCACGCTCATCGAGAATCCGGTCGTCGCCGACGTGGACAATGACGGTAAGGCCGACGTCGTGGTCGTGTCGAACGCCTACGCGCTCACCTGTGCCGACGACGCTTCGAAGCGCTTCAGCGGCATCCGCATCTTCGGCGATTCGGCCGGCCGATGGGTGCGCACGCGACGCGTGTGGAACGAGCACGCGTACCACATCACGAACATCGAAGAAGACG
This sequence comes from Labilithrix luteola, assembly GCF_001263205.1. Taxonomy (GTDB): domain Bacteria; phylum Myxococcota_A; class Polyangia; order Polyangiales; family Polyangiaceae; genus Labilithrix; species Labilithrix luteola. Next base: position 450,290 of record NZ_CP012333.1, read on the forward strand.
GCACAATCCCCACGAACGAGAAGGCGAACATCACGACGCCGGGCCTCAACAACTTCCGCCAGAACAAGCAGCCGGGCGGCGAGTTCGCAGCACCCGACGTCGTCGTCACCGTCGCTCCGAAGTGCCCCAGCATGGATTCGATCGTCGTCACCGTGCGCAACCTCGGTGAGGCCGTCCTCGCGGCAGGCGTCGACGTCGACCTCCGCAAGGGCGACGCCGACGCAGGTGCATCGCTGGGCACGGCCAAGACGACTCGCGCTCTCTATCCGGCCGAATCCGAGTCGTTCGTCTTCGCGCTGAACGACGGCGACGCGAAGTCCGGCGCTGCGCAGGTCATCGCCGTGGCCACGCCTCCGGCCGAGGTCCACGAGTGCCGTGCAGACAACAACACGTCGGCCCCGCTCGTCTTCTCCTGCGGCGGCCTGCGCTGACGAACTCGAACCGGTTCGCCCGCTGCCTCGACGGCGGGCGAACGCCACGATTCAGAGCTTCGCGAAGCTCAACTTCGCGAGGGCGATGGTGACGCGTCGTGCGTCGTCGTCGTGGAGTTCGGGCGCCAACAGGCGGAGTTGAACGGCACGCGCTCCTTTGCGGGCGCCGACGATCGCGTACTTGTCTTCTTCGCGCATGACGCTTCCGAACGTGGCGCGAACGTAGAAGGCCTCGTCCATGGCCACCTCGGTCGACACGTCCACCCCAGCTCCGAAGCGCTGTTTGATGCGCTCGTAGTCGGTCGGGTCGACGCGCGGCCACAACTCGAACAGGCCCACGCCTCTCGCCTGAAACGAGCAAGGAGCCACCCCGCCCCCACCACGCTCGTCGCGGACGAAGTCGATTCCGAGCACGTTCCGAATCGTCTCGCGGTCCACGAGCGAGCAAGCATCGAGCTTCACATCGGCCGGCAGACTGGACGCCACGACGCGTGCCGCGGCTCCCTTCGAGCCGTCCTCCTGCGTGGAGCTTCGCGAGCAGCCGGTCGCGATTACGAGCACGATTACGAGCACGAAGCTCGCCATCCCCCCCTTCATGCGCATCCCTCCCGTGCCGGCACGCGTGGCACGCTCCGACCCCTCGGGATTCTACGCGCCAAAGGGCGACTTGGTGCCAATGAAATTCGGACTCGCTCTCACTTCACGAAGCGCTCCGTCACACTAGCCTTCGCGAGCCTTCGCGAGCCTTCGCGAGCCTTCGCGAGCTCGATGCCACCCGAGCCAACCTGACGAATCGTGAACGTGGGCGCTCAGGAAGGCCAGGGAGCGCCGGGCACCTCGAGCGGTGAATCGGGGGGCAGGCGAATTCCGAAATGCCGGTCGAGGATGTCGAGGAGCTCCGCGCGCGACGAGATCGCGTGCTTCGTGGCCTGACCATGGCGCGCACGAATCGAGAACTCCCGCCCCGCCACGGTGAGGCGCTCCCCATCGTCTCCCGCGCGAGCGGCCATGAGCCGGTCCTTGAAGTGCGACGTTGGATGGGTGCTCGTATACCAATTGGCGACTTCACGATCGATGTGCGGCATCTCTTCGAGCGTGAAGTCGTAAACGTCGTTCCACTCGTCGCCGAAGCGAACCTGGTGGAACCACAGGGCCCCGTCGCGGATGATCCGTCGAGGCTCGTGCGGCGTCGGCTGCTCGATATCCGTCTGCAAGCGAATCGCGGAGGTGAGTGAAACGCCGCCGACGCCGACGTCCGTGAGCCAGCTCTCGCCGTCGAGCTCGACGCGCACGAAGAGGTGGGTGCGTGCGGGAACGAAGTCGCGCGGCCTCTGCAGCCGAACGCGCGCACTCAGCGGCGCGACCTGGAATCCGAGCGTCGCGAGGACCTCGAGAAAGAGCCCGTTCTGCTCGAAGCAATAGCCGCCGCGGCGCTCGTGCACGAGCTTCTGGAGAACCGCGTCGGGCTCCAGCCGGATGGGCCGGCCCAGAAGCACGTCGAGGTTCTCGAAGGGGATCGACCGCGTGTGTGCCGCGGTCAGCGCGTGGAGCGTGGCGAGCGTCGGCTCCTTCGAGCCGCGGTATCCGACGCGAGACAGGTACGCTTCGAGATCCACCGGAGAGAGCGCCATGGCGACTCTTCTACCGCTGCCGGGTCGTGATTGCACGCTACGACGCCGCAATGGCCTCGAACACGCCTACGGCTGCCGCGTACCGAGGGCTGCCCTCACGGCAAGGAGCATGTCGGGTGCTCGGAACGGTTTCATGAAAAGCGCTTTCGCTCCCTGCCGGAGCAGGCGCTCCCGCTCGTCATCGTTCGTAACCGCGGTGAGGATGATGACGGGGATCGGCCGCTCGTTGGCCGCAATTCGTGTGAAAAGCTCGACACCGCCCATTCCTGGCATGTGCAGATCGAGGATCAGGCAATCCGTCTCCGCACGATGGTTGGAATCGAGGAAAGCCTCCGCCGACCCAAATGTCGCTACCCGAAGCCCGGACGACTCGAGCAGGTTCTTGATCGAACGAACGACCGATGCATCGTCGTCGACGACCCCGACAAGTCCGACGTGTGACTCGCCACCAGCCATGTGCTCACCGTACGTCCCCCGGAGGCAAACTCACACCCGACTTTGGTAGCGTCCCCGACCCATCCGAACGAGCTCCGCCAGCGAGTCGCCGGCCTCGATCGCTTTCTCGCCGCGCCCGGTTGGGAAGACGGTCGGAAGCTGCGAGGGGGTGGAGGAGCGCGCCTCACGCAGCGTTTTCCTTGGACTCCGGCGAGGCCGTGTCGCGCTTCGTCTTCGTAGTCGCGCGCGGGAGCCGTATCGATACGAACGTTCCAGACCCCAACTTCGACTCGATCGAATAGTCGCCACCGCGTCGCTCGATGACCTCCCGAACAAGAGCAGTGCCTATCCCAGAACCTCCAACGCGGTTCGAGAAGAATGGCGTGCCGACACGGCGCAGCACCGTCTGTGGCATCCCCGGCCCCGTATCCTGCACGGTCCAGTGCTGCGACTCGTCGCGCCCCTCGTACGTCGCCACAAACACCGCCCCGCCTGGCGGCGTTGCCTCGATGGCGTTCAGAACGACATTTGCCAATGCCTCTACCAGCTCGCCGATGTCGCCCGTAACGCCCCCCTGGCCGGTCTGCACGAAGAGTTCGACTTGACCCGCCTCGGCTCGGTCTTCAACGCGGGCAACCACGACACGAACGATGTCCTCGGCAGTGGCGAACGCGGTGTCGGCGAGCTCCTGCGTGCGAACCTGCGGAGCGAGATCCTCGTCCAGCAGCGCGAGCATCCTTTGCACCGCATCTTGCGAGCGCGCGAGCCGCTCCCGCGCGACCTCGCTCAGCTCACGCCTCATGAGCCAATTCACCGCTGAAATGACGCCAAGGCAATTCTTCATGGCGTGCGCACGTGCCGCACTCGCCGATAGCGATGTTGGAGCGGCGGGCATGGTCCGAATCTGCTTCGTCCGTGTCATAAGAGATCTACTAGCCGAGCCACACTCGCGAACGTACCCGCCCTTCGTCGGGTCCCGACCAACGTAGGGTGAGCGCCTGTTGGCTCGGGAAGCGTTCCGCTCGTCGTCGTTCCCGACTGCAGTTCGAATGACGAAAGGGAAGCCGCTCCCTATTTGGGTCGTGCCAGGAACCGCTCCATCAGACCGAGACGCGTCGCAAAGCCCACCAGCTCGGGCAGGGAACCGGCTTGCATTTTCGACATGACGTGAGCCCGCTGCTCCTTGACCGTGCCCTCGGTCTTCCCCAACTCGGCTGCAATCTGCTTGTTCAGCATTCCCGCGAGGACGCCGTCCATCACCTCACGCTCGCGAGGCGTCAGCGAGTCGTAGCGTCTCCGCAGCTCCGCGAGCTCGGCGCGCTCGCTCCGCGCAGCATGGTCGGCCGTGAGCGCCGCCCGAATGGCAACGGCAAGTTGCTCCGCTTTGAACGGTTTCGTGAGGAATTCCATCGCGCCGGCCTTGATCGCTCGCACCGACATCGGGATGTCGCCCTGCCCCGTCAGGAAGATGATCGGCAGTACGGATCCGAGCTCGGCGAGCCGCCTCTGCACGTCGAGCCCGCTCACGCCGGGGAGTTCGACGTCCAGGATCAAACATCCCGGGCGATCGCGGTATTTGCTTTCGAGAAATGTCTGCGCGTCGGCGAAGATCTGTACGGAATGGCCGAGCGACGTCAGAAGCGCTCGAAGCGACTCGCGAACGGACGCATCGTCGTCCACGACGATGACGGTTGCCACTTCGCTCATCATGCTTGGGCTGGGAGTCTCAAGGACAGAGTGACGCCGTAGTCTGGATTGGGAGCCATCGTGAGCTGTCCGCCATGACGAAGCGCGATGGAACGACTGATCGACAACCCCATGCCCAGCCCCTCCGGCTTCGTGGTGTAGAACGCCTCGAAGATACGCCCCGCGGTTGCAGGGTCGATCCCCTTGCCCGTATCCGTCACCACCAACGCTACCCAGGCCGCACCGCGCCCGTGTTCGACGCTCGTCCGAACGGCGACGCGCCGTCGCTCGGGTCCGAGCTCCCTGCAAGCGTCGGCGGCGTTGAGAAGCAAGTTCAAGACGACTTGCTGGAGCTGCACGGCGTCTCCGAGAACGGTCGGCACGTCGGCCCTCATCTCCGCATCGAGCGCGACGTGCTCTCTCTCGAACTGGGAACGAACGAGCGGCAGCACGCCAGAGACGATCGCGTTTACGTCGCAGGCTGTGCGTTCCGAAGGACACCGCGACAGCAGGCGGCGAATGCGGGAGATGATGTCCCCGGCCCGTTCGCTGTCGGCGACGATCGCGACAAGCGCCTCGCGGGCATTCTGGACCCTCGGTGGATCGAAGCCGAGCCAGTTGAGCCCAGCGCTACCGTTCGCCGAAATCGCAGCGAGCGGTTGGTTGACCTCGTGTGCGATGGACGCAGCGAGCTCGCCGAGCGCCGTCACGCGCATGACGTGGGCGAGCTCTGCTTGAGCGTGCTGCAACGCTACCTCGGCGTGGTGCTGCTCGGTGATGTCCATGGCGGCCCCGACGTACTCCGCGGGTCCGGAACCGTTCTTCACGGGTCGCCCCAGTACGTGGACGAACTTTACGGATCCATCTGCCATGACGAATCGATGTTGAGCATCGAGGTCCTCGCCGGCCCGCGTGACGCGATCGAGCGTCTCCCGCACGGACGCGGCATCCTCGGGATGTACGCGTGCGAGCACGTCCTCCAGGACCGGTTTCGAGGAGCGATCGAATCCGAGAAGTCGATAGGTCTCGTCGGAGAACACGAGCCTCCCGCTTTCGAGGTGCCAACCGAAGCTTCCCGTCTTACTGAGTCGCTGGGCTTCCGCCAAATACACCTCGCTCCGCCGCAAGGCTTCCTCGGTGCGTTTGCGCGCATCGTTCTCGCGCTGAAGATCGGTATAGAGGCGAGCATTTTCCAGCGAAACAGCCGCTTGTGCGACGACGAGACGGAGCACCGCGGTGCGGTGCGGTACGAAGACGGACGGCGCAAGCTCGTTCTCGAGGTAGAGCACTCCGGCCAGCTCCCCTCGTTTGACCAGCGGCATGCAAAGAATCGACTGGCTCCGCTTCGCGACCACGTACGGATCGGCGGAGTACTCGGATGCTCCGGCAGCGTTGTCCAGCACGACCGTCTTGTGAGTGCGTTCGACGTAGGAGAGCACGGACCTCGGGAGCGCCGGTGCCCCCTCGTCCGACTTCGGGATCCGAACCGCGACGCTCGTCGTGCTCGCTACCGCTTCTGCGAGGCATCGCAGCCCCGCGTCACTCGGCACGAGTAGAATCCCCCGCCGTGCGCCCGCATCCTCGAGCGCGAGTGTCATCAATACATCGATCCATTTGTCGAGGATGATCTCGCTGGACAGAGCCTGAAGCACGCGCACGACCGTCGCGAGATCGAGGTGCTCGACCTGCGCACCAATCGTGGGCGTCGAGCTGCTCTGGCCGCCCTCGCGGAGGTACGGACGGCGAGCCTCGAGCTCCCGGACCTTGCTCTTGGCGCCCCAGCGGGCGTACCGATCACGCGCGTCGCGAAAGTGCGCCCGCGCGGTCGTCTCGAGGCCGCGCGCCTCGTAAAACAGTCCTGAGAGCTCGAGCGCCATGGCTTCGTCCCGGGCAATGCCGTGCATACGCCCCAATCGGCAGGCCGCTTCGTAGAGGTCCATCGCCTCGAGATGACGCCCCTCGACACGTGCGATCTCCGCAAGCAGGAGCGAATGACGCGCGTCGAAGGTCGCCGGACACAGAGCTGCCCATCTTGCGAACTTCGAGGCTTTGTCCGCGACCACCTGCACGAGCGACTGGCGCTCGTCGGCGACGGCGTTCGATAGCAGCGCTGCCGTCGCGAGCCCTTCATAGAAGTGGTACGTAGCTTCGATCGCCAGGGCCATGATCGTCGCGACGAAGGGCTTGGCCGCATCTGCCGCTCGAAGCGCCTCGTCGAAGCGGCCTTGGTGGAAGGCGAGAACCGTCTTCATCACATGGTAGAAGGCGATTCCGGTGCCGAACGTCGCCTTGCTGACGACGGCAATGCTCGCGGCCTCGTCGAACGAAGCATCCTGCATGCCGAGCGGATCGTCCGTCGTGCCCTGCAAGCTCGCGATGAACTGCTGTTCCAAGCAAATGGTTTGGTAGATGGCATCGTTGTTCGTTTGCCGCGCGAACGCCGCGAACTTCGCGGCCTCTTCGAGAACGCCATCGAGGGTGTCGCCGTTCTCGAAGCGTTGCCAGATGCCGAGAAAGGCCAGATAACCGGCGTACGCGAGGTCGCCAACCTCGAGGCAGGTCGAGAAGGCCCTCTCCTGAGTGGGGAGACACGTTGCGAGTGGCTGCTTCCACACGGCGACCATGTGCCCGTGCATCATCAGCAACGATCCGCGGTCACGAGGTTTCCCAAGCTTCTCGTTGAGCCGCAGCGCCATCTCGGAGAAGGCGTACGCCGCGGGAATGTCCTCGAACATGGATACGAGCATCACGGCGAAGGCGGCGTACGCGCGGCACGAAACGTCGGTGTTGCCGTGGCGGAGCGAGAGGGTCACCGCCAGGAGGGTCACGAGCGGAAAATGCCGCGGACTCCCAATGAACGCGCAGGGCGCCGCGTAGACCAGAAGGTCCATGAGAGCGCGATACGAGACGTCGGTGATTCGAGGGGCGTCGGCGACGTCTGCGATGGTACGGTCGCCGAGAAGAGTCGCCACTCGTGCATACTCGACAGTCATCGCCGCCTGAATGTCCGCGTCCGACTCTGGCAGCACGATGTCGAAGAGTCGAAGGGCGTCGAGGGCCGCCAAGAACCCTTCTTCATATCTGCCCGCGACCTGCCGGAGCTGCAGGTACACGCAATGGGCGGCGGCGCGATCGACGTTGGAGCCTGCGTTTTCGAGCACTACCTTGAAGAGCTCGTCGGCCACATCGAATCGACCAACGAGAAACTCGCATTCGGCGCGTAGCAGGTAGAGTTCGAACGTCTCGCGGTAGTCGGTGAGCCACGGCTCGGGCGGGTCGAGCGTCGCTGCGAGCGCGAGATAGTCGCGCGCATTCAGGAACGCGATGGACTCCTTTGCTCTCTTCCCAGCGCGGATGTTGAGACGGCGAAGGGTCGCTCTCTCCTGCGGATCGTCGATGAGATCGACTGCCCGGTTCAATTGACTGAGCACATCGAAGACGCTTTCGCCGGGCGCCCCCTCTGGAAGACTTGCCAACAGAAGGCGGCCGATGCGCAAGTGGGCTTGGGCGCGAAGTCTCTCGGGAATGAGCGAGTAGGCGGCCTCCTGGACGCGATCGTGCGGAAACGCGTACGCGTCGTCGGACCGAAGGACGACACCGGAGTGGAGCGCGTCCCACAACTCGGTCTCGAGGATTCCTTCGTCTGGCCGTACGAGCTCGAGGGTCGAGATTCGGGTGCGGTTGCCCAGGCAAGCCAGCTGCTTCAGGACATCCTGCGTGCTGGGCCGCAACCGGCTAATTCTCCCGATCATCAGATCGACGACGTTGTTCGTGTACCCCTTCGCCAAAATGCGTTCGGTGTCCCACGTCCATCCTTGGCTGCTTGCGCTGAACGTGAGCACCTTCTCGTGCGCCAGCTCGCTCAGAAACTCGATCGTGAAATACGGATTGCCGGCCGTCTTCGCGCAGACGAGCTGCGCAAGTGACTCCGCTCGAGCCGCGCTGGTGCGGAGGGCGTCAGAGACGAGTTGCCCTACCTCGCGGGGAGTCAGCGCGGCAAGCACCACGTCGTTCACGGGAGCCCCCGATTTGCGGATCGTATCGAGCGCCGCTGCGAGCGGATGCGCCGGATGAACTTCGTTGGTTCGGTAGGCACCCACCAACAGGAGAGGCAAGCGCTCACGCTTCGTCACGAGCGACTCGAGGAGCTTCAGCGTCGCGGCGTCGAGCCACTGGAGGTCGTCGAGAAACAACGCGAGGGATGCTCCGGCCGTGCGAACACGCCGATGAACTCGCGAAAGACCATCTGAAAGCGGTTCTGAGCCTCCGCCGGCGGAAGGTCTGGGACACGGGGCTGGGGTCCAATGACGAGTTCGAGCTCCGGAAGGAGGTCCGTCATCAGCTTCGCATTAGGACCAAGCGCGACGGTCAGCGCGCTCCGCCAGCGGCCGACCTCGGCGTCGCTCTGCACCAGGAGCGACCGCACGAGCTTCTCGAGAGCTTGCGCCAACGTGGTGTACGGGATGTCCCGTTTGTGCTGATCGAACTTTCCCGATGCATACAGTCCGCGCGCGCATAGGAGAGCCTTGTGGAGCTCGTTGACGACGGACGACTTCCCGATGCCCGAGTAGCCCGACACGAGCACGACCTCGAGCTCGCCGCTCGTGACGACGCGATTGAACGCCGCCAACAGCGTAGCAATCTCCTGTTCCCGACCATAGAGCTTCTCTGGGATCAAGAGTCGGTCGGGGACATCCGCAGCGCCGAGCGGGAACGAGTCGATGCGTCCCCTGGTCTCCATGGAACGAAGGCATCGGCGGAGGTCCGCCTCCACGCCGGCGGCGGTTTGGTAGCGACTCTCTGCGGGCTTTGCGAGGAGCTTGGCCACGACGGCGCCGACCTGCTCTGGGACGAGCGAGTTGCGCTGATGCGCCAGTGGCGGTTGCCTCGCGATCTGGCAGTAGACCCATTCCATCGGGTCGGACGCCGCGAAGGGCAGCTCACCGACCAGCATCTCGTAGAGCGTGACTCCGAGCGAGTACAGATCGCTTCGAGAGTCGACGGAACGATTCATTCGCCCCGTCTGCTCGGGCGCCATGTACGCGAGTGTTCCGGCGATCACTTGCGGCGGCTCGGGGGCGCGGTGCTCACGTAGCAATCGGGATGCGATGCCGAACCCCGTCAGCCAGCTATCGCCAGTCGCTGGGTTCGTCAGAATGTTGCTTGGCTTGATGTCTTTGTGAATGACACCGCGCTCGTGAACCTGAGTGAGGCACCTCGCGAGTCCTATGGCGACGCGCAAGAAGGGGATGAGCTCCCACGGACGCCCGATGAGGCTCGAGAGGACCTGCCCGCCCGGATCATCGAGCAGAAGCGCCGGCCTTCCTTGGTCCTGAACGAGGGCTACCGGCCGAGCAGCACACGTCGGGTCCAAGTGGTCGCGCAGGGAGTACTCGTGCTCGAGCCGCTTCAGACTGCCGACGGCCGGCCGGTTGGGGGCTGGCGTAAGCATCAGGATTGGAGCGCGGTCGCGCTCCCCCCATCGCGATAGGACGAACTCCGAGTCCGCTCGTAGCGTTTCCACCTTCTTCGTCGGCGGATCCATTGTTGCCTGTCTATTGGTCCTGGATACGAAGCGGACGTGGCCGTCTCTGCCATTCCCGCGACCTACTGCGGCGACCACCTGCGTCGACCGTGGATTTCGGGGCGCCAAAAGAACGATGGGCGAGGGCCCCGAAATCCACGGCTCATTCGAAGCGCACGTCGCTGAGATCTATGGATACGATGACCGGTTCCGGCATCGGCTTGTTATCGGGTCCCGGCATGTACACGCGGCGGCGCATGGGAACCATGATCCCGGCGACCTCCTGGTAGTCGAAGACGTAGTGAGCCCCCTTCGCTCCCTTGGCCACCTCGACATCGTAGTCGTGGCGCCTGAGGAGCCCGTCCCGGCCGAAGTAGAAGGTCTGCTCCGTCGAGTGCGTTGCGATGGTACGCGGGAACTTCACACGCAGGCCGCGCCAGGTCTCGCCGTTTTCGTTCCAGCCGTCGACCTCGCGGACGTCGAAGCCGGGCATGACGAACGAGAAGGGGCTCGTCAGATAGGTCCACATCGCATACCCCGCGAAGTATGCGAGCTGGATTCGGTCCCACGGCGTCTCCATGGTGTGTCCCTGGAAGGAGTCGCGCGGGTTGAGGCGCTCCTCGAGGACCTTACCGTCGAGCGTCTCGATGGCCACGCGATGTGGTGCAAACGACGTCCTGAGATTGGGTTCCAGGAACGGCGCGTGCGAGGCCCACTGCTCATGGATGCTGACGGTGACGCGCGTGGGCTTCGCGAATTCCCCCTGTCCCTTCATCGGCCAGAGGACACCTCCATTCGCGAGCTGGGCAGAAGCCCGCGTCAGCCGATTCCAGCGTTCCATCCCCCCGTGAGCGTCGATGGCCAGTTTCAACAAATCAATCATGGTGTTCCTCTCGATCGTGCGGTGAGTGTTAGGAAATTCAGTATTCGAACCACCCTTTGAGAGCCTCGTCCTTCTCCCCCGTGTACGGTGGGAAGAGATGGTCGATCGCGACGTCGGGGGCGAAATGAGCATCGACTTGGCGTGGGTGAGCATGTCGAAGCCGTACTTCCCGTAGTAGTGGCCCATGCCCGCCGTACCTGTTCCCCCGAACGGCATCGACTCCACGAACAGGTGAATGTTCACTTGGTTCACTGCGCCGCCGCCGTAGGACAGCTCGCCGATGAATCGGTCGATCGTCCGCTGATTTCGACTGAACACGAAACCAGCGAGCGGCCGCGGTGTCGCGGCGATGCGCTTCAGCGCTTCATCGAGTGTCTTGTACGTGAGGATCGGCAGAATTGGGCCAAACACCTCATCCTCCATGACCTTGTCCTCCCATGAAACGGGATAGAGGACCGTCGGGTCGAGGTAACGGGCTTCAGGATCGGACTTGCCGCCGGCGACGACTTTGGCGGGATCGATGAGCGCCGCAAGTCTCGAGACCTCTCGCGCGCTGATGATTCGCGAATAGTCGGAGTTGCTCTTTGGGTCCTCCCCGTAGAGCTCGAGCAGGGCTTTCTTGGCTTCGGCGATGAAAGCCTCTGCGACGGACTCGTGGACGTACGCATAGCCCGGTGACGTACACCACTGTCCGCCCACGCCATTGCGCCCCAAACGATCTTCTTCGCGGCGTCGGGGATATTGGCAGTCTCGTCGACCAAAGCAGGATTCTGGCCGCCAAGCTCGAGGAGAACAGGCGTCAGGTTCTCGGCGGCCGCCCGCGCAACGACCTTGCCAGTGCGCGTGCTGCCCGTGAAGAAGATGAAGTCGAACGGCAGCTTCAAGAGCTCGGTGGTCTCCTCACGACCGCCGACCACCGCGGCGACCGCGCGCGGATCGAAATACTGCCGGACGAGGTCGGCGAGCAGCGCGGAGCTCGCAGGAACTGCGGCGCTCAGCTTCAGAATGCACGTGTTTCCGGCCGCCAGAGCTGTGAGCGCAGGGCGAAGCAGGAGGAGCAGCGGACCGTTGAATGGCCCGATGACGAGTGTCACACCGTAGGGCTCGCGATAGACGACCGCCTTGTGCCCCGTCTTCGCAAGGAAACGCGGCACTGGCGCCGGGGTCGGCTCCATCCACTCCTTGAGTTGGCTCTTCTGGTACTCGACCTCGCCGATGGACCCGAAGGTCTCGAGAACGTACTCCTGTCGGGCGGTCTTGAAGTCCGCGGCGACCGCCTGCTGCAAGCGTGCCTCGTTCTCGGCAAGCATGCGCCCCATCCGGTCGAGTTGTTCGATTCGCCATTCGTGGGAACGCGTAACGTTGGTACCAAAATAGGCCTTTTGGGCCTCGAACAAATCTTTGAATGTCGTCATCTGGGCCCCATCTCAAAACGAGCAATCGTCTCCGAACTCGTCGCCGGTCACGTCATGGTGAGGACCATGCGGAACCGCGCTTTGCCGGACATCATCTTTGCGTACGCTTCGGCGGCTCTCTCGAGGGCATCGTCTCGATCATCGCCGCGATTCCGGTCAGGACGCTGAACTTCAGGGTCGCGTCCCCCGTCGCAGGGTTGCCGGTGAGGGCCCCCGCGACGCTCCTGCTGGCGAGTACCAGGTCGAGTGATGGGACCTCGATAGGCTCCGGTGTCGCGCCGAGAGCGATGACGACGCCACGAGGTCGCAAGCCCTTCACCGTATCCGCCGCAGCTTTCCCAGCGGACGCGGTGGCGAACACGACCGCCGCCCCGCCCAGCGCCTGCAACGCATTTGCGGGCTCCGCCGTCGCGCTATCGATGTAGTGATGCGCTCCAAGCTTCTTCGCCAGCTCCGCTTTGTCGGCGCCTCGGCCGATGGCGGCGACCTCGAGTCCCATGTGCCGGGCGTACTGAATGCCGAGGTGCCCGAGCCCACCGATGCCCAGCACGGCGACGAGGTCGCCCGCCTTCGCAGGTGAGTTGCGCAGAGCGCTGAACGTCGTCAGACCGGCGCAGAGCAACGGTGCGGCGTCAGCTGAGGACAACGCGTCCGGCACCGAAATGAGCCCGGTGGCTTTGGCAAACATGAACTCGGCATAACCGCCATCGTGCTGAACTCCGACATAGGCCTGGTTCTGGCAGCTCACGAGGTCACCGCTGCGACACGGGATGCAATGGCCGCAGCTGCCCCCGAGGAACCCCACACCAACTCGCTGCCCGAGGGCCCATCCCTCGACGCCCTCACCGAGTGCGTCGATACGACCAACCGCCTCATGTCCCGGGACTCGCGGCCACTGGATCGGGAACATTCCCTCGACGGTAGCCGCATCCGAATGGCAGACTCCGCACGCTTCAACGCGTATACGGACATGCCCCGCGGGGGGAGGGAGAAGGGGCTTCTCGGTCATTTCCAGCTTGCCAGGCCGAACGACCTGCATTGCACGATAGGTAGAGCGACTCGTCGTCAAGGGTGCCTCCACAGAGATGTGTTTGCGATCAGGCAAAAATCAAATCACTAAAATATGATCTCAATACGAAGCGAACGTAGAGTCAGAAGCGAGGAAGTCGGCGCCCTTCCGCGCAAAGTGGGCGTACTATTGAAACAGCGAACCATGCCCTGAGTCGGGATAGGTCAGCAGCGCGACATTCGGCATATTCTCACCCATCCGATCACGATGCCGACCGATCCGCGTTATCGAAGGACGCAGTGGTCTCGCGTTCATGGGAGCTCTCAGCGAAGCGATCGGAACGCGGCCCGGATCTCGGAGCTGAAGAGCTCGGGCTGCTCCCACGCGGCGAAGTGGCCGCCCTTGTCGACTGCGTTCCAGTAGATCAACTTGTGATAGCTGCGCTCGGTCCAGCTACGCGGCGCGCGGTAGATCTCGCCCGGAAACACCGTCACCGCAGCAGGGATGGAAATGTCGACTGCGTTGAAGTTGTTGGCGTTGTTCTCCCAGTAGAGCTGAGCGCCCGACGTGCCGGTGTTCGTCACCCAGTAGAGAGTGATGTCGTCGAGCATCTCGTCTCGCGTGAGCGCGCGCTCGGGCTCTCCGCCCGTGTACGTCCAATCAGCGAACTTGTCGTAAAACCAAGCAGCAAGCCCGACGGGAGAATCCGCGAAGCTGTAGCCGATCGTTTGCGGACGGGTCACCATGATGCCGGCGTAGCCGCCTCCTCTCTTGTAGAGAGCGTCCATCCCTGCGTACGCGGTCTTCTCCGCCTCGGAGAGTCCCGGCGGCGGCGGTTCGCCGTTCGTGAGGGCCTTCGCGATTTCCGGCGGAACGGTCGCGGGCATGTTGACGTGGATGCCCAAGAGTCCGGGCGGCGCCTGTCGCGCCATCTTGTCCGCGATGACCGAACCCCAGTCACCGCCCTGGGCCACGTATCGCGTGTATCCGAGCCGCCCCATCAGCTCATGCCACGCCCGGCCGATTCGGTCGGGGCCCCAACCGGTCGTCCGCGGCTTGCCGGAGAAGCCGTAGCCCGGCATCGAGGGAATGATGAGATCGAACGCATCCTCTGCGCGTCCGCCGTGCGCCGTGGGATCGGTGAGCGGACCGATCACCTTGAGGAGCTCGAAGACCGAGCCTGGCCAGCCGTGCGTCATGATGAGCGGCATGGCGTTCGGATGACGAGAACGGATGTGCAAGAAGTGGATATCGAGCCCGTCAATCTCCGTCACGAATTGAGGGTAGGTATTCAGCTTCGCCTCGGCCTTTCGCCAGTCGTAGCCCGTGCTCCAGTACTGCACGAGCGCTTGAACCTTCGCGAGTCGCGCGCCTTGCGAGCGGTCGTCGACGGTCTCTCGATCGGGCCATCGCGTCGCCGCCAAGCGCCGACGCAGATCGACGAGCACGTCCTCTTGAACGTTGGCGCGGAACGGACGGATGGCCTTGGTATCGCGAGGGCGTTCGTTCCGGGCCTCGGTCCTGGCTCCGGCGCCTTGCGCGGACGTGCCTACGGTGGTCGACGCAGGAAGCGATGGCGCGCAAGCCGAAGCGAGAGCGAGGAGGCCAATGGCGCCGAGCGTGCGTGTGCGGTTCATTTCATGTCTCCGAGCGAAGTTGGCGACGTCGGCCTTTGCGCGAGTCGTGCCAGCACGAGCACACGCATCGCTTCCATCGGTTTTCCCGGGACAGACGGCTTCGCGGCCGAGCGGTCGCTGGCGGCGAGCATGGGCAAGCGCGGGCACGAAACTGACCAAGCGGGAAGATCGTGTTCCCATCCGCCGTTCGTCGTCTGGGAAGTGCCGAGCTCTACCGGCAAGCGAAAACCGCCCGGGGACGACGACTTCCCGCGTAAGATTCACGCCATCGCATGGCGTACGTTCTCTTGATCGACGACGACCTGGAGTTCGTATTGGAACAGGTCCGTCAATCGTTTCCTGCTCCGGAGCACAAGGTCATTCCGGTCGCCACCGGCGCAGCGGGCATCGAGCAAGTGAGAACGGCACCGCCCGACGTCATCCTGCTCGACCTTCGTCTGCCCGATCAATCAGGGCTGGCGGTGTACGAGCAGATCCGAGCGATCGATGCCCGCATTCCCGTCATCTTCATCACTTCAGCGACGACTGCGGACACCGCGATCGAAGCGATGAAGCAGGGCGCGTTCAACTACCTGCACAAGCCGCTCGATCTGCAGCAACTCGACGACGTCGTCGGCGAAGCGTTGGAGGTCGCCGAGCGCATGCAATCGCCCGTGGTGCTACGTGGCGAGAGCTGGGACGACGGTTCAGACAGTGCCTTCGTCGGAACGAGCAGGACGATGCTCGAAGCGTTCAAGGCGATCGGTCGCGTGGCCGCGCAAGACGTGCCGGTGTTGATCAGCGGCGAGAGCGGGACGGGCAAGGAGCTCGCGGCGCGCGCTGTCTACCAGCACAGCGCGCGAGCCAGGGCGCCGTTCTTGGCCTTGAACTGCGCCGCGATCCCCGAGAGCCTGCTCGAGAGCGAGCTGTTCGGCCACGAGAAGGGTGCATTCACCGGCGCGGACCGGCGCCGCGTGGGGAAGTTCGAGCAGTGCAGCGGCGGCACGATCATGCTCGACGAGATCGGCGACATGCCGCTGGCCCTTCAGGCCAAGATTCTACGACTGCTGCAGGAACAGACGTTCGAGCGTGTCGGAGGCAACGAGACCGTTCGCACGGACGTGCGCATCATCGCGGCGACGCACCGCGATCTGCGCGCGCTGGCGGCAGAGGGCAAGTTCCGTTCGGACCTCTACTATCGCCTCGCCGTCTGCACGGTCCATCTCCCGCCGCTTCGCGAACGTGGTGAAGATCTCGCAGTCCTCACGCGTCACTTTCTCGCGCGCGCGAGCCGCGAGTTCGGGAAGGACGTGCGTGCTGTTGCGCCCGAGGCGCTCGATCGTCTCCGCGCCTATTCGTGGCCGGGCAATGTTCGAGAGCTCCAGAGCGTCGTGAAACAGGCGCTCCTCCGCGCGAGCGGCAACGTGCTGCTCCCGAATTTCCTCCCCGAGCTCGGTGTTGCGGCACCTCGCTCCGTCCCGCCGAGCGGAGGCCTGGACATCGACGCCTTCATCAGTCGAGAGCTCACGGCGACGGCGACGGACCTCTATCTCACGACGCATCGCGAGCTCGACAAGGTGCTCCTGCCCCGCGTCCTCGAGTTCACGAAGGGCAATCATCGCCAAGCCGCGCGAATCCTCGGCATTGCTCGTCAGACGATGCGCTCGAAACTCCGTGGGCTCGGCATTCACGTCACGCATCTCGTGTCATCCGACGAAGACGACTCCGTCGAGTGACGTTACTCCGGCGAGCGGAACTGGCATCCGCGAGTAGGCACACGGACCGTGCCGCCCGCATCCGAGCTCTGAGAACGGCGCGCTGTCCCATGCGAGGGATGGTGCGACCGCACGCGTGATCCACGCCGCCGACATCACCGATAGTCCACTACAAGCGGAGATCGTCCATCGTGAGCCCACGCGTGTCTTCCAAAAGCTCGGCGCACATGGCGTCGAGCTGGTCGACGAGATCCGAGCACCTCTCGGAGTCCTCGCGCTTGGCTGCATCCTCGACGGTCAGCGCCAATGCACCGGCGATCGTCGAGAACGCGCCGAGCGTTCCATAGAGCTTGTGCGCGGCCTCGGCGAGGCGTGGAAGGTCGTGCTCGAGAAGCGGCGCTCGGACGCGCGCCAGGTGATTGGGGAGGGCCTTGCGGAACACCTCGCGGAGTCGGTCGAAGACGTCAGGGTCACCCGCGCATGCACGCAAGATGGCGCGCGGGTCGAGCAATCGCGACTCGCGGGCTGTCGTTGGAGAAAACTGCGTCGTGATGCGGGCGAGCGCGGCCCACAGCGCCTCTGCCTCGATAGGCTTCGGTAGAAAGTCGTCCATACCGGCCGCAAGGCATCGATCGCGATCACGATTCGACGAACGAGCGGTGAGGGCGATGATGGGGAGATGCTTCCCGGTGCTGCGCTCGCGCTCGCGAATGGCTCGCACCACCTCGAAGCCGTCCATCTCGGGCATGTGTAGGTCGAGGAGCACGAGATCGAACTTCGACTCCTGGGCGCGCTTCAGAGCCACGCTTCCGTCCTCCGCGAATTGGGCCCGGTGCCCTCGCTTGCGCAAGAGCGTCTCCAAGAGTGCGGCGTTGAGCTCGTTGTCTTCGGCGACCAAAATTCGTAGCGGGGTGGACACCACCTGCGAACCCGCCGCCGCGTCTTTCGATTCCCCTTCGCTCACGAGGCCTCCCGCGGCTTTGCGGGTCGTGGTGCTCATGACGACCCAAATCGTCTCGAGCAAGGCCGATTGCTGCGTCGGCTTGAGGAGGTACGCGCGGATCCCCACCTCTTTTGCGCGCGCCGCGAGAAGAGGGTTGTCGTCCGAGCTCAACAAGATGAGACGCTTGGAGGATCCATACTGAGCCGCAATCTGCTCCGCCAACGTGATGCCGTCGACATCCGGCAGGCGTCCGTCGAGGAGGACGAGCGAGTACGGCCTGCCGCGCTTCTCCCCCTGCGAAAGCTCTCGGAATGCCGCCTTGGCATCACCAACGGCGGTCGGCTGCATTCGCCAGTTCTTGAACCACTCCAGGAGGATCCCGCGGTTCGTCTCGTTGTCGTCGATGATGAGAACCTCGAGGCCCTCGAGGATCCGGGGCGACGCCATGCTGGGCTGCTCGGTTTGCTGCGATCGCGCGAAGCGCGCCGTGAACGTGAACGTGCTGCCTCGCCCAAGCTCGCTCTCTACCGTGATCACCCCGCCCATGAGCGCAGCGATCTGTGCGGAGATCGTCAATCCCAGCCCCGTGCCGCCATAGCGGCGAGTCGTCGACGCGTCCGCCTGTTCGAAGGCCCGAAAGATGGCCACCTGCTTGTCCTGCGCGATGCCGATGCCCGTGTCGCGGATCTCGAAGGACAGAGAGACCACGTCCTTGCGAGGATCCGTCGACGAACGCTCGGGGTCGATCGCTACCTCGACCACGACCTCTCCTTGGGCCGTGAACTTGATGGCGTTGCCGACGAGGTTCATGAGCACTTGGCGCACTCGACCGGCGTCGCCGTAGAGCGCATCGGGGACGTCCGGGTGGACGTGACATATGAGCTCGAGTCCCTTCCGATGCGCGCGCGCGGCGAGGGCGCGCAGCGTGTCGCCTATTTCGGCACGCACCCAGAAATCGACCTCATCGAGGGCGAGCTTGCCCGCGGCGATCTTCGAGAAGTCGAGCAGGTCGTTGATGATGCCGAGGAGGTTTCTTGCCGCGGACTTGACGGTCGACAAGAGCTGCTTCTGTTGCTCGGTCCGCGCGGAGTCGAGCGCCAACTCGGTCATGCCGAGGATCGCGTTCATCGGCGTCCGAATTTCGTGACTGACGTTGGCCAAGAACTCGTCCTTCGCTCGGTTGGCGGCCTCCGCCGATTCACGCGCGCGATGCAGGTCCTCTTCGATGCGCTTGATGTCCGTAATGTCGACGCCGGTGCCAACGAAACGAATCACCTTGGCGTCGTCCGCGGGATCGCGGAACGCGACCCCACGGCCGAGGGTCCAACGATAGAATCCGTCGCGGTGCCTTATGCGATGCTCCGTTTCGAACGTCGCGATTTCGCCGGCCAAGTACGCGCGAATCTCGTCTTCCACGCGCGCGCGGTCGTCGGGGTGAATGACCATCGCCACCGCGGGCGGCGCGTCGGCGGGATCGTAGCCGAGCGACTCCCACACGTTGGTCAGGGTCTCACGAGCATGCGCGATGTTGCCGTCCGGAATGTCGTATTCCCAAATGCTCAAATTCGAGCTGCGAATTGCCAGATCCAATCGCTCGTTTGCGTGCCGCAGCTCGCTTTCGAGCGCTTTGAAGTTCGTAACGTCCGTGCACGTGCCATACCACTTGTAGACCCGGCCTGTAGTATCGCGGATGACTTCGGCCCGTGTCGTGAACCATCGATACTCTCCGTCCCTGCGGCGGATCCGATGCTGAATCTCGTGCGGACGCCGCTGCTCGACGGCCTCCTGCCAAGCCTTCGTCGTGTATCCGATGTCGTCAGGGTGAATGAAGCTCGCCCATTTCGCACCAACGAGCTCGCTCATCGGCTGGCCGGTGTATTCCATCGTGCGCGAGCTGAAATAGTCCACCAAACCGTCCGGTCCCGTCGTGAACACGAACTGCGGTAGCGTATCGGCGAGGTTTCGCCAGCGCTGCTCGCTCTCTCGGAGCCGCTCCTCGATCCGCTTCCGGTCGGTGACGTCGAAGAAGCTGCCGATGAAACGCGTCGGCGTGCCGTCAGGCGCCCAGAACGCCATACCCCGCGCGATGCGCCAGACTACAGAGCCGTCTCGATGCTTGCACCGATACTCGGCTTCGAAGTCCCCCTTTCCGCTCGCCAAGTACTCGTGAATCGCAGCTTGAACGCGCCCGAGATCGTCGGGATGGATCGCGAGGATCGCTCCGGGAACGAACTCCACCGGCGTACTGGCTGGGTCGTAGCCGAGCGTCTCCCACACGTTGACCATCGTCTGGCGCGCGGTCACGATGTTGCCGTCCGGCATGTCGAAGTCGAAGATGGCGACTTTCGACCCCCGCACGCCGAGCTCGAGAAGGTCTTTGGTGCGCTGGAGATCCTCCTCGAGCGCCTTGCGGGCCGAAATGTCCTGGAGGATGGCGAGGACGTCGCTCGGCTTCCCGTCCTCATCGCGACCAAGCGCAGATACCGAGACGCTCGCCCAAAGAATGGTGCCGTCCTTCCGGATGTATCGCTTGTCTCGGGAGAAGGTCGTGAGCTCGCCTCGGAGGAACGCCGCATGGCGCTCCAGCTCCAGCGTCTGTTCGTCTGGGACGCCGAATTCCGTGAAGCGCCGACCGATGATCTCGTCGTGCGAGTAGCCAAGGATGTCGCAAAGCTTCTGGTTGCACTCGACGAAACGGCCTCCGGGGCCGCTAACGGCCATGCCGACTGCCGCGTTCTCGAACGTCGCGCGGAAACGGTCTTCACGGTCGCGAAGCCTGTGCTGCGTGGTCTCGAGTCGTCGCTTCGCGTCCTCTTCCGCGAGCTTGTGGTCGGTCACGTCGACCGACGTTCCGACCCAGTGGACGATCTCGGCGGTGTCGTCGCGAAGAGGTGTCCCGTGACAGGAGAACCATCGGTACTCGCCGTCGAATCTGCGCAAGCGATACTCGGTTCGAAACTCGCTCCCATCGGCGATGAATCGGGCAAAGCTCTCCTTGGACGATGCACGGTCGTCCGGATGAAGGGCTTCGAGCCAGCCCCATCCGAGGAGAGCGTCCGCCGCCAAGCCAGTGAAGGCGGACATTCGAGGACTGAAGTAGTCTGTGATTCCGGCTGTCGTCGTCGTCCACACCACCTGAGGCAGGGCCTCGACGATGCGCTGCCAGCACTCCTCTTGTTTTCCCAAGGCTCAGTCCCTCTTCTTGCCGCAACTCTAGAGCTAGTCACGCACCCGATACGCCGAATCGCCGCAAGCACCCGCAATCCGATTTTCGGGTGGCTTCAGACTGGTAGAAAATCTAGCCCATCGGGTCAGATTCTTACCCACGCACTCGGAATGCTCGGGCAATGCTCTTGCCGAGTCGTCGCGGGCGTTCGAAGTGCCCGCGCGAGGAGCTCGAACTCGTCTGCGAGCTGAGCCTCGAGATGCGGAAGAACGAGGGGATCGCGAATTCGACAGCGTTCGAGCTCGTCCACCATGAACCGGATTGTCGCGATGACGACCGGCGGCGTAGTGCTGATCATTGGGAGGACCTCTCAGCTCGCTGGAAGAGTGCTCGTTTGCTCATGGTGCGGGTCGGCTGAGCACGCTTCGTGCCGAGGGGAAATCCCGCGGCACATGCGTGATGATGCGCCAACGCCGAGAGCAGGTGGGTCATCCCGTTGCCCGCGGGGTCAAATGGCTACCCCCCGTTCTCTCGACCCCAGCGCCGAGAACAGAAGTCGTGCTGCGCCATTTCTTCGGGCGAGGGCGGGCGGCAGCGCTTCTCGAGAGTAACCAGCGTAAGCATGAACTTGCGCCGCCAATGATTGACTTCTTCAGAGATGAGCAGACTCCTCCGGCTCGCGCCCATGGGGCTTCGAGGCGGTGCCTGCGATGTCGGCGGGAGCCGACCGGTAGCGAGCCCCTGGCCCCCGGAGCGACCGGTTCGGCATGCGGTGCTGGCGTGCCACCTCATCCCCTTCCCAATCGGACACATCGGGTAGCGATGGAATGGTCACCACCTCGCCCCCGTCGAACCCGATCAGTGCCGCATCGACGAGGTCGTTTGCGCCCATGTTGTTCTGCCGCGGCAGCACGGCTTGGAAGTGGATTCCGCGCTGCGCAAACTCCTTGTGCAGCGCGAGGCTGAAGGCCAAGACGAACGCCTTGGTGCCCCCGTAGACAGCATTCTCCACTTCGGGCGCGATGCCCAGGATCGAGCCAATGTTGATGAACGCACCCGATCCTCGGCTCAGGAACTGCGGTAGGAGCGCGCGCGTCAGCCGCATCACCGCCGTGACGTTGACGTCGACCATCCGCGCGAGCTCCCCGGCGTCCGAGTCGAGCAACGAGGCCGGTGCTCCCACGCCGGCGTTGTTGACGAGCAGCGATACCTTCGGGTCACTGCTCAGCAAGGCCTCGATCCGGGTGAGATCGCCCTTGTCGCTCAGGTCGGCGGTCTCGGTCTCGATGCAGCGTCCCGTCTCGTGAGCAAGCCGAATGGCAAGAGCTTCGAGTTGCGGTCGGTCGCGCGCCACGAGGATGAGATCGTGACCGCGGCGTGCCAGCCGTTCGGCGTAGACGCGCCCGATCCCAGAGGAAGCGCCAGTCACGACCGCCGTGCCTTTCGAGTTCCCACGCGGAACTTCGCGGCGCCGAGGTATCTGATCCATGCGTTCGTCTCCATTCGACGACACGAGCGACTTCGAAGGGCTCATTCCGATCACGTGATTACGTTCGTGACGACCTCGATGTTGCCGTGCGTCGCCTTGGAGTACGGGCACGTCTGGTGTGCGGCATCTACAATGGCTCGCGCAATGTCCGGCTCCACGCCGGGCAGACGGACCGTATGACGCGCTTGAAGGGAGAAGGCGTCGCCCGTCAGACACAGGTCGACTTCGACGTCGTCGGCGGTGTCCGCCGGGAAGGCGACCTTCATCTTCCTGGCGACGAGCTGCATGGCGCTCAGGAAACACGCCGACCAGCCCACGGCGAACAGCTGCTCCGGGTTGGTGCCGTTTCCCGCCGTGCCCGGCGGCGACAACGTAACGGACAGGCGTCCGTCGTCGGTGCGAGAGGCGCCCTCGCGGCCTCCCCTGGTGTGGGCCCTGGCAGTGTAGAGCACTTTCTTGAGTGACGTCATGGTGGAAACTTCTTCGATGAAGGTTGGCATTCTTGCTTCGATGGATTGAACGAGCTCCCGCTCGCGGCGACTGAAGCAGCAGCGCGAACCGCGCGCACGCGGGCGCCCCTGCGAACCTGCGAACCTGCGAACCTGCGAACCTGCGAACCTGCAACACAGGGAAGGCCGCGGCGCGCTGGCGAGCAACTCGTGCGGCGTGATTCAGGCCACCTTCTGGTTTTTCCTTGCCCACGGGGCAGCGGGTGCCCCTTGATCGTGTTGATCTCGACCAGGTACTCCGGGAAGACTTCCCGCGCGTGCTGAGCGAGGGGCGACGCCCAATCGCGGAACCACTCGGTGATGATCGCGACCGTGTCGTTGGGAACGGCGCCCGCCTGGATCAGCCTCATCACGGCCATGTCGTGCTCTTCCTTCGAACGGTCGCCCACGGCGTCCTCGACGAAGGTCACCTCGTAGCCTTCCGAGAGGGCGTGCACCGCCGGAAAGGTCAGGCACGTCGACGTGACGATCCCCCCCATCACGAGCTTCTTGCGGCCCGTTGCCTTGACTGCGGCGACGAACGCCTCGTCCTCCCACGCATTCATCGACGTACGGTCGATCTCGTTCACGTGGGGCAACTCCGCCTTGAGCGAGGGGATCGTCGGTTGATCGACTCCCATCTTGACCGCGACGGTGCTGAGGACGACGGGGATCTCCATCCGGCGAGCCATTGTGGCCAGCGTGCGCGCGTTGAGCTCGATGACTTTCTTGTCCTTGCCGTAGACAAAGTCCAAGACGCCGGGCTGATACTCAATCAGCACGAGCGCGCAGTCCTTCGAGTCCCAAATCGGATTCTTCATCGTTCTTCTCCTGTGAGTGCCGGGGCGCAGTACCTCGGCAGCGACTCGAGGACCGTACGGTACGCGAGAGTGCTGCGGTACCCGCCTTTGGTCGGCACCCGCCTTTGGTCGGGTGCTCGTGCGAGGCGCCTCGGTTCCTCCGACCCGAGCATGGTCGTTCCCTCAGGTAAAGTTGGCTCCGCCGTCGACGACGATCGTCTGGCCGTTCACGTAGGCGCCGTCGTCGGAGAAGAGGAAGGCCACCATCGCCGCCAGGTCCTCGGGGACGCCGAGTCGCGGGGACCGCACCGACGCGAGGATCTCGGTGCGATATTCCTGGGTGGTGGCCTCGAGCGCGGCGCGCGTGAGGATCACCCCGGGAGCGACGGAGTTGCAGCGGACGCCATGCTTGCCTCCGAGGGTGGCGGTGTGGCGGGTGAGCCCGTAGAGCGCGGCCTTCGCGGATTGATAGGCAACGCGTCGAGCCTCGCCCATCCAAACCGCCGTCGACATCGTGTTGACGATGGCACCACCCCCCTGCTTGATCATGATGGGCAGGGCGTGCCGGACGCCGTGCATGTACCCGGTGAGCGTCACGTCGATCGTGTGTCGCCACACGTCGATCGGTACCGTCATGACGTCGCTGTCACGTCCGACGGTGTTCTGGGAGAGATCGGCGGCCACGTTGAACAAGCCATCTAGCCGCCCGTGCTCGTTGACCGTGAAGTCGACGAGGTCCTTGTACGACGTCTCGTCGGTGATATCGAGTCGTCGCGAAGTCGCCTTCCAGCCGCCGGCGCGGATCTCGTCGGCGATGAGCCGGGCAGCCGATTCGTTCAGATCGGCGACCACCACGGTCGCCCCCTCCTGAGCGAGCCGCACGGCGGTCGCTCCGCCGATGTTTCCCGGCGCAGCGCCGGCGATGATGGCGATCTTGTTCTTCAGACCTCTCATGACAAATCTCCTCTTGTCTTGCGGGTGGCGGCCGACCGGATATCAGCCTCGACTGTCTCGTTTGCGCGCTCGATGTGCGGAGTGTGAAGTCGCTGCGGGGATTCGGCTCAGATGCGGACCCGACGGCGCAGGGTCCCGTTCGCCTCGAGCTCCGCACCGATGCGCCGGATCTCGGTCTCGCCCTCTTCGAGTGCTTCCCCGCTCGTGTGCACGGAGTAGTACCCAAGGACGAGATCGTGCGGATGCTTTCGCGCCGAGCCGAGCACGAAGCGCGTAGGTCCGTCGGCGATGAAATCGATCGGCTCCGAACCTTTGGCGAAGACAGCGACCTCCCCGCTTGGAATGTCGGCCCTCACTGTCCGCAAGGCGCCGTCGCCGACAGCGACCCAGGCCACGTCGTGGCCCTTCGGCGGAGTGAACGTCCAGCGCTCGCCGTCCAGAAGTCTCACGACGAGGTACGTCATCATCGGCGGCGCCGCGATGGGACTCGTCATGCCGTCGTAGGTTCCGAGGATCACGCGGACGCGGCCGTCGGTCGGTACCTCGTCGGGCATGACGTAGTGACTCTGACTGGGGCCGTTTTCGAGCTCGGGGGGAAGAGCGACCCAGAGCTGGAACACCTTCACGTCTCCGGGTTGCGCTTGTCCGGTGTGCCACACACCGTTTCCTGCACGCATCCACTCGATGCTCCCAGCTGGGAGGACTTCGTCCGTGCCTGTCGTCTCGGCGACACGTACGGCACCGTCGAGAATCACGGTTACTGTCGCGATGCCGGAGTGCGGATGCCAGAGTTGGTCCATCGGAATCCGCTCGTTGCCCTCGAATACGGCCAGATCGAGGAAGACGAAGGGCTTCATGAGCTCGCCAAGGTCCGACGGGCTCACGAGCCGCGTGATGGGGCCACGCGTGTGTCCGCGCGTTCGGTACAGGACTTCGCGAACGGGAGTTTCAATTTGGTGTGCCAACATGACTCTCTCCTTCGATGATTGTGGGTTGTTCGGTCCGGCTCACCGCCGGGCGGGTGATGCAGGCCCCCGAGTCCAGCTCGAAGGCCGCGATTGTTCTCCTCAGCGCGCCTCCGCAACGAAGAGATCCTCTCGTTCCCCGACACGGGCCTTCGCCGCGCGCGGCAGGCCTTGCATACGAAGCATGGGGGCGAACGCGTCACGGTGTGCCCAAGCGAGGTAAACCTCGAGACCGAGCACCATCAGCGGAACAGCGAAGCCGCCATGCGCCAGGAAGACGTGAAAGCCAACGATGTTCACGATCACCGGCGCGAGCAGCGTCAACGCGAGCGGAACGAATCTCCCCGACAGGAGCATGAGGCCGGAGACGACCTCGGTGACCGCGAGGAGCGGGAGCATGTAGCCCGTCGCCATGAGCGCACCGAAGAACTCCGCAGGCGGCCCCGAGATCGGCGGCTGCGGCAAGAACGGGACAAGCTTGTTGAGGCCCATGAGGGCAAACAGGAGCCCAAGGCCGATGCGCGCAACGGTGGGAAGCTTTCGAGCGATGGCATTCATGATGGTTCCTCGTTTCGTTGAGAACACTGGTGTCGGTTTGGAAGCGCCCCTCACACGGCGCTCTGGGCGGCGGCCCTGACGCCCTGGACATCGAGCTCGATATCGACGCGATCGCCGACCAGGATCCCGCCCGTCTCGAGCCGGTGGATGGCTTCGCGTTCGGGCGCCACCGAGGCGACCGTCACGCGCCGTCTTCATGGCATTAGGGATACGATCGTCCCGTTCTTCGAATTAGAGGCCTCGGTCTGGAAGAACTATCCCGCACATGGGATAATCAGCCACGGACCTCAACGAAATGCTGGTTTTCGCGCGCGTCGTGCAGGGTTGTCGGCGCAGCATCACGCTGCGATGGCCTCGTTGCGTTCCACCAGGCGAGAGCACTGACGGCTGCACCTCGCACAAGCGCGAACTTCGATGACCACGTGCGCAGGCCACGAACTCACGAGGGCCGCAACGTCGTCGGCCGTGAGTCGCGTGATCAAGGGGAGTGCAGCCCATGCCTCGATGTCGTAGTGGCGCCCGCAGGCGCACGCTCGCTGCGCGCGGCTTCGCATGAGTCCGTCCGTCCTTTCGAAGAGGAGTGTCTGATGGTGAGAGCCTCCGAGCGCTTTCTCGACCACAGCGTCGTCGCGTTTGGTCGCGACGGCGCTCTCGCCGAGCTCGCCCTTCCCCCCCGTGATGAACGAAACCTTTATGGCGCCCGGAGCCGAGGCAACACTCGGCTTCGCTTTACGCGCAGGCGTGCAGCCCGCAAGGGCAACCGGGCTCGAGACCAAGCCCGCAGCTCCGGTCCAGAGTGCAAGATCGCGAACCAGCTCGTACATCGCGGCACCTATCCTCGACGAAAGCACCAGCACGCGCCGTGCCATCACTGATTCGCGTGATGAGTCGAGGCGATGGACGAATCGCACGGGTCAAGAAGTTGCCCGTCGGGAAAGGAACCGCTCCGTTCATCGGCAAAAGCGACCAAGCGCTCGCCGAGAATCAGGCGGCTTGCGTGACCTTCGATGGAGCCGACAAGATTCACCCGTGCCCCCCCTTACGTGACACGCGAGGAAGCTCACACGGTCATGTTCCTGGGTCGCGGAGCCGACGCCGTCGTCGTGGGCAAACGTGCTGTCGAATACAATCCAGAATCGCCGGGCCTGCTCGCCAATCTCGCACTCGCCCAACGATCCCCAAGCGACCTCGACGGCGCGCTGCAAAACACCGCAAGAGCGCGCGAGGCGCCTTCTGCGGACGCCATCACGCTCGCTCTAGTGAGCGCGAGCTGCGAGGCGAAAGCCGGAAAACGCCCGCGTACCAACCGTCTTCCGGTCGCCGGTTTCCCATCATCGAATCTGGAATCTGCGCTCAGTAAGGCCAGGGTGCGCCGGGCAACTCGAGCCGTGAATCGGCGGGCACGCGAATTCCGAAATGCCGGTCGAGGATTTCGAACGTCTCCGTGCGCGCGGAGATCGCGTGCTTCGTGGCCTGACCATCGCGCGAAGAGGTCGACATGGCGACTCGGCTACCGCTGCACGAACCCAATTTGCACGCCACCACGACACGCGCTCGGCGAACGACGCCGGTAGGCAAAAGACAGGGGCTCAGTGGACGATGAGGGACGTGTTGACGAGCTTGCGCTGCGCCTGGCCGCCCGGATAGGCGTAGCTGGAGAAGTAGTCCCAACCCCAGATGGTCGCCGTGAAAGGACCATTGCTGCGCATGCGCTGGAGCCCCGCCATGCAGGTCGTCGCCGAGCCGCCGTCCCCGAACGTCTCGCCGGGTCCTCGCGACCGCGCGAGGTCGACGCGCGTGAACTCGTATTCGCCGCGCGTTCCGACGGGCTTCCATCGCTCGAGAGTGCCCGCGCATTCGAGCCAGACGTCCTCGAAGTGCTTGTTCGGACCGTCGGTCACACGTCGCACGATGACGAGCGAGATCTCGGCGAAGGTCGGGTCGGCGTAGAAGCTGTACGCGTTCAGATACTGCTTCGCAGGGACGACGTTGACGAACTCTGGATCGCCCGAACTGTCGAAGTTCGGCGCGGTATTCCCGTCTCCGTTGCCACCGGTCATGTGCGCAGACACGTAGATCGGGTGTTCGACGTCCTGCGTGCGCACGACGAACGCGTCGCCCGTGCCGCGCAGAAAGGTCGCGACTTCGCCGGCGTTCAGAGTCGTGGGAGCCCCAGGCGGAATCTCGGGATCGTAGTCGAGTCGCGTGCCGTCACGCGCCGCGACGATACGATAGGGCACCGGCTCGTGCTCGTTGCGCGTACGCGGCCGGTAGGCCACGCCGACATATTCGTTGCCCCACTGTTCGAATGCCGGGATTTGTTGCAACAGCATGTCGCAAGCTCCGGCGCCCGTCGGAATGCTCGCGCACGTGTTGCCGCCGAAGATGGTCGTCGGCTTCGTCGAGGTGACGATGCTTCCCGTGAGATCTTCGCCCTGGGCGATCTGCAGGATCTGCCCCCGGTCGATACGGTAGGTTGCCGACTTGCGCGCAGCGACACCGACGACATCATGACCGTCGAGGATATCGACGGTCGGCACGATGGTGACGTCCGTGCCGTCCTCGGACGCGACGATCTGCGTGCCAGGAACCCCCGACGCGCTGGCGGACCACCCGTCGACGACCATGTGCTCCTTCGCCCACGTGGCGACGGGAAGCACGAGCGTGGCCGCTGGATGGTAGGAGGCTGCGCCGCCGAAGGGAAACATCGACGTGAGCGAGACGGGCACGTCCGACGTCAGGTGGAGCGAAGCGCCAACGCCTGTCATGTCCGGCACGGTGTCGTCGTAGTTCGCCGGCGTCGTTCCGAGAGGACATGCCACGTAATGGCTAGCCGAATTCATGGGCGTGCCCGGCTTCGTGTCGGAGACGAAGAGGATAACGCTCTCGCCAGGAGCGATCGCGCCGGTATGCGGTTCGAACTTGGTAGTTCCGGGCTTGGTCTGGAAAACGGATTTCGAAGTGTCGAGGACTTTGCCCTCGAGTTCGAGCTGCACGTTCGCGGGCTGCAGCGAGGTATTGACGATGAACGCGGCGTGACAGCTGTGCTCCCACCCCTTGTCCATCAGGGACGTCTGGAAATAGAAGTCACAACCGTTCGAGCTTCGGTCGGCCGCGGCCGCGGAGCACGGATCTTGGCACCGCCCGGCGCCGCACGCCGTCTGGGCACTACAGGTCTCGAGAACTTCGCCCGTGCACGTGCTGATGACGGAGCGACCGTCGAGCGAGCATTGAAGTTGGCAGTTAGAAGCGTCGGCCGAGTCGTCGACCGAGGCCTCCGGCACGATACTTTTGTTGTCGTCGCCGAATCCATTGGGCGAACTGTCCGAGCACGCGGCGAGCAACGCCGTCGCTACGAACGCCATGCCGAATGCGGCCGGGACCAGACGTCGAGTGGAGAGCAGACGATTCATGGCAGAACGACCTCTTGCGGCACGAGGCTCGGGACCCTGAGTTTTCCATTCCCCAGCTGTCCGTAATAGTTCGCGCCCCAGCAATGGACTTTGCCGTTCGTCAGGAGCGCACACGTCGAATCAGGCATCGCCTTGATGCGAGCGGCAGGAGCCGGCAGCCCCGAGACCTTCACGGCCGAATAGGCCGTGTCTTTGGTGCCGTCGCCCGCCTGCCCGCTCGTGTTCAATCCCCAGCAGTAGACCGCGCCGGACGCACCGACGGCGCACCACCGTTGCGGGCGAATCGTGGTCACTTCGGACTCCATCCGCGACTGCGCGATCGTCGTCGAGATGTCGACGAGCGGCTCCGGGGCCACCACAGGAGTGGGCATGGCGTGATCGAAAGGGGTATTTCCGCCGATCAACGTTCCCCAGCAATAGCCAATACCGCCCACGGCCGCACATCCACTCTCGCGCGTGAGATCGAGCGACGTGACGCTCGCGAGGGCCATCGGCCGCGGATACGGGTCGGGGCTGAGCGAGCTCACACGAGCCAGCGGGGGATCGGCGCCCCAGCTCGCGGTCGAACCGTCGTCACGCACGACGACGGTCGCCCTGCCGACGAACAGCTCGCGAACCGGCGCGCCGCTGGGCAACGTGATCGGCTTCGGGCCGAGCACCTTCGACGCGGGATCGGTCGACAGGGGTGAGAGCTGCGCATTCGAGTTCTTGCCCCAGCACGTGACGCCGTCGGCGAGGAGCACGCAGCCGACCTCTTCACCGATGCCGATGGTTTTCACCGAATCGAAGGGCAACTCGATCGGCGAGGCTTCGGTGGTCCGCGCACCACTCCCGTCGCGAAGGAACGGGCCCGTGCCCCAACACGACGCCTTTCCATTCTTGTCGATCGCGCAGGTGTGCGCGAGCCGAACGACGTCATTGAGCCCCGGAACGCGGGTCGGCGTGGCGCTGTCCATCGTGACCGCGTCGCCTCGCCCGAGCTGGGCTGCGCCGTTCGCTCCCCAGCACGCCACGGTGCCGTCGTCGAGCAGGGCGCAGTAGCCCTCGCCGTAATCGTTCTTGTCGCGCGCGGTGGTGGTCACGAGCGCCGTCGCACACGGCGGCGTGCTGCAGACGACCGGGGCCGCTCCGCCGTCGAACCACGGCAGGGCGCTGTCCGCCGTTGCGTCGGCGTCGCCGGAGTCCACCACTGCCGACGAAGCGTCGCGCGAGGCATCGCTTCCGCCGTCGATCCCGTCGGTCGACGCTGCAGGTTCATCGTCCGAGGCGCAGTTCGTCAGCAGGGCGGCCGAAAGCAGACAGCCGACGAATAGCGGCGCGACGACTGCACGATGATCAAGGAGTCGTCTTGTGAAGCGCATAGCGGACTCCGATGGCCCAAATGTTGGTATTGGAAGTGCCCCGAATCTCGTAGATGGGGCGGGTGGACGGGGCTTCGCCGAGCGCGATGGTGGAGATGCCGAAGGCGCCGCCGTCCCAGATCTCGCTGCCACTTCGGAACAGCAGTCCCTTGCCGCTCAGCCAGACGTCGGTGGGTGTCCACCACAAGCCGCTGAAGGGATTCGGGCTCACATCGTAGACCACCTCGGCCTGCACGAAGGTGGTATTGCCGCCTTCGTCCGAGACGCGGGAGATCACTCGCCCCTCATGCAGGCCGATCACCTCGGTCGGGGAGATGGCGTTGATGTCGACGAGCCAACCGCGAGCGCCGATCCTCACCGTGTCGGGACGGTCTTCGCAGTCCGAGAAGTCGCCCGGGAATTGGCCGTCGACGAGGCGACGATAGCCGGTGGAGGTCTTGCGAATCAGGAGCGGACACGCGACAAACTTCCGGGCACGTGCTCCCGAGAACCAAACCCCATCTGCGGAGAGGCCTGCACCGCCGAGGAAGAAGATTTGCTCTCCATCCACGTCGACGTCGTTGGCAACGTAGTCGACCACCCATTCGTGATCACCGCCGGCCTTGCTGGTCCAGCGATAGATCGTATTCCGGAACCAGGCATAGACGTCGTCGCGGCTCGTTCCAAAGACGCCCAGGGTCGGATAGTTCATCCCCATGAAGCGGTCGTTGGGATATCCCGCGAACGGATCGCCGGGGCCCGCGTCGCTCGCCGGCTGGAGATTCTGCTTCGACCACGTCCAGGGTGTCCCTGGCGCCGTCGGGCGCGTTCCGTGGAACATGTAGCCCGGTCCGACGCCGAAGAAGACTTCGTTCTCGTCCGGCGCCCAGATTCGCCCGGCGTAGTTTCCGAGGCCGTCAAAGTTCTGCGTGCCGTCGTCGATGTAGCTCCAGCTCTGCGTGTCGTCGCTCCACTGGAGGACGCGCACGCCAAGCGTCGGGCTCTCGGCGATCGCGAAGGCATGCTTGCCGACGGGCCAGATGTCCTTCATCGAGAGGTCGGCGTCCGGCAGGACGGTCGTGCACCATCCCGCGGCGCTGCACGTCGGACGCTCGACGTGACCGTCGGGAACGACCGCGGTATCGGCGTCGGCATCGACCGTGGGGGCAGCTTCAGGAACGACCACCGAACTACCGTCGAGCGGCGCCACTCCGGGATCGTTCGACGACGTGGCACAGGCAACGAGCAAGCCGCCCGTGCCGAGCGAGACGAGTGCGCCGAAGACGAGATAGGATGCCCTCACGGTTGTCCTCCGAGGGAAAGAACGACGCCGTCTCCACCCACCCAGACGTGGCCCGGCCCCGAAGACCAAACCGTGGTGAGCTTCGGACGCCGATTGCCAATGCCGGCGACCTTCACGCGCGACCAGCTCTTGCCGTCGTAGTGGAGGACCACGCCGTGCTCACCGACGGCCCAGATATCGCTCGACGAAGTGCCCCACATCGCATGGAGATCCTCGGTCGTCGGCACGTTCGCGACGACCTCCCAGAGCGTGAGATCGCCGGTATTGTGACGAATCGTGCCGGCCGCGCCGACCGCCCAGGCATCCGACGACGAGGCGGCCCAAACGGCATTGAGCGAGTTCTTCGTCTGCGTATTGGAGCCCTTCGCGCTCGGCGTTTCGCCGTCGGCATCGGTCACGAAGACGGCCGAACCACTTTCGCCGACAGCCCACAGTGCGTCCTTCGAAGCTCCGTGGACGCCGTTGACGTACCTGCATCCTTCGACGGTGCAGGCGGCACCGATCGCCGATTGAGCCCAGAGGACGCTGTCCGGCGAACGGCGCATGCGCCACACGCCAGGAATGTCCAACGAGACGGTGCTAACCGACGCGATCCAGCACCATTCGGCGTCCGGCGCTGCCCACGCCGATCGGAACTCGACGATCCAATCGCCCAAGCGTCGCTCTTCACCCGTGTATCCGGGGACGACCGGCGTCCAGCCACCGGCCGAGGGCGGAGCGCCCCCGTCGATGTCGATCGAACGCGTGAAGGTCAGCTGGAAGGAGCTGATCGCGACTTCGCCCGACGTCGGCAGCCACAGCCCGCGCAGCGTGTTCTTCGTCCCGAGGTCCGAGCGCGTCCACGTGGTGCCGTCGAAGTGAGCGAGCGACCCGAGCGCTCCCGCGGCCCAGACGTCCGAAGGGCCGCGACCACGAATCACGTTGATGCCCCGCCGCACATCGAGCGGACCGCCGGCCGTATTCGGCTCGTATGGACCATTCGGGCAAAGCGCATCCGCCCCGCAGTCACTCGGGAACCAATCACAGTCCGCGCAAGGAGCGGCGTCCGGAGCGGGCGCGTCTTCAGAGGCGTCGACGGCCGCGTCCACCGGCACGGGGATCACCGACGCGTCGGTACCGAGGCTGTCGACATTCGACTCGTTCGAGGCGCATGCGGCGGCAGCAACGAGGACCCCAGAGGCGGTGATCGCTTGCCAGCTCACGAGCTTCTTCGCCAGGCTCACGGCCGTACTCCGTTCATGCTGTTTCATTGGGGTCCGCTCCCGGCATCCGGCGCGGGGCACGGCTCGACCACGCAACGACCACCGACGCACGCCTGGCCGGCGACGGCATTGCAGACAATTCCGCAACCTCCGCAGTTGCGCGGATCGCTATTCGTGTCGACTTCGCATCCGTCGGCTTGCTCGTTGCCGTTGCAATCCGCTCGGCCGTCGACACACTTCGCCCGGCAGTTGCCGTTGACGCACATTCCGATGATGGTGGAGTCGCGGGATCCACACGCGACTCCGCACGCACCGCAGTTCTTCGGATCGGTCGAGAAATCGTAGCAATCCCCGGAGCAGTTAGGCCCCGTACACGTCACGTCGAGCGGGCAGAACGATTTGCCCGTCCCGCACATGCACATGCTGAGGTTGTTGGAGACGGAACTTCGGCATTGCGTGCCGGAATCGCACTTGTGGCCGCAGGTTTGGCAGTTGTCGTTCGTCGTCGTTGGCGTCTCGCAACCGTTCGTTTCGTCGCCGTCGCAATTGTCCCAGCCCGGGTAGCACTTCAGCTGGTCGCATTTCGCGGCCACGCAACCGTAGTAGGCATTCAGATTCGGATCGAGGTCGCCTTTGCCACCCGCCCAATCGCATTCAACGCCGCAGGCGCCGCAATTCGAATCGTCGTTGCTCGGGTCGATGCAAGAGTCGCCGCACTTCAGCTGTCCATCAGGACAACCGCACGAATAGATGCCCTTCCACCCAGGATCGACGCAAGGCTTGTCCGGGTCGGTGCACTTGACGGCGCAGCTACCGCAATGGTCGTTCGAGAGAGGGGAGGCCTCACAGCCGTTGTCGGGGATGCCGTCACAATCGAGCGTCAATGGCGACACTCGACACGACATCACGCACTGGCCGTCCACGCATTCGTAGCGTTCGCGGAACGTCAGCTCCGGGCAAACGACGCCGCACGCACCGCAGTTGTTGCGGTCCGTCAGCAAGTTCACGTCGCAGGGAAATTCCGAGTTCGGGCAATTCGTCCAACCCGTCGGGCACTGATTCGAAGGGCAATAGGAGACGAGCGTGTCTGCGGGCGCCGAAGCTTCCGCCTCGGCCGCGGCGTCTTGCTCGATGAACGAAGGCCCCGTCGCCGGGGGCTGCGTACCGAGACGCTCTTCCGTCGTCGAACACCCGCCCACGAGGAGGATGGAGGCCGCGACGACCGATACGACGATAACGCTCGCTCTCATCGCACGCTTCCCCAGCTCGAGAGGGCCAAGCTTTCATCGGCCGACGAAGCCAGCCTCGATTGGCCCATGCGCGATTGATCCATGTTGCGGTGATGCCAGGCGTCCGTGACGATTATGAACAAATCGATCAATCGCGATATTGGTCGACGATATTTCGAACTCGCCGCAAATGCGGTGACGACGGGAAGCGCGCCTCGAAAGCACGAGCGCGCTCGCGCATTTCGTCGAGGCGTCCCAGCTTGGCGAGCGCCTCGATGCCGATGCGTTCGCGCTCCTGCACGAACGTGCCCGCCGGACACCTCGCAGCGAAGTCACGAATCAGCTTGAGCGCCCCCTTGGCATTCCCAGCTCGGAGCGCCCCGTCCGCCTCGTCTACGCGCTCGACTTCGTCGTCACACGACTCGGCGGCCGAAGACGCCGGGCGGGCGGGTCCCCGCTCTCGACTCGCCGTAGGCAGCGAACCGACGGGCACCGGAGCCAGTGCCGGTTCCGGCGCCTGCGTGGCCGTGCGCTCCGCGGTCGAGTCGACGGGTGGCGCGACCACGGGGCTCGCTTGCTGCGCGGCCGTGGCCTGCACGTTCACGGGCGATGCCGCATGCCGTTCGACGTGATTCGAGGAGACGAGCCATGTGCTCGTCACGATGGCCACGACCGACAGCGCAGAGACCGTCGTCCAGAGCGAACGACTGCCGATCGCCCCGGCACGACGCCCGGTGCGCGCCGCTTGCAGCGCCTTCGGCATGGCAGAGAGAGGAGCGAGGTCGTCACGTTGCTTGTGAATCAGGGCGCGCATCAACTCGACCTCGCGCGGCTGCTCGCCTTCGAGGTCCAGGATCCTCGGCGGATCGGTGCTCATCGGAAATTCTCCCGGGCTTGGTGACGACGAACGGCTTCGTAGACGAGCTCACGCGCGGCCCGCAGCCTCGAGTACGCCGTCTGGAGCGGAATTTCCGCCGCCTCGGCAACCTCTTGCATGCTGAGCTCCTCGAGCTCGTAGAGGACGAACACCGCGCGCTTGTCGTCATCCAGTTGATCGAGGATCCCCGCCAGGATCCGGCGGGCGTCCTGGGCGTCGAGAGTCTCGGCAGGTGTGCGCGGGTCGATCGCGTCGAGCGCGTCGCCCTTTGCCGTCTCCCGCACGCGGCTCCGGCGACGCCGATGGCGCGAGGTGACGCGAATGGCGATGCCATGGACCCACGCGCGGAGCGAGCCACGCGGCTCGAAGTCCGCGACCTTCCGATGCACGACGATGAAGACGTCCTGCATGACGTCGTCGATGTCTTCGGAGGCCACCCCCAGGTGCCGGAGGACCCGGTGTACGTAAGGGGCGTACTCGCGAAAGATCGCTTCTGCGTCGGGGGAACCGGTCAACGGAACGTCCACCGCTGCCCCTCCGGACGAGACGAACGAAGCGACAGGGGATGGGTGCACGGCGCGGTTATCTCCATCCCCGGAGGCCATTATTACAAAATCGTGTGCAGACCCCCGAAGGCTACGAAAACCGCGGTTCGGTCAGTCGTATAGAAGCGCTTCGACTCCCCCTCGTTGCTGACGTAGGTGAATGCGTACCGCTGGATGGGGACGTCGAGCCCGAGCTCGAGCCTCACTGCCGTCGGCCCTCGTGGAACCTGGAAGGCGACCGCCGCCGTGGGACCGCCGATGCGCCGCCAAGCGTCGCTACGGTCGAGCACACCGACCGTTCGGGGAATGATTGCTCCAAAGAAGCCGCCCGCACAGGCATCGCCGCGAATCACACGGGCGTCCACGAAGGCCACACATCCGCGCAGGCGCTGCTCGAGGACGGAGAAGTGTCCGCGGACCGGGCCCTGCTCGAGCGTCTGCGGCCACGCATACGACAAGGCCCAGTCGAAGCTGAGGCGCGAGCCTGGCTTCTCCAGACGAGCCAGCGCGAGGACGGAGCCGGAGAACGAAGGGAGCAGGCCCGTCTCGCCCGAGATCCCTGCGCCGAGCCTCAGCTGGAAGGGGGTCGGCACGCTCACGGACGCGCTCGGCTTCGCGATCATCGGCCGAGGAAGCGCCACCACGGGCGCGGGCGGTGGAGCTGGCGCGGTCTCGTTCGGAGACGGCTCGACCGTTTCGTGCGTCGCTCGAGGAGGAGGCTCTTCGGCCACCGGCTCCTGCTCGCGATTCGGATCGATGAAGAGCGCCACGACGACGGTGGCCGCTCGCAAGAGGCTCGCGCAGCTCTTCGCATGGATCTCTCGCTCGCCGAGGAGCGTGCCTCCGCGATCACGCTGTGCGATGTGAGCCCTCCACCGCGTGTCGTCCGCAGCGCTCTCTTCGCCGTCGATGAGAATGTCGGCGTGTGCGCGATCCGCGAAGGGCGAGCGCCCGAGTTTTTCGGCCACGGCGGAACGAAGCGCCGGTTCGGTGACGCAGGCCGCGCGCGCTCGGGAGTGCCACGACAGGGCAAACGTCGTGTTCGTCGCATCCGGGGCCTCGGCACGCGCAGCACGCCCAAACCATGCGAACGAGGCGACGAGAGCTCCCACGACGAGGGCGGCATGAACGAGCGCCCTCGCGCGCGATGTCGCCCGACACCGATGCATTTCGGCCGGCAGTCTATCGTACCGACCTCACGATCGTGCTCGAAACGATCGCCGCGGCGGGCCCAGGCTTCGCCGGGAGCCCGGGACTCTCGGGCTCAGCGGGTGCCGCGGTAGAAGTGCCAGACGGGCGCGGCCTGGGTGCCGAACGGCTGCTTGTGCTTGGCGAGATCGGGGTCTTCCGTGACGACGAGATCGAGTCGTCCGTCGCCATCGAGGTCGATCGTGGCCCAGCTCGTGCTCAGATCGCCCGACGTGGTGGCGTTGATGCTTTCGCGCTGACTGGGGATTTTCCAGGCGAGGGCGGTCGTGTCGAAGCCGCTTCCGGTGTTCGGATAGAGGCGCCAGATCGGCGACGAGTCCGTTCCGTACGGCTTGTCTCCGCCGGAGGGATCGGTCGTGACGACGAGGTCCGCCTTTCCATCGCCGTCCAGATCGAGCGTCGACCATCGGCGGCCACTCGACATCGAAGACGTCCGATCGATGCGCTCCGGAGTCACCGGAACGCGCCAATCGGTACCCGAGCGATCGAATCCGGTGCCGAGGTTCTTGTAGATCTTCCACGCTGGCGCCGTCTCCGACCCGAACGGCACGTTGGAACGAGCCGGGTCCGACGACATCACGAGATCGGGCTTTCCATCGCCGTCGATGTCCGTCGTCGACCATTGACGGTCGGCCGTGGAGACGTTTGCATCGTTGATGCCGTACGTCCCCGAGTCGGCCGGGACGGCCCAGTCGATGCCCGTGCGGTCGAAGCCCGTGCCCGTGTTACGGAAGATCTTCCACACGGGAGCGCCGCTCGTCCCGAAGACCTTGCCGCCCGTACTCGGATCCGCGGTGATGACGATTTCCGGTTTGCCGTCACCGTCGATATCCATCGTCGTCCAATGACGGCCGAGCGCCGTCGACGCGGATGTGGCGCTGATTCCGTCTTGATAAACGGGAATCGTCCAATCGATCGAATTCCGCTCGAATCCCGAGCCGGTATTCTTGTAGACCTTCCAGAGCGGCGCAGCAGACGTGCCAAAGGGCTCGTAGAAACCCTTCGGATCGGACGTGACGACGAGGTCGAGCTTCCCATCGCCGTCGATATCCATCGTCGTCCAGACATTGCTGCCCGTATTCAGATTCGTCGCGTAAAGGCCTTTCGAGTGGACCGGGACGGGCCAGTCGACGGCGTTGCGGTCGAATCCCGTGCCGGTGTTCTTGTAGACCTTCCAGAGCGGCGCTTCGGTCGTGCCGAACGCTGTCTGGAACTTCGCTGGATCGCAGGTGGCGACGAGATCGGGTTTGTGGTCCCCGTCGATATCGAGCGTGCTCCAGCAGCCGTCC
The DNA here is from genome assembly GCF_001263205.1 of Labilithrix luteola. Classification (GTDB taxonomy): domain Bacteria; phylum Myxococcota_A; class Polyangia; order Polyangiales; family Polyangiaceae; genus Labilithrix; species Labilithrix luteola. Next base: position 488,405 of record NZ_CP012333.1, read on the forward strand.
ATGCCGAGCTGGTTCGGTGCATAGACGCCGTCGCCGTAAACCGGCAAGGTCCAGTCGGCGGGCTTCGTCGCGAAACGCGGCGTACCGGCCTCGATCGCGGCATCGGGCGCTCCGCCGTCGGTCTCGACCACGGGGTCGATACCGGCCTCCGCCGTGCTCTTCTCGGGCTGGGGCGGAGATTCTTTCGCGTCTTCCCGTACGCCTGATCCACAATTCAGCGCTGCGAGAGCAACGAGCCCGCTCGCGCACGCATACGCGTACAAGACCATCCCACCGTTTTTCATCCGCCGTTCTCTCCGCGGTCGCGCACGTTGCGAGCATCTCTACGATGCGTCGCACGTGTTCCTCGCCGCCCCCCTCCTCTGGCACAAAGCACGGACCGCATCCAGCCCACGGAGCGTCTCGGATGCGGTCCACGACACACCGCGTCACGCGGGTCGAACCTCGCCGCCTGGAGTATCCTGCCGGCGATCGTGGGTTCGCGCCGTGTTCGCGTCATCGCTCGGCTTCTCCTCGTCGCGATTTTCGCGTCGTGGACGACGCGCGCAGCGCGTGCCGAAGCCGTGGGCGGCGCGGCGGTCGATCTCGTTTACGTCGCGCCGCCCGAATGCCCGACGGCCGACGCCTTCCGGCGAGCGCTCGTCGCACGCGTGCCCGACGCCCTCGACGACACGCGCGTGTTCACGGCCGTGCACGTCGCGCTCGAAAGGAACACGGCGGCAGGAGCAGCCATTTCGGGCGTGCTCGTGCTCGTCCGTCCCGACCGCACGTCGGTGACACGGACTCTCGAGGCCGATCGATGTGACGAGGTCGTCGACGGGCTCGCCCTCATGGCGGCCATCGCCTTCGAGAACGAGCGACAGGCGCCACGTCCAAAACACGAGACACCGATCGCCCCACGCCAAGCGCCCGAGCGAACACCGGCCCGCCCATCTCCCCTTCGAATGTCGGTCGGCGTGCAAGGAGCCCTCGTAGGCGGCGTGACCTCCAAGTCGCTATGGACGCTCCGTTCGTTCTTCGACGTGGCGCGAGCGTCGCGCGGCATCTTCGCCCCTTCGGCGCGCATCGCGTTCGAGTCGTCGATTCCAACGCACCTCGATCCGTCGTTGGGCGACGCGCCCGGCCTCCCAGGCGCGCGCGTCCACTGGAGCGCCGGCTCACTCGGCATCTGCCCCCTCCGCCTCAGCTTGGCTTCGTGGGCGGGCGCTCGCCCGTGCCTGGAAGGCGATGTCGGCTTCGTCAGCATCTCGGGTCCCGAAGGCGGCCGACCTCGGACCGCGACGAAGTTCTGGGCTCATACGGCCGTGCTTGCGCGCGTTGACGCCGAGGCCCCGTGGATCATTGGCGACCGAAAGGCAGGCTCGTTCTTCGTCGAGCTCGAGGGTGGCCTCGTCGTGCCACTGACGCGCTACACGGTCACCTTCGGCGGCTCGAAGCTCTACACCGTACCGGCCGCTTCGTTTCAGGTCGGAGCCGGTCTGGGGCTACGCTTCTAGCCTGGATTTCAGGGCGTTTCGGCCCGAGGCCAAACCCGCCCTTCGTCACGCTCGCGAATTCGCAGCGAGCTCGCGGATTGTTCGATCAAACGTTTCTCGAGCGGCATAAGAGCAACATGGCTTCGACGTTCTCCGCTCCGGCGGAGCGCGAGATGGTCACGATGACGTCCACGTCCGAAAGGGTGAGGCTCGCCGTCCGGACCCACTATCCCCCGGTCTGGCGGTCACTCCGCCGTTTGGGGGCCTCGGAAGCCGACGCCGACGACGTTGCCCAAGAAGTCTTTCTCGTCTTCTCGAAGCGCGTCGACGACGTCGCTCCCGAGAGCGAGAAGCGCTTTCTCTTCCGAACCGCGTTTCGCATGCTCGCGACGGCGCGCCGTTCTCGTTCGCGTCGCCGCGAAGAGAGCGATGACGCCATCGACGAGGTGCGCGACTCCGCACCGACGCCCGAAGAACAGTGGGACGAGCGGCAACGGCTCGAAACCCTCGACCGCCTGCTCGGTCAGCTGCCCTTCGAGCTGCGCGCCGTGTTGACTCTCTGCGCGATCGAACAAGTGACCGCGCGCGATGCCGCCGAAATTCTGGAACTCCCTCAAGGGACCGTCGCTTCGCGCCTCGCCCGAGCACGCGACACGATGGCCGAGCTCGTTCGACGCGAACGAGCACGAGGACCGCGATGAACGACGATATCGACAACTACCTCGAGACGCTGTTCGAGACAGCGCGCAGCGACGGCGCCAGCCGCATGGCAACGTCGGAGCGCCGCGTTCTCGACGCCATCGCCGCCTCCTCCACACTCGCCACGGGCTCGCTCTCCGCGATGCGCAGCTCGTGGATGAAAGGCTCGCTCTTCGGTGCCATCGTCGTGGGCCTCGCGGTCGTCGCATTCCGCCTGACCGGAGGCAACGCCACGAAGACGACCGATGCCATGGTCAGCGCGGCCACGCCCGCTCCTTTCGCCGCGTCGGGTGAACCATCTCCTCATGCGGTGAACGACTCTCCTCCCGAGATTCCCTCGATCGCCGTCGACCAGTTGCCCTCCTCGCAGGTCCCGTCGAAACCGAACCGGCCGCGCAGCGTTCCAGCTCCGTCTGCGGAGCCCACGACGGCCTCGACGCGCTCGAGCCTCGAAGCAGCGACGGCGCCCGAGGCGGCGTCCCCTCGCCCGCTCAATTCCATCGCCGAACAGATTCGCCTCGTGGACTCCGCACGACGACACGTCGCTGCCCACGAAGGTCGAGAAGCGCTCGCTGTACTCGATGACTACGCACGTCGCTTTCCCGGTGGAGCGCTCGACGAAGAGGCCACGGCCCTGCGCGTCGAAGCCCTGGATCGGGCCGGCGATCACGCTGCCGCCGTCGCTCTCGGCCGACGCTTCATGAGCGCGAATCCGAACAGTGCCTACGCGTCGCGCGTCGCACTCGTCATCGCCAAGTCCCCGCCGCACGATTGAAGGAGACTCACGTGAATTCCAGGCACCGCCCTGCCCTCACGGCCACGGGCCGTAGGCTCCCTCGCGCCTGCATTTGGCTGCTCAAGGCCTCGCTTCCCATCGCGCTCGTCGCCGCGTGCGCCGTGAGCGAGACGCCCGTCGACATCGGAGACGGCTTTCCGGATGCCGGCTCTGGGGCACCCTCGTTCACGCCTCCGCCCGAGGCGGGCGCCGACGTGTCGCTGCCTGCTCAGGTGATGTGCATGGCGAGCGAGTGCCCGGCGCCGCTCGGCACGTGCACCACGAGTCGCTTCAAATGCGATATCGACTTTTCGTCCGATGACAACAATTGCGGCGGATGCGGAATCGTCTGTCCGAACTATGACCAGATTCGCCTCCCCACCCACTGCAACAACGGCGTTTGCGTGGGAAGTTGTGGTGCGGAAGCCATCGATTGCAATGGTCTCGTCGACGACGGGTGCGAGACACTCGTCAAGCAAGACCCGAAGAACTGCGGTGCATGCGGCAACGATTGTGGACCGGGCATTCCTTGCTTGGACGGGAAATGCGGTTGCACCCCGCCGCTGAGCCTTTGCGATGGCCGCTGCGTCAACCTATCGAATAACGCCCTCAACTGCGGTGCGTGCGGCCACGCTTGTGACCACTCCAACCTGCCCCCGCCGCCTCCTCATATGGCGTATGGCTGCGGTGGTGGAGAATGCGGAAAGATCGGTTGCGTGGACGGCTGGGCCGACTGCAACGACGATTGGGTCACCAAACACTACGAGTCCGACGGCTGCGAGGTCCAGCTCAATGCGGAGCCAAATTGTGGTTCGTGCGGAAAGACGTGCAACCCCGGTCAGCGTTGCGAGTACCGGCCTCAAACCGGGGATTATCGATGCATCTGCGAGCCGGGCGAGACGGAGTGCATCGGGGCGTACTGCGTCGACATCCTGACCGATCCGACGAACTGCGGAGGATGCGGAATCATTTGCCCAGGTGCCTCGTCGTCGGCCGTGCCCACGCACGCCACGCCGGTTTGTCGGAGCGGTGTCTGCGGCCTGGATTGTGACGTGGGCTGGTCCGATTGCGATTCCAAGTCGGCCAACGGCTGCGAGACCAACATCGCACGCGATCCCAACCATTGTGGCTCGTGCACGAACGCCTGCGACTCGTCCGACGGGCAGCCGTGCGTCGGCGGCACCTGTTTGACCAAACCTTGTGACGACGAGGGACCGACCAAATGAACCGAAGGGTTCTCTTTCTGTCAACGCTCGTCATGGCTGCGAGCAGCGCGCATCTCGTCTCGGCCTGCGCCGAGTCGAACGACGTCGCTGACTCCCACGACGGCGCGAGCACGGCACTCCCGTCCGAGGCGACGGAGGCAGGTGGGGAAGCCATCGGCGATGGCGGCCTCTTGCCGAGCGACGCGGCAACGGATGCCGCCTGCAGCGGCGACGTGACCGAGCCCACGTGTTTCGTGGCAAAGGATTGCGCGAGCGCGACGTTCTGCGCCGAGAACGCCGATTTGGATTCGCGCTATACACTCTTCGCAGTACGCGGTTCGAGCAAGAACGACGTCTGGACCGTGGGGGCAGGCGGTACGATCCTGCACTACGACGGCAGCACCTGGTCGCCGGTGCCGATCGAGAGACGGGAGTCGCTCTATTCACTCTGGGTCACCAGCCCGAACGACGTCTGGTTCATCGGCAGCGGCACGGCCATCTGGCACGGCACCGGCCCCCTCGGAACGGATTTCACCTTCGCGGGGGCCGCGATTCGACCGACTCCCAGCTACAACGCACCGTTCCCGGCCGCTTGGATGTCGCCCGATCAAACCATCTTGATGGTGGGCGGCGGAACGTTCTGGCAGCCGGGCGCAACGGTGCCGGGAAGCATCTGGGCCCTCAGTGGCATGTCCACGAAGCCCACGTGGACCTCGGCCGGAAACACCGTCATGATGGATGCCTTCTGGAGCAACGGCACCGACCTCTGGCGCGTCGGTCCGAAAGCACTTGCGCAGCGCTCGTTGGGCTTCTGGTCACTCGCGCCAACGGCGATGAGGAATGCCGCGTGGCAACAGCTCGACCCGCAGACGAGCGTCGAGCTCACGTCGATCATTGGGTTCTCGGACGGCAACGTGTGGACGGTCGGCAAACAAGGCACCGTCCGTCGCTATTCGGGCGGTCCGATTCCCCGATTCGACATCGTTCCGGTTCCGACGGACGTGGACCTCTCCGGAATCTGGGGCACCTCGTCGAACGATCTCTGGGTCGTCGGTGACCGCGCGACGATTCTGCATTGGGACGGACAAAGGTGGACGCATGCGCCGACGTTCGTTCCCGGCCACAGCCTACCCGACCTCCATGGCGTCTGGGGCAGCGGTGGCGACGTATGGGCCGTTGGTGCGGGCGCCATCCTTCGGCTCCAGCACCCTACGCAGAGCGATGCAGGCGGAGGTGTGCAGTGAGCTGGGTCACGGTTTCGAAAAGCGGGTCGTTGCTCCTCGTCGGCCTTCTTGCGGCCGCCGCGTGCGCGAACGACGAATCGTCGTCGACGAACAAGCAACCGACGTCCGAGACAGACACCGACGCGGGATCGACCACGCTCGACGGTGCCGCGCCGGATGGCGGCAGTTCCGATGCGGGCAAGGAAGGCGGAAGCGAGGACGCGGCCGTCGATGCAGATGCTGCGGTCCCGACGTGCAGCAAAGAAGGCTGGTGTCGACTCGCGCTGCCGAGCAACGCCGGGAAGGCAACGCTCGTGGGCGTATGGGGCGACGGTCAGGGGACCGTCTGGGCCGTCAGCACGGAAGGCAACATCCTTCGATGGGACGGCACGTCGTGGACCGTGGCGCGCCCCGGCACCGATCCTCTCTACGCGATTTGGGGCAGCGGCCCAACGGATCTTTGGGTAAGCAGCGCGGCGGGGATTCTCCACGGCAGCGGCTCGAGCTCCGCATCGCTCGCGTGGACGCTCACTCCACTCGACTCGCTTCCGGGCGACCTGACGACGACCTTCGGCACGATCGGCGGCACCAGTCCCACGAACATTTGGATAGCCGGTTTTCGTGAGCACAACGTGAACGGGTTTGGATACAGCGTGAGCCGAGTCCTCCGGTATCTCGGTCCGGGGAGCAATCCGGCGTGGGCTCTCGAAACCGACCTCTCCACCGGTGACACGCTCCCCCCCGACACCTTTTCCCGCAGTCAATGGACCAAAGTGCTTGGTACGTCGAGCGGCGACGTCTACGTCGTAGGCAGAGCCCGCGGCATTAACCAACCAGACCCGGACCTCAAGTTTCCAGCGTCAGTCAAGCATCGGGACGTGCACCCAGACGGAACGGCCGTTTGGACCGAGATGTACAACTCGATTACGCCAAACTGGGACGATCGTACTCCGTGCTGGTGGTTCATGTTCAATGCCGGCATGCCTCCCGATGGGCGGCCGTCATGGTTCCCTATCGCGGCGGGTGCACGCGGGAACCGAATCTGGCTCGCCAGCGGTTACAACGCAGAGCGGTACGCGGTCGCCACGTTCGACGAGATGATGTCGTCGACGGCATGGACGTGTGATGCGTTCTCTTTCGGAGACAGCGTCGCACGAAATGCGATTTGGGTTTCCGGTGAGAACGAAGCCTGGTCGGTCGGCGACTTCGGACGCATCAATCATTTCGACGGCACGACGTGGAAGATAGCGGCAGTCACCGCGACGTCGCTTCCGATTACCCAAGATCTCTTGGATATCTGGGGTGACGATCACGCACTCTGGGTCGTCGGAAAAGGCATCGCTCTTCGAAAGTTGCTGAATCCATGAGATCCCACCGACTGCATCTGTTCCTCGCGCTCGCGGCTGGTTCGGCCGTTCTCCTCGCCATTGCGGCTTGCAGCAGCTCGGAGACCCCTTCGTTCGTTGACGCCCCCGACGGCGCCGGCGAGACGGGCGCCTCGTTGCCGCCCGCCCAGAGCGACGCCACCATCCCTGGCGACGCGGGCACCAATTCGGATGTGAGCGCACCGCCCATCGACGAGAGCGTGGAGTGCTCGGTGACCCCGTGCGTAACGCAGATCGCCGCCGGTACGAGTCACTACTGCGCGCGCATCTCCGACGGCACGGTTCGATGCTGGGGAAACAACTCCCGAGGCCAACTAGGCCTCGGCCAAGACGATGGCGGGTTCTCGGCCGACGCGGGCCCGAACCCGGGAACCGTGGAGGGCCTCACCGACGTCGTGCAGGTCGACGTCCAATCCGGAACGTCATGCGCCGTATCGAAAGACGGCGCGGTAAAGTGCTGGGGCGACAATGCCACCGGGGCATCGGTAAGATCACCGGAAGCTGGGGTCAGGACACGACCCCTCACCCCGTGCCCCAGACCGTCACGCTCCCAGGGCCTGCGCGCCGCGTGGATGTCTACTCCCTCTCTTCGTTCTTCGCTTCGGCGTGCGCCACGCTCGACGGCGACGAGCTCTGGTGTTGGGGCGCAAACGGCGCCGACACAGTCGGCTACCTCGCCCGAAGCACGCTCAAGAACTCCATGATCGCGGAGCCTGGGCTCGCCGATCGCCTCGCTCCGTATCCCGGGGCCCGCTTCGGTACGGCGGGCGGCCCGTTCGTCATCACGAAGAACCAGCGCATCGTCGAGTGGAGCACGTACTCGGGACGCGACACCGTCGCGAATTCCGCAGCTCCATATCCCATCGAGCTGGCGCTCGAAGGCGTCACCACCTTCAGCTCGAGCGAATCGCATGCGTGCGCCATCGTTCAGGGCCAGGTCGAGTGCTGGACGCACGGCACCCCCAACGTCTACATCTGCGACGGGACGGGCGCGAACACGACAGCCAAGCTGCCGACCCTCGCCAAGACAAGGGGAAACGCGTCTCCGCGCGAGCTCGCGCTCGGCCTCAACACGACCGGAACGTGCGTCCGCATGAGCGACGGCACCGTCCAGTGCTGTGGCGACAACGTCAACGGAGGTCTCGCAACGGGCGACACGCAATTGTCGATGATCTTCACCGAAGCGAAGGCGCTCGAAGGCCATGTGGTTCAGATCGCGGCGACCGACAATTCGAAATGCGCGCTCTTGAAGACAGGTGATGTGAAGTGCTGGGGCAGCAACACGCGCGGCGAGCTGGGACAAGGCACGACCGACTCCGATCCGCACCCCGTACCGCTTACGGTGAAGTTGCCATGAAACGAAACTCGGTACGCAGGGCCGCCCCCCTCGTCTTCCTCGGTCTCCTGGCGCTCGCGTTCCACGGCCAAGGCTGCGGCGGAGACCGAGGTAGTTTTGGCGAGGCACCGCCGCTCTTGATCGCCGGCGACGGTGGCGAAGGTGGCGTCGACATCGATGCATCCTGCACCAGCAGTCTCTATTGCTCACGCGATCTGAAGACTGTCTATCGAGGATGCGGCGGCGGCCAAACGGGCGAGATCGTCGAAACCTGCGAGGCCGGTAAGGGTTGCGGTGACGGACACTGTGTCGATGCGTGCTTGGCGGCCGAGGTCTCCAAGGGCTCGACCGGGTGCGCATTCTACGCCGTCGCGCCGGACGACCTCGTCGGTGCTTGCTACGCCGCACTCGTCGCAAACACCTGGGATCAACCGGCCACGCTCACGGGCGAATGGGACGGCAAACCCCTCGATATCAGCCAGTCCATCTATGACGTGAAGAAGAACGCCGACGGAACGGAGACGTATACACGCATCGACGGCCCGCTGGCGCCGGGTCAGATGGGGGTCGTCTTCCTGGCCCAATCGTCTGTCGATACGCAGACCCCTTGCCCGGCAGGCGTGAAGAGCGCTCTCGACGGGCCGGTGACGAAGAAGGGAACATCCATCAATCGCGGATTCCGAATTGCCTCCAGTGTCCCCGTCAGCGCCTATGCCATCTTCCCGTACGGCGGCGCTCGAGGGCATTACCCGACAGCCACACTGCTCTTGCCCATCTCGTCGTGGGAGACGAGCTACGTCGCCGTGAGCCCGACGCGCGTCGAGGTCGCGGACTGGGAGCCAACCCGAGAGGGCTCCGAAGGCACGGACATGATCAAGATGGCCGGACCTCGGTATGTGCAAATCGTCGCGGCCGAGAACGACACGACGGTTTCGATGAAGCCCATTGCCGATGTTGCCGATGGCCAAGGTGTCGTGGGCGTCGCGGCGGGCCGTACGAAGTCATGGACGCTGCAGCGAGGCCAGGTCCTCCAGCTCGCGCAGAACGATGACCTGACGGGCACCATCGTGAACGCCGACAAGCCCGTCGGTCTCTTCGGCGGCGCCTATTGCTCCTTCGTGCCCTCGACATGGTGGGCTTGCGATCTCATGCAACAGCAGATTCCTCCGCCCTCGCAATGGGGACACGAATACGCGGTCGCTCCGTTCCGCCCTCGCTGGAGCCTCGACGCGAAGGACGACGTGCACTCGAGGCCAGAGAGTGCCTTCTACACCGTCGTCGGGGCGGTGGACGGCACGACGCTCACGTACGACCCTTCGCCTCCCGGCTTCGCGCCGACTACGCTCGCGGCAGGGCAACGAGCGACGTTCGAGACGAGCACGGTCTTCACCGTGCGCTCCCAAGACGAACAGCACCCGTTCTTCGTCGGCTCCTTCATGCCGAGCGCGGACTATCGCGGCGGACACACGGGTGCGGTGCCTGGCGATCCCGAGTTCGTCAACGTGGTTGCGACGGATCAGTACCTGGACCGCTACGTCTTCTTCACCGACTTCACGTTTGCCCAGACGACGCTGACCGTCGTACGTCGAAAGACAGCGAGCGGCTTTGCACCGGTGAACCTCGATTGCGCCGGGGAGATCTCGGATTTCCGCCCCATCGGCACGTCCGGCGAATACGAGTACGCGTGGCTGCTCCTCACGTCGTCGTATATCGGCCAGTCGTTCGGCGCCAGCACGTGTGGCTACGGTCGCCACGAGATCACGAGCAGCGGGCCGTTCGAGGTGACCGTCTGGGGCACCGATTACTACGCTAGCTACGGTTACCCGGGCGGAACGGGGCTGCGTCCCATCAGCCCCGTCAAGCCAAGCGTCGTGAACTGAGGCGGGCTCCCGGGCGCCGAACGATCGGCGCCCGGGAGCCTTCACGCGTGCCGTCTACTTGCAGGTGCCGTTGTCGCAGTTGCCGTTCGGACCGCAATCCTTGTCGCGAACGCATTGCACGCAGGTGCGAACGTCGTGCTGCGTATCGCAGAGCGGGGTCGGCGCCGCGCAATCGGTATCGGACAAACAGGCAACGCAGCGGCCCCGCGGTCCGCAGACCTTCGTCGAGGTCCCCGCGCAGTCTGCATTGGTCAAACATTGAACGCACGACGACGTCCCGGCGTTGCACTTCGACGCGGTTGCCGGGCACTGGCTGTCGTTGGTACAGCCCGCGCGGCACTTGAAATCTTCGGGGTCGCAAATCGGAGCGGACGTCCCGCAGTCGGCGTTCGAAGTGCACTGGACGCAGGTGTGCTTCGACGCGAGGCATCGAGGCGCCGTGGCCCCGCAATCGGTGTTGGACTCGCACTGCACGCACTTCTGCGAGGTCGGATCGCAAAGCGGTGCCGTCGCCGGGCAGTCAGTATTCGTATTGCAGCCGACGCACGTGCCATTGGCCGTGTTGCAGAGTTGCGCGTTCTTCGGACAGTCCGCGTTGGTCTTGCACGCAACGTGGCATTGCCGGTCGCCTGGGAAGCACGCCGGCGCGGCCGCCCCACAATCCGTGTTCGAGCGACAGCCACCACACCTCCCGCTGACGCAGAGAGGTGCCGAGGCTGGGCACTGGCTATCGGCCGTGCATTCGACGCATCCGAGCGTCGCATCGCACTGCTGGTTCCCACATTGGTTGGTGCCGTTGACGCCACACAGAGCGCTCCCGCCGCCCGGTCCGCCCTTCGCGCCGGTCGTGTTCTCGCTCGACGAATCGTCCGAGCTTCCACACGCCACGACGATGGCGGCCGTCAGAACCACGAACGACAATCCCCTCAAGCTCAAGTCAACGCTTCGCATGCATCCTCCTCGGTCGGCTGACGCGCGAGCGTCGCCTTCGCTTCTCAGAAGGAGGCTAACCGAGGAACGAGCGAACGACGCCGCGCCACCCCAATTTCGGTGTGCGCCCGTGGGCCTGACTGCGTCACCTGCTCGCCCTCACCCCGACAAAGCGAGTGACCTGGTCGCCTTCGGGGCCACCCTGGTCAGCCGAGTTCACGTTCCGCAGAACGTTCGCTCGACGCGCTCTTCCGGCAGCGGAGGCTCACGAAGCGACTCGAATTCCGGCTGATCGTCGAACGGCCGCGCCAGCACGCGCACCAGCGTCTCGAACGGCGCGAAGTCGTCGCGCTCGACGGCAGCACGAATCATTTCTTCGACGCGGTGGTTACGCGGAATGAACGCCGGATTCACTTGGCGCATGGCCTCGGCACGCGCGACGGGTTCGGCGACTTCTTTGGCGAGTCTCTGCCGCCAGCGCTCGGCCCATTCGAGGAACGCGCCCGGGTCCGCGAACATCCTGCCGATGCGCGCGTCGGCATCGGACGATTGCGCCGAGTCGCACAGCCTCCGGAAGAAGAGCGTGTAGTCGACGGAGCTCGCAGCCATTCGTTCGAGCAGATCGGAGGCGAGCTGCATGTCGCCCTCTTCTTCCCGAACCAGACCGAGCTTCGCCCGCAGCACACGCGCGTGCGCCTGCTCGAACAGCGCGACGAAGCCGTTGAGCCGTTCGGTTGCGAGCTCCACGGCCTTCTCTTCTTCTTCGGCGAGCAGGGGGAGAATCGCTTCGGCGAGGCGCGTCAGGTTCCATTGCGCGATGCGCGGCTGATTCGCGAACGCGTATCGACCTCCGCGATCGATCGAGCTGAACTTCTTCCGCGGATCGTATTCGTCGAGAAACGCACACGGTCCGTAGTCGATAGTCTCGCCGGAGATGGATGTATTGTCCGTGTTCATCACGCCGTGGATGAACCCCACGCCGAGCCAGCGCGCCACGAGCTCCGCCTGGGCGCGAATGACGCGTTCGAGCAACGCGAGCGCATCGTTCCCGGTGCCGGCTTGCTCCGGATAGTGCCTCGCCAGGGCGTACGACGTCAGCGTCTCGAGCGCCTTGCGATCGTCACGCGCCGCGAAGAACTCGAACGTGCCCACGCGGAGGTGGCTCGAGGCGACGCGCGTGAGCACCGCGCCTGGCAACATCACCTCGCGCGCAACGTGCTCTCCGGTGACGACGGCCGCGAGCGCGCGGGTCGTGGGGATACCGAGCGCCGCCATCGCCTCGCTCACCACGTACTCGCGCAAGACGGGGCCCAGCGCCGCTCGCCCATCGCCTCCTCGCGAGAACGGCGTGCGCCCTGCCCCCTTGAGCTGGATGTCGCGGCGAACACCGTCTTTGCCGATGACCTCGCCGAGGAGGATGGCTCGACCGTCGCCGAGCTGGGGAACGAAGTGACCGAACTGATGACCGGCGTAGGCCAGCGCGACGGGCTCGGCTCCTTCGGGAACGGCATTGCCCGAGAGCCACGCCACGCCTTCCGGGCTCGCCAACCGATCGGCATCGATGCCGAGGAGCTCGGCAAGGCCGCGGTTGACCTTGACGAGCTTCGGGGCCTGCACGCTCGTGGGGGCGATGCGTGCGTGGAAATGACCAGGCAGCCGAGCGTACGAGTTGTCGAAGGAGAAGGCGTTCGTCACACGCCTCTCTTAGCACCGAGCCCCCGAAATGGCGGCGGTCAGTGAATGCCGACGTCGACCGTCGTGAGCGGGCGACTCCCCTGGCCGCCCGCATAGCCGTAGCTTGCGCAGTAGCCGGTGCCCCAGACCGAGAGCGTGAACGGGCCGTCGCTCTTGGCCTCGTGACGCCCGGCCCGACACGTCCCGCTCGCCGCCGCGAAGCCCTTGGTCAGGTCGACCCATGCGAACTCGTATTCGCCCTTCGAACCGAGGGGCTGGAAGTTCTTGATTTCGCCCACGCAGTCGAGCTCGACAGGCAAGAACGCACCGTTCGTCTTTCGTCGCACGACGGTCAGCGTCGTGTCCGGGAACGTGAAGTCGGCGAAGAAGACGTAGTGGTCGAGGTACTGGTCCGTGGGAACCACGTTGACGAAGTCCGGATCACCGTTGGTCACGCCGACGCCGTTCGGTCCGGTGAGGTACTGGGCGCCCGTCATCATCACCGAGGCGTAGATCGGGTGGTCGGCGTCTTGACTGCGAACGACGACGGTCTGGTCCGTCAAGAAGCTCACGACCTCCCCCGCCTGGAGCGTGTCCGGGGCCGCGGCCGGCTTCTGGGGATCGTACGTCAGCACCGTGCCGGAGACGGCACCGACGAGGCGATAGGGAACGTTCTCGCGCTGGTCGACCTGCGGCGTCGAGAGCCGACCGTGATAGGGCACGAGCGCATATTCGTTCCCCCACTGCGAAATAGGCGGGATTTGCTGCTGGAGATCGTCGCACGCCTGGATGTCGTTGTCCGGGACGTACGTGCAGCGAGAGCCGCCGAAGAGCCCAATCGGCTTGTCCGCTTCGATGGGGCTGCCGGTGAGCTCGACGGGTTGCGTGATCTGCAGAACCTGACCGCGCGACAACTTCCAGCTCACGACCTGGCCCGCGGCGGCGCCTTTGACGTCGCCCGTATCGGGGATGTCCGCGGTGGGCTTCATGCGAATGGTGGTGTCGTCGGAGGCCGCGACGATCTGCAACGTCGGATAGCCGAGGAGGGTCGCCCCCGAGCGTCGCGCGGGCCACCCGTTGATCGCCATGTAGCGCTCGTCCCACGCCGAGGTCGGGAGCAGCAGGGTCGCCGTGGGATAGAACGTATCCGCGCCGCCATACGGATAAATCGAATAGGCGCTCACGGGGGCGTCGGTCGTGATCGAAAACGCCTTCGTGATCGTCGTACCGTGGCCGATCGGATCGGCGTTCAGAGCTCCGACGACGCCCTCGGGGCAGCGCGAGAAATCCTGGACCCAACCGAGCTTCGGCGGTGCCGGACGGATCTCGGAGAGGAACACGAGGGCGACCTGTCCGGGCGGGAGCGGGCCGTCGAGCTTCGTATAGGTGGTGACGGAGCCCGCTTGCTCGGCGGTGAAGATGGATTGGGAGAGATCGAGAGTATCGGTGCCGTAATGGGCAGTCACCGTCACCGGACGATCCCACGTGTTGGCGACCATCGCCGCGAAGCAAGAGCCCGCGGTGTGTCCCGGCTCGTCGGGAGGCAGCGTCCAGAAGGAGCAACCCGCCGAGCCCTTGGACACCTCCGCCGCGGTGCAGGCATCGACGCACGCCCCGTTCGCGCAGCCCTCGTCGGGGCCACACTCGCGAATCACTTCGCCCGAGCATCCGTCGACGACCTTCTTGAGATCGCGCGAGCATCGAAGCCCCTCGCACGAGGGAATTGCGTCCGGCGCTGCCGCCTCGACGGGAAGCAGCGCAGCGTCCGACTCTTCGGCGAACGTGCGATCCGAGCTGCCGCACGCGGCCGAACCGAGCACGAGCGCCGCGACGGAGCCGAGCGCCGCCACGAAGATGCGCAAAGCGGGACGAGTCGGCTTCGGCGATTGGTGATTCACGGCGCTCCTCCTCGATTTCCTATTCGAACGAAACCCGGACTGCCGACGCGTGTCGGTCGGTGTCCGTGGTGCCCTGACCGAGCTGCCCCCAATCGTTGGCACCCCAGCACTGCACGGATCCTCCCTGTTCGAGGACGCACACGCTCGAGTCGCCGGACGCGACTGACACGGCATGACCGGTGAACCCCTTGGCTTCGACGAGCAACCAGGAAGCCGCGGCCCCGGCATCCGCCTCGCCCGTGCCGAGCATGCCGTTCGTATCGCTTCCGCACCCCTGGATCGTTCCGTCACTCATGCGGACGAACGTGTTCTGTCCACTGACGGAGACCTGCTGCGCGTGCGCGAAGCCGTGCGTTCGAATCTCGAGCGGACTGAGAATGGCGTCGGCCACGCCCGAGCAGGACTGAAGTCCGTTCTGTCCCCAGCAGTAGAGGCGACCGTCCGCCACCATGCAGACATGCGACCCGTTTCCTACGCCGTTGCCGACGTTGACGAAACCGGGGAGCGGAAGGGGAATGGGCCCGGGATACGTGACCATGGCCGTGCCTGAACCCCAGGTGAGGAGCTCGCCTTGCTCGGTCACTGCGAAGGCGACGCCGATACCGCCGAACGCATTGACGACCTTGGCTCCGCCGAGGTTGACCTGCCCCGGCCCGACCACGTACTCGGTCACGTCCGGACGACCGAGCGTGTCCGTCCTGCTGCCCCACGACCAGAGCTCTCCCGAATCCTTGATGGCCAATACGGTATCCCCACCAACGATCCGAACGTGCGCGACGTTCGATATCGGAATCGTCGTCGGACCGTGTGGAGCGAAGTCGGTCGAAGGCGGGTCGAGGACGATGGCCCCCTGAAAGTTACCGCCGAAGCACTTCACGCTACCTTCGCCGAACCGTGCGCACGTGGTGTTGCCCTGCGCGGACAGCTCGGCGACGTTCGACAGCTTCATGTCGAGCGGGCTGTTCTGGGAGGCGTGCCAGTTGCCGCCCGCGTCGTAGTCGCCCATTTGAGGAGCGGCCGCTCCCCAGCAGCGGACGGTATGGTCGGAGAGCAGCGCGCAGTAGTGGGCGCCGCCAGCGACGAGCTGCACGACGCACGGCGTGGCCGCACACTGCACAGGCTCGGACGCGGCGTCGAAATGCGGGGCCGCGTCCGTGATCGCGGCGTCCGCATCGGGGGCCGGGCCCGCTTCTGGAGGGAGACTCGGCCCCGCATCGGGCGCAGGTGAGCCGTCCGCTTCGAAGTTTTCCCGCGTTTGATCGCTGCTGCTGCACGCGAAGACGCCGAGCGCGCCGAGCAGAGGCGCGGCGCCAAGAACGAACCATCGGAGAGGGCGTTTCATGACGGAGTTCCTCACGGCTTGTCCTTGCCCGACTTGTGGAGTGCGAGGCCGTCGCCGCCGAGCCAGATATCGTTGTTCGACGTTCCGGCGATCGTCCAGAACGTCCCCGTCACCGGGATCTCCGTGACCGTGATGCGCACGACCGAGTGTTTGGTGCCATCCCAGTGCCGAACGATGCCGTTCTCGCCGGCGATGTAGACGTCGTTCGGACTCGTGCCCCAAACGGCGCCGAGTAAGCGTGTGTACGAACACGAGTGGTTGCAGACCATGTCGTACGGCGTCCAGTCGAACACGCCTGAGCCGTCCGTTCTGGCCTTGCCTTGGAATTGACTGTCGGCATAGACGCCGGCGCCGAGGAGCCACACGTCGTTCGCGGTGACGGAAGTGCCTCCGGCGAACCTGGTTCCGTCGAAGCCGGAGGGATACCCGAAATTAGGTATTCCGGTATTCGTGAATCCGACTCCTCCGTTACCGTCGGGGCCGCGATGGTAGACCTTGCCTTGGCCGGCGCCGAACATGTCGGTGTAGTCGGTACCGCCAATCCAGACGTCGTTCGCGCTCGTGCCCCAAACCTTCGTCCACGAGATCCCGGTCGTGGTCGTAATCGGGTCGACCGACCAGCCGTCGCCACCGTCGGTGACGGGTCCCGCATAGTGCAAGACCTTGCCGGGCTCCTTCTGTCCCCAATAAATTTCTCCGAACAAGAACGAGTCACCCGCCCCCACCGCCCAGATGTCGTTCGGGCCGCTTCCCCAGATGGAGTTGATGGGCCGTGTCTGGACGACTTGCCAGGTGATGGTCGACGGTGAGGTGCCAGTCCCGTGGAAGATCCCCTCGTCGCCGCCCATCCAGAGGTCGGTCGGGCCGCTCGCCCAGATGGTGTTCAGCCGCTTCTGCGCGGTGTATTCGGTATGCCAGCTCGCGCCATCCCAGCGGAGCAGCACCGCGCCGGGCTTGCCCATGATCCAGGCCACGGCCCAGACCGAATCGCCGACGATCCACATCCCCCGAACCGAGTAATTCGAGGGAATGTCCGTGTGACAGAATCCGTCGTACGAGCAGATGCGCGGGGCGGCGTCTTGCTCGCCCGCATCGCGATCGTTCGAGGCGTCGGCGATACCGCCGTCCGCCCCGGCGTCGTCCTTCGTCCCGGGCAAAACCACGTCGCTCTGGTTGGCGTCTGCGCCAGCATCGGCGCCATCCACCGCCGCGCCGTCCTCGTTGTTGTTGGCGCAGGCCGCCCCCGCGGCGGCGACCACGACGAGCGTGGCCCAAAGCCATCGATGGAGAATTGCCGATCTCATCGTGCGCCCTCTTTCTTCGCTGCCGTCGTCGGCGGAGGCTTCGGCCCCGTGTAGTGCAACGCAATGCCGCCTTGGCCCACGATCCAGACGTCGTTCGCCGAGCTGCCCCATACACCGCTCAAGCGGGGCTTCGCACCGACAGGCAACACCGCCGTCGCCTTCTTCAAGCTCGTTCCGTCCCAATGGAGGATCGTTCCGCTGTCACCCACGATCCAGACGTCGTTCGCCGCGCTACCCCAGATGGCTCGAAGCGTCTCGGTTGTGGGCGACTCGACCGGCAACAGATGGCCGCTCCCATCGTTCGTGAAACGACGAATCGTTCCTCCCTCGCCCACGAACCAGACGTCGTTCGCCGAGCTTCCCCAAACCGCACGGAGCGCCGCGGTCGTGAGGGAAATGGGGCTCTGCCACTGGGCGACCGTACCGCCATCGGCCACCGAGGTGGTGGCGTGTCGAACCGTCCCGATGCTGGTCACCGCCCAGATGTCCGAAGCGCTCGCCCCCCAGACACCATTGACGTTGAAACAGCGCACGCCCGGCGACTCGCAGTTCACTCCCACCGTCTCCCATTCGGAAGGCGGATAATCCGGGTCCTCGACGACAGGCGCGTGATGTCTCCACATCGCGTTCCGTTGGTTTTGGTCGGTGCCGACGAACACCTCGCCGTTCGCGCCCCAAAGGCTGTTGACCAGCGTTCCCGAGAAGTTCATCGGGTCCTCCCAGAGGACGGGGCCCACGCGCGTGAAGGTGGTGGAACTCCCCTGAACTCCGGTCGTACGGAGAATCACGTCGAACGCAGCGCCGATCCAAACGTCCGTCGCGGAGCTTCCCCAGACCGTGTTGAACGTCTCTTTTCGTCCCGAGTCGACGCCGGTCCACGCGGTGCCGTTCCAGTGGACGATGGTTCCTCCGGAGCCAACCGCCCATACGTCATTGGCCGACGAGCCCCAGACGCTGGTGAGCGAATATCGGAGATCGACGTTCGTGGGGACGTCGCAGAAATCTGCTTCGCTACAGTCGAGCGGTTTCGTGGTGCAGTTTCCGGAGTCGGATTCGCATCCGGCGTCCGGTGAGCCGTCGCTGCTGGCGTCGAAGCCGGGCGTCGAGCTGTCGACATCGGGGACGACATCGACCTTGGCAGGGGCTGCGCTGTCGCTCGAGGTGGCGCAGCTGGCCATCGAGAGACCGAGCAGCAGCGAGGGAGTAGCGAGCGCCGAGGCGAGCAGAAGAGGTTTTGAAGTACGCATTAGAACACCGGCCCGGCGTCGCAATCCGTCGTTGCGCATTTGCCCTCGACGCACGGCTGGCCCGCTTGCGTGTCACATCGAGTGCCACACGCTCCGCAGTTTGCGCCGCTGATCTTGAGATTCGTCTCGCACCCCGTTTCGGGCCGCCCGTCGCAATCGCCCCACCCCTCTTCGCACGTGGCCTCGCAGACCCCCTTGTTGCAGGTGGCCGCCGTGTGATCGCCGTTGGGCTGGCAGGCGTGATTGCACGTTCCGCAGTTCTTCGGATCGTTGAGCAGGTCGTGACAGCTCACGCCTCCCCAATCGAGCGATCCGCACATCGTCTCGTTGGAATTCTGGCAGAGACACTCCGGAACGCGGTCCCCATCGCCGTCGTAGCAAATCTGCGCGGCGGTACACTTGTTCCCGCACGCTCCGCAGTTGTTCGGGTCGCGGGGATAGTTGATTCCGATATTGACCTCGCAGCCGTTGCTTCCCGGCCCTTTGTGGAGGTCACCGTCGCAATCCGCCCACTGGTCTCCGAATCCTCCCATGCAGCGGAGCTCTCCGCATTTCCCGCTCACGCAGCCGTATTCGGCATGCGGAGGGGGCGCGGCAGCATCGGCCGGATACTCGCAACCGATACCGCAGCCGCCACAATTGTTGTTGTCGCTGTCGATGTTGTAGCAGCGACCGTCGGCGCACTCGGCTTGTCCCGGCCCGCACCCGCATTTGCCGGAATGGCAGCCCACGCCCGGCGCGCAGGCGTTTCCGCACGCGCCGCAGTTGTTCGGATCATCCGACGTCCTGATCTCGCAGCCGTCGTCGACGATTCCGTTGCAGTCTGCATACGAATCGTATCCACCGAGCTTGGGCTCGATTGTGCAAATGGGGCGACACTGCCCCTCGATGCAGGACGACGACAGGTGAAAGACGCCGAACGACTGGGGACACGCGTTGCCACACGCACCGCAGTTGTTGTTGTCGTTCGTGAGATGGATCCCGCACGCATACGGGCTATCGCACGTCGCATATCCGCTCGGACACTCCGTCGAGATGCAGAGCCCGGCATGGGGAACCGACGCATTGGCATCGGCGCTCGCGTCCCCATCGGCGGGTTGCGTGAACGACGGGCCGGGCGACGCATCGACATCCGCGTCGGGACGCGTGCCGACGTCGAGCGAATTCTCGGCGCAGCCGCCGAGCTGGAGCGTCGTCACGACGCTGGTGAGAACGGTCAGAACGAGGATCGGACGATAGGCACGAAGGGACATGGGCACCTGGAGCAGCGCAGGAGAGAGCTCGGTCGGTGTGAGACCCGGCCAGGAAAATCAGTGACTCGTCGATGCCGCCGGCGCATCGTCGGCGACGGCACGGGCGACGGAGGGCAGGAGCAATCCGCTCGGGAATCGAGCGCGGAATCGATGCGCGTGTTCGCGCGCTTCGTCGATGCGCCCCGTCTCGACCAGCGCCTGGATGCGGAGGCTCTCGCTCTCCTGCACGAGCTGGCCAGTCGGGAATCGGGCAGCGTGTTCACGCAGGGCTTTGCCTGCACCGGCGTAGTCCTTCGCTGCGAGCTTCGCGCGTGCGGACTCGACGAGCGCGTACTCTTCGGAGAGGCCGCCGGCGGAAGGGGCCGGCTTCGAACGAGGCATCGACGTCGGCAGGTCGTGAACGCCGAACGTCGGAACCGCGCTCTCTTCGGCCGGGGCAGACTCCGAGGGCGGAGTCGAGATCGAAGGCGTCGAGGAATCGAAGGACGCCACGGGAGCGAGAGGCGCTTGCGGCGTCTTCACGTCGTTCGAGCGCTGCAGCGTCACGACGCCTGCCACGAGGCAGAGGGAGACGATGCCGAGCAGTGGCCCGCGTCCGAGGAAACGTTTGGCGAGGCCGGGCGAGGCTTCGCCGCCCGACCGGACGACGTCTTCCACGCGGGCGAGTACACGCGCGCTCGCGTCCTCCCCGTAGGCCGGGTCTTCCGCATCACGCACGCGAAGGTCGTCGAAGAGTGCGCTCAGCTCGGGGTCGAGCGGGCCAGGATTGGTGTCGGCGTCGTTCATCGGGAATCTCCGGCAGCGCGGAGTCTTTGGATGGCTTTGCGGAACTCCTCGCGAGCCCGCCGAAGCCGCGAGTAGACGGTGTTGACGGGAACCGAGAGGGTCTCGGAGATCTGGTTCGCGGAGAATTCTTCGAGGTCGTGCATGACGAAGACCGCACGCCGTTCGAGCTCGATCGAGTCGAGCGCAGTGAGGACGAGTCGTCGGCTTTGCTCGCGAGCAATGAGGTCGTCAGCGAGCGGGTCGCTGTCGGCGACCTCACGTTCGGGATCTTGTTGCACCTGCCGGCGATGCCGGGCGAGGCGCCGGTAGGCGGAGGCCGTGCGAAGACAGATGGCGAAGAGCCACAGCCGCGCGGGATCCGCCGGATCGTAACTGTCGAGCTTGCGATGAACGACGACGAAGACTTCCTGGGCGACGTCTTCGACGTCTCCTTCACGCACGCCGAGGCGCCGCAAGGTCACGCAGACGAAGCGGAAATGTTCGCGAAAGAGGGGCCGAAACTCGGCGAGCCGGGAGCCGTCGATACAAACACCTCGTAGGGGATGGCTTGCGTCCGCAACCACGGCGTTCTGGCAATGGCGGTACCTCTCCGGACCCGTCACAAAATCGACATGCGAACGCCGACGGATAAATAACCACCGACGACGGGCGTCTTCCAGAGAAGCTCGTCGCCGATCCGCAGCGCCTGACGGACGACCGGCGCCGTTCCGTCGAGCTGGACCACGAGGGCGAACGGGCGCGAAATCGGTAGCTCGAGCCCGACGCGAGCGCCGACCGCCACGTACGTCGACTCCGACGAACGACTGAGCAGTGGAGTCGTCCCTGCCGCTCGGAAGTCTCCGACCGTCACGGTCCCGCAGGCAAAGAGGCGCCCTGCATCGCCGAGGTGACCGCAGCCGGCGGCTGCCAGGAACACGAGCCACGCATTCGCGCCCCCTCCCCGCGACGACTCCGATCGCGCGGGCAAGAACCCGCCAGCCTCGAGCGTCGCCGACCAGTGCCCTCGTTTCAGCGAGGCACCGAAGAGCGTGCCTGGAGTCACGTCCGGGAGAAGGCCCCAGCCCAGCGCAAGCACCGCGTGCGTGCGAAGCTCGAGCTTGGTCGGCCGCCTCGCGGCTCCTCCGACGTTGCGGATCGGACGCACCGGCGAGGGCCCCGGTGGAACCTGCGGGGTCGAACTCGGCTCTTCGGGCACGAGCTCGGAAGGATGCGGTACGGTCGGGTTCGACTCGTCCGGTGGCGCTTCACGCGTGCGGGCGAGCTCGCGCGAATGTTGGATGGTGAGGCTCACGGCAAGGGCCGCTGCCGCCCCCAGCGTCGCGCACTCGTCCGGGCGGGCGAAGACCTCCTGATCGACGGCGTCCGGCTCGTTCGGATCGTGCAACTCGATGTGCGCACGCAGCCGTTCACCCTGCGCGGAGATGACCGTCGTGATGACGATCGCGCCGTCGTCGGCAAACGGATCGTCTGGCAGTCGCCTGAGAATCTCCTTGCGGAAAGCGCTCTCCGAGAGACACCCGCGAAGGCCCGGCTTCACTTCGTAAGAGAGTGCAACCCGTGGCGACGGTCGCTCCGCACTCGCGTCGGGCGCAGCAAGCCAGGCCCCGAGCGCGCAGAAAACCGCGCCGACCTGCCTCACGCGCGAACCGGCGCAACGTCTTTTCACGAGCCACGACACGAGCAGGCCAACGCTAACACGTCGTCACGACGGCAAGCGCATGCCGGGGGTTGTGTCGGCGGTCCGATGTGAGATCGTGCCGGCCATGTCCACATCGACCACGGATCTCGTTCTGACCGAACGTCACGGCAGCGCAGCCCTCGTGACCTTGAACCAGGGCTCGCGGCGAAACGTGCTCTCGGCTGGGCTCGTCGACGCGATCGGCGCGACCTACGACGCGCTCGAGGCCGATCCTAACGTCCAGGCTGTCGTGCTCACCGGCGCGGGACCGGCGTTCTGCGCGGGCGCCGAGCTGTCGGTGCTGCGCTCCGCCGCCGATGGCGACTTCGCGTCCGTCCGCCACGTGTACAACGGCTTCCTTCGCGTCCTGCGCTCACCGCTCCCGACCATCGCCGCCGTGAACGGTCCCGCCGTCGGCGCAGGTTTCAACCTGACGCTGGCCTGCGACGTTCGCCTCGCGGGGCGACGCGCCGTCTTCGACACGCGCTTTGCCAAGCTGCGGCTGCACCCCGGTGGCGGTCACGCCTGGCTTCTCGCGCGCGCCGTCGGTCAACAGCAGGCGATGCTTGCCACGGTCTTCGGCGAAGTCTGGGACGCCGAGCGCGCTCGCGAGGCCGGTCTCGTCGCCGCCGTGTATGACGACGAAAAGCTCATCGAAGCCGCCCTAGGCCTCGCGCGCAAACTCGATGGTCAGGAATCGATCTTCTCGCGCCGCCTCGTGGACACGGTGCGCCGCTCGCTCGACATGCCTACGCACGCCGAGGCCCTCGCCCACGAGACCGAAGCGCAGGAGTGGTCGACCACGCGCGCAGCCTTCCTCGAAGGCCTACGCGCGATCGAGCAGCAGGTGTCGAAGGGCAAGTAGCCCGCGCGAATTCAGCGATTCTCCGCGATGCCCGTACCGGTGCAGGCAATTTTCTCGACGAAACAGCCGTGGAGAGCCACGCAACCAAAGGTTGCCGGAAAATGACTACCGTTGAGCGTCAGGCTCGTCGCGTTGCCGCTTCCGACCGTGATCGTGCCATTGAAGCCGCCGTTCGGGACGAAAGGCATGTTCGAGGAAACATAGGATTCACTGGGCGGAGTTCCCGAAAGGACGAAAGCGTCGCCAAACATCCACCAGCTGTCGAACACCGTCGGAGCGTCGACATGGATGACACGCTTCGGCGGAACCGGCGGCGGTGGTTGGGGCGGGAGGTCCCCCTGCCCCTCGATTCCAACTCCGTGCTCTCCGTGATCGATCCAAAGCGGTACGTGCTCGATGCTGATGGTTACTTCGGGAGGTAGCACGCAATAGTTGCAGGCGTCGTTTGCCCCGGTGTGAGAACGCGTGAAGGTGCACGTCACGTCGGACGACGCGTCCGGGGGCACGTTCACATCACTTCCCGCATCCGACGGGCCACCATCGCTCGCGTCGCTGCCGCCATCCTCGGGCTGCGCGGCATCCGACGCGTCCGTCGTGGCGTCCGCGGCGTCCATCCCCGAATCCGCCGCTGCGTCATCGCCGGGGCACGACGCATCGACGACGTCGTCGGTGCTCGCATCCAACGGAGGACCGTCAGGGTCGACGTGAGCGTCGGGTTGGGCATCCCCGGGTGGCAGACTCGTGTCGGCTCCTCCGGCATCGGTCGGACATGCGGTTCCCGGCGAGCCGTTCGTCTCGCCGCCTTCCTGCCCATCCTTGCGCCCCTGCACCGTGATCGTCACTTGGGTGCACGCCGCGAGAGCCGCGAGTGCCCCCACGGCGACGGACATGCGCGCCATGCGATGGACGCGATGGACGCGATTGACTGTGGCCAGCCTCTTCGAATGCGCTCGAACGCCCATGCATCGATGGTGGCCGGTGGGTTCGCTTTTTGTTGCGTCGGTCGATTCGAGTTCCAACCGCCGTTTGCGCGGCGACCCGGGACGTGTAACACCTCACCACACACACCATGCGGAGCCGTCTTTTTCTGGGGTTCGTCACGTCGAGCATCCTCGCCTGCGTGGCTTGTGGTGCATATCCGTCGTCGCCGAGTCCTTCGTCGTCGCCTCGCGCTGCCGCCCCGAGCGAGGGCGAGGACAACCGCGAGGCGTCCGACGAGCCGTCGACGGACGTCCCCGGAGACCTCCCTGGACCGGATGCGGAAGTTCCGCCGCCGGGCGGTGATGCAGACCTTCACGTCGTGCTCCAGGGGCGGCCCATTCAGGCGTTCGCGATCGGTCCGACGCACGTGTTCACCCTCGAGAGCGACTACCAAACGCGACTCGTAGCCACCGCGAAGGCTCCGCCTCACGATGTGAAGGTCCTCGTCGAGGAAGACATCGTCGACGGTGTTCGCTTCGAGAGCGTCGGCGCGTCGCGGGGCCGGGCATTCGTCGTCGACACCTACGGAGCCGTCCGCAGCATGAAGGCCGACGGCAGCGACGCACGCGAGGAGCCCATCGTGGGCTCGTACACGCGTCTCCTCTCGGCACCGCAGACGCTCTGGCTTGCCCAGGTTCCCCAGTTCGTTGGGGACTATTTCGTCTTCGACTGGTATGGCGCGCAGCCAGCGCAGGTATCGGACAAGGATAGCCGCCTCTCTCCGGATAGCGTGGGTGACGTCGTCGTCGACGACGATGCTCTCGTCTATGGCACCGTCGGGACGACGAAGTCTCTCCGCCATTGGGCCCCTGCTGCCACCGGTCAGACGAAAGGCGACCGGCTGCTGGCAACGCTTCCCGAAACGCCCGGGTGTGTGGCTCTCGACGCGACGCGCGCCTATGTGCACTTGCCCGTGGCCAAGGAGGTTCGCGGCTACGATCGCGTGACGGGGAGCGCAACCACGATCCTCTCCGGCACAGCGTTCGAGAGCGCGCCGCTTCTCCGAAGCGATGGCCAGTCGCTCTACTTCTTGACGGAGAGCACGCTCCGGAAGTGTTCCCTCACGAACTGCGCGGCCACGCTGACGCCCATCGCCACGAACCTCGAGGCTGCGCGTGCGCTGGTCGTCGACGAGACCTACGCGTGGATCGTGATGGTGCCGAAAGGGAAAACCGGGGCGATCGTGCGAGTTTCGAAATGAAACGGGCCCTGTTCTCGCTGCTCGGCATCGCCGGCGCGGCGCTCGTGGGTGCTTGCGGCGCCATCATCGGCGTCGAGGAGCGCTATCCGGGAAAAGGCGACGCGTCCTCGGCGGAGAGCCCCAACGAGTCACCGGAGACGCCCAGCGAAACCGACCAAGACGGTGCGACGCCGTCGTCCGACGCCTCCACGGACCTTCACGCTCTCTCGCTGGGCCAGTTCGTCGACCCACGAATGACGATGAGCAACGACGAGCTCCTCGTCGACGAAATCGTCGATGGCCGCTCGAAGCTCACGCTCATCGAGAAAGCGGCGCCGACCAAGCCCAGAATCATCTACGACCAGCCGGCCGACGATCCCTCGACACGCATCAGCACGATCGGCATCGCCCGATCGGAGGTATGGTTCACGACCGTCGACGGCAAGCTCCATCACATGAGCCTCGCGGGAACCAATCCGCAGGTCGAAGGCGCCGCCTCCTCGTCGATCCTCGCGGCTTCCCCAAGACGCTCTGGACGGCCAGCCCCGACGACCTGTCGAACGCGCCCACGCTGCATTGGCGCGGGGATCCGCTTCTTTCCGACGTGCCCGAAGCGAGCATGAACCTCGATGGTCCTGCCATGTTCACGGGCGCAACGGACGACGAGCTAGCCCTCGCGTCTCGAACGACGAGCGGCCAGTGGACACTCCTCCGCTGGCGCCCCTTCGCGACGCAGCCCGTGCTCACGTTCGCGACCTTCGATGCCTACCCTTCGTGGGTGGCCTTCGATTCTCAGCGCGCCATCGTGTATTCGGAAGACGAAGGAACGATCGTCACCTGGCCCCGCGTCGACAAAGCCACGCCGAGCACCATCCTCACCAATGTTCCCTCGAGCTCGGCGACGGCACTCGCGAGCGACGGCACGAATCTCGTGATTCGCTCACAGACGGCACTCTCGACGTGTGCCATCGCCGATTGCGAGAACACGTTACGCCCGATTCAGACGCCGACCACCTTCACCAAGGCGCGCTATCTGTTCATCGACCAGAGTTGGGCCTACTTCTTCCACTCGAAGTCGGACAGCGGCCCGATGACGCTCGTGCGCGTGCCTCGCTGACTGGCCGGTTTCGTCGACGGTGTCGTCAACAAGAGGACGATGCCGCCGGCAAGAAGCACCGCACCACCGATCACCGAGATGGTGGCGGCGGTCGAAAGCGACGTGGCGCGCCGGCTCGCTTCCAGACCGCGCGGGTCGTTGCATTCGCCCGCCCCCGGACAGGACGAGTCGGCCGTGGATTCCGCCCCGATGGCGAGACCGCCGAGGATCGCCGACGCGGCCACCGCACCCGCGCCCACGCCCGTGAACGACCATCCGAGAATCCGTCGCGTCGTTCCCGTTCCACTCGTCGCATCGACGTGCGGCGATAGCTCGGTCGGGGTGAGCGCGGGGACGGCCAGCCGCTTGGTCTGCCCTTCCGCGAGGGAGAAAGACAACTTGTAAGCGTCATGGGCGGGAGCTTCCACGCGAAGCTCGTGATCGCCAGCGTCGATGGGAGCTCCACTCTCCCAGACGGCCTGCGGCAGCTCGACTCCATCCACCGTGGCCCGCGCATTCGCCGGTCGAACGGTGAACGCTATCGCCAGATGCGAGAGCCGTGGCTCGACCGCCGCGAGATGGGTTTCGGCAAAGGAGATTCGATCCGCTCGACCGTCCCGTCGCGCCGCGCCCAGCGCTTCGTGGTAGCGCGCCCAAGCCGTTGCCAGTCGGCCTGATCGCTCGTGGCAGAGCGCGAGGTTGAGCAGCGTCCCGCCGCCGGGGTCGAGGCGCTGGCTCTCCGACAGCAGCGCGCACGCCGAGATCAGGTCCCCACGATCCATGGCAGTCACGCCGCGCTGGAACAGCTCTTCGGCGACCGATGCCTCGTCTCCACGAGCCACCGCCGGAGACATCACTACCGCAGCGGTCAGGATCGCGCTTGCGAGCACACGGCGAACGAACACCGTGCGCATTGTACACCGCCGGTCCTCCGCATGGCGAACGAGAGCCGGTGCACCGACTCCTAGCCTAGGACCGCCCTCCGAGCAGCGTCAGGCAACGGGTTGCCAGCGCCTCGACGTGGGGTGAGACGATTCCGGTATCTCGCCATTCGACGACCAACGCATGCAGACGGCGGCAGTCGCCGACGGCGTCGTCCGGCGGTTCGCTGCCTTCCGAGCCACGCAACGCTTCGAGCGCCAAGATCAACGTGAGGAGATCGCCCGCCAACTCGGCAGCGTAAGTCCGGGGCGTATTCGACGATGCGAGGCGCGCGAGCAGCCGGGAGAGGGCATTCGTGCCTTCGGAAACGGAATTGGCTACTTCGGCTGCGTTCATCGGCCCCCCTTCTCCAAACCCACGTCAAGCGAGCGCTCACCTCGCGTGACGAGGGAGGTTCGACGCGCGCGGGCGCGAAAATCGCGCGCCACGCCTGACCTTGAACGTGTCGTGCGGGGGCGGTCCGTCAATACCCCCTAGGGGTAATGGAACGTCGCCCGCCGGCCATCGCGAGCGGCTCACGAATGGCGTGCGTCGACAGCACGTGCGGTCCGTTCGGCGCCTCGCTTTGTCGATGATAGCTAGGGCTTGGCAAGACCGAAGTAGAGCCAGAGGCGGTCGCGCCGCGCCGTCTGGAGATAGGCCTGGCCGAGCCAGAGTCCGGGCTCGAGCTCGCGAATCTCGTCTTTGACGCTCCGGATGACGGGTGGATTGCCAGGTAGGTCGTAGTCGAGCTGCAGAGCCTCGAAGTCGCCCGCGCGTGACTTGGCGATGAACGTCTCGAAGCGGAAGAGACGGAAGCGCTCCGAGAAGACGCGGTTGATGCCCTCACCGCGCCTCGCGTGGGGCGTAAACGTTTTACCGCGCCACGGAAAGCTTCCAACGCTGGCGATGGATCGTAGAGCCGAAGTCGCCAGGGGATGGGCCTCGAGCGCGGGCCAGGCGAGCATCCGACCGCGGAGCGCTCCGCCGACGTCCTCGAGACGCGGCGTGGATGCGTTCACGTAGAGCGACTGGAGCTCGGGCGCGGAGCGGATCAGCAGGTCGTCGAGGCGTGACGTGACGACGGCTCGACCGACGTTCGGAACTGCATGGCTCGTGACGACGTGCATGGCGACCTCGCTTTCGCTCGTGGTTGTCGGGGTTGCTTTCACATACGGACCCGTATGTGAACTTGATCTTCCACATACGACCCCGTATGTCAAAGACGTGGCGCGCGTTTCAGCGAAGAGTCGAACGAAAGCCCGAGCTTCGAGTGTCGTGACAAGGGAAGCTTCGATGCGCGCGACGCGCGAGGCTCTCGTCACCGCTGCCCTCGAGCTGTTCTCCGAGGAAGGGCTCGACGCTCCCAGCCTCGATGCCATCTGCGATCGGGCGGGTTACACGCGAGGAGCGTTCTACGTTCACTTTCCCGATCGCGATGCGCTGCTCGTCGCCGTCATGGAGAAAGTCGGAGAGGCATTCCTTTCGAGCGTGTTCGAGCAGTTCAGGTCCCCTCCGGCGACGACGACCAGCAAGAGTGCGCTGATTCTCGCCGCGCAGCGCTTCGTGGCCGCCGTCGAAGCGGGCGCCTATCCGTTGATGCCGTCGGCCAAGGCCCGTGGTGCACGTTCAGGCCACGAGCGGGCTCCGCAGATACGACCGCACCAACTCCTCGATGCCTGTGCACGCTCGCCGGTCGTCCGTGAGCGCTATCGAGCGCTCGTGGAGGCAAGCATCGATCAGGTCGCGCAACTCGCGTGGGAGGACCAATCGCGCGCCGTGATCCACACCGGCCTCGATCCGAAGCAGGTGGGCACCATGCTGCTCGCCGTCGTCATCGGTGCGCAAACGATGGTCGAGCTCGGCGTTCCCGTCGATCCAGGGGCGCTCGCCCGCACCGTGCTTCTGGCTCTGGTGCCGAACGGCGCGGGCGACGAACCGGTCTAGCTCGAGCGGTAGTTCCACCTGCCGCATGGCCCGGCGCCCTTGATTTCAGGCCGTTCGTCGATTTTTCGTGCCGGTGGTCACAAGCCGAGAGCCTGCCTCGTCCTGCCGTCGAAGTGCTGGGCACGAAGACGTCCCAGCCATTCGACGGAGGACCAGACCATGAAGCGACGCGTTTTGATCGTAGGCGGAGGTTACGCAGGCGCCCTCAGTGCGCTCCGGCTCGCTCGAAAGACCCGAAAAACGGGCGACGTCGACGTGACGCTGCTCACCGCCGAGCCCTTCTTCGTCGAACGCATACGTCTGCATCAAGACGTGGCCGGCCCCCTCCGTCGAAGGACGCCCCTCGCCAAGATTTTCGCCGGGACGAGCGTGCAGGTGCGCAGCGGCCACGTCGAAGGCTTCGACTTCGATGCACGAAAGGCACTCGTTCGAGACGGCTCCCACGAGAGCTTCGACGAGCTCGTCGTCGCAACGGGCAGCATCGCGAGCTCGGGACCGTTCGATGGGAAGACCGACGCCTATTCGTGCGCGAGCGAGGCCGATGCGCTCGCACTCCGCGCCCGTCTCGAGACGCCAGGACTGCGGGTGGTCATCGTTGGCGGAGGGCTCACGGGCGTCGAGTTGGCGTCGGAGCTCGGAGAGCGACGCTCCGACTTGCGCGTGACACTCGTTACATCCGACGAGGTGGCACCGATGTTGAGCGAGGGCGGACGCGCCTACGTGCGGCGTGTGCTCGCGATGCATCGCGTCGATCTCCTCGAGAACGAGCACGTCGTGGCCGCCGACGACGGAGCCGTCATCCTGGCCTCGGGCCGAGAGCTGACGGCCGACGCGTTCGTGTGGGCGGGCGGCTTCGCTCCGTCGCCGCTCGCGAAACAATCAGGGCTCGCCGTCGACGCAAGCGGCCGCGCCATCGTCGACGCGCGACTCCGGAGTACGTCGCATCCGTTCGTGCGCGTCATCGGAGATGCTGCGCGCGTTCTCATTCCCGGCCCCGACGGAAGCCCGCAGGTGCTCCGGATGGCCTGCGCTACCGCGATGCCGATGGGCGCCTATTGCGCGGACGACGTCGCACGGCAGAGCCTTGGCCCTGACTTCTCGTTCTCGTTCGCGGCCTGTTGCGTGAGCCTCGGCCGCAAAGCCGGCGTGTTTCAACGACGGTCGCGTCACGACGCACCGATCGACGGGCGCCTCGAAGGTCGGCTCGGAGCCTTCGTCAAGGAGGCGATTTGCCGATACACCATCGGCTCGTTCGCTGCCGAGCGACGCGGCTTCGGCTATGGTTGGCCGGGAGAGGCCCGTACGCTGCAGGTGCGCCAGTCGCCCCTGCCGCCCGAGCTCGTCGAATCTGTCGTCGTTCGTAGCCAATAGAATGGAGCGTCGACGATGAGCGTCCCGACCGACCCCCATGCCCCGAGCGACGCGCTCACCCGCTTCGAGGCCGAGCGCAGCCATCTCTTCGCCGTGGCCTATCGGATGCTCGGAAGTCGGGCCGAGGCCGAGGACATTCTCCAAGAGGCCTACCTCCGCTGGGCCGAGCGTGAGACCACGGACGAGTCCGACGTGGAGTCGGATCGCGCATTTTTGACCACGGTCGTCGTGCGCCTCAGCATCGATCATCTGAAGTCCGCCCGCGCGCGGCGCGAACGCTACGTCGGCCCCTGGCTTCCCGAGCCGCTCGTCGCGCGAGGAGTCCCTTCTCTCTCGCCCTCGGGCGCGAGCTCCGGCTCGGGCTCCGGCGAGCTCGGCCCGGAGGGGCGCGTGGCCCTTGCGGAGTCGTTGTCGCTCGCGTTCCTCACCTTGCTCGAGCGCTTGTCGCCCAGCGAGCGGGCGGCGTTCTTGCTTCGCGAGGTTTTCGATCAGCCCTACGAACGCGTCGCCGAAATCCTCGGCATCGGCGAACAGGCCTGTCGCAAGCTCGTTTCACGCGCGCGCGAGCACATCGATGCGAATCGTCCACGCTTCCCCGCCTCGGCCGAGAAAAAGCAGGAGCTGCTCCTCGCATTCCTCGGCGCGTGCGCATCGGGAGACGCGGGTGCGCTCGGAAACTTGCTGGCGGCCGACGTCGTCGCTCGTTCCGACGGCGGCGGGAAGACGATGGCGGCGCTCAAACCGGTCCTCGGCAGCGACCGCGTCGCCCGCTTGCTCCTGGGCATCATGAAGAAGTGGCCCCCGAACGGAGTCGCTGAGCTCGCCACGGTGAACGGAGAGCCTGGCATCATCGTTCGCGACGAGACGGGGGTTCGCCTCGTCGTCGTGCTGACGGTGGACGACGAACGCATCGGCAACGTGTGGATCGTGGTCAACCCCGACAAGCTGGCGCACGCGCTCGATGCGACCGATGCGACCGGTGCGACCGAGCACGCCCATCGATTGAACTGACGCTTCGGAGCCTGGCGCGGGCCAGGCGAATATTGGCCCGGGCCAGGGAGAGCATGACCTAGCCATGCGAAATCGTTTGGGCGCCATGGTGGCCCGGGATTTGTTCATGGCCCGCGCATGGCAAACACACCGTGGGGCAAGGCCGAGGTCGTCGAGGAAGTCACCGTCCAGCAAAAGGGATCCGGCGAGCGCGAGTTCGCGGCGGTCATCCAGTACCTCGAAGACGAGCGCGGCGGAGGAATGGTTCGATTCTCGTATTCGACGGACGCCTCGGTCCGGCGCGGCCCGTTGACGGTTCGCCTCTCCGATCTATCGAAATTGAAGAAGGCACTCGCCAGAAAGCCACGGCTCCATCGAGCGCTCCAGTGGACGGAATGACGTGAGCCCGTGACGTGCGGGGGTTCGAGCGGGTTGACGAATCGCACGACGCAATGCATGGTGTGGCCGCTGCTGCGAAGAGGCTGCCTCCCTCTTCGAGTCGAAAAATGCGGGCCCGGTTACCGAACGCGCGGACGTTCGGCGACGAGGGAGGCCTGCGCTCTGCGCACTGTACTCGCTTGTACTCGCCACTTGCTCGTGCACGGGTGCTCGTGCGCAGTCACGAAAAGCAGCTGGTCATGGGCAAATTCCCATTCCTGCGTCCCGCAGAGGATGCAGGGTGTTTCCTTGTCGAGAACCCTCGGTCCCCGCAGGCACTCGACATTCGTCTGTTTGCAAACCAAAACGTCCCATTCGAACGCGAATCGTTCGAGCAACTCTTCGATTTCCTCGACGTCGCGCGCGCCGTAGCGGACGTTCGCGAAGTCGAGCGAACGCGGCACGATGCTCCTTTCTTCGGCGACGCCGAGGCGGGCATCGACCGTGTCGTCCTCACGCCGGACTTCCACAAAGGATCTCTCGTGCCCGTCGGAACGGTGTTCCGCGCGCGGCACATGTGCATTCCGAGGGCCATCGGCAACGACATCTGCTGTGGCATGCGTCTCCTCGTCACCGACCTCCCGGCCGAGGCGCTCGAGCCACATTGGAATGCCATCCAGAAACGACTTCGCGCGATCTTCTTCGCCGGCGAGCGCGACATCCCCATGTCACCTCGCCAGCGTGAGGCCGTCCTACGTGATGGTCTTCCAGGTCTCGTACGCACCGCCGCGGACAACGCGGGCGTCGGCATCTGGAGTCGCTTCGATCGGAGCTCCGCCGAGGAAGATCTCGCGCGGGCCCACGCCGAGGGGCACTTCGCCACGCGGCGGCTCTTCGGATTCGAGCGATTCGTCGAATCATCGGGCAACGTCGACGGTCGCGATCCGCAGATCGGATGCGTCGGCGGCGGCAATCACTTCGTGGAGCTCCAGCGAATCGATGCGCTTTTCGATGGTCCCTCGGCGCGGACGTGGGGTCTCTCGAAGGGCAACTTGGCCATCATGATCCACTCCGGATCCGTGGGCCTCGGTCATGCGGTCGGCGGATACTTCATGGACCGCGCACGCGAGATCTTCCCACGCACGGTGAAAGCGCCGAAAGACGGCTTCTATCCTCTCCCAATCTCGGGTCCGCGCGCAGAGGAGGGGCTCTTCTATCTGGACGGAATGGGCAACGCGGCAAACTTCGCGTTCGCCAATCGCCTCTTTCTCGGACTGATGGCCGTTCGCGCAATCGAAGAAGCCATCGGACGAACGCTTGCGACACGGCTCGTCTACGACGCCCCTCACAACCTCGTGTTCCGAGACGACGACGTCTGCCTCCACCGAAAAGGCGCAACGCCCGCGCATGGGCCAACGGCGTCGGATTGGGTTGGCAAGCCCGTCATCATCCCGGGCTCGATGGGCGCGGCGAGCTTCCTGCTCGCAGGATCAGGTCACGAGGCTTCACTCGAAAGTGCATGCCACGGCGCAGGTCGGGCACTCTCGCGAGGTCGCGCCGCGCACGTCTCGCGCGACGTGTTCGTTCGAGAGACGGGCGCGCTCCGGATCGTCGGTCCAATCGATCCGAAGTCACCGGCGCTCGTTCGGCGGCGCGATCTCCTCGCCAGGTACGAAAAGCGCGTGATGGAAGAGGCGCCCTATGCGTACAAGGCCGTCGAACCGGTCGTCGAGTCGGTCGAGCATTCCGGCATCGCCCGCAAGGTTGCCCGTCTGTTTCCGCTCTGCACCGTGAAAGGTTAGACGAAGGTCACGGCAAAGGCATCGGCGCCCTCGGCTCGTCTTATCCGGCCGCCGAGGGCGCCGTAGCCGCATTCGCGCGAATGTGGGATTTTCCTACGGAGCCTCCCCGTTGCTCGAGGCGGTGGCCGACGTCATACTCGTCGAATGCTTCGACATCACGCATTGGCTTGCTTGCTCGCTGCGCTCGTCGTTCAAGGCTGCGGAGCAAAGGGGGAAAACGAGCCGGACTACGATTACGGAGCGCCCCAGATGCGCACCGCGATCGAAGGCAAGTGGGTGGGCCAGAGGGTCGACAGCGCATCCGAGGCAAACAGCACGACACTGACGCTGTCGTACGTCCCGGCGGACATTCATGCCCAATGCGGCACTCGCTTGCTAGAATCGGGCAATCTCGAAGGCACACTCGCACCACGCTGCATGGACACGAGCAAGGTGCGCGTGACCGGCACCTTCGAGACGAAGGAAGCTGGCGCGCCGGAGAGCGTCGACGGTTCGTTCGGAGTCGATAGCCTTCGCTTTTACGGAGGTGGCTTCCTGGACCTTGGCCTGGGAGCTGACCGACAGCTCGGCGGCGAGCTCGAAAACGGAGTGCTGACGCTCGATGTGCTCGCCTCAGGTCAGCGTCGCGGTCGCTATTCGTTGTCGCGCGTTCCCTGAATCAGAACGCGAGCGCCAAGCCGGCGAACACGCCCTGGCGTACTGCCACGACAGTGAAGTGCGCGCTCGAGAGCAGGTTGGGGCGATGGATGGCGTAGGCCTTCCATCCCGCCTCGATCGGATCCTCGACGAGGAGCGAGCGGACACCACTAGACAAGGTCACTGCGCCGAAGCCGGTGAAGATGCTGGCGAAGCTCGCGCGATCCACGGAGTCCACCGACTCGGACGGAAGGCCGACGTTGCCGATGGCGACGGCCATTCCGAGCCCCGTCAGCAGGGTGCCGACGGCAAGGGAGAGAACGCCGGAACGTATCCGCGTCGACCGAACGTGATTCGCGACGACACGCCATTCCTCCGCGCTCTCGCGCACCACCTCGTCAGCCGACATGCCGCTCGCCGCGCGTTGCGCGAAGTGCAGGCGTAAGCGCTCCACCGGCGCGCGATAGACGGTCAGGTCGAGAACGCCGCTCGTCACCGAGGCAGCGCCGCGTGCAAGCAGCACGAATCCACCGAACGCCATGTCGCGCTCGAGGACGAAGCCACCGGCCGCCAGCGATGCCGCGCCCAGCGTCGTATCGGCGACGGCATTCCAGACGCGATAACGCGAGGACTCCGTCTCGAAGTGATCGAGCAGGTTCCTCATCTCGGCCACCTCTTCGGCGTCGTGACGAGCGGCCACGGATTCCCGTGACTCCCCCTCCTCGGTCGGCAGCTCCGCCGCGGCGCAAGGCGCTACGAACGTGCAGAGCGCAAAGATCGACGCAACGGCCCCCGTCACGACGAAGCGAAGCATGGCACGTAAGGATGCCATGCTTCGCGCAACGGTTGCGCGTTTTGCAGCGCGCCGGCGTAACTACGCGCGGCGCCGGCGACGCAGCGTACCGAGCGTGGCGATTCCGAGGAGGACGCCAAAGGTGGACGTCTTCGTGTTCAGGCCACCCGGGCTCTGGCTACAGCCGCCGTCGTCGGTCGTATCGGCGGAGGAAGCATCCGGATGTTCGACGTTCACGTAGAACGTGCAGGACGAGACGTTGCCGGCCTGATCTTCGGCGAACACGCGAACCGGCGTCGAACCGATCGGGAACACACTCTCCGATTCGAGCGACGAGGTGACCGTGGGCGTCGAGACCGCGTCGGTTGCGACCGGAAGATTGAACGACACGGCAGCCTGGTTGGCCGTCGTCTTGACCTCGATGTTCGACGGGCACGTGAGCGCCGGCGCCGTCGTGTCTTTCACGGTGACGGTGAACGTGCAGGCCGCCGTGTGACCGGCCGCGTCGCGCGTGGTCGCCGTGACCTTGGTGGCGCCGAACGGAAGCGCGGTGCCGAGCGCCGGCGTGTAGGTGACCTCCGGGCTCGCACCGTCGTCGGTGACGGTGGCCGAGAACCACTTGGCGGGCGCTCCCTTCGAGCTCGTGGCTTCGATGACGCTGTTCGCCGGACACACGATGACGGGCGTGTCACTCGTTGCCGTCACGTTCACGGTCGCGACGGTCTCGGGTCCACAATCCGTAACGCCGACCTGGAAGCTGTCGGCTCCCACGTATCCGTTCGCGGGCGTGTACGTCACCGAAGGGAGCGTGCCGCGCAGCGTGCCGTGCTCGGGAGGAGTAACGACCCGCCACGTGAGCGTCTGGCCCACGTCGGGATCGTTGGCCCTCAGCGTGATGGGAACCGAAGCGCCGTCGGCCGTCGACACGGTCACGTCTTCGACCGTCGGCGAGGCGTTGGGAACGAGCGAGACCATGCGACCGCCCGGGACCGCATTCGCGAACACCGAGAGCGCATACGATCCGGGAACAATATCCGAGGGAATCGCGATGGTCGCCTGGATTGCCGACGTCGTATTCGCAGCGAGCGACCAGAGCGCGCCTCCCTCGGGGGCTCGCAGACGTGCAACGACGTAGTTCGTGGGCGAGGCGGAGGAGTTGTCGCCCGTGCCGCTCGACACACCGCGGAAGAGCGTTCCTTCGATCGGGTTCGAGCAACCGATATAGAGCGGTTTGTCGCTCGTCACGGTCGGATGCCACGCGCTCGCAGCGCCCGTGTCGTCGAAGAGCTGCGCCGTCGTCGAGTCCGCTCCGCCGACGAGGAGCGCCGCTCCCGAAGGCAGCGCGACGGCGACTGCACCGCCGCGCGTCGAGGGCGCCGTGACCGCCGCAAAGTCGTTCGTGAGCGGATCGTAGATCTCGGCCGAGGTGGCCGCCGCGCTTGCCCCTGTCAGGCCTCCGCCGACGAAGACCTTGCCGGACGGTAGAAGCGCCGCACTGTGTTGAAAGCGCGCTTCGCGGAGCGCACCGACCGACGACCACGTGTTGGTTGCGGGGGAGTAAATCTCGGCCGCTGCGAGCGCAACGCCATCGGCATCACGGCCACCGGTGGCGAGCACGAGGCCGGACGGAAGAAGCGTGAGCGACAACGACGAGCGCGCGGCGACGAGCGAGCCTGCGGGCGACCACTTGTTCGCGGTGCTGTCGTAGATCTCCGCGGAGGCGATCGGTGCACCGCTCGCGTCACGTCCACCAGCGACGAGCACCTTGCCGCTCGGAAGCACGATCGCCGCGTGCGCGGCACGCGCAACCGACGGAGCCGCGACCTTGGACCAAGACTTCTTCGTGGCGTCGAACAGCTCGGCGGAGGGTACGAGCGACGATCCGGTCTGACCGCCGACGACGAGCACGTTGCCGTTCGAGAGCAGCGTCGACGTGTGCGATTGGCGAGCATCGGCGAGCTCGTTCGTCTGCGACCATGCGCTGGCGACCGGATCGTAGAGCTCGCTCGAAGCCGCAGCGGCCGTTCCCATCAGGCCGCCCGCGACGAGGACCTTGCCGGAAGGAAGCAGCGTCGCCGTCGCGTGTTCGCGCGCCGCGAACATCGGAGGGGCGGGCGACCATACGCGCGTGCCCGGGTCGAGCAGCTCGGCGACGGCCGAAGACTGACCCGATGCCGTACGCCCACCTGCAACGAGCACACGGCCCGACGGAAGCAGGGTCACGAGCGGATCCGTGCGCGGGGTGACCATCGCCCCTGCCGTCGTCCACGCACTGACGGCAGGATCGAAGACCTCCACACTCGCGAAGAACGTAGAGACGGCCGACACATCGGCGCCTCCCACGACGAGCACCTTGCCCGACGGGAGCAGCGTCGCCGTCGCGTTCTCGCGCCCGGTCGTCAAGTCGGCGGCCGCAGACCACGTTCCCGTCGCCGGGTCGAAGAACTCCGACGTGGGCGGCGGCGCGGCACCGAGAGGCGCACCACCGGTGACGAGCACCTTGCCGTTCGGCAAGAGGTTCGCGGCATGGCCCGCACGCGCGTTCGCCAGACTGCCCGTTCTCGTCCACGTGTTGGCCGCGGGATCGTAGAGTTCCGCGTCGGCAATCGCAGTGTCGGCAAGGCCGCCGGACAGAAGCACGCGACCGTCGGTGAGGAGTGTGCTCGTGGCGTAGTGACGCGGCACGAGCGGCGACGCTGCGACCGACCAGGTCCCCGTCGCGGGGTCGTAGAGCTCGGCTCCCGCGACTTCGCTCGACGTATCCAAACCGCTGATGGCGAGGACTTTGCCGTTCGCCAGGCGCGTGGCGACATGCGCGCTACGCGCCGACGTCATGGATCCCGTCGCCGTGAACGTGTTGGTCGCGGGATCGTACAGCTCCACCGTCGCGAGGCGCCCGTCCGCCCCCGCACCGCCGGCGACGAGCACCTTCCCCGAGTCGAGCACGGTGAGGGTCGGCAGAAAACGCGATGACGCCATCGAAGCGCCCGCGGACCACGTGCCGGAGATCGGATCATAGAGCCGCGCCTGCGCGGAGCCATCACCGAGGGCGAGGACGCGTCCGTTCGGCAAGAGCACCGCCGACGTCACATTGGCCGAGAGACCGGTCTTGCCCGCCGACGACCAGGTGTTGGTGGATGGGTCGAAGAGCTCTGCCGAATCGACGAATCCCGTACGCGACACGCCGCCGATCACGAGCAGCTTGCCAGACGGGAGAAGGACGGCCGCGTGCTGAGCCCGCTCACTCGCCATCGACGCCACGCTCGCGAACGCGGGCACCGGCGCGGCGACGAGCGCACTGGTCTGACTGCGCGTCGTACTCCCTTCTGTAGGCGACGAATTCGTCTGCGTGCACGCTGCGAGGAGCGCGCTCCCCACCATCAGCAAGGCCCGGCGATAACTCGCGCGACGTGACATCAGACGATCTCCGCTTCGAAGTGGTGACGACGTCCCCCCGAGCGCGCGCGACGTTAGCAGCGACTCCGTCGATCACGAAGCTCGCCAAGCCGCGAAGATGCGTCATCGCGATTCGCTACGTCGTCGCGCGAATCTTCTTCGATTCGAGGATCGTGTTCTTCGTTGGATGAGCTTTCCGAATGCCAACGACCTCTGCCGCTGCGAGACGCTTCGCGTCAACCACCACTGCGCTTCACGGCTTCGCACGTGCGCTCTTTGCACACGGCAACGTAGCCCTCGGGACCATTGACCCTGGGACATTCGATCCGATCGGACGCGGGCGCGCACTCGACGGCCGCGCAACGATTCTTCTGCTGCTCGAAGACGTTGGACGGAATCGCACGCGGAGTGTCCGGACACGCCGAACAACAACCGGTCTTGGTGACGACGACACAGTCCGAGTCGCTCGCGCACGACGCGCGACCTCCGCTCGGGGTCCGTGCAGATTCTCCGCTTCCGCCGCATGCGGTGAAGATGCCGACGATCGCGAGCGTGACGACGAGACCCCTCATTGCCGCAGGATACCTGCTCGACCTCCACGAAGCTCGTCCCCTTCGAAGCACGAGAGCCGATGGAGACGCGTGCTCGTGCTCGCGTGGCGCGGCGCTTTTCTTCGCGCGCCCATCAGGCATAATTCGCCCATGCGTTCGCTCGTGGACCACCTCTCGAACTACGCCGACTACCACCGGGATCGACGGAACATCGCCACGCACTTCGTCGGCATTCCGATGATCGTGTTCGGCATCGAGGCGTTCCTCGCGCGCCCCGCTCTTCCCCTAGGCGGCACCAGCGTCTCCGTCGCGATGGTGGCCACGCTCCTCGCGATGGTCTTCTATTTCGTGCTCGATCGTCGCTTCGGCGTGGCCATGACCGCGTTCTTCGGAGCGAGCTTCTGGCTCGGAAGCGTCATCGCCGCCCAATCGACCACGCTCTGGCTCGTCGGCGCCACCAGCCTCTTCCTCGGTGGATGGGTCATCCAGTTCGTCGGGCACTACTTCGAGGGCAAGAAGCCCGCCTTCGTGGACGACCTCATCGGGCTCCTCGTCGGCCCGCTCTTCATCGTGGCCGAAGCGGGGTTCGCGCTCGGCATGCGCAGGGAGCTGCGCGAAGAAATCGAACGACGCTCGGGCCCGACGCGCGGCCGCTCGCTCGCCTTGTCGACCGACGGCAACCGCTGAAGAACGAGCAACGACTCCCCGCATCGGGACCGATGCGTGATAGAGCCTCTCGCCCATGGCGAAGGCGAAGCGAACCGGAACGGGCGGAAACAAGCTCGCGCAGCTGACGGCGGCGCGCGACGACGGACGGATTCTCCGAATTCACCGGCGCACCATCGACGTCCATCATCTCGACGTCTTCGTCGTCGGCGTCGGCTCCGAGTGGGTGCTCGTGCAGCCCGTGAGGGACCGCATCGACCTCGATGGCTACGAAGCGCTGCGCCTCAAGGACATCACGAAGGTCGAAGACAGCCCGCGAGCCACGTTCCTCGGAGCGGTTCTCAAGCTGCGTAAGCAGAAGCCGAAGGCCGTGAAGAAGGTGGCGCTCGACACCGTGGACGGCCTGCTGCTCTCGGCGTCGCGCGGCTGGCAGCTGGTCGCCGTCCACCGTGAAAAGGTCGACCCCGACGTTTGCGAGGTCGGCCGTGTCCGCGAAGCGAACGCGAAGACGTACGTTCTCCACCCCGTCGACCTCGAAGGCGTCTTCGAGCGCGAGCTGGAAACGTTCCCGAGCCGCGACGTCACGCGCGTCGACTTCGGCAACGGCTACGAAGAGGCCCTGGCGATGGCCGGCGGAATGACGATGCCGAAGACGTCGGCACGCACGAAGAAGAAGACCAGCGCGAAGCGCGGACGTACGGCCTCGAAGGCGTAGCGCACCTCTCTTCTCGGCGCGCAGCTCTGCACCCCACCATGGCACGGCGCATGCGTCGCATGCGTCGGTGTCCGGCGCGCTGGAGCTCTGCGATGCCGGCGCAGAAGCCGCTGAAGTGAGGTGCAACCATGGCTGAACTCAAGCTGTCGGCTCCGGTCGGGCGTCGCGATCACGCCCAGGGTCTCGATTCGGCACCGCTCGTGCTCGTCGAATACGGCGACTATCAATGCCCCTTCTGCGCGCGAGCCCACGGGCGCATCAAGGAGCTCCAACGAGAGTTCGGCGACAACCTTCTCTTCGTGTTCAGAAACTTCCCGCTCGTCGAGGTGCACCCCGACGCGCTGCGCGCCGCCGAAACCGCCGAGTGGGCTGCCCTGCAGGGTGAGTTCTGGCCGATACACGATTGGCTCTTCGAGCATCAGGACGAGCTCGATCCGCAGGGCCTCCTCGCTGCGGCGGCGGACTTCGAGCTCGACCCCGGTGGCTTGCAGACCGCCTGGCAGAAGCGATCTCAGCTCCCGCGCATCCGCGAGGACGTACGCAGCGCGAACGACAGCGGCGTCGGGGGCACGCCCGCGTTCTTCATCGACGACTTTCCGTACGAAGGCGGCCTCGACCAACTCTCTCTCGTGCTCCGCTCGGTGCTCGCCTCGGGGGCGTCGACACGCTCAGGCTGACAGCGTTGGAACGATCCGTTCCGCGCGCGCGGAGGTGCCAGCGTCGAATCTTCGCGGCCTCGACGAGAAATGTGTTCGCGAAGGAAGGAAGAGCTCGATGACGTCGTAAGCGACGTCACCGATGACCCGCGCCTCCCTCTTCGCCCTTCTCGTCGCAACCGCGGCTCCCCTCGCCTGCACGTCGGGCACGATGACGACGACCACCGCTGACGGCGGCTCCAACGCCGGCACCGGGCAGAGTGGAGACGGCGCGTCGGAGGATCCCGGTACCACCGACGGAGATCCGACCGACCCGGCCAGCGATGGTGAGCAGCCGTCCGAGGAGACGAAGAAGGAGACGAAGGTCGGCACCATCACCCTCACCAGCACGGCCTACACGATCGGGACGACGACCGTGGAGCAGGGCATGGCGACCGGCACGTTCTACCGCGTCCCCCCGGTCAAGGGCACATCGAGCGGCGGCGGGTGCTCGACCCAAACGATCGGTACGTGCGAAGTCACCGAATGCACGATGGCCACGGCCACCAGCGACGGCGGCACCGTCGCCATCGACTACACCGACGCGGGTAGGGTCACGATCACCGGCGTCGACGTGAACGACGGCTCCATGACGCTCACGCCGGGCGGCTATGGTTATCAGACGGTGAGTGGCTCGGTCGCCCTCTTCTCCGCCGGCGCCACCATCCACATGAGTGCGCCGGGCAATCCGAATGGAGCGCCGGCCTGGGGCAGCACGATGACGGCTCCGGGCTCGGTCAACGTCACGAAGCCGCTCTTCGATGCGCAGTCGTCCGTGGCCGCGAGCGCGAACGCCGATCTCGCGGTGTCGTGGACCGGCGGCGCTGGCGGC
Organism: Labilithrix luteola; assembly: GCF_001263205.1. Taxonomy (GTDB): domain Bacteria; phylum Myxococcota_A; class Polyangia; order Polyangiales; family Polyangiaceae; genus Labilithrix; species Labilithrix luteola. Next base: position 530,310 of record NZ_CP012333.1, read on the forward strand.
AACGTCCTCGTCTCGGTCGCCTCGGCGATTCAAGGGAAGAGTTCACAGACGCGCTGCGTATTCCCCGCCGCGTCCGGCAAGGGCTCGGTCCCGAAAGCGGCACTCGGGAGCGCGGCGAGCGTGGGCGGCCAGACGACCCTCATGGTCATGTCCGAAAGCCGCGACGTCCAGTCGATCGATGGCTGGAACATCACACTCTCGCTCCAAAGCTACGGTGTTCGCCCGCAGGGCGGCGGACTCGCGCTCGGCATCTTGAAACTCCAGTAAAGCGCGCCCGAACGCGCTCACCAAAGACCCGACACGAACGCCTGCGTGCGCAGGCCAATGGGGAAATCCGTCCAATGAAGACCATCGCATCGGCCATGTTGTTGCTCGCTCTGCCGCTCGTCGGCTGCGCATCCATTCCTCAACCCGTCGCCACGCCCACCGGCGAGCCGCTCAGCGTGCGCGAGCACACGGAGACCGGCTACGTCACCGAAAAGGTCAAGGTCGGCGAAGTGGAGCACAAAGGCACCAACGGTCAGACGTATGGCAAGAGCGAGGTCTATCAGAATCAGACTCGCTCCTTCCAATATCAAGTTTGGGGCGGATATCAGGGCGACGTCAAAGTCTCGGACGACGACTTTTACCGAATTTCGAATGACCAGAAGGCGATTCAAGAGGTCCAGGACAAGCGCGAAAGCGGCGTGGTCCTGAATCGTGTCGGCTTGGGTTTGCTTGCACTCGGTGCAGCGGGCGTGGTCGGCGGATATGCCATCAACTCGAGCTGGGAGCCCGATCCCAACAATCCGGGCGCCACGGCTCCGAAGACCGGCATGTACATTCTCACGGGAGGCCTCATCACGGCTGCCGTCGGCGGCATCCTCACGTGGGTCGGCATCTCGAAGGCGCACAGCGAGCACCCGCTCACGCAGGACCGCGCTCAGGCGGCGGCCGCCAACTACAACCGCTCGCTCGGCGCCGGTCCCGCCGTCACCACCACGACGGGATTCGCACTTCCCTGACCACACACATCGACGTCAGAGCGACGAGCGCGGCCGTGTCACGATGCGGACGCGCTTTCGCGTTCATAGCCCGCGTCACGTGAGCGCCGTTCCGCACGGGCTTCGCGACAGAGCCGCTTCAGAAAGCGTGACGACAGAACGCCATGCGAGTCGACCTTCGATTTGATTGCGAGGAGCGCTTCGATGGCGTCACGGTGCATGCACGCGAAGAGGTCGGCATGACCGTGGAGGTGCTTCGTGAGCAGCGTCTTGACGCCCAGCTCTTCGAAGGAGCAGCGAGCGACGGTGCCGAGGAAGTCTCGACCACGACGTTCGAGCGCGCTTCCTCGTGGAACGCTCATGCTCGCCGTGAAGAGGAAACCGCCGCCGTCCAGCCCGAAGGTGCCGTGAAGGGGCCATCGGCACACGGGAAGCTTCACCATGTCCTGCTGCTCGATGCGAGAGACGAGCTCGGGATGACGCTCGAGACGGTCGAAGTACGAATCGAGGAATCGTCGCACGACCGGACGAGGAATCACGAAGGTCTGGTGAACCACGGGCAAGCGGGGATTCACGCCGATGGCAGCGAGCGCGCGTGCGCCCAGGCCCTGTCCCGTCAAGAGGGCATAGGAGCGTCCATAGCTACGTTGGAAGAACGCATGACCATGGACGGACGCTCGGAATCGCTGGCCTTCGCGTAGGACGTGTGGCGAGAGCCACTGCACGACGGCAGGGACCCGATTCGCGAGAGCCTGGAGATAGATGTTCTTCTTCGTCGAATCGTCCGCAAGCGGAAGTGCGGGGAGACGCGCCGCGTCCTTCGCGTCGACGAGGCGCGAATCGAAGAGAACGACCTTCCCGCGAAGACCGTAGAAATAGAGTCCTGCGCCGCGCTGGCCAGGCCGCTCGGCGACCGTCTCGAGTTGCGTCAGCCCGAGATCGTCGGGAAAGGCGCGACACCTCGCAACCGCGACTTCGTCGAATCGATCCGGCCCGACGGGGAAGAGTCGCAATTCGATATCGAGGACGATGCCCAGCGCTCCGAAGGATCCCGGCACGAGCCTGAAGAGCTCGCCGGCAATACCGCTCGCCGAGCGATGACAATCGTGGATGCGCCCGTCGACCGTGAGAACGGAGAAGCGACGAACGTGGTCGCAGAAGAATCCGAAGGAGTCGTGTGTGCACGCCGCAAGGGCGCCCGCGAGGGTGATGAGATCGCTCGTCGGAGGATGATGCGGTGAAAAGCCTGATACCGAGAGCGCGAGCCCCTCGAACGTCGTGCTGCCGGAGGCGCGTACCCAGCGCCTGCCTTGCTCGTCGTCTTCGAGCACCACCACGTCGGCGCCGAGGCCGGTCGTGTCGATGGCCTCTCCGTTCTCGTCCGGAAAGAAGTGGTCGCCGAACGAGTGGCGCCCGCCCACGAGCGAAAAGGTTCGGCCCGAAGCGCTCGAAGCTCCCTCGAGCAGCGCCCGAAGCTCGTCGATGTTTCGTGGACGATGGACGCGCGCGACCGTCTCGTCGAGTCCCCCCATCGCGCGTAGCTCCTCGATCCTGGGTCCACTCGACTGCGGTACCGCCATTCGTCACACGCAGTTAGCATGCGCGCGTCGGCGCGGTGAGCCGTCGATGCCGGTCAGTGGCGGTCGGTGGGTGGTTGCTTCGCTGCGCACCTTCGCCGACGATGCCGGGCACATGCCTGCCGAGTGGATTCACCTGACGAGCTTGGCCGAGGGCGCGGCCGTTTCGAAGCTGCCGGTCGAGGCTCGGCGGATTCTCGCCCGCGCGTCCCACGCCGCGAGGCTCGGGGTGCTGTTCGTCGACCTGCCCTACTTCGCGTCGTTCGAGCAAGAGCTCGTGAGGTACGTCCTGCACCTCGCGCCGCAGGGAAATCCGTGGGGCGATCGCACGCACGCCGACGCCGTCGGGATTCTCGTCGCCGTCGTGCGCCGCGCTGCAGCGACGCCCGTCTGGCTCGAGCGCGACGAGAATCGCGCCTTCGCCCTCGGGCTCGCGTCGCATCTGGCCATCGACCGCGCGGTTCATCCGCTCGTGAACTGGCTCGCCGAACGTGACGTTGCCGAAGGACGTAGCAAAGGCAACCACGCCGCCGCGCATCGCGAGGTCGAGAAGTTCCAGAGCATCTGTTTCCACGAAACCTATTTCGGTTCGGACATGCTCGGAACGCGCGCGATGAGCGCCCACCTCGGCGTTCGCGGCATGGATCGCCTCGAACGAAGTGCCCCCGCCGCCATGGGCGTCGCCGCCATGCGCGACGCACTCGGAAGCGCCCCTTCCCTCACCGACCTCGCCCGCTGGGGGCGCAGCTTCGGGCGATACACACGAATCCTCGCGAGCCCTCTCGGAAAGACGATCGCCCCGCCGGCGGTGAAGGATCCCGCGCGTCCACGCTATCTCCACGGACGCTGGGGTACATTCTCGAGCATCCTCGAAGAAGCCATCCATGCCAGCGTGCCGATGCTCGAGACGGTATGGTCGATGCTCGAAGGGGCACCGCGTGAGCTCACCACCGAGGAGGTGTCGGCCACGCTGTCCCGCGTCTTCGGACCGGGAACCATCGATCCGCCCGGCGCGACGTTCCGACTGCCGGGCTAGGCGAATCTCGCTGGCGCAACAGACATGACCTCGGAGGTAATCGCAGGCCTCCGGCCTGGCGCTTACGGTGGTCTTCGAAAGGAGACGACACCATGCCCTTCTTCGAAGCAAACGACGGAACGCGACTCTTCTACCGAGACTGGGGACGCGAGAATCGGACGAAGCGCCCCATCCTGTTTCTCTCGAGCTGGTCGCTCAGCTCCGTGATGTGGCAGTATCAGATGGTCGAGCTCGAACGGCAGGGCCACCGGTGCATCGCGCTCGACCGACGCGGTCATGGCCGCTCGGACGAACCCGACGACGGCTACGACTTCGACACGCTGGCCGACGACGTGGCGCGCCTCGTGGAGAAGCTCGACCTTCGCGATCTCGTGATCGTCGGGCATTCGATGGGCTCCGGGGAGGCTGTCCGCTACTTCGGACGCCATGGTCGGGGCCGCGTGGCCGGCCTGGCGCTCGTCGGAACGATCCTTCCTTTCCTGCGCAAGACCGACGACAACCCGGAAGGTGTCGACGTGCAGTTCTTCGAGGCGACGCGCGCTCGCTGGCGCGAAGACTTCACGCGCTGGATGGACGACAGTACGGACGCCTACGTGGGCAAAGGCCTCCCCGGCAGCGCGATCTCCGAGGGCCTCGTGGAATGGACGAAGGCCGATATGCTCTCGACGTCCGTACGCACGCTCATCGCGTGCAACATGGCGGTCTCCGACACCGACTTCCGTGAGGAGATGCGCGCCATCGACGTGCCCACGATCTTCATCCACGGCACCCATGACGCGTCGATCTCGCTAGCTCTCGGCCCGAAGCGCGCCGCGCAGCTCGTGCCGAACAGTCGCCTCGAAGTCTACGAGAACGCCCCGCACGGCCTCTACATGACCCATCGCGAGCGCCTGAATCGCGACCTCCTTGCCTTCGTCGCGGAGTGCGGAGGTAAAGTCAGGTGATGAGCAATGCCGGGCAGACCTCGACCGTAGGCGCACTCCTACGGTCTTGGCGCAACACACGCGGAATGAGTCAGCTGTCGCTCTCGCTCGAGGCCGGCGTGTCGTCACGGCATCTGAGCTTCATCGAGAACGGCCGCTCCGCGCCGAGTCGCGAAATGGTCCTGGCCTTGGCCGAAACGCTCGACATCCCTCTTCGCGACCGTAACGAACTGCTCCAAGCCGCCGGGTATGCATCCGTGTATCGAGAAACGCCACTCGAAGCTCCTTCGATGGACCACGTGAGGGAGTCACTCCGCAATCTACTCCGCGCGAGTGAGCCGAATCCCACGCTGGTGGTCGATCGTCGCTACGACGTTCGCATGGCCAACGACGCCGCCAAGAAGCTTCTGGCCTGCTTCTGCAAGGACGTCGAAGCCGCCTCGCGGCAGCCCAACCTCGTTCGCCTCCTCGTTGCGCGCGACGGCATGCGCGATGCCATCACGAACCGCGACGAGGTCATGACCTACATGGTCGACCGCATCCGGCGCGAGCTCACGAACCTACGCGAGCGCAACGCCGCGGACGACGCGATCCTCCACGAGCTCGAAGCGCTCGAGCCACGCGGTCGCCAGCGAACGGTCACGGCCCCCTCGTCGTTCGTCCTTCCGGTCAAACTGCGCAAGGGCGACGTGCGGCTCGAGCTCTTCACCACGATCACCACCCTCGGAACGCCCCTCGACATCACGCTCCAGGAGCTCCGCATCGAAACGCTCTACCCCGCCAACGCCGAGAGCCGAGCGACGATGGAACGCCTGCTCGCGTCGAACTAGGAAGCGCGCGAAATCACGCGCAGGCGCTCAGCGCCGATCAGTACGAGGCGATGCGGAGCATGGCTTGCTCGACCGTGCAAGAACGGCGGACGGGAGAGCCATGCGAACGACAACGATTGGAAAGCAGCGAACGCTGGAAGCGATTCACGGAGCCATGAACGCGCATGACGCGAAGAAGCTCGCCTCGCTCTTCACCGAAAGCGCCGTCATCACCGACGCGGGCGTGCCCATTGTCGCCCGCGGTCGTGACTCCATCGAAGCGCGCTACCGAAGGTCGTTCGATGCCTTCTCCGACTTCACGGCCGCGCCGAGTCGGATCTTCGTCACGGGAGACGTTGCCATCGTCGAATGGTCTTGGAGAGGCACGCACACGGGGGACCTCGGCCCAGCGAAGGCCACGCACGAACCGACCGGCGCGGCAGCGGTCGACGTGCTCTGGTTCGCGGCCGACGGCCGGGTCGAAGTGCTCCATTCGTACTGCGACTGGAACACGGTCTTGGCACACGTCGGTGCGTCGCCCGCGCGGGTTCGTCCCATTCCCGATCTGGCAACACGTCCCCTGATCGTGACGAACGGAGGCGAAGCAGAGCCGCAAAATCTCGCCATGGCTCGCACGATGCTCGGTGCCTGGGAAAAGAAGAGCGTCTCCGACTTCGTCCAGCACCTCGCCGACGACGAGACCTGGGACGACCTCACGCAAGCCGAGACCATTCGAGGAAAGCCGGCCTCGAAGCAGCTCTTTGCCGACTGGATCAAGGCGTTTCCCGACGCCAAGACCGATACGATGAACGCGTGGGCCATCGGCGACTTCGTGATTGTCGAGGGCACGTTCAGCGGCACGCACCAGGGAGCCTTTGCCGGAATTCCTCCGACCAAGAAATCGCTCCACGTGCACGGCATCGACATCTTGCAATTCGACGACGGCAAGATCGTCAAAGGCTGGAGCTACACCAACGGTCTCGAAGCAGCGACGCAGCTCGGCCTCGTTCCGCCGAGGTGAAATCGGGGCCAAATCGCAGTCACTCGCGCTCGGGCCAGCGCAGGGGTTCACGCCATTCGACGATCATGTTGTCGTCGGTGATGACGGTGGCCTGCTTGCTCGTGCGCTCCAGAATCGAGGAGCGGTACTCCATGTCGTTGAAGCCGAGCAGATCCTCGTAGATGTGCTGGTGGTCGGGCCGAGTCATGTCGAGAATCGGGTGGCCCTCGATACGCATCGTCTCGAGCAGCCACTTCCAGCGCTGACGGTCGAAGTTGAACGGCTCGTCGCTCACGGCCACGAAGTTCGTGATTCGCATGAGGTGCGGGAATGCCTTGGCCGCCGTCAGTTGGACGTCGTAGGAGTTCGTGGTGTTGAAGTACAGCACGCCGCGCGGCTGGAGATGCGTGCGCGCGATGTCGAGGAATTCGGTCGACAGGATATTGGTCGAGTGACCACGCCAGTGCAGCGTCGTGTTCATGACGATGACATCGAACTTCCGCCCAGGGTGCCGGAGAAACCAGCGCCGGCCGTCGTCGAAGACGACATCGACCTTGGGATTGGTCAATAGACTCGCCGTATCGGGATGACGCGAGACCACCTGCGCATAGCCAGGATTTATCTCGACAATCGTGAAGTGCTCCACGCCCGGGAGGTTCGCGACCACCTGCGCCCAGGAGCCGGAAGCCAAACCGATCATCAACACCTCGCGCGGCGCCGGATGGAGCGCACCGACCACGTAGGCGCGGAGGATTCCGTTCTTGTCGTTGGCGTCGAGCCACGTGTTCACGACGCCGTCGTACGCACCGCCGCCGTACACCGTGCCGTCTTGGGCCACCGTGATGACGCCGCTCTTGTTCTCGACGACTTGTGCGAATCGCTGCGTGCCGTCGAAATCCCATTTGTAGAGCAGTCGCTCGTAGAGCCGATCGTAGAACTTCGGAAGCACCAAGAGCGTGATCGCCGTGAACGCGCCGAGGGCCCCGTACGAGATGGCCGAGATCCGCCGCGACGGGGAGCTCATCGCCACGATGACGGCCGACAAGCCGAAGCCCGCAACGACCAGCACCTGGGTGATCGCCACGGTCGACAGATGATCCATCAAGACGAAGCCCGTCACGAGACTTCCGGCCGTGGACCCTACGATGTTCGCGAAGTACACGTACGACAGCCGCGTTCCCGCACGTTCGTCCGGCGCGATTCCGAAGTGACTGACGAGGGGCAGCACCGAGCCGAGAAACGCCGCCGCGAGGGCAATGACCACGAGCCCGAATCGGAAGTCGGTGAAGTGCGCCGACCACGCCAGGGACGGAGCCACGAGCCCCGCCATCACGTTCGCCACGGCAACGAACGCCGCAAGCCATCGGAGATGCCGGGCATCGGCACCTTCGTTCTTGCAGAGCGATGCACTCGCGCGCGCTCCGATGGCGAGACCGAACAGGTACGCGGCGAGCAACAAACCGAAGGTCGAGGCGATGCCGCGCGTCATGAACGAGAGAACGCGGTACCAAACGATCTCGTAGGAGAGCGCGACGAAGCCCGAGAAGGCCGCGACGAGCATGGCGAGTCGGAGCTTCATGGGGCACGATCGGGCATACCCGAACGCAGGGAGCTCCGCACGTGAAACCCTCGTGACCGAAGCCCCTCGATTCCGACGAAGCGTCTACCGCCGTCGACGAGCAGTCCCCTGCGAGCGCCAGGCCGACGACGCCCGTTCAGGACCGTTTCCATTCGTGAAGGGCGGCCTTGAAGGGCCTGCTCCAGCGCTTGGAGGAGCGCGCCGACGCCGCTAGTTTCCGGGATGTGAGAGCTTCGGATCCGTCGCCTACCGAACGACTACCGGTCCGTTCGACGAGCATGCCCGGCGGGCTCGACTCGGTGACCAACGATGCGATCCGGAGGCGACGCTGGATCGCAACCAGCGCGATCGTTCTCGTCGTTCTGCTCGTCAGCACCGTGCCGGAGTTGCTCTTGGGCCGGAGAGGAACGAGTCCGCGCCTCTTCTACCTGACGACCGAAGCGCCGATCGTGATCGTGTCGCTGTCGCTCCATTACGAATGGGCATCACGACGTCGCGTGTCGACGGGACGCTCGCTGGCGACGAGCGTGGCCATCGCGACGATCCTGGGAATGGCGGTCGCGGCATCGTGCTTCCTCCTCCTGCGAGGAATGCACATCGAGTTCGAGCCGGAGCGTCACTTCAGCCTCGGTCGCGCCATCACCTTCGGCGCGCTCTCCGGTATTCTGCAATGCGCCGTTTGGTCACTCGGCTTCGTGTACCCCTTCGCAGCGGAAGACGCGCGACTTCGCACGCTCGAGGCCGACAAGCATCGCCTCGAAGCGGAGAAGTTGAAGCTCGAAGCCGAGCATCTGCGAGGCGCGGCGGAGCTCGCGAATCTCCGATCGCAGCTCGAACCGCATTTTCTCCTCAATACGCTCAACGCCATTGCGGGACTCGTCACCAAACATCCCAAAGAGGCGCGCCGCCTGCTCGGGAATCTGGGCGACCTTCTCCGCGATTCTCTTCGTGACCCCGAAGAAACGCAGACGCTCGCCGACGAAGTGCGGTGGCTTCATCGCTACGCCGAGATTCTCGAGTCGCGGCATTCCGACGTGCTTCGTTTCCATTGGGAGTTCGCCGACGGCGCCCGCTCGGTCCTCGTGCCTCGCCTACTCTTGCAGCCGCTCGTCGAGAACGCCGTGAATCACGGAGCGCTCAAGCGAGGGAGCGGCGGTGAAGTCGCCGTGCGAATCACCGTCGAGGGATCGACGGACGGAGAGCACGCCATCGTGTGTACGGTCGAAGACAACGGCCCAGGGCTGCCCGCAGGAGAGCCCCGCACCGGAGCCTTCGGACTCCATTCCGTCCGAAGGCGCCTAGCCCTGCGATGTGCAGGCGCCACCTTGCAGCTGGAATCGACCTCGAATGGCACGCGCGCGACCGTGCGTCTGCCACAGCAGCCGAAGAAATCACCGCGCCACGACGTGGAGGCCGCATGAGCACGAGTTCGTCGACGATCGAGAGACTCCGCACCCTCGTCGTCGAAGACGAATGGCCAGCACGCGAATACCTCGTCGAACTCCTCGAAGAAACGGGGCTCGCCGAAGTCGTGGGGGCCGTCGGAAGCGCCGACGACGCGCGCGTAGCGTTGGACAACGCGGCACGACTTCCGGTCGACGCCGTCTTCGCCGACGTCCGACTCGCCGGCGCCGGCGACGCGAGCGGCCTCGAGCTCGTTCGAAGTCTCGCCGGTCGGCCCGGCGCACCGATGTTCGTCTTGGCCACGGCCTTCGAAGAGCATGCCGTCGAGGCCTTCTCGCTCGACGTCATCGACTTTCTCCTCAAGCCCTTCACCGAAGAGCGCGTCGAGCAGTGCGTTCGCCGCCTCTTCGCGAGGCGGCCCGCCAGACCGCGCCAGGCGGAGTGCTCGCGCATCGTCGCGCGAAGGGGAAAGACCTTGGTGTTCCTGGAGGCTCACGAAGTCTGGGCTTTCGAGGCGCGCGACCGGCTCACCTCGGTTCACAGCCTGCACGGCGTGTTCGACGTGGACCTCTCGCTGTCGGTCATCGAGGTCTCGTTCGGCCGAGCGCTCATGCGCGTTCATCGCAACTGGCTCGTCAATCCAGCGTTCATCAAGGAGTTCGATCGGGACGGACGCGACACGCGCATCTTCGTCGGGACCGGCTTCGGCCCCACGCAGCGCGGCGTGCGCGTCCCGGTCGGCCGCGAGCGCACGATGGCCCTGCGCGACATGCTCCTCGACGGTGCAACGGGGCTACGGCGGAGCTGATCCGGGGGCCGCGAGCCGAGTGTTCTCCGTGCGGCGTGCATCACGACAGGCGGTTTCGCCTCCCGCGCGGCACACCTTCGCGAAGAGCTCGTGCGCGCGCTCGACGTCCCGAGTCGTTCCCTGGCCACGTTCGAGCAGGATGGCCGCGCTGTAGCAGCCCACCATCGCGCCTCCCTCGCACGAACGTGCGTAGTTCGAGAACGCACGTGTGTCGTCGCGCTCGGCGCCATGCGCGAACTCGTACATTCGACCGACCGCCGCACACGCGGCGAACTCGTTCAACCGGCAGGCTCGCTCGTACCGCTCGAGCGCAGCGGCGTCGTCGTGCCCGCGCAGATCGTTTCCGAGTCGTAAACACGCAACCGCGTCGTCGTGATCGCAACGCTCGGTGCATCCTGCGTCCTGACAACCTGCCGCAATCGTCGTCTCACGCGCTTGCTCGCCCGGTCGCTCGCGCGGCGTGCACGCGGTGACGAGCAGAGCCATGCCGAGCCACGGCGTTCGACTCACGAAGCCCTCCTCTGCTTTCGGCGTTCGATCCATCGGTAGGCGAGTACGCGCGTCGGCGGCTGGAGAATACGAACGAGCACCGCGAGCGTGAGCGAGCCACCGATCACCACGATGGCGAGCGGCTTCTGGGTCTGCGCGCCAATGCCATTCGAGACGGCCGCCGGCAAGAGACCGAGCGTGGCCACGAGTGTCGTCATGAGCACGGAGCGGAAACGCTTCTCGGAGGCCTCTTTCGCCGCGGCCTCGAGGGACATGCCTTGCTGATACAGCCTTTGGAAATAGGTGACGATGAGCAGCGAGTCCTGCACGGCAAGACCGAAGATGGAGACGAAGCCCATCGCCGCCGAAACGGAGAGGTTCGTGCCCGTGATCAAGAGAGCCAACAGGCCCCCGGCGCATGCCACCGGAATGTCGAGAAGGACGAGAATCGTATCGAGCACGTTGCGGACGGCGGCGTAAACGAGAAGCGCGATGAGCGTCAGCGAAAGCGGAATGACGACAAAGAGCCGTTGCTCCGCTTTCGCGAGCTCGTTGATCTCACCGGACCACTCGAGGTGCATCCCATAAGGAATCGTGACATGCGCGGCGATGCTCCGCTTCGCTTCCTCGATGGTACCGGCGAGATCTCGGCCGCGGACCGAGAACTTCACCGGAATGTATCGCTGCGCATCTTCTCGGTAGATGGTCGCCGGGCCAGTCACTTGTTCGATGTTCGCCACCGTGGCGAGCGGGATCGTCGAGCCATCGGGCGTGATCACCGTCAACGCGCGCACGGCCTCCACCGAATCTCGGTATTGCGGAGCGAAGCGAACGGTCAGCGCGAAGTTCTTCTCGCCCTCGAAAACACGCGTCACGACCTGGCCGCCGATCGCCGTCTGGATGATCGAGCCCAGATCTCCGGTGTTCATCCCATAACGAGCAAGCGCACGGCGGTCCGCAGTGATGCGCACGGACGGCTGGCCCATCGACCGGAACATGGCGAGGTCGGTCACGCCTCGAACCCCCTCGATGACGTGGAGGACCTGCTCGGCGACGCGTTCGTTTTCCTCGACACTCGGCCCCACGACCTTGATCGAATTCTCGCCCTTCACCCCCGAGACGGCCTCTTGGACGTTGTCGAGAATCATCTGCGAAAAGCCGAACGCGGTTCCTGGAAACTCCGCCACGAGTTCGTCGTGGAGCTGCTCGATGAGCTTCTCCTTCGTCAAGCCGTGCGGCAGCTCGGCGAGCGGCGCGAAGAGCTCCACGTTCGAAAAGAGCGTCACGTCGGTACCGTCGTCCGGACGACCGACTTGCGAAGTGACCGCAAGCACCTCGCGATGAGTGCGCGTGGCGCCGTCGCATGGGCCGACTTTCGGGCACCCGCGCAGGATGCCTCGCATCCGATCGGCGTACTGCGCCGCCTGCTCGCGCGAGATCCCCATCGGCAGCGTTGCCCGAATCCAGAGGTTCCCTTCCTCGAGCTTCGGCATGAATTCCCTCCCGAGCATCGGGAAGAGAACGACGCACGCGACGAGCGGCAGGATGCGCAGGATGATCGACGCAACAGGGTGCGCGATGGCGATGTCGAAGAGTGGATCGTAGATGCGATGCAGATACCGCATCACCACGCTCTCCTTCTCCTCGACCACGGCCGGCAGCAGCTTCGACGCGAGCACCGGTATCAGCGTGATGGCGAGCACGATCGCTCCACCGATGGCGAAGGCGTACGTGCGCGCCATGGGTGCGAAGATGACGCCCGGAACCCCGGTGAAGGTGAACAGCGGAAGAAATGCGAGCGTGATGATGGCTGTCGAGAAGGCCATCGGCGTCGCCACTTCACGCGCGCCGAGACGGATTCGGTCGACGGTGGTGCCGGTTCCCTCTGGACCGAGGTGCCGGAAGAGATTCTCCATCATGATGACGCTCGAATCGATCACGATGCCGAAGTCGATCGCGCCGAGCGAAATGAGGTTCGCGGAGGTGCCCGTCAGAACGAGGCCGCTGAAGGCAATGAGCAGAGCCAGCGGGATGTTGAGGGCGGTGATCAGCGCGGCCCTGCCATTGCCGAGAAACAGCAGCAGCGTCAGGACCACGAGCACCATGCCGATGAGAAGGTTCTCCTTCACGGTATGCGTGGTCACGTTCACCAGCGCACTCCGCTCGTAGTACGGCTTCACGTACATGCCCGGCGGCAAGAGATGGTTCTCTTCGATGTATCGTAGACGCTGTTTCACCCCCGCCATCGTGGGAGCGGTCTCGGCGCCGTAGCGCATCAAGACGATGGCTTCGAGCACGTCCGAGCGCTCGTTCTGGCCGATCTGGCCGAGTCGCGGCGCCGGCCCGATCGACACGTCACCGATCTCACGGACGCGAATCGGCGTGCCGCGCTGCTCGGTTACCACCACGTCCTCGACGTCGTGCACGTCGCGAATCAGACCGACGCCGCGGACGTCATAGGACTCGGTGCCGAGGGTCATGCGCTGACCGCCGACGTTCTGATTGGCATTCTGCAGCGCGCTCGAAATCTGATCGAGCGACACTCCCTGAGCGCGCATGCGGAAGGGATCGACCGCGACGTGGTACTCCTTCGTCTCGCCGCCGAAGCTCGTGACGTCGATCACGCCGGGCACCCGTTTGAGCTGGCGCTCCATCACGAAGTCCTGCGCCGCCTTCAACTCGAGGGCGGAGTAGCCTTCGCCCTCGAGCGTATAGCGGAAGATCTCGCCCACGGCATTCCACGGCGAGATCGTCGTCGTGACACCGCTCGCGAGAACCGCGAGCTGCAGACGCCCCAGCACCTCGCGGCGCGCGTCCTTGTACTCGACGCTCCAATCGAAGTAGCACTTCGTGTCCGAAAGCTCGAAGAGTGATTGCGACCGCATGTGCTCGAGCCCCGGCATCCCGGAGAGGCTCACTTCCAGCGGAATCGTGACGAAGCGTTCGACCTCTTCGGCATTGTAGCCGTACGGCTGTGCGATGACCTCGACGAGCGGCGGAACAGGATTCGGATAAGCCTCGATGTTGAGCTGTGAATAGGCGGCCAGGCCACCGCCTATGACGAGCGCAACGAGCGCCACCACCAGCGCCGGAAATCGAAGTACGCGGGCGACGATGGCTTCGATCATCGCCGCCTCACAACAGACTCGACAGGATTTGGACGCCGCTCACGACGATGCGCTCGCCGCGAGCGAGGCCGCGTTCGACCGGCACGATTCCCTTGGGCGCGCGTTCGTCGATGCTCACCGGCACGCGAACGAAGCGCGTCTTGACACCGCCGGGGGCGAGGCCTCGCTCGACGAACACGACCGACTGCTCCCCGAGCCGGAGAACGGCCTCCCGAGGAATTCCGAGGGCCGCACGAGGGTCGACGCTGACGTGAGTGGTGGCGAACATCTCGGGCTTGAGCGCGCGATCCGGATTCTCGAGAATGCAGCGCACACGCAACGTGCGGAGCTGCGGGTCGAGCACGTCGCCGATGTAGTCGACGACGCCGGTGAAGGTGCGTCCGGGAAGGGCCACGACGCTGACGTCGACCGCCGCGCCCTTCTTCACGCGTGCCGCGTCCAGCTCGTAGACCTCGGCGAGCACCCAGACCCGCTCGATTCCGCCGATCGTGAAGAGCTCGGGAGCCCCACCCGTGGAATACTGGCTCTGGATCTCCATGCCAGGCGTTGCTGCGCGCGCCACCACGTCGCCCTCGATGCCGGAGCGGAGCACGTACCCCTGGGTCACCGTGCCGTAGGCCCCCATGAGGCGGCCCCGCTCGAGCGCGCGAGCGAGCTCCGCTTTCGATTTGCGATAGTCGTCTTCGGCCTGATCGCGGTCGACCTGGGTTCCCGCGCCTTCCTTGTAGAGGCGCTCCTGTCGTTCGAACGCTCGCTGGGTGGTGACGAGATCCGCCTCCGCCTTGTGGACGTCGGCCGAGACGCTGCCGATGTCCGGCGATTGGATCACGGCCAACGGCGCGCCCTTCTTCACGTGCTCGCCGAGCGCGGCTTCGAGCTTCGTGATGCGGCCGGCAACCGGCGAGAACACGTGCGTGACACGCGAATCGTCGAACGCCACGCGCCCGCCTACGACGAGGGTGTCATCGAACGGGCTGTCCTCCACCACGGCGACTTTCACGCCCACGCGACTCATCTCTTCCGCGCTCATCCAGACTTCGTTCGGAGGCGGTGGCTCCTCCTGCACGACCGGAGCAGGCTTACGGCACGCACACGACAGCACCATGACGACGAGCAGCCAAAGACGGAAGGTGCCATGGCCTCGCATGCTCTGCCTCACCGACCGAAGGCCACTCCGACGCTCGCGAGAAAGCGCGGACGAATACCCGAATTGGCAAATGTCGAGACAGGCAACTCTTGCCGCGGAATCGACTCGGTCGCCGCGGTGTACTGGATTCCCAGCCCGATACCGAGAACGAGCCACCCCGAGAGGATCGCCTGATACCCCATGTCGAGGGCACCGCCGTACGATTGGAAGTCGACGCGCTCGCCGATCTGCGGAATACCTACGAACGAACCGAACAAGAAGCTCGCCCCGGCGAAGAAGCCGCGCGGGCCACGTTCTCCGAGGTAGTAGCGATATCCAATCTCCCCTCCCCACCCCCGAAACTCGTTCCCGAACGAATCGGGTTTCGTCGTCCATGTGGGAAACCAGTAAGCCGAGCCGACGATCGCGTGATGGTCGCAGACGAGCACCTCCGCGCCGCCGCCGTAACGACGCAGGATGAACGAGAGCGGCGCGAGCTCGAGGACGAAGCGCCGCGGCATGGGCGGAGCGGTAACGATGACGTCGCTTTCGACCTCCGCGCCGGCGCCGATCGGCGTCGTGGCAGCGGCCACTGCGGGCACCGCCGCGACGACCGAGCTCACGACGAGCCCCATGCCCCACCGCATCATGGCGATCTCCGCGCGGCCTTCAGGGCCACGATGAAGGCAAGCAGCATCAGAACGGGAGCGAGCGCGCCCCCCGAGACGTGCGAAACGTGGCACCCGAGATTGGAGTCGAAGGCCGTTTCCTGGAGTCCCTCGGGCGGGTTCACTCCTGCTTCACTCAGAGACGCCTCGGCATCGGTGAGGTTGGTCGTCATGGCGTCCTCCCGTCGATGCCCACGGCCTGCTCGAGGGCGAAGATCGCGCTCCAGTACGTTTGCAGCGCGGCAACGTAGGTCTGGTTCGTTGCGATGAGCTGACGCTGCGCGTAGAGCACGTCGAGGAGCGTCGCGCTCCCCTCGCGCCATTGGGTCTCGGCCACGTCGCGCGCACGCCGGGCCGCCACGAGCTGGGTCGTCTCGAGGATGTCGACGGAGCGACGCGCGACGTCGAACGCTGCGAGCGCCGTCCGCACGTCGGAGACGACCTGCGCGATGGCCTTGTTGGCGAGTGCGGACTGGGTGTCGATGTCGGCTTGCGCCCGCCGCTTCTCGCCTTGGAGCTGGTAGAAGAGCGGCAGATTCAGCGAGGCGCCCCACGTCAACGTCGGCGGCTGAACCGCATTCTGTGCCGTGCCGACGTCGTAGTACTGCATCATGAGCGCCACGTCGGGGAACGCTTGGCGATCGACCAGCGCCGATGATGCGCGGGCGCGACGCACACTGAGGCGCAGGGCCGCCAGATCGGGTCGTTCGGCGAGCGCGAGATCGACGAGCTGACGGGCATCGAGGTTCGCGAGCTCCGGCGGGAGCCGATACGCGGTCCGGACGTCCGCGTCGTAGATGACGTCGATACGCTGCACGCCGAGGAGCAACGCGAGAACGGCGCGGCTCTCTTCGAGGGAGCCCTCGCTTTGGATGACGGCAATGTCGGCCTGCGCCTTGTCGGCCACCACGAGCGCAAGCTGGCCGTCGTTGATGACCGCCGGATGGCGAATGCGACTCAGCTCGAGGAGCTTGGCCGAGAAGCCTTGAGCCTCGCGCGCGTAGCGGAGCGCAGCGGCCGCGGCGGCCTGAGCGACGTAGGCGTTCTTCACCTGCCCCTCGAGCAGGCGCCGCGCATCGCGCCGCTGCATCTTCTGCGCCGCGAGTGCCGCCTGAGCCACGGCACGTTTCAGCGAGAGTTTGCCGCTGAGAACGTTCTCGAGCGCCGCGTTGTCCGAGATCTGGGCGAGGATGCCGTTCGAGGCACATCCGACACACGTCCCCAGAACGAGATTCCGCCCGTCCGCCCGATAGTTGAATATGTGGCTGTACTCGAACTGGACGTTCGGATTCGGGAGCGCGCGTGCCGCGAGCACGTCGCCTTCGGCGCTCGCGACCGCAGCCTCGGCGATCACGAGGTCGAAGCTACGCGCCCGAAAGATCCGCAGCGCGTCGTCGAGCGTGAGCGCCGTCGCGCCGGGTGTGCGCTCCGCGGGGGGTACGAGCGGAGGCGCCACAGTCGAGGGAACGCGCGGCAAATCCTGCGGCTCTGCGCGCGCACCTCCGGTCAGGAGGAACGCGCTCGCGAACAATGCGCGCGCCCAGAATCCCTTCGACATCGGCCCTCGGAGCACCGCGGCGATGCCAAACACGAGCCAACCCCTCGCGACTCTCACGCGTCATCGAGGTCGTTCTCCGTCGGCCTTGCGATCGCGTACGCGTGCGATCGCGGCGTCGAGTCAGGACTCTTCGGAGCTCGGAGCGGGCGTGGGGCACTCGGCGACGAGATCCACGCCACCGAAGAACTCGCCGACGACCTGACTCCACGCGTCGGCGTTCAGAGACGTGGCGCACTTGAACGCCTGCTCGGGCTGCTCGCCGCGTTCGACGATGGCGCGGTGCTCGACGAACCAGCGCTCACCGATCTCCGCGGCGTACTCGCGGACGGCCGCGGTGCGGGGGTCGAACGGATAATAGGTGCCGCCAGGAACCTTGGTGTCGTCGGGCGCGTACGGCTCGAGACACGCATCGTCGTCCGCGCACGTCTCGAGGATCGCCGAAAAGAGGGGCGACAGAGCGCGGTCCGACCAGTCCCCGTGTCCAGCGTCGTTGAGATGGAAGATCTCGTGGAACAAGGTGGCCATCACCTTGTGCTCCGACTCGTGGAGCGGACCTTCGAGGTTGTAGCCCACCACGTTCTCCATGGCGTACGCCGACGGGTACGACGGCACGTCGGTCTTGTAGAACATGACCGCGTGCGGGCGCGTTCGGAACAGGACCGGTTCGCTCGAGGTGGTGGCAACGGCGGCGATCACCGACTCGATCGTCCGAAGCCCCTTCACGAGCCACTGCAGATGATGACGATAGGCGCCCTTCGGCAGGGCCGCGCGCGTGTTCATCACGCCGAGATAGCCCGCGTCGATGACGTGCACGGCGCCCGTGCCCGGGAGCGTTCCGTGCTCGTCGAAGAGCTCGCGAGCGAGCGTCCAACTCTCGGAATCGTCGCCGTAGAGCGCGTCAATCGCGCAGGCTGCAAAGCTCCGCGCTTCCTTTCGTTCGCCGCATGTCGCTTTGCAACGAGCACGATCCGGACCGCAGAGTGCATCGACCACGACGCCCATGGCCGGCGTCTCGATCGACGCGACGAACGGGCCCCACGGAGTCGGGCGAAAGTCTGTGCGCGGATCGTCGACGACGAGCGGACTCACGCCGCGCGCGCGCACGGACGTCAATCCCCGCGAGCGGCACCCGACGAAGACCACCGCGAAGCAGGCAATCAGAAAAATTTGCAGCGTCGGCCGAATTCTCGTTGCCCGATCCGTCCGGCCAGGCACGAGAAAGGCGCGTCGTGTACGAAACTGCACGGCCGATCCTGACTACCGTCTCCACGCGAGACGTCAACCCGACGGTTGCGAGCACGGTCGTGGAGATCACGGGGCGTGTCTCTTCGTCGACGAAGGACGCAGCAGACAGCCCGGCCACACGTCGAGGAACTCCTTCAGCGCTTTGACGAACGCCTGCACGCTCATCGGCACGTGACGACTCTTGGCGTACACCGCGAACATCTGTTCGGGCGGTGCCGGGAAAGCCTCGAGCACCGCGACGAGCGAGCCCTGACCGATTTCGGGCAGCGCCAAGTACTCGGGCAGGCGAGCGACTCCGCAGCCGGCGACAGCGAGATCGCGAACGAGCGCCCAGGCGTTCGCCGTGGCCTGCCGGTGGACGATCGTGTCGCCGGAGCCGGCGCGTGAGAAACGCCACGTGGCGGGCGACTGCCTCGTCCCCATGACGATGCAGGTGTGTTTGGAGAGCTCACGCGGATGACGCGGCGTGCCCTCGCGCTCGAGATAGGCGGGGCTCGCCACGGTCCGCTGGCGCGTGGGCACACCGAGCTTCTTCGCGACGAGGGACGCGCTGTTCGGCGGATCGGTCTGGATGACCAGGTCGAATCCGTCGCGCACGGGATCGAGTCGTTCGTTCGTCAGCTCGGTTTCGACCTGCACGTTCGGGTGCTCCACGACGAACTGCGCGAGCACTTTTCCAACCGCCGCCTGGCCGAAGTCGACCGGGGCGCCGAGACGGATCTTTCCCCCGGCCTTGCTGGCGCGTCCCGAGACGGAACGCTCCGCCTCCTCCATCACGTCGAGCGCATTCCTGATCTGCTCGAAGTAGACGCGTCCTTCTTCGGTCAGCGACACGCGCCGCGTGGTGCGCTCGAGCAGCGTCGTCCCCAGCCTCTCTTCGAGGCGACGCACCTGCACGCTCACGGTCGACGCCGGAGACGAGAGCGCCGTCGCGGCAACGCGGAAGCTCCCGACCTCGGCGACTTTGGCGAACGCAATGGCGGCGGCGAAGTCCGGCTTGTTCATCTCGATGAACAGAGTGATCAATCCTCAGCGATTGTTCAATGGACATCACGGCGGTAGCTCTTTGCCTATGACGACACCGCTCAAGCTCTTCTACGCCACCGGCGTTTGCTCCCTCCCCGTGCACATCGTCCTCCACGAGCTCGGCAAGCCGTTCGAGGTCATTCGCGTCGACCTCCGCACCAAGAAGCTCGCGACGGGCGGCG
The DNA here is from genome assembly GCF_001263205.1 of Labilithrix luteola. GTDB lineage: Bacteria > Myxococcota_A > Polyangia > Polyangiales > Polyangiaceae > Labilithrix > Labilithrix luteola. The sequence goes on from NZ_CP012333.1 coordinate 549,851, forward strand.
ACCTCGCGGACGTCACGCCGAAGAGCTACGTGCCTGCGCTCGAGCTCGCCGACGGCAGCATTCTCACCGAGACCGCGGTCATCCTCCGCTACCTCGCCGACACCAACCCCGAAGCCTCCCTCGCGCCGCGCCATGGCGGCATCGACCGCGTGCGCTTCGACGAATGGCTCCACTTCATTTCGACGGAGTTCCACAAGGCCTTTGCGACCTTCACCATCATGGACAGGCCGAGCGAGGAGAGCAAACGCTGGGCAGCCGAGCGCCTGGCGAAGCGCGTCACCCTGCTCGCCGACGGCCTCGGGGCTCGGACGTATCTGTTCGGCGATTCCTTCACCGTCCTCGACGCGTATGCCTTCTGGGCACTGCGCATGTACCAGGCGCTCACGAAAGCCGAGCTCCCCGAGACGCTGCGCGCGTACATGACGCGCCTCCGCGACCGCCCGACGGTGCGCAGCGCCTTCGCCGCCGAAGCCGCGTGACGGACGACGCAGAACGCTCTACGCCGTGAACGGACCTCGCCGGAACGCACCCGTGTAGCTGAGGAGAGCGGTCTCCGGCAGCGGCGTCGTCGCCGCTTCGCAGATCTCCTGGTACATCGCCTCGTACTTGGGGAGGAGTTCCTTTTCGAGCACCTCGATGCAGGCCGGCGCGAACCTCTCCCCCCTCCGTTCGAGCATTCGAAAGAACGCCATGAGCTCGTCGTAGATCACGTCCACCCAGTAGGTGACAGTCGACGAGTCGTCGGCGGAGACGAAGCGTGCGGCGACGTCGCGAACGACCTCGGGCGTCAGCTCGTCGACGGTGACCGCGTGATGCGCATACGCCAGGTACACGAAGACACTGGCGTAGCCAGGCCCGGGCGTGATCGCTCTGTATTCCTTGGACTTGTAGAACTTGGCGAGGATCTTGTTCCCACGCAGCCTCACCAGCCTCTCGCGCCGTGTGTCCTTCGGCACGTCGTTCCAGAGTGAAGCGATGTAATCGTGCGCGAGCCACGGCAACGGGAGCTTGACGGAGTAGAGAGTCATGCAGGTCCCTTCGGCCGGCGCTCCGTCGGGTTGCTTGGAGGGGGCGTCGTTTCTCGAAACCCTGCTGGCGCACGGTGGCGCATGTAGAAGGCCCACCGTGCATCTGTTAGCTCTACGGGATGCACCGCCTGGCTTGGCTGGTTCTCGTCTCGTCCGCCGCAAGCGCCGCGTGTCAGCCTGCGCCGTCCACCCCGCCAGCAAAGGCGTCGACGGAACGGACGTCTCCGCAGGCGATGGTGACGGGGCGAGTCACCATTCCGGCGTCCACACGCACGAACGTCGTGGGTCCAGCGCGAGGCACGCTGGGCGTGTTCTGGGTGACACCGACCGAAGCGGCTGCGCTGGAGGAGGGATCCTTGTCGCTTCGCACGATGCTCGATTTCTTCGGGCGCGTCGTGGTCCGCCCGAACGTCGACCTGACGGCCGCGGAAGCAACGATCGACTTCGAGATGCATGCGCCAGCCGGTGAGATCGTCGTGATGGCCGTTCTCGATCGCGGACACGACTTCATCTCGGCGATGTTCGGCGGCGGCGCAGACGGCAACCTTCAAGGACGGAGCGAAAAGGCGCAGACAATCACCGTCGGACGGCCCACAGCGGTCGACGTGGCGCTCTCACGCATCCATCACGCACCTCCGCCAGGCGAGCAATGCCAGGGTGAACGCTTTCGGCTCGAGACCGTCACCGCCCCCAAGGTCGCCGGATCGATGGGCAACCCCACGACACGGCGCCTCTGCGTGCATCTTCCACCGAGTTACGACGCCGAACCGTCACGACGGTATCCCGTGCTCTACGCGTTCGCCGGTTTGATGGGCAGCGACACGAGCGGCACGATCCTCGACGTGATGAAGGCGACCGACACGATCGGCAGTGGTGCGCGGGAAGCCATCGTGGTCGGCGTCGACGTGCGCACGAACTACGGCTCGAGCTATCTCGAGAACACGGCGCTCGCGGGTGATTTCGATTCGTTCGTGTCGAGCGACGTCGTCGCCCAGATCGATCGGACGTATCGAACGCTCGCCAGTCCCGACAAACGAGGTGTCGTCGGGCAATCGACGGGCGGCTTCAACGTCGTCTCGCTCGGTCTCCGACACTCGGACGTCTTCCAAACCATCGTGGCGAGCTCCCCCGACGGACTCGACTTCGGCGAATGGCTCCTCGAGCCGGATGGCAAACACGTCCGCCCGCGATGGCTCGCGTGGATGCGCGTCGAAGATCAGGCTGGACCGCCGGGACAGATGACGAGCTACGCCGCCGACTGGTCCCCCGAGCCCGGAGGCCATCACGGTCTCGCCTGGCCGGCGGACCTGACGACCGGTGTGGTGGTTCCCGAGACCTGGGCTCGCTGGAAGCGCCATAGCCCGACGACGCTGCTCGCCGATCCGACCATCCTCGCCAACGCGAAGGCGCGGCTCGCAGGGAGAATCCTCCTCGCCGCGGGGAGAAACGACGAGGCCGACCTCTTTGCTCCGACGCAGCGCTTCAGTGATGCACTCCGCCGCGCGGGCATCGACCACACCTTCGCGCCGGACGACGGAGGCCACTTCATCCCGCCGGCTCGCATGACCACGATGGTCGACTTCGCGCTCCGCTCACTTTCCTCGAAGAAATGAGCGCGGACTGACCATCAAGCTCTGCAGATCGCACCACCGGCGCACCTGGTTGCATCGAGTGAGATAGCGCGCCTCGACAAAGCTGAAGCGTGATCTCTTCGCTTCGCGCCGCCACATTCGGGCGAACACCGGGCCCACGCCGGCGTAGTCTGCCGGCCAACATGCGTTTGGCTATTTGGTTTTCGGTCGTTGGTATTGCTTCGATGTCCATGGCGTGTGCAGCGCGCAAGCCCCCGCCGCCCGCCGCGCCCGTCTCGAACGCGACGCCCGAGTTGCGCGCGGCGGTCGAGAAGGCCTCGGCTTGCAACTACGACGCAGGCCGGTTCGACGCCGAATGCGAAGGCTACAAGGCCTGGGAAGCGAACAGCGAGCTCGCCAATGCGGGTCTGCTCGAGATGATGACGAGCGAGGACACGAAGGTGCGTGCGCTCGTCGTGCGGAAGCTCAGTGTCCAGTTCACCGCGGACAACGCCGACAAGGACACCCTCGCGGCCTATCTGAACGCCGCCGAGAAAGAGAAGGTCGAGCCGATCGCGAAGGACTTCGCCCGCGGAATCGGCAGCATGGACCTCGGCAAGTTCGGATTGCTCGATCGCGGCATCGCCATCGCCAAAGCGCATTCCGTTGCCGACTACCAGGAGACCTACGCCAGCGCCCTCAAGAGCGAGAGCGAGCCGGACAAGGTCCTCGCGTACGCCGGCGAGCTCGCCAAGTCGGAAGATCTCGCGCTCCGCAACGCGGCGCTCCGCATGTTCGTCAATGCCACGAAGTCGCGCGGTGAAGTCGCGTGCGCGGGCCTCGACGCGCTTCGCACGGACAAGGATCCCTCGCTCGCCCAGCACGCCACCACGCACCTCGCCCACGCCGGGGCCTGCGCCAAGCAGCACGATGCACTCCTCGCGGCCATCGAGGAGATGAAGCTCTCGAAGAACCCCGCGGCCGCCGAGCCCTATCTCGGCGAAATCGTCGAGAGCATCTGCCAGAACGCCGAGAAGACGCCGGCTCAGCGCGATCGCTCGCTCGTTCTCGCCAAGCAGATCACCGAGACCACCAAGATCCAGGGCGCGACCCGCTCCTCGACGCTCGCAGCCGTTCTCGCCTGCGATCCCAAGGCAGGTCCCGCGTTCGTGAAGAAGTTCTCCAAGGACAAGGACGCCGTCGTCGCCGAGCGCGCAAAGAGCTTGCTCGAAGGCACCGCGGCGAAAAAGTAAGTCCCAGCACGTAGTCCGAACGAGCCGTCGTCGGGCCATGTCTCGACGGCGGCTTCTTCGTGTTGATTGCTACCGCAGAGATTAGAATGAGCGGCCATGCCTCGCCGCTGGACTTGCGCGATCCTCGTCGTTATCGCGCTCATCGTCGCCAGCACCAGCACCGCGGGTTGCGCAGCCGCTCCGGCTGGCCGCCGAGAGGCTCAGGTCCGGCCCCAGCCCGCGGCTCGAGTCGAACCACTGCCTGAGAGCGCGCTCACGCTGGCCGTCGATTGGGCCGCGATTCGCACCCGTGCTTGGGGGCCGCGCGCCGGCGCCCTGCTTGCGACCACTCCCGAATGGAAGCAGTTCGCCCGCGGGACATCTCTCGACATCGCCCGGGATGTCGAACGCGTGCTCGTGACGGGACCATCGCTACGCGACGCGCGGCAAGACGCGCTGGTCGTACGCTACTCCGCCAACGACGAAGACGTGGAGAAGGCGATCGTGAGCTTGACGTCGCAGCGCGTCGGCGGAGGCACGAAGACCTCGTTGGTCGACCTCGGAGTGGACGGCGTGCGCGGCTGGCAGATGCACGTCGGGCGCTTGGACCGCACCTTTCTGCGCGGTCCTGATCACGTCCTCGTCGTCGTCCCGAGCCGGCAGGCAGGAGCCTACGCACGCGAGCTGCAGTCCGGTCGACTGACCGTGGGGCCGCACGACGGCCAAGCGGCGATTGCGCTGCGGGCGGTCAAACCGACCACGTGGCCGTTCGTTCCAGCCGGAGTCATCGAGCTTCGCGCGCGCGTGCTGCTGCTGAGCGACGATGGTACCGACACCTTCGTCGAAGCCGATTGCGCGGATGCAGCGACCGCACGAATCGTCGCCAAGCAGCTCGAAGATCGCTTTCAGGCGGCCTTTCCCGCCAAGGCGAACGGCGGGCCGGCCATCGACACCCAGAGCGAAGGACGGACGGCCAAGGCGCACGTTCGGTTCGCGAAAGACGAGCTCGAGAGCCTCCTCGATTTTCTCGGGACGTGGTCAGACGTCGAAAAGAGCCAATGAGCGACTGAGCGACTACCGAACGGGGCTCGCCGGCGCGGCACTCGCGGACGGAGCCGGCAGCACCACGGGGTCGGGCCGGCACGGCGTCTGGAAACCCGTGGTCGAAGCGTCTTCGTCGTTCGTGTGTCGCGCTCGGTGCCTCGTTCCCGGTCGCGCAGCCCCCGCCACCGTGAGCGCGGTGCACAAGATCGTCATCGGCAGCACCGCCTGCCGGAAGAACGGAAAATCCACGATGGGCTCGTAGCGATGTCGCAGAACCAAGGCCATCTGTGGGAACGGCGCAGGTGCATTTCGCCTTCACCGTCGTGCTCGTTCGAACGGCCGAGCTGCCACGCGTTCGCACGACGAATTGGACGATTCATCGCGGCCCAAGCCGCTGGAATCGGCGTGGTTTTCACGAGCGGTCCCGCTCTGTGGCAGATCGCAATCCTCCGGCGACAAGCGCGGCGGGTACAATCGTATCGACGAGCTCGACGTCCCACGATGTTCGGAGGCCTTCGTATGCGTACCTTCTCGCTCCTTGCTGCGCTTCTCGCCGCCGCCGCCTCCGTGGTGGCGTTCGCTTCCCACGACGCCTCTGCGGCCGAGACCCGAGCCCCCACGAGCCGCTGGCACCTCTTCCTCGACGGCACACCGATCGGTCCCATCGAGCAGAGCGCCACCAATCTCAGCGCGAAGGGCGCCGAGCAGATGATCGTGGTCTCCCCTGCCGCGATGTCGGCTGGATTCTGGAGCTGGCTCACCCCTGCGTTCGCCGGGCAGGATCCGAAGCGCACGGTTACCGTCGTCGGCTTCGCAGACGCGCGCCCGGCCATCGCCTCGCAGCTTCCATCCGCGTCGCTTCGTACCTTCGCCCTCCCGGCACTCGAAGCGAACAACCGCTCGCCGGTGACGTTCTCGCTCACCACGAACGCAGCGACGATCCAGCAGACCACGCCGCTCGACGCGCGGCTTTCGTCCGGAAGTCGCCCGTGGCTCACGTCGGACTATCGCGTCGAGATCGACGGCATGCCGACGAGCCGCGTGGCCTCGGTGTCTCCGATCACCATCTCGTTCGCCTCGCGACCGCAGCCGCCCGCGGGTGTCCATCCCGTCGCCGTGGGCAGCCCCAAGACCGTCACGAAGGGTACTTCCGTAACGTCCTCACCTCTCGTCATCAAGGTCGCATCGGCCGACGCACCGGCCTTCCAACAATGGCTCGCTTCGGCGGCGACCACGAAGCGAAGTGGCAGCCTGAAGTTCCTGACGCAGGACCTTCGCGAGCCCCATCTCACGGTGTCGTTCAAGGCGCTGACCATCACGAAGGTGTCGAGCGACACCGCGAGCCAGGGGCCTGCCGGACGCGCGACCGTCGAGATGAACGTCGAGGGCATCGCGCTCTCGCCCCCCTGACGAGGGACTAGCGTTTCGAACGCCGCGGTCGTTCTTGCGGGCCGATGATCTCGTCGATGGCCTTCGCCATCGCCACGCGTGCACCGGACGCTTCGAGTGACGCGAGCCCTCGCGCGGTCGCTCCACCGGGCGCCATCACGGCGCGCCGCACGAGGAGGGTGTCGTAACGCTCGGCCGCGAGGAGCTCCGCCGACCCCGCCATCGTGGCCACTGCCAGCTCACTCGCTTGCTCCGCGGTCAAACCATGGCGAATGCCCGCGTCGACCTGCGCTTCGATCAGCAACGACCAGAGCGCAGGACCAACACCGCTGATGGCCGAGGCCGCCACCATTCGCGCTTCGTCGACCACCACGACCGTCCCCAAGCGGTCGAAGAGCTTCCGAGCCTCGTCGAACGCGGTGCGCGTTGCCCCATCCGGTGGCTCGACCACGAGAATCGCACCGCTGCGAACCGAAACCAGCGTGCTCGGCTCGACGCGAACCACCGACGAACGCGGATATGCCGCGCCGACGTCGGCCTGCGAGACACGACTCAGGACCGAAACCACGATGCGCGGAGCACGCGAACGAAAGCGCTCGGCAACCTCCGTCAGCGCGTTCGGTGGGTGCACGAGCAGCACGATGTCGCTCGCCTTGACGAGCTCCGCCGGCGAGGTCGTCGCTCGCCCACCAAGCTCCTCCGCAAGACGCACGGCGCGACCGGAGCCGGCGTCCATGCATACGAACGAAGGCCCCCATCCGCTCGCCAACGCGCGGGCCATGGCTCCCGCACCGACGAGCCCGAGCGTCTTCATGGGGGCGACGATATCAGAGGGCCAGGTCCGACGGGCCGCTCAGTGCGACACGACGCTCGCGCACGCCTTCTTCACGGCCTGACAGACGTCCAGCGCTCCGTGGACGGAGCACTCGAATTCGCCGCGCGGAACCCACCTGCGGCATTCAGGAGAAGCGGCTGAAATCCGGTGCGCGGCGTTCCATGAAGGCCTGGAAAGCTTCGCGGGCCTCCTCGGACGCAATGCTCGTCGCGAACTGCTCGGCCTCACGTCGTGCACAGGCCAAGAGCTCTTCGCGGTTCGCTCCGGCGAGCGCCTTGGTGGCGCGTACGGCGCGCGGCGGTTTGGACGCGACCTCTTCGGCGCGGGAACGCGCGAAGGCAAGGAGCCCCTCGGACGTGGGCGCGATCTCGTTGACGAGACCGAGCTCGACGGCGCGCTTCGCGGAAACCACCGAGCTACGAAGGAGCATATCGTTCGCGGCGGCCTGACCGATTCGGCGCGGCAGAAGGACGCTCGAGGCCGCCTCGGGCACGAGTCCGAGCCCGACGAAGGGCACCGAGAACTTCGCCGTGTCATCGGCGTAGACGAGGTCGGCGTGGAGAAGCATCGTGGTTCCGATGCCCACCGCAGCGCCCTGAACCGCGGCCACCAGCGGCTTGTCGAAGCGAATCAGCGCATCGATGAAGAGCATGGGGGGCGCCGTTACCGGATCGAGACCGGGCGACGAGAGGAAGTCGCCGATGTCGTTCCCCGCGCAGAACGAGTCCCCCTCGCCGGAGAGGAGAACGACACGCACGCCGCCGTCTTCGTTCGCCGACTTCAGCGCCTCGGTGAGCGCACCGTACATCGCGAACGTGAGGGCGTTCTTCTTCTTGGGACGATCGAGCGCGATCTCCAGCATCGAGCCGTTACGAGAAATTTTGATGTCGCTCATGATGTTGCTTCTCCGTCTTCGGAATAACGCTCGACGATGGCGTTCAAGAATCGATAAATCACGTCGACCTCGGCTGCGGAAAAACCGTCGGTCATTTCAGCCGTGGCCCGTTTGACGAGCGGCATGGCGGAGGCGCGCACGTTCCAGCCGCGATCGGTCAAGAACAGCAGGCTTCCTCGTCCGTCGTTCGGATTCGGCCGCCGCTCGACGAGGCCTGCCTTCTCGAGACGCGAGAGCATCCCGCTCACGGCCGACTTGTTGAGGTCGAACAGGTCGGCAATGTCGGTCATCGAGCTGCCGGGGTGTCTCGCGAGATGGGCGAGCGTCCCCAGCTGCGTCGCCGAGACGCCCAGCTGCTCCATGGTGCGGGTGTTCGCCCGTGCGACGGCCGCACGGCTCGCCCGCTGGAGCAAGTAGAGCAAACGACGGTCTATCGCCACGCCACGGAGCCTGGCAGATTTGGTTCACATGCGCAACAAATGGTTCACCTGCGAACCATTGCACAGGCGTTTGCACACGCTCGAGGCGTATGACAGATTCCGGCGCTCGGAGGGCTCCGGGTGCGCCATTCCTCGAAGACGATCCTGATCGGACTCACTCTCGCGGCTTGCTCGAGCTGCGGTACGAATGGAGACAACGGTTCTTCAGGCGCGAGCGGCGCTCGAACGAGCGGGGACAACAGCGCCTCGGCGGACGGAGGTTCTACGCCTGGATCGAGCGGCAACGGCTCGACCGGATCGTCGGGCAATACATCGGGATCGTCGGGCGACACATCGAGCAGCAGCAGCAGCTCGTCGTCCGGATCGTCCGGCGACACATCGAGCAGCAGCAGCTCGTCGTCCGGCTCCTCGGGCGATGCATCGGCCAGCTCGTCGTCCGGGTCGTCGGGATCGTCGGGCGACGCCTCGACCGGCACGACGTGGTCCACCTCGCCGAGCGGCACCGCGAAAGATCTTCACGGTGTCTGGGGCAGCGGCTCGAACGACGTCTGGGCCGTCGGCGACGGTGGCACGCTCCTCCACTGGACCGGCACGGCGTGGTCGTCGGTCACGAGCGGTACCTCGAACAATCTATGGGGCGTTTGGGGCAGCGGCGCATCCGACGTGTGGGTCGTCGGCCAGAGCGCGACCTTCCTCCATTGGAATGGCGCCACGTGGTCGGAGACCCATCCCGTCGGCAACGGGTTCGTGCTGACACGCGCGTGGGGGACCGGTCCGTCCGATGTCTGGGCCGGCGGTGATGGCGGTGCGCTGATTCACTTCGATGGCACCGCGTGGTCGTACACGTCGGCCGCGAGTCTCTCGAGAGTGGCCGGCGTATGGGGGCGTAGCGCGAACGACGTCTGGGCCGCAGCCTACAAGCTCACGCACTGGAACGGCACGCAGTGGTCGGTGGAGACCACGCCGTCCGGCCGGTACTTCAACGCAGTCTGGGGAAGCGGCGCAAGCGACGTGTGGGCCGTCGGCGGCGGGGCCGGCAACATCCTGCACTGGAACGGTACGGCATGGTCCGACGCAAGCGTGCAGGCGAGCGATCTCTACGCGATTTGGGGGAGCGCCGCGAACGACGTCTGGGCCGTCGGGGGAACCGTGCGCGGTCAGATCGTGCATTGGAACGGTACGGCCTGGGCATTGACGTTCGACCAGGGCAACGCGCTACGCGACATCTGGGGAAGCGGGGCGAACGACGTCTGGGCCGTCGGCTCCGGTGGCACGATCTTGCATCACCCGTGAGCTCGCGGACGGGCGAGCGCGAGCAGAACGTGGCCGAGCAGCGGACCGTTCGCGTGTCCATGCTTTCGGGCAAGGAAGCGAGGAGTTCGCCATGCCTCAGCCCATTCGCCCGGCCGCCGCCGCAGGTATGTTCTATCCCGGGTCGAGCGCCGAGCTCGCTCGTCTGGTCGACCACCTCGTGTCTGACGCCTCTCGCGAGCGCGCCGGCCTCGCGCGCATGCCCAAGGCCATCATTGCACCGCATGCGGGATACATCTATTCAGGACCGACTGCGGCGCAGGCATTCGCACGCCTCTTGCCCCTGGCGTCGAAGCTCTCTCGCGTGGTGGTTCTCGGCCCGGCGCACTTCGAGTTCGTCGAGGGAGTCGTCTCACCCGACGCCGAAGAGCTCGTCACGCCGCTCGGAAGAGTCTCCGTCGATCGCCGAGCGCTCGCGCACGCCGCGACCGTGAAACCCGACGCGCGAGCTCACGCGATGGAGCACTCGGTGGAAGTCGAGCTGCCGTTCGTCCAGCGACTTTTGCCGAACGCGAAGGTCGTTCCGCTCGTGGTCGGACGGGCCGCGCCCGACGACGTGGCCGACGTTCTCGAGGCCTTGTGGGGAGGCGCCGAGACGGTCATCGTCGTCAGCTCGGATCTCTCGCACTACCTGCCCTACGACGTGGGCCGGGCTCGTGACAGGCACACGGTTTCGCGCATCCTCGCGCTCGACGCTGGACTCGACGGGGACGAAGCTTGTGGAGCAGCCGGGATCAACGGCTTGCTCCGCGTTGCACGAAGGAAGGGAATGCGCGCGGAGCTCGTCGACCTATCGAGCTCCGGCGACACGGCCGGGCCGCGCGACGACGTCGTGGGCTACGGCGCCTTTGCCTTCTTCGAGGACGCCCCATGAACGACGACACGAAGGAAGACCCGAGCGACGACACGCGTGAACCATCTCCCGAGAGCAGCACAGCTTACCCAGCGCGGTATTGGCATCGTACGCCCGAAGGCAAGATTCAATGTGATCTCTGCCCGCGCGATTGCCGACTTCAAGAGGGCCAGCACGGCCTCTGTTTCGTTCGCGCACGCGAGGGCGACCGCATGGTGCTCACCGCGTACGGCCGTTCGAGCGGATTCTGCGTCGACCCCATCGAAAAGAAGCCGCTGAACCACTTTCACCCCGGCTCGAGCGTTCTCTCGTTCGGCACGGCAGGCTGCAATCTCTCGTGCAAGTTCTGCCAGAACTGGGACATCTCCAAGTCACGCGAGATGGAACGCATCGCCGACGAGGCGAGCCCCGAGGCCATCGCACGGGCCGCGAAGAGCGCGGGCTGCGCCAGCGTGGCCTTCACCTACAACGATCCCACGATCTTCGCGGAGTACGCGATGGACACCGCGGATGCCTGCCACGAGCTGGGCCTCCACGCCGTCTCCGTCACCGCCGGCTACATCCACGCCCAACCTCGAACCGAGATGTACGCGAAGATGGATGCGGCCAACGTCGACCTCAAAGCCTTCACCGAAGACTTCTACAAGAAGCAAACGGCCTCGAGCCTCGCGCCGGTCAAAGAGACGATCGTCTATCTCGTCAAAGAAACACGCGTCTGGACGGAGCTCACCACGCTGCTCATTCCAGGACTCAACGACTCGGACAAGGAGATCGGCGAGCTCTCCGAATGGGTGGCTCGTGAAGTCGGCACCGAGGTCCCGCTGCACTTCAGCGCCTTCCATCCCGACTACAAGATGACCGACATTCCGCCGACGCCCCCGAGCACCTTGGCCAGAGCAAGGAACATCGCGCGCCAAGCTGGACTGAAATACGTCTACACGGGGAACGTCCACGACGTCGAAGGCGACACCACGAATTGCCCTGCCTGCGGCGCGGCCGTCATCGTGCGCGACTGGTACGTCATTCTCGAAGAGAACCTCGGAGCGAACGGAACGTGCGCGCACTGTGGTCATGCGATCGCGGGGCGATTCGGGCAGAAGGTCGGCCGCCACGGGCGTCGACGAACGCGCCTCGTCGTCGACAACGCATGACGACTTCGCGCTGACCTCAAGGGTAAAGCTGTACGCAATGAGCCTTCCGCGTAGCTGCTCGCGGAGCGCGTGATAGGCTGCGCGTCAGCCATGTCCAAGCTCCGCGTCCATTGCTTCTCGCTCTCGCTCGACGGCTTCGGTGCAGGTCCCAACCAAGATCTCGAGCATCCGCTCGGCATCGGCGGCACCGCGCTCCACGAGTGGGTGTTCCCCACGCGCACGTTCCAGCAGATGTTCGGCAAAGACGGCGAGACGGGCGTCGACGACGACTTCGCCGCGCGCGGCTTCGAGAACCTCGGCGCTTGGATCATGGGCCGCAACATGTTCGGCCCAGTGCGCGGCCCCTGGCCCGACGAGAGCTGGAAGGGCTGGTGGGGTGACGTTCCGCCGTACCACACGGACGTCTTCGTGCTGACGCACCACGCGCGACCTTCCTTCACGATGGAAGGGGACACGACGTTCCACTTCGTCACGGGCGGCCTTCACGAAGCAATCGAACGCGCGCGCAAGGCGGCAGGCGCGAAGGACATTCGACTCGGCGGCGGCGTCGCGACGATTCGCGAGGCGCTGAAGGAACGACTCGTCGACGAAATGCACGTCGCCGTGTCGCCCGTCCTGCTCGGCAGCGGTGAGCCTCTCCTCGCCGGCCTCGACTTGCCGCGACTCGGCTATCGCTGTGCCGAGTCGGTGGCTACGCCGAAGGTCACGCACTACATGATCACGAAGAACGCGACGTGAGCGGCTCGCTCGTCACGGCAGCGCAGCGAACCACTGCCACGTGAACGTGCGATAGGGCTCGCGAACGGTGTGGTTCCAGTCATTGGGCCACGTTGCGTCGAACCACGTGTCTTCGCAGAACGTCGTCGTTCCACCCGGTTGCCTGCAATTCGGGTGGAGCGTGCAGTTCATCGTGGGGTCACTGATCGTCGTGTCGGCCGTGCAGCCGTTGATCGTCACCCAGTTGTCGGCCGCGGTCTTGCCCCACGCGACGAGCTCATCGTTGTCGTGCGTGCGGTGCGTGACGAGAACGGGAAGCCGTCCGCACTGCAGCGGGTCGAGGCCCCAACTGCCGTCACCGACCGAGATCGCTTTGACGTAGCCGGCTCGCTGGCAGCCGAGGTGATGCGCGAACTTCCCGCCGTAGCTGAACCCGAAACCGAACACACGCGACGGGTCGATGCAGTACGTCTCGCCGAGCGTCTTCACGAGGTCGTCGAAAAAGACGAGATCGCTCGTTCCTTCGAGATCCCAGAGCTGGTTGGCCGCGTCGGGGTAGACTACGAAGGCTTCGTTGTTCACGTACTGTTCCATCTGGAACCAGGACTCGAACGACCTTCCGTCCGTGTACCAACCGTGGAACATCACGACGACGGGATACGCCTTGTTCGGGTCGTACCCCTGCGGCCCCCATACGTGGAACGTGCGCCCCGACGGCGTCGTGGAGTCGACGCCCACCGCGTCTGCCATGGCGGCACCGCATGCCTGGCTCCTCGTGGGCTGGGGCGGCGGCGGGGTCCATTCCCACGTCGACGCGTCCGGGTCTCCGGCTTCGAGTGAGGCGTCGATCTCTCCGGTCCCACTCTTCACGGTTCCAGCACCGGAGTCCGCCGCTGTTTGCGCGGCATCTCCGGAATCGCTGCTCGAACATGCGACCACGGCCGCGAGAATGAAACAGAGCCCCGAAACGAGCGGCCCCAATCCAAGGGAAAAGCGAGGCATGGAGATCTCCAAGGTCGGTCGTCGCGCAACGGCGTCAACCCCTTCGTCGGCCATGCCGGCCGGAAGGTTGTGTCGTCCGAGTGAATGACAGCGCCGTCGCGTAGGGGTTACTTCGCGACCTTCATGACCGAGGTGGGCAGCATCCAGTAGACGAACTTGTCGTCGAGACGGATGCGCGAGGCACCGTTCTGGCCCGTGGCCAGCGTCTCGCCGCTGCCATTGCAACCGGTCAGCGTCGAGCAGCGGAGAACCTTGCCGGTGGTGCCGTTCACCCAGTAGATGCCCGAGGCATCGACGGCAACGTCGGTGATACCGGCGGCGTCGCCGACGAGCAGCGTACGTGCGCCCGGCGACGCATCGCTCACGCTGAAGATGACGTTGCCGCCACCCTCAGCATAGGACGCGCCGTAGTGCTTGCCGTCGTAATACGTCAGCGCGGTGACCGGCTTTGCCGCGGTGTCGATCTCGATGAAAGTCGAACAAGCCGTCGCGAGCGAGCACGCGCGGAGCTGCTTGTAGTTGTCGTTGTAGAGGGAGCCCGTCGCCCACAGGGTCGAAACCGCACCGACGCTGACGGTGTGCGAAGGCGTATCGAGCTCGCGCGCCGGATCAGCGTCGTACGAGCCCGACGCAGGTTCGGGGCGGACGTCGATCATCGAGCTGCACTCCGGAAGGTGGCAGCGTTGCGAGTAGGGGCCGCGGCCACCGTAGCGCGTCACGAGCACGTCCGTCGGCCCGGCCACGACGCGACCAATCGTGCGGTTCACGACGCTGTCGACGACCGTCGGGCCCGTACCGGGGCAGCCAGCAACTGGGCAGCGGTAGACGATCCCGAAGTCGCCTTGGTTGCCATTGTAGAACACGTCCGTCCCGGCGACCGTGACGTCGTTGAGCCGGGCGACGCCCGCCTTGATCGTCGAAAGCGAGGTCGCCGTGCAGCCCTTCGGATCGGTGCAGATGCTGACGGTGGTGTCCGCCGAGATCACGATACCGCTCGGCGAGCTCGCAATGGAGTGCACCTCCGTGAACCCCGAAGCCGCCGCGAAGGGCTGACACGCACTCGCCCCGCACTGACCGGCTCCGCACGAGTGATCGCACTTGCCGCAATGAGAAGGCGAGTTGGTCGTATTGACGCATTCGCCGCCACAAAGCGTCAGGGGGTCCGAGCACTTCGGCTGGCAGGCGCCGTCGACGCAAGCCACGGTGCCGTTCGCCGGCGCCGTGCACTTCGTGCACGAGGTACCGCACGCGTCGATCGAATCCCCTTCGCAGTTGCCGACCGCTCCCGGGCCACCGTCGCCGTTGCCTGGCTCGGACGACGCGTCTCCATTCTGCGGGGTTGTTGCCCCCGAGGGCGGGGGATCGTCTCCCACGCAGGCCGCTAGAAGGACGAACGCGAACGTCGAAGCCGTCACACCAAGCGCGAAGCGGGAGAGCATCCTAAAGGTGATAACACCCGAGCTCGAGCGCGTGAACAACGCTCGAGGTTCGTCCGTCGAGCGCGCGACAGCGAGCGTCGCGAACATGTGAACGCCCCGAACTCGCGCCAGAAAGCGGGGTCGACGACGTTGCCAAGCGCTCGGCGTGGCTTTGTGAGTAGCCCGCCGCGTACGTAGAAACCGAGGGGCGCCTGGCTCGACGCCCTCATCCTCGACGTCGGTCACTTCGATACGCGACGGGCCCTCCACGATGCCCGAAGCGGCGTCGCACAAGGCGACGATCCGGACGCTCGCGAACAGCCCAACCGCCGCGCGCCCGAGCTCGACCGATCGAACGACGGGCCCTGCATGCTCGCGATTGCGGTGGTTTGCCTACCCATTTTTTGGAGTCGCCGATCCCTTCGTCACCCTGACGCTACAAGGACGGCACACATGGCAAGACGTTGGCTAATGGGCGGTGCGCTCGCCTTCACGATCGCCGCCTACGCGGGCTGCGCGAACGACAACGGGAGCGACATCGTCGCGACCCTCGACGCCGGGGCGGACAGTTCGCCCAGCGGGCCGACGTTCGTCGATCCGCCCAAGGACGACGCGGGCGCGGACGCCGATGGATCGAACGAGACGCCCCCCGAGCTCTTCATGTGCATGGGCACGGAGTGCCCCACCCCGTACGCCACGTGCAACAAGTTCAGCGGCCTCGCCTTCAAGTGCGAGACCAATCTCCTGACTGACGACCAGAACTGCGGCGAGTGCGGAAACGTCTGTCCCACCGGCTTCGGCGGTCGTCTCATGACGACCCACTGCGTGGCGGGCAAGTGCCAGCGCGAGTGTGAGCCCGACGGCGAGGTCACCTCGGCCGACTGCAACGGGAACGTCGACGACGGATGCGAAGTGCACACGTCGAGCGATAACCAAAACTGCGGCGCGTGCGGGGTCAAGTGCCCGGACGGCGTCAACTGCCACGGCGGCAAGTGTGGCTGCCCGGACGGCCAGACCGACTGCGGCCTCTCGTGCGTCAACGTCTCGAGCGACAACTTCAACTGCGGAGCCTGCGGAATCCAGTGCCCGAGGATCGCCGCGCCGAAGCAGCCTCATACCCAGTACACGTGCGTGGGCGGGCAGTGCAATCAGCTGACGTGCGCGTCCGGCTGGCTCGATTGTGATGGCGACGCCGCGGACCCGGCGGGCAACGGTTGCGAGACCAACGCGAGGTCCGACGCCAACAACTGCGGAGCCTGCGGGAAGAAGTGCGGGGCCGGCCAGCTCTGCCTCCCCGGCGACAAGGGCGCGCCGACCTGCTTGTGCGAGGCGAACCAGACCCTTTGCGGCGTCAGCCCGAACTTCATCTGCGCGGATCTCCAGACGAGCCTCGCCAACTGCGGTGTCTGCGGGCACATCTGCCCCGGTGGCTTCAACCACGGAACGTCGACCTGCCGTAAGGGCTACTGCGGATACGAATGCGAAGCGGGCTGGGGTGATTGCGACGACGATCCCGCCAACGGCTGCGAGACGAACCTCATGGTCAACGGCGGTAACTGCGGAACGTGCGGGAACCGCTGCGACGTCGCCGCGGGTCAGCCCTGCATCGAAGGCAAGTGCTTCATGACCGCATGCGATGGGGGAACACCAGTTCAATGATTCACTCCACGGTCGACATGCTGTTCCACAAGAAGAATGCCCTGCGTGCAGGAGCTCTCGGCGTCGGGCTGCTTCTCCCCATCTTCGCCAGCTGCGCGAGCGAGGGTGACGAACGGACGGTGACCGCACAGGACGCCTCTGTCATTCCAGGCCCCGAGACCGGGGATCCGGACGCCGACACGACCGATGCCGACTCCGCCGATGGTGGCGAGGCCGACGGTGGCTGCGACGCGGCCGATCCCAACTGCACGACGCACGTTCTCTCGTGCGACGAGGCCGATTGGTGCCCGGCCACGACCGGGATCGACGGACGCGTCGGCTTCGCCGGCATCTGGGGTTCGGGCAAGAACGACGTCTGGGCCGTTGGTTCGAACGGAACCGTCGGTCACTACGACGGCACGTCGTGGACTGCGCTCTCGACCGGCGTGAAGCAATCGCTCTTCGGCGTGTGGGGAAGCAGCGCAACGGACGTCTGGATCACCAGCACGCCCGGCGCGACGTTCCACTCGACGGGCTTCGCGAACGGAACCGCAACCTTCACCGCCGTCGCGCCGCCGATCGCCGACTACGCGACCGTGAGCGGCTCGCGCGGCAAGCTCGTCACGGCCGTTTGGGGCTCCTCGTCGAGCGACGTCTGGTTCGCCGGCGAGAACTTCACGCGGACCTCGGCCCTCGCTCAGGAGAGCCAGTGGCGCACCGCCATCGTCGACGGCGGCGCGGGATTCCAGGCCATCTCCGGCTGCATCAAGGGGAGCACCTGCCCGGCCATCCGCGGGCTCTGGGGCAGTAGCGAGAACGACGTCTGGGGCGTCGGTCCGGACGGCTACACGCGGCACACCGACGGCACGCTCGCCGACGGCGGCGTTCCGACGTGGACCGTATTCGATAGCCTGTCGAATGCCGACCTCTTGTCCGTCTGGGGCGCGAACGCCGGTTCGGTTTGGACCGTCGGGAACATCGGAACGATCCGTCACTTCGTGACCGGCGCCACGACCTGGGCCGAGGTCGCTTCGCCCACGACGAACAACCTCCGCGCGATCTGGGGAACCAGCGACAAGGACATCTGGGCGGTCGGCGAGTTCGGCACCGTCATCCACTACGACGGCACGGAGTGGAAGGCGTCCACGGTCGTGCTCCCCGAAGGAACCAAGCCGCATCTCAACGGCGTGTGGGGAAGCGGAACGAACGACGTGTGGGTCGTCGGCGACGGCATCGTGTTGCACTTCACGGGTCACAAGGCTGGCGCGCAGGGAGATGGACAATGAGAGGCAGTTACGTTCGAGCTGCCGCGCTGCTTTCCGGCGCGTGCCTGACCATCGCGATCGCGGCCTGCGCCAACGACCAAGCGGCCGATCCCGCATCGCCCGACACGACGGACGTCGACGCCGGTAGCGACGCGACGACCACGCTTCCCGGAACCGATGGGGGCAGCGACTCCTCGGTGAAGGACTCCGGAACGGACTCGGCAGACGACGCGCAGTCCGACGCCGCCCCCGTCGAGAAGAAATGCTCCGACGAAGGCTGGTGCCACACGGACGTTCCCGACACGCAGTTCCTCAAGGACGTGTGGGGCGATGGTCAGGGCGCAGTGTGGTCCGTCTCGCTCGAGGGCAACATCCTCCGCTGGGACGGCAAAGCGTGGACGATCGCGCGCGCGGGAACGTCGCCGCTCTACGCCATCTGGGGCTCGAGCCCGACCGATATCTGGGTCGGCGGTGACGCGGGATTGCTCCACGGCACCGGCGCGAGCTCGACGGCGCTCACGTGGACGCAGATTCCGCTCGACGTGCCAATCCGCACCGTCTGGGGCACGAGCGCCACGGACATCTGGACCGGCGGATACACGACCCTCACCTACCGGAGCTACAACGGACGCCTCTACCACTTCACGGGCGGCGATCCGAACGTGTCGGCCTCGTGGGTGGTCGATCCCACTGCCCCGACGACGAACGGCTACGACCGAGTCTGGGGCACGAGCAGCACCGATTTCTGGATTGGCGGCCCGCAGGGCATCGTCGCGACCTCGGATCCTTACGGCGCGTACGCCGCGCATCACGTGTCCGACGGCAACGGCGGCTTCACGTGGCGCAAAGAGTACTTCAACAGCTACCTCTTTCTCGGCGGCACGACGGTGAGCCCGACGCAGACGATCCTCTTGGGTTTCGGACCGCCCGAGAGCTACGTCACCGGTGCAAGCGCCGACAACGGCGCGACCTTCGCCTGGACGTTGCACGACGGCTTCGGCGTCGGCGTCGCCCATCGCGCCGTGTGGTCGTCGTCGCCCAACGACATCTACATGGCGAGCATCAACGGCTGGCTCCGTCACTTCGACGGGACGAAGTGGAGCGTCTCGCACATCGCGACGCAGAACGTGATTCCGATCACGAACGACTTCGCGGCCATCTGGGGCACGGGCCCCGACAACGTCTGGGTCGTCGGCCAGGACATTGCCCTGCACAAGGGCCCCGTGAACAGCCTCTGAAGGATCGAACACGACCATGACCCGAATTCGCGGATTGTTCCTCGTCAGTTCGAGCCTCGCGGCTGTCGTCGGCACGCTCGTCGCTTGCAGCAGCAGCGACGAACCGCGGACCGCATTCGGCGGTGACGACACCGCCGATGCCGGCACGCCCAGGCCCGACGCCTCCCTTCCTCCGACCTCGGACGCGCAGGCCGATGCGAAGCCGGACGTCACCGAGCCGCCGATCGTCCGGCCGCCTTTCGAATCGGCCGACGTCCCGGTGACGTGCGCCAGCGAGCCGTGCGCCGTTCAGCTCGTGGCCGGCGACCAGCACTTCTGTGCGCGCCTCAGCGACGGCACGGTTCGCTGCTGGGGCGACAACAGCGGAGGCCAGCTCGGCACCACCGCGACGACGGTCATTGCCCCGCAAACCGTACTGAACGTCGCGACCGCCAAGCAGATCAGCGCGGCGGAGTACGCGACGTGCGTGGTCCTCGCCGACAACACCGCGCAGTGTTGGGGGCGAAATCGCCAAGGTCAGCTCGGCCTTCGGGAAACGCCGGGTCTCTCCGACTACACCAATCACACGGCGGGGCCCGTGGTCACCACCGACCTCTTCGAGCGCATCGACGTCGGCTCGCGCACCGTCTGCGGAGTCACCACCACGGGCACGCTCGATTGCTGGGGCTACAACGACCAGCAACAAACGACCCGCAGCGATGCCGGCACGGTGGCCGGTCCCGCGCGGGCGGACATGAAGACGTTCAACGTCGTCCGCACGGCCTCGACCCAGACGTCGGTCCTCGGCATTCTCGACGACGGCCACCTCGTCTCGTGGGGCAAGGTCTCGGGACGCATCTCGTCGATCACTCCGAACCCGGTGCCCGCGCTCATCGACAACATCGAGAAGGTCACGAGCATCGCCACCGGGACCGCGCACGCCTGCGCCATCGCCGACGGCGAGCTCTATTGCTGGGGCGCTGGAAGCAAGGGCGTCCTCGGCACCGGCTTGCCGAACGACGAGAAGCTCCCCGCCCTCGCCACCATCGAGAATACGCCGAAGCTCGAGCTCTATCCGCAGCAAGTCGCGGCGAGCACGAACGCCACCTGCGCGCGCATCACGGATGGAACGATCCAGTGCGCAGGCGACGACAGCTACGGAACGCAGGGCACGGGCGAAAAGGCCGTGACCTCCACCGCCAAGCTCACCAAGGTGGCCGCCTATACGGGCGATGCCGTGCAGGTAGCGGTCAGCTTGTATACGGTTTGCGCGCTCGACAAGAACGGCACCATCCAGTGCTGGGGCGGCAACATCTACGGCGAGCTCGGCCAGGGCGTCAAAGACTACGATCGACATCCGACGGCCGTGACCGTCACGTTCTGAGAGGCAGTATTTCGATGAACGCAAGACACGCTCTTTGTCTCCTCTTCGCTGCCGGCGTCGCCTCGAGTCTCGCGGCCGCGTGCAGCAGCAGCGATCGCGGCTTCGCAGAAGACGACAAGAAGGTCATCGCTCCGAACGACAGCGGCGCGCCCGAGGGCGGCGAGCTCTGTCAGGTGCGCTGCTCCCCCGACCTGAAGAGCGTGATCTCGACGTGCGGCAACACGGTCATCAAGACGTGCAAGCCCGACGAAGGCTGCGCCGACGGCAACTGCGTCGAGGCCTGCGCGGCAGCCGAGATCTCGAAGGGCTCGGCAGGCTGCAACTTCTACACGCTCCCTGCCGACAACGACACCGGCGGAAGCAAGGGCTCCTGCTTTGCCGCATTCATCGCCAATACGTGGGATCAAGACGTCAGGCTGAATGCCGAATTCGGCGGTGAAGCGCTCGATATCTCGAAGTCCACGTATTACGTCGACAAGGTCGGCGACAAGATCACCTACACGCTCGTCGACGGAACGCTGCCCCCCGGCAAGGTCGCGGTGGTCTTCCTCGCGAACGGGCCCGACATGACGCCACCGAACGTGATGCACTCGTATTCGGCGTGCCCCGCCGAAGTCGAGCCGGCGATGAAGGTGGATCCAATCGATCACCGCACGACGATCACGAAGGCGTTCAAGCTGTCGACGAACGCGCCGGTCAGCGCTTATTCGATTTATCCATACGGCGGTGCGAATTCGCACTTCCCGACGGCCACCTTGCTCTTGCCGGTGTCGTCGTGGGGCACGGACTATTACGCGATCAACTCGTGGTCGACGCCCCGCATCGGCTATCCGATGCTCCAGATCGTCGCCTCCGAAGACGACACCGAGGTCTCCATGAAGCCGGTCGTCGACATGTCGGACGGCACGGGCGTGACCGGCACGGCCAAGGGCGTGACCCAGACCTGGAAGCTCTCGCGTGGTCAGGTGCTGCAGATCAACCAGCCCGAAGAGATCACCGGAAGCCCGATCAAGGCAACGAAACCGATCGCCGTGTTCGGTGGCTCCGAGTCGACCTACATCCCCTCCGACGCCCAGGCCGCCGACTGCACGCAGCAGCAGATTCCCCCGATCTCTTCGTGGGGGCACGAATATGCACTCGTGCCGTACCGTCCTCGCACGGACATGGACCCGACGACGAACTACACGGACGTGCGCGAGCAAGTCCCCTACCGGCTCGTCGGCGCTGCGAACGGCACGAAGCTGACGTACGACCCTGCCCGACCGCTCGGCGCGCCCGAGAAGCTCGAGGCCGGCCAGGTGGCCACCTTCACGACAGACCAGATGGTCACCGTGAAGAGCCAGGACGCGGCCCACGCGTTCTACGCCGCGGTCTACATGACCGGCGCCATCCTGGTCACGAATCACGACGGAGACCCTGACTTCGTCAATATCGTCCCGTCGGATCAATTCCTCGATCGCTATGTGTTCTTCACCGATTACACGTTCCCGCAGACCAACCTGACGGTCGTGCGTCGCAAGACGGCTACGGGATTCCAGCCCGTGAAGCTCGACTGCGTCGGCGACATCACCGACTTCCGGCCGCTCGGCACCAGCGGTGAATACGAGTACGCCTGGGTGCAGCTCACGCGCGGCGGCGCAGGTGTGTCCTACGGCTCGAGCACGTGCGGTTACGGCCGCCACGAAGCCACGAGCCCCGGCACGTTCTCGGTCACCGTCTGGGGCGTCGGCTACTGCGCGAGCTATGGCTACGCCGGTGGCATGGGCATCCGCCCGCTCAACGACGTCAAAGCCCCGATCGTCAAGTAACGACAGGCGCGCGGATCAGAGAACTTCGTTCGATGGCGCGAGGCGCACGCGCGTCGCGACGGCGGCGAGCGCAATCTTGTGCATGATCTCGCTCACGGTCGTGCAGCAGTCGGGCAGGATCGTCACATCGTACTTCTCGGCCGACTTCGAGATGGCCGTGTGCGTGACGCAGTTGTGCGTCATCATCCCGGTCAGCAGGAGCTCGGTGGCGCCCAGCTCGGCGAGCACGGCCTCGAGGTCGGTCTTTACGAAGGCGTCGGCGAAGGCTTTCACCACCACGGGTGCCGACGGCGCGGCCGCACGGATCCGAGGATGAAGCTCGACGCCGGGCGTTCCGGGATTGAAGAACGGTGCCGGGCCCGCACTGGTATCGGCGACGTGCTGGACGAGCACGACAGGAATGCCGCGCTCGTTCGCCTGCGCCATCGCACGCTCGACCTTCTCGAGGGCCTGGTCCGCAGCCCAGAGAGGGAACTTCCCCTCCGGAAAATAGTCGTTTTGGACATCGATCACGACGAGGACTTTGCTCATGGGAACCTCCGACAAGGAGCAACCTAGAGCGCAGCTCGTCGCCTTCCCAGTGGCGATCCCGCCATAGTTCATGCCAAAACTGACATATGGCTTCCAAGCCCCCGGTCCACACGATCGGCATCCTCTCGTATCCCGGAGCTCAGCAAGCCACCGTGTACGGGCTCGTCGATCTCTTCGAGGTTGCCAATCGACGGCAGGCCGGGCGCGAGGGAGCAACACGCATCGAAACCGTCGTGCTGCGTGGGAATGAGAAGCGTCGCAAGTCGGACGCGCCTCTCACGGCGCTGATCGTTCCACCGAGTCTCGACGGTTATCGACAGATCGACGACGTCGACAAGCTCGCTGCGTGGATGACGGCTCGCCACGAGGAGGGCACGCTCCTCTGCTCGGTGTGTGTCGGCTCCTTCTTGCTGGCCGAAACGGGGCTCCTCGCGGGACGACCTGCCACCACGCACTGGGCACTCAAGGAGCAGTTCGCTGGGCGTTTTCCGGACGTCGCGCTCGATACCGACAAGCTCCTCGTCGACGACGGCGACATCATCACCGCCGGCGGCATCATGGCCTGGGTCGACCTGGGCCTCAGGCTCGTCGGACGCCTTGCCGGGCCCACCGTCTTGCTCGACACCGCGCGGTACTTCCTGGTCGACCCCGGCGGACGCGAGCAACGCTTCTACAGCACCTTCGCGCCATCGCTCACCCACGGCGACGCCCAGGTGCTCAAGGTGCAGCATTGGCTGCAAACGAAGTTCTCGACCAAGGTAACGTTGCCGGCGATGGCCCGCCATGCGGCCCTCGGTGAGCGCACGTTCCTCCGTCGCTTCCACAAGGCCACGGGGATGAAGCCGACCGAATACGTCCAGCACCTCCGCGTCGTGAAGGCGCGCGAAATGCTCGAGCTCTCGAACGCCACCATCGACGAGATCGCACACCGCGTGGGCTACGAGGACGTCGGCGGCTTCCGGCAAGTCTTCCAGAAGCTCATGGGTCTCTCTCTCGGTGAATACCGGCGTCGCTTCGCGCCCACAGCAGGTCGGTCCTGAACCACGCCGCGCTCGTTTCGCCCTACAGTGCGCCCATGAGCACGTTCGTTCTCCTCCCGGGCGCCGGTGGCGAAGCATGGTATTGGCATCGCGTGGTGCCGCTGCTCGAGGAAGCGGGCCACGAAGCGATCGCGGTCGACTTTCCCGGCGACGACCCGAACGCGGGCCTCGACGTCTACGCCGAACGTACGGTCTCCGCGATCGGCGCGCGCAAGGACGTGGTCCTCGTCGCTCAATCGATGGGCGGATTCACCGCCCCTCTCGTCTGCGAGAAGCTCACCATCCGAGCGCTCGTGTTCTCGAATGCCATGATTCCGACCCCGGGCGAGACGGCCGGGGCATGGTGGGGGAATACGAAATCCGAAGAAGCGCGCGTCGCGGCCGCCAAGGCGCACGGCTATCGGACCGACTTCGATCTCGCGACGTACTTCCTCCACGACGTTCCGCCCGACGTGGCCAAAGGCCTCGAAGCGCACGCACGCAACGAAGCACCGATCGCCTTCGGCCAACCGTGCCGCTTCGCGTGGCCGCAAATCCCGATTCACGTGGTGACGGGCAGAGACGACCGCTTCTTCCCCGCCGAATTCCAAGCGCGCATCGCCAAGGAGCGCCTCGGCAAGACCGTCGAGCTCGTCCCGGGCGGCCACCTCGCCGCCCTCTCTCACCCGAGCGAGCTCGCCGCCCAACTCCTCGGGTATGCAACGTAGCCGATCAATCCCTTTGCAGCAGCGTCAGCCGCGGATGATCTTGCCCATGCAGTCGGCGAGCTTTTCGGGAGTGCAGACGAGGATATCCATTCCGACTTTGCGCAGCTTGCCGGCGGTCTGGCGGTTGTATTGGGGTTGGGCGTCGTAGCCGAGGGCGCCGAGACCGACCATGCGCACGTTGGCGTCGGCGAGGTTCGTCACCACCCGGACGAGATCGGCTTCGGGGCGCCCTTCGTAGAAGTCGGTGATGAGGACCAGGATCGTGCGCGCGGGCTCGCGGACGATCGTGCTGCAGTACTCGAGGGCGCGCGTGATGTCGGTGCCGCCGCCGAGCTGGACGCTGAGGAGCACGTCGACGGGCTCGCCGACTTGGTTCGAGAGGTCGACGACCTGGGTGTCGAAGAGCACGAGCGACGTCTTCACGCCGGGGAGCTCGGCGAAGATCGAGGCCATGATCGACGAGAAAATAGCCGACTCGAGCATCGAGCCCGATTGGTCGACACACACGATGACGTGCCACGGCCGCTTGTTCTTCTCCGCGGCGTAGAACCAGACCTTGTCGACGAAGAGCTTTTCGCGCTCCTGATTCCAGTTCTTCAGATTGCGCCGCAGCGTGGTCTTGAGATCGACGTTGCGGAACACCCGTCGCGGCGAGTGCCGGTCTTTTCGCAGCGCGCCGGTGATGGCCTGTTCGACACGGACCTCCAGCTTGCGTTTCAGCTCCTGGACGACCTTGTCGATCACCTTGCGCGCGAGAACGCGCGTCTTCGGGGTGAGCAGGTCTTTGTGGGTAAGCAGCGTTTTGACGAGCTCGACGTTCGGCTCGATGCGCTCGAGGAGATCGGGCTGGTCGAGAATCTGGTGAATGCCTTTCCGCTTCACCAGCTCGCGCTCGAGCACTTCCTTGGCCTGACGTGGAAACAGCTCGCTGACCGTGTCGATCCACGAAGGAACGGTGAGCTGCGAGCTCTCGCTTCCGGCACCGCGGTCGTCGTCGAAGAGAAAGCCGAGGGCCTCCTCGGTACCTTCGGAGTTCTCGCCGCCCGCACCAGGCGAGAGGCACACGCCGCTGCGCTCGGCGTCTTTGCCGAGGACGAGGCGCCAGCGGCTCACGAGCGCGCGTTCGTCGTCGCTCAGTTCGGCGAGGCTTCGTGCCGTCATTTCAGAACTCCCAGCTCTTCATCATTTCGGCCACGCGCGTATCGAGCATCACGAGCTGCTGAGCCGCTTCCACCGTCGTCTCGAGGCGCGCGATCGTGTCGCCTTCTTCGGCTCGGAGCCCGTAGCGAACGGCCACGCGATCGGCGAGCGACACGCGAACGCGATCATGCATTCCTTCGAAGGCACCGCGCGTCTGCGGGAGCAACGTGAGGAACTGCTCCCACGCGGCAGCCTTGAGGAGCTCGTCGATGGCGGCGACGATGGCGTCGGCACCGAGCATGACGGCCGTGCGGCTCGTCTGCAGAACGCCGGTGAGGAACTCGCCACATGTCACGAGTACCTCGGGCCGAGCCTTGGCGAAGGCCGCCACTTGCGCGGCAAGTTCCGCGGTGGTCTGGATGCGAAGCTCGGTCAATACCCCCGAAAGCGCACCGCGCAGAAACGGCGCTTCCGAATACAGAAATGCCGATTTGGCATTCTCGACGAAGAGCTCTCGATCGAACGATTCCCCGCGCTCGCCAAGGAGGACTTCGGACAAGCTGCGAATGGCGGACACTACATCGCCATGCTCCTCGGGAGGGGCGTTCGCCGCGTCGGGCATGGCAAAGCAGGCTCGACCGAAGCAACGATCCACGAGCTCGGCGACGACGTCCGTGGAGAGACCGCGCCTCTTGGTGTGCGCCTCGAGCAGGACGAGATCGGTCAGCGCGCGGGCGAGCGGCGCGAGGCGTGCATCCGAATCGACGGCTTCACCAGCCACCTGCTGGAGCCGCTGCACCATGCCTGGCAGGTCCATCTTCGACGCCTTGAGCAGGCGCCCCGTGATCTCGTCGACGGCCTGTCCCGTGGCGCCGAGCTCGTCGTCGAGTCGTGCCAGAGCGGCGGCTTCGACGGTGTCACCGTGGAGATTCTTCTCGGCCAGCTCGCCATCGACCTTGGGAGACCACGCGATGCGCCACACTTCTCGGAACAGCGTGCTCTCCTGCCCGGCGGAGACGAGCTCGACGTAGGGAATCTCGATTTGGGCGAGGCGGTGGAAGAACACCGACCGCCGTTCGTCGAGCGGCTTTCGCAGGTCGAGCGTGAGCTTGGTGCGCGCGTCCTTGGCGATGGAATCGCCGAGTTCGAGCTCGTCGACCTGCTTGTAGAAGTCGTGGACGAGCGGCAGACGTCCGAGCGCGGGCGTGACCCGACCGAGCGCCGAGCCCGTCTCGACGGTGACCATCGCCTTGGCGAGATAGCGGCCCTCTTGCGCCATCGAGCCCTTGCAGCAGCAGGCGATGAGGCCGTCGCGCACGTCGTCGAGCGAGGGGCTCTTGCGACCGCGAAGGCTCGCCAGCATGCGGGCGTGCTGGCTCGACGAGATGGCGTCGGCCGACGAGAGAAGCTCGCCATCGCCCCGGGCTTTGGCGAGCACGGCCACGATGTGATCGACCATCGCGAGCGGCGCCGCGTCGGCAGGTGACTCGAGCGAGCGCTCGAAGAGACGCGCATACCACGCCGGGGCGCGATTTCCCGCACCGTAACCGGTGAGGTCGCTCGTGCGCGCGTACGAATAGGGCGTGACCGTGGTGTAGACCGTGCCCTTCGGAATGGCGCGCTCGGGCCCGAGCTCGCGTGCCATGAAGAGGTGGAAGCCTCCGCACACCATCATGGCCTTCGACGCCGGAATCTTCCGCTCGCCGAGCGTCTTCGTGATCATCCGCAACATGTGCGACTCACGAAGGAACGTGCCGTCGTTCTCCATCTGTGCGCGAGGCGTGGTTGCCCGTACGGCCGCGCAGAAGTAGGCCAGCTCGGCCCGGAACGACTCGACATCGGTGAAGCGTTCGGGCGCTTCGAAGAGCGCGTCCCAGCATTCGTCCCACGAGCGATAGCCGGCGGCCGCCGCGAGCCCCTTGTAGAGCGAGCTCTCGACGGCGAGCGTCTCCCACGAAGGCATCGTCGACGAGGCCTCTTCGGGCGAAGGCTCGGCATCTTCGCTCGCAGCTTCGATCGCTTCGCGCGGGACTTCGGAAGCGCCCTCCTCGGGAATCCCTCGCTCCGCACGACTTCGCACGAGCGCGTGCGACGGCAAGTCGACGAACACCACCTCGGCGCCGAGCTTCGCCGCTTCTTTCATGGCGACGTATTCGGGCGAATACGGCAAAAGCGGATACCAGGACGCAAACTTCGCCGGAATGTCGGGCCCGGGGCTCGCGATGCCGGCGAGCCCGAGCACGTTGTCGTCGTCGCGATACGACGAATAGATCGCCACGGGCGGCTTCGTCTTCGGATCGACGATGTGGGTGACGAGCTCGGACGCGTCGGACGGTCCTTCGATGAAGATGATCTCCGGCGTTCGCTCGCGAATGGCGGTGCGCAGATGCCGCGCGACCGCCGGCGAGTGATGCCGAACCGGAAACCAATAGAGCTCTTCGCGGAGAACGGCGTCGGCATTCTGCCGAATCTTCTCCACGTCGAGACCGCAGAGCGCACCCTCGCCTTCCGTGAGGACTTCTTCGATTCGATCGACCGGCACGCGTTGTCTCCGACGTCAGCCCTTGAGCGATTGCGTGGCGGCGTCGTGGAAGGCCTTCCACGTGGTGTCGGTCGCAGCACGCTTCTTCACGACGAGATTGAGATACTCCTTGAGCACCTTCACGTCGCCGAGGTCTTCCTTCACCACCGAGCCGACGAGATTGCGCCCCACCTCCGCCGGACCGACGATGCCCGATCCGAAATGCCGACTGTGAATGGCGGCGTCGAGCGCGACACCAATGGCCTCGGCCGTCGAGAGCGTGGTGGTGGGCTTCTGGACCTTCACACCGTCGCTGGTGACGCCCTCACGCAGCTCGCGGAACACCGTAGCAAGCAAGTCGAGAACCGGCTTTTCGACCTTCGCGGGAATGCGGTAGCGCGCGAGAAGCTCGGCCGAGCGCGTACCAACGATTTCGACTTCGGTCTTCTGATCGGCCACGACCGGGATGTGCACGTAGTTGAAGCGACGCTTGAGCGCCGCCGAGAGCTCGTTGACACCTTGGTCGCGCGAGTTCGCGGTGGCGATGATGTTGAAGCCAGGGCGCGCAAACACCATGTTCTCGCCGGGGAGCTCGGGCACCGCGATGGCCTTGTCCGAGCAGATCGAGACGAGCGCGTCTTGGACGTCGCCCACGCAGCGTGTGATCTCTTCGAAGCGGAAGAGCTTCCCACCGCGCATCGCGATCATGCACGGCGACGCGATCATGTTCTCCGGTTTGGGCCCCTCGGCGATGATTCGCGCGATGTTCCAGGAGTACTTGATCTGCTCCTCGGTGGTTCCGGCCGTGCCCTGAATCGTGAGTGTGGAGTTGCCACAGATGGCCGCCGCGAGATGCTCGGAGAGCCAGCTCTTGCCCGTGCCCGGGTCCCCCACGAGCAAGAGTGCGCGCTCGCTCGCCAGCGTGACGATCGAGCGCTCGACAATGGTGTCGTCGCCGAAGAACTTCCGCGTGATGGGCACCTCGACGGTCTTGCCGTCGATCGTGGCCTTGAGCGGCTTCTTGGTGCCGGTGACGTACGCGAGAACGGACCTCGGCGAGAGCAGCCACGGTGCGGGGGCTTCGCCTTCGTCGTTCTGGCGGAGCGCCTCGAGCTCGACGGCGTACTTGATCTCGGCAGGCTCCCGCAGGACCTCCGACGCCTTCGCCTCACGGCTGTCGTTCGTCTCGATCACGTCGTCGGTCTTCTTCTTCGCGGCCATCGCTCTCAACCACCCAGATTCAAGCTGCCCAGCAGGGCAGAGAGATTGATGTTCTCGTCGGACAAAAGAATGTGCTCGGGCCCATCGGCGTCAAGCAGGGATATCGGAGCAAGAACGAGCTGCCCGAATTCGTAATGAACGGCGCCGAGCAACGAAGGACGGTTCTTCTTCTTCTTCGCCGCCGTCTCGAGTGTCTTTTTGAGGCGCTGCCCTTCTTCACCACTCGGCAAGGTGACGCTGAAGGAGAGGCCGGGGATGAGGATCAAGAGACCTCCGTCGGGCGCGGGTCCGAGGGCCCACTCCTCGAGGATGACCTCTTCCTGCATCTCGACGGCGAGGTCGAGCGGCGATGGTGCGTGCTTGTCGACGCGAGCCGCGGCTCCGTCGGGATCCCACGTGTAGTGCGAAGACCACGCGTCGTAGTCGGCGCCGCCCGTCACCGTGCTCTTCGGGCCGAGAACGAGCCGGCCGCCACCTCGCCCGTCTTCGAGGACCGCGGCTTCGGTGATGGACACCTTCGACTTGGCGACCAGGACCTTCGGCGCGAACTTCTGCGGCTGCGGAAGATGGAGGTACGCCTCCGGGGGCACCCCCGCCTTTCGCGCGAACACGAGGCTGTAGACGAGAGCCTGGCCCACGAGCGATGCGCGTGCCGACTTCACCACGCGCAGGCGAAAGTCGAAGCTGCACGCCGCCGCCGTTGCGCGCTTCTGCACTCCGAGCGTGACCACCTCGAGTGCGCCGACCGGCTTCGGCGCCGAGGCCACGCCGAGAGTCAACGAGCCGACGAGGCGCGCGTCTTTCTTGCCAATCGCGAAGTGGGTGCCCTTGGCGAGAAGCCACGAACGATGGAGGAAGAAGGAGTACCGCCGCGCGGCGAACGTGCCGTCGTCGGCCAGGAAGCGACCGATCTCCTCGTTCACGTAACGAAGCGACGCGCCGAGGCGCAGGAGCTTGCGACGTGAAGCTTCCTTGAACGCGTGATCGAGCCGCGTACGCGTGGCCTGACTCGCGCTCGTCAGGCCGGTTCGCACGAGGTCTTCGACGAGCTTGGTGAGCTCACCGAGAAGCTCCACGGCCCCTTTCGGATCCTCGAGCGGAGGCGGAAGCGCGGCGGGGCTCTCTGCCGGTGGCTCCTTCTTCGTGGGCTCCTGGTCCTCGTCGTCGTCACGTGACGCTCGGTAGGTGGCCCACGCGCCGCGCGCGGCCTCCAGGCTGAGCACCCGTTCGAATGCGTGCAGGCTCGTGTACGCCGACAAGAACTTGGTCGCGGCATCCTTCGTGTCGGCATCGGCCGCGCGCAAAGCCGCTCGCAACCGCGTCGCCACGTGATGCGCGCCGACACGCTCCCACTCTTCCGTTCGTGCTTCGAGACCGCGGCGGTCGCCCTTGCTCGACGTGGCCAATCCTCGAACGAATGCCGTTTCGATATCGGACCGAATCGCGTCCGCGGTCCGTCCGACCTCCTCGAGCTGCGCGCTCATCGAACCTCAGAACCGCTCAGAGCGCGTAATAATCCTCGGGGATCGTCTCTGTCGGCCGCCAATCGATCTCTCCCGCCTCGGCGCCCTTGTATTTGACGAACGTGGCGCTCATCGCGTCCTTGTCGAGTGCCGGCTTCTTTCCGGCTGCAGACTTGGCCCACTTCGAGAGCACGTCGGCGTCGGCCGCGCCCGCTTGCGCGAGGCCGACGAGAAGAACGAGGAGATGCTTGCATGGCTTGCCACGGAGGCCGCCGCAGACGTTCAAGTTCTGCGTGCAGCACATGAATGCTCCCTGGTCGCTGATCTTGCACGCGTAGAAGAGCGAAGCGTCCGTCTGGCTTTTGACCACGCCCGTGACGTGCCCGTCGGTCACTTCGCTGAAGAGCTGGAAGCGATCCGCCTTGAGCATCTTGCGCACCTTGTCCATGCGCCCATCGCCCGTGGCCTTGTCGAGTTGCTCGATGAGCTTCGGGAGGTCGACCGTCTGCTTGGTGCTTGCCATCCTTCTCTCGCTCCTGGCTGCGCTTTTCGTTCCCGGAGGATATTCACGATACACGTGATCGGCGCGCGTTTATTCAAGCGGTGACGCCGATTTCACGCCGGGCACGAACGATTCCACGGGCGCCATGCTGCGACGCGTGGCGAGACTACGCGCAGAACCGTAAAGACCTTCCCACGTCGGACCTTCGCATACACGCGAAGTCGTTCGAGCAAGGCATCGACTCTACGGCACGATGACGGCGCGGCCGCGGATCTTGCCTTCGTGGAGGCGCTCGTAAGCGCGGGGCGCATCGTCGAGGCTGTACGTCTCGATTTCGACTTTCACGGCGCCCTTCCGGGCGAGCTCGAGCACCTCGATGAGCTCGCTGCGCGTTCCCCAGTACGGGGACGACACGCTCACTTCGTACGCGAGATCGAAGAATCCGACGGGGACGCTTCCACCTCCGATGCCGACGATGCGGATGTCCGCAAGGACGCCGGCAACCTTGGCGGCGAGCTTCGTGGTCGGGGGAGCGCCGACGAAGTCGAAGACCGCATTGGCACCACGACCGCCCGTGAGGTCACGAATCGCGCCTACGGCAGCATCGTTGGAGAGGAGCGCGTGGTCGGCCCCGACCTCGCGGGCGAGGGCGAGCTTCTCTTCGTTGACGTCGAGGGCCACGATGGTCGAAGAGCTCAGCGCCCGAACGAGCTGAATGCCGACGTGCCCCAAACCACCCGCGCCGATGACGACCGATGTGCTTCCGGGCACGAGCTTCGGCAGCGACGTCTTGATGGCGTGGTACGGCGTGAGCCCGGCGTCGGTGAGCGACACGTTCTTCACCGGATCGAGATCACGAAGCGGAACGAGATGCCGCGACGAGTCGACGATCATGTATTCCGCCATGGCCCCCGGCGAGCCGAGTCCAGGAGGCATGATCTTCAGCTCCTGCGCACGAAGGCAGTAGTTCTCCATGCCCTGCGCGCAGTTGTGGCAAAGCCCACATCCCCACGGGCCGTAGACGGCCACGGATTCACCGACGGACACGCCCGTCACGCCCGCTCCGAGCTCGGCCACGACACCGGCGCCTTCGTGGCCGAGGGTCAACGGCAAGCCGTAGACGTACTTCTCCTTCGGCAAGCTCATGATGAACTCGTCCGAATGGCAGACGCCGGCGGCGGTCACCTTCAGCAAGACCTCGCCCGCTTTCGGTGCGGGCTTGGGAATCTCGACGACCTCCGGCTTGGCTCCGATCGACCTGTACTGAAGCGCTTTCATGCGTGGTTCCTCGTGACGTCCCACGATGCGAAACACGTGCGCACGATCACGAGGCTGAGGCGCCGAGGTCGAAGACCGAACCATTCGCGCGCGCGTGATGCTCGTCGTGGAACACGAAGGAGAGAACGAGCGGCGAGCGCGTCCAGGTCAACCGCCTGGCGAACGCGAGCAGGTGGGCCGGCGCTCGATGCGGCAGGCGCCCGGCCCAGAGCGGAACCGTGCTCTGCGCGAGAATGCATATCAGGGCATACGCTCTCGGGGCTCCCCCCATGCGAAGCGACGTCGCCAAGAACGCGACCACGAGCGCCCACTCCACGAGCTGCCGCCTTCGCAGCCCAGCACGAGAGCGCGCGAACGCGACGAACGGCAGGGCGAGGTAGGACGCCGGCGAAGCCAGCGCCGCGCTCAGCCATGAAACGCGGAGCGCGCGGCCCTCGACGTCGTCCGGCGCGCCCGGACGCGCATGGTGAACGAGATGGAGGACGCGCGCGGCCGAGCCGCTCATGCCCATCAGCACCGCGCCGAGCGTGAGTGCGAGCTCATTGAGCCAGCGAGGCAGACCGAGCACGCGATGCATGGCGTCGTGCGCGAAGGCGAAGACCGAGACGAAGAGGAGCGCGCCGGCTACGCCGCGCACGAGCCACGCGTCGGTCGTCACGAGCAAGGCGAACGGAACGACGGCATGGGCAGCGTGGAGGAAGACGAGCGAGCGTCGCATGGCCGCCCGATTGCGGGGCTCGTGCCATCGCCGCCCAACGCGCTTTCTTGCGTACGAACCATCGAGGACTGTCCACGCCGTTGGCAGTCGGCTCACCGAACTTGTCCACGCCTTGGACAGCACGGCGCGATCGCCCTCGAAAATAGCCCTCGTTGCGCACGGCCCCGAGGTTGCAATCGAGGGGCGCCATGCTCGGTCCGTCCGTTCTCCTTCTCCTCGTCGGCCTGCTCGGAGCGTTCGACATCGCGTACTTCCACAGCTGGAAAGGACGCCTCGTCGCCCGCGCGGAATGCCGAACCGAGGTGTGGATTCACGTCCTTCGCGGCTTCGTGTACGCGATCCAGTTCGTGGTCGTACCGAACGTGGAGTTCCACGGTCGCTGGGTGTGGGCGCTCGCGGCCCTCTTCGCGGTCGACGTCGTCGTCGGTGTCAGTGACATTCTCGTCGAGCCCGAGAGCCGCGCCTCCCAAGGCGGCATCTCTGGCCCCGAATACCTGATTCACATGATTCTGAGTGTGCTCGTGGGCGGCGAGCTCTATGGCGTCGCGCGGACGGCGCTTGGCTGGGTCGCCCAGCCGTCGGAGCTCGTGTTCAGTTCGCACGTCCCCGACGCACTCCGCCTCTTCCTCGCCGTGATGGCCGTCGGCTCGCTCGCTTGTGCCCTGCTCGAAGCAGCACTCATCCACGAATCGACGCGCCCCGCGGCTGCACCTCTCCACGTTCGCGTGCGTCTTGCAGCAACGCTCGAGCGCGTGTGGAACGTCACACAAGATCACCGTCTCCACCCCACGTGGGACCATCGCTTCGATCGCATCGTGATGGATCACGAGACGGACGACGCGTCCGCGACCGAGCTCGGCACCCCCGACCCACGAATCCAGACCGGCACGACGATGCGCTACGAAAAGACGCTGCTCGGCATGACCATTCGCGGCTACGGGCGTTACAAGCTCCACAAGCCGATGCGCCAATCGACGTTCGAATTCGGCTCGAGTGACCCGCGTTCGCTCATCGAAAAGGGCGTGGGGCTCTGGCTCTACACCGACCTCGGAGACGGGCGCGTGGAGATGTCGACCTCGTACACCT
This sequence comes from Labilithrix luteola, assembly GCF_001263205.1. Taxonomy (GTDB): domain Bacteria; phylum Myxococcota_A; class Polyangia; order Polyangiales; family Polyangiaceae; genus Labilithrix; species Labilithrix luteola. The sequence goes on from NZ_CP012333.1 coordinate 584,256, forward strand.
ACGAGCCCCGCTGGGGCCTGTTCGGACGGCTCTTCGACCGATGGGTGTTCCGGCCCGCGTTCCAGCGCTACACCGAGGCGAGCTTCCGGCGACTCGCACGACGCTTCTTCGCGGAGGAACGCCCGCACGTGCTCGGACGCGAGGGCCGCCGCCCCGAGCATTTCACGACCTCCCCGGTCTCGTGCTAATTCGTGATCGCTTGGCCCCTTCGACGTACGCGCTGCTGTCGCTGTGGGCGTCGACCCTCGCCGTGGGGTTCTCCGCCCTTCGTATGGGTCGCGGCCCCGCGCGGGTGCTGGCACTTCCGTCGATCCTGCTCGGCGCCTGGGTAACCGGTCTGCTGCTCCTGCAAACCGGCACCCACGACGCCCTCGCCGAGCGCCTTCTTCCGTTCGGCATGCTGCTCGCGGGCGCGTTCGTCCAGGCCGCGTCCACGCTCTCCGGTGGTTCGAAGCGCCTCGTACGGATCACCTGGGCCGCCGCCTTCGCCGTCGCGCTCCTCGGCCTCGCCGCCCCGAGATTGCTCTACGGGCCGGGCGCACGCGGGGCAGGCCCTGTCTTCTGGCCGCTCGGCGCCGTGTGCGCGCTCGGTTCGGGCTCGATGCAGCTCTGGCACCTGTCGATGATTCGAAGGGCACCGGCCTCCGAGCGGCTGCTTCGCGGAGCGCTCTTCACGGCGAATCTGTTTGCAGCCCTCGGTGGCGCATGCGCCATTGCGCTGTACGTGACCGGCCTCGCGCCGCTCGGCTTCGCGACGGCACCTCTCTTCGTATCGGTCGTCGCATCGGCCGTGGCCGTTCACCAGGCCGAGCCGCCGCGTGTACGCGCGATGATCGTGCAGTCGTTCGTGCTGGGGCTCGGAACGGCCGCCCTCACGGCGTTCGCTCTGGCCGCGATGTATGCCCTCTTGCCTCGCCTCGCCCCTGGCGCCGAGGCCGCGTCGCCGCTGCTCGTCCTCGTGCTCTTCGTGCTTGCCCTGCCCCTCGATCCGCTGCGTCAGGCGCTCGTCGATCGGGCGGCGGTGGCTCTCTTTCGACGTCCGATCGCCGCGCGTGAGCTCTCCGTCGCCATCGAAACGGAGGAAGCGCGGGCCGATCATGCCGAGCGCCTTGCCGAGCTCGGGCGCATGGCTAGCGCCGTTGCGCACGAGATTCGAAATCCGCTTGGCGTGGTGCTGGCCGAGGCCAAGCTGCTCGAGCGCGAAGGCGCCAGCGCGGAATCGATCGAAGCGATCCGAAACGAAGTCGGACGGGCGCGCCGATTCATGGATGATCTCCTGCGCTACGCCAAGCCGCGTCCGCTCGAGCCCGCCGTCATCGACCTACGCGAAGCGGTCGAGCGAGGAGGCAAGCGCGCACTGCTCGCGCTGGGAGAGAGCGAACGACGACTCTCCCTTCGGAGAGCGAGCGACGACGAACCACGCGTCGACGCCGAGGCCGACGCGGATGCCATCTCCGATGTCGTGGCCAATCTCGTTTCGAACGCTCTCATCGCCACGTCGGAACGTCCCGGCGGCTCCGTGACTGTGACGATCGAAACGTCGCCCGACGCCCACGCCATCGTGGTCGAAGACGATGGCCCCGGGGTTCCCGCCGAGATCGAACCGCGTCTCTTCACGGCCTTCACCACGGGCCGCGGCCGGGACGCCAAGCACCCCGGCACGGGTCTCGGCCTCGCCATCACAGCGCGACTCGTCGAGCGCCATGGCGGAACGCTGCGCCACGAACGACCGCAGGACGGCGGCGCCCGCTTCGTCGTCACGTTTCCTCGATTCGAAAGGAACCGATGAAGAACCGCGAGACAGTGCTGATCGTCGACGACGACGCGGGCTTTCGTCGCGCGTGGAAGCGAATTCTCGCCTCCGACGGCTTCGACGTCCTCGAAGCCGGAACCGCGCCCGAAGCCCTGACGGCATTCGAACGCGCGCGACCTCGGCTGGTCGTGCTCGATCTCATGCTTCCTCCCTCGGGCACGCCGGAAGCAGGCGCCGAGCTGCTCGGTCGAATGCTCGGTGCATGCCCGCAGGCCAAGGTGGTCGTCGTCTCCGGCACGGGAGATACGGCGCTATCGCTCTCCCTCGTCCGTCGTGGTGCCTACGACTTTCTCGCCAAGCCGGTCGACCCCGACGTGCTCTCGGCCGTGCTCGCTCGGGCTCATGCACGGCTCGTCCTCGAAGATCGCGTGCGTGATCTCGAGACGGCCGTCCCCACGGAGGCGGGCGGAGCGCTCGGCCGATCGCCGGCCTTCGTCGCGGCCAAAGATCTCGCGGTGCGTGCCGCCAAGACGGACGTTCCCGTCCTCCTCACCGGGGAATCGGGTACGGGAAAGGAAGTCTTCGCGCGGCTCGTCCACGCGAGCAGTCGCCGCGCGCGTGAGCCCTTCGTCGCGGTGAACTGCGGCGCGATCACCCCGAGCCTCCTCGAGTCCACGCTGTTCGGTCACAAGAAGGGCGCGTTCACCGGCGCCACGTCCGACGCGAAGGGCCTCTTCGTCGAAGCGAACGGCGGCACGCTGTTTCTCGACGAGATCGGCGACCTCGCAACCGACCTCCAGGTGAAGCTCCTGCGCGCGCTCGAGGCCCAGGAGATCTTGCCGGTCGGCGCGAGCAAACCCGTGACGGTCGACGTGCGCGTGGTCTCCGCGACGCATCGTCCGCTACCAGAGCTCATTGCGTCGAAGGCCTTTCGTGACGACCTGTATTGGCGAATTCGGGGCATCGAAATCGCGCTTCCGCGCCTCGCCGAGCGCTCCGAAGACCTCCTTGTACTCTCCCAGCACTTTCTCAATCAGGCACGCGCGCTCGTGCCCGGCGCCGGTGCTCCTCGCCTTTCGCCCGAGGCACGCCGCTGCATCGAGCAATATCCTTGGCCGGGAAACCTCCGCGAGCTGCGCAACGAGATGCAGCGCGCACTCGTGCTGGCGGGGGGGCGCGAAGAGATCCTGCGCGACGATCTGTCGCCCGACGTCCAGGGCACGGCCACCCCGCTGGAAGGCGCCACCGAGCATGACGACGACGAGGGCGGATCGCTCGAGGAAAAGGTCCAGCGGCTCGAACGACGGGAGATTCTACGTGCCCTCGCGGAGACGGCGGGTAACAAGAGCCACGCCGCCGAGCGCCTCGGCTTGTCCCGTCAGGGGCTGCTCAACAAGATGGCTCGCTTCGGTATCCGCTGAACGCTGCCGAGAGCTCACTTCACGGGCGTCGTCGGAGCGCACGTCGATGTGCCAGCGCCGACGATGAGGATGCCCGCATTCTGCACGGCGACGGTCGACGTATCCGTGGCCGGCGTGTAGCGGGTGACGGTCGACGTGTTCTCACCCGTGAAGATCCAGAAGTCGCCGGCCCACTGCGTGAAGGCAAAGGCCACACGCTCGCCGAGGGCCGTGGTGCGATAGGTGACCTTGGGCGCGCCCGTCGTCTTGTCGTATCCGGTGATCGCGCCCGAGAACGGACTGAACCCGTAGAGATCGGCACCGATGCTCGTGAGCTCGTTGCGACTGAACGAGAGCGAGCCCTTCACGTCGAATGCAAACGTGTTGGTGTCGAGCGCGGCGAGGGCGTCGCCCGCGACGAACAAGGTCTCTTCGGTGGAGTCCGGGGCGTTCAGCGCGTAGCCCATGCCGAACGTCTCGAAGCCCTTTCGCCCCGGCGGGAATGCCGTCGGCAGGCACCTCGCGTCGCGCGTGTCGACGATGAAGAGGCGGCCATCCTGGAACTCGACCCAGGCCGTGCCGCGACGGTCGACGGCCATCGAGAACGTACTGCTCGTCGTCGGACAGCCGACCATGCCGACCAGCACGAACTTCAACGTCTCGGGGTAGAAGCGGTAGAGCCCCTTGTCCGCTGCGAGGACGTAGATCTGCTTCGTCTCCTCGGTGCATTCGTCGGAGTACGGAAACCCGGCGGCCTCGGCTCCGGCTTCCGAAAACGAGCCTTGGGGCTCCGGCTCCACGGGCGCTCCGCTGTCGACGTCGGCGATCTGCTCATCGCCCGCTGCGCAGCCGCTCGTCGTCGCCAGCCACGACGTGGCGGCGGCAAGCCCGAGGGCGAGGCCGATCCCGTGAAGGTTTGCGACGTTCAGTGGACGACGGGAGTTTCGCATGGCTTGGTCTGGCATTGCCCGCTGATGCAGGGTTGACCCGCGGCGACGTCACACGACGTCTTGCAGGATCCGCAGTGCTTCTGATCTCTCATGAGGTCGACCTCGCAGCCGTCGATGGCCCTACCGTTGCAGTCGGCGAAGCCAGGAGCGCACACGTACGTGCACACGCCGTCCTGACAACCTGGACTGCCCGACCTCGAATCGATTCCTGGACATTGATGTCCGCACGCTCCGCAGTTCTCGACGTCCGAATTCAGATCGACGCACGACGGAGTGCTCAGGAACACCGACAGACCGCACTTCGTGAGTTGCGGGGGACAGAGGCAGACGCCAGCGACGCAATCCTGGCCAGCGGAACATGCATTGCCGCAAGCACCGCAGTTGGCCGGATCGGTCTGCAAATCGACCTCGCAGCCGTCGCCACAGAACAATTGATTGCAATCAGCGAAGTGAGGTTTGCAGGCGAGGTTGCACGAGGAGCCGCCACATAGCCACGCGGTGTTGGGCGGCGAGAAACCGGGCCCGCATGTCCATCGCGGGTCGTCGCGATCCGGCGCGGAGCAGACACTTCCGCAAGCTCCGCAGTTTTTCTGATCCGAGGACGTGTTGACACACGTGTCCCCGCACTGCGTGAACCCCTTCGGACACCCGCACGCGGCCTTCCAGCAGACTTCACCATCCTTGCAGGCGTTCCCGCACGCACCGCAATTGGCCGGGTCGTCGACGAGGACTGTCTCGCAACCATCGTCTGCCAAATGATTGCAATCCGCATGCAACTCGGAACAGACGAGGCGACACTGCCCTTGGCTGCAGATGTACGAAGCGTTGTCCGAACGCGAGGGACAGCGGTTGCCACACGCACCGCAGTGGTCGACGTCTTCGTCGAGATTGATGCTGCAGGGCACCTTCGCCGAGCACGTGGCGAGCGGCGCTGGGCACGCGGTGTCGATGCAGCCCGTATTCGCCGCGCCACCGTCGGCGGGGATCAACCTGCCCTCGTCGACATTGTCTTGCAGGGACTTCGCACACGAGGCTTGGAGCAAGATGGCGACGCCGGCAGCGAAAGCGAGCCAACGCGTGACTCGCGTAGCCCGTGCGGCCCGTGCGACTAGCCCTGTCTCGCGCTCCGTCGCTCGCCCTCTCGTTCGATCGCCACGCGGTCCGGTCATCATGGAGTGCGTTCCCGACGCAGGTGTCGTGCCGACACCTCGTGGCTACCATGACGCCTGCCGAAGGAAAGCGCTGCAGAAATCGAACTGTTAGGAAATGCGAATGAACGCATCTCCGGACCAGTGCTTGTCCGAGCGCGCCGTGGGCCATGTTTCCTCGAAAGAAATGGGCGGTCTTCGAAAGCCTCCGATTTTGCCGATAGAAAACTAACGGTGACGCTGCCGTGCTAGCGCCCCACGCGGGGCGTTCGTTGACATCTCTGGCCTCGTGTGGCCGGCGGCATCGCGGACGTGCCATCGAGCGGCACACGCTCTTTGCGACGCTGCTGTCCTTGCAACGTGCACGCGTTGCCATGCCGCTTCGACACGACACGATGCGACGCCACGTAGGTCTCCTTCGTCGATGCCGGAACCACCGCACTCGTTCCGCCCGCGCGCTCGTCTCCCGCGCCGGTGCGATCGAGGGCAACACTCGAATGTCGGGGATGACGAACACGCCGGGGCCTCCTTAGAATCCTCGCGTCAGCTCCTGAAGGAGGTTCGAGGATGGGCAACACGAACGACGTGATCGTGGTGGGTGCAGGGCCCGGCGGCTCGACCGCTGCGATCGGACTCGCACGACGCGGCGTTCGCGATGTTCTCGTTCTCGATCGCGACGAGTTCCCTCGCGACAAGACGTGCGGCTCGGGCCTCTCGCCGAACGCCATCGCGCTCGCCGACGAGCTGGGCCTCGGCGACGAGCTGCGCCGGCGCTCCGTTCCCATGCTCTCCGTGAAGATCGTCACGCCCGGCGGGCGATCGATGGTGCTCGCCGGCAACGCCGCCGCGGTCATTCTTCTGCGTCGCGACTTCGACGACATGCTTCTCCGCCGCGCGGAGTCGCTCGGCGCGCGCTTCCAGGGCGGCGTCAAGGTGATCTCGCTGCTTCGAGAGAACACGCGCGTCGTCGGCGTGAGATTGGCCGACGGCACCGAGCGCCGCGCGCGTTACGTGATCTGTGCGGACGGAGCCCATTCGATCTTCTCGATGGATCCACGCCCGAAGCGCTCGATCTCCACGCTCATGGGCTGGTGGGAAGACGTCGACGTCGTCTACGGCCAGGCGGAGATGATCTTCGACGAATGCGTGTCTCCGCTGTACGGCTGGCTATTTCCGGAGAGCGCCACGCGCGTGAACATCGGAGTCTGCATCGAGGGTCAGGACAAGAACGGCGAGAAGACGAAACGGAACGTCCGCGACGTCTTCGCCACGTTCCTCGATCGCCACTATCGCGATCGTCTGAAGAACGCGCGCCAGGTCGGACCCCTCAAAGGACATCCGATTGCCTACACAACGTGGGTCTCCCACTGCACCGCGCCCGGTGCGCTCTTTCTCGGCGAGGCCGCACGCGTCACCCACAATGCCACGGGTGAGGGCATCTCGCAGGCGATGCAGAGCGGGCTCTACGCGGCAGACACCATCGCGAGCGTGCTCTCCGGCGCGGTGGGCGAAGAAGAGGCCATGCGCACGTACACGTGGAGGCATCGGAAGCGATTCACGGCGGGGTTCCTCGCAGGCCACGCGCTTCGCGCCGTGGTGAAGACGCCCCTCCTCGACGTCGTCGCCGACGTCTCCAACCACCCGTTCGTGCGCTCGAAGCTCGTGCGGATCCTAGGCTCTGCGCTGGCGGGCTCGGAGGTCCACGCCGCTGCCGAATAGCGACGCTCGACTCGTTCAGTGCACCGGCACGTAGACGTTCGTGCGCGGTCGCAGCCCCGTGCCTCCCGGATAGGCGTAGCTCGAATACGGCGCCAGCCCCCAAACGGTCAGCGCGAACGGTACCTCGCTCGTGATGCGGTGTGCGCCGTCCGTGCAGGTGCCGGCATCGTACTTCTGCGGCTCGCCGTGACGCGTGAGCTCCACGAACGTCCACTCGAACTCGTCGGAGATCGGCGTCCATCCCGTGAGAGCGCCTGCGCAGTCGAGCGTCACGTCATGGAACACGCCGCCGACTTTGCGCCGCGTCACGAAGACCGAGCTGAGCTGATAGCTGAAGTCGGTAAAGAAGCCGTAGCTGTCGAGCCACTGATCGGTCGCGACCGTCATCGACGTTTCGGGATCGCCTTGCGCGGCAGACGACGCCGCGGCTCCCGTCATCACAAGGCTGACGTGGAACGGATGCTCGGCATCCTGACTGCGGACGACGAACGGGTCGTCGACGAAGAACACGGCGAGCTGCCCGAGACCGAGCGTGTCGGGCGAGCCCGGCGGACGTCTCGGTTCGTAGACGAGCTTCGTGCCATCCGCGGCCCCGACGATGCGAACCACGCTCGGATCGCGCTCCTTCGACTCACCACGTGTTTCGAGCTGGGGGCGACGGGGCGCCGGAATGACCGCATACTCGTGCCCCCAGGCGGAGAGCGGTGGAATCTGCTCGTTGTCGATGTCGGCGCAGCACACGTCCTGCGGAGCGAACATCTTGGAGTTGCCCCCGAAGAGCCCCACCGGTTTGTCGGACTCGAGAATCGACCCGGTGAGGTCGTTCACCTGCATCACCTGCACCATCTCTCCGCGCTGGAGCTTGAGGTTCGTGATGCCACCTCTGGATGTTGGCTCGATGCCACCGCCACCGACCAGATCGGTGCTCGGTCGGAAGGCCACCGTGGTGTCGTTCTCGACGGCCACGATCTGGAGTGTCGGCTTCCCGGTCAAGCCCCCGACCCGTCCCGACGACCCTGGGAGGACTCCGATTCCGAACGTGTCGCTGAGGCCGCCCCACGAGCTCACCGCGATGTAGTTCTTCCGGAACGACGTCGTCGGGAAGAGCAACGTCGCGCTCGGGAACACGCTCGGTGCACCGCCGTACGGAAGGATCGAATACATGGAAACGGGAACGTCGGTGCTGGCGAGCGTCACCTTCGTGAAGCCCGGGCCGAACACGCCGTAGTCCTTGTTCAACGCAGGCGTCACGAAGGCAGGGCAATCGATACGATTGTTCGCGGTGGTCTTTTCCGCCGAAACGAAGACGACCGCGCTTCCGCCAGGAGGAATCGGCCCCTCGAGCTTCGTGTGCTCGACGACGCCATTCACCACCGAAGGAACCCAGACGGCTCCCTCGAGCGGAAGATCCTTGCCATCGAACTCGAGACGAACCGTCGCAGGCGAGGTCCAATTGTTCGCCACGAAGACGGCGGCGCAGCCTCCTCGTCCATCGCCGATGCTGTTGTTCACGGGCACGGCGAACGAGCACCCCATCGAGCCTTCGTTGGCTGCCGCCGCCGCGCATGGGGGAACGCAATCACCGTTCGCGCATGCGTTGTCGTCACTGCACGTTCGGATGGTCTTGCCTTCGCAGTCGACGATCGAACGCAGGTCAGGCGAGCACGCCAGGCCAGTGCAGCCAACCTCGGGCGCAGCGTCCGATTCTCCGAAATCCTTCGTGTCCTCACCGAACTTCGCGGGACCTTCGGACGAACATCCCGTCCAACCCGCGAAGGCGGCCACGCTGGCGGCAGTCACCCAGAACAAATGAAACTTCAGAGTGCGCATGGGATCCTCACTCGATCGATCACGGGAAGTCGACGACGGCGGACTCCGGGTGCACGTCCGCGTCACGCGCACCGCGACCGAGTTGGCCGAACAAATTGTCTCCCCAGCAGCGAACGGTTCCGCTGCGCAGGAGCGCGCATACTGAGGCGTCCATCACGCCGACCGCGACGACCTGCTCGTCGAGCCCTTGGACGACGCGAGGCGTTGGTCCGTCACGGCCATCCAACCTCCCGAGCTGCCCGCTCTCGTTCGCTCCCCAGCATAGGAGCTTGCCGTCGGCATCGATGGCGCAGGTGTCGTTGCCTCCGGCGGCGATGGCGACGGGGTAGACGTCTTGGGGGAGCACCACCCGAGCAGGGAAAGGCTCTTCGGCGCGCAGGCCGGTCCCAAGCTGGCCCACGTCGTTGCTGCCCCAGCACTCGATGCGTCCGGGGGAGAGGGCACATGCATGGTGGGCGCCGGTGACCACGCTCGTCACGCCGGTGACGGCGAGCTTGTCGGGCACTGGATTCTTCGACAGCGAGGCGCTGCGTCCAAGCTCGTCGGCCGTTGCTCCACCCCACGAGAGAACGTCACCGCTCGTCGTGACGGCGAAGCCCGAGCGCGACGTTCCCGCGAAGGAACGCACGCCGTCGGTGACGCGGTCCGCGAGGGCGGGCAGCCAGCTCGGCCCCGCATCGGTAGCGAGAATGCGCCCGAGCTGTGCGGCGTCGTTCGCTCCCCACGACCACAGTCGTCCGTCGGTGCCCGAGGCGAGCGCGAAGGTATTGGCGAGAGAAATCGACTTCACCCGAACGCCGGCAACGGCGATGGGATCTGCATGCACGCCGGTCGACGGGCCGGTCTCGCGAGCGAGTTGTCCCGAAATGTCCGAACCGAAGCAGAACAGCGAGTCGTCCGCCCTCACCACGCAGCTCGTTCCGGCCGATCCGCTCCCCGTCGTGGCGACGCTCCTCGCATTCGACAAGCCAGCAACCCGCGTGGGTGCGGTCGCGAACTTGGCGACGGCTCCTCCGTCGTTGCTCCCCGTACCGAGCTGCCCCGAGTCGTTCGATCCCCAGCATCGAGCACTGCCGTCGCGGAGCACGGCGCATGCGTGCGCGCCCCCGCGCGCGGCAAGCTGCGCGACACAAGGGTCGCCAGCGCATTGCACGGCGAAGTCGTAGGGCGGCGGCTCGACGATTCCGCCGTCCGAAGCGTCCGATGTTCCCGAGTCGAGCCCGGGCGCCTTTACGTCGCCGTCCACCGTTCCGGCGTCGTCGGCGCTCGGCGTGGTCGGACGCGGTGTGGCATCGCCTGCCGAGGAGCACGCCACCAAAGCCGCCAACGCGAGCGGTCCGAAGACCGCGAAACCGATCACCCGATGACCTCGGCCCCTCACGGCGCGCCTCCTCTCACGGCGAATCCATCGCCCACGAGCCACATGACCGTCGCGTCGCCCTGGATGCCGAAGATCTTCCGGGGAACGAAGTCGTATCCCATGTCGATGGAGCTTCGTTTCTCGTCGACTCCGTTCCACGTGAGAATCTGCGCGAAGTGGAAGGGAAAGCGCACGTCGGTCCAATCACGCGTCCAGAGCGGCAAAATCGGCGGTGGTTCGATCCTCTGTCCGAGCACCGTCGTCGGATTTCCGTAAGACGTCGCGCGAACGACTCCGTCTTTGCCGGCAATGATGTAGCGCAAATCCGCGATGGCGAACTTCCCGTCGTCCTTCACGAAGCGCTCCAGATAACCGCTCAGCGCTACGCGCTGCGTGGCATCGGGTGAATTGGTGACGGCTCCCGCAACGGGCACGACGCCCTGCGCCTGGGAGAACGACAGATCGAATTCAGTGACGTCGGCGCCGGTCAGCCCGCGGACCCAGGGCACGTGCGGAACGGTTGCATACCGGTCGTCCGGCACGGGACCTTTCACATAGCCGGCAACGTACGTTCCGAATCCCTCACGACCGAAAACGGTGGTGATCTCCAGGTTGGGAATGTCGAACGTCTGCGTCTGGAGCGACGTTCCGTCGAAGTGGTCGACTCCTCCATCGCCGCGGGTAATCCACACGTCGTCGTCCGCCGTGCCATAAATGGCGCGAATGGTCCCGATATGATTCGTCTCGACGCGCGACCAAGAATTGCCCTCACCTCGACGCAGGAGATTTCCGCCTTGACCGGCCGCCCAGACGCTCGTTCGCGTGGCCCAGATGGCATAAAGCGGGTGATTGCCCTGATAGGAAATCGACCACTGATTTCCATCCCAGTGGAGAACGACCCCCTCTTCCGTCACGCTCCAAACGTCGTTCGGATCCACCATCCACACGGCGCGAAGCGATAGCGGTTCACCCCAAGACGAAGTCGGCAATCGGGTTTCGCAGTAACCACTGTCGCCGCAGACGAGAGCCTTCTCGGCATCGAGGTCCACCGGAGGAGGCCGCCCGTCCGTCGCCGCGCCCGCGTCATCCGCGGGGCTTCCGCCGTCGTCGTGGGGAACGTCGGGGCTCGGTGAGACATCGGGCGGGTCGTCTCCGGTCGTCGCGCAGGCCGCGATGCACATCAAACCCACGGCCGCATATCCGATGGCTCTCATGGCAGCGCTCCCCAGTGGAACATCGCGAGCTCACCGCCGATCCAGACGTCGTCGGAAGCCGAGCCCCAGATGGTTTCGAGACGACCGTGATAGTCGCCGACATCGATCTTCGACCAACGCTCGCCGTCGAAGTGAAGAACCGTGCCCTCTGGCCCGGCTACCCAGACGTCGCGGTCGGAGAAGCCGAAAACCGCCTCGAGCTCGACCGAAGTCCCGGAGTCCTGCGCGTGCCAGGTCGCTCCGTCGTAGTGGAGAATCGTGCCGCCTGCACCGACGGCCCACAGGTGCTCGTCGTGTCCCCACGCGGCCTTGAGATTCGCCTGCGACCCGACAGATACGAACTCGCCGGTGCCCAAGGGTGTTACCGGGTAGCGGACGACCTTCGCATGATCGCCGACGAGCCAGAGTGCGTGGTCCGGCACGAGACAGCTCGCCCGAGGCATCATTTCTTCGGGCGACGCCGCGGCCGCTTCGGGGTCCACGCCGGGAATGAGGGGCCATGCCGTCGCCTCGACCTCCTGGGCATCGAAGTCGACGATCTTCACGAGCGGAGGCACGAGCGGGGAGTACTTCGTCGTTCGCAAGAGCGCGAGGTACGCATCGCCATTCGGAAGAACGGCGACGCCGCTCAGGGTATGCGGCGTCCCGAGCTGCATCCTCCGTACGGTGCCTGGCTCCGCGCCACGTCGCGTGACGAAGTTTCCTGCGATCATCCAGAGCTCGTCGGGCGTGAGGAACAGACTGGATACGGTCTCGGACGAGTCCGTCACAACGCTCGTCCACGCCTGTCCCCCGTAGTGCATGAGCGCGCCACGAGTCCCCGTGGCCCACACATCGTTCTTCGAGCGTCCACGGATGGCGGTCACGTAGCCGAACGACAGTGGCACTTGCACTTCGCAAAGGTTGCCAGCGGCGCAGGGGAGCGTGGGCCGGTCGGCGTCGCCGGTATCACCGGGCCCCCCCACGCCGGAATCGAGGTCCGGAACCACGGAAGGCGATCCCACGTCCGGCCGGGTTGTCTCGCTCGACGTCGCGCAAGCCTGGACGATCAGAGCGAGTACGAAGGGCGAGAGGATCCCCGCAAGGGTGACGATGCGTTTCATTTCGCCGTCACTCCCGCGTCGCACGGAGCCACGAGACAGGCGCCCTCGTAGCAAGCCTGGCCCGGTTCACATGCATGACCGCACGCGCCGCAATTGCGATTGTCGACGCGCGTGTCCACCTCGCATCCGTTGTCGAGCAGCTCGTCGCAATCGGCGTAATTCGTTTGGCATGCGCCGCCGCACACGCCGGAGGTGCACATCGGCTGATAGTGAGGCCACGCCCCCCCGGGGCAGACGTTGTCGCAACCACCACAGTTCAGGGGGTCGTCGTCGAGACTCCGGCACGCTCCCTCGTTCGGATAGTTCGATATGCAGCGCGTCTGCCCTTCGCCACAGAGGCACTTCCAACCGCCACCGCCGTAACCGCAGAACTTGCCGGCGGGGCACACGTCATCGCACGACACGCAGTGTTCCGGCGTATGGAGATTGGCTTCACAACCGTCGTTCAAGTCGCCGTTGCAATTCTCGCTGTTGCTGTCGTTGCACTTCGGCACCCCGCATGCACCCCCGACACAGCCGTAATGCATCGTGTCGTGGAGCGCCGGCAAGCCGACGCCCGAGGTATCGCACTCGACTCCGCAAGAGCCGCAGTTCGCGTCGTCGCTCTGGAGATCGGTGCACGTCCCGTCGGGACACATGTCCGGCAGTCCGTACGCCTCACAAGCATCGACGCAAATTCCATAATCGCAATCGAATCCTGCCGGACACACCGTGCCGCACGTACCGCAATTCGTCGGGTCGTATTGGGTAAACGTCTCACATCCGTTCGACGGATTTTTGTCACAATTCTGACTCCCCATTCCCCTGCAGCCGAAGACGCATTGACCGTCGACGCACGTCCATTGGGCGGTGAGGTCCACGATTCCGCCACAACGAATTCCGCAGCCGCCGCAGTTCTCGTCGTCGGTCAGCAGATTCGTGTCGCAAGGAAATTTGGAAGACGGGCACGTGCGCCACGGATCGAGGCACGTCGAGGAAGGGCACATGAGCGGCGTCTCCAGAGCCGAGGCGTCGCCGTCCATTCCGGAATCCAACGTCACGAATCGCCCGTCGTCCGTCGGCTCGCTGTCCGCGATGACCACCGGCTCGGAGCACGCAAGAAACGATGCGAGTGGAATGCAGGCAAATGCCGCAAGCCAGGATAGTTTGCGAATCATCGTTGTTCTCCGCGGTGAGCGGGCTAGCGGGAATCTGCCGAAGAAGGCGGCGCGAGTGGCTCGCCGATCGCGCGTTCGAGGCGCGCGACGTACGGCGATCGAGGATGGGCAGTGACGAGCGCGGTCGCGCGCGCCTTGGCGTCCGCGCTGCGTCCGAGTTTCGAGAGCGCTTCGACCGCGATGACTTCGCGCTCTTGCACGAGCTCGCCGTTCGGGAACGTTCGAGCGTGTTCCTGCGCGAGAGACAGAGCGCCTCCCGGGTTCACGGCAAGCGCGTCTTGGGCGTGACGAACGAGCGTGAACTCACTCTCGCGCGTCGACGTGACTCGGGTGGCCTCCGGCGACGGTGACGCGGGCTGCGCCGCGCGAGCGGTCTCGGCGTGCACCGTCGCGGCCACCGGTGCCGACGACGGAAGGGCATCGACGGGAATCGAGGGCATCTCGGTCGTTGGAGGTGCAGGCGGCTCCGCGGAAGGCGCAACGGAGGGAACGCGATTCTCGACGACGCTCGACGACGGCGGTGTCTCCACGCCGTGCGTCCGTGCAGTGAAGACACCGAGGCCGATGCCAACGAGGGCAACGAGGCCGACCTTCGCGAACGTGGTGCCACGAGAAGCCGTGATGCCGCGCGCCGCGGACGCGTAGACGCTCGTGGCCGCGAGTCGTTCGGCCATGCCGGCCGTCGTCTTGGTGGTTGGCCGCCGCGCGCGAGAGGCACGGACCAGACGGGCGAGCTCGGCGGACTCCCCTTCCCCTTCGGACAGGCGCGGCGGATCGGTGTCGAAGTTCATCGTTCCTCGGAGAGCAAGCTCGCGAGCTCGCGGCGCGCGGCGTAGAGTCGGGCATAGGCCGCCGGCAGTTGGCATCCGACGGTCTTGGCGATGTCGCGCATCGACATCTCTTCGATTTCGAAGAGGACGAAGACGGTTCGCTTGTCGTCATCCAGTCGAGCGAGCGCGCGATCGAGTCGCTCGGCATCGAGGCGCGCGGAGGGGTCGGCGTCCACGCCCTCGTCGGGGAGATGCTCCACGACGAGCTCGTGACGGCGGTGCGCTTTGCGCCGATACGCCGAGGCGCATCGACGCGCGATCGCGAACAGCCAGCCACGCGCGTGCTCTCCATCCCACGTGCCGTATCGGCGGTAGGCGATCAGAAAGACCTCATGCGTCTGGTCCGGCAGGTCGGCTTCGCGAACGCCGAGATGACGGAGCGACCGCCACACGTAGTCCACGTGCGCGCGAAAGAACGCATCGAGCTCGGGACGGAGATCCGCCTCGATCGAAGGTCGTTTCGTCAGGCCAAGCGCCACGCTCACGGGCCTTCTATGCACGTGCCCCTTCGCATTTGAAAAACGATGGTCGGTTTTTCTCGAGCCGGTCGAAAGCGCCCCGCGGTCAGCGGAATTCCCAGGCGATCCCCACGGCAAGACGCGTCTCGATCGTTGCAGAACGATGCACGGAGACGATCCGTTCGGGCTGCCGGAGCACGAATTCGTCGGCCACGAGCGGAACGCGAACGTCGGGCAAGACGTCGAGCCGCAAGGTCGAGCTCAGAGGAACACGTCCGAGCACACCCGCCGCAAGCACGCTCACGAAACGCGTTGCGTCATACGACGCACGAAAACCGCGGGTGGTGACGAGCGCCACACCCGCGCGCGCCTCGACGAGGGGAATGAGCTCGAGCCACCTGGAGCGCATCACGCGATAGCCGACGAGTGCTCCCGCATCCAGGTACCGGAACACGGCTTCCCCCTCGGCGGCGCGTACCGAAGGGGACATTTCGAAGCTTCCCTCGAGACCGACGAGGACAGGGGTGGCGAATGTCGCCGTCCAGCGGAGCGCACCGCCGAATCCAATCTCGGGGAGCAAACCGGCACTCATCAGCGCCGAAGCTCCGATCGTCATGGGCACGCGTTCGCGAGGTGGTTGCGATTCGCGAGCGGGTCTCGATGGCCTGTCCGGCAAGACGGCGCGCGGCTCCGTGTCTTCGCTCGTGGCATGTGCATCGGGGCTCGAGGGCGCCGCCTGCGGGCGAGCCACGGCGATCATCATGGCGAGCACGAGGGCGGCCGACTCGGTGATGTCTGCACATCGCGATTCTTCGAAGCGAACGCCGCGCTCGCCGAGCTCGGTCCCGGCAGCGTCGCGGACCTGGAAATCCGCGGTGATCGACGCGCCGGTGACCGTGACGTTCCCTTTCACCAAGAGCTCGGGTGCCCCGCGGGACGGACCTTCTCCCAGCCGCGCGAGCGACGCCTCGACGATTCGCTCGCGCGAAGGACAGCCCTCGGGTGCAGACCAATCCAGTTCGAAGGGTGCCGCCTCGGCGAGGCGTGCGTGCAGCAGCACGAGCCAGCCGAGACCGGTCGCGACCGTCACCGCCATGGCTTTCGTGGTGGCGGCCCGTCTCGACGCACGCATGCCTTCGGGGCGTTACTCTAGGTCACTTTGCGCCCGTTACGCGGGTGCGTGTGACCGAGCGCGACCGTTGCGCCCGCCCCCACCTCCAGTCAGCGACAGTATTGCGACGGACTCGGGGGAAGGATCCGGAAGAACGGATGCGTACCGCTGATCGGGCCGAGCATCTTGTCGAACGACGCTTTGATGTTCGTCACGTAGTCGTAGCCGCCGGGATCGTTCGATTGCAGTGCGTCGATGCCGCCCTGATTGGAGATGACGCCGTGGCCGCCTTCGGCGCCGTCGAGATGGGAGAGGAGCCCCGTGATCAGGTTGCCCGCGGTTCCCTTCCCCTCGCAGTACTGCGAGGCGTAGGTCGCCGAGCCGCCTCCGTTGCCGGTCGCATTCATGTAGTAGTACCAAGCACCGAGCGCGATGTTGCAGCGCGGGCTCTTCATCAGCGACAGGTTCGCTTGGGGCCCCGTCACGGCCCAGAAGGTCGATTGCTGCTCGTCATCCACGTGACTCGCGAAGTCGGCCGGAAAGGTGCAACCGACGCAGGCGAGCTTCTCGGCCGATCCGTACGTTGCGTAATCGCGAACGGTCGAGCTGAACCGAATTTGCAGGAGACCCACGGTCGGATCGTTCGCCGGCGTACCGTGGATGTCGCGCGTGGCGTAGCCATCGATCACGTACGCGTTCGGATCGTAGCTCGACTCCTTCAGCATCGCCGACGCGAGATGAGCCCAACAGTGCTTCTTCTCGAAGCCGGTCGACGCAGGCGGCCCGAAGACCTGACACGTCTTGATGATCGTGTCGATGTACTCGTCCTTCGTCGCCCCCGTCGGATTCGAATAGGGAAGCGAATCGAAGAAGGCGGAGATCGTCTTCGACGCGTCGGGTTCGACCGACGCTCCGCTGCATGCGCCGAGATCGGGGCCCACCGGCCCGGCATCGACGTTCGTGCTCCCGTCAGGGCTCGTCGTGCCCCCGTCGGTGCTCGGCGTGCTGCGCGTTCCCGGCGTTGCCGCGGTGGTCTCGGCCGTCTCCGCGGAGCCCGCCCCACCGATGTGCCCCGTGCAAGCGACGAGAATGGTCTCTACGACAAGCGCCGTCGCCAAGAGGCCGGCACGATGCAAGGCGGACGACATTAAGCTGCGTGATCATGCGCGACTCAGCGCGAGAGGCAAGGTGAACGTGCAGCCAGGTCGTCGCCGCTGACGCCGTCTTCATCGGCGACGACGTCGGAGCAGCGGCAGGATGGCGGCGAGCGCCACGAGGGGCCCGAAATCCACGTCACGAGGCGTTCGCTTTGTCGCTCGGCTTGGTCTTGAGAAGCCAGATGCCGAGCAGCGTACACACCAGGGCGGTGCCCCAGTGAATCGACATGTGCGCCACGTCGAGGCCGTGGACGGAAAAGACTTCGTACCCGTCGACGACGGGGATCATCGAGCCGAGCACGAGAACGAGGCCGGTCCCGCGGCGATCACCGAGGAGCGCGAAGACGGCGAGGATGACGCCGGTGAAGAGGTCGCGAATGCCCTTGAGGTGCCCGTACGTCGAGGCGTGATCGATGGTCACCCCGAACGCCTCTCCGGCGACGGCGGGGATCACGAGAAAGCGGACCCCGATGAACATCAGAAGGGCGCCGCCGATCAGACTGACCACGAGCTCCGCCTTGGAGAACGTGCGGCGACGGGAAGAAGCAACCTGACCGAGCGAGAGTGCCTTGTTCATGACGAAGAAACTACGGCATGACGGTCATAGGGGCTGGATCCGCAAAGCTCTCGAATGGATCCAAAACGCTCAAACCACCCGACTTGGCGGGCATGTATCGAGCGTCTAAGCTCCAATCATGCACGCCGACGACCCGCTCACGCACCTCCTCGATCGCGCATCGCTCCACAGCGAACTCGTCTGCCGAACCGTCGGCCGTGGTCGCTGGGCGCTCGCCCTCGCGGCTCGGCCCGTGCTCGTTCTCCACCACGTGCTCGATGGGACGTGCGTGCTTCGCGCGAAAGACGTCGACCAACGCTTGCTCCCCGGCGACATCGCTCTGGTCGGACCGCACGTCGAGCACCGCCTCGATGCAGGCGACCCCACGATTCGGCCCGTCACCCTCGAGAGGTGGCTGGCGAACGCCAGGGTGGAAGACGGCGAACGCGTACTCGGAACGGGGCGCGACGAGGCGCGCGCTTTGTGCGGCCTCTTCTACTTCCAGCACGAGGAGCTCGCCTCGCTCGTCCGCGCGTTGCCGCCAGTGCTCTACGCGAGCGGGCGATCGATCGAACAGCGTCCGTCGTTCGACGCCACCCTCGTGAGGTTGCGCGAGGAGTCAACGATGCCAAAGCTCGGCTCGTCACTCATGCAACGGCGCTTGCTCGAAATGGTTCTCGTGGAGTTCGTCCGGCTCCTCGGTGACACGACCCCTGCGCGCCTCACGGCCCTGGAGAGCGCCGAAGACGACGTCGTGGCGCGTGCCATCGCTCGCATGAGCGAGGAGCTCGACGTGGAGTGGGACGTCGAAGCGCTGGCGAAGAGCGTGGGCGTCTCGCGTGCGACTCTGGCGCGCCGCTTTGCGCAGGTGACCGGGCTTCCGCCGATCCAGTTTCATGCCCGCATGCGTGCCGAGGAGGCCGAACGGCTCCTCAAGGAAACGGATCTGCCCACCACGCAGATCGCCGAGTCGCTCGGCTGGTCGAGCGTTCATGCGTTCCAGCGTGCTTTTCGGCGCCTCCGCAACACGACCCCGGCGTCGATCCGGAAGGGCCAATCCAGGTCGCCATCCACGGGCTGAAATTTTTCTTCGAGAATCGTCGTTACATACCCTCGCGCCTCGCGTCATCCGAGTGGCGGCAAAGCCGTACCGAAAATCCCCGAGCTTCGGGGGCACTTGGAGAATGCGATGTCCACGAAGATGGTTGTTCTGACGTTCTCGATCCTTGCACTTCTGACGGCATGCGGCAGCGACGGCGGCTCTTCCTCCGGCTCGACGGGAGGCGGCTCCGAACCGGACTCGAAGGGCGGCGGTTCGTCGCCCGGCGGCGGGAGCGGTGGTCACACGTCCAGCGGTGGTTCCCATTCCAGCTCGGGCGGCTCGAGCAGTTCGTCGGAGTCCGCGTCCTGCTGCCTTGGACACAGTTATTACTCTTGCCCGTCGTCGTCCGAGGCCGACAGCTGCTTTTCGAAGGGTGATCCGGGTAGCTGCAAGCGCCAGACGTCGGGCGACAAGAACTGCTGCTCCGACAGCGGCTTCTCGTGCAACCGTGGCTCGGACTGCTGCAGCGGGAAGTGCGTCGCGGATCCGGACGACGAAACGAGCACGATCTGCGAGTAGTCAGGTAGGTCGAGGCCGCTCCCCGACACCCGACGATCGACCGCGCTGACCGCGGCCGTTTGGCGGCGAGCCCGGTTACGACGGGCTCTCGTGGAGTCGGCGGAGCGCCTCGGTGGCCCTCGCCAGGTCGGGGACGGCGAGGGCCGACGCGAGGTCACCGGAGAGTCGTTCGGCAGGACCGAGGGCGATCGTCCGAAGGCCGGCGCCGAGCGCGGAGCGGATTCCCGCGACGCTGTCTTCGACGACGACGGCTTGGTGCGGCCGCAATCCAAGCTTGGAAAGGACGGCGCGGTAGAACGCCGGATCGGGCTTCCAGTGCCCGATCTCGTAGGCGGTGAAGACGTTCGCGTTCGGAAAATGGCGAAGGAGCCCGGTCACCGTCAGGCTGTGCTCGATCTTCTGGCGGGGGCCGCTCGAAGCCACGTAGAACGGCAGCGACAGCGAGGAGAGCATCGCGTCTGCCCCATCGATGGGCCGGAGCCGCTCGGTGAAGGCCAGCGCCGTTCGCGCGCGGAAAACCTCGACGAAGCCGGGCGGCAACGTGGTGCGGAAGCGGCGCTCGAGATCCGCGACACAGTCGGCCATCTTCAGGCCCACGTACGCGTCGAGGGCGTCGAGCACGCTCATCGTATGGCCGAGCTCGGCGAGGTACTCGACCAGAACCTGGTTGGTCAGGTGCTCGCTGTCCACGAGCGTGCCGTCGCAATCGAACAGAACGGCTTCGATCGACATCGCGGCCGGAGCCTACTCCTCGGGTAGCTGCCGGCCGACGAGAATCGGTCGAAGACGCACGGGCCCCAAGCCTTGCTCGACGGTAGACTTGGAATCGATGAACTGCGCTCTCCCGACGACGTGCAGCGCGTGCCAGTCGCGCCGATTCGTCTATGTACCGTCGTGGCGAACCTCGTACGGCGGCCGGCGGCCGGAATCTCACTCCGAGACGGAGCCGTTCTGGAGCAACCAGGCTGCGGCCGACAACCGGATGCTGATGGCCATGCCTGTCCCACCGGAGTCGGTCTGGCAACCTCCGCGGCAGTACAACGTGCCGCTCTCGCTCCGCATCTGCGCAAACTGTGGAGCCGCCCAGCCCTTCGTCGATCCCACCACGCTCCAAGCGCTGGTCGACGCCTCCGGCGGACAAGCGGTCTACGTCGACCACGACACGCCCACGGGACCGTACCGAACGTAGCGCGTCGCGAGCCCCGCGAGGATCTCGGGAGCGGCGTCGCGTGCCTGCTCAGCGCTCGTGCACGCCGATCTTCGAGAGCCGCTGTTTGACCTCCGCGACGTAGCGCGCCTGGGCGGCGTCGGCGGGGCGACGAACGTCACCGTTGTGGAGGACGTGACCGACGAGCTCGACGCCCCAAGCGTTCAGCGAGGGCTCGCGTACGAGCTCCGCACGATAGGGGTCGACCGTCATCATGACGTCTTTGTTCCCGTTACCAAAGGCGAACGAGGCCACCGCATCGAGGGCGTCGTGCGCGGGATTCGTGACGTCGGTGTCGAGCGGAGGCGGGTCCGCGGACGTCGACTCGTCGGCGACGACGCCGTAGAGCTCGATCTGGAAGCCGATCTTCTGTTGATGCCAGTGCGCGTCGGGTCCCCACTCCGGAGTCACCCGATAGTTGATGCGGTGTCGAGCGACCAGCTCGCGAATTTCATGCTCGCTTGTAGCCATGGCAGGCACAGCTCCTCTCTGGAGCGCCACCACGAGCCTGGCAAACGTCGTCGGGCTCCGGCGGAGTCGCGCTCCTTCCGAGGCTGAAGCAAGACCCGCGCTCGCCCAGCGCGAATCCGTCATGGGGAGAGGTCGGTACGGCACATGGAATGCACGCCGATCCGGCCATGCTTCTCGCGCCGAACGGCCCGCCGCGTGACTCGCAGCCCAAACCGCCGGAAGAGCCCTTGCCTGGGCCGCACGTTCCGCATGTGCCTCACCCCGTTCCGAATCCGAGCGAGCCCCCGTCGCCCAATGCACCTCAGCCCTACGCGCCGGAACCGGGGGCGCCAGCGCAGCCGATTCATCCCCCAATTCCAACGCAGCCCATCGGTCCGACGCGCGCGTCGTGACCACCCACGGTCATGCAATTCGAACGAAGCCAGGTCGATCCGGAGACCACGAACCGCGTCCGACGAACCGTCGCCGACAGCGCTCGCCTTCCCTCGGCGCTGACCGTCGAGTCGGCCCTCGGCGCCGTGATGTGCGCGCTCACCCAACGTCTGACGGCAGGAGGCGCCTTCGACGTGCTCGAGGCCGTGCCCCAAGCCATCGCTCCGATGTTCGAAGTGTGCGTCCTCCATCGTGAAGGAAAGCCTGTCGTCAAGGCGGACCGTGCGGAGTTCGTCGACGCCGTGGGTGAGCATCTGGGCGTCACCCCCGCGCACGCCGAGGTCATCTGTTCGGCTGTCTTCACGGCCGTTCGCAGCGAGCTGTCTGCGAACGCCGTCGCGGGCGTCGCCGCGCAGCTTCCCCATGGGTTGAAGGAGCTCTGGATCGGTCCGCCCGTTTCGGCCCCCGATCTCGACGTCGACGTTCCTCCCGAAGAGACGAAACGCGCCATCGAACGAGACCTCGCACGACGCGGTCATCTTCCGCCGAACGTGCATCCGTCCAAGGCCTTCGCATCCGTGTTGGGCCTGTTCACCAAGCGCCTGAGCGGCGGTGAAGCGCGTCACGTGCTCATCGGCTTGCCGCTCGTCGTCCGGCCGCTGGTCGAGTCGAGCACGACGCATCGGCAGGAGAATGCGTCGGTGTTCGGTCGTGAAGAGCTCTTTACCGAAGTCGGTCGTCACCTCGGTACCGACCGGGCAGCGACGGAGCACATCGTGCTCGAAGTGCTCCGTGCCGCGAAACGGGCGCTACCTCAACAAACCATCGCTGACGTCGAGGCGCAGCTACCGCCGGACCTTCGCGACCTCTGGCGGTCGGCGCTACCGCCCCACGAGGGCTAAACGCCGCCCGTTCGGGCCTCGAGACGCTCGATACGTTGGACGCGCCGGAAGAGCATCACGAGAGCGGCAATGTTCGCCGTTAGGAGCGCAAGCGGCACGAGCGGGAAGAACGGGAAAAACGGGATTCGCCGACGCGCAACGCGCACGACCTTGGGAGTGCTTCTCATCATGCGCGCGTTCGATGCAACGGGCGTGCGTGACGTCGAGCGAGCTCAGGTGCGCTCCCGTCCGTTGTCGTTCAGGCGACCGCGGCGTTCGAAAGTGTCTGCAAGGTGAGCTTGCAGAGCGCGTGCAGACGTTTCTTGGAAACCCCATCGCGCGCCTGCACCGAGAGTCCGTGCATGACGCTCGTCACGTAGTCGCCGAGCACCTGAGTGTCGGTGCCGGACTCGAGCTCACCATCGCGAACGGCTCGCTTCAACCGATCGGTGATGGCCGTCGTTTGGATTTTTCGGCGTTGGGACAGCCATTCCCGCACGGGATCGTTCTCGACAGCACAGCTCGTGGCCGCCGAGACGACCATGCAGCCATGCGGTCTGCCGGGACGCGTGTAGACGTCGACCGCATCGCGAAGGATTCGCTCGATGGCGCCTAGCGCCAAGGGTTCTTCCGCAAGCGCTCTCGCCACGAACGAGCCTTCCTCCGCTTCGTAGCGTTCCACGGCCTCGCGAAAGAGATCTTCCTTCGAACCAAACGCGGCATAGATGCGCGCCGAAGCAAGCCCGAGCGCCGACACGAGGTCGGCCATGGACGTGCCCTCGTAACCGCGCGTCCAAAAGGCTTCTTGCGCCTTCTTCAGCGCTTCGTCTCGGTCGAATTCTCTCGGTCGCCCCGCCATCGGGCCTCCATTGTTTGCCGATCAACAATTAATCCACTTGACCATGAAGTGCAAGGCGTCCATTTGTTTGTCGACCGACAAACAATGTCGCGTTGGGAGCTATTCATGGCATCGAATCAAGCTGGGATGCAGAGCGCGTTGGCGTCTTCTGCAGCCGAAGGAATCGCAACGAAGCGTGCGGCGGCAATGGTGCTTCTCGCCTTCGCACAGCTCATCATCGGCCTCGACATCAACATCGTCTTCGTCTCGCTTCCGAAGATCGGCGAGGGCCTCGGATTCTCGGGGCAGACGCTCCAATGGGTCGTCAGCGCCTATACGGTCTTCTGTGGCGGATTCTTGCTCTTCGGAGGTCGCGCTTCGGATCTCGTCGGCCAGCGGCGCATGTTCATCGGAGCGCTGTGGATCTATGCGGTCTCGTCGCTGCTGGGTGGCCTCGCGTGGCGCCCCGAGGTGATCATCGCGGCCCGCGCCGTCCAGGGCATCGGCGGCGCGTTCCTCTTCCCGGCCAACCTCTCACTCGTCAATCGACTCTTCGCGGAAGGACCCGAGCGCAACCGGGCGCTCGCGATCTGGGGCGGTGCGGGCGCCAGTGGCCTGACGATCGGTTCACTGGCGGGCGGCTTCTTGACGAGCGCCTTCGGCTGGCCGGCCGTGTTCATCGTGAACGTCGTGCTCGCCGGCATTGCCATCGTGGCGGCCTTTGCCGTCATCCCTCGCGACGCGACGCGGCCAGAGGGCAGGAGCTTCGATCTTCCCGGCGCGCTCACCGTCACTGCAGGTGCAACGCTGCTCGTCTATGCGCTCGTACAAGGCCCTGAAACCGGCTGGACCTCATCGAGCATCGTCTGGAGCATCGTTCTTTCGGTCGTGCTCCTCGGCGCATTCACGCTCATCGAAGCACGCAGCAAGGATCCGCTGATGCCGCTGCGGCTATTCCGCAATCGCAGCCTCGCGGCCGGGATGATGATCACGTTCCTGTATATGGGAACGTTCGGCGCGCTGCCTTACTTCCTCACCGTGCTCTTCCAGAACGTCCACGGCTTCACCGCATTCCGAACGGGCCTCGCGTTTCTCGTTCCGTCCATCGCGATCGCGATCGGTACGCAGACGGGCGAACGACTCGCGACCCGCTTCTCGACACGCGCGACGCTGATCGCCGGCATGCTCGCGGGCGCCATTGGCACGGCGCTGCTGGTCCCCGGAGCAACGGTGGAGAGCAGCTACCTATCCATCGTCCCGGGTCTCGTGGTGTCCGGAGTTGGCCAAGGCATCGTGTGGACCGGCATGTGGATCGCCGCCGCTTCCGGCGTTCACCATGACGAACAGGGTGTCGCTTCGGGCATGGCGTCGACGACGCTCAACGTCGGCAACGCGATTGGCCTCGCCATCCTCGTCGCGGTCGCCAATCGTCATGTCCTCGGCGACGACGGAGCGGCGTCGAAGAGCACGCTTGCCCAAGGAGCGCAGCTCGCGTTCTGGCTCGCCGCCGCAGGCATCCTCGCGAGCGTGCTGGTCGCTCTGGCGCTGCCGAAGAAGCCGGCCGCCTCCACCTGAGGTCCAAGGGCCCTTCCTCAGCGAATCTCCGCTCGGCCCGGCGTCGTCCCCGCAATCACGGCGCCGAGGCGGCGACCATCCTCCTTCGCGACGACCATCCAGACGTGCCCGGCAAACGTCGCTTGGGAATGCGCCTGGGCGGGAGAGATGTCCGCGTAGTGACGCGCGTGGCCGTCGAAGTCGATCCAGACGAGCTCGACGGCGTGCGAACGGCGATTGACGAACGAGACCGTCGTCGGTGGCGTGCGGTCTCGCGATGTCGCGAACGGCGCTGCCGCCGGCGACAACCATGTGAGGACGCTCGGCTGAGCGGAGGACTCTCCGGACCTCGTTGCGAACTCCGCGGGCCAAACGAAGCTGCCCGCCGACGCTCTGTCGAAGCCTACGAGGTGCGTGCTCTCCTCGAGGCTTCGTTTCGACGGCTTCGAGTAGCGCCAGGTGCCCTCGCCGAAGGTCTCTCTGAGAAGCCGTGCGATCGGCGCGTCGTACGCTTCGAGCTTTTCGCGCGTATCGATTGGGCCGTGCTCGCGGTCGTTCGCTCGATTGCAGTCGAACCACGACTGCGTGGCCTCGGCCCAGTATTCCTCGGGATTCGTCATCGCATACGTTCCGCTCCAAAGCCCCGTCGCCTTCGCCTGGTCGTACGCAGCGCGGAGTCGAGCATCGAACGTGGCGTCGACGACCGCCATGCCATGCTGGTGAATCGTATGCGCGAACTCGTGAACGAGAATGTTCTCCGCGACGTACGGATCCCCCGGAAGGTCGAGGAGGTTCTCTTCCCCGCAGCTCGTCGCAGGCCGTACGAGTATGGCGGCGAGCCCTCGCGCACGACGGTTCCAGAAGGCTGCTGGCTGCAAGTCCGAGTGCTCGGGGATGTCGACCGTCATCTCCGATTTCGACATCACGGCGAACCGAATGCGTCGTGACGCCAACGCCTGCAACACGTCAGGGCGATGCCCGATCATCTTGCCGATGAGAAACGCCGCCTCGCGGAGCGCGTAGGGAGAGACCTTGGCCGATGCGACGACCGGCAAGCCGCCCGCATCGACGTACTGGGTGTAGAACGGCGACAACCCGAACGTCCGAACGACGGCGTCAGGCGGGGGCGGCAATCGAACACCGCCGGGCGATGCCTTCTGCTGCACCCCCTCCGGCTTGGACGCCGACACGAAGGACGCGCCGGAAACGGCCGAAGAGCGCCCTGGAATGCAGTCGACGGTCGCCAGAGCGAGACATCCGAGCGCGACGACGAGCAAGACGCGCTCGCCACACACGCACGCCGCGCGCCTCCGACGGTCCTTCACGAGCCTCATCACCGCCAGCCCTCCCTCGACAGTCCGGTATAGCCCACCAACGACTCCGCGCACGGAGCCTGGCCGCGATTTTGCACGGCCGCCGTTCCCTCGGTGTCTCGACGCTCCTCGCCCAACGACCAAGTGCGACGGAGCCGCGAACCCCTCCGTACCGCGGCTCCGTCTCACCTCGTCCGAGCGTGGCGAGCTCTGGAAACGCTGGACTCCGAAGCACGAAGTTCTTCCCGCACCTGTTCCCATCCGAACATTCCGTGCAACATTCGTGGCCGTGGGCGACTGTCCGGACGAAGAAGCCTGGCTCGACTTTCTCGAGCTAGATCGCGAGAAGGGATCCGATCCTCGAGCTTTCGACGCGCACCTCGCGAGCTGTGCCGACTGCCGCGCGCTCATGGTCCTTCTCGTCGAGCAACGCTCCGAGGCCCCCAATCCGCCGAGCGCAGGCCCACGGTTGTCGACCGCGAATGCCGACGTCTCCGGCGCCATCGAAGGACTGCGTACGCTCGTCGACACCCACGAAGATCGTCGCATCGGAACGAAAGTGGCGGGCAAGTGGGAAATCGAGGCCCTGCTCGGCGCGGGTGGGATGGGCCGCGTCTATCGCGCGAGACATCACAACGGGCATCGCGTAGCCATCAAGTTCCTCCATGCGTCGCTCGCGGCGGGCAATCCGGGCGTCGTGCGGCGGTTTGCACGCGAGGGGTACGCAGCCAATCGCGTGGGGCATCCGGCCATCGTTCGGGTGCTCGACGACGGTGACGACGACGGTCCGTATTTGGTGATGGAGCTCCTCGAAGGAGCATCGTGTCGTTCGAAACTCGTCGAAACGGGGCCTTTCACGATCCCAGACGCACTCGATGTCATCGAGACCGCCGCCGATGCGCTGGCGGCCGCTCATCGTGCAGGGGTGATCCATCGCGACGTCAAACCGGACAACATTTTCATCACCACGAATGGCCAAGTCCGATTGCTTGATTTCGGATTGGCGTCGATGCGAAATGCGATTTCGGCCGAGTCCGCGACGGTCGACGGCGTGACCGTCGGCACCGTGGGATACATGCCGCCCGAGCAAGCGCGTGGCGACAATGCAGCCGTGACGGCTCGCTCCGACGTTTGGTCTCTCGCCGCCACGTGCGTTGCGCTCGTGACAAGTCGTCCGATTCACGACGGCAAAACGCCGGCCGAGCAGCTCGCCTTCGCCGTGACCAAGCCCGCGCCGCCGGTTCGGTCGTTGGGAGCGAAGCTCTCCGGCCAGGTCGCAAGCGTGCTCGATCGTGCGCTTTCGTTTGGCCCGGCAGATCGTCAAGCGGACGCCGCGGAGTTTCTCGCCGAGCTGAGACGCGCGCGCGCCCGCAGGCCGAAGCGACACCTCGCATTCGTCGCGACCGGACTCGCTGGCTTCCTCGTCGCGGCGAGCGCAGTAATCTTCTCGCGCCCCCACCGGGCCGTCGTCGAGCCATCGCCACATGCCGAAGCGGCGAGCGTGGAAGTCGAACCGCTCACGATTCCGCCGCCCGCGTCCGCGACGGAGCCAGTGCCCGCGCCCCCGGTGACCATGCCGTCGAACGTCGTCTCGGCCACGGCCCGTCCCGCGCGACCGAATGCTCCCACGCCGAAGAGCGTGCCCGTCCCGCCGACAACGACGGCATCGACGGCCGCTCCCATCACGACAGCTTCGAGTACGCGCGATCCTCTCTCGCCGCGATTCTAAAAACAGCCTCGACGTGAGATGATGGCGCCGCGCAATGCGCCGTTTGCTCGTGAGCTTCTCGACGCTTGTCGTTCTCGCTCTCGTCATGGCGCGAGCAGAAAACGCGCACGCGCAGGACGCCAGCACCGCGCCCGCCGCCGACGCGCTCTTCCAGAGCGGAAAAGCGGCCATGGAAAACCACGACTACGCAGCCGCGTGCGGCCGCTTCCGAGAGAGCTTTCGTCTTCAAGCCACCGTCGGAACGCTCCTCAACCTCGGAGCATGCGAGGAGAAGCGTGGCCATTTCGCCCTCGGGCTGCAATGCTTCCGAGACGCCCTCAGCATGCTCGGTGAAGGCGATTTCCGACGTTCCTACGCCGAAGAGCGTCTCGCTGTGCTGAAGGAGAAGGTCGCGTTCGTGCGCTTCACCTTCAGCGGCGATCCGCCGCGCGACCTGCGCCTCAGCCAAGATGGAGTCGAGCTCGGCACGTCGAGTCTCGGCATCGAATTCTCGCTCGATCCGGGCGAACATACGTTCACCGCGTCCGCGCGTGGATTCACCCCGTTTCGAACGACCCTCGTTGTCGCCGAACGAGAGCATCGCGAGATCGCGCTCCTGCTCTCGCTCTTGCCGAAGTCCGCCGAAGGGGCGCTGGGGGCTTCCCCCGCGAAGGAGCGAAGCAAGCTCGGTCCCTACGTGCTCATGGGCACTGGCGGTGCTGCGTTGGTGGCCGGCGCCATCTTCGGAGTCGTCGTAGCCACGTCCGCCTCGGAAGTTCGTGACCATTGCGACGGCACGACCTGCGACGACGACGGGCTCTCCGCCGCTCGTCGCGGCAAACCCTACGCGGTGATGAGCCCGGTTTTCCTCGGCGCCGGTGCAGCTCTGGTGGGAGCCGGCTTCGTGTGGCTCAAGCTCTCGCCGTCCACGCGCATCAAACCGGCCGTTTCGGCTTCCTCACCGAGCGCTGGAGCCTCGCTCTTGGTGCAATTCTGATGCGCCGGCTTGCTCTCCTCTGCCTGGCAGGAATCACGACCTTCGCCGCATTCGGCTGCGAGGGCCTCTTCGGCGTCGATTTCGACGGGCTCGGCCCCACCAAGGCGGTCTTCGAAACGGAGGCCGGCGTCGACGCGGCAGGCCCGGACAGCCCGGACAGCCCGTCGTGCTCGACGGAGGAGAAGTCGTGCAGCGGCACGTGCGTGCACCTCGACGCTATCGCGACTGGTTGCGGCGCCGATTCGTGCAGTCCCTGCCCAACGGCCGAAAACGGCATCCCTCGCTGCGAGTCGCGACAATGTACGACTGCCTGTGACGTCGGATATCGACGTTGCCGCTCCGGCTGCTGCGCTAGTCCCGAAAAGCCTGCCGCCGCCGGCACCACACATACCTGCGCGACTTCGAACTCCGGCGCTCTCTATTGCTGGGGTGCGAACGACCATGGGCAACTCGGCATTCGCAGCACCGACAATCGGCTGACGCCGGCATTCGTCAATCTCGAGGGTGGCACGCGCGAGCTCGCGCTCGGCATCGATTTCACCCTCGCGGCGATGACGAGCGGCGCGGTCCACGCGTGGGGAGCCAATACACTCGGCGCTTTCGGCAACGGAACCGACGGAGCGAACGATTACCGAGATACTCCATTCCCCATTCAAGCGCTCTCCGATATCGCGTACGTCGCCGCGAATGCATGGCATGGTTGCGCGATTTCACGCAGCGGCTTCGCTTCGTGCTGGGGATACAACGCGTCGGGCGTCGTCGGAAATGGCTCCGCCGCTCCGGAGATTCTCTTCCCTGCCGCCGTGGTGCAACCCGAGGCGTTCGTCTCTTTGTCCACGAACACCTCGCACGCGTGCGCCGTCGGCGTATCCGGAGCCCTCTACTGCTGGGGAAGCAATGCGTACGGCCAGCTTGGACTCGAAAACCTGACGAAGGTCGCCGTTCCAACCCTCGTCCCCAACCTCGTGTCTGCCGCGGACCTCGCCGCGGTGGCCTGCGGAAACGAGCATACGTGCGTGCTGACGCGAACAGGTGGAGTCCGATGCTGGGGATCCAACCGACTCGGCCAGCTCGGCATCGGCAATACCGAAGCGCGCGAGCACGCCGTCGACACGCTTGCCCCCTCGTCCGCGTCACGTCAAATCGTGGCCGGCGACGATTACACGTGCGTGGTTTCGTCCTCCGGCGCCGTCCAATGCTGGGGACTCGTCTACGGCACCGTTTCGCCACTTGGGGCCCCTCCCGACGGCGTCCTCAGGCCGAACAACGTCAATCTCGGGCCCGCCGCATTCCTCGCTGCGGGCGCCCATCATGTGTGCGCCCGCATGCTCGATAATCACCTTCGCTGTTGGGGCGCGAACAGCGCTGGACAAATCGGAGACGGCACGCGGACCGATCGCGCAGATCCGGTCGACGTGCCGTTTCCCAACTGAGCGAGCCTCGAGCGAGACGAATCACTTCAGAGGCGGCACGGGCACCGCGACGACGCGACCGATGACCCAGTTCGGGTCAGTCCCGGCCTTGAGCTTCGCGTAGTCGGGCGGCCCCGGGTTGCGCATGTAGCTGTCGAGCGCGGACTTCAGCGCGGTCATCGTCGCACGGAAATCGTCGAGCGTGGCGGCCGAGGCCTGCGTCCCGTTGAGGGCCGCTTTGACGGCAGCATTTTCGGCGCCGAACGTCACGACCGTCAGGAGCAGGCGTGCGTTGTTGTCGACGAGGAACTTCGAAACCTCGGCGCGCGTGTGCGGCGCAGGAGGATCGAACATCGCGAGTGGGAAGCCACCGACCAGGGCATCGAACTGCGCGCCTTTGCATTCGTCGTCGAAGAGAACGGTAACGAACCAACCCATCCCACGGTCGGGCTCGATCGCCTGGACATAATAGTCCGTGTCCGAAGCGAACGATCCGCGCACCGGGCTTTGAAGTCGCCAGGCCTTATCGGTGAAAGAGCCAGCGCGACCGGTCACGCGATACGTTTTCCAGGACAGGTCGTTGAGAGAGCTACGCAAATCGTACACCGCATTCAGCGTGTCGCTCCAACCGAGGGTCTTCTGATAAGTGAGGCCAACGTCGGTTTTCGGCATCGCGTTGTTGGCAAAGTTCGCTCGGCTCAGATCCTTCATCTCGCCAAACGCGCCGCCACCGCTGATGCCGGACGACGAGGTGCCGATGTCCTGCGCCTCCGTGCCGGTGACGATGACGTCGTTCGAGTTCCAGGCTATTGGCTCCTTCACCAAGCTCTTCACGCCGAGCGCCACCGCATACTTCGACGGGAACGTGTGAATCCGCCAATCGAGGAGCGGGACGGCAGTCGGATCACCCTTGGAACCGCCGCAGACCGTAATCACTTCGCCGGCGTCGCGCCCGCTGTCGATGGTGCCGCCATCGCTACCGACCACGGATCCTGCGTCCCCCAGGACCTCGCCCGGATCTTCGCTATCGGGCGGGGCCTCCTCGGTCGTGCCGGCGTCGTTCTTCGAGGCGGTCGCCTCCGCTTCCGGATCACTCGAACAGTGAACGGCCGCCGCCACCACGCCCGAGAGGGCGATCATCGCCAGGATTTGCCGGGAAAAACCATTGGCCCCAAGGCCCAAGCGCATCTTCATGCCCTCTAGACACGCATGGTGACCGGACCGTGCGAAGAAATCTAACCGTCCGTCGAAAAGCGCGAAAGGACGCCTCGAACGATGCTCGAGAGCTCCGACTTGCGGATACCTGGATCGCCCGCGATCTCCTCTTCCAGAGCCGTCCTCAGGTGGTCGACGGCAGCCGCGATCCAACGCGAAGCCGTCGTGCGATGCACGTTGTAGATTTTCCCGATGTATTCGGCCGGAGTGCCGTCGACGAGAGCGAACCAGAGGAGCGCTCGTTCGCGCTCCTCGAGACGGTCCATCGCGCGCTTGAGCGCCGCGCGAATGGGGCCGCCGAACGTCGCCTTCATGAGAAGAGCCTCGGGCGTCATGAGGTCGGGCTGCACGGCAAAGAACGCCTCTTCGAACGGCAACTCGCGCGCTCGACCGCGAACCATGTTCAAAGCGTGCCTGCTCGCGGCGACGGTCATCCAGCGTGCGAGCGAACTTCGACCGTTGAATTCGAGAATTCGTGCCGGTGCATTCGGCCGCGGGGCCAGCAAATGAACGCGTAGCTCCTGGAGCAGCTCGTCCTGCGCGAGCCCGGTGGCCACCGACGCGTGAGCGCGACGTGCCGCAGGCTCGAGCACCGTATCGACAAGCTTCTCCGCTCCCGGAACACGCGCGTCGTACGCAAAAACGAGGAAGAGGTCGGCGACGTTGCGCTGCGCAAGCTCCGCGAGGATCTCGGCCCCCGTCAACGTCCCGGAGACCTTCTTCGCGAGAAACGCAGCGAATGCGCCTGTTCCGTCGACGTTCAACTCCGGGCGAGCAGCACGGGCGAGCCTCAGGAGCTCTCGAAACGCGCCCTCTTCCCCCATGTCGAACGCCGGCCGCGTGGCGATGGGCCATTCCGTAAGGAAGGACGCAAGCTCATCGGAGTCAGGCACCGACCTCCGTGTAGCTCTCCCGCGTTGGGAGTCAATGAGGCCGCCCGAACACGCCTCCATCGGCATCGACGTACGTACGCCTGCGAGGGGCATCGGCCTGCGCAGACGAGCGACAAAAGCGAAAGAGCCGCGAGCCCCTCTCGGGACCGCGGCTCCTTCTCACCTAGCGAAGGCTCTCAGAGAGAGCCCATCGCTCAGTCTCACTCCTCGTTGACCGCGCTGAGCGAGGCCGGGGCGGCCGGGACGGCGGCGGGCGGAGCCGACGGCGCGTAGCGCGACTCGTCGACGATGCCCTCGCCCTCGACCACGAGGTTGAGGTTCTTGTAGGCGGCGAGACCCGTTCCGGCCGGGATGAGACGTCCCATGATGACGTTCTCCTTGAGGCCGCGGAGCGTGTCCGTCTTGCCGTTGATCGCTGCTTCCGTGAGGACCTTGGTGGTCTCCTGGAACGAAGAAGCGGAGATGAACGACTCGGTCGAGAGCGACGCCTTCGTGATGCCGAGGAGGAGCGGCTCTGCGATGCCCGGCTTGCCGCCGCGCTCGATGACCCGCTGGTTCTCCTTCTCGAACACGTGCTTCTCGACGTTCTCGTCGACCAGGAAGTTGGTGTCGCCAACATCCTTGATTCGAACGCGACGGAGCATCTGGCGAACGATGACTTCGATGTGCTTGTCGTTGATGGCAACGCCCTGCAGGCGGTAAACCTGCTGGATTTCGTTGACGAGGTACGCCGCGAGCTCCTTCTCGCCCTTGACGCGAAGGATGTCGTGCGGGTTCGCCGGCCCGTCCTGGAGGGGCTCGCCCGCGCGAACGCGGTCGCCCGGCTGGACGTGGATGTGCTTGCCCTTCGGGATCAGGTACTCGCGGGCCTGGTCGGTCAGCGGCGCGCCGTCGTGACCGAACGGCGTGATGATGACCTTGCGCTTGCCCTTGGTGTCCTTGCCGAACGAAACCTCGCCGTCGATCTCGGCGATGATGGCGTGGTCCTTCGGCTTGCGGGCCTCGAAGAGCTCGGCGACGCGGGGAAGACCACCGGTGATGTCCTGGGTCTTCGTGGTTTCGCGCGGGATCTTCGCGATGATTTCGCCCGGCTCGAGCAGGTCGCCGTCCTGGACGACGATGTTCGCGCCGACCGGGAGGAGGTAACGAGCGTCGAGGGTCGAGCCCGGGAGCTTGAGCGTGTCGCCCGTGTCCGGGTGCTTGAGCGAGATGCGCGGGCGGAGGTCCGCGGCGCGCGACTCGACGACGACCTTGCGCGAGAGGCCGGTGACCTCGTCGAGCTTCTCGATCATCGTGACGCCTTCGACGATGTCGCCGAACTTCGCGATACCGCCGACCTCGGTGAGGATGACGTTCGCGAACGCGTCCCACTCGGCCAGGAGGTCGCCCGCCTTGATCTTGTCGCCCTCGTTGGTCTTGAGGACGGCGCCGTAGACGAGGCGGTGGTGCTCACGCTCGCGACCGGTATCGTCGACGATCACGAGCTCGCCGTGGCGGTTCATGACCGTGATGCTGCCGTCGCGACGCTTCGCGAGGTTCGCGCCGCGGATGCGGACGAAGCCTTCGGTGCGCGCCTCGATCGAGCTCTGCTCGATCTTGCCACGCGCCGCCGCACCACCGATGTGGAAGGTGCGCATCGTGAGCTGCGTACCCGGCTCACCGATCGACTGGCTCGCGATGATGCCGATCGATTCACCGATGTTGACCTTGTAACCGCGCGCGAGGTCGCGGCCGTAGCACTTGGCGCAAACGCCGCGGCGGGTCTGGCAGGTGAGCACGGAGCGGATGACGACCTCTTCGATGCCGGCCTCTTCGATGGCCGACACGAGCGCTTCGTCGAGCTCGGTGTTGTGCGGAACGACGACTTCGCCCGTGAGCGGGTCGACGATGTCTTCGAGCGCCACGCGGCCGAGGATGCGGTCGCCGAGGGGCTGGATGACTTCGCCGGCGTCTTCGAGCTTCGTGACGCGGATGCCGTCGAGCGTGCCGCAGTCGAACTGCGCGATGACCGCGTCCTGCGCGACGTCGACGAGACGACGCGTGAGGTAACCGGAGTTCGCGGTCTTGAGCGCGGTGTCGGCGAGGCCCTTACGAGCGCCGTGCGTCGAGGTGAAGTACTCGAGAACGCTGAGACCCTCGCGGAAGTTCGCGGTGATCGGCGTTTCGATGATTTCACCGGACGGACGGGCCATGAGGCCACGCATCGCGGCGAGCTGGCGAATCTGCTGCGTGCTACCGCGCGCACCAGAGTCGGCCATGACGTAGATCGGGTTGAAGCTCGGCTCGATCTGCTCTTTGTTCGTGACCGGATCGACGACGGCTTCCTTGCCGATGACGAGCATCATTTCGCTCGTGACCTTGTCGGCGACGTCGGCCCAGATATCGACGATCTTGTTGTAGCGCTCGCCGTCGGTGATCAGACCTTCCTGGTACTGATCGACGACGCGCTGCACTTCGTCGCGGGCCGCTCCGAGGAGGACTTCCTTCGCCTTCGGAATGACCATGTGGTCGACGCAGATCGACATGCCGGCCCGCGTGCCGTACTCGTAACCGAGCGAGCGGAGGCGGTCCGCAAGAAGGACGGTCGCCTTGTTGCGGTGCTTGCGGTAGCAGGCGTCGATGAGGGTCGAGAGAGCCTTCTTGTCGAGCGTCTTGTTGACGAGCTCGAACGGGATGCCCTCGGGGATGATCTCCGAGATGATGCAGCGGCCGACCGTCGTGTTGACGATCATGCGCTTGCCGCTCTCGGGGTCGATCACGCGGACGCGGATGCCCGTGTGGATCGTGACTTCCTCGTTGTCGAAGGCCATGCGGACTTCTTCAGGCGAGGAGTAGACACCCTTGACGTAGCCGCCTTCGATCTTGCCGTCCTTCGACACCTCGAGGGTGCCTTCACGGTAGTAGCCGCGCGCGAACTTGCGCTCGCGGGTGGCGTAGTAGAGACCGAGGACGATGTCCTGCGTCGGGTTGATGATCGGCTTGCCGTTCGCCGGCGAGAGGATGTTGTTCGTGCTCATCATGAGCACGCGCGCTTCCATCTGCGCTTCCACGCTCAGCGGAACGTGAACGGCCATCTGGTCGCCGTCGAAGTCGGCGTTGAACGCCGCGCAAACCAGCGGGTGAAGCTGGATCGCCTTGCCTTCGATGAGGACCGGCTCGAACGCCTGGATGCCGAGGCGGTGGAGCGTGGGCGCGCGGTTCAGGAGAACCGGGTGCTCGCTAACCACTTCTTCGAGAATATCGAAGACCTCGGGGCGCTCCTTCTCCACCATCTTCTTCGCAGATTTGATGGTGTTGACGTAGCCGCGCTCTTCGAGCTTGTTGTAGATGAACGGCTTGAAGAGCTCGAGCGCCATCTTGGTCGGGAGACCGCACTGATGCAGCTTGAGCGACGGGCCGACGACGATGACCGAACGGCCCGAGTAGTCGACGCGCTTGCCGAGGAGGTTCTGGCGGAAGCGGCCCTGCTTGCCCTTCAGCATGTCGCTGAGGGACTTGAGCGGGCGCTTGTTCGGACCGGTGATGGTCTTGCCGCGACGGCCGTTGTCGAACAGCGCGTCGACCGCTTCCTGCAGCATGCGGCGCTCGTTCCGGATGATGATCTCCGGAGCGTTGAGCTCGAGCAGGCGCTTGAGGCGGTTGTTGCGGTTGATGACGCGGCGGTAGAGGTCGTTGAGGTCCGACGTGGCGAAGCGGCCGCCGTCGAGCGGAACGAGCGGACGGAGATCCGGCGGAAGGACCGGGATGACCGTGAGCATCATCCACTCGGGGCGGTTGCCGCTCTCGCGGAACGCCTCGCAAACCTTCAGGCGCTTGACGACCTTCTTGCGCTTGGCCTCGCTGGTGGCCGTGCGCATGTCCTGACGGAGCGTCTCGCACATCTGGTGGATGTCGACGCCCTTGAGCATGTCGAGGATCGCTTCGCCGCCCATGCCGGCGGTGAACTTGTCGTCGCCGTACTCGTCGACGAGCTGCATGTAGCGCTCTTCGCTGAGCAACTCACCGCGGGAGAGCGGGGTCTCCTTCGGGTCGATGACGATGTACGCCTCGCAGTAGAGAACCTTCTCGAGGTCCTTCAGCGAGATGTCGAGCATGTTGCCGATGCGGCTCGGCAAGCTCTTGAGGAACCAGATGTGAGCAACCGGCGTGGCCAGGTTGATGTGGCCGAGACGCTCGCGGCGCACCTTGCTCTGGATGACTTCGACACCGCACTTTTCGCACACGATGCCACGGTGCTTCATGCGCTTGTACTTGCCGCAGTTGCACTCGTAGTCCTTCACCGGTCCGAAGATCTTCGCGCAGAAGAGTCCGTCGCGCTCCGGCTTGAACGTGCGGTAGTTGATGGTCTCGGGCTTCTTGACCTCACCGTGCGACCACTCGCGGATCTTTTCAGGAGATGCGAGCGAGATGCGGATCGCGCTGAACGAGAGCGGATCCTTGGGCTTCTCGAAGAAGCTGAAGATGTCGCGCATCGGGGTGCCTTTCTCTGAAATCTCGTAACGGGGAGAAACTCTAAGGGGCGTGCAAGAGGAAGGAGCGAGCCGAGCTACCCGGCGCCGAAGAAGGACCAGAGGTCATCTTCCTTCGGCGCTCGGAAAGCTCGGCGATGCGCTTACTCCTCCGCTGCCTGGTCGGCGGCGCGGACCTGTCCCGGCTCGAGGAGCTCGACGTTCAAGCAGAGCGCCTGAAGCTCCTTGATGAGGACGTTGAACGACTCCGGAAGACCCGGCTCAAGCGTGTACTCGCCCTTGACGATGGCTTCGTACATGCGGGTACGACCCATGACGTCGTCGCTCTTGACCGTGAGGAACTCCTGGAGCGCGTAGGCCGTTCCGTAGGCCTCCATCGCCCAGACTTCCATTTCGCCGAGGCGCTGGCCGCCGAACTGCGCCTTGCCACCGAGCGGCTGCTGGGTGACGAGCGAGTACGGACCGATCGAACGCGCGTGGATCTTGTCGT
This sequence comes from Labilithrix luteola, assembly GCF_001263205.1. Classification (GTDB taxonomy): domain Bacteria; phylum Myxococcota_A; class Polyangia; order Polyangiales; family Polyangiaceae; genus Labilithrix; species Labilithrix luteola. The sequence continues at coordinate 621,443 of NZ_CP012333.1, forward strand.
CGACGAGGTGGTGCAGCTTGAGGAAGTACATGACTCCCACCGTGACCTCCTGGTCGAACGCTTCACCGGTACGGCCGTCGAAGAGAACCGCCTGGCCGCTCGAGGGCAGGTTGGCGAGCGCGAGCGAGCTCTTGATCGCCTCTTCAGGTGCACCGTCGAAGACCGGCGACGCGTAGTGCACGCCCTTCTTCAACTTCTGCGCGACCTGACGAGCCTCTTCGCCCGTGAGCTTCGACACGATCTTCGAGACGTCCTTGTCGCCTTCGAAGACCTTGACGATGTGCTCCTTGAGCTGCGCGTCCGTCGCGTTGTGCTCGAGCATGCTGTTGAGCTGCCAGCCAAGCGACTGAGCGCCCCAACCGAGGTGAACCTCGAGGATCTGGCCGATGTTCATACGGCTAGGAACGCCGAGCGGGTTGAGGACGATGTCGACCGGACGGCCCTCCTGCGTGTAGGGCATGTCCTCTTCGGCCATGATGCGCGAGACGACGCCCTTGTTACCGTGGCGGCCTGCCATCTTGTCGCCGACCTGGAGCTTGCGCTTGATGGCGATGTAGACCTTCACCATCTTGATCACGCCCGGCGGAAGCTCGTCGCCCTTGGAGAGGCGATCGATCTTGTCGCGGAGCTGCTCCTCGCGGACGCTGATGATCTCTTCGAGCTCGCGCATCTTCCCGGCGATGTCGTCCGCGTCGACGACGGGGAGCTCGCTCCAGTACTTGTGCGGGATCTCGTCGAGAGCAGCCTCGTCGAGGACCTGACCCTTCTGGAGAAGGACCTTGCCCTTGTCGTCGACCAGCTTGCCCGTGGTCGTCTGACCGGCGAGCTTCTTCTTGAGGCCGCGGAAGAACGAGTCGCGGAGGATCTTGACCTCCTCGTCACGCTGCTTCTCGAGGCGGATGCGCTCGTGGTCCTCGATGTCCTTCGAACGCTCGTCCTTCTCCGTTCCCTTGCGGGCGAAGATGCGGGCGTTGATGACGATGCCGCCGACGCCCGGGGGGACGCGGAGCGAGCTGTCGCGGACGTCGCCGGCCTTCTCGCCGAAGATCGCGCGGAGCAGCTTCTCTTCGGGCGAGAGCTGGGTCTCCCCCTTCGGCGTGATCTTGCCGACGAGGATGTCGCCCGGCTTCACCTCGGCGCCGATGCGGACGATGCCGCTCTCGTCGAGGTCCTTGAGGGCCTCTTCGCCGACGTTCGGGATGTCGCGGGTGACTTCTTCCTTGCCGAGCTTCGTGTCGCGGGCGACGCACTCGAACTCCTCGATGTGGATCGAGGTGTAGACGTCATCCTTCGCGATGCGCTCGCTGACGAGGATCGAGTCTTCGAAGTTGTAGCCCTGCCACGGCATGAACGCGACCATCACGTTCTGACCGAGCGCGAGCTCGCCCATGTCGGTCGACGGGCCGTCCGCGAGGACGTCGCCAGCCTTCACGCGTTCACCGGCTCGGACGATCGGCTTCTGGTTGAAGCAGGTCGACTGGTTCGAGCGCTGGAACTTGTAGAGGTGGTAGATGTCCGGGATCTCGGCCTTGTCCGAGTCCGGGCGGATGACGATACGGTTCGCGTCGACGCTCTCGATGAAGCCGTCGCGGCGCGCGAGGACGCACACGCCGGAGTCACGCGCGAGCTTGCCTTCCATGCCGGTGCCGACGAGCGGCGCCCAGCTACGGATGAGCGGAACGGCCTGACGCTGCATGTTCGCGCCCATGAGTGCGCGGTTCGCGTCGTCGTGCTCGAGGAACGGAACGAGGGCCGCAGCGACGGACACCATCTGATTCGGCGCGACGTCCATGAGCTGGATCATGTCGGGCGCGACCATCTGGTAGTCACCGTTGAGACGGGCGGACACGAGGCTGTCCTTGAACTTGCCCTTCTCGTCGACGCCGACCGAGGCCTGGGCGATGTACTTCGCCTCTTCCTCGAGCGCCGAGTACCACTGCACGTCCTGCGTGACGCTGCCTTCGCCGGCGCGGCGGTACGGCGTCTCGACGAAGCCGTACTCGTTGACGCGGGCGAACGTCGAGAGCGACGCGATGAGGCCGATGTTCGGACCTTCCGGCGTCTCGATCGGGCAGATACGACCGTAGTGGGTCGGGTGAACGTCGCGGACTTCGAAGCCCGCGCGCTCACGCGTGAGACCGCCAGGTCCGAGCGCCGAGAGACGACGCTTGTGCGTGACCTCGGAGAGCGGGTTGGTCTGGTCCATGAACTGCGAGAGCTGCGAGCTGCCGAAGTACTCCTTCACAACGGCGGAGACGGGCTTCGCGTTGATGAGGTCGTGCGGCATGAGCGTGTCGATCTCTTGCGACATGCTCATGCGCTCCTTGATGGCGCGCTCCATACGAACCAAACCGATGCGGTACTGGTTCTCCATGAGCTCGCCGACGGCGCGCACGCGACGGTTACCGAGGTGGTCGATGTCGTCGACCGAGCCGCGACCGTTCTTCAGCTCGATGAGGTGGCGGACGGTCTCCAGGATGTCCTGAGCCGTGAGCACCTGCGTATCGATCGGCGGGCGCTGCTCCTCGGGGACGTCGCGGTAGAACTTGTAGTTCAGCTTGAGGCGACCGACCTTCGAGAGGTCGTAGCGCTCGGGGTTGAAGAACAGGTTCTGGAAGAGCGTACGCGCGGTGTCGAGCGTCGGCGGATCACCGGGGCGGAGGCGCCGGTAGATCTCCATGATCGCGTCTTCCGTGGTCTTCACCTTCTCCGCGAGAAGCGTGTCGCGGAGGTAGCTGCCGACGTTGAGACCATCGATGAAGAGGATCTTGAACTCGTTGATGCCCGCTTCGCGGAGCTTCTCGAGCTTGTCCGCGGTGACCTCCTCGTTGACCTCGAGGATGACTTCACCGGTCTCCTTGTCGACGACGTCGTGAGCCGCGACCTTACCCGCGAGCTCCTCGGGATCGGCCGAGAGGCGATCGATCTTCGCCTCCTTCAGCTTCTTCATCGTCGCCTTCATGAACTTGGAGTTCTTCTTGACGATGACTTCGTTGCCGACCTTGATGTCGCGGGTCGCACGCTGACCAGCAAGAAGGTCGTACTCGACGGACTTCGAGTACTTGCCACCCTTCTCGATGTAGATGGTCTCGGTGTTGTAGAAGTAGTTGAGGAGGTCCTGCGTGCTGTAGCCGAGCGCGCGCAGGAGCACCGTCGCGTGCATCTTCCGGCGGCGGTCGATGCGGACGTAGATGATGTCCTTCGGGTCGAACTCGAAGTCGAGCCACGAGCCGCGGTACGGGATGACGCGAGCCGAGTAGAGGAGCTTGCCGCTCGAGTGGGTCTTGCCCTTGTCGTGGTCGAAGAAGACGCCCGGGCTTCGGTGGAGCTGGCTGACGACGACGCGCTCGGTACCGTTGATGATGAAGGTACCGGTCTCCGTCATGAGCGGGATCTCGCCGAAGTAGACCTCCTGCTCCTTGATGTCGCGGACGATACGCTCCCCGCCATCGCGGGTGTCGTAGATCATCAGCTGGGTCGTCACCTTGATCGGCGCGGCGAACGTCATGCCGCGCTGGCGGCACTCGTCCACGTCGTACTTCGGCTTCTCGAGGTTGTACGACACGAAGACGAGCTCGCTCGTCCCGTTGAAATCTTTGATCGGGAAGACGCTACGGAAGACCGCTTGCAGACCCGTCTCTTGCCGCTCGTTCTGCGGGACGTTGGACTGCAGGAACTTGTCGTACGAGGATTTCTGGATGTCGATGAGGTTGGGGACCTCGATGACACGTTGGATCCGTCCCAGGTTCTTACGGACGCGGAAGTTGGACTGGATAGCGGTCGCCATCGTTGCTCCTCTCGGGGACGCTCTCGGAACTACTACCGGGCTCTCGGCTAGCCGGTCTGTTCACGAAGCACACGAAGCCAATAAGCGAAGGGAAACTGAGAACTGCGAGGTGACTGAAGCGAGTGCGGAGTCGGGGGTGCGGAACTTAGCCGGTTTTTGTCTCCCGTGAAGGGCGACCGCACCGGATAAGCGCTGGTGTCAACGGATGTAAGCTGGCGAGCCCGACAAAGTTGGTACGAGAAATGCCGTATGGGGCGAGCGAAGGGATCTCTCCCTTCGCCGCCCCGCGGCGTCAATCAATCATTCGTAGCGGGTCGCACTTACTTGAGCTCGACCTTGGCGCCGGCCTCTTCGAGCTTCTTCTTGAAGTCGGCAGCGTCGGCCTTCGAAACGCCTTCCTTGAGATCCTTGGGCGCGCCCTCGACGAGGTCCTTCGCCTCCTTGAGGCCGAGGCCCGTGATCTCGCGGACGACCTTGATGACGTTGATCTTGTTCGCGCCGGCGTCCTTGAGGACGACCGTGAACTCCGTCTGCTCTTCAGCAGCGGCCGCGGGCGCACCGCCGCCGGCCGGCGCCGCGACGGCAACCGCCGCCGGAGCAGCCTTGACGCCCCACTTCTCTTCGAGCGTCTTGATGAGCTCAGCGATCTGGATGACCGGGAGGTTCGAGAGGTAATCGACGACCTGGTCCTTGCTGATGTCGGCCATTGTGAAATCTCCGTACGTAGTCGAAATTTTCGAAATCTTCAAATCGACGCGCCCACGCGAATTCGAGGGCGCGTGGCCCAGCTCCCGCTCTTGTTACCGAGCGAGAAGACCGAGCCGGCGCAGCGTCACTTGTTCCCCTCCGCCTCCTTGGCGGCGAGGACGTAGACGAAGTTCTGCGCAGGGGCGTTGAGCAGTGCGACGAACTGCTGAAGCGGCGCTTGGAGCGTCGCGAGCAGCTTGGCGCGAAGCTCGTCCTTGCCGGGCATCGTCGCGAGTTGGTCCTCGACCGCTTTCGCGTCGAGCACCGCGCCGTCGATGAGGCCTGCCTTGACTTGGAGCTTCTGACCCGCGTCGCCCTGATCCTTCTTGAAGGACTTGACGACCTTGGCCGCTGCCGAGGGATCCTCGTAGCTCCACGCGATACCGGTCATGCCGGTAAGCGCGCTGTCGAGGCTCTTGGCGTACGCCTGGTCCTTGAGCGCTTGCTTGACAAGCGTGTTCTTGACGACCTTGTACTCGACTCCTGCCTTGCGGAAGGAAGCGCGCAACGTGGTCGCCTGTGCCACGGTCATCCCCTTGTAATCAAGGAAGACGGCCGAGGTCATCTTGTCGAACTTGCCCTTGACCTCGCCAATGAGAGCGGACTTGCCTTCACGGGTCGATGTTGAGGTCGCCATCGATCAGCCCTCCTCGCCGCCGGCGATGAACTGGCCGGGGTCGATCTTGATGCCGGGGCCCATGGTCGAGCTGACGGTGATGCTGCGGATGTACGCGCCCTTGGCCGTCGAAGGCTTGGCGCGCACGAGCGCGTTGATCAGCGCCTTGGCGTTGTCCGAAAGAGCGCCTTCGGCGAACGAGGCCTTGCCGATACGGGCGTGGACGATGCCAGCCTTCTCGACGCGGTACTCGATCTTGCCGCCTTTGGCTTCTCGAACGGCGTTGCCAATGTCGAACGTGACCGTTCCGACCTTGGGGTTCGGCATGAGTCCGCGGGGGCCGAGGACGCGACCGAGCTTACCGACGGCGCCCATCATGTCGGGCGTCGCGATAACGCGATCGAAGTCCATGAAGCCTTCCGAGACCTTCGCCACCATGTCGTCGCTACCGGCGAAATCGGCGCCTGCCTCACGGGCCTCGCGCTCCTTCTCACCCTTAGCGAACACGAGCACGCGAACCGTTTGACCGGTGCCGTGCGGGAGGACCAGCGCGCCGCGGACCATCTGGTCAGCGTGCTTGGGGTTGACACCCAAGCGGACGGCGAGGTCCACCGTCTCGTCGAATTTGGCAAACTTCGCCTTCTTTACGAGGGCGCAGGCCTCTTCGACCGTGTATTTGCGCGAACGATCGACTGTCTCGTCGACCTTCGTGCGATTCTTCGACAACTTCGGCATTCTCCTCCTTTTCGGCCGTTCCCCTCCTCGCAGAGGCTTGGAGAGTGAAAGGCCTCCCACCGTGATTCCGCGCTCCTTTCGAAGGAACGAGGACGGTGGTTCGTGAGGTTTCTACGGAGAGGACGCGGGAACCATTCGCCGCGTCCGAGAGTCTTGGCGCTTCGAGTCTTCGATACGAGTGCCTCGCGTTCGAGCGGCGCCCCTCGTCAGCTCTCGATCTATCGATCGCGAGGAGAACGAAGGTCGCTGAACGAGGCAGAGCTTCGAAGCGCGGAGAATCAGGCGACGACGTCGATGCCCATCGAGCGGGCCGTACCCTTGACGGTACGGATGGCCGACTCGAGGTCCGTCGTGTTCATTTCCTTCATCTTCTGCGTCGCGAGGTCGCGGACCTGCTTCTCGGTCACCTGGCCGACCTTGTTCTTGTTCGGCTCCTTGGAGCCCGAACCCGGCTTCTTCGCCGTCGCGAGGCCGGCGGCCTTCTTGAGGAGGACGGCGACCGGCGGCTCCTTGAGGATGAAGGAGAACGAGCGGTCCGCGTAGACCGTGATGACGACGGGGATGATCATGTCCCCGCCCTGGGTCTTCGCGTTGAACTCCTTGCAGAACCCCATGATGTTGACGCCGTGCTGGCCGAGCGCGGGGCCGACCGGGGGCGCGGGGTTCGCCTTGCCGGCGGGGAGCTGGAGCTTGATGGTTCCGGTAACTTTCTTCGCCATGGCTTCTTCTCTTGCTCCTACGGGGGTCCGCTACGCGCTCACTCGGTCGTAGGGGGTACCTTCGACCTGAAAAACTAGAACGTGCGGGCCGTAGTTCGATCGCAGGGGCGGTCCGAGCTCACGCTCGGTCGCGGTAAAACGGAAAACAGAAACAGGGAGAGAGCGAGAAAAAAGGGACAGAATTCTCTGTCGGTGCGGCTCGCGGGCGCCCTCGCTTACCGCGAACCACCGAAAAATCAAGCCCTTTTTCCATGAGCTCCACGAGAGCTCGGAAAAACAGGGGTTCTGTGAACGCTACGCGCGCTTCTCGACCTGGGAGAAGTCGAGTTCGACAGGCGTCGCACGGCCGAAGATCGAGACCTTGACCTTGAGCTTCTGCTTGTCCGGCTTGACCTCTTCGACTGTGCCGGAGAAGTTCGCGAACGCGCCTTCGATCACGCGGATCTCGTCGCCCACGTCGAAGTTGACGCGCGGCTTCGGCTTGACCGCACCCTCGACGACGCGACGGCGCTGATCTTCGATCTCCTGCGGGCGAACTTCCTGCGGACGCTGGTTACCGATGAAGCCGGTGACCTTCGGGGTGTCCTTGACGAGGTGCCAGGCTTCCTCGCTCATCTCCATCTCGACGAAGATGTAGCCGGGAAGGCTCGTCTTCTGACGGATGCGGGACTTGCCGTTGGCGCCCGTCTCCTGGACGGTTTCGGTCGGGATGAGGATCTCGCCGAACTGGGCGTCCTTCCCGTGCTCCTTGATGCGCTGGAGCAGGGACTCTTTGACCTTGTTCTCGAATCCCGAGTAGGTCTGAATGACGTACCACTTCTTGGCCATGAGACGACTCCGCCGGAACCTCTAGCACGTGGGCCGCGCTTGATCGCGCCTTCTATACTACCGGCTGGCGCGGTCCCACACCCCTTACCCCGAAAATCAGAAGCTGTAGATCTTGTCCGTCACGTACTTCCAGAACTGGTCCATGAGGGCGAAGAAGACCGTGGCGAACAGCGTGGTCAGGATCACGACCGTGGTCGAGTTCCAGACTTCCTTCCGGCTGGGCCAGGTAACCTTCGACAGCTCCTCCGCGACCTCGTTCGCGTACTGACGAGCCGACGGCTTGCGCCAGTAGTAGAGCGCGACGAGCACGCCCACCACGGCTGCGACGGTGTAGACAATCTCGTCCTTGGGCTCGCCGAACTCCGGCTTCCACTGCCCAAGGCGGTACCAGCTGACGTGACCGATCTTCGCGACGAGGAACGCCACGAGCATCGCGCCGGCCATATAGGCCGCGTACACGAAACGCTGGTAGCCGAGCTGGAGGGCCATAGCCCCCTCCTCGTCATGATCGTGCGCGGCAGCCGCTTCGGCCTCAGCCTCTGCATCATCCTGACCCGACGAACGAGCCAGCGCAGACGGAGCTTCCGAACCCGAAGAAGAAGCCGCCTCATCCGCGTCTTCGTCCGCGGTGGGTTCCTCGGCTTTCTTGAGATCCTCTTCGGTGGACATTGGAACGTTGCTCCTACGAGCTCCTAATGCATGCCGGACTTCGTGCCAAGGCCGGCGGGTGAGCTGTACTTTGCAGGGGCTGGGGGACTCGAACCCACGACCTGCGGATTTGGAATCCGCTGCTCTACCAACTGAGCTAAACCCCTAACTCGCGGCCCGCGCCAGAGATTCCTTTCGGAGGTCTCATGAAGCGCGGGCCGGTTCGTCTCGTAACTACTGCTTTGCTGCTTGGTAGCTCACCAGCTTGGGAGCCGGCGCTACCCCATCACTTCGTCTCTTTGTGAACCGTGTGCTTCTTGCACGTCGGGCAGAACTTCTTGAGCTCAAGCTGCCCCTGCTGCTCCTTCTTGCGCGTCGTCCGGTAGTTCCGGGTCTCGCACTCGGTGCAGCAGAGAGCAATCTCGATTCGTTCGGCCACGCCGGTCACCCGTTGCAGGTCGTCTTGTTCGACGACAAGCTTATTCGATGACCTTGGTGACGATGCCGGCGCCGACGGTGCGGCCGCCTTCGCGGATCGCGAAGCGCATCTGCTCTTCGATACCGACCGGCGTGATGAGCTCGATCGTCATCGTGATGTTGTCGCCCGGCATGACCATCTTCGTGCCCTCGGGCAGCTGGCAGGTGCCGGTCACGTCCGTCGTGCGCATGTAGAACTGCGGACGGTAGTTCGTGAAGAACGGCGTGTGACGGCCGCCCTCTTCCTTCTTGAGGACGTAAACTTCGCCCTCGAACTTCTTGTGCGTCTTCACCGAGCCGGGCTTGGCAAGGATCTGACCGCGCTCGACATCGTTCTTTTCGATGCCGCGGAGGAGAACGCCGACGTTGTCACCCGCGCGGCCCTCGTCGAGCAGCTTGCGGAACATTTCGACGCCCGTGACCGTGGTCTTGCGGGTCTCGCGGAAGCCGAGGATCTCGACTTCTTCGCCCGTCTTCACGATGCCACGCTCGATACGGCCGGTGACGACCGTGCCGCGGCCCTTGATCGAGAACACGTCCTCGATCGCCATGAGGAAGGGCTTGTCCGTGTCACGGACCGGCTCAGGAATCTGCTCGTCGAGGGCGGCAATGAGGTTGCCGATCGACTCTTCCCACTTCGGCTCGCCGTTGAGCGCCGGGAAGGCGGCGACCTGAACGACCTTCGCCGTGTCGCCGGGGAACTTGTTCTTCGAGAGGAGCTCGCGGACTTCCATCTCGACGAGGTCGAGCATCTCCGCGTCCTCGACGGCGTCGCACTTGTTGAGCGCGACGACGAGGTGCTGGAGACCGACCTGGCGAGCGAGGAGAACGTGCTCACGCGTCTGCGGCATGACCGAGTCGAGCGCGCTGACGACGAGGATCGCGCCGTCCATCTGCGCGGCGCCCGTGATCATGTTCTTGATGTAGTCGGCGTGGCCGGGGCAGTCGACGTGCGCGTAGTGGCGCGTCGGGCTCTCGTACTCGACGTGCGAGACGGCGATGGTGACCGTCTTCGTGGCGTCGCGGACCGTTCCGCCCTTCGCGATGTCGGCGTAGCTGATCGCCTTCGCGAGACCCTTCTTCGACTGCACCTTGACGAGGGCGGCCGTCAGCGTCGTCTTGCCGTGGTCGATGTGACCGATGGTGCCGACGTTGACGTGGGGCTTGCTACGCGTGAATTTCTCTTTGGCCATCTTCGACTCTCCATAACCCTCACGCGCTTTCAGAGAGCTACGGGAGGGGATTTCGGGCCGGCTTTTGAGCCCACCACGGGGCTTGAACCCGTGACCTCTTCCTTACCAAGGAAGTGCTCTACCACTGAGCTAGGTGGGCAACCGGGAGCAGGCGAACCTGCCCTGAGCGGGAAACCGGGTTCGAACCGGCGACATTCAGCTTGGAAGGCTGACGCTCTACCAACTGAGCTATTCCCGCGAGACTAAGAACGCTTACGGCTGCTGGTAACGATGCTGTTGAGGGTGGAGGGTGTTGGATTCGAACCAACGAAGGCATAGCCGGCAGATTTACAGTCTGCTCCCTTTGGCCACTCGGGCAACCCTCCGTGACAACAGCATAAATTTGCAAAGATCAGAAACTACGAGCGCTCGCTCACGCGGCTGCCATCCGGTGCCGCGTACACTTCAACGAAGTGCGCGCCACCTGTTAGCGAAACGTGAACCGAGAAGAAACCAAGAAAAGAACGGACACGAAGAAGTTCGCACGCGAGCCGGAGAGGCGAGTCACAAAGCGAGGCCCAAGGCTGAGCTAGCGAGGGGACTTGAACCCCTAACCGCCTGTTTACAAAACAGGTGCTCTACCGATTGAGCTACGCCAGCGACATAGCGAGAGAACAGCCTGAACCACCTGAAAAGCGTCTCCGGGCCTTCAAGACAACCAAGCCCGAGAGATTCTTCCCTGGAGGGACAGGGGCGCGGAGATTAGCTCACGTTGAGCCTTCGCGCAAGCAAGAGAAGAGCCAGAAAGTTCAGGCTTTTCTTTGCACCCCATCACGAGCCCCTGCCGCGACTGCCGCGAGCAGTGGGATCGTCATGACGCGCGGTGCCGCCATAGCACACCTTTTGCCGCGCACGCGCCTACGAGAGAAAATTCTCCTCACTTCGTTTTGGCCGCCGCGCGCGCCTGCTGGTCCTGAGCCTTCTTTTTCAGGATGTCGAGCGCCTTCTCGACCTCTGCTTCCGTGTAGGGGAGCTTTGCGAGTTGCGCCTTCTCGTCCTCGAGCGCATTCTCCATCTCGTCTTTCGCTTCCTTGGCGCGCGCCATCCAGGCCGACGCAGCGCCGGTGCGCTCCCCTAGCCCCAACGTGCGCTTCATCATCTCGATGCCCTTGTCGAGCAGCGCGCGGTAGCGGACGTGCATGATCGCGTAGAAGAGTTGCTTGTCGCTCTCGGTCTTGGCCGTGACCGGCGCAGGCAGCCGCATCAACTCCTGATGCAGCTGCCGATACATCTCACCGACGCGATAGCCGCTCATCGCTGCCCACAGCGGATCGATCGAACGAATCGCATCCGCGTACGCATTCTGCGCGTCGAGCAAGCCCGCACATCGCGCTTCGAGCTTGAGCACGAAGTCCGTGCCCGGAGGATCGAGCGAGATCTTCTCCGAACGGAGCTTGCGGAGCTCGCCGTGCGCGTACTTCAGCATGGCCGCAGCGACGGGCAGCTGGCCCGTGGCGCCGTACCGATACTCGTCGACGAGATCGAGTCCGTCCTGGATGTCGTGCGAGCCACCGTTCTCGTCTTTCGCCTGCACGCGCGAGAGCCCGCGCGCGCCGAGGCCGAGCATGCGGTCCGCAGGTTCGAGATTCGGTCGAGCGAGGATCATCTCGCCTGCCTCGCCGAGTGCCGCCCAATCCTCGAGGTACGCATCGAGCGAGACCTCGCGCGCGAGGGCGTTGCGTGCATTCGGGTCGTTCGGGAATCGACGCACGATTTCGCGGAAACGCGCGCGCGCTTTCTCGCGGTCGCCAAGCCCCTCGTAAGCGACGGCGAGATCGTAGAGCAGCCCGGGATTGTTCGCGGCTTCGGCGTCGCCCGCGAGCACCGCTTCGAACGCGTCGACGGCCTCCTGCCACTTTTGCGCGAGCAGCGCGGCCTCACCCTTGGCGATGAGCTCCTTCGCGGTCCCCTCCGCGCGTGTTCCGAGGATCACGTTCGAGGCAGCCACCGTCTTCGGTGCTGGGGTCGTGGCCTGGGATCCACCTCCACATCCAGCGAGAACGGAAAGCGCAAGCCCGACCGAGGCGAGCAAGACAAGCGCGCGAGATTGCATGACTGGCAGGTTAGACGCCGCGAGCGACGTCGAGTTCCTGAGTTGAACGGTGCCGTTTCGGGTCGCGTCAGACATGGGTGCACACGTGGTCGTGCTTCGCACAATCGGTCGGAAAAATAGGCCTGCCATGACGAATTTGAAGGTGGCGGAGTCTGGCGGGAATGAGACCGGGTGCTAACACGTAGCCGCTTCGTGGCGGACACGAGATGGACGCAGGCGAAGTTTCACGAGGAAGCAGAGAAACGCCAAAACGTCGAACCACGAACGACGAGCGCTCGCAGAGAGCGTGCGTTCGCGCGAATCGCAAACGTCGTCCGTCTGTCGCCGCCATCGTTCGAAGGAGGCCTCATGAACCTGGATCGTCTCAGTGAGCGAGATCTCGAAACGCAGGCTCGCGAAGTGGAGCACCGGATCAAGAAGCTCGAGCACCGGCCGCGCCCCACACCTTCCGAGCAGCGACTCGCCACAGAGCTGAAGAAGGTACGATTGAAGGTGAAAGATCGCCTCGTCACCCTTCGCAGAAGCTGAGTCGCAGCGTTCTCGCTCGCTCTAGTTCGACGGACGCGCGGTGTCGCTCGCCTCGCCCGGCCGCTGTGAGGCCGCGAGAGCTTTGAGCCCGCCCTCCTGCACGATCCCATTCATCTCCTCGAGAGCTTCGCTCGTGCGTGCCCGCCAATCGGCAGGGAGCACACCGGGCGAAGCTTCCTCGTAAGCCTTGGCGAGTGCCAGCCAGTGTCGGGCGTCGACGCGATAGCCCATCCGGTAGTCGGTCATTCCCCGCAGATAGGCGTAGTGCGCACGCTCGGACGGCGTCAGCCGCGTGAGATCGATCTCCATATTGCGGAGCAGCGCAAGGGCACGCTCGTGATCGTTCTGCTCGAAGGCCACTTGGCTTCGCGCGAGCTGATCGCGATACGTCGCGCACGCCGGCAGCGTGACCGCGCACGCGAGCGCGAGCGCGAACGAACCACGAATCAGGAGCGAGGCGGGCGCGAGGCGCATGCGCGGAGTATCGCATGCCTCGTCCGCCGCCGACGACAGAAGAGGAGCGCGATGCCCAGGCCGCCGCCGACGAGTGCGAGCGGCTCGTGCGACGCGGAATCGCCGACGACTCGACATCCACAGCGCGACGTGGACGGCGCCGACTTCTCGGTGGCCGGAGGGGCCGGAGCGCTCTGGGTCCCCGTGGGTTCGCGCGCCTTGTCGGACTCCGGTCGCTTCGACGAGGCCGGCTCGAGGCGCTCACCATCGCAATCCCACGTCGCGCCGTTCGACTCCTTCACGAGTCCGCATCGCTCGATCGTCGAGCCGTCGACGCGCTCGGCAGATAGACGCAGCGCGCTCGGCGTCGCTTCCACTTCGACGAAATGGTGCACCGATTCGGCGCGGCGCGCCGACGGCGAACGCGAGCGGATCCGATAGAGCGGGGCGCCGCCGCCGCCCGAGATCACGTAAGCAAGGCCGTCCGCGAAGCCGCGCTCGTAGATGTGATCGTGCCCCGCCACGATGAGGTCGACTTTGTGGGCGCGAAGGAGCGCAGGGATCTTGGCATCGAGCAGGCGCGCGTTGTTTCCGTGCGGCCCACTCGACCAAGGGCTGTGATGCACGACGACGATGCGCCAGACGAGACCGGGCTCGGAGTCGGCTTCTTTCAGCGCATTCTCGAGCCAGGAGCGCGCACGCCCCGGCCCGTAGTTCACCATGCCGTTGATCATGAAGAAGCGCGCGCTGCCCCAACGGTGTGTCGACGCGAGCTCGTCGACCGTGGCCGGCTTCGCCGGACCGAAGTAGCGCACCCACTCGGTCCCCGCGCCATCGGTAAGCTCGTGATTGCCCACAGCGGAAAGAAGGCATCGATCACGAAGGAGCGGTGCTTCGACGTCGAAGAATCCCTGCCATTGTTCCTTCGACGCGCCGTTCTCGACGAAGTCCCCCGAGTGGACGAGGAGATCCGTCGGATGGCGAGCGATGGCAGCGACGACCGCCGCATGCCCTGCGTCGTCCGTCCGGTTGTCGCCGTACACGATGAAACGGAACGATGCGGAAGCGTCGTCGCGCGGAGCGGTCGTGAAGGCGAAAGGCCGTTCGACGTCCCCGACGCGAAGCTTGGCGGCGTACCGGCTCCCGGGCTCGAGTCCGTCGAGGGGAATGACGTGGAGCGATGAAGCAGTGCTCTCGACGACGCGATGCGTAGGCATCTCGAGCTCGACCTTGACCGGCTGGGCCGGTTGGACCTCCACGCGAATCTCCGCGGTCGACGCCGTGACCCGCTGCACCCAGGGGCCCTTCGTGACCCCGGCAGCCCAGGCGCTCGTGGGCGACGCCGTCGCGGCCGCCGCCGCGAGGAGACACGTCGCGAGGGTGGTAAGCGCCGTTCGCATCGCTCTAGGAATGCAACGAATACACCATCTTACCATCGGGCGTTTCGCGCACGTGCACCCGGGCAATCGAGCGCAGGTGCATGGCGGCCGAGGCGGCCGAGGGGCTCAACGCAACAAAACTTCACGAAGTGGGTCGATGGTGGCCCGGGCCTGGGTCCGGAGCGGGCGCGTTGAGACTGCGTCTCCGGGACGTCGGCGGATTGACCGTAACCAAGCAGCAGACTAGCTTTTTCGCGATGTCCCAGGCGCCTCCGTCGCACCCGATTCTGCCGCCGAACGGCGTCGGTAGCGATGTGCACGGTGCGCGCGGTGTACCCGGATCCGAGCGCCACATGGCGATTGCCCATCCGAATGCCGATCCGAGCATGGCGGGTCTCCCGTATCGCTTCGGCAAGTACACGCTCATTCGCAAACTGGCGATGGGCGGGATGGCGGAACTCTTCCTCGCCATCCAGAAGAGCGTCGCGGGCTTCGAGAAGCTGCTCGTCATCAAGCGCATCCTGCCGTCGATGAACCAGGACCGCGCGTTCATCGACATGCTTCTGCACGAGGCACGCATCGCGGCGACGCTCTCGCATCCGAACATCGTCCAGATCTTCGACGTCGGTCAGGCCGACGGTCAGTACTTCATCGCGATGGAGCACGTCCACGGGGAGGACCTGCGCTCGATCGTTCGGCAGATGAAGAAGAAGAACGTGTTCGAGTTCCCCATCGAACACGCGCTCGCGATCGTCCTCGGCATGTGCTCGGGCCTCGCCTACGCCCACGAGCGCCGCGACTTCGACGGCAGCCCGCTCAACATCGTCCACCGCGACATCTCCCCGCAGAACGTCGTCGTCACGTTCACGGGCGACGTGAAGATCGTCGACTTCGGAATCGCCAAGAGCGACAACCGGTCAGGCGAGAACACGAAGAGCGGCAAGCTCAAAGGCAAGGTCCCGTACATGTCGCCCGAGCAGGCGCGGGGCGAGCCTGTCGACGCGCGCAGCGACGTGTTCGCCACCGGCGTCATGCTCTTCGAGCTCACGACGGGCAAGCGCCTCTTCAAGGGGCAGAGCGAGTACGAGACGCTTCGACTCATCTGCGAGCGCGACTACCCGCGCCCCACCGACGTTCGCGAAGACTATCCCGCCGATCTCGAGCCCATCGTCATGAAGGCGCTCGCGAAGGACAAGGACGAGCGCTACCAGAGCGCGCGCGAGATGCAGGCGGACATCGAAGCGTTCGTCCGTCGCCACCAGATCGCCGTCTCCACCATCGCGCTCAACCAGTTCATGCAGGGCCTCTTCGAAGAGAAGCTCGCTCTGCAGAAGGAAGCGTTGCTACAGGGCAAGCAGCTCGCGGACATCATCGAGATGCAGCACGCGCTGTCGTCGCCGCCGGACGACGTCGACGCGAGCGGCCTCTCACGCGCCGCGAGCACGCTCAGCATGCCGGCGGCGGCCCGCACCGTCACCGACCTTCCTGCGGCTCGCCCGCGCAAGGGAACGCTCGCCGCCGCCATCGCAGCGTTCACCGCCCTCGCCGCCGTGTCGGGTGGTGCGGGCTACTTGCTGGTGAAGAAGAAAGACGCCAGCACCGACGACGCGAGGCCCGCGCAGGGCACTGCGGCGACGGTGATGAAGGGCGCGGTCACGATCGAAAGCGATCCGCCGGGCGCGTCCATCTGGCTGAACGGCGATCTCCGCCCCGAGGTCACGCCCGCCACGATCGCGCAGCTTCCCACCGGCGTGCCGCTCGACGTGAAGCTCACGATGGACGGCTTCGAGCAGGCCAAGCAACAGCTCGCTCTGAAAGACGGCGCGGCGGGCAACGTTCGCCTCACGCTGAAAAAGGGCTCCGCGGTCGTCGACGTGAAGGTCCTGCCGGAGGCCGCCCTGCAGGGCGCGTCGTTCGCGATCGACGGCAAGCCTGTGCCGGGGCCACGCATCGAAGGAATTACGTCCGGCGTTGCCCACAAGCTCTCCGTGAGCGCTCCGGGCTACGCGGATCATACGATCACATTCAGCGGCTCCCCTTTCGAGACCACGCACCTCGACGTGAGCCTCGAGAAGGCCGCCGACCCTCGCCACGGCACCGTCGTGCGCCCCATCGCCCCGCCTGCCCCTCAACCGGCGGCCGCGGCTGGCAAAGGCAAGCTGAACGTCGGTGCGTCGGGCGGTTGGTGCAACGTGTCGATCGACGGCACCCCCAGCGGAGCGACGCCCGTCGCTGGCGTCGAGCTCGCCGCCGGTCCTCACAAAATCACGTGCACGACGGCCGACGGAAAAACACAGACCGCAACGGTCAGCGTCGTCGCCGACGGCACCGCCCGCCACAAATTCAATCTCTAGTAGGGGGCTTTGCCCCCCTCAAAACCTCCGGTTTTGAGCCTCCCCCCGGGTGCACGCGGCGCGTCGCCTCCGGCGCGTCGCGCTGGAGCGCGACGAAGAACACGCCGCTCACGTTGTGGCGACCTGCTGGCCTCTTGGTTTCGCTATTTGCGACCCTACCCCCGGCTGCACGCGGCGCGTCGCCTCCGGCGCGTCGCGCTGGAGCGCGACGAAGAACACGCCGCTCACGTTGTGGCGACCTGCGGGCCTCTTGGTCTCGCTATTCGCGACCGGCCAGTGCTTCTACCTCCTCCCTGACCTCGTCGCCGCGCCACAAAGAGCCCGCGTGGCGACCGGCAAGCCTCTCGGTCGATTGGCGAAGCGCCAGTTGTTGCTCCTCTCCGGCGAGCACGACGAAGACTCACCGCGTCCGATGAACGACGTGGACACCGGAGGGCTTCTCCGAGGGGATGCCGTCCGCTCGTGGAAGCGTGAAGGTCACGCTGGTTCCCTTCCCGAGCTCGCTCTCGATCCAGATCCGTCCGCCGTGCGCTTCGACGAAGGCCTTGGCGATGGCCAGTCCGAGTCCGGTGCTTCCGTCTTCCTCGTGACCGGATCGGAAGCGCTCGAAGACGTGCGGGAGCTCCGAAGGAGAAATGCCGACGCCGGCATCCATCACGCGAAGGGCGATGGCGCCCGACACGACGTCGGCCGAGAGTGTGATGTGCTTGCCCGCGCGCGTGAACTTCAAGCTGTTGCCCACCAGGTTGGCGAGCACGCGAAGGATCCGGTCACGGTCGCAATGGACGTTGGGGAGATCCGAAGGGATGGCGCGGAGCAGCGCGATGCGCCGCTTGCGAGCCAAGGGCTCGTACGTGGAGACGGTTTCGTCGATGAGCTCGCGTGGGTCCCACGACTCGACGTGCAGCGAGGAGCCGTCGCTGCGAACGTGCGCGAGGTCGAGAAGATCACGAACGAGGTCGCTCATTCGCTCGGTCGCCCTTCGAGCAGCCTGGAGCGCACGTGAAGAGGGGTCGCCGTCGTCGAGCGGAGTCGCCACGAGGTCGCGCAGCACGGTCGCCACCACGCTCAGTGGTCCGCGCAGGTCGTGTGCGAACGAGGCGAGTGCCTCGTCGCGCCGACCAATCGACATCGCAGCTTCGCGATAGAGCTGACAGGTCCGAATCGCGGCGCCGACCCGACGTCCAAGCTCTTCGAACATCGAGACGTCGCCTGCGACGGGCACGCGAACGAGAACCGCGAGCGTCCCGATCGTGGTGCACCGCGCTACGACTGGAACGACGACGAGGTTTCGTTCCCGGAGGAGAGTCGCGAAGGGATCGAGCGTCGCGGCCATCTCGACGAGGCCCGTTCCCGAATCTTCGCCGGACAAGACGACCGACTCGCCGGTTGCGATGACGCGATCGAAAAGACCGCGCAGGGGCACCGAGAGATCCGGTCCCGGTGCGAGCATCGACCAGTAACGTAGGTCGCGTTGTGCGATGAGGTCGACACTGCACGCCTCTGCTCCTCGGTTGAGGAGGAGGGTGCGAAGACCATCGATCGCTTCGTCGACGTCGAGCGTCGACCCGAGAACCGCACTGACGTCTGCGAGGAGCACGAGCGCCGACATCGCACGCTCACCGAAACGGTCCCTCGCACGCTGCTCGATCTCGTGAGGGCTCAGCATGCTTCGCGGCGACGAAGAGCGATACGCGTGCCACGAGGCAGACGAGCCACTCCGAAGAGTCGCCCCTGCCTCGACGCAGTGCACCCAGTTTCATGCCGCGCCGCGTTCAAACGAGACTTTCGTCCGATGGCTACGCGGGAGCCGACGTCAGATCTACTCTGGCATCGCCGCGAGCGACTCCTTTCGAGGCGTGGCGAAGATCCCCGTCGCGGGTGAGCCTGTGGCAGATCCGGCATCGACCGTGGCGGGCGAACGTCTTCGCGGAGACGCCGCCGGTGCGACGAGCGGGCCGCGTCCGTGCGGCGTCGTGAGCGACGCCTCGTCGTTCGACAGCGCGCGTCGATGACTCGGAGCGATCGAGATCGCCTCTTCTTGTTCGACGGCCCCCTGCGCGACGCGAAGCTCACTCGCCGCACTCTCCACGAGCGAGGGTCGATCGACGACACGGGAAGCGACGATTCCTCCGAGCGTCACACCTGCTGCAAGGAGCAGTATGCCGATGGCGCTCGTGACGAGGATCCCCCGACCGCGAGACTCGAAGCCACGCTCTCGTCGTCGACGCTTGCTCCCCGGTCGCCTCACGGTTGCCGATGCGAGCGTGACCGGCGTTTCGATTCGACGACGATCGAGCACGCGCGAGATTCGCTCGGCGCGCTCACGCGAACGACTCCCACCAAAGGAGGAAAGCGCCCACGCGAGGTCCGCCACCGATTGGAAACGGTCCTTCGGGTCGATTGCCAGGCACTTCGCCACGACGGCGTCGAGCGCCGGCGGGACCTCGCTCCGGACCGCAGACGGACGCGGCGGACGCGAGCGCATGATCTTCATGAAAATCTGCGGAAGCGACTCGCCTGCGTACGGCGGATGACCGACGAGGAGCTCGTAGAGGATCGTGCCGAGCGCCCAGATGTCGGAACGCGCGTCGACCCGATCGGACGCCTCCATCTGCTCGGGCGCCATGTAGCTCGGAGTTCCCAGAACCGTCCCCGGATCGGTCAACGGCGAGAGACCTTCGCGACGCGTCATTCGCGAGATGCCGAAGTCGAGCACCTTGATGCAGGGAGCGTCGTCGACACTTCTCGTGAGAAACAGATTGGCCGGCTTCAGGTCGCGATGAACGATGCCGAGTGCATGGGCCTCGGCGAGCGCATCACATGCCTGCAGAACACACTCTGCAGCGAGAGCTACCGAAACCGTCCCGCAGCGCACGAGCACCGCAGCGAGATCGGCACCCGAGAGGTGCTCCATCACGAGATAGGGCACGCGGGTTCCAGGAAGCTCGCCGACGTCGCGGACGCGAACGACGTGCTCGCTCCGAATGCGTGAGGCCGCGCGCGCCTCTCTTTTCAACCGCACGACATACTCCGGCAGGACCAGCGCCGCGGCCGAGAGGACCTTCAGCGCGACTTCTTGATCGAGCTCGAGATGCGTCGCTCGATACACGACACTCATGCCGCCACGTCCCACCACGCCATCGACGCGGTACTTTCCGCCGATGACATCTCCCGCCACGGGCATGCCCGGCGAGCACTCTTTCGCCGCCGAAGCATCGGTCGACGGCGCCACGACACGAGGTCGCGCCGTCGGGAGGATGTCGTTCAAATCGATGATGGGCAGTTCGGGATCGGCAGTCTTGTTGCGATCCATTGCTGTCTCCCAAGTGTCCGCCAGTCGATGCTCGGCGCGACCTTGTATGACGCGGTGCGAGGAACATGCCGCGAGAGTACGCGCCGCACGTCATGCAATTGGCCAAGGCCCACCTGCGCGCGGATGCGTCGACGGGGCGATCCGCCACGAGCCCGCCGCACCCTTCGGGACGCGAGCTCGAGCACGCCGAACGCTCGTGGTGTGCCGCTTGCAACCGCGAGCGTCGTGGCTCGTCATCCCCTCGCCTGCGTCTTGGTTGGGAGTGCCCTCGCTGTCGCCGCGACGTTCTCCAGCACGTCTGCCCATGCGAAGCCCAAGCTCGGGCTCGACGGCGAAGTCGCCGTACCACTGACGCCCAATCGAGTGTCAACCGGCGGCGGCGGCGCGCTCCGCTTCGGCTACGAGCTCGATGCGGTCTTGCTCACGATCACTCCCGAGGTCGCCGCCGGCTACTACTCACTTGGCGGCGATCTCGCGCCGAAGATGTGGGACGCCGTCGTGGGCGGGCGCTTGGCGGTCGGCGCCCTCGTCCGTGCGGTCCTGTTCGGTCATTTCGGCTACGGGCACGTGAAGAACAACAATGCACCTTCACGCTCTGCGGCGGCCGTCGACGGGGGCCTCGCGCTCGACTTGACCGTGCTGCCGATCATCGACATCGGCGTGCACGCTCAATACCACCTCATCACTGGCAATAGCGACGGCCCCGCCAACGGTTGGCTCGGGCTCGGGCTCCACATACAGATTGCCTTCTGAAACGGCCTGAAGTCGCACGAGCGAGAGCGTTCGCGACAGCGCGAACGTGAGGGCTGCGGCATGAGCGGTGCACTGCGGCGGGGGGTCCGTTCGCGGAGGTCACAGCCCATGAAGACCTCGACACTCGTCATTTGGTTTGGCGCCCTCGCGCTCGCGGCGTGCGCGTCGACGGCTCCACCGACGGGGCGCGTGAACTCGTCGGAGGACGCCGTGCGTTCGGCGCGGGAGCTCGGCGCAGAGCAGGAGCCAACGGCAACGCTTCACCTCGAAGCTGCCGAAGAACAGCTTGCCCATGCGAAGAGGCTCATGGGTCAAGGCCAGAACGAGAAGGCCGCGTGGTTGCTCGCAAGGGCCGAGGCCGACGCCAATCTCTCGATCGCCCTCACGCGCGAGGCGAAGAACAAGCGCGAGGCGCAGGATGCGGAGGTCCAGATCAAGCGTCTGGACGAGACCCAACGCTCACGTGAGCTCGGTCCGGGACCGTGACGAGGTCCTTCGGCAAGGCAGGCGCTCGAAGGAGAGACAACATGATCCGCTTCACGGGTTCCGTCATCACACTCGCACTCGTCACGGCCGTTGGCTGCGCGTCGTCGAAAGCCGTTGCGCCGCCACCCGAGCTTGCCGAGGCCAAAGCGGCCTATGCGCAGGCCGCCAACGGAGCCGCCGCGCAGGTGAACACGGCGGGTCTCTTCGAAGCACGCAAGGCGCTCGACACCGCCGAACAGCGGCAGCAGCAAGAACCGGGCGCCCCCGAGACGCGGGACATGGCCTACATCGCGCTCCGCAAATCCCAGCGCGCAGAGGTCGAAGCACAAGCGGCGATCGCGGAACGCGAGGCCCAACAAGCGGCCGTCACCATCCAGCAGCTCCAGGGTGAGCGCACCGCCGGCAACGAGGCCTCGGCCGAGCTGCGTGCCAAGAGCGAAGCTCAACAACCCAACCTCCAGGAAGAAAAAGACGCCGAACGCGCACGCGGTCTGCGCGCGAAGACGGCGCTCGACAATCTCGGCATCGCGTCGGTGAAACAAGACGAACGAGGCATGGTCATCAACCTCGCCGGCGCCGACCTCTTCGCGATGAACCAATCGAGCCTCTCGTCCGCTGCGCAAGATCGCCTGAAGCCCGTCGCCCGCACGCTTTCGCAGATGCCGGGTCACCCGATCGTGGTCGAGGGATTCACCGACAACACAGGCACCGACGAGCGCAACCTCGAGCTTTCGAAGGCACGCGCCGAATCGGTGCGTGAATACCTCGTGTCGCAAGGAGTCGAAGCGAATCGCATCCGCGCGGAGGGACGCGGCAACACCTCGCCCGTGGCCGGAAACGATACGCCCGAAGGACGCGCCCTGAACCGCCGCGTCGAGATCATCGTCCAAGAAGGCGCGTCGCAGCCGCGCTGACCGAAATGCGCGTAGTCCATGCACGTCCGAGAGCACTCGCCGAGAACCGTAACCGTGGGCCAGCGAGGCCCCTCGTAGCCTTGCGCCACGCGGGAGCGGCACTTCGAGTCTCGCCGTCGCGCCCAGGAGCACGCGTACGAGGCCCGTACGGGCGTGGGAACGCAGCTTGCTGTGCTCAGGCTGCTTCCCAAGGAGAGTCGACATGAACCACCTGCACGGCAACGGCAAGGGAACGAAACGAGTACGCGTTCGTCGCCGCGAGGATGTGAGCCACGTCCTTCGCGATCGCGCAGAGAACGTGCGCGACTTCGTCGAGAGCGTTCGCGACCAGGCGGAGACGACGTTCCGCGACAAGCCCTACATGGTCCCGGTCGCCGCGTGCGCTCTCGGCGTGGGGATCGGCGTGCTGCTCGGCTCGCGCCTGACGCGCTTTCTCGTGTTCTCGACCGTCGGCGCGATCGTCAGCGACGTGTTCGGAGGCGAGCTGAAGCGTCTGTCGCGTGACTTCGTCGACAACCTCCAGCTTCGGCTCGCAGAAGGCGCCGAAGAAGGCGAAGGCGAAGTCACGGATTGAGATCGACGTCGACGACGAGCGGCAAGTGATCGGACGCGCGGCGCGAGAGACCGTTGTAGGGCACGCGAATGGCTCGCACGCGCACGTCCGGTGATACGAAGACGTGGTCCAGTCGCAAGACCGGTAGGCGGCTCGGAAACGTCGCGCGCGGCCGATGCCCGGGAAGCGAACGCTGCGCATCTCGGAGGTGCGCAGCAATCCGACGGTAGGTCGTCGCGTTCGGAACCGCGTTGAGATCCCCGCAGAGGACGCACGGATTGTCGAAATCCGGATTGCCCAGCCACAAGTTCGAGACGAGCTCGAGCGACTGCATCGCCCGCTCGCGACGATGCACTCCGAGATGCGTGCTGAGCACGTCGACCCTGCCGTGTTCGCGCGTGACGCGTGCCCATATCGCGCCGCGCGGCTCAGCCGCCTCGTGAGGCGAAGGAAACGTCGTCACCTTCTTGAGCTCGATGGGGTAGCGGCTCAAGAGAGCGTGGCCGTAGTAGCCGACGCCTCGCCGGAACGTGCGACAAAACAGCAACTGCATACCAAGTCGAGACGCGAGGTCTCGAGCGTGGTGGATACCCTCGTCTTCGTCGGTCTCCGGAGCATCGAGCTCCTGAAGCGCGATGAGATCGGCCTCGGCGTCGGTGCATAGGCGAAGAATCGACGCGATCGAGTCCTTGCCGTCCGTCCCGATGCAACGGTGGACGTTGTAGGTCATGACGCGGAAGCGCGACACGACGGACGAGCGAAGCAGTTTCCGAACCGAGACGACGGCTCGACCGAGTGCGCTGAGGCAGGCGTGCACCTTGCACGCTCGACAACCCTGTTGCGGCGCGGACGCGCCCACCTTAACCATCGGAGAAACGCGCCATGACGGACAAAGCGAAGCCAAACGTCATTCAGGTCAATCAGGGCGACCAGAGCGGCGAAGGGAACTACGACGCCACGCGCCGCTACCGTCAAGGACTCGAGCAGTCGATGCGCGAGGGAAAATCGGAGGAGCTCGCCAAGGAGGCCGAGGAAGCTCTCGAAGGCCCCGAGGGCAAAGCGCTACGCGAGGCCGAAGAAAAGGCTAAGCGCGGGCAGATTCCTGGCGGCGCACCGCGACGATGATCGAGCGGCTCCGGCTCCGCGCTCGCGGCCTGTTTCGTGTGCTCGTCGCGACCGCGGAGCGCTGGACCGAGCTCGAAGGTTTTCGGCGAGGTGCCGCCTTCGCCTACTACGCGACGTTTTCGATCTTTCCGCTGCTTCTTCTCACCGTCACGGTGATTGGCTTCGTCATCGGCAGCGATGAGCCGGCTCGCATACGATTGCTCGACGCCCTGGCCGACGAAGGCACGCCCGTGCGAGCCGTGCTCGATCAAACGCTCTCGGCGATGCAGCAGAGCCACTCCGTCCGCGGGACGTCGGCTGTCATCGGCGCCGGCGCGCTCCTCTTCAGCGCAAGCGGCGCGATGGTGGAACTCGACGTGACGCTCAATTTTATCTGGGGGTTCCCACCGAGGAGGGGCCACGGCGTCGTCGGTACCGCGCGCGCGTTGGTCGAAGAACGCCTCTCGGCCTTCGCCCTCGTCGGCGGCATCGGCCTCACGATGCTCGTGTCGCTGTTCATGAGCTCCGTGCTCGGCGTGCTTGCCCAGCAAGCCCCCGTCATGGCAACGCCGGCGATCCTCCGCACGATGGAGCAAGCCGTGTCGCTCGCCTTGATTTCCGGCGTCCTCGCATGCGCGTTCCACTTCCTACCGCGCTCACGTCCACCGTTCGCCGAGGTCATTGGCGGTGCCGTGCTGACGACGACCATCCTCACCATCGTCAAGACACTGTTCGCGCTCTACTTCGCGCGACTGCCGGGATATTCGGCGTACGGCGTCGCGGGAGGCGTCCTCGCGCTGGCTTTCTGGATCTACGTCTCGAGCCAGATCATCTTCATGGGCGCGACGCTCACGAGCGTCCTTTGTTTGAATCCGGGGCTACTCGACATCACCCCACCCGAGGCGAAGGAGAAGGCGACGGAGACGGAGACGACGTCGGACCGCGCGCAGCAGCCGCGTCGCGAGGGTTGACGTGGCCGTCGAAGTGGAGCGTCAGCTCGAGCGCCGATGAGGTGACGTTCACCTCACCGCCCGTCGGCGCGACGTCCAGCTTCACCTTCGGCGAGAGCTTGTCCGAGAGCGGCCGATGCATCGAGAGCGTCTTCGTGAAGTTCCACACCAGCTTCTTGCGCTGCGAGGTGAGGGCCTCGTTCAAGGTCGGCGCGACGCGCTCGTCGAGGAAGCCGGGCACGTGTTTCAGCTCGAGATTTTCGAGGACCGGATCGAAGGCGAGCACGTACACGCCATCACGCAAAACCACGGAGGGCCTGAGCAAAATTTGCCAGGCCCTGACGGTGATCGGGATCGAAAGTCCCGCTACCTCCCAGCGGAGTTTTGCATCACCTGCGACCCGCAGCCCTGCGCTGGGCACGAGCTCGACGCGTCCTGGCCGTCCCAAGGAGATCATGCGCCGTGGTCGGCGACTGACCTCCACGTCGAGCGGGGTGATCTCACGGATCACCCCGGCGAGATCGTCCTTGGTGATGACCGCGCAGAGCTGCATGCGTCGTCGTCTCCGTCAGCTCATGCCGGTACACGGCGGCCGAAGATCAACGACAGCGCCCCCAGGACGAGGAACACGAAGAACAAAATCTTCGCGATTCCTGCTGCACTCGCGGCGACTCCGCTGAATCCGAGCACGGCGGCGACGAGAGCGATGACGAAGAAAACGGCCGTCCAATAGAGCATGGCAACACTCCCTTCGAGAGGTGAGCGCTGCGAGGAGCATGCCGTACGACGTGCCGCATTCGCCGCCACCAGCGCCGAGCTGAACCACGGCCGAGCCAGACGATTCAGGGTGTGACGGGAAGCGCATCGCGAGCCGCGCGCTCACGGCTTTCGTCGATGTTGCACTCTGACACACCTGGTACCGAGAGTTGCCGGCATCATGTGTGCAGGCCGCTCGGACATGGCGAGCAACGCTTCGCAACCTCGGGTCCCTGCGCCCACGGCCCCGACGCCGGCTCATCCCACGCCAGGGACGCCGAACATCGGGCCTGCGCCCATCCCGAATGCGCCGCAGCCCCAACAGCAGCCGCATCCGCGTCCGGGCGTGAACCCCGACCCGAAGTCTCATCCGATTCACCGACCGGTGCCTCCGCAACCGATCCACGAAGGCACCGATCCGAAGCAGCCCATCCACGAATAGAAAGGCGAAGCCCGCATGAAATTCACGTACCTCCTCATCCGCGAAGTCAGTGGTTGGACTGCCGAGTGCCTCGAGGCCGATGCCATCGGCGAAGGCATCACGCGTACCGAGGCCGTCGCCTCTCTGCGTGAAGCGCTCGAAGAGCGGATGTTCAGGCCGGACGCCGTCGCGCCTCCATCGAAGCCAGACGCGTCACCCATCGAACTCGTGCCGGCATCGCAGCAAAAGCTCGGTGCACTCGATCGGATAGCCTGAGGCTAGCGGCGCTTGGTCCAGCGGAAACGGTAGACGGGGAGACCGTCCGCAATCGCGCGATGCTCGCGGGGGCTGCGGGCTTGGTACGGATTGTCGGCGAGACGAGGCGAGCCCGCTTCGTCTCCCGCGGGTTCGAAAGCTGGATGCTGGGAGACGACGCCGGCATAGAGCTCTGCACGCTCTTCCACGTCGGTCTGGACATAGAGCTCGCCGCCAGGTTCGAGAAGGCGCGAGACCTCGTTGAGGAACACGTCGCCCATGACGAGGCGCTTCGTGTGGCGCTTCTTCCACCACGGATCGGGGAAGTGGAGGAAGGCGCGCTTCACGGAGCCGTCGGGGCCGAGGCGCGGCAAGGCGAGCCGCGCGTCTTCGCAGAGCACACGAGCACGCGCGGCGTGACCGAGCTTGGCGAGACGCGCGTCGCCGACGGCCGCCCACTTCTTGCGGATCTCGAGACCGAGAAGCGCCGCCTCGGGAGCTGCCTCTGCGCGCTCGACGAGAAAGCCAGCCTTGGGGCCTGGCCCCACTTCGAGCTCCGTCCAGGCGCCCGTCACGACCGTGCGCAGGTCGACCCGCTCCATCTCGGAGGCGAGCGGCAAGCGCGGCGCGTTCTCGTACGGTCCCGGACGACGCTTCTTCGGCGGCGAGCCTGCGTTCCCGCCGTTCAGGACGCTCTCGGCGTTCTCGGCGTTCTCGACGATGCGCGTGGCGCTAGCGGGGGCGGGCGGGGCAACGGACACGCTCGGCGGATAGACGTGTGCGCGCGGCCGGTCAAGGTCTGTTACGGTTCCGGCCGCGTGGTGTCGCGCGAGCGCGTCCGTCGGTATCTGCCTTTCCTCCCCCTCGTGGTGGTGACCGCGCTGCTCGCGCGTGCCTCGATTCTTGCGGTGATCGCCAAGCTCGGGCACCCGGGGCGACGCTCGACGACGCGTACATCCATTTCCAGTACGCCCGAGCCATCGCCGAAGGGCACCCGTTCCGGTTCCAGGCCGGCGAGCCGATTTCGACGGGCGCCACGAGCTTCCTCTGGCCGGCGGTCCTCGCCGTCCCGTACCTGTTCGGATGGCACGGCGAGGCCTTGCTCTGGCCCGCGTGGGTACTCTCTTACGTGGCGCTGGGCGCACTGGCGTACGAGGCGTATCGGCTCGCGCGGCCCCTCGCCGGGCGCACGGCTGGGCTCGGCGCCGGAGCCATGACCCTCGCCTTCGGCGGCTTCGCCTGGTGCGCGGCGAGCGGCATGGAGGTCGTGCCCTTCGCCTGGGTGATCGCGCATGCGAGCCGCCGAGGGGCCGACTGGGTCGAAGATCCGGAGAGCCGAACGGGTCGCTCGCTCGCCTGGCTCGTGGCACTCGCCGTCGCCGCTCCCCTCGCCCGCCCGGAAGGCGCGGTGACGTCTCTGGTCCTCGGTCTGGCCGTGGCGCTCGCACCGCGACGCCCCGGACTCACGAGCCGAGCGGAGGCGCTCGCCTTCCCTCTCGCGGCGCTCGTCCCGAACCTGCTCCTACTCGTACTCACGGGACACACGACGTCCAGCACCGCGCAGGTGAAGCTGCTCGCCGGCAATCCGTATTACGCTGTCGCCGACGCTTCGCTCTCCAACGCGCGCACCCTCGTCACGACGCTCCTGAACGGTGAGATCTGGTCGAGCGAGTTCTTGCCGAAAGGCGGCGCGGCATTCGCGTGCGCCGGGCTCGTGGCCATCGCGT
The DNA here is from genome assembly GCF_001263205.1 of Labilithrix luteola. Taxonomy (GTDB): domain Bacteria; phylum Myxococcota_A; class Polyangia; order Polyangiales; family Polyangiaceae; genus Labilithrix; species Labilithrix luteola. Next base: position 649,234 of record NZ_CP012333.1, read on the forward strand.
GGCGTGGCTCGACGACGAAGAACGGGTTCCGCGCCTTCGTGGTGATCGTGCTGGCGCTCACGATGTTCGTGCCGTGCACGTACGTCACGTTCTTGTGGAATCGCCTCCGCTATCTCTGGCCCTTCGCCACGGGCTGGTTCGTGGGACTCGCGTGCCTCGCGCGGGTGGCCGGTGAGCTCGTGGCCCGGGTCGATCGACATGCGGGCGCCGCCACCACCGCCCTCGTCGCGGGCGGCTTCGCAGGAATGCTCGCGGTGCGCCTCGACTGGGTCATCGAGGACGTCGCCCAATCGGCGAGCGGCATCGATCGCCAGCAGGTCGAGCTGGGTCGCTGGGTCGACAAGCATCTACCGAAGGACGTGCGCGTCGGTGTGAACGACACGGGCGCAATCGCGTACTTCGGCAACCGCAAGACGTTCGACGTCGTCGGACTCACGACCGCGAGCGAGGGCCGCTACTGGGTCGCCGGAGCAGGCTCGCGGCTCGAGCACTACGAGCGTCTGCAGAAAAGCTCACCGGCGTCTTTGCCGACGCACTTCGTCGTCTATCCGGAATGGATGGCCTGTGATGCGGTGCTCGGGCGATCGCTGCACGAGGCCACGGTCACCGACTCGTCGATCCTCGGCGGCCAGACCATGCGCGTCTACGAGGCACGCTTGGGTCTGCTCGGCACGGGCGAGAAGCCATGGAGCAAGGCCGGCACGATCCTCGATGCCATCGACGTGGCCGATCTGGAGAGCGAACAGGAGCACAATTACGCGCTCCTCGGTGCACACGACGGTGAGCAGGTCGCGACCGAAGGCAACGCGCCCGATGGCAGCGTGGTCATCGACGGCGGCCGTAGCAACCGCACGCGTGAGCGCTTCGAGGTCCACGCCCCGCCAGGACGCGCGCTCCACGGCATCGGTCGCGTCGAAGTCTCGTCGAACGCCGTGCTGGACATCCAGCACGCCGGAAAGTCCATCGCGCGCGTGAAGGTCGAGCCAGGCGGGTGGACCGAGGTGTCCTTCGACGTCCCGGCGAACACCTTCGACGACGGTAAGAGCGAACTCGAGGTGACCTCCGACAGCGCGTTTACCTCGTTTCACTGGTGGTTCACCGAGTGAGCCGGGCTCGACGGCACGGGCCACTTCTCACGTCGTCGAAACGCCTGCGCGGCCAGGGAAGGCTGTTGCTTCTCGCGTCGTAGAAACGAAGAGTGGAGCGGTCGCCGGTGCTCTTGGCGTGTGTCTTCGGACTCGCGGCGTGTGGGAACGTGCGGCCGATTCGGCGGCCCGCCGACGACGTCTACGTGCACGTGATCCGGCGGCACTCTCCATCGGCGGACGATTGCCCTATTCACGTCATCCGGCGGAACTGTTCGGTCGTGCTGGACGGGAACGTCGTCGACACGGTCTGCGAAGATGCTCCCCCCGCCGAGCTCGAGGTGGCGCAGATCCACGTCTGCTACCGCGAGGGGTGGCCCAGCGAGCTACGACGCGCAGCCTGCCGCGCGGGAGCCGACACCCTCCTTCCGACCATGAGCATGACCGACGCGTGCGTCGAAGAAGACCTCGACCAGCTCACCGGCACGAGCCTCGGGGTCTTCGAGGCATATCGTCTGCGCGGGGCGATGCTGCCTCATGCGAAGTGACCTCGTCGCCGGCTCGATGATCGCCGTCGTTGCGCTCGCGTGCGCGCAGCGCGCCGAGGCGCCGGTGCCGCTTGCATCGCCCGAGACGCTCGACGTCGTCTTCGACTCCCCCGCGTGCGAACGCGCCGAGCCTCCGCCGTCGGTCGAACGTGTGGTCGAGGGCATCACGGCCCACCCCTCACGTTTCTGGCACGTGCGCGGATGCTTTCCCGTGCGCCTCTCGGATGCGCCGGCATGTGAATGGGCCTGCGTCGTCGTTCAAAGTGGACCGTGCGGAAACGGCGGCAGCCACGAGGTCCTCGCGCTGAGCGCTCGCGGACACGTCGTCGGCTATGCAGGCATCCGAGATTCGCAGCGCTGGTATCAGCGCGACTTCCGCATCGAGAACACGCCGCGCGGCCCGGTTCTCCAGGTCGACCTCCACGCCGTGCCGACCACGACGGAGGAGCACTTCGAGTCCTACCGACTGCTCGACGGTCGCGTGGTGTGCCTCGACGCAAACTGCTCGAGCATCCAGGCACCACGCTGAAAACTCGCGACCACGAAGGTCCGCACCGAATGGGAGCGGACCTCGTGGGCTGCGAGTCGACTCACTTCTTGGCGGGCGCCTTCGCGTCGGCCTTGGGAGCTGCCGCCTTGTCGGCCGGCTTCGCGTCCTTGCTGGGCGCAGCCTTCGGATCAGCGGGCTTCGCGCCGGGCGGAGGAACGAGGCCGAGCTGCATGGCCATCTCCAGGCCGTTCGCGTAGCTCGTGCCCTTGACGATCTTGCCGTCCTTGAACTGAACGACGTCGAGGCCGTGCATGTTCACCGACTTCTTCGTCGGCTGGACGCCGAAGAACGCACCCTTGTGCGTGCCCGTGAACGTGCCCTCCATGACGACGAAATCGCCGACGGCCCAGGTGTTCGTGGCGGTCGACTTCGCATCGGGGAACGCCTTCGTCATCTCGCCGAAGAACTTCTTCGCCGCGGCCTTGCCCTTGGCGGTCTCGGGCTGGGTCATGTCGTCCCACGCGATGTCTTCCGCGCTGCTGCCGAGGAAGTCGGCTTCGCTCTTCTTCTCGAACGCGCCGAACATCTTGTTCGCGGCCTCGAGGTTCTTCGCCTCGTCCGCGGCGCCCGTCGACGTCACCGCCTGCACGCTCGACGCGAGCGTCGGGACGGGGCGTCCCTTCTGCTTCGACACGCCCATCTGGGACATGATCGTGCCCATGTCATAGTACGTGTGCTGCTGCTTGATGAGGCCTTCGGGCGTGAACCAGAAGACGTCCGCGCCAGCCGAGCCGACGGGCTTCTCGGTCGCCTTGATGCCGCCCATCTCACCGGTGTGCGTGCCCGTCCAGGCCCACTCCACGATCACGATGTCGCCCTTCGAGAGCACGCGGCTCGGCGCCATCTTGAAGTTCGAGAAGGCATCGAAGAGCTTCTGGTACTGGGCGCCGATCGCGTCCTTGCCCTTCACTTCGGCAGGGGTGCCCGCGACGTTGACGACCGCGCTGTCCGCGTAGAGCGCCGCGAGCTTCTTCGAGTCGTGGGCGTTCATCGCCTCCGAATACGACTTGAGAGCGGTCTGCTCGAGCTCGGCGAGCGAAGGCTGAGCCTTGGGCGCTTCGACCTTGGCCGTCTCCGTTGCGGTCGGCGCAGGAGCGGGCGTGGTTGCCACCGGAGCGACCGGGGCCTTCGGCTCTTGCGTGGTCTCGCCACCGCACGCCGCGAGCGCGCATGCGAAGAAGCCGAGAGCCAAACCAAACGAGACTTTGCGCATTGGGTCCTCCAGAAGCTCGACAGTGAGCGGCCCAGCCATCGCCCCTTTCCTGCCCTACGTCAAGTCGAGGCGCCTCGACTCGTCGGTCGCTTCGCTCGGTTGGCCTCTTCGCATCGCTCCCGCGACGGATGGTCGCGATCCGACACAAGGGGGCTTCGCCCCCCCGCTCCGCCTGGTAAGAACGACTTTGCTTTGAGAAAACGACCCCTCGGCAAGACCGGTCTCGTCGTCTCGGAGCTCTCCATCGGAACGTGGGGGCTTGGCGGGGAGGCTTACGGCAAGGTCGACGACGCAGACGCCGAGCGCGTGGTCCGTCGTGCGATCGACATTGGAGTGAACCTGATCGACACCGCCGATGCGTACGGCGGCGGTCGCATGGAAAAGCTCGTCGGCCGTGTTCTCGCCGATCACCCCGACCTCGTCGTGGTCACCAAGGGCGGCGTCGATCGAACCACCGATCCGGCACGCAAGTGCTTCGCCGCGGACTACCTCGCGACGTCGGTCGAGCGGTCGCTCAAGCGCCTCGGCATCTCGACGCTCCCGGTCTTCCTTCTCCACCATCCCACGCCCGATGCCATCTACCTCGGCGAGGCCACCGAAGCGCTCGCGGGTCTGAAGAAAGACGGCAAGATCGCCCACTGGGGCGTGTGCGCCGGCGACGAAGACGTGGCGCGCGCAGCGATCGACAAGGGCGCCGAGGTCATCGAGCTGCCCTACAACCTCGTTCAGTCGCTCGACCTGCATCGCCTCTCCGGCGACATCATGGTCGCCGGCTGCGGCGTGCTCGCACGCAGTGTCCTCGCGTACGGCCTGCTCGCCGGCATGTGGAGCAAGGACAAGCAGTTCCCCGAAGGCGATCACCGCAACGATCGCTGGACGCGCATGGAGCTCGAGCACCGCCTCGGACAGCTCGACGCCATCCGCTTCCTCGTGAAGGGCGACGTGCACACGCTGCGTGGCGCGGCCGTCCGCTTCGTGCTCGCCAACCATCTCGTCTCGAGCGCCGTGCTCGGTGCACGCACCGTCGAGCAGCTCGAGCAGCTCGTCCGCGAGACGGGCGGCGGTCCGCGCTACCTGCCGGACGACGACCTGCGCCAGCTCCCTCGGACGCTCGATCGGGTGGGCATCCGCACATGACTCCACCGATTCCACCGACTCCACCGGCTCGACCGGACGCTGCAGAGCTCCTCGAGAAGCTGCTGCGCGCGGCGCAGGCGGCCGGCGAGATCGTGATGCGCGTCTACGCCGAAGAAGACGTCGGCGCCGAGCTCAAAGGCCCGAACGATCCGGTCACGCGCGCCGATCGCGAAGCCAACGTTCTCCTGCTCGAGCACCTCACGCGCGGCTTTCCAGGCGTTCCCATCGTCGCCGAGGAGAGCGATCCGTCGCTGTTCCAGGGGTTCGGCAGCGCTCCGGCTGCGTTCTTCGTGGATCCGGTCGATGGCACGCGCGAGTTCATCGCCAAGAACGGCGAGTTCTGCGTGATGATCGGCTACGCCGAAGAAGGGCGCGCCACGGCAGGCATCGTCCTTCTCCCCGCCCTCGGCAAGACGTACCTCGGCGCCGAAGGCATCGGCGCGTTCGTCATCGACGAGCACGGCACGCGAAGCCCGGTGCATGTTTCGAACGAGACCGACCTGGCGAATTGCCGCGTGGCCGTCTCGCGCTTTCAGCGAAGCAAGAGCTTGGACGCCAAGCTCACGGCGCTCGGTGCGAAAGAGCTCGTGACGGTCGGCAGCGCCGGGCTCAAGGGCGTGAAGGTCGCGAGCGGCGAGCTCGAGATGTTCGCGCATCCTTCGCAGGGGCGGGTCAAACTCTGGGACGCGTGTGCGCCCGACGCCATCGTGCGCGCCGCGGGGGGAATTTTGACGGACGCACGTGGCGTTCCGTTCGACTACCGCGGAGAAGTCGATCAGGGCCAAGGCCTGCTCGGCTCGAATCCCATTCTTCACGCGAAGGCGGTGGAACGATTCCGCCTCGCGAGCTCACCCGAGAGTCGCTGATGAGAGATCGTGCAGAAGTCGTGGTGATCGGCGCCGGCATCATGGGCCTGGCCATCGCGTATCACCTCGCGCGACAAGGCGTGCGAGAGATCACGGTCGTCGACAAGAGCTACCTCTGCGGCGGCGCCAGCGGCCGTAACGGCGGTGGCATTCGCGCGCAGTGGTCGAGCGAAGCGAACGTGCGGCTCATGCAGGAGAGCATCCGCATGTGCCGGGACTTCGCGAGCGAGTTCAAGATCAACGTCTGGCTTCGCCAGGGCGGTTACTTGTTCCTCGCCCGTACCGAAGATCGGCGTCGCGCCCTCGAAGAGAGCTGCAAGCTCCAGAACCAGTGTGGCCTCTCCACGCGCATGCTGACCGCCCGCGAGGCGCAGAAGATCGTCCCCGAGCTGTCGACCGACGGCATCGTCGCGGCGACCTACAACCCCGACGACGGCGTGGTCTTCCCCTGGCCCTTCGTGTGGGGCTTCGCGCAGGCCGCGCAGAAGCTGGGCGTGGAGATCGCCACGTTCACCGAGGTCACCGGCTTCGAGTCCCACGGCTCCACGATCGAAGCGGTGCACCTCCGCTCGCTCGAAGACGGCCAGAGCCACACGATCCGCACGAACAAGGTCGTGAACGCCGCGGGCGCGTGGTCGCCGGAGATCGCGCGCATGCTCGGCGTCGAGCTGCCGAACAAGCCGCACCGCCACGAGATCTGCTCGACCGAGCCCCTCAAGCCGTGGCTCAAGCCCCTCGTCGCCGATCTCACGAACGGCCTCTATTTCAGCCAATCGACGCGCGGCGAGATCGTCGGCGGCATCGGCCAAGAGCACGTGCCGGAGGGCATCGACCAGCAGAGCTCCTACGCCTTCCTCGGCCACTACGCGAAGGCGCTCGTCGAGACGTGCCCCGTCCTCGGCGAGGTGAAGGTCCTGCGCCAGTGGTCAGGCTGCTACGACCTCACGCCCGACGCGAATCCGATCGTCGGCGCCGTCGACGACGTCGAGCATTTCTACCAAGCGTCCGGCTTCATGGGGCACGGCTTCATGATGGCGCCCGTGATGGGGAAGATGATCGCCGAGCACATCGTCAAGGGCACCCACGTGCCGATGTTCGAGCGCTGGAACCTGCGTCGCTTCAAAGAGGGCCGCCTCCTCAGCGAAGCGATGATCATCGGCTGATCCTCGTTCGAGACGCGGAACAAGCCTCGAGACTCTCAACGATTTCCGTCAGTTGTGCACCGCACAATTTTTCTTCGGTCCGCGACCTGACAACCTCGAACTCTCGCGCTAGGACACGCGCGTGCAGAGCTCGAGCAACGCCTCTTCCTCCGTCGGGCCTAGCGTTCCCGCCGTCCTTCCGTTTGCGGATCCGACCGCGCTCGGCCTCTTCGGCCTTGCGATTGGTTGTGCGTCGCTCCTCCCGGTCGCGTTCGGCGTCCAGAGCGCGATGACCGCCGAGGCGCTGCGAACGACGGCGTGGTTCTGTCTGCTGTTCGGCGCCGGCTGCCAGTTCCTCGCGGGCATGATGAGCTTCGCGAACAAGAACGGCCTCGGCGGCACGCTCCTCACCACGTTCTCGTTCAACTGGGTGATGAACTGGTGGGCGCTCTCGGAGCTCTCGCAAGGCAAGGTTCCGAACAGCGCCGTCATCCTCGCGGTCGACTGCTGCTTCCTCGTCATCTTCCTCGTGATGACGTACGCGTTCGGCTTCTTCTCGCGCCTGCTCTTCGTGTTCCTCCTCGAGATCGACCTGCTCTATGCGTGTCGCATCCTGCGCGAAGTCCTGCATAGCCAGGCCTTCGCCATGCCCATCGCGCTCTGCACCGTCGTTCTGATGGCCACGTCGCTCTACATCGCGTTCTCGCTCGTCCTCGCGAACGCCGCGGGCCGCATCGTCCTGCCGATCGGAACGCCGATCTTCCGAGCGACGCCTGCGCCCGTCTCGCAGGGTGCGCCGGAAGGCACGCAGCCCATTCACGCCGCCGCCTGAGTCGGTGCCTGCGCCCGTTCAGAACGGGAACACGTAGTGGAAGAACTCGGCGCGACTCGACACGCCGCACTTCTCGTAGATGCGCGAGAGCTGCTGGCGAACCGTCTTGTCGCTGGTACCGAGCACCGAGGCAATCTCCGCGCTCGGTAGCCCCTTGAGAACGAGCCGCGCGATCTGATCTTCTCGCGCGGTCAGGTTGGCGCGCGAAAGAGCGCGTGAGACCAGCCCGCCGAGATCGCGACGCTCCGGCAAGAGCGTGCGCACCACGCCCACGAGCTCGGCGGCGCGGAAGGGCTTCTCGAGGAGGTACGACGCGCCCAGATTCAAGGCACGCTTGAGACGCGTGACGTCGGCAAAGGCGGTGATGAGCACGCAGGGGAGCGACGCGTCGATCTCCTTCGCCTCTTGCAGCACGGTGATGCCGCCGCGGTCGTCGTCGCCAAGCACGAGGTCGATGACGCACACGTCGATCACCTGCTCGGCGAGGAGCGTACGCGCGGAGGACACATCGGCAGCCTCGATGCATCCGAAGCCTTCACGACGGAACGTCCGCGCCAGACTGGCTCGCGCTTCGTGCTCGTCTTCGACGAGGAGCACCACCGGCTGATCGCTCGCGCCGGGCGGCGGGGGCCTTCGCGAACGAGGCGCCGTCATGACACCGTTGCCGGGAGCGTGAGCTCGAAGGTGGTCGACCAGCCGGGCCGCGCTGCGCAGGAGAGATCGCCTTCCATGGCTCGCGCGAGGGCACGCGCAATCGGAAGGCCGAGACCGAGGCCACGATCCTTCGACGTCTCGAGCGGACGAAACAGCGCTTCGCCCATCTCCGGAGCGAGGCCAGGGCCATCGTCGCTGACGAGCACCGCGTTCTTGTCGCCCCGATGCTCGAGACGGACGGCGATACGACGACCGCGTCCGCCGTCGCGAATGCCCTCGAGGCTGTTGCCGATGAGATTCTCGAGGATGATGCGCACCCAGCTCGCGTCGGCACGGGCGGTGGGTGGAAGCTCGCCTTCGAGACTGAGCTCGATGCCGCTCGTCCGGCTGACGACGAGCAGCTCGCCGACCACTTGCTCGGCGACCTGCGCGATGGGCTCGTCGGTCGCCGGACGCTTCTCCGCGCGTGCCAGCTCACGGAGTGCCGCCAGCGGAACGAGCGTGCGGTCCATCTGCTCTTTGATCCGCGTGGAGAGCTCGCGCACGCCCTCGATATCCGAAGGAGAGCTCGCCTCCAGCTCGTCGACGAGCAGGCCCATCGAGTGGAGCGGGTTCTTGAGCTCGTGGAGCGTGGCGGCCGCGACGACCCACACGGCCTGGTGACGTTCCACGTGCTCGAGCCGTGCCCGAAGCGACTCGGCCTTGCTTCGCTCTTCCCGTGCGAGCTGCGAGCGCAGTCGCACGTAGCTGACGGCAACTCCGAGGAGCGCGCCCACCACGATGGGGATCACGTCGTCGACGATGTCGTGCAGGGCGACGAAGGCGCGCGCGACGATGCCGCGGTTGTGCCAGTAGTCCATCGCGTTGTTGAGGATGGCGTAGGCCAACCCCGCGAGGGCGCCGAGCATGACGGCACGGAGGAACGCGTAGCGACTCTCTCCGGGCCGGGATTTCACGAGGAGAAAATAGCGCTCTTCGGGCCGTTCGCGTCCGACAAATGCCCGATGCGGCTCCGCCGTCCCGCCCCTAGGGTCGAGCCCAGATGACGACGATGGAACGCGCGGGGGCGACGGTGACGTGCCTGGCCGTGTGTCTGGCCCTCGTCTTCGGGCCCTCGCGAGCGGAAGCGCAGGAACGAGACCAGGCCGAAGAAGCGCATGCGCTCGAGGTCCGACGTGCCGATGCCTTGCGGCTCGGGGCCGAGCGCAATCCATTCGTGGCCGAGGCTCGAAGGCCGTTGCCCGCGGTCAGCGCCCTAGGCTCGGCTTCGAAGACGCCGCTTTCGTATGCTCCGCGCGCCCAGGTGAGCGCGGGGCGTCGCGAAGGCGCGTTCGGGTCCGGCCTGGAGATCAGCGGTTCCGTGTTCCAGGACCTTTCGATCCACGGTCTCGGCTCGGCTCGCACCGCGGTGAGCTCGTCGATGGGCCGCGCCACCCGAAGCGAGCTCGAGCGCGTGCGTCTCGACGGGGCGAGCGCTGCGGCCATCGCCTGGGTCGACTTGCTCGAAGCGCAAGAGCTCGTGCGTTTGCGGGCGCTGGCGTACGCCGATGCGCAGGACATCGCTCGCGTCGCGAAGGCGCGCGTCGGCCGAGGCGTTTCGTTGCCGGTCGAAGGCGCCGTCGCCGACTCCGAGGTGGGCACGGCCGAGATCGCCAACCGCGATGCGGAAGGCATGACGTTCGAGGCGTCGGCGCGCCTCAACTTCGCGCTCGGTGAGGTGCCGAACGTTCCCGTCGTGGCACGCGGAGATCTCTATGCCATCGCCGAAGTTCCAGCGCGCGAGCGCCCGCCCACCCGCGAACATCCCGCAACCATGGCTGCGCACTCGCGCGTCGATCTCGCAGCGGCCGACGTCAAGCTCGCACGCGCCTACGGTAGCCCTCCGCTCGGCGTGGGCGTGACCTTCGCGCGCGAAGGCCAGGGCGAACAAGTGTTCCTCGGAACCCTCTCCGTTCCCCTGCCCGTCCTCGATCCGTCTCGCTTCGAGACGTCGCGGCAGAAAGTGTATCTCTCGGCGGCCGAGGCAACCGAGACGCGTGTACGCGCGCAGGTAGCCCACGACCTTGCGCTGGCCGAGCACGAACGACTCCACACGCGCGAGGTGCAAGCGGCCCTGCGCACGCGCGTGGTCGATTCGCTGCGCGAGGCCGTGCGACTCGCACGCTCGAGCTACGACGCGGGAACGGCCGACATGACGTCGCTTCTGATCGTGAGGCAGCGGCTCGTCGCGGCGGAAGAGCAGCTCGCCCGTGCGAGCGCCGAAGTGCAGCGTGCCGACATTCGCTACGGCACGGCGACCGGAACTCTGCTCGACGAGGCTGCCCGATGATCCATCGTGCTTGGTTCTTCGCTCCCGTCCTCCTCGCAGGCGCGTCACTCGTCGCCTGCCGCAAGGACGAGGCACACGCTTCGGAGGCAACTCCCTCCACCGAACACGACGCCGGCGCCAAAGACCCGCCCGGCCTCGTTCGCGTCGATCGAGCGCTCCTCGATCAAGGTCGAATCACGACAGCCCCCGTTACACGCCGACCGTTGAAGGGTGACGTGCGCGTGCCGGCCGAGACGGTCGCGAGCGAGAACGGTTCAGCCGAAGTCGGAGCGCTCGTCGCCGGCCGCGTGGCGAGCATCGACGTGCGCGACGGCGAAGCGGTAAAGCGCGGTCAGGTCATCGCGACCATCGACTCGCCGGAAGCCGCGCGCGTCGGCGCGGACGCCATCCGAGCGCGCGCACGGTTCGTAGCCGCGACGCGAAAGCACGATCGCCAGAAGGCACTCGAGACCGATCGCGCCACCAGCGGCCTCGCCATCGACGAGGCCTTCGCCGAGCTCGAAACGGCACGCGCGGACGTCGCGGCGTCGCGAAGCCTGCTCGCGAGCCTGGGCATTCCCGAGCCGGGCAATGCCGACGGCGCGCTCCTCTTGCGGGTTCCGCTGCGCAGCCCGATCGACGGCGTTCTCGTCGAACGCCTGACGTCCCTCGGCGCGCCGGTCGGCCCCGAGAAGACGCTCTTCCGCGTGGTGTCGAACGATCGCGTCGTCGTCGAAGCGCGCTGGACGGATCCCTCTGCGCCCGCTCCGGGCGTCGGGACCAAGGTCGATCTCTTTCCGCGCGGTGCAGGGACGAATCGCTCGGCGTGCAAGGGCGCCGTCATCGCCACGCTCGCGGTGGTCGACGACAAGACGCGCGCAAAACGCGTTCGCATCGCCCCGGAAGGGCCCTGCCCGATCGTGACGCCGGGATCGTTCGTCGACGCGGCCTTCACGTCCGAAGGCGGTGACGCCGGGGCGCAAGAGAATGGGGCGCTCGTCGTGCCGCGAAGCGCGATCATCGACGTTCGCGGCGCACCGACCGCGTTCGTGACCGCCGGTCAGTCCGGTGCCTTCGTGGCACGCGTGGTTCGACTTGGTCGGGTCACGAACGAAGACGCCGCGATCGAGGATGGCCTCGCCGAAGGCGACCGCATCGCCACCACCGGCGCGGTCTTACTCAAGGGCGAGCTCATGCGCGCGGAGCTCGAATGATTCACGCGCTCGTCGCGCTCGCCGTTCGTCATCGCGGGCTCGTCATCTTCGCGACGCTGCTCTTCGCGCTCATCGGCGCGCGCAGCTACCTCGCACTCCCCATCGACGCCGTTCCGGACATCACCAACGTCCAGGTGCAGGTGCTGACCGCCGCTCCAGGCCTCTCGCCTCTCGAAGTGGAGTCGATGGTCACGCGGCCGGTGGAGCTCGCGATGGCGGGACTCCCGCATACCACGCAGGTTCGTTCCGCCTCGCGCGCGGGCGTCTCGGCGGTGACCGTCATCTTCGACGACGATCAGCCTCTGTTCGAAGCGCGCGCGCTCGTCTCGCAGCGACTGCCCGCGGCACGCGCCGCCGTGCTCGGAGGTGCAGAGCCCGAGCTCGGCCCCATGAGCACCGGCCTCGGAGAGGTCTTTCACTTCACAGTGAGCTGGCCCGGCCACACCGCCGCGGAGATCCGCACGCTGCTCGACTGGGAGATCGCCTACGCACTGCGCACGGTTCCCGGCGTCGTCGAGGTCAACGCGTGGGGTGGCGACACGCGGCAGATCGAAGTGCGCCTTCGGCCGCTCGATCTCGTCGCGCATTCCCTGACTCCGAAAGACGTCGAGATGCGCTTGCTCGAAGGCGGCGCAAGCGGCGGCGGTGGGGCGATCGAGCGAGGCGGCGAGCAGGCCATCGTTCGACTCGACGGACAGTACCGCACGGTCGACTCGGTCGCTGCGCAGGTCGTGGCGATCAAGCATGGCGGGACGCCGGTTCTCGTGAAAGACGTCGCCGACGTTCGCGATGGTGTCGCCTTCCGTCTCTCGGCAGCCACGGCCGACGGCAAGGGCGAGACCGTCTACGCAATGGTCCAGATGATCGCGGGAGGCAACGCGCACGAGATCGTCGCCAAGGTCGACGAGCGCCTTCGCGAGATCCGCACGCGTCTGCCCACCGGTGCCGTTATCGAGCCATTCTACGATCGAGCCACCCTGGTCGACCGCGTCCTCGCGACGGTGAAGCACTCGCTGCTCGAAGGCGGCGTGGTGGTCATCATCGTCCTCTTGCTTCTCCTCGGGGATGTCGCCGCCGGAATCGTCGTCGCCACGACCATTCCGCTCGCCATGCTCGGCGCGTTCGCGCTCATGCGCGTGTTCGACGTGACCGGCAACCTCATGAGCCTCGGAGCCATCGATTTCGGGCTCGTCGTCGACGGCGCCGTGGTCGTGGTGGAAGGAGCGCTTGCCTCCATGGCCGTCCATCGCATCGTGGCCAAGGACGCGCTCGAGCGGGAGGCCGCGGCGGTCGGAAAGCCGATCGCCTTCGGCGTGTTCATCGTCGGCCTCGTTTACGTGCCGATCCTGATGCTCGAAGCCGTCGAAGGGAAAATGTTCCGGCCGATGGCGATGACGGTGCTCTTCGCGCTCGGCACGGCGCTCGTTCTCACCTTCACGTGGGTTCCCGCCCTCGCTTCGCTGCTCTTGCGGCGCATCCACGAGCATGAGCCGTGGCTCGTACGGAAGATGCGAAAGGTCTACGAGCCGCTCCTCGAGCGCTCCCTCGCCCGCCCCTCGTTCGCCATCGTGGTCGCCATCGTTCTCGTGGCCGTGGGAGTAGTGGCAGGTTGGGGTCGCGGCATCGAGTTCGTACCGCGCCTGGAAGAAGGCGACCTGGTCGTGCAGGTCACGAGGCCGCCGAGCGTCTCTCTCGCCGAAGCGATCCAGGGCACGACCGCCGTCGAGGCCGCGCTTCGCGAGTTCCCCGAAGTTCGCACGGTCGTCTCGCGCACCGGCAGCCCGGACGTCGCGACCGACATCATGGGCGTCGAGCAGAGCGACGTCTTCGTCATCCTCGTGCCACGCTCGGAGTGGGTGACGGCGCACGACCGCGAAGAGCTCGTGGCCAAGTTCGACGAGCGCCTTCGCCGCGCCCTTCCCGGCACCGGTTTCAGCTGGACGCAGCCCATCGAGATGCGCACGCAGGAGCTCCTCGGCGGCAGCAAGAGCGACGTCGGCATCAAGATTTTCGGCGACGACCTCGCCACACTCCGACGCATCGCCCAGGCCGTGGTCCATGAGCTCGGCACCATCGAAGGCGCAGCGGACGTGCGTGTGGAGCAGACGGCCGGATTGCCGCTAGCGACCGTGCGCCCCGATCCATGGAAGGCAGCGCGTGCCGGCGCCTCGGTGGAAGACGTTCGAGCGGCGGTCGAGTCCGTCCGGGAAGGCAGGCACGTAGGAACGTTGGTCGAAGGCGAGCGGCGCTTCGAGGTTCGCACCCGATCGTCGCTCGCTTCGGGCGATGGCCTGGATCGCATGCCCGTCGTGCTCGAAGGCGGCCGCTCCGCTCTTCTCTCGGACATTGCCGACGTCGTCGACGAAGAGGGGCCCGCCATCGTCAGTCGCGAGCAAGCGCGAAGGCGCGTTCTCGTGGAAGCGAACGTTCGCGGACGCGATCTCGGCTCCTTCGTCGCAGAGCTCGAACGCAAGCTCGCGAAGGTGGAGCGGCCCTCCGGCTATTACGTGCAGGTGTCGGGGCAGTACGAACACCTCGTCCACGCCGCGAAGCGCTTTGCGGTCATCGTACCGCTCACCATCGCCGTCATCTTCGCGCTGCTCTACATGTCCTTCGGCAGTGCGAAGCCGGCGCTCGTCATCCTGCTCAACGTGCCTGTCGCGACCAGCGGAGGTCTGCTTGCGCTCTGGGCGCGAAGCCTGCCCATCTCGATCGCAGCCGCCGTGGGCATGATCGCCCTCTTCGGCGTGGCCACACTCAACGGAACGGTCCTCCTCTCGGCGGCGCGTGCCCACGAGAAGGAAGGGAGGTCCGCACTCGAAGCAGCGAGGCTCGCGGCGCGCGAGCGATTCCGTCCCGTGCTCACGACGGCCTTCGTCGCATCGGTGGGCTTCGTGCCGATGGCCCTCGCCACGGGCACCGGGGCGGAGGTGCAGCGTCCACTCGCCACAGTGGTCATCGGCGGTCTCGTCACCGCCACGGTGCTGACGCTCGGCCTCCTGCCCGCGCTCTATGCGCGCATCGAGGGCGGCTCAGCCCGAGACCACGCCCGAGAGTCGTGAGCGACGAGTCAGGAGACGCTCGATCGCGTCCGCGAGCATCGGGGCGTTCACGGGCTTCGGTACGACCTCGTGCACACCGAGCGGAGCAAGCGCGGGCCGGAGCGTGGGCCATTGGCGGCTCAGGACGAGAATCCCGGTGTTCACCGCATTCGGAACGCTGCGGATCGCCTCCACGAGCTCGAACACCGAGACGGTCGAACACTCGTCGTCGATGATGACGAGCGCTGTCTCTTCGCCGAGCGCGAAGACGGCATTCGCTGCGGTGACCGCGGCCTCGACGCGCGCATTGCGTCCGAGCTTTTCGAACGACTTGGTGACGACGCGCGTGATCTGGCGGCGCAGCCCCTCTTCGGTCTCGAGGAGGACGACGCGCTCTTCGAAGCCCTGCGGCCGCACGCGAATCGTGGAGATGGCGCGACGAATGCCGATCTCGATCGCCGCGGCGAGCTCACCAGCGCTCGCGTGGCGAGCGAGCGGATCTTTGGACAGGGCCCGAAGGAGATCCCTGTCGAGGGGCGCGAGCTCGGGCCGGAGAGACGAGAGATTCGGCGGCGGTGTTTTGAGGTGCTTGGCCAGCACGTCGAACACGTCTTTGCCTTCAAAGACGGGGCGCCCGGTGAGGAGCTCGAAGGTCGTCGCCGCGAGGGCGTAGATGTCGGCACGCGGCGAGGTGCGCGTGCCATCGAGATCCATGGCTTGCTCGGGCGCCATATACGAAGGCGTGCCCGCCGTGATCGACATGCGCGGGTTCGAAACGCTACGACGGCGAGCGAGCCCGAAGTCGATGAGCACGGGACGCCCGGTGCGTGCCTCGATGACGACGTTGCTCGGCTTGACGTCGCGATGAACGAGCTGGCGCGCGTGGACCGAGTCGAGACCGCTCGCGATGGCGCGCACGATTCCGATGACGCGCTCGAGATCGATCGTAGTGCCGCGCGACGCGTGCGCAGCGATGAGCTCGTCGAGGTTCTCGCCTTCGACGAACTCCATCGCGAAGTAGTACGAGAGGTCGTGCGGGCCGAACGCGTAGACCTGGACGACGTTGTCGTGGCGAATCTGCGCGAGCGCCTGCGCCTCTTTCTTGAAGCGCTCGACCGAGACGGGGTCGGTCGACACCATCGGATCGATGACCTTGATGGCCACCTGACGTTCGAGAAAAACGTCCTCCGCGCGATGGACGATGCCCATGGCGCCCGAGCCGAGCGTGGCGAGGATCCGATAGCGGCCGTCGATCACGGTCCGCACCGGGGCACGCCGCTCCGCACGCGAAGCGCGTTCGGTGAGCCAGGACGTGTCGCGATCGAACACACGCCGGACGAGTCTAGCGCGCTTCAATCGCGACGGCCGTTACCTACGAACCGGTCGAACGCGGCACGTCACGAGCGGCCCCTTCTCGACACCGAGGCGTGGGGGTGGCGAGGTTCGTCATGGCCGCCTGCGGACCCCCCAGCCGTTCACGTTCCCCGCAAAAACCAAGGTCATCGAGACGTCGAAGACATCGAGCGGCAGCGCAGAGCAAGCCTACATGTCACTACCTGCCGCCCGTCTCCCTTCGTTCAGCCTTTGGCTTGCTCCTCGGCCTCGTGGAACGCGTCGATCGTGCGCGCCGAGTAGACGAGTGCCGCGCCCGCGTTCACGGATATCGCCACGCTGAGCGCGTCGGTAATCTCTTCCTTGGTCGCTCCGTTCTTGCGCGCCAGCTCGACGTGCGTGGTGATGCACCCGTCGCAACGAAGCGTGACGGCAACGGCGAGCGAGATGAGCTCGCGGGTCTTTGCGTCGAGCGAGCTCTCGGCGGTCTTGGCGGTGGCAAGCGTTCGGTAGCCCTTCATCACGTCGGGGCTGGTCCTCGCGATCTCGGTGATGGTGGTCCCGAGCTGCTGCCGATACGCGTTCCAGTCAATCATGCTCATGGTCGTCTCCTCGAAGGAGGCGGACTGAAGCACGAATCGAAGCGCTCCGCAGAGAAACGACGAACGCGTACTACCCGCGAAGGGCAGCACGCGTTCGCCATCATTCACGTCACTCGACCACTCGACGCGTCGAGTGCGAGCGTCGCTCAGTCAGGCAATTGCGTTACTCGCACTTGAACGTGCCGGTGAGCGTCTTGCCGGTCGCGTCGTAGCGTTGGCTCGTCGAGTCGTTGTAGGACGTCTCCTGCGTGGTCGGGTCTTCGACGATGCACCACACGGCGATGTCCGACGGGGCCTCGCCCGTGTCCTTGTCGAAGAAGAGCGGGCCAGAGGCGCCGTTGATGTCGATCTTCTGGCTGGCGGTGAGGGCGTTGAACGCGTCGTTGATGCGCACCGGCCCGACGTCGATCTTGGTTGCGCCGTCGATCAGCTTGGCGAGGTTCGTCCCGATGACCGGGCCGGTGAGCGCCGCGTTGCCCGCCGCGCCGATGGCGTAGGCGAGCATGTACGTCGCGTCGTACGCGCCCGCCATGCCGAAGATGAGAACCGGCTTGTCGGGGAACGCCGTCGAATAACGGAAGCTGAAGAAGTCCTGCGCGAGCGGCGTTACGACACCCGGAACGGTGCCGCGCACGCGCGCGCGGAACTCGGGCTTACCCTTCGCGTACTTGGTGAGGTCGTTGGTGCGCGGGCCGTCGGGAATGATCCACCTCGGCTTCTTTACCCCGCTGAGCGCCTCGTACGGGACGAGGAAGTCGGTGATGGCCTCGTTCGTTCCGGTGAGAACGATCACGTCCGGGTCGAGCGCCTGCGTCGCGCTGACGGCGCCGGGCAGATCTCCCATGCAATCCGGCGACGTGAACGCCGACGAGTTGTAGCACTTGTTGACGACGAGCGCGGCGTTCGCGGGGTCGTTGAACGGCTTGCCGTTCAGCGTGACGCTCTCGGAGAGAGCCGTGGCAATGCCCTGGCCGTACGCGTCGCTCTTGCTGATGAAGGCGACCTTGATGTCCTTGCCGCCATTGCCCGCCTTGATGGAGGTCTCGAGCTCGCCGAGAACCTTGGCCATCGCGGCGCTCTGGATGACGTCGGAGGGCGACGTGCGCCAGAAGAGACGAACGCCGTCGACGGTCGCCCCTTCGAACGTCGTGAGGCGCGCGGCCGTGGCGCTCGGTGAGATCATCAGCATCTTGTTCGGCAGGGCCTTGCCGAGCGCCTTGATGGTGTCTCCGCTGTAGAGTGCACCGATGGCCGCGGGGGCCAGCAGATCCTTCGCGAGGTGCTCGGCACCCGTGGGGATGTCGGCGGATTCGTCGCAGACGACGGCCGCGAGCTTGCGCGGCTTCGCGCACGCGTCCGCGAAGGGAACGCCACGCTGATTGAGCTCGCGGAGCGCGAGGTCGATGCTGTTGATGACGCTCGTTCCCTCGTTGGCGGTGTCTCCGCTCATCGGTGCGATGACGCCGAGGATGACGGCATTCTCGTCATCGACGGGGCCGACCGTCCGCGAGCACTCCGCCGTCTTCAGCTTCACACAGGCGTTGTTGCGGCAGACGGCGGGCTCACCGAGCGTGGCCGTGCATTTCGTCGTCGAGCAGTCGCCGATGGCTGGAGCCGCCGCGTCCGCACACGCGTTGGTGTTGTTGTCGCTCGTGTCCGGCGCGCCCGCCTCGAAGCTCGTAACCGGCTTCGTGTCGTCCTTCGAATCGTCCGAGCAAGCCAAGATCGGCGCACTGCCGAGGAGGCCGAGAACCAGCAAGCCAACGATGTTGCGCTTCGTAAAAGTCACCATGAGGAATCCTCCCCGTGCACGGACCCTCCGCTCGCTTGGCAACCGGCCAGCAAGCAGGGGGCAGTCAAAAGCAAGCGTAATAGATATCGACGAACGAAATAAAGAACTACAAATCAGATTCGAATTTTTAAGTCGAAGTTCCCAACCAACTTCCATGACGGTTAGCCGCTAGTCCGCCACCTCGTTCAGGCACCGCGTCCTTCGAGCCTCGCCGCGCCTCGCCGGGGACCATGCATGCGCACACGTCGGCCACCGCCACTGCGCTCGGCCAACGCGGCACGAATCTTCTCGGGCGCTTGGTCGGGCGCTTGGTCGGGCACCTGGTCGGGCGCTTGGTCATCGGCAAGATCCGACTCGCGTTCGAGCGATGCGGGCTCAACCGGGCTTATGTGCGCTTGCCCCGTTGGCCCCCCGCTTTTGAATTGTGACTCCAACAGAATGTTCGTCGGCGAGCCTGCTCGAGTCTGCTCGAGTCTGCTCGAGTCTGCTCGAGTCTCGATGGGCGTCGGGCCACCTTCACCCGAACGATCTTTCTACCGAACACCAACCCGTTTCGTCTTCGATCTCCGTCTTTCTCCATCTTTCAGTTTTTCGCCGTTCGGGCGCGCGGAGCGGGGTTGGATTCGTATCGGGATAACACTCCCGATCAGCATCGCTCGCTATACAACGTACAGCACTGACCCCTTGTCGTCGCCGAATCCGATTTCGTGAGGAGCGCGTTGCCCAATCGATATCAGCAATCCCACCATCCGTTCGGTTCGGCGCTCTGCTCGACGCTCGTTCGTGGTGGCGATCGAAATCCGTCACCTCATCACCTCACCTCTGACGACGACGACGGAACGACGCTTGGAACCGAAGACCGCGTCGCGTCATGACTCGTTCGACTCGTTCGACTCGTTCGGCCATCTGCGCGAGTCGGAGTTCGTGGGAACGCCACGATCCGGGATGGGCTGACCACCACGTCGGTCAGGTTCTTCGGACGCGGCGTCGCGCGAGTGGGAGCAAGACGACTCGCGAAGCGATGAAGGACGGCGACCGCGGCGTATCGACCAGCGACGTGATCACGGCCGCGCTCACGCTCCGAGCGTTCGAACCGAGACGCAGCGGGGTGATGCGAGACGCAACGGGACGTGATGCGAGAGGATGTGCGAGGTAGCGCCTGGCCCTTGGCGCGCTTGGCCCTGACGCGTTTGGTCCTTGGCTCGTTGGCGCCCGCCCTTTCATCTCGACCAGCGCCGGAGCACGGCTCCAAGCTCCTTGGCGAGCGTTCCTCCCCCGCTTCAATTTTCGCCTTACGCGTTGCGTCTTCCGTAAGCGCGGCCCCCGCCCGCCTCCTCACGCTTCGCCGCGATTCCCCCGTCGGCCGCGAGGGGACCGAGAACGGACGTTGACACTGAAACCACGGGAAGGGTACCGTCCAGCTCGGAAAAACCGGGGGATTCTATCTTCCTCGGACCTTCTCAGGACGGAGATCGCTCACAATGAAGAAGGCTTCGGCGTTCGGGTTTGGACTCGCCTCGCGGCTTACGGGCATCTTGTCATCAGGCTCGCATGTTGCCGTCGCGACGTCGGTCGTTCTCGCGGCCTCGTGTCTTGTCGCCTGCGCCGACGAGAATGACCCGAAGACGTGGGTCAAGCGCCTCGACGATCCCGCCCAGCGCGCACCTGCCATCAAGCGCCTCGATCAGTTCTTCAACGACGCCATGTCGTCGGTGAACAACAACCGCGAGGACGAGAAGGTCAAGAAGCTGCTCGACGACGCGGTCGAGCCGCTCGCCAAGGCCTACACGGCCGGCGGTCTCGACGACAAGACGCGCAAAGACCTCATCAAGCTGCTCGGTGACATGGGCGATGCCCGCGCCGCCCCCGCGTTCGCCAAGGCGTTCAAGGATCACGAGCCCGGCAAGAGCGACGACGACGTGAAGTATGCCGCCCAGGGCACCACGCGCATGGCGCAGGCCGGCAAGCTGACTGACCAGGCGCTCATCGACGCCCTCTGGGAATGCTTCGCGAAGTTCCAGCCGTCGAAGAACACCAAGTCGATCAACCTGGTCAAAGACCTCCAGAACGCCGTCATGGTGGTCAAGCACCCCTCGTACGGCCCCAAGGCGGTCGAGAAGCTCTCCGCGCCGGTGACCGATCCCAAGGATCCGTCGCAGGGCATGGACCAGATCCAGTTCTGGCAGGCGACGAGCGCACGCCTCGTCGGTGAGCTCAAGTTCACGCCCGCCGTGAAGCCGCTCGTGAAGGTGCTGATGACGCCGGCCAAGGCGGACCTCATCTTCCCGGTGCGTCTCGCCCTCTCGAAGATGCCGAAGGAGAGCGAGCCCGTTCTGATCGCCGGCCTCAAGGGATCCGATCCCGACCTCGCGAGCCTCGCCGCGGCCTACCCGGAGAAGGCTTACATCCCGCGCGTCGCCGAGCCCATCGCGTACATCTCGCGCACCGCAGGTCGCGACGCGATCCTCGACGCCCTCGCCAACGCGGACAACGACTCGAACCGCACGATCCTCGCCACGGACCTCACCCACTTCCCGAGCGACGCGAAGACGGTGAAGGCGTACCTCGACGCCTACGCGAAGGTTCCGCCGAACGCCGCCATCTCGCTCCTCGGCGGTGGCAACGGTCACGCCATCATCGCGCAGTCGGCGGCGAACTTCTTCGACCCCACCCTCACCGACTGGCTGCTCAAGGAGACGGCGGCGGCCAAGGGCGAAGCGGCCGACGCCATGCCGCCCGCGGCGCTCCAGGCGGCCATCAAGCTGATGACGCCCGCCCAGGAGAAGGCCGTCGGCGAAGCGGTCAACAAGATCCCCGGCCAGGCGATCGAGAAGGACATGTTCAAGAGCGCGTCCGCCTCGCTCGAGAAGTGCAAGGAGAACGCGGACTGCTACATCGGCATCCTCGACACGCCGGTTCCGTCGAACCCGCCGGCGGCGAAGATGGGCCACGTGAAGGCCGCGTGGATGGCCGGCATCTACGGCAAGGACAAGACGAAGCAGGACCTCGTCGCGAAGGTCGAGAAGGTGAAGGACGGCTCGGTCCGCCTCGCCATGGTCGAAGCCATCGACCACCTCTCGCCCCAGGGTGACGCGGCCTCGGCCGACAAGCTCGAGAAGATCGTCGATGCCGATCGCGCCGCCGGCGTGAACGCCGCGACGGACGAAGTCTACAAGATCGCGCTGAAGCTCCGGTCGCGCGTTCCGTGATTCGACTCGAGGTCCGCCGCGGAGAACGCACGGGGACGACGTTGGAGCCCACCTCCGACGTCGTCCGTATCGGACGTGCAGAAGGCAACGACCTCGTCGTGTCGGACACGCACGTGTCGAGCGAGCACGCGAAGGTCGTCTTTTCGGGCGATCGTTACGTGCTCGTCGACCAGCGTTCGACGAACGGCACGGCGATCCTGAGGCACACAGATCAGGGCCCGCAGAAACTCGCCCTCGACGATTCGCGCAATCGCGAGGCTTCCCTCGAGGACGGCGACGTCATCGAGCTCGGCTCGCAGGACCGAATCGTCCACATCGGCGTGACCATCCGCGAAGACGAAGGCGACACGCGCGTCTTCGCGATGAAGAAGATCGAAGAGCTCGTGCCGCAGGCGACGATCGTCGAGAAAGACGATCACCGCCTGCGCGCGCTCTACGAAGCGCAGAAGCTCATCGGCGCCGCGCAGGATCTCTCCGAGGTCCTCGTGGCGATTTGCGAGTCGAGCTTCGCGCTCGTTCCGCTCGCCACCCACGTCACGATCGTCCTCCGCGACGACGACGACGACAGCGCACGGTCGGCGAACGCGGCAGGCTACGTGCCCGTGCTCACGCGTGTGAGGAATCCATCGTCGATCGGCCGTGAACTCGCGCCAAAATCTTCAGGCGCGTCATCGGGAGTCCCGAGCGAGCGGAGCCTGCAGCCGAGCGGTCCCGTACCGATCACGCGCAGCGTCTTCCGCAAGGTCGTGACCGAGCGCGCCGCCGTCGTCGCCGCCGACGCCCCGCGCGAAGTCGGCCAGAGCGAATCGCTCATGGGCGCGCAGATTCGTTCGACGCTCGGCATCCCGCTGTGGAAGGGCGAAGAGATCCTCGGCGTCATTCAGGTCGACAACCGCGAAGCGAACGGCGTGCTCACCAGCGGCGACCTCGAGATCATGGCGGTGCTCGCGCACAACGCGTCGCTTGCCGTCGCGAACGCGCGGCTCGTGAAGCGCCTCCGCGCCGCCGAAGAGCGTCTCAAGAAGGAAAACACCTTCCTCAAGACCAAGGAGCAGGAGCGCCGCTCGGGCAGCAAGAGCGGCGGCGCCCCGGAGATCATCGGGCAGAGCACTCCGATGAAGCATCTCCTGCAACAGCTCGAGAAGGTCGTGAACACGCGCGTCACCGTCCTCATCGAGGGCGAGACGGGCGCGGGCAAAGAGCTCGTCGCAGCGAGCGTGCACTACCGCTCGAACCGCAAAGACCGCCTCTTCGTCGGTCAGAACTGCGCGGCCATGCCGGAGACGCTCCTCGAGAGCGAGCTCTTCGGACACCGCAAAGGCTCCTTCACCGGCGCCCACGAAGACAAGAAGGGCCTCTTCGAAATCGCCGACGGCGGCACGCTCTTCCTCGACGAAGTGACGGAGATGGCTCTGTCGCTCCAGTCGAAGCTCCTTCGCGCACTGCAAGAGGGCGAGGTTCGCCCCATCGGCGCCACGCAGGAGAAGAAGGTCAACGTCCGCATCGTCGCCGCGACGAACAGGAACCTCGAAAAGGAGGTCGCCGAAGGCCGCTTCCGCGAGGACCTCTATTACCGCCTCAAGGTGTTCCCGCTCCGCGTTCCCCCGCTTCGCGAACGCCGCGAGGACATTCCGCTCATCGCCGAGCACTTCCTGCATCGCTTCGCGACCGAGTTCGGTCGCCCCACCGGCGGCTTCTCTCAGCAAGCGATGGAGCTGCTCCAGAGCTACGACTGGCCGGGCAACGTGCGCGAGCTTCAGAACGAAGTGCAGCGCCTCTGCATCCAGATCGAGGAGGGCGGCTTCGTCACGCCCGAGATGCTCTCGCCGCGCGTGCGACAGGTCGAGGGCATGGTCGAGCGCATCCGCCCCACGAAGGGCACGCTCAAAGAGATGGTCGACCAGGTCGAACGCTGGCTGCTCATCGAGGCGCTGCGCGAGCACCAGAACAACAAGACTGCGGCGGCCAAGGCGCTCGGCATCACGCGCGAAGGCCTCCACAAGAAGCTTCGCGCGTTCGGCCTTTAGGACGCCTCCAGCGCCTCGCCTCAAAGTGAGCGATTCGAGCGCGTCACCGTTTGCCCATCGGGAAGGGTGTAGTGCTCGTTCGTGCGTGGGTTGGTTGCTTCCGGCGCCACGTCGAGAAGCGGAGCGAGGGCGAACGCACGCTCGTGCATGCGCGGATGCGGAACGGACAGGCGCGGCTCGTCGACGACGAGTCCGTCGATCCACAGCATGTCGAGGTCCATCGTGCGCGGTCCCCAGCGCATTTCTTTTTCGCGGTCGCGACCGAGATCGGCTTCGATGCGCCTCAGCTCATCGAGCAGATCGAGCGCCGTGCCGCGCCATTCGACGAGCACGGCCGCATTGAGGTAGTCCGGCTGGTCGGGGCCAATCGGCGCCGTTTCGTAGACGTGCGAGCGCGACACGACGTCGGCGAAGGTCGCAATTCGACGAACGGCCTCGCGCATGGTGGCAAGCCGATCGCCGAGATTCGTTCCGAGACCGATGACGACGCGCATGCGCCGTCATCGTAGGCGCGGCGGACGCGGCGGACCATGGATGCGTCGACCAAATCGACGCGTCGATGCGTGAACGCTTAGGGCGTCTTGCCCTTGAGCTTCAGCGGGTTCGTGAGCACGCCCGGGAAGCCGCCGTTCACCTGACCGTCCTGCACGAAGAAGAGGAACGAGCCGTCGGAGATACCGCTCACCGAGGCCTGGACGGTCAGCACTTCGCCTGGGTTCGTGGTGAAGCTGATGCCGTGCACTTCGTTTGTCGTGCGGATGCGCGCTTCGACCTGGTTGGGGTTCGCGGTGGAGGCGCTGCCCCCGGTGAGGTTCGTTGCATCGACGTTGGTGATCGCGCCCGACTCGACCGACGCGAGAACGTCGAAATCGCAATCCTGGCCAGTGCGAGCCGTGTCGCACGTCCACCAGAGATGCCACTTCCCACCCGTGGCGTATTCGATGAAGACGCCTACGCCCTGCCCCGGATCGGCGTTCATCACCTGATCGGTGTCGACTTCGACGAGCATCGCCGACGAGGGTGAGGTCGTGCCGCTGGGTGCGGGCGACGGCGCGGGCGAGGTCGTGTCTGGTTCGCTTGGCCGATCACGGTCGTCGCGATCGTAGTGACGGTGGCGATCATGATCGTCGTCGACGATCACGCACGCGGCAAGGATTGCCGGCAGCAGGACGAGCGCGCCACAGGCACGATGGAACGAGTCGAACAAGGCCATGCGTCAGCTACCTTCTGCGAACTCCGCCCCCGCTGCGCACGGGAGCCGAGGGAGCCGAGGGACGTGAAGGTGTCGAAGGACGAGGCGCCGAAACAGTCGGCGTCGAAGGACGAGGCGCCGAAACAGTCGGCGTCGAACGGAACGTAGGCGTGCTGGGCGTCGAGCGAATCGCCGGCGCGGAGACGCTCGGCGTCGAACGGAACGTGGGTGCCGAAACAGTCGGAGCCGAGCGGAACGTCGGTTGCGAGGGCGACGCGACGGGCGGCGACGAGCGCACGGTTGGCGGAGCCGTCATCGACGGAGCCGAACGCATCGTCGGAGGCGTCGTCATCGACGGAGCCTGACGGATCGCGCTCGGAGCCGGGACGTTTGGACGTTGAGCCCCCGAAGGGAAGTTCTCGTGGTTCGCGTCCGAGAGACCCGGCGTCGCCATGCGCGCGTTCGCGTTCGACCGATACTCCGGCAGAACCGTCGACGACGACGGACGCGGACCGGACGCGACGGGCGGACCGGCGCCGGGCTGGTATTGCGGCTGCTGGTACTGCGGTGCACGCGCGACCGGGTCGATACGCGAGGAGACGACCGGGTTGTGCGGGCCGCCACCACGCAAGTCGAACTGGTTCGGCGTCACGACCATGTCGCGATCGACCGGCTTTCCGGGACCGAACCCGTAGCGGCTACCATCCGGCGCGCGCGAGGCGGTCATCGCGTTCGGGCGCATTGCGCTCGGTGTGGATCCACCGAGCGGCGCTGCCGTGCGCGGCGAGGCAAACGCTTGCGCACGATCGAGCTCACGGTTTCCGCGGGGAGGAGCCACGACCTGATCGCGCTTGATGCCGATCTCGTCCGGCGACGGACCGCGTGCGGCGAGGCCGGCACCGACGCGCGGCGAGGCTGCGACGCGACCTCCGGTTCCACTGCCGTTGCCAACCGTCGGGTTCGCCGCAACACGACCCGGCGCGTTCGTGCTCGGACTCGCGGGCACGTACGGCCTCGTGTGGGCCTCGTAATCGCGCGCACCGTGGCCGTGATAGACGTGACCGTAGAGGCCCGGGCCGTACAGGTAGTGGTGGTTGCAATAGTAGTAGTACGGCGACCAACCGAACGACCACGCGACGGCGGTGCCACCGTACCAGTACCAATCAGGCGCCGCGGGCGCCCAACCGACGTAGTCGTAGCCAGGAGCGCCGGTGCGCCACACGACCCACGCACCCGAATACACGCGTCCGGGGATCCAGGCCCAGCCGCGACGGCCGACGTGGACCCAGCGACCGTAGTGGAACGGCGCCCAACCCCAAGAGTAGTCCGACACCCAAACCCAGCTGGTCGTGTCGTCGTATGTCCAGTGGCCCGCACTGACGTAGGGAACGAAATCGCTCCCGACTTCGTTCTCCGCGGGAACCCAGACGGTGCCGTAGGCGCTGTCGTCGACCCACTCGCCGTGGCCGTCGAGCGCAGGACGGAAGTCCGTTAGCGCGCTCGGATCCGTGTCCGAGTATTCGTCGGTGTCGGCGCCGATGGCGATCTCGTCGGAGGCGTAGCCCGCATTGGATGGCCCGGACGGAGCGCCCGTCGCTTCGCCGGCCATGCCTCCGCCCGAAGACGACGGCGAGTAGCCCGGCGGCACGGGTTCCGCATACGGCGGAGGTACTTGAGGAGGAGGCTCGTAGCCCGGAGCGGGGCCGCAGCCGCTCATGACGAGCAGCCCCACGACTCCGACGAGGGCGGTGACGCCCTGTCCGAGAAACCTCCGCATGCCAAAACCGCCGGTGCCCATTTCGCCTCGCTCTGTGGCCCTTGGGTGCAATCGATGAGCCGTCCTGTACCGTTGGACGGAACCGGCTGGTTTCCAAGGAACCTTACGCAAAAATAATGGGCTTTCGGCTTCTTCGATAGCGATTCTCCCAGATTTTCCGAGGCGTACGCATGCGGGACGATTTGTCCGACATGCATCCGTGTCCTGACGATGTGACGAAGCCTTGCGCAACGGTCCTGCGGCCGTGCCCGATTGGATACGTCACAACTGTGAACCGGAGTGCACGGAGTCCAGCCTCGCTGGACGGAGTCCACGAAGGTCCAAGAGGACTCGGCGAAGGCCGAGCCGCATTGAACCGGAGTGCACGGAGTCCAGCCTCGCTGGACGGAGTCCACGAAGGTCCAAGAGGACTCGGCGAAGGCCGAGCCGCATTGCATGGCCGGTCACGTTCGGTGTCACACTCAGCCGTTCCCTTCCACGAGAAGGACCCGAGCGTTCGCGGACCGTACGTTCGACAGCGTTCGTTCGAATGGCGGCCGAGGATCGCGGCGCCACGTCGAACGTATCTCCCCTCAGGGCTTGTCCGTGGTCTTCGCGCGCGCCTGCTTGGCTTCGAACTGCTGGACCGACGACGGTGCCTTCCACTCGTCGAGCGGAATGTACGTCACCGACTTCGACGCCGAGAGTTGACGGCGACCGACGTCCGGCGGCTCGTTCACGAACGTCTCGTACTCGTCGTCGTCATCGTACCGGCAGATCGTGACCGGCGAAGGCTCCGCCTTGTCGCCCGGTCGAAGCGCGACATCCATCGTACGCAGAGTGCACTGTCCATTCAACGCGGCCGGATGATGTGTCGCGTGCGGAACGCACGCCGTTCCCGCGAGCACCATCGCAAACACAACCGCGACCATCTCGCCCTTCGGCATGAGCTACCCCCGAGCTCCTTCGTAAACACTCGCACACCACGCGCGCAACCCTACATCTAGGTGGTTTTTCGCCGCTTCCCTCGCGCCTCAGCGCGAGCGATGATCCTCGTGCGCAGAGCCGCATGCGCGGTGGTATCGTGATGCTGCACGAACGAACGCGGACAAGAAGAACGCGGCGAGAGCGAACGCGAGAAACGCGAAACGGACACGGGAAACGCGAAACCAAAGGCGCGCGCGCGAGAAGTCGCCAAAGAGCAGCCAAGACGGCGCGGAGCGAAGGAGACGAGATGGCGCAGACTTCGGGTCAAATGATCGAACGCATCGGCGCGATGCAGGACTTCAAGCTGTATCGCGAGCTGCACTGGGAGGGCTCGTTCGAGGAGTACCTCCAGGTCGTGCGCGAGCGACCGCAAGTGACGCGCAACGCGTACCAGCGGCTGTTCGACATGATCATCAGCTTCGGTACCGAGGAGTACATCGACAACAAGAAGAAGCTGACCCGATACAACTTCTTCAAGGACGAGTTGAACGGCGGTGCGAACGCCATCTACGGCCTCGACATCCCGCTCATGCGGCTCGTGCACGTGCTCAAGGCCGCGGCCGAAGGCTACGGCCCCGAGAAGCGCGTCATCCTCCTTCACGGCCCCGTCGGCTCGTCGAAGAGCACGATCGCGCGCCTCCTCAAGCAGGGCACCGAGTACTACTCGCGCTCGCCCGACGGCGCGCTCTACTCGTTCGACTGGGTGAACCTCGGTGGTACCGAGCTCGCCGGCAAGGAAGCCGATCGCTTCCCGAGCCCGATGAACGAAGAGCCGCTGCGCCTCATCCCGCCGGAGTGGCGTGCGCGCGCGATCGAAGAGCTCGGCCTCTCGAACGATCAGTTCAGGGTCCGCGTCGACGGTGACCTCGACCCCGCCAGCCGGTTCATCTTCAAGAACCTGATGACGAAGTACGAGGGCGACTGGGGCAAGATGATCTCGCACCACATCCGGGTGCGTCGTCTCGTCCTCAGCGAGAAGGACCGCGTCGGTATCGGCACGTTCCAGCCGAAGGACGAGAAGAACCAGGACTCGACCGAGCTCACCGGTGACATCAACTACCGGAAGATCGCCGAGTACGGCTCGGACTCCGACCCGCGCGCGTTCAACTTCGACGGCGAGTTCAACATCGCGAACCGCGGCATCGTCGAGTTCGTCGAAATGCTCAAGCTCGACGTCGCGTTCCTCTACGATCTCCTCGGCGCTTCGCAGGAAAAGAAGATCAAGCCGAAGAAGTTCGCTCAGACCGACATCGACGAAGTCATCCTCGGTCACACGAACGAAGCGGAGTACCGCAAGCTCCTGAACAACGAGTTCATGGAGGCTCTCCGCGACCGTACGATCAAGATCGACATCCCGTACATCACGAAGCTCAACGAAGAGATCAAGATCTACGAGAAGGACTTCGGCGTTCAGAAGGTGAAGGGCAAGCACATTGCCCCGCACACCCTCGAGGTCGCCGCGATGTGGGCCGTCATGACCCGCCTCGAGGATCCGAAGAAGCACAACCTGTCGCTCATCCAGAAGATGAAGCTCTACGACGGCAAGGTGCTCCCCGGATACACGCAGGACACGGTCAAAGAGCTCCGCAAGGAAGCCAAGCGCGAAGGCATGGAGGGCATCTCTCCGCGCTACGTGCAGGACAAGATCTCGAACGCGCTCGTGAACGACACGGGCGAAGGCACCATCAACCCGTTCATGGTCATGAACGAGCTCGACAAGGGCCTCCGCCACCACTCGCTCATCACGAACGACGAACAGCGCAAGCGCTTCCAGGAGATCATCGGTCTCGTGAAGCGTGAGTACGAAGAGATCGTGAAGAACGAAGTCCAGCGCGCCATCAGCGCGGACGAAGACGCGATCGCCAAGCTCGCCGCCAACTACATCGACAACATCAAGGCCTTCACCCTCAAGGAGAAGGTCAAGAACCGCTACACCGGCCAGGACGAAGAGCCGGACGAGCGCTTGATGCGGTCGATCGAAGAGAAGATCGACATCGCCGAGAACCGCAAAGACGACTTCCGGCGCGAGATCATGAACTTCATCGGCGCGCTTGCCGTCGAGGGCAAGAAGTTCCAGTGGAGCACGAACGATCGCCTTCGCCGTGCACTCGAACTGAAGCTCTTCGAAGACCAGAAAGATTCGATCAAGCTGAAGACGCTCGTCTCCGCCGTCGTCGACAAGGACACGCAGGAGAAGATCGACATCATCAAGGCGCGCCTCATCAAGAACTTCGGTTACAACGAAGTCAGCGCCACCGACGTGCTCAACTACGTAGCGTCGATCTTCGCGCGAGGCGACGCGAAGGAGTGACGCTCCAGTCACTGACTGGTTCGTAGGCTGGTAAGCAGACGAACCAGTTCGAGACAAAAAGGCCCTCCGCGCCGCAAGGCTCGGGGGCCTTTCTTTTTCACTCGGTTCAATCGGGACGAATGCATACGGCCGTGGCATCGTAGAGTCCTCGTCGATGCTGCCTCGCCTTCCCACGAGCCCGTGTCTCCGAGAGAAGTCTGCACCGCAGGCGTCTTGCGGAGTGATGCTCGCCATGCTCGCGATCGTCACGATGGTCACCGCATGCGTCACCGCATGTACCGGGACTATCGGCGGTGAAGACGGCGAGGACGGGCCGAACGCACCGACGAGCGGCGTGCAGAGCGGCGACGAAACCGACGTCGATTGCGGTGGAGCGAGTGCGCCGAAGTGCACCATCGGCAAGAAGTGCAAAGCGAACGGCGACTGCACGACCTCGAACTGCATCGAGGGCATCTGCAAAGACCCCACCGGCCTCGATGGCATCAAGAACGGTGACGAGAGCGACGTCGACTGCGGAGGCTCCACCACCGGCGCACCTCGTTGCGGCACTGGCAAGACGTGTGGAACGGCCGAGGATTGCGAGAGCCACGTCTGCGACCCCACCGCCAAGACATGCAAAGCTCCCACGTCGACCGACGGCGTGAAGAACGGCGACGAGACCGACGTCGATTGCGGTGGTTCCTCGACGAGCGCGCCGAAGTGCGACGTCGGCAAGTCGTGCGCGGCGCACTCGGACTGCACGCTCGACGGCTGCGACGACACGAAGCACTGCGCCAACGGGCGAAGCTGCACGCAGTACAACGGCGGACGGAGCTGTGGCGTCGGCGAAGAAGGCGCCACAGGAGCCATGCACGAGAGCTGTTGTGGCGCCCTCCCCATCCCGAACGGCACGACGAAGCTCGACAAGTACAAGATCACCGCCGGGCGCATGCGCGCCTTCATCGAGCGCGTGAACGGCGACGTTCTCGGATGGTACGAGTCGAACAAGGCCACGCTGCCCGCCTCGGCGCAGGCGCAGATCGAGGCGTACAAGGCGTACTTGCCGTCCGATCGAACAACGTTCCCACTCGGCTCCGACTACCAGCTCGGTTCGACCATCTACTTGCCGCAGCGGCCAAGCAAAACGCAGGGCTGTGGCGTCGGCAACGCCGCATCGCCGGCGTATGGCTCGCATACGTTCCACAACGGCTCGCTCGAGTCCGAAGACTTCGCGTTCGATCAGAACTTCCGCGATAGGCTACCGCTCAACTGCGTGCCCTATCCGATCCTCGCCGCCTTCTGCGCGTGGGACGGTGGGCGCCTCGAGACGTTCGACGAGCACGCCAACGCGTTCGGTACGGCCCCCTTTCCGTGGGGCGCCACGCCCATCGCCGGAGGATTCAACAACTTCCCCGATGAGAACGGCCCCTACACTCAGGTCGGTCCGGCGAACGCCGGTGCTGGCAATCCGCTCGGACCTTGCCCGTCGTGTGACACGACGCTCCTCAACTGGGCCCACACCTACCAGGTGCCCGAGGGCGGTGATCCGAAGAAGCCCTGGGACTACGCGTACTGGATCAGCCCGCCGGGGCGCTTCCCGATGGACAAGGGGCCCGCAGGGCACATGGACATCGGCGGCCTGATGATGGAGATCACGGCCAGCACCGCCGAGAACGACACCACGACGGACTACACCGGCCAGCAAGTCACGCAAACGATGGTTCGCTGGTCGAAGAACGGATCGTGGGAAGTCCACGCCATGGGCAACCTGCAGTGGAAGTTCGCCTTCATGACGAAGTACGGCAAGACCGGCGGGCGCTGCGCACGCGACTGACGCGTCGGCATCCACCGACAAGCTTCGGCGAATGCCGACAGGCGCACGCCTACGGCACGCGAAAGAAGCGGGATTTTCAGCCTTGCGCGCGCTGGCCTTCGCCTTGCTCAGCGCGCATCGCATGACCCGCGAAACGCCTGTCGTCCTCGGAGTCCTTTCGCTCATCGTCCTTGCCCAGCTCGGCCGGTGCGACTCGACGTCGAGCTTCTCGTTCCATCCGAACGCCGACAGCGGCGGCGAAGCGCCGGCGAAGGCCGCGCATTCGAAGAGCGGAACGGCGCCGAGCCCGCGCTGATCGAACGGTCGAGTCGATGGCGGCGCGATCGCTGCAGGCGCCGGATTGAAATTGAGCAAAGGCGACTTCGACGCGCTCGACATCGCCCAAGCCGCTCAGTAGTGCGGCCGGCAGAAACGGAACGAGCCTGATCGGAAAGCCATGGTGTGCCGGGTCGGCGGCACACGCGAATGCGTAGTTTCGCCGGGAATTTGGTGAGGCCGCGCGTAGCTCGTCCTTGGAACGGAGGTTGCGTAGGCGGGGCTCATGGCGCTTCCCCGAGCTTCGTTCCTCTTCCTCGCTCTTCCCTTCGCACTCGTCGCGTGCAGTTCGAACGACTCCTCGACGTCCGCGTACGATGCGATGGGATCGTCGAATGCGAGCCCACCGTCCGCGAACGCTGGCAGCACGGCGCCCGTGGTTTCGGGCGCGCCGCCGACCGACGGCGTGTCCGGCGAGACGTACGGCGACACGAAGGAGAACGACTTCGTCGACACAGTGACGCAATCGACGTCGACGTTCGCAGTCGATGTCGACACGGGAAGCTACTCGCTCATGCGTCGGGATCTCGTGGCGGGTCACCTGCCTGCGCAGGCCGGGGTGCGCCCCGAGGAGTACGTCAATTACTTCAAGTACGCCTATCCGCAGCCGGAGAACGGCCAGCCCTTCGCCGTGCAGGTCGACGGCGCGCCTTCGCTCTTCGGTGAAGGGCTCCACCTCTTGCGCGTCGGTCTCCAAGGCAAGGTGATCCAAGACGCGAATCGCAAACCGGCGAATCTCGTATTCCTCGTCGACGTCTCGGGTTCGATGGCGGATCCGAACAAGCTCCCTCTCGTGCAGTATGCACTCAAGCAGCTCGTCAAACGGCTCGAGGCCACCGACACGCTGTCGATCGTGACCTATGCCGGTTTCGAGAGCGTCCTTGTCCCGCCCACGCCGGTGACCAACAAATCGGCCATTCTCGACGCCATCGACGGGCTCACGGCCGGCGGAAGCACGAACGGCGAAGGTGGCATCCGCAAGGCGTACGAGTTGGCCGAGCAGGCCAAGCAGCCCGATTCGATCAATCGCGTGGTGCTCTGCACCGACGGAGACTTCAACGTCGGCGCAACGGGCGACGCGCTCATCCAACTCATCGAGCAAGAGCGCGACAAGGGAGTCACCCTGACCACGCTCGGTTTCGGCGCAGGCAACTACAACGATCGCGACATGGAGGCCCTCGCCGATCACGGCAACGGCAACTACGCGTACATCGACGGTCCCGGCGAAGCGAACCGCGTCCTTGGCGAGAAGCTCGTCTCGACGCTCCAGGTGATCGCGAAGGACGTGAAGGTGCAGGTCGAGTTCAAGCCCCAGCTCGTCACGCGCTACCGTCTCGTCGGCTACGAGAACCGCGTCATGAGCAACGAAGACTTCCGCAACGACGGCAAGGACGCCGGTGAGATCGGCGCCGGACACTCGGTCACCGCGTTCTACGAAGTCCAGCTCGCCCCCAACGCCCAGGCGGTGAGCGGCAACGACGGCACGCTCGCGACGGTCCGCCTTCGCTACAAGCAGCCCGACGGCGACGTCGCGACCGAGTTCGAGCGACCGCTTCTCGCGGGTGGCCTGGCACCGACCTTCGCGGAGGCGAGCCCCGACTTCCGCTTCGCCGCCGCGGTCACGGAGTTCTCCGAGATCCTGCGCCACTCGAAGCACAGCGAGGGCGCGCGCTTCGACGACGTCCTCGGCCTCGTCAACGCCACCTCGGGCGGAGCGACCGATCGGCAGGAGCTCGGGGCACTCGTGTCGACCGCCAAGTCGATCTGGAAGTAAGACAACTCAGTCGTCGGCGATACGAATCTTGCGCTCGAGCTCGCGGAAGCGGGCTTCGAGCGCTTCGTCGTCTTCGGCGAGCGGATCGTCAGCCGGTGGAGCCGCGCGAGCGGGAAGATGCTCGCCTCCAGAGAAGGCTTCACGGGCCGCGGCCTGAACGCGATTCAGGGCCTTCGTTGCACCGCTCGCGAGCGCTC
The DNA here is from genome assembly GCF_001263205.1 of Labilithrix luteola. GTDB lineage: Bacteria > Myxococcota_A > Polyangia > Polyangiales > Polyangiaceae > Labilithrix > Labilithrix luteola. The sequence goes on from NZ_CP012333.1 coordinate 683,131, forward strand.
CGCCGACGCGCTCCGCCGTGGCCACGAACGCGTCGATCCCCTCGCCCTTCGTCTCGTCCGCGGGCGAGCTCACCTCGTCGGTCGCGTAGAGCGCACCGCAAGCACCGCACGCCATGACGTGCCGACTCTTGAACTCGTAGACGTTCAGAAAGTAGAGCTGGAGCGTCGACGTGGCCCTGCGCTCGTAGAACATGGCGGTCTCGCCACACTCCGAGCAGTGGCGCTCGACCTGGCGCCCCCCGGGAACACGCTCGGTCTTCTCTTTCGTGCCGATGACGACCCACATCGTCCCTCGAGCGTAGCACGCGCCGACGAGCGACCGGCTGGCAGGATGTCGCCAAGGCCCCGCTTTTCGGATCCGGCCAGAGCCTTCGTAGGAATAGGCAGTCCTTGGCTCTACACCGCTGAAGTCGTGCCGCGATGCGACGTTCAAGTATGCATCGATGGGTACTCGATTCTCGCTCGAGACGTCCGACAACGGCACGGTTCTCGATCTGACGCTACGGGGCGCCGCGGACATCGCCGCGGCACGTGAACTGCGCGACGAGCTGGTCGCGGCGATCGTCACCGGCCGTGACGTCGTCGTGAACCTCGACGCGCTCGATCGGCTCGACGGAGCCGGTCTTCAACTCTTGCTCGCCGCCAAGGCGAGCGTGGAGCGCAGCGGCCACGCGTACAGCGTCGTGGCCGAAGGCGGCGCGGCTCGGCGCGCCATCGAGCTGGCGGGCGCCGAGGCGCTCTTCGGCGCTGCGCCCGAGAAGTCATCGAACAAGCAGAACGAGAGCGAGCAGCAGGAGGAACGACCGTGACGAAGCTGGCATTGGTGGTCGACGACTCGATGGTGATCCGAAAGATGGTGACGGCGACCTTGAAGCAACTCGGCTTCGAGACCGTCGAGGCGGGCAATGGCAAGGACGCGCTGTCGGTGGCGCAGGGCAAGACGCTCGCCCTCGTCATCACCGACTTGAATATGCCCGTGATGAACGGCCTCGAGTTCATTCGCGAGCTGCGCGCGGATGCCTCGCACAAGTTCACGCCGATCGTCTTCTTGACGACGGAGAACGAGAACCAGATCCGCGAAGACGCCCGGGCGGCAGGCGCGACCGCTTGGGTCGTGAAGCCGTTCCATCCGGACAAGATCATCTCCGTCATCCAGCGCGTCGCGGCCTGAATCGGTGATCCGATGAGCGAAGTGAAGATCGATCTCGAGAGCTTCCTCTCCACCTTCTTCGAAGAGGCCGAGGAGCATCTGAGTACGTTCGAGCGCGGGCTGCTCGAGTTGGAAGAGAACCCCGGCGACCGCGAGGTCATCGGTCAGATCTTCCGCTCTGCCCATTCGATCAAGGGCGCGAGCGGCACGTTCGGACTCACCGACGTGATGACCTTCACGCACGCGCTCGAAACGGTTCTCGACAGGCTGCGCGCAGGCACGCTCGCCTACAGCGGCGACGTCGCCAAGGTGCTCCTCGCGTCGGTCGACATCCTGCGCGCGCTGGTCGACGCCGCGCGCAACGGGTCGGCTCCTCCTTCCCGTGCCGCGGAGGTCCGAGGTGAGCTCGAGCGCTTCTTCGCTCCTGGCGCGGCGGTCGTCCAGGCAGCGACCAGCAGCGCTGCGCCGACCGGCCCCCGCGCGGTCAAGGTGCGCTTCGCGCCGAAGCTTGAATTCATGTCGCGCGGAAGCGACCCCTTGGCCGTCCTTCGCGACCTCGCTTCGCTCGGCGAGATCACGTCACGAGCGCTCGACACCTCCGCGCTCCCCGACCTGGTCGAGCTCGATCCGGAGACCTTCTATGTGACGTTCGACGTCGCGATGACGACCTCGGCGAGCGATTCCGAGCTTCGTGAGGTCGTCGCGTTCGTCGACGACCTCTGCACGTTGGAGCTCCGTCACGAGGAGCCGGCGGCGAGCCCGGCGCCCTCGGAAGCTCCCCGACCGGCCGTCGAGACCGCGAACGCGACGACGCCGACCGGCGCGGCGCATGCCAACAATGCGGCTCCCACGATTCGCGTCGCGACCGACAAGGTCGACAAGCTACTCGACCTCGTGAGCGAGCTCGTCATCGCCCAGGCCATGATCGTGGAAGCCACGCGCTCGCCGAGCACCGACGCCACGACGCGCCTCAACGATGCTCTCTCGGCGATGGATCGCCACACGCGCGAGCTCCAGGAGCGCGTGATGTCGATCCGCATGGTGCCGCTCGCCAGCGTGTTCCGTCGCCTGCCCCGCATGGTGCGCGACGTCGCCACGTCGGTCGGCAAGAAGGTGAAGCTCGTCGTCGAAGGCGAAGGCACCGAGATCGACAAGAGCATGGTCGAGCAGCTCGCCGACCCGCTCACGCACCTCGTGCGCAACGCCATCGACCACGGCCTCGAAAGCCCCGACGAGCGCCGCGCCGCCGGCAAGAACGAGGAAGGCACGATCCTCCTCCGTGCCTTCCACCAGGGCGGCAACGTGGTCATCGAAGTCTCCGACGACGGACGCGGCCTCAACACGGATGCCATTCGTGCGAAGGCCGAGCGCCTCGGCCTCATCGGCCCCGAAGCGGTCCTCACCGACGACCAGATCCACGACTTCGTTTTCCACCCCGGCTTCTCGACCGCCGCCAAGGTCAGCGACATCAGCGGACGCGGCGTCGGCATGGACGTCGTGAAGCGAAATGTCGAAGCGCTCAATGGAAGCCTCGGCCTCACGACCGAGCGCGGGCGTGGGATGCGCGTGCGACTGCGCCTGCCTCTCACCCTCGCGATCCTCGACGGCCTCGCCGTCCGCGTCGGCGCGCAGACCTACGTGGTGCCGCTCCTCTCCGTCGTCGAGTCGTTCCGTCCGACCCGCAGTCAGCTGCGTGGCGTCTTCGGTGCTTCGGAGGTGATCGACGTGCGGGGCAAGTCGGTTCCCGTCGTCCGTCTGCACGAAATCGTCGGTGCGACGGACGCCGAACGCGACCCGACCTGCGCCCTCGTGTGCATCGTCGAATCGAACGGTGCGGACCTCGCGCTGCTCGTCGACGACGTCATCGGGCAAGCGCAGTTCGTGGTGAAGAGTCTCGAGGTCAACTTCCGGAAGGTCGATGCCTTGATGGGCGCGACCATCCTCGGTGACGGGCGCGTCGCGATGATCGTCGACGTTCCCTCGCTCGCGCGCGTCGCCTCGTTCTCCTCTCGTGGTGTCGATCCTGCCGCTCGAATTCCCGCGGCAGCGGAGGTCCGATGAACGCAACGAATGTCCTCGACAACGCCTTCGCGCCCTCGGGCAACGAGAGCGGTCTGTACCTCAGCTTCTCGCTCGCGGACGCCGAGTACGCGGTGGACATCCTGCGCGTGCGTGAGATTCGCGGCATCTGCGCGATCACGCCCATTCCGCAGTCCGCACCTCACGTCCGCGGCGTGATGAACCTGCGAGGAGCCGTGGTGCCGGTCATCGACCTGCGCGCGGCGTTGAACGTCGAGCAGGCCGAGTACGGCAAGTTCACGGTCATCATCGTGCTCTCGGTGCACGGGCGCACGGTGGGATTCGTCGTCGACAGCGTCTCCGACGTCCTCTCCCTCGACGGCTCGGCGATCGAACGGTCGCCCGACCTCGGCGGGCGCGTCGATGCATCGCTCGTGGAGGGTATCGCCCGCACCCAAGATCGCTTCGTCGTCCTCATCGACATCGACCGCGTGACGGTGGGGGATCTACCAAACGGAGAAGCAGCGTGAGGAACTCGGCGCAGGCGCTCGTTACCTCCGCCGGCACCATCGCGACCATTCCGCTCGAAGGTGCCGACTTCGATGCCTTACGCCTCATCATCTACGATCTCGCGGGCATTCACCTGCGCGACGAGAAGAAGGCGCTCGTCGCGAACCGCCTCGCGCGCCGCATTCGTGCTCGTGGGCTTTCGACGTTCGGCGAATACGTCGCCTTCGTGCGCAACGATTCGAGCGGCGACGAAGCACGCGAGCTCATCAACTGCATCACCACCAACAAGACGAGCTTCTTCCGCGAACCGCACCACTTCGACTTCCTCGCGCGTGTGATGGTGCCCGAAATCGTCGAGCGCGCCCGGCGGACCGGACAGCGCAAGATCCGCATCTGGAGCGCCGCGTGCTCGACAGGCCCCGAGCCCTGGACCATCGCGCTCGTCTTGCGCGAGGCCCTGGGGTCGTTCGCCGGCTGGGACATCCGCATCCTCGCGTCGGACCTCGACACGAACGTTCTGCGCACGGCGGAGGAAGCCGCGTACGACCCGCGTGAGCTCGATGAAGTCCCCGAGGCAATGCTTCGCTCGGGCTTCGAGAGATGCGCCGACGGCCGCCTTCGCGTGGTCGCGCCGCTCCGCGAGCTCGTGTCGTTCCGACGCATCAATCTCATCGAGCGCCCCTGGCCGATCCGCACCAAGTTCGACGCCGTCTTCTGTCGCAACGTGGCCATCTACTTCGATCGTCCCACGCAGCAGGGGCTCTTCGAAGCGCTCACCAGCCTCCTCGAGCCGACCGGCTATCTCTTCAGCGGTCACTCCGAGAATCTGCACTGGCTCACCCACATTCTCGAACCGCTCGGGCACACCATTCATCGCCCGACGGGAGCGGCGGCGGCCAAACCTCGTCTCGCATCGCTGGCCAAGGCCACGGCTCCGGAGCCGCCCGCCCCGTTCGTGCCGAATCCCGCCGCCGAGGTCGCCATTACCGCCGGCGGCCTGCACGCGAGCGCGAAGGGCGAAGTGGTCCGCACGCTCCTCGGCTCGTGCGTTGCGGTGTGTCTCTACGACCCGGTGGCCCGCATCGGAGGCATGAACCACTTCATGCTGCCCGACGGAGAGAGCAGCGAGCGCAACCCTGCCGCCTTCGGCGTGCACGCGATCGAGCTCCTCGTGAACGCGATGATGAAGCTCGGCGGCGATCGTCGTCGGTTCGTAGCCAAGGTCTTCGGGGCATCCGAGCTTCCCGGGCGGAATGCGAGCGTCGGCGTCGCCACGCGGAATGCGGCTTTCAGCATCGAGTTTCTGGAGAGCGACGGAATCAAGGTCGTCGCGCAGAAGCTCGGTGGAACGAAGCCGCTCTCCGTTCGCTTCGAGACGGACTCCGGCCGCGTGCTCGTGCGTGAGGTCGAGAACTCCTCGGCCGCCGCTCGTGTCGACGCGAGCCACGTCTCCACGCTCGAGAAAACGCGCAGGCACGTGGAAGAGGACATCACCTTCTTCGGAGCGTCATGAAACCGAAACTCCGGGTTCTCGTCGTCGACGACTCCGCGCTGATGCGCCAGCTCATCACCACCGTTCTCTCGAGCGATCCGGAGATCGAGGTGGTCGGCTCGGCGCCCGATCCCATCGCCGCCCGCGCGAAGCTCGGCACGCTCAATCCCGACGTCATCACGCTGGACGTCGAGATGCCGAAGATGGACGGCCTCGCGTTTCTCGAGCAGCTCATGCAGACGCGGCCGACGCCGGTCGTGATGGTCTCGTCGCTCACCGAACGTGGGTGCGAGATCACGCTCCGTGCCCTGGAGCTCGGCGCCGTCGACTTCGTCACCAAGCCGAAGATCGACATGACGCGCGGCACGATCGGACTTGCCTCGGAGCTCGTCACGAAGGTGAAGAACGCGGGCCGTGCGCGCGTTCGGCCGGTGGCCAGGAGGCCCGCCGCGACGAGGCCAGGCGGCGCTCCTCTCGCACCGAGCCCCGCGATCGGCTCGAAGTTTCGCACGACGGAGCGGATCGTCGTCATCGGCTCGTCGACCGGTGGAACGGAGGCACTGCGAGAAATCCTGACCGCCCTCCCGCCCGACGCTCCGCCGATCGTCATCGTGCAGCACATGCCGCCCGTCTTCACGCGGCAGTTCGCGCAGCGCCTCGACGGCCTCTGCCGCGTTCGCGTGAAAGAGGCCGTGGGCGGTGAAGCGCTCGTGCAGGGGCACGTGCTCATCGCGCCGGGCGGAGACAAGCACCTCGAGATCGTCCGCAGCGGCGCCAGCTACGGCGTTCAGCTCCTCGATGCCCCGCCCGTCGGCCACCATCGGCCGTCGGTGGACATCCTCTTCGACTCGTGCGCGCGCGCGGCTGGCCCGAATGCCACCGGCGTGATCCTCACGGGAATGGGCGGAGACGGTGCACGAGGAATGCTCGCGATGCGTCGCGCAGGAGCGACGACGCTCGCGGAAGACGAAAGCACGTGCGTGGTCTTCGGCATGCCCAAGGAAGCCATCGCGTGCGGGGCCGTCGACCACGTCGTTCCGCTGGATCGAATGGCAGCCGCTCTGCTTCGAGCGGCACAGGACACGAATGGCAAGCGATTGGAGGAGAGGCGATGAGTTGGTTCGATGATCGGCGGACGATGACGAAGATGCTGCTCGGCTTCACGCCCGTGGTGGCGATGCTCTGCTTCATGGGCTGGTGTGGCATCGCTTCGACCGCGGACGCCAACGGCAGCATGGAGCTCCTGTTCCGCCGCGACGTCTACGGCATCGACACGGCGCGAAAGTGCGACGTCGTCCGCCTGAAGATCGCGCGCACGTTCCGTGACGGCATGGTCGCGACCGACCCCAGCGAGAAAGACGCGAAGGTGCGCGAGGTCGAGCGCCTCGAGGCCGAGGAACGTCAGCTCCTCGACGAGGTCGATAAGACGCTCATCCTCCCCGAAAATCGCGCGCGAATGACCGAATTGCGGAAGGTCCTCAGCGACTACATCGCCGTGGCCCGCGATGCGATCCGCGCCGGCAGCGTCGACGCGACGAAAGCATCGGCCCTCCGCGCGCTGGCGCTGCAGTCCGGCGACCGCATCGGCGATCTTCTCGACGCCATCATCTCGGCCAAGACCAACCTCGCGACGAAGTCTTTCGAGGAGTCGATCGCGCGCGCCGCTCGCTCGCGCAACATCATCTTCGGGATCACGGCCGCCGCCATGGCCGTCGCGGCGGCCATTGCATGGTTCATCGGCAAGGCCATCGGTTCGCCGCTCGCCAAGTCCGTCGAGGCACTGCAGAAGGTGGCGAAGGGCGACCTCACGGCGCACGTCGGCATCGCGCGCAAAGACGAACTCGGTGAGATGGCGTCGGCGCTCAACGCCGCGATCGACTCGATGCGCTCCACGCTCGCGAGCGTCCAGGAAGTCTCGCAGGAGGTCTCCGCGGCGGCGTCGCAGCTCGCCGGCAGCGCCGAGCAGATCTCGTCGGGAGCGCAGGAGCAGGCCGCGAGCCTCGAAGAGACCGCGGCGAGCCTCGAGGAAATCAGCTCGACGGTCAAACAGAACGCCGACAACGCCCAACACGCCACGCAGCTCGCGAGCGGCGCCCGTGACGCGGCCGAGCGCGGTGGCCAGGTCGTCGAGTCGGCCGTTGCCGCGATGAGCGAGATCACGCGCTCTTCGAAGCACATCGCCGACATCATCACGACCATCGACGAGATTGCCTTCCAGACCAACCTGCTCGCGCTCAACGCCGCTGTCGAAGCTGCCCGTGCCGGCGAGCAAGGTCGTGGCTTCAGCGTCGTCGCTGCCGAGGTCCGCACGCTCGCGCAGCGCACCGCCGCTGCCGCGAAGGAGATCCGCGGACTCATCGCCGACTCCTCCGCGAAGGTCGAGGCCGGAACGATGCAGGTCAATCACTCGGGCGAAACGCTCGGCGAGATCGTCCGCTCGGTGAAGCGTGTGACGGACATGGTGGCCGAGATCGCCGCCGCCTCGCGTGAGCAGAACACCGGCGTCGAACAGGTCAACACGGCCGTCACGCAGGTGGACCAGGTCACGCAGTCGAACGCCGCGCAGACCGAGGAGCTCGCCGCCACCGCCACCGCGCTATCCGAGAAGTCGGGCGAGCTGCAGCGGCTCGTGTCGGGCTTCGATCTCGGAACCGGCCATTCCCAGAGCCCGCGCGTTGCCGAAGCGCGCTTCGTCCACAAGGCGGAACCCGCCAGGCTTCCCCCGCCGAAGCCCGTGCGCGGCCGAACCAACTCAGCGGTCTTCCGCAAGCCGGCGCTCGCGCCGGCGAAAGCAGCAAACGGCTACGAGGAGTTCTGAAACATGAACGTCGTCATCGTCGAGGGGCATCCCGGCCCACTGACACCACTCCAAGACGCGCTCGCCTCCGTCGGACACGACGTGCGCGTCACCAAGAGTCTTCCGGACGCGCTCGCGGCGTTCGCGAAGAAGAAGCCCGATATCGCCATCGTTGCGTGGACCCCCGATACTCCGCTTCTCTCGGAGGTCACCGCTAGCCTCCGCACTCCCGAGGATCCGACGTTCCGCGCCGTCCTCGCCATCGTCGACGTCGACTCGCCCGGAGCCCGGAGAGCGGCCTACGAAGCGGGCGCGGACGACGTCGCGATGATCAGCGCGAGCCCCGCCGAGCTGTGCGATCACGTCCGGTCGAGCGAACGCATCGTGCGACTGGAACGCAGGCTCCGTGAACGCGTCGTCGAGCTCGAGAGCGCTCTCCGACGTCTCGCGCTCCACGCTTCGTCACGAGGCCAAGAGCTCGCGGGCCCCACCAAACAGCCCCGCGGTGGCCTCGGATTCCTGCTGACCAGCACCTGGACTGCGCTCGAGGAGATCCTCCTCAAGACGTGCGGAGAGTTCCTCCAGCACTCGCTCGAATACGTCGTAGGCGCGGCCGATCCGCTCCCCGGCTGGCCCGGCGCGAAGGTCGCTCTCGCCGACGTCGGCAACGAGCTCAAGCTCGAGGTCACGTTCATCGCCTCGCCGCCCGCGGCCCACGCCATCGCGGCGACGCTCTGCGGTGGTCCCGAAGCCGTGGACGACGACGTGGTGCGGGACGTCCTGCTCGAGCTCGGGAACACCGGTATGGGCGCGGTTCGCGCGGCCTTCCTCGGTGAGGAATTCGGATTCGCCGCGTCGATTCCGGAGGCCATCGTCTCGAAGGAGCAAGACGTGCTCCTCAAGGGCGCCGAGGCCAAGCGCGTGCTGACGTTCCGCGGAGCGGACGGCGTCGTCATCCACGTCATCGTCACGCTCCGATCGCAGGGACGCGTTCGTGTGGTGGGCGGGCTGCTCCGCGAAGGCATGGTCGTCGCCACCGACATCCTGACCGACAACGGCCTCCTGATGGTTCGCGCGGGGACGCGCCTGACGGAGACGACGGCCCTCAAGCTCTCGCGGCTCTTCCCCAAGCGCGAGATCGAGCTGGCGGAGAACACCTGAGCCCGACGACGGAGGGGTGCGTGCGTGGCTGGAAGAGCCCGGCCATGCACGCGCCGTTGCCGCGAGCGCGTTTTTGACCTACGTGGCCCCGATGCACAAGCGCCCCCAGAAGCCGACTCTGCGCCTCTCGCCGACCACGCTCTGGGAATACCCCTCGCAGCACTACGGCGAAGGGATGCAGGGCGACTCGAAGTACGTCGGGGCCACGCCTTCGTACGTGATCTGGAATCTCGTCCAGCGCTACACGAAGGAGGGCGACCTGGTCGTCGACCCGTTCTGCGGCTCGGGCACGACGCTCGACGTGGCGAAGGACACGGGGCGGAAGGGGCGCGGCTTCGACGTGAACCCCTACCGACCGGACATCGAACGTGCCGACGCCCGCAAGCTGCCGCTCGAGAACAACTCGGTCGATCTCGTCTTCATGGATCCGCCGTACGGCGACCACATCCACTACTCGGACAGCTCCGATTGCATCGGCAAGCTCTCCGCCTACGACCCGGCCTATTACCGGGCGATGCACCGCGCGATCCGCGAGTCGGCCCGCGTGCTCAAGCCGGGGGGCTTCTTCGGTCTCTACGTCTGCGACTACTTCGAGAAGAAAAAGGGCTTCGCGCCGGTCGGCTTCCAGCTCTTCGTGAGCATCGCGGAGGCAATGGCCATCGTCGACATCGTGTCCGTCGTCCGGCACAACAAGTCGCTCGAGATGGGCAATTACCGAAAGGCCGCGGAGGAGGGGAACTTCTTCCTCCGCGGCTTCAATTATCTCTTCATCGCCCAGAAGCCCGAGGCCCGAATCGAAGGGCGCCGAGATCGAAAAGGCGGACGATGAACGAACGGGCGGCCCGCGAACGCGCGAGTCGCCCAAGCTCGGCACCATCGAATCTGCGCGCGCTCGAGAGCAGGCGCGCGAGATCGGCGGCGCCGGCGGGAACGTCGAGCTCGAGGCCGCCAACGTAGAGACGAAGCGCGCCGCGCGACGAAGGCAGGTACGCCCAGCGCCCTTCCTCGGACCGCATCACGACGTCGCCGCGCTCGAGCCGGCTCGTGATCTTGGCCTCACCGAGCGGACGCGACGGCGGCGTGAGCTCGCGCCCCGGACCGAGGCGCGTGGCGAACGACGCGAACCAACGGTCGATGGCGTCGTTGGACGTGTCCATCGAGCGAATCGCCTCACGAACGCGCTCGAGCATGGCCTTCGGGATCTCCCCCGGCGGCTTTCCGGCGCCGAGCGGCGGATCGACGAGGAGCTTCGTCGCCTCCGGCACCGACGCGGCCCGCGCGACGAAGTCCTTCCACATCTCGCCGGCGCTCGGCGCGCGGAAGCCGACCGAATACGTAAGGCACTCGGTGACGGCTACGCCGTAGTGGGCGAAGCCCGGCGGCAGGTAGAGCATGTCGCCGGCGGAGAGGACTTCGTCGGCCTCGGGAACGAAGCGCGCGAGGATGCGAAGGTCGAGATCGGGGACGAGGCGCACGTCTTTCGTGGGCTTCTCGTGGTACTGCCAGCGGCGTTTCCCCATCCCTTGCACGAGGAACACGTCGTAGCTGTCGAGATGCGCGCCGACGCTTCCGCCGGGCGCCGCGTAGCTCACCATCACGTCGTCGACGCGCACGTTGGGAATGAACGAGAACGGCTCGAGCAGGAGCGCGGCCTCGGGAAGATGGCGATTGAGCTCCTGGACGAGGATGGTCCAGCCCCGCTCGGGCAGCTCGCCGAACCGTTCCTCGGGGTGAGGCCCCCAGGTCACCTCCCAAGGATGGGCGCCGCCCTTTTCCCGGACGATGCGGGACTCGACGCCTTCTTCGCAGGAGAGCCCCGCGAGCTCGTCCGGCGAAATCGGATCGCGGAACTCGGGGAAGGCTCCGCGGACGAGGAGCGGCTTCTTCTGCCAGTACTCCCGCAAGAAGCGCGCGACGGGCATGCCGAGCACACGGGAAGAAAGAGGAAGCTCAGTTCGAGGGCGCGCCATCGTCGGAGCATCTCGGACATCGCTCGCTGCCGCAAGGCGAGAACGATGCGCCGTGTGCTAGGTTTCGCGCATCCGACACGAGGCCATCGATGACGACGCTGACGACGCTGGATTCGCCCCGCAGCTCTCTAGGTCGACAGTTTTGTCTGCTCGTACCGCTCGTGCTCTTTTTGACGGTGCTCGTCGTCGCCTGCGGAGGGACGGTGAAGCGCCCCGACGGCGGAGAGGGCCTCTTGCCCGTGGGCTCCGCAGCCCCGGACTTCGTCGGGCGTACGCCCGCGAACGAAGGCGGTGGCGACGTGCGCCTCTCGGGCGTGCGAGGCAAGCCGGCCGTGGTCTACTTCTATCCGGCGGACGGAACGCCCGGATGCACGAAAGAAGCGTGCGCGTTCCGTGACGCGTGGAACGACTTCAAGAAGGCAGACGTGGTGGTGTTCGGCGTTTCGGACAACACGGCCGAAAGGCACGCCAAATTCCAGAACGAAGAGAAGCTCCCCTTCCCGCTCGTGGCCGACGAGGGGGGCAACATCGCACGCTCGTACGGCGTGTCGAAGAAGCTCTGGGGCTTCGACCGCGTCACGTTCCTGATCGGTCGCGACGGCAAGGTCGCGCACGTATGGCCGGACGTCGATCCGGGCGTCCACGCCCGCGAAGTGCTCGCCGAAGCCGCACGCCTCCCCTGACGACGCTAGTTCTGCGCTTCGCGCACGTGGACGCGCATGCGTAGGCCGCGGGGCCTCAGGGTGACGAGCGGCTCGAGCTCCACGTCGGCTCCGCCAGCGAGCTCGAACCGGAGGCGCCCCAGCATCGTCGCGAGCAGCACGTGGCCTTCCATCAGCGCGAAGTGGTTGCCGATGCAGACGCGCGGCCCGGCACCGAACGGCATGTACGCGCAGCGCGGGAGCTTCTTCTCTTCGTCGCCGAGGAAGCGCTCGGGAACGAAGCGCTCCGGCTCGGGAAAAAGGTCGGGACGCCGATGCAAGCCGAGCACGTTCACGAGCACGATCGTATTGCGCCGAACTAGGTGTCCACCGAGCGAGACGTCTTCCACGGCGCGGCGCGCGAGGATGTAGGCCGGCGGGTAGAGCCGCATCGCCTCTTTGAGCACGGCCAGCGTGTACGGGAGACGCACGAGATCTTCGTACGAAGGCGCGCGCCCGAGCGTATCGACCTCGGCTTCGACCTTCGCGCGCGCCTCGGGATTTTTGGCGAGCAGATAGAGCGTCCACGCCAGCGCGTTCGCCGTGGTCTCGTGACCGGCGAGAAAGAGCGTCATCGCCTCGTCGCGGACCTGGCGATCGTTCATCGCGGTGCCGTCTTCGTCCTGCGCGGCGAGCAGCATGCTCAGGAGATCTCCGCGATCGCCCCCTTGATCACGACGCGCGCGAATCAGCCGGTAGATGATGGCGTCGAGTCTCGCGACGGCCTTGCGAATACGCACGTTCGAAGGTGAAGGCACGATCGGCGGCAACGGCAAGAACGACTCGAGCTGGCCGATCGCGCACTCCATGGCCGTGGTGACCGCCTCGCCGATCTCGTCGGCGTCCGAACCGACCTCCGCGTCGAAGAGCGTTTTGCCGACGATCTCCAGTGTGAGTCGCATCATCGCGTCGGAGACGTCGAGGACCTCGTCGCTGCGCACGCCGGAGGCGAACGACCGAGCGCGCTCCGCCATCGTGTCTGCATAGGAAGCTACGCGCTTGTGCGCGAACGCCGGCGCAATGAGCTTTCGCTGCCTGGCATGGAACGAGCGATCGCTCGTCAGAAGACCGTTGCCGAGCACCGGCCGCAAGAACACGGTGAGCCCCGGCGCCTTGATGAACGACGCATTCTTCGTCGAAAGAACCTCGTTGGCCAGCGCAGGCGCACCGATCATGAGCGCGCGGACGACGCCGAAGCGGAGGCTCACGGCGTCGGGAAACTCACGGCCGACGCGGAACTGCAGCCCGGCGCGATCGCGTTTGAGGTCCGGAAGGTGGCCGAAGAGCAGATGGCCGCCAGGCAAACGCGGGAAAGCGTGCACCGACTTGCGCGCCGACTTCGACGAGGGCATTGCTTCGCTGGTCGCGTTCGTCATGATGTCCATCTTGTGAGCGATCGCTCGCATTCGCTACTCGCAAACCGGAGCCCGTCCGCCATGCCTCGAAAACCGCTCACGGCACCGAGAAAAAAGGCCTCGCAGGACCGCTCCAAGGTCACGGTCGATACCCTCCTCGACGCAACCGCTCGCGTTCTCGTCAAAGACGGCTACGACTACGCCAGCACGAACAGGATCGCCGAGGCCGCGGGCGTGAGCATCGGCTCGCTCTACCAATACTTTCCGAGCAAGGAAGCGCTCGTGGCCGGCGTCATCGATCGCCACATCGGCGTCATGACGGACCGGGTTCGCACGCACTTGCTCCGCGTGGCCTCGATGCCCATCGCCGAGGCGGCGCGCGAGCTCGTCAAGATGATGATCGACGTCCACCGGATGGACCCCAAGCTCCACCGGGTGCTCGTCGAGCAGACGCCCCGCGTGGGAAATCTCGACCGGGTCAATGACATGGGCGAGGAAGCGACCACGCTCGTTCGCGCCTATCTCGAAGTGCACAAGGACGAGATCGACGTCGAAGACCTGGACCTTGCGGCCTGGATTTGCGTGTCCTGCGTCGAGGCCCTCACGCACATCGCGGTCCTTCGCCGCCCGAACCTCCTCGACGACGATCGCTTCATCGACGAAGTGGCCAACGTGGTCGTCCGCTATCTGAAGGCAGGCTCGTCCTGCTATGCTGCGACGCGATGAGCTCGTTCAAGAAAACCCTGATGAAGCAGGGGCTTAAGCTGATGTCCGATCCGCGCGTCATGAAGGTCATGCAAGACGAGCGCGTGATGAAGGCCGTCATGCAGATGATGACTGTCCCCGGCAAGGTCCAGAGCTTTACGAACGAGCAGGTGGAGAAGCTCGCCAAGGTCATGAACCTCGCCACCGAGGATGAAGTGAACGACCTGAAGCGCCAGATCCGCCGCCTCGAAGAGGAGCTCTCGCGGCTCGACAAGACCGACAAGAGGCGCTGACCGCCGTTAGGGAGCGCGCTCGTCCAGCCAGCGCGCGACAGCTGACCAGGTCAAACCGGGGGCGTCGCGACCGACGAGCAGGTCGATGTGGCCGAGCGGCTCCGTCCGGTAGGTCTTGTCCTTGGCCCGGCTGCGCTCGAAGGCCGGGCGGACGCTCGCCGGAGGTGCGAGATCGTCGTTGGTACCTGCAATGACCAGGAGGGGCACGTCGAGCGCTTCGAACCGCTCGACGTAGTCCCGCGATGGTCCACCGAACCGCTTGTCCGTCGCCCACTCGAACATGTGACGGAGCTCGTCGATCCCCGCTCGGTCGAAGGCGAGGCGGAGGTGCTGCTCGAGGATGTGGGGCTCGACCGAGCCCGCATGCCAGCCCCGAAGAGGCATGGGAAAAAGAGGGCTGTCGGCCACCCGCTGGAACGTCCGCATGACGGCGCCGATGGGATAGACCGGGAAGGACATCCCGGTGGCGGGTACGCCCGCGCGCCGCAGGGCTTCGACGAAGAGGGCAATCGTCCGGAGCGAAAGCGAGCCCGCTGCGAAGTGATAGGGGCTGCCGATCGAGACGAGCCCCGAGACGGCCCCTTCGAGGCCGGGGGCGGCAGCGTAATTGACCAGGCCGCCGAGCGAGTGCCCGACCAGGAACACGGGCCGCTGTCCGCTGTGTGAAAGGACCTCCTCGACGGCGATAGGGATATCCTCGACGACGTAGTCGTCCACGCTCCGGGGTGGCCGGGCCCCAAAATGGCGTGAGCGACCATGCCCGCGGAGGTCCAAGTTGAAGACGTCGTAACCTTCGCGCGCGAGGTGGTTGGCGAGGCTACGAGCCGGCAAATGCCAGGCGTAACGGTTCTGGCCGAAGCCGTGTACCAGGAGCACGGGAGCGCGCGTTCCGCCCTGATTGTCGGCCAAACGCTTGCGGACCATGGCCAGTGGAACGGGTCCCCCCGTCACGACCAGCTCCTTCACGAACGTAGCCCGGTCGTGGCGGTCGATCGTTTGGGGAAGCGTCCGGGCGTAGAGGATCACGGCGACTCACCGACCTCGAGGTCCGCCGCCAACCGCAGGCGGCAAGCAGAGGAAGACCGTGGAGACCAACTGAACCCAAATGAGACGCGTGTCGACGCGTGCTCGAGCACGCAGAACGAAAGGGATTCGTGCGTTGGATCCCCAACTAAGTGTAGCATCCGTTCGAAACTCGGTGCCCGGTGGGGGCGCCAAGGAGCAACGATCTACGATGTCGAGCACGCGAAGCACGTGGTTGCATGGTGGCGCTGGCGCGTTTTCTGGGCGCGCCGCAGGCCGTCCCAATCGTCTCACTCTTGCCGCTTCGGCGACTCTCGCCACGCTCGCGTTGACCACGCTCGCTCCCGACGCATCGGCGCAGGGCAAGGCGACGACGAAGACCGACTCGTCGAAGACCGAGCACACCAGCACCGGTGCCACGACGACAGCGGGAGCAAGTGCGGACGGCACCTCCAACGCGGTCGTGCTGCGGCCGCACGAGGATGGGACCAGCACGACGGATCAGAATGCGAGCACGGTCGAGCCGCCCAAGGAAGATTGGGATCCGACCGACGTGCAAGAGATCCCGGGGAAGACCTACCTCTTCGTCGGCCTCCGCTACCGCGGCAACGTCATCCCGAAGTTCATGCTCAACATGTTCGTGGACGAGGGAAAGACCATCTACTCGAACTCGATCGGCGCCGAGATCGACATCCGCAAGGACGGCTTCTCGCTCATCCCGTCGCTCGTCTACACGGAGTACGGAACGGGCGACATCCTCTTCAAGGAGAAGGGGACGAAGGACATTCCTGGCAACTACTCGCTCGTCAACAGCAGCATGAAGGCGGTCTACGTCGGCGCCGATCTGCTCTGGTCGACGAAGATCTCGAAGACGCTCGACTTCGAGTACGGCGCGGGCTTCGGGCTCGGGGTCGTCTTCGGCGATCTCGTGACCAACTGGGTCCAGCAGGATCCGAACGGCGAGCTCCGAGGAAGCAACGGGAACCGCTACTCGGCATGTCCGAGCGTCGGCGCGCCGAACACGGGTTGCAACAAGGCCGACCACCAGAACGCCAGCGTCGACAAGGTCGGTGGGTACAAGGAGCCGAGCTGGTTCGACGGCGGCTCGAGGCCGGTCGTCTTCCCGTGGATCTCGTTCCCCCAGGTCGGCCTGCGCTTCAAGCCGGTGAAGCAGTTCGAGGGTCGCCTCGGCCTCGGCTTCGCGCTGACCGGCTTCTGGTTCGGCCTCAGCGGCAACTACGGTCTCGAGCAAAAGCCGAAGCCCTGAGCCACTTTGTAGCGCGGGCTGGCACGCCTCGTCCTCCCGTGGCACAATAAGGCGCAAGAGGGCGAGTCGGCGGCACAAGTGGTGCCGGCACATGAGCCGCGCGGGGACGAAGAGGCGAACGTACGTGACGAATCCTTCGAGATTTCCGCCGTTCGCCTTTCCTCCTCGCCTCGAGCCCGTGGCACGCCTTGGCAAAGGTGGCGGCGGCGAAGTCTGGGAAGCGCGCGACCGTGTGAGCGGGGCCAAAGTCGCCCTGAAGGTGCTCTCCGACGACGCAGGCGAGGGAGAGACGCTCGCTCTCGTGCGCGAAGCGGTCACCTTGAGCGGCCTCGAGGGGCTGGGCGTCCCACGGGTCCTCGGGTTCGGCAGCCTGCCGAAGTCGAAGCGCCGTTACCTGGTCCGCGAGCTCGTCGCCGGACGGAGCCTCGAAGAGGTCATGACCAGCGGCGACGGCGACTGGCTCAGGCCGCTCGCCTGCGCGGCCGACCAGCTGACGGTCCTGCACCGCGCAGGGCTCCTGCACGGCGACATCAAACCCGCGAACATCATTGCCGGCGCGGGCGGGTCGGGAACGCTCGTCGATCTCGGGCTCTCGATTCCCTGGCGCGAAGCCGGTGGTACCGCGCGAGGACTCACGCCTCGATTCGCCGCGCCCGAGCTGCTTGCCGGTGGTCCCCTAACCGTGCGCGGCGAGGTCTATGCGCTCGGCGCAACGCTGGGCGACCTGCTTGCAGCGCGCGGTGGTGAGCTCGCCGAGGGCGTCCGACGCGAGCTCGCCGCCATCGCGGCGCGCGCGACGCGTGAGCAACCGAGCGAGCGATACCCGAGCGTCGACGAGCTCGCGAGCGCCCTCAAGGCCAAGGCGAAGCTCGAAATCCACGTCTTCGACGACACGCTCGCCTGGCCGGTTCTCGGCCTCGACGCCGATAGCAAGGCCCTCGCCGGCGAGGTGGCCATCCTCGAGCCGGGCGAAGCGCTGGCCGTCGTGGGCCCGCGGCGGGCGGGGCGCACCACGCTGATCCGCCGCCTGTCGTGGTCGCTCGGCGTTCGCGGCGCGCCCGTCGCCAACGTGGAGCCCGTCGATACGGCAAAGAGCACGCTCTCGTCGCGTGAGCTCGTCGAACTCGAGCTCGACGCATGGGCCGGCAACGACGGCAAGCCGGTGAACGATCTCGTCGTCGTCGTGGACGACCTCGCCGGGCTCGACGAACTGGCCCGCAACGCGCTGCGAACGGCCGCCGAGAACGGGGCGCGCATCGTGTCCGTCGGCTCGCCCGACGTCGTACGAAGCGTGACGCAGAAACCGGTGCGCACGTTCGAGCTGTCGCCGCTCGACGTCGCGAGTGCCCAGGAGCTGGTCAAGCTCGCCATCCCTTCCCTGCCCGATCGGCTCGTTCACCACCTGCTCGAGCGCGTCGACCGCCGGCCGGGCCGCTTGCGCTCGGTCGTGGAGCGACTCGCCGGGCGCCCGGTGACATCCGCGGCCGAGATCGACGAGGTCCTCGACCCTCCCTCCGGCGAAGCCGCAGCAGTGTCTTCCCGTTCGCGCCCCGACGCGCGCGCCGAGCTCGAACGCGCGCTCGAGACCGGCCGTTTCGACCTCGCGTCGAGCATTCTCGACGGACTCGGCGAGCCTTCGGGTGCGGACGAAGCAGTCTCGTTCGCCGTCGCTCGCGCCAAGGTCCTTCTCGCCCGTGGCGACACCACGGCCGCCGCGAGCGTGCTCGACGCATCGACGCCAGGGCCGGCGAGCAACGACTACCGCGCGTGGCTCGTCATGCGTGCACGAGCCTTCACCCGCGCCGGGGACTTCACGCAAGCCGCCCATTTTGCCGAACGAGCGGCAGCCGTCGAAGGCGCACCGCACGACGCGCTCGCGGCGGACGCGCTTGCCGTCCGCGGCGTTGCCCTCGCCTACCTCGGCGACGAGACCAACGCCGACAGCGCGCTCGCCGAGGCGGTGGCCATCGCCAAACAGGTGCAGAACGCACGCATCCTGGCCGTGACGCTCGGGTCGCTCGCCATCGCTCATCAGCGCGCCGGCCGAGCACCCAAGGCTCGAGAGGCCTACGAAGAGGCCCTCGTCGCGGCCGAGACGGCCCAAGACGCGTGGACCATCGCCACGACGCGCCTGAATCTCGCCGGTCTCGCCAAGGCCGACGGTGATCTCGGCTCGGCGCTCGTGCATCTCGAGGCCGCCGTCGATATGGCGCGTCGGGCTGGCGCGCTCCTGCTCGTCCAGCAGGCGCTCTTCAACCTCGCCAACGTCGACCTCTACCTCGGACGCTACGCACGGGCCGGCGCCTCGATCGACAACATCGCATCGCTGCGCGACACGCTATCGCCGAGCGCGCGCGCCCAGCTCCTCGGCCTGCAAGCCGAGCTCGCGACGCGCACGGGCAACACCGAACGCGGCGCGCGTCTCTACGAGCTCACGGCGGACGCGTACGACGCTGTGCAGAGGCCGCTCGACGCCGCCGAGTGCCGACTCGAGGGCCTGCTGACCCGCCTCGGAGCCCTGGCGGTCGACAAGGAGCACGCGCTCGGGACGGCCGAAGTCTCCGCACTCGAGCGTGAGCTCGACAAGACCCGCAAGGGCCTAGGAGAAGGCGGGTTCGGCGAACACGAAGCGCTCGCCTGCATCGTCAAAGGCTCGCTGGCCCTGGCGCGAGGCGACGAAGCCTCGGCCCGCGCGGCGCTCGACGAAGCCTACGAACGCGCCACCAAGGCCGGCCACCGCGAATGGGCATGGCGCGCTCTCGATGCGAGGGCACGACTGGCCAGCACCCAAGGCTCGGCGGCGCTCGCACGTCGCGATACGGACGCCGCGCTCGCCATGCTCGAAGAGATGGCGGTGAAGCTCCCTCGCGATCTGCGCGAGGTCTTCTGGAACGATCCTCGGCGCAACGCCCTCCGCCAGGCCCAGACCGCCACGCACCTGGCGCCGCCCGAACCGATCCGCCGGCTGCCGGCGGGGCTGCCGGAGCTTGGCTCGCGCGTCACACGAACATCCATCATCGGAGGCCCCTTGCCCGCCGAAGATCGACTCGCGCGCATCTTCGAGATCACGAAGGAGCTCGCGAGCGAGCACGATCTCGGACGGCTGCTCCAGCGCATCACCGACCACGCCGTCGGGCTCCTCGGCGCCGAGCGCGGGCTCATCGTTCTCGTGGGCGACGACGGCAAGGTCACCGCACAGACGGCGCGCGATCACAAAGGCGAAGAGGCCGCTCACCACTTCTCGCGAAGCGTGGCCGATCGGGTCATTGCCGAAGGTGAACCGGTGCTCGCCACGAGCGCGCGCGACGACGAACGACTCGCCCAGGCCGTGAGCGTGCACAAGCTCATGATCCAGTCGATCGCGTGCGTGCCGATCCGCGGCGCCTATCCGGCCGGCGCGACCATCGGCGCGCTCTACGTCGAGACGCGCCTCCGCCCCGGCGTCCGCTTCAAAGACGAGCTGCCTACCCTCGCAGCGTTCGCGGACCAAGCGGCCATCGCCATCGAAAACGCGCGCCTCCTCGAAGAGAATCGGAAACGCGCGGACGAGCTCGCCCTCACGAACCAGGAGCTCGAAGCGGCGAAGGAGAAACTCGCCGGCCTGCTCGGCCGACGAACCGAGCAGCTCCAGGTCGCACGCCGCGATCTCAAGCAAGCACGCGCCGAGCTCCAAGGTCATTTCGGCTATGCCGGCCTCGTCGGCACGAGCGCCGCGATGCGAAAGCTCTATGCGGTCATCGAGCGCGTTAAGGACACCGACGTCCCCATCCTCGTCACGGGCGAGAGCGGCACGGGCAAGGAGGTCGTCGCGCGCGCGGTCCACTCCGCCGGTGCGCGGCGGAAGGCGCCGTTCATCGGGGTCAACTGCGGCGCCATCCCCGAGAACCTGCTCGAGAGCGAGCTCTTCGGACACGTGCGTGGAGCCTTCACCGGCGCCGATCGCGATCGCAAGGGCCTCTTCCGAGAAGCCTCGGAGGGCACCCTTCTCCTCGACGAGATCGGCGAGATGCCGCTGAAGATGCAAGCGGGTCTCCTGCGCGTCCTGCAGGAGAAACGCGTTCGCCCCGTCGGCGGGACGAACGAAGAGCCGTGCAACGCGCGGGTCATCGCGGCCACGAACCGCGAGCTGTCGCGCATGGTCGAAGAGGGCAGCTTCCGCGAAGATCTCTTCTACCGGCTGCACGTCGTCGAGCTGCGCATCCCGCCGCTCCGTGAGCGCGTCGACGACATCCCCGCGCTGGTGGACCACTTCCTCGGCCTGTTCGCAGCGCGGCACAAGCGCGAACGGAAGACGATCGCGCGCGACGCGATCCGCAAGCTCACGACGTTCGACTGGCCAGGCAACGTGAGGCAGCTGGAGCACGTGCTGCTCACGGCTTGGCTTCTCTCGGAGGAGACGGAGATCGGCGCCGACGACCTCGACCTCCCGGCTCCGACCAGCCACGCCCTGGCGAGCCCGGCCCCTCCTCCGCGTCGGGCCTGTCGACTCGCCACGCCAGCTCCACCAGCTCGACCACCTCGACCACCAGCGGTGTGCGCGTGCGATCGAAGGACGACTTTCGCGATGTGGAGAAGGAAAAGATCATCGGTGCGCTCACGCGCTGCAACTGGAACCGCGTGAAGGCCGCAGAGATGGTTGGGCTGCCGCGCCGCACGTTCTATCGAAGGCTCAAGGAGTACGGGATCCTCTGAGTGGGCGCGCGCGGTCGAAGATCGGGCTTTATCTTCGAATCATGCGCTCCGTGTTCGCTCCGTCACTCGCGCTCCTCGCGCTTCTCGTGACCTCGGCTTGTGGACCGAGTCCTTCCACGTCGAGCCCGAGCACGACGGCTCCCGTCACGAGCGATGGAACCATCTCGCTGCGGCCCGCAGCGGGTCAGGCCATCCCCGGCCCCGATGGTGGAGCGGCTCCCGAAGTCACGGTCGGGAAGCCCCCGCCCGACTTCGAGGCGCTCTCCCACGATGGCGAGTACCTCCGACTCTCGGCCCTGAAGGGCAAGCCGGTCGTCCTCTATTTCTATCCGCGCGACGAAACGCCGACGTGCACGAAGGAAGCATGCTCGTTCCGCGATGCGTGGAAGAACCTCTCCAAGACAGGCGCGGTGCTGATCGGGATCTCGACGGACGATCTCGATGCGCATCGAAAGTTCGCCGCGCACTACCAGCTGCCCTTCCAACTCGTGAGTGACGCCAACGGTTCCATCGCGGCCGCGTACGGCGTACCGAACCGAGGAGGATTTCTCGCACGGCAGACGTTCGTGATTGGCAGCGACGGAAACGTGAAGAACATTTATCGAACCGTCGACGTCACCAACCATGCGACGGAAGTTCTCGCGGACCTCTCCTCATGAGCAACACGCCCTCGCGCTCCCTCGCTGTCGTCCTCGACGGAACCCCCATGCCGGATACGGAGGCACGCGCCTTCTGGGAGCGCTTCAGCGCCTGGATGGAGGAGCACCGCGGCGACCTCGCGGGCTTCGCCACGAGCGAAGGCCTCGCGAGCGTCCATCCGGGGGTCGATGCGGGCCGGCCGATCCTCCGCGCAAGCCGCAACGCCGCTCAGAAGCCGTATGCTGCGGTGCGTTCTGACGAGACGGCCACTCGGCAGGGAGGTGGATCGACTTCCCGCCATGCCGGACCTGGCAAACCGCAGGGCAGTCGTGGCCCGAAACCGGCCAAGCGAGGAAATCAGGGGCGGAAGCGCGGTACGTGAAGTGCGATACCCCCGCACACTGTACGGCCCAGCGCTTGCTTAGGCCCCGGGCAGAGTGTCCCCCGAATCCATTGAAATCGTTTACGCCGCGCACACCTCGACGTGCACCTTCCTCCTCGACGGAGAAGGGATCTGCCGCCGGGTCGTGCTTGCGCCGAACAGCGACGGCAAGCGTCGCGAGAATCCCCGTACGGCATCGCGCTGCGTGGGGGCGCAGTACGTTGCTTCGCTCGACATGAGAGCCATCGGCGGGCTCGTGGAGAGGCCGCGGGTCGGCGCCTCGATGCTCTTCGCCCGAACGGACTCGCGCGGCCGGGTCTCGCTCGTCCGCACGGGCCACGTGACCAGCTTCGAGACGATGCGAGCCGAAGATCCGTTCGACAGCATGGGCTCGATCCGCACGTCGGCCCCCGCGCTCCAGCAGCTCTTCACACCGAAGAGCACGCCGGCCGTAGCGGACGTCGCCGCCGAGACGGTTCCCGAAGAGCTCGACTACGAGGCCGAAGCTCGAACGCTGCCGGTCCAGATCATCCGTCCAGATGAGCTTCCGCCGGCGGGCACCGCGGACACCGGCGAGACCGTGGACGTCGAGCTGAACTTCGATGGTGACGAGACCTTCGAACAGCCCCGGAGGGCGACCATCCCGTCCCCAGGCGTACCCACCTTGTGGGGGCAGCCGGGCGCTTACGAGGAAGACGACAACCCGTACGCCCACGGTCCACGGACGAACCCGTCCCCCAAGACCGACCCCTACCTCATCCGTGGCGTGGGCCGAACCCCCGTCCCGGAACGCACTGCGCCTCGCGTCATCGGAGCCAGCAGGCCCTCGCTCGAGCCCAGGCCTCGAGAAACGCGCGAAGCGGCGAGCTCACGGCGTCGCGGGCGTTAGGCTCGCTCTCGTTACAAACCACCTGATTCCATGTGGTTTAGGCGCGAGCGAGGAGCGCCGGCAAACCTACCCCATGGACATGGGACGCCGGCAGTGGTACCTCGCGCGCGTTCCGATGCTCGGCGCCCGTAGAGTGGCACGCTTTTCCGGCTTTTCCGGCTTTCCTGCGTGCATCATGCCGCTCTCTGCTTGCCGTCCGAGCCACGAGGCCCCATGTCGCTGCTCAGCGTGAGCAACCTCACAGCTTCTAGTGCAGCTTTCGCCGAGGGCGGTGTCACCGTCGACCTCGACGCGAGCTTGCTCGTTCAAATCGTCATTTTCGTCGTCCTCATCGTCGTGCTCAAGCCGACGTTGTTCGACCCAATGATGCGTCTCTTCGAAGAGCGCGAAAAGCGCATCGAAGGCACGCGTCGCGAAGCCACAAAAGAAGACGAGCGTTCTGCGAAGGCGCTCGCCAAGTACGAGGCCATCCTCGCCAAGGCCCGCGAATCCGGCGCCGCCGAGCGTGATGCCCTACGCGCCGACGGCGCCAAGAAGGAAGCGGACCTCATGGCCCGCGTCCGTGGCACCACGGCCGAGACCCTCGAAGAGGGTCGCGCGGGTATCGCCGCCGAAGCGAAGGCTGCACGCCAGCAGCTCAAGTCGGACGCGTCCGCGCTCGGTCGCGAGATCGCAGGCCGCGTACTCGGTCGGGAGGTATCGCTGTGAAGATCAAGCAGAAGCTCGTTTATGCGGGTCTGCTCGCATCGGCCTTTACCTTCGCGACGGCCATCGCCGTGGCGCAGGAGCACGGAGAAGGTCACGGCGAGGCCCCGGCCCCTGCTGCGCAGGGCCACGAAGGCGCCGCGCCGGCAGGTCATGAACCTGCCGATCACGAGGCTGCCGGCGGCCACGAAGCCGCGGCTCATGGCGAGCATGGCGGCCACCACGGCCCCGAGTCGATCAACTGGTTCGACTTCGGCGACAAGAAGAAGCCCGCCTTCCTCGCGCTCGTCATCAACTTCGGCGTTCTTGCCGGCCTCTATTACGTGATCGGCAAGAAGCCGATCACCGAGGGCCTCAAGCAGCGTCGGGTGACGATCGGCAAGAACATCGAAGAAGCCCAGGCGATGCTCGCCGAGGCCAAGGAGCGAGCGAAGAAGTACCAGGGCGATCTCGCCAACGCCGACGCGGATGCCGAAGCGGCCCGCGCCGCGCTCGTTGCCAGCGGAACGGGCGACGCCGACCGCGCTCTCCGCGACGCCGAAGAGAAGGCCGTCCGCATGAAGCGCGACGCCGAACGCCTCGTCGAGCAGGAGCGCCGCCAGCTTCAGCAGGACCTCACGGTCGAAACGGTGGAGCTCGCCGTCGCCGAAGCCAACAAGATCCTCGAGCGCTCGGTCACCGCTGACGACCACGCTCGCCTCGCCAACGATTTGCTCGCCGAGCTCTCGCGCCGTCCCGCGGCACGCAGCTCGGTCGGAGGTGCCTCGTGATCCCCGGCGTCATCGCCAAGCGCTACGCCACCGCCCTCCTCGAGCTCGGCTCGGAATCCGGCCAGCTCGACACGCTCGTCGACGAGATCGGCCGTGCGGCCGAGACCTACGAGCAGAGCGCGGAGCTTCGGACCACGTTCGAAGATCCGCTCCTCACCGCGCAGGTGAAGAAGACGATCATGAACGACGTGAGCGATCGCCTCGGCCTCGGCCAGACGGCGAAGAACACGCTCGGTCTGCTCGTCGACCGCCGCCGCATCCGTGCGCTCCCCGCGATCGCCGTGCGACTGCGTGAGCTCGCCGACCGGAAGCGCGGCGTCGTCCGCGCCGAGGTCCTCACCGCGATGCCCCTCCCCGAGGACTACTTCGAGCGCCTCCAGCGCGAGCTCGAGCGTGTCACGGGCCACCGCATCGCGCTCGACCGCAAACTCGATACCTCGCTCATCTGCGGAGTAGTCGTTCGCGTCGGTGACACCGTCTACGACGGGTCGCTCGTCGCGCGCCTCAAGCAGATGAAAGAATCGATCCTCCCGAACTGAAGAAGTTCGGCAAAGCAGACTTTTCGCAAAGCCTTCCACGAAAGAACGAAGAAGAGAACGCCATGCAGCTTCGGGCCGAAGAGATCTCCTCGATCATCAAGAAGCAGATCCAGACCTACGAGAAGGCGGCGGTGACCACCGAGACCGGCACCGTGCTCAGCGTCGGTGACGGTATCGCGCGCATCTACGGTCTCGAGGGCGCCATGGCCGGTGAGCTCCTCGAGTTCCCGGGCAACATCATGGGTCTCGTCCTCAACCTCGAGGCGGACAACGTCGGCGCCGTGCTCTTCGGCGAGTCGACGGGCATCAAGGAAGGCGCCACGGTTCGCCGTACGAGCCGCATCATGGAAGTGCCGGTCGGCGAGGCCCTCATCGGCCGCGTCGTCAACGCGCTCGGCCAGCCGGTCGACGGCAAGGGTCCGATCGAGTCGCAGCACCGCCGCCGCGTCGAGATCAAGGCGCCGGGCATCCTCCAGCGCCAGCCGGTCAAGGAGCCCCTCCAGACGGGCATCAAGGCGATCGACGCGATGGTTCCGATCGGCCGCGGTCAGCGCGAGCTCATCATCGGCGACCGTCAGACCGGCAAGACGGCGGTCGCGATCGACACGATCATCAACCAGAAGGGCCTCGGCGTTTACTGTTTCTACGTCGCCATCGGCCAGAAGCAGTCGACGGTCGCCGCGGTCGTCGACAAGCTCACCCAGGCGGGCGCGATGGAATACACCACCGTCGTCGTCTCCGGCGCGAGCGAGTCGGCTCCGCTCCAGTTCATCGCGCCGTACACCGGCGTCACGATGGCGGAGTACTTCCGCGACAGCGGCCGCCACGCGCTCTGCGTCTACGACGACCTCTCGAAGCAGGCCGTTGCGTACCGCCAGCTCTCGCTCCTCCTCCGCCGCCCGCCGGGCCGCGAGGCTTACCCGGGCGACGTCTTCTACATCCACTCGCGCCTCCTCGAGCGCGCGGCCAAGATGGCCGACGAGCTCGTCGTCGTGACGAAGGGCACCACCTGGGAGAACCGCGGCAGCGCCAAGGTTCACATCGGTGAGCAGGGCCACGAGAGCGCCGAAGAGGAGCTCAAGTCCAAGGGCGACGGCTACGAGATCGTCAAGAACCCGCAGTCGGGTGGCTCGCTGACGGCGCTCCCGATCATCGAGACCCAGGCAGGCGACGTTTCGGCCTACATCCCGACGAACGTCATCTCGATCACCGACGGCCAGATCTTCCTCGAGTCGGACCTCTTCTACTCGGGCGTCCGTCCGGCCATCAACGTCGGTATCTCCGTCAGCCGCGTCGGTGGCAGCGCGCAGATCAAGGCGATGAAGTCGGTCTCCGGCTCGCTGAAGCTCGATCTCGCGCAGTACCGCGAGAAGGCGGCGTTCAGCCAGTTCGCGTCGGACCTCGACCAGGTCACGCGCAACATGCTCGAGCGTGGCGCGCGCCTCGTCGAGATCCTCAAGCAGGGTCAGTACGTTCCGCAGCCCGTCGAGAAGCAGATCGTCATCATCTACGCCGGCACGAAGGGCTACCTCGACGGCATCGAGGTGTCGAAGCTCGCCGAGTACGAGAAGCAGCTCTACTCGTTCGTCGAGACGAAGCACCCGGAGATCTTCAACAACATCCGCACCAAGAAGGCCCTCGACAAGGACACCGAGGAGACCCTGAAGAAGGCACTTGCCGACTTCGGGAAGGCCTTCGGCAAAGACAAGAAGTGAGCTGAGCGAATGCCCTCGCTGAAAACCATTCGCAAGCGGATCACGAGCGTCAAAGCGACGCAGAAGATCACGCGCGCGATGAAGATGGTCGCGGGCGCGCGCCTCAATCGCGCGCAGTCGCGCATCACTGCTCTCCGTCCGTACGCGCTCAAGACCCAGGAGGTTCTCCAGGGTCTTGCCAACGCGATGATCGCGAAGCAGCAGGACATCG
Source organism: Labilithrix luteola (assembly GCF_001263205.1). Classification (GTDB taxonomy): domain Bacteria; phylum Myxococcota_A; class Polyangia; order Polyangiales; family Polyangiaceae; genus Labilithrix; species Labilithrix luteola. The sequence goes on from NZ_CP012333.1 coordinate 710,116, forward strand.
AGTACACCACCACGGGTCAGGGGCCCACGCTCCATCCCCTGCTCCAGCGTCGCCAAGAGCGCACGATCCTCCTCCTCGTCCTCTCGGGCGATCGTGGTCTCTGCGGTGCGTTCAACGCGAACGTCAGCAAGGCTGCCGAGCGCACGTGGCGCGACAAGAAGTCGTCGGACGTCGAAGTTCTCTTCGGCACCGTCGGCAAGAAGGGCCGCGACTACCTCGCGCGCCGTCGCGCCACCATCACTCGCGACTTCCCGAAGCTCTATGACGGTCTCGACCTCGCCAAGTCGGCGGTCGTCTCGGACTGGGTCATCAAGAAGTTCGAGAAGGCCGAGATCGACGCGGTCTACATCGTCTACAACGAGTTCAAGAGCGCCATCACGCAGAAGACCGTGGTGGAGCAGCTCCTCCCGCTCCCTGAGCCCCAGGGTGACGAAGAGGACTTGCTCACGCCGACCGAGTACGGCTTCGAGCCGAACGAGCAGGTCGTTCTCGAGCGTCTCATGCCGATGTACGTGCAGGTCTCGATCTTCCGCGCTCTCCTCGAGAGCCAGGCGAGCGAGCACGGCGCGCGTATGACCGCGATGGACGCCGCGACTCGTAACGCGAAGGACATGATCGGTCGCCTCACGCTCCAGTACAACCGCGCCCGTCAGGCCGCGATTACGAAGGAGCTCATGGAGATCATCGGCGGCGCCGAGGCTCTCAAAGAGTAACGACGACGCGCCTCACCAGGCGAACACACGGGCATCCCCGCAACAGCGAGGGTGCCCGTCGCGTTTTTGTGGGTGAACGGACGTGGCGCGAGGGCGTGATAGCCTTCGAGTACGTCTCCCCGCATCTTCGGCGCGTATCGGATCTACGGAGAGCTCGCAGCCGGCGGGATGGCCACGGTGCATCTCGCGCGAGCGGGCAGCCATGCGCACGGCGGCTCGCGCACGGTGGCCGTGAAGCTCCTCGCCGCGCGGACCGCGGAGCGCGCGGAGCTTGCCCCGGTGCTCGTCGACGAAGCCCGTATGGCGATGCGCATCCAGCATCGCAACGTGGTCCCGCTGCGCGACGTCGTGGATGAAGGCGGCGAGATCGCGCTCGTCATGGATTACGTCGTCGGGCCTTCCCTCGCCGCGCTCGTACGTGCAGCTCGGGAAGAGCGAAAGCCGATGCCGGCTCCGATCGCCTCGGCCATCGTCTGCGATGTCCTCGCCGGACTGCAGGCCGCCCATGACGCCACCGACTTGCACGGCGCTCCGCTCGACCTCGTGCATCGTGACGTGTCACCGTCGAACGTGCTCGTAGGAACCGACGGCGTCGCGCGCGTCATCGACTTCGGCATCGCGAAAGCACGCGGTCGCATCCAGGCGGCGACGCGCGTGGGTGAGATCAAAGGCAAGCTCGCCTACATGGCGCCGGAGCAGATCGAGCGCGCGCGCATGTCTCCGCGCACCGACGTTTATGCGACAGGGGTCGTGCTCTGGGAGCTCGTCGCGCGCCGGCGCCTGTTCGCAGGGGATGAGGCTTCGATCCTCTCGCAGATTCTGGTCGGCATGGTCGAGCCCGCCACCAACCACGCGACAGACCTAGGACCCGAGGTCGACGAGGTGATCGAACGAGCGATGGCCCTCGCGCCCGAAGATCGTTTCGCGTCGTCCCGCGAGATGGCCGCTGCGCTCGCAGCCGTGATTCCGCCAGCGTCGCCAACGGCCGTCGGAGATTGGGTTGCCGACGTGGCTCGTCGCGAGCTCGAGGAGCGCGCTGCGCTCGTGGCTGCGATCGAGCAGCATGACGTGGACCGAGCATGGTCGAACGCGACAGAAGCCTCGAACGCAGACTCTCGACCATCGAGGGAGCGTCGAGCAGTCACGCCTTCGGTGCTCGGTCTCGGCGGTGCGGCGGTGCTCGCGTGCGTCGCCGGTCTCTTCGCGATGCATCGCTCCGATCGGCCCGCCATCGTCACACCGTCGTCGAGCACCCCTCCTCCCGTGGCCAGCACGGAGCCGCAGCCGCCACTCGCCGCCGAGCCGGCGGCCGAATCGGTTCCGGCGGCCGTGACGAGCGCCCCCGGAGAACCTACGCATCACCCACGGCGACCTCGCCCACCAACCACGAACCACGCAACGAGCGTCGACTGTTCCATTCCTTACACGCTCGACGCCCAGCGCCGACGCGTTTACAAAAGAGAATGCCTGTGAGTTTCCTCGATCGCTCACCGCGCATCTCGATCTCGATCTCGATCTCGATTCGCCCCCCGGAGCCGCGCTCCCGTACGTCGCGACTGAGGCTCAGGGCGCTCGCGGGATGGATGGCTCTCGGCGCCTTTCTCGCGGGAAATACGGCCTCGGCAGCGAATCCGCCGGACGAGCGAGCGGAGTGCGCGAAGCTTGCAGAAGATGCTCAAGCGCAGCGCACCGCCGGCAAGATGCGCGCAGCGCTCGAGTCGCTGTCGATGTGTGCGCGCGAGAGTTGCCCGCTCGTGATTCGTCGCGACTGCACGTCGTGGGTCGACGAGGTCGAGCGCGTCGTACCCACCATGGTGGTCCACGCCACCGACGCGCGCGGACAAGACGTCGCTTCGGTCAAGGTCTACGCCGATGGCACGCTGATCAAAGAGCAGCTCGATGGCCGCGCGATCTCCATGGATCCGGGCGTTCACAAGCTGCGGTTCGTCGTGTCGGGTGCCTCCGCCGTCGAGCGCGACGTCCTCCTCGCCGAGTCGCAGAAGAACCGGCTCGTGGAGCTCCGCTTCGATCGCGCGCTTCGACTCGACGGCACGGCCGATGGTGACACGTCCCCCACGTCCGCATCCGGCGCGCCCAGCGCGTCGAGCACGCCGGTGCTTCCGTGGGTGTTCATGGGGATCGGCGCGCTCTCGCTCGCGACCTTCGGGGTTCTCGAAGTCGTCGGCCATGGTGAGTACGACGACCTCGAGAGCACCTGCGGGAAGACGCGCACGTGCACGGACGACCAGCTTTCCCCGACGCGGACCAAGTTCGTGGCAGCGGCCGTCGCGCTCGGTGTCGGACTCGTCGGGATCGGCACGGGCGGCGTCATGCTGCTCACCCGCCCAAAGAACGACGAGCGCGGTGTGGTAGTCGGCGCAGCTCCGACCGACGGAGGCGGGATGATGCGCCTCCGCGGAACGTTCTAGCGCGTGGAGTGATCGATTCGATCATCCCTGAGCTCTCGGGTGCACAGCGGCTCGTATTGCTTCGGTGTGTTAACGTCCGAGGAATGGACAACGGTCGCGACGAGCTCTCGACGGTCGTGAAGCGTACGGCGGACGCTCCCGATGCCCCGGCACCGGGCTTCGCGGTCATGGTCGTGGGCGGCGCCGAGGATGGGGCGCGTGTGGAGCTCGATGGCTCGCGCGCCGTCCCCGCTCTCGTCGGGTCGAGTCCAGTCTGCGATCTCCGCCTCTCGGACCGCATGGTTTCGAGACGCCACGCCGTGCTCGAAGCAACGCCGCGCGGTCTTCGCGTCGTCGATCTCGGCTCACGCAACGGCGTGCTCGTCAGTGGAATCGCCGTTGGAGAAGCGTTTCTTCGGGGCGGTGAAACGATCGTCGTCGGAGAAACCGCGCTCCACGTCGCGAGGCTGGCCCCCGTGGAGACGCCGCCGCTTCCACGGGCTCACCGGTTCGGCCGCATGGTGGGCACGAGCGCGGCGATGCGACGACTCTATCCGCTGTGCGAGCGACTCGCTTCGTCGAGCGTTCCCGTGCTCATCGAAGGCGAAACGGGAACCGGCAAAGAAGTCCTCGCCGAAGCGCTCCACGAGAGCAGCGCGCGTGCAGCTGGGCCGTTTTGCGTCTTCGATTGCGCGTCGGTGAGCCCGCATTTGCTCGAGTCGGCGTTGTTCGGGCACGAGCGCGGTTCGTTCACGGGCGCCTCGGGCGAGCGACGCGGCGTGTTCGAGGAGGCGCACGGCGGAACGCTGCTCATCGACGAGATCGGTGAGCTCGACCTCTCGCTGCAGCCGAAGCTCCTTCGCGTGCTCGAGCGCGGGGAAGTGCAGCGCGTGGGCGGAAACGCGTGGCTGAAGGTCGACGTTCGCGTACTCGCCGCGACACGACGCGATCTCGATCGCGAAGTGCAGGCCGGGCGCTTTCGCGACGACTTGTTCTACAGGCTCGCCGTCGGTCGCATCGCGCTGCCGCCGCTTCGCGACCGCCACGGAGACATTCCCGTGCTCGCGGCCCAGTTCTGGCGCGCGCTCGGCGCGGACGACAAGCCGCTCTCCCCGGAGATCCTCGCGAGGTTCGACGACTATCCGTGGCCAGGCAACGTACGAGAGCTACGCAACGCGGTCGCTCGCTTTCTTGCCGTCGGCGAGCTCGTCGCCGCGGATCTCAAGGCCGACGAAGGACCGGGCGGAGGATCGTTGCCCTCGACCGTCCCGGCGCCATCGGGCGACGTCATCGAAGCCGTGCTCGACGAAGCCCTGCCCTTCGTGCGCGCCCGGGATCGGGTGGTGGCCGACTTCGAGCGCCGCTACGTCGAGCGCATTCTCGCCAAGCACGGTGGCAACGTCGCTCGCGCGGCCGCCGCCTCGGGCCTGGCGCGCCGCTATTTCCAGCTGATTCGCGCGCGCCGCCGCGACAAGACCAACGGCTGACGAGTCATCACGGGCTGCAGCAGCGAAAGCCGACGTTGTCGCCCGCGAGGTTGGCGAACTGCGGGAAGTCGGTCAGATCGCACCGCGCGCCGGTCGAGTCGGTGGTGTCGAAGGCACCGCCGCGGATCTCGCACGCCTTGGGCTCGGGATCGGTATCGCGACACGAGTCTTCCCACTCGTGCACGTTGCCGCTCATATCGAAGATCCCCGGGTAACCGCCTTCGCATGCGGCGTGGGATTTCACCGGCATCGCCCCCGACGCGGAGACCACGCAGGCATTCGCTTGGAACGTGTCCCCATAGGGGTAGCGGCGCGTGCCGGCGTGCGAGCACGCGGCCATCCATTGGCTCACGTTGGGGTCCTGCGCGCTCGCCATGGGCGTGCTTCCGCCGCCGATGCGACCGCAGAGACGCTTGCCCGCCCAACTGCAGTACGCCGAGGCCTGGCACCAGTTCACGAGAGTGATCGGGAGGTCCTCGAGGCCTGCAGGTACGGGCCAATCCTTCACGTGCGGCTCGCCGGATCTGCCCGGATAGAGCGTCGTGTTCCAGCCGCAGCTCTTCGGCTGATAATGGAGATCCTCGCCGGCTGCCTCGGTGAAGGCCTTGTACTGAGCCTTCGTCACTTCGGTGCTGTCGATGCAGAACGATCCGACCCTGACCATCGCTGGCGGCGCGGTGCCGGGGCATTCCGCGTTTTGCGCATCCCCCGAGTCGCTCGCGACGGCGGTGGATCCGTCGGTCGACGCGTCGAGCGACGCTTGTTCCGCGACACCGCCTTGAAGCTCGTCGAAGCTCGGAAAGAGGCCGCAGCCGCCCACAGTGAACGCGACAAGCGGCACGACAAAAGCAGTGAAGCTTGCCGCCAATGCCCTCCCGACACGGCATCCGCGTGACCCCATCCGGCTGCAACTATGGCCCGACGAACCGTCGTTCTGCAACTCGTGTATCCGAACAACCGCTCTCGGAGATGCTCGTTCGAAGTGGTCAACGTCGTCGAAAGGCCAGCAAAATCGATGTCCGACGACGAGAGACGTACGTTCGGAAAGTACCTGCCCGAGCCACGGCTGCGACGGCGAGATTTCCTCGAGACGCTTACCGTCGAACAGCGCCGAACGTAGCCCCCATGGCTGGCGAGGCGGTCGAGACCGTCAAACAGAGGAGCGAGGACAGAAGCTCGCGATGCTCCGCGCGGCGATGGAGGGCTCGTTCGTTCGGACGTGACGCCCTCATGACGTCCGGTGCACGCGAGCGGCGACCTCCTGGGGGCACGAGCCCTTGGCCGCCCGGGTTTCGACGGGACGCGACTCGTCAAGCTCGACAAGGAGTGCCCACGAATCGTAACGAGCTTCCCACAGAGAGGACACGCGCCGTTCGTATTTTGCACCGGACATGAATCGCGCCGCCAAGGCGCCCCTGCGTGTGGGCGAGCGTTACTCGCTTCACGAACCGATCGCTGCCGGCGGAACGGCGAAGGTCTACTACGGTCGCCTTCATGGCATCGCGGGCTTCAGCAAGCTCGTCGCGATCAAGCGCATCCATACGCGGCTGGGGGCCGACGAAGACGTCTCGACGCTTCTCGACGAAGCGCGCCTCGGCGCTCGCGTCGCGCATCCCAATGTCGTGCAAGTCCTGGACGTCGTCGAGAGCGCCGGTGAGACGTTTCTCGTCATGGAGTACATCCACGGAGAGCCGCTCTCCGTCGTGATCCGGTCGGCGGAGACCGCAGGCGGCATACCACCGAGCATCGCAGCGACGATCGTTGCGCAAGCACTCTACGGTCTGCATGCTGCCCACGAGGCGCTGAGCGAGAAAGGCAAGCCGCTCGGGATCGTTCACCGGGACGTATCCCCACAGAACATCCTCGTGGGCCACGACGGCGTGGCACGCCTGCTCGACTTCGGAATCGCGACGACGCAAGGCGCCTCCTCGACGACGACGCGTGTGCAGCTGAAGGGAAAACTCGGCTACATGGCGCCGGAGCTACTCGAGGGAACCGCTCCCGCATCGCGACGCGTAGACATCTATGCGGCCGCCGTCTGCCTCTGGGAAGCTCTCTCGGGTTCGCGACTGTTCGATGGGGACACGCCCGGACACGTCTGCATGCGCATCCTGCACGAGCGCGTCGGTCCACCGAGCGCGCTCGTCGCCGGAATTCCGCCGGAGCTCGACGCGGTCGTGATGCGCGGACTCGCCCGCGACCCCGCGGAGCGCCATGCGACGGCCCTCGAGATGGCCGCCGCGCTCGAGCGCGCCATCACTCCGGCCACGCCGCGGGAAGTTGCGGCATGGCTGGAGAGCAACGCCGGCACCGGCCTCGCGGATCGGGCACGGACGATCCATCGCATCGAGGATGCGGAGCGCCCGTCCATGGCGGGAGGCACGCCTGTCCGCCTCCGGTTCTTGCTCGACTGGGGGCCGGCGGTGGTCCTCGTCCTGCTCATCGCACTCGGGGTCTGGGCGCTTCCGCGCGGCGAGGCCGGCAGCGTTCTGCAAATGCTTCACCACTGAATCATGTCCTTCAAAGACGAGTCCACGAACGCCTACGGCGCGGCGCCACCGCTCGATCTCCGCTCCGTCGACATCGTCGTCGTCGAAGGGCCGGACCGCGGGCGACGCTTCGTGATCGAAGAACGTATCGTCCGCGTGGGAACCGCGCCGGGCAGCCACCTGCGCCTGGCCGATCCGACCGTCTCGCGCGTTCATTGCGAGCTTCGTCTCAACAAGGGCGGAGTTCGAATTCTGGATACCGGAAGCACGAACGGAACCTTCGTCGACGGCACGCGCGTCCGTGATGCGGAGCTCGTCGCAGGGGGAACGATTCGTGTGGGCGCCACGGTGCTCCTCGTCGAGCTCGGAGAAGAGTCGGTCCACATCCCGATCTCCGACTCTTGTCGATTCGGCGCGGTGATCGGCGCCGGCGTCGAGATGCGCCGGGTCTATGCCGTGCTCGAGCGGGCGGCGCCCACGGAGGCGACCGTTCTCATCCGCGGCGAAACGGGTACCGGCAAGGAGCTCGTCGCCAAGGCGATCCACGACAAATCATCACGCGCGAACGGTCCCTTCGTCGCGGTCGACTGCGGTGCCATCGCTCCGACCGTGATCGAAAGCGAGCTCTTCGGTCACGTGCGAGGCGCATTCAGCGGTGCCGTCTCGGACCGAAAGGGACTCTTCGAAGAATCCGATCAAGGAACGCTCTTCCTCGACGAGGTTGGTGAGCTTCCTCTGTCGCTCCAGGCCAAGCTCCTTCGCGTGCTCGAGACGCGAGAGGTACGACGGGTCGGAAGCAACGTGAACAAGCGGGTCGACGTCCGCCTGCTCGCCGCAACGAACCGGCACCTGGCCCAGCAGGTGAACGAAGGCGCCTTCCGCCAAGATCTCTACTATCGACTCGCGGTCATCGAAGTCGAGCTGCCACCTCTTCGCGCACGGCGCGAGGACATCCCCATCCTCGCCCAGCACTTCTACGAACGCTTCAGCGGCAACACGAATCCGCTTTCGTCGGAGCTGCTCGGCTCACTGCTCGCGCGAAGCTGGCCCGGCAACATTCGCGAGCTCCGAAACTTCGTCGAGCGCCTCGTCTCACTCGGTTGGTCGGGCGCCGCGCCACCGAAGCGGGAAGAGATCCCTTCTTCACGCGTACCGCACATGCCGGAGAGCATGTTGATGCCCATTCCGGTGCATCTCTCGCTCAAAGATGCGCGCGGCGCCGTGGTGGAGCAGTTCGAGCGTTTCTACCTGAATGCCTTGCTGGCCAAGACGAACGGAAACGTGACGCGGGCGGCAGAGCTCGCCGGCGTCAATCGACGATTCCTCCAGCGGATGACGGCACGCCTCGGAATGCGGCCGACCTCCGACGATCAAGGCGACGAAGAGGCTCTCGACGGCCCCGACGAGCTCACCGAGGAGCCAGATTCGCCGCCATCTTCGCTCTGAGGATGCGCGCAGCCTGACGGTACGCCGCGACGTCGGGCGATCGCCGTGAGAGCTCCTCGTACATCTGAAGCGCCTCGGGATACGAGCCTGCAGCGACGGCGTCTCCGGCGGCGCGTTCGAGCGTCTTCTTGGGAGGGCTCTTCCCCGACGCAGCAGCAGCTGCAGGCGCCGACGCAACGCCGGCAGGCGCGACGGGCGGCGGCCCGGACGATGACACGACGGCAGGCGCCGCTGCGGGCGGTTCCGCCTTCGGCGCGGTCGCCGAGGCAATCGTGGCCGACGCGATCGCCGTCGTCGGGGCAGCAACTCGCGAGCCCACGGGAGCTCGGGCACGCACGACGATGGCCCAGACGGTGAAGGTCAATGCGAAGGGAAGGAGGACCGCGAGCACCTTGCGCGGCGGCGAGGTCTCTCGCCAAGCACGGGCAAGCCCGCTCCCGCCCGATACGATCGGTGCCTCCTGAGACCCCGCCGGCGCTGCCGCGTCCTGCGAGGGAACGTTGGCACGGAGGGCTGCCTGATCCACCGGGGCCTGACGGATCTCTTCGAGCGGACGTGGCACCGGCCACGTCCCCGTTTCCGTCGGCCTCGTCGCGAAGGGCGGCGGCTCGCCCATGACATGCTCGATCGGAAAGACCACCGTCACGTCGTCCACGTCGGCTTCGGTCTCGAGCTCGTCCACGTCCGGCGTGGTCGGGTCGAAGCGCACGCCCGCGTCGTCGACCACCACCTCGCACGGCAAGACCACCGGCGCCCAGCCATCCGAGCCCACGTTGCCGAGCACGGCCGTCGTGAGATCGCCCGGCTCTCTGCGAACCCAAACCGTCGCGGCCGCGCCGGGCCCGATGCGCACGCGGACGCGAGCCTCGCGCGAGCTCATCGACGACCACCACGAAGCGCTACGCCCATCTCGGCGGGAAGCGTGACGCCGTGCTCGCGGAGCTTCTCGGCGCAGCGCGGAACCGCTCGCGTCGGTACGAGCTCGCTCTCGACGCCCTGCCCCTCCCCTTCGGAGCGATACTCACGCACGAAGAGATCCTGGAGCTCGTAAGCGCCGGTCGCGGCGTCGAACCTGATGACCTCGCTGATGTGCGAGACCTTCCGGCTTCCGTCGCGAAGGCGGGAAACCTGGACGATCAGATCGACCGCCGACGCGATTTGCGACCGGAGCGCAGCGAGCGGCATGTCGATGTCACTCATCATCGCCATCGTCTCGAGGCGGGTGACCGTATCGCGTGGGTAGGTCGCATGGAGCGTGGCCAGACAACCGCCGTGACCGCTGGTCATGGCCTGCAGGATCTCGAGCGCCTCTCCGCCGCGAATTTCGCCGACCACGATGCGATCGGGGCGAAGACGCAACGTCGCGCGGAACAGATCGCGAATGGTCACTGCACCTCGCCCCTTGGCGTCGCCCGGGCGAGCTTCGAGCTGTACGCAGTCGATGTGCTGGAGTTGGACCTCCTTGGAGTCCTCGATCACCACGACGCGTTCGTCCGAGGGAATGAGGGCCGAGAGCGCGTTGAGAAGCGACGTCTTGCCTGTGCCCGTGCCGCCGGCGACCAGGATGTTCAGCTTGGCAACGATGAACGCGTTGAGGGCCTCGGCGGCGACCGCGCTCAGTGAATCGCGCGCGACGAGCGACTCGATCGTCAGCGCGGTCTTCGAGAACTTGCGGATCGAGACGTGCGGCCCATCGGGCGCGGCGGGAGGCACGATGGCTTCGATTCGCGACCCGTCGGGGAGCCTTCCTTCGAGGATCGGGCGCTGATCGCTCAGCTCCTTGTTCACGAATTGGGCGCAGTTTCGGAGCGCAGCGACGAGAGCTTCGCGGTCCTCGAAGCGTGCATCGGTGAGCTCGAGTTTGCCGCGCCGCTCGACGAAGACAAGGAAAGGCCCGTTGATACAGATGTCGGTAACGGTCGGATCGTCCAGATACTGACGAATCGGATTGAAGAACTGAAATACCGATTCATTGAAGACCGCATCCGGAATCATGGTTCCTCCTCCTCCACACGCGAGCGGGCCTCGGGCGCGTGTGGACCACCGGGCTTCAAGCGAACGTATTCGCGATAGTGATTCGTCGCTTCTCGTCGCCTTCCTTCGTCGTCGAGCACCCTGCCGAGCACGAAGTGAGCGTCGGCCTCTTCTGGCGCACGATGCACGACGCCACGGAGGTCGGCGAGCGCCGCCTCGTGCTCGCCCACCGCCCATTCGAGCGATCCGAGAACGCTCCGAAGCCGAACGTCGTCGGGATTGTAGAGGAGGTAATGCCGCACGTAGTCGATCGCCACGCGGTAGCGCTCTCCCGCGATGCAAACGCGCAGGAGAAGAGGCATGATCACGCTCTCGTCACCACCGACCTCGCGCGCCGCCGTGAGGTACTGCTCGGCGCGCGTGAAGTCACCCATCATGGCCGCCGACCGGCCGCGCGCGATCAGGCGCTCCGGCGTCTGCTCCTTCTGCACGACGTCGAGCGCAGTCTTGCCGTTGCCTTGCTCCTTCGAGGCACATCCGGTGCTGAACGCCGCGAGGACCAGCACCACGTTCCAGGAGAGTCTCCGCATCACGACTTCTTCTTTCCGTACTCGAGCTCGAGCTTGCGATCCCAGTTCGAGAGCCACGTGACGTATTCGGCTTTGAGGCCTTCGGTGTAAGCCAGGAGGACCTTCACTTCGCGCTGCGCCGTCTTCCAGTCCTTCACCGTGAACGCGTGTTGAAGGCGCACTCGGTGAATTCGAAATTCGAGCGCGACCTCGCGCTTCAGCTTCTGACCGTCGCTCGCGATCTCGTTCGCCGTCGGCTCGTCTCCCGACGCGCGAAAGCATGCAACCGCAACCTGATAGAGCGGCACCGCCGCGACGCCGTCTTGGACGTGGAAGGGGGCGCGTTCCCTCTTCCCGTCCGCCGCGGCGAGCTTGGTTCGTGCCAACGCCTGCGCCTGGGCTCCACCTTCCGGACAGGTTGCTTCTCCCGCGGTCCACAAGTCGGGCACCTTCGGCTCGGCCGTCACGCCGCCGGAAGATCGCTGCCCGAGGATCATCATCGCGCACGCGGCTAGTCCAGCGAGTGCAAACACGAGGACGAAGGGACGCGGGGCGTTCGGGTTGTTCTTCGCCTGTTCCGGCCCCGCCGAAAGCACGAGCCCCGCGACCTCGAGCTCCACGGCCCCAACCCTCAACACCGAGCCGTCGAGGATCGGCGCGTCGACGAAATCGACGCCGTTCAGAGTCGGCGCCGGGTCGAGGGAGCGTGCGATCGCCCGAATTCCGGCGGCGCTGGCACGAACGATCACGTGCTCGACGCGCGCCTGCTCGGGCGGCAGGCGAATCTCACAATGCGCACCACTGCCAATGATCACTTGTTCGGACTCGACGACGAGCTCTTCGAAGCGCCCATCGCCGTGGCGAATCTTGAATCGCATTCCTTCCATGCGTGATTACCCCGAGGCGAGCGAGCTCTGACTAAGTCGAAGAGCGATGGGTGCCATGATCAGAATCAGAATGCAGATGAAGACGAAGACGAGAGGCAGCGACATCGCAACACCGGCTTTCGCCGCGCCTTCCTCCGCCTTGACCGAACGACGTTGGCGCGAGCTGCTCGCCTGAATCGCGAGTACGGCAGCCACCGGATTTCCGCGCTCGTCCGCCTGCGTGATGGCGGAGACGAACTCCGTCACCGAAGCAACGGGTATCCGAAGTGCGAGGTCATGGAGCACCTGACGGCGCGTGTGACCGAGCTGCATCTTCTGGAGCATCCACGCGAGCTCCTCCGTCAGCGGGTCGTTCGGGTCGCTCGACTTCTCTACGACCTGTCGTATCGCACCGGGAAAGTCGAGCCCGGCGCCCATGGCGAGCGCCATCAAGTCGACGGCATACGGCAAACCGCGCGTCACCCGCTTGACCCGCTCGGTGACCTCGCCCGAGATGACGAGATAGGGCCCGCCCGCGCCGAACCCCAGGCAGATGACCGCGAGAAGGGGCATCTTGGTCACCGTGGCGACGAGGGCGCCGAACACGGTCCCGGCAATTCCCGAGAGAATCGAGAGCGCGACGTACTCCGGTGGAGTGAGGCCGTAGAAGTCGCCGGCGAGGGTGAGCTGTCTGTCCATCGACGCATGGAGCTCGTCGCTCATCGCGCCGCTGACACGCACACCGAGCCATCGCACGAGTGGCTCGATTGTCGACCAGCCGCTGCCGTTCTGGATGGCGCGCTGTCGTTTGAGCCCCCGCATTCCAAGGCGACTCGCCTCACGCGACGGAGCGCCTGCCACGAGATAAATCATGACGAAGAGACCACACGCGAGAACGGCGACGGCGGCGTAGCGAAGATACTCGTAACGCATCGTAGTCAGATATCGGTCTTGAGAATGGCCCGGGCCGTGACGATCGCCATTCCCCACAAGAGGAAGGCCAACATCGTGCAAAAATAGCCAGCGGGGCTGGAAGTCAGCGGGTCGAAGAACCCGGGACTCACGAGATTGAACATGACGAGGATGCCAATCGGGAATCCACCGAGAACCCACATCTGCGATTTGCCCTCGGCGGTCTTGGAACGGACAACGCCTTCGAGACGCGACATCTCCCGCATCGACCCCGCAGTCGCATCGAGAATCGCGGCGATGTTACCGCCGACCTGACGGCCGATCAGGATCGCCGAGATCGCCGAGTCGAGCTGCCGGCTGCCCACGCGCCCACTCATGTTCAGGAGCGCCTGTTCCATCGAGCTTCCAACCCGCATCTGTTTGACGGCGAGCTGGAGCTCCTGCCGGAGCGGATCGGCAACGAGCAACTGCGTCGACACGAGGGCGTCCGCGACACTCGGCGTCGCCTTGAGCGCGTTCGCGAGGGCGACGAGAAACGTGTCGATCTGTGCTTCGATCGCCGTCACCCGTTCGCGCACCCGACGGCGTAACCAGAGCTCCGGCGCCGTCGCGCAGAGCAGCATGACGAGGAGGAAGACGGGAAACGGCGCGCCGGCAACGATGCAAGCCGCGCTGCAAAGCACCATCGCCACCAGCTGCCCCACCGCGAACTGGTAACCCGGTCGGAAGATGAAGAGTCGGTAGAGCCGGCGCTCGATCGACGAACAGTAGCGCGCCCACGCCCGCTGGATGAGGCCGTCTCTCGTAGCGACGAGACACCACGTGCCGAGGCCGAGTCCGCCCAGCACGCAGGCGACGCCAGCCCCCTCGAGGACCAGAAACGATGGATTCGCGAGGTTCGAGAAGCTCACAGGTACGCCTCCCCCGAGCGAATGAGCCCCATGACGATAAACGTGTCGAGGAACGACGGCAGGTATCCGGTCGCGCGAAACGCGCCTTCGATCTTCCCGTTTGGTCCAGTTCCCGTGCGAACGAATTCGAAGATCGGCCTCAGACTCACTTCACCGTCGTCGTTGAGTCCCGTGACCTCGGCCACGGACGAGACGCGACGCGAGCCGTCGGAGAATCGAGTCTGCTGGACGATGAGGTCGACGCTCCCCGCGATCTGCTCGCGAATCGCCTTCACCGGCAGGTCGAGTCCCGCCATCAAACAGAGCGTCTCGAGGCGAGCCACGGCCTCGACCGGCGAATTCGCATGGGTCGTCGTCAGCGAGCCGTCGTGCCCCGTGTTCATCGCCTGGAGCATGTCCAGCGCCTCACCACCGCGGCACTCGCCGACGACGATACGATCTGGCCGCATGCGAAGGGCGTTCTTGACCAAATCGCGAATCGTGTATTCGCCCTTCCCTTCGATGTTCGCAGGCCTGGTCTCGAGCGAAACGACGTGGGGCTGCTTCAGCTGGAGCTCCGCAGCGTCCTCGATGGTGACGATCCGTTCCTCGGAGGGAATGGCGCCCGAGAGAACGTTGAGCAGCGTGGTCTTGCCGCTTCCCGTTCCTCCGGAGATGACCACGTTCTTCTTCGCGACGACGCTGCGCATGAGGAAGCGCGCCATGCGCTCGTTCATCGCGCCGAATTCGATGAGGCGCTCGACGGTCAACGGCGTACGAGCGAACTTCCGGATGGTGATGCACGAGCCGCGCAACGCCAGAGGACGAATCACGGCGTTGACGCGGGAACCGTCCTTGAGCCTCGCGTCGACGAGCGGCGACGACTCGTCGATTCGGCGCCCGAGCGGTGTCACGATGCGCTCGATGACGGCGCGAACGCGCTCATCGTCGGTGAATCGAGCATCGGTCAGAATGACTTTGCCGTTCTTCTCGACGTAAATCGTATTCGCATCGAGAACCATGACCTCGCTGATGGTCGCGTCGCCGAGGAAGCGCTCGAGCGGCCCGAGACCGAGCGCCTCGTCCGCCATCTCTCCGATGAGGCGATCGTTGTCGGTTCCCGCGGGAAGCCGCGATCCGAGGTTGTGCACGATCCGTCGGATCGCCGTGAGAACCTTCGGACGCATCGAGGGATCGTCGACCTTGGTCGCATCCATCTTGGCCAGGTCGAGGAGCTCGAGCAGCTGTCTGTGAATCTCCCTTCGGACGTCCGCAGGGACCGTCCCGAAGCCCTCGCTCTGCCCCTCCTCGTCGACCACGAGGTCCGAAGCCGGGAGGACAATCACGCTCTCGGTCGGGAGCGTCGGTGGAATCGTGGCGATGGGTGCATGTGCCGGCATCCGGCTCGTGCGCATCGAATGCGCGGGCAACGGGGTTCGTTCGCTCGGAGAAGTTGCCGGCTGCGGCGTGGGTGACACCACGGTCGATACGCCGCTCGCGATGGGTGATTGGAGCATGACCGTGACCGTGTGGTCACCGACGACGATCGGCGTTCCGTACGCGAGCTCGGCGGCCGTACGGCGGAGAATCATGTCGCCGGCGAGCGTTCCGTTCGAGGAGACGTCCTCGACGCGCATCGTGCGCTCGCCTGGCCGAACGACGATGTGCGTGCGCGAGACGAAACGGCTGTCGATCGAGACGGCGCATCGCTCGTCGCGACCGACGGTGAACGCGCCCTCCGGCCGGAGGCGCACGCTGCGACGCGTTCCCGTCGACGACTGGAGAACGACCTCGACGTCGAACGACGCCGAACCGGCAACCGCGGCGATCATGGCCGGATCACCGGCGGCTTCTTGTCGTAGAGATTCGCCTTCCGAATGTTGCCCGTGTACGTCTCGTACTGGTGAACCTCGTTGTTGATGATGTCGAGCGACGCCTTGGGCAGCGTGTCGATTACGCTCGGGATGATGAAGATCGCTCCCTCGACGTCCTGCAGGGCGTCCTCGTGGCTTGCGAAGAGCAGTCCGAGGACGGGAATCTCGCTGAGGATCGGTAAGCCCGTCACGCGATGGCGCTGATTCTTCGTGCTCACCCCCGAGAGCACGATGGACTGTCCGAGCTTGAGATGAACGAGCGTGTCCAGCCGCGACGTGTTGCGCCCCGGAAGAGTCGTCGACGCAATGGGCGGAACGAGGTCGGCGACGTCCGCCGCGAGGCGCACCTCCATGTCCCGCGCGGCGCGGTCGAACCTGGGGAGCACGGTCAAGTTCACGCCGAACTCGATGGGCCTCACGTTGGTGGTCAGGTTCGTCGAGATCTGGAAGTTCTGCTCACCGCCGCTGCCGAACTTCGCCTCGGTGCCGTTTCCCGTGATGATCGTCGCTTGCTTGAGGACCTTCGCCCAACCGCGCGTCGAGGCAATGTCGAGCGACGGGAGCGGCTGGTTCGTGACGGTGGCCGTCGCCGACGTGAAGTTGCCCGAGACGAGGTCGAACGTCGCGGCGTTTCCGAAGACACCTTCGCCGCCGACCTTGCCGGGCCAGCCGAGGCCGACCGTGTATCCGGAGTTCTTGTCGAACTGGACGAAGTAGAAGTCGATCCGGATGTTGAACTGGCGATCCGACGCGACGGATCCGACTTCGACCAGCGACTCGACCTGTCCCGGGTAGAGGGACGCGATGCGCTGGATGCGCTTCTGGTCGGCCTCGGTCGATACGCCGCCCTCGATGAAGAAGCGCGTGCCGACACGGCGCACACGTAAGCCAACACTTCCATCGATCAGGTCGCGAAGCTCGCGCTCCACGGCCTCGGGTGATCGCTGGAACACGTTGATGACCCAACTCTCGCGACTTCCGTCGTGGTGAATGAGAAGGAGAGTGGTCGAGCCGGCCTTTTGACCGACGACGACGAATTGTCCGCCATCGGTCGTGACCTTCACCTCGACGATTCCGGGCGCGCCAATCGAGTAGTTCTTGATATCCGCGGCCGGGAGCGTGCGGTTCTCTCCCACCGTGAGATTGAGCTCTTCGGTCTTGTCGACGGGGGCGCTCTGCCCTTTCCCGCCACCGCCGCCGCGGGCCTGCGCCCATACGGTGGCGGGCAGCATGGCAACGAGCAAGGCCAAGACAGCGCCCTGGAGGCGACTCGTCGTGCCGGCGCTCATCGGCCGGCTCCGACGGCTTCCAGCTTGACCGGCCCCGCAGCCCGATGGGTTCCCTGAACCGCAGCGCGGGCGCGTCCGTCCGTGAGCGCCGAGGGGCTCATGTCCGGAATACCGTCGAACGTCCGCAGGTCGTCCGGATGGCGCAACGCGACGGTGAGCTGCCCGCGCTCCGAGGCGAGCGAGATGAGCTGCGTCTCTTGCAAGTTGAGGCTCAGCGTGAGCCCCTGCTCACCGGTCGTCGATCGCGTCTTGTCGCCGTCCGACGGAAGGACGTCGCTCGACATCGTGGTGCCGTTGGCGAGGACGAGAACCTTCTGCAGGAGGACGACGGCCGACGACGCACCGCCTGCCTGTGCGAGCGTTGCGATCACGTCGACATGGTCACCAGGCCGAATGAGCCCGGAGCCACGGTCGTCGCGGGCCGCGCGCACGTGCACGGCGCGGTTGCCCGGCGTCACGAGGGTGGCAAGGTCGCGCCGCTCCTCGTTGGCCACGGAGAGATCCGTCCACATCAGCGTCTGCTGGGCATTCACCGTCACGCCCGCCCGCAGGCCAATCACGGTCTCGCGATCGGAGGCGCGGATGGCGCGATCTTCCACGTAGGCGACGGGCACTTCGCGCACGGCAAGGTCGTCGTCGACGATCGGCTTACCGCGCTCGATGGCCTTCTTCATGACCAACACGCGAATCAGTTCGCCGCCCGACTTCTCGGTTTCGAACTTATGCAAATAGAGAAGCAGAAGTACCGCGCCGAGTCCGACGACGCAGACCGAAATCAAGAAGGCACGACGGTTCATACGATCGACTCTCGTTGGGCTCGGCGAGGAGCGCCGGCCTCAGTGACGTGGCGAGGATTGTCGTTGCGCCATGCGACGCATTGGCAACGAACGCGAAAAGTTCCACGGCACTTCACACATCGAGACAGTGGGTACACACGCGAGAAGTAGCTAAATGAGAGTCATCAGTATCGAGGCGAAATGTCGTTCGCTTGGATGGTTCGGCCTTCAGCAAACGTAACCGTTCCGCGCGAGCCAAATTGTCCCGGGAACATACTCACGATCATCGTGACTCCATTTCGCTGCCAGATCTGTCCCCCGACATCCAAGTGGCCGGCCATTCGAATCCATTCACGCTTTGGCAATTCGCGTTCGTAGAACTCGCCAATGGCATCCATATCCTCCGTCGTCTTGAATATCTGCACTCCGTAGGGCTCGTCGTCGATCGTCGCACTGAGGAGCCGAAACGAGTTCGGTGGCCGCGGTGTATTCGGTGGGTCGACACCAACTGGAGACTCCGACGCTTCATCTTCACTGAAGAGCTTCCGCACGTCGAAGTGCCCTTGCGTGAAGCTGGTGAGAACGTGCGAGCCGCGCGTCTCCGTCTTGCGGACATAGGCGTGGCGGAAGTTCCCCAGCTCCCCGAGCTCGCCGGAGGCTTCGAATGCGGCGAGCCTCTTGAGCAATCCATCGACGCCGCCACCGCCGTCTTGGGTGATGCACATCACGGTGCCCTCGGTGCCATCAGGCTTCTCGTCGCGGAGAACGCCCATGCGGAGAGCCCATGCCTCGGGCATTTCCTTTTCGAGCTTCGCTCGAGCCTCCGGCGGGAAGGCGTCGAATTGCTCTTTCAGGCCGCCCGTCTTTTCCAAGCAGTGGGCTTCGAAGCGGTCGAGTACCGCCTTCGGCGACTCCTCGGTAACCGCGCTGGCGATATAGACGGTCTCGCCATTGATCTTGACCGTATGAGCGCCCCCGACGACGTCCATGAGCGTCGCGAGCTCATGACCGAGATGCACCGCGCGCTGCTCGGCCGCGCCGCGCACCACGCCGATCCACCCGAAGAGAACACCGCACGCCACGACACCGGTGAACGTCGCGACGCGCCCGACACGGATCGCTCGACCGATCCATCGAAATGCCTTCGTGCTCTCGAGGGCGTTCGATCTGGATTTCTGCATGATTCAATCCCTCGGCGACTCACTTGAAATCGTCGATCAACGTTCCGATGCCGCCGCCTGCCCCGAAGAGGAAGTCGAACACGCCGCCAACGTCACCCGCGCGGGTCACGTTGTTGCAGAGCACCGTCGTCTTCGCGTCGACGCGCTGGTAGAAGCCAACGCCACCGCCCGCGGCGGGTCCGCCCAGCACCGACACCGCCGCGAAGCCCGAGACTTCGGACTCCGCTCGCCCCATCTGGTCCGAGAGGCTCGCATCGGAGCCCGGGGCGCCACTCATGTTATTGTTCAAGGTCGGCCCGCCCATCGAGCCGCCGCCGCATCCGG
Source organism: Labilithrix luteola (assembly GCF_001263205.1). Lineage (GTDB taxonomy): Bacteria > Myxococcota_A > Polyangia > Polyangiales > Polyangiaceae > Labilithrix > Labilithrix luteola. The sequence continues at coordinate 729,314 of NZ_CP012333.1, forward strand.
CCATCGCACTGGTCCAGGCCATCCGGCGTGACTCGCGCATGGTCTGCTGCTTGTGCACGACCACGCTGTGGAGGAAGAGCATTCCGCCCAACAAGACGACGAACGTGGGGATGACGACCACGGCCTCGACGAGCGCGGCTCCGAGCTCGCGACGACGGCGAAGGCGAAGGCGAGCGGATACCTGACGGTCTTTCAATGGAAGACCTCCTTCTGCAGATCGTAGTCCGCGCCGGCGCCAACGCCGATGCCCACCTTGCCTGCCCCGGTCGGCAGCGGAATCGGACAATTCGAACTTCCACTACCCACGCTGGTGAAGCAGGCCTTCACCCGATCGATGATCTGCGTTTTGAAGAACGCCCCCTTGCCGAGGCCTGGGATCTTGTTGCCCAGCTCCTGGAGATACTGTTCGCTGCCGAGGCTGCTCCAGAGAAAGAGCTCGACGCTCTTCAACACGTCATACTCGAACTCGTGATACCGCCGAAGTCGCGCCTTCCAGCGCAGATTCCACATCGCGTTGTACTTGCACGATCCCCAGTCGCCGCTCGTGTCGCCGTAGCCCAGAACCGTCTGGTTCGCGCCGCTGTCGGGAGCTCCGCAGTCGTAGTAGAACTCGGCTTCGGCAAAATCGACATTGTCGCCGGGGACGGCCTCGGAAGCGGTCTGCGCGAGTCCCCACGACGGAACGAGAACGCCCGTATTCGCGCTCTTCGTACCGTCAGGATTGCCTTTGACGGACGACCAGATCTGCATCCAGCCGTTTCCGTTCTTCGACATCTCGAATGGCTTCATCGGCGCGAGCATGTCCTCGCTCTGGCCGTCTTTGGCTTTGAGCTTGCTCAGGCTCGGATTGTTCTTGATGGCAAGATCCAGCATGGGCTTCGCGACCCAGCCGACCAGCGGGATATTGCCGAGGATGCCGCCGAGCATGTCTATGGGAGACAACCCCGAGCAGAAGATTCCCGGCATCTGTCCGACGATCATGCCGAAGAACGAGCCGAACTTGTCGAAGCCGTCCGACATGCTCGACGAGGCGGGGTCGGCTCCGACGATGGTGGTGACCAGCGAGCCGAAGCCATTTACGAGCACCATTCCGCCGTGCGTGCACAGCATGTTGAACTTGTCGTCCTCGACCGGCAGGCCGTAGCGCTGGAAGTCCGGGATTCGGAGCTGGACCGGATTCTTGTCGTTCGCCTTGGGGAAGTCTTTGAGGATGGGCAGCTTCTGGAACTGCTTGTCGATCGCGCCGAACGCCTTGCTGCTCACGAAGGGCACGCGCATCGGGATCATGCTCATGCTGAACATGTCCGTCTCGACGACCGCCTTCGAATACGAGTCCACGACGGTACCGGCGACGACCTTGGCAACCCAAGGCATTCCGATCGCGAGCGACCCCTCCGTGATGTTCAGCGCCTTGATCGCGGGAAACGCGAAGCGGTCGCGGAACTTGTTCGTCATCTGCAGAATGCGGAGGTCGAGCTGAACCATCGGCGAGATGCCGCCGGCACAAGCTATTCCCAAGAAGGGAATGAACGCGCACGCCGTGATGAGAATCGTGACCGCAACAGCGATGAAGAAGATCAGCGTGAGCAGGATGAGAATCGCCATGATCGCGGCCATGACGATGTTCAGCATCGCAATCATGTTCATGCCGAGCGCATGAACGGTCGCGGCGTCGAACGCCGTGGCATCCGCCGCGGCCCGGAGATGCTCGCGATAGACAATCGCTTCGCCGACGCCCAGCAGGTACCAAATCGCGCCGACGAGGAACGCCGACATGAAGATCGCGATGACCATGATGGCCCCGCGACGATCTTCGATGAATTGATTCATGGTCGTGGTCATCGTCGCGAAACTCGGCGGTCAGAATTTGTAGTAGTGGCCTTGGTTCGGCAGCGTTGCTTCTCGGACGATGACCCTCGAATCGCTGCCACCGCAGACCACGCGAGCCATGAGGGGAACTTGGCAGTGATAGGTCGCCGAGACCTGCGCGATGACGGGCGCATTGCCCGACTCGCTTGCTCCTCGAACGGTGACCGTCGTGGTCTCGATGCTCTGGACTGCCTTCGTCGTCATCTTCGCGGCTTCCGTCGCGCATTCGACCGCGCCGCTTTCGCCCTTCGTCTTCTCGTCGGAGTCGCAGACGATGGCTGCCCGCACGGCGTTGACCGCGGCATGGCGGGTGACGAGGTCGGCGACGAGGAAGCCGTTGAGCTGCATCAGGCCCCAAAACACCATGAAGAGCGGAACCACCGCGATCATGAACTCGACGTAGACGGCGCCGCGCGTCGCTCGAGAGCCGGCGGGCATCATCCGGCTCTCCAGTCGAGCGCCGCGGCGATGCAAACGCCCACGAAGATGCTCGGCGCAAAACGGAACGACGTCATCTGAGGGCCGGATGGATCGACGACGAACGCTCCCTCGTGGCGACCCGCGGGAGGCTTCAACAGCGATGCGACGTTGCCGAACGTCGTCCGGAGCTTTCCCTGAAGCCCCACCATGACGAGAGCGAAGATCATCCCGACGATGAAGGCGTAGGTCTCGGCATGAAACCCGACGACCGGGCGGCAGAGAGCACCCATCGCTGCAAACAGCTTCACGTCCCCTCCCCCCAGCGCATCGCGGCGAAAGAGGAGATAAGGAAGAATCCCGCATGCGAAGGCGCCGAGCAAAGAGGCAAACACCGCTCGTCCGGCGTCCGTCGAAGAGCCTCCCTCCAGCACCGTGAGCACGGCGTGCAAGGCCGGTGCTCCCGCGAGCGCGCCGAAGGACAACCAGTTGGGAATGTGTCCGGTGCGCCAGTCGGTCCAGGCTGCACCGGCGCTCACGGTCGCCGCGACGAGAAGAAGTAGGTGATAGCCAGTCATCCGAGTCTCCAGACGTCGTCCGCGAACATCACTGACCGAGCGCCCCCGAGTTCCGGAGAAGGACGACCAGCGTTGTCCCCAGGAACAAGAACGGACAGAGCCGAATCGAATCCAACATCGGCTCGGGAAGCTGCTTACGTCGTTTGGCTGGGCCGAGTGCGTGTACGAGAAAGAGCACGTTCCTCCCCAGCGTCACGAGAAGACGACCTTGGTACGCGAGCCGGGCAAGCGCAAAGAATCCACCGAGCAGGAGCCCCGCGAGCTCCGCCTCCACGCCGAGGCGCGGCATCAAGAGCGCGCCGAGCGAAGCCAGCAGCTTCACGTCGGCTCCGCCAAGGAGCGCGAAACGATACATGACGAGCGGAACCACGCTGCAAGCGACCGCGCCCACGAGAGAGACGAGGGCACAGAACGGCGCCGCAGCAATCCCGAAGGCGCCGTCGTGAGGGCCCGCGGCGGCGGCATGCGCGAGGACCGCGAAAGGAAGCGGACCGAGCGTGAGCCAATTCGGCACTTCCCCCGATTTCCAATCGAAGAGCGCCGCAGCGAGTGCGAGGACGACGGCGAGGACGGCGAACGCGGGAGAGATGGTCATCCGTCGATTTCGCGGGCGAAGCGGCGAAACATGGCTCAGAGCCCCATGCGCGCAGGACTCGCCCCTTGTGACTGCACCTTCGTGCCCACGGTCGTCCCGAAGTAAGAGAAGCCCCCGATCGCGGCGAGGACCACCGCGGCGACGATGACGATGTACTCGATTTGTACCCCGCCACGTCGTGCGCGCACGCCACCGCGGAGTCGTCTACAGCGCAACTCCGTTGCGCTGATTGAATAGTCAAATGGAGTTCGCGACAGACTTGCGCAAGGGACCGAGGATTTCGGGGCCCTCGCCCACCGTGGGCCCCGAAATCCTCGGGCCACGCAAGCGGTCGCCGCAGTAGGTAATCTCATGATCACGACGGCGCCTCACTTGGGATTGACGCGTGACGTGCGATCGAGCGAACCAGCGTGGAGTTCGCTCGATCGGAAGGCGTCCGTTACTGCACCTGGATGCTGTTGACGCGATCGCCCTCTTGCCCAATCTTCGTGGTGACCTTTCCACCGAAGGCAACGAACGCCGTGAGGCCCACGAGGGCAACGACGCCGACGATGACCAGGTATTCGACGAAGTTGGCGCCGCGCGTATCTTTGACGAGTTTGGACATGCTCTTCATGATCGAGATCCTCCGTATTTGCGTTCGAAGTCGAGCTCAGGGAACGGGTGCCATCAGGATGCGGCGATTCTTCGAATAGGCGTCTGCGAGCGACGGACCGAGACTGGCCGTCGCCAAAGAAAGGACGATTCCACAGACCCCTACGACGACCACGTACTCCGTCAGTACGGCGCCACGCCGGGTGGTCCCGTAACGCCGGGTCGCCGTGCGCGCAGACGTACTGGCCTTCAGCCGCATCGTGCGCGGCCCAGTGCAGCGGTCGTGCCACCCGGTCGCAACGCGGTTCTCGCGGCGAACTTCGAAAAGACGCGCGACAGACTCGACACACCCACGCTCGCCTTCGCTCCGCCTGCGCGACGGAGGCGTCACGGCTCCGATGGCGACGCGGGTGGGGAGGCGTACGAATCACCGTGCACGCGAGGAACTCGAGACTCGATTCCGCTTCGCGCGCGCCGCGCACGCGTCACATGCGTTGCGTACCTTCGCCTTGCGTCCGCCATGTCCCATGCCCTGACCGCTTTTGCTCTCGTTGCCCTCGGTGCGTTCGGAACCAGCGCATGCGGGGCGCGTTCGGAGCAAGCTCCACCATTCGAGCTCGTCGTGCGGACGACGGACGAAACGAATCGCCCGCTCGCTGGCGCACTCGTCCAGCACGAGGGTAGGACGCTCTCGACGACGGCGGCGGACGGCTCCGCCCTCGTCACGCTGCGAGGGCCCGAGGGCGCCACCGTCGACCTGAACGTCGTCTGTCCGTCTGGCCATGAATCACCGGCGAAGCCGACGCGCATCACGCTTCGTCGTTTGACGGGCGGCGATAGTCGGCCCGAGTACGCCGTGCCATGTCCCTCGATGACGCGGTCCATCGTCATCGTGGTCCGCGCCGAAAACGGGCCCAACTTGCCCGTGCTCTATCTCGGTCGCGAGATCGCGCGGACGGACGCGTCCGGCGCCGCGCACGCCGCTCTCGATGTCCGCCCTGGAGAGATGATCGAGGTGACCCTCGACACCCAGAGCAACAAGCAGTTGCGCCCCGAGAGCCCCACGGTGGCCCTCGCGGTCAAACAGCAGGACGACATCTTCGTGGTCGACCAGCGATTCACGGCACCGGCCCCACGCATCGTCCCTCAACGGCGACGAGGCCCCGTTCCGCTCTGAGCCGTTCTCACTCGGCGTCGAAGACACGCCCCGGAAGCGGGGTATCGTCAGCGTACCGAGCACGGAAGACGCGATGGGTGAATCGCCATCGGCCTTCGACCTTTCGGAACGTATCGAAATACGTACCGGCAACGCGCATCGATGATCCGTCGCGGAAGCGACCGAACTCCTGCATCGAGGTTCGGCCGCTCGCCTGCTCACCGCGGATGTCGACAACGCTCGGCGAGCAGCTCTGCACGAGAAACTCGAGCCGCCCCACACTCTCGCCGATGCCGGCCTCGATGGCCACGGGCCCGACGAACCGGTGCTCGAACGGCGGCGCCACTTCCCAGACACCGTCGTTGGTGAACAGCCCGCGGAGCACGGTGAAGTCTCGATGATTCACCGCATCGTGAAAGCGCTCGACGAGATCTCGAATCTCCGAACGATCGGCAGTATCGGACATGGGCAGGTTCTTCGGTGGAGGGGCGCAGTGCGTGAGCAGGAGGGCACAAAGCCCGAGCACGGGCGCGCTCGTTCGCCGTGTCATCGAGGCCGATTCTGGCGTCGACCGTGAGTTTGGTCGAACGCGTTGTTTCGACGAAGTTGTCGAGCCATGCTCATGTCATGACGGCGCCCGTACTCGACACTCGACACCTCCGCCTCCTCGTCGCCCTCGAAGGCGAAGGAAGTCTCCACGCGGCCGCTCGCAAGCTCCACCTCACCCCTTCGGCGCTGAGCCTGCAGCTAAGGGAACTCGAAGATCGTCTCGGAGGAAAGCTGTTCGAGCGCCGATGGCGTCGCCTCCATCCGACGGCTGCTGCAGCGCACCTCACGGAGACCTCGCGGAGTATGCTCACGGAGATGAGTCGCGCGGAAGACGAAGCGCGGCGTCTGATGAACGGTTCGACGGGAACATTGCGCATCACGATGGCGTGCGCGCACTCGTATCGATGGCTGCCGGCGCTGCTGAAGAACTGGGCGGTGACCTGGCCATCGGTGGAGATCACGATCGTGCCGGAGGCGGCAAGCGATCCGCTCGCTTGGCTTCGCGCACGCAAACTCGACCTCGCGCTGGTGTCGGGCGAAACGTCGAAGGACCCACGAATCGACGTTCGCCCACTCTTCGAGGACGAGCTCGTCGCCGTCGTCGGGCGGGGTCATTCGTGGTTCGCACGCCAATGGGTGGCGCCGGAATCGTTCGCGACCGAGCACTATTGGGGGCCGCGTGACGCTTTCGCATCGGGCACGCCACTCGGCGAGCTTCTCGGGCGAGCGCGCGTCACACCGCGCAAAGTAACCGACATCGCGTTCTCATCAGGCGTGCCTGTCGAAATGGCATCCGCCAACTTGGGAATCACGGTTTGCCCACGCTGGTTCGTCGAAGATGCCATCGCACGCCGGCAGCTCGCCCCAATCCGCATCGGCAAAGAGGGACTCTGGCTCTCGTGGGAGCTGGCAGTTCGCGCAGAGTCGTCGACGCAGCAGCTGAACGCTCTCGTGAAGGCGATGATGGCTCATCACCCCAAACCACGCCGCCGTCGTTCACGACGTCCCGCCGTCGGCGAACTTTAGAGCTACTTTAGAGAGCGCTCAGTTCTTCGACCAGAACAGCCAGCCGCCTCGATCGAGGTGGAAATGGTCGCGGTGGAGCGCGTTGGTGTCCGGTCCGATGACGTAGGTGAAGTCCGCTTCGCGTCGACGGAGGCGCGTGTAGACGGCGTGGAGAAAGCGGCGCCGTGCGGCCTGCGATTCCGTCGTTCGTTTCGGTTCGACGTAATCGCGCGCCACCACTGCAGGCGCACCTTTCTGGGGATGAAACGCCGCGACGTCGAAGGCCGTGCCGAAGGCGTGCGCACTCAGCGACTTGGACTTGCTGAGGTTGCGACGAGGGCGGCACGCGTAGGCGCCCAAATCACCAATACGAACGATCTTCGAACGAAGGTGCGTCACTCCCTCTTGCTGGACGATGCGCTCGAACGACGGAAGCGCGCGCGCCAGAGAGCAATCGACGAGCAGAGGTGGCTCGTACGCGATTCCCGTCGATCCGCGCGCCACGACGACGGGATGAGGAATCCCGCATCCGTTCTTGTCGGGCGTCGTTCGGTCGGGCATCGATTGGAATCGTATTCCGAGCTTCTTCAGCTCGGCTCGGCACGCTTCTCCGTCTTGCCGCGCAGCGAGCTCGAAGGCGCCGACTCCCGTTTCGTCGGCGCTCGTCGGATCTTCGTCGTCATGCTCCGTCTCGCGGTCGTCGGCCTTCGGGTCCGTGGCGATGGGGTCCTCGATGCTCGATGTGGCGACCGACGGCTCAGTCTCGTTCGACGCGGTGGCCCATGATGTGGGCGCGCCTCCGTCGTCCGGGAGCGGCGCGCTCTCCGCGGTGCTCGAAGTCTTCCTGGGAAACGTGCATGCGAAGACGCCGAGGAGCGACAGCGCGAGAACGCTTCGCGTGAGCGCACCACGCGAAGCGTATGTCCTGCGAAATTCGAAAACAGAAAGACGAGAGGGAATGACCATGCATGCCTCTCGCCGTCGCGCCTGACAAGCTCTCCATTGCTCGAGCTTTCGACGTAACGATGTATGACTTTATCCTCCTCGCGGAGGTCGCCACGTCAATCGTCGGCGATGATTCCCAGCTCGAAGACGCCGGCGGCGAGGCCAAGCCGTTTGAAGAGTTTCTTCATCGCTGCCGCGGGAACGCGACGCTCGAGAACGAGCTCCAGGCGCACCATGGCGAAGGCCCACTCGTCGAGAGTCGGGAAGGCGCGGCGCTTGTCGAAGATGCCTTCCTCGTGCTCGTAGCCGAGCACCTTTCCGGTCTTCAAATCGAGAAACTGCATATTGCCCATGCCGTCGTAGGCGAGACCGAAATAGCGGTCGTCCGTCGCTCCGTAGAGCTCGTTCTTCACCGTATCGAAGCCGTACGCGTCGAGGCTCGTCGTCACGAGCGAGGGGAACTTCTTTCCACGCGCGAGCGCATCGAGTGCTTTGGCGGCCGCCTGGTGCTCCTTCGGCAGACGCGCAAAGGCCTTCTTGGCGCGAGCAGCATCTTCGTCGATCTTCGACGCCGCGTACTTGGGAAAGAACGCTGCAAGGTCACGCGCCAGGTCACCTCGCTCGATATAACCGGAGATCGTTTCTCGCTCGATCGTCTGGCCGAAGTCCTTCACAGGCTTTGCCGGGAGGATTTCCTTTCCGCGCTCGTCGAAATTGCGAATCGAGACGAGCTTTCCATTTTCGTATTCGGCTTCGACATGGTCGAGGTCGCGCACGCGACGTTCTCCGAAGAGCTCGTCCACGGTCACCTCGACGTCGTCGAACTTGAGCACGGGATCCATGAGGGTCAGGTGCCGCTCGACGTTCCACGAGAGCTTTCCGTGCAGCTTTCCCTTCTTGAAGTGGGCAACGGCAAGGGGCTTGTCGACGGTCACCACCCTGAGATCGTCGCTCTTGCCGAGATCGCTCTCGAAGAACGCGGCACGCAGCAGCTGGCCCTTGTCGTACTCGGCTTCGACGAGGCTCGTCAGCGGAGGACCGTCGAGCGTCGATGCGACCGTAAGTGATCCGTATTTGTAACGAAGCGACTTGCCGTGGCGGTCGCCATCCAGATAGTGGGCGTCCTCGAGGAGCTGGCCGTCGCGGTACCAGAGGCGCTGCCGCCCATTCATGTTCCCGAACAGAGGCCCTTCCACCCAAGCTTCGGTCGCGTGGATCCACGATGCCGCCTCGGGAACCGTGGCCGGGCGCTTCGGCCAAGGCTTTCCATCGGAGCCGACGACCTTGCCGCCCTTCGTGAAGCAGCGTTCGCCCGTCATCACGCCGCGATCGTAGGTCTGCTCGACGCGCACTACCTTGGCGTCGAAGGTGCCGTCGAGACTCGACTCGCCACCCTCCCCGCGCTCCCACCACGCCCCCCCATGCTCGGCGTCGTCTTTGTAATTCACCTCGCCGGACACGCGGCCGCTCGGATACCACTCCCGCCACAGGCCCTGCTTTCTTCCCTTGGCGTCCTTGGGCCCGGCGCGAAAGACCTTGTCTTTCGGGATCCACTCGGCGTCGGTGGGGGCCTGCTTCGGGCGGGGCGGAATCTTGTGCTTCGTCGTCGCCTTCGTCGTCTTCTTCGCAGCCATGACCGCCGATGAGACAATGCTTCTGACGCCGGCGAAAGGCCCGAGTCGAAGCTCCGTGCGTGGTGCGTGCCTCGCGCACCTCGACTCCCCGCACTCCCCGCACTCCCCGCACTCCCCGCTCGTCCTCGAACGTCGAGTTTTGCGACTTCGACTTTCCAGCTCGAGCGGGTCACGCTGCGTGCGAATTCTGCGGAAATTCGTCGTTACGCTGACCGGTGCGCGAAGCAAGATTTGCTGCTCTCCTTCGATCCCGTCCACGAAGACGAGAAGGAGAGCAATCCGATGAGCGATACGGTGAAGTTCGTCCTCGACGAAGAGCGGATGCCGAAGGCCTGGTACAACATCGCGGCCGACCTCCCGCAGCCGACGCCCCCGCCTCTTCACCCCGGCACGCACCAGCCCCTCGGCCCGGCCGATCTCGAGCCGCTGTTCCCGATGGCGTTGATCGAGCAAGAAGTCTCGACAGAACGCTGGATCGAGATCCCCAGACCGGTTCGAGACATCTATCGTCAGTGGCGGCCCTCACCGCTCTTCCGCGCACGCCGCCTCGAACAAGCCCTCGGGACGCCGGCCCGCATCTATTACAAGTACGAAGGGGTCTCGCCCGCCGGCTCACACAAGCCGAATACCGCGGTGCCCCAAGCCTTCTACAACAAGGAGGCAGGTATCAAGCGCCTCGCCACCGAGACGGGCGCCGGGCAATGGGGCTCGTCGCTCGCATTCGCGGGCGCGCTCTTCGGAATCCAGGTCACGGTCTTCCAAGTACGCGTCTCGTACGATCAGAAGCCGTACCGCCGCGCGTTGATGGAGGCCTACGGAGCGAAGTGCATCGCGTCTCCCTCCACCACGACCGAATCGGGTCGCGCGATCCTCGAACAGAACCCGAACCACACCGGCAGTCTCGGCATCGCCATCAGCGAGGCCGTCGAGGTCGCCGCGAAAGATCCGGCGACGAAGTACGCCCTTGGCTCGGTGCTCAACCACGTGCTGCTCCACCAGACGATTGTCGGCCAGGAGGCGATGCTCCAACTCGAGCAGGCGGGTGACTACCCGGACGTCATTGTCGGTTGCACGGGCGGCGGCTCGAATTTCGGGGGCATTGCCTTTCCCTTCATCGGCGAGCAGCTCCGAGGCAAGAAGAAGGTTCGTGTCGTGGCCGTCGAGCCCGCGGCGTGTCCTTCACTCACACGCGGCAAGTACGCCTACGACTTCGGTGACACGGCTCATCTGTCACCGCTCGTGAAGATGCACACGCTCGGCTCGACGTTCACGCCGCCGGGGTTCCACGCGGGTGGCCTCCGGTATCACGGGATGGCGCCGCTCGTCTCGCATCTGAAGGAGCTCGGCTTGATCGAGGCCGTCGCCTATCCGCAAACGACGGTCTTCGAAGCCGGTCTGACCTTCGCGCGCGCCGAGGGCATTCTTCCGGCGCCCGAGGCGAATCACGCGGTGAAAGGGGCGATCGACGAAGCGCTCCGCTGCAAGGAGGAGGGCACCTCGAAGGTGATCCTCTTCAACCTCTGCGGACATGGTCACTTCGACATGGCGGCCTACAGCGAATTCGCCGCCGGTCGACTCAACGACGCAAGCTATGCCGAAGGCGAGCTCGCGATGGCGCTCGCCGGCCTTCCCTCGATGGCGTGAACGTACGCGTGCCGTGTCGGCTTGGAGGAGGTGGCGCCTCCTCGATGGCACGGCACCTGCCACACGCCAGATCAGCGCCTGCTCGAATGAGACGCGGTCAGGGTACGACGGTCGTTGCGCGGACGTACCGCGACATATCGAACGATTGAACGAGCTCGAGGAAGCGACCGTCCTCCGACACGCGAGACTGGAGCATCTGCGTGCCGAGGCCAGAGGTGAGATTGATCTGGTAGTAACCAGGCCCGTTCATCATCGTCGTATCGATGTATCCGACGTTCCGCTCGTAATCCCACGAATCCTTGCGAACGAGCGTGTCTCCGGATGACACGAGCAAGTACGCGTATGGCCCGGCCAGCTCGATCGCAACGGCGTCCGCGGGGCCCGGGACGTTGCCCGAGCACTTGTACCAGACACCCGAAATGCGGCCTTGGACGTCGGCGACGGACGTGTACGTATGAATCGGTCCCGACGGCTCGGCGCAGTCGGGGATCGACCAAACCTGGGCGGCAGGCGGGTTGACGTTCGATTCGGTATCCGCGCTGCTCGGAGGCGAAACGACGGGCTGGCTCGGAGGCGACTGGCCTGGCGAGGCGTGCGCCGGATCATCCGTCGTCGCCGTCGGCTGATGGGGCTGGCTCACAGCGGGCGTGTCATCACCATCGCCGCCCGGAGTCACGGCTCCACCGCACGCCAGCGCGGTGGTCGACACGATCGTCAGGATCAGTGGCAGCTTCAAGATTCTCATTTGGTCGTCCTCTCGCGTCACAGTCAGGATCGCCCGCCATCCGCGGCGAACGCTCCCGGCCGCAGCTGCACGAAGCAAGTCACGCACCAGCGACAGACTCCGCGAAAACTCGGCGTCTCATGCTCGAACACCGCAGACCGAAGCCGTGTCATGGCCCACTATGGCATGCCATGGCGCACCCCTACGTTTGCGCCGAGACTTGCGGCCGCCGTCGGGGTCCAGGCCGGCCGACCGGCTCGCGTCAGTGATCGCTCTTCGCGACGATGTTCAGGTTCGATCCGTTGGCGACGACCACAGCCGTCGGCGTGACGGCGAAACTCTGCGGATCGATGTTGGCTCGGCACCCGATGGATTCCGGACGCCCGCCGGTCGAGGCGACCCTCTGGAGGAGCCCGTTCGAGACGAAGTAGATGCTGGCGCCGTCGGCCACGACGCTGACGGTGGTGCTGGCCTGGACGATCGAGCTCGGCGCGCCGCCCGTCTTGGGGAGGGCCACGATCTGGCCGCCGCCACCGGTCGCCCAGTAGATTCGCTCCGCGTCCGCCGCGAGACCGGTCAGGTTGAATTGACCCCTAGCAAGCTGACGGGGCGCCGACGAGCCGTCTTTCGGAGCCGCCATCACGATGCCGGCCTGGGCGTAGAAGCCGTCCGTCCAGTAGACGGAAGTGTCGTCCACGACGAGGGTCATCGGCTCGAGCGATTCGACGGCAAGCTGCTCGACGGCGCCGCCCGACTTCGCCACGCGAGACACGCCGCCGCCGGGCATCTCGGTGCCACTCGTCGAGAGCGTTCCGCGATTCGTCCAGTAGACGTGCGTGGCGTCCACCCGAACGGACGTCGGGTAGAGCTGCTCCGCCGCGAGCACCACGGGGGATGCCGTTCCGTCCTTGGACAACTTCACGATTGCCCCGTGCGTGTCGTCGGCCCGCGCCACGTAGACGTTCGCCTCGTCGATCGCGAGGCCGCTGACGCGCGCTTCGGTCCAGAGCTGGGAGGGCGCCCCCGAGCCGTCGAGCGCAACGCGCAGGACGTGCGCCGTCCCCTGTGCGGGCTGGCCGCCTTGAGGGACCGTGGGGCTGAAGACGGCGACGTACGCATGCGTGTCGTCCGCGACCACCGCGTTGATCGGGTCGGTCCCGACGACAATGAGGCGCGCGCCGCAGCTCCCCTGCCCGTCCGCTCGCCCGCCGTCGACGAGATCGCTGCCGACGACCGCGGCGCCGGAGCTACAGCCGAGCACGAGCGAGCAGCCGAGCAGCCAATGGAATCGTCGTGTGGGCTTCATGCTCTTTTCCTCAACGTTCGAGGTGGGCATCACGGGTCACGTTTGGCGGCGCTGCACGCGCCTTCGACGCGCGCGCCGAGTGGGCTCGCTCCGTGGTTTGCCCGGAACGCGTTCGCCGCCGCGCGCGCTTCTTCCCTCCGGCCCGCTTCGCACAAGGCAAAGACGCGAACCGCGGAGCGCTCGGGCTCGAGGACGCCGTGCGGATACCGCTCCGCGTGCAGCGCGAGAATGGCGAGTGCGCCTTCGGCGTCGCCGCCTTTGAGGGTTCGATTGGCCTCGCGGAGAAGACGCGCCTCCTCCGTGATGGAGCCTTGAGCCAGAGCCTCGGACGAGGCCGCGCGTGCCTGTGGCGGTGACGCGGGCTCGGACTCGGCGAGCGCAGGCACCTCGACTCTGGACGACGGCGGCGCGACGTACCTCGGCGCAACCTGCACGGGCGGCGACGCCGGGGAAGATGCGGCCTTCGCCGCGGGCTCTCGAGCGAATGTGACGGGCGGTGCCGGCGCGACGAACGCGGGCGACGGCGTCGTCGAAAGCGCGCTCGTCACGGCCGGCGGCGACGGAGCGTTCGCCTCGCTCGGCCTCCTGGATTCGAGCGACAGCATCGCGCCACCTGCACCGAGCGCCCCCAGAACGACGCCGAGCGCGACGAGCTTGGCGGCTCCCCCGTGCTGGTCGCCGCCGCGGCGCTCGCGGTCGTCATGACGGACGCCGCCGTGACCTGCGCGAAGATGGCGGTCTTGAGCCGTGAGCGGTCTTCGACGGGGATGCCACCGGCCTCGCGCGCTCGAGAGAGGAGCGCCTGGGTGTCGGAACGAAGCTCGCTCATCGCGCCCTCCGTGCTTCCCGCGCGCGCCACCGGTCGGCCGCACGTTCGAACTCGGCGCGAGCCGCGCGAAGCCGTGAATGGATCGTCTTGACGTTGACGCCCGTGGCCTGCGCGATCTCCGGGAGCGTCATTTGCTCGAGCTCCGCGAGCACGAAGACGGCGCGCTTGTCGTCGTCGAGTGCGCCGAGCAGCTCCTCGACGAGCCGCGCGGCGTCGGCCTGGACCACGGCGTCGAAGGGACTCGGCCGCTCCGTGTCGACCACGTGGTCGAGACCTGCGTCATCCGCGGAGACGAGCCAGCTCGGCACCCTGCGTCGCAGGTAGCGCCGGTGATCCTGAACGACGCGGAGGAGGATCGAGAAGATCCACGTCTTGTACGAGGCGCGCCCCTGGAAACCTCCGAGCTGGCGATGAACGACCAGGAAAACCTTCTGAACGACATCGTCGAGTGCGTCATCGGAGACGCCGAGACGCCGAGCACTGCGCCAGACAAAGTCGACATATTGCTCGTAAAGACGCTCGAAGTTCGGCACTTCGTCCGGCTCGACAAGGGGCAATGCGGCGGCGCGCACGTCCGCGATGGGCACGACGATCCCCATGACATCCCCTTAGTGGCCGGGCCTTCGCCGGAGCCTCAAGGAAAATGCAGCTCCGCTCCGGCGGACATCTGAACCGATGCCACGGGGAGACGATGCACGAAGCCGGGGCCCTCGATGACGAACGACGGGCGAGCAAAGGGAATCAGCGCTCCGGCCCCGGCATGGATGGAGAGCCGCTCCGTGAGACGCACAGCGCCCATCGCGGCGAGCGTGGAGGTGACGGTCCAGATCGTCGTGCTCGTCGTGCTGACCGCCCCGAAACCCTGCCCAGACACCATGTCGAGACCGACCCCCGCGCATGGCCCGACGTCGAGCCCCCCGCGATGGGGAGCCAGCAAGCGCGCGTTCCACCGTGGAGCAACCACAACTCGGCCCCTTCCCCGCCGTTCGTTGGGAGTGTGGCCCGAAGCGGGGGTAGGAAGGCGGCATCGGCCTCGACGCGTAGGTTGCGATGGCGCCATCCGACAAACAGCTCCGCGCCAGCGGCCGTGGATGCCAGCATGGCTCCGTCGACCAGAAACGACGCGCCGGTGTAGATCGACGGCGCGGGCGTTCGTTCGACGAGCGCAGGCTTTTCCTGGCTCGGCGGGGCGCTCGTGAGGACGACAGGCACCGGGTGTGGAGGTTCGCTCGCGGGCTCGGCAGCGCTCGGGTCGACCGCAAGCGCCACGATCACAGCGGCGACGTCGGTGACCGACGCGCACGATTCTCCGTCGACCGCACGTTCGCTCGACGTTCCGGCGCGTGTAAGCGTGATCGCGGCATGCCATCGCTCCGCGCGCGATGTGATCACGACGTTGGCAACGAGAGCCTCGGTGGCGTGATTCGGTCCCACGAGCTCGTCGATCCTGCGCGCGACTTCGGCCGCGGGCGCGCACCCAGGCTCGGCATTCCACGACAGCGCGACGGCCTGCTCCGCAGAGGCGCGGCTCGAAAGAGCGAACGTCGCTACGGCAAGGAAGGATGCCGGAAGCCAGCACCGAGTCATCGCGCTGCTCTTGCCACGAATCGTCGTTCTCGCACGCAGAAAATAGGAGGGCGAGTCGGACGCTGCCGATTTTTCGAGACGAAGGCATGAGGGTGGCCACGAAGAGTGTCGAGGTTCCGATGCGACGCTCCCTTTTCCGGCTTTCGTTCACGGTTCTTGCGGCCTGCTCTTCGAGCCACTCGTCTTCCGCGCCGCACGATGCTCCGACGTCCGACGATGCGAGCGCGAGCTCGTCGGATCCGAATCACGACGCCGGTAGTGGAAGCGATAGGTCGCACTTCGTCGGCACGTGGAAGGTCACCGAAGGCTCGAGCCTCGTGACCTGTCCCGGCGTGCCGAATTGGCCTGCGGAAGGCATGCCGCTCGATGACAAGGAAAGCGTGGTGCACATCGAAGAGGGCGCGACGCCTGGCACGATCACCGTTCATCAAGAGGGCGCCGGTTGCTCGTTCACGTACGCGGTGACCGGTAACGTCGCTTCGCTCTCGGCACCGCAGACGTGCTCGCCACAGGGCCCACAAATCGGCGGCTGCTCGAGCGACGGGGGCGCTGGTCCGAGCGACGGCGGCACTGGCGGTCACCGGCACGACGGAGGCGTCCCCTCGACATGGCTCCTGACCCACGACACGCTGACGCTCGCCGGCGACGGCGTGACGTTCGCAGAGGCCTACGAAGAAGACCTCCACGACTACGCAGCCCTCTGCGATGGCGACACCATCGTCACGTACGACTGCCACGCCTCCGGCCACGATACGCTCACGAAGCAGTGAGGGTCTGCCTGACAGCCCAACCCAGTTGCGCGAACTGAACAGTCGAACGGAGATCGCGACAGTAGGCGTCCGCGAGCGCGGGCGAGGCCGAGCTCTCGGTGGCGGGAATCGAAGACACCGCGGGCCGCGCGGACGGTGCAAAGCGTTCTACGTGGGCGCTCGAATCGAGCTAGCGTCTCGCCATGCCGATTCTTCATCGCGGCAGTGAACCGGGCCGGGTCGGCCGGGTCGGCCGGGTCGACAACGCCGTCCAGCCCACGTTCGGGCGCGTGGAGGCCTGACATGCTTCCCGTTCGCGACGACCTTCCGACGCGCTCGCCGGCGTTCGTCAACTGGATGCTCATCGGCCTCAACGTCGCGGCCTTCATCACGCAGGTGGCTGGCGAAGCGACCTCGCACGACGGCAGCTTTCTCGACGGGCTCGCGCTGGTGCCCGCCAACTTCGTCGCGCATCCGCTCGCCTCCCTACCATCGCTCTTCGGGCACATGTTCCTTCACGGCGGGCTCAGTCACATCGCCGGAAACATGCTCTTTCTCTGGATCTTCGGCGACAACGTCGAGGATGCACTGGGGCACGGCCGCTACGCGCTGTTCTACGTCTCGTGTGGCCTCGCCGCGGCCTTCGCGCAGATCGCCGGCTCTCCGCACGCGACGATTCCAATGGTGGGTGCGTCCGGGGCCATCGCGGGCGTCCTCGCCGCGTACGGGGTGCTGTATCCGCGCTCCCCGATTCGTGTCGTCAATCCCGTTCCGTTGCTCTGGCTCTTCTGGGGATTCTTCCTCTCACTGCCTGCGTGGTTCGTCATCGCGGAGTTCTTCGTCGCCAACCTCTGGAATGCGCTCCATGCCAACGCGGCCAGCGGCGGCGTTGCCTTCCTCGCGCACGTCGGCGGCTTCCTCGCCGGCTATGCGTTCCTGAGGGCGCTCCAGGTCCACCAAGCGGTGGAGCACGCGTCGTGGCAGGGCGTACTCCCCAATCGCCGCGACGAGCGGCGGGCGGACTAACCCCGGAGGGGTCAGCGGTCCCGAGCGCGGGACCGGCTTCGTCTTCGGGGACGTCGGCCTCGAGTACGTGCAAAGCACACCACTGAGGATCGGGCTCGACGCGCGCGTGGGACCGACGTTGAGGCGACCAACCTTCGTGGCGGAGACGGCCACCGGCGAACGCCGGGAGCTCCATCAACCGAGCTGGGTGAGGATCCAAGGGATCTTGTGGGTCGGCGTGGTCTTCTAGAGCTCGTTGGCGTTCACACCCGCGCGACAGCCCCCTGTTTTCAACCCCCTTTCGTCGCTGAAATTCCGCAAAATTGCACCGTGACGGTTTCGAATCGCGTGTTGTGGATCCTTGTCCCGCGCATGGGCTTGGAGTAGCGTCGCCCGCCATGTTCCGCACCACTCTGCCGCTCGCTCTGTCCGCAATCCTCTTTGCCGCCGCGTGCGGTGGATCCGACCCCGCGCCCAAGGCGCCCGAGACCGAACCGGTCGCGTCGGCCGCGCCCGCCCCGGAGCCCACCCCGGCCCCCACGGCCGAAGCAAAGCCGGAGGCTGCTCCCGCGCCCGCGGCTGAGCCGGCGCCCGCTCCGGTGAGCATCGCGGTTGCCGCGATGAAGTTCACGCCCGCCAAGAAGGGCAAGACCAAGGCTCTCGAAATCAAGGGCGACGGCTCGATCCAGCAGGACGGCAAGCCCTTCCTCAAGATCTCCGGCGACCACGTCGAAGACGCGAGCGGCAAGACGCTCGTGACGGTCGGCTCGGACGGCGCGCTCACGGGCGACGTCAAGAGCGGCCTCAAGCTCGTCGGCGACGACATCGTCGGCGACGACGCGAAGATCTCCGTCGGCGACGACGGCACGGCGACGATCACGCTCGGCAAGAAGAGCGAGTCGTTCGGCAAGTTCGAAGGCGGCGCCGGCGCCAAGAAGGCCGCTGCCCTCGTGACGCTCGTTCTCGGCGGCGTGCCGAAGGACGCGGCGAAGCCCGCCGAGAAGGCCGCTCCGGCGAAGCCCGCCGCTGGCGACAAGAAGGACGCGGCGAAGCCCGCGGCCGCCCCCGCCGACAAGAAGGCCCCCGCGAAGAAGTAAGTTTCTTCTTCTCGATCTCGAAAGGCCCTCGGAGCAATCCGGGGGCTTTTCGTTTTGTGCGTTCGCCACCGTCCCCCGCCGACGCGTGCGGCGGTCCGTTCAGACCCGACGAATCAACGAGGAGAGAAAGGTGGCGATCTGCTCGGCCCCTGGCGGGCTCACGGCGTTCGCGATGTCGCGCACCGTCCCGGTCGTGACGCCGAGCAGCGGCGCCGGCCACAAGCCAAGCAGAACGACGAGCACCGCGAGTGGCGCCATGGCCATCCATTCGCGTCCCGTCAGATCGGGAAAGCGCCCTCCGAAGGCCTCGAGCAGCGGGCTCTTCTCCCACGAAGGGTCGAGCCGCCCGAAAACGAGTCGCGACACCACGCGGAGGTGCGCCACTGCCAGGACGAGCAGAGCGACCACCGACACGAGGGCGAGCGGTCCGTAATTCGGAAGCGCACCGAGGAGCGCGAGAAGCGGGCCCCACGCGCCGCCGAAGCCCATGACCCCTGCCTGACCGAGCGCAGCGACGGCGATGACGGCCGACAAGCCGGGCATCGTACGACCGACCCCCTCGAGCACAGTGACGTCGTCGGTGTGTGCCCGATCGTCGACGGCCGCGACGACGAGCAGAAAGAGCGCCATCGAGACGGCACGTCCCTCGGTGGCGACGATGGCGCCCGAGAGGCCTTGCGGCGTCATCGACCCGGCCCCGAGAAGCACGAAACCGATCTGGGTCATGCTCGCGTAGGCCGCGAGGCGCCTCAGATCCGTTTGGGCGAGCGCGGCGAACGCTCCATAGGCGGACGTGACCGCGCCGAGCGCCACGACGATGCCCGACGCGCTGCGCATCCCCTCGGGCAGGACGGCGCACCCGAGGCGAAGGAGCGCGCAGATGCCGATGGCCGGCATGGCCGCCGACACGAGGGCCCCGGCGGCTCGAGGCGCCGTGGTCAAGACCGGGGCGAGCCAGCCGTGGAGCGGAAACGCGCCGAGAAGAACGATGCTCGCGAGAAGTACGAAACCGAAGGCGACCTTGACGAGGGCTCCGCCGAAGAGCGTTGCCTGCTTCGAACCGAGGGCGACACGCGAGAGCTCGGGCAGACTGAACGACGTGGCCGTGCGCGTTCCGTCGACGAGGAAGGTCGCATCGGCGTGACGCGAGACTGCGACGATCGCCACGAGAAGCGCGAACACGGCGACGAGGCCGAGGACACCGAAGCGCAACGCGGCATGCGAATGACGAGCGCCGAGCCGGCCCGAAGCGAGCACCGTGGCCGAGACGACGGCCACCGCCGTGAAGATCACGAAGAGCAGCCCGTCCATCGCGCAGATTGCACCTGCCGCCGACGCCGCGAGCGCGAGATACGCCGCGTGGTAACCGGGCGCGCCTCGGGGACCGCGACGATCGAAGAGCAGGCCGAAGAGGGCCACGAGGCTGGTGACGAGGAGCGCAATCGCCGCGATGCCGTCGACGCCCAAGAAGATCTCGGCCGCGAGAGGACGAATCCAGACCGCGTGCTCGATGAACTGAAGGCCGTCGTTGCCGTCGAGGCGCGAGACGTCGCCCGCGAACCCTCGATAGACATAGAGCGCGAGCAACGTCTGGACGACGAGCGCGACGGTCGTGACCTGGCTGGTCGTTCGATCGTCGGAGCGTCCGAACGCGCGCAAAAGGAGCACGATCAGCGCGCCGAGGACGGGCACGCCGACGAGCAGCGAGAGGACGTGCGCCTCGAGCGGCCCCAGCAAACCCGGCACCTGCGCGTGAACGCCCATCGCCACTTCGCCCGCAGACTCGTCGGACGTCGTGACCACGACGTGGCCGAACAACTGACGCAGCCGCACGCCGCGCTCGGGGGCCCACTGGACGATCGCCTTCTTCGAAGCGCCCGGTGCGATCGTGAACGGGAGGACGCCCCCGTCGGGCTTGACGATGAGCTTGGGGGGCGTACGAGGGTCCGCCGCGTCGCCGCGCACGGCGATACGCGACACGACGAGCGGCTCTTTCCCTTCGTTCGCGATGACGAGCTCACCTGTAAAGGCCCCGTCCCGGGCCTGGAGCTCGATCGGTCCTCGGCCGCCGTGACCGGCCCCCGCCTCGAGCCGGACCGAGCCTGCCCGGCGACCATCCTCCGCACGCGCGGCACCGGCGGAAGCGGCCAGGAGCACGAGCGCGGACACCGCCAGCAGAATCCAGTGAAGCGCGCGAGGCGCATGAGGGGAAGCTGGGATGCGTGTTTGAATCATCGCGCTCAGCCGAGCAGCACCGCGAAAAGCAGGATGAGACCGAGAAGGGCCACCATCACGAACAATAGAACGAATCGGAGCCGCTCTGCGATCCGCGGATTGTCGAGACCGAGCCGATCTTCGAACTGGCTCACGACGCGGCTCCCCCACCTCACCCGGCTCGGCCCGCTTCGGCCCTCTGCCTCCGCTGCGGCGGCACCGCCGAAGACGCGCTCGGCGCGCCGCACGCCCGAAGCCACCACGAGCACGGACCTCCCGAAGGCGAAGAAGACGTCGTCGATGACGTCGCGGTCCATGGCATCGACCGACGAGGCAAGAAAGCCTGCCGAACTCCGCCCGATGCCTGTGGCACGAGCGAAGAGGGCCGCCGGTGACGTGACCACCGCGCGCAGCCACCCTGGCCCCGTTTCGCCTGCCCCCGTTGCGCCTGGCGAGCTTCGCGCGACGACGAGCCCGACGACGGCGCACGCGAGCGCGAAGAACGCGGCGGCCGTCGCGATCCCCGTGCTCGGCGCCAGCGAGACGTCGCCGAAGACGCGTTGAACCAGCGGAACGACGCGTCCACCGTAAGGCGACGTGCCCGCACCGAGCAGAGCACCGCCAAAGAGCGCGCCAGCGGCAAGACCGATCTGCAGGGCGCTCGCCACGCGCCCCTGGTCGCGCTTCTGGTCGCGCTTCTGGTTGTCTCGGCGAACGCGCTCCTCCGCGCCGAGGGCGGAGGGCGGCACACCTGCATCATACATACGAAAACAAACGTACGAGACGCTCACCACCGTCAGGCCTAGGAAGAGCGCGGAGACGCCGAAGGCGAGGCTGCCCGTGCGCGCGCCGACCAGCAACGAGCCGGCGAGCGATGCATACCCCGCGAACGCGCCGGTGAAAGGCAGCAATCCGGCCATCGCGGCGCCGGCGACGCCGAGCCAACGAACATCCGCGTCGACCTCGATCGTCGCCGCGAACGAAGCGAGCGCCACCGAGCCGAGGATGACGAACGAAGCGCTCGTTCCCGCACCGCCGAGACACGCGATGGAGAGCGCCGCGGCCGCCGCGAGCACCGAGCCGAAGACGCCGCGAACGTGATGGCGCGAGGCGGCGTCCAGTGCGAAGAGGAGCGCGAACGCACTTCCGAGGAGAGCGAGCGCTCCGAGACCATCCTTGTCGATCAGTAACGCGACCCGCGAGACGAGCGCGAATGCGACGATCGCTTCGAACGGATTTTGCGCATGCGCCGCAGCGGAGGCAACGAGGCGCAAGAGGGCGCCGAGCGCCACGAGGAGCACCACGAAGGTCGACGTGCGAACGCCGAACAAAAGATGCTCGCCGAGCGTCACGCGCGCGGTCGATGGCGACGAGACGTTCGGCCGTGCAACGGCGAGCTGATCCGCGAGATTGCGAAAGCTGGTCGTCGGTCCGAACGGTGCGAGCGCGTACGCCCGTCCTGCTGCGAGCGTCACGTGGGTCACGAGGAGCTGCGAAACGGCACTGCCCGCATCGATCTCGAAGGAGTGAACGCCCGGCTCGAGCGTCACCGTGAAGGGAGACCGCAGAGGTTCGCCGGGAAGCGGTGGCCCGTCATCGGACGTCACGAACGCGCCCGCATACGTCGACATGGAGACGGTCGACTTCCCGTCCGGCACGGTGACGTCCGGAATGGCAACGAGGGCGAACCGCGGGCGGGCATCGGGGTCGAAACCTCCACCCCCGAAGGTTCCACCGAGCGACCAGAAGAGAAGCACGAAGCCGAAGAGCGCGAGTCCATCGCCCGTCAGCGCCGTGGCGACGCGCGAGACACCGGGCGCGCCGGTCATGCCCCAGGCCGCAACGGTGGCCAGCCCCAGACCCACGAGCACGAGCGGCCACGCGGCGGCGAGAAGGACGAGGAGCGAGGCCGCCACCAGAATCCCCGTCCACCCGAGCGACGTCGGCCGCGCTCGATCGACGTCGGCGTAGGAACGAATCACGGAGGCGACGGCCAGGATGCCGACGAGGATCGTGAAGGCGATCGCTCCGAAGTCGGCAGCGAGATCGATCGAGAGGTCGAGCTGCCCGAGGCGCACGAGCGTGGCCACGTGCTGTTCGATCACCCGCCCGGGACCGAGCTCGGCGAGACGGATGGCCTCGAACGTGGAGAGCACGAGGATGCCGCTCGAAGCTGCCAGCGCGACGGCGCGCACGCTTTGTCGGCGTACACCGAAGATCGCGCTCGCGAACGCGAAGGCCGCCCAGAGCAACGGAAGGACGACCAGCCACACGAGAGACGCGCTCGGCTCGGCGATGCGGAGGAGGCCTGCGGTCTCGAACATGGGCTCTACCGAGCGCGGAGGATAGCGCAAGTGGACCGGCCAGCGTTCGCCAGCGTTCGATTGCCGTTTCGATCGTCGCCGCGGAGTTGCGGGGTAGACTGGCCCGCAATGGTCCGCCCCAAGGCTCTGCTTTTCGACCTCGACGGAACGCTCGTCGATTCCCGGCGAGACATCGCCGAGGCGTGCAACGCTGCCCTCGTCGCGCACGGTCGAGCCCCCCTTCCCATCGAGCGCGTCAGTACGATGATCGGTGATGGCGCGCGGCTTCTCGTGGCTCGCGCGTTCGAGCTCCCCGAGCAAGATCCGCTCGTGGGCGAAGCACTCGCCACGTTCAAGGCGCATTACGCGGCGCATCCTTGTGTCCACACCACGCTCTTGCCGGGCGCGCGAGCGGCGCTACAAACCGGCCTGCGCTCCGCGCTCGTGACGAACAAGCCGCGAGAGATCACGCTGCTCCTCCTCGATGCCCTGGGAATTCGGGCGTCGTTCGAGGAGGTTTGGGGCGGAGACGGACCTCTCAAGCCGTCCCCTGCGGGGATTCTCGCCGTGCTCGACCGAATGAAGCTCGCCCCGAGTGACGTGTGGTTCGTAGGCGACGGCCCGCAAGACGTCGGCGCGGGCAAGGCCGCTGGCTGCTACACGGTCGCCGTCGACGGCGCGATTGCTTCGCACGACGCGCTGCGCGCGGCCGGTCCCGAGCTCGTGATCGCCGATCTGAACGAGCTCGTGGCTCGGCTCTGAGAACCGAGAAGCCGCGCAGGCGAGTCCTCAGAGAAACGGGCTGGCGTGCGGCTCCGGACGGAGCATCGCACCACGAACGCGCACCATCGAGCGCACGGCGAGAAGCGCGATCGCGAACGCCATCGCCGCTCCTGCTGCAAGCTCGAGCGACGGGCTCATCGGCGCGAGGCGACGCGAGCCCACCACCGCGAGTGCGCCCGCGAAGAGGACCGGAACGAGACGTCGAAGCACGAACGAGCGCGCGTCGCTGGTGGTCCAGGGCGAGGCAATCGACGCTGCACCTCGAAGCACGGCGACGAGAGCCCAGGTCTTCACGACGAAGACGACGGCCGCTAGGAGCTGCAGCCCGAGCGAGCGTGCCACTCCGGCGCCCGGCAGCTGCCAGCCGCCGAAGAACACGGCGACACCGAGCGCGCACGCCACCAGGAGTCCGAGACGCTCGAGGACGACCGCGCCGCGAGCGCGCGATCCCGCCGCCGCCTTGGGCGGCGCCAGGGTGAGAGCGAGCACCGGCCCCTCGATGCTCGGACGAACCAGCAAGAACAGAGCGCCGAGGTAGGCGAGCGCGAGCAAGAACGTGGCCGGCTTGTGCGCGGCGCCGAACTGCCACGGCGCTCCGCCCTGCGCGCGGACGATCTCGGAGAGTGAGAGCGCGCCCGTCGCGACCACGACGCCGACCACCGAGACGGCGAGCACCAGGGCGATGCCGAGCACCTTGGCCGCGGCCACGCTCGAGCCCACGAAGCCACGCGCCGACATCACACGCGACGTGAGAACGAGCGCGATCGCGCAGACCAAGAGCACGGCGGCGTCGAGCTCCGCGGCGATCACGTGAGGACCGAGGGCAAACGTGGAGAGAAGAATCGAGGCGAGACCGAACGCGCATGCGGCGGCACCTTTGCCGGCCAGGGCTTGCACGACCGCCGACCACGTGGTCGTGCGCAGGCGCGACGCGATGCGAAGCTCGACGGCGCCGAGGACGGTGGGCGCCGGAAGAACGAGGAGGACGAGCGCGGCAAGGGCGAGACCGACGACGAGGAGCGCCGGTGCGTATTCGACCGGAATGCGCTCGGTGGCGTACCCGATCATCGGAATCGACTTGGCGTCCTCCACTCCCGTGTCCCCGCGACGAACCACGAGCTTGGTCGCGCGCGACGACGACGGAATGAAGTCCGAGACGTGCGCCACGCGAACGCCATCGATCTCCGAGAGAACGTCGCCGGCCTGGATTCCGGCGCGATCGGCGGGGGAGCCGGGCGTCACGCCTTCGACGGGGATCCCTCGCGAGGAGCTCGGGCCCGCGAGCACGCCGAGGAACGAGAGAACGCGCGTGCCCTCCTTCTCGTGCGCCTCGAGGACGGTCGCTCGCACCGAGGCGGGGCGAACATCGAGCACGACGCCGTGCAGCACACCGACCAGCGGAGGGGCACCGGGCGTGTTCGACGAAAAGGCCACGTCGACGTCACCACGGAACGTCGCGTGGGAGGCGCTGTCGCCTCGTCCGCAGAAGCGCTCTTCGAGCGCATCCGTAACGGGGAGCTCGACGCGGTCGGCCCCCGTGACCGTACCGTCGGCGTCGATGCTCACCCCGGAGAGCGCCCCGTCGCCGGGCCGGTGAATCGTGCCGCGGAACGTCAAATGGGCGGGACGGCCTTGGGGATACCCCCCGCCGCGAAGCTCGAGCCGGTCGCCGACCTCGATTTCACGCGGAGAAATCTCCGTGACTTCCACCAGAGGAGGCACGACGTCGCGCTGACAAGCCACGAGGCCCAGCGTGGCCAGAGCCACGAGCAGAGCCGCTGCCATCACGCGAATTGCCGCAGGTCGAGCATCCTTGGGGGGCACACCCCATCGAATAGGAGACTCTCCGCTATTGCGCGACTTTTCGGCTCTTTTTTGCCATGCTGCGCGCCATGTCGAAGGTCTACGCGGTCATCATGGCAGGCGGCGCGGGCACCCGTTTTTGGCCCGCTTCGAGGTCGCTCCGCCCGAAGCAGCTCTTGCCCCTGGCAGGCGGCTCGGACGAGCCCCTGCTCGCGGCGACGGTCCGTCGCCTCGCTCCTCTCGTCACGCCCGATCGCGTCGTCGTCGTCACCGGCGAGCACCTCGCCGAGGCCACGGCCAAGGCCGTTCCCGAAGTGCCTCGCGCGCAGATCCTCTGCGAGCCTTCCCCCCGCAACACCGCGCCCTGCATCGCCTGGGCGGCCGACGTGATCGCGAAGCTCGATCCCGAGGCGCTGGTGATGGTGCTCCCGAGCGACCACTTCATCACCGACGAGCCCGGGTTCCGCAACGTCCTCGAACGCGCGCTGGCGAGTGCTGCGCGCGGCAACGTCTCCACCGTCGGCATCGTTCCCACGCGCCCGGAGACCGGCTACGGCTACATCGAAGTCGGCGAAGCCCTGGGCGATGCGGAGGCGGGCGGCGCGAAGAAGGTCTCGCGTTTCGTCGAGAAGCCGAACCGCGAACGCGCCGAAGAGTTCCTGAAGGGCGGCCGCCACCTCTGGAACGCGGGCATGTTCTTCTTCCGCGCACGCGACATGCAAAAGCTCGTGGCCGAGCACCTTCCCGAGCTCGCCGCCGGCATCGCGAAGATCAGCGAAGCGGCATCGACGCCGGACGCGACGAGCGTTCTCAAGGGCGTCTTCCCCACCCTCCCCAGCATCTCCATCGACCACGGTGTCATGGAGAAGGCGTCCGGCCTCGCCGTCGTCCCGGGAGATTTCGGCTGGAACGACGTCGGCAGCTGGCAGTCGGCCTGGGAGCTCGGCGAGAAAGACGACAAGGGCAACGCCCTCGACGCAGGCACGGTCGCAGTCGACGCGGCGAACAACCTCGTTCGCGTGCTCGGCAAGACCAAGAAGGTGGTCGCGCTCGTCGGCGTCTCGGACCTGGTGGTCGTCGACACCGACGATGCCGTGCTGGTCATGCCCCGCGAACGCGCGCAGGACGTGCGCCTCGTCATCGAAGCGCTCAAGGCACAGAAGCGAACCGAGCTTCTCTGACCTCAGGCCAAGCTGGCTTGCTGGGTCGGGCGATCGGCGGACTTCTTCGCGCCGGCGGTCGCCCACGCGTTGCGGTCGTACCACCCGACCACGTCGCGCATGGTCTCGGCTAGAGGGCGGAACGTCGCTCCGAGATCGCGCTGCGCCTTGTGCGACGAGACGCGCTGGTCGAGGAGCATCGCCTTCACGCCCTCGAGCGGGATCGCCGGGGTGCCGCGCGTGATCTTCGCCCAGAGTTCCGAGCCGTGCGCCATCGCGAGCGCGACGGGCGCTGGAATGGCGAAACGCAGGCGTGGACGGCCCGAGGCATCGGCGAGCGCATCGAGGATCTCGCGCAGCGTACGGAACTCACCGCCGACGATGTAGCGTTCGCCAGCGTGACCGCGCGTCAGGGCGGCAACGATCGCGCGCGCGACGTCTCTCGCGTCCACCGTGCACGAACCACCGGGAGGCGCCCCCGGGATCTTGCCGTTGCAGAAGTCGAGATAGAGCTGACCGGCCCCCGTCGGGCCGGCATCGCCGGGTCCCCACATCCATCCCGGAAGAATCTCGATCACGGCGATTTCGTGGCGGGCGGCGAAGTCGACGATCTTCGCGTCGCCTTCCGCCTTGCTCCGGAAATAGAGATTCGAGAGCTGCTCGGCGCTCGGCGGCGTCGTCTCGTCGCCAGGGGAGCCATCGGGGTTGACGCCCACGGCTCCGGAGCTGCCGACGTGAATGAAACGCTGCACGCCTAGCTTGTCGGCGGCGTCGAGCAGAGCGAGCGTGCCCTTGACGTTCACGGCATCGAGCGCGGCCGCGTGCGTCTCGCCTCCTTCGGCCGGTGAGTAGTACTCCCGGAAGTAGGCCGCGGTGTGAACGACCGCATCGCACTCGCGCAACTCGTCGGCAAACGCATCGACGTCACGCATGTCGCCGGAGACCACGCGCGCGCCAGTCCCGTCGAGCATGCGCGCGGCCTTCGCGACCGAACGCGCGAGCGCCACGACGTCATGGCCCTGCGACCGAAGCTCACGAACGAGGTTGTTGCCGAGCAGACCCGTGCTGCCCGTGACGAAGACTTTCATCGTGTGGTTCCTTTCGCGTCAGCTCTCGGGATCGAGCCCGTGGCCGCGCACCGACAAAACATGAAGCTTTGTTCACGTTCTGCTATTCGCTTTTGGACTCCCCCATGTCGACCGCCGCCAATCGCCCGCTTCTGCCTAGAAAGCAGCCTCGCCAGCAACGTGCGCACGACACGATGGAAAGCATCCTCGAAGCGGCCGCTCAGGTTCTCGAAACCGTGGGCTTCGAAAAGATGACCACCACCAAGGTAGCGCTTCGCGCCGGCACGAGCGTGGGCTCGCTCTACCAGTACTTTCCGTCGAAAGACGCTCTTCTCTACGCCTTGCTCGAGCGCAAGTTCGCGCGCATCGTCAGTAAGCTGGCCACCTCGATCGAGAGCTCACGCGGCGAATCGCTCGACGTGCGTACGTCGGCGCTCATCGAAGCGCTCTTCCGCGAGAAGGCCGCCCGCGCCAAGCTCGGTGCCGAGCTCGCTCGTCAAGCGCCTCGGCTCGACAAGCGCCGCATGGCCGCGCACCTGGCCGAGGAGGTCCACCGCCTCGTGCATGGCATGCTCGAGGAGCATCGCGAAGAGCTCGGCGTCCAGGACCTCGAGCTCGCGAGCTGGATGCTCGTGCATGCCGTCACGGGCATCGCCGACGCCGCGATGCTCGGGGCGCTCGAGCGCCTTCGCGATCCGGCGTTCATCGAGGCCGTCACCGATCACGCGCTGGGCGCGCTGGGTCGTAAGCGACGCCGCGCACGGTCCTGAGGCGGCTCCTCGCCGAGCGCCTTGCCGTCAGGACGCGAACGTCATTCCGACTTCTGCAGAATCTTGTCGAGATACACGGTGAACGTTGCGTTGACCTTGATGTCTTCGGCTTCGCACAGTTGGGCGTTGTACCCAGGCTGGCGTCCCGAGTTCCTCACGGCATCCAAGACGCACTCGTCGCTCAGCTCGGACGGCGCATACGCGGCGTTGTAACGGAAGCTACCGGTGAGCCGCACGTAATCACCGATGTCGGTGATGTCCGTCAGCGTCAAGTGCACCTTGCTGTTGGCGTGATCGACATCGGTGTCGAAGAAGAGCCAGTAATTCCCACCGTTGTAGTCTTTGGTGGATTCACCTTCCTCGACGCGCACCGATCCGCCTGTACCGAGGGTACCGGCGAACACCTGTTCGCCGAGCGTGAGCTGCACGATCGAGACACCGGAGGTCGCTTCGTACGCGGGGCCCGCCTCCACGCTTTCGGCAGCCGTGATCGTGAACAGGTCGATCTCGGTCTTGGTGAACTTCATGTAGCCGAGACCGGCTGCGTCCCCTCGCGCCTCGATCCTCTTGTTCACGCGACCCGAGATGTCGACGGTGACGACATTCATCGGTTTGCCGTCGTCGGTCGTGTCGCCCGCGCTGTTGCTACTGCTGGCGTTGCAAGCTGCAAGGACGCCAGCGAAGAGTACGGAAAGGAGCTTCTTCATGGTCGAGCTTCGAGGTTGCGAAGAACGTAGCGGGAGCGGGCTCACCCGTCGTTGACTATCACGTCCCGTCCCATGCTGGTGAACGGTGCGAGCACAGCCGTGGCGTTGTCGAACGCGGGTTGGCGAGGAGGCCGACAACGAGTCTTCGTTCGACGCCGACCACACGTCGATGATGCAAAGAAATTCACTCGATGCCGACCCGCGGCTTGGCGCGGTGATGTCCTGAGCGCATCGGTTCGCTATCTTGAAGGCCCTTCGCTTACGCATGTCGAGAACCTCGTTCTTCCTCCTCCTCACTTCCGCAGTTCTGACGACGGGCACGCTCGCATGCAAACGCGTACTGCCCGCCGCCGACGACGCCGGGCCGGCTCCGGTCGCCTCGAAAGAGCTCGGCGCTCCGAAGACGCCTCCTCGCCCGCGTGCTGCGCCACCAATCCCGCCTCTGCCCGACTTGCCCATCCTGGAAAAGCAGGAGGCGAGCGCAAAGCTCCCTTTCGGGATCACGCTGCCCGTCCGTGCGTCGGCCTCGGGATGCGGAGGGGCAACCTGGAATGGCGCGATGACCGTCGCGATTCCATGCGCCCAGAATGGACTGCTCTTCGGTCGCGAAGAGCAGGGCGCTCGCGAGTTGGTCAGCCCGCGTCTTCTCAAGGGCAACGCCGCGGCTCTTCCTCGTGTCGTCGACAATCGGTTCGTCGCGCTCGAAGGGCCGGTCCGAGATCAACGATCATCACCGGCATGCACCGCGTTTTCCTTGGCAACCGCGATCGATCACGCGGTCGCACGGTGGACGGGCAAACCGTCGAACGTCTCGGCGATGCAGATCTGGTCACGCTATCGCTCGCCGTACGCACAGAAGGCCATCGGCGCGAATCTTGGGCAGTCACTCGCGTCCGAAACGAGCTGGCCATTCGACGAACGGACGGCAAAGGGATGGGTCGCATGCGAACCGGGAAGCAAGCCGCCGAAAGAGGGCTGCGGCCTACTTCCGGATCCGAAACGCGTCGCGTCCGCCAATGCCGACGAGTCCGTCATGCTCACCGACGTCACGTATTTGACCGATCCGGACGTCGACGATTTGCGTGAGCATCTCGCTGCCGGCCAAGACGTCGTCGTCGCGCTCGAGCTGCCACAGGTCTTTGCCGCGACCGGACGTCCGGGTGCGCGTTACGTCCCGCACTGGACGGCGGAGAAAGCAGAGGGCGGCCATGCGGTCGTGCTCGCGGGCTACGTGACGCTCGCCAACGCGGTCTACTTCCTTCTTCACAATAGCTGGGGCACGGCCTGGGGTGACGGTGGTTATGCGTGGATTCACGCGACCACGCTGATGAAGCACCTTCGAGAGGCGCTCGTCGTCGATGCCGAGCCGGTGCTCCGCGATGCGCAGAAACGGCGAAGAACGCGAGGCGCGCTCACGTGCGATCCCGGCCTCGTCCCCGACAGCATCCGAAGTACGTGCACTCCGCCTTGTCCCGACGGCAGTCCGCGCAGCGATGGCGTATGCCCGGTGCAGGCCCAGTGCGGCGCGGGTCTCGTCAATCTAACCGGAGTGTGCGTCATCGCGGCACCGACGACGAAGGGAAGCGATCCGAAGACCGGCATCGCCTGGTCGTGCGGGCCAGGAGGGTGCTCCTACGACCTGCCACGGCGCTCCGATCCGGACTGCAAAGGCAACCTCTGCAAAGCATCGTGTCCGGCCCCCATCTTCCGAATCGCAGCCAGCGGCGACGCTCTCACCTGCGTCGAGTAGGCCTATGGGCTCGCTAGCGCGCCGCCTCCCACAAGAGCGACAGTCCCGACGACAACATCAGGCCATCCACGACGAGCTTGAAGGTTGCCGGACTCATCCGCACGACGACGTGGCGGGCCGCGTACGAGCCGACCATCAACGACGAGCCGATGATCAGCCCATTGGCGACGATGGCGAGCGGCAACGCACCGAAGTGATTGAACGTGGCCACCTTCGCGCCGTACACGGCGAGTGAGCCGGCAGCCTCGGTCGCGAGAAACGCGCCTTTGACGAGTCCATAGGACATGAACACGGGCACCGTGATCGGCCCGGTCGACACCACGATGCCGGTCAAAAATCCGACCACGCCGCCGATCATCGCCAGGTGCCACAACGAGAACCGAAAGTCGCGGCGCGCGAGCCAGCGTCGTGTCGGCACCATCGCGATGAAGAAGACTCCCAGCGCCAATTCGACGGTATGGGGTGGCAACGCGAGCAGCGTCCGCACGCCGAGCGCCGCGCCTGGCACCGCCGTCGCGCAATAGGCACCGCACGCGCGCCAGTCGATCTCGCGCCGCCACGCGAGCACCTTGCCGAAGTTCCCCATGATCGAGGCGATCGCCATGATCGGCACGGCGTGTCGAGGCCCGAACAACGCGACGAGGACAGGCATCAGCAGCATCGACGAGCCCGTGCCGACGATGCCGCTCAGCAT
This sequence comes from Labilithrix luteola, assembly GCF_001263205.1. GTDB lineage: Bacteria > Myxococcota_A > Polyangia > Polyangiales > Polyangiaceae > Labilithrix > Labilithrix luteola. The sequence continues at coordinate 760,848 of NZ_CP012333.1, forward strand.
CCCCGCCAACAAACCGACCGACAGCACGAGCAGATACCTCAAGCGCTCGACCGTCGTCTCATGATGCCGCGTTTCATGTTCCTGGCTCGATGCCATGGCCCGTCAGCGGCCTTGGTCCTCGAAGTCCTTTGGGTACCAAGTGACATAGTCTGGTTTGGTCCGACGCCCATGGGCGTGTCGACAAAAGAATCGAGGGGCGCGTCCATCGTCGGGCCGCACCCCTCGCCTAGCCGTCGGGCTCGACCTCCGCCGAGCCCTCTCGGGTCACTTCGTGTCGATTCGGATCACTCCGCAGCGAGCGTCGCCGCGTTGCCGGCCTTGCCGCCGCCGCTCGCGCTGCCGCTGGCGCTGGCCGAGACGCTTGCCGAAACGCTGACGTTGGCCTTGATGCTGCCGGCGGCTGCGATGGCGCCCTTGAAGGTGTCGCCGAGGCAGGCCGTGAGCTGGCCCGTGGTGAGTGCCGCCTGTCCGCCGCCGGAGCCGGCAAGCGAGCTCATGGTCGACATCGTGCCTTCGACGACCGACTGCGCGTTCGCAGCGACGGTGCCGGCGCGATCGCCCATGCCGATGGCAACCTTGAGGACGAGCGGGAGGTTCTTCTCGAGCGTCACCTTGAGGTTCTCGAAGGCCTTCGCGTCCGCCGTGCCGGTGGCGGTGATGCCGACGCGCGCGGGGCTGCAGGTCATTTTGGCCGAGACGTCGGTATCGCAGTGAGCCTTGCAGTCTGCACTCATCTCGGGAGCCTTCACCTCACCGGTGCACTTCGGCTCCTTGAACTCGGCGCTGCACTTGCCGGAGCAGGTGCCTTCGCACTTCGCGGAGGCCTTGAGCTTGCACTCGCCACCGCACTTGCCCTTGCACTCGCCCTTGACGCTGCCGCCTTCGCACTTGCCTTCGCAGGTGCCGGCGCAGGCTGCGCCCTTCGAGTCCTTGCCGTCACACTTGCCGTTGCACTTGCCCGAGCAGGCGCCCTTGATCTCCGCATCGCAGCTGCCCGAGCAGGTGCCGTCGCACTTGGCGGCGGTGGAGACGTCACAGGAGCCTTCGCAGTTCGCGTCGCACTTGCCCGACATCTTGCCCGGCTCGCACTCGACCTTGGCCTTGCCGCCCGAGAGCTTCGCATCGCACTTGCCCGCGCAGTCGGCGAAGGCGTGGATGTCGGCCGCGCACTTCGGCGGTTCGATGACGGCGGAGAGCTTCGCGCTCGCGCCGAGCTTCGCCTTCGTGTCGTTGATCGCCTTGAGGGCGGCGTCGCAGGCGGCCTTGCCGTCCTTGAAGTCCGCGCCCGCGCCGAGGTCCTTCGCGATGCCACCGCAGCCGGCCTTGAGGTCGGCGTCGATCTGATCGGCGAAGCCCTTGAGCTCCACGGCGGCAGCCGTCGACGCCTTCAACTTGGCGCCCGCTTCCGCACTCAGCTTGAAGTTCTCGGCGAAGTCGAAGGCCAAGATGGACTCGGGCTTCGTGAGATCCGGACACTTACCCCCCAAACCGGGCGCGACACCGGCTGCCTTCCCCGCGACGTCACCGAGGCCCCCAGCGGCACCGCAGTTGGCCAGAAGCGGGACGAGACCAACCAACGTGATGACCGCACCGACGAGCGTCTTACGATTCATTCGAAGTATCCTCCGCAGAAACGATTGGCCGCTGCATAACACGACGGCAGAGCGGCCTCCATGGCCGGCTCGCAGTTGCCCATACGCCCATGCTGCGACGCGCAACGGGCGAGCGGCGCCTCAAGATGCGCCGGCCTCACCAAATCTACCGAAAGCAGCGCATCGTGACTCGCGTACTATGCGCGGTCATGCTCGCGTCACGCTCGCTCGCCTTCGGCTCCGTCGCTCTCATGCTTGGTGCGCTCGCCCCCCTCGCCTGCGGCGGTGACGACGCCCCGCAAGCCATCCTCGAGGGGAATGGCGATTCGGGTTCGCCCAACCCGACGCCGGACGGCTCGGCCCCCGTCGATGGGGCCGTCGATTCGGATCCCGTCGAAACGATTGCGATCAGCCCGGCCGATCCGGTGATCGAGGTCCTCGACGGCGTGATTCCTTCCGCCACTGCCTTCGTGGCGAAAGGCACGAGGAAGAGCGGCAGCATCGTCGACGTCACGGGCACGTGGAGCTTCGATCGCTCCGAGCTCGCCGGTCTCGACGCGGCCACGGGAGCGTTCAAGGCCACCGGTCAACTCGGCGGCAAGGGCACGATCACCTTCCAAGCCGGCGCGCTGACCGCGACGACGACCGCCACCGTCAAGCTGCACTTCACTTCGGATCCGCAGAGCCTCGCGCCGGCGATCAAGCAGCAGTTCGGGACCGCGACGACGGCCGACCCCGCGCTGAAGATGCTCTACCCGTACGACAAGACCGTATTCCCGCGTGGACTCTCGAGCCCGACGCTCCAGTGGAACGGTGGAAGCGCCGACGACGTCTACTATGTCCACGCGACGAGCCCGACGTTCGAGTTCGAAGCATGGGGCAAGCTCCCGCCGCCCTCGCGCTACGACTTCCCGAACGTCGGGACGGACATCTGGACCAAGCTCGCAGAATCCGTGTCCGGCGACGTGACGATCTCGGTGCAGCGAAAGGACGCCACGCAAGCGTACCTGCCGGTCACGCGCACGTGGACGATCGCACCGGCGAACCTCGCAGGTGCCATCTATTACGAGGAAGTCGAGAACGGGAACGTCCTGCGACTTCGCCCAGGCGCCGCGACACCGGAAGATTTCTTGAAGAAGCCGGCCGGGGTCACGTGCGTGGGTTGCCACTCGGCCGCGAAGAACGGCGGGACCCTGGTAAGCGGATTCAACGGAAGCGCGAGCCCTTGGGGCACCTTCGATACGACGAACGGCGCGTCGATCTTCGCCTACGGCACGAATCCCAACGACGGCCCGAACGGCTCCGGTTTCCAGGCAATTTCTCCGGACGGCAAGCACGTGCTCTGGGGCCAGGTGCGCCAATTCCCTTATCTGTCGCTCAGTCCGTACAACGACCGCATCGAGAGCGCGCAGCTCAATCCAGGCACCGGCTTTCCGGTTCACCCCGCGTGGTCGAACGACGGCAAGCACGTCGCGTTCGCCGTGCGCACGGATGGCAACTGGCTCGACTTCAACACCGCAAGCCTCTGGACGAGCGACGTCGATCTCGGCGGCGCGAAGCCGTCGTTCGCGAACACCCACAAGATCGTCGACGTGGACCCCACGCGTCCGTGCTCGACGTTTCCGTCGTACAGCCCGGACTCGAACTGGATCGCCTTCGAGAGGTCGACGCAGGCACGCACGCGCGGCGCCAAGGTCGACCTCTGGCTCACGAGCCCCGACGGGACGACGAAGATCGCGCTCGACCACGCCAATGGAGCCGGCGTGCTCCAGGCCGAGGAGGCAAGCTCGTCGGCCGAGCCGAACTTCATGCCCGTCGCCGCGGGCGGCTACAACTGGATCGTCTTCGTCAGCGAGCGGACGTACGGCAACATCCTGACCGACGCCAACGCCGTCACGCGCAAGAAGCAGCTCTGGATCAGCGCCATCGACGCGAATCCTGCCGCCGGAAAAGATCCGAGCCACCCCGCCTTCCGCCTGTCGGGGCAAGTGCTCGGCACCAACAACCTCCGGGGGAGTGGTCGCTCTGACCTAGGAGATCAGCGCTTCCAGCGACCGCGGCTGGCGGAGGTCTTGGCTCCGGCCTTGGCCTTCGCTCCCGCGCCGCGAGCGGCCGAAGCCTTCTTGGGCGACTTCTTGGGAGCGCCCGCGTACGGATCGTAGAATGCCTCGCCCGCCGCGGCGTCACCGCCGCCCGCAATCGCTTCGAGCTTCTTGAGCTCGTCGCGCAGCTTGGCCGCGCGCTCGAATTCGAGGTTCTCCGCCGCCGTGAACATTTCGGTGCGGAGTGCACGCAACTGCTCGCCGATGTCGACCTGGGCGGCAGCGCCCTTTCCACCCTTGCCGGCCTTGGGAACCTTGGGAACCTCGAAGTAGTCGGTGGTGCCGGCGGCCGGATTCAGGTTCATGACGGCGCGGATGACCGTCGTCGGAATGATGCCGTGGTCCTTGTTGTACTTCTCCTGAATCACGCGACGACGATTGGTCTCGTCGATCGCGTTCTTCATCGCCGGCGTGATGCTGTCGCCGTACATGATGACGCGACCGTTCGAGTTACGTGCAGCGCGACCGATGGTCTGGATGAGCGAGCGCGGGCTGCGAAGGAAGCCTTCCTTGTCCGCGTCGAAGATGGCGACGAGCGAAACCTCCGGCAGGTCGAGACCTTCGCGGAGAAGGTTGATGCCGACGAGCACGTCGAACTCGCCGAGGCGAAGGTCGCGCAAGATGTCGATGCGTTCGAGCGTATCGATGTCGGAGTGGAGGTAGCGAATGCGTACGCCGAGCTCGCGGTAGTAGTCCGTGAGGTCTTCGGCCATGCGCTTCGTGAGCGTGGTGCAGAGAACGCGCTCGTTCTTCGAGGCGCGGTCACGGATCTCGACGAGCAGATCGTCGACTTGACCCGAGACAGGGCGCACTTCGACGACCGGATCCGTGAGGCCCGTCGGTCGAATGACCTGCTCGACGAACGTGCCTTGCGCCTTCTCGAGCTCGTAGTCACCGGGCGTCGCCGAGACGTAGATGGCGTTGACGACGTGGCCCTCGAATTCTTCGAACTTGAGCGGCCGGTTGTCGAGCGCGCTCGGAAGACGGAAGCCGTACTCGACGAGCGTTTCTTTTCGCGCGCGGTCGCCACGGTACATCGCCGCAACCTGCGGGATGGTCTGGTGCGACTCGTCGAGGATCATCAAAAAGTCTTTGGGGAAGTAGTCGATCAGCGTGGGCGGCGGATCACCGGCTTTGCGCGCCGACAGATGGCGTGAGTAGTTCTCGATGCCATTGCAGAACCCCATCTGCTCCATCATCTCGATGTCGTAGAGGGTTCGCTGTTCGAGGCGTTGCTTCTCGAGGAAGCGGCCTTCCTTGTCGAAGAAGTCGAGCCGCTCGCGCAGCGCTTCGCGGATCTCCCCGATGGCGCGGCGCATCTGCTCTTGAGGCGTGACGTAGTGCGAGCCCGGGAAGATCGCGTAGCGGTCGAGCGAGCCCTTCACCTTGCCGCGGATCGGGTCGACCTCCTTGATCGCCTCGATCGTGTCGCCGAAGAACTCGATGCGCACGGCGGTGTCCGACTCGTAGGCCGGGAAGACTTCGACGACGTCACCGCGAACGCGAAACGTTCCACGGTGGAAGTCGATGTCGTTTCGCTCGTACTGAATGTCGACGAGCATGCGCAGGAGGTTGTCGCGACGGAACTCCTCGTTGACTTTCAGGTCGATGAGGAGGCCGTGGTAGCTCTCCGCGCTGCCGATACCGTAGATGCAGCTGACCGAGGCGACGATGATGACGTCACGACGCGAGAGCAACGCGCGCGTCGCCGAGTGGCGCATGCGGTCGATCTGGTCGTTGATGATCGCGTCTTTGTCGATGTACGTGTCGCTCGCGGGGACGTACGCCTCGGGCTGGTAGTAGTCGTAGTAGCTGACGAAGTACTCGACCGCGTTCTCCGGGAAGAGCTCCTTCATCTCGCCGTAGAGCTGTGCGGCGAGCGTCTTGTTCGGCGCGAGGATCAGCGCGGGGCGACCCGAGCGTGCGATGACGTTCGCGATCGTGAAGGTCTTGCCGGAGCCCGTGATGCCGAGGAGCACCTGGTGCTGCTCGCCATCCTCGAGGCCCTTCATGAGCTGCTCGATCGCCGCGGGCTGGTCGCCCCTCGGCTCGAAGTTCGACGACAGCTTGAAAGGACTCACCGCCTGCGCTTGTGATCCACTGCGCGCGACGGGCTTCCCTTGCTGGGTCCGCGAGAGAGGCTGCATGCGAGCCTCGAAGTCTCCCGTTTGCGCAGAATTTCCGCAAGCCGCTTCATCCAAGCTGCCCTCGCTCACTTTGTCTCGTCTCACTCGCCTCGCTCCGCTCGGCTTGTTCGTCATTTGCCGGGGACTCGACGGCAAATGCTCAGCCATGGTGCCTGCTTGATCCTGCCTGGCTGAGGGCCCCGCGCCCGATGCTTGGGACCGACCGCTAACTGATCGCCGTGAATTCTCCATGCGCGCGCCGGGGTGAGGGTTGGTCTCGAGAGCTGGAAAGGGAGATCCAATCGCGTAGCGCTTGTGGGTGGCTTTTCACAGCACAGCCACGACTTGCGCGCTCGAGCGGCAGCGCTCGAATCAGGAAAGCTACCTCCGCCGTCTGACAGCGTTATGTCAGCTTTTGCGCAGGCCGCACCAAGGACGCGTTCCAGGGACGCGTTCCAGGTCAGGTCGCGATCGAAGCCACCATCGCCGAGCTTCCACCGAACACGATCGCGTCCAGCATGAGCTCCTCTTCCACGAGCGCGAGAGCAGGATGATCGACCGGGATCCGCAAAGTCCCGCCATCATCCTCGAAACCGCAGGAGACAGCACCCTCGATCGAACCAGCGAGCCAAAGTGTCTCAGCCGGAGTACCCGATGCGGGCGTGAACGTGACCCGCTTCTGACTCGCGAGTCGAGGCAGCGTTTCCAGCGCGCGGAGGTCGGCCAACGGATCCGTGATCACGTGACTGTCGACGCCCGTGCAGAGCCGCGCGCCGGCCGCGCGTAGCGCAACGAGATCCGGCAAGCCGTCGCCGAGGTCCGCCTCGGTCGTCGCGCAGACGCACGCGAACGCCCGGGCACGACCGAGAAGCTCGGCTTCGTGCGCCAGGAGATGCGTGGCGTGAACGGCGACGAAGCGCTTCGTCAGCGCGCCGAGATCGGCGAGGAGCTCGATCGGGCGCTTGCCGGTCTCGACGAGACACTCTTCGATCTCGCGCGTCTGCTCGGCAACGTGCATGTGGAACGGTAGGTCGTGCGTCGTGGCGTACGCCGCGAGCTCGCGGATCCACTCCGGCGGAACGGCCCTGACCGAATGAGGAGCAATGCCGATCCGAACATCCGCATCGTTCTCGTATTTCGCGCGCAACGACTCGACATCGCGCACGACATCCTCGACGCGTGCATCGCAGAAGCGTCGCTGTGCAGGCTCCGCCTCACGTCCGGGCCCGGCGCGATGATACGCAACGCGAAGGAGAGCGATCCTCAGCCCTTCGGCCTTGGCCGCGCGGATCACGGCGTCACTCATCGCCGTGCGGTCGTCGTACGGAGTGCCGTCCGGTCGATGATGGACGTAGTGGAACTCGCCGACCGTGCGAACGCCGGCGGCCCTGAGCTCGCGAAAGGCCACGCGGCTGATGCGCTCGATCGACTCCGGATCGAGGCCTGTCGCCACGCGGTACATCGCTCCTCGCCACGACCAGAAGTCGTCGCGCGGCCCGCTCGACGCGGCCGGACGCTGAGCCGCGCCGCGCATCGCCCGCTGGAACGCGTGCGAGTGGGCCGTGGTCAGCGCAGGAAGAACGAGGAACTTTCCGTCAGCCGAGCGGGCGAGCATCGCCGCGGACGCTAGCACCGATCGCGCACGCCCTGTCACGGGCAGGCGTTCACTGACGCATGAGGTCAGCGCTCTTGCGGGTCACGAAGAAATAGCGCGGCCAATGGCGGTAGAAGGCCGCCCGCATGACCGGAGCGCCGTCGTTCGGATCCGTATCTTCGCCGAACGAACCGACCACGCGCACGAGCGAGCCTGCACCGAGCGAGTGCTCGCCCATGTCGTCGTCGGGACGCAACGCGACGAGCGCATGCACCACGCCGAAGTCATGATCACTGACGGTCACGCGACACGACTCCTCGTCGTTCCGGTTCGAACAGAGGTTGCGCGTCTCGAGTTTGCGAACACTCATCGTCATGTACACGGCGCCGCCCGGACCAGGCGCTCGGCTCGTCACGACGCCGAAAAGCGTGACGTTGCTCTTGCGCCAGGCCTCGGGCTCACGCGCGAACATGACCGGGTCGTAGTCGCGGGCGCCCGTGATGGCCTTCTCTTCCTCGACGGAGGGCGCGTACGTGGGAGAAAAACCGTAGGGCCCGGCGGAATGGCATCCCGCAACGGCCACCAAGCTCGCAAGGCCAATCAAGGAAGGCAGACGAGTCATCGCCACCTTTCTCTACGTCATCCGTTCGGCCAACACAAAGGCAGCGTGTGCGAGGCGCCTACGTCGCAGTTTCGGAGGCTCGCGTAGCGGCCCGAAGGACCGTTTCGATCGCCACCAGGGCGAGAAGCGCGAGCGCGATTATCCAGGAGACGTCGACGACCGCTTCCCCTCCACCGAGCGACGACGAGGTCGCGCTCGCGGTCACGTTCCGCGGCCGAAGATCGGTCTCGGCGGCGATCGGCGCCGCCACGCGAAGCTCCTTCACCCCGTCGAGCGTGACGGTGTACGCGCCGAGAACCTCCGGGATCACGCGCAAGGCGCCTCCCTCGGTGACGTTCGGGAGCTGTCCCGAAGGGCCCGCGACTTCGACCTGACGAGCGCCGGTGAAGTTCCAGGGGAGGCCCACGTCGGAGCGACGAGGCGCTGCACGCTCCCGGGCTTGGGTGACGAACGCGTCGAGGAGCGCGAGAAAGCCGGGCCGCAGCGCAAAGTCGCTGACATCGACCGAGAACGGCAAGGTGGAGATCCAGATCTCGCCGCGGCCACGTGAATGCCTGGCAACGAGGGGAGCTCCGTCGGCCCAGGTGAGTACCGGCTCGTACGACGAGACGTCTTCCTCGGCGAGCTTCACGCGTCCTTGCGGAGCCAGATCCGAGAGGCTCGCCGCCGCTTCTCCGAAGAACGCGGCGGCGTCGGCGGGCTTCGCGCCGGGCGTCGGCGACGGCTCCCACTTCATGGCGCGACCGAGGAACGGCTCGAAGTTCGCGCCGAGCGGAGCCGCGGCCGAGCGACGGCCGAGCGCGATGAAGAGCACCCCACCGCGATCGACGAACGACGCGAGCACGTGGCGCTGCTCGGGCGTGAAGCCGGGCGGGTCGTCGGCCAGGATGGCGGCGAACGCCGTGGTGTCCTCGCGGCGATCGGGAGCCTGTGGGATGGGCCGCACCGCCATGTCGACGTGCAAGGCCGTGAGGGCCTGTTCGATGACGGGTGCACCGCCGGTGGCGACGGACTCGTCGGTCCGGTCGTTCACCACGGCGAGCGCGGCTGGCCCAGCCTCGACGACGACGGGCGCGCGATCGTTCGAGGCGATGGCGTCACCTCCGGTAAGCTCGGCGACGAGCTCGCGCGTGTCGTCGCCCGTCACCGCAACGATGGCTTCGCCGACGGTGGTCTCCGGAAGCGGCGCCGTGCCGATCACTTTGTCGCCGTCTTTGATGGCGACCTGACGGCCCTTGGCGACGGCCGCATACCCGCACGCGATGCGCACGCGAACACGTCCACTCGAGCGATCGGCCGCCAGGATGGCGCAATCACCGGCCGCCGCGGGCTCGCGCAGCTCCGGCATGGCAACCCAGACCGGCAAGTTGCTTCCTTCACCGAGCGGCGCCGCCTCGGACTTGCCGTCGGCGAGGTCGCTGAGGACCACGATGCGTCGATCGATCTGCGGGAGGTCGGCCACGAGCGTCTTCGCGATCGCGATGGCTCCGTCGAGGTCCGTTCCGCGATCGGTCTCGTTCATCCCTTCGAGCGCAGCACGCGCCGCGCCGAGATCGGTCGTCGATGCGAGCCCCACGCGCGCAGGCGATCCCGCCAGGACGATGGCCGCGGCATCGCCTGCGTGCAGCGAGGCGAGGATCTCCTTCGCTCCATCGTGAGCACGCGCGAACCGCGTTTTGCCGTCTTTGACGGCGCGCATGCTCATCGAGTCGTCGAGCACGATCGCGACGGCCACCGACGTTCCCGAGCGGGCCATCGCGAGACGCGAGCAACGAATCAGCGGCGAGGCACCGAGGAGCGCGAGCGCGACGACGGAGGCCGCACGAATGGCGAAGAGATGGCGGTCCTCGAGGCGTGCGCGGCGACGCGCCTTGGGAGGCGCCGGCGGAACGAGACGCGCAGGTGCGAAGGACCGCTCCTCGGCGCGCTGGCGGCGCAGCCGGTGCGCGAAGTACGGAGCGGCGACGAGCGCCGCGATGCCGAGCGCGAGAAGCGTGAGAAAGCTCACCGGATCGCCTCGATGATGGCGCGAACCGCGGAGACGGGATCGCGATCGGTGGACATCGAGAGGAAGCTCGCGCCGCGACCGACGAGCGTGCGCCGCCAGGTGTCCTGCAGCTCGGCGAGCCGAGCGAGGTACTGATCGCGCGCGCTCTCGTCCGTCTCGATCACCGTGCCGCCCTCGAGCGACTTCAAGCGCACTGTCTCGCGGAACGGAAAGGTCACCTCGTCGGGATCGAGCGTCTGCACGACCACGACGACACGGCCACGCGTGGCGATCGCGCTGACGCGATCCGCCGCGACGGACGGCAAGTCGAGCAGGTCGCTGAAGACCACCACGACCGAACCTCGCCGTGCTGCGCGCGAGAGGCCGCCTAGCGCACGATCGAGCGCCGCCGTATCGGAGAGAGCGTCGCCCTCGGCGGTCTGTCCTTCGAGAGCGTCGACCACGCGCTCGAACGCTTCACGGCCGCCGCTCACCGGAACGGACCTCGCCTGAGGCGAGCCACCGATGAAGCCGAGGCCGACCGGATCACCGCTCCGGACGGCCACGCGCGCGAGCGCCGCGGCGACGAGCGATGCCCACGCGTATTTGGCGCCGCGAGCATCCGCGCCTCGATAGCCCATCGATGCTGTGGCATCGACCACGAGACGAAGCGCGCGGTCCGTCTCCGTCTCGAACTGGCGCACGAGCAAATGGCCGTGGCGCAAGAACGAGCGCACGTCGAGCCATCGGAGGTCGTCACCGGGCGTGTACGCGCGATGGCCGCCGAACTCGACGCCGGCACCTTTTCGCGCGCTGCGATGCGCGCCGGCGTAGACGCCTTCCGCCACCATGCGCGCACGAATGCGGAGCGGCGCGAGGCTTCCCCAGTCGATCGAGCCTCGGAGACCGCTGGCGGTTCCACTGGATGTCTGACGCGCGCGCGTGGCCAAACCCGACCTCGAACTATCTTGTCTCGTGGGCCGCCATCACGGCAGCCCGACTTCGGGCACCGGACCGCCGAGCTGCGCGCGCGTCCCACTCAGGATTTCCCGCGCGAGAGCGACTTCCATGAGATCGAGGCCCGGAGAGCCGAGGACCTGCTTGAGCGCATCGTCCGCGCCTTTCGCGTCGCCCGAGATCTTCCGATCCATCGCCGAGTAGAAGAGGGCTTCGGTCTTCTGCGTGGGCGTGCGTGCGGCCGCGACCAAGTCGGCCGAGTTGACCTTGCCTGCTCCGAACTGGGCGACCTTGCCGATCCAACGAGGATCGTCGGCGGCTTGGAGGAGCACGCGGTCAGCCGAGCCGTCCGAAGGAACGCGCATCTGGCGCTCGAGAAGTTTCACCCAGAGAGCGTAGTACACGATGTCCTCGCGACCGAGCTCGGCCGCGACACCTCGTACGAGGCCGTCACGTGCACCGGCGAGATCGCCCTTCACGAACGCGCGGCCGACAATCTGTCCGATGGTCGCCGCCGACTGTCGCTTGTCGCGCGGGGCGGCTTCGAGCGCGCGCTCGAGAGCCTTGAGCGCGCTCGGCCCTGCGCCGAAGCGGTCGAGAGCGCGAGCGATGAGTCGTTCGACGCGAGCGCGGTCGTCCCCTTCGGTCGCGCTTCGTGCCCGGGCGAGGTCCTTGAGCGCGTCCGCAAGCGGCTTGCGCGCCGCGCCCATGTCGCCTTGCTCGCGCGTGATGTCGCTCTGGAGGAGCAAAATCTCGCCGCGGAGCGCCGCGTCTTTGGCGACGTCTTCGCTCGCGAGCGCTTCGCGAAGGCGATCGAGCGCGTTCTTCACCTGGCCGTCGTGGTAGTCGAGACGAGCCAGCGACAGCAGCGTCGCGCCCGTCTTCTCGCGCGCCACGGCGGCATCGAGAAGCTTGCGCGCCTCGGCAAGGCGGCCTTCGCGAATCTCGATCTCGCCCATCATGGCGTAGACCTTCGCCGGGCTCGGCTGAACCTTCTTCACCGCATCGGCGGCCGCGAGGATCGGCTGCGCCGCGTTGAACGTGCGACGAACGCCGTCGGCCTCTTCGGCTTCGAGCGCCATGCCCATGGCCTGCATGGTGAGCGCGAGCCCGAGGCCGACGATGCGCGGATCCTTCTGGGCCTTCACCGCGTCGGCGACGACCGCAGGCGCCGCCTCGCCCATGCCGAAATCGATGAGCATGGCGGAGACGAAGGCGGCGGGCTCGGGCGACGTGGAATCGAGCCGGTACGCCTCGGCGGCAGCCGCGAACGAGGCGATGCGGAGGAGATCCGAGTCGCGTCCGAAATCCTCTTCTTCTCCCCTGCCCTGGCGCGGCGGCGGACGGAGCATCCGCGCGACGTCGAGCCACTTGTCCGAATCGGGCTTTTCGATCACGGCCTCGACGGCCTTCACGAGCTCGGGTCGCGTGATCTCGCGGAGCGACGGCGTCTCGAGTGCCTTCAGCGCGCCCGGCGCATCGGCGTTGCGAAGGTAGAGCGCCGCCAGAACCGTGGGCCCGGTCTCGAGCGCGCGCACCGCCTCCATTCCCTCTTCCCGAGAAATTTGGGTATTTCGTGCACGACGCGCGGCACGGACCGCGAGCGCCTTGTCGATGAAGTCGAGGGTCTTGGCGGCCGCGTCGTCACGCGCTTCTTTGCTGGGCTCGAGCAGGTGACGGGTCACCGCCGCTGCTTCGAGCGCCCCCGCCGTCTGCATGACGCCACCGCCACCGGTATCGCGCGTCCACGTGCTGATCGCGTCGAGGTGGCCTTTGATGTCCGCGCGCTCCTGCGGCGGGGCGATGCGCGAGAGCATCTCGTAGCTCGCGCGCGCACGCCCTTCGTCGCCGCGACGAGCAAATTCGTCCGAGGCCGCGCGAAGCGCCGTGTACCCGTGCGGGCCAAGCATCTCCGGCGTCAGCTCACCGGCGTGGACGAGGGCCATCGCCCCGGAAAGCGAGTTGACCGCGCGGTCGCGATCTTTCGACTTGAAGCGGTCGGAAACGCGCGTCATCTGGCGCGAAACGACGCCCTGGAGGCGGAGCGCGCGCTCCTTGCTACCCGGCTCGCTCGCGAGAAGGTCGCGGACGGCACCGGCGAAGGCATCGTCGCTGACCTCGTTGCCGGCGACGGTTGCGCGCTCCGCAGAATGAACCGGGGTTCCGAAACGTCCGTGCCCCGAACCGCACGCCGCGGTGGAAAACGCCACCGCCGCCAAGAGAACGCCCTGGAGAACGGCGTGAAGAACGGCCTGGGACGGGCGAATCATCGTGACGAAGCTTAGTCGACCCTGCGGGTGACAGGCTACGGGGACATGCGCTTCGAACCACCACGCCCCCGCGCCGAGGCTGCGATCCGACGGCCTCTCACGCGTCATTCGGCCCTCGTTCAGAATCTGCCCGCACGGCGTTCGATCAGACTCAGCCGTCCGTCTGGCCGTAAAATACGGTCCGGCCCTGCTCGGCGCGTCGCGAAACGTTGCTCGCCTTCGCCGCTCAGAGAGTAGCCTGCCCCGGATGGCGCACGCGCATCTCCTCGTCGTCGACGACGAGCCCTCGATCCTCACCACCCTCCAGAAGGCCCTGTCGCTCGAAGGCTATTCGGTGGACGTCGCGGGCGGCGTGAAGGTCGCGGACGAAAAACTCAAGAAGCGCTCGTACGACCTTTGCCTGTTCGACGTGCAGTTGCCCGATGGCGACGGCCTCTCGCTCCTCTCGAGCCTGCGCGCGGCGAAGAACGAAGTGCCGGTCATCATGATGAGCGGTCACGCGACGATCGACACGGCCGTGCGCGCAACGCGACTCGGCGCGCTCAACTTCCTCGAGAAGCCGATCAACACCGACGCGCTCCTCATCGCCGTCGAGACCGCGCTTCGTCTGCAGCGTGCCGAGAGCGAAGCCCGAGAGCTTCGCCTCGCGAGCGGTCAGGCCGGAGAGCTCGTCGGTGACAGCCCCGCCATCAAGAAGCTGGTCGAGCAGATCGCGCGGGCGGCGAAGAGCGCGGCCAGCGTGCTCGTGACCGGCGAACGAGGCACGGGCAAGGAGCTTGTCGCCCGCGCCATCCATCAGCTCTCACCGCGCGCGAAAGGGCCGCTCGAAAAGCTCAACTGCGCGGCCTTGCCGAGCGAGCTCATCGAGAGCGAGCTCTTCGGTCACGAAGCGGGCGCGTTCACCGGCGCCACGAAGCAGCGGCGCGGAAAGTTCGAGCGCGCGAGCGGCGGCACGCTCTTTCTCGACGAAGTCGGCGACATGCCGCTGCCGATGCAGGCCAAGCTGCTGCGCGTCCTTCAGGAGCGCGAGATCGAGCGCGTCGGCGGAAACGAGACGATCAAGGTCGACACGCGCGTCGTCGCGGCCACGAACCGCGATCTCGTCAAAGCGTGCGAGTCCGACGCCTTCCGCGCAGACCTCTACGACCGCCTCAACGTGGTGCCCCTGCACATTCCACCGCTCCGCGCACGACGCGAAGACATCCCCTTGCTCGCACGCCACTTCCTCGAGTTGGCGGCGAAGACCAACGACCGCCCGGGCATGAAGCTCGAAGACGACGCGATCGCGGTCCTTGCATCCTACAGCTTTCCGGGAAACGTCCGCGAGCTCAAGAACCTCACCGAGCGCCTCGTCATCCTCACGCCCGACGACGTCATCCGCGCCGCCGACGTGCGCACGTGCCTTCCGGGTGGAGGCGCGCCGAAGACGGCCGGTCTCTTCCGTCCTGGCGTTCCGTTCCGTGTGCTCGTCGAAGAGGCCGAACGTCAGATCATCCAGGACGCCCTCACCCACAATGGGGGCCAGATGGCCGCCACGGCGCGCAACCTCGACCTCGAGCGCAGCCACCTCTACAAGAAGGCCCGCGCGCTCGGCCTCCGCGGCGACGGCAAGGGCGAAGAAGAAGAGACCTGAGCTCTCCTTGGCGTCTTCGGACGAGCGCGTCAGAGCCAGCGACCGTACTCGCTCGCCTCCTGAGCGAGACGGCGCGACGCCCGCTTGGTCTCCCGATCCGGTCTGTCGACGGCTAGGTGACGTTGTTGTTCGACGTCGACGAGCCGGTCAGCAGGAGCGCGGGAAGAGCGGCTGCCCAGGCCCCCAGCGAGCGCATCACTGCTCCTTCCCTTTGGCCTTACGCACGGCCGCATAGGACGCCCGGAACATCTCGGCGAGCTCGCCGACCTGCGAGGCATTGTCCAAAGTGATGGTGCTCCATCCGAGCGGACCGCTGGTCACGTCATGCCCGGACGCGAGCCCTGCGACCTGCTCCGCTGCGAGCGGCACGGAGACGCTCGGCGTCTTCCGATCCATGAATAGCCGAGCGAACCCCCACGTACGCTTCTCTGCGACGTGGACTTTGAAGTAGGCGACGGCGTCCTCGTAACCGATCGCCCGTTCCGGTCCGAGAAGCTTTTGGATCGTATCGAAGGCGTCTAGGGCCCATGCCAGTTCGGTTCGCGCGTCGGCCAAGTCTTCCGGGCCGTCGCGGGCGGAGCATCGGTGCGTCGGCGGAGCTCTTCGAGGCACGCCGTCCATGCTTCGCGAGGTCGTTAAGGGGGTTAACGACCTGGCGGAGGAGCATCGGAGCAACGGCGCGTCGGCTAAGTCTTCCGGGCCGTCGCGGGCGGAGGACCGGTGCGTCGGCGGAGCTCTTCGAGGCATGCCGTCCATGCTTCGCGACGTCGTTAAGTGGGTTAACGACCTGGCGGAGGAGCATCGGAGCAACGGCGTCGGCTAAGTCTTCCGGGCCGTCGCGGGCCACAGCTGGTACGTCGACCAGCTGCCCCGCTTCCGTTTCGCACGGAGCCCGGTCGATCCCGTCTCGACCGTCAGGAGCACGTTGCCCCCCGGATAGGCGTCTTCGCTCGCCGCGATCGCCGCGATCGCCGCCTCGTGTTCGGAGATCAGCACGTCCGTCATCACTCCAGGCTCCGACGGACGCGTGCGGCCCGTCTCCCCTTGCGTCGCCTCCCCGACGTACTCCTTCTTCTCGTTCACATGCCCCGTCCCCTTGTACGTGCGCATCAACTCCATATGCACTCCGTACGGGGCTGCGTCGGCTTCGACATCGCCACGGCACTACAGGCAAGCTCACCGCTGCAAGCCGTGGTTCGGCTCACGGACGTCGCGTAAGGTGACTGCATGATGCGTGCGGTGAGTGCAAAGGACCTCCTTCCGTCACGGCCTTGGCCACTCGCCCCCGGGTACGTCAAAAAGCTTCTCTTCGGCGGCGGTCTCCTCATCGCTTCGGCTGTTGCCGTCGGCCTTGCGCTCGTGAGCTCGGTCGTCCGCGACGCCCGTCAGCTCGAGAGCGACCGCGCGGTTTGGAACGCGCAGACCTCCGTGGAGGTGCCCGCGCTCGTGCAAGGAACGCTTTCGACGCGCAATTTTCTCGTCCATTCGTACAAGTTCGACGTGAGGTACGTCACCGAAGAGGGCGAGCGCAACGAGAAGCTCGAATTCACGGCGCTGACCGAGCGCGATCAAAGCCTCGAGCCGATGGTGCGCTACGAGCCAAATCAACCGTCGCGATTCGCGTTGAACTGGGCCGTCCAACTGACCGAAAGCCGTGTGGCATGGATCGTCGCTTTGGCGATCGGCGCCATCGTGCTCGTCGCCAAGCTCGGCAAACGTGGGAGGGCGATGATTCGCGAGGCGCGCGACGCGGAGCGATTGTCCATCGAAGGCGTGCCGGCGATATGCGAGGTCCTCTCGGTCGATCGTCAGTTGGGACAGAAAAGGATATCCGATGGCCAGGACGGCTATCGTTTCCGGTTCCCCGAAGAGTTCGGCGGAGGCGAAGCGGAGGTCGTCATCCCACACCGGAGAGGTACGGCACTCTTCGTGGGCGACCGCGGCAAGATGCTCGTCGTCGTCCTTCGTAGCGATCCGAGGGTCTTTCTTCCCATCACCAGCAAGCTTTTCCCATTCGCCTTCGACCCGTCGATGCGCGACCAGATCCTCGAGCGAGCAGCCTCGTCTGGCTCGCCGCAGTGATGCGCGAGACGCTCCTCCAACCAGCTACGTCGAGCTTCGTGCACCGCGCATGTCGGGTCATGTTCCCAGCCGCGGTACTCACTCGCCATCTGCCGTCGTCGTCGGGGTAGTCACCGAGGGTCTGGGCCTCGGGGACCGCGACGCGCGCCTCGCACGCGCCCACGGTGCGCTCGACTGAACCTACGAGCCGTAGGTGCAGACGCCGAGGCTCCCCAGCTGGCCCGCCCACACGGCGCACCACTGTCCGCGGGGGCAATCCTGGTCAGAGCAGCAGGCCCTCGAGCAACGCTGACTCCACGGCGCGCACAGCAGCGGGGGGTTGGAGAGCAGGAAACCCAACTGCGTCCCGCCGGTCAACGAGGACTACGCCGGAGTTTACGTAGCGCGATTTTATGCGAAATTTCGACGATACTGGAACGCCGACCAAGCTGAGCCGACGAACTCGGCGACGACACGCAGCGCTTTGAAGTCTTCACGGCTGAACGTGTGCGCGCGCCTCCTGACGGCGTGAAACAGTCCGCCCTCCTGCCCCGCGCGGCGTTCGGCCCCTCGTGCAAGCCCTGCACGATAGGTTGCCCAATCCGCGATCGCTCGATCGAGCCACGCCTTGGAGAGGACCGGATGGCCCGTGGGAAACATTCCACGACCAAGACAAGTGACGAAGTGGCCATCGGACGCGAGCACGATGAACGGGCCTTCATCGCGGTCGAGCGAAATGGCAATTCGACCGTTGGTCGGGGTGTTTGCTCGTTCGAGGATGAATCGAACGAGCTTTTCATCCCGGTACAGCGACAACGCGCACTCGACCTGCGCCTCGGTAACGCGATCGAGCCTCGAGAGAAAATGATGGTCGTGTGCCATGGCCCCCCCCTGCTCACGAGAGTACATCACACAGTCTCTCCCGTCGTCCCGTCGTCCCGTCGTCCCGTCGTCGGCCAGGCCTCGGTGCGAAACCGCGAGATGAACGCTAGAAGTATTCGCCTCTCTCGCGTCGGTCGAGCGCGGCGCCCCCCTCGCCGCCCGTACGCTACTTACACTGGCACTGAATCGAGTGGAACGAGACGCGCTCGTTGCATGTATTGCCCAACTTGTAGCAAGTCGTCAGGCTGCCGGCGCACTGCTCGATGTTACCAACGGGCGCGGTCAAGACATCGTTGTCGACGACGGCACCGCAGTTGGAGAGGCCGTACTGCCCATCATTGGCCGGGGTGCATCCTTCGGTAGTCTGTCCCTGCGCGTTGCAGATGAAACGAATGCCGGACGGTACCCTGCCGTAGAAAGCGCACGTCGTCGTGCAGCTGATCTCTCCATCGAAGAAGCGGTTCGAGACGAACGACCACGGCCCCGGAACACCGTCGTAGTTCGGCTGATACCAAGCGGGGATGGACACGCACGTGACGGCCACGTTCGTAATCTTCGCATTGGTGACCGTGCCCGCTCCCCCTGCCGTGACGGTGCAGGTATTGCCGTACGGGTTCGTCTTCACCGAAACTTCATACTTGGTGCCGCTCGCGACGGGCGTGCCGAAGGTGACGTCGCCATTCGCGTCGATCGTGAGGTCGTCGCCGCCATTGTTCTGGAGAACGAGCCCCGTCCCCTTGAGTCCGCTAACCGTGACACCAACCGTATAGGTGTTCGTCGTGCAGTCGACAGCGACGTCCGTCACGTTGGCGTTCGTGACCGTCCCCGTGTTGCTCGTGACTTCACAGGTCTGCTCCGGGGCCCCGGGCTGCGTCTTGACCTTGACTGAATAGCGCTTTCCGGACGCGACCTGCTTCACGAAGGCGAAGGTGCCTGTCGCGTTGATGGGGAGGTCGTCCCCGTCCTCGTTCTGCAAAACGAGGCCCGAACCTTTGAGTCCGGTGACCGTACCGCCAACCGTGTACGTGTTCGTCGTGCAGTTGATGGCGACCGTCGCGACATCTCCTGCGACGACCGTGCCTTCGCCGCCCGTGACGACACACGATTGCGTCGGTGACGACGGCTGAGTTTCGACGGTGACCTCGAAGTCCTCACCGCTGGCAATGGCCTTCGAGAAGGTGAAGTCGACGGCCGCTCCGTCCGTGGCGGCGGGAGACAACGTAATGGCGTCGCCGCCGTTGTTCTTGACGACGAGACCGGCGCCAGCGAGGCCCATGACCTTGCCGCTGACCTTGTACGTGTTCGTGGTGCACGTCACGACGACGTTCGTGACGCTCGCGCCTCCTATGGTGCCGGCACCACTCGTGACGACGCACGTTTGCGACGGACTCGAGGGCTGCGTCTTCACGGCGACCGCGTAGGCCGCCCCCTTCGCGAGTTTCGAGGCGAAGCTGAACGATCCGTCGGCGCCGGGCGCGACGGTGATGGCGTCTCCCGCGTTGTTCGTCAGCACGAGGCCCTTGCCTGCGAGGCCGATCACCTTGCCGCTCACGGAGAACGTGGAGACCGCAGCATCGTCGGCTCTTGTTGCCGAGTCCGGGGAGTTTTCCGAGTTCGCACCGGCGTCCGCTACGTCGAGCCCGACCGTCGCGTCGTCGTCGCTCGTGCAGGCAACCAACGTCGTAAGGAGCGCGCTACCGCCCAGCGTAAGCAAGAGAGCAAGACTGCGCCGATTCATGTTCCGCATAAGCTTCGCGGTCTATCCCGCCGGGCCGGGCCGCCGATACACCGAACTGCAGTTGGCCCAATTGAAGTAAGACACGCTCGCAGTGTGCGTTCACTGTCCGCTGCACGAGCGCGCGTGCAGCGGCTGAGTTCGAGGGCCGGCCGGCGAGGCGGCGGCGGCGAATCTTCGCCTGCCAGTTGACGTCCGGTGATGGGTCGTAGCGGGTGGTCACTCGCTCACGTTCGAGGGGGCTCGGGCGATAGGAGTGACGACGGGCAACGCATTCCCATACTCCGCTAGGGCGAGCGGGGCGAGCGGGGCATCAGGCACCAGGCTTGCTGCAGAAGAGATGGGGTGGATCAGAGTTAAAAGTGGCGATTGAGAAGTCGTATTCACGACGATGCAACCACGCCCGCAAGCCGTCGCGCTCACCGCACGCAGGAGTGCGTCGCGACGATCCATCGCGCGCCACCAATAGCACCATCGAAACGTCTCACTCAGCACTTCAGCCCTCCCGCGCCTGAGCACCGAACACCGAACACCCGATTATCCAACTCGCCCAACTGGCACGTTTCACGCGAGTGACTATTATTGCCGAATCAAGATGCCGACGCACTCGTCGAAGGACTCCCGATTGGGAGGCAAATATTCCTCGGCAAGATTCGCGAGCACCAGTCGTCCGCGTGGGCGCCGCCGCAAACCCGTGCAGCTCTCGCTGCCAACGCCGGCGACGTGGGGAGGTCCGCGGCGCGGCGCGGGGCGGAAGCCTTCAAAGCTCGGACGCCCCGGCGTTCCGCACACGCCTCGTGACGCGCACTCGCACGGCCATCCCGTGCACGTAACCGTAGACGATTGCGCACGCGCAGTGAGCCAAAAGAGAATACGAAATCTGGATTGCGGCGCAGAACAGGGTGACCAGGAGCGCCGCAGAGACGAGGGCTCCGCCGAAGAAGCGGGCCTCGGAGGGCGAGAGCAGGAAACCCAACCGCGTCCCGCCGGTCAACGAGGACTACGCCGGAGTTTACGTAGCGCGATTTTATGCGAAATTTCGACGATACTGGTACACGAATGGAACTCGGTCGAGGCGACGCCGAGCGGTCTCGGTCGCCGTCGACGCGGCTCTCGAAGAGAAGCTGACGCCGAAGTCGACCGACGGGGCGCCGGCGATGCCTTCGACGAACTGAGCGCGCAGCGCTGATCGGCGATCGATGAGGGGCCGAACGAGATCAGTTGCCTCGAGTGCTGGATCCGGTCTGGGTCTGGGTCCGCTTCCGACTTCGTGAACGTCGCGCCGATCGATCGGTACCCTCGAGCGTTACCTGTTGTTTGCGGATCGCACGTCCCCGGAGACGTCGTTGACGCTGGCTTTGGCCGCTCGGCTCGACGGGAGGCGGAAGTGGCCGTGCGCTGAGTGAAGGCGCTGGTGGGTAGTCACCTCACGCCTAGGTTCCGGCCTACGGTGCGATACGGCGCTCTGATACTCCAAGAGGTAATGCGCACGGCTCTGCCTTTCGTCGTTGGTCTCGCCGCCCTTTGCTATTCACCTTCAGCGTTCGCGACGACCGTAACCGTCAGCACGACGAGCGTGAAGTGCAACGGAGGCTCCGACGGGACGGCGACGGCGTCGGCGACGAACGGTCCGACTCCGTACACGTACCGCTGGTCGAACGGTCAAACGACGGCGAAGGCGGACGGGCTGGTCGCGGGCGTGTACTCCGTCGAGGTCACCGACGCGGATGGCGTGAAGACCACGCAGAGTGGAACGGTCACGGAGCCGACGGCTCTGTCTTCGAGCTGGGGCATCGCGAATGTCACCTGCAATGGCTACAGCAATGGCGTCGTTGGCGTGTCGATGAAAGGCGGAGTTGCGCCATATACCTATGTTTGGTCTCCCAGGGGCGGTAACTCCCCGGTGGCGGTGGGGATGCCGGTCGGGTCGTACACGGTCACAGTGAAGGACGCTAACCTCTGTCAGCACGAGCGCACTCTGGTCGTCAAGGAGCCGCTGCCCATCGTCTTGACATCGACCACGACGAGCGACGCCTCGTGCAGCGACCGGAACGACGGAAAAGCCAGTGTCACGGCGTCTGGCGGCACACCCGGGTTCCTCTATTCGTGGGACGGTGGCGGTTGGCAGGGGGGGGACGCGACGAATCTCACGGCCGGCGAGCACACCGTGTCGGTCGAAGACGCCTTCGGCTGCCCGGCCTCACTGAAGGTCACGATCGGCGCGCCGCCACCCCTGACATATACGGTCAGTCAAACGGAGATCGCGTGCGCGGGGGGCAAGGCGTCGGCGACGATGACGGCGTCCGGCGGTACGGCTCCGTACTCCTATGGCTGGTCGACGGGAGAGACGTCGGCGACGGCGACGGAGCTCACGGCGGCCGGCAACTACTCCGGGACGGTCACGGATGCGCGTGGCTGCCAGACCTCCCGAACCGTTGCCATCGCGGAGCCTCCCGCGCTCGTGGCGACGCCCTCGTCGACGAGCGTCCTTTGTCACGGTGGCTCGAGCGGCACGGCAAGGGTCGACGCGAGCGGTGGAACCGCGCCGTACACGTACGCGTGGTCGACCGGCGAGACGACCGCGTCGCTGAACGGTCTCGCCATCGGTGGCTACTCGGCAACGGTGAAGGATGCGAAAGGGTGCACGTCATCGGCGAACGTGACCGTCGCGGAGCCACCGGTGCTGGTCGTATCCGCGGGAACGCAGAAGGACGTCACGTGCCATGGTGACGACAACGGCGCTCTCTCCGTCACCGCGAGCGGTGGCACGGGCACGTTGAAATACGATTGGACGGGCAATCCAACGGGCGATGGCACGAACGCCGTGAGCGGCCTTGCGCCGGGGGCGCACTCGGTCGTCGTGACGGACGGCAACCTTTGCACCGCGACGAAGAGCTTCACGGTGACGGAGCCGGCGGTGCTGCTGGCGAACGGCTCGTCGATGCCGCTCGAGGCGGTGGGCACCTGCACGGGCAGCGCGACGGTCGCGCCAACGGGCGGGACGCTCCCGTACTCCGTGGCGTGGACGCCGGGCGGGGCGACGACCAACACGGCCGATGCGCTTTGCGGTCCGAGCGCGCAGGCGACCATCACGGACGCAAACCAATGCAAGGTCACCTACGACGCGATCGTCGAGGGGCCGAAGGCGGACGTGTCGATCGAGCTGACGGGCCCCGCGAAGGTGGACGCGGGAGGTGCGCTGTCGTGGTCGTTCGCCGCGTCGACGACGGCGGATGCTCCGAATGTGACCGTGAACGGTAGCGTGCCGTCGCGGACGAAATTCGTGCAGCTCTCGGCGCCCGCGGGCTGGACATGCACGACCCCGGCAGTCGGCGCGCCAGGGACGTTTCAATGCAAGGCGTCGTCGCTCGCGGCTTCGGCGGCTGCGAAGTTCACGCTGGACGTGACGGTCGACGAGCTCTTCGGCGTCGGCAAGTTGGATGCGACCGTGACGGTGAGCGCCGCGGTGATCGACGGGACGGCGGGGAACAACTCGTCGACATCGACGGTCGACGTTCGCTCGCCCGCAAAGCTCGTGGCGACGAAGAGCGTGGTCTACGCTCCGCCGCGCGCCGTGACCTACACGATCGACGTGCGAAACGATGGCACGTCGGCGCAGGTCGACGATCCCGCACTGGACGAACTCGAGGACGTTTTGCCTGCGCAGCTCACGTTGAAGACGGCGACGGCGACGACGGGGGCGGCGACGACGTCAGGGAACACGGTGCATTGGAACGGCGCGCTGAAGACCGGCGAGACGGCGTCGATCACGATCCAGGCGGAAGTTCTGACGTCGGTGGCCCCCGAGACGACGATTGCCAATCTGGCGACTATCCATTACGACCAAGACGGTAATGGGGTGAACGAGGCGACCATCGGCTCGGTGCCTCCGGGCGCGACGGCGCCTGGCCCGACGACGTTCGTGACCGACAAGCCTGCGCTCCCGGACGGTGGCGTCGACGGCGGCGAGAGAGACGGCGGTGAAGGGGACGGCGGCGCGAATACGACCGACGGAGGCTCGAACGCCTCGGACGGCGGGACGAACGGCGGACCCGTGGGCGACGACGAGACGACGCCGACCGGTGCAAAAGGGGCGAATGGCGGCGACGGAGCATCGGGCTGTTCGGTGGGCCTCACTCCAAGCTCGCCGCGAAGCCTGAGCGGGATCGGTGGACTCGTGCTCGGCGTGGGCCTTGCCTGGCGGCGCCGTCGCTCCCGCGACGCACGACGCTGACGTCGCCTCGTTGGCGGCTATCGGGCGAAGGCCGTCGGAGCGCTCGTGCGAAGCGCTCGACGGCCCCCTACGCAACGACGTCATGGCCAGCAACCGCTGCAGTCGTAGAGCTCGTCGCCAGTGCTGTCGATGCACAGCTTTACGCAGCCTTTCGCGTAGAGTGGCACCATGGGAACGAAGATCGGGAGAGTGTCGGCACTCGGCGATGCGAAGACGATCGAAGCGTTACGCGATCGCCAAGCAGAGCTCGAACGCGAGTTCGCCGAGTGTTTCTCGGTGCAAGAGGGGTTCCCGAAACTCGTTGAAGAGCGACGTGACGGAGAAGCGCCTCGCTTTCGCGGATTGTGGACGTTCGGCGATGGGCCGGGCGTCGTGCTGAGTGATGGCGCTGCGTTCGTCGAAGCGGAGCTGCTCTGCAATCGTGTGCTCGGCGAATTTGCGTATACCCAGTATGGCTGCGTCTTGCGGGCGGTCGATCTTCGATATCACGGTGACTATGGCGGCTATTATCGGACGAGCGGAAAGTCGCTCAAGCACATCCGAGGGCGCTTGGAGTTGTTTGGCGCGATGGTGGTGCTGCGGTTGTTCGAGTCCGTTCGCGACGAGGGATTGTTTGGGGACGTTCCGAAAGTGCTGAAGGCATTTCGGCTACCGATACGGTTCGCCGAGGGGTGACCCCACCCGCAACGACCTTCGCTGCGACGAACGGAGAGAGACGAGACTGAGCGGGCGCCGCGGATCCGAGAGGGGCTGCGGCGTTTCGCTATTTGGGGGGGCGTTTTTGGCGGCGGCGGGGCTGGATCCGGGTCCGCTTCCGGATCCGGGTCCGCTTCCGGATCCGGGTCCGCTTCCGGATCCGGGTCCGGGTCCGCTTCCGGATCCGAATCCGAGTCGGAGTCAGGGGGCGAAGGTGGCCTGCGGCGACGGGGGCGTCGCTCCTTGACGGGCAGCGTCCATCGTGTGTGATGCGGGCGCGATGGTGCGTACCTTACTTGGCGTCGCGGCGTTGGTCGGCCTCGGCGTGGCTTGTTCGCCATCCCATACGACGACTGATCGAGCGCGCGCGCACGTGGCTCCGCACAACCTTCAGGCGCCAGTGAGCGCGGTCGAGGCCGGAGCTCCTCCTCCGAAGTCCTCGCCCTCGAAGTTTGCAGACGAGACGCCGCTACGCGAGCTCCCGTACACTCCGTCGCTCGACGTCACCGCCATGGATCGCACTGTGGATCCGTGTGCCGATCTCTATACGTTCGCGTGCGGAGGATGGCAGAAGAGCAATCCCATCCCGGCCGATCAGGCGATGTGGAGCGTCTACCGCAAGCTGACCAACGAGGTGACGCGTCACCTCTGGAGCCTCTTGCTCGAAGCAAGCGAGAGAGCAGGAAACCCAACCGCGTCCCGCCGGTCAACGAGGACTACGCCGGAGTTTACGTAGCGCGATTTTATGCGGACTTTCGACGATACTGGAACGCCGACCAAGCTGAGGTGAGTACGCCGGCATCAACAGCTCGACGTGTCAGTCTGCCGTGACCGACATGATGAACTACATGATGCAGAACACCGACGTTCTCCAGGGCTGGCTCTGGTGGGCGGCCGGACCGGGCTGGGGCGAGTATTCGCTCACGATCGAGCCGAAGAACGGCCAGGACCGTCCGCAGATGTCCTGGATCTCTCCGTTCCTCACGCGCTGATCCTCGCGTTCACCTCCGCGGCGGCTTGCGGACGACCTTCTTCCGGTCTTCCGTGATGCCGCCGCGTCGAGGTGAAACACGTGCAGCGAGACTCTCCATCACGGCTCGAATGCGCGCGGCGTTCCGCACGTCCGCGTGGACCGCGAGCCAGAGATCTTGCGCATCGTCGCGATCCGGCCAGAGGCGAACGAGGGCGCTGCTCGAGGCCTCGTCGACCAAGAAGGTCGGCAGGACTGCCAGCCCCATCCCGAGCTCCGTGGCGCGCACGAGCGACACCACGTTGTTCGCTTCGAACACCACGCGCGACCCTTGCGTCGACACGCCGGTGAGAAACCGGCGCTGCGCCGAATCAAAACCGGCCGCCATTTCGAGAACGTCGTGGCCGGTAAGGCCCTTTGCCTCCCGAGGACGTGAGCGACGGGCGAGATAGCTCGGCGCGGCGTAGAGTCCGTGGTGGACCACACCGACTTTCCGCACGACGAGGTCGGAGTCCACCGGCCGTACCGTTCTGAGCGCGACGTCGGCTTCGCCTTTCACCAGATCGACCGTCTCTGGCGCTGTCGTAAGAACGACCTTCACTTCCGGATGGGATTCGCGGAGGTCGGCCATCGCCGCGAGGACGAAGCCGCGCGCCAGCGCATCGGTGGTCGCCAGGCGAACCGTCCCTCGCGCTCGCGTGTCGAGTCCGCTGCTGGCTCGTTCCACGGCGAGCATCGCTCGCTCGGCCCGCTCGGCAGCTTCACGAATGGCTTCGGCCGCTGCCGTCGGCAAGAGACCTCGTGCGGACCTGGTGAAGAGTCGTGCCCCGAGATGGGCTTCGAGAGCCGTGAGGCGACGACCGACCGTCGTCTGGTCCGCGCCAAGCGCGCGTGCGGCCGCGCTCTGAGAACCGGAGCGTGCGATCGCCAGAAAGAATCGAAGATCGTCCCAGACGAGCACCTAGGCATTTTCGCATGACTCTTGGGCAACATCACTCGTGTTCTGCACGAGTGCGCGGAGCTACGTCTTTCGCATGCCCCTCGTCCGAATCTCTCTCGGTATTCCCAAGAGCCCTGAAGTCATCCAGGCCATCTCCGACGGCATTCATCGTGCCCTCGTCGACGCCTTCGGCATCCCGGAAGACGATCGCTTCCAGGTCGTCTGCCCGAACGAGTCGCTAGTCTACGATCGCGGCTATCTCGGCATCGAGCGCTCCGAGGACGTCATCTTCGTCCAGGTGACGCTCGTACGCGGCAGAGCCGTCGAGAAGAAGCGGACGTTCTACCGCCTCGTCGTCGAAAATCTTTCGCGCTCGCCCGGTCTGCGCAAGCAGGACATCGTCATCAGCCTGGTGGAAAACGATCGCGCGGATTGGTCCGTCGGGAACGGCGAAGCTCAGCTCCTGATCTGATCACGCTCGGCCGCGGCTACTGCCGTCGGTGATGCCGCCCGCGACGAGGTGAGCGAGTCGGAGCGGCTCGGGAACGTTTCCGTGCAGCGTCGTATCGGCCACGAGCCGGCGCGCTTCATCCATCGACAAGCCCGCGCGCTGGATCCACAGCCGCGGGCTCGTCGTCGTGATGCCTGTGGGGAGAGCAGGAAACCCAACCGCGTCCCGCCGGTCAACGAGGACTACGCCGGAGTTTACGTAGCGCGATTTTATGCGAATTTTCGACGATACTGGAACGCCGACCAAGCTGACCCCCTCCAAAGGGCGGACCTCGACGACCACCCGGTCGGGCGCGAGTTAGGTAGCGTCGGGCTCGTCGGGTTCGTCGCCGTCGAGGCTGGTCGGGTCGCGGGCGTGGGCAGTGTCCGGGGACCCGGTCGGCATTCCCAAGCGTTCGAGGATCTCGCGCGCTCTTCGCCTCCACGACGGCTTCGATGATGCGGAGCCTGCCTCGGCACTTCGGGCACTCCAGGATGTCCACGTCGAACGTCCGCCGCAGGAGCTGCGGCCATCGCAGACGTGGCGACGTGGCATACAGAAGCCCGCCGAGCAGACGAGACCAGTGCTGGACGCTGAGGATGTTGGGGGCGAAACGTGTGAAGTCGGCGGGCCACTCGCGGGCAGCCAGGGCCGTGCTCGGTGCTCGAAGGTGCGTGACGAATTCACCGACGGGCCCTTGGGCACCGCTGGGCATCGCGGGCCCAGCGGGCCGAACGCTCGTTCCCGCTGGCGAAGCTCTGTGCTGGTGCTGGTGCTCGCCGGGTTTCGCCGAGTCGTCTGACATCGCTCGGTCACACGACGTCCTCCCCGTCGCGGCGCCGCCGAGCTTCTTGATGCGATACGAGACGCGTCGACGGCGCCGCGACCGCGCGCGGGAGGCTCAATCTCCGCCTCTGCGCCAACCGCGGCGGATTCCCTTGCGTCGGCTCTTCCTGCGTCCGGCGCGAGCGGGCGCATCGTTCCACGCTGCATCGCGATCGACGCGCACGCCTCGAGCGGAGACGACAGTGCCCTTTCGTTCGAGCGATCCTCGAGCGGCGTGAGCTCGAGATGTCCGTGGCGCCGAAGCCACTTGATCGCGCGGCGATGCACTGCCTCGACGATGCTCTCGAGCTCGGCGCGCGTAGGAGCCGGCGCGTCGTGAAAGACAGCAGCCCCCGTCGCAATTCGCGTGTACACGCCGTCGAGAAAGACGACGTGAAAATGAACGTTCAAATTGAGGCTGGAGCCGAACCTCTGTACGAACGTCACGGCGCCGGCTCGCGCGTCGGGCGAAATCCCGACACCGGCGCGCTTCGCCCAGGCGGAATAGCAGGCCCGCGCGGTCGGCCTCCGCGGCGGCGGCAAGGGCGAAGAAGAAGAGACCTGAACTCTCCTCGGCGTCTTCGGATTCTCCGCATCGGAGCCGTCGTATGCTGCGAAAGGTGACCGATCTGGTACGATCGCATGATCATGCGGGTGGCCAAGCTGTGGAGCGCAGGGGTCCTGCTGGTCGTGGGCGTGGCCGCGTGTGACGCCGCGAGTCCAGGACCTATGGGCGTCGCCGAGGCCGGGGCGAGCGGCTCCGGCGCAGGTGAGGAGGCGCCCACTCCGGTCGCCGGTGGCTCCGTGGTCGATGCCGGAGCCGCGCACGACGCCGACCTCGACGCCGACGTCGCGGCCCCCTCGCCGTCGTCGGGTTACGACGTCTTCTTGCTCGCTGGCCAATCGAACATGGTCGGGCGCGGCGCATCGTTCGACGCCGCGCTCGATACACCGCACCCCGCGATCTTTCAGTGGGGTCGAGGTGAGCGTGACGGGATGATCGTTCCGGCGGTCGCGAGGCTCGATCACAACGACACGGCCTTGCTCGATCGCGTCGGCATGGGCCTCTCGTTCGCGAAGGCGTATTACGAAGCATCGCAGCCCACGCCGCGCCCGATCTTGCTCGTGCCCACGGCGCGCGGCGGCTCGAGCTTCTCGGCCCATCAGTGGAACCCGGGCGATCCGCTCTTCGAGGACGCCGTCCTGCGCGGGAACGCGGCGATGGCGACCGATCCGGGCAACCGGTTCGTGGCGTTCCTCTGGCACCAAGGAGAGAACGACGTCGGGCAATACGACAACGCCACGTATTCGCAGGCGCTCGACGCGATGATCGGCGCGTTCCGCGCGCGGGTCGCAGGGGCGTCATCGGCTCCCTTCATCCTCGGTCAATTCTGCCCGGATTGGTCCCCCGACCCCGCCGCGAAGGCGTCGATCTCGTCCGCCATCGACGCGACCCCGCAGCGCGTCCCCTTCACCTCCGTGGCGCCGTCCGCAGGCCTGACGAGCAACGCGGGCGACGCCGTGCACTTCGACGCCCCCGCGCAGCGCACTTACGGTGCGCGTTATTGGCAAGCGTTGGACGTCGCGCGCGCCAACGTCCCGCACCCCTGACGCGCCCGCTCAGCGCGCGCGCCGCCCCGAGTCGATGCCGGTCACGAGCAGCCGCAGCGCGGTCTCGACGATGACGTACCTGCCGCCCCCCGGCGATCCCTCGATCCACGCGCAGTAGGCGCGCCCAAGACGGCCTCCCCCTCGCACTGGGAGCTACGCGTGCACCTCCGCTGAACGTGCCCGCGCCGATCGAACCTCCGCCGCCCGTAGCCGAAACACCGGCTCCCGATGCGCCGCCGTCAGCTCTTGGTCAAGTGAGCGCAGGGCTCCAAAGCCCACGCGTCCAGCATCGACATCCGTGGGAGCGCGGACGCCGGTCGTCGGAGGGCGGGGCACTCGGCGAACACGTCCCCCTGCTGCACCAGAAGCGACCTCGAAGCTCGAACACGTGCAAGGCAAGCGACGACGCTCGAGCCCGTCGCTTTCCTCGCGCACGTCTTGCCGCCGGGTTCCGTCAAGATTCGGCAGTCGGACTGCTCGCCCCGTCCAACATCGCCACGCACTTGCTGACGCGCACGCCGCCCTCGAGTCCCCGACGCATCCGAGCCCGCCTTGCGCAGGCGTCCTGTGCAACGATATGCGGACCGCCGACGATTGGGCCGCGTTGCTCTTCGAGCTCACCCGCGACTCGCTTCCGCTCTTCTGCCATAGCCGACGCCTCGCCGCTGCCGCATCGGCTCCGTCCAAAGCTCGATTACGCGCTCGGCCATCTAGAAAACCTCTCCTCCATCCGACGCCTGGAGAGCGGCAAGAGCCGCGCATTGGCGCCGACGATGGCGCGCACGAAACCAGAGGAGGAGCGCGATCCACGCAATGCCGATGACCGTAAACGCGAGCTTTTCGCGGAACGTCTCGACATGCGAGAGACCGAAGCCTCTGATCCTGACTTCGTGGTCCAACCACATCTCCACGAGATACGGCGGGATGAAGACGAGCGAGATCACGAGCTTGGGCAGCCACCATTGCCTGCGGAAGAGCGCAGGATCGACGGCGGGCGATGACACGGCCTGCTGCGACGGCTCGCGAGATGCCATGCACCCATCATAACCACGCGCACGGGTTCGGGCAGGGGGAGTGATTGTCCACTTCTCCACCGGCGCGGCAGTGTCCACAGCGCTCTCGGCGCTTGCCCGAAGGTGCGTTGCACCCCATGACCAACAACGGCCAGTGGGAGGCCGAAACCCGGGGAAGGATCGCCCTACCGACGTATGGTTCTCGAGTCATGACACGCGCCCTCGGCCTGCGCGGCGACGGCAAGGGCGAAGAAGAAGAGCCCTGAGCTCTCCTCGGCGTCTTCGGACGAGCGCGTCACTCCTCCTTCCCTTTGGCCTGACGCACGGCCGAGGATCGTCGACGTCCCCACCGGGGCCGTGCTCGTCTATAGTTATAGTCGCCCGCTCGTCCGCGCGAGCGTAGCCATTCAAAGGAGCCAACGAGATGCGTCGTGTGAAGGCCGCCTTGGGTCTCGGTTCGAGCATCTGCGGTGGCGCCTTGTTCCTCGGTGCCATGATCGCGGGGTGCTCATCGTCTCCTTCGACGGCGCAGACCTCGGACGCGAGCGCCGACGCGGGCACGACGGGTATGACCGATGACGCGGGCACGACGGGCCCTGACGCCGACGCGGGCACGACCGGTCCTGACGCCGACGCGGGCACGACCGGTCCTGACGCCGACGCGGGCACGACGGGTCCTGACGCCGACGCGGGCACGGTGTGCGGCGACGCGCCGGGCACGACCCTGGACTACACGGCCAAGGGCTTCGACTTCCTCCTCGATGGCGATTGGGGAAATCAGCAGGACCTGACCGACATGCAGAAGGTCGCCGCCGCGATGAACACCTGGGCAGCGGCTCAGGGCACGAACTTCGTGATCTCTCTCGGCTCCAACTTCTACCAAGGGGGCACGTTCGCTTACGAAGGTGTGCAGTCTGCCACCGACGCCAAGTTCACCACGCTGTGGAAGGACGTCTACGCCGGCACGACGCTCAGCCAGGTCCCCTGGTGGCTCGTCCTGGGCAATCACGACTGGTACGCGACCGGCTCGCCCAAGTTCGAGATGCAGCACCAGGACCCGAACTGGAACCTCCCCGACTACTTCTACACGAAGCGGGTGGCGCTCCCCGGTTGCAAGCACGCCACGTTCGTCTTCGTGGAGACGAACCTTCTCTTCTACGGGTACGCGGGCAAACAGAACATGGCGACGAACTTCGCGTCGGCCAGCTGGTCCCTGTCGGCGAAGACGCACCTCAAGCAGCTCGCATGGATCGATTGGACCCTTCAGCAGGCGAACCAGGACGAGTTCGTGATCGTCATCGGGGACCATCCGACCTTCACCTGCGGCTCCGACGTCACGGGCTCGGCCTACATGGGCCAGCTCGGGGCGATTCTCACGAAGTGGCAGCCGACGGCCTACGTCAACGCGCACCACAGCACGCTCGCGTACTACGCGATCAGCAGCCAGATGCTGCAGGTCCAGGTGGGCTCCGGCGGCAACGTCGACGCGGCGTGCGCGCCGGTCGACCCCTCCAAGGCCGGGCAGCAGGTCGCCAACACTTACGGCTTCGCGCACGCGAAGCTCTCGGGGACCAGCTTCGCCCTCGACTTCGTGACGGAGGCGAACAGCGTGGCGATGCAGACCTCCGTCGGAGCGCGGACGCCGGTCGTCGGAGTGACGGCCGACACGGCGTACCTGCCGCCCCCCGGCGATCCCTCGATCCACGCGCAGTAGGCGCGCCCACGACGGCCTCCCCCCTCGCACTGGGAGCTGCGCGTGCACCTCCGCTGAACGTGCCCGCGCCGATCGAACCTCCGCCGGCCGTGGCCGAGTTCGTAGTTAGGGCGATACGTCAACTCCGACGGGCGGCGGTCTTTGTCCCCTGGACAGCTTTCGTTTTCCTGCTCGCCGAGTCGGGCGCGCGTACGGTCTCCAGCCGGCCTCGAGCATGCACCTCCTTGGGGCCGCGTCGTCCTCGCCTGGCAGGGCGTCTGGCGGCAGCTCGCCATGGCCGCGATCATCGCAACTCTGGCGATCCTTGCCGGTTGCGGGACGGGATCTGACGCCTATGTTTTTGTCCAAGCCGGACGCGGACGCCAAGCAGATCCGCAGGGACCTGTTCCACGCTTCCACGCTTCCACGCTTCGTGCTTCGACGACGCGTGTGCACGCGGTCTTCCCACGAGGACGGGCGAGGACGGGCGAGGACGATTTGGCACGAGCTTCGCCGATGGCCGTCGATGAGCCTTCGCCCATCCGTCGCTCGCGCTTCAGAAAAACGCGTAGGTCTGATCGACAAGCTGAATCGTCATGGGGAGAGACCATGAATCAAGCTAGCGCCAACATCGGCGATACGCCGGACATCGCAACCCGGATCCGTGAGAATCAGGAAAAGCTCGCAGCGGAACTCGGGCGACAGTTCGACTTCATTGTTTGTGGAGCCGGAACGTCGGGGTCGGTCATCGCTGGAAGGCTTGCAGCCAATCCAGACGTGAAGGTGCTGTTGCTCGAGGCCGGCGACACCGACGTTCGTCGCTCAGGCCAACCCTCATCTGAACGGACGCGCCATCCCCTACTCGATGGGCAAGGTGTTGGGTGGAGGTTCGAGCATCAACGTATCGACATGGTCGCGAGGGCATCGAGTGGATTGGGACGACTACGCGGCTGCGGCGTCGGTATTCCGATCTTATTCATATCCAAGGATGGATCAGCCGAATCTGACGGTGCTGACCGGGGCGCTGGTGACACGCATCCTTTTTGAACAGCGGCGCGCTACTGGCGTGGAGTTTTCCTACAAAGGGAAAGTTCTGCATGCCGAAGCCAGGCTTGAAGTCATCCTCTCTCTCGGCGCGATACAGACACCAAAGTTGTTGATGCAATCGGGAATAGGTGACCAGGCCGAGCTAGGGAAGTTCGACATTCCCGTGCTGCAGAACCTGACCGGCGTAGGGCGCAATCTTCACGACCACGTTGCGCTGGGTTGTGTCTGGGAGGCTACGGAGAAGCCACTGCCAACCGCCCCGAGAGGTCAGGCAGCATGTTTCTGGAAGACGGACCCGGCGCGGAGCGCCCCCAACATCTTCACGTACGCACGTCGCGGGGCATGGGTCACGCGCGAGAACGAACCCCAGTTCAGGCCTCCCGCATCCGCGTGGTCTCTCGCCATCGGCATGCGGCCCGCGAGTCGAGGCGCGATTCACCTGACAGGCCCGAATGCATCCGATCCGCTCGAAATTCAGGCGAACTACCTGGCAGACCCACGTGACCTGAAAGACCTAATGACCGGGATTGGACAAGCCCGCGAGATCGGCAACGCGCCAGCTCTTCAGTCCTACGTCAAACGCGAGGTTGCGCCCGGGAACCTCGATGAGGCGGGTCTGGCACGCTTCATCCGTAATGGCCTTGTTACGTTTTGGCATCAATGCGGCACGGCGAAGATGGGACGCGACGCCATGTCGGTCGTGGATCGCAAGCTCAAGGTTCATGGCTTGGATGGTCTGCGTGTAGCGGACGCCTCCGTCTTGCCTCGAGTGACGACGGGAAACACGATGGCGCCCTGTGTCGTCATCGGTGAACGGGCCGCCGCCATCTTGCAAGAGGAGCACGACGCATAGCCTGGAACGACGTGCGCCGCCGGGAGTGACAAGGAAGGCCAGGCGCTCGATCCCGCGAAGTACTTCCTGGTCTTCGTCGACAACGTTGGTCACGGGCGATCGAGCAAGCCGAGTGACGGCCTGCATGCTCGGTTTCCGCTATGGCTATCGCGACATGGTCGACATCCACCATCGGCTCGTGACCGAGGTACTCGTGATTCGTCGTCTCCGTGCGATCTTCGGCATGTCGATGGGCGGAATGCACGCCTGGCTGTGGGCCGAGAGCTACCCTGACGAGGTCGAAGCGATCATGCCGGTCGTTGCGCTGCCGACGCGCATCGCGGGGGGAGAGCAGGACCCGATGCCGCTCGCCCGGCAACATGCCGGAGACCGCGGCCGGTAGTGCGGTTGTGCCACTGCCAGCCCGCGCAAGTGCCACAGGAAGGCGGCGTTCTCGGCATGCCGGGTCGCGATGTCAGCGTAACGGGTCATGCTGTCCACGGGTTCACCGCGCCTCGAAGCGATACGGCGGCCCCGGCAGGAAGTCGACGTCCTCCAGGTCTTTCGGCGCGGCGAGGAACTCGTTCGTCCCTGGATCCAGCCTGCGCAGGAAGTCGTCCCACCACGCCGGGATGTGCGCAACCGGAAAGACCTTGATCGGGTCGAAGACCGGCGGCGGCAGCGGCATGCCCTGCAGCGGGAAGTCGTCGAAGATGTCCGGAGGCGGCGCTCCGACAAGTTCCTCAGCCTCGAGGTGGAACTGCTCCAGACGTTGGACGCAAGTCTCCCACCACGCCAGGAAGGCCCCCTGCTCCGGCAGGATGTGCGTGGCGAGGTTGTAGGCCCAGCAGGCTCGTGTCGCGATCCGGGGATCGCTGCGCAACTCGTGCACGGCGTCGTTGAGGATCAGCAGGCTCAGGTAGAGCGGGCCGCGCTCGGGGCTGGACCACTCGTCCGGATCGAACTCCGTGTAGTTGAGATAGCGACGGTGCACCGCGCCGGCCCAGGCCGCGGTCAGGAAGCGGCGCTCGATCAACACGTCGGTGAGCTGGGACAGGCTGACGACGACCCACTCCAGCGTCGCGATCGTCAGGCCCAACGCAGCCTTGTTGGTCAGGCGGTTCAGACGCTCGAACTGCGCATCGGTGGCGTAGCGAAAATAGGCATTGGCGTTCCACTCGTCCCAGTCGTAGTCCGCCCGCTGCTCCGTCCAGATGGACGCCGGCATGTAGTGCCGCGGAAGCGGGTTCATGGGGCTTCCCCCTGCTCGTAAACGTAAGGCTCGCCGACGAAGCCAAGCGCCCGCATCTCGTCCGGCGTGCGAAGGAACGGGTTGCCGATCCAGTCGAGCTGGCGCAGGTGGCGGTCCACCGCGCGATCCATGCGCTGCTGGGGCTCCGCGGCCAGCAACATCGTGGGCTGCGGGCCGTCCAGGAACTCTGGCGGCAAAGGTCGGCCGCGATGGCCAGCGGCGAAGCGCTTCCAGTCCTCGACCGTGGGGAAGTCCTCGGCCTGTGCCACCGCCTCGTCGGGCTTCTCCGCGAAGATATTCAGCCGGGCGATGATCACCTCGACCCAACGGCCAAACGCCGGCCGGACATCCCGGGGCAGCATGTGACGCGCGAGATGCGCCGCGTGGAACGTCTCCAGGATCGGTGAGTAGTAGTTCTCCCAATACTTCTCGTGATCAAGGCAACGCCACAGGAACAAGCACAGCTCCAGCAATGCGCCCGAGGTCGGCGACACGCCAGGCGGAATGCGCAGGTCCACCGCGTCACGGTCGACGTAGCGCCAGTCCACCTGGTAGGCGAAGGCCGCCTCGGCCAGCTGCAGCGCCGTGCGCACGTGCTCGTCACGGCCCTGGAGCCGGTACGCGCCCCACATCACCGTGCCGGCGCACAGGGTGATGAAGCCGTTGCTGGTCTTGAGGTCCATGCGCCGCAGCAGCGGCGTCGGGAAGCGAGTCGAACCGGTGTGCTCGTCCCGTCCCCACCAGACGAAGGTCGGGGGTGAGGCGGCGAGACCGGCGAGAATGAAAGTCGGTGTCATCGTCATCAAGTTTCGGTCACGCTTCGGCGCTCAGACGTAGCCGCCCTCCGCGCAGTAATCGGCGATGTTGCGCTTGCGGAAACTCGTCGGCCGTTCGCGCGTGCGGGCCGCCTTGCCGTCCATCTGCGCGACCTGTTCCGTCTCCGACGCGACCTGCTCGCAGATGAAGACATCCATGCATTGGGTGGCGTGGCAGAGCAGTCCGAGGGAGAGCAGGAAACCCAACCGCGTCCCGCCGGTCAACGACGATACTGGAACGCCGACCAAGCTGGCGACGATCGCCGGGACGAGGCTCGTGACGGCCGATTCGCTCCAGTCGGCAATCGGGCCGTACAGCAACGGCAGGCGCAGCACGCATGACAGCGGCGACGCGGCGAGGAGTGCCGCCTCGCCTTCCAGCTTCGTGCGGCCGTAAATGTTCAGCGGATTCGGGGGGCGTCTTCACGGTACGGGGCGGCCTTGCCGTCGAATACGTAGTCGGTGGAGATGCCGAGCGTCCATGCGCCATATCGCGCGGCGAGCGCGCCGATGCGGGCCGGTGCGTTGACGTTGATCGCGCGGGCGGCGGCGGGGTTGTTTTCGCAGACGTCGGGGCGGCGTTCGGCGGCGCAGATGATGACGGCCGCGGGTTTGCGGGTTTCGAACAGGCGCTCGAGGGCCGGTTGGTCGAGGGCGTCGAGTTCGGTGATGTTGTCAGGTGGCAACGCGAGCAGTTTCGCGCCCGCGCTTTGGGGGTTCCGGATGGTCGCGATGAGGGTCAACTACGGTTCGCTGACAAGGGACGCTGCGACCGCGCGGCCAAGCAGGCCGGAGGCACCGATGAGGAGGACGGACGGAAGTTCGGTCGACGAGGTTGGGCTTGGCATGGGCGGCGATTCGGGTGACGTGGGGAGGCGCGCGGTCGCGTTCGGCGTTCGAGCTGTGGTCGTGCGGAGGATAGCGGAAAAGACGAGCGGTCAGCAGCTATGCTGCCGGATTACAAGTCACCTGAACCATTCCACACAACGCCCCCATTCATCAGACATTACTCGAAACGGGATACGTCGATTCTCGCTTGCCAACATGTCCGCTGCCTATTTCTTCGGTTCAATCATTTGACGCACACCATGCGCCACCCGGAATCACGCGAAACCATGTCAACACACCGGGATGCAATGCAAGAATATTACGCCGCTTATACAACTTCCGTAAAAAGATCTTCGAAAACATTGACCGACAAACCGTCAATCTGTGTTGCACAACCTGGCGCACATATTTTGAAGAGCTCGAAACCAACCTCCTGATAGCCGCTTACGAGATCGATCCATCATCCGCATGACGTTCACCTAACGACGAAAATCTGGACATCCGGTCTCGAATTGGGGAAATCACACCCCCTCCGTTCTAAGTAGCACGCAGAGCATTAGCCCTCGCATCGGAAGAGGATTTTCGCATAGCACCGTCACCCCGCCGCCTCCAGGAAACGACATCCCCTATGAATTCACAAAATCAGGATAGGCGAACAAGATTCGCGGTCCTGAAATCGTCATTTTCACGATAATAATTTATCTCATCAACAAACCACTTCTCACCCTCCCCCTTTTCGATTTTGTTCTTCAAAATATAGCTCAATTGGTTTACAACCATCCAGCACTTCAGATCATATTGTTCCACGGATTTAGGCATATCCATATCTTCATCATCCAGATAGATCTCATCATCCTCCAGATCCTGGATATCGCTCCACGGAATATGAAAAAACCTGGTCCTTTCCGGACTGCTCTTCCACGAATCCAGATTGGCATAAATCCAATCCTTTTCCGGCAAAGACGGGATATTTTCGATTAATTCAGACAGAGAATTATAAATTTGCATAGCTTCCCTCACGTTGATCATCTACAACACTGCCGCCACCCCACGTTTTTCGTCCACCGCGTCCCGTCGGGTGATAGTCGCGATGCCTTGAATTGTGGTCCGCTGAGGAGAGCAGGAAACCCAACCGCGTCCCGCCGGTCAACGAGGACTACGCCGGAGTTTACGCGCGATTTTATGCGAAATTCGACGATACTGGAACGCCGACCAAGCTGACCCCCTCCAAAGGGCGGACCTCGACGACCACCCGGTCGGGCGCGAGTTAGGTAGCGTCGGGCTCGTCGGGTTCGTCGCCGTCGAGGCTGGTCGGGTCGCGGGCGTGGCCAGTGTCCGGGGACCCGGTCGGCATTCCCAAGCGTTCGAGGATCTCGCGCGCGCTCTTCGCCTCCACGACGGCTTCGATGATGCGGAGCCTGCCTCGGCACTTCGGGCACTCCAGGATGTCCACGTCGAACGTCCGCCGCAGGAGCTGCGGCCATCGCAGACGTGGCGACGTGGCATACAGAAGCCCGCCGAGCAGACGAGACCAGTGCTGGACGCTGAGGATGTTGGGGGCGAAACGTGTGAAGTCGGCGGGCCACTCGCGGGCAGCCAGGGCCGTGCTCGGTGCTCGAAGGTGCGTGACGAATTCACCGACGGGCCCTTGGGCACCGCTGGGCATCGCGGGCCCAGCGGGCCGAACGCTCGTTCCCGCTGGCGAAGCTCTGTGCTGGTGCTGGTGCTCGCCGGGTTTCGCCGAGTCGTCTGACATCGCTCGGTCACACGACGTCCTCCCCGTCGCGGCGCCGCCGAGCTTCTTGATGCGATACGAGACGCGTCGACGGCGCCGCCTTCGCGCGCGGGAGGCTCAATCTTCGCCTCTGCGCCAACCGCGGCGGATTCCCTTGCGTCGGCTCTTCCTGCGTCCGGCGCGAGCGGGCGCATCGTTCCACGCTGCATCGCGATCGACGCGCACGCCTGGAGCGGAGACGACAGATGATCATGCTCTGGTTCTGGCCTGGGCCAGTGGCCCGCTCGCCGAAGGGAGGAGCGCCGGCCGAGGACGGCGCCTCACCCGACCCGGTGTCTCCGGAGCCGCTTCCGCCCGTCACCTGACGCGCTCTGCCGCACCAACCGACCCGTCGACGTTCCGGAACGTCCCAAGACGCCACCTACCGGCTTGCGGACGTTCCGGAACGTCCACCGTGCCGCACCGCCCCACTCGGCAAGGTTCGGGGATGTCGCGGAACGCCGCACCGCACCGCTCGGGAAGGTTCAGGGATCTCCTAGAACGCCGCACCGCCCCGTTCGTCGACGTTCCGGAACATCGCCTTACGCGGGCCCTCTGACCAGCCGCGAGCCACCTGACCGGTCGCGCCTACGAATGAAGGTCGCCGAGGCGGTGTTGCAGGACGGACAGGCCCGCCAGCACCGCCGTCTCGGCGCGGAGCACGCGTGAGCCGAGGACGAGCGGCAGCGCCCCCGCCGCGGTGAGCGCGGCAAGCTCCTTGTCCGACCAGCCACCCTCCGGGCCGACGGCGAGCGCGTACGAGCCGGAGGGCCGCGCGTCCGCGAACGGATCCGCGCTTCCCTCCACGCGATCGTCGAGCACGAAGCGAGCGTCCGCGCTCTTCCACCACGGCGCCGTCAGTGCGTGCGCGAGCGGCTGCGCGGCGAGCACCTCCGGGACGATTCCACGCCGGCACTGCCGCACGCCCTTGATGGCCTGGCCAGGCCAAGCCCAGGGCTTCTCGTGCTCGAGATCCTTCGGCTGCACGCTGTGCGCGGTGAGCACCGGAACGATGCGCGAAACGCCGAGCTCCGTCGCCTTCTGCACGACGAAGATCATGCGCTGCCGACTCAGGACCGCGCACACGAGCGTGAGGCTCGCCGGCGACTCTGGCGAGTGCTTCATGCGCTCGTAGGCGACGGCCATGCCTCGCTCGCCCTCGGCCGACTTGAGGCTCGCGCGAAACCACGCGCCCGTGGCGTCGACGAGCGTGAAGGCCTCCTTCACGTTCACCTCACGGAAGGCGAGCCCCTTCATGGCCTCCGCGTCGAGCGAGAGCTCATCCCCCACCTCGATGGGCGAGCCGTAGCGGATGGGACCGGGCGAAGCGGCGGCCTTTTGCTGCTTGGGGCGCATGCCCTTCGGCTTACCACGTCACCGGAGAAGCCGCGCATCCGCAACGTCGCGCTGCTACCGAAGCTCTTCGGGTGGAATGATCGAGGGGGGAGGCCTCGTCGACGGTCGGGGTCGAAGTGTGACACATGACAGGAGAACCGGCTGTTTAGGAGCTTCTTAGGAAACTCGAAGGGACCATTTAGGAACGCGCAAAACGCGCGCGCCCCACAATGCGACTCGAGAGGGCGCGCCGTCCTCGAAGACTCGGAGAGTCGCATGTTGAAGAAGACGCTCAAGGGCGCCGGCATCGTGCTCGGTGCCGTCGTTGCCGTGTGTGCCGCCCTCGCCCTCTACGTCCAGGTGGACGGCATCCCGCGCTATGCGCACGAAACGCCCGTGGGACCGAAGGTGCAGCCGACGCCCGCTCGCGTCGAACGCGGCAAGGCGCTCGCCGCGATCCTCTGCACGGACTGTCACCTGAACGCGGACACGGGGACGCTCACGGGAAGGAAGATGAGCGATCTCCCGCCGGATTTCGGCTCGGTCGTCTCGAAGAACATCACGCGCGACGAGGAGAAGGGCATCGGGCACTGGAGCGACGACGAGCTCCGCTACCTCCTGCGCACGGGCGTCAGGCCCGACGGTCAGTACGTTCCGCCGTACATGATCAAGCTCGCGCACCTCTCGGACGAGGACCTCGACTCCATCCTTGCTTGGCTGCATTCCGACGATCCGCTCGTCGCACCGACCAAGGTCGACCCGCCCGGCGTCACGCAACCGAGCTTTCTCGTGAAGGCGCTCACGCACGCCGCGTTCAAGCCGCTCCCGTTCCCGCAGAAGCCGATGGTGGCGCCGCCCGTCAGCGACCGCGTGGCCTACGGCCGGTACATGGTGACCGCGCTCGATTGCTTCGGCTGTCACTCGGCGGACTTCAAGTCGATGAACGTGCTCGAGCCGGAGAAGTCGGAGGGCTACCTGGGAGGCGGCAATCTTCTCAAAGACGTGAACGGCTCGGACATCCGTTCGGCAAACATCACGTTCGACGAAGAGACGGGCATCGGTCGCTGGACCGAAGCGCAGTTCGTCCGTGCAGTCCGCGAAGGATTCCGCCCCGACGGCCGCGTGCTCCACGCGCCCATGATGCCGATGCCTCAGCTTCGTGAGGAAGAGGTGGCCGCCATCTACGCGTATCTCCGGACGGTGCCGAAGATCGTCAAAGCGGTGCCCCGCCCGACCGCGCCCACGCCCAACGCCGATCCCGCGGGCAAGCAGCTCTACGCGAAGTACGGCTGCGTCGCGTGTCACGGCGACTCGGGTGCAGGAGCCGTCGGCGATCTCCGCAAGGCGAACGAGCGATTCCCCACCGACGCGGAGCTGCGCGCGTGGCTCGACGACGCGCCGACGATGAAGCCGGGCACGCGCATGCCCGGATGGAAGGGAATCATCCGCGACGAGGACTATGGGCCTCTCATGGCCCACGTGCGCGATCTTTCACGCGCCGGCGGAACGGGCGCCTCCGCGATCCGCTGATTGAGGTACCGGTCACTCGACGAGGAGCATGAGATCGGTACTGTTGGTCGACGTCGACGTCTTGCACGTCTTCAGCCCCACGACCGCGACCCCCGCACACGATGACGGTGCGGTGCCACTCGGAACGCTCCCCGAATTACCCCATCCGGAGGCAGTCCTGGGACATGCGTAGTAATCGTGAAGCGACTGGGCGGTGATCCACACGTTCTTCGAATCCTGGGCGCCCGTGTCCCGGAACGCGAGGTCTCGAATGGCGTCGCAGTTCGCGTCGACCGCCAAGACGCAGGTGTTCCCGAACACATTCGCTTTCTTCCATGCGGAGACGGCGGACTTCGCGTCGGTCGCGTAGGCGGCGCACTCGTCGAGAATGCCCACCCAATCGCTTCCGGCACACACCTTCTTGTTGGAGCAAAAGCCTTTGCACTCTGCATCCTCCGTGCAGCCGCACTGTGAGGAGCCGGAACCACTCGGCGCAATCGCGGTTCGAGCAAGATGGCAAGCATCTCCACAGCTCTTCGCGTCAGCGCTGGAGCCCTTCCAGCACGGTGAGTCATCGCCGTAGAGGGCGACCGCCGCACCGCCCTGGGCCGGCGTCTCTTCGTTCACGCACGCGAGATAGCGTTCACACTCCCCCTTCGGCGATAGATCCGCGGGGCGGGCGTCGGAGGAGGCGTCGCTCGTCCCGCTGGTCGGCTCTGCGTCCCCCGCGACGTAAACCACGCGCGTCGTGTCGCTCCCGCAAGCGACGTTCGCGAGCGAGACCACCGAGATGCAAGCGATTGCGAGAGAGGCAACAAGCTTCATGCCGACAGGAGCCACCCCGTCGTCGCGTGTCGCAGGAAATCGTGCGCGCTCCCGTTGCTCTACGAACGTCGATCCGGAGCCACCGCTGGACTCTGCCAGGTAGACCGGTGGTCAGCGCGCTTCGTCGGCCATGCGGCACGCCAGATCGCTGCCCGCGGCGCACGCCTTCTGCGCGAACTTCAGGCCACGCGCCTTGTTCTGCGGGAACCCTTCGGCGCCCTCGAGATACACGGCGGCGTAGGCGGTGAGCTTCTTGAGCGCGTCGCCTCGAGGCGTCCACCACGGCCTCGCGGCGCCGACCAGCAGTGCGCCGAAGCCGACGACGAAGAGCACCCATTCGATGCGCGGGCTGCGTGCCGTGACGATCCACGTGAGGGCGAAGCCCATGAACATGCCGCCGAAGTGAGCGGCGTTGTCCATGTGGAGCACGGTCGTCCCGATCGCCGTCCAGATGCCAATGTTGATCAACGTGGATCGCGTTCCGGCATCCCTGAAGAATGCATGGAACGTCCCGAGCTGGCGCCGACGGATGGCGAGGGCCGCACCGACGATGCCGAAGAGCGCCCCCGAGGCTCCCGCCGACACCGCGGAGTTCAGGATGGCGCTCAAGCAGCCACCGGCGATGCCACTCACCAGGTAGACGGCGAGAAAGCGCCATCGTCCGAGCGCCCGCTCGACCGACGCGCAGAAGCCGACCGACGCGTAGATGTTCCAGATCAGGTGCATCCAACCGATGTGCAGGAACATGTACGACGCGAGACGCCAGTACTCGCCGGCCCAGACGTGGAGCGGCTCGTTGGCGCCGGCCCCGACGAGGGTGCCGATGTCCGTGCTCGTGATCGAGCTGTGCGACCGCTCGACGATCACGAAGACGAGCACGTCGATCGCCGCGAGCCCATACGTGATGGGAGCGGCCCGAGCCCGCTCGAGGAGCGTGGGTTCGCGCGGCGCTTCAGGGGGCGGAGGCGGCGGCGCAGGCGGGGCCGGCGGAGGAAATCCGGGAGGTCTCTGGCTTTGGTTCATCTCACCGCCTTGCTCAGTCTTAGTCGAAAGGCGAGCGTCCGTCGGAAAATCAGCCACGGGATGGCCGAGCCGCGCGCCACGCGCCACGCGACCCGCGGCTCGCGCGGCCGGGACTGGCCGCCGCCTTGCATCGGCCTCGAGCATGCGATGGGACGAAGGACACGAGAGCCCGGACGTCATCGACCGGCGGGGACAGGGTGCGGGTGGAGGCGGTGGGCTCGGCGGCGGCCTGCTCGCGCTCTTGCCGTTTCTCATGCGAAGCCGCGGCGGCCGCATCATCGCGCTCCTTCTCCTGGGATTCCTCGTGCTCAGCAGTCTCTTCGGCGGGCTTCGACGGTCGCTCACGGGCGAAACCGGAGCTCATCCGGGTACCCAGGGCACGGACGAGCAGATGCACTTCGTGTCCTTCGTGCTCGACGACGCGCAGAACACCTGGCGAGACATCTTTGCGCGTAACGGTGCAACGTATCGCAACGCCAAGCTCGTGCTCTTCACCGACGCGACGAACACGGCGTGCGGCTACGGACAGGCGGCAACGGGCCCCTTCTATTGCCCGGTCGACGAGCGCGTGTACATCGACCTCGGGTTCTACGACGAGCTCGCCCGGCGCTTCGGCGCCAAGGGCGACTTCGCGCAGGCGTACGTCGTCGCCCACGAGCTCGGCCACCACGTCCAGAACCAGCTCGGCATCACGAAGCGCGTCGAGGGACTGCGACGGGCCGATCAGACCGGAGCGGAGAGTGCGAGTGTTCGCCTCGAGCTCCAAGCCGATTGCTTCGCCGGGATCTGGGCGCACTCGACCGAGCAGCGGCAACTGCTCGAGCGAGGCGACATCGACGAGGCGATCGGCGCAGCGTCGGCGGTCGGCGACGATCGTATCCAGCGCAAGAGCTCGGGCCGGGTGAATCCGGAGACGTTCACGCACGGCACCGCCGAGCAGCGCGCGCGGTGGTTCAAGCGGGGCTACGACAGCGGCCAGGTCGGCGCGTGCGACACGTTCGGAAGCGACGTGCTCTGATCAGTCTTCCATCATGCACGCACGGAGCGAGTGCTTCGCGCGATGCAGGAGAACGTCGACGTAGCCGCGGGAGATCCCCAGCGTGGTCGCCACGTCTTCGCCGCGCTGCTCCTCGAGCAAGCGGAGGGTGACGACGGCCTTCTGCGTGTCGCAGAGCCGGTCGACGCAGGCGCGAAGCCTCACGTGCTCTTCGGCGAGCTCCACCATCGTGTCCGTCGCGAGCTCGTCGTCCGTGCCCGTGATTCGATCGATCGCGTCGACATCATGATGGGGGCGTGCGACGTGATGGAGGCGACGCTTGTTGCGCGCGGCGTTGCGCACGATCCCGGCGACAAAGGCGGGCAAGGCCGCAGGGTCCTCGGGCAGCTCTTTGCGTTGAGCGAGCTTCAGGAAGGTGCAGAGTGCGTCGTGGACGGCGTCGATCGCGTCTTCGCTACCCAGGCCCTCGCGTCGCGCTACATGG
Source organism: Labilithrix luteola (assembly GCF_001263205.1). GTDB lineage: Bacteria > Myxococcota_A > Polyangia > Polyangiales > Polyangiaceae > Labilithrix > Labilithrix luteola. Next base: position 805,602 of record NZ_CP012333.1, read on the forward strand.
ACGAGCTCGACGCGCTCGGAGCGAATCATGCGTCCCACGACATCGAGCGGCTCTTCGAGAACAAGTGCTTCCGAAACAGGGCTCATCGTCCTTCCAGGTGTCCAGCCACCCGGATCTTACGCCTGCCAGGAAAGAATTTTCAGCGCGTAAGAATGCGGCCGCTCGGCACCCGAAACGGCATGGCCAAAAGCAAAAACGTGCTCGAGCTCGACGACGTGACCTTCGACAAGGAGGTGCTCGAGTCCGACATTCCCGTGCTCGTGGACTTCGGCGCGACCTGGTGTGGGCCGTGCAAGGCGCTCGATCCGGTCGTCGACAAGATCGCCGACGAAAACGTGGGTCGCTACAAGATCGTGAAGCTCGACATCGACGACTCCCCGGCCATCGCCAAGCGCTACGGCATCCGCGGGGCCCCGACGCTTCTCGTCTTTCGTGGCGGCGAGAAGCGGGCGTCTCAGCTGGGCGTCACGACGAAGCAGCGACTCCTCGAGCTCCTCGAGAGCTGACCGGCGCACCGGAGAGCGTGAGGAACACGTCCGAGAGCACGGCGCTGGCGGTGACCGCGCCGCCGGCGCCGGCTCCGCGGACGACGAGCGGGCTCGAACCGTAACGCTCGGTGGTGAACGCCACGAGAGCGGTCGGACCGTCGAGGGTCGCCGCGGGGTGGTCCTGCGGGACGGCGACGGGACCGACCTTCACTTCGCAGCGGTACGCCGCACGCGTTCCTTCGACCGAAATGCGTGCAAGATACACAAGACGTTCGCCGCGGGTGCGGAGCTCGGCCATGCGGGCCGCGAAGGTCGCGTCGTAGCCGACGAGAGCCGCCTCGAGGTCGGGCGCGTCGAGCGCCTCCTGCGGGACGAACGGCGTGAGCGTGACGTGCTCGAGCTCGAGCGGGATACCGAGCTCGCGCGCGAGGATGACGGCCTTGCGCGCGACGTCGGTGCCGGCGAGGTCTTCGCGCGGATCGGGCTCGGTGTAGCCGAGCGACTTCGCGGTTGCGACGGCCACGGAGAGCGGGACGCCCTTCGAGAGCTCGTTGGCGATGTAGCCGAGCGTCCCCGAGAGCGCGCATTCGATCGACTTGACGCGATCACCCGTGCGAACGAGCCCCTGCAGCGTCCCGATGACGGGCAGGCCCGCGCCGACCGTGGCCTCGTAGCGGAAGCTACGGCCGGTCTTGGCGGCGGCGGCGAAGATACGGTCGGTGAGGTCGCGACGTGCGACGAGCGCCTTCTTGTTGGCCGTCACGACGTGGATGCCGCGAAGGAGAGCTTCTTCGTAGACGGCTTCCATGCCGTCGGCCGCGGTGCAGTCGACGAGGACGGGATCGGAGAGACGCGCCAGCGCCTCGAGCTGCGTCGAGCGCGCGGGGAAGTCGATGGCGTTCGTGCTGGGCGCCACCTCGTCACTCCCGGCCGTGGCGCGGCGTTCCGAGACGATGTGCGCGACGGCGGCGCGATCGAAGCCGCGCACGTCGTAGGCGCCTCCGCGACGGCGCGCGACGCCGACCACCTTGAGATCGAGGGCGGGCCCGCGTTCGATCGGCGGGAGCGACGTGGCCTGCGCGAGGACCTCCGCACCGACGACGCCGGCGCCGAGGACGAAGAGATGGCCGCAGCGCGGCGGCACGCCGGGCACCGGGACGAACTTGGGCGTCTCGACCGTGGCAATCACGTCACTCTTGGAACGTTCGGCCGTGGCGACGACGTCGCTCTTTGGCCCGCCCGGATCACGAGAGGAATCACGAGAGGGCTGCATCGAACACCTCCTTCTTCGTCGCTTGCGAGACCGTCGCGAGCACGCGCTCGAGATCGGCAACGATGTCTTTTTCGTCTTCGATACCGACCGCGAGGCGCACGAGGCTCTCGCGGATTCCGATCGCCGCGCGCTCCTGGGGTGTCAGCTCGTAGAAGCTCATGAGGGCGGGTTGTTCGATGAGGGTCTCGACGCCACCGAGCGAGGGCGCAACGGTGGCGAGCTGGCAGGCGTCGAGTGCGCGTGCCGTACCTTCGAGGCTCGTGCGGAGCACGAAGCTGATCACGCCGCCGAAGCCGCTCATCGTTTTCGAGGCGAGCTCGTGGTCGGGGTGGCTCGGAAGGCCCGGGTAAAACACGCGCTCGACGGCGGGATGCGCCTCGAGGAACTGCGCGACCGCGAGGGCCGTGCGGTTCTGGCGCTCGACGCGGAGCGCGAGGGTCTTGATGCCGCGAATCAGGAGGTACGCGGCGTGCGGGTCGAGGACGCCGCCGAGGACACCGCGGAGGTCACGAACGACGGAGACGAGGCCCGCATCGCCCGTGACGACGCCGGCGAGGAGGTCGTTGTGACCGCCGAGATACTTGGTGGCCGAGTGGATGACGAGGTCCGCGCCCTGCTCGAGCGGACGCTGGTTGATCGGCGTCGCGAAGGTGGAGTCGACGAGGACCTTCACCTTGGGAAACTTCTTCTTGATGGCCGCGATGCCCTCGATGTCGGCGACGCGGAGGTACGGGTTCGTCGGCGACTCGGTGACGATCACCCGCGTCTCCGGGCGAACTTCGGCTTCGAGCGCCGCGAGGTCGCCGGCCGGAACGAGCGAGGCTTCGACGCCGTAGCGCGCGAGGAAGTTCTGCACGAACGAGCGCGTCCGGCGGTAGCAGTCCGAGGTGAGAACGACGTGGTCGCCCTTCTTGAGAAGCGCGAAGAGCGTCGTCGTCACCGCGGCCATGCCGCTCGCGAAGAGGCAAGCGTCTCCGCCGCCATCGAGCGCCGCGAGCTTCTCTTCGGCCGCGCGCACGGTGGGATTTCCGTAGCGGCCGTACTCCTCGCGATTCGTTCGACCTTCGAAGTGATCGCGCAGCTCTGCCGAAGAGCCGAACGCGTAGGTCGACGTGCAGGAGATGGGCGTGGTCACCGCGTCGTAGGCATCCTGACGCGGCTGGCCTGCACGAACGCAGGCGGTACTGAGGTCACGGGGAGCGGCGGGCATGTCGGAGGGAACTTTCCCGCCCACGCGAGTCTGCCGCTAAACAGCTAGGCCCCCGAAACCGGAACTCGGAAGAATCCGAATCACGATCACGAGGGCCCACTTGACCCAACGGCTTAGAGGGACACTTGTAACGCGCGTCCCCCAAGGTGGGCGAAATCTCGCGCGGCCCTCTTTCGAGGACGTCGCCAAAGTTCCACGTGCACGCGCTTTGGTCAAGTCATGTGCGTGCCGTGATCGTGGTCGAGCTTTTCTTTTGTGGGCGGATGGAGAGTGGATGGAGACAAGGACGAGGTGACGGCCGTTGCCCGCGACGGGCGAGCGACCGCGCGCTCTGCAGGGATCAACGGCCGATTCGCCGCGGTCTGAAGCCCAATGCGCGCGATGGCGAGAGGTCTCGAAGTCCCTCGCTCGAACACGGAAGAGCTCGCCCGACGAGCGCGCGTCGTTCAAGGCGAGATGCGATAGACGACGGGGCGCTTCAGCGTGACCTTCTGCTGAGGGAACTGCTCCTCGACCGTGTCCCCGTCGTCGGCGATGGCAATCGTGCCGCCAGACGTGTCGACACCGATGGCGACGGTCACGTCGTCCTTCGGGCTGCCGCTCGCGACCGTGCCGGCCTTGCCGTAGGTCGGATCGAGCTTCCCATCCGTGCCGATACGGACCACGGCGAGATCGCGCCCACTAGGCACGACCGCGGGCGCGACGAGCTTGCCGTCGCTCTGGAGAAACGCACGCGCGTCGGCCGATGTCGGCCACTGGACCGCGCCGGAGAGGAAGGTGGGAAACGCCGGATCGACGGCGCCCTTCGAATCGAGGCGTACGACGGCGAGACGTCCAGGCTGGCCGGCCGACGGGGCCTGGCCCGCCCCCGCCACGACGACATGTCCATCGCTCGTCACCGACACCGAGCGCGCTTCGTCGAACCCTGGCGACACGGCGACGGTCGCCGTTCCACCGTTGCCGAAGGCGCTGTCGACCGTTCCCGTGGGCAGGTACTTGCGGACGAAGAAGTCTCCGGCTTTCGCGCCGCCGGTGATCGTGACGTAGGGATTTCCCTCTTTGACCGCGACCGACGAAAAGCTGTCGACGTTGGGATCGACGACGAGGCCGACGTTCGTGTTGAACGTCTTCACGAGGGCGCCATTCAGATCGAGCGCGATGAGCATGCCGCCGCCGTTTTTGGCGCGGCCCGCGAGCCAGATACCCTGGCCGACGATGACGATGGAGCTCGCGTGTCCCTCCGCGACGTCCGCGAACCTCACGAAGCCCTTGCCCGCGCCGAACGAGGTATCGAGCTGTCCGTCGAGGGAGAGGCGAGCGAGGAAGACGCGCGTACCCGTGCTGGGGGTACGGTTATCGAGCGAGGAGCCGGCCACGTAGAGATGGTCCGACGCATCGATCGCCATGGCCCCGGGCACCTCGAAGAAGTCCCCCGTCGGGGCGTCGGCATACGTATTGAGGCACACGCGCGAATTGGTGCCGAACGTCGGGTCGACCGCGCCTTGTGCGTCGAGGCGCGCCAGCACGACGTCGGTCAAACCGGTGGGGATGCAGTGCGGATGCTCGCCGAGGAGATAGACGCGCCGGTTCCGATCCGTGACCGGAGCGCGGTAGTAGTACGCGCGAACGTCCTTCGTTCCGCTGAACGTCGGGTCGATGACCCCGCCCGCTGGCGCCGTCGAATCGGGGGTGTCGCCCGTTGCGTCCGGACTCGACGCGTCGCCGCCGCCGCCCGTCGTGTCGGGGCCGCCCCTGGTATCGTCGCCGCCATCGGGGCCCGCCGACACGACCGGATCGTCACCGCTGCAAGCGACGAGCTGCGAGAGCAGGGAGAGAACGACGGCGGACGTGGAAATGACGACGACGACGTGCGGACGGACCATGCACGGTCGAGCTTACGCGAATTCGTCAGTCCGCGTACGCGAAGACCTTCGCCGAGATGCGCCAGAGACCGCCGTCCGCCACCTTGTTGATGGTGATGCCGAAGGTGTGATCGCCTGCACCGAGCGACTCGGGCTCCACGACGAGCGGCGACGTCTCGCTCCCAGGGCACCAGTTGGCGCGAGGTGCCTTCACGCTCGACTGCGAACCGCACGGGTTCTGGAGGCAGTAGTCACCGAAGGGACCACCCTTGGTCACCGTGCACAGGTTTTTGCAGTCCGTGCGCCAGAGCTCCTTGTGACTGACGAGCACGGCGCCGTCCACCGTCAACGTGTGATTGCGCTTGCAGAACTCCTCGGCGGGGCCGATGCAATCCGCGTCCGCCGCGCCGCCGCCGTGGCCGGTCGCAAGGTACTCGATGCGCGTCGACGTCGTGCCCTCGGGCAGCGCGAACGAGAGCGCTCGCTCGGCGCCGCCCTTCGTGTCGCTGTCGTAGACGACGGGAACGACCGCGAGGACCTTGCGCGGCGCTGCGCCCGGCGTCAGCTCGATGTGGGCGCTGACGTTCCAGCCACCGTTCGAGCCGGACACCTTACCCTCGCCGTCCGAGTACGACGGGATCGTGATCTCCATCCGGCGCTTGCCGTGCACCGTGTTCATCAGATCGGTGACGTCGGCCTCGAGATGAAGCGGTCCGCCGAAGGGCGTGATGGCGCGAATCAGCTCGATGCCCGGCGCCGCGTCGTTCGCGGGGTCGAACAGCGCGATCTCGAAGTTGCGGTCGAAGGCGTCGCAGCTCGCCGGCCAGTACTGGCCCGACGGAGGCGGGTCGCTCTGCCACTTGTCGAAGGGAAAGCAGCTCGACGTGAGATCGACGACGAGCTTCGCCTCGGCGAACGGTCCGGTCGTCGACGGATCGAACTCTCCGGTGGCCTTCTGGAAATTGGGCGCTTCGCTATGGCTGCCGATGCGTGCGTCGTCGATCACAGCGAGCGTGGAAGGCGGCGCAGGCGCGCTCGCTTCGGCAGACGATGCGTCCACGTCCTTGGCGGAGGACGACTCCGAACTCGACGAGCAAGCAACGATGGCGACGGTGAGGCCGATGGCAGAAGCCAGCGCGGTGGCGAGCGCTCTCATGCGCTCCGTGGTACCACGGCCAAGCCGCGTCCTAGGCCGCGCAAACGCCTATTTTTTGCGGCCGGGGTCACGTTTCTCGAAAGCGCAACGGCCGACGATTCGTTGATAAAAATGCGCTTTCGATGGTTCGCCGCCGAAACGCGAAGATGGCGTCGAGCTGGAGGCGCAGGATCGGGTGCACAAGGTCGGAGATTGGGGCACCTGGTAAGGTGTACTCGACACGGTCGCGCATGCGGACGCCGCCTGGGACGTCGTCGAACTCGTGGAAGTGAACCCAACGCGCGTACGGGCCGACGAGTTGCCGGTCGACGAAGCGCACCCCCGGCTCCCAGACGTCGATGCGTGACCGCCATCGCATGGGGATGCCGAGCAAGCGAAGGCGGTAGTCGATGACGGTTCCTTCCTGCATCGCGATGGGAAGCGGTGTCACGATCCTGAAGCGAAGCCACGAAGGCGTGATCGCCTCGAGATTCTCCGCGTGCGAAAAGAACGCAAAGACCTCGGCCCGCGATCGCGGCAAGAGCTGCTCGCGTTCGAGAACATGATGCATGACGCACCACCGATGCGGGTTGTGTGCCGGCGCACGGAGGAACCGAGGAACGGACGAGGCAGATGAGGCGGACGAGGTGACGAACGCGCGACATGCGGCACGTGGACGACCCGATGTCCACTCCAACCGAAGCGGACGATTCGACCCGCAGCGTCGATTCCCGAGGCGCTTCTAGCGCGGCCAGATGGTGGGTCTGCGGGGATCCCGTAGATTGCCGCGGCGTGCCGTGGCATCATCGTTTCGCAGATGTCGACGGACGCCATTCGGTTCTTTGCCGCGACGGACGTCGGGAACGTCCGCGAGCACAACGAGGACAACTTCCTCGTCGACAAGAAGCTTTCGCTCTTCATGGTCGCCGACGGCATGGGTGGTCATGCCGCAGGTGAGGTCGCGAGCGCCATTGCCGTCCGTACGGTCCACGAGGAAATCAAGCGCGAACGCGACCTCCTTGCCGACTTCGTGGCCGGAGCGCGTGGCGCTTCGCGGGTGACCAACAAGGACATCCTCGCGCTCCTCGAGCACGCCGTGCAGCGCGCCTGTTCGCGCATCCACGAAGAGGCGCAGAACGATCCCGCGAAGCGCGGCATGGGCACGACGCTCAGCGCGATCCTCATTTTGGGGTCGCTCGGCTTCATCGCCCACGTGGGTGACAGCCGCATCTACCTGGCGCGCGGCGGCACCGTTCAGCAGGTGACGGAAGACCACACGGTCTTCAACGAGCTCATCAAGCGCGGAAAGCTCACACGCGAGCAGGTCGACAAGATCGGCCACAAGAACGCCATCACGCGCGCGGTCGGCGTGTATGAGCGCGTCGACGTCGACACGCTCATGATCGACGTCCTCGCGGGCGACGACTTCATCCTCGCGAGCGACGGCCTCACCGGCTACCTCGAGACCAACGAGGAGCTCTCGCCCTTCGTCGCTCAGGACGGCGACAGCGCCACGAAGGGCCTCATCGAGCTCGCCAAGGATCGCGGCGGCAAAGACAACATCACCGTCGTCCTCATCCGGCTCGGTGGAGACGCCCAAGACGCCGAAGGCGCCAAGCGACTCGCCCTCAAGCGCGAAGTCCTCGGACGCATGCCTCTCTTCGCGCGCCTCGGCGAGCGTGAGCTGCTCCGCGTCATGCAGGCCGCCGAAGTGCGCACGTACGAACACGGGCAGACGGTCATCCGTGAGGGCGACAAGGGCGACGAGCTCTTCATCGTCCTCAGCGGCAAGGTCAACGTGGTGCGCGGCGGCGAGACGTTGACGCGCCTCGGTGCCGGTGAGCACTTCGGCGAGATGGCGCTCATTCGCGCCGTCCCCCGTTCGGCCACCGTCAACGCCGACGGCAACGCCGAGCTCATCGCGATTCGCCGCCAGGACTTCTTCGAGCTGCTCCGGACCGAGCACGAGATCGCCGTCAAGATGCTCTGGCAGTTCCTCGGCGTCCTCGCCGATCGCCTCGATCACACGTCGAGCGAGCTTCGTCACGCGAAGCAGGAGCTCCACGCCGACGACGTGACGGAAGACGTGACCGTCGAAATCTTCCCGGGCATCGAGGGAGGCGACCATTCCTCGGGTCCCTTCAGCCGTCGCTGACCGCGCACGAACCCTCGTTTTTCTAGGCACCGCGCTCGTCACGGGGTGCCAGCGTGAGGCCCCGCGCGCCGACACGAGCGCGGCGCCCAACGCGACCAACGCGACCGACGCCAGTGCGGTGCCCACCGCTTCGTCGGTCGCACCGCGAAGCGAGACGGACGCAGCATCTCCTTTCCAACCCGTTGCCGTGGGTCACGCGGAGAGCCTACCTGCCTGCAAGATCATGCAGTCGGAGAACGGCCCTCCGCCTTCCACGCTCGCCACCGCCTGGCTCGACGTGGCCGATCGCTCGGCTTTCAGCGTGCGACGACTCGAGACGGGGCGCGAGCTGCGCTTCGAAGGTCCGGGTCGCGTCTTTCCTTGCGCCGGCGACGTTGCCCTCGTCGCACGCGGCATCGCCTTCGGGCGGCCCGGCTCAGGCGAAGCGCCAGGCTCCGAGCAGTGGGTCGCAACGGCGTGCGGCGTCGTTCGGTGGGCTTCGGGCGCCCATCGCGTCACGGCGGGTCCGAAGCCGGACGAATGCGCCATCGAGGTGCTCGGCGGCCTCGCGCACCTGCGCGTCGCGTCGGACGTCGTCGAGACCGACGCAGGGGCCGATGCAGGCTCCACCGCAGGGGAATGGCGAACGCTGTCCGGAAAGCAGACGATCCACCTTCGCGGGCGCGCGGAGCTCGCCGACACGGCCGCGGTCAACGCCGCGCTCTCCGCATGCGAGCGGGCCGCCGAGGACGTCGATCAGACGGCACGTGCACTCGCCTCCCCCGGCGCGGCGAGCGCCTCGAAGAGCGAGCTCGCCGCCAAGAGCGTCACGAGCCGCGGCATTGCCCGCGCAACGTGTGCCGTAGCGGCCGTCCGAACCGAGCTCGAAGGGGCACGGGATGCCGATCGGAGGCGGCTCGAGAAGGCCCTACAACGCTTCGGCGAGGCCGCGCCAAAGCCTATTTCCCAGCCTTCGCGCGCGCGTGATGAATGATGACGACGCAGGCCGAAGGGTGGTAGCGTCCGGCGGGATGCGCGTGACAAGGAGGCGGCACTCGGAAGTGCGGCCAGCTTGCAGCCCGCAGGTGGCGGGCAGCGAGCCGGCCAGTGATGGGCGACGTCGCGGGCGTGCGCGCGCGCTTTTCGTGACGGCCGGCATCCTGGGCGCGTCGACGTTCGTGCTCGCGCCGACCATGGCTCGCGCCGACGAGCCCGTCGCCGCACGCGCGCCTCGCTTGATGAGCGAAACCGGCGAGAACACGACCGTCATCGATGCGTTCGACAAGGACGATCCGTTCGATCTGAACCTCCTGCTGACGCTTCGTCAGGCATGGAAGCACGCCAAGATTCGCCGCGAGACGGCGCTCAATCAGCCCGGCCTCTCCGACGGCGGGTTCGTCTCGTCGCGCGAGAACGTGGCGAACTACGCGCAGAGCGTCACCACACTCGAAGTCGGCACCGACATCGGCATCTTCCGCGATCTCGCGCTCTCGTTCCGGGCGCCGATCATCCTCGCAGACTCGCGCGAGCTCACCGATCTCGACGGCTCGTCGAACAACCCCCAGCGCCTCCAAGATCCCTCTGGCGACGCGCTGTTCTCACTGCCCTTCAAGAGCCCCACACGAAGCGGCATCGACTGGATCAGCGTCGCTCTGAACTACGCGATCATGAACCAGCAGCGCGACCCGGCGAAGCCCACGTGGGTGGTCGGCGTCGAGACGCGCATTGGCGTGGGGTCGCGCCTCCACGCGTGCAACGACAACGCCGCCGTGAAGTGCCCCGACCCCGCGAATCCCACCGTGGGCCGCGATGCGGGCATCTCGCGCGGCATGACCGACTACATCGTCCAGACGACGCTCTCGAAGCGCATGGGCTACGTCGAGCCGTACGGCGGCTTGAAGGTGCTCTTCGAAGTGCCCCAGTCGAACAGCGACTTCGGCAAGACGAGCGACCTTCGCGGCACGCTGCTCAATCGCCCGCCCGTCGTCGGTACGGTCACCGCGGGCATGGAAGTGATCCCGTGGGAGAGACGCGAGGCCTTCCAGCGCTTCGCCCTCGATTTCAAGGCGATCGGCAGCTACCACTCGCCGGGCCGCGACTACTCGGAGCTCTTCGACGCACTCGGCTCTTCGCAGGCGCGATCGCTTCGGAGCCCCAATCCCGGGGCATACCGCGCGGGCCCCGACGGTTTCACGAGCGTGCCTGATCCCAACGCGGCGCCGGTCTACTTCAACGGCATCACCGACCAGCAGGCGTTCTCGTCGTTCTCGGGCCGCTTCGGCCTCACCATGCAGGCCGGCGAGTACGTGAAGTTCACCGCCGGCGTCGGCCTCACCTGGATCCAGAACCACCTCATCACCGCCGCGGACGCGTGCAACCCCGACGTCACCGGGGACATCGGTACGTCGGGTCCGTGTCGCACGGGCGCGCAGTCGGCTGCCGGCGGCAGCGCCACCGGAACCCCTAACCCGAACCACCGCCCGGTCATCGACTTGCCCGGCCGTCGCTTCTCGGTCGACGACACCACGATCGTGGATCTTTGGCTGAGCGGCGTCGTGATGTTCTGATGGTTCGCGTACGTCGTACGGGACGCGTTCGCGCGGCCTTCGCCTTCGGGCTCGTGGCCTGGCTCGCGTCGACGAGCGCGCACGCCGAAGAGGTGACCGTCGACACGACGGAGAACACCGCTCCTCCTCCGCCGCCGCCCGCAGCGGAGGTGGCCTTGCGGCCCATCGTGGTGTGGCCCACGCTCGCGCCGCCCGTCGACGAAGTGTCGAGCGGGGCGGGCCTGCACAAGCCGACCTCCAGCGAAGGAACGCTCTACACGCGCGCGCAGGAGCTCGACGCGACACTTCGCGACGCCGTGCAGGATCTCGGGTTCACGCTCGACGTGGCCGATCCGGGCCCCTCCCCCTTCCGGACACACGAGCTCGATATCGTCGAGCGCGCGAGTCGATCGAGCTCGCACGGCGGCGGTCCGACCGACGCCGGCACGTGGGTTCTCAGCGCACGCCTCGAGCCGCTCGGCGGCGACACGTTCCTGCTTCGCATGATCGCGGTGCCGCCGAAGAACAAGCAGCTTCGGATGCGCGTCGAACGCGTCTCCGGTGCCGACGTTTCGGTGCGCGGCCTGGTGCTTCTTCGCGACTTGCTCTCGAACCGCTCGGTTGCGGGCGGTGACACCGGCCCCGTTCCCCAAGCATCGGCGGGCGCGGGCATCATGGCCCCACTCCACTCCCAAGGACGCGCGGTCCTTGCCGCCAACGCCGCGCTGTTCGGCGCTTTCACCGCCTACAGCATCCAGCGCGCGAGCGGCTCGGAAGATCCCCGCTTGCTCTATCCGCTGCTCACGCTCGGCACCGGCCTCGGGCTCGGCACCGCACTCCTCGTTGCCGAAGAGTTCGACATCGGTACGGGCGACGCGTGGACGCTCGCGGGCGGCGCTTGGTGGGGCGCTGGCGCGGGCATCCTCATCGCAAACGGCAGGCACGTCCAACCGCTGACCGATCGCTATGCATGGGGTGTCGGAGGCGGGCTCGCGGGCATCACGTTCACGACGTTCCTGCTCACGCGCGGTCACATGGACGAAGGCGACGCGGTGCTCGTCAACTCGGGCGCGGCCCTCGGCCTCTCGCTCGGCTCGCTCGCGGAGTTCTTCTACGTGGGCGACATCCAGAACCGCACGCCGTACACGGGTGCGGGTTACGGAGCGGCGGCGGGTCTCCTTGCCGGAGGAACACTCGCGGCGTTCGTTCAGGTCTCGCCTTCGCGCATGATGCTCGTCGATCTCGGCGCGGGCCTCGGCGCCGCGGCGGGCGCAGCACTCGCGAGCCCGCTCGTCTTCGAGAATCTCACGCAGGAGAAGACGCGCGGCTTCGTGGCAGCGACGGCCGCCGGCACGCTCCTCGGCGGAGGCATTGCCTGGTGGCTCACGCGCGAGCGACCGGAGAGCAACGTCACGAAGGCAGGCGCGTCACGCCTTCTGCCCATGGGCGGCGTCATCGGCTCGTCGGCGACCCGCGAAGGCAGCGTCCCTGCGTATGGCGTCGGGGTCCGCGGCACCTTCTGACGCGACGAACCCCTGGATCGTTCGTCCCCCAGAGTCGAACGGAACGCAGCCCCCTCCACTCCGCTCGAAGCGCACTTTTCTCCGCGTTTCGTAGCGAGCCGGGAATGGCACGTATGTAGCACTGAGTCCACGCATGGGAGCGAAGGCGTTTTCGGGAATCTTCAGCCTGGCCGTCGGCGTTGCAATGATCGGCGGCGTCGGTGCAATCGCCGCCTGCGCCGCCCCGACCGAAGAGACCGCCGGTAGCAGCGCCTCCCGCGTGACCGACGGGTTCGACCGGAACTCGGTCATCGCCGACGACGCGATGAGCGATGCCACCGCGATGAGCCCGAGTGCCATCCAGAAGTTCCTCGAGAAGACGCCCTGGAACAACCGCTCGGTCCTCGCCGACTACACCGAGGACGGCTCGAGCGCTTCCGAGATCATCTTCGCCGTCGCGAAGAAGTACTCGATCAACCCGCTCGTTCTCCTCACGCGCGTGCAGATGGAGCAGGGGCTCGTCTCGAAGAAGGAAGCTTCGGACGACGTCATCGCCATCGCGTTCGGCTGCGGTTGCCCCCACTCGGACGCCTGCTCGGACAAGTACATGGGCTTCGCGAACCAGGCCGACTGCGCCGCAGGCACGATGAGCCGCGCGCTCACGGCGGCCTCGACGAAGACCGGCACCGTCAACGGCTGGTCGCGCACGAGGACGAAGAAGACGGTCGACGGCCTCTCGGTCACGCCGAAGAACGCGGCGACCGCGGTGGTCTACACCTACACGCCCTACGTCGGCGAGGCCGGCGGCGGCGCGAAGGGCGTCGGCGGCTCGAGCCTGCACTACGCGGTGTGGACCAAGTTCGTGAAGGCGACGAGCTACGGCGTGAAGAGCGCCGAGGCCACGGGCGACGAGACCACGGACCCGACCGCGGACGCGGGCACCGACCCGACCGCGGACGCGGGCACCGATCCCGGAACCGACCCCGGTACCGATCCGAGCACCGACCCGACCGCGGACGCGGGCACCGATCCCGGAACCGACCCCGAGCCGACGGCGGATGCGGGCACCGCAACGAAGGACGCCGGGGGCAGCAAGGGCTCGACCGGCAAGGGCGCGGCGGAAGACGGCTCCGACGACAGCGACATCGTCGGCAGCGGCAACTCCACCTCGTCGTCGAACGTCCCGCGCACGAGCTCGGCTCCGGCAGCCAACGGTGCAGACCTCCCCGAGGCGAGCGAAGAGGAGCTCGCGAGCAAGCCGAAGTCGACGGCTGGTTGCTCCACGGCCCCGGGCACCTCCGGCGCCTCGAGCGGCCTCATGATCGCGGGCGCAGCGGCGCTCTCGATGATCGCCGCCCGCCGCCGCCGCAAGGCCTGATTCTCAGCCCTTTCCGAGGAGGCCGCGAAGCACGGCCTCCGCTCCTGTCGAACCACGCACGAACCGGGCACCGTTGCCTTCGAAGGCGACGGTGCCGTTCTGCAATCCGGCGTACATCTCGCGGAAGAGCGACGCGGCATCCACCGAGACGCCGAAGCTCGTGAAGACAGGAACGACGGCATCGAGCGGCGCGACGTCGAGCTCCAGCGGCTTGCCGAGGATGGTCGAGAGGTGCGCAGCGATCGTTCGCGGGCTCTCGTCCTCCGCGCCTGCGAGCTCGATGATGTCGACCTTGGCGCTGGGCGGCCCCTCGAGCAGGGCCTTCGCGGCAACGAGCCCGATGTCCTTCGTCGCGACCATGGGAATGGTCAGGTCGGCAGGCAAGAACGTCGGCAACTTGCCGTCGGCCGTGGCGGCGAGGACGGGGGCCCAGTTCTCGAGGAAGTACGAGGCCCGCACGAACGTGAGCTTCGCCTTCGTTTCGCGAAGGACGCGCTCGGCGTAGGCAACGCTGAGAATCGGTCCCGTGCCATGGTCGCGGTGCGCGGCGATCGACGATAGAAGGACGACGTGACCGACGCCGCTCGCGTCGACGGCGCGCTTGACCACATCGAAGGTCTTGCGCCGATCGGCGAGGAAGGAGCTCGACGCGACGTCCGGCGGCGAGAGGATGTACGCCGCTTCGGCGCCGGTGAGCGCGCGCGTCAGCCCGGCTTCGTCGTCGAGCGACGGAAGCACGAAGACGTCCGCGCCGCGCTTCCGGAACGCCTCACCTTTCGCCGCGTCTCGAACCAGAACGCGGACCTTCTTCCCCTGCGCCAGAAGCGTATCCGCGACGACCGACCCGGTGTTTCCCGTAGCTCCAGCAATGACGAACATGTGTTCCTCCGAGCGACGATCCGGCGTCGCTTTCGAAGGCCATCGTGTGGCTTCGCTCGCCATTCATCCAATCGATGGCTTAGATACTTCTCATGCACGACGTGCATCTCGAAGGCCTCGACCTGAACCTTTTGGTGGCGCTGAGGGCCCTGCTCACCGAGCGGCACGTCACTCGCGCGGCCGCCCGCATTGGGCTCACGCAGCCGGCCATGAGCCACGCGCTCGCGCGCCTGCGTCAGCTCCTCGGCGATCCCCTGCTCGTCCGAACCGCGAGCGGCATGCAGCCCACGCCGCGCGCCGAGGCCATGCGCATCCCGCTCGATCGTGCGCTCGAAGAGCTCGAGCGCGTCATTGCCAGGCCGGCCCCTTTCGATCCCAAGACGGCGAAGCGTCAGTTCACGCTCGCCACGAGCGACTACGTGGAGCTGACGCTCTTCCCTCGCCTCGTGGCACGCCTACGCGCCGAAGCGCCGGGCGTCGACGTCCGCGTGTTGCACCTCGTCGAGCGCGCCACGGGTCCTCTCTCGGAGGGTCGCCTCGACCTCGCCTTCGGTCTCACCGAGGTCTTGGTCGGCCCCGCCGCGGCAAACGGCATCCGCGCGCAAAGGATCTTCGACGAGAAGTTCGTCTGCGTCGTGCGAAACGGCCACCCGGTCGTCAAACGGAAGCTGACGCTCGAAGACTTCGTGCGCCTGCCGCACGCGCTCGTGTCGCTGAGCGGCGATCCCACCGGTGTGGTCGACGAAGCACTCGCGAAGATCGGCAAGACCCGACGCGTGGCAGTGACGGTTCCTCACTTCCTCGTCGCGCCGCACGTCGTGCAGGACACGGATCTGGTGCTGACGCTCGCCGAACGCGTTGCACGCATGTTTTCACCGATGCTGGGCCTCGCTCAATTCGCACCACCGCTGCCAATCCCCGGCTTTGCGATGTCGATGGTCTGGCACGAGCGAATGCACAGTGACAGCGCACACGCGTGGCTGCGGAAGGTCGTCAAAGAAGAGGCGAAAGCCTTGTGATGGCTACGACACCAAACAGGCTGGTCTAGGAACGAGCGATGGCCGTGCGCGCGCGGCCAGCACCTCGAACGGCATTGTCGACGAACGGCACGAGGTGCTCGTTGACGGCGGCGGGATCTTCGAGCGCCGACATGTGACCCAGTCCGTCGAGCACCACGAGGGAAGCTCCGGGGATGCGACGAGCCATGTCCTCGCTGTCCGACGGAGGACAAGACTGATCTTCACGCCCGCAGAGCACGAGTGTGGGTGCGCGAATGGCGCCGATGCGGTCGAGCACGTTCGTTCGATGCACGACGACGGCGAGCGACGCCTTGGCCACGCCCTCGCGATCGAACCCCATGGTGCGCCGATACGAGGCGTCGATGAGCTCTGGTCGATCGACGATCGTGCGCTCGGCGAACATGAGCGGCGCCACCTCACGGAGGTACAGCGCCTTCGGCATGCCGACGCGCCGATGCAGGGCGACGAATGCGCGATAGCGGACCTTCTCGACGAACGACTCCGCATCCGCACTGGCATCGAGAATCGCGAGGCCCGCGACGCTGGCAGCGTGCTGCAAAGCGACGCGCAGCGAGAGCATGCCGCCCCAGGAGAGCCCCACCAGCACGGCGTGCGAGACCCCCAGCTCACCGAACGCGTCGATGAGCGCATCGGCATGCTCCTCGAGGGTGAAGCGCGGTGGCGGATCGGACCGACCGTGCCCCGGCCCGTCGAACACGATGACCCGACCGAGTGCCGAGAGCGGCTCGATCTGCCCATTCCAACTGCCGCCGTCGAACAGCAGCCCGTGCAGCAGCACGATGGCCGGATCGCCGTCTCTCTTCGACTTACCGCGCTCCTCGTAGAACAGCCGGCCAAGCCGTGTGCGCACGTAGGGCATCGACCGCGAAGTATGACACGCCGCCTCCGCGAGCACGAGGACGCACAAGCGCGGCGCAACTCCGCGTCGATTCACATGCAAAATACACAAATCGATACGAACACGTTCGTACGCTCGCGCGCCGATGATTCAACCGTCAAGACGCGCACGCCTCGCGACGCGCAGACTGACATGGAAGTCCTGCGTGGTGCCGTGCCGTGTTGAGCCATCTCGTGCCACGGCGGTGGTGCAGCAGAACGCGTCGCGCTCTGCTTCTCGAGGACTGAATGCGAGGCACGCACGTTGCTATCTAACGGGCATGCGCTTCGTTTTCGTTGCTGCTTCGCTCGGCTCGTTCTTGCTCGTCGCGGCTTGTACGAGCGACTCCACCTCCGCGGCCCCGTCGACGAACGTGGGCGACCATTCGTCCGTAGAGACCGCCGATGCTTCCTCCACCGATGCTTCTTCCGCGATGCTGCCCGCAGACGCGCAGATGATCGTCGCCACCTCCAAGGGCGGCATGCCCAGGTATTCGAACGTCGACCCGACCTCCACCTGCAGGCCGGCCGACAATACTTTCACGCTGGTTTTGCCGAGCCGTCAGCTGACGTGGAAGTCTTGCTCGGCTGTCGCGGGCGATGGTGGCCCCGTACGACTCGACTACGTGGAGGGGGAGAAGACGTTGACCGAAACCGAGTACGCGTCACTCACGTCGGCGATCAACGCACTCATCCTGTCCGACCGAGGCTGCGGTGCCGACAAGCCGACGCTGACCTTGAAGGTGACGACGCCAAACGCAACGACGAGCTACCTCGACGACTTTTACCGGTGCAACAAGGACGGCAACTACGTGCACGGCCTCGACGCGGTGTTCGGCCAATTCGACACGCTGACGTCGTCACCACACTCGGACTGACGTCGCTCGAAAGCAAGAGAGCCCCGGAGCGTTTGGCTCCGAGGCTCTCTTCACTGCTTCGCGAAGAATCGCGTCGTCAGCTCAGGTCGATATCAGCGCCGAGATCAGGGGAAGATCTCGCGCTCCTTGTAGACCGCTTCGATGCGCGCGAGCGCGAGGCCGTAGGCCGCGACGCGGCGGTCGACCTTGTGCTGGCGAGCGAACTCGGCGACCTCGCGGTACGCGCGCGTCATCGCCTTCTCGAGCTTCGCGTCGACTTCTTCTTCCGTCCAGCTCTCCGAGCGCTTGTTCTGAACCCACTCGTAGTAGCTGACGGTGACGCCACCGGAGTTCGCGAGAACGTCCGGAAGGATGTCGATGCCCTTCTCGAGGAGGATCTTCTCGCCGGCCGGGTTGGTCGGGCCGTTGGCGCCTTCGACGATGACCTTGCAATCGAGCGAGCGGGCTTCCGCCTCGCCGATCTGGTTCTCGAGGGCGCACGGAGCGAAGATGTCCGACTTGACCTTGAAGAACTCTTCGCGCGTGACGGGCTTGCCACCCGGGTAGCCCGCGATCGAGCCCTTCGCGAGAACCCAATCCTGCAGCTTGTGCGCGTTGAAGCCTTCCGGGTTCACCATGTAACCCGAGTGGTCGCCGACCGCGACGGTCGAGACGCCGAGGCGCGAGAGGATCACGGCGAGGTGCGAGCCGACGTTGCCGAAGCCCTGCACCGTCATCGTCGAGCCTTCGAGGTTGAAGTTCTTCTCCTTCGACCACTCGACGAGACAGATCACGCAACCCTGACCGGTCGCCTTCGCGCGGCCGAGCGTGCCACCGGACGCGACCGGCTTGCCGGTGACGACGCCCTTGACGCTCTGCTTGTTCGCAGCGCCGACCATGTTCGAGTACGTGTCCATCATCCACGCCATCGTCTGGCTGTTGGTGCCGACGTCGGGCGCGGGGATGTCGTACTCGGGCCCGATGTTCTCACCGAGCGCGTGGGTGAAGCGGCGCGTGATGCGCTGGAGTTCGCCCTTGCTGACGGAGTGCGGGTCGAACTTCACGCCGCCCTTGCCGCCGCCGTACGGAATGCGCATGAGCGCGCACTTCCAGGTCATCATCGCAGCGAGGGCCTTCACGTCGTCGAGCGTGACGGAGGGGTGGTAGCGCACACCGCCCTTGAACGGTCCGAGCAGGTTGTTGTGCTGGACGCGGTAGCCCTTGAAGAGACGAACTTCCCCGTTGTCCATCTTGACCGGGAAGTTGATGATCAGTTCGTTCTTCGGCTGGCTCAGGATCGTGCGGACGAACTCCTGAAGGTTGATGGTACGCGCAGCGCGATCCAGGTAGTCCTGCACCACCTTGAAGAAGTCGTACTCCTTCACGATGGTGCGCGACGAGCCGGCGGCCGCAGGGACTGCGCTCAGAGGCGCGGCCTGGAGAGTTTCGGACGTGGGATCGGGCGATTTCATCGGGGCAACTCTTAGCTCATTTAGGAAGCGGGCAATGGCGAAAACCTTTCGCGCTTTGCGCGCCGCAACGCGTCGTTTTTGACGCAAGCATGACGCGCCCCTCGAAAGACCTGTTCGAGGTGCGTAGCGTTCGTCCGCTTCGTTGATTCGCCTCGAAGATGCTGCGCAATCCCCGCGGGTTGCGCCTTCGGCGTCACTTCTCTGTGAGTAACGCGTAACGCGCTATCCAGCTATTGAGCGGGGCCCTTGAGGAACCAAATCGAATAGAGAAAAACGACGGCGCTCGTGACGAGAAGGGCGTCGACGCGATCGAGAATTCCACCGTGCCCGGGCACGATCGCCCCGGAATCCTTCACGCCGGTCGATCGCTTCAACACCGATTCGCCGAGATCGCCCGCCTGACCGAGCGCGCCCGCGACCAGAGCCAGCGGAATTCCGTGAGCCAGCGAGAGCGACGGCAAGAACCAGAAATGCGCGATGAGCGCGCCGAACACGCTGCCGGCAAGGCCGCCGATCGAGCCTTCGACCGTCTTCTTCGGGGACACGGCTTCGTAGAGTTTGTGCTTCCCGAGGAAGCGCCCCGCGAAGTAGCCGCCGGTGTCACCGAACCAAGCAAACATGATGGTCACGAGGACGTAACCGGGGCCGTCGGGCAAGTCGCGACGGAGCATGGCCAGCATGGTCAACGGGATGCCCACGAAGAGCGGCCCGAAGCCCATCGCGCAGGCGCGCAGCGCTGCCGTTTTCATGTCACCGAGGCGCAGCAGCGTGAGCAGCGGCCCCAGCAGCGGGATCGCGACCACCATCGTCGCGAGGATGCGTGGGTCACCCGCGGACAGCCACATCCCGACCGAGCTCAGCGCGGTCAGCACGACACCCATCACCTGCGAGGGGCGATCCTCGGGGTGGGTCATGTTGAAGAGCTCCCAGGCGCCGATCAGCGTGGCCGGAAGCACGAGCAGGTAGAAGCCCCAGGGCGCGCCCTTGTAGAGCAGCAGGATGATGAGGGGCGCGCCAACCGCCGCGGTCGCGACACGGACAGCGAGATTGGTGTTCGCCTTCCGGGCCTCGTCTCGACTGCTCGGGAGGCTCGGTGCGGTGTGGGCTCCTCGGGCTTCAGCCATTCGCAAATCCAGGCCTTAGCACGGCCCCCTCATCCCGTCGCGCCTAGCTCCGGTCTCGCTCGCTCGAGAGCTCGACCGCAAGCCGTCGACGTCGGCCTGCTGGGGCAGGTCCCGAGGACTAGCCGACCAGTCGGAGAACGGCCTTGTCCGCACCGGTCTCGTCCGAGGCAGGCAGTTGTTCGAGCAACTCGTCCTGCGCCGACACGCCTTTGCCGACGAGACCGAAACGGCGCTCACGACGTTGGTAGCTCTCGATCGCCTCGTAGAGGTCCGGAGCATCGAAGTCGGGCCACAGGGTGTCCGAGAAATGCAGCTCGGCGTACGCGAGCCCGTAGAGGAGGAAGTTCGAGATTCGGCGCTCACCCCCCGTACGGATGACGAGATCCGGGTCGCCGACGCGAAGGCTCGGCATGCGGCGGTGGAGGGCGTCCTCGGTGATGTCCTCGGGGCGCATGTTGCCGCTCACGACTTCCGACGCGAGCTCACGCGCCGCCGTGGCGATCTCCTCGCGACCGCCGTAGCTGAGGGCCAGCGTGAGGGTCATCTCCGCGCGCGACTCGCTCTCTTTGCGAAGCGGATCGAGGACGGCGCGAACCACGCCGGGGAGGCGTCCGAGGTTGCCGACCGCGTTGAGGCGGATGCCGTTGTCGAGGATCTCGTCGCGCTCCGAGAGGAGGAAGTCGCGGAGGAGCAGCATCAGCGCGTCGACCTCGTCCTCGGGACGGGCCCAGTTCTGTTCGCTGAACGCGTAGAGCGTCAGGGCTCGAAGGCCGAGACGGCGCGCCGTGCGAACGATGCGACGGACGGCGCGCGAGCCCTCGCGATGTCCTTCCACGCGCGGACGGCCCCGGAGCTGCGCCCAGCGGCCGTTGCCGTCCATGATGATGCCGACGTGAGAGGGGAGATTGCGTGCTTCGACGAGGGGCATTGGTAAAGGATTCTGGGTGTTGCAGGAATCGGCCGAAGGCGCCGCCGGAACACCGGATAAGTGGAGCTCAGCTACCATGAGGGGCTTTCGTCGGCAAAGACGTCCTGACGCGGCTCGGCATTCGACCGTTCGACCACCGCCTACGACCGCTCGAGCTATGCAGCTCGCAAGCTGCCCTGGCCCGGCGCTCGCGCGTCGCAAGCTCGGTCGTGAGCGCCAGTATGTGGGCAAATGTATTCCACACCAGGGACGCCGCGGCCTGGCCGTGGTAGCAAGCAGGCCATGATCGGCACCAAAGTCACCCTGCGCCTGCGCATGGGCGCGCACGACGCGCATTACGCTGGTGAGCTCGTCGACGGCGCTCGCATGCTGGCTCTCTTCGGCGACGTCGCCACGGAGCTTCTGATCCGCCTCGACGGCGACGAAGGCCTGTTCCGCGCCTACGAGTCCGTCGAGTTCCTCGCGCCGGTGTTTTCGGGCGATTACATCGAGGCGAGCGCGGAGCTCGTGAAGATCGGCAACACGAGCCGCCAGATGCGCTTCGAAGCGCGCAAGGTGATCGCCAACGTGCGCCGTCCCAACGTGCCGCCGAGCGCCGCCGACGTGCTCGCCGAGCCGATCGTCGTTTGCCGTGCGCTCGGTACGTGCGTGACGCCGAAAGAGATGCAGCGCAAGCCGCGCGAGCTCTACGCCCCTGCCCTTCCGATGGCCGCTCCGGTGCAGCCCTCGGGCGTCGTCGTGACCCCCGCTTCCGAAGGCGGGCCGCGCACGCTCGGCTCGACCGAAGCGCACTCGCCCGAGCTCGTTCTCACGGCGGCAATCGTCGGCGCGGAGATCACGCGCGAGCAGACGAAGTATCTGCCGATCACGCCGCAGGAGATCGCCGACGAAGCGGCGCGCTGCCGTGAAGCTGGCGCCGCGGTCATCCACCTCCACGTGCGCAACGATGACGGCTCGCCCACGCAGTCCAAAGAGCGCTTCGCCGAGACGATCGAACGGATCCGCGCGAAGACCGATTGCATCATCCAGGTCTCGACGGGCGGCGCCATCGGCATGTCGATCGACGAGCGCGCTCAGCCGCTCGACTGCAAGCCGGAGATGGCAACGCTCAACTGCGGAACGCTGAACTTCGGCGACGACGTGTTCATCAACACGCGCCCGCAGATTCGCGACCTGGCCGCTCGCCTCCGCGCCTCCGGCGCCGTCGCAGAGCTCGAATGCTACGAAGTCGGCCACGTCGAAGAGGCCCTCGCGCTCGTCGAAAAGGGCATCATCGAGAAGCCGCTGCACTTCCAGTTCGTCATGGGCGTGCCCGGCGGCATCGCTGCGCGTGAAGAGAACCTTCGCTACCTCGTGTCGTTGATGCCGAAGGGAGCGAGCTGGGCGGTGGCCGCGGTCGGTCGCTTCCAGCAGCCGCTGACCGAGCTCGCCATGCGCCTCGGAGGACACGCGCGCGTCGGCCTCGAAGACAACATCTACCTCTCGAAGGGTGTGCTCGCCGAAGGAAGTGCACCGCTGGTCGCGCGCGCCGCGACCTACGCACGGAGCATCGGCCGTGCACCGATCGAACCGGCCCGCGCACGAGCATTGCTCCTGAGCAAGGGGACCGTATGAGCAAGCGCGCGGACATCGTCACCCGTACCATCGTCGGCGACACGCTCACTCCGGTGCGCGCGTACGCGGCGCTGCGAGCAGCCGACCCCACGGGCGCGTCGTTCTTGCTCGAAAGCGTCGTCGGCGGCGAGCGTTGGGGACGGTACTCGGTGCTCGGATACCGGCCGCGTTACGAAGCCATCCTCGGTCGCGACGGCTGGGCCCTCCGCCACGGCTCGGGCGCCAAGCCCGGTGCCGCGCTGCCGAGCCTCGGCGAGGTCCAGGCGAGCGATCCGCTCGCGTCGATTGGACCCCTCCTTCGTTCGCCGGAAGGAACGCGCGCGGCGCTCTCGGGCTTCGGTCAGGGCGGCTACCTGGCCGCTCCGCCGTCGGCGACCGCCGCTCGCTTCACGACCGCCCACGTCGGCTATCTGGCGTGGGACATCGTCCACCTGATCGACAACATCAAGGCCGGCAGCGACGATACCTGGCGCAAGCACTACGTGCCGCTCGCGCACTTGCTCGGCGGAGCC
Source organism: Labilithrix luteola (assembly GCF_001263205.1). Classification (GTDB taxonomy): domain Bacteria; phylum Myxococcota_A; class Polyangia; order Polyangiales; family Polyangiaceae; genus Labilithrix; species Labilithrix luteola. The sequence continues at coordinate 828,432 of NZ_CP012333.1, forward strand.
GTCGTCGTCGTGTTCGACGGCCTCGCGCAGACGGTCACCATCGCCGCGGAGGACGAAGCGGACGTCGAACGCGCCCTCGCCGACATGTCGCGCGAGCCGAAGCTGACCGACATCGGCGTGCCCGATCGTTCGCGCATCCCCTCCGACGTGACGGTGAACCTCGACGACGCCGGCTACAAAGAGCGCGTCGAGGCCGCGAAGGAATACATCCGGGCGGGCGATGCCTTCCAGATCGTCCTCGCGCGCAGCTTCTCGGTACCGCGCCAGGGGCGTGACGCCTTCGACGTCTACCGTGCGATGCGTCTGCTCAACCCGTCGCCGTACATGTACTTCCTCGATCTGCCGCCCACCGTCGAGGGCGGGGAGCGCCTGCGCATCGCGGGAGCGAGCCCCGAGACCATGGTCCGCCTCCAAGACGGCACCATGACCGTGCGTCCGCTCGCGGGAACGCGCCCGCGCGGCAAGACCGAAGAGGAAGATCTTCGGCTCGAGACGGAGCTCCTCGCCGATCCCAAGGAGCGCGCCGAGCACGTCATGCTGATCGACCTCGGTCGCAACGACGTGGGTCGCGTGGCCGACGTCGGCAGCGTGCACCTCACGAAGAAGATGGAGATCGAGCGCTACTCGCACGTCATGCACATCGTCAGCGAGGTGCGCGGCATGGTGAGCCCCGAGGTTCCGCCGCTCGACGTGGTCCACGCCGCGTTCCCCGCGGGAACGCTCTCTGGCGCGCCGAAGCTCCGGGCGATGCAGATCATCCGCGAGCTCGAAGCGAAACCGCGCGGCATCTACGGCGGCGCCATCGGCTACGTCTCGCAGACCGGCGACGTCGACTTCGCCATCGCCATCCGCACGATGGTCGAGAAGGGTGACACCTTCGAGGTCAGCGCAGGCGCGGGCGTCGTCGAAGCGAGCGATCCGCAGGCCGAGGCCGACGAGACGCGCAACAAGGCGCGCAGCGTTCTCTGCGCGATCGAAGCCGCTCCGAAGAACGTGACCTACAGCGCAACTCAGTTGCGCTGATTGAACAGTCAAACGGAGTTCGCGACAGACTTGCACAAAAGACCTGAATTTCGGGGCCCTCGCCCATCGTGGGCCCCGGAATTCAGGTCCGTGCAAGTGGTCGCCGCAGTAGCCGTCGGCGACGTTCACTCCAGAAGTGCAAATGACGGCAGGCCCTGACCGTAGGTGGTCAGGGCCTGTGTGTTTTGTCGTTTCGCTGATGAACCGACGGAGCGAGTCAGCCGAAGTAGGCCTTCACCGAGCTGTCCGTCAAAACACGGAACGACTTCGCGTTCATCACGACGGCAACGAGCGCCACGCCGAGCTGGAAGAGCAGCCCGAAGGACCACTCGTGCATGAACTGCCAGGCGCCGCGTGCCACGCCGAGCGAGCCGAAGACCGTGCCGAAGCCCGCGAAGACGACGAGCACGAACCGCCAGAACGACGACTTGGCGAGCAGGCGCCGACCGAGGAAGAACGTCACGAGGAAGCTGACAAGCATCCCGAAGCCGGTGCGCAGGAGCGAGAAGAAGCCGATGCCCCCTTCGAAGAGCGCGCAGATCGCGCCGAACACCGCGACGCCGTACCAGCTGTGGGTGAGGTTCTCGAGCTTTTGTCGGGCGGTCATCACGTCACTCCTTCGCCATCGAAGACTAATCGCGATTGTCAGACGTGCACGGGGGTCGGAAGATTTCCTCCGAACGAATCAAAATCGATGCCGGCGCACAAAATCGCGACAAGTAGCGAGAATCCTTCAGACACCAATCGAAGGAGTGTTGGCCCAATCGTTGACCGAGGGCCAGGTGCGAGCACCGGCTACTTCCCGAGCTTGCGCTTGAGGGCCTCGAGATCGCGGTCGACTTCTCGCTCGATGCGCGCTTTGGCCTCGGACGAAGCCTTCTCGGCGCGTTCGCGGGCTTCGATGCGCGCCTTGGCCTCTTCCCACTTCTTGGACGCTTCGACGGCCTCGCGCGACTTGGGTTCGCTCGTCGAGGGCGCCTCCTCTTCTTCACCGAAGAGGAAGTCGCCGAGGCGCTTGCCGGCTTCCTGCGCGGCCCCCTTCGCGTCCTGCGCAGCGTTTCGGGCGCGCTTCTTCGCCTGGTCGACAGCGACCTCTGCCGCGTGCTTTGCCGCCTTCTGCTTCCAATTGTCGAGCAAGCCCTTGAGCCCCATGTGCCTCTCTCCGGGAAGCATACGTCACTCGGAGGAAATCGGCTTGTTCGCTCGGGCTTGAATCGAGGCGCGGTCGTTGGCGATGGGCAACCACGTCCGGAAGATGATGCCGCCGCCCGCGGTGGTGTCGACCTCGATGCTGCCGCCGTGAATCTCCACGATCGATCGCGCGAGCTGCAGGCCGAGGCCTAGCGCTCCATGGCGACGCGCGCTCTCGGCACTCTTGAAGGCGTCGAAGATCTTCTCTCGCTCGGTCAGCGGCAGGCCCTCGCCGCTCGTCTCGACCTCGATGCGCAGCCGATCACCGGGCGGCAAGGTCGCGCGGACTTCGACGATGCTCTTCTCGCTGAAGCGCACGGCGGTCATCACCACCGCGGTGAGCGCCTGCACGATGCGCGTTCCGTCGACGAACAGCGCGGGGATACCGGGTTGGATCTCGCCCTTGATCTGCACCTCGGTGCCCACCGCGAGGTCACGCGCCTCGAGCACCGACGACATGACGACGTCGTTGACGAGGGTGGTCGTGGGCGAGACCTCGAGCTCACCGGCCTCCACGCGCGCACTGTCGAGGATGGTATCGATGAGCATGAGGAGCTCGCGGCCGCGCTGCTCGATGATGGCCAAGCTCTCCTTCTGGCCCTCGGAGAGCGGGTTGCGCCCGACGAGCTCCGCGAAGCCGAGCACGGCGTTCAGCGGCGCCTTGAGGTCGTGGCTCATCGACGCCAAAAGGAGGCCGCGCATCCGCTCGGTTCGCTCGCGTGCATCGATGGCGCGCTCCTGAGCGCTCGCAAACTCGCGGAAGACGCCGCCGAGCGCGTCGATGGCGAGAAGCAGGGCATGCACGTTCGCAAACCGCGCCTCGTGCAAGATGATGGTCCCGCGCATGACCTCGGCGATGCCGGCGCGCCCCACTTCGCGACGCGCCAGGGCGAGGTCGGAGCCGAAGGCCACGCCGATGCGCGTTCCGAGGATCGCCGCGAGCGCGACGGCCACGGCGGCGAGGAGCGCGTACATAGCGGCCACGGGCGAGAGACGGGACGGGCCGAATCGAACGAGCGTCGCGCCCGGGGTGGTGGGCACGGTCACCTGGGTTTCGCCCTCGTCGCCGTGCACGATCGCGAGATCGCCCGTGTACGTGGGGTCGAAATGAATGCGGAAGCCCACGCGCGCCGCGGCCTCGAGCACGCCGGCGCGCTCGCGAATCGGGGGCGAACACGGCGCCTTCTTGCATTCCTCGTCGCCCGAAAGGGGTTCGAAGACGGCGCGCGCCATGTCCGCCGCATCCGCCGCGCGCGCATCACGGTCGTAGGCACGCACGTGCGCGTCGACGAGCAGAGAGGCGCCGAGGGCGACGAAGGCCACCGGCGCCGCAACGGCCGCGACGAACCGCGTGCGCACGCGACCGAGCGCCGAGCGCCCCATGCGACGAACGGCTTCGTGCGTGACGCTCGGCGGTGCGAGCTCGAGGACGCGCGCGACCGAGGCGCGCATGGTGACGTACGCGGGAAGTGACGCCGTGCTCACCATCGTCAGCACGAGGAGGACGAGAAGCAGATCGGTGTACGTATCGAGGGCCTGCGGACGGAGCTGTGGGATGAGCGTGGGGAGCGACACCACGAACGTGAAGCCCACCGTCTCGAGAGCCAGGCGCGCCGGCGTGGCGTCGAGGAGCACGATGTCCTTGCTCGTCACGGCCGTCGAGCCCACGGCGAGCGTGCGAAGCGCAGGCCGCAGACGGCGCGTAACGAGCAGCGTGGCTGCGATTCCGAAGGCCGCCGAGAGCACGCCCAGCACGCCTAGCAAGGTCAACGCCGCGGCGGTTGCGGCGGGTTCGAGCAAGAGCACGCGCGGCGCGAAGAGCGCTGTCAGCAGGTAGGTGCCGACGTTCGTGATCAGCAGGATGACGACGAGACGCACGACGAGACGCGCGGCGCTGCGATTCACGAACGCCTCCCCGGGGGCGAGGAGGGCGTCTGAGGCGCCCCGGTCGGCGGCGCACGGAGCGAGGGTGCCGCCTCGATGTTGCCGATCGGGAGGAGCACCTTGAACGTCGAGCCTCGACCGAGCTGGCTCTCGACCTGGATCGACCCATGATGGAGCAAAACCAGGCGCCTCGCGATCGCCAGGCCCAGGCCGGTGCCGCGGCGATGGCGCCGCTCGGAGTGCGCCTGCTTGTACTCGTCGAAGATGACTGCGCGCTCTTGCGAAGAGATGCCGACGCCCGTGTCGGTGACACTGATCATCGCGAGGCCGCGCTCCTTGGCGACCTTCACCACCACCTCGCCCCGCTGCGTGAACTTCAGCGCGTTGTTGACCAGGTTGCCGACGACCTGACGCATGCGTCGGCCGTCGACGCGCGCCACGACCGGCTCGACGAACTCCACGCGGAGCGTGATGGGCCGATGCCCGATGAGCACGCGCGCCTCGCGCACGACCTCGCTCGCGAGGCCGGTCAGATCGAGCCGGCCGCGGCTGAGACGGAGTTGACCGCTCTCGAGCGCCGAGAACTCGAGGATGTCGTTGATGAGGCCGAGGAGGTGCTGCCCCGACCCGCGGATCTGTTCGACCTCTTCGCGCGCGGAAGGCGCGAGCGGCCCATCGACTTCCTCCATTAGGATGTCGGCAAAGCCGAGAATCGCGTTGAGCGGGCTCCGGAGCTCGTGGCTCACGGCGGCGAGGAAGGCAGCACGTTCTCGGTCCGCGGCCTGCGCGCGCGCAAGGTCCTCACGGTACGCCGTCGACGCCCTGCCGAAGCGACCGACGAGCATGTTGAACGCCGCGGTCAGCAGGCCGACTTCGTCCATCGTACGCGCGGGAACGAGCTCGCCGGTGGGCTCGGTCCGAACCTGCGTCATGCCGAGAACGCGATAGGTGACGAAGTCGACGTCGCGCGTGACGTCGCGCGAAACCGCATACGCCACGATACCGGCCGTACCGAGGAGCAACGTCACGAGGGCGACGAGCGAGGTGATGAGCGCGGGTGCGCCGTGCGAGGCCGATGGCTCGGAGACGAAGACCACCAGGCGGGGCGACGACGGCGACGCACCGATCGTGTGCACGGCGAAGCGCGCGCGGCCGAGACGCATCTGCGCAACGCCACGTTGGGCGCGGAGAAGCTGCTCGAGCGTTGCGCGATCCGGAGCGCCGAGGGTCACGTCGTGGACGATTTGTGCGTCGGGGCTGACGACGAGGAGCTCGGCGGCCGTTCGGCGTGCGGCCAGCTGTGCAGCTTCGAGCCGTGCCGTCTCGGGAAGCTCGGCGAGCCTTGCCGCAACCGTGGCGGACAAGAGCTCTGCGCGAGCGCCCGCGCGCTCCTCTCCCGCACGCGCAAGATGGTCGAGGCCGACGAGGCCGATCGATATCGCCACCGCGAGGCCCACGACGACGACCACCAGAGGAGCAAGAGGCACGAACGCCCAGCCGGCCTGCGCGCGCGGACCTCGCACGGGCGGAGCTGAACCATCTGGGGCACTCGGCCGCTGTGAGCCGCCTGATCCCGACGAGAGCGCCAGTGCTGCCCCCGAAGAAGAGGCGCCCGCGTCGACGAATGGACGAGGCTCTCCACCGACGGTCAGCGACGCCTGTGGCAGGTCCGAAACACGACCTGCGAACGCACCGCTGTAAGAAGGAGATCCGGGACCTCGCGAGGCCCCGCCGTCGTCGCGCACGAGAGGCATGCTAGCAGGGGCAAGAGCGGTCCGGCGCGAAGGGCGAGCAAGCTCACGACGCGTCGCGGCGTACGATTTTGAAGATCGACCCTTGTGGTCCGAGCCCATCAGGTCCAAAAGCGAGGTGGTCCCCATGGGCTTGTTCCGCCGCGCACAAAGAGGCTCCAAGAGTTCGGCTAGCCGCCGCACGAATGGCACAGCCGTCGCTGAAACTGCGCCCATGATGCACGCCACGCTGAGCGCGGTGCCCTCCCTTACGGGCACGCCACGAGACGTGTCGACCGTCGAAACGGCGCTTCCGCGCGTTCACGATGCGGAGGAGTCCCTTCGCCAGGACCACTCCGACGTCTTCGTTTGCCGTCGCGACGACTCGCCAAGCACACTCCCCGCGGCGCCCCCGTCGCTCGTGACGCTGTACGTCTACGGCTGGCACAACGTCGAGCCGGGACAGCTCTCCTGGGTGTTTCCGAGCCTGCGCTCCGCGCTCGATGCGGTTCGCACGATGCGCAATGCGGTCCAGTGGTGTGTCGTCGCCGGCGAAGAGTGGCCGAGCATCGACGCAGCGCGAGCCCAGGGCGCCGTGCTCGTCGAACAGCTCGGCTAGGCTTGTGGGGCCGGAGGCCCCCTCAAAACCTTCGGTTTTGAGCCTCCCCCGGCTGCACGCGGCGGGTCGCCTTTGGCGAAGTCGCGCTACGAGCGCGACGAAGAACCCGCCGCTCGCCTCGGCGCGACCTACACGCGTCTTGGTCTCTCAGCGTGACGTAAGCAGCGCTCGAACGTCGAGATCCACCGTCTCGCGCGCGGAGCGTGTCTCGCCACCGTCGATGCGCGTGAAGGACATGTCGGCCTCGAGGCGGTAGCTGCCCTCGAAGGTCTGAGGCTGCGGGCGAATCCACTCCGACGGCGCGAAGAGCGAGAACCAACGCTCGCCGTCGTCCTTGCGGTAGAGATGATAGACGCCGCCCGGCTTCTTCTCGAAGTTGCAGCGCGCACGATGGAGCTCCGCATCGCGACGTGCGCGTTCGAGCAGTGCGCGCGCCTCGTCCTGCAGGTGTCGAATCTGGTCGGCGATGACACCGAGCTTGCCGCCCGCGACGGTGGCGAGCATCGCGTCGGCCTTCTGGATCTCGGCCGCCACGTCGACGAGGTCGAACGAGGGCGCCATGCGGCTCAGCGGATACGGCGCCGCGGAAGGCGCGCCCGAATAGATGCCCGCATCGGGCAGCGACGGCTCACGCGTGAGCGGACGAGGAGCGTTGGCGCCTTCACCTGAAACTTCGGGCGAGCTCACGGACGTCGGGCTCGAATCGGAACGGTCGGACATCGAAGCGCAGAGCATGCCACGGCCACGCGCGCACAACGAGCGTGGCGGCGAAGCTCGACAAAAAGGACGCGGGGAGGCGCCATGACGACGACTCCCCGCCCGCGCGAGTCTGGCTCAGGCTTTCTCGACGCGCTCGATCAGACGCGCTCGAGGATGACGGCGAGGCCCTGGCCGCCGCCGATGCAGGCGCTGCCGACGGCGTACTTGCCGCCGCGACGTGCGAGCTCGTAGACGAGGTGCGTGGTGATGCGCGCGCCGCTCGCGCCGAGCGGGTGACCGAGGGCGATGGCGCCGCCGTTCACGTTGGTCTTCTCGCGCGAGAGGCCGAGCTCCTTCTCGACGGCGATATACTGCGGAGCGAACGCCTCGTTGACCTCGAAGAGGTCGATGTCCGCCTGCTTGAGAGCGGCGCGCTCGAGCGCATTCTTGATCGCCGGGGCAGGACCAATGCCCATGATCGTGGGATCGACGCCCGCGACGCCCCACTGCACGAGGCGCGCGAGGGGCTTGAGGCCCTTCGACTTGGCGAACTCCTCGGTGGTGAGGACGAGCATGGCGGCGCCATCGCAGATGCCCGACGCGTTGCCGGCCGTCACGACGCCGTCCTTCTTGAAGACGGGCGGAAGCTTGGCGAGCGTCTCCAGCGTGGTCTGCGGACGCGCGTGCTCGTCGACCGCGAACTGCACGGTGGCCTTCTTCTGCTGGATCTCGATCGGCGCGATCTCGTCCTTGAAGAGGCCCTTCTCGTTCGCCGCCGCCCAGCGCTGCTGGCTCATGAGCGCGTACGCGTCGCAATCCGCGCGCGAGATGCCGTACTTCACCGCGAGGTTCTCGGCAGTGACGGCCATGGGCGTGTTCGTGTAGCTGTCGGTAAGGGCCGTCCAGAGCGAGTCTTCGACCGCCGGAGCCTTGCCGAACGACCACCCCTCGCGGCCGCCGCGGAGGACGTGCGGAGCCTGCGTCATGTTCTCGGTGCCGCCGACGAGCACCGCTTCGGTCTCGCCGAGGAGGAGCTGCTCGGCGCCGTTGATGACGGCCTGGAAGCCCGAGCCGCAGAGGCGGTTCACGGTGAGCGCAGGGGTGGTGATCGGCAGCCCGGCCTTGAGGCCCACGTGACGCGCGCAATAGATCGCGTCGGGGCTCGTCTGCATGACGTTGCCGACGATGACGTGACCGATGGCGTCCGCGGCCACTCCCGACTGGGCGAGCGCGGCCTTGGCCGCGTGGACGGCGAGATCGTTCGCCGACAGCGCCTTGAGGGACCCCTGCATCGTGCCGAATGCAGTGCGCTTGGCACCAACGATGACGATCGACTTCGAGAGCTTGGCCATGACAGTTCCTCCGACCTTGCCGCCCACCCTTCCCGCTCGAAGAGCGAGAAGAGCTTGGTGCGATGGGTGAGTTAGGCCGTGGACCTTAGTGCCGACGCGTCGTATCGGCTAGCCCTGCGCTCGCGCTCTTTTGCGTCGCGTTATTTAGAGACCATTCCGCGTCATTCCGCGCCCTACTCGAGAACGGTGGCCCAGCAGCCGGCCATCACGTTCTCGTTGCGCTCTTTGACGCTGACCTGGAGCGCGATCTTGCCCGGCGCGACCTTCCAGCCCTCGGTGACGAGCGTGTCGCCCGGCCACACGGGGCGGCGGAACTGGCCTTCGAAGCCGGTGATCTTCGTCGCGTCGCCACCGCACGCGCCCTTCGCGACGTGACGGACCATGTAGCCATACGTGCAGAGGCCGTGGAGGATCGGGCCCTGCGTGAAGCCCACGCGCGCCGCGAACTCGGGATCGGCATGAAGCGGGTTCACGTCACCCGAGAGGCGGTAGAGCAGCGCCTGCTCCGGCGACGTCGTCTCCTCGATGCGGAAGTCGGCCGGCTTGCCCTTGGGGAGCTCGACGAACTTCTCCTCCTTCGGCGGCGGCTCGCCACCCCAGCCACCTTCGCCTCGGAAAATGATCTGCGAGGTGGTGTCGAAGAGCAGCTTGCCCGAGGCGTCTTTGCCCTCGGCGTCGATCAGAACGACCGCGAACTTCCGCATGTCGTAGATGCCGCGAATCTTCGCCGTGGTGGTGATGGTGCCCGACGGAGCGAGCGCACCGTGCAGGCGGACGCGCTGCGCGCCGTGCACGACCATCGCGAGATCGCCGCCCGTCTTGGCGACCATCTCGAACATCGGCTGGAACATCGGCACGACCGCGAAGCTCGGAATGACCTTCGGACCGCGGCCCTCGTAGACGTAATCGAGCTCGTCTTTCTTGGCGCCGATGCCGAGCGCGTAGAGCGCAACGTCCTTCCACGTGTACGTGAACGCAGTGGGGGTGCCGGGCTTATCGACGGTCGAGAGATCGAGTGCCATGGGCCCCCGAAATGCTCACGGTCCCCCGGGGCCGTCAAGCATCGGAGGGCTCTTTTTCCCGGGTGAACGTGCAAAAAGCACTTCGCGGCATGGCTCGGGATTGACGCACCTCTGGCGTCTGGAAAGAGTGTCTGCCTCGATGGCTTTACCGGGCCTGCCTCCGCCGTTCGACGACGGCCTTCATCTCGACACGGGCCAACTCGAGGCCGTGGGTCTTGCGTGGGCACGCGTGTTTCCGACCGTGAGCTTGGTGCCGGCGTTCGGCCTCAAGGCGCTGCCCACGCCGGCGCGAGGCATCCTCGCCCTCGCGATCGCGGCAGGCATCTACCCGTCGCTCGTTCCGATCGTGATGACGGAGCGCCATCTCCCGTGGGTCGTGCTCGCGCTCGAGCAGATTCTCCTGGGCCTTCCCGTAGCCCTCGCAGCGTCCATCCCGCTCTGGGCAGCGACGATGGCCGGTGGTGTCGTGGACTCGCTCCGAGGAGCGAACGATGGCCAAGGTCTCGCGGTCGTCGAAGGACGCGCCGCCGGCTTCGGCATCCTGCTCTCGCTCTTCGGAAGTGTGGTGTTCCTGGCGACCGGCGGCCCGGCGCGCGCCGCGAGTGCGCTGGCGCAAACGGAGCTCCCCGCCCATCCGCTTCTTGCGGCCTCGCACGACCTCGTCGCCGGCATCGGTCTGGCCGTCGCGATTGGCGGCCCGGTCCTTGCTGCGGCGGTCGTGCTCGAGGTTGCGTTCGCCCTCATCGCTCGCTCGGCATCTCCGGCGCAGGTTCATGCCCTGTTTGCTCCGGTGCGGGCACTTGGTTTGCTCGCGGTCGTCGCGGTCGTTCTCGAGCGGCTGGCAGCGCTCGTAGCAACGGCCGTGCGCAACGCGATCTGAGCCGCTCCGAGCCGCGATCCGAACCGCCCTCGCCCGTCGACGCCCGTTTTGACGGCGTCTTGATCTCCGCGAGCGCATGCTTCGCCCCATGCACAAGCTCGCCAATCTCGGGGGGCACACGTCGCGCCAGGTTCCGGCCGCGGCGCCTCCCACGCACACCATCTGCGTTCGTTTCCGCAACCTACGTTGGGAGGTCTCGCTCGACGGTCGTACCCGGCCGCTCATCGACTGGCTCTGCACGCGCGAGCGCGCCGTCGAACATGCGTTGGAGCTGGGACGGGAGCTCGTCTCCAAGCCCGGACGTGAGCTGATCCGCATCGTGGTCGAAGGCCCGGGAGGGTTCGAGCACGCCCTCGCGTGAAGCGCGCGTGTCGAACGAGCGCAAACGCCCACATCGCACGACCCACTCTTGATTCCTCCGAACTCCGATTTCCAAATCCATCGTTTGTGACACCGAGACGGGTCAGGCTCCGTTGATCGGGAGCATCCTCGTTCGAGGATCGAACGACGAGATCGACCGGGATACTTCGTACCTACGTGCACCGCGACGAATGATCGTACGCGTGCCTACGTATGCCCAATATCCCACAATCGATCGTCAATTAAGCAATTGATTTACGTCGTAGCAATTCACGAACATGGCGATCCGATTCGGAGGAATCATGAACAAGCTGTTGGTCGGACTCGTCGCGTTTGCTTCGTCGACCGCTTTCTTCGCAGGGGATGCATTCGCAGGAGAGCTGCATCCCACGCGGTATCTCCATTTCAACGGGAACAAGGTCGCCGTCTACGAGAGCCGCGGCCACGAAGGGCCGGGCATTCTGCTCCTGCACGGAAACACCTCGGCAGCCGACTCGTACAAGCGGATCCTCGAGGGCCCGCTCGGGTCGAAGCGCCATCTCGTGGCGGTCGATCTGAGCGGCTACGGTGAATCGGACAACGCCGCTTCGTACTCGACGGCATTCTTCGCGCAGGAGATCGCCTACGTCGCCCAGCAGACGGGCGTGGCCGACGGCATCGTCGTCGGCTGGAGCCTCGGCGGCGACCTCGCGTTGCAGGCCGCGCCTCTTCTCCCGAATGCCAAGGGCTTCTTCCTCTTCGGCACCGCGCCCGTGGGCTACACGCCGACGCTCCCCCCGGCGTTCCTCTCACCTACGGAGAGCTATGCCGGGCCTGCCGTGAGCTACGGCTTCATCGCCGGACTTACGCAGCAGCAGATCACCGACTACGTGACGGCGTTCTTTCGCCCGAACTACCGGAACGTTCCGCAGTTCATGATCGCCGACGGCCTTCGCACCGATCCGAACACGCGCACCGCGGTCTACCTCGCAGGCACCGGACAGGATCCGACGACGCTCGACGAGGTCGCCGTCATCCGAAATCTCCACGTTCCCGTCGAGCTCGCCCTCGGGAGCGAAGACGCGTTCGTGAACCCGGCGTACATGGACGCGCTTGCCCCGAGCATCCCCACGCTCCACGACGGGCATGTCCGCTACGTCCAGCACGCCGGCCACGCGCTCCACTACGAGGATCCGATTCGCTTCACGCTCATCCTCGAAGACTTCATCCGCGACGCGGAGTGTGCCGCCGCCCACTAGGCGCCCTGCCCCCAACCAGAGGGGGCCTGATTCCTCCCGAAATCCCATCGGAAAGCCGCGCGAGCTCGCTTGTCGACGCTCGCGCGTTCTTTTCGGAGCTCTGCGTCGGTCGCTAGATGTGTTTGCCCGGTTTGCTCAGCACGAGGACGCCGGCCAGAATCAGGACGCCGCCTACGATGGCTCCCACGATGATCGCGGTCTTCGCCCCCCGAGAGAGCCTGACGGGAATCATGTTGGGCGTTCCGTGGATCATCGAGATCGGACCTCGTGCAATCGCGTCGGCGGTTTGCGATGCGAAGACCTTCGAGGTCAGCGCGAGAACGTCCGGCGGGCTCTCCGCGATCTTCACCTCCGAAGATGACGCGGCCTCGACCTCCTGGGCATGGGCTGTTCGCGGGAGGAGAGACGCGAGCATCGACACGACGAGACCGACCGAAATGATGGAGCGAAGCTTCACGTTTCCTCGACGGTAGGGAGCGCTCGTCAGCGCGTGGTGCAACAGAATGCGTCGAGGCGTCGCGGCGGCACAAGCTCGACGTCGCGATCCGCACGCGGTGGTAAGCGCACCTATCAGCGCGCGCGTGCGCTTCGAGGGGTCGGCTACGCGTCCGAGAAAAGCGGCGCGTCGCAAGAAGAAGTTGGCCGGGCGCGCGTCGCTGGAGGCTCGACGCGCGCCCGCGGGTCAACGCAACGTCACTTGGGTCCGATGATGCGGCAGCTCGTATCGCAGTTCGGCGTGCCATCGCATTGCTCGCCGAATTGCGACTGCACGCGGCCGTCACCGCAGTACGGGGCGAACATGCACGCGGTGGTGCACACGCCAGGACCGTAGGCCGTGGCGACCGGAATGTCGTTCGCGCCCTGGTCGCACTGCTCGGGGCCATTCTTGATGCCGTCCCCGCAGTAGCTGGCGAGCGAGCAGTTCGGGTTGCACGTACCGTAGCTGCCGTCGTTCGTGCCGTTATCGCACTGCTCGCCGGTATCCTTGAAGCCGTTACCGCACTTCAGTCGGCAGCGAGCATCGCACTTGTCGTTGGCCGTGCCATTGTTCGCGCCGTCGTCGCATTGCTCCGGCGGATCGATCTTGCCGTTACCGCAGCTCTGGAGCGGAACGGCCGACTTGCAATCCGCCGTGCACGATCCCGGCTGACCGCTGTTCTTGCCGTCGTCGCACGTCTCGCCGAACTGACCGTCCACGGCCTTGTCTCCGCAATACGGAGCCGGTGTGCAGCGGTTCGTGCAGGCCGTCTTTCCGTAGGCGGTCGCGCTGTTGCTCGCGCCGAGGTCGCACGTCTCGGGCGGGCTCGTCAGCTTGTTGTCACCGCAGTAGTTGGCCGTCGTGCAGTCCGCGTTGCACGTGCCGTAGCTACCGTCGTTCTTGCCGTCGTCGCATTGCTCGGTTCCGTTCTTCACGCCGTCGCCGCAACGAGCGCTCAGCGTGCAGTCCGCATTGCACCCGTTGTAGCCACCGACGTTCTTGCTCGCGCCGAGGTCACATTGCTCGCCCGGTTGCACCGTACCGTCACCGCACTTGAGGGTGCAGTCGGCCTTGCACTTGTCGTTGCTGGCGCCGTTGGTGATGCCGTCGTCGCACTGCTCGGTGCCGTTCTTGATGCCGTCGCCGCAACGCGGACCGAGCGTGCAGCCCGCCGTGCAGTGTCCGTAGCCGGAGCCGTTGCCGGTGGCTTCGTCACACTGCTCGCCATTCGATACGACGCCGTCCCCGCAATAGGGGGCGAACTTGCAGCCGGGGCCGCACACCTTGCCCGTGCCGCCGTAGACGGTGGCGTTCGTGCCGTCGTCACAGACCTCCGCAGGCTTCTGCACGGTGGCGTCACCGCAGAACGCTGCGCGACCGAGACAGCCCGGCAAGCACGAGCCGTAGGTGCCGTCGTTCTTGCCGTCGTCGCAAACCTCGTTGCCTGCAACGACGCCATCGCCGCAGATCGGCGAACAGGTGCTGACCGTGCGCGTGAAACCGCTGAGCGTGAGGGTATAGGTCGAGCCGCACGAGTGACGCTCGGCCTGGAAGAGGTCGATCGAGTACATGCCGCCGTCGACGAGGCCGAGGTTGTTCGCGGTCGCCGTGTTGAGCGTAACGTCAGCGCTCGCAGGCGGGTGCAGACCGCCGAGATCGACGGCGAGGTGGCCGTTGATGAAGACCCACACGTCGTCGTCACCCGTGAAGGAGAACGTCGGAGACGAGCTCTTGGAATAGGTGAACGGATAGTGGAGCTCGCTCGTGAACGCGTAGTTGTGGGTGTTTCCGCAGCTCGACGTCGTCTGCGGGTTCGCTCCCGCGTTCCACCCGAGGCCATCGATCGGATAGAAGTTCTGCGTCGTGTACTGATAGACGTTCGGCGATGTCTGCGAGAGCGTCAGCGTCGTCGGTTTGGACGTCGCGTCGAGGTAGACGAGCTTCGCGTACGGGTTGACCGAGTTCGGGCCGTTGCAGTCCTTCTGGTGGTACCACCAGCAGAAGTTCGTGGAGCCCGTGAGCTGCGTGCTCCCCGTGTTCGTCGCAACGTTCGACCGCCACACGGGCTCGCTGTCCGTCCCGAGCGTCGCGTTCACCAATCCGGTTTGCGCGCCGTTACCCGAGAAGGCCTCGAAGTCCGGATGGCCGCCGGTCGTTCCGCTGTAAAGCATGTCTCGATACAGAATCGGGATGACGAGCGACGTCGGAGGCGTCTGGTTCTGCGCCGTGCACGACCAGCCGACTTCGATGGTGCACGTCGAGCTGCACCCGTCGCCGTCGATCGTGTTGCCGTCGTCGCACTGCTCTTGCGGGAACTTCAGACCATCGCCGCACGTCGCCGTGCAGGTGCCGCCTTTGCACGTCGGCTCGATCGTGCACGTGGGCGAGCAACCGTCGTAGGGGATCAGATTGCCGTCGTCGCACTGCTCGAAGCCTTCTTTGGTGCCGTCGCCACACTTCGTGGCATGGCAAACCGACTTCCGCGCGACCACCGCGCAGGCGAAGCCGGGCTGGAGCGTGCACGTGGAGCTGCATCCGTCGCCGGAGGCGACGTTACCGTCGTCGCACTGCTCGTTGCCGGCGACGATGCCATCACCGCATTGTTTGGCGATGCACTTGGCGCCCCCGTTCGGGCACTGCCATCCTGCCTCGACCTGGCATGTCGAGGAGCAACCGTCGGCCGACACGGTGTTGCCGTCGTCGCACGTTTCGGTGCCGCCGACCTTGCCGTCGCCGCACTTGACCGTGCTGACGCAGTTCGTCCCCGGAACCGGGCAGACGTAGTTCGGTTCGATCGTGCACGTCGCGCTGCATCCGTCGCCGCTCGTCGTGTTGCCGTCGTCGCATTGCTCGAGGAGGTCGAGGTTGACGGCGCCATCACCGCAGAAGGCGATCTTCTTGCAGGCCATGCCGACCGTCGGGCACGTGTACCCCGGCTCGACGGTGCAGGTCGCGCTGCAACCGTCGCCGCTGCCGGTGTTGCCGTCGTCACACTGTTCGACGCCAGCAAGGATGCCGTCGCCACACATGTTGTTCGAGGCCTTCGTGCACGGTCCGCCGGCGCCGTTCACGCTCGGGCACGTGTAGCCGGGCTCGACGGTCGAGCAGTCGGCCGAGCAACCGTCGCCGCCAACCGTGTTGCCGTCGTCGCATGGCTCACCGGGATCGATCTGGGCGTTTCCGCAAATCCAGATTTTCGAGCACGGCACGCCGGGGCTCGGGCACGCGTAGCCGGGTTCGATCGAGCACACGCCCGAACAGCCATCGCCCGGCACCGCGTTGCCGTCGTCGCAAGCCTCGGTGTTCGAGACGACGCCGTCACCACAATAGAGGAGCTTCGTACAGGCCACACCCGGCGTCGGGCACGTCCAGCCGAGTTCGAGCTTGCAGGTGCCAGTGCAGCCGTCACCGGGTGACGTATTTCCGTCATCGCACTGCTCGCCATTGTTGACCGTACCGTCACCGCAGACGGGAACGACGATCGGCGTACACGGCGTGCCGGGTGCCGCGCAGGAGTAACCCGGCTCGACCTGACAGCCCATCGAGCAACCATCGCCGTCGGCCTTGTTGCCGTCGTCGCATTCTTCGCTACCTTGAATCTTCCCGTCACCGCAGGTCTGCGTGACGGTGTAGATGCAGGGTTGCCCAGGCGTCGGGCACGTGTAGCCCGGCTCGATCTGGCAGACGCCCGAACAGCCATCGCCCGGGATGCTGTTGCCGTCATCGCACTGCTCTCCGGCGCCGATGAGGCCGTCGCCACACATCACCGTGCTTTCGCAGGCGTCGCCCGTGCAGGCGTCGACGATGCCGGAGTCCGCGGAGCCGCTGTCCGTATCGCCGAATCCAGGCGCCGGGGTGTCAGGCGGGTTGTCGCCAGCTCCGGCTTCGGCGTGGAAGGTGGACCCGTCGTCGACGCCTCCACAGGCGGCGGCGAAGACGAAGAACGTGACGAGGCAGAGCGGAAGCAGCCGAACGGCGCGCGCGTACAAAAGCGTCCTCCTGGAGCGCCTGCCCGCGTTCGCGACAGCAAGACGGCAGTACTCCAAGTTTGATCGCTATCACCACTCATGAATCCGTTTGGGGAAATTCTTCCGGCGAAAGCGAAACAACTCGCCTTCCCGTACACCTTCACCTTCTGCCTCCTCCTGCCTCCTCCTGCGTCGCGGGCTCGGCGCGCCGGCTTTTCCTTGTCTGGCGTGTCCGCGTTTGCATTGGCCGCATTGGCCGCATTGGCCGCGTTTGCCGATTTGCAATTGAACCAAGACGTTACTTCCGATTCGCTTCGTCGGCTTCGACGCCACTCAACGCTTCGAGTGACTTCTGTTCGGCTTGGACGCCGAAAAAGATGGTGACGATCGAGGCGCCGACCATGAGCGCGGCGCCGAGCGCATAGCCGATGAAGACCTTCGAACGCTCGCCCGTCTGGATGAGCGCTCCGAAGAGCGATGGCGCAACGAGACCGCCGATGGCCGTTCCAACGGCATAGAAGAGCGCGATGGCCATGCCGCGGAGCTCGACGGGGAACAGCTCGCTCACGGTGAGATAGGCCGAGCTCGCGGCGGCCGAGGCGACGAAGAACACGATGCACCACACGAGCGTCTGCGTCGTCGCCGTGAGCCAGCCGCCCACGAGACCGTAACCGGCGACCGCGATGAGTACGCCGCCGACGCCGTACGTGAGCGCGATCATGGTGCGGCGCCCAATGGTGTCGAAGAGGCGTCCGAGCAAGAGCGGCCCGAGCAGATTCCCGGCGGCGAAAGGCAGGAGATAGAGGCCAATGCGCGCGGGCGAGACCCCGTAGAATCTGGTCAGCACGAGCGCGTAGGTGAAGAACACGCCGTTGTAGGCAAACGCCTGCGCGACCATGAGCGAGAGGCCGAGAATCGTCCGCCGGAGGTGACGGCGCAAAAGCACGCGGGCGATGGATCGGAAGGTCACGCTGCCCTTCGCTTCCATCTTCCTCGGCTTGCAAGCCGAGGAGAGATCTTCGTGGGTCGAGGCCGACACTTCGCGCTCGATTCCCGTGACGACCTCCTTGGCGGCGCCGAGGCGGCCATGCAGGAGGAGCCAGCGTGGACTCTCGGGGACGTGACGGCGCAAGGCGAGGACCGAGAGCCCGATGAGCGCCCCCAGGACGAAGACGCAGCGCCACCCGATCGAACGCGGAACGAAGTGCGAATCGAGGAGCAGGAGCGTCATCAGCGACCCGAGCGCGGTGCCGAGCCAGTACGTGCTGTTGATCGCGAGATCGGCGCGCCCTCGGACGCGCGCCGGCAAGAGCTCGTCGATCGCCGAGTTGACGGCCGCGTACTCGCCGCCGATGCCTGCGCCGGTCACGGCTCGACAGAGTGCGAACGACGCGAAGTTCCAGGACAGCGCCGTGGCAAGCGTGGCCGACAGGTACACGCCGAGCGTCACGAAGAAGAGGCGCTTACGACCGAACTTGTCCGTCAGACGACCGAAGACGAGCGCCCCGGCGATGGCACCGGCGAGGTAGGCGGTCGCGGCATTGCCAATCTGCGATTCGGTCAGGTGAAGCGTGTCGGGCGCCGTCAGAGTTGGCGCAATTGCGCCCACCAGCGTGACCTCGAGGCCGTCGAGCATCCACGTGATGCCGAGCGCGACCACGACGCGCCAATGCCAGCGCGACCACGGCAGCCGATCCATGCGTGTGGGCAGGTCGGTCTCGAACTGCTGACCGACCGCAACCGTCATACCGCTCGGAGTTGCAACCCACGTGCCCCATGCAGAGGCCGCATGGGGAGCGGGCGAGGCGTTACAGCCACACGTCGCGGCGCTCGGGCGCTTCCGAAGCTCCGTCGTCGGGCTTCTTCCAGGCACCGAAGACCATGACGCCGACGAGAAGCCCGAAGGCCGCCGCACCGAGCAGCACGAACGGGTTGGCCGTCGCCCACCACCCGATGCCACCAAGAATGCCGCCGGCGACGACGCCGAGGCTCGCGGCCGTGAGCATGCTCACTCGGAAGCGGCGAGCCGGCGCCTTCGCGAGCGCGAACGAGGCTCGCCGACAGAACGCTCGCTTCCCGCGTGCCGCCGGCGAGCGAGGCTTAGGCCGATCGCTGCAGCACGCGTCGCAGGGTCTTGCCGAGATCGTCGATGTCCTTCGACGTCACGTGCAAGTGCGGACGCAGGCGAATGCTGTCCGAACCTGCGCCGAGCAGCAGCGTGCGCTCTTCTTCGAGCGCACGCGTGACGAATGCACCTTTCTGGATCGGCGCGCGCAGCGTGAAGCCCTGATAGAGGCCGTAGCCGCGAATGTTGGTGACGAGCTCGGGGAAGTCCTTCTCGATCGTCGTCAGAACGTCGACGAGATGGGCGGTCTTCTCCGGAACCTGCTCGACGAGCTTCTCGTCGCGCACGATGGCCATCTCCTGGACGAAACGAACCATGTCCGCGAGGGTGCCGCCCCACGTCGAGTCGAGCACGCCGTGGTCGCGCATCGGACGCTGCATGTACACGACGCCGTTGCCGAGCTTCTTGCCGGCCGCGACCGCTTGCGGCGGATGCGGGAGATCGAAGGCGTCGATCGCGAACGAGCTGCCCGTCTGACCGCCTGCGGTCTGCACTTCGTCGAAGCCCAGTTGGACGCCGTGTAGATGACAGAGCGCCGACAGCTTCGCGAAGAAGCCGGGCGTCGCGACGCGATGACCACCCGCCCCCTGGAGCGGCTCGACGATGACGGAGACGATCTCGTCGCCATGACGAACGAAGGCCTCCTCGATGGCCTTCAGGCTCTCGCGCTCTCGCTCGGCGTTCTCGGCAGCCGAGAGCGAGGAGTCCATCGCCGGGAACGGCACCTGGATGTTCGTGCCGACGAGACCTTCGAAGTCCTTCGTCATGACCGGATCGTGCGAGAGCCGCGTCACGTTGAGCGCGAAGATGGTGCGCCCGTGGAAGGCCTGATCGAAGTGCACGAAGCGGCGGGCGCCCGGACGCTTGCCCTGCGCGAGCAGACGCTCGTGATGGAGGTTGATGAGATACTTCATCATGTTCTCCACCGCCTCGGCGCCGGAGTTCACGACGTAGATCTCGAGTGACGGACTGCGCATCGCACGCGGAGCGATGCTCGCGAGCTCGCGGTAGTAGGCCACGCACTCGGGCGTGAGAAAGTCGGGGTTCGCTACCTTGTTGTTCGCGGCGACGACCAAGCGCTGCACGTACGATGGCTCGTAGAGGCGCGGATGATTGTGCGCGACGAGCTTGGCGCCGAAGTAGCCGGCCCAATCGCAGATGCGATCGCCGTCGACGGTCGCGAGGTACATGCCTTCCGACTTCGCGAGGTCGATCGCGAACGGTCGAGGTTCGGCCACGACGTAGCGGCCGAGCTCGTCGATGAGCGCACGGCTTTGCGTACGATCGGCAGGCAAATTCAGGGGGAAAGCGCTTTCGACTGCCTCGTCTCGCGCCGTCTCGTTCGGACTGGTGTTGGACTCCTTCACAAGGGGAGTCGGTAGCCGATGGTGAGCCCGAACTCCACTGCTGCGACGGCGCTCGTGAGCGTTGCGCAGTCTCCGATGGCCGAGCAGCGAGGACTGTCGGGGAGAAACCACCCGTAACCGCGCAGCGTGACGCCTGCGATCCAGTTCTCACTCAGGTAGTAGCTGCCGCCGACCGTCGCGCCGAGAGCAAGCCCTTCCGTACGAACCGTCACTTCGCGGTTGCCGAGAATGGGGGGCACCGAAGGCGCCGCCTCGGTGGTGAAGCGATCGGCGACGACCACCGCGCCCGCCGACGCGCCCACCCACGCTTCGACGTATTTGTAGTGGACCGGGATCCAGCGCCCCTCGGCTCCCATGAAGAGGTAGCTGCGCGAGTGCGTGCGTTTGAGGCCCGAGAGACCGCCGTACTCGTCGTCCGACGTGGGGCTCGGCGCGAAGATGGCGCCCGCGCCGACGGCAAAGCTGCGGTTCCAGCGATAGAGGATGTGCAGACCGGTCTGGAGCGTGGCGTCGCCTCGACCGATCTTGCCGACGAACGGCGTGTCGCCTCCGCGCTGGCCGGCCGAGATCGGCGCGGTGGGGAGAGCGATGAAGCCCGCCTCGAGCTCGGCGATGGTGTGCGGCCGATCGATGATGCGAGCGAGGGCGGCATCCGAACGAGCCGGCGCCTCCCCCGCCCTGACGACGGCGACCATGCGTGCCGTCGCGCGAACGTCGTTTGGCGAGCCGGGAGGAACGTCGCTGGGCTTCGGCTCGGGCGGAGGCTCGTCGGCGCGTGCTGCAGAAGGAACGACGAGCGAGAGCGCGACGAGGGCCCACGCACGAGCATGCCTCGAGAGCATGCATTCTACATCCATTTCACGCTCGGCGTGGGTGCGGGCGCAGCCGGCGGGGTGGTAGGCGCGGGCGCCTCCGCAGGCGGCTTCGGCGCGGGCGCATCCCCGGCGACGAGCGAGCGCGTCGCGCGAAGCGGCTTGTGATCAGCCTGCGTGGAGAAGACGATCTCGAACTTGCCGCCTTCGAGGAACGCGTAAGCGCCCTTGTAGACGCCCGGTTGCACCGCCTGGGCGGGCATGCGAACGCCGGCAATGCCTGGTCCGGTGATGATGAAGACCGGCTCTTCGAAGGTGCCCTTGGCCGGTGCGATGCGCGCCGTGAACTCGACGGTCTGGCCGATGCGCGGCTGCGCGATGTTGAGATCGAGCAGAACCTTGTAGGCGCCGTTCACGGGCACGACCGGAGACGCCGCCACGGATGGAACCTTGCCGTTCACCGGCGGAGCGGGCTTGAGCGGCGGCGCGCTCGACGCAGCGAAGTTCGCGAGCTCGCCCTCGTACTGATCGACGAGCCTCTTCGACGATGCGTCGTTCGGATCGAGCTCGTGGGCCGATTTGGCGATGCGCAAGGCCTCGGCCACGTCACCGGCGGCGCGCTGCGCAATGGCCTGCGTCACAAGCTCGTTCGCTGCACGCATCCGGACGTCGAGCAAGCGCGGGGCGTTCGGCCAGCGCTTGAGTCCTTCGCTCGTGATGTCGCGGACGTTCTCGCCGGGCGGCTCCACGAACCGATTCTTGAACATCGCCTCGGTCGCGCGTGCGACGTAACGATCTTCGGTCGCGCCGTCGTCCGTTCCGAGCCGGCCCATGCGCCATGCGATGACCGCCGCGAGCCCCGCGCCGAGCACGAAGCAGAGGACAACGAAGAGAACGGCGCGCGTGCGACGAGGCCCCGGCGGAACCGAAGGCGCGAGCGTTTGTGGCGGCTGCGTGCGCGGACGCGTGATCGGCAACGATTCCTCGCTCCGCGGAGCCACGGGCAGTGGCGTGGCCGACGGAAGCGGGGCGGCGTAATGCGTAGGCGCGGGTCGATCGCCCGGTGCGGTGTGCTTCGGAACGCTCGAGGGCGGCGGCGGGAACGCCGGATACATCACCGGCTCACTGCTCGCATCGTCGAGCGTGGTATCGACGCTCGACGGCGTTCGCGTGCGTACCGGCGGCGGATCGGTGATCTCGGTACTGCCCGAACCACGGTTTTCGAACGCGACGTTCCGCGAATTGGGCGCCAGGTGCAGGATGCCCGACGGACGTGCGGGCTCCTCGATGACCGTTCGCGTGTTCGGGTGTGGCGACGGACTTCCCGATGGATTCGACAGCCCGGCGAGCCTCGCCTGGAATTCCTCCGGCGGCTCCCACTTCGCCGTCGCCGCCATCTGCGGGCCGGTCGGGGACGGACGTGGCTCGACGCGCGTCGGCGAGTTGACCGGCGCCAAAGACGGTGGCGCCAAACGCATGGCCAGCTCGGGCGTGAGCTCGTGCGCCTGCGTGCGCTCCGTGGGCGGCAGCTGCATCACGCTCGGACGGCGGTGCAGGATCGGACGCGAGATGTCGTCCGGCGCGAGCCCCGCCTGCCTCGCCGCGTCGACGATGGCGTGACCGAAGGAGCGAGCGTCTTGCGCGCGTGCCTTCGGGTCCTTCGCGAGGTTCGCCATGATGACATCGCAAATCGGCTGTGGAACGTACGCCGAGCGTCCAATCGAACGGAGCGAGGGCGGTGCGTCGTGGATTTGCGCCACGAGCAACCCGACGGCTTGATCGCTGTCGAACGGCGTGCGCCCCGACAGCATCTGGTAGAAGAGCGTGGCGATCGAATAGACGTCGCTGGGAGGACCGACGACCGTACCTTGGGCACCTTCCGGTGAGATGTAGCGGGCCGTGCCGAAGATGAGCCCCGCCTGCGTGGCCACCGATTGCTCGCCCCAGTTGATGCGCGCGATGCCGAAGTCGAGGACCTTCACGAAGTCCTCGTCGACGCCTCGGCGGACGAGCATGACGTTCTCGGGCTTCAGATCCCGATGAACGATGCCTTGCGCATGCGCCTCGCCCGCCGCCTCGCAGAGCTGCAAGCCGATGTGGAGCGCGCGGGACATGGGCATCGCTCCACCGGCCGCCGCGAGCGCGCTCTGGAGCGAGAGACCATCCAGGTACTCCATGACCATGTACAGCGCGCGGTCGGGCAGCTGTCCGGCAAGCAGGACCTGAACGACGTTCGGATGCGAGAGCCGCGAGGCCACCTTGGCTTCGCGGGTGAAGCGCGAGACGAGCTGGTTGTTGGCGCTGAGCTCGCGGTGGAGGACCTTGACGGCGACGTCACGGTCGATGCCCTTCTGGAAGGCGCGGTAGACGCGCCCCATGGCCCCGATCCCGATCAGCTGTCGAATTTCGATGTGACCGGAGAGCTCCTGGCCGAGGTAAGGGTCGTCCTCCGTGTCCTGGCTCGCGGTCCGCGCACTCTGAAGCGGAGTGCCATCCGCAGGGCAGAACAAGGCGTCGCCCGGGTAGCGTGCTCCGCACGCCGTACAGACCTTCGACGCGAGCGCGACTGCCTCGTTCACGCAGGTCATCCTAGCTGATTGCCGGGCTCGCTCACACCTCCCGGATATCGGTATGAAAAGCCGCGCGGGGCGCGAGGGCGCCTGCCGCTGCGACCCCTCCCGAGGACGCACCAGACGGCCTCGAAAAAGACACGCGTTCAGGGGTGATTTGAGCCCCAGATTTCGTCAGACTCGGTTGCCCAGTCAGGGCTGCGGAGCTGGACGGCTGCCTCTTGAAGCCGCGCCCAGGCTCCTCTAAGCGAAGCCCGCAGTGTCAGAAGCGTCAGAAGCAGAGCATGGTGAGCAACCGCAAGTAGGCGCGTATTCGGTCAGCCTACCGACGTTCGAGGGTCCCCTCGATCTGCTTCTACACCTCTGTCAAAAGCACGAACTCAACATCCTCGACATCCCGATCAGCTTCGTCACGGAAAAGTACCTCGAGTACCTCGCCGTGATGGAGCTCATCGACCTCGACCTTGCGAGCGAGTATCTCGTGATGGCCGCCACGCTGGCGCACATCAAATCGAAGATGCTCTTGCCTGCGCCGCCGCCGGGTCAGGAGGACGACGCGCTCGCCGGCGAAGAGGAAGATCCGCGCGAAGCGCTGATCAAGCGCCTGCTCGAGTACCAGAAGTACAAGCAAGCGGGCGCGGATCTCCAGGCGCGCGGCGTCGCCGGCCGCGACGTGTTCCTTCGCGGCGTGAAGCTCGAAGAGGCCGTCCAAACCGGCCTTCCGCCCCTCGCCGACGTACCGCTCTTCTCCCTCGTCGAAGCGTTCCAGGGAATCCTCTCGAGGAGCAAGGTCAAGCTCACGCACGACATCGTGCACGAGCGCATGACGCTCACCGATCGCATCAACGAGCTCGTCGACGTGCTGCGCGTGAAGCGCCGCGTCGCCTTCGAAGATCTCTTCGAGGGGCTGATCACGCGGTTCGACCTGGTCATCACGTTCCTCGCGCTCCTCGAGATGACGAAGCTCCGGATGACGCGCCTCTTCCAGGCCGACCCCGACGCGCCCATCTACGTCGAGTTCACGGCTCAGTCGCTGAGCGAAGACGAGTCCCACGCGCTCCACCCCGGCGTCGTGGAACAGGCCGCGGCTCCGGAGGGAGCGCCGACGGGCGGCACAGGTGACACAGTTATCGAAGCGCCGGCCGGCGACGCCTCCGAGGAGGTGAGCGGGAGCGACGACGAGGACCTCGACGAGCTCGACGAAGACGCGCCCGTCGCCCGGTTCGACGCCTCGGCCGTGGTCGAGGAGATCTTCGGTGCCGAGGGGGTCGAGGGGCTCGAGGGGCTCGAAGGCCTGGAAGGACTCGAGGGCCTCGACAGCCTGGCCGACGACGACGACGACGACCTTTTCGGCGACGAAAGTGCCCCGGAGGGCAGCTCCGAGGCCCCTGGGGAAAACTCCGAGGAGGAGGAACGTCCCGACTTCTTGGCCGAGTTCTTGGACAGGCCGGCCTCGGCGATCGAAACTGGGGAGAGCATCGAAGACAGCACGGCCGAAGGCCCCTCGACGGCCCCGCTCGAAAAAAGCGAGAGCGCGGCCGAGTTGCCCCGACTGGACGAGAGCGTCGAGCAGGAGCACAACCCAGGCACGATCAACGACGGCGACGATACTCCTCACGACGACGCAAGCGCAGGAGCCTCCACAGGAGCGGGCGCAAGCGTGGAGGGTGACGAAGGCGAGAGCCCAGGGGACGAGCCGCCCTCCAAGGACGAAATGTGACGAAGCGCAAGAAGGCGAACTCCAAAAAGCCCGCGCAAAGCCAAGTCGAAGAGGCCGAGAACGTAACGACGGAGGCGAGCGCCGAAGTCGAAGCACCGGAGCCTCGTGACGAAGAGCTAGGCGAAGGCACCCGTGCGTCCTCTGCGGACGAGGCGGGCGAGGTCGCCGCACGCGAAGAGGCTGGCACGCGCGACGCGACGCCTGGCAACGGGAACAAGGGAGACAAGGGGGACAAGGGGAAGAAGTCGCGCGCGAAGGGCAAGGCCAAGAACGGCGCCGGCCCGAAGTCGCTCGACGACGTCGCCGTCTGGGCCAAGGTCCCCGAGGACGACGGTGAGCCTGCGAGCGAGCCGGAACCCGTCGAGACGCCGGCCACCGAGCCTGTCGAAGCGGCCGAAGCCGCGCCGAAGAAGACACCGCCCAAGAAGGCTCCGCCCAAGAAGGCCGCCAAAGGACGCGCCGCGAAGGTCGCCAAAGACAGCGCCCCCGCCGAGGCCGAGGAACAAGGCACGGAGGCGCTGGAAGCGGCCGAAGCCGCCGCCCCCTCCGAGTCGCCCGAGTCCGCCGAGTCGCCCGAGTCCGCCGAGTCGCGTGCGTCGTCGATTCCCGACGCCGCGTCCATCGGAGAGCCCGTCATCACGGAGATCGAGTCGGTCGACGTCGAGATGACGGTGAACCTCGCGGGCGATCAGCTGCCCGGCCGCGACGACCTCGACGAGCCCACCGTCACGCTCGAAGGCGAGACGCTCGACGATGTCGACGAGGTCCTCGCGGAGAGAAAGCGCCTCAAGGGCCTTCTCGAAGCGCTCGTCTTCGCGAGCGACGTGCCCATCAACACCCGCGATCTCGCGAAGGTCGCCGAGGCGCCCGCCAAGCAAGTCAAAGACATGCTCGACGAGCTGCAGGCCGAGTACTCCACCCGAGGCATCCACCTCGACGAGGTCGCCGGCGGCTGGGTCTTCCGCACCAGCGCCACGTACGCGCCGTACGTTCGCGACCTCACCAAGGAAAAGCCTGTTCGCCTCTCGCGCGCGCAGGTCGAGACCTTGGCCATCATCGCTTATCGCCAGCCGATCACGCGCCCGGAGATCGACGAAGTGCGCGGCGTCGACAGCGGCCCCGTGCTCAAGGTGCTCCTCGAGCGCGATCTCGTGCGCATCCTCGGCAAGCGTGACGAGGTCGGTCGTCCGATCATCTACGGAACCACGAACGTCTTCCTCGAGTTCTTCGGCCTCAAGTCCCTGAAGGACCTGCCCACCCTCCGCGAGTTCACCGAGCTCACCGACGAGTCGAAGCAGGCCTACGAAGACGAGCTCGGCGAGAACCCCGACGACTTCCGCCCGAACTCCATCGACGGCGAGCCCGACGATGGCTTGGCCCCGGCGGGAGAAGCGCCTGCGACCGAGGCCGGCACCGAAGGTGGCGAGAGTACCGCCCAAAGCGGGGGCAGCGATCGCGTCGAAGAGCCCATCCAGCCGCTCGAAGGACTCGACGAGGAAGTCGAAGAAGCCCTCGAAGAACTCAGCGACGGCATCGACGAAGAGACGTCGCTGGCGGAGTTCGGAGGCGACGAGCACGAAGACGAGACCGACGCGGGAGGCGACGACGCGGAGTTCGACGTCGAGCCTACGCCCGACGCGTCCGAACACGACGACGAGCTCGACGAAGACGCCCCCTGACCGAGGCGGTTCGAACCGAGCTCACTCGGTGCTCACTCGTCGGACGCGGGATCCGGATAGGCTTGCGCGAGCTTCGTGACTTCGTCGCGTAGCTTTTTGTTGGCTACGAGCTTGCGCACGAGCTCCCAGAGCGCGGGGTCGGCCAGCACCTTCAGCGGATCGGCGCCCTTCGCCTTCTTCGGAATCGCGGCAGGGCCGCGCACACGCAGCTGCTCCATCTTGTCGACGTAGGGCTTCGTCGGAAAAAGGTCCCCCTTCTCCCACGCGAGAACCGTCGATTGCTCGAGACCGAGGGCCTGCGCGAGCTCTTTGGCCGTGCACGACAGCTCCTTGCGGAGCGCTTTGAGATCGTCGGGGGTCACGAGGTCGAACCTTCGCCGACCGGGCGCCTCGAAGCAAGCCCGGGGGACGAGTTTCCGGCCGCGCTCGGTTTGGCTAACATGGTCTGGCTTGGCTCTGCGCTCGCACCTCAGACTCGCCTTTCTCGGTCTGCTGGTCCTCGGGGTCGGACGTGCCGCCGCGGCGTGCTCCGACGAAGCCGTGCGCGGGTCCAATCAAGCGGCGCCGACGTCTGGAGACTCGTACTCGGCCGACGACGCCTCCGTCACCGGCGGGAAGACCAAGTCTCTGACCACGACCTTGCGGTTCGCGCACCTCGCGCCGCGCCTCGGTCCCATCGACCTCTGCTACCAAGTCGCGCGCACCGGGATCTTCGAAGGACCGATCCTCAGCGGAGGCTTCGGCAGCGCGAAGCGTGACGCGAGTGCGGCTCACGATGGCGACGCTGATGCGAGTGAGGTCGACGACGACGCCTCGACGGGCATCGAGGACGCGGGCGCCGCCGATAGCGGGAAGGCGCCCCCTTCGGTCCCCTATCGCGGCGTCTCGCGCTACTTCACGATCACGGCGACGGGCACGCTCACGATCGCGATCGTCGAGCCGGGTTCGACGACGTGCAAGGATCCGCTCTTCCTCGCCGACGTGACGCTCGATCCCGGAAAGCTCTCCACCCTCGCCGTGTTCGGGGGCCCGAACGGCGACGCTGGAACGACGCAGCTCTCGCTCGTGGCGTTCACCGACAACCCGCATGCCTCCGAGGACAAGGCCCGCGCCCGCCTCGTGCACGCCGCGCTCGACGACGCCGAGGACGCGGGCCTCGCGGCGCCCCTCTCGGTCACGCTGCTCGGCCCCGCGCAGGCGTTGCTGGCCGAACGCATCGACCCACGCAGCACGACCACGGCGTCGAGTGCGATTCCCGTCGACGACCTCGGCTACGCGACCATTCCGCCCATCGCGATGCCGTCCGCGTTCCTCGTCCGCGAAGCCGATGGCGGAGTCCCGCACGTCTGGACGAGCGAGTTCACGGATCTCACCCTCCGCGCGGGCTCGATTCACACGGGATTCGTGCTTCCCGGTGAACACCGACGCTATGAAGTGCTCTGGTGTGATGACGTCACCGCGAACGATGACGTCACCACGTGCACCCGCATTCGTTGAGCGGGCTCGTCGACCGCTTCAGCCGGCGCCGGCGACAGTCATCTTGCTGACACGGATCGTCGGGGCGGCGGTGGCGGTACGGAGGTCGAGGTCCGAACCGAGGGCGTCGATGCGCTTCCAGAGGTCGTCGATGTTGAGCGAGATCGTGACCTCGCTCACGGGGAACGCGAGCTCACCGTTCTCGATCCAGAAGCCGCCCGCGCCGCGCGAGAAGTCGCCGGTGACCGCGTTGAAGCCAAAGCCCATCATCTCCGTGACGTACAGACCGGTCTTCGTGCCCTTGATGATGGCCTCGTTCGAGTCCGTGCCGGGCTGGAGGATGAAGTTCGTGGTGCTGGACGAAACCCCGGCCGAACCGCCACGCGAAGCGTTGCCCGTGCTCGAGCGCCCGAGCTTGCGCGCGGAGTAGCTGTCGCAGAGGTACGTACGGAGCACGCCGTTCTCGACGACGAGGTTCTTGCGGCTGGCGAGGCCCTCGCCGTCGTAGGGGCGCGAGCCCGGCGCGCGGACGATGAGCGGGTCGTCGACGATGGTGACGAGCTTGCTCGCGACCTCGGTGCCCTCACGGCCGACGAGGTAGCTCGACTTGCGCCAGATCGAGCTGCCCATGATGCAGCCGGCGAGCATGCCGAGGATGGAACGCGCGGCGTCGGGATCGAAGATGACCGGCACTTCGCACGTCGCAACCGAGCGCGCACCGAGCTTGCGCAGGGTTCGACGCGCGGCCTCTTCGCCGACCGATTTCGCATCGTCGAGATCGTCGAGGAAGCGCTTAGCCGTCCAATACGAGCCGCGGCGCTTCTTGCCGCCTTCGTCTTCCGCGACGGGAACGACGCTCAGCGACTGGTACGAGCCCTTGTAGGCGCCGCGGAAGCCGCTCGAGAGCACGAGCGCGACACCGCCGGCCGTACGGCTGAACGTGGCGCCGTCGCTGTTGGAGATGCGTGGATCGAACTCGCGCGCAGCACGCTCGCCGATCTTCGCGATGCCGATCGCCTGCGCGGCATCGACACCGCCGCCCTTCGGGTCGAACAGATCGAGGTTCGGCGCCTTCGACGGATCGCAGAGCTGATCCGGCTCGGCCGGACCGGCGAACGGATCCTCCTGCGCGAGATCCGCCAGCTCGAGCCCGTCGGCCACGAAGCGGTTGATGCCCGCCTCGGTCAGGTCGCTCGTGGACGTGGTGGCCACGCGCTTGCCCTTCATGATGCGCAGGCCGGCCGAGCGATGGGCCGCTTCCTCGACGAGCTCCGGCTTGTCGAGACGCACGCGAGCCGAGAGCTCCGCGCCCGAACGCAGCAGGCATTCGGCGACGGTCGCCCCGCCGCGCGTGGCCATGGCGATGATCCGATCACCGAGCTCGAGAAGCTCGGACAACTCCGCGTCGGCGCGTGATGTCATGGCGCGCGAGCGTAGCACAGCATCGCGCGCGGGGATCGAGGCCGAAACGAGCAAGAAACCTCACTCGCCAGATCGGCGCGTGACGAGACTCAGGTCGGCAGCTGCGCGATCAGCTCCGCGATTTGCGGAAGCGCGAGCACGCGCTGAGGGATCCCAGCGCGAACGGCCGCACCAGGCATGCCGTAGACCACGGCCGTCTCCTGCGATTCTGCGACGACGAGACCACCCGCATCACGAATGGCTCGCGCGCCTTCGACGCCGTCGTCGCCCATGCCGGTCAGGATGATGCCCACGGCGCGCGGCCCGACGGCCTGCGCGACACTCTTGAGCAGACGATCGGCGCTCGGCACGTAGCGGTCCGTGGCGCGCGGAGGGCTCACGGTGACCCGCAGCTCGACTCCGCTCTGCACGACCTCCATGCACTGACGGCCGGGACACACGAAGCCCATGAGCTTGCCGATGCGCTCGCCGTCCTGAGCTTCACTCGTGCGCACGACACCGCGCCGGTCGAGCCGTTCGGCGAACGTGCGCGTGAACTTGTCGGGCATGTGTTGCGCGACAACGATGGCCGCGGAGCTCGTCCGCGGAACCTTCGCGAAGATCTCGAGCAGAGCGGATGGACCACCGGTGGAGCTCGCGATGGCCACGAGATGGCGCGGAGCAACGACCGGCATCGCCGCGCGCAGCGACGCCGAATCGAGCGGGATCGGACGACCGTCGGGCGTGAAGCCTCCGCTGATCTGTCGCCTCGAGACCGGCGGCGGCGGGACGTAGTTCGCGCGCAGCTGGCGCACGAGGAGCACCTTCTCGAGAATCTGCTCGCGAAGATCGGTCGCATCGGGGGCGATCTGCGCGGTGGGCTTGGCCACGAAGTCGAGCGCGCCGAGCTCGAGCGCCTTGAAGACGTTTTCCTTCTGCGAGTACGACGAGACCACGATGACGGGCGTGGGCTGGCGCGACATGAGGATGCGCAGGAACGTGAATCCGTCCATGCGCGGCATTTCGAGGTCGAGCGTGATGACGTCGGGCTTCAGCAGGCTCGCGAGCCGAAGGGCCTCCTCGCCGTCGGCCGCCTTGCCGACGACTTCGACCTCCGAATGCGAGGCGAACACGTCCGCGATGTTGCGGCGGTTGTAGGCGGAGTCATCCACCACGAGGAGTCGGATGGGTCCTTTGGTCACTGCCTTGTTCCTCGTCCGACCTTCATCCGATTCTGACTAGCGCGATCCCCCGCCCGTGTTGGGCCCCGAGCCCGCGCCGCCCCCGCTGGCGAGGGGTTTGCGGTAAACGAGGTCCTCCTTCAAGTGTAACAG
Organism: Labilithrix luteola; assembly: GCF_001263205.1. GTDB lineage: Bacteria > Myxococcota_A > Polyangia > Polyangiales > Polyangiaceae > Labilithrix > Labilithrix luteola. Next base: position 859,360 of record NZ_CP012333.1, read on the forward strand.
CTCGAAGGCCGTGGAGACATTCAACAGTGATTCTGCGTGTCCGAGCAAGAGCACACCGCCGGAAACCAGCCGCTCGTGGAACATGTCGATGACTTGGCGGCGTCGCGGCGCGTCGAAATAGATGAGGACGTTGCGGCAGAAAATAATGTCGCACCGGCCGACGAGATGGGTCCGCTCGTCGTCGAGCATGTTCATCTGCCCGAAGTGGCACAGGGCCCGCACCTCGGGTGACACCCCGAAGAATTCGCCGCTCCCCGCCCCTGCCTTCTCGGCGGGAACGAACCACCGGCCCTTGGCCTCCTCGGTGGTCGTCCGGAACGAAGCCGGGCCATAGATGCCGCGACGCGCCGCCGCGATGCAACGCTTCGACAGGTCGGAGCCGTAGACGCGGACGTCCCAGCCATCGAACAACCCCGAGGCGAGGACGAGCATTGCGATGGTGTACGCCTCTTCGCCCGTCGAGCACCCCGCGCTCCAGATCTGGAGGCGTTTGCGCGAGGCCAGGCGCTCGGCCAGCATGGGCAGGAGCTCCTCGGCGAAGGCACGCAGCTGGTAGTCCTCGCGGAAGAAGTACGTCTCGTGGGTGGTCAGGAGCTCGGCGGCCTCCTCCCATTCCTCGATGGCGAGCGGGCTGTATTTGAGGAGCTGGTAGTAGTCCGCATAGGACGAGAGGCCGCGCGCGGTGAGACGACCGCGAAGGCGCCGCTCGAGCGAGGAGCGTGATTCGGGTCCGAACAAGATCCCCAGACGTTCGCTGACGAGGTCGCGAAGCAGGCGGTACTCGTCGGCACGGAGCTGCGGCTCGCCTTTGCGGAGATCGCGGAATGCGTCCCCGAGCCTCCCCCGAACCGCGACCGATTCACGCGCCCGCCTCGAGATCCGAGCGCGCCGACAGCGCCGAGAGGGCTTCCATGATGACGCGCCGAACCTCGACGCTGCGTTCCCGATCGAGACGTGCCCGCAGGATCGTCTCGGCTTCCGGCGCATCTTGCTGGCCCAAAATTTCGGCCGTGTAGCGACGCACGGCCTCCGCCGGATGCTCGAGCGCCCGTGCGAGGGCCACGATGGCTCGCTCGTCTTTCGTGTTCGCGAGCTGCGCGAGCGCGATCTTGATCACCTCGTGGTCGGGGTGATCGGTCGCGTCCATGAGGGCGTCGGCACGGGCCTCGATCTCGATGGCGCCGACGACTTCGACGGCCGCGACGGCCACGGCGGCCTCGCGCGATCGCAAGAGCGGTCTTGCGGCCGCGAAGGCGCGCTCGGGATCGGCTTCTTTCAGCGCGCGAAGGATGCCGCCGAGACGAAGGGGATCGCGCGTGGTCGCGGCGAGCGATGCGAGTTGCTCGGCACGACCAAGGCGCCCCAGGGCGCGAATCGCTGCGTGGACGACGGCCGACTCCTCGTCGGCAAGAGACACCGTGACCGCGGTGGCTGCGTCTTCCCCGCCCATCGTGGCGAGCGCTTCGATGGCCGAGCGACGAGCGGCGGCTTCGCGATGCGTCAACGCGCTCGCGAGGAATGCGGAGTCCGAGGGCGCCGCCTTCTGCGCAGACGCGAGGGCTTCGAGGAGGATGGTTGCGACGAGCGCCCCGTCACCTCGCGGGTCCACGCCCGAAACCATTCTACGTGCGCGCTCCGGATGGCGAATGGCGATCGCCAAGAGCGCTGCGCTCGCCGCGCCGGCCACCTGCGGATCGGCGCTCGACACGTGACGCGCGATGGGCTCGAGGTCGATGGGGCCACCCACGATCGCGAGGCTCTTGAGGGCGGGCACGACGACCTCGGAGGCTTCGTCGGAGAGTGCCTCGCGCACGGCAAGCAGCGGCTCCGACGTGGCAGCCTCGGGCGCGAGCTGCGGAATCATCGAGATCGCCGCGCCGCGCAGTGAAGGAGCCGCGGTGCGTCCCGCGACGAGCAGGGGTTCCATCGCATCTTGACCGAAGAGCCGGAGCGCAGCCTCTGCGCGGTCGGCGACTTCGTCGTCGGCCAGGGCGTCGGCGATGAGCGACACGTCGTCGGGATCGCGTACGAGGCCGAGCGCGAGCACGGCACTCGCACGGCCTTGAGGATCGGAAGCATCTTTCGCGAACGCACGGAGACGAGCCCGCGCGTAGAACGAAGCGCGCAGCGTCTTGGCCGCCACGTCGAGCAGCTGATCCTCGCCCCAGGCCGCCTCGATCGAGCGACCGAGCGCGATGGTCGCCTCGCGCGAGACCGACGCGCTTCCATCGGCGATCGCCTCGGCGAGCGCGCGGATGGCTCTCGGAACACGACTGCCGCCCGCGGCGCTGAGCGCAGGGCGTCGCAAGATCGGATCGGCGAGAAGCGGCTCGAGCTCGGGCCACGGAATTTCGACGTCGAGCCCGCGCAGCGCTTCGAGCGCAGCGAGCCGAACCGGGGTCTGCGTCGAGGCGAGCATGCGGGTCAGCGACGTGCGTGCGACGTCGCGCGCCTCGTCGCCGGCGAGATGCGCCTGACCGAGCGCTTCGACGGCAGCGACGATCACGTTCGGATCCTCGTCGCGCAAGGCGTGGGCGAGTGCACGCATGCCCGCGAGCGTGGGCGCGCCAGCCAGGACTTCGGCGGCGAGCTTTCGGCCGTCGGCGTCGAGCCTGCCGAGCGCGTCGATGGCGCCCGGAACCGCGTCGGGCCCGATCAAGACGAGCGCTTCGACCGCCGCGTTCCTTTGGCCGATGTTGTCCCGCTCTCCGAGCGCACGCGCGACCGCGAAGACGACGGCCGTACGCGGCTCGATGCGCGAAGCAACGCTCGCCGCCTCCTTGCGCACGCGCCAATCGTCGTCGCCGAGGGCCACGAGCAAGAGCTCGCACGACTCGGGCGCGGGGAGCCTCGGAAGCTGCTGCGTGGCGAGACGTCGGACCTCGGGCTCCGCGTCGCCGAGGCGCGTCCGGACGTCGCGCGCGGGATGGCTTCGTTCGCTCACGCGACCCCCGCACCGCGAAGCGCGAGCGCGCCTTGTTCGCTCGCAGATTTCGTGAGCGCCCCGAACGCCCGCACGTCGAGTACGAACACGAGCCCGTCGTGGTAGTCGGTGACCCCCTCGATGCCCCGTACCTCGTCGCCCGAGCCAAGGGGCGGAGCCGGCCGGATGTCCGCGCCGCCGGTTCCGAAGACCTCGGTGACCGAGTCGACAACGAGCGCCGCGTACCGTCCTTGCGCCTGGACCGCCACCTCCGCTCCCGGCACGAGCGGCACGCGTCCGATGTCGACGATGATCCACTTGTTGCGCCGCGTGGGAGCGATCACGGGCAGGCCGAAGCGATCGCGCAGATCGACGACCGGGACGACGTCACCACGGAAGGACGCCACCCCGCGCACGGACTTCGGCGCGCGCGGCAGCGCGACGACGTCGAGCGGGTTCACGATCTCGCGTACCAGCTCGATGCGAACGGCGTACGTGACCTCACCGACCATGAAGCCGACGAGGTTTTTCGAAGGATCGTGACGTTGCCTGGGCATCGTTTTCGGGCTTCCGAAACGGGGATCAGTCGACGTTGAAGAGAGGCTCGAGATCGAGGAGCAGCAGCACGACGTCGCCCGCCGGCCGCCCCACGCCGACGACGTAAGGAGGCTGCTCGCTTCCGAGAACGGTGGGCGGCTCGATCTCGGTCTCGGCGAGACGGAAGACCTGCAAGACTTCGTCGCAGAGAAGCCCGATCTGCTCGCCGCGCACGTCGACGAGGAGGATGCGGCTCTTCTTGTCCATCGTGAACGTGCGCGCGAGGCGGAAGCGGCGCTTCAGGTCCACGACCGTCACGAGCCGACCACGCACGCTCATCACGCCCACCGTCTCCGGATCGGCGCGCGGCACCTCCGTGATGGGCAGCGGCTTCAGGATCTCGACGATGTTGCCGATCGGGATCCCGTAGGCCTCCGGACCGAGCATGAACGCGAGATATTCGACACGCTTGCCGAGCTCGTCGGCCCGCTGCATGGCGGACCGGCCCTCGGAGCGTCGCGGCGTCATGGCAGTCATGCGCGGCCTCCTTCGAGCTGCGCGGCGGGGTAAGCGGCGAAGCGATTCTCGGAGCTCGCGAGCACCTCGTTGATGAGCGAGGCAGCGTCGAGCACGAGGCCCACGCGCTGATCACCGAGCTCGGTGGCGCCTGCGAAGCCGCGCACCTTCTTGAGCGACTTGCCGAGCGCCTTGATGACGATGTCTTGCTGGCCGACGAGCCGGTCGACGACGAAGCCCACGCGACGGTCGGCGACGGTGGCGATGACGACGTAGCTGCGCGGCTTCTGACCGGGGCGAACCGCCGGAGGCTTGGGCGTGGCCGCCGCCTCGTTGACCCAGACACCGGCGCGGAAGCCTTCGAGCTGGAACAGCTTGCCGAGGCGTGCGAGCGGAAGCGTGGCGCCGCGCTGGGTCATCACCTCGCGACCTTCGAAGGTCTTCACCATGCTCTCTTCGAAGACGATCGCCTCTTCGACGCTCGCGAGCGGCATGCAGTACGTGCGGCCGCACACCTCGACGATCAGCACGCTGATGATGGCGAGCGTGATCGGCAGCGTGATGGTCATCTTCGTGCCAATCCCGAGCTCGCTCGAGATGTCGACGACGCCGCCGAGCTTGGCGATGTTCGTCCGCACGATGTCCATGCCCACGCCGCGCCCGGAGAGGTTCGTCACCGCCTCGCGCGTGGTGAACCCGGGCTGGAAGACGAGGCCGAGGATCTCCTTCGGACTGATCTCGCGCGCCTCGGCTTCGCTGATGATGCCTCGGCGAAGAGCGGCAGCGACGATGACCGCGGGGTCCATGCCCTTACCGTCGTCTTCGACCTCGATGACGACGTGATTGCCCTTCTGGAAGGCGTTGAGCGCGATCGTGCCGACGGCGGGCTTTCCGACCCGCATGCGTTCGTCACGGTTTTCGATGCCGTGATCGATCGCGTTGCGGATCATGTGCATGAGCGGATCGGAGAGCTCTTCGACGATGAGCTTGTCGATCTCCGTCTCGGCGCCGGTCACGACGAGGTTCACGTGCTTGTCGTGCTCGCGCGAGATCTGCCGCACGATGCGGGCGAGCTTGTCGAACACCTGGCCCAGCGGAACCATGCGCACTTCGAGGATGCCGTTCTGCATCTGCCCGAGGTGCCGCTCGAACGAGCGATGGAGGCGGTGGAGGTCCGACGCGAGCTGGTTCTGCGAGGGATCGTTGCGCGCGCGTTCCGCGAGACGCGCCACCGCCGAACGCACGATGGCAAGCTCGCCGACGATGTTCATCAGGTGATCGAGCTTGCGGATGTCGACGCGAACGGTCTGCGTGACCGAGCGGAGCGTGAGCTCGCGTGCGGCTTGTGCCGCTTTGTCGGTCAGCGGCGCGGGATGGACCGTGCCTATGCCCGCGATGGGCGCCGGCGCCATCGAAGGCGCAGGAGGCGGCGCCGACGTACGCGTGCCGCCGAGCATCTGCGCGTCGTCGTAGAAGGCGTCGAGCGACCCGGCCGGCGGTTGAATCGACGCGGAGAACGTTCCCGTTGCCGGGAAGGGCGCATCGGACGACGAGACGCGCCCCGGCGGCGGGCGCAGGCTCTCCACCGCGCCCGAGCCCCCTGCCCCGTCACGACGGCGGACTTCTTCGATCGAGATGTTCGGGCCGGCGATCGCGCCGCGCAGCACGTCGAGCACTTCGCGGCTCGCGACGAGGATCTCGAGCTCGACGCTTTCGGCGTCTCCGCCCTCGCCCGTCGGCAGGAACGTGATGATTTCGCCGTGCGGACGAGTCTTGGCCTTGAGATCGTCCAGCGCCGAGTCGATCGTCGCGAGCTGGAATTGCACGCGCATCCGGTAGAGCGAAAGGCCCGCCGTGAGGTTCGTGCGGAGGCGGTGCTCTTCGTACTCGGTCAGAACCCCCAGCAGCCCCGGGTCGAGCTCGTACTGCGCGACGACGCTTCCTCCGCCGCCGCCCTTCTGCTGCGCGACCTGGCCGAGCGCAGCGAGGAGCGCCTTCACGTCGGCGGCGGGCTCGGGTGCGTCGCCCTTGGCCGCGGCGAGGATGCGCCCGTACAGCTCGACCGACTGGAAAAGGAGATCGAGCACCTGCGAGGTGAGCTCGATGCGTCCGAGGCGAAGGTCGTCGAGGAGGTTTTCGAGCTCGTGTGAGAGCCCGGACATCATCGCGGCACCGAACAGGCCGGAGAGGCCTTTCAGCGTGTGGACCGCACGGAAGACGTCGTTGACGAGCTCCGCATCGGTACTTCCACGACGGCAGACCTCGTCGAGCGCGAGCAGATCGCGGCTCAGGCCGTCGACGATCTCCTGCGCCTCCGAGAAGAACTCCTCACGTGCTTTGTCGCCGGCGTTTTCCCCCCGACCGCCGCCGGAATGTTCAGCCATTCGGGCGTACCTCTTCGCCGAGCAACTTCTCGCACGCCGAGCGGAGAGACTCGGGCGAGAAAGGTTTGGGAACGTAAGCGTCCGCGCCGAGCTTCCGGCCACGCTCGACATCGCGCTCGGTCGCTTGGGTCGAGATGATGATCAGCGGGGTCGTCTTGTAGACCGTCGACTTCCGGATGAAGCTGATCAGCTCGAGCCCGTTGACGTCGGGCATGTTGATGTCGGTGATGATGAGGTCGTACCGCGCGCGAGGAAGCAGACGCATGGCGTCGAAGCCGCTCTGCGCCTCGGTGATGTCGATCTGCCCCACGGACGCGGCGAACGCAGGATCCTCGAGGATCGCGCGCACGAGCGACCGCGTGGACGCAGAGTCTTCGACCACGAGGATGCGACGCACCGGGGCAGCGTATCAGACCTCGAACGCGCGCGTCCGACGTCTGGTAGGCTTCCGGACGTGACGGACGCCAGCTCTCCTCCTGCTCCTGTTGGTGGTCGTTCTGGTCCTTCCCCCGACCGGCCCGTCGGCCCCGACCGAGAGGGCACACTGGCTCCGCCGCGGACAGCGGCTGCGCTCGTCATCGGCAACGAGCTCCTCACGGGCAAGGTCGAGGAGGCCAACGTCTCCGTCCTCGCGCAAACCCTGCGCGGCCTCGGAGTCGAGCTCCGGCGCGTGGTGATGATCCTCGACGACGTCGAAGAGATTGCGCGTGAGGTCAAGGCGCTCGCCTCCTCACACGACTGGTTGTTCACCTCCGGCGGTGTCGGCCCCACCCACGACGACGTCACCGTCTTCGGCGTGGCAAAAGCCTTCGGCGTGGAGGTGGTGACCCACCCGATGCTCGAGTCGATGCTGCGCGAGCACTACAAGGAGAGGTGCACCGAGGGGCATCTCCGGATGGCGCTCGTCCCGGACGGCTCGGTGCTCGAGGCGAACGCCGAGGTGCGATGGCCGACCATCCGCTACGCCAATACCTTCCTCATGCCCGGGGTCCCCGAGATCTTCCGGATGAAGCTCCCCATCGCGGCCCACCGCATCGGCCAGGGCGTGGGCTTCATCACCCGCGCGGTGTTCACGAAGATGGACGAGGGCGATCTGAAGCCCTTGCTCGACGCGGTGGTCGACCGCTTCCCCGACATCGCGGTCGGGTCGTACCCCAAGTGGCTCGACCCCTCGTACAAGACGAAGCTCACGTTCGACGGTCGCGATGCTCTCCGTGTCGACGCCGCGCGCGACGCCTTCCTTGCCATGCTTCCCGCGGGCGAACCGCAGCGCATCGAGTAGGTCGAGTCGACCGAGTCGACCGAGTCGACCTACTCGACGATCAGGCTTCGGTCAGACGCCGAAAGGCCTGAGAAAGCTGGTCGCTTCTTCGAGGACCTGAGGGATCGACGAGGACAGCTCGTGGCCGTCGTCCACCTCGACGAGTCGCACGTGGCGGCGGTCTTTGGCCCACTCGCGTGAGAGGTTCACGTCGACGACGTCGTCGTTGACGCCGTGCACGATGCAGGCGGGCACCCGCACGTCCGGCCATGGAACAGCCTTTTCCATGCGCGCGAGCTCCTCGACGAAGCCGAACTCGACCCGGGCCTTCGCCCCCGTCGCGTGATCTTCGACCTCCTGGTAGCCGCCTCGTCTCCACTCATCCCAGGCGGCCTCGCCCAGCCGAGCCCGCCACCGCTCGGCGAGCTTGAAGGCTGGCGCCATCAGGAAAACGGCCGCCACGCGGGGGTCGGACTCGGCGGCACGGCAGGCGGCGAGGCCACCGAGGCTCGATCCGATGAGGACCGCACGCGTCTTGGGCCCCCCGGCGGCGTCCATCGCGGCCCGCACCCGAGCCACAATCGCCGACAACCGCAGGCCTTCGAACGAGGGAACCCGCAGGTCGAGGGCCTGGATGGTGAGCCCCCTCTCCTGCCCCCATCGCGAAAAAGCTCGCGCTTTCGTCGACCCGGGACTCGAAGCAAAGCCGTGGAGATAGAGATAGATGGGCCCTTCGGGCTTGGCCGCGTCCATGCGCGCCATGGTGCGTCGCCCGCTTCGCGGGTGCACTCGAAAACGGGCGGGCCTGCTTGGCGCCTAGTTGGGCGTCTTACTTGGCGAACGGCCCACGCTCGACCTTCACCTCTCGGGTGAGGTCGTCGCGCCGGATACGGAGGGTCACGGTCGAGCCGACGTCGCCGCGGAGGCTGTTGATGACGTCTTCCCTCGTCATGTCATGCACTTCGCGGCCGTCGATGGCCACGATTTCGTCCCCCGGCTCGAGCCCGGCCCGGGCGCCAGTCATGTTCGACGGGACGTCGACGACGTACAGCCGCCCTTCGCGAGGCCGCAAAATCGCGCCGATCGACCCTGTCGCGTGACCGCAAGCGGCCCCGCCGAGGGTCAGGAGAAGTCCGAGGCAGATCGCAAGCCGAATGCGCACTTTTCGTGCCCTTAAAAAAACCAGGGGGTAACTGAAGAAGTCAGCGTTGCTTTCGACACACACGGGTCGCTACACTTCAGTCGCGCCCCCGCCGATCTACGCGCGCTCCGCCCATGTGGAAGCTGGTTATCGAAGACGACGAAGGGAAACGCACGGTTGTCCCACTGACACGTGAGGACTACTCCATCGGTCGCCAGGAGGGGAACACCATCCGCCTGACCGAGCGGAACGTCTCACGTGAACATGGGCGCATCCGGCGTTCGACCCGAAATGGTGCCGGAAACGGCGTCAAAGAGCATTTCACCCTCGAAGATCGCCAAAGCTACAACGGCGTCTTCGTCAACGGTCTCCGTGTTGCCCACACGCAGGATCTCCAGCACGGAGATCTGATCCAGATCGGTGACTATCGGATCGTCCTGCAGGACGAGGCCGCCAGCGCCGCGGATACGAATCCGATCCCGATCTCGGCGACGGACTTCGATGCGAAGGCGACGATCCCCATCGTGACGGGGATGCGCGGTCAGACGCTGACGGAGCGACCAAGTCGCTTTGTCATGCTCGTCGGGCCTACACCGGGGGTCGAGTACCCGCTCGATCGCGAGCGGCTGACCATCGGCCGCGCGGAAGACGCGACCATCTCGGTCAACCACAACTCGGTGTCGCGTCTTCATTGCGAAGTGCACGCACTCGGAGACGGTCGTTTCGAGATCGTCGACAAGGGTTCGTCGAACGGCGTTCGCGTGAACGCGGTCGAACTTCGCCGCAGCATCATCGAAGCGGGCGACGTGATCGAGCTGGGCGACGTGCGCTTCAAGTTCGTCGGCGCCGGTCAGATCTTCGTCGCTGGTCCGAACGAGAGCCAGCAGCTCACGGCCATCAGCGATCGCGAAGCCGAGCTCGTCGATCCGAATCGACGTTCGTGGGGTGGCTACACGCTCCCGATCGTCGGCGCGGGTCTCTTCGGCGCAGCGATCATCCTCGCGTTCGTCTACGTCGTGCGCTCGCACGCGACGACCGAGCCGCAGCCGAACACCACCGTCGTTCCTTCGGCCGATCCGGCGCACTCGCTCGTCATCGACGCGAAGAAGAACTGCACGCCCGAAGACTGCGAAGCCCCGCACATGCAGGTCTCGACGCAGCTTCCCGCGAATTCGCCTTGGCGCGACTCGCCCGAGTTCCACTACATCGAGACGACCTGGGCCGACTCGATCTTGAAGAAGGCGGCCACCGAGGCTGACCTGGCGACGCGCCGTCTCCAGTACTACCGGGTGGCAAACACGCCGAGCATCGACGAGGCTCGCCGCAAGCAAGCGGCCGATGCTCTGACGGCGCTCGAAGATCCGGTGCCGGTCGCCACTCCCGTGTCGCTGAAGGACGCGGGCGCCAGCACGACGACGCTGCTCGCAGGCACCGCGCCCACGAGCACGCCGCCCGCCCCGACTCCGAAGGCGACGCACACGGCGGCTCCGCAAACGGCAGCTCCGACGCCGCCTCCGGCTCCCACCGCGGCGCCCGCGACGACGCCTTCGACGAGCGCGTCGAAGCCTTCGGCAGCGGCGCTCGAGAAGGCTCGCACGGCGGCACTCGAAGGGCGGCCGAGCGAAGTTCGCTCGCTGCTCGAAACGCGCGTGCGAAGCGGTCATGCCACGCCGGAAGAGGTTCGCCTCGTCCGCGGCGCCTGCCAGGCGCAAGGCGACATGGCCTGCATCGACGACATCAAGAAGAAATACTGAGCCTTGTCGGAAGGCATTCTTCTCCCGGCGCTCGAGCGAGGAACCCTCCTCGCCGAGCCCGCGCGCGTCGCTCGTCTCGACGCGGCACTCCCACAGATCCGTGCCGCCGTTGCGGGTGAGACCGACGCCGTTGCGATCGAGTCCACCCTCGCATGCTTGCTCTGGGAAACCCTCGCGCAGACGAACTGGTGCGGATTCTACCGTCGTACGGGGGAGCGACTCCTCACCGTCGGCCCTTACCAAGGGTCAATGGGCTGCCTGCGCATCGACTTCGCGCGCGGCGTGTGCGGAGCGTGCGCACGAACGCGTGAAGTTCAGCTCGTCCCCGATGTGACGAAGTTCGAAGGCCACATCGCCTGCGACGACAAGACCCGCTCGGAGCTCGTCATCCCGGTGGTGGTCGGCGGAGAGCTCCACGCGGTGCTCGACCTCGATTCGCCCCATCGCGACGCCTTTTCGCAGGCGGAAGCCGATCGCCTGGTCGCCCTCGTCGCCGACGCGTTCGCCGGCGCCACCTTCTGATCTATCTTTGCCGCCATGAGCCTTCGCTCGGTCGGCTGGGTCACGTTGGTCACGGGTTCGTTCGCGGTCGTGGTTGGCTGCTCGAAGCAGAGCGGTTCGCCGGGCTCGTGTTACCGCGAGCGCGACAGCACCTGCACGGAGTACAGCGCGGCCGAGTCCGTCGCCGCGCAGCGTATGTGCCAGGGCTTCCGTTGGACATCGGGCACCAACACCTGCCCGAAGGAGAATCGTATCGGCGCGTGCGTCCGCGAGAACGGCCACGTCACCGAAATGATGTACTCGGGCCCGCCGAATCAGTTCACGCCCGACATCGCCCGCTCCACCTGCGAACGCGCGGGCGGCACGTTCAACGCGCTTTGACGACGAGGCCGGCGCTCAGCGCGGTTTCGGATCGAGGCGGTAGAGGCTGCGAAAATGGATCGGGCGGAGCGGTGCCTTCGCGTGGGCGTCGTAGCCGTCCGCGAGACGAACGAAGAACGACGCGAGCGCCGGATGCTCGAAGAACGGCACCTCGGACCACACGAGCGTGGCTCGTCGATCGAGCTTCCCCACGCCCGTATGGAGTGACGGACTGTCCGTGATGAGCCACGCGCGTGCGCCTGGTGCGTCGAGGTCCGCCGCGATCTGTTCCGGCGTCTGCTTCTCCACGTCGTAGACCGGGCCGTGGAACGCGGGCAGGCCAAGGTCGAAGTCGGGCAGCGCATAGGCATGCAGATCGCCGCCGATGGTCTCGTAGATGTGACGCTGGAAGCGAACGTGATGATTCCAACCAATCGGCCAGATCGCGAGAAGGAGCATCACCACCGTGCTCCATGCCGTGAGGCTCGCGGCGAGGACTCCCTGACGATGCTTCCATCCCCACGCCGAGATGCGTAGCGGCCGCCCGCTCGACGGGCCGATGGCCATGACGACGAATCCGGTGGCGAGGATGGCCATCGGGAACAGAAAGCGCTCTTCCTTGTGCGAGAGGAGGTTGTGCACGAGGAAGAAGGGCACAGTGGTCCACGTGAGCGGGTTTCGCGGATGGCGAATCCAGGCCACCACGGCGAGAACGAGCAGCACGACGACGATGGGAAAGAACAGGTTCGCCGGCAGCATCCACGCATAGGCAAACGGGGGATCCGCTCCGAAGAACGCCGCCACGCCCTCGAGCAAATTCGTTCGCGCGTAGGTGAGCGGCGGGAACACCCAGGCGCCGTAGCCCGCGTGATCGACGAGGAGCGACGACGCGACCACGGCCGTCCCACCGAGAACCATGGCGCCGAGCACGCGCGGGGAAATGCGCGCGATGACGGCGAGCCACGCGAAGAGCCCGAGGGCCAGGAAAACCGTCTGGAAGCGGAACTCGAATGCGAGCCCCGCGAGGATCCCCACGAGGAATGCCCTTGGTAGCGACAAGACGAGCGAGGCATCGCGCCTGCCCTCGAGGGCAATCGCCCAGGCGGCTGTGAAGGCCGCCATCGACGCCGTCTCCGACGAGGTCCGAACGAAGAGGTACGGCAGGAAGCCGAGCAGCGTGGCTACGCGAACGTGGAGCCGCTTCTCTTCGACGGTGGCGAGCCACGGAACGGTCGTCCGCAGGAAGAGCGCGAGCGCGCCCCACGAAGCGAGGCCGGTGAGGAGGCGAAAGACGAACGCGAGGGCGAACGGATCCCGAAGGCCGAAGATCCCGAGCCCCTTTGCCACGAGCACGTAGAGGTAGGGCTGCGCCCAAGGGCGCATCTGCGCCGTGTACTCCCAGGGGAGCGACCAGGCCTGGACGTCGCCCAACTTGAAGCGAGCGAACTCGAGAACCTGGAAGTACTCGTCGAGGTGGAAGTAGGCGTAGCTGAAATACGCCGTGACGCTGGTGAGCGCGAGGTTCGCAAGGAGATACGGCCGAACGAGCCTGCGATCGTCCTCGGTCACGGCATGCTCAGGGAGAGGGTTGTGCGGCCTCGGCCGCCTTCTTGGCCTTCGTGCGAAGCATGATGTGCAAGAGCGACGGCAAGAACAGAAGGGCCATCACCGTGCAGGCAACTTCGCCCCAGGCAGCGAGTCGTCCGAACGACTGGAGAGCCTGGTTGTCCGAGAAGAGCATCGAGCCGTAGCCGACGGTCGTGGTGTAGCTGCAAAGCGCCACGGCACCGCCGGTTCGGGCGACGGCTCCCGTGACGTCGCTCTTCAAGATACGTGTTCGGTCGAAGACGTTGAATGGGTACTCGCATCCGATACCGAAGGTGATCGGTAGCGCGATGAAGTTGAAGAAGTTCAGCTTGATGTCGGTCATCGCGGCACCGCCGAGCAAACAGACGACGCCCATGAGCAGCGCGAGGAGCACGGAGAACGTGCCCACGCGCGAGCGCGTCGCGATGACGACGACGATCGCAACCGCGAGGAAGGACGCGCCCGTGGCGAGCGGTCCGTCGTGCTCCATCGAGCGGATCATCTCCGCGAAGATCGTCGAGCGACTCGCGGTCTGGACCACGGTGCCGTCGGGCAGCGACACGTTGTCCGTGGTCTTCGCCATGCGAAGCAGCGTGCGACCGTCGGAGAACGAAACGCCGTACTTGTACTTCACGTACATCAGCGTTCCGAGCTTGCCCTGGTTCTCCTCGAACCTACGGCGGATGAGCGGCGGCAGGTCCTTGGCGGTGGTGACGTCGAGGTCCTCCGGCGGCCTCAGCTCCTCGAGGCGCTGGCGCTCCTGATCGCCGACCTCGTGGAGGACGCGCGGCGTGAGGCGATCGCGCATGCGCTCGAGCACGGCGAGCTTCTGCTTCTGCTCCTCCGCCGGACCGGGCAAGAAGTCCTGCACGGTGACGATGTCGTCGATGAGCTGCCCTTCCTTGTCCGCGCGATCGTTCGCGAGGATGTGCTCCTCGAGCAGAGGCACCTGCTCGGGCGTGTCGGCGAGGATGAGCGTACCGGAGATGTTCTGCTTGCCGCGGAAGACCTCGTCGGCGCGGTTGCTCCACTCGCCGGCGCCGCTTGCCTTCGACGAGCGCGATCCGAGCTTGGAGAAGTTGTACTCCCAGGGGTCCTTCAAATAGGAGGGCAGCTTCGTCGCGCAGAAGATGGTGGCGACGAGCGGCACGATGATGAAGGGCGCCGGCCAGCGCTCGGTAATCTTCGCGATCCAGCGGATGATGACGCCGCCCGAACCGTCGGAGCGGACCGGAGCCGGGGGATCCCGAAGGATGGGCGGGAGCTTCGCCTGGATGTTCTCCACGACCACGATGAGCGCCGGAACCACCGGCACGATCGCGAGCCACACGAGGAACATGCCGACGAAGCCGATGGTGCCGAACTGGCTGAACCCGCGGAAGTGCGTGATGGTCAGCGAGCCGTACGCGATGCTCGCGACGGACGCGCCGACGAGCTCCGCACGGAACGCGTTGAGCACCGCTTCACGACGCGCCTCGGTGCGCTCCATTCCGCGGGCGCGGAACTCGCGATAGCGCGACAGCAAGACAATCGGATAGTTGATGCCGTTGCCGAGAATGATCGCGCCGAGGAATGCGCCCGGTGTGTTCACGTAGCCGAATACGGCCGTGGCAAACGCGTAGGCTGCCCCGATTCCCATCAACACGGGAATCGAGATGACGAGCAGCGACCACGGCGATCGGTAGTAGACGACGATGCCACCGAGGATGAGGAGGAACGCCAGGCCCGAAGCCCAGGCGGCTTCGCTCAGCGTGGACTCCTTCTCGGCCACCGCATTCGGGATGTCACCGGCGAAGCCGATGGTCATCTGCGGGTGGTACTTCTCGCGCACGCGCAGCTCGTCGACGCGCTTCTTCATCTCGGCGAGGAAGAGGTCGCCCGTCGCCCCGCCCGTACCGGACGCATTCGACACGATGCGGATGACCATCACGGTGCCCGCTTCGTTCGCGAAGTAGCCCGTGGGGAAGTCGTTGTACTTCGTCGACGAGTTCTTCCAGCGGTCGTAGAAGCGATCCATCCCGAGCGTCGCCTGCTTGGCGTTCGGATCGGGTGCAGCGTTCGCGGCAGGTTCGGGCGCGGGCGCAGGCGCGGGTACCCCCGGCGCAACGTTCGACTTCGTCTTCGGTGCACCGGCGGCGGCATGCGGCGCGGCTGGCGCAGGCGCGGGCTCGTCGGGTGCTTCGAGATCGGTGACGAGCTCGGAACGAATCGCGATCTGATGGTCGAGCGTCTCGTCGGCCTCTTCGAGATCCTTCAGCGACGCATAGAGCCACTTACGCTGATCGAAGAAGCTCTGGAGATCCTTCGTGCCTCGTTCGACGTACGAAATGTAGTCGGGGCCGCACTTCTGTTTGCATGCGTCGTCGGCGCAGGCCTTCACGCAGTCTTCGCGTGTCTTGACTTGGTTCTCGAGTGCGCCGCCGAGATCGTCGACGACGCGTTCGTTCGCCTTTCGATCCGGTGACTCGACGACGACGAGGAACGTGGCTCCTCCGCCGACGCGACCGAGCTGGTGCTCGAACGCTTTGAACCCCGGACTATCGCGCGGAAGCAGCTCGAGGAAGTCCGAGCGGAGCTCCAGATTTCGCGCATATCCCCAGGACGCGATCATGAAGATCAGGCTGAGGACCAACACGATGGCAGGACGGCGACCCGCCGCGTCCACCAACCCGCCTACGATACGCCTGAACATTCTGAAAATTCTCGACGAAGAACAAGGAGGCTTAGAGCCTCTTTCCTAGCACAGTTCCCCACTCCGATGATGGGAGGAGGGCGAGGCGTTTCACCGCTGCAGGCGCCGTGGAACACTACGAACCGAAAGGACTTTTCGAGCGCCCCGCAAAGGCCGGCAAAGGACGTCCGAGCAGGGCCAAACGCTTTGGGCGGCGGTCTATTCCCGAGCTCTCGATTCCGCGCACCACCGTCACGTTTCGCATCGCTTCCCCCACCTTGTCCGAGTTTGCCCGAGCGAAATACGCGACGCCCACCGCCGAGCTGAGCCGCGGTGGAGCTAGGACGTATCCTAACGTTTCGGACAGTCGCGCTTCCGCGCGCGCACGAACAAACACCGAGCCCCGGTTTTCAAGGAGGCTTTCGACGATGTGGCCCTTCCGCCGTCCCCCTCAGAGCGACATTCCGACGTTCAGCGTCGAGAACACGATCGGCACAGGCACCACGGTGCGCGGCGATCTCAAAGGCAAGAGCGGCTTCCGCGTCGATGGCACAGTGGACGGCGCCGTCGAGGCAAGCGGTCCCGTGGTCATCGGTGAAGGTGGAACGGTGAACGGCAGCGTCGAAGGTTGCGACGTCGTCGTGCTCGGATGCGTACGCGGCGACGTGACCGCCTCGGGTCATCTCGAAATCGGGCCGAAGGGCCGCATCGTCGGCGACGTCACGACGACGAGCTTCCGCATGCACAAGGGCGGCGTCTTCCGAGGCATGAGCCGCATGCCCGGCACCGAAGCCGACGTGGTTCGCGAGACGCGGCTCGTCGCGGCCCTGCCACCTGCATCGTCCACGCGGCGGAGTCGCACGCTACCTCCTCCCGGCGACGGTGCCGTGCCTCCCCCGCCCGGACTGCGCGAGCTGCCGCCTCTCTCCGGACCGCGCTCGAGCTCCGAGCACAGTGCCAGTCACGAGCGCCTAGTGATCAGCCAGGTCGACGAAGCGACCGACGCGGTCGAAGAGCACGCCACCGGCACCTGATCCGTCGCCAGGACGCCCAACGCAAAAAACCCGTGCGTCGCACCGGCCCGAGAGCCACGACGCACGGTCTCGTTTTGTACGCTTCCGGCCCGCCCGCGACGGGGTACGCGGGGCGCTCGGACGTCGGAATCGCTACTTGAGGAAGAGGAAGTAGACCGCGCCGCCAACGACCGCCGCGATGAGCAGGACCACCCAGGTCATGCTGCCGCCCTGCTTCGGCTCGGCCTTCGCCATGGCGGCGGGGGCCTTCGAATCGGTCCGGGCCGGCTTCTTGGTCTTGGTGGTGTCGCTCGCCTCTTCCTTGGCGGGCTTCTTCTTCTCGTCGGCCTTCTTGGCGGAAGCTGCCTTCTCTTCGGCAGCCTTCTTCTCGGCAGCCGCCTTCTCTTCGGCAGCCTTCTTCTCGGCGGCGGCCTTCTGCTCTGCTGCAGCCTTTTCTTCAGCCGCAGCCTTCTCTTCGGCCGCCTTCCTTTCGGCAGCGGCCTTCTCCTCGGCAGCGGCCTTCTCCTCGGCAGCGGCCTTCTCCTCGGCAGCGGCCTTTTCCTCGGCAGCCTTCTTCTCGGCGGCGGCCTTCTCTTCCGCGGCCTTCTTCTCGGCAGCGGCGCGCTCTTCGGCGGCCTTCTTTTCCGCAGCAGCCTTCTCGGCGGCAGCCTTCTCGGCAGCGGCCTTCTGAGCGGCGGCGCGCTCGGCGGCGGCCTTCTGAGCGGCGGCACGTTCGGCGGCGGCCTTCTCCTCGGCTGCCTTCCTGTCCGCAGCAGCCTTCTCCGCGGCAGCCTTTTCAGCCGCCGCTTTCTCGGCAGCAGCTTTCTCGGCAGCAGCCTTCTCGGCAGCAGCCTTCTCGGCAGCAGCCTTCTCGGCGGCGGCCTTCTCCGCAGCAGCTTTCTCCGCGGCCGCCTGGTCGACAGTGCCGGGGCTCGGGGTTCCGTTGGCCGACTTGGCGACGGCCGGCTTGCCCGCGGGCTCCTGGAGCGGCGAGCTCATCACCCATCGCTCGTACGTCGGAAGCGACACGTTGCGCTCGCCGACGAGCAGGTCGAACGGCCCCTGCGAGACCTTGCGCGCCTCGGCAAAGAGCGGAAGCTCCACGCGACGCTCGTTCGTGTCGAGGAGCTTGTCGGCGATCTCGCGCGCGTAGGCGTTGTGCTTCTCCGAGTTCGCGAGCAGCTGCCCGAGCTCTTTCTCGAAGGCGTCGAGATCGACATCGGCCATGCCCGAGCCGTCGGCAGCGGCGCGCGGGAGCGACGCTGCGAGCTCGAGGGTCAGCTCCGTCACGCGGTCCTTCGAGAGCGCACGCAAGAGACGATCGACGAGGCCGTCGAGGACGCGTTCGATCGCTGCGTTGTCGGCGCGTTCACCGAGCATCGCTCCAACGGCGGCCACGAGGTCGCCTTCGGAGCGGACCGTATCCTCGCCACCGCCCTCGGCGATGTAATAGAAGCTGCTCGTCACGCGATCGACGCCGATCGTGTGCACACGCACCCCTTGCTCGACGAGCTTCGGTCCGAGGCGGCTCGCGATCGCGAGGAGCGGCGATTTCTGGGCGGCCTGCAGCGTGAGGGGCATACGAGCCGGAGGAATCTGCTCCTCGGGCAGGACCACCTTCGTCGCGCGACGGATGTCTTCGGTGAGGGTCTCGCGGACCACCACGGACACTTCGTGGGACCACCCAAGGATTCCGCGAGGGACGGACCAGCCGGCGGCCGCTCCGGTGTGAGCGACGACACGCGCGCGGTCGTCTTCCCCAACGAACAAAACGCCCGGTAGGACAAGAGCGGGACTCGGCATCGAGACGGTCGAGGCTAACAGGAACACAACCGTGTGTGCCAGCTCGCTGTCGTTCGACCTCTTCCTTTAGCGGGGCCGCACGGAGAACTCGACGAACTCGACCTCGTACGCTCAGAGCTCCCGTGGTCCAGCCTTGCTCGCTCGTCTATACAGGGGCGAGTGAAGGGCGAGACAGTTCAACGCATCGCGCGACCCACCGGCATCCTCATCGGGCTCTCCGAGGATCTTGCGGGTCTCTGTACCCAAGTCCTCGCCGAAGGAGGCCTGCAGATCCTCCGCGTTGGTCACGTCGCAGCCGCCTGCGAGCGGATTCCCGTCACCATGCCTCAGCTCGTGGTCGTGCCCGCCAGCCTTCGACCGGCGGAAGCCGACATGCTGACCGATCGCTGCATCGCCGTCGGGCCGAAATCCTCCGGATCTCCTCCTCGGACGACCCGAACGCCCTCCGGCCCATCCTCGAGCGGGCGGCCGACCAGGCCCTCATCTCCATCTTCCGGCGCGGCGGCTGAACACGCGTTCGCCCTTCCTGGGCGGCGGGCCGCATCGGCCGCGTTTTGGTTTCTGCGGCGAGGTGCGTGCTAGCCTTCGTGGCGATGGAACCGACGCCTGAACTCGAGCTGATCGAGTGCCCCGCATGCGGTGGAGCGGGCGGCGGCCCCTTCGGTCGTGCGGGCAGCGCCTGGGACGACGAGAGCTACGTCTGTCCGCGCTGCAAAGGCCGGGGCGCCCTGACGCTCGAAGAGCTGACCGCGAAGCCTGCGACCATGCGGCCGGGGCGGCCAGGGATCATCAAGGCGGTTCCGGGCGAAGTTCACGCGCCCGCCAAGAAGAAGCAGGCCTGAGCTCACGGCTGCTTCGCGCGACCGTTTTGCGCTACGTTTCTGCGCGATGATCGACCTGCTCTCCTGCAAGGTCATGCCGTATGCGTGGGGCTCCCGCACGGCGATCGCCGGGCTGCGAGGGCTCGGTGCGAGCGCGGGCCCGGAAGCGGAGCTCTGGATGGGCGCGCATCCGCTCGGCCCGTCGAAGGTGAACCGAGGGGGGCGTGAGCGAAGTCTCACCGACCTCGTCGCGGAAGATCCGGCGCGCGAGATGGGCCATCGAGCCCGCGACGCGTTCGGCGCACGCCTCCCCTTCCTGCTCAAGGTGCTTGCCGCCGCGCAGCCGCTGTCGCTGCAGGCGCATCCAACCGAAGCGCAGGCTCGTGCCGGCTACGCGGACGAAGAGAACCGCGGCGTTCCCCTCGATGCGCCGAACCGGAACTACAAGGACCCCTGCCACAAGCCGGAGCTCATCTGCGCGCTCACGCCGTTCGACGCGCTCTGCGGCTTTCGTCGCGTCGAAGACACGCTGCGTCTCTTCGACGAGCTGGGCGTGCGCGAGCTCGCGGCCGTGCTGACGCCGCTCCGTCGTTCGCCCGATCAAACGGGCCTCGCCGAAACCTTCCGCGCGATCATGACCACGCCGCAGGCCGCGCGCGCGGCGATGGTCGACGCGACGGTCGCGGCTTGCTTGCGCCCGGGCGGGACCGGCTTCGAACGCGAACGCGCCTGGGCCGTGAAGCTCGCCGGGCTCTACCCGGGCGACGTGGGCGTGGTGAGCGCGCTGCTCCTCAATCTGGTGCACCTCTCGCCCGGCGAAGCCATCTTCATGGGTGCGGGGAATCTGCACGCATACCTCGAAGGCGTGGGCATCGAGATCATGGCGAGCTCCGACAACGTTCTTCGCGGAGGTCTCACGCCCAAGCACGTCGACGTTCCCGAGCTCATGAACGTGCTCGATTTCACGTACGGGCCGATGACGCCGGTACGCCCGCGCGAAGTGGACGCCGTGGAGAACGTGTACGACGCGCCCGTGCGCGAATTCCGACTCTCCACACTCCGCATGGCCGGCGCTCCGAGCATGCGTGAGACGCTGGGCCCCGAGATCCTGCTGTGCACCGAGGGGAGTCTGCACGTCGGCGCGGAAGGCAAGACGTCGCTCGAGATCAAGAAGGGCGATTCGGTCTTCGTCTCGGGCTCCGCGCGGCATTACACAGTCCAGGGGGACGGCCTGCTCTATCGCGCGACCACCAACTTGGCATGATCTGGCACCACGACACGCGCCTCGCATGAACGCTCATCATCCTCCTCACGGGCCGCCCGCGGGCCCGCCTCCCGTATTTCATCGTCCGCCACCCCCACCGCCGCCGAGGCGTGATCCGGAGTCAGGTCGACGCATCGTCGGCGCCATTCTTTACGCGCTCGGAATGCTGGGCGGACTCGGCCTCCTCCTCGTGGTGTTCATCCTGCCGGCGCTGGCGTCCAAACACTCCGACGCCGAGACGACCGCGATGGCCATCGGCGCCGTCTTCGCGCTACCGCCGCTGCTCGTTTACCTCTGGATCCCGTGGGTCATCGACCGCTACGACCCCGAGCCCTGGTGGTGCCTGCTCATCGCGCTGTCGTGGGGAGGCATCGCCGCGTGCGGTTTCTCCGGCCTCATCAACACGACCGTCCATCTCTTCGGCAACGCCGTCGGCGGGGCGGAGTTCGGCGACGTTCTCGGCGCCTGCATCAGCGCCCCCATCGTCGAGGAGTTCACGAAGGGCCTCGCCGTCTTCGGAATCTTCTTCTTCCTGAGGCGCGAGTTCGACGGCTTGGTCGACGGCGTGATCTACGCCACCTTCGCGGCGCTCGGCTTCGCTGCCGTCGAGAACATCATCTACTACGGCAACGCAGCCAAAGAAGAGATGATGACCCACAAGGACGGCATCCTCGCGGGCACCTTCTTCGTTCGCGGCATCCTCGCGCCGTGGGGCCACCCGCTCTACACGTCGATGACCGGCCTCGGCTTCGGCATCGCGCGCGAGACGAACAAGACGTGGCTCAAGTGGCTTGCGCCCTTCGGCGGCTACTGCTTCGCCGTCTTCCTGCACTCGGTGTGGAACACGGCGGCAACGATCTCGAACCAGCTCGTGGTGCTGATGCTGCCACTCTGGTTCCTCTTCGTGTTCGCCTTCTTCTGCATGGTGATCTGGCTGGTGAAGCGCAAAGGCGCCATCATCCGCGATCACCTGAAGGACGAGGTGCTCATGGGCAACCTTACGAGCTGGGAGCTCGACCTCGTCACCTCGCCCATCGCCCGTCTGCGCGCGACCTTCTCGTTCGGCGGAGCCGCGGGCCGGAAGTTCATCGACGCCGCCGCGCGCCTCGCGCTCAGCAAGTGGCACACGGGCCGCGCCACGCAAGGGCGCAAGCTCACGGTCAGCGCGGGAATGATCGCGCCGCTCCGCCAAGACCTGCACAAGCTCCGCGCCGAGGTTTCCCGCGCACTCGGCAGGCCCGTTCCGCAGCCGCAGCCGTGGATGCCGGGCGCGCGGCCGTTCGGATACGGTCCACCCCCGCAGTATCCGCCGCAGAATCCTTACGGACCGCGGCGCTGACGATCAGCTGGCGCGACGCTCGGTGAGCATCGTACGAAGCTCGTCGGTCGTTCGCGCGAGACGATCGGCGCGGCGATGCGCGATCTTGTGCGAGCCGCAAACAGTGATGCGCTCACCGCTCTCGAGTCGCGTGTACGAAAGCGTCCGTTCGTCGGACAGTCCGCACACGGCGCACGCGCTCTTGGTTCCGTTCCTGCGCTCGAGATTTCCCATCCGCATGGCGGCCAAGGTGATGGACGGGCCGCTTTGGGGCCAAGTTTTTCGACCCGGATGCGCTTGTCGAGCTGACCTGCCCTCCCTACGTTCGTGCTCGATGAGGGATCTTCGCGCACGCCCGTACGATCCGGTGGCCGCCGCGGCGAAACGTGGTCCTCACGCGCCGACGAAGGGTGTGCTCAACAGCATCGATCCGCCCCGCAACTTCACCATCGACACGAGCGAACGCATTCGCGCGCTGAGCATCGGCGTCCCGGCGTATGCCGCGCGGAAGCGTCAAATCGAGGACGCCGAGGAGAGCCTCCTCGAGATGTTTCTCGAACTGCACGGTTCGCTCGTCGCGGAAGGCGTGACGCTCGAAGAGCTCGTTCGCACGCTCGAAGAGCAAGCCGCGGCCTGCTCCTTCACGAAACTGAACGACCTGATTGCTCGCCACAATCGCTACTACCCGATCGAAGCGAACCTCGGGATGGACCGAAAGACCGGCGCGTACTTGCTCTACGGCAAGGAGTGGAGGCGGTCCGAATCATGGACCGCCGCGCGCATCGTCGCGGTCACACTCGAAACGGCGAGGGCCCGCGCGGCCGAAAACGCCGACGCCTGAACGTTCTGCAGTAAGCTCCGACGCGGCGCATGGGCGTCGCTGACCATTCTCCTCACCTCGCGCGGGCGGCGGGCCTCTTGCTGGGCGTCGCCGGCGGTTGGCTCGCGGGAAGGCTCGCGGACGTCCTCCCGCGTCTTCACCGCATCTCTCCTCTCGTGGAGGGACGGCAGCGTACACGTCGCAACGTGGTGCTCGCCCTCCTCGGCGCTCTTTGCGGCAGCGCACTTGTCCACGTCTCGCTCGGGAGCGTCGCCTCGGCCGTGCTGGTCACCGGCCAACTCGGCCTCCTCGTCATGTTGCTCGCGGCGGCCGCCATCGACCTCGAACACATGGTCCTTCCTCACGAGCTCACGCTCGGAGGCGCCGCGGTTGCGGTCGCGCTCGGCGCCCTGCATCCTGGAGGTCTGACGGCCGCTCTGCTCGGGGTCGCGGTCGCGCTCGCGATCTCGGTGGTGCCTTCGTTTCTCTACCGGCGCATCCGCGGCCACGCGGGAGCCGGCTTCGGTGACACGACGCTCACGCTCTTTGCCGGTGCGTGGTTCGGCCCGCTCGGCGCCGTTTGGGTGCTCTTCGCCGGTGCCGTCCAGGTGGTCTTGGGCGCTTGGATTCTACGCCTCGCAGGGCGCTCGTTCCCCGTCCCCGAGAGTGTCCGTCGTGAAATGGTCGAGCTTCATGCGCGCGCCGAGGCCGGCGACGAAGAGGCGCGCGAGCTGCTGGCGGACGACCCGATGGCGGTCGACACCGAGGAAGGGGAGGACGAACGCGCCTCGGCGATGAGACTGCCGATGGGTCCCTTTCTGGTCCTCGCGTGCCTCGAGTTCCTATTCTTCGGCGACTCGATCGCGAGGCTCGCCCAGCAGCTGCTCTTATCGAAGTGATGCGCCGAATCACAAGGCGCGCACGCCTCCACACAACGGCAGCCCCCGCGCCCTCGCGCCCTCGTCGCGCCCTCGTCGGGATAGGTGCGCTGTCCTGAAGCCGCACACACGCAAAGTAGCTCTCTCGGCAATAGACCTCGTCGGTATACCCTGAACGATGACGGAGGACATGGCGTGACCAAGCCGAGAAACGATCGCAGCCAAGCGGTGACCAAGTTCTGCCTCGCGATGGAGGAGCATCGTCGAAGCGAAGCGGGTCGCGTACGCACGGCGCGCGAGTTCGTGGCTCACTTCTTTCCTCACGACGACGGGAAGGCGAAGGACCAACTCTTCGTCCACATGCCCAAAGAGGTCCGCGGCCCCGTGCTCTCGGCCTGGGGCATTCGCGGCGCGAAGGCCGCGAGTCGCGACGAGGACGACAAGGTCCGCGAGGTCGTCCACGACGCGCTCGTGGCCGGAGACATCGACGATGCCACCTTCGAAGAGGGCGTGACGTCGCAAGTCCTCGTCGATTGGATCGCGCTTCCCGATTGGTGGTCGTTCTGGCGTCAGGGCAAGCTCTCGGGCGTCGCCATCCAGAAGGCGCTCGCGACGGCACGCGAGCTGCACCTCATCGACGACAAGTGGTTTCTCCTCAACGTCCAGGGACGCGGCGGCAAGTTGAAGGGCACCGACGTCGTCTGCGACACGCTGAGCAAAGATCAGATCGTCGCGTGGGTTCGGAAGATCCACGAGAGCGGTGATGGCTCGGCAGCCGGGATCGTCGGCGCCATCAGCTGGGAAACGGTCCTGGCCAAAACCGCTCAAGACGCGCTCCTCTTCGCGCTCGACGCGTTCGCGAAGAAGGTGGGGCTCTTCGTCGAACCACCACCGGTCGAAGAGAAGAAGCCCGAAGCGAAGCTCGAAACGAAGCCCGAAACGAAGAGCGTCAGGCCCGCTCCGCCAGCGGCGGCAACCGCACCGGCGGCAGCGACCACGAATCCTGCCGTGGCCACGACGCCGGCGGCCTCCGCAGTCACTGCAGCACATCCGAAGGTCCCGGCCGAAGCGCTCACGGCGAAGCACGACAAGGTGGCCGAGGCGTACCCGACGATGAACGCACCGCACGACATCCTCGCGGCCGCCGAGGCCGAAGTGGTGAAGGCGCGTGTGGCGCTGGCCGAGCGCGAACGTCGTGACTCGGGCATGACTGCGCCGATTCCCGTGGCCGCCGCTACCGCCCATATCGTCGACGATGTCCCCGTCGAAATCGAAGAGGACACGCCGAGTATTCCGACGCTCGGCGGCGCGGGTCAGAGCGAAGAAGAGAGCCCGAAGCTCAAAGAAGCGCGCGCGGCCATGATGGCGACGCTGATGCAGAGCGGCCCGGGCGACGTGGCTGCCAATCCACGCCAGGCGTGGGGCGAATCGGACGTTCCGGCGAAGCCTTCGTCGCTCGAATGGCCCGCGCCACCGCCGGGCATGGTGTCCGTCATCTCTCCCGGCACGAAGACGCCGGTGCCCGCAGGACCGCCGAGCGACGAGTTTCTCACCTTCGAATCGCTCGACGATGAGATGGAGCGCCCGCAGGCGCGTTCGGCACCGCCTCCGCTTCCGAAGCGCTGAGCGCCGACTCCCTCGACGCGTGACTCAAAGGCACCCGGCGATGCCCTGGATCCAGGCCTCGACGGCTGCCGTTCCCTCCTCGTCGATCACGCGGGTGCCGAGCGGCGCACGTGCCGTTCAGCCGAACACGATGCCCTGCGCGAGGGGAAGGTCTTTGCCGTAGTTCACGGTGTTGGTGGCGCGACGCATGTAGTTGCGCCAGGCATCCGATCCGGACTCACGACCACCGCCCGTTTCCTTCTCACCGCCGAAGGCGCCGCCGATCTCTGCACCGCTCGGGCCGATGTTGACGTTGGCGATTCCGCAATCCGAGCCCTCGACGGAGAGGAAGCGCTCGGCCTCGCGAAGGTCGTTCGTGAAGATGCACGACGACAGCCCCTGCGGGACGTCGTTGTGCATCGCGATCGCCTCGTTCATGTCGCCGTACGACATCGCGTAGAGGATCGGCGCGAACGTCTCGTGGCGCACCACGTCGGTCTGCTTGGTCATACGCACGATGGCGGGGCGCGCGTAGAAGCCTTCCTCGCAGCCGCTGACCGAGACGCGCTCGCCGAACGCAACTTCGCCGCCCTCGCTGCGCGCGCGGGCGAGTGAGCCCTGCATCGCCTCGAAGGAAGCGCCGTCGATGAGCGGCCCGATGAGCGTGCTGCCTTGACGCGGATCGCCAATCTTCGAGGAGAGCTGCGAATAGGCCCGTTCGAGACGAGCGAGGAGATCGTTGCGGACCGACTCGTGGGCAATGAGACGGCGCAGCGTGGTGCAGCGCTGGCCAGCCGTGCCCACGGCGCTGAAGAGAATCGCGCGGACGGCAAGATCGAGATCGGCCGAAGGCGTCACGATCATCGCGTTGTTACCGCCGAGCTCGAGGAGCGAGCGACCGAAGCGCGCGGCCACGCGTGGAGCCACGGCGCGGCCCATGCGCGTCGAACCGGTGGCGCTGAGGAGCGGGACGCGCGGATCGTCGGCGAGGCGCTCGCCCACCTTCGCGTCGCCGAGGAGAATCTCGCAAAGACCTTCCGGCGCAGCCGCGCCCGACTCCGCGAAACGCGCGCATGCTCGACGGAAGAGCGACTGGCACGCGAGCGCGGTGAGGGGCGTCTTCTCCGACGGCTTCCAGACCACCGAGTCACCGCACACGAACGCGAGCGCCGCGTTCCACGCCCACACGGCGACGGGGAAGTTGAACGCACTGATGACACCGACGACGCCGAGCGGATGCCACGTCTCGCCCATGCGATGGCCGGGTCGCTCGGAGGCGATGGTGAGCCCGTAGAGCTGGCGCGAGAGACCACAGGCGAAGTCGCAGATGTCGATCATCTCCTGGACCTCGCCGCGCGCCTCCGCGACGATCTTGCCGGCCTCGATCGTCACGAGTGCGGCGAGCTGATCTTTGTGCGCACGGAGCTCTTCGCCGAAGAGACGAACGAGCTCACCGCGACGCGGCGCGGGGACGGAGCGCCAGGCGAGGAAAGCCTGATGGGCTCGGGCGATGGTCTTGTCGACGGCACTCGCGTCGTGCGTCTCGAGACGAGCGGTCGCCGTTCCGTCGATGGGAGACCGCACGAGGAGATCACCTCGCTCGAACGAAGCGGGGTCGAGGCCAACGGCACGGAGCTGCTTCGCGATGTCCATGAAGGGCTCTTAGCGCGGCTCGGGCGCGTGGAAAAGAGCGAGCTGAACCGTTGCGCGTGACACACGGCGACGGGAAAATTACGACCGATCGTCGCGGAAGGCGCTGCCGCTGGATGATACTGTGCGGGTCGTGAATCAGCCGCCGTTGCTCGTTCGCGTCGGGGTGGGGTACTTCCGCCGCCTTTCGCGTCAGCACGGGAAAGTCGACGTCGGAGACGGCGTCCATTTCTTGAACCCCAAGGAGCGAGCCGCGCTCAAACGCACCGTCCGTCAGGCGGTGACGCGCGCAGCCATCGCGGGCGCGCTCTCCACGGTCGTGGCGGCCACGACCGAAGTGCTCGCGCAGCCCATCCTCGGTCACCATCCATCGCACGCTCCGCTCTCGGCCACGGTCCGCTTCTGGGCAGTCACCGGCAGCGTCACCGTCGTCGCATCGATCCTCGAGATTCTCTACCTCTACTGGGACGGACTCCGCGCCGTTCATCGGCTCTCGCGCGAGGCAGGTCTCGACCTGTTCCCACACGAGGCCGACGAAGCTGCGCTCGCGAGCGCGATGGCTCGCGCGGCGCTGGAGCTCCCGAACCCCACGGGGCAGCTCTTCGGCGTCAATCCATTCCGCGAAGCGTCACGCTTGCGTCTGGTCGCGGCCTCGTTCGTCTACAAGGCGAAGGTCAGCGTCTCGAACTTCGCGATCAAGGCGCTGGTTCGTCGCGCGCTCGGCCGAGCCGTTGTCCGCGCGTGGCTGCCGTTCGTGGCCGTGCCCATCACCGCTGCGTGGAACGCGTGGGTGTGCTGGGTGATCATGCGTGAAGCACGCGTGCGAGCGATGGGCCCTTCCGCGGCGCGCGAGATGATCGACCGAATTTTCGACGGGGCCCCTCCCCTGCCCGGAGAGTCTCCACGACCGACCACGCTCGGACCGCGCGCGCTCGCTACGACCATGCGTGCCGTGGCCAGCTCGATCGTGCGAACGGAAGACATGCATCCGAACCTCGTGGCGATGCTCGAGGAGGTGGTCGAGCGTAGTGGCGTCGTTTCGCGGCGCGAGCCCAAGGCGCGCATCGCGGAGATCGACGATGCCGGCGCAGTCGACGATCCGAAGGCGTTCCTCATGCAGCTCGCCATGCTCGACGAAGCCGAACGCGGCACGGTGCTGAAGGTTCTCTCGGTCGCCGCCGTCATCGACGGGCGCATCACACGCGCCGAAGCCAACCTGCTCCGCGAAGCGCGCCGGACCTGCGGCCGCTCGACGTCCCTCGACGCCGTCGAACGTTTGCGCCGTGCGTTCCTCGCAGGCGACGCGATCGATTGGGACCTGATCGAGACACTCTGAGCTCGTCACGTTTCGAACGAGGACATTCGTAGCGTGCGAAGAGTGACGCTTCG
This sequence comes from Labilithrix luteola, assembly GCF_001263205.1. Lineage (GTDB taxonomy): Bacteria > Myxococcota_A > Polyangia > Polyangiales > Polyangiaceae > Labilithrix > Labilithrix luteola. The sequence goes on from NZ_CP012333.1 coordinate 887,556, forward strand.
TTCACGGCATCGCGAAAACACGTGCACGACGCACGTAATTTGTCGAAGTCCGCGTGCGTGGCCGAGCTCTTGCACGGGCGGCGCCGCTCATGACGCCGGACAAGCACCCTACGAAGCGTTTCGTGCGTAGTCGCGGGCTCCCCTGCGCGGCTCTGGCTTCCGTCCTCGCAGTTTCCGCCTGCGGTGGATCCTCGGAGTCGCCTGGCGCGCCGCTCACCGAGAGCCCCGCTGGTTCCTCGACCGAGCCGTCCGGAACGCCCGGTTCCTCGGGCTCGAAGCCAGGCTCGCCGGGTACGCCGGGCGACACGAAGGATCCCGGCAAGTCCACGCCTCCCTCCGACGTCGATCTTCGTGCGGACACGAACCGCGACGGAACGATCGACTTCGACGATGCCACCGACGACGACGCGGAGGATGCCTGGGACGAGAAGCACGGTGCCGTCTTCCTCGCGAACATCGACGACGACCAAGGAAAGTGCACGGCGACGGGCAACGACGTCGACTTGCCGAAGTGCAACGACGCCGCCGACGACATCGTGAATGGCGATGACGACGCACTGGACCTCGCGCGCCTGAAAACCAGGCCCTTTGCGAGCGCGCCCGACGGCACCATGGGCACCATCACGGTGAGCGCGCCCGAGCGCGTTCGCCTCTTCCGCGTGAAGGACGGCGCGTTCACCGTCCTCGCTTCGGGTGACGCGCTGACCACGGCCGACGTGCGCGCGGGCATCGAGCTCGCCATCGAGGGGCGCGACATCGTGCGCGACACGAAGGTTTGGGACGGCTTCGTCGACGTGACCTTCACCGTCGATCGGAACGGCACGAAGGAGACCGACAAGGTCCGCATGCGGGTCTCCCCGCTGATGACCTATCACCACCTGCTTCCGACCGAGACCACGTACGTAACGGCGCTCAACATCGCGAGCAGCATCGCCACGCGAAACGATCTCGCGGCGGCGGCGACCGCGGCGGGCGTTCCTGCACCGAAGAACGTCACGTCCACACAAGACCAGTGGACGCAGGATTTCTTCGAGACCGCTTTCATGTCGATGCCCGGCCCGGGCGGCGAGCAGCACGCGATGCGCGTCAACATTCGCTCGGCGAACGAGTTCCAGCCGAACTCGTCGACGAATCCGCTGCGGAGCGCTGGCAAGCTGGTGTTCGCGCTGCGCGGAAAAGACAACGCGGCCATCCAGCAATACGACCCCTCCCGCCAGGGCCAGAACGACACGCTGAACTCGTTCGGTAACCTGGAGACGGTTCCGCCCTACACCAACGGCGGCAAGAGCTACCCGCTCGGACGAATCCTCCGCGGATCCATCGCGAGCTACCACCCGGACCAGACGTTCCTCACCATGATGGAGTCGCAGTCGGTCCAGACTCCGATCTACATCGACACGTCGTGGCTTCTCGTCGGGCACGTCGACGAGACGCTCTCCTTCGTCAAAGCCCCGAACGCGCGCGGTTGGGTCGTGCTCGCCAACGATCCCACGCTGGCCAAGACCATGCTGCAGCAGCAAGTCCAGGCGGGTCACGGCAACGAGCCGATGTTCGTGGGCAAGTCGTGGGACGGGCGCACCTCCGCCCAGGTGACCATCAGCGAAGTCCTCGCCGACACGGAGGTCATGCAGGCGAGCGCGGAGGCCGCCACCGAGGTCGCAGGGCAGCTCGCCATTCTGAAGTCGGAAATCGGGCTGACCGAAGACGAGATCATCCGTATTCCGTATTTGCACATGCCGTACAGCCAGGGCTCGATTGCCTATCAGCCGGGCATGGTGAACGGGCTCTACATCTCGCCCACGCACTTCGTCGCGCCCGATCCGCATGGTCCCGTCATCGGCGGACAAGACATCTTCAAGGCCGCAATGGAGACGAAGCTCGCGCCGCTCGGCATCACGGTGCATTGGGCCGAAGACTGGGACCTCTATCACGCCAACATGGGCGAAGTTCATTGCGGAACGAACGCCACAAGGCAAATCCCCGAAGCCAAGTGGTGGGAGAGCGGACGATGAGGAACGTCATGAAACTTTGCCTGACCACGATTGCCGCGTTTGCCCTGGTCGGAGCGAGTGCCGACGCTCTCGCCGCCGGCGTGCTGATCGATTCGGCGGAGCTCCCCGCGAAGACGGCGTCGTCGCTTCGGTCGGACATCGACCACGCCCGCGTCGAAGTCCCCGAGCTCTTCAAGGCCGTCCACGACATCGCCTCGCGCGCGAACGAGCTCGACGCGGCCGCGCGGAAGCCCGGCACACCGTTGACGATGCAGTTCAAGTCGCTCGGGCCGCGCGCCCTCATGCCGATGCTCGAGATGTTGGCGTTCGATGCCCATGCACCGACGGGTCTGACGCCGACCGCGTCGTCCGCTTTGCAGGTGGGCCTCGTCGAGGCGATTGGCATCGTGCGCGACGCACGGGCGGTTCCGGTGCTTGGGCGCGTGCTCGAACGCGAGCGAAGCGCGGACGTCACGCGGGCCGCGGCCGATGCCCTCGGCCGCATCGGCACGGACGAAGCGTTCACCGCGCTGACGCGTGCGCTCGAGCTCTCGAAGACGAGCATCGATCGCGAAAGCGCGGTCTTGGCGGGGCTCGGGTCGTGCCGCCGCGCCGACGCCGCGCGTCTGCTCGCCAAGCGACTCGATGCGCATCCCGACGACGCCACGGCGCGCGTGGTTGCCAAGGCGCTCGGCACCATCGGCAACGCCTGGGCGTGGCAGACGCTCTCGGCACGAAGCGAGGAAGGCGCCGTTCGCGAAACGGCCGCCCGCTCCCTCGTGAATGCGTACCTGACCTATCGCGGCAGCGCGCAAAAGGCCGTGTCGAACGCCATTCTCGTGGTGGATGATCCGCACACGGCCGCACTGGTCGAGGCCGCCAAGCGCGGCGCGTCACGCGACGTCGTGGCGCTGCTCGACGCTCTCTCGCAGCGCCTTCTCGCGAACCCGACGCACGCGAACTACAGCGCAACTCAGTTGCGCTGATTGAACAGTCAAACGGAGTTCGCGACAGACTTGCGCAAAGGACCGTGGATTTCGGGGCCCTCGCCCATCGTGGGCCCCGAAATCCACGGTCCACGCAAGTGGTCGCCGCAGTAGCCGGTCACAGCGCTCCGTTCAGCGGATCGAAGCGACTTCCACCTCGCAAGAGCCGATCGGACGGAGGTTCGATCGGCGTACGCGACTTCGAGTGCGTCTTGTCGCGCGGCGCCCATCGCTGCGCGGCGTCTTGCATGCGGAGGCGATAACGCTGCTCGTTCGTCAGATGCTTCGCCGATGCGGAGGGTGCGGGCGCTGCCGCGGGCATTGGTGTCGGGGGCGGTATCGGTGCCGGCGGAGGCAGCGCCATCGCCTCGGGCGCCTTCGGGCTCTCCCTGGCCAGCGCCGCCGCGTGCGAGGCCCCTGCCCCCGCGATGGCATTCGGGATGCGCGCGATACCGACCGCCGCCAGGGCCATGACCGCACCCATCATCATGGCGACAGCCCCGATCGTTCGTGACTTGGGCGGCTCGAACATCGTCTCGAGATAGCTTCCCACGCGCCACTGCGCGCTGTCGTCGGCTGGTGGAATCGAGGCCATGGCGATCGGCGCGAGGCTCGAGATGGTCGAGGGCTCGCCATCTTCGAACGACGCCGCCTCCCCGAGCGTCGTCCAGATCGGCGTCGCAAACGCGCGGACCGGCGTGCGCGCAGAGACGAGGCCGCAATGGAACGCACGCTCGAGCGCGCTCGACGTCACGACCTCGATCTCACCGCTCGGAAGCTGGACGAACCAGGTCTGTCCTCGAAAAGCACGCGGAAACGCCATGCCATGGAGAACGGACGCGCTTCGCCAGGGTTAATGTCCGGCGCGCATTCCTGCGCATATGCGCTGGCCGTTTCAGTGGACCGGCGCCAGCGGCGTGTTGACGAGCTTTCGCTGGGCCATGCCGCCCGGATAGGCGTAACTCGCGTAGAGGTCCCATCCCCAGAGTGTCGCCGTGAAAGGCCCGTCGCTGCGCATGCGCTGCAGGCCTGTCCGGCACACGCTGCTGCCGAACGCCTGACCGGCTTCGTGGTTGCGCGAGAGGTCGATGCGAACGAACTCGTATTGCCCGCGCGTGCCGATGGGGCGGAAGTCCGTCAGGGTGCCGGCGCACTCGAGCCAGACGTCCTCGAACTTGTCGCGGTTCTTCGAGCGCACGACGACGAGCGACGTCTCGGCGTACGTCGGGTCGGCGTAGAAGCTATACGAGCTCAAGTACTGCCCCGAAGGGACGACGTTGACGAACTCCGGATCGCCTCGACCGCCGTAGTTCGGCGCCATGGACGAGCCGTCGCTATCCGGTCCCGTCATGAGCGCTGCGAGGTAGAACGGGTGGTCGGCGTCCTGAGAACGAACGACGAACGCGTCACCCGTTCCTGACCAGAACGTGACCACCTGCCCGGCAGCGAGCTCGAGCGGCGCGCCCATCGGGAGCTCGGGATCCCAATCGAAGCGAGTGTGGTCCTTCGCGGCCACGATCCGATACGGCATCGGCTCGTGCTCGTTGCCCGTGCGCGGCCGATAGCCGACGCCGACGTATTCCGACCCCCACTGCTCGTACGCTGGGAGTTGCTGGGCGAGGACGTCGCAAGCGCCTCCGCGTGACGGAACGAATGCGCACGACTGAGCGCCGACGATGCTCGTCGGCTTGTTCGACGAGACGATGGTTCCCGAGAGCTCGACGGATTGAGCGAGCTGGAGGATCTGGTTTCTCTCGAGACGGTAGGTGGCAGGAACTTGCGCTGGCGTCCCCGGGAGGCCGTTTCCCCCCTGGAGGTCGACCGTCGGGGTGACGGTCACCGTGGTGCCGTCCTCGGCTGCGAAGATGTGCGCTGCAGGCACTCCGACCTGGGTCGCCTCCCACCCGTTGACGATCATGCTCTCCGTCCCCCACGTCGCCACGGGCAACAGAAGCGTCGCCATCGGGATGAAGCTCCCAGCTCCGCCGAACGGATACATCGACGTCGCGCCGATGGGTACGTTCGACGTCAAACGAAAGGCCTTCCCGATCCCGACGCCGACCGGCAGCGTAGACTCGGCGAGGACGGCCGGCGTCACGCCGCGTGGACAGGCGACATGAGGAGGGTATTCGATGGGTCGTCTGATGTTCGGATCGCGGTCGGAGACGAAGAGAATCGCGCTGTCGCCTGGCTGAATGAGACCATCGTGCTGGATCAGCGACGAATCTCCCGGATTCGTTCGGTAGAGAGCTTTCGAAATATCGATGGGCTTACCGTCGAACTCGAGCGCAACGTCGACCGGAACCGCGGACGTATTGACGAGGAACGTCGCAAAACAATGCTGCAGACTGTACTTGTTGAAACGCGGGATCTGGAAGAGGAAGTCGCAACCATTCGAACTTCGAGCCACGGCCGCAGCCGCGCAGGGCTCCTGGCATTTCGCGTCACCACACGCTTGCTCCGGAGGACAGTCTTCGATCTTCTCACCCGTGCACGATCGAACGACGAAGCGGCCGTCGAGCGAGCACTGGAGCGGGCAAGCGCCCGCGTCGGTCCCGGCGTCCGAGTCGAAAGTTCCGACCGTTGTCAGGAATCCCCGGTTGTCGTTCCCACAAGCGCCGGTAGCGACCAACGATGCGCCGAAGGTCACGAACAGGATGGTCGTCAGCACTCTCACGGCAGCACCACTTCCGTCGGCACGAGGCTCGAAATTTTGAATTTCCCATTACCAAGCTGCCCGTAGAAATCGCTTCCCCAGCAATAGACCTTACCGTTGGTGAGCAGCGCGCACGTCGCATCGGGCGTGGTTTTGACTTGCGAAGCTGGCGCCGGCAGGCCCCCGACCCTCACGGGCTCGTACGCGTAGTCCTTGGTGCCGTCACCGGCCTGACCGCTCGCGTTGTAGCCCTGGCACCATACGTCGCCCGACGCTCCACACGCACACCACCGCTGCGGCTGCCGGACCGGAGAACCGAAATCCTCGTAGGTGACCACGGGCGTCGTCGAGATCTGGACGAGGGGCTCGGGCGCGTCGACCGGCTCTGGCAGCGCGCGGTCCGTCCTGCTGCGCGGGTTGGAGACATTGTGCCAATCGACGCTTCCCCAGCAATACCCGACGCCGCCGGCGACGGCACACGCGTTGTCGCGCGCAACATCCATGTTCGCGATTCCACCGAGGTCGATCGGCTGCGGATACGGATCGGGGAATAGCGGCGACGATCGTGCGAGCGGGGGATTCGCTCCCCAGCTGACCGTCGAGCCATCCTCACGCAGCACGAAGGAGGCACTGCCCACGACGAGGTCGCGAATGGGCGCTCCCGATGGCAGCGCCACGGCGGTCGGCGGCAAGGAGACGTAATACGAAACGCCGTTGTAGGGGCGACTTGGCCCGACGAATTGTATCCCCAGCAGAGAACGCCGGCGTCGACGACCGCGCAGGCGGTTTGGAACGTCATGGCCACCTTCTTCGCTTTCGGAATGGGCAGCTTCACCGGCGTGACCGCCTTGCTCGTGGCCGCCGCGGTCTGCAGAAAGGGCCCCGTTCCCCAGCAGTGGGCGTCGCCCTGCTTGTCGAGCGCGCACGTGTGATCGAGCAAGACGACGTCACTCACGCCTTCGACACGTGCCGCCGTGGCGCTGTCCTCGGCACTCGTCTCGTCGCCGCGACCGAGCTGCCCAGCTGCGCCCGCACCCCAGCAGGCCACCGTCCCGTCGTCCAGCCGCACGCAGAATCCTTCGGCGCGATCCGTTTCCTGAGCGCCCAGCGTGGTGACGAGGGACGTGGCGCACGGCGAGCCTTCGCACACGACCGGGAGTGCTCCGCCTTCGAAGGGCGCAGCGTCCTTGGTGACCACGTCGGCGGCGGCCTCTTGCGCGGGCGGCAAGGCCGCTTCCGATACCGCAGCATCCGGCGTATCGAAGCCGGTCGCGCGCTCGTCCGAGCTTCCACAGCTCGCGGCAGCGAATCCGGTCACGAGCGGGGCCACGAAGAACAAACCGGCTGTTGCCGTCCGGCGATCAAGGAGTGGTCTTGTGAAGCGCATTTCGAAATCCCATCGCCCAGAGGTTCTCGTTGGAGCTGCCGCGAATTCGATACATCGGGCGGTCGAGCGGCGCGCCGTTCAACGAAATCGTCGAGAGGGTGAACGTGCCGCCATCCCAGGGGTCGCCGCCCTTCTCGCGCACGACCATCCCCCACCCGGTCAGCCACCGCTGCCCCTCCTGCCCCCCTTGCCCAGCCCAGAAGGACCACAACGGCTGTTGCGACACGGTCCGGGGAACTGTCGATACCGCGGTCGTGAGCCCGCCGTCGCCGTCCATCTCGAGACGCACGGCATCGCGCGTTCCCTTGAGTCCGACGACTCGATTCGGGCCTTCGATCTGCAAGTCGGTGATCCAGCCTTCGGCGCCACCCACCATCGAAATCCCGTCGCGAGGTGTGCACGTGTTGTCGCCCTGGACGACGCCGTCGGCCACGCGTTCGTAGGCGGAGGGCGTCTTGTGCAGGACGACCGCGCAAGCCCCCCAATACCGGTCCCGAGCGAGGGATACCCAGACGTCATCCGCACTCTTCCCGTTCACCGAAAGTACGTAGAAGTGCTCGAACGGATCGTCCACATCGTCCGCGACGTAGTCGGCAATCCATGCAGGCGGCCCGCCATCGACCCTGCTCCAACGAAAGACGGTATTCGAATACCACGCGTACACCTCGTTCGGCCCTGTCCCCCAGACGCCGAGCGCCGGATACTGAGTCGGACGGTTGTTGGCAACCAGCTGCTGATAATACGGATGGCCGTGATCGTGATTGGTGCCGACGTCGGGCGCGTTGTCGGGAAGGCTCTGGCGCGCCCATGTCCATGGCCCCGCCGTGCTCTCACGTATGCCGTGGTAGATGGTGCCTTTCGACACGGCGTAGAAGACTTCGTTCTCGCTCGCCGCCCAGATGGCTCCGGCATATTCGCCATATCCGGGCTCGTTCTGCGTAGCGTCGTCGATGTACTGCCAGCTCGCGCGTGAGTCCTCCCATTCGAGAACCTTCACGCCGACCGTCGGGCTTTCGGCAATGGCGAAGGCCCTCGTCGGAAAGACCCAGACGTCTTTGAAGACCAAGTCGATGTCCGGCATCGAGGTGATGCACCAGCCGGCATCACTGCAGGTTGGAGGCGAGACCGCGGAGTCGACGTCCTCGTCGGGTCGCGGTCCTGCTTCGAGAATCGGTGTCGAGGGGCCCGCGTCCGACTCGGCAGCCTTCGGTTGCTCTTCGGACGACGCACATGCCACGGCCGTCGCGATTCCGACGGTCACTCCGAAGAGGAGAATCAGCCTCCTCATGACTTGCCTCCGAGCGAGAGAACGACACCCTTGCCACCGACCCACACGTGACCCGGCCCTGCGAGCCACACCGTTGTCAGATTCGGTCGACGCTTGCCGAAGCCAGCAATCTTCACGCGCGACCAGCTCGTGCCGTCGTAGTGAAGCACCACCGCACCATCGCCAACCGCCCATACGTCCTTTGGAGATGATCCCCAGACGGCATGGAGATCGACCGACGTAGGAACGTCGGCAACGACGTCCCAGAGCACGGAGTCACCACGGTAGTGGCGCATCTGGCCCCTGACTCCGACCGCCCATACGTCTGTGTCGGAAGCGGCCCAGACTCCGGAGAGCGCGTCGAACGAGCGGCTGTTGTGGGCCGTCACGACGGGATTGTCGCCGTCGGCGCCCGTGACATGGACAATGCCGCCGCCCATTCCCACGGCCCAGACCGAGTCCGATGAGGCGCCGTGAACCGCGAGCATCTGGCTACACGAGAACGCCGTGCAGACTCCCGTTTTGAGCACCATCCCGATCTCCGGAGTCGCCGAGGGAGAAACCCGAATGCGCCAGACGCCACTCGTGCCCGAATTCGCCGAATCCGCAGCCGCGGCCAACCACATCCACTGGGCGCTGGGTGCTCCCCAGCCGGACGTCATCTTCATTGCCAACGGGTCGAAGCCCGACGGAATCGTCGGCGGTTCGCGCTTCGTCCAACCGTCCACCGATGGCGTTTGTCCGCCATCGACCGCGATGTTGCGCGAGTAGATACGCGTCAACTCCGTCAGGGCAACCTCGCCCGAATCACGCAACCAGAGCCCGTGGAAGGTCTCGCTGCTGCCAGAAATCGATCGCGACCACGAAGTCCCGTCGAAGTGGGCCATCCCCCGAGCGCACCGGCGGCCCAGACGTCGGTGGCCGAGCGTCCGGTGATGAGATTGATCTGCGTCAACGGATTGAGCCCCGCATCGGGGTCCGTGGAATCGAAGGGCCCGTTGATACACAGCGCGTCGTCCGTGCACGTGTCGGGGAACCATTCGCAGTCCGTGACGCACGGGCCCTCGTCATCGCCGCCATCACCGCCATCCACATCACCTTGGGCGGCGTCGGAGATCACGATGTTCGAGGAAGCATCGGGTGACGAGACCGTCGTGTCTCCTTCGGAGGCACATGCTGCCAGCGCGGCCGCGGCCCCTGCAAAAACCGAGGTTCCGAGAACGAAGAGAGAGGTCTTCATCGCGCTTCCACCGCTCCCGCATCGCGCTTGTCGCACGGCTCGACCACGCACTGGCCACGCACGCACGCCTGACCCGCGATGGCATCGCAGACCTTCCCGCAGCCACCGCAATTGCGCGGGTCACTGTCGGTGTCGATCTCGCATTCGTCCGCAGCGTTGCCGTTGCAGTCGGCCCGACCTTGAGCGCATTTCCGGCGGCACGTACCGAACTCGCAGACTCCCTGGCTCGTGCTCGTCCCGACTTTGACGCAGACAGTGCCGCAGGTACCGCAGTTGTCGGGGTCGGTCGCGAGGTCCTTGCATTCACCGAGGCAGGTGTCGCCGAAGCATCCCATCTCGCAGAACGTCAAGCCATCGGGGCACATGCATTGGGGAAACCCCATGGGGTCTAGCCGGCACTTCTGCCCTGCCTCGCATGCGACGCCGCAACCACCGCAATTGTCGTCTGACACGAGGGTCGTTTCACAGCCGTTCTCCGGGTCGGCGTCGCAGTCGCCGAAGGTCGTCGAACACTTCAGCGCGCCACACGCGCTCTGGGCACACCCGTAGTAGGTATTCGCGGGTTGCGGGAGACCACCGCCTCCATCGCGTGGACAGCTGTTGCCGCAGGCGCCACAGTTGTTGTCGTCGGTCGTCGGGTCCAGGCACCAGAGGAATGTGCCGAAGCTGCACGGGATCATCGGTGCGTAGCAGCCACAACCGAAGTCACCCAGGATCGACCGAGGCACGCACGGCTTGGCGGGGTCCGTGCAGGTCTTCCCGCATGCTCCGCAGTTGTCGTTGCTCGGATCGGTCTCGCACCCATTGTCCGGTGCGTTGTCGCAATCCATCGTGGCCGCCGAGGCGTTGCACGAGAGAACGCAACGCCCGTCGACGCACGCATATGTCTCGCGACCCGCGCCGAGTTGCCCCGAAGGGCAGGCCATCCCGCATGCACCGCAGTTATTGAGGTCTACACGCAAATCCGTATCGCACGGAAAGCGCGAATTCGGACACGTGGTCAGACCGGCGGGACACTTGTCCGAGGGACAGTACTCGACGAGGTCGGCCGCGGCTTCGGGAGCGCCGTCCGGCGGCGCAATGAAGGACGGAGCCGCTGCGTCGGCCACGCCGTCGCCGAGAATGATCGCGTCCCCTTCCGTGGCAGCGCAGGCCGCGATCGCCGCGAGAGCGATGCAGCCGGCGACGAGCGTACCTAGCTTCGCGCGAGCGTGACCGTGCGTATGCGCAGGGCCGTGCGAACGGTATTCTTCCATAATACTTCCCGAAGTTGGCGTGGTCGCGCGTCCACGGGTGGACGCCACGCGAATCAGTGACGGAGTCGTCCGATCAGCGAGCGAACGCGATCGGCATACGGACTCTTGGGATGCGATGCGGAGAATCGTTCGGCCGCCTCGCGGGCACGCCCCGACTCGCCCGAGGCGGCGAGCGCCTCGATGCGAATGACCTCGATTTCCTGGGCAAACAGGCCGTCGCGAAATCGTTCGTGGTACGTCGACACGGCGCGTAGCGTGCTCCCGGAGTCACCTTTCTCGAGTGACGAACGCGCCGCCGACACGAGCGCCAGCTCTTCGTCGAACGTGCTCCCGGCGGGGGCGACGTCCAAGCCCGCAGGCATTCCTACGGTTGTCGCGCGCGCTTTGCTTCGCGCGGCCGGCGCTCGATCGGCCGGCGCGGCCGCGAGGTCTTCGACCGATACGGTCAAGACGGGCGCTTCGGCCGGTGCCTCCGAGGTCACCGCGCCCGGCGCAGCCATCGTGTGAGGAGCAGGTTCGATGGTTCCGGCGACCGAAGACGAGCGCGTCGTCATCGTGCCGACGGCGATGGCGCTGAGCCCGGCGAGGCCCACGGCAATACCGGTCGCAAGCCATCGTGACGAGATCGCGCGAGGAGCAACGGCGGCGACGCTTGCCTGCGAGAGAACTTCGTCGATGCGGGCTTGCGCGGGACGCTCGACGTCGCTGGCAGCCACGAGGCGCGCGAAGCCGGGGTCGAGGTCAACGAGGCGTTTGGGTCCCTCGGTCATTTGGCCCCCTCGTGACGCGCACGAGCACGATGACGTGCGAGGCGAGCCTGGAAATCATCGCGGGCGCTTCGGAGACGAGAGGCCGCTGTTCCCACGGGGATCTCGAGCATCTCGGCAATCTGGGGCAAGGTCATTTGTTCGAGCTCGTACATGACGAAGACCACACGCAGCCGCTCGTCGAGCTCGGAGAGAAGCCGGTGGAGAAGCTCGCGCGCGCGTTCGTCGTCGAGAAGCGTCTCGGGCGTCGGCGTATTCGTCGCCGGCTCGAGACGCGGAGAGAACGACTGCACGGGCACTTCGCGTCGTTCCTTGCGCTTCATCTTCATGGCGATGCGCAGCGCCGCTCCGAACAGAAACGAGCGCTCGCGGCCGGGACGGATGTCGGAGGCGCGCCGGAACGCGACGAAGAACAGATCCTGGGCGGCGTCGTCGGCGACGTGCTCTTCGAAGCCGAGCCTGCGGAGGAACCTCCACACGCTCGTGAAGTGCTCGTGCACCATTCCGCGCAGGTACGCCTCTCGTTCGAGCTCCTCGGCCGTGCGAGCCGCTAAGGGCGCGGCGCGTTCGGCCTCGCTCTCGCGAGCGTCGCGAATCGACAGGTTGGGAGCAGCCGCCGAGGCGGCCGACCGGGTCAGCACGCGCCGTAGTGACACGACGACTCTCCTCCGATCACGAAAACGTACCGCGCGAGATCGAAAACGTCACAACCGGAGTCCGACGCCAATTCCCCCCAGAAAACCGCGGGGCGGAACGCGCGCGATGGTCTCGCCGGTGGCGAGCGTGAAGGGTCGGCGGTCGAGCGGGGTCATCAGCGTCACGGTCGAGCTCAAGAAGACGCGGTCGGAGAGGTTCACAGCCGCCCACATCGAAGCGCCGATGTCCGCCCAGAGCATCGAAGCGGCCTTGGCACCGACGAAGCCGTCCGCGGACGCACCGAGACGTCCGACGTTCATCTCGACGCACGGCGAGAGCTCGACGACTGCTTCGATGGTGAGCCGAAACGGACACGCGCGAAGGTGCCCCGCGGTCCAGAGAAAGTCCGCACTTCCACCTTCGAGCGCTTTCTGCGACGGCAGGCTCTGACGAAGGCCGATGCCGAGGCTCGGCCTCCATGCACGAAGCCACGACGAGGAGACATTGCCGGCGGGTTCGATCGTCATCGACACACCGAGCGCCGGAAGGGCGCGATCGATGACAGCGGTGGTCACCTCGGCACGAGCGTCGAGCGAGACTCGAACGTGCCCGCTCGGAGAGGCAGGCGGCGCCGAACGCGACTCGGGAACGTCCTTCGGCCGCTCCACGACGGGCGATGGCGTGACGATGACGGGCGGTGGTGCAGGATCGTCGGGTGGCGGATCGGGCTTGGTTTCAGGCTCGTCGTGCATGCCCGCGCGTGGATCGATGGCCACGGCCACCATGACGCCGAGCGCATGCGAAACGGCCACGCAGTTCGGTCCGGCGATCTCGCGCTCGGATGGCGCGCCGTCGGCGCTCGCCACGACGAGCTTTCCGGACGCCGTCTTGGCCCCACCCGACACGCGAACATGAATCGTCCTCGTCGCGAGAGTTCCATCGGCCACGAGCGTCCAGCGCGTGGTGTACGAACGCACGCTCGCGAGAAACTCGGCCTCCGAAGGGCAGGCGCCAGCAGCCTCGAAGCGAATCGAAACGGCCTCGACATCGGCTCGCGCAGGCGTCGGCAGAAGGGACATCGTCATCCCCGCGACCCACGCGAGAGCCAGCGCTCGCCGCGTCGCAGGCGCAGCCGACGATGGAACGCTTCGCTCCACCCTCACGCCTGCTTGCCGATCGCCATCACACCTCGAGTCTACCCGCCCCGCCCGCGGCCCAAGCATCCGAGGCTAAGATCCCCGAGCCAGTGCGTCCAGCCGAGCTCGCGCAGCTCAGCTCGACCGCAGGTCATCGGGTCATCAGGTCGTCGGGTCGTCGGTCATGGGCGCCAGCGATACCCACCAAAAGAAAACTGCCGGCTCCCCTCGGGGATGCCGGCAGTTTGCGTGTCGCTCGAATCAGCGATTCGCGATCAGAAGTTCCACATCGAGCTGTGGGTGTTCTTGGCGCGGACGATACCGCCTTCGCCTTCACCCTTGCCCGTGATCTCCTGAATCAGGTTGTCGACCGAGATGTTCGCGCCGAGGTAGACGCGCATGTCCTGGTAGCGATCGAAGAAGGGGTTGCCGTACTTGCCGTTCTCGGTGAGCGCCGAGCGCGACATGAAGTAACCGACTTCGCCCGTGAGCCAGGTGTTGAACTCGTAGTCGAGCCACGCGCTGAAGTAGTGCGACTGGCGGGTGCGCGACGGGCTGAAGCCGTCCGGCGCCTCGATGGCCTTACCGTCGAGCGGGTTGATGACCGTGCTGCCGGTGTAGACCCACTGGGTCGCGCCCATGTAGTAGAGCGCCGGGCTCCACTTGCCCCACGAGGGCGCGACGAGCAAGGAGTACGAGAACGAGTCGGACGTGTTGAACGTACCGCCGAGCTGGTCGCCGCAGCTAGCGCCGCCGAGGCATGCGCGCTGGTACGGGAAGTCACCGCGGATCTCCGGCGTCTGGTTCCGGTAGAACGGGTGCGAGTAGCTGAGGGTGCCGAGGAGGAGAAGGTCGCCGCCGAGAACGTGCTCGATGGGACGCGCGAACTGCGCGATGAGACCCGGGTTCAGGATGAGCGTGCGGGCGCGCGACTCGGGCGACGTGGGCACCGCGACGCTGAGGCCGACGAGGGGCTTGATGGTCGCGATCTCGGGGATCTTTCGATAGAAGAGCTGGACCGCGGCGTCGCCGAAGCGGGGCTCGTTCTTGGTGACCGTCTCGTCCGAGTTCGTCCACTCGTAGGTGAAGATGAGGCGACCACGGAGCTGCCACGCGTCGCTCAGCGAGTAGCGCGGCAGGAAGTAAATCGAGCTATCGACCGTGGGGTCGTTGTACTGCTGCTGGCCCTGGAAGACCGTGGCCGTCGACATCGACGTCTGACCGAAGATCGACGTACCGGCCCAGGGTCGGGGCTTCGGCTTCGCGGTCGGCTCGGCGGCGGACGATTGCGGGGTGTCGGCGCCCGGGGTGCCCGTTCCGGTGCCGAGGACGACGATCGGCGACGACGAAGGCTCGGCCGTAGCTGCCGCGGACGAAGCAGGCTCACCGGACGTGGGCGCCGCGGGCGCCGGCTCGGTCGGAGAGGGCGCGGGGTCCGTCGGGCCGGAGGGCTGCGAGGGGGCCGGATCGGCCTGGGCGACACGGACAGGCTTGTTCGGCGCGCTCGAGTCCGGGGAAGCGGCCAGTGCAACAGAGGCGGTGGTCAGCGAGAGACCGACCAGCAACGCCGAGAGAGAGGTGCAACGCTTCATTCTTGGCTCCGCAAACAACGTGAACGACTGAGGGCGACGAACAAGCAGGCGAACGGCGCGACCCCTTGCAAGTCACGTGCTCGCCACAAGGGCCGCTAAGTTACGCAAATTTCGAAGAATTCGGGAAGGGTTCGGGGGCTCGTCAAGTTGTTGACGACGTTGCCCGCCTGTTTCACGAACGGTGCGGGGGTGAGGCAGAAAGAAGGCAAAGAGACAAGAGCGTTCGACAGTAGGTCAAGCGCGACACGTGCTTCGCACCTCGGGACGCGAACCTCGAACCTCGAACCTCGAACCTCGAACCTCGAACCTCGAAGTCAAGACGTGCGACGTGCGACGCGCGACGCGAGATGGGAACCGCGAGACGCGAGACGGGAGACGCGAGAAGCTCGGTCTTCCCGAAGCCACCCCCGAAGGTCCCCCAGAAGCCGACCGCATCTACTCTTGCGCTGCGTTCGAGGCAAGACCGCCGGGGGTTCATTCTCCGAATCGACGCCCTTCGTACGTGATCTTCCAGCCGACGCCCTTGTGCCGCAGCTCCGCCGTGTAGAGCGAGTCGGGTCGGAGGCGGCGCGAAATCATGGTCGCAATCGCGGTGGCGAGCACCAACGGGAGGACGATGGCGTAGTCCGCGGAGATCTCGAAGACGAACACCGCCGCCATCATCGGCGCGTGCGTCGTGGCGGCGACGGCTGCCGCCATTCCAACGAGAGCAAAGCTTCCCGGTGAGCCTGGAACGTGGCCGACCGCGTTGACCGCATGACCGAACAGGAGTCCGACGGCGCCGCCCAAAAACAGCGAGGGCGTAAAGACACCGCCCGGACTTCCCGACGAAACCGACGCCGTCGTGGCGAAGGCCTTGGCCACGAGGAGCACGGCCACGAGACCGAGGCTGTAGCGTCCGTCGAGCAGCTCGTTGAGGGGCTCGTATCCGTTGCCCGTGACTTGGGGAAGCTTGATGGCGAGCAGCCCAACGAGAGCACCGCCGAGCGCGGCGCGGAACGGCTGCTGGAGATAACCGCGCGCGAAGAGGCGCTCGCCCGCCGACAGCAGGCGCATGAAGCCCTGACCGACGAACGCCGCCACGACGCCGAGCAAGGCATGCGCGAGGAGCTCGGGCGACGACGCGATCGTGAACGCACGCGCCCCGTAGATCGGACCGCCGCCGACGAAGTAGCGCGTGAGTGCGGTCGCAATCGCGGTGGCCACCATCACCGGCAAAAGCGCCTCGAGCACCACGACGCCGGTGACGATCTCGAGCACGAAGAGCACGGCCGCGAGAGGCGTGTTGTACGCGGCCGTGAAGCCGGCTGCCGTTCCCGCTGCGATGATCGCGCGCGTCGAGCGGTTCGACAGACTCGTAAACCGCGCCACCATGCTGCCGAGCGCACCACCGAACTGGATGAGCGGACCTTCGCGTCCGACCGAGCCACCGCTCGCAATCGCCACCCACGAACCGAGCGCCTTCCATGCGGTGCGCCCGAGTGAGAGCTGCGTCTTGCCGAGAACGACCGCTTCCATGACGTCGCCCACGCCGCCCTTGGTCGCCACGCGGGAGACGATGCCCGCGAGCAGCCCTCCCACCGCGGGAACGAGAACGCGCATGTACGGCGGGAGGCGCATGAACGCGTCGAGCACGTCGTGCCCACCGAGCATGCGATAGATGAACGAGAGGCTTGCACGGAAGGCGACGGCAAAGGCCGCCGAGCCGATCGCGACCAACGTCACGGCAACGGCCACACGTGTGGCTTGCTCGGAAGGTTTCCTACCCGGATCGGGGGGACGGTCGGACTTCTCGCGATCGCTCATGACTGCCGGCGACCGCATGGTGCAATCAATCGAGGCCTTCCCACCACTCCTTCTTGTTCTGGGGCTTGTTCCCCTTCTTCTCGTCGTCCTTTTTCTCGTCTTTTTTCTTCGGCTGCTCGGGCGGAACCTCGAGGTTCTTCTTCGGCTCCTCGGGCTTCTTGACGTCGTCCTTCTTGTCGTCGTCGGACTTCGTGCCCTCTTGGCTCTCGGAGGGCTCCGCAGGTGCGGCCTCTTCGTGCGGAAGCGAGCCGCTCGGGCCGCCTTCCCACAGCGGTAGCTCGTTGGCGCGCCCTGGTCCGAAGAACGCATCGAACGTCACCGACACGCCGAACGAGAGGAGATGCGTGAAGCCTCGGTAGGCGCCCTCGTTGATGGCGCCGACGACGACGCCACTGCCGTCGACCGCGCGACCGTTCTCGGCGAGGTTGAGCGGACGTACGAGCCCAGCGCCATCACCAACGAGCCGCGGAATCGACGCGATGGCCGCGTAGGCAACGTCGAAACCGAACGCGCCCTTCTTGTATCCGAAGCCGATCGTACCGGCGATCTTGGCGAGCGTGTCGTTGTCGATGCGCGTGTACTCGAAGCGCGTGGCCGCGGAATCGAAGTACGCCCCCGCGCGCGCAGACATGACGCCGCCGAGCGCGTCGAAGTTCCACGTGCCGCCGCCGCGAATGCCGTACGTGTCGCGGTAGCCCTGCACGATGAAGTTGTCGATACGCTGGAGCGAGCCGACCGCCGGCACGGAGAGGCGCATGCCGTCACCGAGGGCACCGTTCCAAGCCTCGTAGGTCACGTCGAGCTCGAGATCGTAGACCTCGAAGTCACCGGCCATTTCGACGTAGCGCGCACCGGCGCGCGCCGTCCACGGCAGTTTGGTTGCGACCGTCGCGGCGCCCTGTCCGACCTTCCCGTCGAACTTCTCCGGCGCTCCCACGGTCATCGTTCCGGACGCGTCGATGCTGGCGGGCGTCTGGAACGTCAGACCGAAGGCAAGATTCTCGTCGGCACGGATGAGCGCGCCCACGGTCGCCCCGAACGAGGAGCCGGAGACGTCGAGATTCGCTCGGCCGTCACAAGGCTGGTATTCGTGGCTCGTGCACTGACCTGCGTCGATCGACGACATCCACGTGCGCCCGATGCTGGCCAGCACGAGATGGCCCGAGACGCCGAGATCGAGCCACGGCGCCACGCGGTAAGCCGCCGAGACCGTCGGGTAGAGGTAGCTCGTGCGCGACTGCACGAAGTCGTAGCGCGCGGCCGAAGGCGCGTTGTCGACGCCGAACGGGAACGTGCGATTGCCGACCGAAGGACGCCCGAAGATGCCGACGGCCGCCGTGAATCGATCGAACGTCCCGAAGTCCGACGAGAGCGCAGCGAACGGAGCGACCGACGCGCCGCCTTCGTTCGCGACCTTGGGGAACGGACTTCCCGCCCATGGCGTGTCGCCGTCGGCCCCGTCTCCGGGGAAGCGCCCCGCGCGCTGGAACGAGAACGAGCTCAGGTAAACGTTGGCGTTCGCGAGCAGCTTCGTCCCACGCTGCCGAGCAAGGCCTGCGGGGTTGTAATAGATGGCCGTGCCGTCATCGGCCTTGGCCACGAACGCGCCGCCGCGTCCGAGCGCCTGCGTGCCGTGATCGGGAATGTCCAGACCGCCGGCCATCGCCGACCGCGGACGCGCGACGCCCGCGCCCGCAATCGCCACGAAGAACGCCAACGATCGCCACGGGAAACGAGAGAAAGCGAACGCGAGCGAGCGTGAGAGTGAGCGTGGGCGTGAGACCAAGACAGAGCTGCGCCCACGTCGCACGCTGAGTATCTAACTGGCTTTTCGAACGCGCGTCGACCGTCGGTTCGAAGCGAGACGTCAAAAGACGACCCTGAGTCCTGATGGCCCCAGGGACTTCATTTCACCAGGGGCCGGCGCCGTGAAGAGCGGGTGCGTGTCTCCCGTTCCTCGGACGAGCAGATCGACGGTCCATGCCACGGCAAGCCCGGCCGCAACGCCGATCAGGTCCCACGTGAAGTCCTTCCACGACGGATCCCCATAGCCGGTGGCATCGAGGGCCTCCTTTCCTGCGCCGGCCAGGACACCGAGTCCCGCTCCGAGCAGCAGCGCATGACCTCGTGCGTCGAAGATGGCGCTTCCCACCCCGTAGCCGCCCGCGGCAATCGCCGCGGAGACGCTGAAGTGGAGCGCCTTGTCCTTACCGAACCACGGATCGGGGTCCGGCCCCGCCGCCCGAGCAGGCGCGGCGGACAAGAAGGAGAACGAGAGCGCGAACGCGAATGGGGCGAAGAAGCGAAAACTGCGTGCCTTCACGGATTCGGAAGGGAAGCGTCGAGCGGTCTCACGAACGTCCTCACGAGCTCCCTCATGACCTCGATGTTCGCAACGTACCGCCGAAGCGCCGCGTCCGCTCCCGGAAAGTCCGGATTGAGCTGAGGCTTACCGTCTTTAAGTTCGAGAATCGGCGTGCCGTTCGCGTTGAGCAGGTAATAGCCCTGCGCGTCCGTCTTGCAGAGGTAGGCCTCGAATTCGAGGTTCGTCGCCCACTCGAGCATGCGCGCGCCGATGGTCTTTTCGTGAGCCACACCGAAGAGCGACTCGGTCCCCGCCGAATGCGCGCGGTAGGTGATGCTCGTGGCCGGATCGATGAACGTGTACGTCTCGGCCGCCGGCCACGAGATCTGCTCGGACTCGAGGGCCGTGATGCGCGCGTCGTTGATGAAGTCGAGCGACCAGCTCGTGGGGAAGAGCATCGTGCCCCACACCATCGCGTAGAGCTGCTCGTTCCAACCGAAGGTCGGGTCGACGATCTTGGCCGTGGTCGCACGCGTCCCGAGGCCGTCGACGAGGTGCCACGAGGGGTAGACGAGGTTCGCGCTCGGGATCGTCTCCGAACCGGTGACCGGCTCGGCCCACGGTGCATACGACTCGATGTCTCCCGTCATGAGCGAGGCAAAGAGGCGCCGCATCTGCTGCGGGTAGATCGTCGCGAAGTTGACGTTCTTGTAGCGACCGTCGACGAAGTCCTCCTTCGAGTTCGAGATGAACGAGTCGAAGGCCTCCGAGAGGTAGTAGACGGCCGAGGTCTTGTCGTAGAACGAGCCGACCTGCTTCTGGTAGTCGGACCACCAGTAGCCCTGCGTGTAGTCGAAGTCGTTGTGCACGTAGCGGCCCTGACCGAGCGCCACCGAGAAGTCGTAGGTCGTGACCGAAGGCAGCGGATAGGCGTCGGCCATGTAAATGTTGCCGTTCAGACCGTACGGCGGGATGGCCGGACACTTCTGATCGCCGGTCGAGCAATACGCACCGGGCTCGGGTCGCGTGAGCGTGCGCGTGAAGAGGTCGAACGCGACGCTCGTGCCCATCGCCAGCGGACCGTAGTTTCCGTCGACGAGGAGCGCCGGGTCGGGGTTCGCGGGGTCTTCGACTTCGAGAACCATCGCGAACGCGAAGGTCTTCGCGAGCAGCTGGATGGTGTCGAGGTAGTGCGCCTGCACGCGTGACGTCACGTCGTACGAATTGAACGTCGTGCGGTTGCGCCGGAAGTTGTCGAGGAGGTAGCGGTTCTCGTACGCGGTCTCGAGGAAGCGCACCTGCTCGTAAGGATCCGCGCCGGCGTCGTAGCGGAACGACGGCACGTTGCCGGAATCGGCGAACTCGTCGGACGAGAACATGTAGCCGCGACGCACGCGGCCCTGCGAATCGACCGCCTTCGACGTGGTGAGGAAGCTCGCGTACTCGGGGACGGGCGCGAAGTCCTGCATGTCGCGGTAGTCGACGACGTCGAGCGCGGGTCGTTCACACGACGTACCGAGCGGCGACTTGTCGTCGGGTGAGCACGCGCCGACGAGCCCGAACTCCGCGGCGTACTGGCTGTAGTGGAGGTACTTGGCGTTCCCACCGTCCGGCTGCGGGAAGGAGTGCGTGCCGAAGAGGCCCGGCGGATCGTCGAAGCCGACGAGCTCGTAGGCCTTGGTCTTGCCGTCCCCCCCGCCCTGCACCGAGACCCCCGACATGGCCCACACGTCGACCGTGCCGCCGTAACCGAAGCGCAGCGCAGCGCGGTCGTACTTGCCGATGAGATACATGTCGAGCGACTGGTCGCCCGGGTAGTCCATGACGCTCGCCGTGGCGTAGCCGCCGATGTTGCCGTCGATCTCTTCCTGCGTGATCGGATCGAGGTAGCGCGGACCGACGCAGCCCGAACCGTCGGTCGTTCCTTCCGCGCAGGCCTTGGTGACTGTGCCGTTCTTCGTGCGGAGCTGCCAGTACGAGTCGTCGTAATTGAGCGAGTCGAACGTGCCGGCGAAGTTGTGACGGAGCCCCATCGAGTGGCCGAACTCGTGGGAGAACACGCCGATGGCGAAGCTCTGACGCGCCCACTGGAAGACCTGGTCGCGATGGTTCTTCACCGCCCCGAGATCTTGCGGGTCGACCTTGCCGAAGCGTCGCTGCGCCTCGCGCGCGAGACCGAGCAGGTTGTCGACCTCGGGTCCTTCCCGACGGCACGCATGGCGGCCGGCGCGACCTTGCAAGGCGCGGTGGTCCATCGAGCGGCGCATCGCGAGGCTGAGCGGACCGAACGGAGAGGAGCGATCGATGGTGGTCTTCGTGATCGGATCGTTGGGGTTGAAGCCTGCCGCCTGAGCGACCTCGGGCGTGATCATCTTCGCTTCCGTGTCCGTGCCGCGAAGCTTGGCGAGCCGCTGGTTGATCGCGGCGTTGCCCACCCCGAGCTTGCCCGCGGCCTCGAGCGCCTTCATGCGCTCGCGATAGCGAAGCAGCGCGGGCTGGTGCTTGGCTTTGGACGCGCCGGTGGTGAAGGGCGCCATCGCCTTCGGGTCGAAGGCCCCGAGACGCCCCTTACGCTCCGCGCTGCTCATCGCGCGGGCGCCCGGATCGCCGAGCGCCTGATTGCGGAGCCAGCCGGTGACGTCCTGACCGGCGATGTAGTCGTTCGGCGCGATCGTTCCGTCGAGGAGCTCGACGAGGTCGGCGACGGTGGCGGACGCGCGGTCGAGCGTGGCGCCCCACTGGTTCACGCTGCCGGCGATCTTCTCGCCGGTGAGTGGATCTTCGGCGTCGACCATGATTCCCCACGGGCCCTGTGCCTGCGGAGAGACGATGTACGTGTAAAAGTTGTAGCGAAGGTCGCCGAGGCGCGGGCTCAACCCTTCCTTCCCGCACGCGGGATCGTCGTTCTTCGGGTCGACCGGGTTGTGGCAAAGGACGAAGACGTTCGGAACCTCGGAGGCGCCCTTACCGACCGGCGGCACGTAGTCGTCGGACCAGTGCGCAGGCCAGCCGAGCTCGGACTCGCAGTCGCCGCCTTTCGTACGCCTGCATTCGGCGACACGGCCGCTCAAGATGCCGGTGCGCACACCGTCGTTCCACGTTCCGATCACCTTCCGTGCCCCCGCGAAGAGGTCCGCCGGGAAGTCTCGGTTCACGTACCAGGGGATCGTCCGCACCTTGCGATCGCGAAGAGGGATCGTGCACACGTTGCGGAACTCGTCGCAGCGCGAGCCGCGCCCGACCTCTTCGCATTCGTCTTCCGTGCCGTTGCCGTCGAGATCACGATGGACGTCCGCGCCCACGGGCGTGGTGTCGGTGGTCGCGCACGCGACGACCGGATCGACGTGCGACTTCTCCCAGACGTTCCAGCGCGAGACGAAGCGATGCCACTTCTGGTCGACGATGCCGTAGTGGCGATCGTAGCCGTAGCGGTCGTTCGTGAAGAAGCCGAAGAGCTCCATCTTCTTGCCGTCGAAGTCGGCGGCTTCGTAGTCGGTGTCGACCACGCGACGGAACGCGAGGCGCATCGTCACCTCGCTCGGATTGCAGTTGATGCGCGGGTACGAACCGACGAGCAAGCAGGCGGGGAAGTCGCCGTACTCCTCGTCGTGGATCATCTGCGGCGAGGCAAACGCCTTGTTGGTGACGTCGAGGTACCCGCTATCGAGATCGAGCTGCGGGGCGTCGGGGCTCTGGGGATCGATGACGTTGAACGCGATCGGATCCCACTTCACGCCACCGTACAAACCGAGCTGCGAGACGGCGTCGAGATCGTAGGCGTCGGTAACGAGGTTCTTCGACCAGTCGACGCGAATGAACTCGCGCTGGTTCCACGGCCGATCCGTGTCGTTCTCGACGACCGCGTTGTTCTCTTCACCCGTCTGATGGTTGTAGTCGCGACGGATGTCGAATTGTTTGGTGATCGCGAACGTGGCGACCACCTGGCCGTCGGTCGTCGTTCGCGCCGGCACTTTCTGATCGGCCGCGGGCCTCGGCTCGTCGTTCCGCGCCGCACCGGTCGTGCCCTTCTCGTCGGTGTCGGCGACGAGCTCGTAGGCCAGACGCGCGACCAGCTTGTCGTTCGTGATTTCCCAGCGGATGCGCACCGTGGGTTGCGAGTCCGAGCTCGTGAAGAGGCCTTCTGAGCCCGCACCTGCGGACACGTCGACGACGGTCGTGCGGAAGTAGAACTCCGGATCGTCGGTCGCGTCTTCGAACTTTTCACCGATGAAGAACGACTTCGGAAGCGCGCCGAGATCGACCTGATTGATCGGATCCCGTTCGCCCGCGCATGCGGGGCCGAACACCGAGCAGCCGACGGCGAGAGCGAAGACCGGCCACGCGCGGGCAGCAGAAGCGGCAGAGAAACGACGCGAAACGAACGAAGCCACCGACGCGAATCGGGCCAAACCGACCAACGGCATGCAAAGCTCCTCTTGTCCCCCCGGACGGCTACGAACGGCCCGCCGAACGGTGAAGGCGCCGCATGTAGCATTTTCCGACGAGCGTGCCAGCCGCGGGAAAGTCCCTTCGACGACTCGCGTGCAGTTTACACGCGACGCGTGAGGCGAACGGCGAGCAGGACGTAGACGACGAGGAGCACGAAGAGGATGACCGAGCTGGCGCGAGCGGGGAGATCGGCACAGAGCGGACCGCCAAGCAGGCTCGTGACGTGGCCGCGCGGCGTGATCAGGGCGAGGACCCCGCTTCCCGAGCCGAAAATCCAGTCAATTGCCAGGAGAAATCCGCGCATCGAGCCCTTGCCGATGGCCGATCCGACCGAGAAATAGGCGGCGTAGGCGGCGCCCCCGAGCAGTCCCGTTCCGAACGACGCGGGGAGATCCACGACGAGCGGCGGGTCTGTCGCTCCATGTGCCAGGACGCAAACGACCGCCGCGAGGATCGCCGAGACGAGTCCTGCGGCGCCGATCGCCACGAGGGTCGAGCCGAGCGCGGCTTGCTTCGGGCGAGCCCCGAGGAGGACGAGGCCGCGTACGCTCTTCTTGAGGCCCCCCTCGAAGTTGGCGCCCACGAGCGAGTAGCTGACGAGCGGGAGAACCAGGAATGCAAAGGTCCCGCGCATCACCTGGTCGGTGCCGTTCGTGGTGCCCCCGCTGCGAACCGCCAGGGCACGAACGACGACGAAGAGCGTCCACCCGATGACAGGCCACCACGCACGATGCGTGCGGAGAAGACGGGCGAGGGACGCGCGCGCGAGTGTGAGGGTCACGACTCACCGTCCTGAGGAATCGAAGGACGCGGGGTCGACGGAGGGGGAACGGAGTCGGCAGGGGGCGCAGAGACGGGAGGAGGCGTAGGAGGCGCAGGGGCAGCTTGGGGCGCCGGGCTCCGCGGCGACGTCATCGCGGCGCGGATCTCGTCGATCGACAGGACCGCGGATTCGATGGCGTCGACCTGAATCTTGGTGTGCGCGATGGCCAGATTCACGCTCGCGGCCACGGCGAGAAGCTCGGGACCGGACACCAGCACCACCGAGGCACCGGACGACGTGAAGGATGCGGTTTCGACGGAGGCGACCGCCGGATTGGCTCGCAACACCTCGGAGAGCTCCTCGACGCGCGCGCCCTCACTCTTCGGCACCACCACCCGCACGCTCGCCACGCCCTGCCCGGCATGCGCGAGCCCGGGCGACAGGGGGTGAGAACGCCCTGGGTGAGGAGCACGAGTTGATCGCCGAGGCGCGTAGCATCGCGAACGGAGGCCGTGGTCACGACGACACACGCACCTTGCGCGGCCCGTGCGCGAAGCGCGTTCGTCACCCGCGCAGGGGCCACGGGCGAGAGCCCCCACAGCGGCTCTTCGACGAGCACGACCGGCGCGATCGACGTCACGGCGAGCGCAAGCGCCACGGCGCGAGCCTCGACCGGCGATAGCGACGACGTCTTGCGCGACGCGAGCGATTCGAGTCCGAGGACCGCGAGGCGTTCGCGCGCGGGGCGCGGCGGCTCTTCGCGAAGGGCCGCCGAGAGCGCACACACCTCTTCGACGCGAAGCGCATCGGGAAGCACCACGTCTTGCGGGACGTACGCGATGCGCGGCTGAACCTCGCTCGGCGGCTGCGCCAGCACTTCGAGGCGACCGGACTGCACCTTGTCCGCGCCGGCGATGGTCCGCAGCAAGAGCGCCGTGCCGTCTGCCACCGAGCCGACGACGGCGAGAACGCCGCGCTCCCACGTGAGGCTCACGTTCTTGAGCATCGGCACCGGCATGCGCCGGCGCGCTTCGCCCCTCGCGGAAACGCCTTGGAGGACGATCACGCGTCGCCCCCCTCCTCCTCGATGCGAATCGCATCGCGACGCACGAGGAGCATGGCGAGCCCAGTAAAGATGGCGATCGCGACCACGGCACGGAATGCTCGTCCCACCTCGACCGGCCCCGGACCGAGCGCCGAACGCAGGGCGGACAGCGCCGACGGAACGGAGAGCACTTCGGCGACGCCGTCGGGCAAGACCTTCGCGAGAGCCGACGCGATGATCTCCGGGATGACGACGACCGACACGAGAAAGAGGTAGCCCCCCACACGCGAACGGGCGCCGAGTGCAGCGAAGGCGATGGGCGCGACGACGACCGCGAACGCGATCGAAAAAACGACGGACGCGAACGTGGTCTGCAACGTTTGACCGACGACGGCCGCACGGGGCGCCGCCAATGCCGACGCAAGCCCCGCGAGCAAGGTGCCGCCCCGACGAGCAGCGCGAGGAGCAACGCGAGACCGAACACGCGCGCCACGAGATATCCGCGCAAGGACGTCGTCCGCGCGACGAGGAGCGCACGGATGCCGTCGCTTCGATCGCGCCGGAGCGCTCGGAGCGCGGCCGAGAACGCGAGCAAGAATCCACCACCCCACGCGAGCGCACCAGAGGCGATGATCGGAACGTCGTGGAGCGGCGCCTTCTCGCTGCGCGCGGCGAGCACGAAGGCGAAGACGACCGCGCCGAGTGCGGTCAGCGCCACGATCGCAAGCGAAATGATCGGGAGAACGCCCCGGCGGGCCAGGCTCATGCCTAGCGCGAGCATCGGCATGAGCATTCGACGACGACGCTGGACGGCGCCGAACGGCGCCGACGGCCGCGCAGGATCGCCGGGCTGCCGGTCTGTGTGGGTGCCAGGGGCCTCGGCCATCCGAACCTCGAAAAGACCACAGGTTCGTGCCTTTCGCCAGGGGTGCTAGGCTGCGCGCCGCCATGTCCCCCCGCGCCCCGCTACCAAGCCCCGCTTCGCTCGAAGAGCGAAGGCGGACCGGCCTTGCGTGGCGACGGGCGCTCGTCCTTGCCCTGCCTGTCCTCTACGTGGCGGGCGTCGCGGTGGGCGCGAACGAAGGGCATCCTGCCGCGTGGCTCACCATCGGTCTCGGGCTCGCGGTTGCCGTCCTCGGGGCGATGGTCCCGGAGGAGGCATCGCCGAGCACGGCACGCACCTACCTGTGGACGGCCGGCAACCTCGCCGTGGCACTCGCCTCCGTTGCCCTCTCGTCACGACCGCCGTGGGCTGCGCTCCTCCGCGAGATCGGTGCGCTCGGCGCGGGGATCGTCACGGTCCGTTCGATCGCCAGCATCGAGCCGGACGCCGGCCTCGGACCGAGCGCCACAGAGGCCTCGACGCGAGATTTCGGCATGCGCGATCTCGAGCGCTTGGCCCTCGCGCTCGTCGTCATCGGGTGGGGAACCGCAGCCATCCTCGACGCGCTCGCCGTCTTCGGTGTGGCGCCTTCGGTCACGGAGTCGGCCCCCCTCGCAGCGGCATCGGCCGGCGCCGGGTCGCTCTTCGGTATCGGCGCGATGGCGCTCCTCGCCTTCGGAATTCGGCGCCTCGAGCTCGGCGCACCACCTCGCGCGCTGGTCGTCGCGTCCGTTTCGGGCGTTGGCCTGCTCGTCGCCATCATGCTCGCCTTCGCGACGAAGGTTCGGGCGGACGCGGCCGCAGCGCTCGGCTCGGCGCTCGCCGCCCCGGCCATCGTGAGGCTCACGCGCGCGCGCGATGCGTGGGTCGTCGCGCGTCGAGGTCGCCGGCTCCTCACCCTCACGGTTTTCGGCGGTCCGGTCGTGGTGTTGGCGGCCATCGCCGCGTCCGGTCATGGGGCGTCACTGCTCGTTCTCACGTTCGCGCTCGGGGCGCTGGGCGTAGGTGCGGCCGCCCCTCGCCTCGAAGAGACGTTCCTGCCGATGAAGGGCGCCTTGCTCGAAGCCCTTCGCGAGTCTCGCCGGATGGCACGCGATCGTGACGCACGCGCCGCCATCGCCAACACGCTCGTGAAGCTCCGCGAAGCCTCGGGGCAGATCCCCCAGGCCGGCAATCCGGGTCATTCGCCTGAGCTCTGGATGTTGCATCCCACGCGTGTTTGCACCGTCGACGCGGCCGGCTACCTGCGCGAGCGCGAGGCCGAGCTCCCCGTCTCCGTGGTCGACATCGCGAAAGACGAGCCCCATCGAACGGTGCGTGTCGACGTGCTTCGTGCTCTCGAAGTCCGACGCGCCGATCTGCGCCCACTCCTTCGCTGGCTCGAAGATCGCGGCGCGCTCTTCGCCACCATCGTCTCCGAGAGTGACGAGCCTGACGGCCTCCTGCTCATGCCCGCAGGCAGGCGTGGTGAGGCGCTCACCATCGAAGAAATCCGAGCCGCCAAGGAACTCGCCGACGCGTTCGTGGCCGTCTGCCAGGCACGCAGTGCACACGAGCGCCACCTCGCGCGCGAACGCGAGCTTGCCGATCAGGTCGACACGCTCGACGACGAGCTCGCACGCTTGCGCCACGCAGCTTCCATCGACAACGGACGCCACGAGCTCGCATCGTCACGCCTCGCGCGCCCGGCCACGGTCGGCATCTATTCGGCGCCGTCGCGGCTCTCCTACGATGCTCTCGAGCGCCGCGTGGAGCAAGACGCGCCCATCGTGCTCGTGGCGCGCGCCGGCATCGATCCGGTGCCCTTCATCGCGCGGGCACATCTCAGCGGCCCCCGCAAAGACGCGCCGCTCGTGATCGTCGATGGCACCTCTTCCCGCGAGCACGATCTCGAGCGCTGGAAAGACGAACGGCGCTCTCCTCTCGCCCTGGCCGATCGCGGCCTGCTCGTCCTCGTCGACGGTGCTGCGCTCCCGCGTGACGTTCAGGTGCTCGTCGCTCGGGCGCTGCTCGAACGAAGGCCGCCCTGGGAACAGGCCACACCGCTCGACGTCGGCATCGCCCTCACCTCCACCATGACGCCCGACGCGCTCATGGAGGAGGGCCGTCTTTCGCCCGAGCTCCACGCACGCGTCGAAGACGCGCGGCCCATCGAGCTACCGGGCCTCCACGAGCGCGCAGAAGATCTCTTCTCCATCGTTGCCGACAGGCTCGCGCGTGAAGGCCTGCGTGTGCTGGGCCGTCCGATCGGTATCGACGCTGCCGCGTTCTCGCGCCTCGTCGAACACCCCTTCGAAGGCGAAGACGCGGAGCTCGCCACGATCGTCACGCGGCTCGTCGCGCGCGTTTCGGGCGACGTGGTGCGCGCGGCCGACGTCGACGCACTCGGCATCGTCGAGCCGCCCCCCGTCTCCGTGGAGCGCTCGGAGCGCAAGCACGCCAACGACGGCTGAGCGGCCCAGGCTTTCGACCAGGAGGCGACTCAGACGTTCGAGACTTTGGTGTCGCCGAAGCTCACGTCGACCACGATGCTCGGCTCGAGAATCGCGTCGAAGATCTCGCTGACTTCCATCGAGGCATCGTGCTCGGGCGGAGTGCTGCCGAGCGGCGCGCGCACGCGGTGCGCCTCTTCGCGAAGCTGCGCGAAGGTGGTCCGCACGGCCTTGCGCATGTCGTCGGCCGTTGCCCAGCGCTCCTTCTTGTCGAAGGCGAGGGCCTTGTCGACGATGCCGACGACCCACGTGGGCATCTGCGGAACCACGACGCCGAGCGAGATCGCGCGGTCTTTCATGGCCTGGAAGAGGCGCTCGGTCGGAGCCTTCGCGTCGTGGACGGCGCGGCCCGCGAGGGCACGGAACATCACCGCGCCGACCGCGAAGACGTCCGAGCGGATGTCGATCTGATCGGTCTTGCCCTGCGCTTGCTCGGGCGGCATGTACGCGGCGGTGCCGAGCACGATGCCCGTTGCGGTGGGGGCGCCGTTGAAGCGCGGATCGCGGAGCCGTGCGAGGCCAAAGTCGAGCACCTTCACGAGCCCTTGCCGCGTGATGTAGAGGTTGCCCGGCTTGATGTCGCGATGGATGACTCCACGCGCGTGGAACGCGTGGAGGACATCGAGCACCTGATCGGCCACGGCGAGGACGTCGGGGAGGGGCAAGGTGCCACCGACCCGCGCCAACCAGTGGTCGAGCGACTCGCCATCGAGCAGCTCCATGACGAGGAACGGCGCGCCATCGGGCGTCATGTCGTCGTCGAGAACGCTGACGGCGCCCGGATGGTCGACCTGGTTCGCGACGTAACCTTCCCGCAAGAACCGTTCGCGGACGTCTTCGTGCGCGGCGATGAACGGGTGGAGCATCTTGATGGCCACCTTCTTGCCGTTGCGGTGCGTCGCGGCATAAACCGCGGCCATTCCACCGACATCGACGAGGCGGTCGATCGTCCACTTGTTGTTCAGCGTCTGCCCCACGCGCTTGAGGGCCTGGGTGCGCGGGTCGGCGGGCGTCATCGAGCTTGAAGGATCGAAGGAACGCGCGCCCGGGTCAAGGCATCCGTGCGGTTTCTCGGCCTCGGACGCGTCTTGCGCGATGCGAAACGCGCTCGGTTCCAAGCTCTGCTCGAAGCCCTTCCTCTACATAGGGGGCCGTGTCGGCGATCAAGGCCGGACGCCGAGCAGCGAGAGCGTCACGCAGGCCACGAGCGTCCCGTACTCCAGCCAGGTCGTGCCGCGATCCGAGATGCGGCGCCGGAGCCTCTCGCCCAAAGAGTTTCCGACGAAAATCGTCGCTCCGATGACGACGATGGGAAGGACGAGCTCACGCGTGAGGAGGCCCGACGTTCCGTAGGCCACGACGCGGGCGAAGTGCGTCACGGCAGCGACGAGGCTGATCGTCGCCACGTACGGAGAGCCGGTGAGCCCTGCCGAGAGCAGGATCGGAGAAAACAGAATCCCCGCGCCCCCGGAGGTGCCCGTCATCGCGCCCACGACGAACCCCGCAGGCCCAAGGACGGCGCGCGGGAGACGGAACGACACGACGCCGACCGCCTTGGCGATGGCGATGAGCGTCATCACGCCGAGGAGAACCTTGAGGACCATCGGCGAGACGACGCCCGCGAGGAAGCCCCCAACGAGCCCTCCTGGCAGCGCCCCCATGACGAGGCGCTTGGCCATCGGACGATCGAGCGCCGAACGGAAGAGATAGGCGCGATGCACGTTCCCGAGCAGAAGCGCCGGAGCCGTCACGGCGAGCGCGGCGCGCGGGCCCATCCACATCGAGCAGAGGAGCAGCAGGAGAACCCCGCCTCCCTGCCCCGTCAGCGTCGTCAGTACGCCCGCCGACACGCCCATCACCACGAGCACCGGAACCAGCCACACGAGCGCCATGGCCCGAAGTTGCGCTTGCGACGGACATCATTCCAATCGATTCGAATGATGTTCACCATCGATTATGCTTATGGCTCGCATGTTCGATTCCCTCCGCTACTTCACCCTGGTGGTCGAGCACGGCACCTTCACCGCGGCCGCGCGTCATGGGCGCGTCACGCAGCCCGCGCTGACGGCGTCGATCCAGCGACTCGAGCGACAGATGGGCGGCAAGCTGTTCGTCCGCGGTCCTTCGGGCGCGACGCTCACCGCGGCGGGTCAGGCACTCCTACCGCGTGCACGCGCGGCGCTCGCCGCCGTGGAAGAAGGCCGGCGCGCCGTTGCCGAAGTCATGGGCCTCGCGGTCGGCTCTGTGCGCCTCGGTGCGGGCGCGACCGTGTGCACGTACTACTTGCCGCGAATCCTCGCCCGCTTTCGGTCGGAGCACCCGAACGTCTCCTTCTACGTGCGCGAAGCCCATCCCGACGCGCTGCTCGATGCCCTCGAAGCGGGCGACCTCGATCTCGTGGTTCTCGCGCAGGCGAAAGCCCCATCACGTGGACGCGCAACCTTCGTCGGCACACGTGACAGGGCGCGCGGCACGGCGTTCGTCCGCGAACGCTGGCTCGACGACGAGCTCGTTCTCGTGAGCGCGCCGGGCGTCGACGCCGAGACCGCGCCGCTCGTGACGTTCCTGCGCGGAGCCACGACCCGTACGCTCTCCGATCAGCACTTCGGCGATCGCCCCATCGCCATGGAGCTCGGGAGCATCGCCACGGTCAAGAGCCACACACGCGCAGGCGTCGGTGTGGCGCTCGTGAGTCGGCGCGCCATCGAGCGCGACCTCGCGTCGGGTCAGCTCGTGGTCGTTCCGAGCGAGCGCACGCCGGTGGTGCGCCCGCTCTACCTCGTCCACCGTGGCCCGGATCGGCTCTCGCCAGCCTCCGCCGCGCTCTTGCGCCTGCTTCGCGAGCAGCGAAGACCGAGTCGTCCTCGTCCGGCACGTCCTCTTCGACGGGCTTGAAGCTCACCCGAGCTCAGCCGATCCACCGCTTCGCTGTCCGCGCACACGCGCGCATGGTGCGTTTCGCTTTCTGCCGCGGCATGCCTCATCGTGTAGGCTCTCGATCCTTGCGTCGCGCCGCTCTTGCCCTCCTCGTCCTCGTTCTCGCCATCACCGGCGTCGGCTGTCCGTGCGTTCGCTCGGCGGTCAACGCGAGCCCCGAGCTCCGTTGGTGGCTCTTCTCGAACTTCGGCGCCTCGAAGATGTGCCCCGAGATGATGAAGCGCGGCGTGCCGCTGAAGCTGCAAGCGCTCGGCGCCGCGAGCGTGGGTCGCTTCTTCCCGCAGCAGTGCAACGTACAGGTCGACGACGCGCGCAAAGCCATCGTCATGACGGCCTCGGGCACCGGTTACGCGATGCTTCCGGTCACGCGTCGCGTCGGCTTTTCCGTCGGCATGACCGTCGAGTACCTGCCCGACTTCCGCATGGAAGACGACTCGATGTACGTGTGGGGCAAGTTCAATCGCTTCATCGTCCCGCCCGAACTACGGATCGTCGGCGTGGAAAATGCCCTCGTGAACCTCGCCACGAAGACGCCCGCGGGTGACGTGGCGACGCTGCTCGGGCGCGGCATCGTCGAAGGAGAGATCGGTCGCGGCTTCACCGTCGTTCGCCAGGACGACGGCGACGACTTCACGCTCGGACACCTCGAGCCGCCGGAGAAGCCGAAGCGTCACTTCAAGAGAGGCGACGATCACGTCGTTCTCGCGAGCGACCTCACGGAGCTGAAGCCGCAATCGCGCGACTACCTCGGCCCGTTCGAAATCAACGACTCGGGCGCAGCGCTCTTCTTCCGCGCGAAGGTCGACCGTGGCCCCGTCACGTACGCGGTCGTGGAGAGGAGCGTCGGAGATCTCTGGCGACGGAGCTACGAAGCCGCGCAGCCGATGGCGGCTCCGCCGGGCATGCTCCTCGCGTCAGGCACGATGGCCGGCGGCGAAGCGAGCCTCAAGTTCCCGCTCGAGCGCGGCTCGTACTACGTCGTCGTCGAGAACCAGGCTCCCGCGGCGTTTGCACCGCTCGGCGTGACGCTGCCCGTTCCCGAGACGAGCGCGTACGTGAGCTATAGCGCCGAGATCGGCGACCGCTGAGAGCCGCTCGCGCCGAACCTACTTCGACCCGCCGAGCGTGAGGTTCGTCTCGTCGGTGGCCGCCTTGTAGAGCTTGAGCGCGTCGTCCGCGTCTCTGTTCTTCTCCGCTTTTTCGGCCTTCTCGGCCTTCGCCGGCTTCTCGACGGGCGCAGCAGCCTTCGCCACGGGCGCAGGTGCAGGCTTCGCGACAGGAGCGGGATTCGCCGTGACGTGAACCGGCGCCTTGGCCGCGGGCGCGGGCGGCGGTGCAGCGACCGGAGCCGCCGCAACCTTGTGCGTGACCGGCAGAGGCGGAGCGGCCACGACCTTCGCCTTGGGGGCTTCGACCTTCGCCGAGGGCGTCACGATCACGGGCGGTTGCTCGGGAACGCGCGCGACGACGTTCGCGGTCGGAGCCTGCGTTGCACGCGCCGTTGCGACGCGCGCGGGCGGAAGCCCCTCGGACGGAGCCGACTGCCCATCGAGGACGGCGGCCGCGGCCTGGACGGAAGGCACCACTTCGGCGGCAGCCCTCTTCGCGTTCACCCCGACGCCGAGCACGCTGCCAAGGACCGCGCCGGCGATGGCAATCGTGAGGCCGAGCATGAAGTTCGGCCTGGAGCTCGGGCGCGCAACGGGGAGCGGCGTAACCGACGACGTGAAGTGAGGATGGGTATACGGAACGTGCGCGCTCATCGCGACGGGCGAGAGCGTGTTGGGCGGCACCGGAACCGGGCCATACGCGGGCGGCACACTGAAAGGGTGGCTCGGCGTGTACATCGGCGCGACCGGGCGCGTCTGCACGGGCATGTGCTGCGCCGGCATGACGTGCTGCACCGGCGCGACGGGCTCGAACTCGGCCGACTGCGTCGGCATCATCGACCGCGGCGGGGATTCGCGGCGGGCAACGCATGCGTGGGGGAATGGCGGCCGTACGAACGCGCGGAAGGCGGACGGCGTAGGACCGTTTCCGAGGGAAGCTGCGCTCGATGCTCCTGGGCACGCGGCACCGTTCGATTCCAAACCTGCCGCGGCTGCGGGGCGGGAGGAACCACCGGCGGCGCATCGTCGACCTCGATCGACTCGAAGTCTCCGGAGCGGAGAAAGAACTCGTCGGGTGGCGGTGGACGTTTGGAGAACGGCAGCAACGGAGTGGACCTCCTAGAGGGGTCGTGACCTCGGTTCTGCGAAAGGCGAGCCAGGCCGTGGAGGCCACAATTCCCCGCCAAACGACGGCGCCTCGCCGGTCAGGATGGATACCTGGGGGTCGAATGATCCAGTTGCGGACTCACGCGACTGGACCGCACATCGCCCTCAACCGAGAGGTCTGGGGAAGGCCTCGCGGTAGGCCCTCATCGCATCGGCTTCGTCGTGCGCATACACGAATCCCGTCGCATTGCGGAAGGCAGAGCCGTCCACCGTGACGGGATACTTGATGTGCTCGAAGGCGCCGTGAGGCAGCTTCGGAAGGCCGAAGCGCCCGAGAGCCGCGTTGAGTACGAACTCCGGCAGCGGCACGTTCGTGCGCCCCGTCTCGCGAATGACGACCGAGAGCGGCACGGGCTGTGGCCCCGCCACGTTGAAGACGCCCCGCGGACGTCGATCGAGCGAGAGCACGAGGGACGTGACGACGTCCTCCTCGTGCATGAACTGGAAGAGCGGGTCGTAGCCGAGGATCGTCGGAACCCGCGCGCCACGAAGGAAGGTGGCGAGCGTTCCGTGCCCGGTTGGCCCGAGCGTGTACACGAGGCGGAGCACCGTCGTGGTGAAGCTCGGATATCGCCAGAGTGCGCTTCCGGCGTAGAGGTCGGCCGCCACGAGATCGGCGAGCTCCGGGAAGGACGAGAGACCGAGCGGCGGTTCGTCTTCGGTGTGGAAGAGCGGCGAGTCCACCGCGGCGCCGTAATACGTGTGACGGCCGCAGAAGACGACGTGCTCGACGCCGTAGGTGTTCGAGTGCTCGAAGACGGCGCGCGTGCCCCCGAGGTTGATGCGGTAGCGATCCTCGCTCTGCACGACGAGATGCGTCACCGTCGCCATGTGGATGACGGCGTTCGGCTTCACACGCCGGAACACGTCTTCGGCAGCGCGTTTTCGAATGTCGACTTCGTGCATCTCGACGCCGGCCGGCGCATCTCGGAACGGCCTTCGATCGATGCCGATGACGTCGTGTCCCGACGCGAGCAGCCGCTCCGCGAGGAGCTTGCCGAGACGCCCAGCGATGCCCGGAACGAGGACTCTCACAGCTCTCCCTTGCGACGCTTTCGGCCGACTTCGATGAGCCCGGCGATGCGCTCTTTGACCTGGTCGACGTACGTCTGGACGACCTCGTCGTCTTCCGAACCGGTGCCGTCGAAGATCATCGGCGCCGAGTAGTAGACTTCGAGCTTCGCCGGAATCGGCACGGCCAAGCCCCATGGCGTGATCGGCACGTAGGGCACACCTATGAGGCGGCCGAGCGTGTAAGCGTTCGAGATCGTCGGCACCGCTTCGCCACCGCCGAGAAAGGCGAAGGGGACGATCGGCGTCTTCATCTTGATAGCGAGGCGCATGAAGCCGGACCCGAAGTGGACCAGCGAGTAGCGCTCCTTGTAGAGCTTCGCGGTGCCGCGCGCCCCTTCCGGGAAGACCATGAGCAAGCGCTCGTCGGAGAGCAAGCGCTCGGCGTGCTCGGGAAGGCCCGTGAGGTGCCCGAGCCGGCTCGTGATCTGCGACGCGAAGGGCAGCTTGTTGAGGAACTTCTCCGCCATGGCCTGCGCGAGCCGCGGCGGATCCATCTCGAAGAACGTCGAGGCGATGACCATGGCGCCGTCGATCGCCACGCCGCCCGAATGGTTGCCGACGAGCATCGCGCGCCCGTAGCGCGGGACGTGCTCGATGCCGAAGGACTCGACCGAGAAGTAATGCCGGTAGAGGAGCTTCAGCGACGAGAAGAACGGCCCGAGGTAGTCCTTCGAAACGCCGTACGGATCGACGCCGTACTCGTTGAACGGAATCTCGAGCTGATCGAGTCGCTCACGGACTTCGGAGTCGACCGGTAGGCGGCGCGGGAGACGATACCCACTCAACACGCGAATCCTCGTTTCTTCGAGGCGGAAAGATGCAGCGGAAATAGGCTGAGGAAAGATGCTGAGGAAAATAGGCTGAGAGCAATCCGGGGCACTACGGCCGAGCCAGCCTACCGGATTTGCCCCGCCACAGGCCTACCATTGACAGGGACGGCCCCGGGCGCGAGAACGCCGGTCGATGAATCACGCGGCCCGCCCCTCCTCCACTACGTCCAGGCTGGTTCTCGGCGCTCTCGGCGCTCTCGGCTCGTTGGCTTCGCTCGCCGTCGCTTGCGGTGGCGCGCCCGCCGAACCCCCGCAGGCCCCCGAGGCCGCAGCTTCGGCTCCGAGCGTTCCGAAGAAGCCGGCGAAGGAAGCCAAGTTCGACAAGGTCCCGCGCATGGACTTCAACCGCATCGCGGTCGAGCTCGACGTCCCTGTCTTCTGGACGGAGGACAAGAACAAGAACGGCGCCCTCGATGCGGACGAGCTCGCCGTCTACTGGGGCCTCGAGACCGGTGCGTCGCTCGGCGAGTACGTCGGTGCGCAGGGCTTCACCGACAAGGCAAAGGCTGCCTACGAGCGCATCGCGAAGCGTCACGGCGGCGCATCGCCCACGCCGACGGGCATCGAGGAGCGGGAGGCGGCGCGTCGTCTCGCCGTCCTCAAGGAGCTCGCGCAGGGCCGCATCACGCTCGTCACCACCGACCTCTCGAAGGCGCCCGACAGCGACAAGAAGTTCGTCGCCGCGATCACGAAGGCCGCCGAGATGATCGAGCTCCTCTACGCGAAGCAGCAGGGCACCACCGAGCTCGCCAGCAAGGTTCCTTCGGGCGACCTCGCGAGCAAGGCGCTCTTCTTCCGTAACCAGGGCGCGCGCTGCGTGGCGCCGAAGACGCAGGACGATCCGAACTGCAGCGCCGTTCCCGATGCGCCGAAGGGCAAGCTCTCGGGCCTCTACCCGAAGACGATGCTCACGGAAGCGAACTTCTGCGAAGAGTTGAGCAAGAAGGAAGCGGGCAAGAAGGACAAGGCCCTCATGGATCCCTTCACCGTCGTCGGCGGCGACGCGAAGGCGCCCACCGCCGTGCCGTACCACGAGGCGTTCAAGGACGACGTCACCGCCATCTCGAACCAGCTCAAGGCCGCGGCCGACGCGCTCGGATCGACCGAGCCCGCGCTCAAGGCGTACGTGCTCGCCGCGTCGCAGGCGTTCCTCGACGACAAGTGGTGGCCCGCCGACGAGGCGTGGGCCAAGATGGATGCGAAGAACTCGAAGTACTACCTGCGCATCGCGCCCGACGAGGTCTACTCGGAGCCGTGCAGCACGAAGGCGCTGTACCACGTGAGCTTCGGCCTCATCAATCAGGGGTCGCTCAAGTGGCAGTCGAAGCTCGATCCGCTGAAGGCCGAGATGGAAAAGACGCTCGCGGCGATGGCCGGTGCGCCGTACAAGGCGCGCGACGTCAGCTTCAAGCTCCCCGACTTCGTCGACATCGCCATCAATGCCGGTGACTCGCGCAACCCCTCGGGCGCAACGATCGGCCAGTCGCTTCCGAACTTCGGACCGGTGGCCAACGAAGGCCGCGGGCGCACCGTGGCGATGACGAACTTCTACACGGACCCCGACAGCATCGCGGCGCTGCGCGAGACGACCGAGTCGCTCCTCTGCAAAGACACGATGGCGAAGTACAGCTCCGACCAGGAGCCGCAGCTCATGAGCACGGTCCTGCACGAGGCGGCGCACAACCTCGGTCCGGCGCACCAGTACAAGGTGAACGGGAAGATCGATCGTGAAGCCTTCGGCGGCCCGCTGGCGAGCACGCTCGAAGAGCTCAAGGCGCAGACGGCGGCCCTCTTCCTCACGGACTGGCTCGTGACGAAGAAGGAGATCACCCCGGAGGAGGCCGTGAAGGCGCACATCCGCGATCTGACCTGGGCCTTCGGCCACATCTCGCGCGGCATGTACGACGAGAACAAGCACCCGAAGAACTACAGCCAGCTCGCCGCGATCCAGCTCGGCTGGCTCATGCAGAACGGCGCCATCTCCTGGAACGCGGGTGAAACGGCGGCCAACGGCAAGGACAAGGGCTGCTTCCAGGTCGCCCTCGACAAGTACCAGCCGGCCGTAAAGAGCCTCATGGTCGAAGTTGCCCAGATCAAGGGCAAGGGCGACAAGGCGCGCGCCGACAAGCTGATCAAGAACTACGTGGACGTGACCGGCGAAAAGAAGGCCGTCCACGACGTCATCGCGGAGCGCATGCTCCGGGCGCCGAAGGCGAGCTTCGTCTACTCCGTGAAGTTCGACTGACGGCTATCATCGGATAGTGGGCAAGGCTCCCTTCCCTCCTATCGAACCGCCGCTGACGCGGGTGCGCTTTCCGGATCCCTCGAGGCCGGGCGCACCCGACGTCTTGGCGATGGGCTGCGACTTCTCCGCGGGAACTCTCCTGCTCGCCTATCGAAGCGGCATCTTTCCGTGGCCGCACGGCGAGCAGCAGGAGCCGGATGACGCCGCGCCGCTCGTTCTCTGGTTCTCCCCTGAGCCGCGCGCGATCTTCCCACTCGAAGAGCCCGCGCACTGGTCGCGCAGCCTTCGCCGAACGCTGCGCGTCCACCCTTACGAGGTGACGCTCGACGAGGCCTTTGGCGAAGTGATGCGCCACTGCGGAGCGACGCGCGCCGAAGGTACCTGGATCATCCCCGAGCTCGTCGCGGGCTACGAGCGTCTGCATCAGCTGGGCTGGGCGCACAGCGTCGAGGTCTGGGAGAAGTCGAGCAGCGGTCGCACGCTGGTGGGCGGCATCTATGGCGTCGCCATCGGAGGCATGTTCGCCGGCGAGTCCATGTTCCACTCGCGAACCGACACCTCGAAGATCGCGTTCGCCACCATGGCCGAGAAGCTTCGGGCCTCGGGCTTCACGCTCTTCGACGTGCAGGTGCTCACGTCTCACCTCGCCTCGCTCGGGTGCATCGAAGTTCCGCGCGCGGAATATCTGCTTCGTCTGAAGAGCGCGCTCCAGCGCAATCCGAAGCTCGTCTGAACGTCACGGGGCTGGAAGTCCTAGCGCGTCGCGAATCGCGCGGACGAGGACCTCTTCCGTAAGCTTCGATTTTGGCACGTACCCTGCGGCGCCGTTGGCGAGCAGATCGACGACCACCGCTCCGTCTTCGTGTCCCGTGAGGAAGACGAACGGCACGTCCTGTCCTTTGGTGCGCGCATGCGTGAGGAGCTGCAAGCCGTCTCCGCCCGGCAACAGGTAGTCGACCAGAACGCAGTCGAACGTCGCCGCATCGAGGGCTTCCAAGCCTGAGACGATGTCCGTCGCCTCGGTGATCGACACGACGATGTCCGACGAACGCAACACCCGTTGGACCGCCATCCGGTCGACATCGTCATCGTCGATCAGGAGCAGCGGAATGGGTGACTTCAAGAGAGCTCCACGACGGTCCAATACCGATTCAGGGCTGCCATGATCTCCACGAAGCTGACGAACGTGACGGGCTTGAGGAGATAGCCGGCAACGTTGAGATCGTAGGCCTTGAACTTGTCATGATCGTCGTTGGACGTCGTGAGGATGACGACCGGTGTGGGCCTGAGGATCGGGTCTTTGCGGATCTCCTGCAGGAGCTCGATGCCGTTCATGCGCGGCAAGTTGATATCGAGCAGGATGATGCGGCGCTCCTTCGGAATCGCATGGCTCCGGAGCATTTCGAGCGCTTCGATCCCGTCTCCCGCGACGTAGAGCGGATTGGCGATCTTGCCTTTGTCGAAGGCGCGTCTGACGTTCATGACGTCGATCGCATCGTCTTCGACGAGCACCACGTTGAGCGCGCGCGGGCTCGGCTCTCGGAACGGCACACTGTCACTGATCATGAGACGTTTCCTTCGACGTGGAGAGGGTCTTCGGAAGCGTGAATTTGAACGTTGCTCCCGAGCCGAGCGTCGATTCGACCCAGATACGGCCGCCTCGGCTCTCGACCAGCTTCTTCACGACAGCAAGCCCTATGCCCGTTCCCTCCACCTTGTCTCGCGAAGCCAGAGTCTGGAAAATCCCGAAGATCCGATCGTGGAACTTGGGATCGATGCCGGGCCCATTGTCCCGCACGAAGAACTCCCAGTTCGTTCCGCCGTCCGTCGCGCCAATCTCGACCTCCGCCGCATCGTGCCGCGCGTGCTTGAGCGCATTGCCTACGAGGTTGATGAAGATCTGTTGGAGAAAGATCTTCGGCGCCACCACCGTGGGCAACTCGGGCGTGATCCGAATCGAGACGCCGGGCGGCGGGGCCATCAGTTCGAGCGTGTCGTCGAGAAGCTCGCGCGTGTCGAGCGACTCGTCGGCATCGCGCGCCCGACCGGCACGCGAGTACTCGAGGATGCCGTCGATGAGCCCCTCCATCCGGTGCACGCGCCCGCGAAGAAGACGCAATTGCTCCCGCACCTTGTCGGTCATGGCGTCGGCGAGGTCTTCTTCGATCCACTCGGACAGATTGGCGATGCCACGGAGAGGCGCCTTGAGGTCGTGCGATGCGACGTAGGCGAACTGGTCGAGGTCGCTGTTGCTCTTCGCGAGCTGGATGACGAGGCGGTCTTTCGCGGCATTGGCGAAGGCAACGTCGCGAACCCGCGCATCGAGCACTTCGTTGGTCGTTCTCAGCTCCTCGGTGAGCGATTGCTCCTCTTCGAGCTGGTGCGCGAGACGCACCTCGTTGGCAGCGAGGATCTGGGCCTGTGCACGCAGCTTCTCGGCTTGGTCGGCGATGGTGCCGATCGAATGTTCGCGTTCGGCGATCTCCTTGCGAATGCCGAGATTGACGAGCACGGCGAGCGCGAAGGCGAGAATGGCTCCCCCGCCGACGACACCCGTCGTGATGCGAAGCCACATCTCGTATTCCGCGGCGCGCTCGGAGAGCACCTCGTCCTCCTGCGCTTCCATGGCTGCGAACAGCGAGCGGAGCTCCGCCATCACCGACTCGCCGCGATCGGTGCGGACGATGTCGATGGCGGCGTCTGCACCCGCGAGCTCACGCACCGAAATCGTCTTGGCTAGCTCTGCGAGCTTGAGATCCCCGAGAGCCTCGACGTGTTCGAGCGTCTCGACGTTGCGAGGGCTCAAGCGGCGCAGCTCGGCAAGGTGCTCGCGAAAATGCGCGCGACCGCGCTCGTACGGCGCGAGATACGCGGCCTCGCCGCTCAGGATGTAGCCGCGCTGTCCCGTCTCGGCATCGACCAGCGCTTGTCGCAGATCACGAATCTCGGAACGAACGGCATAGGCGTGCGTGAGGCGTTCGAGCGAATGGCGCGACGCCTGGATCGACAACAGCGACACGGTCGCAACGACGAGGACGAGCGCGGCCGAACCGAACGCAGCGGCGAGCTTCGAGCGTGTACGCGAGGGCGTCGAAATGCGCGCAGGCGCGTTCGATACGGCGCGCGAACGTTCCGTCGAGGCTGGCATTTCATGCGACGCCTGGGGAGCCTGCGAAAACTGGGGCGACGACGATTCGGTCATGGCAGAGAGTGAGTCCGCACTGAACGACGCGTTTGCGCGACCCAAGGAACGTAGTCTTTGTGATCGGGGTCATCAAATCGGATTGACCCCGATCACGACGCATTTCCTCTCCGCGTGTCTTCGAAGCTTCTCTGCCGTGTTGCTTCGAGACAAATTGGCCCGACTCGATCGGCGCGCGAGCGTCGATGGCTCACGCGGCGTGCGTCAGGTCTTCGCGCGCGTCAGGTCTTCGGCGCGAGCTTGCCGTGCTGACGGAGATAATCCATCAGCGTCGGCAACGAGTCCTGCAGCTGGTGCTGCCACTCGACGCCGAGCGCGCGTCGCGTGGCGCTGTCGTCGTAGACGATGCCTTGGGTGTTCGCGAAGACATGTTTGCCCGCGAGGTCGACCGACTTGCCTGCGGCCGCGAGATACACGGCGACGAAGTCCGAGACACGAAGCGGCTGCCCCGCAGCGAGGTAACGACCACCAGGCACACCGCGCTCGATCACGGAGAGATAGACGCGCGCGAGATCTTCGACGTGGATGAACCCCGTCATGAAGTCTTTGAAGTACCCGGCCACGTACCAGTCGGGCACCGCGTCCCAGAACGAGACGCGTCCAGCGAGGCCCGGACCGTACGTCGCCGCGGGGATGACCACGCACGCGCGCGACTTCGGATGCGTCTGCACGAACTCGTGAACGAGATGCTCGGCGCGATGCTTCATCTCGGCGAGCACGAGGACGCCCGCCATCTCTTCGATGTGAGCGAACGTCGACCAGCCCGAGGAGAAGCCGCCCTGCTCGGGAGCCGGGCGCGCAGCGAGGGTCTCGTCGAGCTTTCCGGAGCGCCCCTTCGTCGGGAGCGAAAAGTTACCCGACGTGAAGACGACGACGGCGTCGTGCTTCAAACCGGCGTGGAGACAGGCCTCGAGCGGCGGAATGTCGTTCTCGAGCTGCTCGGCGAGCGAGTTGCACGGCGGGTTGAGCTGGTTGACGAGATCGAGGATGGCCACCGATCCGGCAGTCGCTTCCTCGACGAAGCGAAAGTCACTCAGGTCCCCACGCACGATGACGTCTGCGACGTCGGTGATAGAGCTCGTGTCCGTCGATGGACGGACGAGAGCGACCGTCTTGTATCCGTACTTTTTCAGCGCCCGGAGAAGCGGCCCGCCAACGTACGAAGCCGCTCCCACCACGCTGACTTGTTTCTGTTTTTCTGACATGGCCCGTGGGAGCAGAAGCGTTCGACCGGTCGAAAGCAAGAATCTCGCGACGTTTCTGGAGCCCCCGGCGAGCCCCGGAAATGGGTGTATTTCGCACCCACAACATCCGCCAAACTGCCTACGCCTCAGCTCGATCTCACTGATTTCGCGAGGTAAAGGCGGGGGGCCTTGACGGCTCCTAGCCCTTTCCCGAGCGCACACGAAACCGCGATTCGCGGCACCGTGTCGCTCCTCTCGAACACCCAGACTCCGGGTGGGGAAAGCACCGACTTTGGCCGGTTCCTTCGGAACGTGCCAAGCTGTCCATCGGATCGCCAGGTAGGCGAATTCGCTAGCCAGCCTCGATATTCTCGGCATCCGCCTCTCGTTCGCTTCCACACGGAAGAATCGGAAGATCGGATGCGTTTGCCGAACGTGCTTAACCACACGGTTTGCTCGCACCCCTCCGCAAGCGTGGTGGGCGGGAGGGGCGAGTTCTCTAGGGTGCCACGCGAAGCAGAGCGTTAGCCTTGAAGAAGTCCTCCTCCGTATCCCTCTCCAATCCTCCGATCGCCAACATGACGCCGCCGGCCGTGGCCGAAGAAGCGGTCGACATGTATTTCCGCAAAATGGCGCAGGTATCGCTCCTTACCCGAGAGGGTGAGGTCGAGCTCGCGCGCAAGATCGAGGAGGGCGAGCGGAGAATCATCGAGGCAATCGTCGACTCGGCGTTCGCAGCCGCCGAGCTCGATCACGTGAGCCGCATGCTCTACAAGGGCCGGCTCAAGGTGCGAGACGTCGTGCGCAACGTCGATGACGAAGACGCGTTCGACGAGGCGACGATGCTCAAGATCGCGCGCCTGCTCGAGCGACCGCTCAAGGAAGTCCATAGCGCGGCGAACGCGAAGAAGCCCGAGCCGGAGGCGAAGGACGCGAAGAAGGCCGCGCCGGGAGCGAAGAAGGGCGAGGCCGCGAAGCCGAAGAAGAGCTCGCGCAAAACCAAGGCCGAGCTGGCGCGCGACGAGATCGTGGCGCAGCTCGAGCTGCTCCGCCTCGACCGCGGGATCATCGAGCGTGTCGAGAAGAAGCTCCGGCTCATCCAGCGCGAGATGCCCGCCGCCTCGGCGAAGAAGAGCACCTCGCTCGCGCTCGGCGAGATCGCCGGAGGCCGCCGCGTGGCTGACCGCGCGAAGTCGGCGCTCGTCGAAGCGAACCTTCGCCTCGTCGTGTCGCTCGCCAAGAAGCACGTCAACCGCGGCCTCCAGCTCCTCGACCTGATTCAAGAGGGCAACATCGGCCTCATGCGCGCGGTCGACAAGTTCGACTACAAGCGCGGTTACAAGTTCTCCACGTACGCCACGTGGTGGGTTCGCCAGTCGATCTCGCGCGCCATTGCCGACCAGGGCCGCACCATTCGCGTCCCCGTGCACATGTACGAGAGCTTGCAGAAGCTCACGCGTACGAGCCGCTCGCTCCTCCAGGAGTACGGCCGTGAGCCCACGCCCGAGGAGCTCGCCGAGTCGACCGGCATCCCCGTCGAGAAGGTGCGCGCCGTCATGAAGATCGCGCGCGAGCCGATCAGCCTCGAGACCCCCGTGGGCAACGACGGCGAGTCGCACGTCGGCGAGTTCATCCCCGACGACTCCGGCCTCCCACCCGACGAGGCCTACGCGCAGATGCGCTTCAACGATCAGACGCGTCAGCTCCTGAAGACGCTCACGCCGCGCGAGGAGAAGATCCTCCGCATGCGATTCGGCATCGACGAGTCGCGCGACCACACGCTCGAAGAGGTCGGCGAGAGCTTCTCGCTCACCCGCGAGCGCATTCGCCAGATCGAGACGAAGGCGCTGCGCAAGCTTCGCCTCCCCTCGCAGCACCGCAAGATGAAGACGTACATCGGCGGGCAGTAGCGAACGCCTGATACGCGAACCATCCGGATGGCTCCGATCCATCCGGACTCACTTGCACGAGCGACGCCTCACCGCTGGTCGCGCGGGTCCCAACCCGTGGCGCAGCCTTCTTCGAGGGCATCGAGGCGCTTCATCGCGTCTTCCGACAGGCTGAAGTCGAAGATGGCGCCGTTCTCGGCGATGCGCTGCT
This sequence comes from Labilithrix luteola, assembly GCF_001263205.1. Classification (GTDB taxonomy): domain Bacteria; phylum Myxococcota_A; class Polyangia; order Polyangiales; family Polyangiaceae; genus Labilithrix; species Labilithrix luteola. The sequence goes on from NZ_CP012333.1 coordinate 932,061, forward strand.
CGCGCGTCGACTTCGGAAGCGTCACGAGACCATGCTGCACGCCCCAGCGGAGGAGCACCTGCGCGGGCGTGCGCGAAACTTCGCGCGCCACGGCCTGAACCGTCGGGTCGTCCATGCGCGTGCCATGCGTCAGCGGACTGTAGGCTTCGACGATGATCCGGTGCTTGGCGCAGAGGGCCCGCGTCTCACGGTGCTGGAGGAACGGGTGAATCTCGATCTGGTTCACCTCCGGAACTTCCTTCGAGGCGTCGAAGAGCTCGTCCAAGTGGGGAACGAGAAAGTTCGAGACACCGATGTGCTTGGCGCGCCCTTCGGACTTGATGCGCTCGAGCGCGCGCCACGAATCGAGGCGCCTGCCGGCCACCGGCCAATGCAGCAGATAGAGGTCGACGTAGTCGAGCCCAAGGCGCTGGAGGCTGGCATCGAAGGCGCGCAGGGCCTTGTCGAAGCCCTGGTCTTCGTTCCAGAGCTTGGTCGTGACGAACACCTCCGCGCGCGGAATCCCGCTCTGCCGAATGCCCTCGCCGACTTCGGCCTCGTTGCCGTAGATGCGCGCGGTGTCGACGTGCCGGTACCCGAGCCGGAGCGCCGCATGCACCGCATCACGCGTCACGCCACCACGCGGTGCCTGCCAGACACCGAGACCGACCTGGGGAATGACACCGCCCGAACGCAGCGGAAGGGTCGCCGTCGTCACATCGAGATTTGCCATTGGAACGGTTCCGATGCTGGAACCATACCCGCGGTGTCGTGGCTCAGAAACGGCCGACGAGGCCTGCGCCGGTCCCGGCAAGGTACGGCGTGACGCTGGGGCGCGACGCGCTCTCAGGGTGCCGTGTCGACTTCGCCGGAGCCACGAACAGGAAGTAGCTGCCGACGAGCGCGCCCGCGGCGGCGACGCCGAAGCCAACCGTAGAAATCGTGGCCTGCGTGGTCAGGGTGTCGCCGCGCGACTGGTCCGCCTTCGGGCACACACGTCCGTGACAGCTCTCGTCGAGGTCCGACTTCGTGCCGAGCGCAAGCGCTCCGAAGATACCTCCCACCGCGAGCCCCGCCACCGCAGCGCCATAGCCGACGAAGACGAGCGGATGCGGACCGAGCGACCGGCCATCCTGCGATGCATCCGACGCAGGCACGTCGAGGCGCACGCGGGCGGAAGGAGAGAACTCGAGCCGAACGTGGACGTCGTCACCACCCGCGATTTCGATCGTCTTGGTCACCGGCGGATGTTCCGGATGCGTCGCGACGATCTTGCGGACGCCCGAGCTCAAGACGACGCTCGTGAGCGGCGCACGCCCAATCGAGACGTCGTCGACGGAGATTTCCGCATTCGGCACGGAGGTCTCGATGGAGACCTTCCCGACACGCCCGCGTAGGTCCTCCATGTCCTTGTCGACTTGCTGCTTGCGCGCCTCGGAGATCTGACCGCCGCTTGCGGCCAGATACCTCTCGAACGACTGCAACGCACCAGCGTAATCGCGAAGTTGGAACTGCGTCTGGCCGATGTTGTAGAGAACGAGCGGGATGCCCGAGAGCTCGTGCGCGCGCTTGAACTCGACGAGCGCGCCACGGTAATCCTCTTCGGAGTAGAGCTTCACACCGCGAGCGAAGTGCATCTTCGCTTCGGCCGACAGTGGCGCCGAGGAAGCCGGAGCCGAGGGAGCGGCGTCGTCGGCAAACGCTGGACGCACGATTCCGCCGAGGAGGCTGGCCGCGAGCAAGGCCGACAAGAGGCGCGTCTTCACTGGGCCTCGCAGTAGCCGAAGTTGCAGCTCTGGCCGCCGCCGCATTGGTCGTTCGAAGTACATGCCTTGCACGTCGTCGTGCCGGTGGCTTCCTTGTCGAACGCACAGCTGCAGGAGCGCGCGGGCTTGAACGAGGTCATCGTTCCCATCTCGCTCGTGCGCTGCACCTTCATCGCGCAGGGCGGCACAACGTGCTGCGCCACCGCGGTTCGAATCAAGTCGACGCCGAGCGGAGGCGGCTCGCTTCCCGTCAGATACGCGATGAGGTCGCGGGCGCGCGCATTCTTGGCGAGCCCCGAACCGTCCACCTGGGTCAGGAGATGCATCGGGCCCCAGATGGCGTAGCGACCTTCACGTACGTTGCGTTTATCGAGCGCGGCGACGTCCGGGCGGTATCCGCAACGCTGACCATAGTGCTGATACGCGAGCTGTTTGACCTCCTGTCGCGACGAATAGTCGGCGGCCAGAATGCCGATTCCCTTGTCGGCGTCGGCCTGCGCCACGAGCGACGAGAGGCTCGCGAAGACGTTGTCGTTGCTTCCTCGGTCGACTCCCTGCCAGAACTTCGCATCGACGCGAATGGCGCTCGCCAGCATTTGCTGCGTTCCGGAGAGCGAGTTGCGGATGAAGTGGAAGCTGCTGTCCGTCCACGGCTCGACGTTGGCGAAGCCGAAGACCAGATAGGCAGCTTCGGCGCTGATGCTCTGCTCTTTGGAGTTCTTGTTGACCGCGAAGGTCATCGCCTGGATGGGGCCCTGGAAGTCGGCCGTGCCCGGCGGCAATCCTTGCGAGGCAACGCCGCAGGTCTGCGCGAACACGTCGGACACGCCGACATCGGCAAGCGTGCCGCTCGCGAGCGTGCAGCTCTCCTCTTTCGCGCTCTTCGTCCCCGCAGCCAGAGTGGTGCTGTTCGGGTCCCAGTAGATAGCATTGGTCGTGTCGTTGGCGCTCATCGGAGCACCGGCCACGATGGCGCTCACGCCGGTGCACGAGCCCTGGCTCAGATAGACCAGCGTGGCGGGCTTCACCGGGTCGACGAACATCACCGGCGCGAGAGCGGCGACGAGCGGTTTCACGGCCGACGACCCCGTGACGTAAACGACGGGCGGTGCGGCGGTGCTGGTGGTGGTGCCGCCGGGACCGAGTCGCGTCAGCGCAGCGCAGCTCGCGGCCTTCGCTTCGCGTGCGAAGCCTACGCCGAGCAAAAAGCAAAGAATCGAGACGATGCGAAAAAGCGATTTCAACGCGGCCCCCCTTCCGGCACGCCACCGTCGGGAATCGGTGGCAAGGCGCCGTCGGGCAAGAGGCGAGCAGTGATTCGCGAACGATCGAACGGAATGCACGTTCCGTCGGTGCAGGCATTCAAGAGCTGCTCGTTCGTCGAGGGCTCGCACGGATAACACTGGTTCGAGAGGTCGACGTTGCAGTCGATCACGTCGGGCTGGGCGTCGCGGCCGCTGGCATCTTGCCCGCCGCTGCCGTCGGGCTCCGACGAGGTGAGCGGGTCGTCGCGGAAGTCGTAGCTGCCGACGACGAGGTTGCAGCCGAAGGCCAGGAGCGCGCCGCTCACGACGAGGACGATTCGACGAGTAGCGTGAGACGGATTCATCGTGCCTCGAGATCGGTCTCGATGGGTCGGGCCGGACGCGACGACTTGGACGAGCCGGCCTCGACCTTGGCGTCCGACGGTGCGTTCGTGGTGGCTTTCGTGGTCGCGACGGCGGGCGCCGCTGTCGGCGCGACGAACGCAGGCTTCGAGCGCACCGCCGCGGCGGGCGTCGAAGCGATCGGTGCGGCGCTCGCCGCCGGAGTTGGCTCGGGCTTCGCGACCGGCGCCGGCGCTTCGGCGGTGGGCAAGAGCGCTGCGGTGGCGGCGCTGGGGGCCGCAGGCGGCGCGTCGGCTCTGCGCGACACGATGAACGCGAACGCTCCGAGCACCACGACCCCCATCGCGACAGCGAGCGCGAGCAGACGGCGATCGGGCCTCTTGGCTTGGGGCGACGCCGCCAGATCGCTCAGATCCAGATCGCGGTCACTCTTGTCCGGTCTGCGACCGAGGATGCGCGTCGCCCCGCCGTTCGGTGCCGTCGCGATGACGGGGCCGGAGATGCTCGGAGGCGTCACGGTGTACGGCGTTGCCGACGGATGCGAGCCGCTCGAATGCGCAGGAAGACGCACGATGCCGACAGGCGCGCTCGTCTCGCGTAGCCGCCGGAGCTGTTCGCGCACCGCTCGATTGACCTGCACCCGTTCACTGCCGAACGCGTCGGCCATGGTGCGTCCGAGGTCGCGGAGCGACTCGTTGTTTCCCTCCTGGACTTCGCCGAGGTAAGCCTCGATCTCGCGCCGGAGCTCGTCGGCCGTCTGGAAGCGGTCGTCTGCCGATGCGGCCGTTGCTTTGTCGACGATGGCGAGCAAGCGAGGCGGCGTGTCGGGAGCCGCTTCGGCGAGCTTCGGGATGTCGCCCGCGAGGAGTCGCGACATCACCACTTCGGGCTGGAGCTTGTTCCACATGCGATCGCCCGAGACCGCCTCCCAGAGCATCGCTCCGAGCGCGAACACGTCGACGCGACGATCGAGGGAGACGCCGCGAATCTGCTCGGGCGCCATGTACGGGAGCTTCCCCTTGAGGACACCCACGCCTGTCTCTTGGCTTCGGCCGAGCACCTTGGCGACGCCGAAGTCGACGATCTTCACGTGCCCGTCGTAGGTCACGAAGACGTTGTGCGGGCTCACGTCACGATGGACGACGCCGAGCGCCGTGCCGTCGAAGTCGCGGAGCTCGTGGGCGTAGTGGAGGCCGGAGCACGCTTCGGCGATCACGCGCAGGTGCGTTCCGACGGGCAAGGAGCCCGCTTTGCCGAGACGCGAGCGAACGCGAACGAGCGACTGGCCCTCGAGGTACTCCATCGCGAAGAACGCGCGACCGCTCTCGACACCGACCTCGTTCGTCTGGACGACGTTCGGATGGTTGAGCTTCGCGGAGAGACGCGCCTCGTCGAGGAACATGTCGAGGAAGCCGTGTTCCTCGATGAGCGATGGCTTGAGCTCTTTGACGACGGCGAGCTTGTTGAAGCCGAGCGGCCCCTCGGCGACCGCCAAATACACGTGGCCCATTCCCCCTTCGGCAAGCTCGATGATGAGCCTGTATTTGCCGAGCTCGAGGGAGGGCATCATGACGTGTTGCTCGTCTGAAGACACCCGTACGGGGGATGGGCCCATGCGCGTCCGTGCCGTTCCCCTCCTGAGCACACCAGCGCGCGAAGGCGGTTCCCGACGAAGCGGCATTCAAGGCGACCAGAGCAACGGCTCGATGGCGTGGATGGCGCGCACGAGCAACAGAATCGCGACGTCCACGTGACCTCGCTTCGGAGCTCTGCCGCTACGGAGGCAAATCGATGTATGGCCGCATGAGCCCAAGGGCGACCATGTGACGCCATCAACGATGATGTCGGCGTTCGGTCGCTCGCGCAGGACTACCGTTGGCGCGTCCCACGGTTCGTCCGTCGGGAACGATGTTCTGGTTCGTGCAGAACATGTTCGTCGGGTCGACCTGATTCTTCAGGCGCACGAGACGATCGAAATTCTGGCCGTACGCGGCGCCGACGCGACCGCCCTCTTCTTCGGTCATGAAGTTCACGTACACGCCCTCGGCGGCGTGTGGTGTCGACGCGACGAAGAAGCCGCGCGCCCATTGAATGCATTTTGCATCTTCTTCGGCCGACTCCCAGCGACCGTGCACGTTCATGACGAAGTCGACGTTGCGATGCACATACGCCGTGGCCGTCGGTGAAACGCGGTTCACCGCCCCGCCGACCTGACCGAGGAAGATCTCGGTCTGCGGTGACGGCAGCTTTCCGGCGTACTCGATGATGATGTCGCGTGCGCCTTCGCTGAGGCCGCGGAAGTTGTGCGACTTCCAGTAATTCCTCGCGCCTGGCGTGAGCAGCGGGTCGAACGCCTTCTCCCACTGGACGAACGGCATCTCTCCCACGTGCTCGCCGAGCGGAGTTCCGAACGTACGAATGCGGTCGAGCAACGCGCGCACGCGTGAGCGCTCGTCGAGCGAGAAGACGGCGAGTACGACGACGTTCGTGCCGTGGACGTCGGGCGAGAGGAACGGAAGCGGCGGTGCGTGACGAAGAACCGCCCAGACGGCGGAGCTCTCGTCGAGACTCGCCGTCAGCTCCGCGTATCGGGCGAGAACCTCGTGCGCTCGTTCGTACGGGAAGACGACGAGACCTGCCGTGACCAAAGGCCCGACCGGATGAAGACGGAACTCGAAACGAGTGACGACGCCGAAGTTGCCGCCGCCCCCACGAATGCCCCAGAAGAGCTCCTTGTTCTCGTCTTCACTCGCGCGTACGAGCTGGCCGTCCGCGAGGATCACGTCGGCCGACATCAGATTGTCGATCGTGAGCCCGTACTTGCGGCTCAGCCAACCGAATCCGCCACCGAGCGTCAGCCCCGCGACGCCGGTCGTCGAATTGATCCCGAGCGGCGTGGCCAGACCGAAGGCCTGCGCTTCGTGATCGAAGTCGGAGAGCAACGCTCCCGGGGAGACCTGCGCGATTCGCCTCCGCGGGTCCACCGAGACTGCTTTCATGGGTGACAGGTCGAGCACGACGCCACCTTCGCAGAGCGCGCTTCCGGCGATGTTGTGCCCACCACCTCGAACGGCGAGCAGAAGCTCGTGCTCCCGCGCGAAGTTCACGGTGCGAATGGCGTCGGCCACACCGGCACATCGAACGATGATGCCCGGCCGTCGCGTGACCGTCGCATTCCAAATCTGCCGGGCGGCCTCGTAGCCCTCGCCGTCGCGAAGGAAGAGCGAACCTCTCAGCTCGGCCCGAAAGCGGTCGAGAGCACCTTCGGGAAGCTTGACAGTTCCACCTCGCCTCTTCGCGAGGTCCAATTCGAGATTCGCCATCGGCCGCCCTCCGGAACGAGTTGTTCGTCACGAAGGAGCAAGATCGGAGCCTCTCGAAATTGCGGGATTAGCTGCGCACGATGGCGGGCAGGCCTTCGCGCGCCACGCCGCCGACGAGGGGAAGGCAGCTCTCGGCAAGGTCGAGGGTGAACTCGATGCCACGCGCCCGCGCTTCGTCGAGGAAGCGCTCGAGGTGTGCGAGGCACGCCCCTGGAATGTCGTGGAGCACGGTGAGCCGATGCGCGCCGGGCGTGCACGCGGCGAGCGCACGATCGGCCCAGCCTTCCGGGTCGTCCCAGTCGTGGGGGACGTCGTTCCAGAGCACGCACGTGTACGCGGCCTCGCGCAGGTAGCGTTCCGCCGCCGCGTTCAGGAGATGCGGGCCCACGATGCCGCCGCCGCCGAAGGGACGAAACAACTTGGCGCCCGACGACACTCGCGCCAGAAGCGGTGCGAGCAGTCGCTCCGTCGACACGATCTCGCGCTCGACGGCGTCCCCACGAGGATCGTCGCCGAGCGGAACCTCGTGGCTGTACGAGTGATTCCCCACGCGGTGCCCTTCGGCCAGCATCCGCTCCACGAGAGCACGGCCCTCGCCCGTGTCCACGTGCTTGCCGAGGACGAAGAAGTAAGCCTTCAGCCCGCGCTTCGACAGCGCCTCGAGCACGTGCGGCGTGATCTCGGGCGTGGGGCCGTTGTCGAACGAGAGCGTGAGGCGCGTCATCGATAGGTGTTGTTCGACGTGTGATCGCCGGCGAGCCAGCGTGCGAGCTCCGCGTGCGCCGTCTTACGCTTGAAGTCGACCGCCTCGGCCGACACGGCTTCCGGCGCGTCGCACGTGAGCTCCACGATGAGGCCATCGGGGTCGGTCACGTAAAAGGACCGGCAGTATCCGTGCTCGAGCACGTACGAGCCTTCGATCTTGGCTTCCTTCACGCGCCCTTCGATCTCGGCGAGCGTGGCGGGGTCCACGTGCAGCGCGATGTGACGGAACGGCGAAGGCGCGAGCGTCGGACCGAACTCCGCCTGGTCGCTCGCGTTCGCGAACTGAAAGAACGCGAGCGCGCTCTTGTCGGCGAGCTCGAAGAAGCAGTGGCAGTATGTCCGGACGGAGCCGAACAGCTCGTCGGCCTCGCACCAGGTGGCCACGAGCGGCAGCCCGAGAACGTCTTCGTAGAACTTCCGCGTCTGCGCGAGGTCCTTCACCACGTAGGCGTTGTGGTGAAGACGCGTGGGCAATCGTTTGGTCATTACTTTCCTCCGTTCTCGCTGGCCTCGTTCGCCTCGTTCGTCACCAAGTTGCGCAAGATGCCGACCCGTTCGACTTCGACTTCACAAACATCCCCCGCCTTCAGGAAGCGAGGCGGTGTTCGCGCCGCGCCGACGCCGCTCGGCGTGCCCATGGCGATGACGTCGCCGGGTTCGAGGGTCATGGCCTCGGAGATCGCCACGATGGCGTCTTGCACGTCGAAGATCATGTCACGCGTGTTCGCGTCTTGCATGATCTCGCCGTTGACGCGCATCTGGATACGGAGGCCCTGCGCGCCCGGCGGCAGCTCGTCCGACGTCACGATTTCCGGCCCCATCGGGCCCGTGCGGTCGAAATTCTTGCCGAGCGTCCACTGGTGGGTGCGCTTCTGGCGATCACGAACGGAGCCGTCGTTGAAGAGCGTGTAACCGGCCACGTAATCGAGCGCACGCTCGCGCGTCACGCCACGCGCACGACGGCCGATAACCACCGCCAGCTCCGCTTCCCAATCGAACATCGGCGAGCAAGCCGGGAGGATCATCGGCTGCTCGTGGCCGACGAAGCTCGAGAAGAACCGTGCGAACACCACCGGGAACTGCGGGGCATCGTACGCCGCTTCGGCAGCATGATCCCGGTAGTTGAGGCCAAGGCAGAGCACCTTCGTCGTCGCGTCGACGGGCGGGAGATAGTCCCACGTGCCCTGGATACGTGCCGACGCCGGCGCATTCTTCGCGCGCGTCTCGAGCTCGCGCAGTGCACTCTCACCGAGCGCGAGGAGCGCAGTCAGGCTGCGCGGCATCTCGGGAGCGAGCGCCGCGACGTCGAGCATTCCTTCGGCGCGCCGCACGGCCAGGGTCTGCGTTCCATTCACGATGATCGACGCAATACGCATGCTTCCTCTGGGTCGAAACCATGAGCCTCGAGGGCCCTTCGTCGCAAGCGGATTTTGTCGACAAAAATCTCCCGACGGGTCACGCACTGCGTCAACACGCGAACGAACCGCTCCGATTGGGGTAGGATGCGTGACGTGGCCAAACCACGACGAAGCGCGCGAACCACCTCGAGCACGGAACCGAATGTGTCGCTCACGACGAGCGTCCTCGACCGTTTGCGCACCGACATTCTGAACGGACTCGTGGAGCCGGGCGAAAAGCTCAGGCTCGAACACCTCACCTCGCGTTACGGCAGCGGTCGCACGCCGCTCCGAGAGGCTTGCTCGAGACTCGCCGCCGAAGGCCTCGTGGTCGCCAGCGAACAGCGCGGGTTTCGTGTCGCTCCGATTTCGCGCGACGACCTCACCGACCTCACGCGAACACGGCAGCGCATCGAGACGCTCGCGCTCCGAGACGCCATAAATTACGGCGATTCGGCCTGGGAGGCCGACGTCCGCTCGGCGCTCGATCGGCTCGCCGCCGTGACGCGTGCGCCCTCGCGCCCCCTCCCCGTGGCGTGGGAGAACGCTCACCGCGCACTGCACCTCGCGCTCCTCGGCGCGTGCCGTTCGCCGTGGCTCCTCCGCATCCACGGGCAGCTCTACGATCAGACCGAACGCTACCGCAGACTCTCGGAGGCCTATGCGGGCTCGTCGCGCGACGTCGAAGGGGAGCACGCCGCCCTCGTCCACGCAGCGCTGAATCGCGACGCCGAGCGAGCCTGCGCACTCCTCACGGAGCACATCGCGAAGACCGCCGAGGTCGTCCTCAAAGGTCATCCCAAGCTATCGCCCCCGCCGACCTGCTCGACAAGAATGACAAGAATGTCGACAAAACGTCGACCACGCACCCAGCGCCCTTGACGGGAGCGAACCCGTCCTCGATGGTCACACCCATGGCACAGCACGCGCCTTTCGCCGCGCCCCCCACGGACGTGCGAACGTTCGAAACGACGACCACGGACGGCGTGAGGATCGCCATCGACGACGCGGGACCGCGCGATGCCCCTTGCGTCGTGTTCATCCACGGCCTCGCTCAGAGTCGACGCGCGTGGCGCGGCCAGCTCACCGGAGAACTCACCAAGGACTTCCGATGCGTCGCTTTCGACCTTCGCGGCCACGGTGACTCCGACAAGCCCAACGACGCTGCCGCGTACACCGAGCCCGGTCGATTCGCCTCCGACGTCGATGCCGTCCTCTCCGCGCTCGGGTCGCGCAAAGTCGTGCTCGTGCCGTGGTCCTACGGAGGCGCGGTGGTCGGCGACTACCTTCGCCAGCACGGCGAGTCGCGCGTAGCCGGGATCTTCGCTGTCGCCGCGGCCGTTCGCATGGGGCGCACCGCGAGCGCCTACTTCGGGCCCGTGATGATGAAGAACGCACGTGGCCTGATGAGCGAAGACGACGCGATGTATCGCTCGAGCGCGCTCGCCTTCATTGCAGGATGCATGCGTCTACCCGAAGACGGATTCGGCGAATCGGCCGTGTCCGAGATGATGCGTGTTCCGGCCTACGTGCGACGGGCGATGCTCTCGCGCAGTGAGGACTACCTCGCGGAGTACACGACCGGGCGCTTTCCCCTCGCGGCCATTCAAGGTGCACACGACGAGGTCGTGCTCGGCTCGCTCGCGGAGGAGCTCGTGGGCAACCGGGCGGAGCTCCACGTGGTGGCCGAGGCCGCACACGTCCCATTCGTGGACGCCAAGAGCGACTTCGAGCGCATCCTTCGCTCGTTCGCACGCCGCGCCTTCGCATCGAACGGCGGTTGAGCCCGAGCATTGTTCACCGCGTCTCGGCACCGAGCGAGGCGGGTCGACTCCGGCGATCCGTAGGGCTAGGCTCGACGCATGAGCGGCGTGAGCGAGAACATCGAAGGAAAGCTGCGTGAGGCGCTCGCGCCGGTTCACCTCGAGGTCGTCAACGAGAGCCACATGCACAACGTGCCCAAGGGCTCGCAGACGCACTTCAAGGTCGTCATCGTCAGCGACCGCTTCGAGGGCCTGTCGTCCGTGCGGCGCCATCAGCTCGTCTACGGCGCATTGAAAGACGAGCTCTCGCGCAAGCCCGCCCAAGGCGGGATTCACGCGCTCGCCATCACGTCACGCACGCCGAGCGAGTGGGCCGAGAGCCCCGAAGCGAACACGTCGCCGCTCTGCATGGGCGGCAACGGCAAGTAAACCTCGGCCTCAGGAGCCGTTCGAAGCGCCCGGCGTGACGTCGCCCTGCGCGAAGTCCGACTGGTTGTCGTCGGTGTCCGCGCCGTCCGGATGGCGACCGATCGACTTGCCGGGGGTCGCGATCTTTGCGGCCGTTCCCTCGGTGTACTTGCCCGTCGCGCCCCAGCCGACGGCGTCGACGATGCTTCCGCTCTCGTCGACCAGCGCGATCTGACCGCCGGCATTTCCGAGCGTCCCGTTGAAGGTCTTGTCCGGCGTCACGCCGATGTCGCCGGCGCCGAGCAGATAGAACTTCCCGCCCTTCAGCGTGGCACCATTACCCGCCTTGAAGAACGCCGTGCCGTCCGCCGAGGAAGCAGGGCTCTTCGGGAGATAACGGACCTCCCATCCGCTGAAGTCGACGTCGCACGCGTTCGGGTTGTAGAGCTCGACGAACTCGGCGTTGTTGGTGCCTTCGACGAGCACCTCGTTGATCACGAGCTTCGTCGTGCATCCCGACGGTCCGCCACCGCCACCTTCTGCAGCACCGTCTTTCGTGCCGTTGCCACCGCTTCCGCCGTCCTTGTCCGAAGGGAGCACCGACGAGTCACCTCGTCCCGATGTCGAGGCGTCGCCGTTCGTCTCCTCGCTACCACCCAGGTCGGCGTCGGTTCCGTTCGCGCATGCTGGCGCGAGCAGCGCGAGAACGAGGACGGGAAGCACGAGGCTCGCCGCGCCTGCCCCCACGAGCATCACCTTCGCCCGCCCGGGCGTGCCCGGAGACCGGACGGACGACATGTTCGAGGCCCTCAGCGAGACGCCGAGATGTCGGGCGAGCTCGGGCTCGGCTTCTGAACTTCGGCGGGTGCCGCGATGCGCAAGGCGCGCTCGCTGGCACGCTCCCAGCGGAGAATGTCTTCGAGGGCGTCGGTCATCGATTCGACCATGCCGCGCTGCTCGACCTCGCGGCGCTCACCGGTGGCGGCGCGCATCGTGTCCGAGCGGCGCTCGACGGCAATACGACGTTCGGACGTTCGGCGCTCGGTTCCATTCTGCTTCTGGCTGCTCATTGAACGCGCTTCCTCCCAGTCACTTATCTTCGGATCGCACTCTCGAGGCTAGAAAGTTGCGAAATCCGAAACGAGTCGAGCCAATCACTATCAGCCGAGTCGACGAGCCCGCCTGATCCCCGAATCTCGAAGTCTCGGCGGACGCTGCGAGCGGTGCGAGCCCAGCTCACGGGCGTCACGGGCGTCACGGGGCGTCACGGGCGTCACGAGCCCGTTTGGGCGTCAGAGAAAATAATCCGGGAACAGATCCTCGTCCTTGATTCCCGGGGTCACAGAGTAGCGCGAGAAATCGGACGTGCCGCTCTCACGCAGGATCTCTTCGTCGATTGCGAAGTGGCCGGTGTAGTCCGTGCTCTTGCGCGTGAGGATCGCGTGAGCCGCGTCGGCCATGATGTCGGGCTTGCGACTACCTCGCACCGTCGCGTCTCCTCCGAGGAGATTCTGAACGGCCGCGGTCGCGATGACGGTTCGTGGCCACAGAGCGTTGACCGCGATGCGCTTGGACTTCAGCTCGTCGGACATGCCGAGCACGCACATGCTCATGCCGAACTTCGCCATCGTGTAGGCAACGTGCGGGGCGAACCAGCGCGCCTCCATGTTGAGCGGCGGCGAGATGTTGAGGATGTGCGGGTTCTCCGCTTTCTCGAGGAACGGAATGCACGCCTGCGAGCAGGCGAACGTTCCACGCGTGTTGATGCCGTGCATCAGGTCGAAGCGCTTCATCGGCGTTTCGAGTGTGCCCGTGAGGCTGATCGCGCTCGCGTTGTTCACGAGCACGTCGATACCGCCGAAGGTGTCGACGGCCTGCTTCACGGCGGCGTGGATCTGCTCTTCCATGCGCACGTCGACCACGCAGGCGAGAGCCTTGCCGCCTGCGGCTTCGATCTCTTCCTTCGCGCTGTAGATCGTGCCGGGGAGCTTCGGGTTTGGCTCTGCGGTCTTCGCCGCGATGACCACGTTGGCGCCATCGGCAGCTGCGCGAAGAGCGATGGCCTTGCCGATGCCGCGACTGGCGCCCGTGATGAAGAGCGTCTTGCCTTGAAGAGTGCTCATTCCTTGGCTGGCACTACGAGATGGAATGGCCGCGGTCAATGGACGTTTTCGCCCATGAAACTGTTCTTGCGCATTCTTTCGCGATCGCGTCGCGCGAACGACAAAAGGACGTGCGCGTGCGTTCGTGGGTGCTATGCGCCCGTGTTTCTCCGACCGTCGGTAGCGCGTGAAACGTCTGTAAGATCGGTCGGCGCAGTGCGTTATGCGAGGGGGCACGCACGTCGTTCATGTGTGCAGGGCGGAGGCGAAGGAATTTTTCGCGTCCCCTGCCTTCACGCAGACCTTCCGGCCCCCTCGGACGTCTGTTCCGAGCCAACTCGCTCTCGACGAAAGGAAGTTCGGTGATGAAACGCGCTCTCGTTCTCGGCTCGCTGTTCGCTCTGCTCTCCAGCGCCGCGTGCACACGCGAGAAGGTGATCATCGTCAAAGAGCCCGCGACCGAGAAGAACGCGAAGACGGAGGCGACGCCCGCATCATCCACCACCGCGGCCGCCGAAGCACAGAGCACGCCCGTCGCGAAGGACGAGTCGGAAGACGACAGCGAGTGGGGCATTCGAAACCCGAGCGACAGCCAGGACTACGCCCGCGTCGTCAACAAGGTCGCCGGCATGGTCTCCGATTCGGATCTCCAGCGCCGCGTGCGCGCGCGTTCGCTCTCACTCGTCAACGTGACGTGGGAAGACACGGGGCGCGCAGAGAGTTCGGCGCTCGGTCCGAACATCTCGGACCTCTCGCTGCAGGTGCGCACGCGTGACGAGCGCGGCCAGTTCCAATCCGCGATCATGCCCGTCATCCGCTTTCCGAACTTCACCGACCGAACCGGTGACGTGCCGGCCGATCGCTTCTTCATCCGCGTGGGCAACGAGAACGGTCAGTCACTTCGAACAGTGCCCCTCACCGACGTGCTGAAGAACGTCAAAGCGTTCGCCTCGAAGCCCGACTCGATCCTCGGCTCGGGCAACCTGCTCGCGCCGCGCGACTCGCACTTTCTCGTCAGCGCGCAGGCCGTGTTCCTTCCGATTCCGAAGAGCGGCAAGGCGCAGTTCAACCCCGTGCTCTTCAACTACCAGTCGGCGCCGCGGTCCCCCGCGGTGCTCACGATCCTCGTCACGCGACAGGGAACGAGCATCCAGGTGATCGAGAACAAGCCCGAAGACGTGACCTCGGCGGGGTGGGGCCAGGAGCTCTACTTCAACAACAACGCGCAGCGCGCGGCATTCACCGCCGAGCGAAAGAGCGACGTCGAGCAGCGCATCGCGGCGCAAGGCGGTCCGAAGACGGAAGACGACAAGAGCGCGCTCCAGAAGGGAGCCGACGTTCTGTTCCTCGTGCAGGTTCCGCTCAAGCACGCGAACGCGGGTCGCCTTGGCGGCGCGTTTCCGTCGTCGGGTGGCGTTGGTGGAGGCTTCGCCGCGCCGGCAAGCGCTGCTCCTGCGAAGCCAATGGCGAAGGGCATGGCCGTCGCCGAGGAGCGGAGCGACGTCGAGCAAGCCGTGCTCGGTCACGGGCCGAACGTGGGTCCGTACAACGAGGGCCACCGCCTCAAGCTCGAACGCGATCCGAAGTTTCCGATCCGCATCACCGTGCAGTTCTACAAGGCGACGAGCAACGGCGTGGCGAGCGACATCGATCTCGACAGCATCGCGCGCTCGATCGGCAGCGTGTACGAGCACGCGGACTTCGTGGGCTCGCTCGTGATGCCCGAAGGCGACCCGCGACGCCCCACCGCATGGCAGAAAGTCCCCCACGAGTGGTTCCCTTGGTGAAGGGAGTCTCGCTCGACATGCCCTCGCACGGATGATCACGAGCCGCGCGCGCTCCTTGGGTTCGCGTGCGGCGTATCCGCCTCCCATTCTCCTCGAGAATCCGGGCGTTCTTCGCGATGGACTGCGATCGGCACCGCCGTTGCAGTTCCCTGGGAGCGTGGAGGTGGACCATGACGGCTTCCGTTCGGACTCTCGTTCTCGTTCCCGCGGCGTGCGTCGTGGCGCTGTTCGCCTGCAACCGTGACCGCACGGACACGAGCCGCGAGCGCACCGGCACGATGAGCGACAAGACGGGCGAGACCACGGTCACCGGCGCGCGGATCGTTCCAGTCTCCAACGAGATGGCCGTCGACAAGCTCGTGGTCGCGCGCTGCGAACGCGAAGCGGCCTGCAACAACATCGGCGCCGACAAGCACTACGCGACGCGCGAGGTCTGCACGGGCGAGGTCAGGGCCAAGACGGGCTCGGAGCTCCGCGCGAGCGACTGTCCGGGCGGCGTCGACAGCAAGCAACTCGACACGTGCGTCGACTCGATCCGCAAGGAGAGCTGCGACAACCCCATCGATTCGATAGCGCGGCTCATGTCGTGTCGCTCGAGCGATCTCTGCCTGCGCGCGCACTGACGACAAGACGCGCGCACCCCGAAAGGGCGCCCGGACCGGCCCGTTAACAAAACGACGGAGCCGGTCCGGGCGCGGACGTCTGCAAACGAACGCTCGATCGTGCGAAGCACGAGGCGCCTACGGCGCCTAACGACGTCGAGCGCGGCGGAAGGCGATGACACCGCCCATCGGCTGCGGCTCGGGATCGAGCGGGGGCAGAGCGAGGACGAGGCGCTCGATGCGAGCCATCGATTCTTGCGCGGCGCGCTCGGCGCGAAGCTCATCGAACTCGCCGTCGAAGACGAGCGCGAGCAAGTAAATCCCGGAGAAGGACAGCACCAGGTAGCACGAGCCTTCGCGCTCGACGTGCCGGAGATGGCGGCCCTTGTGCAGGTTGTCGAGCGCCGGAAGACGTCGAATCGCCGCAATGGCCCGACGCGTGAGCTCCGGCTCCTCGAGGTCGTCCTCCTCGGAGGTGAGCAGCGGCCTCGACTCGTCCGGCGCGATGCGCGATACACGCGGGTCGCTCGCATCTTCGAGGTCGCCCAGCCCCGTGTCTTGGCCGGCCTCGAGCATACCGGACTCGTCGGGAAGCGGGCCGGAAGACTCGTCTTGGGCGGCGAGCTCCCGATCGGAGACCTCGCGCAGGAACGTGTCCGTCGTCGCGCGCGGACGCATACGCACCGCGGCGCAGCCCCAGATCACCGGCGAGTCGACGTCGATGACCACGACATCCGTCGCCCGTGCGCGGAGCGAAAGTGCACGGAGCTCCTCGTGCAGCGACGAAACGACCGGCGGACGCGCTCGCGTGCGCTCCGACGGCGGCGACCCCAGTGCGTCGACGAAGGTATTCGCGAGGAGCGTGAGTCGTCGGGACAGAACGTCCCGTTCGTTCGGCGCCTCGGCAAAGGTCGCCACGACATGGCGGCCGTCCGGCAGGCGCGCGACGACGACGTTCGGTGCCTCGGGCGGCTCCTCCCCCTTTTCGAGAAGGCGCACGTCCTCGGCCGATAGCTCGCGCTTGGCCAGCGTCAGAAAGCGCTCGAAGGCGGTGGCGTCATCCATGGGCACCGGAAAACAGGGACTTCTACCACGACGCGTGCCAGGAGGGCCACCAGAGCTCGCGCCGTGACGACCTCGGTTTTCGCGACTAGTGTGCGCGCGCCTGCTGGCCGCGCTGGCCGCGGCGCGGAGACACGCGCCGCGCGGGCCGCTTTTTTCCTCCTTCGCTCTTGCCTCTTGCCTCTTGCCTCGCGTTTGTCGTCTGCCGCTGCTTTTTTCGATGCTGGGTCCCCGTTTCCGAGACCGCGTTCGCGACCACCTGCCAACCTTGCTTCTTCTGGCGGGGTCGTATGCGTTTCGGCTTCCGGCGCTCCTGAACGCCCGTTCGACCAACTCCGACGCGGCCGTCGTGGGGCTCCAAGCCATGCACATCCTGCGCGGGGAAGCGGCGCCGTTTCTCTGGGGGAGTGGCTACCAAACGGCCACCGACTCCTTCGTGGCCGCCGCGTTTTTCGCGCTCTTCGGCGCGTCGCCGCTCGTGCTGATGCTCTCGGCCCTCACGCTGCACGTCCTCGGGACGTGGTTCGTGTTCGCAACGCTGCGACGGCGCTTCACCTCGTGGACGGCGCTGCTCCTCACCCTCCCCCTCGTGGTGAGCCCGAGCTCGGTCCATAGCTATGCCCTGTATCCACCGCGCCAAGCATCGCTGACGCTCGCTCTCGCAGCGTTCTGGGCCATCGATTCGGCATCGGAAGGAAGCGAGCGCGCGCGCTGGACGTGGCTCGCCAGTGGTGGAGCGCTCGCGTTGCTCGCGGTGGGCGCCGATCCCTACCCGCTCGTGCTGCTACCGGCGATTGGCGTCTTCGGCCTGACCACGATCGCCCGCGATTCCCGCATCGAGCGATTCGGCACGATCGCCAAACGCTTCCAGGCGTTCGCTCTCGGCGCGGGACTCGGCCTTCTGCCGTTCATCCAGCTGCATCGGCTGGCGGGCGCCAAGAAGGGCCCCATGGGCCTCACCACCAACATGGTGAGTCATCACGTGCGCCTGCTCGTCGACGAGTGCCTGCCGTGGGCTCTCAGTTACAAGGTGTATTATGCACACCACGTGATGGACTACCTGCCGTGGGATGCGCCACTCGCATTTCGCCTGGTCGGTATCGTCGGCGCGGTGCTCCTCGGCGCCATCGTCTGCTTCGGGCTGGTCTCCCCCTTCGTACGCGCCATCCCGTGGAACATTCGCCGCCTCGGCTTTGCCGGCGCGCTCGCGTTCCCGACCGCCATCGGCGGGTTTCTCGTGTCGGTCATGGTCATGGACCATTTCTCGATGCGCTACCTGGCGGTGCTGACGCTCATGGCGCCGTTCGCGGCAGCCCCGGCCGCCCGCTTCCTCGGCACGCGTCGATTCGCGCTCGTGTTCGCGCCCCACCTCGTGGCTTCGGCGGTCGCGGGGTGGGTCGGCTACGGGCCCTTCGTTCGTGGTGCATTGCCCGTCATCGAGGCCCCCGAGCTACGCGACGACTACCAAGCCTTCGACCTGCTTCGCGCGCGCGGGATCACCTACGCCGAGGCCGACTACTGGACGGCGTACCGACTGACGCTGCTCGCGGACGAGAAGCTCGTCGTCGTTCCCACGAACGCCGTCGAGGACCGCTATCCGCCTTACCGGCGCGCCTTCGAATCCGCGCCCGTGTTCGCGTACGTCCACGATCCTGGCCGCTCGCGCGAGAACCTCGAAGGCGCCGAGAAGATGCTCGCCCAAACGAACGCGCAGGTCGAGAAGCTACACGCCGGCGCGCTCACGATCTTCGTCGTGACGCGGTAAGCGGAGTCGATCGGCGCCTCGCGTCATGGACGACGACAGCGTGACAACGATGCACCTGCCGGTGCATCGCGCCACGCAATCTGCCAGCGAGTGAACGTCGCTTCGAGCCACGATGATGGGACGCGTCAACCGCGAGCGTGCTCGACGTCTGCTCGCGTCATCGTCGTCCTTGCGTCTTCAGACGCAACGGCAACGCTCAGTCGGTGCACGGAACGTCGAAGTACGGATCGACGTCGTCTTGCTTGCTCGTCCGAACGACCGCTGCCTGCAAGCGGGTCTCGCTCGAGTGGCGGGCCTCGCTCGAACGGCGACGTAGACGAGCGCGGGTCTCGTGATCGGGGGAGTTGCGCTCACGCCCCCGAGCAACTGGAAGATGACGCGCCGCGGCTTGTTTTGAGTCGATCACGCTCATGGCGATCACTCATGAGAGCAAGCGACGTGCCTCTATGCCCGACTGACCGATCGCTGCACATTCCCCGCGATCTCGAGAATGCATGCGCATCGCAGTTCGCATTCACGTGTGAACGACGTGCCGCAAACGTGT
The DNA here is from genome assembly GCF_001263205.1 of Labilithrix luteola. Classification (GTDB taxonomy): domain Bacteria; phylum Myxococcota_A; class Polyangia; order Polyangiales; family Polyangiaceae; genus Labilithrix; species Labilithrix luteola. The sequence continues at coordinate 950,931 of NZ_CP012333.1, forward strand.
TGTTCCCAACGCACGGGTTATGCTTGGTCGACGCGACCCGTCATGGCCTCGAAGCTCAGCGACTATCACCGCAAGCGACGCGCAGAAGCGACGAACGAGCCCTTTGGAGGCGAGGGCGGCGACGAAACGGCGAGCTCTGCGGAGGAGAGCTCGAGCACCCTCGCGGGCGCGTACGTCGTGCACCTGCACGATGCGACGAGGCGTCACTACGATTTGCGCCTCGAGGTTGGAGGCGTACTCGCGAGCTTCGCGGTGCCTCGCGGTCCGAGTCTGAACCCGGACGACAAACACCTCGCGGTGAAGACGGAGGACCACCCGCTCGAATACCTCGAGTTCGAAGACGTCATCCCCGAGTCGCTCTACGGCGCCGGGCCGATGATCGCATGGGACCGCGGCAAAGTTACGTATCTCGAAGGCCCGGCCGAACAGGAGATCGAGAGCGGGAAGCTCCACTTCGAGCTCCGCGGGCTGAAGCTGCGCGGACGCTGGGCTCTCGTGAAGCTCCAGAAGAGCGACCAGAAGAACCTGAAGGGCAACGAATGGCTGCTCTTCAAGAAGCAAGATGATCACGCGAGCAAGGAGAAGAGCCTCGTCGAGGAACTGCCGCGGTCCATCTACTCGGGCCTCACCGTCGAGGAGCTCGAGCGACGCGAAGCGATCGGAAAGGACTTTCTGGCGCGCGCCAAGAAGCTCGGGGCGCCCGGCCTCGATCCCAGCTTGGAGCTTCTCTCGCCGTCCCGAACTCTGCTGACGCCCGTCGCCGCTTGGCTCGACAAGGGGCTCGACAAGGGCGGCCGTGATTTCGTCTACGACGCGGACCTCGACGGCATCCGCGTGTTCGTGGCCCGCGATGGCGACGTGGTCACCGTTCAGCGCGACGGCGAAGGTCCAACGCCGCACGCCATCGAGATGTTCTATCCGGAGGTCGTTCGCGCCCTCCGCACGCTTCCGGTTTCGCGCGTCGCCTTCGATGGTCAGCTGGTGGCGTTCGCCGAGAGCGGCCATCCGAGCCTCTCGCTCCTCTCTCGCCGCGCAGCCCAGATCGCAAGAGGCGAGGCCGCGCAGGCAACGGTCGAGACGCCGGTCGTGTTCCTCGCGACGGACGTCCTCGTGCTCGGCGATCGCGACCTGCGCTCGGTCCCGCTCGAGAAGCGGAGAAGCCTCCTCGAAGCTCTCGTGCCTTCGCAAGGGGTGCTCCGCGCACCGCCTCCTGTCGAAGGACCGCTCGAGACCATCCTCGCCTTCTGCACCACACACGGCATCCCAGGCGTCGTCGCCAAGAAGAAAGGCGAGCCCTACGGATCCGGGTGGGCCTACGTCGCGAGCGAGGCGCCGAGGCGCTCGCAGGCGACCGTCATTCACGCCACGTCGAAGGTGGCGGCGTCTCCGCATCGCGTGACGGTCACGAACCGATCGAAGGTGTTCTGGCCAACCGAGGGCTACACGAAGGGCGACCTCTGCGACTACTACGAGGCCATCGCCGACGTGATCCTCCCGTACGTCGCGGAGCGGCCCGTCATCCTCGTAAGGTATCCAGACGGCATCGAGGGCAAGAACTTCTTCCAGTGGAACGTTCCGCCCGGCATGCCTGCCTGGGTACGCACGCTCGCCCTCCGCGACGACGAAGGTCGCCCGCGACGAGGCTTTCTCCTCGACGATCGCGCAACGCTCCTCTACGTGGCCAACCTCGCCGCGATTCCGCTGCACGTTCTCGCCGCGCGCGTGCCGAACCTCGACGTGGCCGACTTCTTCACGATCGACTTCGACGTGAAGCAATCGAGCCTGAAGAACGCCGTCACGCTCGCCAAGACGCTCCACGAGATCTTGGGCGAGATCGGTCTCCCCGGTTTCCCGAAGACCTCGGGACAGACGGGTCTGCACGTGCTGGTGCCGCTCGGCCCCGGCCAGACCTTCGAAACGGCGCGCGCGCTCGCCGATCTGCTCGGGCGCTTGCTCGTCGAACGATGGCCGGAGCTCGCCACGATGGAACGCATCGTCAGCAAGCGCGGTGCGAAGGTCTACGTCGACACGGGCCAGACAGGGACGACGCGCGCCATCGTGGCCCCCTACTCCGTGCGTGCCGTCGCAGGAGCCACGGTCTCCACGCCGATCGCGTGGGACGAGCTCGGCAAAGAGCTCGATCCGCGCCGGTTCACCATCAAGACCGTGCCGGAACGGACGCACGGCAAGATCGGCGACCCGATGAAGCCGATGCTCACGGCCCGCCCCGACATCGCCCGCGCCGTCAGCCGCCTTTCCGAGCTCGTGGGGCCCCTTTCGTCCCGCGCCCCCGACTCACGTGGCTCTCGCGGCCCGCGCGCCCCACGCGAATGACACGAATGGCCCTCGCCGACCGACGACTGAACGCGATCGAGGGCTATTTCCCCCAATCCGGGCACGACCGCGCTTGACACGGAAGCGCAGGCACGCCATCACCACGGCGCCGTGGCAGCCAGTTATTTCGACGTCGACGGGACCCTGGTTCGTACCAACCTCGTCCACCCGACGCTCTACTACCTCATGCACCAGCGCACGCCGATGCGCAGCCTGCAAAAGCTCGCGCGCGCAGCGCTCCGGGCCCCCCAGCTGATCTGGGCCGAGACGCAGGACCGGCGCATGTTCAACGAGATGCTGTTCACGGCCTACGAAGGCATCTCGCACGACCGCCTCCACATCCTGGCGGACGACGCGTTCGACAGCGTTCTCAAGGGCGCGATCTATCCGCACGCCAAGAGCCTCGTCTCGCGCTGCCGCGATGAAGGGCACGACGTCGTCCTCATCTCTGGCGCGCTCGACTTCCTCATGACCCGCCTCGCCGAGCACCTCGGCGCGACGCACGTCATCGCGAATCGCCTGGAAATCAAGGACGGCTACGCCACCGGCCGCCTCCTTCGCCCCGTCGTGGCCGGCCCCGAGAAGGCCCGGCTCATTCGCGAGCACGCCCGCGAGCGCGGCCATGATCTCGACCACTGCTTCGGGTACTCCGACAGCTACTCGGACGTGCCCATGCTGAGCGTCGTCGGCCATCCGGCCGCGGTGAATCCCGACAGCAAATTGGAGCGCCTCGCTCGCACCTACGGCTGGCCGGTTCTGACGCTCGACAAGAACACGAATTGAGCTCGAGCTGAGCCCAACTCCCAGCTAGAGCACGCCCTTTGGCCGTGCTAGACGCCTAGCCGCTCATGTCTCACCCGCTCGTCGTCACCCTGGATCGGAAGAGCGCTCCGCGCACCATCTTCTACGGCGATCGCCTCCTCGAGGTCGATATGCCGCCCGGCACGCGCGTCATCTACCCGAAGGCGCCGATTGCCCCCCTGAAGGACGTCGACGCGGCGATCCGTTACGCGATCAATCACCCGCACAACTCGGAGCCGCTCCACGCGAAGCTCCGTCCGGGGATGAAGGTCGTCATCGCGATCGACGACATCTCGCTGCCGCTTCCGCCGATGCGCAAGCCGGACGTCCGCGAGCGCGTGCTCACGGTCGTCTTGCAGATGCTCGCCGACCACGGCGTCGAAGACGTCAAGATGATCATCGCGACGAGCTTCCACCGTCGCATGACGAGCGACGAGATCCGGCACATCGTCGGCGACAAGATCCACGGCGCCTACTACCCCGATCGCCTCTTCAACCATGACGCGGAAGACGCGAAGAACATGGTCGAGATCGGCACCACCGATCACGGCGAGGTCGTCGAGCTCAGTCGCTATGCAGTCGAGAGCGATCTCCTCATCTACGTGAACTTGAACCTCGTCCCGATGGACGGCGGGCACAAGTCGGTGGCCGTCGGCCTCTGCGGGTACAAGAGCCTCAAGGCGCACCACAACCCGAAGGTCATGCGCGAGTGCCACTCGTACATGGATCCGAAGAGCTCCGCACTCAATACGAGCGTCGAGCGCATGGGCCGCCTCGCGAACTCGAAGTTGAACGTCTTCACCATCGAGACGACGATCAACAATCGCATGTTCGATCGCCCGCTCGAGTTCCTCGCCAAGAACGAGGACGACCTCTCGGGCATGGAGAAGGCGGCGCTCAAGGCGCTGAACGTCACGCTCTCGAAGGTGCCCCAGCCCGCGCGCCAGGCGATCTTCAACAAGGTTCCCTCGCCCTACGGCGTCACGGGCGTCTTCGCCGGCGAGACCGAAGCGGTCCACGAGCACACGCTCGCGCGCTGCTTCGAGCAGTACCTCGTGCCGGTGAAGGGCCAGGCCGACATCCTCGTGTGCGGCGTGCCTTACATCAGCCCGTACAACGTCAACTCGTTCCTGAACCCGCTGCTCGTGCAGGTCATGGTCAACGGCTACATGTTCAACATGTACCGGGGTAAGCCGCTCCTCAAGAAGGGCGGCACCATGATCGTGGCGCACCCCTGCACCGATCAGTTCGACAAGGAGCACCATGCTCCGTACATCGAGTTCGTGCACAACCTCCTCCCGGAGACGCGCGACGCGATGGAGCTGCACAAGCGCTTCGAGGCGAAGTTCGCTTCGAACCCGGCGTACATCCAGGCCTACCGCACGGGCCACGCGTACCACCCGGCTCACCCGTTCTTCATGTGGTACTGGGGCGAGGCCGGCCGTCAGCACACCGGCCGCGTGATCGTCGTCGGCGCCGACAACGAGTACATCCCGAAGCTGATGGGCTGGGAGACGGCGCGCACGATGAACGAGGCGCTCGAGATGGCGAAGGACACCGCGCCGCCGAGCCCGGAAATCACGCTCTTCCACTTCGCGCCAATGATGATGGCCGACGTCACGGTCTGACGCGCGTCTCAGAAGCGCAGAGCATCGAACGACCGTCCGACGTCACGCGCGTCGGGCGGTCGTTTCGTTTTGTCCGCTCTAGCTCGAAGCAACTTCCCTCTGTCCAGGCGACTGCTCGGAGATGGCACAGGAAGGGCGCAAGGGCGGAAGATTCGAGGGCGCAGAGAAGGCATCTGTCGGTGCACTCGCGGTGGTGGCTCCGGGCTCATCCCCCTATCCTTTCCGCCCTTCCGAACTTCCGGTGCCATCTCGGTCGATTCAGGGCTCTAGCGCTCGCCGAGGCGGTCGATGGCGTGCCTCAGTGCTTCTTGCATCGTGCGCATGGTGCGAACGCCGCCGAGCTCCATTCCGAACGAGACGATCGTCTGCGCCACGGCCGGTCGCAAACCGCAGAGCAGCGCCTCGGTGCCGACGAGACGCGCCGAGTGGAACAGCTGCAAGAGGTTCTGCGCCGTCGACGTGTCGACGACCTCGACGCCCGTGAGATCGATGATGGCGAACTTCGCGCGCTCGCGGATGATCGCCTGGAGCATCGTCTCGGCCATCTCGGTCACGCGATCACGATTGATGGTGCCGATGACGGGCAGGCAGAGAACGCCTTCCCACACCTTGAGGATCGGCGTGCCGAGCGCCTGGATCGTCGCGGATTGCGCACGCACGACGTCGAGCTGCGCGCGGAGCTCGTCATGGAGCTTCATGCGCTCCGTCGCGTCTTCGACCACCGCCACGCATCCGACGACCACGCCCGAGTCGTCGCGAATCGGCGTGGCGTTCATGACGGCGATGATCTCGTCGCCCGACGTCGCCGAACGATAGGCACCCTGGTACGAGGCAGGCGTGCCCGCGAGCGCCTGATCGACCGCGGGGATGATCCGCTGGTCGGGAATGTACGACATGCTCAAGCCGACGACGCGCTGGCGCGACGAGTGGAGGATCTTCGCGAGAGCGTCGTTGCAGTCGACGACGCGACGATCGGGATCGACCACGAACAGCCCAATCGCGGCACCTTCGAACGCCAGACGGAATCGTTCCGCCGTGTCCAGCACGTCGCGTGCACTCGTCGTCATCGAACAAAGTTCTATGCGAAGCCCCCCAACCTCGCCAGAAATGCTCCGTGAATTCTGGCGGCTCGTCGAGTTACCAGGGCACGGCCCCGCTCGGCCCTGCCCCGACGCTCGCCGTCAGTGGGCCGCGAGAAGCGCGGCGATCTGGGGCTCGATCGCCTCCGGCTTTTCGGGCGATTCGAAGCGGTGAACGACCTTGCCGTGACGGTCGACGAGGAACTTCGTGAAGTTCCATTTGACCGCGTCGGTGCCGAGCAGCTCGGGGAAGTTCTTCTCGAGGTGGCCGTAGAGCATCTCGGCCCCGGGCATCTCCTTGCTCAACGAGCCGGCCTGCTGGGCGCGCATGTACTGGTAGAGCGGGTGCGCGTTCGACCCGTTCACTTCGATCTTCGAGAAGAGCGGGAAGTGCACCGCGTAGCGCGTGGTGCAGAACGTCTTGATCTCGGTCTCCGTGCCCGGCTCTTGGTGACCGAACTGGTCACACGGGAAGCCGAGGATCTCGAAGCCCTCCTTCGCGTGCTTCTGATAGAGCGCCTCGAGCGCCTCGTATTGCGGGGTGAACCCGCACTTGCTCGCGACGTTCACGACGAGCAGCACCTTGCCGCGATAGCGATCGAGCTTCACCGGCTCGCCGTCGATCGTCTTCACTTCGAAGTCGTAGATCGGCGCGCTCGCACTCGAAGAGGAGGCCTTCGCGCTCGCCGTGGTCTCGCTCGCATTTGCCGCCGGCGTAGCAGCATTTCCTCCGCCGCACGCGACAACGAGAGCAGCACCTGCGAACGCGCAGATGACGAACGAAGAACGCAAGGAGCGACGAAGACTCATGGTCGCTCCTCTATAGCGCACGAGCGAAGGCGATCAGAATGCCTGCGGGCGGACCTTGGTGGGCGTCTTCGACGATGCCGTCGGCGCCGCCTTGGGAGCCGTTGCCGTAGGTGCAGCGACGTGGGTAGCCGCCGCCGTGGCCGCGGGTTTTGCGGCCGCGGTCGCAACCGGCGTTGCAGCGGGTGCGGGCGGCGTGGGCGCGGCGCTCGCCGTGGCGGTGGCGGGAGGCGGAGCGGGATCGGGCGCCGAGACCTGCGCGTTGCCCGAGCGCTGCGTGCGCCCCGTCACCGTGACGTTTCCGCCGATGTTCACGCGGGCATTGCCGCTCGCGTCGGCGAGGATCTTCGTTGCCTTCACCGAGCCGTTGATGATCGTGACCTGCGCGTTGCCCGTGGCTTCGATCGCCGTCGGCGCGCTGATCGTGCAGTCCGTGCAGCGGAAGTGGCAGTTGCCCGTAGCGCTGATGGCCGTCCCCACGGGGAAGTTCGCTTCGACGCCCTGGACGGCGATCTCGTCGTTGCCGGTGCAGGTGAAGGGCTCGGTACCGTCCCACACGAGGCTGGACATCAGCGAGCTGTGCTTCGAGCACTTGGAGAACGCCACGCCACCACCGCCGAGGCTCGCCGTCAGGACGACGACCATCCACACGATCCACGACATTTTGTACGCGGCGTTGTGGTGGTACGCGACCTGCTGCGCGACGGAGTCCTCGTCGTGATGCGAGGGCCCGCGCACGACGATGATCGCCGGAACGTGCTGCTGCGGAGGAGGAGGCGCCGCCACTCCTTGGAGCGACTCACGCTTGCAGTAAGGACAGTTGTAAGAGAACTGACCTGCCGTCGGATTGATCGGCGTCGGCGGGGGCGCTCCGCAGTGCGGACACAAGATCGGCTGCATGATGGGCTCGGCAGAATCTTACACGGCCGCGCCTCCGATGGAGCTGCCCATGGGTGTAGGAAGGTGACGTACGCGGCGTCAGTTGCCACGTTCCCGTGAGAGAAGCGCCTTCTTTCGCGATAGACCCCAGCGGTAGCCGCCCAGTTCGCCGTCTTCGCGGACGACGCGGTGGCAAGGCACGACGACCGCCACGGGGTTGTTTCCGCACGCGGTGCCCACGGCCCTCACGGCCCGGGGTGCGCCGATACGACGCGCCAGCTCCGAATACGAGACCGTCGCGCCGGCGGGGATCTCCCGCAACGCACGCCACACCTTCTGCTGGAAGGCGGTACCGATGAGGTCGACCGGAACGTTGCGCGTTGCCTCGGGCGATTCGACCATGGCCACGACTTCGCGAACGAGCGCGGCGAGATCGGAGTCCTGCGCCAACTTCACGGCCTCGATCGTCGCCTTCGGGAATCGGCGGCGCAGATCGTCGAGGAGCACGGCGTCCGAGTCACCGAACGCGGTTGCGCACACGCCCCGCTCGGTGACGGCAACGAGGACACGCCCCAACGAGCAGCGAGTGACGACCGCGCGGATCGCGATCCCCTCGCCGCCCTTGCGAATGGCCGACGGCGGCATCCCGAGCGCGCCGCTCGCTTCTTCGTAGAAGCGGCTGCTCGATCCATACCCCGCGTCGTGGAAGGCCGAGGTGACGTTGGCGCTCTCGCGCAAACCTCGGTCGACGCGCTTCAGACGATAGGCAGCGAAGTACTCGCGCGGCGTCATCCCCGTCCCGGCCTTGAAGAGCCGGTGGAAGTAGTGCGGGCTCAACTCCATGGCCGTGGCGAGAGACTCCAAGCTCGGCACGCCCTCGGACGCTTCGATGAGCCGGCATGCGCGCTCGACGAGCATCGCGTGGCGCTCTTCCTGCGATGCTTCGCGAGGCTTGCAGCGTTTGCACGGCCGATAGCCGGCGCGCTCGGCGTCGTCGGGCGTGCGGTGAAAACCGACGTTCTCCCGACGCGCGAGGCGAGCGGCGCAGCTCGGCCGGCAGTACACGCCGGTGGTCACGACCGAATAGTAGAACTGACCATCCGCGTGAGGGTCGCGCCGGCGAATCGCTTCGTAGCGCTCCGCATCGAGGTCCTTCGAGGTCGAGCTTTCGGTGAAGCGATCGGTGAACATGGGGGGCTCCTTGCCGTCGTTGCCCTTCACCATGCGCGCGGGAGCTCCGCTTCGCGCTCCGGTCCTTGCTTTCGAATTCGAAACGGACCGCGCCATGTTCCGCACTCTAGCTACTGCGCCAGCGCTTTGCGAAATGTCGCCAGCTCGCTGACGCTCGAGGTGCCAACCGAACGAACGGGCTCGACCAACGTGCACAATACACATTCTTCGAGCACCCGAGACGTCGCGGGGACAGGCACATCGAATGGCCGCCGTTAGTGTTCGCCGCCGCCTCCAGCGAGGCGTTCGCTCGGATGGAGAGTTTCATGAAGCCTACGACTTCGCTTGCGCTCGCCTTGGCGGGAGCGCTCGGCAGTGTGCTCTTTGCATGTGGCAGCGACGGTGGGCCGAGCGGTGGCGCGAGCCCCGACGTGGCGCCTTCACCGAGCACGACGACCACCACGACGGGGCCGGGGAACTCCACGCCGCCCGACGCTGGCCCGCCGTCCCCCAAGCCGGACGCCGGTGACGACGCAGGCACCGACGACAACCGCGCGCGGTGCGGTGCGACCCCCTATACGTGGCTGCCTTCCACCACCATGGGCGACGTGCTGCAGGCCGAGACGAAGGCGCAGCACACCATCATCGAGCTGAACTACGCCCTCTACAAGGCGAGCAGCGCGCTGAAGACGACGCGCCTCGCGAAGCTCGGCACGAAGAGCAAGCTGCTTCGCTACCAGACGCAGGATCGCGGAAAGCCCATCGACGCGACCGCGCTCGTTTCGTACCCGGACGTCTCGGGCAACAAGACGTATCCGATCATGCTCATCCTGCACGGCACGGCAGGCTTCAACGATGCGTGCGCACCGTCGAAGGGCGTGGCCGACGACACGTTCGGCGGCTTCCTCGACGAAGCGGCGGCGCTCATGGCCGTGTTCGCATCGTTCGGGTACATCACCGTCGCGCCCGACTACATCGGCTTGAAGAGCCTCGGCGCACCGACGGGGTTCATGCATCCCTATCTCGTCGCCGAGCCGACCGCGATCGCATCGCTCGATGCCGTGCGCGCAGCGAAGAAGGCCCTCGTGGGCTCGAACGTCACGCCGGGTGACGTCGTCGTGATGGGCGGCTCGCAAGGCGGACACGCCGCGGCGTTCGTCAATCGCTACGCCCCGCACTACGCGCCGGAGTTGACGATCAAAGGCTCCGTCTGGGATGTTCCTCCGACCGACCTCTTGAACGAAGCGCAGGTCGCGCTCGGCTCGTGGGTGAACTCGACGAAGAACATGGTCGCCGTCACCGCGGCGTTCGACTCGTGGTACGCGTCGGCTCCCGGACGCCTCGGCTCGGCGTTCCTCGCGCCGTACGACACCTCGGTTCCGGCCGCTCTCGCGAGCACGTGCTCGTCGAGTCAGGTTCTGTCGGGCGCCACGCGCGAGACGCTGTTCGCACCGAGCTACCTCGCCGCGGGTCAGAAACCGAACTTCGACAACCTCACGCCGTGGGCCTGCTACTTCACGGAGAACAGCCTGCCGACGACCTCGGTGCCCAAGGTCGACTCCATTCCGAGCATGTTCCTCCTCGCCGCGAACGACGAGCTCGTCAGCACGCCCACGGAGCGCGCCGCGTTCCAGAAGCTCTGTTCGCAGGGCCACGTGCTGCAGTACCTGGAATGCGAGGGCGCCGGCCACACGAAGCCGCTCACCTATGCCTTCGACCAGTGGCTGGACTTCCTCGAAGCACGACTCGCGGGCACTCCCCTCACGGACGTGTGCAACGTGAAGCCGGCGGAGAGGTGCACGAGCACACCGAACTGAGCGCCACTCTCGACGGACCTCTCTCTGAGTGTCCACGATCGTCCGCAACCGTCTCGGCGCGACTGGCCATCGCGTCGAGGCTGCGGCTGCGGAGCACGTTGACCGTCTCGCGCGAGCTCTTACGGTCTCGGCATGCGCGCGGCAATTCTCGGAGCGTGCGTGATGACGTTGGCCTTCGTGGGCTGCGCGAGTGCGCCGCTGCCTCCAGGCATGACGGTACGATCACCTGTCGTCTCCACCGAAGATTCGTCGATGGATGTCCTCGCCTCGGTCCCCGTGCCGCCATCGATGCGTGCACTGCTCGTCGCGTATCCCCCAGACCCGTGCGCCAGCACGGCGAGCGTGGTGCTGCTCGATGGTCGCGGACGATTCATCGGCGCCGTCGCACCAGGCACGGCAACCCTTCTTGCCGTGCCCGCACTGACGCGAACGCTGCACGCGATCTCCAGTGACGAGTTGACGGCTCCCGTCGGAAGCTCCGTGGTCCGCGACGTCGTCGTCGTTCCACCTTCGCCATCGGGGCTCCTCGTGTCCGCCACACGCTTCAGTCCGAGCGTGTGCGGCAATGGTCGCCCGCAGCTCGAGAGCGCCACCAAGGAGCAGCTCGAGTGGAAGCTCGTCGACGTGGCGTTCATCGAGCCGCGTCCCGGCGCCGGCGAAGCATGGCTCGCGGCGCATCGCGCGAGGGTCGACGAGATTCTGCACCGGCGCTCCGAGATGGCAGTCGACGTGGCGTGGTCGGGCGGCCCGCTCTGACTCTGACCGGCGCGTACGGTCGCGCTCACGAGAACGTCACCCACACGTCGGCACACGGGCGAGCCCGGGCGCGATGCCCCCCGAAATCGCCCCGGACGAGCTTCGATTCGTCTTGTTGATGTGGATAATCCCGGCCGAAACGGCGTATCTCGCCGCTGCACCGACGCGGTGCGTCTGAGGCAACAGCGTTAGGGATGTCGTTTGGGTGATCGAATCGGCAAAGCGGCGATGAGTGATGTGGGCACGACAGCGGCCGCACTTCCTTCGCTCGCAGCGGCCTCCGGCCAGGAGGAGACCGCCGCCAGTGATCCGCCGGTCTCCGGCCGGGTGCTGACGTCCATGACCGCCCACACGCTCGTGGAGGAGAACGCGGACTTCGTCTACCGAAGCCTCCGTCGTGCAGGCCTGGACGGCACGACCGCGGACGATGCCACACAGCAGGTCTTCGTCATTGCCGCTGGGAAGCTCGACGGCATCGAGCAAGGCAAGGAGAAGGGCTTCCTCTACTCCGCCGCCATGAACGTCGCGGCCCAGCACAGGCGCAAGACCATCCGCCTCGGAGAGGTCGCCTTCGACGACGAGCTCGCCGAGAACCGCCTCCTCGACTCGCACGAGCCGCTGTCGCTCGACGACCTCATCGATCAGCAGCGCGCACGCACCATCCTCGAAGAGATCTTGAGCTCGATGCCCGAGCGACTCCGCGAGGTCTTCGTGCTGTGCGAAATCGAAGAGCTGAGCGCCCCCGAAGTCGCCGCGTGCATCGACATCCCGGTCGGCACCGTGGCCTCGCGCCTTCTGCGCGCACTGGAGGTCTTCGACCAAACGTTGAGCCGGATTCGCGTCCGGCGCGCCGTCCGAAACGGTCAACCATGAACGACGACGCCACCAACGATCGTCGCGTGCTTCTACGACGCGCGCTCGTGAAAGCGGGCCGCGAAGAGCGGGTCTCGTCCGAGCTCCGTTCGCGCTTGCTCGCGACCGCGGCAGTGTCGGCCGCAACGACGGTGTCGACCAGCTCCGCGGCCGAGGTCGCAAGGCCATCGGACAGCCTCGCGCCACCGCCGTCGAGTAGAAGCAGCACGGCCATCCGCGTGAGCGGCACCGCCCCTGCGTGGAAGACGGCGGGCGTCCTCTTCGCCATCGGAGCCGTTGCCGTCTCTGCCATGACGGTCACGCGAACGGAAAGCACGCCCCTCACGCCTCCACAGGCGACGGCAACACCGGTTCCGGAGGCCCCCGCCGACGCGCCCCCTGCCGCCGCCCCGTCCGCCGAGGTCCCCGCCGAAGTCACGACGCTGACGGTCGACCAGCTTCGAAGCGTGTCCTCGGGTGCTCCGTCCATCAAGAAGGTGGACGCTGCGAAAGTAGCCGCCCCCGCTCTCGACGAGCAAACCACGGCCCGACCTGCCAGCACCGCGCGACTCACGGAGGAGATGCAACGCCTCGCGGAGATCCGGTCCGCCGCGAATGGCGCCCGTCCGGGCGAAGCCCTTCGACGACTCGAGGAGTATCGAACGGACTTCCCGAACGGGATGCACGCCGAAGAAGCGGAAGTCTTGAGGATCGAGTCGCTTTCCCGGCTCGGACGCACCTCGGCGGCGGCGGCCCTCGCACGGAAGTTCTTGAACGAACGGCCCAATAGCCCCTACGTCGGTCGTATCCGCGCCACGCTCGCGACGCTTCCCAACAGCGACGATTAGTCGAGTGGCCGTCCGATCGCTTCGGTGACGGGCACGCCTCGTGCGCGTCAAGGCCCAGCGGGCGCGACGCTCGCCGCGTAGGGTGCGTCACTGTCGGAAGTCGTAACGAAGGCCGAGGCCGAACGTGGCCATCACCGCAGGAACCTCGTAGGCAACCTCGTCTCCAAAGACGAAGCGGCCGCGTACGAGGGGAACTTCGAGGCCGACTTCGGCTTCGATCGCAAAGCCCTTGCCGAGCGCGAGCCCGAGGCGGCCTGAAACGCGAGGAGCAATCCAGGCGCGCAGGAACGAGACGCCGTTCGGCCCCTGCTCGGGCGTCGCGGAGAGCATGCCGAGCGCGATGCCGGCACAGGGCGCGAAATCGAAGGCGCCTACGACCGCGCGAGCGGGGCACGCGGAGGGAATGAGGTAGCCCCAGAAGAAGTGTGCACGCGAGCCCTCGATCTCGCGGCTCGCGGCGATTGCCTGGAATGTCAGGCGGAAGCTCGTACGGAGGCCCGTCAGGCGATGGAGATCGACGAAGGCGTCGCCGCCGATCGGCCATAGGTCCGTCGTCGCGAGATCCACCCGGAGGCCGGCGGCATACTCCCACGCGGGCTTCGAAGGAGGTGGCGATGGTTGGGGTTGTGGCGGTGGCGGTGGGACGGAAACGGCCGGCGGTGGTGGCTCGGCGCGAGCGGCCAGTCCTCCTGCGAACGAGGAGACCAGCACTGCTGGGACCGCGAGCGCCACCACGCGTAAGGCGCGCGCGAGCGTGAGGAAGCTTCGATGACTCGGGAGATTCGGCAGACGCGAGTGACGCGAGTGACGAAAGCCGCGCACCGTGCCGGGCATGGACGCAAGCGAGCGTCGCACGACCGGCCCCGCGACGCACGCCCTTCGTGCTCGTGACGGCCTTCCGCCGATGGACGCCACGGGCACGACGCCGTCGGTCGCGACGGGCAAAGCGGACCCTCCGCCGCAGCCCTATCGCCCTCTTCCACCGATCGATCATCCAATCGAAAAGGGCATCGCATTTCGAGGCGCCCTCGGGTCCCTTACGGAAGATGTCCGGTGTGCTACAGCCAACGGGCTTTTCCAGGCCGATCGGCACCTTGGTCGCCCGAACTGACGACGCCCGAAGCGACTGCTCGCGCGCCGCCCGTCACTCAAGCGGGCGACTCGCGACGCTGCCTCGGAAGACCTCAATTGGCAGGGTCACCATGGCGCTCCCCACTCGAAACCTCCTGGCTCTCCTCGCCCCCGCCTTCGTCGTACTCACCGCCGGCGCGGGATGCGGGTCATCCGATTCCGACGGCGGCACCACCCCCGCCCAGAACGAGATCGAGTTCGATCCGTTTCCGACCACGCACATCCTGAAGACCGAGGAGATGACCTCGCTCACGGGAACGCCGGACGACGGGTCCCTCACGTTCACCGCTCCCTCGGCAGCCGTGCAGGCGCTGACCGTGGGCGACGTTCTCGTGACTGGCATTTCGGACGCGACGCCCGGAGGTCTCCTCCGCGTGGTGCTCGCCGTCGATCACGACGCCTCGGGTGCGCTCGTGCTCACGACGGCCGCGGCACCACTGCAGCTCGCGTTCCGCAAGCTCCACGTGCGGAGCGTCGGAGACATCGCGCCGATCGACGCGGCCAACACGTTCAAGCAAACGGACGTGAGCCCCCTCAGCGGAGGCCTTCGTCCTCAGTGGACGCTTGCGTCGGGCACCATCGGCAAGTCGCAGAACTACCAGGTCATCGTCTTCGACGGAGACGGCAACCCCGACACCACCAACGACCAGGTCAAGATCGACGCCACGCTCGGTGGCGGCTTCAAATACGACCTCGCCATCGACGTCGACTGGGGCGCGGTCACGAACCTTCCTCAGGCGGTGAGCGACTGCATCGCGAGCCTGAAGAAGATCGTCACCGGCAAGCTCCCGAGCTGCTCGGTCGAAGACCTGATGCCGGAGCTGAAGCTCACATTCGAGGTCGATCCACGCCTCCAGGCCGACGTGAAGGCGTCGGGCGCCGCGAGCATCGGCTTCGAGAAGAACTTCGACGTGGGGACGATCAACCTCACGCCCTTCGCCATCGGACCGCTCGTCTTCGTCCCGAGCGCAGACATCATCGCGACGGTTGGCGGCAAAGCCTCCGCTGGCTTCTCTGCGGGCGCGCACGCGCACATCGAGATCCAGAGCAAAGCGGTGCTCTCCTCGAAATCGAAGAACTCGAAGCTCGATCCGTTCTCGATCAAAGACGCCGACGCCACCGCGGACACGCCGCAAGTCGACCTCTACGCATCGGCCACGGCGAAGGTCGGCGTGCGCCTGAACCTCGCGCTCTACAGCGTGGCGGGGCCGTATGCGACGGCGAACGCGGTCGCGACGCTCGAAGCGAACCCGCTGCAAAACCCCTGCTGGGATCTGAAGTTCGCGCTCGAGGCCGAGCTCGGCGTTCGCGTGACGAGCCCTCGCCTGCCGATGCTCGGGTACGTCACCTTCGTCGACTGGCGCACGCCCGCATTCCGCCCGTTCGACAAGACCGTGGCGAGCGGCTCCTGCGAGAGCACGCCTGAAGGCGCGAATCCACCCGGCGGCGGCCCCACCGCGAAGATGCTGCAGAGCCCGCCGTTCACGCCGTGGGCCAAGGTCCTCGGCGGCCAGGTGGACGGCACGTCGGTCAAAGACGTCGCCGGATTCACGGGGGCCTTCCCGTTCGTCGTTCCTTCGATCGACGGCCGCTTCGTCGCCGGCGGCGGCGGTGCGCTCGGCCTCTTCAAGGTCGACGACAAGGCCGACGGCAGCCTCACGTGGTCGAAGCAGATCACGCCCGACGTGCCTTACGCGAAGGCGCTTCACCCCGTCGCGTCGGTGCCCAGCGTCGATGCGGGCCTCGTGACGCTGTTCAACCCCAACAACGATGCGGCCTTCGTCATCGCCAAGACGGGGCAATCCGGCGCGCTCGACGTCGTCCGCCAGTTCTCGCTCCCCGACGAATGCGTCGCCATCCCGAGCCTGCTCGCGAACGACCGTTCCGATGGCTACGTCGCGGTCGGCTACTGCCGGAACGCAGGCAGCACGTGGTTCGCCCATCTGAACTCCTCGCTCGACGTGGTGCGCGTCCGCTACCTCGTCGATCCCGATCCCAACCGCATCCACCTCGTGCCGACCGCGCTCGTGCGCGTGGGTGACGACCTCGTGGTGGCGGGTGATTGGGAGCGCCAGGACCAACCCACGGGCGAAGCCCAGCAGATGTTCGTCGTTCGCCTCGACGATCAGGAGAACGTGACCGCGCCCGCCGCGTACGCGTGCCCCGACCGGCTCGCGCTCACTCCGATGGCAGGCGCTCCCTCGGCCGATGGCGCGGTCACCTTCGTCGGCGACGCGGTCGGCAGCGGCTTCGTCGCACGCATCAAGAAGGACAACTCGCTCGGCTTCATCACGTTCCCGCAGAACGGCACGGGCGTCAGCGACTGGTTCGTTCCCAACTCGGTCGCCGAGCTCCCCACGACCGGCCTCGTCGTCGGCTTCAGCTCGGGCAAGCTCGCCGCCGATCCTCCCGTCGTCACGCTCCTCGGCCTCGACGGCCAGGGCAAAACGCAGTGGGGCAACAACTACACGCTGTCAGGTGCCAATGGCCTCCGGGCGTTCGCGTGGCCTTCCCTACGCATCACCGACGACGGCGGCGTGCTCGTCACGGCCTTCGCCGGTCCCGAAGACCCGGCATCGGAAGCCGGCGCGCTCGTCGGCATGAAGGTGTTCGCCAAGGACGGCACACTCGGCAATAGCCCCATCGTGAAGCAGACGCCGTTCACGCCCGACCAAGGCACCTACGCCGTCAAGGCGACGCCCTTCGCGCCCACGACTCAAGACGGCGCCGCGACCGAGAAAGAGTTCGCCTACGTCCACTGACGCAGCGCACACCGCAGGTGGCGGTCATCGGCCAGCTCGACGAGCCGCATCACGGGAACTGCTAACCGCCGCTACAACCTCTGGCGCGAGCAGAAGGCTCACCAGTACGTCGCTGGCCCTGCCCCGGCGCCGCTCTCTCCCCTTGGTCGGAAATCAAGGCCGAGGCACAACGCATCGTGGACACGCTGGCGGCCGCCCCGCCCCCGTCCTCGGGCGACTCCACCCCCGCCCCGAGCCCCTCTTCGCCCGCTCCGCCGAGCCCCTAGGCCCCCCCTCCCCACCCCTGAGGGACCTCGGCATCGATTTTTCCGCGAGATTCCTCAGGATTTCCGGCTTCACGCCGCGGTTGCCGCTGTTTCCCTCGTGCGGTAACTAAGCGGCGCCCCATGGTGTATTCGCACGGAAGTTCGCAGGGAAATTCGGCCGACCACGGAATCAGTCACGTGAACGGCGTGAACGGCGTGAACGGCACGAACGGGCCCGCAACGCCCATTCCCCCGCTCGACATCCGCGCTCAGTTCGAAGGCTCGCGCCTCCTCGTGCTCGGCGGCACCGGATTCTTGGGGAAGATCTTCTGGATCATGATGCTCGCCCGGTATCCGGAGATCGGGCGCATCTACCTCCTCGTCCGAAAGAACAAGACGAAGACGAGCGAGGAGCGCTTCTGGACCGAGGTCGTCACGAACGAGGCGTTCGCGCCTCTCCGCGATCAGCACGGCGAGGGCTTCGACGCCTTCATCAAGAGCAAGGTCGTTCCGATCGACGGTGACGTCGGGCTGCCCCTCTGCGGCATCGACGAGAAGCTCGTCACGGAGCTGAAGGGCACCATCGACGCGGTCGTGAACGTCGCGGGCGTCGTCGACTTCAACCCGCCGCTCGACGAGGCGCTCGACACCAACGCCTTCGGCACGCAGAACCTCGTGGCGCTCGCCAAGGCGCTCGGTGATGCGCCGCTCATGCACACGTCGACCTGCTACGTGGTCGGCAACCGCAAGGGCCTCATCATGGAGGAGCGGCCCGGCGATCAGCATCCCTTCCCGCGCTCCGAGGAGCTCGGTCGCGACCTCTGGGATCCGGAGCGCGAGATCAACGACTGCCTCGACCTCATCGCGCAGGCGAAGAGCCGCGCCGAAGACGCGTTCCGTCAGTCGGTCTTCCTCGAGAAGGCGGAGAAGAACCTCATCGCGCGCGGCGAGCCCACCACGGGCAAGCCCCTCGACGAGGAGCTGAAGAGCGTGAAGCGCAAGTTCGTGTCCGACCGGCTCGTCGAGGCCGGCATGGAGCGCGCCACGCACTGGGGCTGGCCGAACATCTACACGTACACGAAGAGCATCGGCGAGCAGATCATCGCGCGCGCCGGCATCAAGTACACGATCGCGCGCCCGGCCTGCTGCGAGAGCACGATCGAGTTCCCCTTCCCCGGTTGGAACGAGGGCATCGGCACGTCGGCGCCGATCATCTTCCTCGCGATGAAGGGCCACCACCACCTCATCGGCCACCGCGACGTCGTCCTCGACTTCGTCCCGGCCGACATGGTGTGCGTCGGCATGATCATCTCGCTCGCCGAGCTCCTCGAGGGCACGGCCAAGCCCGTCTACCAGTACGGCGCGAGCGACGTGAACCCCGGCACGAGCGCGCGCTTCGGCGAGCTCATCGGCCTCTACAAGCGCAAGTACTACCAGCGCCGCGGCAAGGGGAACCCGTTCATCAACTTCCTCCAGGCCTACTACGAGCCGGCGATCGTCTCGCGCGACCGCTTCGAAAAGATGGGCCCCGCGGCTGTCTCGCGCGCCGCGAAGACGATGGCCAGCATGCTGAAGGGCGCGCCCGGCCCGGCGGCGAAGTTCGGTCGCTCGGCGGCGAAGGCCCTCGAGGGCGTCGCGAAGCAGGAAGACCGCATCGATCACATCCTCACGCTCTTCGCGCCCTTCACCTGGGACCAGAAGGGCCCCTTCTCCTGCGCCAACACGCGATCGGCGTACGAGCGCATGTCGCTCGAAGACCGGCAGAAGCTGCCGTGGTGGCCCGAGAAGATCGACTGGGCCGACTACTGGATGAACCAGCACATGCCGGCCATGGAGAAGCGCGTCATCCCGTGGATGGAAGGGCGCATCAAGAAGGACCTCAAGCCCCTCAAGGCCCACGACACGCTCGCCTCGCTCGTCGATCAGATGGCGGAGCGCCACGAGCACGCGCTCGCGTTCGGTCGCCTCGAAGACGACGGCATCGCGCGCACCACGTATCTCGACGTGCAGAAGCGCGCCGACGCCGTGGCAGCTCGACTTTCTACGCTCGGCGTGAAGAAGGGTGACCGCGTCGTTCTCTCCGGCCACAACCACCCGAACTGGCCCATTGCCTTCTTCGGCATCGTCCGTGCGGGTGCCACTGCCGTGCCCGTCGACCCCGCGATGGAGCCGGCCCAGTTCGCGAACGTCGTGCGCGAGAGCGAAGCGAGCGTCGTCCTCTGGGACGAGAAGGTCGAAGCGGCTTGCCGCGCCGAGCTCGAAAAGGCGCTGCCCGAGCAGAAGCTCGCCCTCCACCAGCTCGACGCCTTCACGCGTCCCTTCGACGACTCCGAGGCCGATCTCGCGCTCTCGTGGGAGCGCCCCGAGGTCGAAGACGACGACGTCGCGAGCCTCATCTTCACGAGCGGCACCACCGGCAAGCCGAAGGGCGTTCGCCTCACGCACGCGAACTTCACGTCGCTCGTCGCCGCGCTCGCACCGCTCTTCCCGCTCACCAGCGGCGACCGCGTCCTCAGCGTTCTGCCGCTGCACCACACGTTCGAGTTCACGTGCGGCATGATCCTGCCGTTCTCGCGCGGCGCCCGCGTCGTCTACCTCGACGAGCTCAAGAGCGAACGCGTCTCCGCCGGCCTCAAGCAAGCGCGCGCCACCGCGATGGTCGGCGTGCCCGCCGTGTGGCAGCTCCTCGAGCGCCGCATCCTCGGCCAGGTGAAAGACAAGGGCCCGGTCGCCGAGAAGATCTTCGAGATCGGTACCGAGCTCAATCGCCGCCTCGGTAAGACCACGGGCATCGACCTCGGCAAGCTGCTCTTCGGGGCCGTGCACGACGGGCTCGGCGGCAACATCAAGTACCTCATCTCGGGCGGCGCCTCGCTCCCGAAGGAGACGCAGAACCTCTTCGCAGGTCTCGGCTTCAAGCTCGCCGAGGGCTACGGCCTGACGGAGGCCGCGCCGGTGCTCACCGTCGCCAAGGCGGGCACCTCGGCCGGGCAGGTCGGAAAGCCGATCCCCGGCGTCGAGATCAAGATCGACTCGCCCGACGAGCACGGTGTCGGCGAAGTCCTCGCCCGCGGCCCGAACGTGATGGCCGGGTATACGGACGAAGAGGCCACCAAGCAGGTCCTCGACGCCGACGGCTACCTCCACACGGGCGACCTCGGAAAGTTCGACCGCAAGGGCCAGCTCGTCCTCGTCGGCCGCGTGAAAGACGTGATCGTCACGGCCACCGGCGAGAACGTGTACCCCGACGATCTCGAGCGCACGCTCGGCAAGATCTCCCACGTCGAGGAGTTCGCCGTCGTGGGCGTCACCGGGCGCAGCGGCGGCGAGCGCGTGGGCCTCATCGCGGTTCCCGAGGCCGACGACTCGATCGATCGCGCGGCCCGCCTCGAGCGCGCGCAGAAGGTCCTTCGCGACGCGATCGGCAAGCTGCCGTACGGCAAGCAGCCCACCATCGTGCACTTGTATGATGCACCCTTGCCGCGCACGGCCACGCGCAAGGTGAAGCGCAACGATGCACGCAAGATCCTCGAGCGCATGATCGCGGCCACCACCCGGCCCGACGAGGCCGAGGCGCCGTCGAGTCCGATCCGCATCGCCATCGCCGCCGTGAAGGGCAAGAAGCCGAGCGAGATCCACGGCGACCTCACCCTCGGCGACGACCTCGGGTTCGACTCGCTCGCTCTGACCGAGCTCCTCGTCGCGCTCGAAACCAAGCATGGCGCCATCGAGCCCACCGCGCTCCAGAACTGCCGCACCGTGGCCGACGTCGAGGCTTTGGTCGGCGCCGAGCGTCCGTCGCTGCGTCCGTCGGAGATTGCCAAGTCGCGCTACAAGATCGAAGGGCGCAACGCGAAGAAAGACGACCTCGCCTTCACGCTTCCCGAGCCCCTTCAGGAGCAGGGCAAGAAGCTCATCGGCAAGGTGCAGGACTTCTTCTACGGCAATATGATGAACTCGCGCATCAGCGGCCGCGCGTTCATCCCGCACAACCGCAACGTCATCGTCGCGGCGAACCATGCGAGCCACCTCGACATGGGCTTCGTGCGCCACGCCCTCGGCACCTACGGCGAAGACATCGTCACGCTCGCCGCGCAGGACTACTTCTTCGAGAAGAACACCATCCAGCGCGCGTTCTTCGAGAACCTCACGAACCTCCGCGCCATCGATCGCAAGAGCGGCCTCCGCGCGAGCGAGCGTCAGGCCGGTGAGATTCTCCAGAAGGGCAAGACCACCCTCATCTTCCCCGAGGGCACGCGCTCGACCGACGGCCAGGTGCACGAGTTCAAGCCGCTGCTCGGCCACCTCGCGCTCACCTATGGCGTCGACATCCTGCCCGTGTACTTGGGCGGTACGCGCGACGCGATGCCGAAGGGAGGTAAGCTCCCCACGAGCCGTGACATCTCCGCGCGCATCGGCCCGCCGATCCGCGTGACCGACATGCGCCGTCTTACCAAGGGCCTCTCCCCGGCCGACGCCTCGCGCGAAGTGGCGAAGCTCGCCCACCGCGCGGTCGTCGCCCTGCAGGAAGGCAAGCTGCTCGACTCGGCCCGCATGACGAGCCTCGCCTCCGAGGAGGCGCCGAAGGAGCACCCGCTCGTCACGCTCTTCGCGGAGCTCGAAGGCAAGTTCCAGCGCGAGGCGGTCGACAAGCCCGTTTCGTTCTACTTCACGCTCGGAAACGACGACCGCGCGAAGTGGACGGTGCACGTGTCGAAGGACAAGTGCGAGGTCAAGCCCGGAAAGCCCGACGGCGGCACGGCGGACTGCGTGCTCAAGACGAGCCCGGAGATCTTCACCAAGATCGTCCGTGACGCCTACACGCCGGGACCGGCCGAGTTCCTCTCGGGAGCCATCAAGTCGAACGACGTGAGCCTGCTCATGACGTTCCAGAAGGTCTTCCAGCTCGGCGGCTGACCCGTCGGGACCTCGAGCACCGACAGTCCGATGCTCTAGGCACATGCTCGATGGGCGAGATGGGCACAGGAAGGGCGCAAGGGCGGAAGAGTCGAGGACAGCACCGAGGAGATCGCTGGCGCACTCATCGAGGCCATCCGGGCCCACTCCCCTGCCCCTTCCGGTCTTCCGCGCTTCCTGTGCCCTCTCCTCTCGATGGTTGGCTCTAGAGGGGGGCTTGGCAACGGGCCCCCACACGGCTACGAATCCAGGCTGTGAGCCGTTATCTCGTCACCGGAGCCACGGGTTTTCTCGGGCGTCATCTCGTTCACGCCCTGAAGGAGCGCGACCATGAGGTGGTCGTCCTCGTGCGCAGGCCTTCGGGGGATTTCCCCGAGGGAGTTGTCGAGGTGGAAGGTGACGTGCTCGATCGGGCGAGCCTCGACCGCGCCTTCGGGTCCTCCAAGGTCGACGGCGTCTTCCACTGCGCGGGCAAGGTCTCTCGCAAGCCGGAAGACGCCGAGGAGCTCCACAAGCTCCACGTGACGGGCACGAAGAACGTGCTCGACGCGGCGATCGCCGCCAACGTCCAGCGCGCCGTCGTCGCCTCGACGAGCGGCACGATCGCCGTGAGCGACGATCCGGATCACGTCTCCACCGAAGAAGACGTTCCGCCGATCGCGCTCCTCAATCGCTGGCCGTACTACCGCTCGAAGCTCTTCGCGGAGAAGGCGGCCCTCGAGCGCCATGGCGCCAAGCTTCCGAACGGCGAGTCGTTCGAGGTCGTGTGCGTGAACCCCACGCTCCTCCTCGGCCCCGGCGACGTGAACGGCTCGTCGACGGAAGACGTTCGCCTCTTCCTCGAGCGCAAGATCCCCGCGGTGCCCCCGGGCGGCCTCTCGTACGTCGACGCGCGTGATGCGGCCGACGCGATGTGCCTCGCCATGCAGCGCGGTGTGTCGGGCCGTCGTTACCTGATCGGCGCCTGCAACATGACGCTGCAGGAGTTCTTCGCGCGCCTCGAGCGCGTGTCCGGCGTGCGCGCGCCGCTCATCCCGATGCCGAAGGCAAAGCCGGCGCGCAGCTTCGCCGTGACGGGCGCATCGATCGTCGAGAAGCTCGGAAACCGCTTCGGCATCCCGATGGGCGTCGATCCGGTGAGCCTCGACATGGCCCAGCACTATTGGTACCTCGACGCGACGCGCGCCGAGACCGAGCTCGGTTGGACGCCGCGCGATCCGGTCGAGACGTTGGCCGACACCGTCAAGGACCTTCAAGACCGCGGCGTCGTCTGGCCGGACTTCGGGGGCAACGACTCCGTTCTCCCTGCCCTTCTCCGCAAGGCAACCGAGGTTGCCACCGAAGCGGCACATCGCGTCCAGAACCTCGGCTCGTCCGAGAAGAATTCGTGAAGCCTCTCCTGATCGTGAACCCGCGCTCCGGCGGCGGGTCCACCGGGCGCGTCTTCGATTCGATGCGCGGAACGATCGAGCGCGCGCTCGGTCCCTTCGACGTGGCCATGACCGAACGTCAGGGCCACGGCATCGAGCTCGCCCGCGAAGGCGCTCTCGCCGGCCACCCGCTGGTGATCGCGGTGGGCGGCGACGGCACGCTGCACGAGGTCGCCAACGGCCTCATGTTCGCCCGCGAGACGAGCGAGATGGCGCGCGACACGCGACTCGCGATGATCGCCCAAGGCACCGGCGGCGACTTCCGCAAGTCGCTCGGCCTCGAGCATCGCCTCGACAAGTACCTCGAGGCCATCGCCAGCGGCCGGGAGCGCACGATCGACGTCGGCCGCTTCCAGGGTGGCGGGAAAGCGCATCACTATTTCGTCAACATCCTCTCCGTCGGCATGGGCGGCCTCGTCGATCGGTACGTCGCCCAGGGCGGCTCGGCGTTCGGCGGCAAGGCGGCGTACTTCGGTGCGTCGGCGCGTGCGCTCATCAATGCCCGCCTCGGCAACGTCGTCGCCAAGGTCACGCGCGACGGCAAGACGGAGGAACGACGCATTCGCTCCTTCATGATCGCCGTGTGCAACGGCCGGTACTTCGGCGGGGGAATGCAGGTTGCCCCTACGGCCGAGCTCGACGACGGACTCTTCGAGGTCGTCGCTCTCGGCGCCACGTCGAAACTTGGATTCGTGCTCAACACGAATCGCATCTACTCCGGCGCCCACATGCGTCAGTCGGACACCGTGCACTTGCGCGGCGAGAAGATCGTGTTCGAGCTCGCCAACCAAGACGCGCGCGAGATGTTCCTCCTCGACGTGGACGGCGAGGCCATGGGCCAGCTTCCGATCACCATCGAGATGCTCCCCAAGGCTCTCACCCTGCGCGCTTGACGATCGTCCGCCTCCTCCTGGACGACGTCCACGCCAACGGGTAAAGGGCGACGCTCCGCGCGAGCCTCCCGTCCGGTCGCGCGAAGGCAGTAGAGGA
This sequence comes from Labilithrix luteola, assembly GCF_001263205.1. Lineage (GTDB taxonomy): Bacteria > Myxococcota_A > Polyangia > Polyangiales > Polyangiaceae > Labilithrix > Labilithrix luteola. Next base: position 975,377 of record NZ_CP012333.1, read on the forward strand.
TGCGACTTTCGAAGCTCCGTGCGTCGCTCGCGTTCGCCATCGTCTCGCTCGCTGGCTGCGCGGGACCACGCCATCCGAACGAAGTGACCTTGAAGGTGGCGCTGCCGGCCACGCACTTCCGCCTCGAGAACGGTCTCGAAGTGCTTCTCCACGAAGACCACTCGACGTCCGACGTCGTGGTGAATCTTCGCTACCACGTCGGCAGCAAAGACGACCCCGAGGGCCGTAGCGGCTTTGCCCACCTCTACGAGCACATGATGTTCCTCGGCACGAAGCACGTCGGCGACGACGGCTTCGCCGCGGCGCTCGAGAAGATCGGTGTGCGCGAGTTCAACGCGACCACCAACGAGGATCGGACCGAGTATTACGACATCGTTCCTGCACGCCAGCTCCCGGCCGCGCTTTGGCTCGAGGCCACGCGCATGGCGTATCCGCTCGACGCCGTCGAGCAGCAGAACTTCGACCGCGAACGCGAGGTCGTGAAGAACGAGTGGCGCGAGCGATACGACAACGTTCCGCTCGGTCACCTGCACAACCTCGTTCGCGAGGCGGTGTTTCCGGCCGGTCATCCGTACCATCACCCGACGATCGGTCGGCCCACCGACCTCGATCGCGCAACGCTCGAAGAGGCCCGCGCGTTCGGCGCGACCTACTACACGCCAGTCAACGCAACGCTCGTCATCGCCGGCGACTTCGACAAGAACCAGGCGCACGAGCTCGTCGCGAGGTACTTCGGCAACATTCCGAGCGGGAAGCCGAACGCCCCGAAGAGCCTCCGATTCCAGAAGATCATCGGAAAGAAGCGGATCGTGGTCGAGGCCGATGTCGAAACACCACGCGTCGTCCTCGCATGGCCGATTCCGCCGCCGCACACGCGAGGCTACGACGAGCTCATGATTGCCGCCGGCTACGCCACCGGTTGGGCGAACTACGAACTCGTGGCGACGTCGAAGATGGCGCGCCTCGCGTGGACGGACGTCGACACCGGGCGCCTTGGTTCGATCCTGAGCATCACCGTCGACCTCGAGCCGAACGGCAATCCGGAGAAGGCCATCGACGCTATCGACGACGAGATACGACGAATTCCAGACCACCGAGACTGGCCGGACTTCTCGGACCGCCGAACCGCGCGCATGACGTCGGCCGTGCTGGGACTCCAGAGCATCGACAACCGCGCCGCCTGGATGCAGGAGTCGCTCTCGCTCTTTGGCACGCACGACGTCTCGCAGTCCGAGCTTCAGCGCATCCAGGACATCCACGCGCCGAACATGGTCGCGGCCACGACCGAGTATCTGCGGGACACGGGCCGGATCGAGGTCGTCGTAAGGCCCAAACGAGGTGCTCCTCGTGCAGGGAGGGTGGTCCAGTGAAAGCGCCGCTGATTGTCGGTCTCGTGGCCATGCTCACGAGCGCCTGTTCGCCGTCGGTCAAGTCGTACGCAATCCCTGACGCGCTGTCCGACCGGCGGGCGCACGACACGGATCTTCCACCCCCGGTCGTGAAGGCGGCAACCTCCGAGGGGCTCCCCGCCGAGCGGCCCGGCCCTCTCGATCGAAAGCGACGGCCACTTCCGAAGCCGGCCGAGGCGCGACTCTCGAACGGCATTCGCGTCGTCATGGTCGAGTCTCACGACTTTCCGTCGGTCAGCGTGGGCTTCATGCTGGATCGAGGTGTCACCGCAGCGCCGCCGGGCGTCGCGAAGCTCTATGCCGACGCACTCTTCGGCGCGAGCAAGGACTTCGACTCACGCGACGCGTACGCGTACTTCGCGTACATGGGCGCGAAGCCGAACTCCTGGGCCGGCGCCGAAACGATCGGCTTCGACGTCACGACGCTGTCGCTCCTGATCGGCGGTCCCATCAGCCGTGTCGGTTCCATGTTCACGACGCCGCTGTTCGAGAGCGACGACCTGAAGAGGACGGTGCTGGAGCTTCGCGCGGACGAGCGCGGTCGTGCGGAGGCTCCCGGCATGATGGCGAGCGCGGTCCTCGACACGATGATGTTCTCGAGCGTCCACCCGTACGGGCACAAGATCGAACGCCTCACCGACGAGCGAATCAAAGCGCTCTCCCGCGACGACCTCGTGCAGTTCCGCGATCGCCACCTGAGTGCCGACCACGTCAGTATCGTCGTCGTCGGAGACTTCAATCCACGAGTGATCTTGCCGAAGCTCGATCGCGCGGTTTCGAAGCTGCCGCGAACGAGTGGGAACTTCGCCATTCCGCCGGTTCCTCCACCGCCGACGTCCGCGCGAATCCTCGTCATCGATCGGAAGGGCGCGAGCCAATCGAACATCGCGCTGGGCTTCTCGAGCGTGCGGCGCGGCGATCCGGCACAGACGTCCCTCGCGCTCCTCCAATCGGTCCTCGGCCGCGGCCTTTCGGGCCGCTTGAACATCAAGACACGAGGCGAACATGGTTCGACCTACGGGGTCCACGTCCGCAATCGCGCGTTGCGAGCGGGAGGGATGTTCGAGATCGACGCCGCGGTCGATACGCCGCAAACCGTAGAGACACTCCGAGGTCTGCTCGGGGAACTGCGCCGGATGAGCGCCGAGCCGCTCGAGCCCGAGGAGTTCCATCGCGCTCGCGCGCTCGCGGTCGACAATCTGCTCGACGTCGACGGCTCGGACAGCGTGTTCTCGGCCTACCAAACCATCGCCGCGGATGGTCTTCCGCTCGACTACTACCAGACGAAGGCAGCCGAGCTCGCGAAGCTCAAGCCCGCGGACATCCAGGCCATCAGCGAGCGAATCCTCAAGACGGAATCCGTGCAGATCGCCATCGTGGGCGACGCGAGCAAGATCGCCGCGCCGCTCCGCGAGCTCGGAATCGGCGAGGTCGTCGTTCGCGACACGCCGCCCTGAGCAGGCTCAATCAATTCCCGTGAGGCGCGGTGGCTTCGTAGACCTCGCGAAGGAGGTCGAGCCCCGCGCGCTTCTTTCCTTTCGAGATCTCCCAAACCGTGTCGCGAGCGAGCGTGTTCACCGGCACCTTGATACCGTGCTTGCGCGCGCGATCGACGACTTCTCCGTTGAGGAAGTCGACCGCCGGTGTGCGACCGCGCTCGATGGCCGAGAGCATCGAGCTCTTCATGCGGCGATAGCGGAAGCCAACGGCGAGGAGGAGGCCGTGCTTCGCGACGAGGCCCGGCGAGCCGCTCGCGAGGCGCTCTTCTTCGGTGAGCGCAATCCACGCGAGATCCAGGGTGCCGGAAACCTTCTCGAGGCGAACGCCTTCTTTGCGCGCGACGTCGACCACCTCGGTCATGATTTCGAGGCCGAGACGACGCACGAAGCGGTGCTGCATGAGCGTGCCGAGCCGATCGCCACCGATGGTGCCGAGCGTGGAGATGGCGCAGTTGATGGCGAGCTTGCTCCACCGTTTGCCGCGGAGGTTCTGCGTCACTTCGACGGGGCCGACGGCTTCGAGCGCGCGCACGAGGCGGTCGTGCCTCGGGTCGAGCGGCTCGTCCGACGTCTGGCCGAGCGTGAAGCCTCCCGGCGCCGTGCGCTCGTAGAGGCCGGGCTCGGGCATCGTGGCGCCCCAGCCGACAACGCCACCAATCACGCGATGAGGTCCGACGATCTTGCCGAGTCGCTCTTCGCAGAGACCGTTCTGAAGGCACACGAGCGCGCCGTCGTCGGCGAGGAACGGCGCAACGGAGCGCGCAGCCTCTTCGACCTGCGGGGGCTGCGTCGCGAGGATGATGTAATCGAACTTCTCCGCGCCCTCGGGCGGGAGCCCGTGGATCACCGGCGTGCGAACCAGCCGCGGGCTGCCTTCGCCCACGACCTTGAGGCCACGCGGATGCACCGCCGCATGAATGCCGTCGTTCGTGGTGCTCGCCGTGACGTCCTGGCCGGTCTCCGCGAGCGACGCTGTGAGCACACCGCCGATGGCGCCGCAGCCCATGACCAGAAAGCGCGCTCCCGCTTCAACCCCACGCTCAGATGTATGCGACGATGACGGAACGCGGCTTGATACGGCGGCCATGGACGTCGCGACGGTAGCATCATCGGCGGCGGTCGCCAGCGCGAGCGCGCCCGTAGCGCGATTCGCCCTATTTTCGCGCCCAAAACAGGATGCGCTCGAACGGGAAGAAGAACGGCCGCACGTCCTCGAGCTGTTCCAAGAGTCGCTCGCGGTAGCGCGCGAGAAACGTCGCGTAGAGGTCCGCCCCGAGCAGCGCTCGGTACTTGGTGAGCAGCGCCCCCTCCGCCCACGTCACGACGCCCTCGGGACCGGGCAGCCAGTGCCCGTAGACCTGGAGCCTCACGTGTTGGTTGCGATACCCGAGTTGCGCGAGCGTCTGCGCGTACCACTTGGGCGTGTGCGCGCGACCGCCGAGCGGGCCCACGTTCCCGAGGACGTCGGCGAACGGCGCCTCGCGGCCGACCTCCTCGGCGATGCTCTCCCAGATGCGATCGCCCGTGGCCGGTAGCTGGACGGCGAGCTGACCTCGCGGCGTGAGCGCGCTTGTCCAGTGTTCGAGCACGCGTTCGTGGTTCGGTGCCCAGTGGAGCGCAGCATTCGAGAAGACCAGATCGAACGACGCGAGCTCCTCGGTCGCGGGAAAGGCCCCGATGTCACCTTCGCGAAAGCTCACCTGGGTCGTCGCAAACGCCGCCGCTCGCTCGAGCATGGCATTGGAGTTGTCGATACCGAGCGTCGACGACGCCCCGAGCTCGTCATGGAGCAATCGCGTGAGCTCTCCCGTTCCGCAACCGAGATCGACGACGCGCATCGACGGCTCTCGCTCGACCAGCGCGAGCGTGTCGAGGAACGGACGCCTTCGCTCGCTCTTGAAGCGCTCGTAGAGGCCCGGGTCCCATGCGTCGCTCGGCATGTTCTACGGCCTAGCACGCCTCGGGCGCGCGGCAGAAAAGCTCGTCCGATGTTCACGCACAGCACGAGAATGCTACGGTCCGGCCCCCATGGGCTCGCCTCGCAGGTCTTCGCATTCTTCGGCGCTCGCCTCTCTCGCGGCCGCCTTTGTGCTCACGACGCTCGCCGGCGCCGCGAGCGGCTGCAAGGCCGCGGCAAGCAACTCCAACGCGGCCGCACCGAACGAGACCACGCGCGCCCTCCATGCCCTCTTCGACGAGGAATGGGAATACGGACTTCGCGCGTCCCCCACCTGGGCCTCGACGCTCGGCGACCGGCGCTTCGATGCGCTCTGGGACGACGTGAGCCTCGGCGCCGTGGCGCGCAACGAGGCGCACGCGCGCGAGGTCGTCGGGAAGATCGAGCGCATCTCGCGTGACGCGCTCTCGCCCGAGGACCAGCTCAGCCTCGATCTGTTTCGCTATCAGTACCGCATGGCCGTCGAGGGCCAACGCTTCCGAATGTATCTCCAGCCGCTCAACCAACGCGGCGGCATCCAGACGGCCGACGAGATGGCCGACCAAATTCCTTTCGAGACGACGAAGCACTTCGAAGACTGGAATGCGCGCCTCCGCTCGTTTCCATCGTATGCCGATCAGACAATCGCGGTGCTGACCGAAGCGATCGCGGCTCGGATGACCCATCCGAAGGTGCCGATGCAGCGAGTCGTCGCGCAGCTCGATGCGCAGATCGTCGACGACCCGACGAAGAGCCCGTTCTTCGCGCCCTACAAGAAGCTGCCTGGCTCGATTCCGCCGGCCGAAGCGGAACGATTGACCAACCAAGCGAAAGAGGCGATTCGGAGCTCGCTCGTTCCCGCCTATCGCAAGCTCCGCGCGTTCTTCGTCGATACGTATTTGCCTGCGTGTCGGAGCGAGGTCGGCGCGTGGGACCTTCCGAACGGCGCAGCCATGTACGCGTATCTCGTTCGTGCGCACACGACGACGAACATGACGCCGGACGAAGTCCACACCATCGGCCTCCGCGAGGTCGCGCGTATTCGCGGCGAAATGGAGACGGTGAAGTCGCGCGCCGGATTCAGCGGGCCCCTTTCGCAGTTCTTCACCTTCCTGCGCACGGATGCGAAGTTCTATTACAAAGATCCGAAAGAACTTCTGATTGCCTATCGCGATTTGGGAAAGCGCGTCGATCCCCTCCTCGTGAAGCTCTTCTCGCGTTTGCCTCGAACGCCCTATGGCGTGCAGGCCATTCCCGACGCAGTCGCGCCCGACACGACAACGGCCTACTACCGAGAACCAGCCGACGACGGCTCGCGCGCAGGCACGTTCTTCGTCAATCTGTACAAGCCCGAGACGCGCCCGATCTGGGAGATGACCGCGCTGACGCTGCACGAGAGCGTGCCGGGTCACCATTTGCAGATCGCGCTCGCCACCGAGCAGCAGGACATCCCGCAGTTCCGCCGTCACGGCGACTACACGGCGTTCGTCGAGGGCTGGGGTCTCTACGCCGAGAGCCTCGGCGAGGAGCTCGGGCTCTACGATGACCCGTACGCCAAGTTCGGTCAGCTGGCCTACGAGATGTGGCGCGCCGTCCGGCTCGTCGTCGACACCGGCATCCACCATCTGCACTGGGATCGCCAGCGTGCGATCGACTTCTTCCTGGAGAACTCGCCACGCGCGGAGCTCGACGTGGTCAACGAAGTCGACCGGTACATCGTCTGGCCAGGCCAGGCCCTCGCTTACAAAATCGGCGAGCTTCGAATCAAAGAGATTCGGAAGAAGCAGATGGCGGCGCTCGGCCCCCGCTTCGACGTGAAGGCTTTCCACGAGGCGGTTCTCGGAGCCGGCCCCCTTCCGCTCGACATCCTGGAGAGTCGCGTGATGGCACCAGCCGCCAAACACTGACCGGACGCCGTGGTCAGCACGCGATCCATGAGCGAATTATCCATCAGGCTCGCGACGTGCGCGCGTGTAGGACGCGTGCTAGCTCCAACCTATGGTGCCGTTGCAGGTTCGTGGTCTGCTTCGACTCGCAGGACTCGTGACGACGGGCGCAGTCGTCATGTTCGCCGCCGCCTGCTCCTCGTCGCTCGCCGACCCCGTACCGACGAAAGCGAGCAGCGCACCGACCACGAGTGACACGAGCGCCACCGAGCCGTCCGAAGCCACGGCCGAGGAAGCGAGCGAGACGCCTGCGCCCAACGACGGTGGCGGGGTTCAGGAGGCCTCGATCACGGTCGCCGATGCTTCCTACAAGACCGGCATGACGGTCGACGGCGGTGCGAATGCCTGCGGGATGTGCGATCGCGAGTGGGTCTGCAACAACTACAAGCAGCTCTGGCTCTCCGAGTCGGACGGCCGCTGCGTGAATCAAACGAACCACACCGCGCTGCGCTGCGACGGCACGCTCGACGGAACGGGCGCGAAGAACGTCGGCACGTGGATCGGGAACGACGAAGAATTGCAGCTTCGCTTCGACTCGTTCGGATCCACGCACATCATTTACTGCGTGCCTCCGACCTGACGTCGGTATCGCCCCTCGTCCGCTCAGAACCAGGTTTCCCACTGGCCGGCCACGAAGGCCGCGTGACACGTGGCCGAGATTCGATCGCGCGTGCCAGGGAACGGCTGAATCTGGTGCAGGCGATAGCTGTCGATGACGACGAGGTCGCCGGCCGCGTACTCGCACACGGCACTCGGGCGATCGAGGTCTTCGTCTTCGTAGGCGTCGGTGTCGGCGTAGCGAACGTCCCACACGCGGAGGCCGCCGGCTCGTTCGGGTGGTGCGAGCATGAGCACCATCGTGAAGGAAGGCGCACGCTCGCGAGCGTGGACGGGCGTCAGGCCTTCGGTGTCGAAGTGGATGTCGCCGCCTTGCTTCGCGACATGCGCTCCAGCAGGAAAGACGTGGACGCCGGGGCCACACCAGCCCGACCTCTGGAAGGCCGGTGCTCCGGCGAGGCGCTCGACGAAGCCTCGCATCGTCCGCGCGAGCCCGGGGCACGCCTCTTCGACGCGCGCATCCGACCCCTGGACGTCGCGAAAATAGGCGTCCGCGCGGTTCTGCTCGAGGTGCGTGTACCAGGCCCGACCGAGGCTGAACTGGGCGCCGTCGAAGTCGCTCACCCAAGCCGCGCGCGCCGACCTCACGCCCTCGGCCCACGACGACGCGAGCGACGCATCGATCGCCGAGTGCACATGGAGAGCCAACGCGCCGTCGAGGCTCGCGAGGGACGCGATGCCAAGGCCGGCGCGTAGGTCGGGGCCGTCGACGTCGACGACCTTCATCGAGCGTTCCTCGTGGGCCTCAGATGGAGGCAACGCGCGTCATGAGACGACCACACAGGTCGGACGCGGGGTTGCGTTCGCGCTCCAGGGTCAGGCCCTGGCGGAACAAGTTCGAGGCTGCCTCCTCGTTGCCGAGCAGGAGATGGCACACGCCGAGCATCTCGTAGTCCTCGGGATCGCTGAGGTTCGAGACGAGCTCGGTGAGGGGTGCGATGGCGGAACGATGGGCCTCGAGGAGCTTGGCGCTCGGCTGGCCGGTGCGCTTCGCGAGGACCAGGAGCTTCAGGGCCTGGCGCTGATCCTCGGGGCGGTTCGCGGAGAACCAAGGTTGCGCGAAGAGGTCACGGTAGCCGTCGAACGACGTCTCGAGGTCGCCCCCCCGTGAAGTTGCCACAATCTGTTTCACTGCACTGACGAGCGCATCCTTGCTCATGGCGCTGAGAATACTTTGCCTTTCGGCGCCCGGCGAGCCCTCGAGTAGCGCCGTGCCACACTGGCGCACATCACGCTCTACTTCGCGGCGTACTTCACGCTGCAGCCGTAGGCTTTCGTCTCGGGCGTCGCCACCGGCCGACCCGCCGCGAGATCGGCCAGAGCCGCTTCCGCGTAATTGACGAGTTTGCCGCCCGTGGGGCTCTCGCCTTCGCCATCCGGCGAGTTGTCGATGGCGCCGCGATACGCAAGCACGCCCTTGCTGTCGACGACCATGATGTGCGGGGTGTTCGTCGCGCCGTAGGCCTGGCCGACATCGCCGCTTTCATCGAGGAGGACCGGGTAGCTCATCGCGAAGGTCTTCACGCCTTCACGATTCGCCTCGACGCCGTGCCCCTGTTTACCTGGAGCGCCGGAGTTGATCGCGAGCCAGACCACGCCGTTCTTGATCTGCTTCGCGGCGGTGTCTTTGAGCGACCCCTTCGAGTGCGACGCCTTCACGAAGGGGCACCCCGGATTGAACCACTCGAGGACCACCGTCTTGCCCTTGAGGGCACTGAGCTTGTGCTCCTTGCCGTCCAGATCCTTCAGCGTGAAGTCCGGAGCAGGCTTGCCGACTTCGGCATGCGCCTGCGCAGCCGGTGCCGCGGTCCCCGCCGAGAGCGTTGCTGCATGATCGGGCGAGCTCGGAGCGGCGACCGAAGCCGAGCTCTCCGGCGCGGCTTGCGGCGTGCTTTTGCTGCATCCCGCGAGAGCGAGCAGGAGAACCCCGACCGAAAGACGACGCGTGGTGCTCATCCCTCTCACTTAGCGCAGGGCACGCGGAAGGCGCGATCTTCCTCGCCGAGAAGGCGGATCGCATCGAGCGCGTGCTCGGAAATGCGGCGGTGGAGGCGCGGGCTCGGCGGTGCATCGAGCATGTCGCCGAAATCGATCGGCGCTCCGAACACGACGTCGACGGGGTCGCCGCTCTTCGCGAAGTTGCTCGCCACCTGGCGAACGATGTCGTTACCGAGGCCGTTGATGAAGGCAGGAATGACCGTGACCTTCGCGGCCTGGATGATGCGCCCGACGCCGCCCTGTGCCGGAAGAAGCGCGTAGGGGTCGTCGCCTTTGTTGCGGGTGCCCTCGGGGTGCAGCCCCACGAACGCTCCGCCGCGCTGCAAGAGACGCACGACTTCGTCGAGGCTCGCGAGGTTCAACGCTGCGCGCTGGCGCTCGCGGAACACCGGCGGGTACATGGCGAAAAAGCTCATCGCCCCGTTCACGACGAAGCCAGCCGGATTGTCGTAGAAGAACTTCGAACGAACGGGGAAGACGAGGCGATGGGGCATGCCTCGCTTCACCAGGTACGCCGTGATGACGTACAGGTCGAAGAAGCTACGGTGGTTCGACACCACGACGTAGCTCTTGTTCGGGTCCCACGTGGGCAGGCGGTCGAGCCCGTGTACGCGACGGAGGTTCTTGACCGATGCCTCGATCCAGTTCGCTCCGATGTGGCGCTGCAGCACGCGAATGGCGCGGTCGAGCGGGCCTGGCTGGAAGGAGTTACGAACGAAGCCGATCTGCCATCGCTCGACGGGCGAGAGCACGTCGTCGCCGAAGTCGAGAAGGTCGCGAGACTTCGAAGTCTCGGACCGGCCACGGCGCTCCGAAGGCGGGCTCGTGAGGAGATCGCTCGAAGCAGAGGTTTCGGTGCTGACGGGGGACGGTTCCTGCACGGCGATGAAATGACGAAGATATGACCGGGGCGCAAGCGTTGATTCACCTTTCGCCCACCGCCGTTCTGTGTTTGCAGAATCGGCGAGCCCCCGGGCCGGCGCGAAGAGCAAATCGCCCGGGAATCAGAGGGGTTCGTTAGGCAGCGGGTTCGTGACGACGATGGGCGGTGGCGTGCAGGCATCCCCTAGCCCGTCGTCATGGGCGTCTTGTTGGAGGGGATCGGCAACGTCCGGACAGTCGTCGTGGACGGGATGCGCGTCATCGCCGTGATCCCACCATCCGTCGCAATCCTGATCGCGAATGTGGTCGCAGGGTCCGGAGTAATCGAGCTCGCCCCACCAGTCGTCCGGTGTCTTGCCGTGACGTGCGAGCCACGCTTGCGTGTGCGTCAGATTCGCCGGCACGAGGCCCTGGTCGGCCATGTTGGCGAGCCCTCGCTCGGTGACATGCGAGACAATCCACGTCTTGTTCGGGGGCCACGTCACGTCGGAGAGGTAGGCCGTGTGCCCGCGCGCCTGAGAGAGCACGCCGATCGGATCGCGCGAACCATCCGACCGCCAGAAAAACATCGGCCCCCCTGAGTCTCCGGCGCGCACGCCTGACCCGGGGGCAGGTCGAGAAAGAAGAAAGCGCCGCCGTTCCGGTCGTCGTGCGACACGCGGATGTTCATGAGCGGCTGCAGACGGCGCGTCGTAAAGAGAATCGTTCGATAGTCGTCGTCCCAGGGCGAGAAGCCCGCGAAGTCGACCACACCGTCGAAGTGATCGTTGTCACGTGGCGGCGGCGTGAGGCTGGGACGCACGACACGCGGCACGGAGTTTTCGCCTCTGGAGAAGTACGACCCGACGATGGGCTTCTGCAGATAGACGAGCGCGAGGTCTTCACCGTCGCGGTTGAGCGGCTGACAGGTCTCGACTTTGGTAACCGATGCCGAGCTCTCGAACACGGCGACCGGTGACAACCAGCTGCGCCCGATGCTGACGTAGGGTGTCGAGTCGCCCGAGCACGACGTCGGGTCGGGCCCGGCGGGTTTCTGCGCACCGCGAATGCAGTGGCTCGCCGTCATCACGATCCGGGGCGTGACGAGCGTGCCCGTGCACTGTCCCACCTTGACCACGACGTTCGCCTCGGGCGACTCGGCGTCCATGAAGGCGCGGACCTGGTTGGAGTCGGTGTCGCAGGTGGAAAGTCCCAACAAGAGTGTCACGGCAAGCAGCCGCATCGGCGAGGAGGCCGCCGACAACCTCGCCACTCTCCCCTCTCCGTACGACCGCATCGAAGCCACGCGGTACGCATTGGCAGCACGGAGGGTGCCACCGCCAAGGGAACACGGCGCTCGTCAAAACGGGCGTGGAGTTCCTGAGGGCCCCGATGACGGTCGACCGTCCCGCCACGCACGAGGCGCGGAAAAGCCCTGTCAGCTCAACAGGCCGCGTGGCCGGTGGGGAAGATCTTGCCTGGGTTGAGCAGGCCGCTCGGGTCGAAGACGCGCTTGAGATCCTGCTGGAGCGCGATGAGCTCGCTCGATTGCTCGAGCGGCAAGTACGCCGCCTTTAGGACGCCGATGCCGTGCTCGCCGCTCAACGTGCCGCCGAGATCGACGGTCGCGCGCATGAGCGCGCCGATCGCGCGATCGATGGCCGGACGCTCGCTGTCGTCGTTCCAGAGGAAGTTCACGTGGAGGTTGCCGTCTCCCGCGTGACCGTAGGTGAGATGCATCACGCCCGTACGCTCGCCGATGCGGTCGACCTCGGTGAGGAGATCCACGAGGCGTGAACGCGGCACGACGACGTCTTCCGAGAGCTTGTACTTCGCGAGCTTTCGAGTCGCCGGCGAGAGCATCCGCCGCGCTTCCCAGAGACGCGCGCGTTGAGCCGCGTCTTGGGCCGCGACGACGTCGAGGGCATGCCCGCCCTCCGTGAGGGCCTCGCCGAGTCGCTCGACGATCGGGTCCAGCGTGCCCGCTCCTCCGTCGACTTCGATGAGGAGCATCGCCTGGGCGCGCGGGTCGACAGCCACACCTTGCTTGCGAATGGCTCCGAGCGTCATGCCGTCCATCAGCTCGAGACAACGGGGAACGAGACCGCCCGCGATGATGCGACGAACGGCATCGGCGGCGTCGCGAACGTCTTCGAAGAGGGCGAGGACCGTCGCGACCTCCTGCGGTCGCGGTACGAGCTTCAGGGTGATCTCGCTGAAGACACCGAGCGTGCCTTCGCTTCCGACGAGGAGCGCCGTCACGTCGTAGCCCGTGACGCCCTTGATGGTGCGCTTGCCCGTGCGAACGACGCGGCCGCCCATCAGGCATGCCTCGAGGCCGAGGACATATTCGCGCGTGACGCCATACTTGAAGGCGCGTGGACCGCCGGCGTTCTCGGCGACGTTTCCGCCGATCATGCACGTCTTCAGCGAGTTCGGATCGGGCGGATAGAACATGCCTTCGGCTTCGACGGCGGCGTGCAAATCGGCCGTGACGACACCCGGCTGGACGACGGCGAGCAGGTCCTGCCGATTGATCTCCAGGATCTTCGACATCGCGTGGGTGGCGAGCACGATGCCACCGGCCACGGGAACGGCGCCCCCGGTGCGTCCGGTACCGCCCGCGCGCGGCGTGACCGGCACACCATGTTTCTCGGCGATGGCGAGCACGGCGGCGATGTCGTCACGCCCGTCGGCGAGGACGACGGCGTCGGGTTTGCGGCCGATGGCCTCGCTCTCGTCTTGGCCGTAGTTCAGAAGGGCCGTCTCGCTCGTGTCGACCTTGGACGGCCCGAGGCGACGCTCGAGGTCGACGAGGGCTCTTTCGACGGCATCTCGGGCGGGAATACGAACCTCGGGCGCGGCGACCAGCACGCCCATTCCATAGCACTTTGGGCCGAATTCCGGGCGGTCGGACGATTTTCCGCAACCTGAAGCACCTTCGGCCGACGGGGAGACGTCATGCGCGAAGTCCGCCCCGTCTCGAAGCTCTCGAAGGTGCCGAACGTTCTGCCCCGCCTCCTCGGCGCGCTCGTGGTCGTTGCGGCGCTGCTCTTCGGCCGAACCGCACGCGCGGACCGCGAGCTCATCGTTCCTTTCCACGAGGGCGGACATCTCGTGCTCGACCAGCTCTCCGGCCTCCGCCTCAGCGCAGGTAGCGGCCTCGCCTACGCGGGTCCGGCCGGCGTCTCGTACCGCTCGGAGAAGGCCGACGCCTTCACCCCCGGCGCGCCGAGCAGCGACCTCAAGACCACGACGTTCTGGGGTGCCCCTTCGGTCGACGTCTTCGTCACCGACCACCTCTCGATCGGCGGTCTCGTCGAGGTCGCGCACTCGTCCGGTTCGGCAACTTCGGGGGGCCAGAGCATCGACCTTCCCGGCACGACCGCCCTCACCTTCCTTCCGCGCGTCGGCTTCTATGCGCCGTTCGGCGATCGCTTCGGTCTCTGGCCGCGCGCCGGCGTCGGCTGGGCGCAGGTGCAGTCCGTGTCGTTCCTGTCGGCCGGCAGCGCGCCCGTCACCGACACGTTCCGCTCGATGATCCTCGATGTCGACATCACGCTCGTCTACCGCTTCACCGAAGTCTTCTTCATGAAGATCGGTCCCGAGGTCGGCGTGACGCTCGGCGGCCGCCACTCGCAGGTTAGCTCCGGCATCAGCTCCGGCGCAGACGCTCAGACGCTGCAGATCTCCGGCGTCGTCGGCTTCGGCGCCAACCTCGAGCTCTGAGCAACGAAGAAACGCGGGATGGTTCAGGCAGAGGTTGCGAACGCGCGCATCCTCTTCTATCGAACGGGAGTGACCGAGTTCATTCGTTTCCAGGGTACGGCGACTTACCTCACCAACGATTCGCTCGAAGCCGCCGTCAATGCGGCCCTCGCCCTGGAGCGACCGCTCCTCGTCCGCGGAGAGCCGGGCACCGGCAAGACACTGCTCGCCGAAGCGATCACCGAAGCTCTCGGCACGGAGCTCATCCACTGGCCGGTCAAGTCGACGACGCGCGCGCAGGACGGCCTCTACGTCTACGACACCGTCCAGCGCCTCTACGATTCGCGCTTCGGCGAGGGCGACGTCAAAGACATCCGCCACTACATCAAGCTCGGTCCTCTCGGTCGCGCGTTCTCGTCGAGCAAGCGTGTGGTGCTCCTCATCGACGAAGTCGACAAGGCCGACCTCGAATTCCCGAACGACCTTCTCCACGAGCTCGATCGCATGCGCTTCGTCATCACGGAGACGGGCGACGAGGTCGTCGCCGCGCAGCGCCCGATCGTGGTCATCACGTCGAACAACGAGAAGGAGCTGCCCGACGCCTTCTTGCGCCGCTGCGTCTTCCACTTCATCGACTTCCCGGATCAGGAGCTGATGAAGCGAATCGTGAAGGTGCACCATCCCGCGATCGATCAGTCGCTGGTCGACCAGGCCGTCGTGACCTTCTATCAGCTCCGCGATCTCCCTCGCCTGCGCAAGCGCCCGTCGACGAGCGAGCTCATCGACTGGATCTCGGTTCTGCGCCGCGCAGGCGTGGGTACCGAGCGCTTCGTGCGTGAGCTGCCGTTCCTCGGAGTCCTGCTCAAGAAGGAGCAGGACATCGAGACGCTCGCCACGGCGAAGAAGAACGGCGGCTGGAAGAACTGACGTTCAGAGCGATTCGAGATAGGCGATCAGATCGCTGATCTGCGCACCGCTGAGCGACGACGTGTGACCATGCCTGTCGCCGCCGCCCTGGCTCGCGAAGCGATCGCGCAGGGTCATGGCGCTTCCGTCATGAAGGAAGGGGGCGCGTGCGCCGACGCCGATCAGCGACGGAACCTGGAACGCGCCTCCCGTGCCGACATCGACGGTCGCCGAGTTCGTGAAGTGCGCTCCTGAATGGCACGTTGCGCAGCCCACCTTCGTATCTTCGAAGACGGTCTTCCCGCGCGCGACCGCGGCATCGTCCAGAACGCCTGACTTGGCCGGCGCCGGAAGCGCGAAGAGCCACGTCTGAAGGGCGTTCTTCTGATCGAGCTGGAGCTGAGGTCCGCTCATGCGGCTCGTCATGACGTCGTCGCTGAGATGGCCGATGTCGGACTCCTCGCCATTCCAGTGATAGGGCGCCGTCCCGGCGATCGTGCCGTGCATCGAAGGCGTACGACGCGCTCCGACGTCGTCGAAGATCCACACGTGCCCGTCGTCGCCGCCTTCACCGTGGCACGAAGCGCACGCGAGACCTGCACCCGAGTTCGAGTGGAAGATGGCGTGGCCGGTGTCCTCGCGACTCGTGTCGTCGAGTGAAATCGTGCCCCTTGCCCCGCGAGAAAGAGCGATGCGGGCTCGCGCGATTGCACCACGAAGCTGTCTCGATAGGCGGCAACCGAGGTGGCCTGTCCCGGAACCATGACCTTCGTCGGCACCGAGCAGAAGCCATCCGCGGTGAAGACGCTTTCGGGCATGACGTAAACTTGAGGTAGCGAAGGCGTGTGGCCGTTTCCCGCCGCAATCACCGCATAACCGGAGCTCACGACCGCGACGTCGACCGGCAAAACGAGATTCGTCGGCAGGAAAAAGATCTTCTCGCCCGACACATCGAGCACCGAGGTGGTGCTCTTGTGGACTTGGCACACGTCCGTGTCGGGATCCGAGCCGCTCGAATCCCCGTATCCTCCCGGCTGCGTGCTCAACGGCGCGAGGCTCGCGAGCTGATGGAGAACGATCGGCTTCGTGGCCCCGGGCGTGGAGGCATCGGGGGACGAAGGAGCCGACGCCGAGGGCGCGATCATTCGCCACGCGAGTGTCGGGGTGGCTTCGGCGGCATCGAGCAGTGGCATGGGCGACTGGAGCACGCCGGCCGCGTTCAGCTCGACGACACTCGCCGAGCGGAACTTGCTCACGAAGATTCGATCGCCGAGAACGACGATGTCGCGCAAATCGCGCTCGAGCGTGGCGAGCAGCGTCTTCGCACCATCGGGGGCAGGCGGAAGCGCGGCCAGCTGGCCATCGGCGCACGCCACGAGCAATCGCGCGCGGCTCTTGTCGAAAGCGATGCCACGCGGCGCCGGGCACACGTTGCGGCGAGCGAGAAGCGTTCCCGTCGCCACGTCGATCGTGGCCACGCCGCCGCCACTCCGGAGGACGACGTGCGCTCGCCCGGCATCGTCCATGACCACCCGACCGGGCTCGTCGTGCTTCTGCAGGACGACCTTCTTCACCGACTGCGCCTCGAGACCGACGACGTAGACCTGGTCGCGATCGGGGTCGGCGGCGACGGCGATTCCCTCCTCCGTCACGACCAGCGTCCCTCCCGAAAGCGGCGGAGGCGCGTCGGCTTGCGTGACCGTTCGACCGAACTGCGGCTGCGGGCCTTTGGGTGGCATGGCCGGCTCGCCTATCTCGGTGCCCGGAGGAACGTTGTCGGGCGGTCCATCGGGGTTGGACGTATCGAACCCCGACGAGCCCGGAAATACCCCGCTCGAACATCCTGCCATGACGGCCAACGTTCCAAGGAGGAGACCTCCCAACCCGCACGTGTGTCTCGTCTTCATGGTCGAGTCCCCTCTTTGCGAATGCACGGCGCGAATCCCATTCGGCTTGTCGACGCGGATGAAACTCTATCGAATCAAAGGGACTCGAGATACGCGATCAAATCCCCAATTTGCGTATCCGTGAGTGACGACGTGTGGCCGTGGAAGTCACCACCACCGCAGGCACCGAAGCGGTCGCGAAGCGTGGTGGCGCAGCCGTCGTGCAAGAACGGCGCACGGGCGCCGACGCCAACCAGCGGCGGAACCTGGAAGGCCCCTCCAGTACCGACGTCGACGGTCATCGAATTCGTGAATTGCGCCCCGGAATGGCACGTCGAGCAGCCCACGTTGGAATCTTGGAAAAGGCTCTTTCCACGGGCGACGGCAAGGTCGTCGAGAATCCCCGATTTGGCGGGCGCGGGAAGCGCGAAGAGCCAGCTCTGGAGAGCGTTCTTCTGGTCCTGCGCGAGCACCGGACCGCTCATTCGTCCGGTCATCACGTCGTCGGTGAGGCGCCCGAGGTCGCTCTCTTCGCCATTCCAGTGATACGGGGCCGTGCCGGCGAGCGTGCCGTGCATCGAAGGCGTGCGGCGCGTGCCGATCTTGTCGAAGTCCCACACGTGGCCATCGTCGCCGCCTTCTCCGTGGCACGACGCACAGGCAAGGCCCGCTCCGGAGTTCGAATGGAAGATGGCGTGTCCGGTGTCTTCGCGGCTCGTATCGTCGAGCGGAATGACGAGGTTGGTCGGCGGAATGACAAGCGAGGCAGGCTCACGCGATTGAACCACGAAGGAGTCTTGATAGGCCGCGACCGAAGTGGCCTGTCCCGTGATCTCGACCGGTATTGGGAGATTGCAGACGCCGTCCTCTATCGACTTTCTGTCGCTGGCAATGACGTAAACTTGCGCCAGGCCTGGCGTATGCCCGTTTCCAGCGGCCACGACCGCATAGCCTGCCTTGACCTTCGCAACGTCGACAGGCAGCACGACATTGGTCGGCAGGAGATAGGTCCGGTCACTCGCCGCGCGTAGCATCGACGTGGTGCTCTTGTGAATTTGACACCCGTCGACGTCGCCGCCCCCTGGAGAACCGTTGCCGCCATAGCCGCCAGGCGAGGTGCTCAGCGGGGCGCGCGATGCGAGCTGATGGAGCACGACGGGCAGCGTCGTATCGTCGCCCGTCGAGGCGTCGACAGGAGCTGCCGCCGACGGCGAGATCATTCGCCACGCGAGTGTCGCCTCGACCATCGGATCGTCAACGACGGCAATCGACGCCTGAAGGACGCCCTCCGTCGTCAGCTCGAAGATTTTGGCCGAACGGAATTGACTCACGAAGATGCGATCACCGAGGACGACCACGTCGCGAAGATCGCGCTCGAGTGTGGTGAAGGCGACCTTGGCGCCGTCGGGCGCAGGCGGCAATGCAGCAACTTGACCGTCGGCACAGGCCACGAGCAGCCGGCTCCGATTCTTGTCGAATGCGATGCCGCGAGGTGCGGGGCAAACGTCGCGCCGAGCGAGCAGCGTTCCCGTCGCGATGTCGATCGTCGCGACGGCACCACCACGCCGAAGCACGACGTGCGCGCGGCCGGCATCGTCGACGACGACACGACCAGGCTCGTCGTGTTTGCCGAGGAAGACCTTCTTGACGGTTCGGTCGGAGAGCGTGACCACGTAAACCTGGTCGCGATCCGGATCGGCGGCGACGGCGACGCCGTCCTCGGTCACGAGCAGCGTTCCTCCCGACAGCGGAGGCGGCGCGTCGGCCTGGATGACCGTGCGGCCGAACTGCGGTAGCAAGCCACTCGACGGCGTCGGCGGCCTCGACGTGGGCGAGGGTGCCGCGGAATCATCTTCCGGGAAGTGTCGCGGCCACGGCGAGTCCTCGTCGTTCGGGGCCGGGCCGACCGGTGAGGACGATTGGCTCGAGCAGCCCGCGGCGACGGCGCCGACGACGAGAGTTGCCAGGACGACCCCGCGCGCCCAACTGCTACGTCCAATCCCCCTCATCGCGCTCCCCTCTTTTCCGTCCCGCTTCGCGCGGGCAGGTCTGCTTAGCAAGCACCGCACCACGAGGTCAGCCTTGGAATATCCAGCGGTTCGCGTTTCCGACTTCCGCCAAAGCAGGATCGCCCTGCCATAGCCGGCCTGCCGTGGCACAGCCTGAGCCGAGTGGCCCGATCTGCTAAACCAAGGCCGATGGCGGCGCCTGCTCGCGTCTTTCTGCTTTCGCCCGCGAGGCTCGACGGGAAGCGAGGCGCCATGCTCTTCCGCGAGGGCGCGAGCTTCCCTCTGGCCGCGCAACTTCGCACGATCGAAGGCTGCCCGATCGGCGAGGTCTTCCGCTTCGTGAGCGGCCTCTACTTTCGCGGCAAACTCGCCTACGCGAACGCGTTCGCCCGTGCGCCTTCGGGTGCCAGCTGGATGGGCAACGGCGCCCTCGTCATCACCCAGAACCGCGGCCTCGTGCCCGTCACCACCCGCGTCTGCCTCGAGCACCTCGAGGCGTTCTCGAGCACGAACATCCACCCCGACGAGCCGGCCTTCCGCAAGCCACTCGTGCGCGACGCCAAGCTCGTCTCCGAGAACCTCGCCGCTGCCGACGAGGTCGTCCTACTCGGAAGCATCGCGAGCGCGAAGTACGTCGACGCGCTCCTCGAGGTGTTCGGCAATCGCCTGCTCTTCCCCGGCGAGTTCGTCGGTCGCGGCGACATGAGCCGCGGAGGTCTGATGCTTCGCGCCGTCGATGCGAAGAAGGAGCTCTCCTACGTTCCGGTGGCGGGCGCCATCCGCAAGGGCACGCGCCCGCCGAAGCTCACCCCGCGCAAGCGCCATCGCGAGGCCCCGATCCACAAGGCAGAGCCGGAGTCGAGCTAACTTGCCGCTCGACGCTTGATTGGACCTAAGGCGAGCATACCCATGGATATCCGTATCGACGATTTTCACGGCGCCGAGATCGCAGCCTTGCTGCAAGAGCATCTCGACGACATGGCGCTGCATTCGCCGCCGGAGAGTATCCATGCGCTCGATCTGGAGAACCTTCGTCGGCCGGAAATCACGTTCTGGACGGTCTGGGAGGATGGCGAGTTACTTGGTTGTGGCGCGATCAAACAACTCGACCCCACGCATGGCGAGATCAAGTCGATGCGCACGTCCAGGCATCATCGACGTAAGGGCGTGGCGAGGCTGATGTTGCAGCATATCCTCGCTGAAGCCGAGCGTCGCCGTTACCAGCGGCTGAGCCTCGAAACCGGCTCGGCGGCCGCATTCGAGCCGGCGCGGCAGCTGTATGCGCAATTCGGATTCACATCTTGCGGTCCTTTTGCGAATTACGTCGAGGACCCGTACAGCGTGTTCATGACGCGGACGTTCAATGCAATTTAGGGCCCTCGCGCGTCGAGCCACGCCGCGGGCCCGGCCCCCGAGCCCCGGGCTTCGAATCTGCGCGACCGAAGACTCGCTCGGCAGCGTCTAGGTTGTGATCCCGGCATCGAACTCGGACGCTTGGGACCTCGCTGCTGCCGCCGAGCGCCTGTGCCGTCAGTGGCCTGCAGCGCAACTCCGTTGCGCTTCGAACGGAGTTCGCGACAGACTCGCGCAAAGGACCGCGTTTCCATTCTAGAGGTAGACGATGAGTTTGCGTCGCATCGAGGAGCGATTGGCAATCATCCTGCGGAATGCGGAAGGTTGGCTGCCGAAGGATCAGCTCGATGACATGCAGTCGCTGGTCGCGGCACGTGAGCCAGGCGTGGCGCTGGAAAACTTCTGGACACAATTAGAGGAATACGACGTTGACGTGCCGGATTCTGTACGCCATGAAATCAAGCAGATCGCGGCGGAGATGGAGATGCGGCCTCCACATTGGATCGAACGAGCCTAGCCCGCACGACATATCCATGCGTCGGTCGACCACGTGCCGTAGCCGTGCTCGACGACGACCCGGCGCTCGATAACCTAATGGCTTTAGAGAAGGCCTTGTGAAGACGAAGCCCGCCCCGCGAACGGACGACAGAGACTTCCAGGTCTGGGAGTACCAGATCAGCCATGGGCAGCTCCTGATTCGAAGTCCGAAGGCTCCGGCGACTGGCACCTCTCCGGAGCGACGAACAAACGTCGATCTCATCTTTCTAGGCGTCGAGTACATGAGCCTACCGCGCGTATTTCGCGGCCTGACGCTGGGTCAGGCTACCGCGGAGGAGCTGCGATTGCTCGAAGCTACCTTGGGCAACGCTCCTGCCCCCGACGACGTGCGGATGTTGGTCTCCGGCGGGAAACGATTCGCTGTAGTCGCCGCAAGCGTCGACGTCCTGGAGAACGACTGGGACATCTTCGATTCGCCGTTCCAGTTTCGCTCGCAGTTTCGCGGCGCTCCATAATCTGGGATACGCCCTGAGGGGCGCGATGGCTCACGGGCGGTCAGCAGGCGATGCCTCGTCGGCGTGTACTCGGCCTCGATCCAGCGCCTGTGCAGTGGAGCGCAGTGGAGCGAAACCGGACGCTGGCACCTGACGCGCCCGAGCAATCGAGCGAAGCAAGCGCGCAATGGAAGGGGCGCGCTCGGGGGGCGCGTTTGACTCGCGTTAAGCGCCGTAGCGAACCTTCTCACGATCGCCGGCGGTGAGCGCACGCGCGAGGCCAAAGCGCGTCGCGCGCAGCGCGACCCGCTCGAGCGCATGCGGTGCGACGATCTCGTGCGTAACGAGGTCGGCGCACGCGAGTCAAACGCGCCCCTCGAGTGCGCCCCGGCACGCTCGATCCGAGCACGCTGATAGAGTTTCAGTTAGGTCACAAGTAGTGAGGAACCATGAACTTCATTGCGAAGGTGCGAGTGGGCTACGATCAAGGATACGAACTTCAAGTGTTCGCTACGGATCGCGTGTGGCTGCGGCTAACGCGCGATCCCCAAAGAAACAGCCTCGGGTTCTGGAGTGAGAAGAAACCAGTGGCGGGACACTGGATGACAGTGGCGGGTGAGCTCGACGGTCGCCTGAGGGACGCTCCCGTCGATAGTCGGCCCGCGATTGACCGTGCCTGCACCTACTGGCCGGAGGGCTGGGACTTCTGGGGTCCGGAGGTGCCGGCACCAATCCGGAGTGAGGTCACCTCCGGCGAAATCGAGAAGGCGGCTGCCGTCGTTGAGGCGTCGCCGTTACCGCGGAAATAGGTTTGAGACGTCGAACCGATGCTTTCGCGTGGCCGCAGAGGGGGCACCAGCTGTCCGGAATGGCCACCTCGCGGGCAAGGCTCATCTGGTCACTGGTGTACTCCGGCTGGCGGAGGGGCCGTTCTGAGTCACCGCGTGGTTTCGCGTGATGAACTCCGGGGCCCCCTTCGTGGCGTCCGTTGTGAACGACCGGGAGCCTGGGTGACGAGCACGGCAGGTCCGTGTGCGTGCCTGAGTGGCCAGCTAGAGAGGTCATGAGATGCATCCGGAAAGCTCGCGGGGGCTCGCGCGTGACTAGTCGCTCCCAAGACGCCGTCTACCTTCACGGTCTCCGGGCAAGCTTGCTGCCATGCGTACTCCGCTCCGCCCCCATCAACTGAGGAGAAGAAAGAAAAACCGAAGAAGAGTGCGTGCTCCGCGAGTCATCGCTCGCGAGCGCTGCTCGCGACTGGACGAGATAGCTCATGGGAGAGCGAGAAGCTCCATCGTCCGGGATCAGACGGCGTCACCACGGCGCATCTCCCGATAACGGCGATGGAAGCTGCGCCTCCACTCATGGCAAGTCATGATGTCCGTCTCCGACCCCGCGGAGAATCACACCATCACGGGAGCAGAGCGCAAGGCCTTGCTTTAGACGTTCCGTTTCGCAACAAGCCTCCCCGCTATGGGTCGCGGCCGGCTCGACGCTGACGTGCGTGTCCACTAGTGGTTCAAACATTGGAACACGAATTTGCGAAGCATCCTCCGTAGGGAGGATGGCGGAAAGCATCAACACAAGGTAGACCTCGACACGTGCACCTCGGTGCAGACCCAAGTCGCGTATGCGCCCCCCTCCCGCAACGCCACGAGGCTTTTGACAGAAGCCCATCACAAGTAGCGCAATCCACGGCAACACGTGAGCAAGCAATGCCCACCAATTTCGCAGTGGCAATCGAGTTCGGTACGTTGGCTGCTCGTCCTGTCACTCTCTGCGTGCTCGACCGACATAGCGCCGGCAATCGAGCCACCTAAACACGCATCAACGGCTGAAATTCACGGAAACGGCGAGCTCCCCGATCCCAATGCACCGAAGCGAACTCGACGGCGTTCATCGGCGCGGGATGTACAGGACACTTGTTGACGCCACCAATCGTCCTTACGGCAAGTCACTGCCTTTTTGAATGCAGAGCGCGTGCTCGACTGCAACTCCAGCGCATCTGTTTCGAGCACACGCACTGGACCAAATACGACGCTCGAAGTGGGCGCGATCGTCCTCTCGATAGCAACATCCACCAACCCGCGATATTGCAATACGCAGACATGCTCCCCGCCGTCGACTACTTGGTCGCAACGATACCAGGCGAGCACCAACACACCCTTCCCATCAAATCAATAAGGTCACTATGAAATCATATTCCATCAAATCAGCACTACTCACGGCAGCCATCTCCGCTCTCGCTTCAGGATGCGTTGGACAAGATCTAGCCACGGAGGACTCGCAAGAAGAGGTGGACAGTGTCCGAAGCACAAAGCAGGCCAGCTCGACGGTAATTCCATTTCGATTTATGCTCGCGTCACAGATTAGTGGCGCCACCACTTCAAGCCTTTATCGTGCCTACGAACTAGGAGCGTGGAGCCTCGTATCGCCAGCAGGCTACGAATCTCTACCTGTCACTTCGCTCAACCAGACAAACACAACAACACCATCCGGTGTCGGGGTCAGTGGTACGGGTTACGACGTGTTCTACGTCGGCAAGAATCGAACAATGATTCACCACGGCGTCCGCCAGACGACCGGTTCCACGTGGTTCGACGACTGGGGTAGCCCTGCAGGGTGGTCGATCTACGGAACGCCGGGCGCAGCGTTCGAGCCAGGAACCGACAATGTCACGGTATTCAGCCTGGGCTATTCTGGCTCGCAACACGCAATTTTCAGACGAACGTACTCACGACTAAACCAGACTATGAGCAACTGGACCTTTGTTGCGAATGCATATCCAAGTCTGAGTGGAGGTCGAGTGGGCCTCTCTGCGGTTTCGTGGGCCCCCTCCGCTCAGATGTATTCCTATCAAACACAATCGGTTCAGCATCTAACATGTTGACACATCTCTACTCGGCGGACGGAGGAACGACGTGGGCGCAGGATCAATGGACAATGCCTGGACCAATTGAAGGACCGGTGAATGCCGTCTCGTCAGGAAGCGGGACATTGAGCATCTTTTTCAACACGTTCAGCTCGAACCCATACACATCGACACTGACCCGTCACAACTATTCGGACGGCTTTGGTTTTCACTCGAACAACAAGCTTGGTTCGCCATGCCCCAATTCAGCCTACGGAGATCTGGGACTCGGTGGTGCCGCGTACAACGTTGACACCAACCAGTTCCAAGTCGACGCGTTTTGCTCATCAACCCAAACCGAGTACAAGCGTGTGGGCTCCGCTGGCTGGGTAACTTCCAACATTGCGCCGCCCAGCGGACTGTACACGGGTGCAGCAATGGGAACCTTGGTGTTCAACTAATATCAATCCACCAAGAACCCAGTGCACACCGGTTCACGCTGCTCACACCGATAGACAGTCAACAACTGCCCAAGTGCACGATTTCAACGACGGGCGGCCTCGGAGCAAGTTGAAATCCGCAATGAGAGCTTGGAAAGGCACCATGCGCTACTTGCGGTGCGCGGAGCCTGCTCCTCTGGGGTATCGGTCTGCCCGATGGCCCACTAAAAGCACAATGCCCGCGACCGGGAGTCCGGACACTGGCATTGGTTAGTTATGAATCGGCGACGGATTCGAGATCAGAATTCGCCTTGGCCCTTTTGGCCGCATTCGACGCAGACGGGGTCGGTGTTGTTCGTCTGGCATTTCGAGGGGCAGTACTGCAGGCGGTTGAAGACGAAGTCGTTGCCGGCGCCGTCGTCGATGACGTCGCAGCGGACCGACTTGCCCTTCACCACCATTTCGCCGTAGCCCGGGCTCTTGTCGGGCTGCGTCGTCATGATTCCGTACCACTTCTGAGCGCACGCATCGTCTTTGCCGAGCCAGCCCTTCAGGTTCGGCCAGGGCTGCTCGGCGCCGGGCGTGGTGTAGTCGCCGTCCGTGCAGGCTTCGCCGACGATGCAGTCGCTCGGGCTCGGGTTGGCCGAGTCACCGACCTTGATGCGGTAACAGATGTGGAAGGTGCCGGCGCAGTCCGCCTTCAGCGTGCTCGTCGACCAGTCTTCGGCGGGCGCCGCGCCGGGCTTCGGACCTGCCGCGGGGCACACCGCGTTGCCGTTGCCGCTGTCGATGTGCGAGGAGATCGACCAGAAGCTCTGAGCGCCGTTGTTCGTGTACTCGTAGTAGCAGGGCACGAGGTTCGCGATCTTCCACTGGCCGGCGGAGAAGCACTGGCAGGCGTCGGGGCCCTTCGTGGCGCCCGAGGTCGGGAGAACTTCGCCGACGCAGTCGCCCCAGACGAGACCGGTCTCGCCGACTTGCTTGCAGGTGGTCTGGCCGTCTTTGCAGACGCCGAGTCCGCGGTTGGCGCGAAGGCCGGTCCAGCATGCCGCGGTCTCGCCCGCGGTCTTGCAGGCGCAGCCAGGCTTGTTCTTGTCGTCGGGACACTCCTGCGTGCCACCGGGCTTCGGCGGCTCGGGCTGGCCCGCAGGGCCACACCACTGCGGAGGCGGATCGTTCGCGTAGACGTCGCCCCCGTCCGGCGTCACGTTGGGATCACCAAGCTTCGCTCCGCTCTCTTCGAAGTCGGCGAGCGGCGGGCCCTGATCGCCGAACTTGCTCTCGTCCGACGAGCCGCATGCCACGACAACGAAGGCCGTGCATGCGAGCGCACAAAGACCGACCAACGCGTTCTTGGAGGAGACGTTCATTGTGACCCGCTCTGGAAAGAGGAAGCCGTTCGACCGACGCCCCGAGCATCGGTGATCCGTTAGCCGAATAAAGCACACGGAAAATCCGCGGCCAGATGGTGCGCCGCGGATCCACGACCGCCGTCTTGGAATCTGCGTTTCGAGCCTCGCAGATTCCGTAAAACTTTCAGCGGGTGAGGACGAATGCCCTCTATTTTTTGGCGTGTTTTCGCGCTCTTTTCGAGCGTCGTTGAACGACTCGTACGCGACCGCTTGGTTCGTTCGCGCGTCGTTCGCGTTCGTTCGTAGGTTCGAATCCGAGCTGTGGGCTCGAACCTACGCCTACGCGCGAATCACTTCGAAACAGGAAGCCGGCGCTTGCCGCCCGTTCCGCCGCTTCGATCGATGACGGGGCCGCCCTCTTCTTCGTCGGCACGCGCGGCAACGACTTCGAGGAGCTTGTCCGCTACCGCCATGAACGCGGTCGCGATCGCACCATCGGGTGCAGCCTGCACGACCGGCGTTCCCTTGTCGCCCCATTCGCGCACGGACTGATCGATCGGCACCTGACCGAGGAGCGGAGCTTGCGCGAAGTCGGCGACGGCCTGACCACCGCCCGTGCCGAACAGTTCGTGCTTCACGCCGGCGGTGTCGATGAACCAGCTCATGTTCTCGATGATGCCGAGAACGGAGATGTTCACCTTCTGGCACATCGAGATCGCCTTGTAGACGTCGTCGGTCGCGACCTGCTGCGGAGTGGTCACGACGACCGCGCCCGTGACCGACGCGCGCTGCGAGAGCGTGAGCGCAACGTCACCCGTGCCGGGCGGAAGATCGAGGACGAGGAAGTCGAGGTCCCCCCAGTTCACGTCCTTGAGGAACTGCTGGAGCGCACCGTGGAGCATCGGTCCACGCCAGATGACGGCCGACTTCGGATCCTCGAGAAGGAATCCGATCGACATCAGCTTGATGCCGAAGCGCTCGAGCGGCTCGATCGTTTTGCCGTCGGTCGAGACCGGACGACCAGCGACGCCGAACATGGTGGGGATCGAGGGACCGTAGATGTCCGCGTCGAGCAGGCCGGTACGGAAGCCGCGACGCGAGAGCGCCATGGCAAGGTTCGTCGCGGTCGTGCTCTTACCGACACCGCCCTTGCCGCTCATCACGAGGATGATGTGCTTGACCCCAGGGAGCGGGTCCTCGTTCGAGATGACGCGGCTGGCTCCGCCAGTTCCCGTAGCAGTGTCGGACATGGCCTCCCCACTAGGCTTTGTGGGGGGTGCCGTCAATCTCGTGCCGCGAACGGCTGCTCTCGCGCCATAGCCTCGGCCACGACGTAGATCACCCATCCGCCCGGGCGAGTGAGGGACTTCTGCGTGTGGGTCGCCACGGTGAGCTTGCCGTGGACCGCGCCGTCCTGCGAGGTCGAAGGCTGAGCCTGCCTCGTGGCGGTCAGGAAGGCGGAGAGCTCGTCCTTCGGGACTACGCCCGTCCCCGCGCTTCGCTCGAAGAAGCAGCGCAGCTCGACGGCCGTCGCTCCAGCTTGGCCGGCGCCGTCGGCTTCGAGGACCACCGCGACCTTGTCGCTCGAAACGTGACCTCCTTTCGCTTCATCCGAAGCCCACGTGACCGTGAAGTCCCCTTTCGTCGAGATGGCGAGCTCGCTGGCGCCTGCAGAGGGGGGCGCGGGGGTGGCCACGGCGAGGGTCGAGGGTGCCTGGAGACGAACGCGACCGACGTTCGGCATTGCGAAGCCATGCGCTTCGAAGGTGAGCGTGTCTCCGTCCGCCCACGCCGAGCCGCTCACCACGGCCTCGGCCACGCGGCTGTCGTTCGTATTTGCGTTGGCCAAGACAGCCAGCCCCGTGGTCGGTAGGGAGCCACCACGGAAGGTTGCCACACCACTTTCGACGCGAGGTTGACCGAGTCGAGAGTCGAGACGTTCGAGCCAGCAGCTGCGCCCGTGGTCGACGAACGCGCGGGTCTTCCACCCCTGGGAGTCGAGCTCCAGGAGCTCGTACGCCGCCTTGGTGGTGGGTTGCCCGGTGTCGGCCGAGATCGACTGGGTGATGCCGAAGACGATCTGGTTTTCGCCCACGGCTTCGTGCTGCTCGAACGAACAAGCGGAGAGGACGAGGATCGCGGTGATGGACGCAAAGAGCGAGTACGGAGCTCCCATGACGACCGACGTAACACCCGATCTCGAGCTTCGCTCGGCGGGGGTTGTCCGCGCAGCTCGAGATCGCTACCAATGCGGCATGACGATGAACGTCGAGACGGAGACGAGCGCGCTCACGCAAGACGAAATCGCATCGCTTCTCGCGAAAACGAGCCGCACCTTCGCCCTCACCATCCCGCTCTTGCCCGAGCCTCTGACCACGCAGGTCGGCATCGCGTATCTGCTCCTGCGAATCGCCGACACGCTCGAAGACGCTCCTCGGTGGGGTCGCGATCGCAGACACGAGGCACTCGTCTCGTTCGCGTCTTGGCTCGGAGGGCGTTCTTCGTCGACGAGCGAGGCGCGGCGTTGGATCTCGCTCGTCGAGAAAGACGCCCCCATCGACGACGCGGGATGCATGCAGCTTCTGCGTCGTAGCGAAGGCGTGCGCGCGTCGTTGGACGCGATGGAGCCTCGCGCAGCACGCGCCGTGCGGGACGACGTGATTCGGACCACCCGCAAGATGGCCGAGTTCGTGGCCCGCCAGTCGGACGACGGCGCGATGCAGCTCGACGACGTGCCCGATCTCGAAGCGTACTGCTACGCCGTCGCCGGCATCGTGGGCGAACTGCTCACGGTGCTCTTCGCGATCGCGACGCCCTCGGTCGAAAACGAGCGCCCCTCACTGATGGCGCTCGCCCAGTGGTTTGGCGAGGGACTGCAGCTCGTGAACATCCTCAAGGACGCCAACGCCGACGCGAAAGAAGGTCGCTTGTATCTTCCACGCAACGTCCCTCGCGCGGAGATCATGCAAAAGGCCCGCGCCGATCTGGCGAAGGCCCAGGACTACACGGCCCTCCTGTCGAAGGCCTCGGCTCCTCCGGGAGCCCGCCGCTTCTGCGAGCTCCCGGTTCGCCTAGCTGTCGCCACCCTCGACCGCCTCGAAGCGGGCGAAGCGAAGCTGCCCCGCGACGAGGTGCTCCGGATCTTCGCCGAAGTCACCTCATCGTGAAGCTCGTGAGGCGCTGACTCAGAGACCGACCTGACCGGTGACCTTGGCGCCCGCCGAGATCGACGCGGCGGCGTTCTTGCCGGCTGCGAAGAGCGTCGGTCCGATGACGCCGACGCACGCGGCGCCCTTGACTCCGAGCTTGCCGGGGTCGGCCACGAGGTCGACCGCCGCGTCGCCCGTGAACGTCGCCGCGACCTTGCCCATCGCTTGGCCGCGCGCCTGAACGGCGAGAACGAGCTTCGGCAGGTTCACCTTCAGCGTCGCGATCGCCGCGTCGATTTTCGCGTTCGCGTTGCCCTTGGCCGAGATCGAGAACGGCTGCACGTCGCAGCTCGCCTTCGCGCTCACGCTCGCATCACAGTTCCCATCACACTTCGCGTCGACCTGGCAGCCGCCCTTGAGCGAGCCGCCTTCGCACTTGAGCGGCGTCGCCTGAGCATCGCACTTGCCGCTGCACTCGACCTTCGCCGAGCCTCCGCTCGCTTCGCACGTGCCCTGGCACTCGCCTTCGAACGTGCCGTCGCACTTCGCCCCCGGCGCCGTGGCCGAGCACGTGCCCTGGCACGTGCCCTTGCAGGTGCCGTCCGCCTGGATGCCGCCGTTGCCGCCGCCTCCAGACGCCTTGCACGTACCATCGCACTTGCCTTCGCACGCGACGCCGCCCTGCGCCGTGCACGTGCCCTTCACCGCCGCGCTGCACGAGCCCTTGCACTGGAACGAAGGCGCCTTCGCGTCCGCCGTGCACTTGCCGCTGCATTCCACGCTGAGCGTTCCGCCCTCGCACCTCGGCGGGTTCGCCTGGACATCGCACTTGCCGTCGACCGAGCACTTCGCCTGGCAGTCCGCCTTGGCCTTCACCGACGCCTCGCACTTGAACTGCGGAGGCTCGATGTCGAGGGTACCCTTCGCAACACCGGCGGCGGTGAGCTTGGCGACCGCGAGCGAACACCACGCATTGACCTTCGCTTGTCCGTCGCCCGAACCGTTGGCCTGCGCTTGCTCGTCCGCCGTCGCGCCGAGGTCCTGCGCGATGCCACTGCACGCCGCCGTCACGTCATCGAGCATGCCCTGCGCGGTCACGCTGAAGTCGCTCGCGGCCTGCGCGAGAACGAGGAACTGTCCTTTGATCGATGGGTCGACGCCGAAATCGGCGCCCGACAAGTCCGCGCCTACTTTGAAGTCGGTGCAGCACACTCCGTCCGCGAGGCTCGTGGGATCGCTGCTGCAGCCGTTGGTCAGAACCGGAATGGCCAGTGCGAGGGCAATGGCGAGCGGCGTCGTCAGTCGGGGCTTCATCTTCATTCCAAGCTCTCCTTGCGGTGAACCGCGTTCGTCTTTTGGAACGCTCTATGTTCGCAGAACTTGCATGGTGCAGGCCACCGCGGAGCGAGCTCCCACACGCGTTCGATGGGACAAAAGGAGAAAGGCGAGCACCCCGTAGGATGCTCGCCTCGCTCAGATGGAGCGGCCGTCACATCGGGTGACGACCGTGTGGGCTGGAATCAGCCGCCGACCGACGCCGAGACCTTGCCCGCCGCCTTGAAGGTCGCGCCCATGTCCGTGCCCGCCTTGACGATCGCGGGGACGATCGCGCCGAGGCACGCCGCGCCCTTGACGCTCAGGTTACCCGGCTCGAAGACCGCGTCGGCGTTTCCGGCGACGGTCGCCGTGAGGTCGACGAACGCCTGACCGCGCGCCTTCACGACGAGGAAGATGTTCGGGAGGTTGAACTTGAGCGCGTCGATGACCGCGTTGACTTCGGCCGTCGCGTTGCCCGTGAAGACGATGTCCACGCGGGGCGGCGTGCACTCGGCCTTCGCCTGGGCGCTGGCGTTGCAGTTCGCGTCACACTTCGCGTCGACGTCGCAGCTCGCCTTGAGCGTACCGCCCTTGCACGAGATCGGCTCCGCCTTCGCGTCGCACTTGCCGTCGCACTTCACGCTCGCGCCGGCCTTCGCCTCGCACTTCGCCGAGCAGGAGCCCTTGCACGTGCCCTTGCACTCGACCTTGGGCGCCGTCGCGCTGGCGGTGCAGGTGCCGTTGCACTTGCCCTTGCACGAGCCGTCCGCCTGGACGCCGCTGCCGTTCGCCGAGCCGCCCGCTTCGCAGGTACCTTCGCACTTGCCTTCGCAGTCGACCGAGACGCCGCCTTCAGCGGAGCACGAGCCTTCACAGGTACCCGTGCAGCCGCCCTCGCACGTGACGCTCGCGCCGGCTTCCGCCGTGCAACCGCCCGAGCACGAGATCTCCATCTTGCCGCCTTCGCAGGTCGGGGGCTTCGCCTTGACGTCGCAACCGCCCGAGACGTTGCAGTTGGCCGAGCACTTCGCCGACGCCGAAACCGACGCTTCGCACTGCGGGGCCTGAACATCGATCTTGAGCGAGCCGGACGCCTTCACCGTGGCGGTGATGCGCGCAACGGCGAGATCACACCAGAAGCCAACGCGATCCTGCTCCGACTTCGTGGCCGCTTCGTCGTCCTTGTCCGTGTTCGCTCCACCCGCCTGCGCGATCGCACGGCAAGCCGACGTCACGTCCCCGAGGGCGCCCGTCGCCGTGGCCGAGAGGTCGGCCGACGCCTGCGCGAACGCGGTGAACTGCCCCTTGATCGACGCATCGACACCGAAGTCGACACCCGAGAGGTCGGCGCCGATCTTGAAATCGGTGCAGCAGAGACCGTTCTGGCTGAGCGGGCTGTCGCTCGAACAGCCGTTCGTCAGAATGGGCAGCGCCAGGGCCGCGGCGAGCGCGAGGGACGCCGAGAAGCGATTTTTGATGTTCATACGAAGCTCTCCTTAGGAACGCTGGGCTGGGACTGGCAGAGGCCAGCGGGCGCCCCGGACTTACGATTGACGAAGTTGCTCTCAGAAGATTCGAACGGTCTGCACATCAACGGATCGAGGGGATCGAGAAGATCTGCAAACCAACGGAACGACCGAGAAGCCGACGTCGTCCTCCTGCCCCGTGGGGCCGGAAACGGAGGGTACACGAAATCGGAGGAACACAAGAATCCTCGTCGTCGTCCAAGGAGCGAGTGCGAAATTCAACAGGGTGCGCCGACGAGCGCGCGTGTGAGCGGGCATGTCGCGCGCGCGTTACACCTCCATGACGTGAATGTCAGAGGGCACGTTCACACGGAGATGCGCATCCGCCATCGCGGAGGCACGTTCGGCGCGCGCGAAAAGACCGATTCTTGCGGCGAATCGAGTGCGTTCACGCGTTCGCGTCGACACGAATCCACAAGCCGCGGACCGACGTTCACGACACGACGCGCCGTCCAAAGCAGAGGTGCGCAGACACGCGCACGCGGCGCCCGGCAAGCCGAGTGACCGCGTTCGTGTCGGAACGTTTCAATATGTGTCGACGCGCCGACTAGTCGATTTTCGGCAGCTCGCCGGACCGCTCGTACGCCGCAAGCTGGGCGATACGACGACGATGGCGAGGTTCACCACTGAACGGCGTGGCCACGAAAATCTCGGCGAAGCGAATCGCGTCCGCCTCGGGCACCATGCGCGCGCCGAGCGAGAGAACGTTCGCGTCGTTGTGTTCGCGCGCGAGACGCGCGGTCTCTTCGCTGAAGGCGAGCGCGCATCGCGTTCCAGGCACCTTGTTCGCGGCGATCGCTTCACCATTGCCCGAACCGCCGATGACGATCCCGAGGCTGCCCGGATCGGCCACCGTTCGCGCCGCCGTACGCAGGCAGTACGGCGGGTAGTCGTCTTCGGGGTCGTACTGAGCGGGGCCGCAGTCCACGGTCTCGTGGCCGAGCTCTCGCAGCCTCTTGGCAATCGTTGCCTTCAGCTGGAAGCCCGCGTGGTCGGAGCCGAGGTAGACGCGAACCATGGCAGCCCCCCTCTTTCTCTTTCCGGCTTACGCCTTCTTGGCGGCCTCGACGGCCTTCAGGATCGCTGCGATGCCACCGCGAATTCGATCTTCGCTGGTGGCGTAGCTGAATCGCACATAGCCCGGTGCGCCGAACGCACCGCCGGGCACCGCCGCGACGTGCGCCTTCTCGAGCAGGAAGAAGGCCACGTCCTCGTCGTTCGCGATCGGCTTGCCGTTGTACGGAATGCCGTAGAGCGAGCGGCAGTCGGCGAAGGCGTAGAACGCGCCCTCCGGCATGCGGCACGAGACGCCCGGGATCGATCGGAGACCTTCGACCATCACGTTGCGACGCTTCTCGAACGTCGCGCGCATCTGTTCGACCGCCTCCTGCGGACCGGTGAGCGCCGCGGCCGCCGCGTACTGCGCGATGGCGGACGCGTTCGTGGTGCTCTGGCCCTGCACGACGTCGAGCTTCTTGGCGAGCGCCGGCGGCGTGATCGACCAACCCACGCGCCAGCCCGTCATCGCGTACGTCTTCGAGACGCCGTCGATGACGACGATGCGGTCGAGCAGGTCGCTCGCGATCGTCGCGGCCGACGTGTGCTTGAAGCCGTCGTAGACGAGGTCCGCGTAGATCTCGTCGACGATGAGCCACGCGTCGCTCTTCTTCCAGACTTCGAGGAGCGCGCGGAGCTCGCTCTCGTTGTACGCGGAGCCCGTGGGGTTGCTCGGCGTGCAGAGAATGACCGCCTTCGTCTTCGGCGTGAACGCCTTCGCGAACGCTTCGGGCTTCATCTTGAAGCCGCTCGCTTCGTCGGTCTCGACGATGACCGGCTGCGCGCCGAACATCTTCACCTGCTCCGGGTAGCTGACCCAGTACGGCGCCGGGATGATGACTTCGTCACCGGGCTCGTAGAGAGCGAGCGCGAGATTGAAGAGCGCGTGCTTCGCGCCAACCGAGATCGTCACCTGGTTGGGCTTGGGCGTCCAACCGCGGACCTTCGTCGTGCGAGCGCACACCGCTTCCTTCAGGGCAGCGATGCCCGTGACTGCGGTGTATTTCGACACGCCCTTCTCGAGCGCGGCGCGCGCGCCGTCGAGCACGAACTGCGGCGGCTCGAAGTCCGGCTCACCGACGCCGAAGGCAAAGACATCCTCGCCTTTGCTGCGGAGCTCCGCAGCGCGAGCGTTCATAGCAAGAGTGACACTGGGCTGAACGACGTCGAGGCGTCGGGCGAACGAGAGAGGCACGCGCATAGCCTAGCCAGGCTTTCCTCGTGAAGCGAGAGACTTCCGCGCGCTCTCTCGCCTGGATCGCGCGCCACGCTCAGCTCGATCGCCGACGACTCACGATCGCCGTGATCGCCACGGTGGCATCACGCGACTGAGCCTTGACGTTCACCGCACAAGGGCCGAAAACAGGCCTCATGCGCTTCTGCTCGATCGCCACGACACTCGCTGCGCTTCCGATTTCTTATGCTCTCGCAGCTTGCGGAAGTGGCAGTGGTTCATCGACGCCACCGAGCGCACCAACCTCGACCGAAGTCGTGGACGCGGGGTCCGCTGCGTCGAATGCGCCGGCCACCACGAGCGACGCGGGAAAAACGAGCGAAACAATGCCTGCACCGAAGGCCGAGACGAACGCCGACAAGCTTGGCGCAAGCGATGCCGACGTCGCCAGCGACGTGCGCGCAGGGAACGCCTTCGCACTCAAGGTTTACGGACGCGCGCGCAAGACGCCGGGCAACGTGATGCTCTCGGGCACGAGCCTCCGCCGTGCGCTCTCGGCCGCGTACCTCGGGGCGGCCGGAGAAACGGCGTCGGAGATGGCGCGCACGCTCGAGCTTTCGACGGACGTGCAGAAGGCATCCGCGCTCGCACGCGCCGAGAGCGACGCGTGGCAGTCCGCGCGAGGCACGAAAGAGGGCGCGAAAGACAACAAGGACGCGGCGCGTCCGGAGCTCGTCGTCGCCGATCGCCTCTGGGCGGACAAGGCGTTCGCGATCAAGCCCGACTACACGAAGCTCGTCGAGACGGCGCTCGGCGCGTCCACGGCGCCCGTCGATTTCGTCCACGGCACCGAGGAGGCGCGGACCACCATCAATGGCTGGGTCGCGCAGAAGACCGCCGACAAGATCAAGGACCTCCTCCCGAAGGGCAGCGTCGACGCACGCACGCGCGTCGTGATCACGAATGCCATCTACTTCAAGGCGAAGTGGTCATTGCCCTTCCAGAAGACGGCCACGAAGGACGAGGCCTTCACGACGGCCGCCGGCAAGAAGGTCACAACCGCGCTGATGCACGAGACCGAGACCCACCGTATCGCCGACGCGGCGGGCGCGAAGGCTCTCGAGATGCACTACGACGGCGGCGATCTCTCGATGCTCGTTCTATTGCCGAACGACGCGAAGGGTCTCGACAAGCTCGAAGATGCCGTCGCGAAGGGCGGGCTCGACACGTGGACGAAGGCGCTCGCCTCGTCGCGCGTCGCCGTCACGCTGCCGAAGTTCACCTTCCAGTGGGGCGGAGCGATGAACGCAGCGCTGCAGGATCTCGGGATGAAGGCTGCCTTCACCCCCAAGGCGGACTTCGCGGGCATCGCCGATCCGCAGGGCACGGAGCGCCTCTTCATCAGCGACGTGGTCCACAAGACGTGGGTTGCGGTCGACGAGTCCGGCACCGAGGCAGCCGCGGCCACGGGCGTCGTCATGCGCACGACCAGCATGCCGGTCGGCCCGGTGGTGGAGTTCAAGGCCGACCACCCGTTCCTCTTCTTCATTCGCGATACGAAGAGCGAGCGCATCCTCTTCGTCGGACGCGTCAGCGATCCGAAAGCAAGCTGAGATCAAGCGAAACGGCGTCTGACCGCGCCCCGAACGCCTCGAAACTAGGCGTCCGGACAGCGGATCGAGACGCCGGTCTCGAGTCTCTTGGTCTGACGTCGGGGCGGAGGGCGCTCAGCCCTTCTCGGCCTTGGCGGGCTTGTCGGACGATTTGTCGTCGTCCTCGTCGCTGGCTTCCTTCAAGCCTTGCTTGAAGTTCTTGATGCCCTGGCCGAGGCCCTTTCCGATGTCCGCGATGCGACCGGCTCCGAAGAGCAGGAGCGCGATCAGCGCGATGACGATGAGCTCGGGTGCTCCGATGCTCCCCATTTGTGTGGCCTCCTGCCGTTTTCGTACCAGCCTGCCGCCCACGCGGCAAGACAACCTTCACAACGTTAACCTGTCTTCACGCTGCGTCTTTACGGTCGGCGCCCATGGTGCGGGTGACAGGTGACGGATGACCACTGAGGGGTGGTCGGTCGCCGGCGACCGGTGCCCGCTCTTCTCGCGAACGTCGCGAGCGTCACGGTTGAGTCTTGAGTCTCGAGTCCTGAGTCTTGAGTCACCGGCCGGCGGCCTGCTTGCCCGAGCGGGCTCGACCGAACGCCGTAAGAACCATAGCACCCGCAAAAACGGCGAGCACGGCGGCGCAGGGCACGAACACGAAAACCAGCAACCAGGCCCCTGGCGCGACGTCCGGGATGCGAAGCTCGAGCCCACGGAGCGCTCCCAGCGCCGCGAGAGGCCCACTCGATCCGAGCGCGACCGCGATGACGCC
Source organism: Labilithrix luteola (assembly GCF_001263205.1). Lineage (GTDB taxonomy): Bacteria > Myxococcota_A > Polyangia > Polyangiales > Polyangiaceae > Labilithrix > Labilithrix luteola. Next base: position 1,011,733 of record NZ_CP012333.1, read on the forward strand.
CCCGACCCTTCTACGGCGGAGCTTCAAAAGTGCAAAGACGACGGCACAGGACGCCGCCAGGCCCGACGCCGTGACGACGAGCGCCCGAACCGCAGGGGGGATCGAGGAAGCCCGTGCCCACGGAGCCATGCCTTTGAGCGTGAGCGAAGCGACGTGCACGCGTAGACCGAGCGTCTTCGCCTCCCCCGGCGCCGAGAGCGCGAGGCGAGCATCGTCGAGATCGATCCGGCGCAGATCGTCGCTGACGCGTGCTCCGGCGGCGGTGAAGACGATCCCTCCGAGCGGCGCGCGTCCGACGAGGCGCGGAACGTTGCCTCCGCACAGCCACGTGGCCGAAACGAAGGGCACGGAGAACGTCGCCGGCTTGCCTTCCGAAGCCACGCAATTCGCGCGCCCTTCGGCGAGCAGCGCGTCGACGATCCGCCCAGGAGCCGCAGCTTCGCGGCCGAGCGCCACGGAGGTCGCTGCGAGAACGACGACGAACACCATGGCCTGAGGAGCCAGGCGCGCGAGGGTTCGGACGGGCGACTCACCGAGCGATGCGAGAACTCGCGCTTCACCGCGCTCGACCAAGCGCTGCGCAGCGAGCGCCCATCCCACCGGCCAGCCCGTGAGGATGGCCGCTTCGATCGCGACGGCGAGGAGGCTCTTCGCGAAGGGCGCGAGCGTTGCCCACGGGATCGTCGGATCGAGCGCCCAAGGCAGAAGGCGCACGGCAGCACCGACGAGTGCCGCGAGCAGCACGAGCCCGCTTCCGGCCACGGCTCCACGCAGCGCCGCAGGGGCAATCGGATCCGGTGCAGCCTTCCTCATCCGTGACGGCGCCGAATCTACACGCCTTGGGCGCTCGTGACACGCTACGCCTACCGGCTGCCACACACCCTTCCGGCCCGGGTGAACGTCGTGATAGCTTGCGGCCACCAAGGAGTGGCGAGGGCCTCATGCCGATGACCAACGAGTTCCGCCAGCACCGTACGAATCCTCGTGGAGGCGCTCGAAGCGCGCGAGCGAGCGGCCCTTGCGCGTTTGCCCTTGCCGTCGTGACGGCGATGTCGACCGTGGCCCCGCGCACAGCCCATGCCGAAGAGGTCTCTCCTTCCGGCAAAGGCATCGCAGGTGGTGCGCTGCTGGGCGGCGAGATCGTCGTTTTCGGCGAGGCACTGTTCGGCGTGCGCAACGGTTGGGCGTACGCCCTGGGCGCGCTCGGCGGAGCGGCCGCAGGTGGTGTGGGCGGACATTTCATCGAGCAGGGCGTCGACGACGGACGCGTCCCCGCGTACCTGCTCGCAGGCGGTCTCGCGCTCGTGATCCCCGCGCTCGTCATCGCGCTCGATCAGACGCGCTACCTCCCCGCGGAGGGCGCGCGCGACGATCGGCCCGTCCAGAGCCTCCCGCCTTCCGATCCGGGTCAGCCCGGTGGAAGTGCCGTCGTTGGCGTTCCGTCAGGCAGCACGCCCGCGGGTAACGCGCCCACGCCTGGCGCGCCCCAGCCGACGTCGCCGCCCCCGACCACGCCCCCCGCAGGCGGCGGTGGTGGTGCAACCCCGGGCCCGCAGTCGCTAATCAATCTGAACGAGGGCGGCTTCTACGTCGGCGTGCCCGTGCCCGAAGTGCGCCCCGTCTTCACGGCCGCGCAAGCCAAGGCGCTCGCGGTGCAGAACACGGGCAGCGAGTTGCGCTTCCCCGTCGTTCGCGTCCAGTTCTAAACGCGTCTCCGAGCTGCTTCGAACCGCCAAACACCTGCCCCAATGCCTGGTTCGACGACCGACCAGGCACGGGATGAGGAGGTGTGCGCACGCGATGTTGGCGACGCGTTCGTGCATTTCGAGGTCGGTTAAATAGGCATTTCCGCACTTCGACGGCGGGCTCAATGACGAGTCGTGACGGCGAGTGACGACTCGACGAAGGCCCCGCTACGACCGGTCCGGGCGCGGTCGTAATCGCGGCTATTTGTTGGGCCAACCCCTCCTCGTCCCCTGTAGCCTGTTGCTTCGCTTCGCTGTAGCCTCTCGAAAAAGCGTGGCTTCCCGGCATGAAATCGGGTGGTCGTCGGGGGAGAGCTCACGCGGTGCAGCACGGCAACACAAGGAGCTTTGGTGAACACCTCGCGCAACGTCACGAAGCCGCAGGATCCGATGCTCGGACGCGTCGTCGCCGGTCGGTACCGGCTCGAAGCGAGGGCGGGCGAAGGCGGTATGGGCGTCGTCTATCGGGCGCGCCACGTGCTCATCGATCGCGTCGTCGCGCTCAAGCTCATTCGCCCCGACCTCCGCGGTGAGACGCACCTCCGTGCGTGGATGCTCCGCGAAGCACGTGCAGCCAACCGCGTCGACCACGCGCACATCATCGACATCCACGACATCGGCGAGACGGAGGAGGGCGAGCTCTATCTGGTGATGGAGTACCTCGTCGGTACCTCCCTCTCGAGCGAGCTGGCGAAGGGGCCGATGCCTCTCGCACGCGCTGTCGACCTCCTCGAGCAGATGTGCGCCGCGCTCGCCCGTGCCCACGACCTCGGCGTCGTGCACCGCGACCTCAAGAGCGACAACATCCTCCTTTCGAGCCGCGGCGGCCGAAAGGACTTCGTGAAGATCCTCGACTTCGGGCTCGCGCACCTGGCGATGGACCCGCGCCTCGCGCCCAAAGGCGCGGTGTTCGGAACCCCCGAATACATGTCGCCCGAACAGGCCCGAGGCGAAGAAGCTGGCCCGCCGAGCGACCTCTACGCGCTTGGCGTTCTTTTCTTCGAAATGCTCACGGGTCAGCTCCCGTTCCGCTCGAACGATCGCGACACGCTGCTCGAGATGCAGCGCAGCTCGCCGCCGCCGAAGCCTGCGGCCATCAAGCCCGATGTGCTCCCGCAGGCGGAGCTCATCGTGCTCAAGCTCCTCGAGAAGGAGCGCCGCAAACGTTACCAGGACGCCCACCACCTCCACGAAGAGCTCAAGGCGCTGCAGCGCTCGCTCCCGTCGACGCCGTGGGAAGTGCAGCAGCCCGGCCAGGAGAACGCCGCGCCGCCCCCTCCCCCGCCGCAATCGCCCGGCGTCATCGAGTGGGCGAACCGCGCCGCGCTTTTCTCGCGCATGGTGAGCCGCGTGTATCCTGCAGGCAATTTGCCAACCGAGGTGCAGAACGCACTCGTGCAGACGTGGGACCTCGCCTCGCGAGCCACACGCCTCGAAGGCGAAGTCGCGAGCCACACGCGCAAGCTCGAGTCGCTCGAGCGTCGCGGTCGTGCACTCCGCGCGGAGATCGGTCGTAAGGTCGAAGAGCTCGCGCACGAAGAATCGCGCGCCCTGCGTGACGCGGCGGCCGAGCAGCAAGAGGCCGCGAAGCTCCGCGAGCTCGTCCAGGTCGCCGAGCGCGCCGCGGGCACGGCGAAGGCCCAGGCCGACCAGGCCGCGCAGCAAGGAGGCGCCGCCGCCACGCTGCGCGCCATCTACGAACGCTCCGGTGCCGCTGCCGCGCTTCTCGACGCTCGTCGCGAGGCCCTTGGTGAGCGTGAGCAGAAGGCTCAAGTCAAAGACGCGCAAGCCAAAGACCTGCGCCGCCAGATCGACGAGCTCCGCGCCCAACTCGCGCGCTACGCCGAAGCGCTCGAAGAAGATCTCGCCGCCGGACGCGAGAAGGTCGCCTCACGCACGCGCGAAGGACTCAACTTCGAGAAGGCCTTCAGCGAAGTCTCGACGCTCCTCCTCAACCACCTGAAGCAGAAGCCCGAAGCACGGGATCTGATTCAGGAGCTCATGTCGAACATGCACGGCGGCTCACAAGCGGCGAACGCCGGCTCGAAGCACGTCGTGCCGATGGGCACGGAGAGCCGGGGCCCGGTTCTCTAGTTGGGGGCCGAAGGCCCCCCTCGAAACCTCACGGTTTCGAGCCTCCCCCCGGCTGATCGCGGCGGGTCGCCTGACGGCGCGTCGCGCGATGCGCGCGACGAAGAACCCGCCGCTCGCATTGGGGCGACCTACAGGCGTCTTGGTCTCTCGAGTCGTCACCCGCTAGCGCAGCGGCTATTCTCCGTAAGACCGGCGCGCGATGCGCGCGACGGAGAACCCGCCGCTTGCCTCGAGCCTACCCACCAGCGTCTTGGTCTCTCAGTCGCTACCGGTCAAGCTAGCGAACACCAAACGAAGGAGCGGCGGCGAGCCCTCGGCACTTGCGTCCCCGCGCTTGCCGCTCGGTATACGCGGTCGACTACGTGCGACGCAGCGACGGTTCTCGTCTCCGCCTGCGGATCCGACGGCCTATTCGGTCGGCTTCGGGCTGTTCGCCGCGGTCGCGACCTTGATGGAACACTGCGACCCATCGAAGCTGCATACCGTCTCGTAGCGAACACGCTGCCCGCATCCGATGGCGCCGTATGTTCCGACGCCGGCCCCCCCACCCGCGATCTCGACCACCTGAATCTGATTTGCTGGGCAGTTGAGATCGAAGACCGCGCGTGGCCTGATCTGTTCCATGACAGATGCCGACGTCGTGCACTGCACGAACAGAAGGCCTACGAGGAGCGGAAGGATTTGCTTGGACACCATGACAGCCACGCACGCTAGCGACGACCACGATCTGCAGCAATGAGTTCGAGGCGGTCGACGAGGGCGTTTCTCGTAGCGACGTTCGACGTTCTTCGAATTCGGCGGCGAGCGTCGTTTGGATACGGGCAGGACACTACGGGAGAGCTCGACCGTATTTGCGGCGTGTAACCATTTCACTCTCTCGTTGCGTTGATGGGATGGGCCCCCATAAGGTTCGTTCGGCTTCGTCTGCCTATTTCCAATTCAAAGAATAGATGCATTTCAAACAACCGATGGTTCCAGTCGTGATGTTCTTGGCGGCTGCAGTCGTCGGCGTCATCGCCTGTGGGTCGTCCGAGTCGAATTCCCCGAAGAACATCGACGAACGTGATGCCGGCCTGGCAGATGCGGGCGCCACGGACTGCGCGCCGGGGACTACGACAAGTTGCTATTCCGGCGCTGAAGGAACGCGCGATGTCGGCGCTTGCAAGTCAGGCATCGCCATTTGCAACACTGACGGGCTCGGCTACGGGCCGTGCGTCGACGAGATCGTACCGCACCGAGAGCAATGCAATGGCGGAGTGGACGATGATTGTGACGGCCAGCCCGAGCCGGCCGACTGCGTGGCCTGCGAGCCGGGCGTAGGCAGCTGCAATGGCAACGTCGCCACGTCGTGCCCGGATGGCCTGCACCTGGTCACCGCAGAATGTGATCCCCTCCTGGGACTGACGTGCAACGCAGCGAGCGGCACCTGTGAGGGACCGTGCTCACCTTCGGCGCTGGGCAACGGCTCGTTGGGCTGCGAGTTCTATCCAACCGTCACCGTGAACTCGTTCCGGGCGGACGTTGATAGCAAGTTCGGTGTCATCGTAACGAACGACTCGGCCGAGCCCGTGGTGGTGACGACCTCGAAAGGCGATACGATCCTCGAATCACGAACGCTCGCGGGCAACACGAGCGCAGCGTTCGAACTACCGTGGGTGACCGAGCTCAGGGGTCCAGCGTCCCCGAGCGCGATGCCTGGCTCGGTGCGTGTCGATCAAGGCAGCTATCGGTTGCGCGCCACGAGGCCGGTCACGGTACGCCAGTACAGTCCGATCGACGGCTTTGGCTATTCGGGCGACGCGTCTCTACTCTTGCCGGTCAACGCGTGGGGCAAGGACTATCGAATCGTCGCTCGCCATCACACGAACACCGGTGAGGGCTTCTACGCGATCACTGCCAGCGAAGACGGCACGGTGGTTCAGCTGACCGCGCCGCCGCGAGGGTTGACGATCAAGTCCGGCGTCACCGGCATCGACGCGAAGGGGAGCGGGACCATCACGATGAATCGTGGTGACGTCGTCGAGATCGTCACCGCCTCCACGACGGCGACCACGAACGATCCGACGGGCACGCTCGCGATTGCCGACAAGCCCATTCAGATCATCGGCGGTCATCAGTGCGCGTTCGTTCCCGACGGGGTCCTTACGTGTGACCACCTGGAAGAGACCATCTGGCCGATCTCGATGGCGGCCACACGCTTCATCGCGGTCGGTCCCATCGTCCCGAGCGATCCCGAGCCCGACCAGGTGATCCGCATCCTCGCCACTCAACCAGGGACGACGTTGACCTATGAACCGCCGCAAGAGGGAGCTCCGACCACCATCGCGCAAGCCGGCGATTGGGTCGAACTGCGGACGACGAAGGACGTCGAGGTGCGCGCCAACCTGCCGGTGCTCGTCGCGCAATATCAGGTGGGCTCGAGTGGCAACCCGCCGAACTACCGGGGCGCCGACCCATCGCTTACCCTCGCAGTGCCCGTCGACCGATACAAGACGGCCTATGCCGTCAACACGCTGCCGGGAATGCGAACGTACGTCGACATGGTCGCGCCGCTCGGTTCGATCGTCCGGCTCGACGGCGAGCTCATCGCCTCACTGAAGCCGATCGGTTCCAGCGGCTTCGGAGTGGCGCGCCATGAGCTCGCTTACTCCTCCAGCACGCCTGGCATCCACCACATCACGGGCTCGGCCCCCGTCGGCGTCGACGTGTTCGGCTTCTTCCGAGACGACAGCTACTGGCTGCCGGCGGAGCTCGCTTCGAAGTGATTCACGAGGGGAGCTGCCCGCTGGCTCGGCGCCAGCGCACTCCGACATCGAGTGTCATGACGAACGACCGCTGCGACAGTCGGTGGTGACTCGTCGGTAGCCAGCTGCCTCCATCACGACAGTGCTTGTGCGTTTACTGGCATGACGGTGCTCTCGTTTCGACAGTGAAGGCCCCAGTTTTCCAGCCAGCTGGCTTCGACACGACAGTACGGTCATGACGGAGCCCAGCTGGCTGGACCATCCCGACAGCGTTGTGATGACGACAGCAGCCAGCTGGCGTCGATACGACAGCACTGTCGCGTCGAGACCAGCGAGCTGGCCGCGCACCGTCGGATTCTTGGCCGCAGCCGAACCGCGCACGGGATAGAAGCGCCACTCGCCGGCCGCCCCCGAGATCCCGACGCGCCTGCGGGGTCGCCCCAACGCGAGCGGCGGGTTCTTCGTCGCGCCGAAGACGCCCCACGGCTCACCGCAGAAAGCGCCACTCGCCGGTCGCCCTCTGAGAGACCAAGACGCCCGCGGGTCGCCCCAACGCGAGCGGCGGGTTCTTCGTCGCGCGCATAGCGCGACGCGCCGTCAGGCGACCCGCCGCGATCAGCGGGGGGGAGGCTCGAAACCGGAGGTTTCGAGGGGGCCTTCGGCCCCCACAAGACAAGCCTAAGCGAGCTTCGCCGAGAGGAAGGCCTTCAGCTTGATGAGGGTCTTCACATCGCGCGTGAAGGTGGGCACCTGGTACTCCTGCGCCCAAGCCGAGACTTCGTGCACGAACGTGTTGCGGACGGCTTCGTCCGTCATGATGTCTTCGACCGTGCGGCCGCGAGCTTCGCGCTTGCGGAGCGTCTGCACGTACGTGACGAGGCGCGGATAGTCCTCGCCCATGAAATCTTCGATGAGCTTCGCGTCGTCCGCGAGGCGTCCCACGACGCCTTCTTTCGCGCCGGGCTCCTCTTCACACGCGAGCGCAGCGGCGACGCGGATGACGAAGGCGTCATCGCAGAAGCCGATGTCGTCGATGCCGTCCGGGATCAGGTCGAGCGACTTGAAGATGTAGTTCAAGCCGGCGGTCGCGTAGCGACGCACGGTCTCCTGCCCTTCGCTCGAGACCATACTGCCGAGCGCGCCGGCGTCTTCGCCGAGGGTACGGAGCCAGCCGGGGAAGACATCGAGGTAGCGAGTGAGTGCGGCGGTGTCGGTCATGGGAACCGAAGGAGGCTACCAAGGACCCGCGAGCGCGCGCAACGCGTCTTCACGCACCTCTCAGTGGAGGCGCGCCGCCGTCCAGCCGAGGAAAAATCCGACGCACAGCGCCAAAAGAACGAAAACGGCGACCAGCACCGGCGCGACCCCGCGTTTCGGGGTGCCCGATGCACTGAACATCGGGAGGTTCTCCGACGGCAGCGTGCCGGCAGATGCACCGACGACGGCGATCTTCACCGGCGGATCGGTGACCGGACGTCCAGCCCTGCTCGCGAGCGTTCCGCTGGGTCCAACGTTCTCGGCTGCAGGCGCAGCGACTGCTGCGGTCGTCGCCGGGGCGCCGGCGGGCTCCATCGTCACCGGATTGTTCGACGACGGGATGCCTCCCTTTTGAGGCATCCACATGCTCGGCACGTCGGGCAGGCGGCTGAGCGGCATGCCTGGGGCCGCGTGCGTCGCGGGGTCGGCTCCTGCTCCGGCCGCGGCGGCGAGCGCGCGCGCCATCTCGAGGCCCGTCTGATAGCGCTGCGCGCGGTCCTTCTGCATGGCCAGCTGCACGAAGGCGGAGAAGCGTGCGAGCTGTGGATCGATGGTGTCGATCGGGGGCGGCGTCGTGTTGGTCACCGCCGCGAGACGCGCGTACTCGGTAGGGGCCGGGAAGGCCACGCGCCCGGTGAGCATCTCGTAGAACATCACGCCCGCGCTCCACAGGTCGGTGCGCGCGTCGACGTCTTTGGAGTTCTTGATCTGCTCCGGGCTCATGTACGCAGGCGTGCCGAGGAGCACCCCCGTGCGCGTCTTGCTGCCCATACCGCCGGCGACGTCCATCACCTTGGCGATGCCGAAGTCGAGGAGCTTCGCCGAGAACGCCCCGTTCGCCTCACGCGCGAGGAACACGTTCTCGGGCTTCAAATCCCGATGAACGATGCCCTGCGCGTGCGCGGCGGAGAGTCCGGCCAGGATTCCCTGGAGAATCGTCGCAGCCTGCTGCATCGGCACGCGCACGCCCGCACGCGTGTACGCGCTGAGGGGTACGCCTTCGAGCAGCTCCATCACGATGAACGGCGTGCCGTCCTCGGCCGTGTCGATCGCCTCCACCCGGACGATGTTCGGATGAATGAGGCGCTGGCAGACCTGCCCCTCGGCAAGGAACCGTGACTTGATCTCCTCGTCGTGGAGGTAGTCGACGGCGAGAAGCTTCACCGCGAGCGGCCTGCCGCCCTCGGCGCTGTACGCCTCGTACACGGAGCCCATGCTGCCCGTGCCGATGAGGCGCTTCAGCGTGTACTTCTTGCAAAGGATCGCACCGACGAGCGCACCGACGGGCGCTCCAACGAGCGACCCGCCGAGATCCGTTTGAGGCGGGGTGGCGCCAGTCACGGGCTGAATCCTACCTCAGCGTGGCGCCGAGGCGGGTTTCGACTTCCTTGTGGACGTTCGCGTGCGCGGCGTCGACTTCGGCGTCCGTGAGCGTGCGGTCGTTCGCGCGATAAACGACGCGGAAGGTCAGGCTCGAGTAGCCCTCGGGCAGATTGCCTCCCACGAAGCGGTCGAAGAGCTTGACGTCGACGGCGAGCGGTCCAGCCGCGGCGCGCACGACCTGTTCGACTTCGCCCGCAGGAATGGCGTCCTTCACGGCGAACGAGGCGTCGCGCGGGCTCGCAGGGAACCGCGGAATCGCCGCATATTGCGGGGTCTTCGGCCCTGCAGCGAACGGCTCCATGTCGATCTCCGCCACGAGCACTTCGCCGTCGAGCTCGAGGGCGTCGACGACGTCGGGGTGGAGAATGCCGAACGTTCCGACCCGCGTGCCGTTCACCTCGAGGAAGGCCGCGCCGCGCGGGTGGAGGTGCCCCGGCGCCGTGTCGCGCGTCGCCGGAACGACGGAGACCGCTTCGCCCGAGATCCCCGCGAGGAGCGCTGACGCATAGCCCTTGATGTCCCAGGCGTCGAAGTCCTTCGGCTTGCCGAGCCAGCCGGGGCGCTCGCCCGCGAGGACCATACCGATGCGGAGGCGCTCGTTCGGAAGTTCGTCGTCCTTCTTGCCGGACTTTTCGTCACGGGCGAGGAAGACCGAGCCGATCGTGAACTCACGCACGTCACGCTGCCCGTGCCGACGCGCATTGCGGACGGCATCGAGCAGGCCGGGAAGCACGGTGGTGCGCATCACGGCGTGGTGCTCACCGAGCGGATTCGCGAGCACCACGGTGGGGGTCGGCGCGGAGAGCGTGGCGAGCATGCTCGTCGAGGTGAAGCCGAACGTGATGGCCTCCGAGAGGCCGATGCCCACGGCCACCTGGCGCGCGCGGCGCGACAGCTCTTCGCGGCCGCCCACGTCACGCGAAGCGCGAATGGCCGGCAGCTCGGCCGGCACGGCATCCATGCCGCGCACGCGGATCACTTCTTCGACAAGGTCGACCTCGCGCGTGAGGTCCGGGCGGTGCGTCGGGACGATCACGTCCGCTTCGGCGTCGTCCTTCGCCGTCACCTCGCAGCCAAGGCGCTCGAGAATCCCCTTGGCCTCGGCGAACGGCACATCGACGCCGAGCAGCTCCGGCATGCGGCGCGCGCGGAAGTGGATCGATCGGCGGAGGGGCTGCGTGGGCTCGGGCGAAGTACGTGCACCTTGCACATGAATCTGTCCCTTGGTCGCTTCGCCGCCGGCGAGCTCCAGGGTGAGCGAAACCGCACGGTCGAGAACGCGTGACACGTCGCCCGGATCGACACCGCGTTCGAAGCGATGGCTCGACTCGGTGTGCATTGCGTGGCGACGACCGCTGCGACGGATGCCGCGCGGGTCGAACCAGGCAACCTCGAAGAGCACGCGCTTGGTATCGGACTGAATCTCGCTCGACGCGCCGCCCATGATGCCGGCGAGCGCCACGGGACCCTCGCCGTCGCAGATGAGAAGGTCGTCGGCGACGAGGGTGCGTTCGACGCCGTCGAGCGTGGTGAGCTTCTCGCCGTCGTTGGCGCGACGAACCACGACGCGCGCGCCGCGCACGCGATCGAGATCGAACGCGTGCATGGGGTGCCCGAACTCGAGCATCACGACGTTCGTGACGTCGACGACGTTCGAGATCGACCGCACACCGAGCGCCGCGAGGCGATAGCGAATGGCGAGCGGCGAAGCGCCGATCTTCACGCCAACCGCACCCGCCGCGCCGTAGTGCGGGCAGCGCTCGGCGTCGTCGACGGTGATCGACACGACGTCGGAGGTGGCCTGCGAGGAGGTCTTCCCGGTCACGCCCGACGACGGCCAGGCGAATGGGAATCCGTAGAGCGCGCAGATCTCGCGGGCGAGACCGACGTGCCCGAGTCCGTCAGGGCGGTTCGGCGTGAGGCCGATCTCGAGCACCGTGTCGCGCATGTTCGGCACCGCCTGCGAGAGCTTCGTGCCCGGCTCGGCGATCCCCACGGGGAGAACGATGATGCCCTCGTGACCTTCACCGAGCCCGAGCTCCTCCTCGCTGCAGAGCATGCCTTCGCTCTCGACGCCGCCGATGGCGCGCTTGGCGATGGTGAGGTTCACGGCGGGCAAGCGCGCACCGAGCGGTGCGAGCACGACGAGGCCGCCCGGATCGGGAACGTTCGGCGCACCACACACGACTTCCTGGGTGGCACCGCCTCCCCGCTCGACCGTCACGAGGCGAAGACCGCTCTTCGTGGGGTGCGGGCGCATCGACACGACGCGCACGACGATGCACGCGTCGGCCGCCTCGCCGAACTCCGTGATGCCTTCGACTTCGAGCCCCGACGCCGTCAGCCGCGCAGCAAGTTCACGCGGCGAATGCTTCGCCTCCTCAAGCTGAGGGACGAGCTCGCGAAGCCACCGATACGAAGCCTTCATGGGACGGACGAATTACCACGCCCGCCCCGCGTTCTCCATCACCCCCACACTCGTGCTGAGGCCGAATCGGCGGAACTTCCGCCCCCCCGCCGGCCTCAGAACTGAGCGAGGAAGCGCGGATCGTTGTCGAACATCAGCTTGATGTTCGGAATGTCGTAGCGGAGCATCGCGATGCGCTCGAGGCCCATGCCGAGCGCGAAGCCCGACCACTCGTCGGGATCGATGCCGCAGTTCTCGAGCACCACGGGATGGATCATCCCGCAGCCGAGCACCTCGATCCAGCCGGTGTGCTTGCAAAGGCTGCATCCTGCACGCGTTCCGTCCGGCTGCTTGCAGAACACGCAACCGATGTCGACCTCGGCGCCGGGTTCGACGAACGGGAAGTAGCTGGGACGGAGGCGAACCGGCGTGCCCGGCCCGTAGAGACGATTCGCGAACTCGGCGAGCACGCCCTTGAGGTGCGCGAGCGTGACGTTCCGGTCGATGAGGAAGGCCTCGATCTGGTGGAACATCGGCGAGTGCGTGGCGTCATCGTCACGACGGAAGACGGTGCCTGGCGCGATGAAGGCCATCGGCGGCTTCAGCGACGTCATCGCGCGGATCTGGACGTTCGACGTATGCGTGCGGAGAAGCTTGTTGGACTTGGTCCAGAAGCTGTCCTGCATGTCGGTCGCCGGGTGATCCGGCGGGAAGCCGAGCATCGTGAAGTTGTTCTCTTCGTGCTCGATCTCCGGCCCGTCGAACACGGCGAAGCCGAGCTGGCGGAACACGGCCACCACGTCCTCGCGGACCATCGCAATCGGATGCTTGTGGCCCGCGGTGACCGGCATGCGCGCCGGCAGCGTGAGATCGAAGGGCGGCGCCGACAGCTCGGCTTCGCGCTGCTTCCTGCGCAGATCGTTCAGGCACTTGTCGAAGCCAGCTTCGACTTCCTGCTTGAGCGCGTTGACCTTCTCGCCGATCGCCTTGCGGCCCTCGGGCGGCGCCTGGCCAAGCTGCTTCAGGATTGCGGTGAGCTCGCCTTTCTTTCCGAGGATCTTCGCGTTCTCGTCGCGGAGCGCTTGCTCGGTGGAAGCGGCCTGAAAGCGCGGCAAGAAGCCATTTCGCAAGTCGGCAAGGGCACGGTCGATGGTCGCGGTCGGATCGCTCTCCGCCATGCGCCGCTCCTTAGCACAGTCGCTCTGGGATTTGGTTCGTCCGCATGTAGCCAAGAAGCACACCTATTCACCACAGAGTCTCAATTGTGACCTGCGCCTGGGACGGCTGCGCTTCACCCTCGCTCAACGGCAAGCGCATCCGATGTCGGACCTCTGCCGCAGGAGACCTGGCCCATGATCCGATCCGTCCGCTCTCTCGTCCTTGGGGGTCTCGTGTTCGCCGTCGCCGTCGGGTGTGGAAGCAAAGACCCATCGGGCTTCGAGGACTGGCAAAAGAACACGAGTCCGACGGATCCCTCCGGCAAGTTCGGCGGCAGCACGACGGGCGAGTCGCTCGTGCTCGATCCGAAGAACGCGACCGTGATCATCGACAGCACGACGTCGCCGCCCACGCCGGGGACCGTCACCTACCGGGTGCTCCACAAGGTGGCGAACGGCGACGAAGACGTGACGGGCTCGGCAAAGCTCAGCCTTCGAGACACCTCGATCGGCTCGTTCGACGGCGCCGTCTTCACCTCGCTGGCCGACCTGCCCGAGGGCACGCTCGGCAAGAGCACGCTCGTCACCGCGGACACGTCCGCAGGCCAGGCGGCCGGCACGTTGACGGTCGTGAAGCTTCGCAAGAGCGGCGATCAGCGCGACTTCTTCTTCATCGTTCCCTACAACGAGGACCCGACGCCCGAGAACGACGTGCTGAAGTTCAGCACCAACATCAAGATGGCCGATGTCGCGTTCGTCATGGACACGACCGGCTCGATGTCGAGCTCGATCAACAATCTGAAGAACGCCCTCCAGGGCTCGCTCTTCGCCCAGCTACAAACGGCCATCCCGAACGTCGGCCTCGCCGTCGTCGACCACCGCGACTTCTCGGACGGGAGCAATGTCCTCCGGCTGAGGCAGGTCATCACCACCGACCTCTCGTCGGCCCAAACGGCGGTCGGTCAGATGAGCGCCGGCGGCGGTGGCGACGAGCCGGAAGCACAGATCGCCGCTATGCAGTTCACGCTCCTCGGGCAGGCGAACAACCCGATCCCCGCTCACACGCCCGCGACGCCCGGCACGTTCGGCGGGGTCGACTTCCGGCCTGGTTCGGTGCCGATCGTCGTCGAAATCACCGATGCCAGTTGGCACGACCCGTCGGGGAACGCGACGATGGCCTCGCTCAAGGCGGCCTTTGCTTCGACGAACGCGAAGTTCGTCAACGTCGCGAGCTCAGGTGGCCCGGAAAATCAGGCCAACGACCTCTCCGACGCGACGTCGAGCAACGTCCCCCGAGCGCCTTCGGAGGTGCCTGCGGCGGCCAGTGCTGCACGGGCGTCAGTGGCGCGGGCCGCGCCGCCAACGGCCCCGGCGGCACCTGCCGACTCAACTTCCAGGCGGACAGCAACGGCAACGGCGTGAGCAGCGGCATCGTCAGCGCCATCCAGGCCATCTCGGTGGGCAGCACGTTCGACGTCAGCGCGGTGCCCTCCAACGATCCCAGCAACGCCAACGGCGTCGACGCCACGAAGTTCATCAAGGCGCTCCGCGCGAAAGACGAAGGCGATGCCGCCAACGGCTGCCCCGCCGCCCCCGCGAAAGACACCGACGGCGACGGCGTGAAGGACACGTTCATCGCGGTGCAGGCCGGTACGCCCGTTTGCTTCGAGGTCATCCCGAACAAGAACACCACGGTGCCCCCGACCGACGTTCCGCAGTTCTACAATGCGTTCATCGACGTCATCGGTGCCCCCGGCAACATCCAGCTCGATCGACGCAGCGTGCTCTTCCTGGTTCCGCCGGATGTCACCGTGAAGTGAGTCACTCCATCGGCCTGGTGACGGGAAACCAGATCAGCTGGATCCCGTCGAGGAGGCCTGGAATGCCGAGATTCGTCGTCGCGATCCAGCGGTGGAAGACGACGGTGATGACGATCGACACGACGACGACGGCGACCTTGGCGACGAGGCCGCCGTTTTTCGTGAACACGTACGCCGCCGAGGCGAGCTGCAGAGGAGCGAGCGCAGGGGCGTAGAGATCGAAGTCGTACGTGGGGCCGAACCACGGGTTGGCGTTGAAGAGCGCACCGAAAGCAGCCCCGAACGCACCGAGGATGGCAAACGACGAGAGCCACCGCTCCGCTCGGAACGGGGCGAGACGAGGCGAGGGCCCAGACGCAAACGCCAGCGCCGCCACGACGAATGCCGGTGCGGTCAAGGCGACGATCTCGAGCACGTGCACCGCGTGCGCGGTCTGGAGAAAGTAATGGCCGTCGCGACGGAACGTCCACTGCAGGAGCAGGCTGCCGTTCTCACCGCCGCGCGCGTCGCCTGGCACGATGGTGACGTCCTTCATGCGCAGGAAGTACGCGAGGAACGCGACCCCGTTGGGGGCAAAGAAGGCCAGCACGCTGTACACGTTCTCGACCAGCGAATCGCGCAAAGCCCCGCGCGTACGAGCTCGCGGGAGCGAGAGAAACGCTGGCAGGAAGAAGAATCCGAGGCCGTGGAGGGCTGCGCCGATTCCGGCTGTCGCGGCTCCGAGGTACCGCCACCGACCGAGCCTCTGCGAGCCCGTCGCGATCGACATGCCGAGGAGCACGAAAGGCAGCGAATAGAAGCCGACCTCTTCGTAACCGGTGAAGTAGACCGTCACGGGCGTGAGGAACATCCCCACGACGAGAAAGAGCAGCCGCGTGGTGCCAGGTTCGAGCTTGCGCGCCCACGACGAAACCGCCACCAGGTAGAGGAGCCCGATGAGGCGACTTCCGAGGTGCATCGCTCCGAGCGCTCGCGTCGGCGCGAGCGGCACGAGCGGGAGGCGCGAGAGGCCGTAAAGCATCACCTGCGCGAGATGCGACGAGCCGTAGATTGTTTTCGGCGTGTGCGCGATGAGCGAGCTGCCCCAACTCTCGTCTCCGCGGTTCGGCAGCATCCCGAAGGAGCACAACCGAAACGCGGCCGCGACGAAGATGGCTGCCTCGTAGTAAGCGCCGGAAGCCTGTAACCACCTCGGCTGCGCTCGCGTTGTCGCGCTTAACATGCCCCCCGCTCATCACTGACCGCCGGCGGTTCCCTCCCCGCCCACACACACGCTAAGCAGAGGCTGATAAAAGTTAACGGGGCACGGCGGCGCCTGTCGGCACTGACGCGGCAAGAGCGACAAAATGCGAAGAGCGCCTGGGAGGAGGTCCCAGGCGCCCTTGGCGTGCGGTCTCGTGACTCGCTGACTCGGTCAGGCCTTGGCGCCCGAGGTCTGGACGACCTTCGAGAACGCGGCCGGATCGGCGACGGCGAGATCGCTGAGGACCTTGCGGTCGAGGCCGATGTTCGCACCCTTGAGCGCGTGCATCAGGCGCGAGTACGACGTGCCGTTCGTGCGAGCAGCCGCGTTGATGCGGGTGATCCAGAGACGGCGGAAGTCACGCTTGCGGCGGCGGCGGTGGGCGTACGAGTACACCCAGGCCTTCATCACGACTTCCTTCGCATACGCGAAGAGTCGTGAGCGGGCGCTGTGGAAGCCCGAGGCTGCCTTCAGGATACGGTTGCGGCGGCGGCGCGCCTTAAAACCACGTTTTGCGCGGGGCATAGGAAATCTCCGTTTTTAGGGCTTAAGGGTTCTCGCTCAGCCGTTGAGAAGACGACGAATCTTCTTCTCGTGGGTCTTCGAGATCATGTCGTTGTTCCGCAGGCGACGGAGGCGCTTGCGCGACTTGTTGATGAGCCCGTGGTTGCCGCCGGCCTTGGGACGACGGACACGACCGGTGCCGCTGAGCTTGAACCTCTTGGCGGCGGTCTTGCTGGTTTTCATCTTGGGCATGAGGTGCCTTCCTTTGCCGCTCTCCTAGGGCCGCTGCTTCGTTACGAAGAAGCCGAGCCGTTTGGTGCACCTAGGGATGCGGGGCGCGCCGTTATGGCGAATGACGCCCCTGTTGTCAAGGCGTGGTGGCTAACCCCCGCCGTTCTTCTCTTTCCATTGGGACGGATGAGTGGTAACGGCGCGCCGCCCCGCTCTCCGCCCCTCCGACTCAAAGAGCCGGATTCCATCGATAGCGGAACGATCAGGGGACGGCGAGCGCGACGAAGGCGTCGCCCAGCTTCTTCATCACGTCCAGGGCCCGAGCCTCGGCCGTGGCGAGCAGCTCGTCGGGCTTCATGGCCTCGCGGACGTCGAAGTAGAACTTGGCCTTCGGCTCCGTGCCGCTCGGACGCGCGATGACGCGGCTCCCGCCCTCGAGCTCGAACGTCAGGACGTCGCTCTTCGGAAGGACGAGCGCCGTCTTCTCGCCGGACTTCGTCGTGCGCACCTGCCCGAGGTAGTCGCGCACGGCAACCACTTGGTGATCGCCGATCGTCCACGGCGGGTTTTGGCGGAGGCGGCTCATGATCGACCGCAACTCCGCGGCGCCTTCAGCCCCCTTGCGGGTCAGGTTGAACTGCGAGCTGACGAACAGTCCGAAGCGCCGGTAGAGCGACTCGAGGTGCGCATGGACCGTGGTGCCCTGCGCGCGGAGGACGGCCACGAGCTCGGCGAAGATGACCGCCGCACTGACGCCGTCCTTGTCGCGAACCAGATCGCCGACCGTGTAACCGAGCGCCTCCTCGTAGCCGAAGACGAACGCGGCGTTTTCCGTCTTCTCGAGGTCCATCGCGCGATTGGCGATCCACTTGAAGCCCGTGAGGACCTCTTCGTAGCGCGCGCGGAGCTCGCTCGCGATGACGCCGAGCATCGGCGAAGACACGATCGAAGCAATCGTGAGCGGCGTCTTTCCCGGGATCGTCGCGTGATCGAGCTGCGTTAGGCCCTGGGTCAGGAGGTAGTGGCCGAGGAGGACGCCCACCTGATTGCCTGTAAGCTGCATGTATCCGGTCGACGAGGTTTCGTCGGGGATGGCGATGGCGAGCCGATCGGCGTCCGGATCGTTGGCGATGACGAGCGCCGCGTTCTTCTTGCGTGCAAGCGCGAACGACAGGTCCATCGCCCCCTTCTCTTCGGGGTTCGGGAAGGCGACCGTGGGGAACTTGGCGTCGGGTTTCTGCTGCTCGGGCACCGAGGTGACGTCGGTGAAGCCGGCCTGCGAAAGCGCAAGGCGCGCGAGCTTGTCGCCGACGCCGTGCATGGGCGTGTACACGATCGTGTAGCTGCGATCGCCGTCGCTGCGCACCGAGAGCTTCTTCACCTCTGCGAGGTAGACCTTCTCGAGCTCGTCACCGAGGATCGTCACGAGGCCCTTCTTGGTGGCCTCTTCGAGCGGCATGCGCGCGACGTCTTTCGCGGCGGGCGCGCCGTCGATGGCGTGCGCGATGCCCACGTCGGTCGGCGGGATGATCTGCGCGCCGTTCCCCCAGTAAGCCTTGTACCCGTTGTACTCGGGCGGGTTGTGGCTCGCGGTGACCATGACGCCGGCCGCGCAGCCGAGATGCTTCACCGCGAATGCGAGCATCGGCGTCGGCTCGACTTCGGAGAACAGCGAGCTCGCGATGCCCGCCGCCGCGAGCACGCAGGCCGTGTCCTCCGCGAACTCGCGGCTCATGCGACGACCGTCGTAGCCGATGACGACCCGGGCGCCCCCGGCCGCACTGCCGAGCGTCTCGCGAAGATAACGCGCGAGGCCCCACGTGGTCTGGATGACGACCGCACGATTCATGCGGTTCGGCCCCGCGCCGACGACGCCTCGCAAGCCGGCGGTGCCGAACTCGAGCGATCCGGCGAAGCGATCGGCGAGGTCGGTCGCTCCCGGATCGGGCGATGCCAGCAGGGCTTCGATCTCGGCGCGGCTTTCGAGATCGGGATCGTTGTCGGCCCACGCACGGGCTTTGGCGATGAGATCGGCCGAGGGCTTCGTCATGGACGCTGACTACCACACCCCGCCGTGAGCCGGCAGGCACGGCCGCGCTCGATCACGTCTCACTGCGCCAGGCCGCAGCTGCGGCGTCAGCCCGCCCAGGCCTTGCAGGTGCCGCGCGGGTGGATCGGCCCCTTCATGAGCCGGCACGTCCCGCACTGATCGCTCGACGGCGCGCGGACGTACTGGCGGCACATGGAACAGTTGCGCCACGAGTCCGTCGCAATCTCGACGTAGGCGAGGCCTTTGCGGGCTTCGATGTCTTCGTTCGAAAGCGAGCCGGTGTCCGGACACGTTGCAGGCCCGTTGTCCCGCTTGCACGCCGGCAAGACGGTGAGAACGGCGAGCGCCTTCAGGCCCCCAGAGAGAAACGCGCGGCGGCTGGCCTGATGGCGCGAGCTAGGGTCGTTCGACATGAATCGGTACTAGAGGCGCTCTCGCCGGAAGGCCAGCGCTCAGAGCCAGAGGAACGCGAACAGTGCCGCGAGATACCAGTTCCACTCGTGTCGGCGCTTGAAGCTCGGGAGCACGTTCCACGTGGTCTTGGCGTTCGCGATGGCTTCCTTCGCACCGGCCTCGTCCTTGCGCTTCTTGCGAACGCGAGCGAGGCGAACGTAGACGGCGATCGACGACTGGTTCTGATCGATGTAGCGGTCGAGCGCGTCTTCGGCCTCTTCCCAGCGCCCGAGGCGCACGAGCACGTTGGCCGCGATCATGTACGGGTCGCCGCGCCCGATGTCCGGTGCGATCGTCACCGCGGCAACGAGCGCATCGAGCGCGCCTTCCAGCTCGCCCGCCTGCGCGCGTGCAAGACCGAGGAGGTAGAGGATCTCCGCGTCGTCACGTGAGCCCTGAGGATGCCGCCTCGACTCCGCCATGCGCTCGCGCGCCTTCTCGAGCAGAGCGATCGCCTTTCGAGGTCGCTTCAGGTCGAGATAGACGCGCGCGAGATCGCGGCACGCGACGAGGTTGCTCGGGTTGAGCTGGAGCTGTCCGTTCAGCTTGTGCGCACGACCGAGCGCGCGGAAGAGCACGACCGGGTCGGGGAGAAATCCGCGGCAGAGCCAGAAGACGAGCGCAAGCGCGGCCGCAGCCGGATTCTGAACCGCGTACGCCAGCGCGAACGACATCAAATAATAGGTGAAGTAGCCCATCGCCCTGCTCCCACCGTCCATACTACAGCCGCGGTTGCGCGCGTCCCTGACGGTGCCAGCTTTTCCGTTTTGCGCGCACTTCGTCGCCGAGGCCAGCAGGTTGCGTCCACAAGGACTACGCTGGGTGACGGGTTTCATGGCCAGCACCCGCGAGCTCCAGCGTGACGACGGCCGGCGTGGTGACGGATCGCCGGAAGCGGCGAAACCGCGCCTGCTGCTCGTCGAAGACGACGACGCGCTTCGTCGGAGCCTCGTCCGAATCCTGCGTCGTGAATACGCCATCGACGAGGCTGCCGACGGTCAGCAAGCTGTCGAAAAGCTGACCAACCGCACGTTCGACGTCGTCCTCAGCGACATCAACTTGCCCCATGCCTCGGGCGTCGATCTGCTCCGCAAAGTGCGCGACTACGATCTCGACGTGCCGGTCATCCTCATGACGGGCCAACCGAGCATCGAGACGGCCATCCAGGCCGTCGACCTCGGAGCGTTCACGTATCTCCGAAAGCCCTTCGAAAATGGCGCGGTGGAGCAAGCACTCAGCCGCGCCAGCAAGCTGGGTCGCCTCGCGCGCATCAAGCGCGAAGCGCTGACCACCGGCGGTGACGGCGCCGCCTTGGCGGGCGATCGCGCCGGTCTCACCGCGAGCTTCGAACGCGCGCTCGACACGCTCTGGCTCGCGTTCCAGCCCATTCTCGACGGGCGCACGCAACGCACGGTCGGCTTCGAGGCGCTCATGCGCTGCAAGGAGCCCTCGATGCCCACGCCGGGTGCCGTGCTCGAGGCCGCGGAACGGCTCGACCGCATCCACGAGCTGGGTCGGCGCGTCCGCGAGCGCGTGGCGGCATCGTTCGTTCCGCCTGCCCCCGACGGGATGATCTTCGTCAATCTCCACGCCGCCGAGCTGAGCGACCCCGAGCTCTATTCGGACAAGTCCCCCCTTTCGCAGATTGCCCGTCACGTGGTGCTCGAGATCACCGAGCGCTCGGCCCTCGAAGACGTCGCCGAAACGCGCGACCGCGCCGCCGCGTTGCGCAAGCTCGGTTACCGCATCGCCATCGACGATCTCGGCGCCGGCTACGCAGGCCTCACGAGCTTCGCCAACCTCGAGCCCGAAGTGGTGAAGCTCGACATGTCGCTCGTGCGCGGGATCGAAGATTCGCCCGTGCGCTATCGCATCGTCGAAGGCATCACCGACCTATGCCGGTCGCTCAGCATGAAGGTCGTGGCCGAAGGCATCGAGACGCTGCCCGAGTTCGACCAGATCCAGCAGCTCGGTTGCGACTACCTGCAGGGCTACCTGTTCGGTCGCCCGAAACGCGCGCTGGTGGCCGGCACGCAGCGCGCGTGATTCCGAGGCGGAGAAACAGGCGCGCTCAGGTCTGCGCCTGACGCATGCCCGGCGCCTCGCGGCCCGTCGACGAAACGTACTCGTCGTAGGTACCACCATACACGCGCGGCCCGTCCTTCGAGAGCTCGAGCACACGGGTGGCGATGGCGCGGAGGAAGTTACGATCGTGGGAGACGAAGACGATCGTGCCTTCGTAGGTCGCGAGCGCCTTCACGAGCGCGCGCTTGGTCACGATGTCGAGATGGTTGGTGGGCTCGTCGAGGACGAGGAGGTTCGGCGCGTCGAAGAGGATCTTCGCCAGCGCCAAGCGCGCCTTCTCGCCACCGGAGAGGATGCGGATGGGCTTTTCGTGGTCGTCGCCGTGGAAGCCGAAGGCGCCGGCGAGCGAGCGGAGCGTGCCGAGGTTCGTGGTCGGCGAATGGGCCACGAGCTCCTCGATGACCGTGCGATCGGCCGAGAGCTGCTCCATCTGGTGCTGCGCGAAGTAGCCCATGGTGACGGAGGCACCGATGCCGACGGCCCCCGCGTCCGGCGTGAGGCCGCCCGCGATCATCTTGAGGAGGGTCGTCTTGCCGGAGCCGTTCTCGCCCATGACGGCCCAGCGCTCGTTGCGGCGCACGAGGAGGCTCGTGCCGCCGTGGACGACCTTCTCGCCGTACTTCTTGGCAACGCCCTCGACCTTGATGACGTCGTCACCGCTGCGCGCGGCCTTCTTGAAGTCGAAGGTTTTCTCGATCACGCGGCGCGGCGGCTCGATCTTCTCGATCTTGTCGAGCTTCTTCACGCGCGACTGGACCTGCGCGGCGTGGCTCGCACGGGCCTTGAAGCGCTCGATGAACGCCTTCTCCTTGGCGAGCATCGCCTGCTGGCGCTCGTACTGCGCTTCGTACTGCGCGGCGGCGATCGCGCGCTGCGCTTCGTAGAACTCGTAGTCGCCGGAGTACGACTTGATGTCGCCAGCGTCGATTTCGATGATCTTCTTCACGACGCGATTCATGACGTCGCGGTCGTGGCAGGTCATCAGAACCGCGCCCTGGTAATCGCGGAGGAAGCCCTCGAGCCAGAGGATCGACTCGATGTCGAGGTAGTTGGTGGGCTCGTCGAGCAGGAGCACTTCGGGGCGCGCGAGGAGGATCTGCGCGAGCGCCACGCGCATCTTCCAACCGCCGGAGAGGTTGCCAACGTCACCGGCGACGAACGCCGGCGAGAAGCCGAGGCCGGCGAGAATCGCCTGGGCTCGCGCC
This sequence comes from Labilithrix luteola, assembly GCF_001263205.1. Lineage (GTDB taxonomy): Bacteria > Myxococcota_A > Polyangia > Polyangiales > Polyangiaceae > Labilithrix > Labilithrix luteola. The sequence goes on from NZ_CP012333.1 coordinate 1,034,111, forward strand.
TCGAGGTCGTAACCGCCGAGCTCCTGGAAGCGTGCTTGAACTTCGCCGTAGCGCTCGACCGCGTCCGCGAAGTCGGGTGACTCGTGGTCGTTGAGCTTGGCTTCGAGGTCTTTGAGCTCTTCCCCGAGACGGCCGGCCTCGCCCGCGCCCGAGAGCGTTTCGGCGAGCACGCTGCGCCCCTTGAGGTCGCCCACGTCCTGCCTGAAATACCCGATCGTGATGCGCTTGGGCCGGTCGACGATGCCGTCGTCAGGCTGCTCCTCGCCCGTGATAAGGCGGAAGATCGTGCTCTTACCGGCGCCGTTGGGACCGACGAGCCCGACCTTCTCTCCCGGGCCTAGAAAAAACGAGGCCTCGACGAAGAGGATCTGCCCACCGTACTGCTTGGAAACGTTCGAAATCGAAATCATCGGTCGCGGCGCAGGCTCTTAGCACGCCGCGCGCGGTTCGGCTGCGATATGCCCTATAGTTCGCCGCCATGTTCGTAGGTCTCGCCTTCGCCGTTCGTCGCGCGATGTGGGCGATCCCTACGCTCTTCGGCGTGAGCTTCGTCGTCTTCCTCCTGACGACCTTGCTCCCCGATCCCGGGGGAAAAGCCGCCAGAAACGACGTTCCGGCGCGCCTCCAGGAGGACGACCTCCGGCGCGCCAGGTTTCTCGATCTCCCTCGTTTCTTCAACGTCACGCCACAGGACGTAAGGTCGAGGGTCGACGCGTGCGTGGCCCACATCGTCACGAACGACGACGACGCCGTGTACTGCGAGCGGCGCCTCGCCCAGATCGGCGGCGCCGGCCTGCCCTACCTCCTCCCTCGTCTCGACGACATCCCCCCGGCCGAGCGCGGGCGGATCGCCATGGCCCTCGCCCCCGTCGCGCGTCGCATGGCCGTCGGCGACGACGCCGACTTCGAGACGCCGGAGCGCGCCGCGCTGTTCTGGTCGCGGTTCTGGGAAGATCGCTCGATCGACTTCACCGAGCCGGCGGTGCGTCGGGCTGTCAGCCGCTTCGTCGCGCGGAACAGAGAGCTTCTCGGCGAAGAGCTGAAGCTCGTCGACACGTTCGCGCTCCAAGAGGTGGTCGCGAACCTGCGCACCACCAAAGATCCGGCGGTGATCTTCCGATTGACGCGCATCCTCTCGCACGTGACCGGCCGTGACGCCGTCGTCCCCGTGGACGCCGAGCCGTCGCGTTCACGGGCCGTCGTACAGGAGTGGCTCTCGTGGTGGTACGTGCACGAGACCGACTACGTCACGCTGAAGGGCGAGGAGAAGGTCCTCGCGAGCATCGCGCAGACGCGTTACGCGAAGTGGGTGCTCGGTGCCGTGACGGGCCAGCTCGGTCTGTCCACGCGTGACGGTGCCCCTGTGTTCGACAAGCTCCTCGCACGGGCTCCGGTGACGCTCGGCATGGCGCTCGTGGCGCTGCTACTCGCCGGCGCCATCGCCATACCGCTCGGCGTGTGGACCGCGTGGCGACGCGGGCATCCATTCGATATCGCCACGGGCGCCGTGCTCCTCACGCTCTATTCGATTCCGACGTTCCTCGTGGCGCAGCTTCTCTCCACGTTCGCACGCGCAAACGATCCTCTCGTGTTGCCCGTCCTCGCGCTCACCACCGTTTCACTGTCGGTGATGACGCAGCAGCAGCGCGCATCGATGCTCGAAGCACTCGGCGAAGACTACGTCCGAACGGCGCGCGCGAAGGGCGCTCGAACGCTTCGCGTGGCCGTCGTCCATGCGCTTCGAAATGCGCTCGTTCCCACGGTCACGCTCGTCGGAGTGCAGCTCCCGGCGCTCATCGGCGCGGCGTTCGTCGTCGAAGAAGTCTTCGACGTGCACGGCATGGGATGGGAGACGCTCCGGGCGATCGAAGCGCGCGACGCCGCGTGGATCGTCGCCGTCACGCTCCTCTGTGCGGTCGTCACCACCGCCAGCCTCGTTCTCAGCGACGTCGCCTACGGCATCCTCGACCCTCGCGTGCGCGAGCAGCAGATGGGGAGACGCTGAGTGAGCGCGATGCCCGGCATGCCCTTCGAAGGAAGCCACGCGGTGCGCGCCCGCTCGCGTGCTCTGGCGATGCTCGTCGCCGCGTTCTTCGTGCTGGTCGCCATCTTCGCCGACATGCTGGCGAGCGACCTGCCCATCGCCTGCAAGACGCAAGGCCACGTGTGGCTCTTTCCGAACGTCACGCAGCCCGCCGCGCTGACGGCGATGAGCCGCGAGGAGCGCGAACGAGAGACCACGTGGTCGATTCGTCCGCTCGTCTCGTGGGGACCGCAAACCATCGACGAGCGTCCCGAGGCCGTCTTGCGGGGCCCTTGGGCCATCTCCGGTCATCCACTCGGCACCGATCGCAGCGCGCGTGACGTCTTCGCACGGCTCGTGCACGGCACGCGGAGCTACCTGGTGTTCGCACTCGCCGCGGTGATGGTGTCGCTCACCTTCGGCGTCATCTTCGGCGGCGCCGCCGGCATGTTCGGAGGCGCGAGCGATGCCCTGGTGTCACGCGCGGTCGAGACGATCTCGGCCTTCCCCTCCCTCGTGCTCGTGCTCGGCATCATGGCCGCCGTGCCGCGCCCCACACTGACCACACTCTTCGGGGCGATCGCCCTCACGCGATGGCCGGAGGTCGCGCGCCTCGTGCGCGCCGAGGTCATGCGGGTGGCCACGCGCGACTACGTCATGTCCGCCCGCGCACTCGGAGCATCGCCGATGCGTATTCTGCGCAAGCACGTGGTGCCGAACATGCGCGGTCAAGTCACGGCGCTCGGCGCCTTCGGCGTACCGGCGGTCATTCTCGTCGAAGCGTCGCTCGACTTCCTCCGCATCGGCGGAGGCGAGGGCGCGTCGTGGGGCGAGACGATGAGCGAGTTCCGCGACGCGCCTCACGCCTGGTGGCTGCTTGCGTTCCCCGGGGCCTTGCTGTTCGTGATGATCGTGGCGATGAACGTGGTGGGTGAGGCTCGGCGCGCAAGCTACGATCCGCGCGGAAGGTAGAGGTTCGACATGGCGAACGAGGGGGGCGAAGGCGCGAAGGGGGCAGTTCGCACGGAGAATGCAAGCGGGAGCCCCATGGCCGACCCCGCCGCCGCCCTGCGCAAGGACATTTCGGACCTCGGCCACATGCTTGGCGACACCCTCGTCGAGCAAGAGGGCGTCGGACTGCTCGAGCTCGAGGAGTCCATCCGCGCACTCGCCAAGGAGCGCCGCAAGAAAGGTCGCCGCGGGCCAGCCGCCGCACGCATGCAGGCGCTCATCGAAGGGCTCGACACGAAGACGGCCGAACGCGTTGCGCGCGCGTTCACGCACTACTTCCAGCTCGTCAATCTCTCCGAGCAGCACCACCGAACGCGACGCCGGCACGAGCACGCGCGCCAAGGCGACCTGCAGCTCGGCTCGTTCGAGCGCGAGATTGCGCTCGTCGCGAAGAGCGTCCCTCGCGACGCGTTCGAGGCGCTGCTGGCGCGTACGTCCGTCGAGCTCGTCTTCACCGCGCACCCCAGTGAAGCGCAGAGGCGTACGGTGCTCGACAAGGAGCGGCACGTCGCCCACTTGCTCGTGCGACGCGACCGACTCGACGCCACGCCGGCGCAGAACGAGGAGCTCACCCTCGCCTTGCGCGAGGAGATCACCACGCTCTGGCAGACCGACGAGCTCCGCACCGTTCGCCCGCGCGTCGGCGAGGAAGTGAAGAACACGCTCTTCTACCTCGAAGAGGTGCTCTTTCCGTTGATTCCCAAGTTCTACGCCGAGCTCGAACACGCAGCGCGTAAGGCATACGGCGAAGGCGTCCGCATTCCGTGCATCCTGCACTTTGGCTCGTGGGTCGGCGCCGACATGGACGGCAACCCGAACGTCACCCCGGAGGTCGCCCTCGACACGGCGTACGCGCAGGCCGCGCGCGTGGTGGGCCTCTATTTGCGGGAGATCGACGCTCTGGGCGCCGCCCTCTCACAGAGCACCCGTCGCACGACGGTGAGCGAAGAGCTCGTCCAATCGATCGCCAAAGACGCCGAAGCTCTCCCCGAGCTGGCAACCGAGCTCGCGTCCGTCGCGCGCGAGGAGCCGTACCGCAAGAAGCTTCGCTTCATGAAGGCGCGCCTCGAGGCAAGACACGAGCATCTCGTGGAGGCCCGACGCCGCGGGGGCCCCTTTCTCGAGCTCCCGTCGTATGCGTATGCCTCGCCCGGAGCGCTGCTCGCCGATCTCGACGTCATCGCTCGCTCGCTCGACGAGAACCGCGGTGCGCTCGCCGGAAGAAGGCGCGTGTGCGGCCTGCGCCGCCAAATCGAGACCTTCGGTTTCCATCTCGCCAAGCTCGACGTGCGCGTCCCCGCCGCCTGGGTTCGTGAAGCCGTCGTGGGCGACCTGCTGAAGCCCGAAAAGGGCCCCGGCATCCGCGCGATGGAGGCCGTCGCGAACATCCAGAAGATCACCGCGGGCCAGGGCGCCGAGTCGTTCATCCTCAGCATGTCGCACGGCGCCGACGACATGCGTGCGTCCCTGGTTCTCGCGCGGGCCTGTGGTCTTTATCGCCCCAAGGAGGGCGTTGCCACCGTCTCGATCGTGCCGCTCTTCGAGATGCTCGACGATCTCGAACGCGCCGCCGCGGAGGTCGAACGCGCCTCGCAGGCGCCCGAATACCGCGAGTACCTGGCGCTGCGCGGCAACCTGCAGGAGCTGATGGTCGGCTACTCCGACTCCAACAAGGACGCCGGCATTCTCTCGTCGTCCTTCGCGCTCTACCGCGCGCAGCAAGAGCTCGTCGAGGTTGCCAAGCGGAACGACTTGAAGCTGAAGATCTTCCACGGACGCGGCGGTTCGATCGGGCGCGGCGGCGGTCCTTCGCAGCGCGCCATCGAGAGCCTGCCGACCGGCGCCATCGACGGACGCTTCAAGCTCACGGAGCAAGGCGAGGTGCTCGGCTGGAAGTACCTCCTCTCGGAGATCGCCGAGCGCAATCTCGAGGTGACGACGAGCGGCGTCCTTCGCGCATCGAGCGATACCGGCGCGCCCGACGTGCAGCGCGAATTCGAAGCGGCCTTCGTCGACGTCGCGCACGACAGCCTCGAGGCCTATCGCACGCTCGTCCATGATTCGAACTTCGTGCGGTACTACGAGGAGTCGACGCCGCTCGACGAGATCGCGATGCTCAACATCGGCTCGCGCCCCGCGCATCGCAAAGATCAGGGGCAGCGGCGCCTCGAAGATCTCCGCGCCATCCCCTGGGTGTTCGCCTGGACCCAGTCGCGCCAGCTCGTCCCCGGCTGGTTCGGCGCAGGCCGCGCGCTCACACGGCTCATCGCCAAGCGCGGCGTCGAGTTCGTCCGGAGCATGCGCGAGAAGTGGCCCTTCTTCGCCTCGACCCTCGAAGCCATCGCGGTCTCCCTCGCCGTCGCCGACATGGACATCGCCGGACGCTATGCGTCGCTCGTCCGCGACCGCGCCCTCGCCCGCCGGCTCTTCACCCGGATTGCGCTCGACCACGGCCGTGCTGTCCGCGCGATTCGGAGGATCTTCGATCAGAGCACGCTGCTCGGGCACGCCCCGACGCTCGAGCGCTCGATCGCCCTACGCAATCCGTACGTCGACCCGCTGAGCTTCATCCAGATCGAGCTCCTCCGCCGGAAACGCGCGGCGACAAGTCCCTCTCCGCAGGCCGAAACCGAGCTCGAACGGGCCGTCCTTTTGACCATCAACGGTATCGCCGCCGGATTGCGGAACACGGGCTAGGCTCTCTTGGCCCCCTCCCACGACCGCGGGGCTTGGTTCTGGACGGGGGATGAGTTACGGGTGCGTAACATGCACATCTTCGGTGGATCCAGGGGTCCCGGCGGCAGCCCGGGCGGTGCAGGTGGAGCTGGCGGGGCCGGTGGTGCTGGCGGGGCTGGCGGGCCTGGCGGCAAGGGCACCATCCCCTACGTCACGGAGCGGGATTTCGAGCAGCAAGTTCTGCTCAGCGAGGTCCCCGTGCTCGTGGAGTTCATGACCGAATGGTCGCAGCCCTGCCAGGCCATCGCCCCCGAGGTCGAGGCGTTCGCCAAGGAGATGGAGGGCAAGCTCCGCGTGGTGAAGGTCGACATCGAGAAGTCCCAGATGCTCGCGCGGCAGCTGCGGCTCCAGTCGGTCCCCACGTTCATGCTCTTCGTCGATCAGCGCCTCGGTGACGCGCAGGTCGGGCCGCTCAACAAGAAGCAGCTCCGCGCGATGGTCGAGCCGTTCCTTCCGCGCCAGGAAGGCGCGCTCAAGGCGCGCGAGCTCGCCGAGCTCTTGAAGCAAGGCGTGGTCGCCGCCGTCGACGTGCGCGATGCCGGCGCTTTCGGGCGCGCTCACATCCCGGGTGCGAAGAACATCCCCGCCGAAGAACTCGGCGGCCGTCTCGCCGAGCTCTACATGCTCGCGGGGCAGCCCGTCCTCTACGATCGCTCCGGCGACAAGGTGAAGGACCTCGCCACCACAATGGCCGAGCAGGGCACGCCCGTCGCCTTCCTCGAAGGCGGATTCCTCTCCTGGGAAGCCGAAGGCCTGCCGATCGAACGCGGCTGACCGGCTTCACGGCGCGAGCGCAGCGCATGCGGCACAGGCGATGCAGCCGTGCGCGGCATGTCGTCCGACCTCACGCGCCGCAAGTTCATCGGTCTTGCTGCCGCCGGTCTCGCGCTGGCGGCGTGCAAGGCTCGTAAAAAGGAAGACGTTCCGAAGAGCCCCCATCCCGGCGCGCCGGTCGAGGGGGCAACGCAGCTTCCCGCGGCTCCGACGAGCGCCCAGCAGATGCCCATGCGGCCACTCGGAAGCACGGGCGCGATGGTTTCGCTCGTCGGCCTCGGCGGCTTCCACATCGGCCTGCCGAAAGAGGAGGACGAGGGCATCCGCCTGATCCGCACCGCGCTCGACCACGGCATCAACTTCCTCGACAACTGCTGGGACTACAACGGCGGACGCAGCGAGGAGCGCATGGGCAAGGCGCTCGAAGGCGGCTATCGCGATCGCGCCTTCTTGATGACGAAGCTCGACGGACGCACGCGCGAGGCCGCGCAAGCGCAGCTCGAACAATCGCTGAAGCGGCTACGCACGGACCGCATCGACCTCGTGCAGATCCACGAGGTGATCCGCATGACCGATCCGGCTCGCGTGTTCGCTCCCGGCGGCGCCATCGAAGCGCTCGTGCAGGCGAAACAGGCCGGCAAGCTGCGATTCATCGGCTTCACCGGACACAAGGTTCCGGAGATCCACCTCGCGATGCTGAAGACCGCCGACGAGCACGGCTTCCGCTTCGACGCGGTGCAGATGCCCCTCAACGTGATGGATGCTCATTACAAGAGCTTCGAAAAGAAGGTCTTGCCCGTCTTGCTCGAGAAGAAGATGGGCGTGCTCGGCATGAAGGCCCTCGGATCGGGCATCTTGCTCGAAAGCCACACGGTGTCGGCCGTCGAGTGCCTGCACTACGCGATGAACTTGCCGACCTCGACGGTCATCACCGGCTGCGAGACCATGGGCGTTCTCCAGCAAGCGATCGGCGCGGCCCTCTCGTTCCAGCCCCTCGACAAGCAGCGCGTGGCCACGCTCCTCGCGAGCACGGCGGCCGCCGCGAGCGACGGCAAGTACGAGAAGTTCAAAACGACCGAACGCTTCGACGGGACGGCCAGGAATCCGCGCTGGCTCGAGGGGCCCTCCATCTGATCACGAGTACGAGAGGTCAGGGACGATGTCGGACCTCAAGCGGGGCCGTTTTTGCCTATGACGGTCGCGACATTCCGCCCGGGCATGGACGCCACGTTGCGAGCGCGCAAGAATGGGCCGAAATGCCCGCGGACGGTCTCGGCCCCACGACGCAAGACAGCTGGCTCGACCTCGCGCGGAAGGTGGATTGGACCTTCCGATACGTCGATGAGCGTCAGGTATATCCAGACGAGGCGAGCGGTCGACCGTGGCTTCCCCACGAGGCGTGGGCGAATTGGGACGAACCTTACCGCACGACATACAAGCAATACGTCACGACGCAGTCGGAGAAGGACCACGCGCTCGACGCAATTCGTGACGCCGTGGGCAACGTCGACGCGTACCGTCGACTCTCTCCGGATTGGAGGAGTGCGGTCAAACTCCATTCGGCCACGCTCGCGCTGACCGAGTTCGCGGCGGTCATCGGAAACCTCCGCGCGGCGCGCTTCGGTCGCGACAGTGCCTGGCGTTCGACCGCGCTCCTGGGGGCGCTCGACGAGACGCGGCATGCGCAGATTCCACTTCTGCTCATGCACGATCTCGTGCGCGCGGATCCACAGCTCGACTGGACGCACAAGTTCCTGCACACCGACAGCTGGCTCGCAATTGCGGCGCGCCATTTCGTCGACGAGCTGCTCCTCGTCTCCGATCCCATCGAGTTCGCGGTCGCCACGAACTTCGTATTCGAGACAGCGTTCACGAATCTCCAGTTCATCGGGTTTTCGTCACTCGCCCACGCTGCCTCCGACACGCTCTTCGAAAAGATGCTGTCGAGCATCCAGACCGACGAGGCGCGCCATTCCCAGATTGGCCCCGCGGTCCTCGGCATTCTCGTAAAGCACGATCGCGCTCACGCCCAGTATCTGCTCGACAAGTGGTTCTGGCGAAGCTGGCTCTTTTTCTCGATCGTGACCGGCTTTTGCATGGATTACCTGACGCCACTCGAGCACCGCACGCAGTCGTTCGCGGAGTTCGTCGACGAATGGCTCCTCGATCACTTCGAGTCGTCGCTCGAGCGGTTCGGCCTCGAACGTCCTTTCTATTGGAAGGAGTTCGTGGCCGGGATCTCGAGTTACCATCACCGCGTCTATCTCTCGGCGTACACGTACCGCGCGACGACCTGGTTCGACTTCCCCATGCCGGGTCCCGACGAACGCGCTTGGCTCCGTGAGAAGTATCCTTCGACGTGGGATGGTCTCGACCCGCTCTGGTCGGCGATCACCGAGCGCTGGCGGACGGGCGGTCCTGGTATGGAGTGGTACGTCCATGGCACGACGCCGATCGGCTTCTGTACGCTCTGCCAGCTACCGCTCTGCCACGGCACGATGCCCGACAACACCGCGCGCGTCGTCGACATCGAGGGCGAGCGGCGCGTCTTTTGCTCCGAGCCTTGCGAGTGGATCTTCCGCTCCGACCCGGCGCGCTATCGGCACCACAAGGACGTGGTGCGACGCATTCTCGACGGTGAAGCTCCGGCCAACGTCCTGCAACTGACGAGGGAGTACTTCGGTCTGCCTGAGTCCCTCCAGGGCAAAGACGTGAAGGGCGGGAGCTATCCCTGGCTCGCGCAACAGGGCACGAAGACCGAGAAGCCGGCGAGGAAAGGACCGTGACCGTGCAGCCCGCCCCGATCCCCGTTTACGGATTCGTCGCTGGAGACGTGCTCGGCCTCGTCGTGCTCGTGCGCCCCGAGGAAACGGTCGCCGAGCTCGCGCGCAAGCTGCTCGAGGCCGCGGCGGTGCGCGTCGGAAAAGTCGAAGCCGCGGACGTTTGGTTCAAGGGAGCGAAGCTCGATCCTCGACATTGCATCGGCGAGACGTCGCTCGCCGCACTCGACCGCGTCGACGTTCGCCCGAGGGCCACCTGATGGCCTTTGCACGCGCGGCGACCGTCTCCGACGTGTGGGAGGGTGAGCCCTTCGCGTGTCGCGTGTCGGGCAAGCCCGTGCTCCTCGTGCGTTTCGGTGCGGACGTCGTCGCGTACGCCGATCGTTGCGCCCACCTCGGCTTCGCGCTGAGCAAAGGCAAGCTCGAAGGTCACGTTCTCACGTGCGGCGCCCATCACTGGTCGTTCGACGCACGCAGCGGCGCCGGCCTCAATCCGAGAGATGCGTGCCTCGTGCGCTACCCCGTACGACTCGAGGGCGACGACGTCTTCGTGGACGTGGAGCTGCGCGCGTCATGACCAACTTGAAAGCGATCAACGTTGGCCCGGTGCTCGTTGCGAGCGAGCTCGGACGAGCCATGGCGGAGGTCATCTGCGACGAAAACGCAGACGCCGTGGTGACCGATCGCGGCTCGTACCTTCGTATTCTCGTGCCTTCGCGTTGCACACTCACGCGCTCCCGACTCGAAGCAGCCTTGCAGCGGCGAATCGCCTTCCCGAGCGATCTCGAACCGGCGCTTGTATCCTTCAAGGGCGCGTTCGAGGTCGACAGCGAGCGCGCGTGCTGGCATGCACGAGGGTCCGAATGAGTCCGCGGCGCTCCTATTGGCATCTCGAAGGCTTCGGTCGAAAACCGTCGCGCTACGAAATCGTCTCGAGTCGCCTGCTCTATCATCCCGAGCGAGGTTTCGCGGTGAGCACGCCCGCAGGGGCTCTTCACGAACGATTCGGCCGGGGCTCGAGCATCACGCCGGTGTCTTGGGAGACGTTCGAGGATCCGCGTGAGACCACGTACAGCTCGTACACGAAGCTGCAGTCGGGCAAGGAGACGTTCGTCGACGGGCTCTTCGACCTGGCCGACGAGACGGGTGAGCTCCGGCGTGTTCCGGCGTCATGGCTCGCGTTCGTCATTCGCGTGGTCGCGCCTCTTCGCTACCCGCTGCACGCACTGCAGATGATCGCGTCGTACGTCGGGAGCATGGCACCGAGCGGGCGCATCACGCTCACCGCGCTCTTCCAGGCCGCCGACGAGCTGCGTCGCGTCCAGCGCATCGCCCAGCTCACCCATCGCCTCCACAGCGAGCACACCTCACTCGGTGGCGACGACGCGCGAACGCGCTGGGAGAACGATCCGATCTGGCAGCCCATGCGCGAGCTCGTCGAGCGCCTCCTCGTCACCTACGACTGGGCCGAGGCCTTCGTGGCGATGAACCTCGTCATGAAGCCGCTCTTCGACGGGGTCTTCATGATGGACGTGCCGATTCACGCGGAAGCGGTCGCTCCCTCGATACTGCGTGGATTCTGTTTCTCGCTCGCCGAAGACGCCCGCTGGCACGCCGAGTGGAGCGAGCAGCTCGCCATGCTCATGAACGAGAAAGAGGCGAATCGAAGGCTCATGGCCATGTGGGTGCAAGCCTGGACTCCCCGCGCCTTGCACGCCGTCCGTGCCTTCGCGCCCCTGCTCGACGGAGACCTCCTCGCACGACGCGAAGCAGCGTTCTCGAAATCGCTCGAGCGACTCGACCTCCCGCGTCCCGCAGGATCGCGGACATGAGCCAGCTCTCGAACGAGCGAATCAAGGGCGAGGTCGGCGTCACCACCACGGACGAAGGCGAATCGCTCTTCAAGATCATGGCCAACACGGCCCCGGTGCTCCTCTGGATTGCCGGGCCCGACGGTCGCTGCACCTTCTTCAACGATCCCTGGCTCGCGTTCACGGGCCGAACCATGGAGCAGGAGGTCGGCGTCGGCTGGGCCGAGGGCATCCATCCCGACGACTTCCAGGGCACGATGAACGCGTACCTCGAGCACTTCGTCGCACGGCGCGGGTTCAAGCTCGAATACCGGCTTCGTCGCGCCGATGGCGAGTATCGCTGGATCCTCGACACCGGCGTGCCTCGTCACGCAGCGGACGGAACCTTCGCCGGTTACATCGGCTCGTGCATCGACGTCTCCGAGCGCAAACTCGCCGAAGACACGCTTCGTCGAAGCGAAGCCAAGGTCCGCGCCATCCTCGAAGCGGCCGGCGACGGCATTCTCACGCTCGACGAACGCGGGGTGGTCGAGACCGCGAACCGCGCCGCCGAAAGGCTCTTTGGATGGCCGGCCGACGAGCTCGTCGGAATCTCCATCGAGCGCCTCGTTCCCGAGCTGGGCAGCGGCCAGCGTCTCGACATCGCGACCGTCGCAACAGGCATCGCCCACGAGACCGTCGGAAGAACGCCCGAGGGCGCAGTCATTCCCGTCGAAGTCGTCCTGAGCTCCGTGGAGTGGCCTCGCATCGTCACCGCCGTCGTTCGCGACGTGCGCGAACGCCAGCTCCTCGAGCGACAGATGCAAGAGGCCAACGAGGAGCTCCGTCGGAGAGTCGGCCAGGACCTCCACGACGGCGTGGGTCAGCAGCTCACCGCGGTGGCCTTCATGGCGAAGAACCTCGCGAACGATCTACCCCCCGCCTACGCGCCGAACGGGGCGCGCCTCGTCGAGATCGCCAACGACGCCATCGGCCAGGTTCGACGGCTCGCGCGAGGCCTCGTTCCCTTCGACGTGGGCGAACGTCACCCCGCGACGATGTTCCAGGACCTGGCCACGAGCTGCCATGCGGCCTTCGGCGTGTCGTGCTCGTTCGACTGCGACGAGACGGCCGCGAATCTCGATCAGACCGTCACCACGCAGCTCTATCTCATTGCGCAAGAGGCCGTCTCGAACGCCGTGAAGCACGGTCAGGCAACCGAAGTGAAGATGAAGCTCGCCAAGAGCGGAGAGCGAACGAGCTTCGTCATCACCGACAACGGCAAGGGTATCCAGGCCCCGAGCACGCGCCCCGAGAGCCACGGCGTGGGACTGGCGAGCATGAAGTACCGGGCGCGCATGATCGGCGGCACCATCACCACGAAGCCGCAGCAGCCTCGAGGCACCGTCGTCGAGTGTGCGTGGTGGGACGTGGGCAGACTCGTCTAGTCCGACGCGACGAGCGTGAGCGCGCCCGAGCAGGATGTGCGCGCTCAGCCCGTGCGGGTGCGGCCTTCGCGAAGCCAGGAGGCGGCGTGGATGATGAGCTCGGAGGCCGTTTGGAGGCCGAGCTTCTCCTTGATGCGCATGCGGTGGGTGTCCACCGTCTTGTGACTGATGTGGAGTTGATGCGCGATCTTCGAGGTGCCGAGGCCCGTGCCGATAAGGCGGAAGACTTCGAGCTCGCGATCGGTCAGACGATCGATGTCGGAGCTCGGTTGGGCGCGCTGGTTCGACACGCTCGAAAGCAGGCGGTCGGAGACGGGCGGACTGACGAACACACGGCCGCCGAGGATCTGGTGAATGGCGGTGATGAGGTAGTCGGTGGCTTCGTGCTTCATCACGTAGCCGTTCGCACCGCTACGGAGGGAGCGGAGGCCGAAGAGCATCTCGTCGTGCATCGAAAGGACGAGAATGCGGAGCTCGTGGCCTTCGGTACGCAGGCGCGAGACGAGATCGAGGCCGTTTTCGGTCCCGAGAGAGATGTCGATGACCGCCGCGTCGGGCCGCTCTTCCTCGACGGCCTTCATGGCCTCCGTGATCGAGCCGGCCTCGGCGCAAACGCAGAGCTCGGGGTCGCGCCCGATCAGCCCCGCTAGCCCTTCGCGGACCACGGGGTGGTCGTCGACGAGCAGAACCTTGCGGCGGCGATGCGAGGAAGCCGGGGACGGCGAGGCCTCGTCCGGAGCTTGCTCTCCAGCTCTCACGAGCGCTCCTTCATTGTGAGTGATGTGCGTGTGCCGAACGACTCGGAACTGCGCGTGCGCCGAGAAGCTCTATCAACGTGACGCGGACCAATCAAGCGACGCACAGCAAACACGATAACGGCCGAGTGTGCCTGGCTTCATGACGCTTGCAAGAGGCTCGCGATGGGTTCCCGTGCCGCAGGCGTCGCCGCGTACCGCGCAGCCGCTCGCGAGCTGGTCAGCGTCACGACCAGCCGCGCGAATACTGCATTGCGGCATGACTCGTTCACGCGGCGCGGATGGGCTGCGCGAGCTTCTTCGCCGCCGCCACGAGGAGTTCGGCTTTGAAGGGTTTGATGATCCAGCCCTTCGCGTTGAGCGACTTGGCGCGGTGAACGAGCTCGGGCTGGGCCTCGGTGGTGAGCATCACCACGGGCAAGAGCTTCCACTTCGCGTCCCGACGCAAGCGCTCGAGGAAGTCGAGGCCCGGCAGCCGCGGCATGTTCACGTCGCAAACGACGAGCGCCACGTCAGGTGCGTCGAAGAGCTTGTCGAGCGCGTCCAAGCCGTCTTGCGCCTCGATGACCTCGAATCCGGCGGTCACGAGCGCGTGCCGCACTTGCTGCCGAACCATCGCCGAATCGTCCACGACCAGAATCTTGGTGCCCATCGTCGTCTCGCCTCCACGCCTAAAACAGAACCATGTCGCCTTCGGCCAGCTCGAAGGCACGCACCTCGGGACCGTCCGATACTTCGAGCGCGGGATCGATCTCCGCCTCGAGTCGAACGTGGACGCGACGACTCGCGTGATCTTCGTGCGACTCGCCCAGCCCGCTCGAAGGAGACCGAACGGCTCGATTTGGGCCGTCGATCTCGAAGACGTACCAGGCGGAAGTCTCGGACGACGGCGTGAGTGCAAGTTCCCGCCCGAGCGCCGTCGTGGGTGTACCGAGCAGCAGCTCGACACCGCGTGCGAGGAGCTTGTTCTTCAAACGCCCGAGCAGCATGTTGGCAAACTCGCCGAGGACGTCCCCCAACATTCCTTCGTCGGTCTTCGCCCCAATCGCCCCAATCGACGCGATCGACACAATCTCGTTGGGCCGCAGCGCTTCGGCCGTAACGCGGCGCGCGACGAGTACGAGTGAGCCGCGCACCTTCGTTCCCGCGAAGCCGATCGTCGCGATGACCGACTCCTTCTCCGTGCGCCCGGAATAGCCGGTGACGCGGCCCTCGTACGTACAGGCCTTGCCGTACGCCTCGAAGAGCTCACGCGCCACGGCGATCAACGTTTCCTCGATTCGTTCGAAGCGTCGGTCCATGATTCCTTCGTAGTCCTCTCGATTCCTCACGCCGCGGCGGGCGAACGACTGGCTCGCTCCGCGAGAGGAGACACGTCGAGCACCATCGACGCCTGGTCGAAGATCAGTCGCAACCTCGTGCCGTGACCGACCTCGCTGTCGACCGAGAGCACACCACCGGCGAGCTTGGTGGCGTCGAGCAACGCACCCATGCCCATGCCTCGTCCAGAGAGCTCCGTCGTTTCACTCGCCGTCGAGAGGCCGCCGCGGAAGAGCGCGGCCTCGAGCGAAGCCTTCGAGCTCGGCGTGATCCCGAGCTGGATCGCGCGGGCCTCGACGGCCTTCCAATCGATTCCTCGCCCGTCGTCTTCGATCTGAATGACGAAGCGCTCGGCTTCGAGCATCGTGCGAAGGACGAGGCGACCGCGCGGATTCTTCCCGGCGACGGCGCGCTCGTACGGCGACTCGATCCCATGATCGATTGCGTTTCGCACCGCGTGGACGAGCGCCCCCCAGACCGGCGCCCAGCGACGCGGGTCGAGCCTGAGTCCGTGGTCCTCGATCTCGACGTCCACCTCCTTCCCGAGCCGCTCGGCGATTCGCTTGGCCTGCTCGGCGAAGAGATCGAGGCGCCGGCGCGTTGGCTCGAGCCTCAGATCGCGGATGCGCGGAAGCAGCCAGGGTGACGTCAGTCGCGCCTCTTCTTCGAGCTCCGCCTGCTGGTGCTCTTCGAGCTCGATGATGCGGCGGCGGGTACCGAACCGCTCGAGCGACGAGGTCACCACCATCCATCGATCGGAGAGGCGCACGAGCTCGGTGGCGGTGGGCTGCCGCCCGTCAGCGACGGTCGACTCGAGATCGTGGCAAATGTTCGCAATGGTCTCGAAGCCGAAGATGGCGCTGTTGCCCTTGAGCGTATGGAGCTTCCGGCCGAGCGTCGTGCGATCGAGCTCTTCGCCGCCGGTGATGACAGCGACGAGCGCATTGGCCTCCTCGAAGTATTCCTGCACAGCGCTGCGATCGCTCGTGAGGCGCTCGAACAGGTGCAGCACCTCGCGCCATTCGCGCTCCGAGACCTCGCGACGAACCTCGGCGGTCACGTCGGTGATGACGACCAGGAATTTCTCGGGAGACTCGCCCGCGACGCTCTCGATGGGAACGTAGGTCACGTCGAAGTGTGTCTCGGCGGTGGCGAAGCGCTTGGGCATCTGGTCGAGCAGGAGCTCGAGCGGCAAGATCCCGTCGACCAGCGCCTCCCAGGACAGCTGGGTTCGAATGGCGAAGTCGGGCGCGAGTGAGCCGAGCGCGACGAAGATGGTGTCGGGCGCATCGGGAAACCAGCGGTCGAACGCCCTCGAGCGCTCGACGGAGAGGATGCCGTGCCGGTCGATGGTCGCGAAGCCCTGGTCGACGTTGTCGAGGAGGAGCCGCAGATCTTGGTTGCGCCGGAGCGTCTGCACGAGGCGCTCGAGCCCGGTCACGCCGTCGAAGAACGACCGCGCGATGTGACACCCGGCGGCGGACTCGAGCACCACGAACATCGCGTGCACGGCCACGACCCACACGGGTGCGTCGTAGTTGAAGACGGAGCGGGGAACCAAGAACCAGAGCGCGAGATGATGCAGCGTCACGGTGAGCGCAGCGGCCACGATGACGATGGGATTCCCGAAGATCGCGAGGATGGCGATGAGCGAGAAGAAGTAGAAGTGCATCTCGGTCTGTATCGGCCCTTGGCCGAAGTGCACGAGCAGACCGCCGAAGAACATCGCGGCCATGCCGTGCACGACCGAGATCGAGCGAGGGTTGGACAGACTCACGCACGCGACGAGCGGCCCCGCGAACACCGCCAGGGCCAGCACGAGCGCGAGCCACGGGCGCGTTCCGTTCATCCACGCAACGCCCATCAACACCGGCACATGAAGCGCGAAGAACGCCAACGCGAGACGATTCGTCCGGCGGAGGTGACGCGCCTCGAACGCCGAGATCGTCTTCGGTAGGACGAGGAACGAAAGGAGCGCGCGCATCACGTGCTCCCTCGGAACAAGCCGATGGGATCGAGCCGTTCACGAAGCTCGCGCGAGGCGGCGCATCCAAAGACCGGAAGCGGATCGCTCGAGACCGAACGGCGTGCCCGATCGATGATCTCGCGGTCGCGCGGTGCGGGACCTTGCTTCGACGTGGTGTATCCACCGGAGTACCGAATCGCTCCGTCGGGAGCGACGACCACGAGCAACGGAACGGCTTCGATCCCGAAGGTCGCTTCGAGATCGTCGACCTTCACGGTCGTCACCTCGAAGCCGCGCGCAGCGAGCGAGTCGCGCATCCCATCGTCGTGCCCGACAAGAATCACGTGCTCGGACACATCGCGCAGGCGCGGCGTCGTCCGCAAGTGCTCGGCGATCCTCAGCGAGCAGCGGCACTCCGCGTAGAGAACATGAACGGCCATGAGCTTCCCCTTCTCGCCTTCGCGTCGAAGCGTGGCCATCGCCGCGGCGAGGCGGGGCGAACCCGCGGACGGACGCGGGAGCGGAAGGAGGTGGCGCGCGAGCAGGACGGCGCAAAGCCCGACCATCGCCGCGAACCATCCTCCGAGGAGAACGAGCGCGGCCTTGCGCCGAAACGTTCCTAGAGCACCGACCACGTGGAAGAGAACGACCGCACGGTGCAGGGCTTGAGCAGAAACGACGAGGAAACATCCGAACGAGCGCCTTAAGCGCCACCGGGCACAGGCCGTTTCTCGGGAGAGGATGCTCTCGAGCGCGCTGCGCATTCTGCTCATCGACTCCGTGGACGCGGCGCGGACGCTGCTCGCGAGGCGCCTGCGCGCGCAGGGTCATTTCGTCGAGGAGGCAAGCGACGCGGCAACCGGCGCGGAGATGGCGCTCTGCTCACCGCCCGACGCGGTCGTGGCCGATCTGTGGATGCCCGGCATCTCCGGCGTCCAGCTTTGTCGTCTGCTCCGCTCCGAGGCGGCAACCGCCGACGTCGTCGTGGTGCTCTGCGGTGAGAGCGACGAGCCGCGCGATCGCTTCTGGGCCGGAAAGGCGGGAGCCGACGAGTATGTACCCAAGCGCAGAACGGGCGAGCTCGTACGTGCCCTGACCCGCGCGTGCTCGAACCGCACGGCGAGCGAGCCCTTCTTCCTGCAGCTGGGTGACGGGGCACAGGACGTGCGTGACCGCATTGCTCGTCATCTCGATGCGGCGCTCTTCGATTCCGTCATCGCCTCCGAAGTGCGTGCGCTCGCGAGCGCAGGGTCGTTCGAACGACTCTTCGATCTGCTCGTCCAGTTCGTCGCCCAGGTGACGCGCTATCGCTGGATCGCGTTGCTCGCATCGGCCTCTTCGTATCTCGCGATCCACCATCGTCCTGGCGAGGCGGAAGCGGTCGATGCCGAGCTCCGCGAGGCCGTCACGCTGCCCGAAACTCCGACGATGCTGCGCATCGAGGACGAGGACGCGTCGGAGGCGCCCAAAGCCGCCTGCGCCGCGATCGTGCGTCGTGTGCCATTCGGTGACGGCACGCTCGGCTCGCTCGTGCTCGCTCCGTGTGCCGTGTCGGAGTCCGAGGCGCCTCGCCTCGTCACGCTCGTCGCCAACGAGCTCGGCGGTCCGCTGCGTGTGGCCGAGCTCATGGAGGAATCGCACCGGCTCGCCGCGACCGACGCGCTGACCGGTCTTCTGAACCGTCGCGCGCTCTCCACCCTTCTCGGCTCGGAGGCCGCCCGTTATCAGCGTTACGGTCACCCACTCTCCCTCGCGCTCCTCGACGTCGACCACTTCAAGGTGATCAACGATCGCCGAGGTCATGCGTCGGGCGACAGGGTCCTCGCGGGGCTCGGCAAGCTGCTCCGAACGGGGATCCGCGTCGTCGACGCCGCAGGGCGTTGGGGAGGCGAAGAGTTCGTGGTCCTCTTCCCGAACACGAATGCCGAGGGCGCCCTCGCGGCCGCGGAGAACCTGCGGGCCGCGATCGAGGGCATGACGCTGGAAGACGACGGCGGGCTTCCGCTGCAGGTCACCGCGTCGATCGGCATCGCGACGCTCCTTCCCGGAGAGAGCATCGACGCGTTCATCGACCGAGCGGACCGGGCCATGTACGCGGCCAAGACCGGAGGGCGGAATCGCGTCTCGGCCTTGCCACCAACCGTGACATCCGAAGCCAAGGCGCTGGTCCTACGGCCGAGTTGAAGTTGAACGTCATTTGCGACTAGCCCCGACGCCAGAGCGCGACGTTGCCAAAAAGTCGAGCATTGCGACTTGACGCCTTGCAGAGGGGGCGCGACATCTTCTAGTCCATGCCTAGCGCGCGCCCCACCTGGGCCACTTGTCAGGACGTCGGCGATGGCCGCGAACTTCGCGGCTCGCGTTTCCACTTTGATCGTTTTGCGCGTCCGCGAACGGAGGGGTGCACGTGAAGGCCAAAGTTTCCCACGACGATCGCTCCTCGGGGCACGCGCACGCGCAGACGCCCAACCTGGAGCATTTCCGCACGGTGCTCCATGAGCACATGCTCAAGCGCGGGCTCCGCACGACCGACCAGCGCAAGCTCATCGTCGAGACGTTCTTCCACTCCCCCAACCACGTCAGCATCGAAGAGCTGCTGGCCGAGGTCCGCCGCCAGGATCCCAAGGTCGGCTATGCAACCGTCTACCGGACGCTCAAGCTCCTTACGGAATGCGGCGTCGCCTTCGAGCGCAAGTTCGGCGACGGCCTCACGCGTTACGAGCTCGCCGACGAGGAGTCCCACCACGACCACCTCATCTGCGTCGACTGCAACAAGATCATCGAGTTCGAAGAGCCGAAGATCGAGGAGCTCCAGGAGCGCGTCGCCGCCCGCTACGGCTTCGTCCTGAAGAGCCACAAGCACGAGATGTACGGCACTTGCTCGGAGTGCCAGGCGAAGGCGCGCGGCTCGATTCGTCGAACCGGCAACTGAGCCCCTCGACCGGAGCTAGGCCTTCTCGCCTTCGAACGTCCGCACGTCGGTTACGACCCAGGCGCAGCGGACGTCGCCGTCCGTGAAGGGCACCTCGGCGACCACCTGCCAGTCGAAGGCCACGGCGATCGAAACCGCAGGCGGCGCGTACTTCGGCAGCGTTCGATCGTAATACCCGGCGCCGTACCCGATGCGATGACCGCTCGGGTCGACCGCGATGGCCGGCACCACCACGACGTCGAGCGCAGTAGCCTCGGGCGCGCCGGCGGGCGGCTCCATGAAGCCATAGCCCTGTTCGACCATCGCTGTCGGATCGTCGACGAAGCGAAGCGCCATGTCGTTCGTGTCGGGGTCGATGGCCGGATAGGCCACGCGAACACCGCGGGCGCGAAGCGAAGCATCGAGCGGGCGAAGATCCACCTCGTGACGCTCGACGATGGGCCAGAACAGCGCGACCGACTTGGCCGCCACCATCGCCGGATGCTCCTCGAGACGCGCCACGAGCGCGGTCGAACGAGCGGCGCACGCGTCGAGCGGCATGGTCTTCCGAACGCCGCGAAGGCGCTTGCGAAGCTCCGCCTTCACCTTGAAGCGGATGACTTCTTCCGGCGCGAGCTTGTGCGAGTGGGGTTCGTGATCGAAGGGACCGCGACGATTCATGACGCCACCTTTCGCCGCGTTCCGGTGCGCGAGGCCTCCGCGCGAACCTTCGGCTCGGAGCGAGCCGCGTAGTTCATCACCACGAGCTCCTCCACGTCTCCACGTTTGCTCGGGTCCGAGTTGATGGCTCGTGCGACGTCGACCACCTTCATGCGGAAGCCTTGGTAGAGCGCCTTCGTCTCCGGCGAGCAGGCGTTCGAGAGCATGGCGCGGACACCGCGCGAGCGGAGCTCGCTGAGAACCTCGACGAGCCGTTCTTGCTCCTTGGGACCAAAGCGCTCGGCGGCGTAGGCGGTGAAGTTCGAGGTCTTCGACACCGGCACGTACGGCGGGTCGAAGTACACGAAGTCTCCGCGCGAGAGCTCGGAGGCGACGGCGGCAAAGTCGGCCAGGCGGATCTCGACCCCCTGCAGGGCCTGGTGGGCCGCGCGCAGCACCTTCGTGTCGAAGATGCGCGGCTTCGCATAGCGGCCGAAAGGAACGTTGAACTGCCCCGACGCGTTCACCCGCCAGAGGCCGTTGAAGCAGGTCTTGTTGAGGAACACGAGCCGTGCGCCCCGCTCGACGCGCGACATCTTCTTCGTGCTCGCCTCGCGAACCTCGTAGTAGTGCGCGCGGCGCCCGTCGCCATCGAGCGCGAGGTGCTTGTCGCTGTATTCGCCGAGGAGCTTCTCGAGATCACCAATCTCGTTCTGGATGGCGCGATAGAGCGCGACGAGCTCTTCGTTCTTGTCGGAGAGGATCGCCTTCTTGAACCGCCGGCGCGGCTCGGCGGCGAGCGCGAAGAACATCGCGGCTCCCCCGCAGAAAGGCTCCGCGTAGGTCTCGAAGTCGTCCTTCGGCATGAGCGCGACGAGGGTCTCCACGAGGCGAGCTTTGCCTCCGGCCCACTTGATCACCGGTCGCGCGGTCACGGTCCGTTCGTTAACGCGACCCGCCGTCGCGCGCAAGATTCCCGGGCAAAAAGGCGGAGATCTTGCCCTTCGAGACAGCGAAGGTCGCGCTCACACCGGAGGTGGTGCAGAGCCATTCCTCGCCCTTCTTCCCCTCGGCGGGCGCCCCGTTCGGCCCGCAAGCGATGCGCTTTCGAGGGCCGGAATCGGCGGTCGTGACCTCGAGAAGCAGCGTCTTCTGCGCATTTTCCGGAGTGAACGAGGTTACGCGGTCGGCATAGAGGGCCGCGAGGGCGTCGCGCAGCTCGGCGGGGTCCTTGGTGACCGGCTTGCCCTCGTAGGTGACCGAGACCGTGGCTCCGAGATCGGCCGGCACCCGGAGGAGCGCGCGGCTCACGTAGTTGCGCGACAGCAGCTCGAGCATCGATTTCGGGGCGACGAACACCTCGGGACGCCCCTCGACCTGCCCGTAGACGCCTCCCTCCCCGCCATCCTCCTGAACTTGCGCGCCGAAGAGGACCGTCTTGGGGTCGTTGCCTCCCTCGAAGCCCAGAAAGACGCGGCAGTGGCTGCCTTCGAGGCCGAACGCAGGATCGTCGGCCGTGTCGGACACCCAGGCGTCGACCTTGCCACGCGTGAGCGCCGAGACGAGCTCGGAGAGCGAGCCATCGGCCTCGTAGCCCTTCGGCTCGACGAAGCGGAATCCCTCGCCGGTGTCGACGAGCTCTTGGGGCGTGCCGCAACGGAGGAGGACGCGCGTGACCTTTCGCGTCTCGCCGAGGAGCGGGCGCGGACGGAGGCTCGTCTCGCGGGGCACGAGCAAGCGGGCGACCGCAGGCGGCACTTCGAGGCGGGCATCGTCAGCGAGACGGTGCACGGGAACGAGCTTCGAATCCTTGGCGATCGGACCGATCTCGACGATCTGCTCGAAGTCGCCGGAGCGCACGCGCGCCTTGGCGACGGGCGTGAAAGGCGGCTGCCCCTTCGAGGGCACGGCGGAGTCGCCTTCGGCCGTCGCGATCTTCGAGACGAGCTCGCTCGCGGCGTCGGCCTCTTCGGTGGAGAGGTCGCGATCGAACGGCGCGCGCGCGTGGAAGCCCGTTCCCTTGCGCGCGATCTCGATCTTGGCGGGAGCTGCGCCCGCGTCTTGGCCGCCCTGCCACTCGAGAATGAGCTCTTCGATCTCGTCGGCGTTGAACGAGAAGGGCCGCTTGTCGACGAGGCTCTTGGGAGACATCGACAACGCCTCGAGCACGCTCTTCGGCGCGCACGCAGCAACGCGTGTGGGAGCCTTTCGGAGCACCACCACGTCGTTCGGGCTCGTGGGACACGGGCCGCCGATGACGAGCTCCGCAGGGGGCTTGTCCTTGTCCTTCGGAACCATCCGAATCGTGGCGACGGGCTCGGCCGTCAGGCGATCCGCATCGGCGTCGTTCGGGAAGACGGAGGCTCGCATCTCGGCCAGCGCCCCCCAAACGCGCTCGAGAGTGTCGCGCGAGGCCAGAACGCCTTCCGACGCGACGCGGAAGGCGTGATCGTCGATGCGCTCGAGCGCGAAGCCCGCCCGCGCTGCCGGGCGCGCGACTTCGAACCGATCGAGCTCGAGCGAGAGATACGGCACCACCGAGCGATCGCGGTACGTGTCCGACGATTGGAGCAGCGCGTCGCTGGTCTCCTTCGACACCACGAAGGGCGCGCCGTCGTTCACGCGGAAGTAGCTCGATCCCTCGGGCCGAGGCGACGGAGCACCGAGCGCGAAGCGCTGGACGAGGCCGCCCATGGTGATCGAGCCGTGGACGCGAGGCTCGTCGAGGCCGAGCGTGGGCCCCTCGGTGGCCTTGCGAACCGCGGTCGCGAACTCGAGTGTGGTGATCAGGCGATCGACCGCCGCTTGGTCCGAACGGCCCTCGTGTGGCGACACCATGCGCCACGGCGCATCCTTCTTTGCGTCGCGCTCGAGAACGAGCTTGTCTCCATCGTGCACGATCTCGATGCGCGAGAGCTCCTCGCGACGCCAGGCGGAGAACGCGTTGTTCTCCCGACTCTTGCGCTCACCCTCGGTGACGCGGTCGCGATCGACGAAGAAGTATCCGCCGAGCCCCGCGGCCAGGGCAACGAGCACGATGGTGGTCGCGTGCTTGCGGAGCGCGTTCACTTCTTGCGCTCGGCCTTGGGCTTCTTCGAGACGGCCTTCGGGCTCGCCGCCCTCGGCTTGCCCTCGCTCGCGCGGCGTAGGAACGCAATGGCGATACCGAGCAGCGCCACGGTGGCCGGCATGAAGAGCAGCACGTAGCGACGGATCTCGGAGCGCGATTCGTCGGTGATGCGGATACCCGCGGCGACCGCGCTCTTCTCCGGGACATCGAGAATTTGCGGTTGCGCGGCGAGCCACGAGATCGCGCTCTCCACGAGGAGCGCAGCGCCGCGCACCGGGAGCGGCTCACGGAAGCTCGCCTGCGTGAGCATGCTCGCCGAACCGAGCACCACGACACGCGGACCGTGCGGGGCGGAGGGCGAGAGCTTCGGACGCTCCGAGGCCAACGCGATCGTGAGCGGGCCACCGAGGTCGCCCGCGCGCTTGCGAGGCGCGTCTTTCCACTCCGAAGCGCCCGCGACGTTCGTGAGGCCGAACGCCTTCGCGCTCGTCACGAGAAGATCCTGCGGCGTTGCGCTATCGGCTTCGGACTGGCGATGCATCGAGCGCGCGAGCTGCACCACGACGCGGGGTACCTCGCGCTGCGCATCGCTCTTCACGAGGCCCGCCGTGATGGGGTGCGACTTGGGCTCGGCGACGAAGCGCATACCGCCGCCGCCCGGAAACGCCAGGTCGGGGTCTTCCTCGATGACGACATCTTCGTCGAGCGCGATGCCGAACGGACCGAGTGCTCGTTCGAGGCCCGCCGAAACGAGGCCCGTCTCCGTGTCACCGGTGATGGGGCTCGCGGCGAGGAGGAGATTTCCGCCGCCGAGGAGCCACGTGCGAAGCCGCTCGGTCTCCTCTTTCGTGAACGCACCGCGAAGGCCGGGGACGATCGCCACCGCGCAGCCCTTGAAGGGCTCGTTCGCATTCGGCGCCGAGGCGTCGACGCCCACGACCTCGTAGTTGTCTTTCTCGAGGACGTCTTTGAGCAGCCCCACGCCTTGATCGCCGAGCTCGAGCGGGCTCATTTCGCCGTGACCGCTCGTGAAGCAAAGCTTCACCTTCTCGCCGCCGAGCACGTTGCGAATGGCCCCCGTGAGCGCCTGCTCTTCGCGCGGCGACACCTTGGTGTCGTCGGCGTTCGAGATCTGCACCATGTCCGAGGTGGTGAGAAACCAGTGCTTGTCACCACGTGCGACGACGACGATCGCGTCGGCCACGACATGGCCTGCTTCGGTACGGCCCGTCTCGATCTTGTACTTCTTCTTCACGTCCTCGAGCGCGATGACGTCGCGATCGGGGTCGACGTAGTGCACGTCGAGCTTCGTGGTCTCGGCCTGGTAGGCTACGAGCAGTTGCTTCACGCTCTGCTCGAGAGGATCGGAGGAGCCGAGGAGAACCCAGATCTGCACCGGCTCGGGCAGGTCGCGGAGCGTTTGCACCGTGGCCGGCGTGAGCGAGTAACGTTTGCTCGCCGTCCAATCCCAGCGCGTATAGCGACGCGCGACGAGCACGTTGACGAGCACCACCACGACCATGGCGGCGACGACGCCCACGAGCTGGGAGATCTGCGTGGAGTCGAGCGGGAATCGACGCTTGCCGTGACGCGCCATCTCAGCCCCACCTCCACGCGTCGACCGCGCGCACCGTCACGAACAGGGGCAGGACCACGAGCGAGCCGTAGAACACGAGGCGCCGCGAATCGACGATGCCCGAGGCGAAGTCGTTCATGTGCGCCCAGACGGAAACGTGCGCGCAGATGTCGTGCATCAAGGTTCCCTCGCGCGTGATGAACTCGCCCACGCCGAGGATGAAGAGCGTGAGCACCACCAAGGCGGTCAGGACGAGCGCGAGGAATTGGCTCTTCGTGATGGCGCTCATGAGGAGCCCGAGCGCGAGGTAGCCGGCGCCCACGAGGAACACGCCGAGATACGCCGAGGCGGCCACACCCCAATCGACCTCTCCCGTCCGCCGCAAGATGACGAGATAGAGCACCGTCGGCAGCCACATGGCCGCGTACGTGGTGAGCACGGCGAGGTACTTCGAGAGAACGACGGCCACGCTCGACACGGGCGCGGTCATGAGCGTCTCGATGGTGCCGCTCCGCCGTTCTTCTGCGAAGAGGCGCATGGTCATGGGCGGCACGAGCAGGAAGAGCACGAGATAGAGGAGAACCGTGTTGCCGAAGAAGGCCTGAATCGGCGTCTGATCGCTTCCCGCCGAACCCGCGCTCGCGAAGTGATCGACGAGCAGGAAGAAGTGCATGCCCTGCACGAGCAGGAACACGGTGATGAGCACCCAGGCGAGCGGCGTGACGAAGAACGCGAACAGCTCGCGCTTGTAGATGGGCCAGAAGCTTCTCATGCGTCGGCCTCGTCTTCGTCTCCGTCACGGGCGCCCGCTTCGCCCTCTGCGTCGCCTCGCGTGAGCTGAGCGAAGACTTCTTCGAGCGAGCTCTTCACCGGTCGAACCTCGCGAACGAAACATCCCGCCGCCACGAGCGCCGCGACGGCTTCCTCGGTGGCGCGGACGGAGGCATCCTCGTCGAGCTTCTTTCCCCAACTCGCGCGGATCGCGTGCACGCCGGGCTCGGGCGACTTGCCGTCGAGCTCCGCTTTCGCGATGCCGGTGGCCGAGCGAACGGCGCCGAGCGCGGCGGACGAGTCACCGCGGACGACGAGAACCACGCCGGCAGCGCGGCGCTTCCGTGCGAGGTCATCCATCGTGCCCTCGGCGACGAGCTTGCCCTTGGCGATGACGATGACGCGCGAGCAGCTCGCCTCGACCTCGCTGAGAATGTGCGTCGAGAGCAGAACCGTGTGCTCCTTGCCGAGCGCACGGATGACGTCGCGGACCTCGCGGATCTGGTTCGGGTCGAGCCCGGCGGTGGGCTCGTCGAGGATGAGCAGCGGTGGCTTCGCGACGAGCGCGTCGGCCAGGCCAACACGCTGGCGATAGCCCTTGGAGAGGTTGCCGATGAGGACGTTCGCGACGTCGTCGACGTTCGCCTTCTTCATCGCCTCGTCGACGAAGGCCTTCCGGTCGGCGCGTGCCACGCGTTTGAGCTCGGCGCGGAACGTCAGGTACTCGATGACGCGCATCTCCTCGTAGAGAGGAACCGCCTCGGGCATGTATCCAATCCGGGCGCGCGCCGCGAAGCTCTCTTGCCGGATGTCGTGACCGGCGACCTCCACCGTGCCGGAGGTCATGCCGAGGAAGCCGGCGAGGATGCGGAGGGTCGTGCTCTTGCCTGCGCCGTTGGGTCCCAGGAAGCCGACGACCTCGCCCTTGTCGACCGAGAAGGAGAGATCGTCGACCGCGAGCTTGCCCCGGCTCGCAGGGTACGAGCCGTAGCGCTTGGTGAGGTTTTTGACGGAAATCACGGCGTACTCGGGGCTCGAAAGCCGGCTGCGACGGACTTACCACGGGGTGGCGGCGGGGCCGACACGGAACTTCGCGCGAGGAGTTCCATCCGGCGCCCGGTCGAGGCACATTTCCTTCGTGCGTCCGTGGACAGGCTTATCTTTCGTGCTCTTCGCTCTCGGGGCATGTCATTCGGCAACGGCCCCCATTCCGAGCGCAGGCACCGTCGACGGGGCGCTCGCACCGGTCGAAACCGCGCCGGGGGCGGGGAACGTGAACGGCGTCGATGCCGAGGCCGCGCGCGTTCCCGCGGAAGACGCCGGGACGCCTCCGCTCGCCATGAAGAGCGGCGACGAGGGCGACGCGAGCGCGCCCAAAGAAGGTCCCGAGGGAATGCTCCTCGTTCCCGGAGGGAAGTTCACCATGGGCTCGGACACGATCGGCGAGGGCGACGAACGCCCGGCGCACGAGGTCACGCTCGCGCCGTTCTACTTGGACCGCACCGAGGTCACCCAGGCGTCCTACGACGAGTGCGTCGCCGCCAAAGCCTGCACGCCTCCCGACGGTGCCATCCTCGCGACCTTCGGCGGCCTCTTCCGCGGCCCGAACAAGCCCGTGGTCGGCGTCTCCTGGTTCGATGCGCAGAAGTACTGCGCTTGGAGAGGAAAGCGCCTTCCGCGCGAAGCCGAGTTCGAACGCGCCGTGCGCGGCGACGACGGCCGGAAGTTCCCGTGGGGCAATGACGCCCCCACCCACGAGCGCACCGTCTTCGAGACGAACGCGACCGAAGAGGTCGCTTCCCATCCGACCGGCCGCGGCCCTTATGGCCATGACGATCTCGCGGGTAACGTCTGGGAGTGGATGGCCGACGATTACGACCCCTTCGCCTATCGCCGGGCCACGGCCTCCGAGGGCCGTCCCGGCACGTGCGAGGAGATCATCGCCGCGCAAAACGAACTACGAAAAGCCGGCAAACAAGGCTTCACGGGCTCGAACCCGATCCCGAACGAGTGCGAGAAGAACATCCGTGGCGGCGCCTACAACTACTCCGGCGGCGGACTTCGGAGCACGAACCGGATCCACCACCCGCCCCGCTTCAAGCTGCGGATGACTGGCTTGCGCTGCGCGAAAGACGTGTAGGCGTCGACCCCATCCGTTCCCCGCGTCGCCGAGGGACGTCGCGGAGGTCCTGAACCAGGGCGGGCCGAAGATTTTCCTCCGCGGGTTCGTCCATTCATGCCCGCTCGTTCGTTGCCCAGGGAGCGCTTGCTCCCTGTCGATGTCTTCGTTCGATGCTCCTCTCAATCGTGCATGATGCGCACCGTGGGCGACGGTACCGAGTGGCTCGCGCGATTCCACGCGGGAGAACGTCGCGTGCTCGAAGAGTGCTATCGCGAGCACTTCGCTCGCGTCGTCGGCGTGTCGGCGCGCCTGGTCGGCCCGATCGATGCCGAAACCGTGGCGCACGAGATCTTCTTTCGCCTCCTGTCGAGCGCGGAGTTTCGACGCGGCTACCAGGGAGGCAGTCTGGGATCGTGGTTGAGCCAGGTGGCCACGAACGCCGCCATCGACAACCTGCGACGTCGCAAGCGCGAAGTCCCGTCGGAGAACGCCCCACTCGAAGCGACGCCCCCCGTCGATGAACTGGAACAAGAGGTGATGGCGAAGGTCCTCGTGGAGCGATTCCGGCGCGAATGTCTGCCACCGAAGTGGGAGGGCGTCTTCGACGCGCGCTTCCTCCGGCAGCTCCCGCAGCGCGACGCGGCCCGCGAGCTGGGTATTCACCGAACCACACTCGTCTACCAAGAGGCCCGCATTCGCTCGCTGCTCGAACGCTTCCTCCTCGATTCGGAGTCGCCGAAATGAGTGCGACGTGTCTACAGCGCCGCTTCGTCGACCGGCACTTTGCCGGAAAGAACTCCCCATCCGACGAGCGCTCGATGCGGGAGCACCTCGTGGAGTGCAGCGAATGCCGTGGCCGCTATGGGCGGCATCTCCTCCTCTCGAAGCTCGATCCTCGAGCGATGGCTCGCGAGGAGCGCGTGGCGCGTGGCCTCGGTGTGGGCCGTGCGATCAAGGGAGTCCCGGGCGCAGTCCTCGGACCCTTGGCACTGGCCGCCGCGTTCGTGCTTCTGCTCTCCAGGCTGCCATCAGGCGGAGATGGATTCGCAGCGCGTGGCCGTCGCCCCATGATGCAAACGACGACACTCGGCCCCGAAGCCCCGTCTCCGACGAAGGGCGCGGTCTACGTTCATCGTGTCGTAGCTGGAGGATCCCCCATTCCGGTGACGCGCGAGATCCATCGTGACGACGAGCTGGTCTTTGCCTACGAAAACCAAGGGCAAAAGCAAAATCTCATGATCTTCGGGGTCGACGAGCTCGGTCACGTCTATTGGTATTTCCCTGCCTGGACCGATGCGCGCGACAATCCCTTCTCGATTGGCATCGACAGCACACCCGGCACGCACGAGCTGCGTGAGGCAATCGCGCATCCGATCGTCGGCCGCAAGCTGGAGATCCACGCACTCTTCCTCGATTCACCACTGTCGGTACGCGAAGTCGAGACCATGATTGCCGAACATCGCCTCGACCTTCCGACCGGATTCGAACAAGTCCAGACGCTCCAGGTGGTGCCGTGAAGAGCCGCACGAAACGCGCATTCGTACGCTCCCTCGCCCTGGCTTTCGGGCTCGCGGTTCTGCCCCTCTCCTCATCGTGGGCGCAGTCTCGAACAGAGCCCGACCCACGATCTGGCCCGCGAGTCAGTGCTCCGAGCACGTCGGCTTCGGCAACCTTCGCGCTCGTCATCGGCTCGAATCAATCCGTCGATTCGGAGCTGGCCCCACTCAAGTACGCAGACGACGACGCCGCACGCTACTTCGACCTCTTCCGCCTCCTCGGCGCACGAACCACACTCCTCACGCGTCTCGACGAGAACACGCGACGTCTTCATTCGCAGGCAGCCGCCGAAGCGGAGGAGCCGCGAATCGCCAATTTGGAACGCGCCGTGGCCCAGCTGAGCGCCGCGGTCGCGCAGGCCCGAAGCCGCTCCCTCGAGACCACCGTGTACATCGTATACGCGGGACACGGGAACGTTCGTGACGGCGAAGGGTACATCACGCTCGAAGACGGACGCATCACGGGCGCGGCCCTTGCGCGTATCGTCAGCGGGATCAACGCCACCCGAGTCCATCTCGTCGTCGACGCCTGCGCCTCGTACCTCGTCGCCTACAGCCGGGGTCCGGGCGGACAGCGCCGGCCGCTCGAAGAGTTCCGCGTCCGCTCCCTCGAAGACGATCCGCGCGTTGGAATGCTGTTGTCGACCTCGTCGGCGCGCGAGAGCCACGAATGGGAGGCCTTCCAGAGCGGCGTTTTCAGCCACGAGGTCCGCTCCGGACTCTACGGCGCGGCCGACATGAACGGCGACGGCATCGTCACCTATCGAGAGATCGGCGCGTTCGTCGCGCGCGCGAATGCCGCCGTTCCAAACGAACGATACCGGCCCGACATCCATGCGCGTCCTCCCAAGGACAGCGAGGTCTTCGTCGACATTCGACGCGCACTCTCGCGACGCGTTCTCATCGACGGCTCGCACGCCGGTCATTACGTCCTCGAAGACGCCGACGGTATCCGCCTCGCCGATCTCAACAACGCGGCCGGACAGGACGTCGTCCTCGTCCGTCCCGACAGGACGCTCTTTCTGCGACGTCCCGAAGACGAAGCGGAATACGAGCTCGAACCTGCACGGCCCCAAGTCGCACTCGCCGAGCTCTCGCCGCGAGCGCCCCTCGTGCGCATGCGTGGTGCCGCCCACGAGGCGTTTGCACGACTCTTCGCCCTGCCCTTCGACAGCCGCGCCGTCGACGAATTTGCGCTCGCCCCGGCGGCTCCTCTCCGCGACGACGGCCCTGCAACGCCGAACACACCGTGGAGCCCGCGTCGAACGCTGGGCGTCGTCGCGCTCGGCGTGGGCGCCGTCGGCCTGGGCCTAGGAACGTACTTCGCCCTCGACGCACACGGCGTCGCGACGCGAGCGCCCGACCGTGAATCCAACGCCGATGCCTTCGAGCGCAGCCGGCGCGTGTCGCGCGAAGAGACGGCGGCGACAATCTCCTTGGTGGGCGGCGGTGCGGTCGCCGCGGCCGGAGCTTTGCTGTTGCTCTGGCCGCAGGCGCGGAACGTCCAGGCCGTGGCGTTGCCATCGGGTGGTTACGTTGGGTATTCGCATTCTTTCTGACTTCGATTCATCCAAGATCTCGTCGCCAATCGTTTCGAATTCATGAACCGAACGATTCCCATCTTCGCGGCCGCTCTCGCCGGACTCGCCGGGCTCACGGCTGCAGGGGCCGCCTGTGACCTGAACGTCGGCCTCGAGAACAAACCATGTCCGTGTGCTTCCGGCTGGACGTGTTGCGCATCGAAGAACATTTGCGTCGCCGACGGAGTGAAATGCCCATCCACGGATGATGGGCTTTCTCAAGGCGATGCCGATACCGATGCCGATGTCGACGCGGACACAGGTGACGGCGGTGTCGAGGAAGATGCATCGCTGCCCCTGGACCCCAACGCAACGGTCCTCGCCCAAGCCAATGCGGGGTGTATGGGAATCGTCGGAGACAGGCTTTATTGGGATGTTCCGGCTATTGGGGTCGCTCCGATTTTCAGCATTCCCAAAGCGGGTGGTGTTGCCGAACCGGTAACGCTCGAGGCGGTTCCTGGCCCCTGGACGGGCAAGCTTCGGGTTGGGTTTCGAGTTCAGGACGGTGTCTGTCGAATGCACTTCGACGGAACCAAGCTCGTCATCCCTGGAGGCTCCGCGGCGACCATCTCAATCATCGACACGGCTCCGAGCGTCGATGCGGGCTCCGATGGCGCGATTCCGCAACATGGCATTCAGTATTCGCTTCCATCGGAATCGGGCATTCAGATGGTGTCCTCGATCACGGGCGATGACAGGTATTACTATTTCACCGCCGAAATGGATAACAAGATTGGCCGCATCGACAAGACACTCGACCCGTCTTCACTGGTCATCTTGTCCGCCGAAGCCGATAGGCCTCGTGGCATCGTCGCCCACGACGGAGTTCTTTACTGGATCGACGCAGCGTACGGCTCGCCATCGCGAAAAGGTTCGGTCCGTCGAATGAACGTCGACGGAACGGACGCGCGCGTGCTCGTCGGGGGCCTGACATCCCCTTCCGCGCTCCTTCTCTTCGAGAATCGCCTTTACTATTCGGCCGACTATCGCGCTCCAAGCTCCGTCGACCTCGACGGCGGAACTCCGACAACCTTCGCCGAACTCGCAGACATACTGACGGACGTCCCGCACGACTACACGTGGGGCCTCCGCGGGAGCTTCACCGTTGGTGCAGGGGCGATCTACTACGTGAAGACCGGCGGAATCTACGGCGTGCCGGTGCCCAAGGCGGGCTCCATCGCTCGGCGGTTCGCGACGGCTGCCCCGTACTTCGTGTTGTCTGACGACGAGCGGGTGTACTGGAACGAAAACAATCGAATCGCCTTTGCCCCGAGACACTGACCCCGTGAGCGGCTGTCCGCTGCAAGCCGGCCGCTCGACCAAGTCGCCGCGCGCCGTCATCGTCGCCTAGCGTCGTTGGGCTCGTACGGCCGCGTTTGTCGGCACGGCCGCCACTCTCGACGTCGCTTCTGACGGCGACCGCTCAGGCGCGGACGCGCCAGTTGCCGATGAAGCCGCGACCGACCTCGTCGCACGTGGGGTCGGTCACGATGAGCTCGGGGCGGCCGTTCCTGTTCACGACGATGGTGTTCTGCCGGAACACGCGACCGAAGGAGATGGCTTCCTCGCGGTCCATGCCGTGAACGAGCCACGAAGGCTCGCGCCAGGTGCCCTCGGGATCCTCTTCGTAACCGACACACTGCTCGACGCGGTAGCAACCGAGGACGAGCAGGTCGCGAAGGACGGTGTGACGCGAGTCGTTCACCTTGCGGGGCAAGAGCATCGACCGCGGGTTGAAGGCGGTGAGGATCGTGAAGGGACGCGTGAGGACCTCGGGCAGCGACGAGACGTCTTGCACGAGGTCGCCGTCCAGCGAGACGCGGAGCGGTCCGCTGGCGGTCTGGATGTCGTAGACGGTCGAGAGGTATTGCCTGAGGAGATTGTGGTCCATGATCCGTTCTTCGTTCTGCGCGTTTGGCTTCGGAGACGCCCCTCACCCGCCGCCGAAACGATAGCCCACTCCGCGGACGGTCTGGATGTAGACCGGCTCCTGCGGATCGCGTTCGAGCTTCGCGCGCAGCTGCTGGATGAAGTTGTCCACGGTGCGCGGCGTGCCGTGATGATTGGGCCCCCAGACGCGCCGGAAGATGTCGTCGCGCGAAAGCACACGGCCGCGCTCGTTCATCAGGCACACGAGAACGTCGAACTCGGTGGCGGTCATCTCGATCGGCTCACCGGCACGCCTCACGCTCCGCCCGGCAATGTCGACCTCGACGTCATCGATGGCGAGCTTGGTGCGTGGCGCGACCGCGGCGCCAGCTCCACGACGTAGCGCTGCCCGAACGCGCGCGAGGAGCTCGGCCAAGCTGAACGGCTTGGCGACATAATCCTCGGCGCCAAGCTCGAGCCCGGCGACCTTGTCCATCTCGCCGGCCTTCGCCGACAGGATGATGATGGGCATCGTCCGGCCCTCGGCCCGAAGGTCGTGCAGGACCTCGAGGCCGTTCTTCTTCGGAAGCATCACGTCGAGGACGATGAGGTCCGGAGAGATCGACCGAGCCAGCTCGAGCCCGCGCTCGCCGTCTTCCGCGACGGTGACCGCATAGCCCTCGCTCTCGAGGTTGATGCGCAGGCCGATGGCGATGCTCGGATCGTCCTCGACGACGAGAACGCTCTTTCCGGAAAGATCTGCCGTCTTGCGCTTCGGTTCCACCATCGGACGCGCCGGATTGACGGCATCCGACTTAGCGCGAAGAGACACCCCCGCGCCAGCGTTTCAGGATGGAAAAACGCGCGCGGCTCGGAGACCTCGAAAGGCCGGAAACCGCGCGCGTTTTCCTCTGGCCGCGGGGCCTCACATGCTCACGCCCGCGACGGCAAAGAGCTGGTACGACGCGCCCTTGTTCTCGAACGGGATGAGCAAGCGCGTGTCGGCGCCGACGTACACCGGCAGGTTCGAGAGGTTGTAGCGCGCGGTGACGCCCGGGTAGATCATGAACGAGCTATCCGTGTTCGACGCCGAAATGCCGTTGACGGAGTTTCGCTCGCGGAAGAGCAGGATGCCCGCGCCGCCGTACGGACGAACCAAGAAGTTCTGGCCGAACCCGAAGTCGTAACCGACCTCGACACCCGGATAATAGAAGTTCTTCTTGGTCTCGATGATGGCGTTGTTCGTGACCGTATGATCCGTGTCGCCCCAGTACCACATGAAGGTACCGCCGACGTAGACCGGCACGTCGAACGTGTAGCCGACGCGACCGCCGATACCGGCGTTGAACTGGTTCGTGCCGTAGCCGAAGAGCGGCTCGAAACTGAGCTTGTCCTTCACTTCGTTGCGACCGAGCACGTCCTTCTTGCTCGTACCGACGTCGACCTTCTGCATCGCCGCCGTCGTGGACGTCGTGCCGACGGCCTCCGACGTCCCGGCGGCCCCCGACTTGGTTCCCTTGCTCGGCGTCGGAGTCGCTTGGGGCGTCGTCATTTCACCCGACGTGGTGGTGGTGGACGGCGTCGCTGCGGTCGACTTGGTGGTCGTCGTCTTCTTGGTCGTCGTGGTCTTCTTCTTCGGGACGCACGGGGCGCTCGTCCCCATCTTGTCGCCTCCTTGAGCTGCGGAATCCCCGCCCGCGGCGCCTTGCTCCTGCGCCAACGCGGTCGACGACGCGAGAAGTACGGGAAGCGAGAGGATGACAATGCGATGGGTCTTCATGAGGCCTCCTTTGGCAGCGACCGAAGAAAGCATCGTGGGTGCCCAAGAGTGCGGCTCGCTGTCGTGGGGCATGCCTGTGACGACAGCTCATCGGCCTGACGTCCTCATCCTGCCGTCCGCATTCGCGTGGCGTACGCAGTGGCGTTTTCGTCGGCGGCGCGGCGCCGCGTGTTGCGCATGATCGGCACAACCACGAACCGACCGCACGAACGAGGCGTCTCTGGACCACACACGGACGGCGTGCGCCCACGCACGCCCGCGCATCACGAACGAAACGCGTATCTCAAGCGGAAACGGGCTTCGGTGCGCGAGGCAAAACGAGCGAGAACGTCGATCCGCGCCCCGGCGCACTCTCGACCGTCACACGCGCGCGATGCGCTCGAGCAACGTGTTTCACGATGGCGAGACCGAGCCCGGAGCCTTCCTTGGTGCGCGAAAGCCGGTCGTCGATCCGGTAGAACTTCTCGAAGATGCGACGATGTTCGGGGAGCGGAATTCCCTCGCCGTTGTCGCTCACGGAGATCGCCACGTCACCCTTGGGCGTGGTCGAAGCACGGAGATGAACGACCGGCGGGTCTCCGCCGTACTTCTGCGCGTTCGAGAGCAAGTTCACGATCGCGTCGACGATGGCCGCT
The DNA here is from genome assembly GCF_001263205.1 of Labilithrix luteola. Lineage (GTDB taxonomy): Bacteria > Myxococcota_A > Polyangia > Polyangiales > Polyangiaceae > Labilithrix > Labilithrix luteola. The sequence goes on from NZ_CP012333.1 coordinate 1,069,244, forward strand.
CGGTCGACGGCGACGGCGGGAAGTGCATCGTCGACGTGGACCTCGAACTTCACGGCATCTTGGAGCGCTCGTTGCGGGGCGAACGCACGCACGGCGTCGTCGATGATGTCCTTCGGCCGCTCGCGCCGGAGCTCGTAGATCTTGCGGCCTGCCTCCATGCGCCCCCAGGCGAGAAGGCGCTCGATGAGCTTCGAGAGGCGCTCGGACTCGGAGACGAGGAGCGTGGAGCACTTGTCACGCGTGGCCGCGTCGGCGTCGGGACGTTGCAGCGTCTCGGCAAAGAGCCGGATCGCGGTGAGCGGCGTACGCAGCTCGTGACTCACCTTCGACACGAAGTCTGCCTGCAGTTCGGAGAGGTTCGCCTCGCGACGAACGAACACCAAGACGAGAACGACGCCGGTGACGACGACGGAGACGAAGCTGACCGTGAGAATGCCGAATAGCAGGTTGATGCGCCCTTCGAGGAACATCAGGATGATGCCGATCGAGAGGAGCAGAACCGTGGGAATGATGACGAGGTAGACGAGAAGCTGGACGATTCGGCGGTAGCCGAGCCGTTGGAGGTTCTTGGCCGCAACCTGGCGGATCGTTTCGCTGGAGGGCCGCTCGCTCGAGACCATTCGCCTCCGACCTTTAGCACTCCTCGAGGGCGCGTCCTCCTGCGCTGCGGCTTGCGCCCACTACAAAACCCGGCAAATCGGGGCACCGGGAGGGATCGCTCGAAAAAAAGCCCCGGTAGACGTCACGAATTTCTCTCGCCGGCCGACGGGGAGACGTGGCCAAGCGTTCCGTTCGTCTCTTCGTGGTTTTGGTGGCGGCCTTTCTCTCCGTTCTCCTCGTTGGCCCGGTTCCGGCACGGGCCGCCTTCGCCGAACCGGAAGCCGGAGCATCCGAGATGCGCATCGTGCGCCGTGCCCGACTCGAGGTCGACCGCAAGGTGACCTACGACCCGGCGTACGTGTCGATCAGCTATCCGAACGGCGATGTGGCCCCCGAGCGAGGCGTCTGTACCGACGTGGTGATTCGGTCGCTCCGCAGCGTGGGCATCGACCTGCAGTCGCGCATCCACGAAGACATCCGGCGGCGGCCCGACGCCTACACCACCGTCAAGCGCGCCGATGCGAACATCGATCATCGACGCGTCTCGCCCATGCTTGCGTATCTGCGTGCGCACGCGACGTCGCTCACGAAGAGCTTCGACGATCCCTCGGCCTGGGAACCCGGCGACGTCATCGTGTGGGCTTTTCGGCCCTGCCCCGCCTGCAATCCCGATCACGTCGGCATCGTGAGCGATCGGAAAGGCCCGCGCGGCCTGCCGCTCGTCATCCACAACATCGGCCCCATGCCGAGCGAAGACGACCAGCTCGACGCCTGGACGGTGCTCGGCCATTTCCGCGCAGCGCGGTGACTACTTCGGAGCGATCGCGCCGAGCATGATCTCGTACGGCGCGGGGAGACCGAGCCAATGCTCGAAGGCGAGTGCGCCCTGACGTGCGAGCATCCCGAGCCCGTGGTCGCTACGCAGCCCTCGCGCCTTGGCGCATACGAGAAACGGCGTCTCGAGCGGCGCGTAGACGGCATCGAGCGCGACGGCACTGGAAGGAACGCTGTCCCACCGGATGGCGTCGGAGACCACCTCGCCGGGAGCGGCGCCCGTCATTCCGCAGCTCGTGGTCTGGACGATCGCCGAGAGATCCGAAGCTTCGCGCTCAGGCGCGGCGAGCGGTTCGGCGACGAGCTGCGGCCCCTGCTTGCCCGACGACTCCAGCGCACGCGTCATCTCGTCGAGGAACGCCTTGGTCCGAGCTACGTCTTCGAACGCGCGCGCGCGAACGACGATGCGCGCGACGTGGAGCTCGGTGGCGAGCGCCGTGATGGCCGCTCGGGCCGCACCTCCGGTACCGAGGACGATGGCGGTGGTCCCGCGAAAGTGCTCCTTCGAACCGGACAGCCTTGCGAGCTCCAGCGCCAGTGCCGGCATATCGGTGTTGTAGGCGACCACGCGCCCATCTCGACGCGCGAGCGTGTTGGCCGCCCCGGCGAGGCGCGCAGATTCGTCGACCTCGTCGGCCAGAGCGAGCGCGCGAAGCTTGTGCGGGACGGTCACGTTGAGCCCCGCGAAGTCACCTTGGCGGAGCGACTCGATGCGCGCGGCGACATCGGCCTCGCTCGTCTCGAGCTTCTCGTACGAGTGAGGGAGGTCGAAGGCCGCGTAGGCCGCGCCGTGCATGGACGGACTCTTCGAATGCGCCACGGGGGAGCCGATGAGGGCGAAGCGCAGCGGCGTCATTCGTCCTGGTCCTTCTTCGGTACGACGGCCGTGACTTCGGCTTCGAAAGCACCTCGTGCCACGCGAACGTTCACGCGGTCGCCCACGTTCACCTCCTTCGCGTCGCGGACCGCGTGGCCGTCGCTCGTGCGCGTGGCGATGGCGTAGCCGCGCGCCAAGACCTTGAGCGGGCTCATCGCATCGAGGCGGCCACCGAGCTGACCGAGCTCGGCACGACGCGCCGACAGCTTGCGTCGCGTCACCTCGAAGAGACGACCGCGGAGCTCGCCGAGTTTGGCCTCGTCGCGCGCGATGCGCTCGCGCGGGTGGGCGGCCCCAAGGCGCGCCGAGAGGCGATGAACCGTGTCGCGCTCGGTCGCGAGACGGCGATTCATGATGCGCGAGAGCCGCGCGACGCGGTCGTCGATACGTTGTTGGGCGCTTGCGATGAGCAGGCGCGGGTCGCCGAAGGCCTTGGCGAGCTTCGTCGCATGCACGCGATCTTCCGCGAGGCGCGCATGCATCGCGCGTCGCAAGCGCATGGTGCGCTCTTCGAGCAATCGCTTCTGCGCGAGCCGATCGGGCACGACCATCTCGGCTGCTTGCGAGGGCGTTGCGGCGCGGGCGTCGGCGGCGAAGTCGACGAGCGTGACGTCGACCTCGTGACCGACGGCGCTGACGACGGGCACCCGACACGCCGCCACGTCGCGCACGAGCTGTTCGTCGTGGAAGGCGAGGAGGTCGTCTTGCGAGCCGCCGCCGCGTCCGACGATGATGACGTCGACGTCGGGTACGCGCTGCAAGGTGCGAAGCGCCTTTCGGATCGACTCCGCAGCGCCGTAGCCCTGGACCTGCGCGGGCGCGAGGAGGATGTTCGCGCCGCCTCGGCGGAAGGCGACCTTGCAGATGTCGTGGATGACGGCGCCGGCCGAGCTCGTGACGACGCCGATCGTCCGCGGCTCGTGCGGCAGAGGCCGCTTTCGCTCGGGCGCGAAGAGCCCTTCTTCTTTGAGCTTCGCTTTGAGCTTCTCGAGCGCCTCGAGGAGCGCGCCCTTGCCCGTCGGCTCGACGCGGTCGCCCACGAACTGCAAGCGACCGCGCGGCGACCAGAACGTGGGCTTGCCGCGAACACGCAGGCGCGCGCCGTCTTTGATGAGCGTTCGTGCGCGGGGCGTCATGCTCGCGCGATAGAGGACGACGTCGATCGTGGCCTCTTCTTCTTCGTCTTTGAGCGAGAAGTAGATGTGGCCGCTAGGTGCCGGACGCGCGCCACTCACCTCGCCCTCGACCCACACGGCCGACGCGAACGAGCGATCGAGCGCGCGACCGAGCACGCGCCCGAGCTGCGCGACCGTGAAGATCTTCGGCTCTTGCTTCGCGGCTGCCGGCGCCGGGACGACCCCCGCAGGAGTCGACGCCACGGACACCGAGACCGGCGGAAGCGACTCGGGCGCGCGCTCGCGCTCGGAAGAAGGCGCCGGACGGAAATCAGGCTCAGGCTCGGGCACGAACGTCGGCTCGGGCGCCTTTGGCACTTCCTTCGCGGGCACCGCCGGCGGCGGAGCCGGCGTCGTGAAGTCGAAGCTCAGGGTCTCGCCCGGGCGAGGACGACGTTCCGCCATGGCGCGTCTCAGACTCGCTCGTTGTCGACCACGCGCACACCGCGACGGCGCTTTTCTTGCTCGGTCGCGAAGCGCAGGCGTTCGTAGAGGGCCATCACGTCGGTCTTGATGTTCTCGATGCGGATCTGGGGCGAGGTCTTGTCCATCGACTCGAGCACCAGGTTGCCCGTGCCCATGACGCGCTGGCCGAACGGGCGCTCCACCACGTAGTCCACCACGCGGTAGAGGTCGATCTGCTCCATACGCTTCGAAAACACGCCGCGCTCGATGACGATCCGCTGACTCGTGATCTTGTACTGCACGCCTCGGGTACGGAACCAACCCACGAGGAGCGAGATCCCCAGGGTGACCACCGCGAGCAGGGCCGCACCGAAGCCCGGCACGAGGGCCGGCCGGCCCGCATAGAGGAGCTCTTCCGCTCCCGATGCGCCGGGCATGATCCCTTCCTTCGGCAGCGGCACTTGATTCATGGGCAAAAGGCTACCACGTCCGGCCCCCCTCCTTGGAGACCCCGCACAGGAGAGGAGGGCCTAGGTCGTGTCCCCTAGCAAGCACCGGCCATCCGGGTTATCGATCGACGCCTCAACCATGCCGCGCGCCTTCAAGAAAGTCCTCGTCGCCAACCGTGGCGAGATCGCCGTCCGCGTCACGCGCACGCTCCACGAGATGGGCATCCGCGCCGTCGCGATCTACTCCGATGCCGACCGCGCCGCGCTCCACGTCCGCGTCGCCGACGAGGCGTACCACGTGGGTCCTGCGCCCGCGGCCGAGAGCTATCTCCGGATCGAGAAGGTCATCGACGTCGCCAAGAAGGCCGGTTGCGACGCCATCCACCCCGGCTACGGCTTCCTCAGCGAGAACCCCGATTTCGCCGAGGCCTGCGAGCGCGCCGGCATCACCTTCATCGGCCCGCCCGCCAGCGCGATGCGTCAGATGGGCTCGAAGACGGCCGCCCGCATCAAAATGCAGGCCGCGGGCGTTCCCATCGTCCCCGGCGCGATGTGCGAAACGACGGACGAAGCCATCGCCGCGGCCAAGAAGATCGGCTTCCCGGTCATGCTCAAGGCGGCCTCCGGCGGCGGCGGCAAGGGCATGCGCCTCGTCAACGCCGAGAACGAGATGGCCAGCGCCTGGGAGCGCGCCCGTTCGGAAGCGAAGAAGTTCTTCGGCGACGACACGGTCTACATCGAGAAGGCCATCCTTCGCCCGCGCCACGTCGAGATTCAGGTCCTCGGCGATCGCGACGGCAACATGGTCCACGTCTTCGAGCGCGACTGCTCGATCCAGCGCCGCAACCAGAAGGTCGTCGAGGAGACGCCCTCGCCCGCCGCCTCGCGCGAGCTCGTCGCCCGCATGGGCGCCATCGCCGTCCAGGGCGCAAAGGCCGTCGGCTACCACAGCGCCGGTACGTTCGAGTTCCTCCTCGCCGACGACGGAAGCTTCTACTTCCTCGAGATGAACACGCGCCTGCAGGTCGAGCACCCCGTCACGGAGCTCGTCAGCGGTCTCGATCTCGTGCGCGAAATGGTTCTCGTCGCGCAGGGCGAAAAACTGCAGTTTACACAGACCGACCTCGTCTCGCGCGGCGCCGCCATCCAGTGCCGCGTCTACGCCGAGGACCCGTCGAACGGCTTCCTCCCCTCCCCGGGTCGCATCGAGCACCTCGTCACGCCTGCAGGCCCGGGCGTCCGCGACGACGGCGGCGCCTATCCCGGCGCCAATATCTCGAGCTTCTACGACCCGCTCGTCTCGAAGCTCTGCGTGTGGGCGCCCACCCGCGAGCGCGCCGTCGCCCGCATGCGCCGCGCGCTGTCCGAGTACATCGTGACGGGCATCCGCACGAACCTCGCCTTCCACGAGAAGCTGTTCCAGCACCCCGAGTTCGTCGCGGGTCGCTACGACACCGGCTTCATCGAGCGCTACGCGGACCAGCTCCTCGGCTACCCCCTCGTCCCCGAGGCCGATCAGCAGGCCGTCGCCGCCGCCGTGGCCATCGCCGCGGCTCGCATGGAGCGAGCGACGGGCGCCAACACGGCGCAGCAGGGCGAATCCGGCTCGCGCCTCTCGCCGTGGGTCGAAACCCACCGCGCCCGCCAGCTTCGCTAGCGCGTCGGCTTTCCAGCCCTACGAAGCACCCTTCCCACGCGTCGCGCCTTCCCGCACGATGTACGTGATGGGTGCTTCGCGTCTCGCGACGGGGATTGCTGCATGCGCATTCGCGTTGGCATGCGGCTGCAAGAAGACAACACCTCCTTCTTCGGCACCGGACGCGTCGGCGTCGGATGCCGACGCTGCTGCGGCGCCCGTCGTTCGGTCGTCGCCGCCGCGCGATGGCGGAAACCCGCTTGCGTCTCCGCCGCCGAGGCCCGATGCCGGCGCGCCGCCCGTCGCCGCGTCGACACCGCTCGCGCCGCTTCCGCTCGTTTCGGACGGCCTCGAGCTCGTCGCGATCGGCACGACGTTCAATTCGAAGATTCTCTGGTTGCAGGAAATCGGCGATCGCGTCTGGCTCTCGGCGCGCAATCTCGATGCCTACGCCGAAGGCGACGGCGCCCTCGTGAAGGGCCCCGACCTGCTGGCCAAGTTTCCGTACAAGCCGGGCGTGCACAACATGCAAGTCGTCGGCGCGTACCCGCATCTCTTCGCGCTGCGAACGAAGAGCGTCAACGGCCGCATGGAGTCGCCGGAGCCGACGCTCTTCGTCTACCACCCCGAGGCCGCGGGCCCGGGAGCGTGGCAAGAGGCCAAACCTCTGGGCATGGATTGGTATCCGCTCGGGTTTCTCGCCTATCGCGAGGGCGCGCTGATCGTCTCGGGTCAGATCATGTGGAATGCGAATCCCTATTACTCGCCACCCGCGCCCGGCACTTCGCTCACGTATCTCGCGCCCGACGGCTCGCTGTCCGATGCGGGGGTCTCACTCCACCCGCACTTCCTGGGATGGACGGCGTCGTCGGATCGCTCGACGCTCACACTCGTGGGAACGATCGCAACCCCGCCGAAGGGCGACGATCCGATGTTCGGGTATTCGGGAATTCACGTCGCGCGCATCACCAAGGAGGGAACGAAGATGATTCCCATCCAGCGCGACTTCGGAATGTCGGTGGATGCGTATTCGGTGAACGTCCACGAAACCGGCTCGGCCGCGCTCGTGGTCCCGCCGGGCTCGGCCTTCACTGCGGAGGGCTGGAAGCCCGACGTGCTCACGACGTTCATCCTGAACGGAGACAAGCCTCAGCCGCGGAAGGTCGCCGGTAACGAGTCTTGTAGCCTCACTACCGCACGACTCGCCGGCGACACGGTTTATGCGATCCGGCGCTGCTACACCCAGACGATCCAAGAAGAGCTGGTGCGCGTGGGTCCCGACGGCAAGACGTTGAAGCTCCCCATGCCACGGCTCGTGAAGAAGGCAGGCGGCGGCTTTCGCGCGGCCACCTCCGACGCCGAGAAGGCGAAGGCCTTCGCGTGCATCCCGACGTCGATCGTTCTTCGAGGTCAGGACGATCTCTGGGTTGCCGGCAAATGCGGTGACGGCGGCGCCTTCGACGGTCCTGCGATTCCGATCGTTCTCCGGCGTGGACGACCGCAGGAGCCGGTGACGATCCCGTGAAGCGAACGGCGTGGGGACTCGCGCTCGCCTTCGCGCTCGTGCCTCGAGCCGTGAGCGCCGAGGCCGACGGCCGGCCCTCGCTTCGCCTTCCCGCGCCTGCCACGTCGGCGTACGCGCGAGGGTCACGCGAGCAAGTGAATGCTCGATGCGTCGCGTGTCATGCGGGCGTCGCACGTGACCACGACGGGTCGCTCCATGCGCAGGCGTTCGTCGAGCCCTCGTTCCAGAAGGGCTACGCAATCGAGCCCGCCGCCTTCTGTCGCTCGTGCCATGCGCCCGAACATGGTCCGGCGACCGAGCCCGATGCGTTCGCCCGATCGCACGGAGTGGCGTGCGTCACGTGCCACGTGCCCGACGCGAACGGGACGATCGTCACCGGCGAAGGTCACGACACGGGCTCGAACGGCCCGCATGCGGTGAAGCGCATTCCGAACTTCGGCACGCGCGCCTGCACCTCCTGTCACGAATTCGCGTTTCCGAATTCAGGCTCACTCGGCGAAAAAGGCCTGATGCAGAAGACGGCCACCGAACACGCGACGTCGACCTACGGCGATCGCACGTGTACGACCTGTCATATGCCGAAGAGCGACTCCGGCCGTCGCTCGCATCGATTCACCGCTTCGCGCGACGCGACCATGCTCGCCGCCGCGCTCCACGTGAAAGCCTCGCGCGAGGCGAACGGGCATCTATCGTTCGAGCTCTCGTCGCTTGGCGTCGGCCATGCGTTTCCCACCGGCGATCTCTTTCGACGCCTCGTCCTCCGTTTGAAGACCGCCCGCGGTGTGCGCGAGCAATCGTTCGAACGTTCCTTCCGGGCCACCCGTGATCCGGCGAACGGAAAGACCTCTCGCTTCGAGGCGACGGACACCCGCCTCGCGCCGTCACGTCGTTTCGAGCTCGACGTCGCGGCGCCGGAGGGCGGCTGTTCGTGGGAGTTGGTCTACCAGCGTGTGACGGGCGTGGGCCAGACGCCTCCCTTCACGGCCGACGTCGAAGCCGAAACGGTCCTCGCGCGCGGAACGCTGTAACGCGCGGCTTCACTCCTTCTTCGGTCCGGCCTTCTGAGCGCCCCGCAGGAGGGCGTCGATCTTTCCCTCGAGCTCCGGAGAGAGCGCGGGCGGGTCGTGGTCGCCGCCCTCGATGACGCGAAGGTGGGCGGCACTCGCGGCGCGCTTCTTCGCCACCGTTCGCGCCTGTGCTTGCTGGGCGTTCGCGCGCCTCTGGCGCTGGAACGACGACCAGCGGCCGACGAACGACCGGCGGAAGAGCCACGCCAGCATTCCGCCTTCGGCCGCGAGCGTGGGCAGGTAGAACTCCCATCCCTCATAAACGGCAAAGACGATCGTGATCGCGATGGTGAGCCAGGCCAGCCAGAGGCCTTTGATGGGCAGAACGAAGTAGATCCGAACGACGCGATCGGGGAACCACAAGCCCCAGCCGACGATCAGAGCTTCGGCGACACCCATGCCGCCCAGGTAGCTCTGCACCCGCACGGCGGGGTCGACGAGGGCCACGATCGACGTCACGACCGACGCGAACAGCGTCACGCCGAACCAGACCTGGAAGAAGCGACGCGAGCCCCATTCGTCGGCGAGGTCCCGCCCGAACCACCACAAGAAGAGGCATTCGAAAATCAGATGGAGAGGGCTTGGCTCGACGAACGGCCATGTGACGAGTCGCCAGATCTGACCGCGAAGCACGAGCTCCGGGCGGAGCGCGGCGAGCTCGAACAACGGGGCGACGTGACGGCTGGTGAAGGCGGCCAAGAACGAGGCCGCGACCGTCGCGACCAGGATGACGCCGACCGTTCCGGGCAAGCGACCGCCGAACGTGAAACGGTCCAGCCATTCGTCACGACGTGCCATGGTTCTCCCTCGAGCATGACACGTTTCGAAGGCGAACTCGAAGAGCGAGAGCGCTACTGGAGCCGAAAGCGAATCGGCTTCGGTTCGACACGAATGCTTCCCGCATACCACTGCCCCCAGCAATAGAGCGCGCGGTCGCGCGTCAGGGCACACGACAGCCCGGGGGACACGGTGACGTCCACCACCGACGAGAGCCCTTCGACGATCGCCGCGGGCACGGCATCGTAGCCGCTCTCGTCCGTCGCACCACCGAGCGCCCGACTGTACGGATACCCAAAACATGCCACGCGGCCGTCGCCGAGAACCGCGCAGCCGTGATCGGACGCAACGCGCACCCGTTTGGCATCGTCGAGCCCCGGTACCGTGGCGACGTTGTCGCCGGGCCCCGCCCCTTTGACGAGCCCCCGCAGATCACCCCAACACGACACCTTCCCGCGACGGACCGCGCAGAACCCCGATTCGCTGCCCACGACGGTGTCCATATCGGAGAGTCCATCGAGAGCTTTCGGCCGCTCGTTCCGACCTGCAACTTTGCTTCCGTCGGATTGGGGTTCGCCCCAGCACACGACGGTGCGGTCGGTCGAAACCGCGCACGTCGAACCGAACGAAAGCGCCACGTCACGCGCTTGGACGTTCGGAACGACCGTTGCGGAAACGAGCTCGCGCGCTTCGGGCAGATGGATCGTGTCGCTGCCCGTCTGTCCGTGTTCGTTGCGTCCCCAACAGCGAACGCTCTTGTCCGCGAGCAGGGCGCACGCATGAAACGGCCCAGCCATCACGCGGTCGGCATTGCCGATACCGACGACCTCGAGCGGCTCGACGCTGCGTTCTCCTCCGAACTTCGCTCCGAGTTGACCGAACGTGTTGTCGCCGAAGCACTTCACGGTGCCTCGTCGGGTCGTTACGCACGCGAACGATTGCCCGACGACAAGGCTGGTCGCGTCGTCGATGCCGGCGATGGCGTTCGCTTCGCTGGCGAGCACCGTTTCCGGATCGAGCGTGGCGCAGAACACGCGACCTTCGACACGAGCACACAGGGGCCCGAGCCCGAGTACGATCTGGACCGGTGATTCCGGCCGAGCCGATGGCGGCGCCGACGATCCGACGTCGAGCGGCGTCGCCCGAGCCGGCACCACCTCGACCGTCTGGGCATGGCTGCTACGGGTCGAGGAGCCACAGCCTCCTTCGACGACGATGGCGAGAAGAAGAACGCTGCGCCTCACGGTATCGCTCCGACGGCACGCTGATCGACGCGCAACTTCCGCGGCGCACTCAGGTTGCCCGCATCATCCATCGCCGCCACCGCAAGGGAGACGAACGGCGCGCGCGGGATGGCGACGTCGTGTGGATCGCACAACGAACTCTTTCCGATGGTGAGCTTCTCGCCGCGGATGGGAAGGATGGTGGTCGGCGGCTTCGACGTGTCGACGTTTCCGGCCGCGTCCCCCATCCAGACGGCGAGGAGCAACCGCGCATTGGGCTGGTCGGGATCGCTGACCTTCACCGGCCCGACTTCGATCCACGGTCCGGCGATGCTGCAGTTTCCGCCGCCCGGGTGCGCGCCCCCTCGCGCCACGGCCCGTCCCACCGACTCGAGCTTCGGCGCCAGGTTGTCGGCCACGACTCCGGTTCGAAACGTGCCGAGAACCGTCGTGCACGGATATTCGGAAGGACGCACGACGGCGATCTCGTAGCGAGTGAACGGAGCGAGCGGCGACTTCGGAGTGAGCTCCACGAACGTGAGGTCACCGTCCAAAAACGTCCGCGCCGTCGTCTCGACCCTCGCACCTTCGTACGCGCGCAGCACGAAATCGCCCTTCGCTCCGCTCGGCACCTCGAAGCGTACGCGCGTGTTGAGCGGCGCATCATCGACTCGGTCGGGCCCCACGAGAACTTCGCGAGGCGCCATGCACGAGCATGCCTCGGCCTTCGGAAGGTTCGCCACATGATTGGCCACGATGAAACCCACGACGAGCCCCACGTGTCGTGCGCCGAGACGTTTCGCGCTCATGCCATCGCGAGAGTACACGCCGCCTCCCCGAGCGACGAGGCGCATCGCCGCGAAAATCAGACGGCCAGCACGCGGAGACAGCGGGCGAACGAGGACAATCCCGAGCTCCGAAGCGGAATGAACTGCTTCGCGAGATGCTTACAGGCGCGTTTCACCTTCAAGCACGCAGCGTGGCTCACGCAGTCGATGGGGCAGACGACGGCGTCGACCGTGGTCAACGCACGCGTCACGGCGTCGAGAGACTCTTCGAGACCGCCGTCGTGGTGGAGAAACTCACCGCCGCGGCGTTCGACGAGCGCTCGGTAGTACTGGACGAGATTGCTTCGGCCGCCAACGCAGAGGATGCGCTTGCCGTGCAACGCAGGACCAACCTGGTCCTCGTCGTCCTCGCTCATCTGCTGGAGCGGGCAGGTCACGCTCGTCGCCAGTTCGATTTCGAGCGCCTGATTCTCGGCCGTCAGCTCACGCACTTGCTCGCTGGCAGCCGCGCCCTCGCGCCGAGCCTCTTCGAGCAGCACGCGCGTTTCGGCGAGCAACGCCTCGACGGCAACGGCTCGCGAATGGGCTTCGGTGAGGCGCAACGCGAGGTCGTCGACGCGGGCTTGCAATTGGCCGGACGTCGACACCTCTTCGAGCGCAGCGATCTTCTCGAGCGCCTTCCGCGAGCGCCACTCTGCTCGTTCGAGGTCCCTCGTTCGCAACGCGAGGTCCTCCTCCAGCTTCTTGCGCTCCTTCACGACCGCGCGATGGTCTTGTTTGCTCTGGACCAGCCGCTCGTCGAGCGCCGCGTTGGCAATCTCCAGTTCGTGGATACGGCACGCATCGCCGCGCCGAGACGACCCAACGAGATGCGACAGCATGTGGACTTCGCCGAAGAGTCGCCACTGCAGTGCCTCCGAGCAGCGCGGGTGGCTCATGGCACCCCAGAACGCTCCGGCGATCTGCCCTTTCGCGCAGACTTCTTTCCAGACCGCCTCGAGCTCCGCTTCCGTGCGTGCCCGCCGAAACGGCTTTGCGGTCACGCGATGGCGCTTCTCGAGCTCCTTGTCGGCGAGCTTCGAGAGCTCGTTGGGGAAGGCCATGTAATCGACGAACCACGAGTGGACGTCGTAGGCAGACACGCTCGTGTCGAGGCGCCAGCGCGCACGACGCGCGAGGGCGTGGAGATCGGTGAGTGCCAAGCACGTGCCGACGACCGCGCAGTGCATGCGCGGGTCGACCTGCCAGATGCGCCGGCGCTCGACGATGCTCGGTCCGCCCATCTCGCAGCTCACTGGATCCACCCCCGTTCACGAGGGCGGGGGGCCCTTCGTAGCGTCGAAGCCTGCGAGGTTCGCTCGTCCGGGTCGATAAGCGCCATACCCAACGCGGCGAGCGCCATCCCGGCGACCACGAGGTAGGCGGCGTCCGAGATGCCGACGCAGAGGCGGAATATCCCGGCGACGACGAAGGCTCCCATCGCCATCAGCCCGATGCCGAGTCGCCCATCGGTGCTCGCCACAGGTGACGATGCGCGGCGCTCCGCGATCCGAGCTCCTGCAGACCTACTATTGAAAATGAAAGCCATTTTCATTAACAGCCTGACGCTGAAGACCGACCCTGTCAATGGGCATTCCCTCGCCAGCGCTGCTGCGGCCCTCGAAGGCGCGTTTCTTCGCGACCGGCGGTACGCTCGAGGCTCTTGGGGGAGGAAATGGGGACGCACGGCGTAGCTTCGGCGATGATTCGGAGGGGGATGATGCTCGCACTCTCGCCCAGCCGGATTCTGGTCGCCTGCGCCCTTGCGTGTTCAGCCACCGCGTGTGCGCCGGCACGAGAAGCCCGGACGGCGTCCGGACGCCCCTCGCCCAAGGCGACGGCATGTGCCGCGGGCGTCCCTGAGCGTGAGGTCGCCCGTGTCCGAGCGCTCCATTCGTTCGACAACGGCGACGTGGCGACCCCACTTCTCCGAGCCATCGAAGTCGAAGAAGCGCTCGGCATGCCGCTTCCCGACGACGGGTCCGAGGCCCGCAGAGCGTACGCCGTCGTTCGCGATGCACTGCGAGCCGAGGCCACGGCGCGCATCGAAGCCCTCACCGCGCTCGCGACCGCGGCGCGTCAGCCCACACGCGATGCGCAAGTCGCCGTCAGTCACCTTTTCGACAGCTGCGAAGACGTGAAGTCTCCGAACTGCGAGCGTATCGCGCAGGCGGCCGGAGGCGTCGCATGGGGTAGCGAGAAGAGCGTGAGCGCCTTCGCCGAGCCCCTCTCCACGCTTCGTGATGCCAAAGGCCGTCACGAGATTCGTGATGCCGAGACCGCGGTACGACGAGCAGCCGAAGCGCTTCGAAGCGCCCGGGCATCACAGGAGATCGCCTCCCGACCGTGGGCACACCGCGATCGCGCCCTCGAGCTCGCGGCGGCATGGCCGAACGGCTGCGCCACGGCCGATGCTCCGGCGCAGGTGTCGGATCTGTATTCCGATACCGCTCCCAATCTCCGCAAGCTCACGGTCGTCATCGAAGCGCGACCGGCCGAAGCCCTCTCTTCGCAGTTCAATTACGCCGCCAACAACACCCAGCGACGCGATCTCGCCTCGCTCTATTCGGGAATTGCCGGTGGGATGACCGGAAGCGGCATCGTTCTCGCATTTCGCAACGGCCAGACGATATCAAAGTACGTCATCACGAATCGACACGTCGTAGAGCACGCCACCAAGCTCGACATCGTTCTCGAAGGCGGCGAGCGACTCTCGAACGTCTCCATCGCTCACCTCGACGACGCGTACGATCTTGCGATTCTGGGGATTCCGGCGACGGCACGTGTCGCCGAAAAGGGTGGATTGGGGTTTTCGCCTCATCTCGCCCACGATGGAGAAGCGGTCGTCGCCACGGGCTACCCCGGCCTGATGGGGTCGCCTTCGTTCCAGACCACACGCGGGTTCGTCTCCAACGAGCGCGTGCTTCTCAAGAACGACGACGGCAACGGCCTCTTCCACGTCCAGCACTCTGCCCCGATCGATCCCGGCTCGAGCGGAGGCCCGCTCACCTCGGAAGACGGAAAGCTCCTCGGCGTGAACGCCTTCAAGATGCGTGGCCGCGACGGCGTCGCCCTTGCCGTTCCTGCCTCCGCACTCGTACGCGCGCTCGACTCGGTCCTCCATCCACGCGACGAGAAGCGCGCGCAGCGTAAGGCCTGTCTGGCGCTCGCGTCGGAGCTCGCATCACCGGAGCCGCGCACCTCGGTCATTCGCAAGATGCTCGGCACCGAGATCGTCACGGCCATCGGAATCGAGAGTTACAACCGAGCGATGTCGCGTGACCCCGCGGCCTTCGAGCGGTTCACGAGCGAGCCGCTCGAGGCCATCTCGCAAGACGTCGCCGGCCGAATCATCGACGAGGCGAGCTACGCGAACGGCATCCAGGTCTTCGAGGGATGCACGGATACCGCCGGTGCGCCCCCTTCCCTCACGTTCGGTGACGGCTCCGTGCGTAAGCTCCGATTCGCCCGCGAACACGGGCGCATCGCGCTCATGGATATCGAATTACCGGAGACGACTCCTGCTCCGGCGCCCAGCGCACCGGCCAAAGCACCGGCGATCACGAAGAACAAGAAGAAATAATCCCCGATGAACATTCGCCTCACATCGTTTGCGCTCCTCGCAAGTCTTTCCGCGGGATGCGCGGGTGCCCACACGAATGCGCCCACCCCGAAGGAGGCCTCCAGTCAGCCTGCGGGCAAGAGCGCGTCGGCCAATGCTGCGCCGTTCGCGGTCACGATCGCCAAACCGCGCAAGACGTTCCCCCTTCTTCGCCAGATGATCGCGCACCGAAAGGGATACGCGAGCATCGGCCAGCTCATCGATCTGTTCGCCGCCGACGAAGACGCCGACCTCGAGCGGCCCGTCGTGTTCACCACCACGGGCAAAGATCGGGTCTTTGCGTATTCGCTCGCCATCGTCCCCGGCCAAGAGAAAACGGCGCGCGCGCACCTCGAGAAACTCGGAATTGCCGCTGTGGCCGGTGGGAAGAGCGGCAAGTTCGTTTGCGACGTCGTTCGCGGCTCGGACGGCCCGCGAAAGGTGTGCGCCGGCAACGAAGAAACGCTGGCCACCCTTGGTCCTGGGGCGGTCAACGTACCAGCCGGCATGACCTCGGACCTCCGCTTCGAGATGGATACGACCGTCGCCGCGAAAATGCAGAAAGCACGGAAGCAGGCGGCCAAGGCGGCCGCCGGCGACACCAGCAAAGACGCAAGCGACGCATTCGTCGACACCGCCGTCGCCGACCTCGGGCGCTTCACGGCCGACGTGTCGTACGACGGTGGATTCGACGTCCGATTGGCAATGCAGGTGAAGGGCCAAAGCCCGATCTGGCATACCGTCTTCGAAGCGCCGGCCAAAGCGCCCCCCACCACGTTCGCGCTCCTCCCCGAGGATTCCGAAATTGCGCTCTTCGCTCATGCGCCGCCGCCCGGCGCAACGAAGGAACTGCGAGAGATTGCCGAGGCTGCGCTCGTCTCCGACTGTTCGGAGGGCGACGCCCGTGCCGCGCGCGAAGCCTTCGACACCATCCTCTTCACGGGCGGCAGCGTGGCCTTCGCGATTGGCTACGACCGCTCCAAGGCCGAGTCGGCAGCAAAGTCGCTCGTCGGCAAAGCCGGGTCGAATCCCGATTCCGTCGAGCGCGCGCGAATAGCACTGAGCAGTTGGGCGCTCTTCGGCTTCGAGGAACCCACCGAGCGATGGCTCGGCGCGCTCCGCAAGCTCGAGTCACTCGACTGCAACTCCAAGGGGAAGACGTCCTCCACGAAGACCCGCATCGTGAGCCCGACGAAGGCGCTCGGACTTCCCGCCGGAACCACGGAGTTCGTCGAAGTCCACACGGCCAAGAATCCGAAGGACAAGCCCAAGCCGACGACCTACATCTTCGTCGTGCCCGATGGCTCGCGTACCTGGCTTGCCATCGGAGAAGACGAGCTGGCCATCGCGGCACGCCTTCGTGCGTCGGTCGATCCGAAAGGACGCCACCTCGGAGAGCGCGTCGGGGGCGAGCTCCTTCGAACCCCCGCGACCGGCGCCGCCGTCTTCAGTGCCGAGGCGCTCGCCTGGGCAGGTCACGATCTCGACTCCACACCGTCGATCCTTCGCTCCGCCGAGCTGCTCGTCGCGGCGGCCTCCATGCCCACCGGTGGACGGACGCCGATTCCCGTGAGCTTCGTCTCTTCTCCTGACGGCAAGGGCGGTGAGCTCCGCTTGCGCTCGCGGGTCGACAGCGCAGCCGTCGGCGACGTCATCTCCTTTTTGGCTTCAGGCGACGACAGCGACGATGAGGACGACGACGACTGACGGCCCGACGCCGGCGGTCGGACCGATGGCCAGCTGTGGTCGACGTCATGACCACGACGAAGCCTCTTCACTCCTGAAAACGCGGCCGAATCGTGACCTCCGAGCGGAGCACCGGAATTGCTTTCGCTCCGCCTCGGAGGATTCATGCCCATTCGTTCGGCGTTGCTTTCTGCTACTTGCTTTGCATCGATCATCGTGTCTTTCGTCGCGTGTGGGGGTAGTGACGGCCCCTCGTCCGGAAACCTCTCGCCGTACACCAGCGAGCCGGACAAGACCGTCGTCATCGGAGACGGCAAGGGCGGCACGGCCTACGTCACGCCGGGTGGCGCGGACTGCATCCATCTCGACTCGGGCGAGTGCGTCAAACCGCAAGACAAGTGCAAGGAGGGCCAGCGGGCCGACGTCATCGTCGACTCGAAGGGCAAGGTCCTCACGGTGGTCTGCTACCCCGCATCGAGCACGCCGACGCCCGTCGACTCGCAGGGCAACGTCGACCTCGGCAAGGACAACAAGGGTGTCGTCTCCGTCGGCGGCGCCGATGGCGGCGGGGGCATTGCGGGAGACGTCTCGTCCAGCGGCAACAACGTCACGATCTACGGTCAAGGCCCCGCGGTTTCCGTGATCGGCGGCAGTGTCGACGCCGATGGCAACAACTTCGCGATGCGCGGAGTGACAGTGAAGCAGAACGTCACCATCGTCGGAAACAACGCGACGCTCGTTCTTTGCGCCATCGACGGCGACCTGCACATCGAAGGCAACAACTCCGTCGTCGCGGAGTGCGCCGTCGGTGGCTCGTTGACCATTCGGGGCAACAACTCCACGCTCGTCGGCAATCACGTTGCCAAGACGATCGACGTGGCAGGTCAAAACACGGCTTGTGACGGCAACACCGCGTGGAGCGACGCCAACGCGAATCACCTCTTCGACCCGGGTGAAGCAGGCGCGCCCATCGACTGCACCGCCAAGAAGTAGACGACGAGGGTTACCGTCGGCCGCGGCGAGACGTGCCGCGGCTGACGGTGGACTCGGGGGCGCGCAGTACACTCGCGACGAAGTCGAGGAATGCGCTCACCTTCGGCAAGAGGTGCCGGTTCTTCGGATAGAGCGCGTGAATCGGCCAAACAGCGCCGGGATGGTCGGCAAGGACTTCGACGAGCGTGCCGCGCTCGAGATGCTCGTGCGCCACGAAGTCGAAGATGCCAGCAATGCCCTTCCCGGCCAAGGCCATGGTCAGCATCAAGTCGACGTCGTTGGCATTGCACGGTCCTTGGATATCGACCACCGCAATGTCTTCGTCGGTCACGAAACGGAAGCTGAGCGGGCGCCCTTCGGAGAGATATCCGATGCAGGCGTGCTTCTGGAGATCCCGCGGCGTCTTCGGCATTCCGCGCTTGCGCAAATACGGTGGTGACGCGCAATGCACGATGCGGCTCTCGCCCAGGCGGCGCGCGACGAGCGTCGAGTCTGCGAGGGCCCCAATGCGGATCACGAGGTCGAGCCCTTCGGCAATCGGGTCGACGAGCTGATCACGAAACGTGATGTCGAGCCGAATATCCGGATAGCGGTCCAAGAAGCGCGGCAATTCGGAGGCGATTCGTTTGCGGCCGAGCGCGACGGGCGCATCGACGCGCAAGGTTCCCGACGGCTTGCCGCCGGAGCGCGCGATGGCGGCCCGCGCCTCGCCTAGCTCCTCGATGATACGCAGGCATCGATCGTAGAAGGCGCGCCCGTCGTCGGTGAGGCGCAGCGTTCGCGTGGTGCGTGCGAGGAGCTGCACGCCGAGCTCCTCCTCGAGCTGGGCCACGCGTCGACTGACGGCCGAGGGAGTGACGCCGAGACGACGCGCAGCGCTCGCGAAGCTACCCGCCGTCACCGTCGAGGTGAAGATCTCGATGCCGTCCAGCGTGCCCATCTTGATTCGTTCTCAAATAGCACGAGTCCAGTTCGAATCATGGCTCTACCGGATTTTCACGCACGAGCGAAGACTGGCCGTCGTTCGAAGCCACCACGAAAGGACAGCTCATGAAGGCCATCGTCATTGCGAATCCGGAAAAAGGTGTCGACGCCTGGCGCCCGGTCACCCTCGCCGACCCCTCCCCGGTCCCGGCCAGATCGTCGTGCGCATTCGCGCGACCTCCGTCAATTACCGCGACCTCATGGTGGTGCGAGGAACCTACGCAGGAACGCTCAAGAAGGACCTCGTTGCGCTCTCTGACGGCGCGGGCGAGGTTGCTTCCGTCGGGCCGGGCGTCACGCGCTGGAAGGTGGGCGATCGCGTTTGCCTCGCCTACTTCCCGACGTGGCAAACCGGACCGTTCGAAACGAAGACGCACGCAGAAGCGCTCGGTCAATCGTCCGTCGACGGCGTGCTTGCCGAATACGTGGCTATCGCGGAGACGGGCGTGGTGCGCATGCCCGAGCACCTGAGCTTCGAAGAAGCCGCGACGCTCCCCTGTGCGGGCGTGACCGCTTGGCATGCCGTCGCCGAATCGACGAACCGCCTCGTCGGCGGGCAGAGTCTGCTCGTGCTCGGGACGGGCGGCGTCTCGATCTTCGCCGCCCAGCTCGGCCTCGCCGCGGGGCTCCGCGTCATCGCCACCACATCGAGCGAATCGAAGGCGGCGCGGCTACGCGAGCTCGGCGTGAGCGACGTGGTGAACTACCGCGCGACGCCCGAATGGCAGCGCGAAGTTCTCCGTCTGACGGGCGGAGAGGGGGTCGACCAGATCATCGAGACCGGAGGCGCCGGAACGCTCGCTCGATCGATCGAAGCGGTCAAAGCCAGCGGCCGTATCAGCTTGATCGGCTTGCTCACCGGCAAGGACGGACGCATCGACCCGCTGCCGATTCTCCTGCGCAACATCCACCTCGAAGGCACGATCGTCGGCTCGGTCGCCATGTTCGAGCGCATGAACCGCGCCCTCGAGGTTCGGCGAATCAAGCCCGTCATCGACGAAGTCTTCGACTTCGATCGGGCAAGCTCGGCCCTCGCCAAGCTCGAATCCGGATCACACTTCGGGAAGATCGTGATCCGGATCTGAGCCGCAGGGCCGGACATCCCGGCCCCGCGCACGCTCTTCACTTGGCGTCGGGGCCGGCGTCGAAGAGTTGGTCGACCGCGCACTCCTTGCGGCAGTTGCTCTGCACGCACCCAACGATCTGGAGGCCGACCGACTGAGTCGCGCTCGACGGCGCGGTGTCCGAGGACATCGCGCAGCTCATCATGTCGCCCTTGCCACCGAGGAAGCACTGGAGCGCCTCCGACACGACTTCGCGGCAGTTGCAATCGCCGTTGCACTTCTTCAGCGTCGAGTTGCAGGAGTTCTGAAGGCACCTCATGCACTCGCCCGACGTCGTGGCGCCGTCGGCGAGGGACGCGTCAGGAATGCTGTCGAGGAAGTTTTTGCTCGTATCGCACTCGGCGCCGCTGTCGTGGCCCGCGTCGGCGTCGCCGCCGCCGTCCGTCGGCTTGGAGGTGATGGGGGTCTCGTCGCCCGCGTCCACGTTGTTGGCCGGCGGGGTGTCCTCGCTACCGCCGCACGCCACGATGGCAACGCCCGTGGTCAGGAACAGAGCCGAGACACCAAGGATCAAGAATCGCGTGCGCATAGAGGCCTCCCGCCAGGAAAAAGAGGTGTACACGACGTGCGACACGGGCGCTAGCCGGTGCGAAAAGAGACGTTCGATGAGACTTTCGTGGCGTTGAGCTCCGCACGCGCACGAGTAGCTCGAGGACCAGGAGGCCATGGTCGGCTGTCTCGAGCGGGTCTCGGCGCACCACCGATTTCGCCTGCATTCTCGAAGTGCCCGCAGGGTCGCCACACTCCCTCGCACCTTCGCCTCCCAATGGAATCCGGAGACCTGCTTTGCCGGGGCGGCGTCAGGATCTCGGTGCTAGTTTCTTCTGGTCCGGAGTCGGAGCACGACGCTCCAGTCTCTAGTCGCTGTCCTGCCGGTCGTCCCGGCCCTCGGCAAGTCGCGCAATTCGCGCAAGTTGGGGCAAACTCGGAATGCGTCGGCCTTTTTCGACCCTCCAGCGTTGGCCCTTGGTTCTTGCGCACGCGCCTGCGCAGAGACGACTGTGGCTGCGCATCGCGATCGCGGGGAGCGGCATCGCGGCTCTCGGGCTCGCACTTCTGCCCGCCGTGCCGCTGCTCGTGCGCGCGACGCTCGGGCTCGTCGGACTCGCGTCTCTCGCGTGGGTCGCAGCGTCGTTCCGCCGGCCCTCGACGCGCACCACCGAGGCCTACGTCGAGGCTGACGACGAGGGGCTCACGCGCGTCACGCAAGACGGGACGAAGAGCATCCTCCGGTGGGATGCGCCGTTCGGCGTCGCGCTCCTTGCTTCGTACGGACGTCCGACCGGGCTGCTCGCGTTCACCAGCCCCACGCAGACTCGTTACGTGCCCGCGCGCATCGATGCTCGCTCGGAGACCGACGACGAGCTCCTGTCGCGCATCGCCGTTCTCGCCGATCTCGATCTCGTCGACGGCATCGCGCACGACGCGGCGCTCAGTTCTTCGGAGGCGGCATCGCTGGTTCGCTTCGTGGGCGAGCGCGATCAAGACGCACTCGGACGCGTCTTCGCGAGCGACGGTCGACGCGCTCCAATTGCGCTCGACCGAGCAACGCTCGCCGTGGGCGATCGTTCGTTCGATCTGACGAGCCAGCTCGAATGGCGCCCACTCATGTTCCACGAGTCGACCGGGCAGGCAGCGGCCCTCTACCAAGCCACGTGGATCCGCCAGGGGGCTGCGGAGGTCGTGCTGGTCGCGCCGATGCCCGCGTCGATTGTGCCGCGTGAAGCGAACGCGCATCGCGAGGCGAACGGAAAGCTCGGCCGAGCCCTCACGCGCGACCTTCGCCTGCTCCAAGCCCCCGCCGAGTCGCCTCCGGCACGCGAAGTTCGCGTCGCCATCGACCGACCGTTCATGCTCGCCGTCCGCCGCGTGCTCGACGACGCTCCGCTCGCTGCGCGCATCGCCATCGAGCCGCCCTCCCGTCCGCCGCCCGAGCGACGCGGCTCGCTCGCTTAAGTGCAAAACCGTGCGCAAGACCGCCCACTTCACTGAGGCGGCAACTTGACGACGTCGCACCAGTACCCGAGCAAGTCGCTGAGCAGCGACTGCAGGGCGCGTAGGTTGAGCGGCTTCGTCACGACGGAGTTGGCGTGGAGATCGTAGGCTCTTCGTACGTCCGCAGGAGCATCCGAGCTGGTGAGGACCACGACGGGTATCGAGCGCAACACCGGATCCGACTTCACCTCGGCGAGTACCTGACGACCATCCTTTCTCGGCAGGTTGAGGTCCATCAAGACGAGATCGGGCCGGCGTGCACCGGCATACTCCGCTTCACGCCGAAAGAAGCGTAACGCGGCTTCACCGTCACCCGCGACGTGGAGGGTTCTGGCGAAGTTGACTCGTTCGATGGCCTTCTTGATGAGGACCACGTCACCTGGATTGTCTTCGACCAAAAGCAAGTCGCCAATCATGTCACCTCGACGGCTCGCTTCACTGGAATGGTGAAGCTGAAAGTCGACCCCTCCCCCACTTGCGACTCGACCCAGATGGAGCCCCCCATCCGCTCCACGATCCGTTTGCAGAGCGCGAGCCCGATGCCGGTGCCCGGATACTCGCCAATGGCATGCAGACGTTTGAACATCTCGAAAACGATTTCGAAGTGATCCGGCTCGATGCCGATCCCATTGTCACGAACCGAAAAGAGCCACCGCTCCTCGACGCGCTTCGCCGACACGTGAACGCGCGGCGGGCGCCCGCTGCAGAATCGAATCGCGTTCGAGAACAGATTCTGGAGGAGCTGGCGGAAGTGCGCCGGGTTCGCCATGACCACCGGCAAACCTTCGAATACGAATCGCGCCTGCGCGGCGCTCGCGGCGACCTCGAGGTCCTTCAATGCATCGTTCGCACACTGCTCGGTATCGGTTTCGACGAGCGCGCCGTCTTTGCTATCGATACGGGAATAGGCAAGGAGCGCGTTCAAGAGCTCCTGCATGCGTCGCGCGCCGTCGATGGCGAATCGGATGTACGTATCCGCCTCTTCGCTCAACTGTCCGCCATACTCCTCGGCCAGCAAGTCCATGTAGCTCGTGACCATGCGGAGCGGCTCCTGCAGGTCGTGCGAGGCGGCGTAGGCAAATTGCTCGAGGTCGGCGTTCGACCGTTTGAGCGCGCGCGTTCGCTCATCGACACGCCTCTCGAGTTGCTCGTGCGCCTCGCGGAGATGGCGCTCGCCGGCCTTGCGCTCCGAGAGATCGACGACGGAGGCCAACATCATGCGCTGGTGCTCGACCGTGAGAGGCGTGAGGCCGATCTCGACGGGAACCTCGGTGCCGTCCTTGCGCACCGCAAAGAGGTCGCGTCCGCGGCCCATCGAGCGCGCCTCCGGCGACTTCAAGAAACCACCTCGGAACGAACGATGCGAGCTTGCGAACCGTGGGACGAGCGCGTCGACGGTCAGCGCCAGCATCTCGGAACGCGTGTACGCGAGGAGACGTTCCATTTCGCGATTGACCATCTGGATGCGCCCGCTCTCGTCGACGAGCAGCATCCCTGCGTGCGAAGCGTCGACGGCCAGCCGGAAGCGCTCCTCGAGGTGTTCCGCATAGCTCACGTCGCGCAAGAGCGAGGTGACAGAGACGACTTCACCGGCCTCGCTGCGCACCGGGGTCGAGGTCTGCAGGACGTCGAAGACCTTCCCGGCGCGGTTGACGCGCTGGGTTTTCAGCCGCTCGATCGCGCCTCCCTGCATCACGTCTCGCCGCGCGAAGACGGCTCCCTCCCGCCGGTGTTCGGGGACGAGGAGCACGCAGGCGTCCTGGCCGAGAATCTCGGCAGCGCAGTATCCGAACATCCGCTCGGCGCCGAGGCTGAAGAAGCGCACTGTGCCGTCGAGCCCTTCGTCGATGATGGCGTCGTCCGAACAACCGATGCTCGCGGAGAGCTGAGCGATGACTTGCTTGCGACGAGCGAGATCGCCCTTCAGCAGATGCACGTGCTCTTCGAGCTCATCGATCCGCGCGCGCATCTTCCGCGTGGCGGAGTCACCTTCACCATCGAAGCTGCCGGCCTCGTTCGCTTGAGCGGTCACGACGTCCCCCGAGCTCGATCTTACTTCGACGTTCCATCCGCGCCTGCATCGCTTTCGAGGATCCGACGAACTTCTTCTCGGCCCTCCTCGGTGAGCGCACGCGGCGGATCGGCACTCGGTCGCGCGAACAGATATCCCTGCACGATGTCGCATCGCTCGCGTCGCATGCACGCGAGCTGCTGCACCGTCTCCACGCCCTCGGCAACGACCTCGAGGCCCAACCGATGGCCGAGATCGATGATGGCTCCTGCGACCGCCTTTCCCTCCCTCGTCGCGCAGGCCTCGACGAACGACCGATCCACCTTGAGCACGTGGACACTGAACTTGCGCAAGTAGGCGAGCGATGAATACCCCGTTCCGAAGTCGTCGATCGCAATGCGCACGCCGAGCGATTTCAGAGCGGAGAGCGTCCGTGTCGTTTCGAGTGTGTCGCGCATGAGAAGCGACTCGGTGATCTCCAATTCGAGGGCGCTCGGAGGAAGGCCGACTTCATCGAGCACGTCGCCGATGACGCGCACCAGCGCATGTCCTTCTTTGAATTGCCTCGCCGACAGATTCACGGCGACACGAAGGTCCGTGCCGCTCATGGCGCGCCATTCACGCAGACGAGCGCAGGCATCGCGAATCGCCCACGCACCGACGGGGCCGATGAGGCCCGTCTCTTCGAGGACGGTGATGAAGTCGCTCGGAGCGGCGAGGCTCCCGTCCGGACGTCGCCAACGAAGAAGCGCCTCGACGCCGATCAGACGCCCCGTACGCAAGTCGACTTGAGGCTGGTAGTGCAGGTGGAACGCGCGCGTCTCGAGACCGCGCCGGAGGCTCGCGGCGACGAGCGGTCGTTGCGTTTCGGGCGCCGGCTCCTCGCCGTCGTACACGTAATAGGTATTCCCACCGCCTTCCTTCGCGCGATACATGGCGAGGTCGGCGGCCTTGAGCAGCTGTTCGACGCTGGTCCCGGGTGTGCTGCACTGCGCGACTCCGAGACTGCCGACGATGGCGACTTCGGCGTCACGGAGCGCGATCGGCTCGGCGAGCGCTTCGACGAGTCGCGAAGCGACCCTCAACGACGCGCGCAGGTCGGTGACGTCTTCGAGGAGGATGGCGAATTCGTCTCCGCCGAGCCGCGCGACGGTGTCGCATTGGCGAACGCACGCGAGCATGCGCTGGCTGACCTGCCTCAGGAGCTCGTCGCCCGCGTCGTGCCCGAGACCGTCGTTCACGGCTTTGAAGTGATCGAGGTCCAGAAGCATGAGCTGACCACCGGACCGGGCGAGCCTCGAAACCGCGTGCTCGATCTTGTCCCAGATGCAGGCGCGGTTCGCGAGGCCGGTCAACGTGTCGATGTGCGCGAGCTGCACGAGACGCTGCTCGGTTCTCTTCCGCTCGATCGCATAGCGGACGGCGCGTTCGAGATCGTACCGATTGAGGCGCTGCTTCAGCAGGTAGTCCTGCGCGCCGAGTTTGACGGCTTCGACGGCAATCGCTTCGTCGCCGCTTCCACTCAAGACGATGAGCGGAACACTCGGAGCGGCGGCGGCAAGACCGCGAACGGCTTCGAGCCCGGTCGCATCCGGCAGCCAGAGATCCGTGATGACGACGAAGAACTTGCCTTGGCGCAAGGCTTCGATGGCCTCTCGCAGGTAGGCCACGCGCGTGACCGGATGCGTACCGAGAAGAGATCGCGAGAGATGTTTCTGAACGAGCGTCGCGTCGCCTGGATTGTCTTCGAGGAGAAGAATTGCGGCGGAACCGTCGATGGCAACGTCTTGTGGGCCCGAGGCCACAGAGGGGCGCGAAGGACGTACGGTCGGCACGTCGAGTGCTTTGCCGATCGCAGCCGACATCGCTTCTTTCCGCCAAGGTCTCGCGACGACGGATGCGATCGCATGTTCGCGTCGAACGTTCGCCGATCTCGGCGGCGATTCGTTCGTGACGGAGAAGGCCGTCGAAGGATAGGGCGAAACGTGTTTCTTCATGCGGTGTGGTGCCGGACGCAGAATGCGAACGTCGAACGGCAGATTGCCTGGACGCGGACGCGTCTTTTACCCAAGACGTGTTCCGACGCGGATG
This sequence comes from Labilithrix luteola, assembly GCF_001263205.1. GTDB lineage: Bacteria > Myxococcota_A > Polyangia > Polyangiales > Polyangiaceae > Labilithrix > Labilithrix luteola. The sequence goes on from NZ_CP012333.1 coordinate 1,095,124, forward strand.
GGAGACCATCGAAGTTCGAATGTGCTTCCGCGAGGAACGACGGATTCACGCATCGAAGCTTCGCGCGTCCCCCATCACGGGACGGCAAGGCGCCATTCGATCGAAGCAACGCTTGTACCGATACGATCCCGGCACATTTGATCCCGAACGCACGTTCGCTCGAATGGCCTCGAACCGTCCGGAATCCAGAATCTGGATACGAGCCATGGACGGCACGCGAGGTCGCGGTGCATCCACTGCGACCCAACCTCGCGATCCCTCGTCCTCGAGTCGGCATCGAAGCGCTGCGGCTCCGATGTCGGTCACGCGCATCGCAAGATTCGTGCGCCGCGGCCGGACGAGAGGCGGTCAGGTTTCTTCGGACATTCGAAGGAACAGCGACGTCCAGTCGATCGTGCCGTATCCCTCGCCGAAACGGACAATCACCATGTCCTTCGAGGGAATCACGAAGATGTATTGGCCGCGAAAGCCCTTTGCGAAATAGGCACGACCATCGAGGGTCAAGAACCACTGGTACTTGGCGCGACGCACCCAGCCGTCCGTCGTGTGCACGGTGCCGGCGATCGGATCCGGCGAGACCGCTTCACGCACCCAGGCCTCCGGCAGCACCGACCGACCTTGGAACGTGCCGCCGTGGAGGAACAGGAGGCCGAAGCGCGCGTGGTCGCGCAGTGTCGCGTTGAAGCCACCGAAGAACTTCTCGACGCCGCTCGATGGGCTGTCCAATGACCAGCTCGCCGCATGCTGCGCGCCGAGCGGGCCCCAGACGCGCCGCTGGAAGTAGTGCGAGACGGTCGCACCGCGGAGCTGGCGGTGAATCACGTCCCAGAGAATCTGCGTGCTGATGCTGCCATAGAGATAGTGGCTGCCCGGCTCCCACTTCACGTCGTAGTCGTACGTGCGCGAAGGGAGGTCGTGCGAGTAGTAGAGATACGCGGCAGCGGCCGACTCCTCGCCGAAGTCGAGGCCCGACGTCATCCGGAGCAGATGCTCGATCTTGATGCGGTCGTAGCCCTTCTTCTGCCGCGTCTCGGGTGCGTACGCGACGAGAGGATCGTCGACCGAGGCGATGATGCCGTCCTGGATCGCGCACCCCACGAGGAGCGCCGCTACGGTCTTGCTCATCGAGAACGACGGCAGCTCGGTGTTCGCATTCACGTCGCCGAAGTAGCGCTCGTAGACCACGCGATCGTTCTTGAGGACCAGGAACGCGCGCGTCTCGTTCTTCGCGAGGAGATCTTCGAGGTTCGCGTACTTCTCGAGCTCCGCCCGCTCGAGAGCGAAGGTAAACTCGCTGTCGGCATTCTTCAGCGGCTCGGGGGCCGGCGACGCGGGGACCTCTCGGCTTTCGAAGTAGCTTGGCGCCGAGAGCGACGGCATGTTGTAGTAAAAGACGCGCGCGTACAGGCATCCGGTGTTCGCCAGGCCGCAGAACGCTACGATCAGAAACGAGAGCAGCCGAAGGCTTATGGGCGGCGCGCTCGACGTGACGCGCGTGACCGACACGGTCGACGTGCTCAACGAGCTCGGCACGGTCGACATGATCGACATGCTCGACGTTTTTGGCGGGGCTGACCAAGCCATGGGGCGCGTGTTCGAGATTTGCGCCCCGCAGGCAACCACCTTCGGGCCGTCTTCGGGGCCACCTTAGCATCAGTCCCACGTCGCCGATCGGGTCGTCTCGAACGTCAACCCGTCAGGCGCTTCGTCCGCAGGAGCCGAACGTCGCGATCCAATCCGCGATGTCGAAGAACGCGCCCACGCTCAGGCTTGGCGATCGCGTCACGGATTGCCGCGCCCACGCGGAGCATCCACGCGAGCTCGGCATCGTTCCTCGGCCACGCTCCACGGCGGCCAATGCAGGTGGTGCTCGAGCTCGCGCCGCCGTTTCCTTCACTTCTTCTGGATGAAGGCCAGAAGGTCCGCGTTGAACTGGTCGGGAATCGTCTGGGCAAGACCGTGCGGTTGGCCGGGATACACCTTGAGGGTGGCATCCTTGATCAGTTTCGCCGACTTCAAAGCGGCTGCACCGATGGGGACGATCTGGTCGGCGTCGCCCGCCGCGACGAGCGCGGGGATGTCGAAGTGCTTCAGGTCCTCGGTGAAGTCGGTCTCCGAGAACTGCTTGATGCAATCGTACGAAGCCTTGATGCTCGACATCATGCCTTGGAGCCAGAACGAGTCGCGGATACCTTGCGAGATCTTGGCGCCTGGTTTGTTGAACCCATAAAACGGCATGCTGAGGTCCTCGAAGAACTGCGAGCGGTCACCCGCGACGCCCTTGCGAAGACCATCGAACACCTCGAGCGCCGTTCCCTCGGGGTTCGTGGAGCTCTTCAACATGATGGGCGGAACGGCGCCGAGGAGCACCGCCTTCGAGAGCCGCTTCGTACCGTGACGACCGATGTAACGCGCGACCTCGCCGCCCCCCGTCGAGTGACCAACGAGAATGGCATTCTTGAGATCGAGCTTGTCCATGACCGCGGCCAGATCGTCGGCATACGTATCCATATCGTTGCCGAGCCAGGTCTGGTCGGAATGGCCATGGCCGCGCCGATCGTGGGCAATGACGCGGTAGCCTTTCTGCCCGAAGAAGAGGAGCTGCGCCTCCCACGCGTCTCCCATGAGGGGCCAGCCGTGAGAGAAGACGATCGGCTGCCCTTCGCCCCAATCACGGTAATAGATGTTCGTACCGTCTTTGGTCTGGACCGTACTCATCGTTCGGCTCTCCTTTCCGGGTTCGCCCTGACCGAACGCAAAGTCCGTGCGTCCTGACGAGCGCCGCCGCGACGAACTCGGTCCTCCGAAACGAAAGCGAGGCCGAACACGTCTCGTGACGCGCTCGACCTCGTCGCGACGTGAACGCCGACTTCAGGACAGCTGCCCGTTCGAACCGCCCGCGCCGTTTCCGCCGCGATGACGCTCGGTGAGCCCTTCCGGTTGTTCGACGTCGAGCTCCTCGCGAAGCGTCTCGGTCGTGGCGATGCGGTCCTCTTGCAGCGCCGCGCGATTCACGCGGACCTCCTCGCGCATGACCGGATATTTGCGAATCTCGATCTCTTCCTCGTAAAGCGGAATGACCTGCGTGTCCTCGCTGAAGGTGCGCTCTCGGCTCTCCTTCCAGGCGCCGTCCTGAGCACCGATCTCTTCGACGTCGAGCTCCTCCTTGCGAAGGTCGGCCGTCGCCGTGCGGTCCTCCTGGAACGAGGCCTTCCTCAGGCGAACCCCCTCGCGAATCACGGGGAACTTGTGAATCTCGACTTCTTCGTCGTGGAGCGGAATGACCTGCGTGCTCTCCACGAACATAGCATCGGAGTATTCCATGGCATTGCGATCGATCGCGGGCACGCGCTCGACGCGAACCTCCTCGTGCATCACCGGAACGGTGATCTGCTTCTGCGTCGTCACGATCCGCTTGTGGATGCGCACCTCCCCGAGCGGGCGCGTGTACTTCTCGGCGGTCACTTCTTCTTCGCAGAGGGGCACGCGAATCTCGTCGAAGTCCGACGTGGTCACCTTCATCGGTTCGCGTATCGGCTGAGTGTACTGAATGCGTTCGACCATCACCTCCTCGTGCATGACAGGAACGGTGATCTCCTTCTGGGTCGTCACGACCCTTTTCTTGAGCCGTACTTCTCCATGGTCGTGCAGATGTTTTTCGGCAGAGAGCTCCTCTTCGTAGAGATCGAGATTCTCGTCCAACCCCTGCATCGGCTTCTCGTTACGAAAGGATTGAGTGCTCATCGATTGACTCCTGTGTGAGGACGCGTCCCTCTGCCGGGGCAGTCGCGCACGGCAAGCCGGCCGTCGTTCGCCTCAGGCAGGGCGTGCCTCGGCGACGCTGCATCGCACGTGCCGGTCGGGATACGTTGCACGCGGCTGCTCTCGAGAAACGAAGGGAGCTCACGTCATCGCGGACACGGAGGCCCCACGTGCGCGCCCCACGTGCGCGCATTGCCTCGGTAGCGACGACGAGGCGCAAGCCGGCCCGACGCGCGAGCCAGGCCCTGAGCCCCTCGAAAACGCCCGCGGCGGAGCTCGAATCGGTCCGGATCCAAGCGAATTCCAGGGGATCCCGTCCAATTCGACCGAGCGTCGTGCTAAACCCCGGTCCCCCATGGGACGCTTCTACGTCACGACTCCGATCTACTACGTGAACGACGTGCCTCATCTCGGCACCGCGTACACCACGATCGTCGCGGACGCGCTCCGCCGCTTCCACCAGCTCACGGGCGACGAGACCTTCATGCTCACCGGCACGGACGAGCACGGCCTCAAGATCGAACGTCAGGCGAAGGAAGCAGGACTCGACCCCAAGGCCTTCACCGACAAGATCAGCGAGCGGTTCCGCGAGGCGTGGCCGAAGCTCGAGGTCGTCGCCGACCGCTTCATCCGCACGACCGATCCCGATCACGAGGCGTGGGTCGCCGAGCTCTGGAAGACGATCGAAGCGAAGGGCGACCTTTACCTCGACACCTACGAGGACTGGTACTGCGTCGGTTGCGAGTCCTTCAAGACGGAGAAGGAACTCGAGCAACCCGGCAACCTCTGCCCGATCCACAAGAAGCCCGTCGAGCGCGTGAAGGAGGAGACGTACTTCTTCAAGCTCTCGAAGTGGGAAAAGCCCCTGCTCGATTTCTACGCGCGCCATCCCGACTTCATCCAGCCCGAGTCGCGCAAGAACGAGGTCATCTCGTTCGTGCAGAGCGGACTCAAGGATCTGTCGGTTTCGCGCACGAGCTTCTCGTGGGGCATCCCCGTCCCGGGCAACCCGAAGCACGTCATGTACGTCTGGTTCGACGCGCTCGCGAACTACCGCAGCGCCCTCGGCGACGGCGACAAGGCGAATTTCTGGGCGCCGAACGCGAAGGTCGTCCACCTCGTCGGCAAAGACATCCTCCGCTTCCACGCCATCTTCTGGCCCGCGTTCCTGCTCAGTGCAGGATACAAGGAAGAGGAGATCCCCGACGTCGTCTTCGCGCACGGCTTCTTGACCATCGACGGTCACAAGATGTCGAAGTCGCTCCGCAACGCGGTCGACCCGCTCAAGATCGCCGCCGAGCTCGGGCCCGACGTTCTTCGCTATCACCTGCTCCGCGCCATTGCGTTCGGGCAAGACGGCGACTTCGATCACGCCGCGCTCATCGAGCGTTACAACGCCGACCTCGGCAAGAACCTCGGCAACCTGCTGTCGCGCGTCCTCGGTCTCTGCACCAAGCTCATGGAGGGCAAGGTGCCGACGCTCGGGAAGTTCACGCCCCTCGAAGACGAGTTCTTCGCGCTCGCGAAGAACGAGCTCGCGACGGCGCGCCAGGCATGGCTCGATCTCGAGCCGCATCGCGCGCTCGAGGCGACGTTCGCCCTCAGCTCGGCAGCCAACACGTACGTCGATCGCGCGGCTCCTTGGGCCAGCGTGAAGACGGATCCGGCGCACACCGGCACGCAGCTCGCCGTTCTCCTCGAGGCGCTCGCGGCACTGTCGGCCGCGATCTGGCCGGCGATGCCGAAGAAGAGCGACGCGATGCGCGCGCAGCTCGGTCTGCCGCCGATCGCCCCGGCCGAAGGCAAAGACGTCTTCCCGAGCGAGCTCGGAGGAGCCCTCCAGGCCGGCAAGCCGCTCGCGCCCTCGGGTGCGCTCTTCCAGACGTTCGACAAGGACGGAACGAAGGCAGTTCTCGAGCGCCTCGTCCCGAAGGTCGAAGAGGCCGCCGCCGAAGCCGCCGCACCGGCGAACAAGGCCGAGAAGCCCGGCGCGGCACCTGCGGCGCAGGCGGGCGAGGCCGAGAGCGCGACCATCACGTACGAGGACTTCGCGAAGGTCGACCTCCGTGTCGGACTCGTGAAGACATGTGAGAAGGTCCCGAAGAAGGACAAGCTTCTCCGGCTCACCGTCGATCTCGGAGAAGAGACGCCGCGCACCATCGTGGCGGGGCTCGCTCTCTCCTTCCAACCCGACCAGCTCGTCGGACGGAAGGTGATCGTGGTCAGCAACCTCGCTCCCCGCGACTTCGGCTCGGCCGACTTCGGCAAGGGCAAGGAGAAGCTGGTGTCGCACGGTATGCTCCTGGCAAGCGGTCCGTCCGAAGACCTTCGCCTGGCCACCGTCGAAGGCGACGCTGCACCGGGAGTGCGGCTGAAGTAAAAGTCGCTATTCTCGGATCGAATGGCAGAAAAGGACGGGGGGACACCCCAACGCTCGACATACCGGATCTGGTGGTCCCAGTACGTCGAGCGTCGGGGACGATGGGGGCTGTCGCGCAGCCAGCGAAGCCGACGCCTGCACCTGCAGCCGCTCCGGCGCACGGCATCGACTTCAGCCCGCAAGACGACGACTTCGACATGCATATCGAGCGGGACTTCACCGGTCCCGCGTCGTCGAGTCATTACTCGGGCGCTCCGGCATCGGGCCCGGTGTCCAAGCACGGTGACTTGTCTCCGCGAGCGTCGAGCGGCCTCGAGGTCACGCATCGACGTCTCGATGCGCAGCGGAAACACGCGATCGAGGTCTACGAACCATCGCTGCTCGTAAAGGTGATCGGGCCCCTCCTCGCGCTCGTGGTCACGGGCGGCGCCGCCTTCGGACTCGTTCGCTACGCGCACAAGGGCGGTGGGTTTTCGCCGATGGCGCACCTGCCTCACGCGTTCGACGGAACGTCGATGACGACGAGCGCCGTCGTCTCGCTCGTGACCTTGGCGCTCGCGATCGCGCTCGGCTTTCTCGGCGTGCGCCTTCGCCCGCGATCGTGGGCGTTCGTAGCTTCGGCCGCCGTCCTCCTCTTGATGGCGCTCGCGATGGTGACCGTCGCCCTGGCCTCGACCGGTGAGAATTCGGCGCCTCCCGACGGCGCGCTCCTCTTGCCCTACTTGATGCCGGTCTTCGTCGCGTTGCTCGGCCTCGGCGTCACGGGGCGCGCGGCGAACGCCTTCACCCGTGAAGGAATCGCGCCCAAATTGGCAACGATTCCGCTCGCCGCGTTGGCAGGGGCCATCCTCTTCGCGGCCTACGAGACGAGTCGCTTCGGCGCGCTATGATTGGCTAGCCCCGCGCCCAATCCGAAAGCTCGACCGATGCTGACCTTGCTCGAACCCGACATCGACGTCTGGCAGCGATTCCGCTCCGGCGAGCTCGACGAGCGAGACGACGACGGGCATCCGGTCCTCACGCGATGGCGACGCACGCCCGTGGGCGATCCCGACATCGTCACGACCGACGAGCTCGCGCAGCGCCGAACGCGTGCTGCAGGAGTGCTCGCGCGTTCGGCGCTCCTCGAAGACGTCGGCGCCGAGCTCCGTCGCCGCGGTTGCGCACTGCTCCTCGCGGACGAAGGCGGCGTCATCGTCGCGAGCATCGGTACCGAAGTGCTGCCCGAGCACGTGGCCCGCGCGGTCAGCGAAGGAACGCGCTGGAGCGAAGGCGCACGCGGCACGAACGCGATCGGCGTCGCGCTCACCGAGCAGACAGCCGTCGCCGTGATGGGGCGCGCACACTACGACGTCGGCGGCCACGGCCTCGCCTGTTATGCCGCGCCGCTGCGCGGTGAGAACGGCCGCATCATCGGCGTGCTCGACGCAACCGTGTCCATCGAGAGGGCCGACCCGCTGCTCGGCGTGACGGTGCAGGCATTGGCTGCGTTGCTCGAGTCGGAGCTCGCGAAGCTCGGCGCAGCACGCTCGCATCGCGCGCGCGAGATGGGCCTGCCCGAAGAGCCGTTCGCGCGCATCCTCGGGAGCGATCCGGTGCTCGTGGATGCCTGCCAGCGCGCGGCACAGTTCGCGGCGTCGCCTCTCCCCGTCTTGCTCCTCGCCGAAACCGGAACCGGCAAGGAGCTCATGGCGCGCGCCATCCATCGTTCGAGCGATCGGGCGCGCGGGCCGTTCGTCGTCGTCAATTGCGGGGCGATGCCGGAGAGCCTGCTCGCGAGCGAGCTCTTCGGGTACGCGCCAGGGGCCTTCACCGGCGCGCGCGAGAGTGGACACGGAGGGCGCATCGGCGCCGCGCAAAGCGGCACGCTCTTTCTCGACGAGATCGCCGAGATGTCGCCCGCGCTGCAGGCCATGCTCCTGCGCGTGCTCGAAGACGGCAGCTACTCGCGCGTGGGCGAGCCGCGCGAACGTCGCTCGGACTTCCGGCTCGTGTCGGCCACGTGCCGCGATTTGCCCAAGCTCGTGCGCGAAGGCACGTTCCGCAAAGACCTCTTCTACCGAATCCAGGGCGTCACGCTCGGCTTGCCCGCCGTTCGCGCGCGCTCGGACGTGAAAGAACTGGCCGCGTCGCTCTTCGTCGACCTCGCGTCCGAGCTCGGTCTTCGGAAGGGCAGTGCCACGCTCCACACCAGCGCGCTCGAGGAGATCGGCCGAAGGCCATGGCCGGCAACGTTCGCGAGCTGAAAATGGCGCTGCAATACGCCCTGGTCGCGTCGGGCGGGAAGGCAGGCAGCTCGAGCGCGCGCCTCGTCCGCGCCGAACATCTTCCTCCGATGCAGAGCCCACTCGAGATGGGCGTAGCGTCGGAGACCACGGCTTCGGAGGCGAGCTCCGGCCTTCACGATGCCGAACGCGATGCGCTTCGCAAAGCCCTCGCACGCGCCGACGGAAACATGGCGCAAGCCGCACGCGAGCTCGGCGTTGCGCGAAGCACGCTGTATCGCATGTTGAAGAGGCACCGCCTCGGCGCCTTCGCGCGCGACTGAGCCTGTCTCGGGAGCTCGCTACACGTGACCGAAACTCGCCGAGACACGTGTTTCGAAACGCTCCACTGCCCCGCTCCAGAGCCCGATGATTCCCGAAAATCGTGGGGCGGCACGGAGGGTGCACTGGGGGCGATGAACGCGCCGTCCCCGCGACCAAGAACGTCGCGGGTGACGCGCCGTCCTATCCTTCCCGGAGGCGATCACCATGGGCAAGAAGCTCCTCATGCTGTGCGGCGACTACGCCGAAGACTACGAGACGATGGTCCCGTTCCAGGCTCTGCAGATCGCCGGGCACACCGTCCACGCCGTCTGCCCGAACAAGAAGGCTGGCGACAAGATCAGGACGGCTATCCACGACTTCGAAGGTGATCAGACGTACTCCGAGAAGCGCGGCCACGACTTCGTGCTGAACGCGACGTTCGCCGACGTGAACGCCGAGGACTACGACGGCCTCGTCATCGTCGGTGGTCGCGCGCCCGAGTACATCCGCATGGAGCGTCGCGTTCTCGAGATGGTCCGCCACTTCGCGAGCGCGAACAAGCCGATCGCCGCCGTCTGCCATGGAGCGCAGGTGCTCACGGCGGCCGAGGTCATCAAGGGCCGCCGCATCTCGGCCTATCCCGCCGTGGCGCACGAGGTTCGCCTCGCCGGTGGCGAATACGCCGACATTCCGATCGACGGCGCCATCACCGACGGTAACTTCGTCACTGCGCCCGCATGGCCGGCGCACGTGGCGTGGCTCTCGCAGTACCTCACGCTGCTCGGCACCAAGATCAGCTCGTAACGAATCGCGTCGAGGGGTGAAAGAAGGAGCAAGGTGAGCGCGGACGGCAGCGCGAACGGACAGCATGCACTGGTCGAGCTCCGGCGAAAGCCGAAGCCCTCGCGCGAACGCGCATCGCGCGATGCGCTGCTCGAAGCCCTCGAAAGGGCCTCGTCCCCGTCACGCGTTCTCGCTCGCCCCATCGACGTCGTCGCCTACGCGAGCGACGCGAGCTTCTACCGGCTCGTGCCGCGCGCCGTCGTTCAGCTCGCGAGCGAGGAAGAGGTTCCCGCACTCTTCCGCATCGCTCGCGAGCACCGGATCCCGCTCACCTTCCGCGCCGGTGGAACCAGCCTGTCGGGGCAGGCGGTCACCGACGGCATTCTCGTCGATACGTCGAAGTACCCATCACGCATCGACGTGGAAGAGGGCGGCCGACACGTGCGCGTCGGCCCTAGCGCGATCGGCGGGCGCGTGAACGCCACGCTCGCCTCGTTCGGGCGTCGCATCGGCCCCGATCCGGCGTCGATCGACGCCTGCATGATGGGCGGCATCCTCGCCAACAACGCGAGCGGCATGTGCTGCGGCGTCGAGCACAACGCGTATCACACGCTCGCTTCGATGCGCCTCGTGCTGCCTTCCGGCGTGGTGTTGGACACGTCGCGCCCCGATGCCGACGCGAAGCTCGAGCACGATGCACCTCACGTGCACGAGAAGCTCTTGGCTCTCCGCGCGCGCATCCTCGCCGATCCCGAGCTGGAGGCACGGATCCGCGCGAAGTACCGCATCAAGAACACCACCGGCTACTCGCTCAACGCGCTCGTCGATCACGACACTCCCGCGCAGATCCTCGCGCATCTGATGATCGGCTCCGAGGGCACGCTGGGCTACGTGGCCGAGGCGGTGCTGCGGACGATCCCCGAGCTGCCGTTCAAGCGCACCGGCCTCCTCTTCTTCGCGAACGCCGCCGATGCGTTCGCCTCGGTACCTGCACTGGCCCGCGCAGGCGCTCGCGCCGTGGAGTTCATGGACGATGCGTGCCTGCGCACCGTGCCACCGAGCTTGCTCACCAATACGAAGTGGCTCGGCAGTGGTGCCGCCGCGCTGCTCGTCGAGTACGGCTACGAGACGGAAAGCGAGCTGCGCGCGGAGTCGCCCCTCGTCGATGCCGTCGTCGTCGCGCAGCCCACCACGGAGCCGGCCAGCTTCACGACCGACCCAAGCAGCGCGCGAGCCTTTGGAAGATTCGCAAGGGCCTCTTCCCTGCGGTCGGCGCAACGAAGCGTTCGGGCGAAGCGGTCATCATCGAAGACGTCGCCTTCCCTCCGTCACGACAGGCCGATGCCTTCGCGCGGCTTCGCCTGCTCTTCTCCGAGCACGGCTACGACGACGCGATCCTGTTCGGCCACGCGAAAGACGGCAACTGCCACTTCGTGCTCAAGCAGTCGTTCTCGACCGAGACCGAGATCGCCCGCTACGAGCGCTTCATGGGCGCTCTCGCCGACGTGGTCCTCGCGTACGACGGCTCGCTGAAGGCCGAGCACGGCACCGGGCGCAACGTGGCTCCGTTCGTGGAGGCCGAGTGGGGCGAGCCCGCGTATGCCATCATGCGCGAGCTCAAAGCGCTGCTCGATCCGGACGGCATCCTGAATCCGGGTGTCATCCTCGACGACGATCCCCGCGCTCACGTCACCAACCTGAAGGCGCTGCCCCCGGTCGACGCCGAGGTCGATCGCTGCATCGAGTGCGGTTTCTGCGAGCCGGACTGTCCGAGTCGTCGCGTCACGCTCACGCCGCGCCAGCGCATCGTCGTTCGCCGCGAGGTGGCGCGTCTCGCAAAGGAGCCGGAGCAGCAGGCTCGGCGCGACGCGCTGATTGCCGACTATGCCTACGAAGGCATCGAGTCGTGCGCGGCCGACGGCATGTGTGCCACCGCATGTCCCGTGTCGATCGACACGGGCGTGCTCATGAAGCGCCTCCGCCACGAGAGCCATGCGAGCGGCGCGAACTCGCTCGCGCTCTGGCTGGCCGATCATTCGTCGGCACTCGAGCACGTGATGCGTCTCTCGGTGCGCCTCGGTCACGTCGTCGAAGCGACGCTAGGCCAGGGCACGCTCGACGCGCTCGGCAAGGTGGCGTCGTCGCTCCTCGGAAAGCGGCTTCCCTCCTGGACGTCCACCATTCCACGCGTCGCGAACCACGCGTCGCCATCGCGCGAGCCCGACGCGCCCGAATGCGTCTACGTTCCATCGTGCCTCTCGCGCATCATGGGCCTGCCGCAGGGCAAAGAGCGCTCGCTGCCCGAGACGTTCGTGACGCTCTGCGATCGCGCAGGCGTTGCCGTGCGCGTTCCTTCGGACCTCGCCGGCAACTGCTGCGGGCTTCCCTTCGGCTCGAAAGGCTTCACCGAGGCGCACGCCGCGATGCTCGAGCGCCTCGTCGACGCGATGTGGCGCTACAGCGAGGAAGGGCGGCTCGATGTGGTCATCGACGCCACCTCGTGCCTCTACGCGATCACGACATCATCGTCGTTGCTCGACGAGGAGCACCGCGATCGACTCTCGCGCATGCGCGTCGTCGACTCGGTGGTCTTCGCGCGCGACGTGCTCGTGAAGCGCTTGCCCATGCGACGACTCGATCGGAGCGTCGCGCTCCATCCCACGTGCTCCGCGCGCAAGCTAGGACTCGCGCCCGCGATGAAAGAGGTCGCTGATCTCTCCGCGACCGAGACGCACGTGCCCATCGATCTCGGATGCTGCGGCATGGCCGGCGACCGAGGCCTGCTCCTTCCGGAGCTGACCGCAGCCGCAACGTACGCCGAGCAGAAAGAGGTTCGGTCGCTCGCGTGCGATGCGCACTACTCGAGCAACCTGACGTGCGAGATCGGGCTCAGCCAAGCCGTCGGCGAGCCCTACGTGTCGCTCCTCTATCTCGTCGAAGAGGCGAGTCGCCCCGACGTCACCCCGCGGTGATGCGATCGACGACGAGGGGCTCGGCTCGAACGGCTTGTCGCCGTAGGAGAACGCGACGGACACGCGATCGAGAATGGCCTCGCCGGCTTCCTTCGTGCGCACGTGCAGGCGCGCGACAGCCTGGCCCTTCTCCACGGCATCGCCAGGCTTCGCGAGAAGCTCGATGCCGACGGCCGGGTCGACCTTCTGATCGGCGCGCGTTCGCCCGGCGCCCATCGCCACGCCCGCGAGGCCGATAGCGAGCGCGTCGAGCTCGACGACGTGGCCGTTCATCGGGGCTTCGACGTCGACGATCACCTTCGCCGTCTCGAGACGAGAAGGCTCGGCGACCACGCGCGGATCTCCACCCTGCGCTTCGACCATCTTCTCCATCACGCGGACGGCCGAACCCTTGGCGATGGCCTCGCGAAGCTTCTTCGTGCCCTCTTCGATGTCCTTCGCCTGGCCGCCGAGCACGAGCATCTCGGCGCCGAGCACCAGGGTGCAATCGACGAGATCGGCCGGGCCCTTGCCGTGCAGCACTTCGAGCGCTTCGCGTGTTTCGTTGGCGTTGCCGACGGCCAGGCCGAGCGGCGTGTCCATGCGCGTGAGCACCGCGACGACCTTCTTGCCGGCGCGCGTTCCGACGCGCACGAGCTTGTCGGCGAGCTTCCGGGCCGAGGCTTCGTCTTTCATGAACGCACCGCGCCCGACCTTCACGTCGAGCACGAGGCCGTCGATCCCCTCGGCGAGCTTCTTCGACAGAATCGAGGCGACGATGAGGGGAATCGACTCGACCGTCGCGGTGACGTCACGAAGCGCGTAAATGCGCTTGTCGGCCGGGGCGATCTCCTTCGTCTGACCGATCATGCACGTGCCCACGTCGCGAACGATGCGGGCGAAGTCGGTCACGGGAACGTCGGTGCGGAAGCCCGGAATCGCCTCGAGCTTGTCGAGCGTTCCGCCCGTGTGACCGAGTCCACGACCACTGACCATCGGCACCGGAACGCCACACGCCGCCACGAGCGGAGCAAGGCAGATGGATACCTTGTCGCCAACACCGCCCGTCGAGTGCTTGTCGACCTTGATGCCGGGGACGCCGCCGAGATCGAGGACGCTGCCCGAATGGAGCATCGCTTCGGTGAGCGCGACCGTCTCGGCATCGTCGAGACCGCGGAAGAAGACGGCCATGAGGAAGGCAGCCATCTGGTAGTCGGTCATCGTTCCGTCCCCGAACGAGGACAAAAGCCGCCGAATTTCGTCTTCCGTGAGGGTCAGGCCGTCGCGCTTCGCCGCGAGCAGCTCCACGAGGGTACGCTCCATCCCGGACACCATACCCCAGCCGCTCGTTGTAAGCTGCGGGCCATGTTCGTACGCCACGGTCTTCTCTCGGTCTCCGTTGCCCTGGGGCTCTCGCTCGGCGCCGTCGCCTGCTCGAAGTCCGAGAGCGGTGGCGCGCCCGAAGCGGACAAGCCGGCGGCATCCGCAGCGGCGCCTGCTAGCGCGAGCGCGGCCGTCTCTGCGACTGCGACCGCGCCTGCCGCGAACGCGAACGTCGAAGAGACCGACGCCGGAAATGCCGTCGCCGCCGCGCCCACCACGAAGGAAGCCACCAAGGACGCCGGAAAGGCCCAGCCCGCCGCCAGCGGTTCGGCCGAAGTGGCGAATTGCGGGACCAAGCCCCAACCGGACTGCCCGCTGCAGGCCTGGATGAAGGTGAACACGAACCCCGCCATCGCTTCGAACGATCTGCCGGCACTCGCCACCGCGCTCGACAAGATCGCCACGTTCGCGCCCCCCGGTTACACGAACTGGGCATCGATTTCGAAGGACGGCGCCAAGGCCGCGCGCGACGGCGACATGAGCGCTGCGAAGGCCTCGTGCCGAGGCTGCCACGACCAGTACAAGCAGAAGTACAAGACCGAGATGCGCGGACGGAAAATCTGAGGAGGGCGCCCTCGGATGACCACCAACTTTCCCACGCAGATTCCGGCTCCGCGCACCTCCACGACGGATCTTCTCCCTGCTCCGCGGACGGCCAAGACCAAGACGAAGACGCCGCGCGTGGGTCGACCGCAGGGTCGCTTCACGCAGCACCGGCGCATCGACAAGCTGCGTGAGCTCCTGGAAGCCGCGCCGCGCGGCCTCACGCTCGAGGAGCTGTCGGTCACGTTGCGCATGACGCAACGCTCGGTGCGTCGCTACCTGCGCGAGCTCGACGGCGTGACCGAGCTCGAATCAATCTCCATCGCCCCGGGCGGTGCGCACCTCTGGCGCATCAAGCCGAGCGAGCGTGGACGCGCGGTGCCGCTCCGGCGTTCCCAGGCCTTCGCCATTCTCGCGATGCGTCGCGGGCTCGAGGTGCTGAAAGGCTCGGCGCTCTTCGACGAGGTCGATCTCGCGCTCAACGCCATCGAACAGGTCGCCAAGACGCCGTTCCGAGCCTCCGGAAAGGCCGAAATTTCGGGCGAACGAGGCCTCGAATCGCGCTTCTTCTGGCTGCCGCCGGTCTCCCGCAGCTATGCGGCCCGCGGCGAAGATCTCGACGAGCTCTTTCGTGCCGTCGCCGACCTCCGCGTGATCCGCTTCCGGCCTCGTACGCGTGCGGGTGAGCCGCGTGCCGACCGCATCGTGTTTCATCCCTACGCCCTCGTCGTGCAAAAGGGGTCGATCGTGGCGCTCGGCGCCAAGAGCGCCGGTCGAACGGGCGTGCCAGCCAAGACGCGCACCGACGAGGAGGTCGACGTCGTCTCGTTCGAGACCATGACCGAGATCCGCGCGAGCGAGACGGAACACTTCGAGCTTCCCGCGGGCTTCGATGTGGCCGACTACGTTCACGGCGAGTTCGGCATCGGTACGCGCGCGAGCAAGGCCCGCGTCATCATCGAGTTCGACGCCCGCGTGGCCGACGAGATTCGCGCGAAGAAGCTGCATCGCGATCAGAAGCTCGCGACCTCCCCCGACGGCCGCGTACGCGTGTCGCTTCCGCTGGTCAACGTAGATGCCATCCTGGGCTGGACCCTCGCGTTTGGCGACGCGGCACGTGTCGTGGAGCCACCGGAGATCGTCAGCCGCATTGCAGGCATCCTCGAACGGGCGCGAAATCGATACCGATGACGAAACGTGATTTCGACGTAGTGCTGTTCGGAGCGACCGGCTTCACCGGCCAGCTCGTGGCGGAATACCTGGCGAGGGCGCCCACGCGTTCGCGCCTGCGCTGGGCGCTTGCCGGCCGAAACGAAGCCAAGCTCGAGAGCGTCCGTAAACGACTCGCGGCGCTCGAGCCGGCCCTCGCGGACCTGCCCATTTTCCTCGCCGACGCGATGGACCAAGCGTCGCTCGACGCACTCGTCCCGCGTACGTCCGTGATCATCAGCACGGTCGGGCCGTTCGCGAAGTACGGACGCAAGCTCGTCTCGGCGTGCGCGACGCACGGCACGCACTATTGCGACATCACCGGCGAGGTAACCTTCATCCGCACGTCGATCGACGACAACGAGGCGAATGCCGAGGCGTCGGGCGCGCGCATCGTGCATGCCTGCGGCTTCGACTCGATTCCGTTCGACCTCGGCGTCTTCATGCTCTGGGAGAGAGCGCTGACCGAGGGACGGAACCTCGCCTGGGCCAAGGGCTTCGCCACCAAGGTCAAAGGTGGAATGAGCGGCGGCACGATCGCCTCGATGGTCGCGCTCATGGACGAGGCGAGCCACGATCGCGCCGTGCGACGACTCCTCGGCAATCCCTACGCGCTCGATCCCGATCCGAATCGCCCTCGCAACGGCGTACGTGATCAGCACGGCGTTCGCTTCGATCGCGATCTCCACGCATGGACCGCGCCCTTCGTGATGTCCGCCATCAACACGCGCGTGGTCCGGCGCTCGGCGGTGCTCCTCGGTTATGGAGCCGGCTTTCGTTACGACGAGTCGATGAGCTTTCCATCCGGCCCGAAGGGCCTCGCGATGGCGACGGCCATGACGGCAGGATTGGCCGGCATCATGGTGGCTGCCTCGAACGGAACGACGCGCGGCCTTCTCTCGAAGAAGGTCCTGCCGAAACCCGGTGAGGGCCCGACGAAGGAACAGCGCGAACGGGGCTCGTTCGAGGTGCGCGTACTCGGGGAAACAACCGCGAAGGACGGGGCGCCTGCGCTGCGGCTCGCGAGCAAGGTCGCCGGCAACGCCGATCCGGGCTACACCGAAACCGCCAAGATGCTGGGCGAATCGGCGCTGTGCCTCCTCGAGGACACCGCGCAGCTGCCCAAGCGTTCCGGCGTGCTCACCCCCGCCTCGGCGATGGGGAGTCTACTCGTGTCACGTCTCCAGCGGGCTGGGCTGACGTTGACGGTCGAGGCTCGCTAGAGAGCCGCGAACGCGGCGCAACTTCGAAATAGTTCGCGACAAGCGCGCGCAGGCGGCGTCCTTCCCACGAAGGTCATGTCCGTTCGCCGCTCGTCGCCACCCAAGAGTCGCCTTCGGACGGGGATCCTCGCGTGCACGCTGGCGGCGATGCCGATCGCGGGCTGCGGAGACCTCGTCGGCGCCGACTTCGATGGCTGGAACACCACGGCGCATCGAAGTGAAGGAACTTCGGACGGCGGTCAGGATCCCGGCTCCGACGATCCATCGACGGACGAGACCGGTGAGGAACCTGGAAGCGGAACTTCGTCCGACGGCGGCAAAGGCACCGGAGCGAAAGATGGCGGGCCCAGCAAAGACGCCGGCCAGGACTCCAGCAGCGGGCCCAACGATCCCGGCAGCTGCCAGGGCACCGTCACCTCGTGCGAGACTCTCGAGGACAAGTCCTCGTGCTTGAGGCAGACGGGCTGCTCCTGGAGCACGCCCGTTTGCCGGCTCACGTTCAACTGCACGAGCATCAAAACCAATGTCGCCTGCCAGTCCACCGCAGGCTGCGCGACCGACTTCACGACCTCCACCTGCCAACCCGCCACGGGCTATTGCGTGGGCTCCACGCGCTCGCAATGCGAGAGCGCTTCGGGATGCGCGCTCTTCGGCGGGTGCTCGGGAACGGCCACGGCGTGCGAAGACATCACCGATGACGTCGCCTGCTCGCAGCAGGTTGGATGCCAGTGGCCATGAATCGCCTCGCGCTTTTGGCCTTCGGTCTGCTCGGCCTCGAGACGGCAGCGTGCGCCGGGCTCGTCGGGGCGGACTTCGACTACGACACGGTGGCGTCGAAGCCGGACGCGCAGTCGCCGGGGTCCGGGTCTGCATCGACCACCGGCGAGAGCGACCCGAGCGACCCAGAAAATGGCGGGAATCCGAGCAATCCAGGCGATCCGAGCGATCCGGGGACGAGCGACGCGGGGGCGGCGAGCCATCCACCGACGACTCCGGAGCGCCATCGACGCAGGTCTGCAAAGGGACGGCGGTGGCCTGCGCGGCCATCGGCACGAGCAACGAATGCAATGCCCAGCGGGGTTGCAGCTGGGCGACACCGATGTGCTCGGGCGCAGCGACCGGGTGCTCCACGTTCGACCCGATGGTCTGCTCGGTCCGCGCGCAGTGCGTGTTCGACTTCGACAAGAGCCAGTGCCTGCCCGATCCGCACTGGTGCAAGGTGAGCTCCGAATCCGATTGCAACCGGCTGACCGGCTGCTCCTGGTCGGGCGGCTGCACCGGAACCCCGTCCCGCTGTAGCGATCTCACCACCTCGCAGTGCACAAAACAGCAAGGCTGCGGGCTCGGCACCAAGTAGAGGGTGGACGGCGTGCCGCGCCGCCGGACCGCGCCTTCGCATCGCAAAACGGGCCCAATAGGCGGTCATGACGCGAGCTCTGCGATGTCATGCTGCACCCCGTCAAATCGCGCCGTGACCGCCCCATGCCGAGCACTTGCCCGCGGGGCAGGCTCGTGGAACAAGTGCGCTCATGAGTGCGCTGCACGTCGTTCCCAACGATCCCATCGTCCCGAAGAAGCCCCCGGTCGACCCGAAAACCCTCGGCTACCGTGAGCTCCTCCGTGGCGCTTTCTGGCAGCGCATCCCCGCGTACGCCTCGGTGACCGAAGAGCAGTTCCTCGATCACAACTGGCAGGCGAAGCACACGATCACGAACCCGGCGAAGCTGCTCGCCGCGCTGCAGAACCTCGTCTCGCCGCAGTTCATCGAGGACGCCGAGCAAGGCTTCAAGCGCGCGCCGATGACCATCCGCGTGAGCCCGTACCTCCTCAGCCTGATCGACTGGGAGAAGCCGTACGAGGATCCGCTCCGCATCCAGTTCATCCCGGTCGCCTCGCGCCTCCTGCCCGACCACCCCAAGCTCGACCTCGACTCGCTCCACGAGCAGGCCGACGCGCCGGTCCAAGGGCTGACGCATCGCTATCCCGACAAGGCGCTCTTCCTCGCACTCGACACCTGTCCGGTGTACTGCCGCTTCTGCACGCGCAGCTACGCGGTCGGCATCGACACCGACGAGGTCGAGAAGGTCAGCCTCAAGGTTTCGAACGAGCGCTGGGCCCGCGCCTTCGAGTACATCCGCTCGCGGCCGGAGCTCGAAGACATCGTCATCTCCGGCGGCGACGCCTACCAGCTGCGCGCCACGCAGATCGAAGAGATCGGCGAAGCGCTCCTCGGGTCGCCCAACGTCCGCCGCATGCGCTTCGCGACCAAGGGTCCGGCGGTCATGCCGCAGAAGATCCTCACGGACCACGCCTGGGTCGATGCGCTCACGCGCGTCGTGGAGAAGGGCCGCAAGCTCCACAAGGAAGTCGTGCTCCACACGCACTTCAACCACCCCAAGGAGATCACGGGGATCACCGAAGACGCGATGAACAAGCTCATGGAGCGCGGTATCACCGTGCGCAACCAGAGCGTGCTTCAGCGTGGCGTGAACGACTCGCCCGAGACGATGACGGAGCTCGTCAAGCGCATGGGCCACGTCAACGTGCATCCCTATTACGTGTACGTCCACGACCTCGTCACCGGCGTCGAAGACCTGCGTACGTCGGTGGACACGGCGCTCTTCATCGAGAAGCACGTGCGTGGCTCGACGGCGGGCTTCAACACGCCGCTCTTCGTCGTCGACGCGCCAGGTGGTGGTGGAAAACGCGACGTTCACTCGTTCGAGTACTACGACCGCGAGTCGGGCATCAGCGTCTACCAAGCGCCGAGCGTCAAACCGGGCCAGTTCTTCCTCTACTACGACCCGCTCCACCAGCTCTCGACCGCCATCCAGCGCCGTTGGGCCGACCCGGGCGAGCACGAGCAGATGATCGCCGCTGCGATCGCCAAGGCGAAGGAACGCGTTCGCTGATCGCGGCCTGACTGCGAACTCGCAGCGCCGGGGGCACGAGCCCTTTTCCGTCGGAAGCGCCTCGCTCGAGGCGCCTGACGGGGCACAAAAACCTACGGTTCGTCGGGGATTTTTCCGCGCTCATCCGGACGCGTAACTCGCTATTCCGGTTCGCTGCGCAACAATCCGTAGCCTTAGGACATCCTAGGGCGAGCCCGATGAAGCGAAGCGCAGGCGTATCAGCAACGAAATTCTTGCGCGGCCTGGTCGACGGCCTCGTCGATCTCGGCGGGCGTCGTCCCTGGTTCGTGATCCTCAGCGCCGTGATGATTCTCGGCGCCTGCTGGAATTACGCGCGCCATCTCCAAGTCCGCTCGGACGTCTTGGAGCTTTTGCCGCGCGAAAGCCCTGGATTTCAGGCCTTCGAGCGCCGCATCGAGCGTGTCGGCGGGCGAGCCACGATCGTGATCTTGGCCGAGTCTCCGGACCGGGCGGCCAACGAACACCTGATCGACGCGCTGCACGAGAAGATCGAGACGAGCGACGTCCGCCCGATGATCTCGTCGATCGAGGCGGGCACGAAGGACGTCAAAAAGTTCTTCGAAGCCAACAAGTGGCTTTATGCAACAGTCGACGACCTCGAAGAGGCCGACGCGAAGCTCGACCAGCAAATCGCCATCAAGAGCGGCATGGTCGAGGATCTCGAGGACAAGCCGGCCTCCGAGTCCGCGCTCGGGATGGACTCCTTCAAAGAGAAGTTCGAGAAGAAGGCCAAGGAGAAGGACGACTTTCCTACGGGCTACTTCGCTTCGCCCGACGGCACGCAGATCGCGATGCGCATCTTCACCACCACCTCGGGCATGGGTGGTGGCAACGACGAGCAGCTCTTCGCGCGCATTCGCCAGCTCACCGAGGAAGTGAAGCCCACGAGCTTCCACCCGGACATGAAGGTCGGCTTCGGCGGTGACATTCCGAACGCCGAGGCGGAGAAAGAATCGCTCGTCCACGAGGCGATGATCGCCACGCTCATCGCGGCGGCCCTCATCCTCGGCGGCGTCGTCTGGTTCTACGGCTCGCCGTGGGCGCTCGTCCTCGTCGGCTTCCCGCCGCTCTTCGGCGTTGGTTGCGCGTACGCGTTCGCGACGTACCACTACGGTTACGTCAACGCGTCGGGCGCCTTCCTAGGTGCCATCATCCTCGGCAACGGCGTCAACTACCCGATCGTCCTCTACTCCCGTTACAAGGAGTTCCGCGCCCGGGGTATGAGCCCCGAGGTAGCCCGCCGTGACGCGGTGTGGAATGCCTTCCGTGCGGAGCTCGTCGGCGCGACCGTCGCGAGCATCGCGTACGGCTCGCTCACGGTGACGCGCTTCCGTGGCTTCAGCCAGTTCGGCGTCATCGGCTTCGTCGGCATGTTCCTCGTGTGGATCTCGATGATCCCCTGCCTGCCGGCGCTCATCGTCATCATCGAGCGCCTCGAGGAACGCGGCCCCAAGTGGCTGCGCGAGCGCCCCGCCGCGCTCGGCAACGACGAGAGCCGCGGCCCCGTCGCTCGCTTCGTCGGCAACTTCACCGAGGCCCGCCCGCGCCTGATCGTCGGCGTCGCGATGGCGATCACCGTCATCACCTGCATCAAGCTCCCGTCGTTCATCCGCGACCCGTGGGAGTACGACTTCGACAAGCTCGGCTCGCAGAACGCGCGCAAGCGCGGTGCGTTCGTCGTCTCGGGCAAGGCGGACAAGATCCTCTCGGGCCGCATGAACCTCGCCGGCTCGCTCGTCCTCGCGGACCACGTCGATCAGGTCCCGATGGTGAAGCAGCGCATCCTCGAGAACGACGCGGCCGATCCCAAGGGCGCGATGATCGAGGGTGTCACCACGGTCAACGACTTCCTCCCCGGCAACGCGGAGCTCCAGAAGAAGAAGCTCGCCGTGCTCGATCGTCTTCGCGAGCGCATCACGCCGCGCGTGCTGGCGAGCCTCTCCGAAGAGGAGCAGGAGAAGATCAAGACGATGATCCCGCCGGAGTCGCTCCGGGAGCTCACACCGGTCGATCTTCCGGGCATGCTCAAGGATCGCTTCTCGGAAAAGAACGGCACGGTCGGTACGGTCTTCTACGTCCGCTACAAGCCGGAGATCTCGCGCAACGACGGCCACAACATGCTCCGCATGTCGTCGACGCTCGACGGCGTGAGGCTGCCCGACGGCACGCAGGTCGACACCGCGAGCCGCGCCACGATCTTCGCGGAGATGATCCGCTCGATGGAGCGCGACGGCCCACTCGCCACCGGCGTGGCATTCCTCGCGGTGGCCATCGTCGTCATCGCGGCAACGTCTTCGCTCCGCGGCGCGTTCGCCGTCCTCCTCTCGCTCGTGCTGGGCGTCGTCTGGATGCTGGGAAGCGCGGCGCTCTTCGGTGAGCGACTCAACTTCCTCAACTTCATCGCGCTGCCGATCACGTTCGGCATCGGGTCGGAGTATCCGTTCAACATCTTCGACCGCTCACGCCTCCTCGGCGGAGACGTCACACGCGCCGTGAAGCTGCACCTCGGAGCCGTCGCGCTCTGCAGCTACACCACGACGATCGGCTACGGCTCGCTCCTCTTCGCCGACAACCAGGCGCTCCGTTCGTTCGGTCGCCTCGCCATCGGCGGCGAGATCGCCTGCTTCCTCGTGGCGATCTTCTTCCTCCCGTCGCTGCTCCACCTCATCGGCGCGCACACGATCAACCGTCCGAAGAAGCTCGACATGACCAAGGGCGCGCACGACGATCACGGCGGCGAGCCGGCCCCCAGCAAAGCCGCCTGATCCTCGAGCACCGACGGACACCTCGCGAGGGGCCGGAGCAACACACTCCGGCCTTCGCGTTTTGTGGACCAACGTGTTGGGCACTCGTGAGCGGTTCGAAGCCGCTTACACGCGACGAACGCGACGGTCACGCAAAGATAGGACTGGGCCGCCGTGAACGGCTCCACATCACGCGACGCTTCGAGCGGGCGAACGCACCTTCGCGTGACGGCTTGACCCCGCCACGCTGGACGGTACCTTTGTGCCGATGAGTTCGCGAGGGTCGTCCGTATCGAGTGCCTTCGCTTGTCTTGCAGGCCTCGCGCTCGTGGGCGCCGGCTGCAAAGACCTCGATCCGCCGCCGCCAGCGCCGTTCAACATCTACGTCAAAGTGGAGAGTGATCCGGGTCGTCCGGTGTCAGGCGCGGTGGTCACGCGTAACAGCAACACGCTCGCGACAACGGGTCCCGATGGTCGCGCGATGCTGACGCTTCATGGCGCGGAGGGCGAGAACACGGACGTGAACTTGAAGTGCCCCGACACGTTCCAGTCACCCACGAAGCCGATCGCGATCAAGCTCACCCGTTTCGCGGATCCGAAGAAGGTTCCCGAGTACGCCGTGTCGTGTCCGCCGATGGTGCGTCACGTCGTCGTTGCCGTGAAGACCGAGAACGGCCCCAATCTTCCGGTGATGTATCTGAACCGTATGGTGACCCGCACCGACGCTTCGGGAACCGCTCACTTCCTTCTCGAAGTCGCGCCCGGCGCACAGTTCGTCGTGTCCCTCGACACGAGCGAGAACCCGCGCCTCAAGCCGCAAGCGCCCTCGAAGCCGTTCGCGGTCGGCCAGTCGGACGAGATCGTGCTCTGGGAACAGAAGTTCGAAGAGGAGAAGGTCCGACACTACGTCCCGGTTCCGCGCCGCGCCCTCCCGCGCGCACTGAACTAACGCGTCGAGCCGAGCGAGCGAGCGATGTGGGGGCGCAAGCTCCTGGATCGCCGACCATCCAGTGGCGGACCGGCGAAGATCCATGAAGGTGTACGCTTTCAGACACAGCGAGAGCGGCGAGTTCGCAGTCCCTCGAGAATTCGCGTAGTCATGTACAATCACGTCAGAAGTGACCGGCTTGGCACACCGCATGGATAGAGTCGTTCCCGCAACGCAACGTGTTCCGGGTGACGGCGAGGCTCTCCGTTTCACCCCGTCAAGGAGACTCCCGATGTCGAAGGCCAAGAAGCTGCTCAAGAAGACCCGTGGCGCCACGATGGTCGAGTACGCGCTCTTGATTATCGCGATCATGGTTCTCGCAGCTGGCGCCTACCGCACGCTGGGAACCAAGGTCGGCGCCAACGCTGGCAAGGCGTCTGGCGAGCTCGAGAAGCAGTAGCCAAGTCGTACGCTGGGCATCGAGCCCGGCGCCGGATCCTCGCCAATGACCGAGCCGCATCAACACGTCATCTTCGTGGTGGCGCTGGCGGTCACATTCGTCGCCGCAGTACTCGACTTGCGACGCGGCGAGGTTCCGAACTGGCTGACATACGGCGCGCTGCTCGTCGCGCCGTTTCTTCATGCAGCCCGCATCGTCGCTGCTCACGAGCCCATGGACTGGGCAGCGCAGGAAGCGGGGTTTTCGATCGGGGGGGCTCTCGTCTGTGTCATCGTCCCCGCGATCTTGTATCGGCAGGGGGCGATCGGCGCAGGCGACCTGAAGTTGCTCGCTGCGGTCGGTGCGTTGCTCCAGACGATGCTCGGCGTCGAAGCCGAGATGTACGGATTCTTCGCGGCGACCCTCGTTGCGCCCGCCATCCTCGCCTACCGAGGAAAGCTGTTCGGGACGCTGAAGAACGCGGGGACCATTCTCGCGAACATGTTCCGCCCGAAGGACAAGCAGACGAGCGTCGACGAGGCGTCGCTGTCTTGGTTCCGGCTCGGGCCGGCCGTCTTTTTCGGGGTCGCACTGACCGTCTACCTGCACTGGTAGAGTCTTTGCACGACACCACCGGTACACTCGGAGGACACGGATGTTGCGCTGGTTTCGAGCCCGGAAGCTCGCCCTGAAAACCGCACGCAAGGGCGGACTCGAAAGCCGGCGGAAGACGCGCCGCTCGAGGGGCGCGGTGATGGTCGAATACGCGCTCTTGCTCGTCGCCGTCGGGGTGCCGACCGTCGCCGGTCTTACCGCGGGTGGCGCGACGATGTTCAAGAACTACCGCGCTGCGCGAAACCACATGCTGAGCGCCTTCCCGTGAAACGCGCGTTGATCACGAGCGTTCGCCGATTCCATCGCGACCAACGAGGCGCAGCGCTCGTCGAGTTCCTCGTGGCGTTCATGCCGCTCATGATCACATTCACGTCGTTCGTGCAGCTCTCTCAGATTGCCACGGCGAACATCGTCGTGAAGCACAGCGCCATCGTGGGCGCGCGTGCGGCGTCGGTCATCTCCAACGCGCACAAGAACACGCCCGACCAGGCCGACGGCGACAACCGCGCGGAGATCGAATCCGGCGTGAAGCTCGCCATGGGTCCGTGGGAAAAGACGATGCGCAGCGTCAAGGTCGACGTCGACGACCAGTCGAGCTGCAACGATCCCTACGGAATGGTCACGGTCACGGTCAACGCCGACTACCGCTGCAGCGTTCCCCTCGGAGGACGCATCGTCTGCGGCATCGTCGGCGGTGGTCACCCCATCGTGCAGAAGTTCGGGTTCCCGCACGAGGGCGCTCGTTACCAGGAAGGTGGCGGGGCCAAATGCGACTGACCGAACGACAGCGGGAGCGCGTGAAGGAGTTCCACCACGATCAACGCGGGGCCGTCATGTTGATGGGCCTCTGCATGTCGTGCTTCCTGATCGGCGGCCTGTGGTTCCTGATCGGCATCGGCGACGCCATCGTCTTCCGCGACTCGATGCAGGAGGTCGCTGACCACGCCGCCTTCTCGTCGGCTGCCCTTCACGCCAAGGGGATGAACTTCATCTCGGCGTGCAACCTGATCATGCTCGCCATGATCGCGATCCACATCATCCTGGGGATCATCCACGACATCCTCCTCGCGATCTGCATTCTCGCGGCAGGCTTTTCGTTCGGGTCGGCGTGCATTCCGTGGTCGAACTGGCGTCCTGTCTACGTGAACTACGCCAAGGTGATGAAGCGCGCCGCCGGGGCCGTGCACATCGTCGAGGTGGCGGCCGCGTACGGCTACCCCTACATCGGCTTCGCCAAGGCCTACAACCTCGGTGACGACTACGGATCGTTCGCGCAGAAGAAGCGCGATCTAAAGGTGCTCGCGCTGAGTCCGTCGATGGTGCCGGGCAGCCTACTCAACGCGCCGCTCAACGCGCTCTTCAAGAAGAAGGGCGCCGGCCCCATCGATCCCGCCACCGGCAAGGCTACGGACGACGACTCGCTCACCTCGAACAATCCGCGAAAGGGCCTGCCTGTCGAAGCCTTCGAGTATCAGGTGGTCTGCAAGAAGATCGCGACCATCGGGTTCGACTCGCTCTTCGGCATGTCGGGCAAGGCACCAGGCGGCCAGGTCCTCTCTCTCGTCCGGCGCATCATCGGCGACGCGCTCGCGTTTCGTTACTGCAACTCCATGGGTAACGGGCGTTCGAACAAGAGCGCCGCGGGGACGGGCGAAGGCTCCGTCGGCGACGTCCTCAAGCAAGGCAACGACACCATCAACCGCGAGAACAAGTGGCGCTCGAAGCACGACGTGTCGGGCTCCATCTCGAACGTCGGGGTCGGCAGCGGCGGCGGCGGAAGCATCGACCCGGGCTTCGACGAGTGGTGGGGCGACGATGGCCCGCTGCTTCCCTGGCAAGCCACGATGAACGGCGGTCCGTGGCAGCAAGTCTGGGCGATGAACCTCTTGCCCGAGTTCAAAGACGGCAGCGAGCATCGCGTCGCGCTCGCCGAACGCAAGCTCGGTATCGAGCAGTCCGCCAAACCCACGGCGTACATGGCGCAGGCCGAGTTCTACTTCGATTGTACGAAGAGCTGGGGCGACTCCGAGTGCAACGGTTCGTGGAACGCAGGCTTCTCGCTCAAGTGGCGAGCCCGCATGCGGCGCCTCCAGTTCCCCGAGGTCGGCTCGCTCCTCGCGAGCTTCGGAGCGTCGTTCCTCCTGAACATGAAGGGCTACAAGGACCTTCAGAAGCTGCTCAAGAACAACAAGGTGCTCGACCAGCTCGGTAGCACCATCGGCGGCGCCGTTGGCACGACAGCGATCTCCAGCGTCGTCGACCAGATGATCGGCGAGTTCAACAACGCCGTGCGCAAAGAGGCGAACGACGTCGGCAAGGCATTCAACCCGCAGTTCCCCGGGATTTACCACTGATGGCTACGCCGCTTCTTCCCCGACGAAAGCGCTCGCGCCGAGGTGCGGCGATGGTCGAAGCCGCCGTGGTCATCCCGGTGATGCTCATCTTCCTCGGGCTCATCGTGTTCACGTCGCGCTCGTACGCGAAGAAACTCGACAAGCAGACGGGCACGCGCGCGAGTGTCCTCTACTACGCGTCGCACAACTGCGAAGGCAACACGCCGGACAGCATCTCCCGCACGACCGATTCGGCCGACCCGGGCGCCGACAGCACCGCGGCCGACAACACGGCGCAGAAACTCCGTCCCACCGAGCGCTCGGGCCTGGAACGTTCGTGGAACATGGCGAAGGCCCGCCCGCAAGACACCGTGGTGAACGGCTCCGCCGTGAACGATCGCAAAACGGTCTTCTTCTCGCGCACCATCCACGCCGAGTCGGAAGTCGTCTGCAACGAGAAGCGCCACGACGAGCCGTGGACCGGCGTGATCGACATGATCGCGGGCATCGCGCGCGGCGGCGGCGGCGGCTTCATCGACTGAGCGCGAGGCAACCATGTGGCTCTTCCGCATTTCCCCCGCACGCAAGAAGCACCTCGCAGGTCTGGTGCGCGCGGGCACCTACCTCGGATGCCTGTCGCTCGTGCTCGGCGCCGTCTCGCTCCGCTCCGCTCGCGCGGAGATGCGCTCGCGAACGCTCGAGCTCGGCCGTCAGATGCAGAAGCTCGCGAACGCGACGGACCACGACGTCAACAAGCTGTCGTTGAACGGGCAGCCGATCTGGATCGGCAGCTCGGTGGCGAAAGACGCCGTGTCGGTCATCCTCGACCGGTACGAGAGCTACTGCCAGCAGAACACGGCGCAGCCCGCGAACAGCTGGCGAGAGCTTGCCGACAAGGCCGACGCCTCGACCGACAAGAGCTTCCTCTCGACCGGGATCCTCCGCGGTGGTGACAAAGACGAAGGCACCATCGTCTGCTTCACCAAGAACGAGGGCTCGAAGCCGTCGGTCACCGAGGCGGTGAAGGCGTTCACCGAAACGGGCAACCTCGGCGCGTTCGGCAGCCTTCGCTACGTCTACGCCAAGGCGGACGACAGCGGCAGAACGGTCGTGCTCACGGCCTGGACCGACGACGGCTTCAACATCGTCAACCTGATCCCCGAAGAGGGTAAGGACTCCGGCGGCGCGGATTTTCCGATGCTTCCTCGGCCCCCGTCCACCACGCGCGTGCTCGCCACCCAAGTGGAAGGGACGGCGTTCGGCGTCAATGTCTACGAGGGCCATGACGCCCCCACGAAGGTCGTCGCCTACTACGACGACGAGATGCGCAAGCGCGGCTGGTTCGCCCTCGACCCCGAACTCGACCGCGAGCTCGACCACACGCGCCACACGCGACAGGGCGGCGTCCCCTCGATGGCCCGCCTCTACGAAAAGGACGGCGTGGTGTTCACCCTCGGAGCGACCGTGCGCGACGGATCGACGATGGTCGCTGTCGGCCTGGCCGGCGTTTCGGCGTCGGATCGACCGCCTCCCGGAACGTCCTCGTCGAATCCATAGAATCACCGCTCGTCGAGGATCGTCCACGGGTTGGCGAAGCGAGGGGCGATGCACGAACTGCGGTGCACGAACTGCGCGCCGCCCGTTCGCCAACTGCGCACGGCGAGGGACGCGAGGACGACGACAATGCGCAAGGACGAAGCTTGCAGGTGACGAACCCGAGAAAACTGCCGTCCGAGCGGCCTTCCCCACGCCAAGTGACCTTCACGGGCTCGTACGCGCCGTGTAGCATCCAGCCCGGATGAATCGGCGAGCTTTGCTCATCGCCTTGGTGGTCGGCGCCCTCGGCCTCGTCCTCCTCGTGCTCTATCAGCGCAGATTCGAGCTCGAAGCCTCGGGTGGCGACAAGATCAAGCTGCTTATCGCAGTGAAACGTCTGGAACGCGGCAAGCCGATCACCGACGACATGATCTCGGTACGCGAAGTGCCTTTGGCGTACGTCGATGATCGTGCGATTCGCGAGAGCGACAAGAACAAGATCCTCGGCCTCCGCCTCGGGACCACCGTGAAAGAGCAGCAGCTCGTTCTGTGGACCGACCTCACGACCGGTAGCGACGACCGCAAAGACCTGAGCGCGCTCGTCTTGCCCGGATACCGCGCCGTGGCCATCCGCGCCGCGCGCGACGAGTCGAGCGTGTCGCTCATCCGCCCAGGAGACTACGTCGACGTCATCGGCGTCCTCGGCGCTGCCGGCTCGGACGTGAAGACCTCCGTCGTCCTCCTCCAGCGTGTCCTCGTCCTCGCCCTCGGCGGGGAAACGTCGCCCGATGCCATCGATCAGCACGCGGGTGCACGCTCGTTCGACAACCTCCTGACCTTGAGCCTCACGCTCACGGAAGCGCAGATTCTCGCACTTGCCTCCGAGCGTGGTCGGCTCTCGGTCGCCGTCCGCCATCCGGACGATCAGCAAAAGGCCGGCGTGACCGACATCAACTTCGACGCGATCCTCGATGCCAAGAAACGCGGTGAAATCCGAGGAATCCGGCCCTCCGGCCCGGTGAACATCACCGGAGGTGGCCAATGAAGAGGCACGCGCTCGTCCTTCGCACGCTCCTCGCCCTCGGCGCTTGCGCGCCCGTCTTCACCTTCGCGGCGCAGGCTTCGGCGCAGCGCGGCGTGCACGAGGAGATTTCGCTCGCCGTCGGCGAGACGAAGACGCTGCCGGCCGGCGGCGTCAAGGAATACTCCGAAGGCGTGAAGGGCATCGTCGACGTGGTTCCCACGCCCGACGGCCGAACGTTCGTCCTCACCGGTCGCAAGCCCGGCACGACCACGCTCCTCCTCATCAAGAACGACGGGTCGCAGACCACGTTCGACATCTCGGTCGCGAGCCGCAACCCGGCGGTCGTCGAAGCCGAGATCATGAAGCTGGCGGAGCCCTTCAGCGGCGTGAAGGTGCGCCGCGTGGGCTCGCGCATCTTCGTCGAAGGCACGGTCGCCACCGAGGCCGATTTCAAGCGCATCTCGCAGATCGTCTCGGCGTACGGCGGCCAGGTGGAGTCGCTCGTCACGGTCGGCGTCGGCGAGCGAAAGCTCCTCATCCGCCTCGATTTCTACTTCGTCCAGTACGAGAAGACGTCAGGCTACAACGTCGGCGTCGGGTGGCCGGGCTCGATCGGTCAGACGGCCGCGGGCGCCCCTGCGTTCCAGAGTCAGTACACGTTCGACTTCATCACGCGCACGACCACGGCGGCGAACGCGTCGATCGTCAACCAGCCCCTCCCCCGCCTCGACATCGCCTCGCACCACGGCTGGGCGAAGGTCCTCAAGCAGTCGAGCGTCATCACGGCGAACGGCAGCGAGGCCACCTTCCAGAACGGCGGCGAATCGAACTTCCTCCAGACCGTCGGTCTCGCCGTCGGCCTCGTGAGCGTGAAGTTCGGTACCAACGTGACCGTGCTCCCGCGCTACGACTCGACCACGCGCGACGTCGAGATCAAGCTCGGCGCCGACGTCTCGGACCTCACCACCTCGAGCACGAGCGGCGGTCCGCCGGGTCGTACCACCACCAAGCTCGAGACGCAGGTGACGCTCAAGCTCGGTCAGGCGCTCATCCTCTCGGGCATCAAGACCGCCACGCAGCGCCGTGCAGTCTCGGGCCTCCCGGGGCTCAGCGAGATCCCCGTGCTCGGCATCCTCTTCGGCAGCCACTCGCAAGAGAAGCAGGAGACCGAAGGCGCCGTGTTCATCGTGCCGAGCGTCGTCGACACCGTTCCCAAGAGCGCCGTCGAGCTCATCAACAACGCGATGACGACGTACAAGGAATTCAGCGGCGAGATGCAGAATCTCGACGTCTACCCCAAGACTCCGCCGTCGGCGAAGTAGGCGCGGGAAGCCCGATGCATTTGCATGTCGTCATCCAGTCGGACGATGGAGTGCAAAGGACGGAGATGCATCCGGCCGGGACTGCCCTGACCATTGGCCGTCATCCGCAGTGCGTGCTTCGTCTGGACAGCGATCTGGTCTCACGCCAGCACGCGGTCGTCCAGGCGGGCCAGCGCTCGATCATGGTGGAAGACGTCTCGACGAACGGCACGATCGCCGGCGACATGCTCCTTCGTCGTGACTCGGTCGAGGTCGCCTACGGCACCCCGATCGTCGTCGGTGACTTCACGATCTTCGTCTACGCCGCCGATCAGTTGCCGGCGGCCACCCCCGGCGGCGTCACCGGAGTCTCGCGCCCCACCCACCAGAATCTCGACGGAACCCGGCAGGGCACGCGCCCTCCGCCTCCCGTTCCGGCACGTACCAACGCACCGGCGCTCCACGCAGGAACGCCGAACGTATCGCCTGGACCGCCGCCGGTCATTGCGCACGTTGGAACGAGTCCGCCGGCGCAGGGCATTCATCTCGCGTCGCGGGCCGACGATACGAATCGCAAGAACGACGTCGAGCTCCGTCGCGAGATCCACAAGCGGCTACTCGAGCACCTCGACCTCGCGACGATGGACGCGAAGAAGCTCGACGATCCATCGATGCGCCCGAAGGTGCTCAATGCGCTAAGGCGCATCGTCGCCGGCCTCTCCGAGCGCATTCCGCCGAACATCGACAAGGACACGCTCATCGGCGAGCTGGCCGACGAAGCCCTCGGCCTCGGTCCGCTCGAGCGCTTCCTTGCCGACCCGGCCATTAGCGAGGTGATGGTCGTCGATCCGAACACGATCTACATCGAGCAGAACGGCAAGATCGTGCTCTCGCACGCGCGCTTCACCGACGACGAGCGCGTGCGCGCCGTCATCGAGCGCATCGTCACCCCGCTCGGGCGCCGCATCGACGAATCCTCACCCCTCGTCGACGCGCGCCTGAAAGACGGCTCGCGTGTGAATGCCGTCATCCGCCCCATCGCGCTCCGCGGCTCGTGCATCACGATCCGAAAATTCGCGAAGGTGCCGCTCACGCTCGACAAGCTCGTCTCGTACGGGTCGATGACGAAGCGCATGGGCATCTTCCTCACGCGCTGCGTGCACGCGAAGAAGAACGTCGTCATCTCCGGCGGCACCGGCTCCGGAAAGACCACCCTCCTCAACGTGCTCTCGGCGGCCATTCCCGAAGACGAGCGCATCGTCACCATCGAAGACGCGGCCGAGCTCCAGCTCAAGCAGCCGCACGTGGTCTCGCTCGAGACGCGCCCGGCGAACCTCGAAGGGCGCGGCGAGTACACGATCCGCGACCTGGTGAAGAACGCGCTTCGTATGCGCCCCGACCGCATCGTCGTCGGTGAGTGTCGTGGCGGCGAAGCGCTCGACATGCTCCAGGCGATGAACACGGGCCACGACGGCTCGCTCACCACCACCCACGCGAACTCGCCGGAGGAAGCGCTCTCGCGTCTCGAGACGCTCGTGCTCATGGCCGGCGTGGATCTCCCCGTACGCGCGATTCGCGAGCAGATCGCATCGAGCGTGCACGTGATCGTGCAACAGAGCCGCCTCTCCGACGGCTCGCGCCGCGTCACCGCCATCAGCGAAGTCATCGGCATCGAGCGCGAGACGAGCGAGATCGAGCTCAGGCCCATCTTCCAGTTCGTGCGCACCGGCACGGGCCCGGGCGGCAAGGTCGAGGGCGAGTACCGGGCAACGGGTTACCTGCCCTCGTTCCTGCCGCTCTTCATCGTCATGGGCCTCGTTCGCAAGGGAGAGGCTTACCTATGACGCACGCCGCATTGCCCGAGGGCGTGAAGCACGCACTCGCCAAGTTCAGCGTGGGTCCGGTGCTGCGCTGGGGAAGCCTCGCGTTCCTCACCGTCGCCATCTTCCTCGTGACGTGGCACGTCGTCTCCGACGAGGCGGGCCTGCCCTACCGCTACTGGGCTCGGTACGTCGCGTCGCTCGAGCGCAAGCTCCGCTCGATGTTCGTGTTCACGCCCGGCCGCCTCATCGGCATCGGGCAGTTCTGCGTGGCGTTCGTGATCCTCGCCGGGGCGCTGCTCTTCGATCTGCCGATGTGGTGGGCGCTGCTCGTGGTCACGGCCATCGCTCCGACCATCTATATCGAGGCGGAGCGACGCAAGCGCGTGGCGCTCATCGAAGACCAGCTCGACTCGTTCATGCTCGCGCTGGCGAACGCGCTCAAGTCGACCCCCAGCATCGGCGCGGCATTCTCGTCCGTCGTCAGCGTCGTCGAAGATCCGATCCGGCAAGAGGTCGACCTCGCCATCAAGGAGATGAAGGTCGGCTCGACGCTCGACCAAGCCCTCCTCCACATGGCGGGGCGTGTGGGCAGCCGCCAGCTCGACTCGGCGCTCTCGGCGATCCTCATCGGTCAGAAGATCGGCGGCAATCTTCCGAAGGTGCTCGAGAACACGTCGCACACGCTGCGTGAGATGAAGCGCCTCGACGGCGTCATTCGCACGAAGACCGCCGACGGCCGCATGCAGATGTGGGTCATCGGCGCGATGCCGCTCGTGTTCATCGTCGGCCTAGGAACCATGTGGCCGGGGTACTTCGAGCCGCTCACCCAGAGCGTGACGGGATACGTGCTGATTGCAGGTATCTCGGTGTGCTGGGTCGTGGCGCTCGTCATCGCCCGCAAAGTCCTCGCGGTGGACATCTGAGGAGAACGGCAGATGGGTCTCAAGCTCACCGGCGTCAGTCTCATGGTCCACGCCTTCCGCATCGGCGCGGCGCTCTTCGTGTTCGTGGGCCTCGTCATGGCCGCGTACACGGTCGCGAGCGCTCCGACGCGCGTAGCGAACCGTCTCGGCCTCCGCGGCCTCAAGCGAACACGTGCGCTCCAGACGAACGACGCCTGGGCCACCTTCGAGCCGCTCGTGCGCTGGCTCGGGGTTCGGGTCAGCGGCATCCCGAGCGACGACCAGCGCGCCGAGCTGGATCGCCAAATCTCTCTCGCCGGAGACTTCCTCGGGCTCACGGCCGAGGAGTATCTCGCGCTCTTCATTCTGTCGGCGTTCGGCGGGTCGCTCGCCGGCGCCGTGGGCGGCTATCTCCTCGAGATGGGCATGTTGCTCGTGTTCGCCGGGTTCATCCTCGGCCTCGTGCTGCCGTACCTCGTCGTCAGCGGCGAGGCGCAGGAGCGCATGAAGAACATCAGCCGCGGCCTGCCCTACGTCATCGACCTGATGGCGCTGTCGATGAGCGCCGGTCTCGACTTCCCGGGTGCGATTCGGCAGGTCGTCGAGAAGTCGTCGAACCCCGACGACCCGATCGTCGAGGAGTTCACGCTCATCCTGCAGACGTTGAACCTCGGTCGCACACGCAAAGATGCGCTGCTCGAGTTCGCACGGCGCGCGCCGAACGCCTCGGTCTCCGAGTTCGTGAACTCGCTCGTCCAAGCCGAGGAGCGAGGCAACCCTGTTGCCGAGGTGCTCACGATCCAGGCAGCGTCGTCGCGCCTGCGTCGTTCGGTGCGCGCCGAGGAGCTTGCATCCAAGGCCGGCGTGAAGATGGCATTGCCGCTGATGCTCGTCTTCTTCGCCGTGCTCGGCCTCATCGTTGGGCCGGCCATGATGAACATTTCGGACGGTATGTGAGGAGCGCGCGAGACCGATGCGAGTCCTGAAGTTCCAGATTCGGCTCCACACAGGTCAAGTGGAGCAGCTCAGCATCGAGGCGGAGCGCATCCTCATCGGAAGCGGTGCGCACTGCGAGATCCGCCTGCCCGTCGACCAAGCGCGTGTCGAGCACGTGCTCGTCGAGCTCGGAGCGGCCGGCGTGTTCGCGCGCGCACTCTCGTTCGAGCCCCCGCCGACGATCAACAACGTGCCCTTCACGCAGGCGCCCGTTCCGCCCGGATCGATCCTCGGCGTCGGCGGCTGCCAGATCTACGTCGAGATCGCCGAGGGCCAGGCGGTCACTCCGGACAAGGTCAAAAAGTCGGAGTCGAGCCCCATCACGCTCCTCGCGGCGACGCTCATCATCGGTGTGGGCGGCTACATGCTCTTCACCGACGATCCCAACGACGTCACCGCCAAGCCGCCGCCCAAGCAAACGCCTGAGCTTTGGGATGCCCCGGTCTCCGCCTGTCCCTACGGGGACCGCGCCCAGGCGAGCGCCTTCGCGCGCGAACGCATGCAAATCGCCGATGCGAAGCGCGAACGACGGCCTTTCCACGTTCAGGACGGCGTCCAGGCCGTCCCGCTCTATGAAAGCGCGGCCGCATGCTTCCGCGCCGGAGGGGATCCCGGCTCGGGAGGCCTCGCCGACGAATCCGCCAAGTTCCTTCGGCGCGATATCATGGATGATTTCCGGACTCGCCGGGTCCGCCTCGAGCACGCCTTGACCATCGAGGACTACGTAAGTGCTCAAAAGGAGGTACGGGTTCTTCTACAATTCACCGAAGGTAAGTCCGGCGACTACGTGACATGGCTCTCGAATCTCGATCGCAAACTGCGGCTCAAGGCCGACGCGAAGAAGTCGTAGGCCCGCGCGCGCGTGCGCGGGCGCGAGTCGTCGTGAGCGTGCTGGCCCTCGTGGCGAGCATGATCGGCGGCATTGGCTGCGCCTCGACCCCCGCAGAGAAGGCGCAGGCCGATCTCGCGACGATCAACAAGGAGACCTCCTACGACAAGCTGATCGAACGAGGCCGGGCGTTCGCAGCCGTCGGTGACATGACGCGCGCCGAAGAGTACCTGGCCGCGGCACTCGACCAGGGGGCGAACCCGAGGGACGTGATGCCGATGCTCCTCCAGGTATGCGTGCAGACCGGTCGCTATCGGTCGGCCGTGCAGCACGCCGAGAATCAGCTTCGCGTCCACCCCGACGACGTGAACACGCGCTTCGTGCTCGGAACGCTGTACGCTGCGCTCGGCGAAGCCAAAGAGGCCCGCACGACGCTCGAACAGGTGGTGGCCGTGCGCCCGGAGGAACCGCGCGTGCACTATGCGCTTGCCGTGCTCGCCCGTGACAACGAGAACGACGTGGTCGCCGCCGACAAACACTTCCGCGAATACCTGCGGCTCGCCCCCTCCGGCTCCCATGCCGAGGAGGCCCGCGCTTCGCTGCTCAAGAGGATGCCGTGAGCGACGGGTTCATCCCGAAAGAGATCTTCGAAGAGACGCTGCTGCAGTTCTTCGAGCCGATCCGCCCGTACCTCGATGACCCTGCGGTCAGCGACATCATGATCAACGGGCCCCATCAGATCTACGTCGAGAAGAAGGGGCAGCTCCATCTCACGAACGCCCGCTTCGAGACGCGCGAAGCGCTGGTCGCGGCGCTCCGCAACGCAGCACAGTTCGTCGGCAAGCACATCGACGAGATGCGGCCGATCCTCGAAGGACGCCTCCCCGACGGCTCGCGTATCGAAGCCGTGCTGCCGCCCGCCGCTCCGGACGGGCCATGCGTTTCGATCCGTCGCTTCTTCAAGGAGACGCTCACCGTCGATCGGCTCATCGGCTTCGGCGCGATGACGCCCGAGGTGGCCACCGCACTCCAAGCGCTCGTCGTCTCGAAGCTCAACGTGCTCGTGGCAGGCGGTACGGGCAGCGGCAAGACGTCGATGCTCAACGCGCTCTCGTCCTTCATTCCCGAAGGTGAGCGCGTCGTCGTCATCGAAGACTCACGCGAGCTCCAGCTGCAGCGAAACCACGTCTGCATGCTCGAGGCGCGTCCGCCGGATCCGCGCGGACGCGGCGAAGTGACCATCCGCGATCTCTTCCGGGCCACGCTCCGTCTGCGTCCTGATCGAATCGTCGTCGGAGAAATCCGTGGCGGCGAAGCGCTCGATCTCATCCAGGCCATGACCTCGGGTCACGGTGGATGCCTCTCCACGCTCCACGCGACCTACCCGCGCGACACGGCCACGCGCCTCGAAACCATGGCCATGATGAGCGACATCGAGATGCCGCTCGCGGCGCTGCGAATCCAGCTCGCTTCGGCCGTGAACATCATTCTCCAGGTGGCGCGCCTGCAAGACGGCACGCGCAAGGTCACACACGTCACCGAAGTGCTCGGCTACGACCCGCAGACGAGCCAGTACCAGATGCAGGACATCTTCGTCCGCGACTACCAGGGCATCGACGATCAGGGCCGCATCCTGAGCGAGCTCGTTCCCTCCGGCATCCTTCCACGCTGCTTGCCTCAGCTCCACGAGCATGGCGTCGACTTGCCCGCTTCGGTGTACGACGCGGCGAAGCGAGCCCAAGGCCGCCACGGATATGGCTAGTCCGGCCACCACACACGTCATCGAGTTGGAATCGGGCATCGGGGAGCCCGCATTCATCCCTCTTTGTCTCGGCCAAGAGCTCCAGCCGCTCAGCGTCGGCAAGAAGGGCATGTGGAAGCTCGAGTCGCCGCGCATGCTCGACGTGCATGCGTTCTTCTATTTCGACGGCAACGAGCTCTTCGCGCAGAGCGCCGACGACGCGGTCTCCGCCCTCGTCGACGGCCGGAAGATCGGCAAGGCATGGACGCAGTTGAATGCACCATGCAGCATCGACGTCGGTGGCACACGCCTTCGCTATCGGTCGCTCGCCGACAACGCCGGTGATGAGAAGCCGACGACGCCGCTCCACAAGCCCCTGAGGGTTCCGTCCGTGCGGCCCACCGGTCAGGAAGCAACGGCCGCGACGATGGCCTTGCCGCCGCGCCAGGCAACGCAGCCGCCGCGCCAGGCAACGCAGCCGCCGCGCCAGGCAACGCAGCCGCCGCGCCAGGCAACGCAGCCGCCGCCCCCGAACGCAGGGCCCCTTCCCGCGCGCTCCGCGCCGCCGCCGCCCGCAGCGTCGAGCGAGCCATCGTTCGGATCATCGAGCAGAGCCGAGCGCCCGTTCCGCGCAGGAGAGTTCTCCGCCCCGGCAGGCGAGGAGTCGACGCGCGTGGCTCCGCTCGATGTGACCGGCGTTTCCAGGCGAGGACCAGCGGCGCCGAGACCCGCCGCGGGAAGGCCGCCCGAGTTCGAGGGCGGCCTCGATGCGAGCCAGGCGCGAAACCCGGCGCGTCCTCCCATGGGCTCCGTTCCCCCCGGCGTGTTCATGCAGGCCCCGCCTCCGCCGCAAGTGATGATGCCGAGCCAACCGGTGGCCTTCCCTCCCCCCATGCAGGGCATGCCGCCGACGCCGCCGCCGGGCGCGTATGGCAACCACTACCCGGCGCCGGTCTATTCGGCACCGCCCGCTCAAGTCGCACCGTACGTGCACCCGCAGGTGTCGCCGTCGGGTACGTACGGGTCGAGCCTTCCGGGCGGCTTCGCGCCCACGCCGAGCGGCACGGCGCCTTCGCCGGTGGCCGATCAAAGCCTCGGCGCGAAGTGGGCAGCGCTGTCGATTCCCAAGAAGATCCTGATCGTGCTCGCGCCGTTCTCGATCACGTCGGCGATCTATCTCTTCGTCGACGAGCCGCCGCCTCCGCGACGCAAGGCGGCGACGACGGAGACCTCGGCGCGGGCCCCCAGCTCGGCAGCGCCGCTCCCCTCGACCGTCATCGCACCGGCAGCCAGCGTCGCCATCCAGCCGGGCGCACAAGCATGGCCGCCCGGCGTTCCTTGCCCGCCCCCGGGCTGGCCGGCCAACACTCCGCTGCCTTGCATCCCGAACGGAGCGGCAGGCGCGCCCCCCCCGATCGCGACGACGGTCACGGCGCCTGTCGCCACGCCGGTTACCGCGGCGGTGCCCGCCACGACACCCGCGCCGAGCAAGGCCGCGAACGACCCCGCGAAAGACGCGTCCGCGAGCGCTCCCGCCACGAAGACGCTCGAGCGTCAGGCTGTCGAAGCGCTGGCGGCGAACGACTACGCGAAAGCCTCGGCGCTCTACGGTGAGCTTGCACGGCGCGACCCGCAGAGCGCGGTTTACGGCGAAGCTGCGCGCATCGCGCGATCGAAGCTCGACGGCGGCGCGCCCTGACGAGCGGCCCTCGGGGGTCAGTGGGCGAGCGCGTGGTCCGGATAGCGGCGTCGCAAGACGCGCTCGGCTTCCGCTGCGGCCTCGTCACGACCGAGGCCCCGCAGCGCTCGAACCTCGAGGCCTAGCTCCTCGGGTTCGAGCACGCGCGACGACAGACGACGGGTGGCCTCGACGAGCGCGAGCGCCCTCGCCGGTTGGCCGATCACGATCGCGGCTCGTGCCTCGGTGACGAGACGCGCTTCCTCGTCGAGCTCGCTGGCCGCGGAGTTGTCCGACGTGCCGGCCCCGCTCGGATGCACGTTCTCCTTTGCGCGTGCGCGCGTCGGGTCACTCTCGCGAGTGGGCGAGCGGTCGTCGTCGCGCACGCTGGCTTCGTCCTTCTTTCGCGCCACCGTCCCCGCGGGGCGCGCGCCGGCGGCCACTTCTCGGACCACGGCACGTGCCACCGGCCTGCTCGGTCGCTCGTCGATCGTGCCCGGCACCGTCATCGCAACGATGGTCACGACGACGCCGAGCGCCGTGCAGACCGCGCCGATGGCGCCGCCCGCAGCGAGCAGCTTCATGCCCGAGGGCGCGGCGACGCTCACCGCCGCCTTCATCGCGGCCGCGCCGGTTCCCGCGGCGGCCACGCGCGTCGCGTCTTCCAGGCGCTCCCAGATGCCGTCGTGCGTACTCGCTGACGGAGCGTCCTCGCGAGCGGCTGCGAAGAGGGCTTGCATGTTCGAACGCGCGGCGCTCATTCGGTCACCTCCTGCGAGGTCAGCGCCCCGACGGCTCGCTCGAGGAGCATCCTTGCCGCTCGCAATCGCGAGTAGACCGTGTTGATCGGAATCTCGAGCGTGCGCGCGATCTCCGGCGCCGTCATCTGCTCGATCTCGTGGAGCACGAGGACGGCGCGACGGTCGATGTCGATCGTCGCGAGCGCTCGATCGAGCAACTCGAGCGACTGGCGATGCGCGATCGCCTCGGCCTGCGGAGGTTCGACGGACTGGCGCTCTTCGGCCAGGCCCCCGTCAGGGTCGACGGGATGGCGACGTTGGTGGCGCCGCGCGTCCGCCGCGACCCTCAAGCAGATCTGGAAGAGCCACGCACGCGGACCATGACCGCGATCGGCGAACTCCGCCCAACGACGATGGGCGACAACGAAGACCTCCTGGACCTTGTCTTCCACATCACGTTCGGAGACACCGAGGCGCCTCAAATTTCGCCACACGAACGAAGCATGAGCTTCGTAAAGAGCCCTGAAGGCCATCTCTCGATCACGTGGAACCACGAGCGACGACCGCGGTACCCCCTCGATGGTTTTGATCCCACTTCGCGGAGGCTCGGGGATAGCCGCTCCGCCGATGTCTTCGAGTTCGATGACGTCCTCTTCAAGAAGGTCCGGAACGAGGACGATGGCGGCATAGGCAGCGCTCATTGAAACCTCATCGACAAACCGACCTCCCCCGTCATCGCGAGCAGCGACGGCGTGGGCGCCTGTGACGAGCCGCTGGGCCTGATCCAATTCAGACCAGAGACACCACGCAGCTCGAGAGCGATCCCGTAAGCAAGCTCGCCGCGAAGGATGACCGATGGGCCCGTGCTCATGCGCGCCGAGAGCTCGTCGCCTTGCGACGCAACGCCCCCGTCGACACCGCCACAAAGATCGAATTCGAGACCGCGACGCTCGATGTAATTGCCGGGAATTCTCCAGCAGAGGTCGACGCGCGCGCCGAAGTAGCGCCCGAATGCGAGCCCGGGACGCAGGTGCCACGACCGCGAAACCTTCACGCTGACGAACGGGGCGACGCCCGCGACGCCATACCGAGCCGGCCCTTCGGTGCGGAAGAACGCCGTCGCGCCGATGTCGACCGTGCGTTGTTTCGGTGTCGAAGACGTGGAGTCACCCTCGAGCGGCGGGAAGGAGTCCACGCTGCCGGCATCGACACGCGACGACGTCGCGATCTTGGGCACCGACGGCACGGCCGGTGGGGGTTCAGCAGGCGGCTCGTCCGTTCGATCGATCTCGTCATCAAGGACGAGCGACGCCCACGCTCCCACGGCGCGTGCGAGCGGGACGCAGGTGCGTGCCGAGCGGTCCGTCACCGTACGTTGGGCGACGACGGCGCCCGCGTCGTCGACGATCATCGCCGATGCCGCCAAGCCATCGCTTCGCGAGACACGCATCGTGACGGTCCAGTGAGGGCGTACATCGCCTCCACCCGCGCGTGAACGACGTGGGGCCCGCGCGGCCGCCAGCACTTCGAACAGCGCACGCCGTGCCTGCTCGGCGTCGGAGCATGCCCCTCGAGCCTCGACCACGGATTCGATCGCGACCGCGTCCATCCAACTCACAGGGGTTCCAATGGCCGCTCACGGTCGTCTCCATCGCGTTTCACCAAAAATTTCCCTGAGGGCGGAAAGCAGCTGGTGGATCTTCGACTTGCCACCTCGAGTCCATGATCCACCGGTTCACGGGGTGCACCTCCCCATGCATGTAGGCCGGTGCCCTCGACGGCAGATTCGCCTGCTGAAACGGCGTGTGCAGAAAGTTTCAAGCGCTGAGGATCGGGATCCTCACGCCACCCTCATTTCGGCGCTCTTGCCGTTCCTCCGCGTGCGTGGGCGAGACCCGATCCAGCACTACGTTTTTGACTACATTCACTCTATTTTTACGGCCTTTTTGTCCACATTTGGCGTGGCCTCGATCCTGCTTTTGCAGGGGTCGGCACAAGGAAAAGACATGGTGAAAATCCGCGTCTCGACACTGACTCTTGGACTGGCGGTAGCGCTCTTGGGGACGCTCGTTCTCGCGTGCTCGGACGATGCAGCCGACAAGTTGTCGGGTCGCGCCACGCCGGGCGGTCGCGGAAACGGAGGCAATGGCACCAGCGGGACTGGCTCATCCGGAGATCCCGGAGGCGTGAACGGCAGCGGCCTCTCTCCCGAAGAGACGCTCTTCCGCGCGCTCGAGACTGACCTCAGCAAGAAGTGTGGTGGCGTTTGTCATACAGACGGCACCTTCACGCCCACTCCGCCGAAGTTCCTCGAGGGCCCGGACGCGTACAAGTCGATCAAGGCTCACCCCGGCATCGTCACACGCGACGTGTACCAGAGCGCGCTGCTCACCAAGGGGCCCCACGCCGGTCCGGCCGTCAGCGCCGATCCGGACTTCGAGAAGAAGGTCATCGCGTGGCTCGAAGCCGAGTCGCTCGCGATTCAGTCGCAGAAGCTGCCCTCGACCGACCCGGTCACGGTCACCCAGGGCGCCAACGACATCGACCTCTCGAAGGCTTGCGTGAGCGGGCTCGCGGGCGTCCACCTCAAGTTCCAGGCGTCGCTCGTGGGCGGAATGCTGGCGCTCGAGCAGATGACCATCGTGGCGCCGGCCGGTACCGACGTGCACATCTACAAGCCGAAGTTCGTCAAGATCCTCGCGACGCCGAAGGCAGACGGCAGCACGGACGTCTACGACCCGGCCGACAGCTTCTCCAACACGGACCAGACGGTGCCCGGCGGTCAGGAGACTGGTTTCGCCACCGGCTCGGTCCTCTTCAGCGGCGATGGCTTCCGTCCTTTCGACATGGCGACAGAAAAGATCCGGATCGAGTTCGAGAAGCTCGAGCCGGGCAAGGTCGCCGTCCTGCAGGGCGCGGACACCTGCAAGAACCCGGCGGGCTTCGCGGCCAACGTCCTTCCCGCGATGAAGGGCGGAGGCGGCTTCAATCTCAATTGCTCCGGCTGTCACGGCAACGGGCTCGCGAACTTGTCGCTCAACAGCAACGACAACGCCCTCGTCTGCAACCAGGTCCTGGCGAAGATGACGAAGGGCAACATCGGCGGAAGTCTCATCGTGACGAAGGTCACGAACGGCCCTCACCAGGGCGGAATCATCACCGACAAGACCGGCTGGCAGAGCCTCTTCACCAACAACGCAGCCGTATTTTTCTGATTCCGCAGCGCGTGGTCGCCGACAAGTTCGGCTGGCGCGAGCGTTGCTAAAGCTCAGTTCCTCGTGACGAAGAAAGGTAGGGAGACGATGCGACGAGGCAATCTACGAAAGCCTGTGCGAGCGCTGATGGCGCTCGGCATCCTTGTCTCGCAAATCGCCCTCTCGGCCTGTGGCAGCGCGGAAGATCCGAACAGCACCACGGGCGGCCCCAACTCGGGCACGGGCTCGAGCGGCAACGGCAACGGCAACGGCAACGGCGGAACGGGCGACGGCACCGGGTCGACGGCGAAGACGCCCGACGAGCAGATCAAGCAGATCCTCGACGCGCGCAAGGCGGACTACGGCGAGGCTCTTCGCACGGCGAGCCTCAAGCTTCGCGACGAGCTTCCGACGCTCGACGAGATCAATCAGATCGCGAACGCAACGGACGACAACGCGAAGAAGGCGGCTTACGAGAAGCTCGTCGATACCATGATCGACAGCCCGCAGTTCGCGTCAACGATGGTGAAGTTCTGGAAGGACACCTTCCGCACGGGTCAGGTCGGTCAGATCCAGCAGGGCATGCCCGACAAGAGCACGGCGGCGAACTTCGCCGCGCAGCTCACGGTGGCCGGACGCCCCTACACCGATCTCTTCACCGCCTCCTCGAACACCTGCCCGACCTTCGATGCCGCCACGGGAACGTTCACCGACGGCTCGTGCGACACCACACCGACCGCAGGCGTGCTCACCGACCCGGGCATCCTCGCTCAGTACTTCGCCAACATGGCCTTCCGCCGCGTTCGCTTCATCCAGGAGACCTTCGCGTGCAGCAAGCACCCCACGGAGTTTTCCTCGACGCCCGTGGCCATGGGCAATGGCACGTACACGGGTCCCTACGACTTCAAGAGCATCACCGGCAAGGTGACCGTCAAGGACGCGCGCATCGACTTCCAGGACACCTCCGCGGTCATCTGCGCGAACTGCCACGTCACGCTTAATCACGCGGCGCCGCTCTTCACGAAGTACGACGACAAGGGCGTTCTGCAGGGTACCGAGCAGGTCAAGGTGCCTGTCCCCGGCGAGCCTGCGGCCAAGCTCGGCGACTACCTCGCCTCGGGTGAACCGTTGGCCTGGCGCATGGGAAAGAACGCGACGGACATCCCGAGCTTCGGCCAACAGATGGCGGCCGACCCCGACGTCGCGCGCTGCGCCGTCAACCGCATCTGGAACTACGCCATGTCGCGCGGCGACATCGTCAACGACCTCGCGACCGTTCCGAACCAGGTCACCGACCCGTTCGTGCAGGCCTTCACGGCGAACGGCATGAAGCTCAAAGAAACCATTCGCGCCATCTTCAAGGCCGAAGACTTCGTGAAGTTCTGAGCAGGGAAGGGAGAAAGACCACCATGAAGCGCATCGCTCTCGCCCTGATCGGAGTCGCCGCTCTCGCGCTTTCGGCGTGCGACGGCACCTCGGACACGCTCAC
Organism: Labilithrix luteola; assembly: GCF_001263205.1. GTDB lineage: Bacteria > Myxococcota_A > Polyangia > Polyangiales > Polyangiaceae > Labilithrix > Labilithrix luteola. The sequence goes on from NZ_CP012333.1 coordinate 1,139,131, forward strand.
CGACGGCCGTGACGGCGTCGATGGTCAGAACTCGGGCTCGGGTTCGACCGCCGGCGGTGAAGACACGACCTTCAACCACTCGAACAACCCCGGCGGTGCGGATCCCCAGGCGACCGAGCAGCCGGCGGAGCCCGCCCAGATAAAGATGGTCGGGTCGCCCGAGGTCACGTCGCGGCTCCACGGCTGCGGCAAGCTCTCGGTGGCGTCGATCGCTAACCTCATCACCTCGCGCGGCCTCACCGGCGGCCAGCCGCAAGGCACGCAGAGTGCCCAGCAGATCTTCAATGCCTCGGGCGCCGCGCTCGGAGCCGCGAACTACAACGGCCGCGTGCCGGAGGCGCCGTTCGCGTCGACGTCCGCGATGGCGAAGCTCTTCGACATCTTCGCGATGGGCTCGTACGCCGCCGTCGGCAACAACTACAACGCCCCCGCGTGTCCCAACACGAAGATCCTCGGGGCGGACGGCAAGTTCACGAAGGACGGCCTGACCTGCCTGCTCGGCAAGCCTGCACGTGACGAGCACGTTGCCATTGCGAACGACGCGATCGCGCAGAACGGCACCGACGGTGCGAAGATCGCCATTGCAGCGCTGCTCGCGGCCGCGCACACCTGCCAATAAGGAGTTCTGTCATGATCGATGAGCGATTGAAGGAGCTCCGTGGTCAGAGCCGCCGTAACTTCCTCCGGTGGGGAGCCACCGTTGCCGCGTGCCTCGGTCTCGAGCGCTCGCGCTTCCTGAACGTCATCAATGACACCGCAGGAAGCGCCGCCGCCGATACCGCAGCGTGCGCCTCGACGCGCCGTCACATCCACTTCCGCGATGGCGGCGGTGGTCTCTCGAACTGGACGCTCATCTGGCCGTTCCCGAAGGTCATCTCCTCGACCAACGGGAACTACTCGCACTACGCGCTCGGCAAGGGCGTCGCGGCGACGGGCTACGACAAGCCGTTCATGTACGGACCGGACTCTCCGTGGCAGGCCGGTCCCTGGAAGATCTCGGCGTTCGTCGCCGGTAACAACGAGACGCACACGAACACGCCCACGTCGGCGTCGTCGCTCGGCGGCAACACCCTTCTCGCGGCCGCCGCAGCCATCCAGCAGGCGAACCCCACGCTGCTCCCCGTCCTCACCGTCGGCGGCATCCAGTTCGGAACGGCACCGGGCGCTCCAGCAGCCGCCGCGGTCGGTGCGTCGAACCAGCTCGTCGATCTCTTCAACAGCGCCGCCTCCCGCACGCTCCTGCAGACGCCCGAGAATGGCAAGCTCTCGGAGTCCTACTACAAGGCCTTCCTCGGCCTGAACGGAGCGGCAGGCCGCAACACGACCGCGAGGCAGTACGGCGTGGGCAAGGTCTCGATGAACCTGCTCTCGCAGAACCTCGCGTCGAAGCTCACGCCGACGGCAGCCGACGAGGCGCTCTTCGGCATCGCCACCGGCACCCCGGGTTCGGTGACGAGTGCAGCACGTGCGCTCATCACCACGGTGAAGGCGTTCTCCCTCGGTCTCACGTCGATGATGGCGTACGCCGGTCCCTTCCGCGACGACCCGCACGGGCTCTTTGCCGGTGGCGACGCCCAGGCTCAGACCAAGGCCCAGGCGCTCGGCAAGATGATGCAAGGTCTCTACGACCTCGCGAAGTCCATCCAGGACCCGTCCTGCTCCTCCAAGACGCTCGCGGACAGCATCGTGCTGTCGGTCGACGGCGACACGTTCAAGGAGCCGTTCAACCGCGATGGTTGGGGCGACGGAACCCCGCAGGGTTCGAACATGCTCTACGTCATGGGCAACGGCTACGTGAAGACGGGCCTGTTCGGAGATATGGCGCCTGGTGCCGCACAAGCGTGGGACCCGGCGACCGGCGAGGTCGCGGGTTCGTACCAAGGCAAGGGCGGCGCGCTCGGCCAATCTGCCGCAGCTGCCGTTCTCTACGCTGTATCGAAGGGCGATATGCGCCGCGTCCGTGATTTCTATACGGGCGCCGCGATCGATGGCGTCATCAACTTGAACGTCACGGGCTGATCGAGACAATCCGAACGGTTATGTGATCCCCTGCCTCGAACACGAGGTGGGGGATCGCTTTTTAAGGTCGCTGTGCGTCGCATGGCTGCAAAGAGGGTGCTACGTGCGTCGATCGAGCAACATGCATTCGGCGGACAGGCGACGACTGAGCACCCCGGAGCTCGAACACACGCGCGGACAGTCGGGGCATGGTCTTGCGACAGCGGACCTCGCTGCCGAAGGTGACGACGAGATCACCGGTCGTCGCCGTGTCATTCCGGGTCGACGTCGCGAAGATCCGGTCGAGAGCGCACAGGCCGCACATCGCCGGTCGTCGTTCCTCGTGCATGCGAGCTCGATGCTGCTCTCGATGTCGTTCGACCCGGCCGAGACGCTACGCAAGCTCGCGACGATGACCGTTCCTACGATCGCCGATGCATGCACGGTGGTCATGACCGACGAGCGCACGGGCAAGCTTCGATGTGTGGCCAACGTCTGGTCGGATCCGAACAAAGACGCGCTCGCGAGCTCCATCCAGGAGCGCTACCCGGCCGAAGAAGACACTTCGGTCGGCATCGGTCGGATCATCAAGACCGGCGTTGCCGAGCTCCACTCCGTGTTCGATGGCGCGATGGTGTCGCGCATGGCGCGCTCGCCCGAGCACTTCGAAATGCTTCGCGCGCTCGGTATTCAGTCTCTGGTCATTGCGCCGCTCCAATCAAGACGAGGCGTCATCGGTGCCCTCGCCCTCTTCTCGGTCAGCGAGGGGCGGCGCTATCAGACGACCGATCTCGAGATGGCCGAGCAGCTGGCAGCGAGCGCCGGACTCGCGGCCGAGAACGCGCGCCTCCATCAAGCCGAGCAACGTGCGCGCGCGACGATCGAACGTACCGCTTCGCGCATGCATCGCCTGCAAGACATCGTGACCGACCTCGCAGCGGCCATGACGTCGGAAGACGTGGCGCGCGCCGTGATTCAGCATAGCCTCGCAGCGTTTGGTGCCGCGGCCGCCACCATCTGGACGCTCGACGCCGCAACGAACGTCATGCGGCGTCGCAACTCGTCCTGCGAACACACGCTCGACGAGCCTCGCGACGTCGTCTCGCTCGATCGCTCGACGCCCTTCACCGAGGCGGTGCGCGAGAAACGCCCCATCTTCGTCGTCTCGCGCGACGACTTCCGGCGCAGGTATCCGAGCGAGCCGGAGGCGGCCGAACACCTCGACGGCTTCGCCTGCCTGCCCCTCGTGGTACGCGGCGAAGTGTTCGGGACCCTCGTCTTCTCGTTCGACGGTCGCCACGTATCCGACGACGACGAGCGCAAATTCATGGTGCTCGTCGCGAGCTATTGCGCGCAGGGTCTGTACCGCACGCATGCGTACGAAGCCGAAAGGCGCGCGCGCTCGGAGATGGCGCTCCTCTACGCATTCGTCGACGCCGTCAATCGCGCCACCACCATCACCGACGTCTACGATTCCGCGCTCGACGCCATCCAAGGTGCCCTCGGCGACGTCTCCTGCGCGATCGTCCTCTACGCCGAAGGCGGGCTTCCTCGCTTCAAAGCCTGGCGCGGGATCTCCGAAATCTTCCGGCAGACGTTCGACGGCCATTCCGCATGGCCGCGCGAGGGCAAAGATCCTCAGCCGCTCTTCGTCGACGACGTCGAGACCGATCCGCGTATGGCGGTCTACCTCCGTCAGCTGCATAGCGAGAACGTGGGGGCCGTCGCGTTCTTCCCGCTCGTCCACAATGCCGCGCTGCTCGGGATGCTCGTCGTCGGGTCGAGCGTTCCGCGTCGCTTCGAAGACGACGCCGGGCTGATGCAGACCATCGCCGCGCAGATCGCACAGGCTGTCGTTCGAAAGCTCTCCGAAACGGAGGCGCAAGCTGCGCGCGCGGACGCGGAGCACGCAAGCCGCATGAAGGACGAATTCCTGGCTGTCGTCTCGCACGAGCTTCGCACGCCTCTCGCGTCGATCACGGGATGGGCCAACATCCTCCAGACCGATCGCAAGAACGATCCCGCGATCCTGGCCAAGGGGCTGGCCGTCATCGAGCGCAATGCCAAGGCGCAGGCGACCATCATCGAAGACATCCTCGATGTGTCGCGCATCATCCGCGGGAATCTCGTGCTCGATGCGAAGCCCGTGTCGCTCGCACCGGTCATCGTCGAGGCCATCGAATCGCTGAAGACGTCCGCGACCGCCAAAGAGATCGACGTCGAGTTCGACCCGGGCGACGACCCCTTCTCGCTCGTCGGCGACGCCGAGAGGCTCCGTCAGATCGCATGGAACCTCGTCTCCAACGCCATCAAATTCACGCCGGCGCGCGGCAAGGTCCGCGTGCGACTACGACGCGAGCTCACCGCGATCGTTCTCGAGGTCTCGGACTCGGGCAAAGGCATCCAGCGCGATTTCTTGCCGTTCGTGTTCGACCGCTTCCGCCAGGGAGACAGCTCCACCACGCGCCGTGAGGGCGGACTCGGGCTCGGCCTGTCGATCGTGCGTCAGCTCGTCGAGCTCCACGGCGGTCAGGTCGGCGTCACGAGCGACGGCCCGGGGCTCGGCACCACGTTCCACGCGACCTTCCCGGTGCGTGCAGTCGCCGCCGAGCCGCCGCACGAACGACTCATCGGCGAAGGCGATCCCACGGTCGGCGAGCGGCCGTCCGCGCAGTCCTGGTCCGACATTCCGGATCTCGGTGACCTACGCGTTCTCGTCGTCGACGATCAGGCCGATGCGCGCGAGATGCTCACGACCGCGCTCGAAGCCTACGGCGCAACGGTCGCCGTGGCCGGCTCGGTGCACGATGCGCTCGGAGTGCTGCGGGCCTTCGAGCCTCACGTCATCGTGACCGACATCGGCATGCCCGACGAAGACGGCTATGCCCTTCTTCGTCACGTGCGCGCGATGGATGGTTCCCTGAAGAGCATCCCCGCCGTGGCGCTCACCGCTTATGCGCGCGCCGAAGACGCGAGGCGATGTCGTGAAGCCGGCTTCGAGTCCCATGTCACGAAGCCCGTCCGCCCCGAGCACCTGGCGCGCGCCGTGGCGAACACGCAAGTTTCCAAGGCGCGTGCCTACAGCGCAGCTCAGTTGCGCTGACTGAATAGTCAAACGGAGTTCGCGACAGACTTGCTCGGGCCACGCAAGTGGTGGCCGCAGTAAGCGCCCGTGCTCAGGGGAAACCTTCCGCCTCTTTGCAAAACTGCTTGGCGCGGTCGCTGAGCACGCGGTTCTGAATCGGATTGCCCTGACCATCGACGACGGGCACACGCAGCCAGGCCACGATGCACCGGTAACCAGGATCGTCCACGGCCATCGCCGGACCGCCCTTGTGTCGTTCGAGGCGAAGGGGCTTACGCAAGAAGAGCAGCTTGTCTGGATTCTCGCCCTGCGTTGCCATGAGACGCGTCATCTCTTCGGGCTCGAGACCGACCAGCGCCTGGAAATTCGCGACCTTCTCCTCGTCTTGCGTGGGCTGCTGACCGGAGATGAGCCCGCCGTCCTGGATGGATCGGAGGCGAAGGCCCTCGCGGCTGTACACGCGGTAGGCTCGCCCTGGCTGACCGTGGCAATCGAGTGAGCCGCAGCGGCGGTTCAGATAGTAGTCGACGTTGTCCTTGTAGATCTGGAGATCGGGGACGATGACCTCGGTGACGCGGTCGACGTCGGGCGTGCTCGCGCACGACGACATGGCGACCACGCTGAGCATCCCTCCACCGACGAGCGCCATCATGCAGGCGTGGAAGCCGACGGCCATGAGGCTGCGAGCGCGGCTCATAGGCGATCCTCCGGACAGAGCGTGACGCGCGGCAGGTCGTTCGGGCACGACGGGGGCGTCGGTACCTTGTTCTGATCGACCTGAGACTCCTCGTCGTACATGTGAATCTGGCCGGACGAGGCGTAGTCGCGAAGTCCTTGGATATGGCAATTGGCACACGACGATTCGCGACCGATGTGACTCGTCATGCGGCGCGTGGCGAACGTGGACTCGTCGGTGCCGGGATTCTTCGTGCGCTCGATCGAGACGAGCAGCGGGAAGGTGATGTCCGGAAAGTCACTCTCGCGCACGAAGAAGTTGCCGTTGCAGTTCGTGACGAAACAACGTGAGCGCGTCTTGGCGTCGAGGATGCGGACGTAGGCCTGATCGACTCGACGGTTGTAGTCGTCGGGGCCCCAGAAGATCGTTCCTGCGAGCGCGAAGACGCTCTTGGCCGGACCGTTCTTGGAATGGCAGAGCGTGCAGGGCTCGCCGGGGCGGTGATACTCGGTCTCCGGCGGATACGCGGCCGAGTTCTCCTCGCCGAGGCTGTCGACACCGGCCTTGTGAACGGGGTCGAGGTTGCAGGAGTAACCGAACGAGGCCACGCCGATCATCGCGGCGAGCATCGAGAGACGATGACGAAGGGACTCTGATTGCATCTCAGAACTCCACGTCGAAGCCAACGGAGCCATAGACCGCGGTACGCGTGGTGACGTACAGCGACTTCAGGTAGCGCGTGGCCATCACGTCGCCGACGAAGGTGATGCCGTACTTGGCTTCCCCTTCCGGCTGACCGATGCCGATGCGCATGCCGCCTCCCGCCGTGCCCGTGAGGAGCGGCGAGAGCTCACGATCGCCCGTACGGTACGTCGGAACGATGACGCCGCCGCCGGATTCGACAATGGCCGAGTAGGCGAGCTGGTAGAAGTTCGCGCCCGTCTGAGCGTGCAGGCGCAGGTGCGGCCACACGCGGAGGTGACGCGAGAGATCGACCATGTAGCGCGCGTCCGTGGACGACGCCTTGATGGCCCAGGTGTCGGCATAGAAGCGCTGCTCGACGCGCAGCGTGGCGCTGTTCATGCGCTTGTTGAAACGCACGCCGAGCGCGTAGCGATTGCGCTCGGTGGGGAGCTGCTCGAGCGGCTTGATCGGCAGACGCGATCGATTGACGAGATCGACCGTTGCGCCCTTCGGCATGAACGGAGCCACGTTGTCGGGATCGAACATCGCGACGTAGCGATAGGGCTGCGATTGGTCGCCACGCTCGATCTGCAGTGTGCCGCCCACGAGGAGAACCGACGTGGGCGAAAGCACGAAGGTGACGCCGGCTTCGAACTCGTGTGTGTGGAGCAGCCCTTTGAGATCGTTGAAGTCGTGGAGCCAGTTGTTCGGCCCTCGACCGATGTGATCCTGGCTGTAGGAGTAACCAATCGACGGCGTGATGAGCTTGTCGTGGAAGTCCCCCGTGAGGCGCAGGCCGCCCGTGTAAGAAACGTAGTCGGGCGCCGACGACATGCTGAGGCTCGCCTGGGCGCCGTAGAGTCCGGGCTTGTAGCCGCCGGTGACGCCGCCTCCGTAGCGATACTCGCGGAACGGCGGAGAGGCCGACGCCACGATGTCGGGCGAGGCCGCGCTCACGGCATCGACGATGAAGTTGCCGCCGACGTTCCAGCCCGCCGTGGGGGACACGATCGAGGCATTGAGGGCGGGCGTATAGACGGCGACGGAGTTCGTGTCCGAATAGCCGGAGAGCTCGCCGCCGAGGCGAATGACCAGGTTCTTCTGGTTCTGGGGGAGGCACTTCTGGACCTCCTCCTGGCTCTTCGCCTGGAGCATGCACTTGATCTGCCCTGGCGTGATGAAGTCGTTCGCCGGCGGCTTCAACGTGATGTGGACGGTGACGAGCTCCTTCTCTTTGACGTCGTACTCTTCTTCGAACGTCGATTGGAAGCCGTTGACCGTGCCTTCGGCGACGACCGTGTGTTTGCCGGGGTCGACCGAGAACTTCTTGGTGAGCGACTCGTTCGGAACGGGCCGATCGTCGAACCTCACCTTGAGATCGGGCACGCCCGGCGGAGGAACGAAGGTGACGTGAGGAATGCGGTCGAGCAGCTCTTTGACGCGCGTGCGCGCAACGCGCATGACCGCCGCGTCTTTCTTCTGAATGCCGACTTCGAGTGCCTTCTGCGCGTCTTTGAGTGCGTCGACGAGTTTGCCCGTGCGGCTCTCGCACGAGGCGAGGTGCAGGCGCGTACGCGGCATCTCTTCGATCTTGAGCGCCGCCTTGTCCTTCTCGATGCACTCGTCGAGGTGGCCGTCCTGGTCGGCTTTGAGTGCCTCTTGAATCAATTTGATGGCGGCACCGACGCCGCCTGGCGGAGGCTCTTCGCTCTCGTCTGCACCGGCGGCGGCAGGTGCTGCAGCGGCAGGGCCGGAGGGAGCGGCCGTGGGTTTGATGGCCGCGGGCGCTGGCGCGGCAGGCGCGGGGGCAGGCGCAGGCGCAGGCGCAGCCGCTGGTTTCACTTCTTCGAATTGCGATTTGATCGATGGCGTAACTCCCGTCGACGGGAGCTTCGCATTCGGGTCCGAAGAGAATGCGCTTTTGAAGTTCTGTTTTGCTTCGTCGACTTGACCGAGTTGCGAAGAGACCATGCCGAGCGAGACGTAGATCTCGGCTTTGACCGGACCGGAGCAGCCTTTCTTGAGGCAGATCGTCAGCTGGTCTTGCAGCTTCTTCTTCGCGGGCCCGAGACTACCCGGGTAGTCCTCGGACATGACCTGATGGACTGCGTCGCGAACGGCATCGTCGGCGGCAGCACGCGCGAGCGGCGTCGTGAAGAAGAGCACCGCTCCCATGAGCAGAGCGAACAGCCACGCACGCCAATGGCCACGAACGATTGGACGCGGTTCTACGCACGAACCACGCCGTGGATGGCCCATGTCGCGTGGCCCCGCGATGAGGCGCGAAATCACGTCCTCACGCTAGCGGAACTCAATGAGTTACGCGCAGTATTTCTGTTGCACGAAAAGGTTCCGACACGCTCGGAATCGAGCCGCGAGTACGCACTCAGTTGCAGCCGCAACCACCGCCTCCGCCGCCGAGGCCACCGGCAGCGCCTTCGGACACGGCGCGCACGTGTGAGTCGAGACCAATCGAGATCTCGTCGGTCGTCATCGTCGGATGCGCGAGCATCCCACGCTCGTAGGGTGCAACCTTCACGCATCCCGTGGCGAGCGCCGCCATCGTCGTGAACACGCAGACCTTGGCCACTGCCAAAGTCATCGCTCCAAACTTCGAGTTCGGGAGCGACTCCGAGAGACCAGGAAGGCGTGAGCGAGTGGCCATCGTCTCTCGAGTGTAGCGGGGCAGACTCTCGCCTCAAGCCGTAAATTCAGCAGTGGATCGACGTCGATCCGGTTCGCGCCTGGTCCATGCGTTCATGCGCGCTCCATCCCAACGACGCTTTCGCAACATCAGAGGGGCATGTCTAACCCTTGCGTCGAATACGCCCGGAGGGCCACAATCCGGGCATGCGTTTCGCTCGCTCGTTCAGGGGGCTGATCGCCGCGGCTTCGCTCTCCTGTTGCGTGCTCAGCGCGGGCCTCGCGGGCTTCGCGAGCCTCGGTGCATGTACGACGGACTACCAGAAGGGCGTCGACGATCCGAACTACGGAGATCCGAATGCGCTGGCCGGTCTGACCCAACCCGGTACGTCGGAGAACAAGGCGGCCGAAGCCGGAGCCAGCAGCGGCCCACTCTGCGTCGCAAACGGCGGAAGGCTCGTCGACGCCGGCACGTGTGCGGTGAGCTTTGCGAACGAGATCCTACCGGCGTTCGCTGCGGCGAACTGCGCGCTCGTCGGGGGCTGTCACGGCGGCGTCACCCCCGCCAACCAGCCACCGATCGATACCGCCAACGCGAAGGCAACCTGGGACGCCTTCGCCAGCCTGCAGATCAACAACGGCGCATCGGGAACGCTGACGTACATCAATCCGTGCTCGACCGACGACAAGCAATCCGGCATGGCCTGCAACATGTACGCGACGGGTTATTGCGGCGTGCACATGCCGTCCGGCGGGCAACTCGATCAGGCGGTCATCACCAAGATCGAGACCTGGTTGAAGTGCGGCTCGCCCAACAACTGACCGCCGGGCCGCGAATCGCATCGGGGCTTAGCCGGGCCGTCGTGCGTCGGGAGAAAGCTCGTCCGCGACACGCCCGTGCGATTCGGATGACACGTGTAGGACGCGAAGCGGTGAGCTAAGCTCGCGCGCGCAATGGACCGGATTCTTGCGCGACTCGAGCGAGGCTTTCTCGGAAAGCTCGCGATTGAACGCCTGACGACCTTCATCGTCGGCGGGATGGCGATTGCCTTCGTCCTGATTCAGGTTCGCCCCGAGCTCTACGGTGCTCTCGAGCTCGACCCTGCGCTGGTCGCGAAGCAGCCCTGGCGGGTCGTTTCGTACCTGTTCTTGCCGCAGTCGCTCTCGCTCTTCTGGGTGTTCTTCGTCCTCTACTTCTTCTGGATCATGGGGACGGCGCTCGAGCAGGAGTGGGGCGCGTTCAAGTTCAACGTCTACTATTTGATTGGCGCGCTCGGCACGACCGCCGCCGCGCTCATCACGCGCGAGCCCCAGGGTAACTTCTGGCTGAACACGTCGGTCTATTTCGCGTTCGCCACGCTCTATCCCGACTACGTCATCACGCTGTTCTTCATCCTGCCGGTTCGTATCAAGTGGCTCGCGCTGCTCCTCGGCGCGTACATCGGCTGGAACGTCGTCATCGGCGATATCGGCACCAAGGCCGCGATTCTTGCGGCGTTTGCCAATTACTTCGTGTTCTTCGGCGGCCATCTGATGGCCCTGCTTCGTGGTCGACGGCTCGTCATGAAGCAATCGATGCGACGTGCGTCGATCCGCTCCGCCGGGCCCGTCGTCACAGAAGGACGCTCGTGCGCGATCTGCGGCGCGCGTCAGGACGACGGCGCCGACATTCGCGTCTGTTCGTGCGAGAAGTGCGGGGGCAAGCCTCGCGACCTCTGCCTCGAGCACGCCCGCAATCACTGAATCAGCGCGCGGTCACGTCACGCTGAGCACGACCTTGCCGAAGCCTTCGTTGCTCGCCACGTAGGCGTGCGCGGCAGCCACCTCGGCAAGGGGCATCACGCGATCGACGACGGGCGTGAACACGCCTGCCCCGACGAGCGGCGCAATGTGGCGCGCGAGAAGCTGGCCGGCGGCGATTTTCTCCTCGAGCGGGCGCGAGCGAAGCACGGTGCCGGTGACGGTCAGGCGGCGTGAGAGGACGCGGCCGAGGTCGAGGTTCGTCCGGTTTCCGGCCATGAGTCCGACCAACATCAAACGGCCGCGCTGGGCGAGGGCGTCGATGCTCTCGGGCACGTAAGCCCCTCCGACGAGCTCGAGGCACACGTCGGCGCCGCGTCCGTTCGTCAGATTGCGAACGTCGCTCGCGAACTCCGGGCTCTTGTCCTCGCGAACCTTGGGAACGATGCCGTGACGGAGACCGATCCCCGCGGCCTGAACGAGCTTCTTTTCGCCGCGCGCCGTGCCGATGGCGTCGGCGCCGATCGCCCTGGCGATCTGAACGGCCGCGGTTCCGACGCCGCTCCCCACCGCGTGGACGAGGAGGGTCTCGCCGGCCGAGAGCCCTGCCTGCGTGACAACGGCGTCGTAGGCCGTGATGAAGGCCTCGGGAATCGCGGCCGCGTCGGTGAACGAGAGGCCCACGGGCATCTTGGCGAGCGTTCGCGCGTACACCACGACGGCTTCGGCATAGGCACCTCCGCCGACGAGACCGAAGACGCGCTCGCCCACCGAGAGGTCGAGCACGCCAGGACCGATGGCATCGACTTCGCCGGCAATCTCGAGGCCCGGGATGTCGGCAGGTGCATCGGGAGGCGCCGGGTAGTGGCCGGCGACTTGGAGCAGATCCGCGCGGTTGACGGCCGTCGCGTGGATGCGAACGCGAACCTGGCCCGGGCCTGGATTCGGTGTCTCCACGTCACGAAGCTCGAGTTGGCGGTTCCCTGCCCCTTCGACGATGACGGCGGCGCGCATGGCCGCCATGCTCGCGAGGCGAACCACGGCCGTCAACGGTGCCGGCGCGGACCGCATCCGAACGCGCGCGCCTCGACGGGCCGAACAACGCGACCAAGCACCCTCCCCGCGCCGCGATTCGTTTGGTAAGAAGCTCCCCACATGTCCGTCAAGCCCGTGCACCGGCCGATCGCGAGGAGCTTCAAGAAGAAGTGGGTGAAGGAGGCTGCGGCTCATGTCCGCGCCGGAGGTCACGCCTTCGTCTGGGAGACCGACAAGCGCGTGCTCTTCGTCTTCCAGGAGCCCGCCGAGGACAACCCCGACGACTTCGGCGCTTGGGGCATCTACGACATGGCGAAGTGGAAGTGGAACGTCGAGACGCGCGGCGCGCTGAAGGGCCTCGCGTGGACGCTCGTTCCGCGTGACTGCCTCTGGATTGCCAAGCGCCGCGTCGAGCGCGACTCGATCCACCCCGGCCCCACGCGCAAGGTCGCGTTCGACTGCACCGACTGCGCAGCGTGCTGTCGTGACAACGAGGTCATCCTCCAGCCGTCGGACGTCGAGCGCTTCAAAGAGGGTGGCCGCCCCGAGCTCGCCAAGCCGCCGTACGCGAGGCGTGACAAGGACGGGAAGTTGGTCCTCACGCTCCTCCGCAACAAGCGGTGTCGCCATCTGCAGCAGGACAACCGCTGCGGGATCTACGAGCTTCGGCCTCATCCGTGCAGCGAGTTCCCGATGGGCAGCGAGTGCTGCCTCTTCGCGCGCGAAGACGTGTTGAAACTCTACGACGGCCTCCTCCCCGAGGCCTGATCCAGGCACAAGGCCGGGAAACGACCGACTCCCGCCTCTCTATTCCCCGCCGATCCCCGCAAAAATAGCCGGCCGATAACGTCACGGCCGGCTTGCACTCGGGCGCGGCCCGTCGGAAAGTTCGGGCGCTTTGCGTCACGGGTCGCCGTTCGTCACCGCTCTCTCCCAGGTTCTCCTTCTCGGTGCTGCGCTCGGCGCGGGCGAGGGGTGCAAGCGTTCGTCTTCGGCGCAAGCCGACGGAGGCGAAGCCAACGCCGAGGGTGGCGCGGAGGCCACCGAAGCCAATGGCGCGGGCAAGGCCACGCTGACCGACGCCGACGGCGGCGCCCCGCCCTGGAGTGGCCCGGTGCTCTACGCGTTCGGCGCCATCGCCCCCATTTTCAGCGCCACCGAGTGGCCGCCCAAAGATCCGAGCAAGACGAGCGACGATCGCAAAGACGTCATCAGGCTTGGCTACTTCCGGCGCGGCGAGAAGGTGGCCGTCAAGCCCGACCCCATCAAGAAGGCCAACTGCGAGGGCGGCTGGTACGAGCTCGTCACCGGCGGCTTCGTGTGCGGGAAATTCGCGACGGTCGATCCGAACCACAAGGAGCTCAAGACCGCTCCTCATGCGCCGTTCATCGATCGCGATCTGCCGTTCGACTATGGGCTGAACCTCACGCCCGGCACGCCGCTCTATCGGCGCGTTCCGCTCAAGGCCGAACGTAAAACGTTCGAAAAGACGCTGGCCATCGGCAAGGGCGTCAAGTCGAGCGACATCGCCAAGAAGCTGAAGGCTGACGGCGAAGAGGTGCCCGCATACCTCAAAGGCGCGGACGACGCGAAGACCCACGTGGGCTTCGACGACCTCAAGGGCGAGTCGTCCCTCGTGGCCGAGCGCATGCTCAAGGGCTTCTATCTCGCGCTCGACAAGAAGGTCGACGGCTCCTCGGGCAGCTTCTGGCACACCGCCTCGGGCTATTACGCGCCGAAGGACCACCTCATCGTCCACGAGACGAAGAAGGAGTTCGAAGGCATCGACTTCACCGCCCCGGGGGAGACGCGCAAGCTTCCCCTCGCGTTCATCGTCAGCCCTCGTGCGCGCGAGTGCAACGTCGAAGGCCCCAAGGTCACGCGCCACGAGAAGATCGACCGCTTCACGATCCTCCAGCTCACGGGCAAGCGCGAGGTCGTCGACAACCGCAATTACTGGGAGACCGACAAGGGCTTCTACGTGCGCGACATCGACGCGGCGATCGTCACGGGCCCGTCCAAGCCTCCGGCCGATCTCACGCCCGGCGAGAAGTGGATCGACGTCGACCTGCGCCGCCAGTCGCTCGTGGCGCTCGAAGGCGAAAAGCCAGTGTACGCCACCATCGTCTCCACCGGCCGCCACGACGACGATCCGGCCAAGGATCACCGCACCGTCGAAGGCTCGTTCCGCGTCCGCGAAAAGCACGTCACCACCACGATGGACGGCGACGCGGCGGCCGACGGCACGTACCGCATCGAGGACGTGCCGTGGGTCATGTACTTCGAGAAGAGCTACGCGCTACACGGCGCCTTCTGGCACTCGATGTTCGGGCGCGAGAAGAGCCACGGCTGCGTGAACATCATCCCGCACGACGCGCGGCGCATCTTCCTATGGGCCGGCCCCGTGCTTCCCGAGGGCTGGCACGGGGTCAAGGCCACCAAGGACAACCCGGGAACCCGGGTCATCGTCCACAAGTGATGTGAGGGGCTCTAGGGCTTGAGGAACGTGATGAACGCGGCGCAGCCCTGTCCGCTGAGCTTGATGACGAGCGGCGCGCCCGGCTTGATCTGAACTTCGCGGCTGTCGGTCTGCACTTCGGTCACCGTGCCGACCTTCGGGATGTCGAGGCTCGGAGGGTTGGCCGTGGCGCTGTGCTGGAACGGTGAACGCATCGTGGTCGCCGCGGAGTTGCCGACGAGAACGTCGAGCGAGACGTCCTTCGCGCCGAACGCGAGGACGTGCACGTCGGTACCGCGCCCGGTGACCGACATCTCGCTCTGTGCCGCGCTGTTGCCGAGCGGAACGATGCGCTTGCCGACCAACTGGAAGCCGAGCGGCTTGCCGTCTTCGCCGGTCTTCGCCTTCATGGTCGCTTCGACGTCCGCGAGGAGCTTCTCGAGAGCCGCCTTGTGACCTTCGTCACAGGCGTTCTTCTTCCCCTCTTCGGCCGTCAGCGACTCGAGGGCCGCGGCCTGCGTGGCGGTCTTGTCGGGCGCGGGCCCGGCGTCGGCGGCCGTCTTCGTGGACGGACTGTTGGTCGAGAAATCAGGGACTTCGGACGGCTTGGACGAGCCACCGCAGGCCGCAAGGGCAGCCACGGCAGCGATCGCGGAAACGAGGACGAAGCGGCTCATGATGCGAACTCCATCGCTCGTTTCCCGTTCGGTGGCAAGGTTCGAGCGGGCGTGCCGAACAAGCTCGGCCAAGCCGCCCGCCTTCCCCGCCCTACTTCTTCGCGCCGCCCTTCTCGGCCGCCTTGTCCGCGGGCCTCTCGGGCTTCTCGGGCATTTTGTGCGTTGGCTTCTTGTCGCCCGACTTTTCCGCATCGTCGGCCTTTGCCGTCGCCTTGTCGGAAGCCGGGGACGCAGCGAGAAGGGCCTCGAGGCGTGACTTGGCGAGCGCAACCGTCATCGGGTCCTTCGCGGCGCGTTCGACGATCGCCCGGCCTTCTTTGGCGTCGAGACGAACGAGGGCCTCGCCGACGCTTCCCACGGCGGTCGCCACGTCGTCGGTTCCGGCCGTTCCTCGGTAGATCGCGAAGAACTGACGAAGCGTCGGGAGCTCGTCCTTCGTGGCGAGCGTGGCAAGGGCGGCGGCGTTGCGACGAACGTCGTCGTCGGTGTTGGCCGGGTCGAGCAGGTGCGCGGCGAGCAGCGGCGCGCCACGCGTCTCCTTCATGGCTGCGAGCGCATCGGCGATCGGACCGACCGGCGGCGAAAGAAGCGTGTCGCGGAGGAAGTCGTAGTGCTTGCCGAGCGCGGTGAGCATGTAGCTCGCGCCGTTGCGACGCGTGGCGAGGGCCGCGCGCGCGTCGGCGATCAGCACCGGAGCCGCGCGCGGATCGGAGGCGATCTCGATGAGCGTCTTCGTGGCGCTCTCGTCCTCGAGGGTCGCGAGCTCGCGAAGCAAGAGGCGCTGCGCGGTCGCGAGCGTGGCCTCGCGGCTCGCCACGGCCTCCGCGATCTGCGCACCGAGCGACGGCCCCCCCTGTGCGGACGGCGCCGTGAAGGTGTCGGCATGGGTAACGCAGCTCTTGATGGGCTCGCCGAGCGACTTCTCGCTCGAAACCTGGCCCGTCTTGGCGTCGAGCACGACGATCTTGCCGAGCTCGTCGCAGAGGACGACGCCGTTGCCGACCGCCTCTCCGCCGATGACGTCACTGCCGTGCGTGTGCACCCACGCCAGCTGCCCGCGCGACGTCTCGAAGCCGAGCACGAGGCGGAAGTAGCTCGCGTAGAAGCGGCCCGAGTCGATCGCGAGGGGACCTTCGGGGCCGCTCGGACGAGCGAAGAGGCGATCGCGGTCGCGCGCGTTCGCAACCGGGGGAAGCTTCTCCGTGCCGGGCACGAGCAAGCGCGGCGTCCCGGGGAGCTCGCGACTCGGAAGGCCGACGCGATTCGCACCGCCGCCGGACGCGAGCCCGATCTTCTCGTCGAAGCGCACGAAGGCGGCTTCGCCGAAGTAGAGCCCACCGCCGATGGTGGTCGCGCGCGAGACCTTGTCGCGGAGAACGACGCGCCCGAGCTCCTCGCCGCTCGTCACGTCAATCGCGCTGACGTACTGGTTCTGCCACGGCACGAACACCACGCCGGCGACGATGGCCGGATCACCGAGCAGCTTGTCGGTCTCGAGCTGGCGCTTGACCGCGCCGTCACGTCCGACGACGAGCATCGCCGAACCAGTGCCGCGCGCGAGGGTCACGACCGTGGCCGCGCCATCGTCACCCGCGCCGAGGAGCGCGGCGCCGCCCGTGGGGCGAGCCCAGAGCTTCTTGCCGGTGGTCGCATCGAGCGCGAAGACTTCGCCCGCGCCCGAGCCGACGACGACACTGCCCGCGATGACGGGACGCGCATCGAGCGGATGCTCGAACGTCCAGTTGGATCCACCGTTCAGCGGCGCGCCGATGAGTTTGTCGGCGCGAGGACCGGCCACCGCGACGACGAGATCGGCATTGGCCGTGGGCTTCGCGCCGTGGAGCTTGGCGCGCACTTCGTCGATGCTCTTGCCCTGGTCGTCGAGCCAGTTCGTCGAGAACAAGCTCGGACGCGAGGAGTCGCCCGCGCACGCCAAGGTGCTCGCGCCGAGCGAGAGCGTGAGCGCGGTCAGACCGACGAGACGCGAAAGCGTGGAACGAAGGCGGCTCATTTCGCACCTCCCGACGTGGCGAGAACGGCTTGGTCGATGGCCTGCCGGACGCGGCCCGACATGCCCGCCGCTTGCGCGCGCTTCTGCACGTCGCGCAAGAACTTGTTGCTCTCGATCGTACCGAGCTCGCGAAGGCGCCCGATGACCTTCACCTTGGCGTCGTCGTTGATCTCGGTCGACGGACGGAAGAGCACCTGGTCGAGGCCGCCGGTGACGACGTCGAACGGGAACTTCCCAAGCTTGCCGGCGAGCTGTTCGCACTGCTCGACGCTGCAGAGCTGGCCGATCGATGCGGCGGCTTCGTTCACACGATGATCGAGCGCGAGGAACAGCTCCGAGACGGTGTCCTTGGCCTTGAGCGCACCGAGCCCGCTGGCCGCGAGGCCACGCACCATGGCATCGGAATCGGAGAGCGAACGACGGAGGGCAACCGTCGCCGCGTTCCCCTTCGTGCGCGTGAGCGCCTTCACGGCGGCGCGTCGAATCTTCGGATCACGATGCGTGGCGTACTGCGCGAGGGCTGCGCTCCCCGCTTCGGACTCGAGCTCGCCGAGCGTCTCGATCGCCGCCTCGGTGAGGGGGAGCGAGAGCCCACGACCGAGCGCCTCGGACACCGCAGGTGCTGCCGCCGCGCCGCGCGGTCCGGCGATGCGCACGTCGTCGAGGCCTTCGCGGATCTGCGCTTCTTCGCCCGAACGGATCTTCTGCATGGCGGGCGCCACGTCGGCGGCAGGAGGCGGAGCGTCCGCCTTCTTGGTTCCCTTGGCAGCTGCCGGAGCGGCCTTCGGCGCCGGTGCTTGTGCAAATGCCGGCGCCGTCAGGACGGCAGCAGCCAGTACGAATCCGATGGTTCGACGATTCCCAAACGCGCGCATGAAGCCCCCGAGGCTGTGTTGAATCGGAGTGGACGGAGTCCAGCATGGCTGGACGGAGTCCACGTCGGTCCAAGAGGACTCGGCGAATGCCGAGCCGCATTGAAAGGGTGCAAATACCACGAAACTCAGCCTTCCTTTCTCGATTCTCCCCGCATGGGCCGCCACTTTTCGCAAGCGTGCGACGCCGGCTTGCCCGTGCTAAGCGCAGAGCGATGTCGGAAGCGCCGCCGCCCCCGGATTCGTCCAATTCCTCCAAGGGGGAGTTGGAGCCTACGGGCGCGCCTTCGAGTCACACGAGCGCCCCTCCCCCGCGGCCGCAAGCCGAGCCGGTCGAGCCGTCCATCGATAGCATCCGGACCGTCGAAACAGGCCGGGTGCGTCCGAGCGGATTTGCGGCACGGCCGTCACCCGCACGTCGCCCGCGCTATCTCGTCGTCGCGCTCGTCGTCTCGCTCATGATGGGCGCCGGGCTGTGGACCGAGGGCTGCAGCACGCTGGCCTTCTACCGCGGTGAGACGGACTACAAAGCCGTGCTCAACGCGCCGATCCGCGACGAGGCCAACCGCGCTCGAGCCGACGAACGCTACGAACATTTCACCGAGGTGGCCGACGCCGCGCGCAATCGCGTCGTTCCCATGGCGGCCGCAATCTTCGTCCTCGGCGCCTCTATGCTCGCGCTCTCGGCACTCGGTCTCGGCGGCCGGAGGAACACGCGCCACGCGCTCGTCCAGGTCGTCGGGGTTCAGGCCGCGGTCGTGCTCGCGCAGTACTACCTGACCAAAGACGTCCGGATGGCGAAGCTCGACTGGCAGCTCGAGGGCGTCCTCATCCAGCAGCAAGAGGCGCTCCCTCCCGAGGAGTTCGCGAAGGTCGCGCCCGGGATCGAGAGCGCTCGTCAGGTCTACGGACCGTTCTGGCTGTTGCTCCAGACCACGGCGAGCGGCCTGGTCCTCCTGGCACTCACGCGACGGCGCTCGCGCGAGTTCTTCGACGTCGCCGCGAACCCCGCCGAAGAAGGCCCGTAGCCTCGTAGCTCCTCTCGCGCGGGCATCGACGTGCTATGTGCACGCTCGATGGGGCGCATCCGGAAGCTCTCGGACGAGCTGGCGAACCAGATCGCCGCCGGCGAGGTCGTCGAGCGTCCGTCGAGCATCGTGAAGGAGCTCGTCGAGAACTCGCTCGACGCAGGCGCCACGCGCATCGTCGTCGACATCGAGCAAGGCGGGCGAACGCTCATTCGCGTCACCGACGACGGCGAAGGGATGACCGCCGACGACGCCGTCGCCTGCTTCGATCGCCACGCGACGAGCAAGATCGCGAAGATCGCCGACCTCGCCGCGCTCGGCACCTTCGGCTTCCGCGGCGAGGCGATCCCCAGCATCGCCTCCGTCTCGCGCCTGCTGCTGCGCACGCGGCCCCGCGGCGGCAACGAGGGCGTCGAGGTCTACGCCGAAGGAACGGGGCCTGGTCCCGCGCAGCCCGCGGGTGGCGCCGTCGGCACCACGATCGAAGTCCGCGATCTGTTCTTCAACGTCCCCGCGCGCCGGAAGTTCCTCAAGGCCACGGCAACCGAGAGCGCGCACGTCGGCGACGTGATCCTCGGCGCGGCTCTCGCACGTCCCGACGTGACCTTCGTGCTCTCACGCGACGGCCGCGTCGTTCGCGAATACCTGCGCGCAGCCACCCGCGCCGATCGCGTGCGCACGGCCCTCACCGGCGAGAAGCTCGCCGAATGCCTCGTCGAACGCGGGCCCATCCGCGTCGAAGCGTTGCTCGCACCTCCCGAACGCGCACGTGCCGGCACGACCGGTCTCTCGTTGCTCGTCAACGGGAGGCACGTCCGCGATCGCCTCTTCGCACGCGCCGTCGCACAAAGCTACGGCTCCGTTCTGGAGAGCGGCCGTTACCCCGTCGGCGTGGTGTGGCTCGACGTTCCGCCCGACGTCGTCGACGTGAACGTGCACCCGCAGAAGGCCGAGGTGCGCTTCGCGGACGCGCGAGGCATCTTCGACGCGATTACGCGCGAGCTCGGGGCAGCGCTGTCGAAAGCGTTTGGCCTTCCGACGCTCGGAGGCACGCCCGGCGCTCCGTGGGCGCGTCCTCCCGGATGGTCCGCGGGCCCTCGCTCAGGTCCACCCGCGTGGGTCACCGCATCGCGAACCAAGGAATCCGACGCAAGCGCCGAAGTGGAGGTGTACGAGCCACCGCCGATGCCTCTCTTCGACGTGCGCGAGCCGATGGCAACATCGGCATCGACGTCGCGCGGCGAGCTTCCTCCGCCCCTGCCGCTTCCGACCACGAATCTGTTCGCGGAACGAAGCGAGCCTGCTGCGCCGGCGACGGATCTCTTCGGCGGCGAGAGCCTCTATGCCTCGCTCAGGTTCGTCGGCCAGGTGAAGGCCACCTTCCTCGTCTGCGAAGGCAACGACGGACTTTACGTCCTCGATCAACACGCCGCCGCCGAACGCGTCACGTTCGATCGCCTGCGTCGCGCCTATGCGAGCCGCGGGCTCGGCATCCAGAAGCTCCTTTTGCCCGAGGTCGTCGAGCTCACGCCGAGCGAAGTCGCGCTGCTCGAAGATCAAGCGGACGAAATCGCCAGCCTTGGCGTCGAAGTGCGCGCCGTCGGAGAGAGCGCCGTCGCGGTGCACGGCGTTCCCGATCTGCTCGCGCGCGCACAACCCGCCCGTATCGTGCGTGACCTCGCCGCCGAGCTCTCGCGCGCCGCCGGGAGGCCGTTCCGCGGCGCGATCGACCTCGTGCTCGCGACGATGGCCTGTCACGGATCGATTCGCGCTGGCGATGCCATCTCACGCGAGGAGGCCGAGGCACTCCTTCGCGCCCTCGATCAAGTCGACTTCGCCGGACATTGCCCTCACGGCAGGCCGGTCATCATGCGGCTCTCGTTCGGAGAGCTGGAGAGACGCGTTGGAAGGTAGTTCGGATTCCGTTTTCGCGCGCCGCGTCGACCGCGCCGTCGCGCTCGCCACCGAGAAGCCCTCGCGGTTGCTGGCCGTCGTGGGGCCCACAGCGAGCGGCAAGACCGATCTCGCCATTGCCGTGTGTGAGCGCATCGGCGGTGAGATCGTTTCGGCAGACAGCGTGCAGATCTACCGCCACTTCGACATCGGGTCGGGCAAGCCTTCGGCCGAAGAGCGCGCCCGCGCTCCTCATCATCTGATCGACTCGTTCGATCCGCTCGAGCCGATCGACGCGGTCGGTTACGCACGACTCGCCGAGGCCGCGATTGCGGAGGTACGTGCGCGCGGCAAAGTCCCCGTGCTCTGCGGCGGCACCTTCTTCTGGGTTCGCTCGCTCGTGCTCGGCCTGGTCGACACGCCTGCTGCCGATCCGGTCATCCGCGCGCGTCACAAGGAGATCGCCGAGCAGCAAGGTCGGCCCGCGCTCCACGCGATGCTCGCCGAGAAAGATCCCGCATCCGCGCAGCGGCTCCACCCGAATGACGTCGTGCGCGTGAGCCGCGCGCTCGAAGTCTTCGAGCTCTCCGGCAAACCCATGTCCGAGTGGCAGGCCGAGCACGGCTTCCGCGAGACGAAGATCGACGCGGCGCTCGTCGGCGTTCGCACCGAGCCCGCCGAGCTGACCGAACGCATCGCTCGTCGCGTCGACGGCTGGCTAGCCCAGGGCTGGATCGACGAAGTGAGCAGCCTCGTCGAGCGCGGCTACGGCAACGCGCGTGCGATGGCCTCGGTCGGCTACAAAGAGGTCCACGCCTTCGTACGCGGAGAGCTCCCGCGCGAAGCGTTGCGCGACGCCATCGTGCAGTCGACGCGTATCTTCGCGCGGCGGCAGCGCACGTGGCTCAATCACGCGAACGTCGAGTGGCTCTGAAAACTACGACGTAAACGGCCTTCCCTGTAAGGAGAGCGGCCCCCACGTGCTCCCACTCGTTGTGCTCGGAGACGTCGGAATTATGGGCTTGTCTCCGTGCGCCAGGTAAATTGTTGCGTCGCAGCGACGACAGCCGTCGCGCGAGAGGAGATGCGATGAGCCGTTGGACGCTCGGAATCGGGCTCGCGGTAGCGCTGGGTGCAGGCCTGGCGGTAGGCGCTTGTGGAAGTGACTCGACGGACGGCTCCAGCCCGACCGGCAGCAGCGGAGACAACGGTTCCTCCGGAGGTTTCGACGTCGACGGCGGCGGCGTTGCGGACGTCGAGTTCGACATCTCTCCGCTCAATCCCGTCCTCACAGCGACGGGCAGCCCCGTGTCGCAGCAGTTCCACGCGTTTGCAAAGGGCACGCAGCAGGAACTACCGGCGTCGTGGTCACTCGACGTCGGAACGCTCGGCGACATCCAGGTCAACGGCGGTCTCTTCACCGCCAACGGCTTCGTCGGCGGCGTGGCCATGGTCACCGCCAAGATCGGAAGCCGCACGGCGCAGACCTCGGTGACCGTCAACGTGTCCCTCGTCGATGCCAATGGTCTCAGCGCAGGAGATCAATCGGCTCTCACGGCCGGCGGCCCGCTCACGGGCGACTCGGCGTTCAAGTGGCTCTATCCGTACGACGCCACGGTCTTCCCGCGCGGTCTTCGCTCACCGCTCATCCAGTTCGCGGGTACGAATGCCGACCAGGCGCTCGTTCGCTTCCAGTCGAAGCACTTCACGTACGACGCGTTCTTCGGCGCATCGAACGGGCACGTCGCCCTCGACGAGAACCGCTGGCGCACGATTACGCAGAGCGCCTCGGGGAGCGACACCGTCAAGGTCTCGCTCACGAAGAAGAGCGGCGGCGTCGTCGTGGGTCCGGTCGAGGAGACCTGGACGATCGCTCCGGCGAGCTTGCAGGGCACCGTCTATTACAACACGTACGACACACCCCAGGCCGGCGGCACGGGCGCGATCCTCAAGGTACGCCCGGGGTCGAAAGACGACGCCGCGGTTCTCCAGGCGGGCTGCTCGGTCTGCCATAGCGTCGCGGCGAACGGCACCGTCATCGCGACGGGCATCGATTGGGGCGACGGCGACCCGAAGAACAGCGGCATGTTCTCCGTCGACAAGTCCGGCAACGCCACGGCCGGCCACGCACAGCCCAAGGGGGCTTACGCGTTCGCGGCGCTGACGCCCGACGCCAAATACATGATGACCCACTCGAACAACGGGGGCGGCGTCCGCGGCCTCACGAACGCGAGCGGCCAGTATTCGACCCTCGTCGATCCGACGACGGGCACGCCGGTCCCGGGCGTCCAGGGCTGGGGTGCGACGGAGCAGGCGCAGATGCCGTCGTTTTCACCCGACGGCAAGTTCATCGTCTTCAACGATCGCAAGGTCGACAACACGGGCAAGTCTCTCACGATGATGTCCTTCGACCAGGCGACGCTCACCTTCTCGGCCGCGACGGCGCTCTGGAGCGATCCCCACTTCGCCGCTTGGCCGGCATTCCTGCCCGACTCGAAGGCCATCGTCTTCCACTCCGGCTCGCGGTCGGACACGGTCATCGATTTCGGGACGCAGAAAGGGAACAACGGCGACATTTACCTCGTCGATGTCGCCACCAAGCAGCGCGCGGCGCTCCCCGCGCTCAACGGCTTCAACGGCACCGACACGGCGATGGGCACGCCATACCTCCCCTATGGCGAAGCAGCCGAAGGCCACCTGAACTTCGAGCCCACCGTGCTGCCCGTCGCGTCGGGCGGCTACTTCTGGGTCGTCTTCACGAGCCGCCGCTGTTACGGCAAGCTCCTGCCCGCGTCGACGGACCCGTGGGGAACCGGCCCAGGCACAGACGAGCGGAGCCCGCGCAAGAAGCTGTGGGTCGCGGCGATCGACATCAACCCGACGCCGGGCAAGGACCGCAGCCACCCCGCCTTCTACCTCCCCGGTCAGGAGCTCGGCACCGGCAACATGCGCGGCTTCTGGGCGCTCGACCCCTGCCACGCGAACGGCGAGTCGTGCGAGTCCGGTGACGAGTGTTGCGGCGGCTACTGCCGTCAGGCCGACGGGGCCGACGGCGGCACGGGGTTCGTCTGCACCGACAAGCCCTCGGGCTGCGCGCAGGACTTCGAGAAGTGCACGACGGCTGCCGACTGCTGCGGCTCGAACGGCAGCAGCGTCCAGTGCATCAACGGGCACTGCGCGTCGGGCGGCCCGAAGTGATGCGATGATCACGCGGCGCAACGCCGCCGGGTGTTGCGCCGTTCGTCGTGTCTGATTCGTTCGACGAGAGGCTGTACAATTTCCCCATGAAGTCGGCTTACGCGCGGGCGGTCGAGCTCGTCGATCGCCTGGGGATCTGCCTGGTTTTCCCGCTCGAAAACCGCGCGGAGCCGCCTTCACTCTGGAACGGCCTGCATCCCCGCAGCAAGATGCGCTGGGACTGGGACGAGAACGCCGACCCCCGCGTCGTGTCGCTTTGGCACTTGCGCGAGAAGCTCGCGCGCTCGGGCGACGTGGCCTACGCGAAGTGGTTCCGCGGCAGGGCCACGTTCTTCTCGCTCCCGGTCTTCCACGCGTTGCTCGGGACGTTCGCGAAGAAGCGCATCGACATCTTCCGTGGTCTGCCGCGCGAGTCGATGGAC
Organism: Labilithrix luteola; assembly: GCF_001263205.1. Lineage (GTDB taxonomy): Bacteria > Myxococcota_A > Polyangia > Polyangiales > Polyangiaceae > Labilithrix > Labilithrix luteola. Next base: position 1,163,551 of record NZ_CP012333.1, read on the forward strand.
ATCCTGGATCTGTTGCGCGAGAGCTCGCCCCGTTCCACGAAGCAGATCCGCGCCGACATGGATCTCAAGGGCCGTGCCTTCGAAAGCATCTTCACGCACGCCATGAAGGCGCTGTGGTCGCGCCTGCTCATCGTGGGCGTCGGAGAAGTGGCCGACGGCGCATTTCCTTCGCTCGCCGTCGCGGCGACGGAGACGATGTTCGAAGACGTCTGGCTCGCGCGCGAAGCCGTTCCCGGCGCCTCGGCGAAGAGGCTCGAAGACGTCCTCGCCAAGCACCCCGTCTTCGCCCGCGAGCTGAAGAAGACGACGGACGAGCTGAAAAAGCAGCCCCTCCTGCCGCTCGACGACGAGTTCGGCTGACGACCTACTTGGCGTCTTTGGCCCGGGTCTTCGTCGACGCCGAACGCAGATACGCGACGGCGTGAGCCACGTGGATGTCCGAGAACATGTGCCCGACCTGCTGCTCGTCGGCGCGGTACGGAAAACCGTGAGCCGCAAGCGCGCCCGCGAACGCGCGCGAGTGCGAAGCCGTTTGCGAGTCGGTCGCGCACACGCCGACGAACACCGGCGGACGCCGCGCGGGCTGGGCGATCGCCCCGAAGGGCGTGCCGCCCGCGAAGACCGCGTAGCCGTCGACCTTCGCGCGGTCACGAATGGCGAGCGAGCTCGTGAAGTACGCGCCGCTCGAGAACCCCATGACGAACACGTCGTCGAATGGACGGCCATTGCGCGCCTCGAGCTGCTTCTTGGCCGCCATCCAGGAGTCGATCAGCTTCTCTTCGACGTCTTCCGACTTCGAGCCGGGCCATAGGTAGCCGGACTCGCGCAGCGGTGAGCGCGGGAAGATCGCTTCGAAACCGCTCTGCTTGGCCTGACGCGCGAGCGCGCGTTCCTGGTTGAACTGCCAGTCGGTGTTCTTGGCGATCGCGCCGTGCAGGAAGATGACGAGCGTCCGACGACCGTCGCGCTCGTTGCCCGCGCCGACGTGGCAGATGTCGCTCGTCAGGGCGTCGAACTCGGGCGCGCACCACGGAAACGGGCCCGAAGGCTTGGACGCACCATTCGTGCTGGTCGACACACGCCCGAAGCGCTTCGGCGCGGCTTCGGCAGTCGGAAGCATGCACGTTACACTGAGCGCAACGCCGAGCACGACCGGCTTGATGAGACCAAATCTCGATACGGCAGAGTTGGGTCGCATGGGCCCGCGACCCTACTACGGCGACCTCTTGCACGGACCACGAATTTCGGGGCCCACGTTGGGCGAGGGCCCCGAAATTCATGGTCCTTTGCACAAGTCTGTCGCCACTCCGTTGACGATTCCCCAGCGCAACAGAGTTGCGCTGTCGGCACGCAAGCTCGAGAGAGCGGTCTCGCGAAACGCCTTCAAGGCAGCGCTCTCGGCGTCGATTTAGCGCGAAGCGCAGTACTGAACGTACGTCAGGCCGGCGCGTGCGCGGCGCGTTCGTCGGTGATGCGCTGCGTGCGAAGCCACGCTTGAAGCAGATGACTGCTGTCGATGTCGTTCGGATGGAATCCGGGACGGAAGTACTTCACCCAGAGCGGCGCCATCCGCGGGAAGAGCCCCGGCTCGATGAACCAGAAGCGAAGGAGCTGGCCCCACTCGCGCAGCGAGAAGAGCGTCCCGTCGGTGCGCATCATCTTCACCTGGTGCTGGAGCACCTTGCCCCAGAAGACCAGGCTGGCGATGACCATCGTGCTCACGCGCTCGTAGTATGGAGCGCCGGCGGCGATGTACACGTCGTAGGGAACGGACTTGTGCTCGCTCTCTTCGACCGCGTGCCAGCGCCACAACTCCGCCATCTTGGGATGCGCATGACCGAGCGCCTCGGGATTCTCGAGGAGCAAGTGGGCCATGATCGCCGTGTAGTGCTCGAGCGCGCAGGTGATCGCGAGCTGCACGCGCTTCGGGCTTCGCTTCTTCACGCGCTGGAGAAGCTTCGTGACGTCACGTTCGAGCGCCTCCGCCGGATAGCCCTGCGCCTCGAGCATCTCGTTGTAACGGGTGTGCTCGCGACCGTGGATGCCCTCTTGGTTGCAGAAAGCACGCACGGCTTCGCGGAGCGAATCGTCGGTCACGTAGCGATCGTGGGCACGAACGCTCGTGATGAAGAAACGCTCTCCCACGGGGAAGAACACCGAGAGGGCGTCGAAGAACGACGTGACCGATTTCCGTCCACCGTTCCAGTGGCGCGGAACGCCGTCGAGGTCGAACTCCACGTCGCGGACATTGGGAAGGGCCGTCATCGTAGGAATTCTCTGTCCGCCCGGCTTGCCGTGGCAGGTCGGCGCGTGCCAATCTCTTGTCAGTTCGGGCCACGCGATGACTACCCGTTCGGCTGAACCAAAGACCCTGGCCGCCATCCACGCCTTGCACGTGGCGGAGCTCGCGAAGCGGTGGGACATCGCTCCGCCGTCGCTGCTCGGCCCCTTGGGCCTGTCCGCCGAGACACTCGCGCCGCCCGACGCACGATTGCCCATCGTCGATTTCGTACGCCTCGTCGAACGCGCACGCGAGCTGACGCGCGAGCAGGCGTTGGGCTTCTACCTCGGCGTCGAAATGCGCGCCTCGGCGCACGGCTACGTCGGCCTTGCCGCGATGACCGCATCGACGCTCGGTGAGGCCCTCGACCTCGCCCAGCGCTTCGCAGTCACGCGCACAGACGCGCTGTCCTTGCACATGGAGCGGAGCACCGGAGAGGCGGCGCTCGTCGTCGAAGAGCATGCCGACTTCGGCGACGCCCGCGACGTGGTGCTCTTCGCGCTGCTCTACGGCATCTGGCAGATCGGCAACGCGCTCACCGGGAAAAAGCTCGAAGGCTCGGCCGACTTCCAGATGCCCGAGCCGGCCTATTTCGCGCGCTTCGCGCACCTCGCGCCCGCGGTTCGCTTCAATCAGCCGAGCAATCGGCTTCGCTTCGACGACCGCCTTCTCTCGCTTCCGCTGCTCATGGCCGACCCGGTGGCCAAGCGCATGGCGCGCGAGCAATGTGAGCGCCTCCTCGAAGAGCTCGCGTCGTCGGAAGACATGGCCGTGCGGACGAAGAAGCTCATTTCGCGGAGCGACGGCGGCGTTCGCTCACTCGAAGAGGTCGCGCGCATGATGCACATGTCGACGCGCACCCTGAAGCGGCGGCTCGCCGAGGCAGGCGCCTCTTTCTCTGCGCTGCGCGACGAGGAACAGCAAGAAGCGGCCATGCGCCTCCTCGAGCGCGACGACCTGCCCATCGAGCGCATCGCCGAGCAGCTCGGCTATTCGGACGTCGCCAACTTCACGCGCGCCTTCCGGCGCTGGACGGCCCAGACCCCGGCCGCCTATCGCAAGAGCAAGGTCTCGGGCTGACTCGCGCGCGACGGAGGATGGCGTTCAGCCTCGCGAGGGAACTGTCTTCCCTCGCGAGCGAATCCCGAACGTCAGAGAGCGAGCGTCGCGTCGAGAAGCTCGCCGAAGTTGGCGGGCTTGAACGCGGGCGCCGTGCCTTCGACGGTGGCGACGCGGCCGCCGGCCGGAAGCTCGGGACGCACGACCTCGGGTGACAGACGCGCGGGCTTCGGGCCCGGCATGGCTCCGAGCGTCGACGGCGGCCCCATCTGAGGAGGCGCGACCGGGGACTGGCCCGTGGCCTGCGGCGCGAACGCCCCCGGCCCGGGCACGCGGACCGGCGAGCCGATGGCGGGCGGTCCTCCCGGGAGGCCCGGCTCGCGCCAGCCACCGATGAGGGTGTGACCTCCGAGCGATTCGGGCGGGAAGCTCGAATTGCGCGGCGCGGGGCTGACCGAGGGCGCAGCCACCTGCTTGCCGGACTCCGGCGGGGGCGTGTGACGAGGAGCGCTCTCCTCTTCGTACGCTTCCTCGGCCTCGGGCGCATCGCTCGCCACAGGACGACGCGACGACGACGGAACCGGCTCTTCGAGCTCGTTCGCCGCTGCCACGTGCGCGACTTCTTCGGTGGGCGCGCCAAGGGCGGGCGGCGGCGCCGACGTGCGTGCGGCGGGCTCCTCGACTTCTTCGAGTTCGTCGGGACCAGCCGCAGCTGCCACCGGTTGGGCACCGCTCTCCATCGCCACCGCGGCGGCTCCGGATTCCTCCACGTCGATGTCGACTTCGACGACCTCGGCCGAGACCTCGACGTCGTCCGCATTGAGGTCGACACTCTCGACGTCGCCCTCGGCGGCCGCCGCCGCTGCGAGCTCGGCTTCCGCGAGCTCCGCTTCGGAGACCTCCGCCTCGGAGACCTCGGCGTCGTAGTCGGCGCCCGGCGGAACCGTCTGGAAGAAGGCCTCCGTCGCGGCGGCGTTCGGCGGCTCGGAGAGGGCGGGAGCCGTGGGCGCCACGGCGACCGGCTCCGACTCGGGCGAGACCGTCGGGGGAGCGGGCGTTGCCACGGCAACCAGCGGGACGAAAACCGGCTGCGTCGCCTTGGTGTTCACCACCGATTCGCTACGCGGCGCGCGCGACTGCACCGCGCGGGACTGCACGCGCACGAGCAGGGCCTCGAGCTTGGCGATCTTCTGGCTCGTGTTCACGATGCACTCCCCTGCAGGTTCGCGACGATGTCGGCATAGCGGCGGCCCTCGGCCACCAGCGCTTTCACGCGATCGGCGGTCTCCTGCGAGCCGATGAGAAAGCGGGACGTCGAGCCTTCGTGGCCGAGAGGCGCCGCGACTGCGTCGCGACCGGCGGCGGCGCTGATCGCCCCGCCGAGCAGGGCTCCGACGAAGGCGTCGTTCGCAAGGCTCGCGTTGGTGACGACAGCCACCATCGCGCGGCCCCAGCGCTCGATGTGGAAGGCGAAGGCGCCCGTCAGCGCGACTTCACCCGCGAGGTGCGAGACGACCACCTCCATCGTGGCGTTGCGCACTCCATTGCCGCCGCCGAGGCGAGCGCCTACGCGGGCGCCACACGCCTTGCCGATCTCGGCACCGATGCGGGCAAGGCTCTCGTCGTCGAGCGAACCGAGGGCAGTACTCGGTACGAGCACGAGCCGAGCACCCCGCGCGTCGGACGCGGTACCGTTGCGAAGGTCGAACCGAACTGCGCCGTTGGGATCGAAGGACGGACCGGCCATTTTTCCTCAGCCAAAGGTTATAGAGGCCCGCGAAACTGCGTGTCAAATCGGCATACGATGACGAGTCTCCGGGCATGAAACAGGGCGTGAAGAGGACGGCGCGCGCATTCGAGCGACCCGGGCGGCCCGCACTTCATGAAGTGCGTGTGGCCGCGCTCGCGGTCGCGTTGGCCGCCGTCGGCCCCGTCCTCGTCACCCCGCAGGCCTCGTATGCCGCGGAAAATGAGGACATTCCGGCCAAACGGGCGGCGGACGGCCTGCTCGGGGGTGGGCCCATCGTCTACGACCCGCCGCCTTCGTTTCGCCATGAAGCGCGGACCTGCTCGCCCCGTGTGCCGCTCTGTGTGCGGAGCGAGCGCACCGTCCCGGGGACCACGATCCTGGCCGTCCTCGCGTCCGCCGAGCGCGCCTATTCCACGTTGACCGGCGCCCTCGACCTGCCCGCACCGGACGTCGATCCCGACACGCTCGCCTACGACGTGTTCCTGGCCGAGGGCGAGACGGCACGAACCACCCTCGCGGCGCGCGACGTCCGCTCCAACGTCGATCGTGCGCGGTCGTTCACGGTCCTCGATGCGCGGGTTCGCCCGGGCTGCTCGCTCGATGCGACGATGGCCCGCGAGCTTGCGCGCGCGGCGCTGTTCCGATCGGCGCCGGCGACCGATCGGGCGTCGGCTATCGCGCAGGCCACCTACCTGTCCCATCTCGTCGCGCCGTGCGGCGTGGCCCTCGAAGCCGATGCGGTCGCGGAGTTCCAAGGCCATCCCGACCGCGCCATCACCGATCCCAACGCAGGCGAGGTCGCGCCCGAAATCGCGACGTGGTCTTGGCCTCCCTCGCGCACGAGCGAGCTGCACATGCGGGGCGCCGCGCTCTTCTGGTCGCGTCTCGACTGGGCCTTTGGCCGAAACCCAGGCGGCATCGTCCGCGCCACGTGGGCGCTTGCGCCGAGCATCACCCCGCTGAACGCTCCTCGCTGGCACGACGAGCCCGATGTCTTCGACGTGCTGCGCTTCACGTTCAAGAACGCGCTCTCGACGGGCTCGACGATCGCCGATCTGATGCTCGACTTCGCCGTGGCGCGCGCGTTCATCGGATCGAGCGACGATGGCTTCCACCAGCCGGAGTGGCGCTCGGTCGGCGAGGCCGGCGCCGTTCGTCTCGACTGGGACATCCCCTGGCCCCACACGCCAGCGCGTTTCGCACCTCGCGCAGCGCCCGCGCCGACGGGATCGAGCTATCTCCTCATCCATCGTGACGGCGCACCGAAGGGCTCGCGCCTGCGCGCCGAGATCGAGTGGGAACAGCACGCGCTCTTCCGCTGGGCGTTCGTGAAGCTCGACAAAGACGGCCGCGAGCTCGGCCGAAACGTGATCGCCACCTCCGAACGCGCGACCGAGGCGCAGATGACCTTGGTGGATCTCGACGACGCCGACCGCGTGCTCGTCGTGGGCGTGAACACGGGCGATCCCGCCTTCCCGTTCGATCCCAACGACGAGGTTTGGGAGCCCCACGGATGGCTCGTTACGCTCGCGAGCGAGGATTCGGCGCACTAGACTGCCCGCCGTGACAACGACCCCGCTTGGCCCGAACCATACCCCCTTCGATCGCCTCGGACACGACGCTGCCGTCGATCTCGCCAAGCGCTTCTACGATCACATGGACGCGCACGAGCCCGCGCTGGTCGCCGTCCACCGGCAAGACGACGAAGGCCGCATTGCGCCCATCGTGCGCGAGCGGTTCACCGCGTTTCTCGTCGAGTGGCTCGGCGGGCCGGCCCTGTACTCGCCGAAGCACGGCCATCCGCGCCTTCGCATGCGTCACGCGCCGTTTCCGATCGGCACCGATCTGCGCGACGCCTGGGTTCGCTGCATGAAGGCGGCCCTCGATCACCCGACCGTCGACGACGAAGTGCGTGAGTACCTGAATCGTCGCTTCGCCGAGGTGGCCGACTTCCTGCGCAACCGCCCCGACGCCTGAACGCTACGCGGGGCGCGCGTCAGGATGCAGGGTCGAGCGGTGCCATCTCGATGACGACGTCGCTCGTCGTCATGAGCTTGTGGATCGGACACTTTCCGACGGCCGCGTGGAGCCTCGTCCGTTGCTCCTCGGTCAGCGGTCCGTGGAAGACCATGCGGACCCTCAGCGTGTACTTGCCCTGACGCTCCTCGTGATCGTCGCGCTCGACGTGCGCCTCGACGCGCTCGAGGGGCATTGCATTTCGCCGCGCATACCAGATCGCCGTCGTGGTCTTGCAGGCGGCCAGCGCCGAATCGAAGTAGTCGTGCGGGTCGGGCGCCGAGTCCGTGCCTCCCGTGATCTCGCCGACATCGACCCGGAAGGTGTGTTGCCGAACGCGAACGATCTGGGGGAATGCGCCCGGGGACTCGCTCTCGCAATCGATCTTCATGACACCTCTTTTGGCACACAACGCGCGGACTCGCCTCGTGCTTGCGTGTAGCGCCGAGACGCTTGGCTCGTCGCGTGTGGTCGACGAGCAGGACCGTGTGAGCAGCTCGACCCCAATTTTGCCGGCGTTCATGGGACTCGAAACGACACTCTCTCGGGTCAAAAGAAGCTGAGCAGCCTTTGCGTTCACGCACCCTTTTTGCCAACATCGACGGAAGGAGTGGGGGGCGCGAACGCGTATGACGAGGGGATGAAGACCTGGCGTCTTCGGGTGATGTTCGTCATCGCCTTGGCAGCGTCGTCGACGTTCGTTGCCTGCGAGGCAAGCGCGTTCTGTCGTTCGACGACCGTTGCCACAGGGGCGTCGTTCACTCCCAAGCCCGACCAGTGCTGGGATCAAGGACTTCCCCTCTTCTGGCGAAATAGCTGCGTCGGCTATCACATCCAGAAGTCCGCCAGTCACTACCCCATGCTGTCGTACGACACGGTGGCGGACCTCACCTCGAGAGCGTTCGCGAAGTGGTCCGGAGCCGTATGCCCGACGGACGGAACGGGTCGTTCCAGAGTGAGCATCGACGTCCGTGACCTCGGCCCCGCCGACTGCAAGGCCATCGACTACAGCAGGGTGAACGAGAACACGATCGCGTTCCACGACGACGATTGGCCGCACGAAAAGGGCATTGGAACCATCGCGCTCACCACGACGAACTACGTTCCTTCGACCGGCGAGCTCCTCGACGCCGACATGGAGGTCAACTCCTTCGAGTTCAAGTTCACCGTCGGAGATCCGATCGGCCAGGGTGCGTACGACCTCGAGAGCGTTCTCACGCACGAGGCCGGCCATTTCTTGGGCCTCGCGCACTCGGCCGATGCGCTCGCGTCGATGTATTACCAGTACGAGGCGGGCAACTCGCACATGCGAAACCTCACGGCGGACGACGTCGCGGGGATCTGCACCGTCTATCGTCCCGACGGCCTTCGCTCGGTGCTGAACGGCAAGATCTACCCCGGCCCTCAGTGCGACCCGACCCCTCCGCGCGGGCAATCGGAGATCTGTTACGAGCCGCAGGCGAACTGCACCGGTCGCGTCGCCGGCCACGCGCAGAGCGAGAACGCGTGGCTCGGCTTCGGTTTCGCCGGACTCGCAGGCCTGCTCGTCCGGCGTGCGAGCCGCTCAGGCGCGCTTCGACGAACGCGCTCGGCGCCGAGTGACGACCACTCCCGCGAGTGATATCGCCGCGAGCAGCGCACCGCGCTCGGGTCCGCTCGAAGCCGGCACGTGCACACTACAACCACTCCCCGACGCGTGGCTCGGGTACGCGGCATTCCAACGATCCGTGGCAATCGGCACGGTCTTGGATTCGACGATGGGAACGCCATCGAAGGTCGCGCCGAACGTGGCGAGCGAGCCTCCCAATCCTGCCGGCGGCTTCCACGCGAAGAAGTAAACGCCGGGACCACGCCGGACCATTTCGGGCAGCGTGTCGACCGGCTTGCCGTCGACCTTGAGCACCGGCTGGAGTCGATTCTTGTCGAAGAAGTCGCCCCGGTGCTGCCCGTCTTCGGTGCGGAGCTCGACGATCGCGGTGACGGGCGTGGAGCCGTCGGCCGGCACGAAGTCCGAGCTCAGCGTGAGCCAGCTCTGGCTCGCATGCGGCAGATAGAGCTTCGGATCGTGCATCTGATCGAGCGCGTCGAGCGCACCGAGGGCGTCGACCTCGCCCGGGCTCGACTGGTCGCTGAACGGCGACATTCCGCGGAAGCGGTGCGCCCCGGCCTGGAGGAGCGCGAGGATCTGCTCCTGGTTCAGCGTGGGATCCTTCTGCAGAAGGAGGGCCACCACACCCGCGACGACGGGCGACGACATCGACGTGCCGACGGCGATGCCGTGATTCACGTCGATCTGCAGGCAGCGCTCGTCGGCCTTGCCCGTGCGCGTGGTGGGGCAGCTCGGATTCGTGAACACGCTGCCCGGAGTCCCCGGGAGCGCGGAGCGGCTCATGGCGGAGACAACGAGCGCGCCCGGCGCGGCGATCTCGGGCTTGGGAACGCCCGTCGCCGTCGGACCGGCGCTCGAGAACCAGCACACCTCGCCATCGGTGAGCTCGCGCGTTCGCGGCGAGCTCGACGTGGGAAGGCCGCCCGCGAGATCGAGCACGGGCACGTTGAGGCCCACGTCGGCTCCGGCGATGCTCGTCCAGCGTGGACGATTGACGGTGCAACCGACACCGATGATCGAAGGGTGCGTGGCCGGCAGGTTGATCGTGCCCTCGCGAACGCCGTTGGCGAAGGAGGCTTCGCGATCGGATCCCATGCCGGCGTCGCCGAGGCCCTGCAAATAGAGCTCGGCCATGCCGGTGCCCTCGAGGGTCACGTAGTACTTGCCGGTCGGCCACTTGCCGGTCCACACGACGACGCCGCCGCGTGAGCCCGAGGGAATGGGGCTCGAGGGGAGATCGGTCCCGTAGATGACACCGGCGTTGTAGTCGTTGGTGTTCTTGCCGTTCTGGTGACCGATCGCCACGGGATCGATCCACGTACCATCGGGACCATCGAGTCCGATCTTGAGGTCGGCACCCTCGCGGAGCGTCACCCAGATTTGCACGGAGCCCGAGTCGGCGCCGAACGTCTGGACCGGCACGCGCATCGTGGCGCCGTCGGTGACGCGCACGCTCTGGTGGATGGGCGTCTCGACGATCGAGCCCGAGTTGCCTGCCGCGGCGACGATGGCATGGCCGGGATGATCGGGGCCGACGTAGCTCGCGATCGTCTGCTCCCACATGAACGTGCCGTCGTGGGGGCCGAAATCGCTGCCGAGCGAGAGGTTCACGACCATGGGTCGCTTCTCGGCGTCGGCGCGATCGAACATGAACTGGACGGCACGCACGAGGTCGTCGTTCTCGATGCCGTCGCCCTTGCTGCGCGTCACGCGGACGAAGACGATGTCCGCGGCAGGGGCCATGCCGACGTACCTGCCGTCGGCGCCGCGCGAAGCCGCGATGCCCGCGACGTGGGTGCCGTGCCCAATCTCGTCGGACGGCGCGCACTTCTTGCCGCTCGTCTTCTCGTCACACTTGCCGCTCGCGATGTCGGCGAGCAGCTCGTCGATCATGTCGCCGGAGAGAACGGCGCCCGCGGTCACGTTGCCGCCGTCGTCGGTGATGCCGAACTTCTTCTCGAGATCGGCGTGCACACGCAGCGGCTGCAGCGAGAGGTCGAGCATCCACGCCACGCGCGAATGGCCGTTCTCGTCGATCATGTCGGGGTGCGTGACGTCGAGACCGGTGTCGGCCACGCCGACCATGACGCCTTTGCCGTCGGCACCGCGCTCGTTGCGAGCGGCCGTGGTCTGCACCCACTGGCCAACGCGGTCGAGAAGCGGATGGAGCGGAGGGGCAACCTCGATACGAAGCTCGGGATGCGCGAGACCGAACGCATCGATCTTCGCGGGCGTCGCACGCAGTCGGCCGATTCCCGGCGCCACGGATTCGAGTCCGTAGTCCTCCGCGCGAGCGCCACGCGGGATGGCCACGAGCGCGCCGATGCGACCGCTGTTCGGTGCCAAGGTCTCCGCCGCCCGTGCCCCCAGCATCCGAACGAGCTCGGCGCCGTTGGGGCGCCCCGTAACGGGTGCGTAGACGGTGGGCGACGACACCGGCGCGGAAACGGCGGCAGACGACGGCTCGGAGGAACGCGACGCGCCCGTCATCGTGACGAGCGCGAGGAGCAGGGTACCCGCGGTGGCGATGGCCAGCGGCCGTCGGCCCCGAAGGCGTCCAGAAGAAAGCATGCGGCGACAGTGTCTCAAAACCGAGGCGGAGAAGCCACGGACAAGCGCGTCTCCGGCGTGTGCGTTCGTGGAGGCGGGGCCTTGCGACGAGCCACCGACCTGTTCATTTTCCAGCCTGCTCGAGCCAGCTCGAGGGTACGTCCTCGAAGCTGGTCACGCGTCAGCGCCCCTTGAACTGGGGCTTCCGCTTTTCGGCGAACGCGGCCAGCGCCTCGCGGCGGTCTTCGCTGACGAGCACCTTGTCGTAGCTCACCTTCTCGAGCTCCAAGCCTAGCTCGAGCGTCGTGTCGAAGGACCTGTCGATGGCTTCGAGCGCGGCCGCTTGGGCGATGGGCGCGCCATTGGCGATCGGGTCGATGAAGGCGAGCGTGTCCTCGACGACGTTCGCCCCTTCGGGGGTCACGCGGTTCACGAGGCCCCAGGCATGCGCCTCGGTGGCCGAGAGCTTTCGCCCGAGGAGGATCATTTCCTTCGCGCGCGCCTCGCCGACGATGCGCGGCAGACGCTGGGTTCCGCCGGCACCGGGGATGATGCCCAGCGTGGTCTCCGGAAGACCGATGAGCGCATGGGACGCCGCCACGCGCATGTCGCACACGAGGGCGAGCTCGAGGCCACCGCCGAACGCCACACCGTTGAGTGCCGCGATGACGGGCTTCGGAGAGCGATCGAGCGGACCGAGCTCCGAACGATAGAGTTCGACCTGAACGCGGATGTCGTTCTCGGTCATGCCCTGACGTTCTTTGAGGTCAGCGCCGGCGCAGAAGGCCTTTTCGCCGCGGCCGGTGATGACGATCGCCCGAACCGACGGGTTCGAAACGGCTTCGCGCGTGAGCTTTCCGAGCGCGAAGAGGGTCGCTCGCGAAAGGCTGTTCATGCGCGACTCGCGATCGATCGTCCAAATGACGACGTTGCCACGCTGCTCGACTTCGACCGGGAACGACTCGTCGGCCATCACTCCTCCGTGTGGCCGGGCACCCTAGTCGCGGTCGGTCAGGGAATGAAGACCTCGGCTTCGGCTTTCGGTTTCCCGGTCGGCTTGCTGACGCGCTGCGGCGCCTTCACTGGCTCGAAGGCGCTCTCGACGGCAGGAATCGGCACGGGGGTCGATTGCCCGGCGGGCACGAACACGATGGTTCGCACGGGAACCGCGGCGGGAATGGTGACGACCTCCGAGGTCGCGCGTGCGACGGGCGCCTGAGGAACGGCCCCCATTTCGACGGCTTTGCTCGAACTCGAGCCCGGTCGTACGTCGTCGGTGAGCTCGGCCGCGGTGAGCATGCCGAATCCGAAGAGCGAGCAGGCACCGGCGACGATGCCGGCCTTCTTCGCCGTCTTCTTCCAGTCGATCGTGCGCGCGAGAGCGAGCGCCCATGGCCGGCTCATCACGGGAAACTGGGGGGGCGTCTCGCGCTTCTTGAGCCACGCCTCGCGTTCCTTGGCCTGACGTCGTCGCGCGAGGTCGTCGACGGAATAGACCTGGTAGGTGAGGTCGGCCTCGGCGGCCTTCGCGATGCCCGACGTGGGCGGCACGTCGGCGTCGTGCTCACTCGTCCGCCATCCGTCGCTGACGCGAATGCCCGAGGGCGGGGCCTCCGCGCGCGGGCCGCCCTCCCCCCGATCGGCAGCCTCGACCTCGGTGAGCGTCCGAACGTCGTCTTCGGCCCGCGCCTCGGCGCGCTTCGCGCTTCCGCTCGCACGCTCCGCGAGCTTTCGCTCGAGGATGTGCCAGGGCAGGTACTCGCGAACGGTGGGGATGATGACCTCCGCCACCCGCCGCGAACCAGGCGCGGATGATGGCCGGGGCGGCTCCCGGGTTCGTCGTTCGTTCGTCGGCTCGATGAGCAACATAGCCGGACGCGCCATGGCTCGAGGCAGAGCACGAGTCACGCCAACGACGGTCCCTGCATTATTTCAGCGTTGCTGGCGAACGCACATCGTGAGAAGGAGCGTCGTCGATGGACAGGAGGGGATCCGCTTGAGGGCGGTCGGTCTCATGGTTGCATCCGGCTCGTCGGCTTCGAACGCGCGCTCAGGGCTCGATCTCAGCCGCTCTCCGTAACGGGCAAGAGCCACTCCGCTCATCGGTGCGACGCAGACGGCCATGACCGCTTCCACCTACATCGCTGGCACTCGAAACGGTCGTCCGCGCGTTCGGCGGCCCATCCGTTCCTTCGCGGCGCTCCTTGCGTTGATCGGTGCGTTCGTCGTGCTGACCTGGAGCCCGAAGGCATCGGCCCAGGTGAACGCGGAGGCCTTGCGCCTGGTTCTTCGTGACCATGCACAGTTCGTGTGGTTCGACGCATCGCTCGTCGGGCGCGCCGGCAACACGCAGACGACGAACTTCGGCGCATCACTCTTCGGCGGAATCAAACGCGAGCCGCATGTCTTCTTCGTGAGGGCCGCGGTCGACTACGGGCAGTCGCAGGGCACCACCAACGTCGATCGCTGGGTCGCGCACGCGCGGTACAACTACGACCTCTCGCGGCTCCTGGCTCTCGAGGCGCTCGTGCAGGAGCAGCACGACACGTTCCGGCGAATGGCGCTTCGCGGCACCTACGGCCTCGGCGTACGCTTTCGATTCATCGAGACAGACGATCTCGAAGTCTTCTACGGCGCGACGTTCATTCTCGAACAGGACGTCGTCAGCTCCACGGACACCGAGCCTCTCGAGACCGAGCTCTTCGAACGCTTCGGCAACTACGTGGGCATCAACGCCTGGCTCAATCCGTTGATGCGTGCGACCGCGGTGCTCTACGCCCAGCCTCGCATCGCCGACTGGGGCGACTTTCGCATTCTCCACGAGGCGTCGATCAGCTTCCAGATCACGAAGCTCCTCGCCGCGAAGATCAGCGGCAGCGTGTACGTCGACACGGAGCCTCCCTCGACCGTCCTACCCTACGACGTCGAAGTGAAGAACAGCATCGAGCTTCGCCTGTTCTGAAGGCTACTGCGGCGACCACTTGCGCGGACCATGGATTTCGTGGCCCACGACGGGCGAGGGCCCCGAAATCCATGGTCCTTTGCGCAAGTCTGTCGCGAACTCCGTTCGACTGTTCAATCAGCGCAACTGAGTTGCGCTGTCGCCACCGAGAGACCAGAGCTCCGTGCCCGCGGGGACGTCCTCGGGCGTGAGCTCGGTCAGCCGGTACATGGCCCACGGGTCGAGCGCGCCTCGCATGTGCGAAACCTCGACCGTTGCCGAGGTCTCGAGTGACGAGCCGTCGGGGCGCCGAAGCTGCACGCGAAGTGCCCCGGATTGCCCTGCAGAGGTGGTGAATCGAGGCATGAGGAGCACGCCTCGTCCACGCGCGACGAAAGCTTCTTCGACCACGAGAAGGCGCTCGGCCATGAAGCGAGACTACAATGGCCGGCGTCGTGTCACGAACCACGCTCTCCTCCTTCGTCACATTTGCCGTCCTCTCTTCGGCTACGGCTGTGTTCGTCTTCGGGTGCGCGCGCTCGAAGTCGGACGAAAAGCCCGACGGCGGAGCGCAGGTCGACGCCTCGCGAGGCGGTGCCGCGGCCACGTCGAATGCCGACGCGTCGAGTGCTCCTGCCCCGGGCGAGCTTGCCGATCCGCTGTTCCAGCAGTGGCTGGTGCCGGTGATTCCGGAGGAGGCCCGTCGTGCACGCCTCGATACCGACCCGGCGCTCGCCGCGTACAAGGTGGAGATTGCGCGAAGCTTCGACGGCGGCACGCCGAGCAACGCAGCGGTGCAAGCAACACCTCTTTCCCTTCAAGGGCGTCAGGCGGTGCTCGTCGGCGATGCCCATCCGCAGCTCTTCGTGTTCGACGGACGCAAACCCGCGCCGCTCTGGACGAGGGATCGCCCCGTGGCGGGCATCACGCCGCCGATTGGTCAGTTTGCACTCGCCGCGGGTCCCAAGGGGCGCGTGGCGATCGCCGTCTGCGATCCGCCGACATCGCTCGTTGCTTTGCGCATTCTCGACGACGATGGTTCACCGTTCGCCGATCTGCAGGCGCTCGACTTCGAAGGACCGGCCGAGCTCTCGCTCCTCTACTGGCAGAAGCACGGCTGGGTCATCGCTGCATCGAGCGTGGGCACGACGCGCGCGCAGCTCATGACAGAAGACGGCAAGCGCACGTGGGGCACGGGCAAGAACGGCCGCGATGTCGCCACCCGACCGCAGACAGCGAGCCCCGTCGCACTCGTCGCCGACACCGACGATACGTTGATGATGGTGCAGATTGCACGTGCTTCGAGTGACATGCAGGGCCACGCCCCGCGCGCCTACGCCTTCCGCTACGACGCGCAGGGCGAGCCGCTCTGGAAGGCGCCGCTGGACCTCGGCGCAATCAAGGCGACCGCCGCCGCCGAGCGCGCCATCCTCGCCCGCACCCGTCCGGGCGTCGTCACCGCGAAGCTCCCCGGCGGCGCCGTGATGGATATCCGCTCGACAGGCGAAATCGAACGACGCTGATTCGAAAAAGGCGACGGCCACATCCCCGTGACGGGACGCGGCCGCGCGCAGAACTCGGGATGGCTGAAGATCAGCGCGTGCGCTTGGTCGTCTTCTTCTTCGGGTGACCGGCCTTCTGCTTCGCCTTGGCGGTGGACTTCGCGTCGGCGGAGTCCTTGCCGCCCTTTTCCTTCTCGGGCGGAGAGAGCCGCGCTTCGAGCTTGCTCATGCGGGCCTTGAGTTCGGCGTGCTCGTCGCGCAGGCGCTCGAGATCTTCCTTGAGCTGCTCGGCGGGCCGGCGGTCGCCACCGAGGTCGCGAAGGGCTTCGCGAATACGCCGGCGGACGCGCGGGTCGAGATCGATCTCGCCGCGGGCACGGAGGGCTGGGCGCGAGCGCCCGTCGCCGAGGTCCGTGAGGGCACGAACGACGTCGATGCGCAGGATCGGATCGGAATCGTCGAGGAGATCTTCGAGGTGCTCGCGTGCACGGCGATCGGTCGAGATCTTCGGCACCGCGAGGGCGGCGGCGCGACGGACCCGCGACGGGTGGCCGTAGCGCGTGCGGGAATAGAGATGCGGGAGCGCGCGATCGTCGCGCAAGGACGACAGACCTTCCACAGCGCCGGCCGCGATGACGTCGGCCCACGACGGACGATCGATGACGTCGAGCAGCGTCTCGAACGCGGAATGCTGCCTCGTCTTGCCGAGCGAGCGCGCGGCCTCCGCTTCGACGAGATAGCTCGGATCGCGGAGCGCAATGGGCTTGAGCGCCTCGACCGCCGCCGGCGAACGGAAACGCCCGAGCGCGGCGACCACCGCACGACGGACCTTCGGATGTTCGATCGTTCGCGCGGCCGACAGCGCCTCGAACGATTCGCGAGCTCGAATACGGCCGAGGGCATCGGCGCATTCGGCACGAACACCCCAGAATTCGGATTCGTCGTTCAAGCGATTGGCCAAAGCGGCAATCGTGACCGGGTCGTCGCTCTTGGCGAGGGCGTCCGCCGCGAGCCAGCGGCTGCGTGCGGTCGAGGCGTGTTCGAGCTGCGCGCGCAACATGTCGAGCGGCGCCTTCACCGTCACGTCGCCGAGAATTCGCATCTCGGGGTCGACAACGACGAAGCGCGGACGCTCCTTGCAAGGAATCGCGAACGTGTCCGTACGTACCGAAAGACGGATTCGCTCGCGTCGCTCGGTGAGATCCTTCCCCTCCCCCTCGCCGATCGAGAGGACGATGGGAATCTCGAAGGCCTGGGGAACGCCGTCGGCATTGCTCTGCGTCTGCTTGGCGGCGACCGTGAGAACGCCATCGTCCCAGGAGATATCCACCGAGAGCTCGGGGTGCCCGGGGCGCAAGAGCATTTCTTCGAAGCGACGCCCGAGGCTCCGACCGGAGACCTCTTCGAGCGATCGAAGCAGGTCGCGGGTCTCGACGACGCCGCGCGCGTGACGGTGCAGGTAGTTCGAAACGCCCTGCCAGAACAGGCGCTCGCCGAGCTCGGTGGCGAGCACGTGGAGAACGAGGCCGCCCTTTTCGTAAAGATGACGGTCGAAGAGGTCGAGCGGCGCGTCGTAATCCTGGCAGACGACCGGGCGCTTGTAACGACCGTCGGCCTCGCCGAGGTACGACGCGAGATCGTTGCGAACGCCGTATTCGTATTCGTCCTGGCCGAGCAGCTTCTTGCGCCAGACGTGCTCCATGAAGGTCGCAAACCCCTCGTTGAGCCAACCTTCCGACCAATCGCGGCAGGTGACGAAGTCACCGAACCACTGGTGCGCGAGCTCGTGGGCGATGAGATCGTCGCTCGTCACGTCGAGCGCCGCACGCGCGTCGAGCAGGATGTGCTCGTACATCGTCGTGGCGGTGGTGTTCTCCATGCCGCCGAAGATGAAGTCGCTCACCACGACCTGCGCGTACTTGTTCCACGGATAAGGAACACCGAGCAGCTCGGAGAAGTACGTCACCATCTCGGGCGTGCGGGCGAACGTGCGCCGGCCCTCTTCTTCGTGGCCCTTCGGCACGAGATAGGTGAGCGGCACTTCGCGCTTGCTCTTGTCCGAACCGACCTCCACCCGATCACCGAAGACGGCGAACTCACCGGCGACGATCGTGACGAGGTAGCTCGGGTGAGGATCGTTCATCTTCCAGTGGAAGACTTCGCTGTCGCCCTGCTTCTCGCGGCTGTGCAGCTCGCCGTTCGAGAGAACGAAGAATCCTTCCGGAACGCGAATGCGCGTCTCCGTGGTCATCTTGACGTGGGGCTTGTCGTGGCACGGAAAGAAGTGACGGCCGTCTTCTTCCTGACACTGCGTCCACACCTGACGAGGGCGATTCGGCACGTGCTCGTCGGGTTCGAGGAAGTAGAGCCCCTTGCGAGGCGTCGCCGAGTAAGCGACCTCCACCGTCCCCGTCGTGAACGAGAGCGGCAGCTCGACGGACAGGAGCTTGCCGTCGTAGGTGTACTTCGCAACCTTCCCATCCACGCTCACGCGCGAGACGTCGAAGGCGACGGCATCGAGCACGACCGTACGTGCCTCGGGATCGACGCGGCGGAGCCTGAGCGAGGCCGTGCCGCGGACACTCTTCTTCTCGAAATCGAGCGTGAGGTCGATCGCGATGTGTTCGATCGCGAAGGGCCGGTCCCGTTCGAAATGGCGCGGGCTCGAGGCAAAGGCGAACGGACGAGCGCCGGCGCGCCCTCCCGCATGGGCCTGCTCGGCATGCTGGTGGTCGGAGTCCAAGAAACCATGGTGCCCGCCGCACCGCGCGTGATCGTGACGAAACCTCACGGACATGGGGAGCGTATTCTAGAACAAGCGACTCGCCTCCGGGTTGCAAGATCGCTCCTCCAATCGGGAGGGCCGACGTGCGCGAGGAGCTCGAAGCTCGACAGAACACGAGCAATTGCACGTCCCGCAGTTCATCCGGTTCATCCGGTTCATCCGATTCGCCATGCCCCCCGTGAAGGACGACGGCAGAGGACCTGCGATCGAACGACCACCGATCCTCTGCCTCGTCTGGTGATCCGTCAGCGGACATCGACGACGAATCCCGCGCCGACCGTGCGGCTGCCCTCACGGATCGCGAAGCGAACGCCCTTGTCGAGCGCGATCGCGCGATCCAGTGCGAAGCGAACCCGTGCACGGTCGCCCGGCACGACGAGCCCCTCGCACTCGACCGTGCCCGTGACGTTCGTGGGGCCAAAGAAGAACTGCGGGCGATAGCCCGGACCGAACGCCGTGTGGCGTCCGCCTTCCTTGGCCGACAGAACGTAAATCTCGGCCTCGCCGCCCGCGTGAGAGCGAATCGCGCCCGGCGCCGTAAGCACCTGGCCACGCTCGATCTCGTCGCGCTCGACGCCGCGAAGGAGAAGGCCGACGTTCTCGCCTGCACGAGCGTCCGGTCGGTCCTGATGGAACGATTGGATGCCCGTGACGGTGACCGCGCGAGGCTTTCCTCCCTCGCCGGCGAGTCCGATGATCTCCACGGCGTCCCCAGGACGGAGAATGCCGCGGTCGACCCGGCCCGTGACGACGGTGCCGCGCCCCTTGATCGTGCAAACGTCCTGCACGGGCATGAGGAACGGCGCCGCGAAGTCGCGAGCCGGATCCGGAATGTGCGCGTCGAGCGCGCGAACCAGCGCGCGAATGCTCTCTACGAAGCGATCGTCGCGCTTGCCGGCATCGATGGCCTGGACGGCACCGAGCGCCGAACCGACCACGACCGGCGTATTGCGATAGCCGTGGGCGCGCACGAGTTCCTCGGTCTCCATGACCACGAGATCGACGAGCTCGGGATCGGCCACGTCGACCTTGTTGACGAAGACGACGAGGTATTCGACGCCGACCTGACGCGCCAAGAGGACGTGCTCGCGCGTCTGCGCTTCGGGCCCCTGCGAGGCGTCGACGAGCAGAATCGCGCCATCCATCTGGGAAGCGCCGGTGATCATATTTTTCACGTAGTCGGCGTGACCCGGGCAATCGACGTGCGCGTAGTGGCGAGTCTCCGACTCGTATTCCACGTGCGCGACGTTGATCGTGATTCCACGCATACGCTCCTCGGGCGAGCTGTCGATCTGCTCGAGCGAGCGCGCACGCGCGCGACCATCCGCGGCGAGCACCTTCGTGATGGCACTCGTGAGGGTGCTCTTGCCATGGTCGACGTGTCCGATGGTTCCGACGTTGATATGCAACTTGCCCACGTTCATTTCTCCTTGTGATGTCGGCTCGGGCATGAGGCCGACAAAGTCCTTTCACGATGCGCGCGACGGTGCGCGCGACCGCATCCGCATCCAAATCCAAATCCGCGTCCGCCCCCGCTTCTGCGTCCGCATCCGCAATCTGAATCCGAATCCGAAAACCGAATCCGCACCCGCGTCCGCACACGGAATGCACCGCATGCGTACGGCAACGCCGCTTACGGAACCGAGCCCGCTTACGGCAACGCCGCTTACGAAATTGCGCGAAGCGCACGCGCGCGAAGCGCGCCAAACAAGACCAACAAAACCAAAACCCCCTCGGGCGTGGCGCCGGAGGGGGTTCGAAGGGCCTAGTTTCTAGGCTCTATCGTCAGCTTTTGAGGTTCGCTGACGTTCGATGATCCTCTCCCGGGCGCGCGCGATCGCACGCGAACGAATCTTGTGATTCGCGTGAATCTGAACGGAGTGAGGACCATGACGAGAACATCGTCGCCAAAATGACGTCTCTGAGCGTGTTCGTCAAGGTGGCGAACGACGATTCCATTCGAATTCGATTCGAACGTCGTCACGCCAATCGCACGAAGAGGAGCTCGGCCGTGATCGCTCCTGCGACGCCGCAGCTACTTCGTTCATGGCACGCGCCGGTGAACGCCACTTGCGACTTCGGCATCTGTTGAATCTGTTTCGATGTCTGGTTGCAAGTCGTCGCCTCGAGTCGACCGGAGACCCGTCACAAGGCACCGGTACCGATCTCGCATTCGGTCGCTCTCGATGACGCCCATCGACAAGGCAGTCTCGGACGCGCGCCTGAGCATGAGCATGAAGTTCCTATGTCTTATTCTCGTCGTCACGTGCGTCCTTTGCGCGCTCCCCTCGAATGCGTGCGCGACAGAAGATGCCGCTCCGCACGGATCGCCACCGGCCGCCGAACACGGGAGCAACGGCGAAGGCTCTGCCGTTCACGTGGGTGTGCTCGGCGGGATCGGATTTCCGCGTCCTCTCTCCATCGAGGCTCTGGTCGACATCGATCGCATCCTGGCCGTCGGCGCCGAGTACGGGTTTCTTCCCAAGACGAAGATCTCGAGCATCGAGCTCGGCTCGTGGGCCGCCTCGGCCGACGCACGTCTCTTCCCATTCCGAGGAGGCTTCTTCATCGGCCTGCGCGCCGGCTACCAACACCTCGATGCATCGGCGACGGTCACCGTCGGCTCGCAATCGGCGTCGGGCTCGATGGCGATGGAGACCATCTTCGTGAATCCGCGCATCGGCTTCTTGTGGATGGGCCGACCAGGGCTCGCGATCGGCTTCGAAGCGGGAGTTCAGATCCCGCTATCGTCGTCCGTATCGACCTCGCTGCCCGAGGCGGTGGCGCTCGACTCACGGGTCAAAAGCACAGCCGATACGCTCGGCCGCTCACTTCTACCCACCGTCGATCTCCTGCGGGTGGGCGTCATGTTCTGAGCCGTTCTGTCCCGCCTCTGACCAGGTGATAAGCCGAGTGTTCACGCCCGGGGACGCGTTCCAATGTGGGCCTCGATGGAACTCCGCGAGATTTCGATCCCCGCTCTGCGTGGCTCGATGGCGCACGACATGCATCGAGACTGCGTCGAGACTCGAGGAGGACGTGGGATGAACGACGACGAAAGACCGAGTGTAAGGCGCATGTCGAGCGGTGTGCACGTCGTGATTGCCCTGGATCGAACGAGCGATCACAACCTCTGGTCGGACCTGA
The DNA here is from genome assembly GCF_001263205.1 of Labilithrix luteola. Taxonomy (GTDB): domain Bacteria; phylum Myxococcota_A; class Polyangia; order Polyangiales; family Polyangiaceae; genus Labilithrix; species Labilithrix luteola. The sequence goes on from NZ_CP012333.1 coordinate 1,185,191, forward strand.
TGATGGAGGAGCCGCACGGCGTCTTCATCGCCACCTTCCATCGACTCACGCTCGGCACTGTCGTCCACCTCGTGCTCACCCTCGAAGGCGATCCGACGCCTCTCGCAGCCTCGGGCGTGGTCCGTTGGTCGAGCTCGCATCGCGAAGGCACAGACAACGTCGCGGGCGTCGGCCTCCGGTTCGTCGATCTCGACGACGCGGCCGCGGCCAAGCTCGCTCGGTTCATGAGCCACGTACGGGAACCGATCGTCTTCGAGCTCGAAGAGCTTCCGATGCGCACGAGGAGCGCGAACGGCTAACCGGTGGCGGCAACGGCTCGAAGGTCGTCCGGATCTGGAACTGAAGTCCGTCTGACCTCGAGCCTCGAGCCCCGCCTTCTGTCGCGTACGCGCGACGCTACGATGTGCCCGCGCGGCATGTCGAAGGGCCGGGCCGATGCGCTGCCGCGCCGCTCATACCGACGAACGCCCTTCTTTTTCGGGGATTCGTGCATGGCGTACCGCTTGCTATGGCGCGCGGCGACATGCGTCTGCAACGAATCTCGAAATGCATTTCCACTTTGCTTGGAGCCTCCGCCCTCGCTTGGGCGGCGCCGGCATCGGCGGATGGGTTGCCGCTCAATCGGTTCGACCCCGCGCCCGCCGGCGACAGGATGTTCGGCGTCCAATCGCCCTACGCAGCAGGGAGCGCCACGCCCCATCTCATGCTGCTCGGCGACTACGCGAACAACCCGCTCGTCTTGCGCCGGAAGAGTGACGACTCGGACGTCGGCACGGTCGTCGGCGGCCAGCTCTTCGTCCATCTGAACGGCTCGCTGTCGCTCTTCGATCGAATCAACCTCAACATCGACGTTCCCCTCGCCCTCTATCAGGGGGGCGACAGCCCCACGAGCAACGGCACGAGCTTCAACTCCCCGAGCGGCGCCGAGTTCGGTGACATTCGTGCGGGCCTGCGTGTCCGTCTCCTCGGCGAATACCACGACGCCTTCCAGCTCGCCGTCGGCGGCTACGTCTGGCTCCCGACCGGCAAGAGCGGCGGCTTCGTCGGAGACGGCGAGGTCCGCGGCATGCCCCAGCTCATCGTCGGCGGCCGCACCGATCGGATCGTGTGGTCGGCCGCTGCGGGGCCGGAGCTTCGCTCCTCGCAGGTCTATGCGGGCGTCGATCAAGGAACGATGATCAAGGGCGGCGCCGGCATCGGCGTGCTGCTCGGCGCCCGCAGGCAGTTCCAGATCGGTCCCGAATTCAACGTTGCCTTCTCGACGAAGAGCGTCGAGAAGCGAACCACGAACGCCGAAGCGCTCCTCGGCGCTCGCTATCGCGTCATCCGCGACATGGAGCTCGGCATCGCTGCCGGACCAGGTCTCACGAGCGGTATCGGAACACCGGACTTCCGCGGACTCCTGATGGTCGCCTACTCGCCGGAGCAGCGGGCCGACCGCGACAAGGACGGCGTCTATGACGACGTCGATGCGTGCCCGGACGAGTTCGGCGATCGTTCGGACGATCCGGCGAAGAACGGCTGTCCCGCGCCGAAGGACCGCGACAAGGACGGAATCCTCGACGAGATCGACGCCTGCCCGGACGTGCCCGGCGTGCGAAGCGACGACCCCGCCAAGAACGGCTGTCCGCTGCCGAAGGATCGCGACAAGGACGGCATTCCGGACGACGTGGACGCGTGCCCGGACACTCCCGGCGTGCGAAGTGACGACCCCGCCAAGAACGGCTGCCCGCCCGATCGCGACGGCGACGGCATTCCGGACAGCGCCGACGCGTGCCCCGATCTCAAGGGCGTCGCGAGCTCGGATCCCAAGCAGAACGGGTGCCCGCCGGACACCGACGGCGACGGCATTCGCGACGACGTCGACGCGTGCAAGCTCGAGAAGGGCAAGCCCAATCCGGACCCGACGAAGAACGGCTGTCCGCAAGCCGTGCGCGTCACCGAAAACGCGATCGTCATCCTTCAGCAGGTCCAGTTCGACACCGGCAAGGCCACCATCAAGAAGGCCTCCGACGCCCTGCTCGACGAGGTTGCGGCCGTGCTCACGGAGCACCCCGAGATTCGCAAGGCAGAGATTCAGGGCCACACCGATGATCGCGGCGTGCCCAAGGCCAACGAGAAGCTCTCGCAAGATCGAGCCGACGCCGTTAAGAAGGCCCTCGTCAAACGCGGCATCGACGAAGGCCGTCTCGTGAGCAGGGGATACGGGCAGACCGCTCCCATCGACGACAACAAGACCGAGGCCGGACGTCAGCGCAACCGGCGCGTCGAATTCAAGATTCTCGAGAAGGCGTCCAAGGGAGGCAGCGATGCGAAGTAAGAAGACGGTTTCGGTATTGAGCGCAGGCCTCCTCGGTCTCGGCGTGTTCGCCAGCAGCACGGCAGAAGCCGCTCCCTCGCTACGCGTGCAGGTCGATCAGCGCGGCGACTTCGTCCTCCTCGGCAACACGCTCGCGCAGGACTGCGCCGCAGGAATTCCCGCGCCGCTCGTGGGAACCGTCGGCGCCTGCGGTGCGAACACCAGCGACTCGTCCGCCGACGTCTACTGGCGCTCGGACTCGCCGCAAACCGGGCAAGCCGAGGCGAACACGGGCGTCACCGTCGCGCAGGCGCGCAGCACCGCCATGCTGTCGATTCCGACCGGCGCGACGATCACGCATGCCTATCTGTATTGGGCCGCATCGGTCGATACGCAGATCTCCGATCAGACGGTGACCTTCGAACGACCGGGCGTCTTCACGCAGAGCATCACCGCGCTCGCCTCGCAGACGTCGCCGCTCAACGATCACTTCGCGTACCAGTCGGTGGCCGACGTCACCGCGCTGGTCAAACAACACGGCGTCGGTGCCTACCGCGTCGGCGACGTCACCGCGCGGGTGCTGCTCGACAAGAGCCAGGAGACGTCGTTCGCCGGCTGGTGGATGGCGGTCTTCTACGAGCTCGCGACCGATCCTCCGCGCAACCTGGCGCTCTTCGACGGCCTCGATCAGGTCTCGCAGAACAGCTCCGCCGACGTCACGCTCTCGGGGTTCCTCGTTCCGAACGCCGGCTTCGATGGAAAGCTGGGCGTGATTGCCTACGAGGGCGACCAAGCGAACACCGGCGATTCGCTATATTTCAACAGCTCGCAGCTCTCCGATGCGCTCAACCCGGCCACGAACTTCTTCAACAGCACGCGTTCACGGCTCGGCACCGCCATCTCGCTGGCCGGCGATCTTCCGCAGCTGACCGGCGCGGCGGCGAGCATGTCGGGACTCGATCTCGACGTCATCGACGTCACGTCGAAGCTCACACCGGGCCAGACGTCGGCTCCCATCAAGGCGACGACCACCCAGGACATCTATCTCCTCGGCGGCTACGTCACCTCCATCTCGACGTTCAAGCCCGACTTCTCGACGTCGACGAAGACCGTCACGGACGTCGACGGCGGCGCGCTCCTTCCGGGCGATATCCTCCAGTACACCATCGTCGCCAAGAACACGGGCAACGACGGGTCGGTGAAGACCATCCTCGAAGACGCGCTCCCGGTGGGGGTCTCCTACGTGGCGGGCTCGCTATCCATCACGCAAGGTGCCAATGCGGGCGCGAAGACCGACGCCACCGGCGACGATCAGTGCGACTACGACGCGGCGGCGCGCAAGGTGACGTGTCGTCTCGGTGCAGGGGCGAACGCTTCGCTCGGTGGCGCGCTCGCCATCGACGAGTCGAGCACGGTCACCTTCAAGGTGAAGGTCGACGCAAACGCGACGGGCACGATCTCGAACCAGGCAACCATCACCGCCTCCGGTTTGCTCGGCGCCCCCGCCAGCTCCGCGCTGACCGACGGCAATGGCACGGGCAACGGCGCGCCGCCGACCGAGAGCATCATCGACCGCTGTGCCGACGCATCGAAGTGCGCGTCGCCGACGCCGTTCTGCAAGACGGCCGAGCATCCGTACGTCTGCGTCGAATGCCGAAACGACGCGGACTGCCCCGGTTCGAAGCCGTCGTGTGACGTCGCCACCAACACGTGCTCGTGCCAGCCGAGCGGCGCCGAGGTGTGCGACGGCAAAGACAACGACTGCAACGGCACCATCGACGACGGCTTCGCCGAAGTGTGCGTCGCGTGCGTGACGGACGCGGATTGCGGCGATGCCAACAGCGGGCGCGTGTGCCACGACACGAGCAAGACGTGCGTCGACGGCTGCCGAGGGCGCGACGGAAACGGCTGCGCGCCCGGCAAGACCTGCTCGTCGCAAACGAGCGCCATCGGCGAATGCAAGGCCGCGTCGTCGACGGACGCTGGTGCCGACGCAGGACACGATGACGGTGGCAACGGCAACGGCAACGGAGCCGGCGGCGACGCGGGCATCGACGACGACATCGTCGCGTCCGGAAACGGCTTCTCCTGCTCGACGGGTCCCATCTCGGGCGGAGGCGCGGGCCTCGTGTGGCTCCTCGGAGCCGCGGCCACGGCCTTCGCGATGGTCCGACGGCGCCGCAACGCTCGCTGAAGCGTCACGCATCTGAACGAACGCCGGGCCCTCGAGAAATCGGGGGCTCGGCGTTCTTCATTTCGGCGACGTCGAAGCCGCGAGCGACGAGCTCAGGGCTCGACGTGGAACTCGACGCGGCGGTTCGTACGACGGCCGCCTTCGGTCTCGTTGCTGTCGAGCGGCCTCTCCGAGCCGAATCCCGCGCTCGAGAGCCGCGCACCATCGACGCCGTGAGCGACGAGCCACGTGACGACCGCAGCCGCGCGGTTCGCGCTGAGCTTCTTGTTGGCGACGGGACTTCCGACGTCGTCGGTGTGGCCTTCGACACGCACCTTGGCGATGTCGGAATGCTCGCGCAAGATCGTGGCGACCGCCTGGAGCACGTCTTCGCTGTCCTTGCCGGCTTGGATTTCGGCACTGCCGGTCTTGAATTTCACCTGGTCGAGAATCTTGATCTCGCCTGCCCTCACGAAGGCCTTTGGACACCCGCTGCGGTTCGGGTCGGGATCGCGCGGCCCCGGCTCGTCCGGACATGCATCGTCCACGTTGACGATACCGTCCTTGTCGCGATCCGTGTCGGGGCAGCCGTTCGTGACTGCATTCGACGTGTGAAGCCCCGGCGTCGTCGGGCACGCGTCGTCGACGTCGTGAACGCCATCACCGTCGGTATCCGGCGGGCAGCCATTCTTCGTCGGATCCGTGGAGACGACACCCAGGGCGCCGGGACATGCATCGAGACGATTCGCGACGCCGTCATGATCGAGATCGACATCGGCATCGGCACCTGCCGGCGTCGATCCCGGAGGAGCCGCAGGGTGCGCCTCGGCCTCGCTTGCGCGCCCACCTTGTTTCTTGGTGACCGACGGCGCCCACTCCGCCGAGAGAAGAGCGTGGATCGCGGGCGCCCCATACCCTGAGCCGAGCCCGGTACCGACGCCGGCTCCCAGGCGAACGTCGCTCACGAGATAGTGAGCGCCGAGCAGCGCCTCGAGAGGCGTCGCGCGCCGCGCGAACGGATCGTCGAGAACGGTGCTCCCGAAGACCTCCGGGCCGACCACGAGCCGGCGCTTGGCCAGCCTCACGCCTGCCGATGCGGTGAAGCCGAGGTCCGAGCCGACCGGACTGCCATCGACCTGCTCGGAGTGCGCGCGGTAGCTCACGTTGAGCTGAGCCGCGTAGACGAAGGCCCCGACCTCGCCCGCCACCATCGCGCGCGGCCGGATGCGAACGGCCCCGTCACCGGTGTACTGCTCGCGCGATCCTGTCGGAGCCCAGACCTGGACACCGACCGCTGCCGTGATCACGTCGCCATAGGTTCCGAAGAGGCGAACGTCGCCTCCGATGCGGAGGTCGCCCACGCCTTGCGCGTGGGGCGGCGCCGAATACGTGCGCGTGCCGAACGTGGCGGACGTGCCTTCCGCGAAGACCTGGACCGGGAGATCCAGGGCGAGCCGGAATCGATCCGCCAGCGCAACGCTTGCGCCGACGTGCAGGAAGGCGAGGTGGCGAACGGGCTCCGCCAGGAGGTGGCCGCTTCCGTTGCGAACGACCAGCGGCTGGTACGCGTACTCCGCCACGGCGCCCACGGCGGGTCGAAAGCGTCCGCGAAGATCGAGCGATTCACCGACAAACCAGTCACTTCCGCGCTCGGAAGGCTCGAACCGGCTCAGCGCGAAGCCAGGCGCCGACTGGGCGTGGGCGCCCGGGGAAAAGCTCAGCCATGCGAGCGCCGCGCCGCCCGCCAACGCGAGACGAAGGTAGCGCTTGCGTGAATGCATCATGCACGCAAATTCCAAGAGACGACCAGGACCGAAGAAGAAGGTGGCGACGTAGGCAAAAGCAATGCCGCCGCGCGGGCGGGGTATGTACGACGGACACGCGTTCCGAGTGTGTTCGATCCGTTTCGAAGCACTTATCGTCGCTACGAGTGGCTACGGGTCTAGTGTCGCGTCGGCTCGCCATCTGATGCGCTGACGCGACAGTGGCGGGGCGGAAAGTGCTCGCAAAACGAGAAAAGATCAATGCGTGCGCTCGGACGCCCGCGCGAGTACGTAGGATGCTTGTCGGGGGGCCGATTCGACCGACCGTGATTCCATCTTCCGCGAAACTCGCCTCCACCTCGTCGGCCTCGTCCGCGTCGAGCCCGGCTCCGTCCGGCCCGCGCCGCTCGTCGCTCGCCGTGAAGTGGACGCTGTCGATGCTCGTCGTGGGCGTCGTACCGATGCTCGTGCTTGGCCTCGCGGTCTTGCGGATTCAGCGCGAGAGCATGAGTCGCGTCGAGAAGGAGCTCGAGATCGCGATCGTCGACGAGGCAGCGTCGAACGTGAACGCGCTCGTCGACAAGGCGTCGGATCTCGCCACCCGAACGTCGGCCATCCTCGCCGACGAGGACCGCGATGTCGATGCGCGGATGCGGGCGATTCGCGCCGAAGCCTCGAGGACGCCGGAGGTCGTCTCGGTGGCGTTCTTCGACCAAGATCGCCACTTCGTCGATGCGGTCGTGTCACGGGACTCGACGGAAGAGGTGGCCCCGCCGGCGGGGAACGGAGTGCGCGTGGTGCCGGCCGTCGGCGGTGGCGCTCACGTTCGCTTCGAGCGTCCGCTGGACGGAGGACCAGGCGGCTTCGTCGTGGTCACGCTCGGTCGCGGTCCTCTGGACGGCCGGCTTCGCGATCTCTCGCTCGCTCGCTTCGGAGCACCGGATCGCCTGTACCTGGTCGACGAACGCCTGCACGTCGTCGCTGGTGGAGCGATGGCCGCCAAAGCCCGGCCGCCGATCTTCGACGATGCGCAGTGGCCTGCAGCAGCGTTCGCGAGCGAGCTGCTCGTGACGACCGAGTTCGTCGGTGACGGCATCGCGAAGGTCGGCACGGTGCGAACGCTTCCCGCGGCTCGGCTGGCGGTCGTGGTCGAGCGTCCCGCCGACGAAGCGTTCGCGGCGCTGACCAAGTCACGTCGCACGTTTCTCTGGACGCTCGCCGTGTTCGCGGCGCTGGCCGGTCTCGCAGGGATCGTGCTCGCCCGGCGCACGCTCGGACCGGTCACGCTCCTCGTCCGTCTGGTCGAGCGCTATTCGCGACGCGATTTCGCCGCGCGTAGCGAGGTCCGGTCACGCGACGAGCTCGAGGCGCTCGGCGGCTCGCTCGAGCGCATGGCCGACGAGCTCTCGGCGAGCGAAGACGAAATTCGCCGAAGGGCGAAGGTCGAGTCCGACCTCTCGCGTTTTCTCCCCGGTGAAGTCGCGCGCTCGGTCGCGGAAGGAACGGGCAGCCTCGCGCTCGGAGGTGCACGCAAGCCCGTGACCGTGGTGTTCGCGGACGTCGTGGCCTTCACCACCTTCGCGGAACGCGCCTCCCCCGAGCGCGCAGTCGCCTTTCTCAACGAGCTCTTCACCATCCTCTCCGAGATCGTGTTTCGCCACGGTGGAATGGTCGACAAGTTCATCGGCGACTGCATCATGGCGGTCTTCGTCCCGGACGAGGCGGACGACGCGAGCGACCATGTTCGTCGTGCCCTTTTCGCCGCCGAGGACATGCACAGATTCGTCGAGTCGAACGCCCCTCGATTCCAGTCCGAATACGAGTTCGACGTCCGCCTCGGAATCGGCGTCGCGACGGGTGAGGCCCTCGTCGGAAATCTCGGGAGCGAGGCTCGCATGGAGTACACTGCGATCGGCGACGTGGTGAACGTCGCGGCTCGCCTCGAGACGCTGGCGAGCGCCAAACAAACGCTCACGACGGCGGACGTGGCGGAGGCTTGTCCGGATCTCGACTTCGCCTCGCTGGGCAAGCACTGCCTCCGCGGGCGTGTGGCGCCGGTCGAAGTCTTCGAGGTGAAGTCGTGAGCACGATGCGACGCTGCGGATCGTGCGGTGCCCCGAGCGAACACACGGAGAAGTGCGTCGCGTGCGGGGTCGACCCGAACGTCGGTCGCATCGTGGGCGGGAAGTTTCGCGTCGATCGCCGGCTCGGCGCCGGCGGAATGAGCAGCGTCTACGCCGGCGTCCATCTGGAGCTCGGCGAACCCGTAGCGATCAAGTTCCTACGTCGCGAGCTTGCACTCGACCCCACGTTGCGAAAGCGCTTTCGCCGCGAAGCGGTGGCTCTCGCGCGACTCCGTCATCCGGGCATCGTTTCGATCCTCGACTTCGGCGACATCGACGACGAGCTCTATGCCGTGATGGAGCTCGTGGCCGGTCGGACGCTCGACGAGGTTGCCGGAGGCCGGCCGATTCCGCTCGCTCGTGCGGGCGTCATCTTCGATCAGCTGCTCGCCGCCCTCGAGATCTGCCATGCCGGCGGCGTCGTCCATCGCGACCTCAAACCCGGCAACGTGATGGTCGTCACGCACGAAGGCGCCGACGCGGTGAAGCTGATCGACTTTGGCATCGCCCATGCATCGCTCGGCGGCGACGAGAAGCTGACGAGCACGGGGTTGGTTCATGGGACGCCGGAGTACATGTCGCCGGAGCAGTGCCGCGGAGAGGATGTCTTCGCGGCAACGGACATCTACGCGGTGGGTGTGATGCTGTACCAGCTGCTCACCGGCTCGAGGCCGTACGATGCGGACAACGCGGCGGCGCTCATGGCCCAGCATCTGTTCGTCGACCCCCGCCCCATGCGTTCGATCGAGCCATCCGTTCCGGTCGGCATCGAGGCGCTCGTGCGAAGGGCGATGGCGAAAGCCGCGAGCGAGCGTCCCACCGCCCGCGAGCTCCGTCACGAGCTGGCTTCGGTGCTCGAAGGAACGGATCTCCATTCGCTCGCCGCGGCGTCGACCTCCGAACGCCAGCGCACACTCGCGCTCGGACGTGACGAGCGCGCGCTCACGCAACGACCGCCCGGGTTCAGCCTCTTCGACGTCGAGCTCCCACTCCCCGATTCGACGCGGGCGCTCTTGTGGATGCCACGCGGACCGCGCGGTTCGGACGTCCAGAGCGCGCTCGCCATCGCCGGCATTCGACTCGTGGAATGGTCGGACGAAGACCCAACCGCTGCGCTGACCGACGATGCGCGGCTCGCCGTCATCCTCTCGGCGCGTCACGACGGCCTCGAGCGCCTGCGCCGCCTCCGGGCTTCGCTTCCGCGCTTGCCCGCGGTCGTGATCGACGTGTCCGGTCCCGAGGAGACGACGGCTGCGATTCGCGCCGGCGCCTCGGATTTCTCGCTCGAAGGGAGCGCCGACGCGGAGCTCGGTCGAAAGCTCTCGCGCTTGTGGCGACGTCACGCACGGAGGAACTCGTGAAGCAGGTGTTGGGGCTCGCATCGATTCTCGCCGCTGCTGCCGTGATGACGGCGGCCTTCGAGGTACGTGCCGACGAGGTCGTTCGCTACACGGTGAAGAAGGGTGACTCGTGCGCCAGCATCGCGCGACACTTCTACGGCGACTCGCGGTACGCCGAGCTGCTCCACGAGGCGAACGACATCCAAGGCCCGCAGCCGCATGCGCTCGAGGCAGGGCGCGTTCTCGTCATTCCGCCGAAGCCCACCGCGCCGACCGGCCCTGATGCCAAGCTCACGGCGGTCCGCAATCACGTGGAGATCCAGACGCCGCAGACCAAGCCAGGACGGGTGAACGATCCTCTCTATCGAGGAAACCGCGTCGCCACCGAAGCCGTGTCGGCCGCGGCGGTCACGTTCCGCGACGAAACGCAGGTGCGCCTCGGAGAGCGAACGCTCGTCGTCATCCTGGGAGACGCGAACCGCGCTGCCTCGCTCCGTCCCACCGTGGAGACCAACCTCGTGACCGGCAACCTTCGCGCATGGATGTCGAAGTCACCGGTGAATCGCGTGGCCGTGGCGACCGAAGCCGCGCAGGTGCGCATGATCGGAGGCGAGGCAGCCGTCAGCTCCGACGAGAAGAAGACGACCCGCCTCGCCGTCTACGCAGGGAATTCGAAGATCACCGCCGCCCGCAAGACCGAGGACGTCTCGGCCGGATACGGCACGAAAGCGGAGCGGGGCAAGGTGCCGGAGGTGCCGAAGCCGCTTCCTCACGCGCCAACGTGGACGTCGGGCGTTCCGCAGGTCCTCGTCGATCGAGGCACGGGAGCACCGCCGTTCGTCGCCGAGTTCGGAATGCCCGACGGAGCCGACGCGGCGAAGGCGCACGTGGGCTCCTGGCACGTGCAGATTGCACGCGATGCAGCCTTCGACGATATCGTGGTCGACCACGTCGTCCCGCGTGAGACGCAGCGAGTCGAGGCGTCGTCCCCGTCGCCGGGCCGTTACTTCGTGCGGGTCAGCGCCATCGACGAGGATCGCTTCGAGGGGCCCTACGGCAGGCCCCTGCCCTTCGGCATGGTCAAGCTCGATGCGCAGCCGACGTCGAACGGACGACGCGTCACGCTGGAAGCATCGAACGTGACGTGCGTGCGCGTCGGCAACGTGAACCTGCAGGCGGTTCGAAGCAGCATCGACTTGCGCAAGGGTGAGCGGATGCTCGTGCGATGCGCCGTGTCGGACACGGAGCCGACGACGCTCATCGACGTCGACGCCGACGCGAACGTGTCGCACGCGGGCGGGGAGAGCTGAGCGCTCGCCCCGCGGCGTGCGAAGCGCCGATCAGCGCTGCTCTTCGGAGCTCTTGCAGATCGCCGGGTAGGCGATGCCCGCGAGGGCCGCGCCGATGATGGGCGCGATCCAGAAGAGCCACAACTGCGAGAGCGCGATGCCTCCGGCGAACAGCGCCGGTCCCGTGCTTCGCGCCGGGTTGACCGAGAGATTCGTCACCGGGATGCCGACGAGGTGGATGAGCGTCAGGCAGAGTCCGATCGCGATCGGCGCGAATCCCTTCGGTGCGCGCTCGTCGGTGGCGCCGAGGATGACGAAGAGGAAGAAGAACGTGAGGACGATCTCCGCCACGAGTGCGGACACCAGCGAGTAGCCTCCCGGCGAGTGCTCGCCGTAGCCGTTCGACGCGAAGCCCGCGTGGACGTCGAAGCCCGCCTTACCGCTGGCGATGACGTACAGCACGGCCGCTCCACATACCGCGCCGACGACCTGAGCGACGACGTAGGGGAGGATCTCTTTCGCCGGGAATCGCTTTCCGACGACGAGGCCCACCGTGACGGCGGGATTCAGATGGCAGCCGGAGATGTGTCCGATGGCGTAGGCCATCGTGAGCACGGTGAGGCCGAAGGCGAACGCGACGCCCAAGAGGCCGATGCCGACGTTGGGAAAGGCGGCCGCCAAGACGGCGCTACCGCATCCGCCGAAGACGAGCCAGAAGGTACCGAACGACTCTGCGATGCAACGCTTGGCGAGACTCATGGATCTCCTCAGAACGCCACGCCGGCCTGGAATTGCAGGCTGGCGCTCGGTTGCATCGAGGTTCCGTTGTCACGCAGGAAGAGCGGAACGTCGGCCTCGATGTAGGGGGTAAGCGGACCGTCTCCCTTGAACGGGAGAACGACGATGGGAACCACACCGATGTTACTCGGCGCTCCGACCTGCGTGGCGACGCGAAGACCGGCCGAGAGCGGGCCGGCGTCGTAGATGACGCCCGGGTCGACGACGAACGTGGTGGCGGTGGGCGTGCGCTTGAGTTCGTTCAAGGCGATGAACTCGAAGTCCACCTTCCAACGCTCGGAGAGCTTCACGGTGATGCCTGGAGTAAGCCCAACCGTAACAAAGTCACCACCGATGACCGTAGTGTCCTTCGCGAGCGTCACGAGCGGCAAGGCGAAGCCGACGTGACCGCCAATTTGCGGGAAGGTGCCCGAAGAAGCGGGCGCCAAAACAGCGGCCGCAGCAGGCGCGGCGGCCTCGTCGGCATGCGCAACAGCGGGGACGAGCAAGGCACACACAAGAAAGCAGGCGGAAGCAAGAGCACGGCGAACCATCACGACTCCTTGAATTGATTCGTCGAGCACGCGCCTTCGTAGCGGCGCCGCTCGATGTCATGGGTCGCCGCTCTGGTGCAGCCGACGTGCCGTGCTCGGATGCGCCGCGTGCACGCTGCAGGCGCGGAGAAACAGCCTCGAACGCCGGCAAATCCTCTGGTCGTGCTCGGTCGCGCGCGTTGTAGAGGGCGCGCGACAGTTGTAACGTCGACTCGGCATGGCGACACGGTCGGATACGGACACGAAGGACGAGGCCCGGACTGTGGAGCCACGCGTCACCCCTGGCGTCAACCCGGGCATCAACCCGGGCGGCAAAACCATCCCGAGGTTCCTGCGTGCGACCCCGGCCCCCCGCCTGGAGCTCAAAATCGAGCGTGAAGCCGGAAAGGCCACGTCACGGGTCGTCGTCTTCGACGGCGACGCCCTCCGGCTCGGTTCGCACGACGCGAACGACGTCGTCTTCTCCGACCCGCACGTTTCGCGCTTCCACTGCCGGATCGAGCGGACGCCGCGCGCCTGGCGCGTGATCGATCAGGACTCGCTCAACGGCACGCGCGTCTCCGGGGTTCCGATCCGTGACGCCGATCTCCCCCTCCCGGACTGCCGTATCGAGCTCGGCGATTCGGTCGTCCTCGTAACCGAAGTACCTTCGGTCCAGAGCGTCGAGATCCTCGATCAGCCGAGCTTCGGAGACCTGTACGGCGCCTCGTTTCCGATGCGTCGCCTCTTCGCCATGCTCGAGCGCGTGTGCGAGAGCGAAGCGAACGTTCTCATCGAGGGCGAGAGCGGAACGGGCAAGGAGCTCGTAGCGACGGAGATCGTGCGGCGCGGACCGCGCAGCCACAAGCCGTTCGTCGTCGTCGACTGCAGCGCGATCTCGCCGAGCATCATCGAAAGCGAGCTCTTTGGCCACGTGCGAGGTGCGTTCACCGGCGCCGATCGCGATCGCGTCGGAGCCTTCGAGTCGGCGCAAGGCGGCACCATCTTCCTCGACGAGATCGGCGAGCTTCCTCTCGACATGCAGCCGAAGCTCCTCCGCGCTCTCGAGGCGCGCGAGATCCGGCGCGTCGGCGACAGCAAGCCTCGCAAAATCGACGTGCGCGTCATCGCCGCCACCAACCGCCGTCTCGAACGCGAAGTGAACCACGGGCGATTCCGTGAAGACCTCTACTTCCGGCTCTCGGTCGTGACGGTGCGTGTTCCGCCGCTGCGCGAACGCCTCGAAGACGTGGACCTCCTCGTCCGCGCCACGCTCGACAGCCTCGACGCACAGAGCAGCGCCCATCTCTTCACGCCGGAAGTGCTCGCCGAGATGCGCCGGCACAACTGGCCCGGCAACGTGCGCGAGCTCCGGAATTTCGTCGAGCGCACCGTCGTTCTGCGAGGCATCGAAACGCGACGAGACGCGCCCGAGCCGGAGAACACGAGCGCGCCCACGAAGTCGCCGGCCCCCATTGGCCTCGAGCTCAGTTTCCGCGAGGGCAAGGAAGCCGTCATCGCGGACTACGAACGCAGCTACCTCGGATCGCTGCTCGAGTGGGCGAACGGCAACGTCAGTCGCGCCGCGCGCAAGGCCAAGATCGACCGCATGAGCCTCTACCGGCTCATGGATCGCCACGGCGTACGCCACACCGCACACGGCTCGAAAGACGACGACTAGAGCGCGCCCGACGGCTCAGTGCGGGGCGGCCCCGCCTTCTTGGATCTGCACCTTCGCCCAGCGCCCTCGGCGGAAGAGCGCGACGGCAAGGAGGCCCTGCACCGAGTACGCGGCGGTGATGGCGATGAACACGCCGTGCGGACCGAGCCCCACGATCGAGGCGAGGAACCAAGCGACCGGGATTTTGAAGCCCCAGAAGCTCAGGAGGTTCACGATCATCGGCGTCGTGGTGTCGCCCGCGCCGTTGAACGCTTGAACGGCGACCATCCCGATGGCGAAGACGATGAAGCCCAACGCGACGATGCGTAGGCAGTCTGCGCTGTAAGCGACCGCCTCCGGCTCGTGCGTGAACAGGGTGACGATCGCCGCCGGCGCGAGCGCGAAGATGATGCCTACCGGGCCGAGGAAGGCCACGTTGTAGCGCACGATGGTCCACACCGAGCGACGCGCGCGATCGGGCTCTTTCGCTCCGAGGTTCTGGCCAACCAAGGTTGCCGCCGCGTTCGCGAGTCCCCACGAGGGCAAGAGCGCGAAGATGACGACGCGCATCGCGATGGTGTAGCCGGCAAGTGCCTCGCTCCCGTACCGAGCGATGATGCGGACGAGGGCGAGCCAGCTCGCGGTCTCGATGAGGACTTGGAGCGTGGCGGGCAAGCCGATGCGCAGCAGCTCGAGGATGGTGCGCAGTTTTGGCGCGAGGTAACGCGCCATGAGCGAGACGTGACCTTTGCCGCGACGGAACGTCATCACCTGATACGCGACGCCGATCCCTCGACTCACGGTCGTCGCCACCGCCGCGCCGGTAACGCCCATGCGCGGAATCGGACCCACGCCGAAGATGAAGCAAGGCGCGAGCACGATGTTGAGGCTATTGGCGAGCCACAGACTCCGCATTGCGACCGCCGCGTCGCCCGCACTTCGGAAGATCGCGTTGATCACGAAGAGAAGGAAGATCGTGACGCTCCCTCCGAGCATCACCGACGTGTAGCCCGTACCGGTGTGGACCACGCCCGGCGTCGCGCCCATCGCCGCGAGCAGGTGGCGCGAGAACGCCACGCCGACGAGGCTGAGAAGCGCCGCAACGGTCACCGCCGTGAGGACCACCTGCGTGGCGACGGCCGAGGCCGCCTCACGATCCTTCTCGCCGATCCGACGCGCGATGATCGCGGTGGCACCGGCCGACAAGCCCATGGCGAGCGCGTAGACGGGCGAGAGCATCGACTCGGTCAGACCGACCGCCGCGACCGCGTCGGAGCCCAACCGCGACACGTAGAAGATGTCGACGACCGCGAAGAGCGACTCCATCGACATTTCGAGCACCGTCGGAACGGCCAGCAGCGTGACGGCGCGCGAGATGGGAATCGCGGTCAAATCCTGCTGGCCGCCGCGAAGGGCCTCGCGGACCGTGGACCAAAAGCTCTGCTTGTCTTCTTCCGCGTTCACGACGACCGGCGCACAAACTACTTCGCCCCGCGCCAAAAGACGCAGGGCGAATTGCAACGATCGACGTAAACCTGAAAGACGTGCGTCTTATCGGCCGAGAGCCTCGGCGCGGTTGACGATGCGCGGCGTCAGGAAGATGACGAGCTCGTTGCGGGTGTCGCTCGCTCGGCGGCGCTGGAAGAGCACACCGAGGATCGGAATGTCACCGAAGAACGGGACCTGATCGAGGTTGCGGCCGGTGTTGCGGGTGTAGATGCCGCCGATGACCGCCGTGTGCCCGTCCATGACGAGCAGGTCGGTCTCCGCCTCGCGCTTGAGGATCGTCGGATCGCCACGCGCCGAGGTCTGGTTGAAGTCGGGCTCGTCTCGATTGATCTTCACGTGCATCGAGACCGACCCGTCGGCGGTGACGTGCGGCCGGACGAGCAGCTGCAGCTTCGCTTCTTGGAAGGTGGTCTGAACGCCCTGCGCGGAGATCTGGGAGAACGGAATGAGCGTGCCCTGGCTGATGCGGGCGTCGCGGTTGTCGAGCGTGAGGATACGCGGGCTCGACACGATGCGGAGAAGACCGCTGGCCTCGGCTGCCGAGAGACGGATGCCGATGTTGAAGTTGTTGTCGATCGAGCCGAGCGAGAAGCCGAGCGCACCACCCTGGCCGGTACCGGTCGCGGCGGGGAGGTTGACCGCGAAGTTCGGCTGGGGAACGTTGCCCTGGAAGGCCGAGAGACCGCGCGAGTTGGTGTTCTGGTCGTAGTTACCGCCGGCGATGCCGACGCGCGACGGGAACGCGATGCCCGTCGGATTGCCGGTGGCCTCCGAGAAGGTGGCGTCACCACCCCACTGGATACCGATGTCTCGGAGGTAGCGGCTCGTCGCTTCGACGATGCGCGCCTCGACGAGCACCTGCGGGGTCTGGGTGTCGAGCGAGCGGACGAGCTCCTCGATGTTGTTCAGGTTGCCCGCGATGTCGCGCGCGATGAGGACGTTCGTGCGCTCATCGACGGCGATCGAGCCGCGCGGCGAGAGCAGGTCCTTCGCGCGAGCCTGGAGCTCCTCGGCCTGCGCGTAGCTGACCGGGATGAGGCGCGTCTCGAGCGGCGTGAGCTCGTATTCCTGCTTGGCGGCTGCGAGGCGGAGCTCACGCTCCTTCTGAAGCGTGGCGAGCGGCGCGACGCGAATCAGGTTGCCCGAACGCACCATGCCGAGGCCCTTGGCCTGCAGCACGACGTCGAGGGCCTGATCCCACGGCACGTTGCGCATGCGGATCGTGACGTTGCCGGAGACGTCGTCGGCGGTGACGATGTTCACGCGGCCGACGTCAGCCAGCAGACGCAGGATATTGTGGATGTCGGCGTCTTTGAGATCGAGGTCGATGCGGCGACCGTTGTAGCGGCCCGCGGCCTGAGCATTCAGGGTAGCGCTGAAGCCGGCGGCTTCGCTTGCGCCCTGAACCTCGACCTTCATGTCCTGGTTCTCGTCGCCGCGGATTGACGTCTCGACCTTCGGGCCGCCGTCTTCCTGGCGCTCGCGCGCGACGGTGACCGACTTGCGAGCCGAACCTTTGGCCTGCGCCCCGCCCTTCGGGACGTCGAACGACCACACGATGCCCTTGCCATCGACGGAGACCGTGCCCTGCTGCGAGCCTTCGCGGTCGATCTCGACGATGGTGGAGCCGGTGTCGCCTTCGTAGAAGGTCGAGACGCTCTTGAGCGCGCCTCTGTACTGGGCGAGATCGAGCGTGCGCGAGAGATCTTTCGGGAGCTGCGTCTTCTTCAGCTCGAGGCGGGCGCGGCCACCGGCCGTGGTTCCGAGCGCGTAGGACGGAACGCCGGTCGTCGTGATGACGACCCGATCGCAGCCCGTCGCGCAGGAGCCCTTGGCGCGCTCGAAACGAACGTCGGTCAAGGATGTGCCCGAGGTGTCCGCTGCCTTGGTCGGCGCTTCGGTCGGGACACCGTTGGCTTCCGCCGGCGTGAGAGCAACCTTGAGCGAGGTCCCTTCCGCGCGAACGCGGTAGGTGGCGTGCTTCGTGAGGTTCACCGCCAGGCGCGTCATCGTCCCGGCTTCGGTCTTGAAGCCCTGGGTGAGGACGCCGCCGACGACACCGACAGGGGCCGTGATCGCTTCCTTGGCCCCGACGACGTCCGAGTTCTGAATGTCGACGAGGAGGCGCTTTCCGCCGCTCTCGACGCGCACGTTGAAGACCGGTGCCGTCGTTCCGACGACTTCGATCTCGGTCGCGCCGGCCGCGTCCGTCGCGCGGATCTTCACGTCACGCACGTGGTTCGGTGCGCCTTCGGCCCAACTGAGCGTCGCCGATAGCACGATGGCCTTCGCCCCGAGCACCGACAACACCCTCTTCTGAATCGAGCCTCTCATCCGCCGTTGCTCCTCGCGATGCGTCGGCCCGCACGTTGCGCACGACGCCGCGGATCAAACGGTAGAACGCGGGGTTTGGAAGAGCCCAATTTGTGGCGAAGCTTTACCCCAGAGCGAGCAGGCGCTTATCGAAGCGCGCCACGCTACGGCTCGAGTGCGAAGAGCGACTGGCCGCAGAGCGCCGTGGGGATCGCATCGAGATGGCCGCCGTGCTCTCGCCCGAGTCCTCCGCGGTCGACGGCGCCATGCAGCCGACCATCACGAGCGACACAGAGAAGAGGAGAGAGCCAACCCGCGAACGCACTATCGGCGACCATGTAAGCAAACCGTGTGCGCGGGCGTTTGGCCGAAATTCCCGTGAGAACGACGGAGGAGTGGATCGTGATTCCACCGACCGGCGGAGCGTCGGTCATCCGGAGGTGGCCCCGACGGAATGTCGCCGTGCGGGCTCCGCCCCCCTTCCGTTCGAACCGCGATCCAACGTCGGACGACGTCGATGCGTGCGCCTACATCGATTGGTCTAGCGAACCCCGCTAGCGCTTCGCCCGGATCTTTGCGATCACCAAGGACGACCGATGAGCTCCGAAAAATCCCTCGCTCCGGCCCCCATGCCCACGTCCGCCGCGACCGCTGGTGAGCGCTATCGAATCGCGTTCGAGCAAGCTCCGGTCGGCGTCTTCACGTTCGATCGCGAGCTTCACCTGCGCGAGTGCAACGACGCGTTTTGCGAGATTCTCGCGACGAAACGCGAACGCATCGTCGGGTTCGACCTCCACAAGATCAAGGACCAGCGGGTCGTCCCCACGCTCGTCAAAGCCGTGGCTGGCGAATTGTCCACGTACGTCGGCGACTACGACAGCACGACGTCGGACGCGCACGTGGTCGTGAATATGCGCTGCCGGCCGTTCATCGAGGCAGACGGAACGATCTCCGGCGGACTCGGCATCGTCGAAGACGTGACGGAGCGCACTCGCGTGGAGAAGGAGCTTCGCGATCAACTCCACCTCGTGAAGCGTCAGGCCGAGACCATCCGGGCGCTCGGCGTTCCGATCCTGCGCGTGTGGGAGAGCGTCCTGTGCTTGCCGGTCATCGGCGTCGTCGACACCGCACGCGCCGCGGAGTTGACCGAGGCACTGCTCTCGGCCATCGTCACCGACAAGGCGCGCTTCGCCGTCATCGATCTCACGGGCGTCGAGATCGTCGACACCTCCACGGCCAACCACCTCATCCAGCTCGCCAGCGCCGCATCGATGCTCGGTACGCGTACCGTCCTTTGCGGGATCCGTCCGACCGTCGCGCAGATCGTCGTCTCGCTCGCCATCGATCTGCAGCACATCAAGACCGTGCGAACGACCTACGAGGCGCTGCAGTACTGCATCAAATCACTCGCCTCGCGGTGAGTGATCCGAGGAAGGCTCAACGTGTCACGCTCGGTCCGAAGACGCGCGCCCAGTCCTTCTTCATGCTGACGAGCAGAAAGCCGTGCTCGCGTGCGGCCGTTCGCGTGGCGTTGTCGGGCTCTTCGTAGGCGAATTCGCGCTCGGCGTCGTCGTGGGTAATCACGATGCCGAGCGATGGAGGCGGACGGCTTCCACTATATTCGAGCATCGCGACGTCGCCGGCCGAGCGAACGTTGCCGGCCGCCACGAGGGGCCGCTTGCCGATCTGACGGTCGATGTTGACGGGCTTCTGGTCCTTGTCATTCAGCGAAGCGAGGGCCGATTTGCGGAAGAGTCCGGAGCGGCCGTTCTCCATGACGAACGACTTCTGAACCGTGGATCCGATCACCTGCTGAGGAGGAATCCCGTACATCTGCGGAGTGAACTGGCGCATGAAGTCCGTATCGCCGCCTGAGCAGACGTACGTAGTGAAGCCGTTCTGACGGAGGTAGCGGAGCAGCTCGACCATCGGCTGGTAAGCGAGGTCGGTGTAAGGCACGCCGAATCTGGGGTGACGCGCCGTCTTCAAGAACGAGCGGGCCTCTTCGGCGAAGGCTTCGTCCGTCATGCCCGTATGCGTGGCCACGAAGAGCTCGAGGAACGCGGCCTTGCCGTCGCGCTCGATGTTGGGCCTGTCGGCAGGAAGCATCGACGAGAACGGCTGCTTCTCGCGAAGCGACGGATCCCTCTGGACCATCGCTGCAGCTCGATCGAGAACGAACACGCCTTCGACGACCGGCTTCTCCGGCCAGAGCGTGCCGTCGTTGTCGAACGTCGCCATCCGGTCTTCGAGTTTCACGAAGCTGGCGCTCCCCTCGTTCGTCGCGGCGGTCACGAAGTCGAGAATGCGTTTCTTCGTCGGCCCGGTGTTCCACGAAGGGAGCGGATCGATCGCACCGTTCGTCCCGGGCGTCGCACCCGCCGTCACCGTCGTGTACGTGCCTCCGTGACTGCCTCCACACGAAGCGCTCGCGAGACCAAGGCAGGACGCAGCGGCGGCGACGAGAACGGCTCGACGTGACCAGGCCATCATTTCGAACTCCGGACTCGCGGGGGGCAACCGCGCGCGTACGCAAGCTCGCCACCAAGGCAGACCTCGTCAATGCGGCATTGCTCTCGCAATCGAGGCTGCCGGAGGCTCCCCATGGACATGGACACGTTCACCCATCGCACGGCACCGACGCGCTTCGTGGACGTCGAAGGCACTCGCTTCGCGTATCGGCGCTTCGGACGGGAGCGCGGCATTCCCCTGGTCCTGTTCCAGCACCTCGGAGGGAACCTCGACAACTGGGATCCGGCCGTGACAGACGGCCTCGCGAATCAGCGCGAGGTGATCCTCTTCGACAACCGCGGAGTGGCGAGCACAGGAGGAAGGACTCCCTCCACGGTGGCGGAGATGGCCAGGGACGCGGAGCTCTTCATCGACGCGCTGGCCTTGCCCAAAGTCGACGTGCTCGGGTTTTCGCTCGGAGGGTTCATCGCGCAGATCGTGCCGATCGACAGGCCCGATCTCGTGCGACGAATCGTGCTCGTCGGCACCGGCCCGCGGAACGGCGAGAGCATGGAGTCGCTGACGCCCGAAGGGCGCGCAATCTTCGAGAAGGAGCGCGCGAACACCGACGAGCTCTGGCAAGACTGCTTCTTTTCGGCGTCGGAGGCGAGTCAGCGCGCCGGTCGTTCATTCGTGAAACGATTACACGATCGAACGATGGATCGAGACGTCGATCTCGCCCCCGAGGTGGAGCCCGCCCAGCTCGCCGCCGTGGACGAGTGGGGCCGCGCACTGCCTGGCGCCGAGCGTTTCGCCTACCTGGCGCAGATCACCCAGCCGACGCTCGTGGTGGAGGGCAAGAACGACGTCGTGGTCTACACGATCAACTCGTTTCTCTTGCAGCAGCACCTACCGAACGCCGAGCTCGTTCTGTATCCGGACGCGAGCCATGGCTCGCTGTTCCAGTTTCCCGAGTTGTTCGTCGAGCACGTCAACGGCTTCTTGGACCGCGACGCGCTCTCGTGATTCACGCGCCAGCCGTTCGGCCGCCGTCGATCGGGATGACGGCGCCGGTGACGAAGCTCGCCGCGTCGGACGCGAGCCAGACCACCGTGCTGGCGACCTCCTCTTCGGCACCGACGCGGCCCATCGGCACGGCACGTTCGATGGGAGCTCGACGCTCCTCCGGCAAGGCCTTCAGACGATCCGTCAGGATGGGCCCGGGCGCCACGACGTTCACGCGAATGCCCTTGGCGGCGTAGTCGAGCGCCGCACTGCGGGTCGCACCGACGACCGCATGCTTGGTCGCCGAATACGCCGCCATGCCTCGTACGCCCTGCACGCCGGCCGTCGACGACATGTTCACGATCGCCCCTCCTCCCCGCGCCAGCATCGCGGCGAGCTCGAACTTCATCGCGACGAGAATACCTCGGAGGTTGATGCCGATCGCGTCGTCGATGTCCTTGGTCGTGAGCTCGGCGAGCGGCGCGGGCATGTGGCCCGAGCCGGCGTTGTTGAAGGCGATGTCGAGGCCTCCGAACGTCTCGACGGCCATATGGACGGCGCGCGCCAGCTGCTGATCGTCCAGCGCATCCGTAGGGACGGCAATTGCCTGCGCGCCCTCCCATCGAAGGTGGGCGGCCGCCGCTTCGAGCGCCGACGCATCGCGCGAGGCAAGCACGACGCTCGCCCCGGCACGCGCCAGTGCTCGGGCGGTGGCGGCACCGATGCCTCGACTGGCACCTAGGACGAGGGCCACCTTGTTCGCGAGAGGCCCGGACGGGGGGGACACCGACGTCGATACGTTCATGATCAGACTCCTTGGACGGCGGCCACGTTCGGCGCGGACGCCCGTGTTCGTGTTTTCGGCATGCGCAAGGCGGTGACGACGAGCCAGCCGAAGCCCGGAAAGCGCGCGATGGGAAGCAAGTAGGCGAAGGAGGGAATGACGAGGCTGAGGGTCGAGAGCTCCGCGATGACGGCGAGCGCGATGCCCCACCACATGAGCCACCGCGGCAAGAAACGATGCAGACCGCCCGTCACCGCGACGCCCGCCACGAGGAGGCCGTAGCAGACGACGTAGCCTGGGCCACCGAAGCCAAAGGCGAGCCAATGCAGCGCATGCGCAACGCCTTCGTTCTCGGCCACGGACGGGTGCGAGAGGGTCGAGAGAAAGAGCGCCGAGGCGGCGAGCATCGCCGAAGCCATGACACCGCCGAACAGCGCGATGGAGGCACCGGCGACCTGCACGCCGAGGAAGCGAAGGCGGCTCGTCACGGTCGCCGTGTAGATCCCGATCGGAATCGCGGCGCCGAACTGCATGCAGGCCGACACTGCGACCGCCGAGGAATGCTGAGAGAAGTAGGCCTTCGACAGCGAAGCCGGCCCCAACGGCGAGGGGATGTGCTCGCCGCCGGCAAGCGCCGTCCCGAGGGCGAGGCTGCCGACGAAGAGGGCGGCATGCACGACAGCAACGGCGAACAGCGATGGGCCGCGATGATGCGGCCCCGAGGGGAAGCGGGGAGGTAGAGCTCCGAGCGACGGAGCAGAATCTTTCTCAGTCGACATCGTTAATGACATTAACGATTCATAGATCGCACTGTGCAACCGCGCTACGATCTTTTTCGTGAAACATGTCCCGCCGCGCCCAGGCCCCCCGCGTGGCCGCCAAGGCGCCGCCTTTCTGGTCGCCCAGGTCGGCGCTCACGCCGCGGCCAAATTTGCCGAGCGCCTCGCCGACTTCGACCTGACCCCGCCGCAGGCCGGGATCCTGCGCGCCCTGTCGGCGTCGCCCGGCATCAGTCAGCAAGAGCTCGGCCGTTTGCTCGGCATCTTCCCGAGCCGCCTCGTGCTCCTTCTCGACGAGCTCGACGAGCTCGGACTCATCGAGCGCCGTGACGACCCCGACGACCGCCGCGTCTATCAGGTGTTCGTCACCGACAAGGGCCGCCAATCACTCGAGGCGATCGGGCGCATCGCGCGTGCCCATCAGGACGCGCTCTGCGCCGCGCTCGACGAGGACGAACGCCAAACGCTGGCGTCACTCCTCTCTCGTATCGCCGAGGAACAGGGTCTCACCCCGGGCGTCCACCCAGGCTTCGCCAAAATGGGTCGACCGCCTGCGGGCCCGCATAGCAAGCGACCCCGCAAGACGTAAGAAGTCACGACCGAAGACGCCGGGCCAGCCGTGATGCGGGCACCAGCGCCGGCCGCTCACTCCTCGTCCCAGTACTGCATGGTCTCGCCGTCACGGACGATCTGGCGGACCATACGCGGCTGCCCGCTCGCATCCGGGGCGAGGATCGCGGCAAACGCCACGCGCTTCGTATCCGGGTATTGCAGGATCTCCGGTGAGAGACGCGTGCTCACGCCGAGGTAGTGCAGATCGGATTCGCCGGTGTTGACGATCTGCCGCGCGGTCTCGGTTCCGCCCGGAGGACAAGCGATGACGTCGCCTTTCTTGATCGGATATCGCTGATCGCCAATCCGAATCTCGCCTGCGCCCTCGAGGACGAAGAACATCTCTTCGTTGGCGACGTGATTGTGGAACGGAAATGCGGCTTTGCCTGGGCGCACGACCACGAGCCCGTAGCCGAGCAGCTTCGCGCCGAGGGGTCCGCTGATGGGCCCCAACTGCGCCTGAAATTTCTCGCTCGCCTCCCCCATCATCGGCACGCTTGCACCATGGCCCCAGGCGTTCAACTCGACGTCGGCCAGATTGATAATCGGTCGCTTCATCGGAACCTCCTCGCGAGGACCGTACCGATGGGGCCAGGACCGCGTATTGCAAAAACCCGACAGCGCCGCGGCGGACATCACTCGTGCGGGCACGGGACGGTGGGTGGCGGCGGACAGGCCGAACTCTGGCCCGGCCACCGTCGAGCGGTCGCAAGCGTGCAGAATCGTTCGAGGCGGGATCTGGCACGTCCCTCGCTGAGCGGGGCGCATGGTTCACCTGCGCTTCGAGCGAGGGACGCTCAGCCTCGATGGGCATGTCGAGAATCTGAAGGGCGTCCTCTGGGATGCTCGCTCCTCGAGCTTCCGCGCGGCGGCGCATCGATTTCGGTCGATTGCCGAAGCGTGCGAAGCGAACGGCGTCGCCGTCTCCGGTGATCTTCGCGAGCGGTGGCCTCGCCTGCC
Source organism: Labilithrix luteola (assembly GCF_001263205.1). Lineage (GTDB taxonomy): Bacteria > Myxococcota_A > Polyangia > Polyangiales > Polyangiaceae > Labilithrix > Labilithrix luteola. The sequence goes on from NZ_CP012333.1 coordinate 1,209,561, forward strand.
GCGGTCGTCGGCGGCGCTCGGCCTTCGTCCCTATCAGGAGCAGGCGCTCGCCGCATGGAACGCGGGCGGACAGAGGGGGCTCGTCGTCCTCCCCACCGGCGCTGGGAAAACTCGGATCGCCACGGCGGCCATCATGGAGACGGGCTTGCCTGCGGCCATCCTCTGCCCCACACGCGTCCTGGCGTCGGCCTGGGTGGCCGACCTCGAAGCGCGTCTCGGCGAGCGCGTCGGCTGCGTCGGCGACGGCAAGCATGTCGTCGCACGCATCACCGTCTTCACCTTCGAAAGCGCATATCGCCACATGGACCGGCTGGGCGATGGCTTCGGCCTGCTCGTCGTCGACGAGGTCCATCACTTCGGCGGCGGCTTCAGACTCGAAGCGCTCGAATCGTGCGCCGCGATCGCGCGCATGGGCCTCACCGCAACCGCGCCCGAGCGGAGGACGGAGGCGGCCGCGACCCTCGATGATCTCGTCGGTCCGGTTGTCTTCGAGATGAGCTTCGGAGAGCTCGTGGGTGAGCACCTCGCTCCGCTCACCATGATGCGTCGCCGCGTGGAGCTCGATCCTTACGAACGAGCGATCTACGCCGAGAAAACGCGCCTGTTTCAGGAAATGCGCCGCGCCTTCTTCCGCACGAATCGCGGTGCGGATTACGCCGCGCTGGTGAAGTCGATCAGTGGCGTCGTCGGGGGCGCGCGCGTCCTTCGCGACCATGCCGACGCCATGGAGCTCGCCGCCTTCCCTCGAGCCAAGCGACGCATCGTCGCCGAGCTGCTCGAAGCACATCGCGGCGATCGCACCATCGTCTTCACCGCCTACGCGGAGAACGCGTATCGCGTCGCCAGAGACAACCTCGTTCCGGTCATCGCCGCCGAGACGTCCGCACGCGAGCGGGAGTCGATTCTCACCAAGTTCCGCGAGGGCACGCTGCGCGCGATCGCGTCCGCGCGCGTCCTCAACGAGGGCGTCGACGTTCCGGACGCGAATGTCGCCATCATCGTCGCCGGCACGCTCGGACCGCGCGAGTACGTGCAGCGCATCGGCCGAGTCTTGAGACCGGCACGCGACAAGCACGCCTTGGTCTACGAGCTCGTCACGGACGCTACGAGCGACGAACGACACGCACTCGTGCGAGGAAGACATGCTCCCCAGACATCTCATTGAGGTCGATCGGGTGGACGACGACCGCGTCGTCCCGCGCTGGCTCGGTCCCAGAGACGAGACGACGTGGCTCCTCGCGATGTACGAGGAGCTCGCCGACTTCGCAGGCCTCTCGGTGGCCGAGGCCGACGAGCGCGTACGCATGCGCGTGGGGGCCATCGCGCGGAATGAGGGCATCGTCGGACGCGTGCCGCTCGCGGTGTGGACCGTGGAGCGGCGAAGGTGGACGGCGCACGTTGCCTCTCCAGTACCTCCCGAGCGACTGCGATCCATCGTGTTCGATCTCGCCGCCGTCCTCCCGCGCGACGAAGCGCTGGAACGAGCAAGTCGCGAGCTCGGGCTCTCACCTGCGAGCATCGTCGAGGCACTCTTCGCCGATCGCTCGGCCCAGCGCCGACTGTCCGCGCCGGACCGGCGCCTCGACCCGATCGAGCTCGGACGACGCTACAACCTCGCGCTGGCACAGACGCTCGTCATGCGTTCGAGCGAGCTCGTCGTCACGGTCGCTCGCGATGCCCAGACGGTCGTTCGCGCCGCCAAGGCCCGCCGACTGATGACTTGCTTCGAGACGACCGACGACGCGCGAATGAAGCTCGTGATTTCGGGGCCGCTCGCCTTGTTTCACGCGACGAGCAAGTATCGCCGCGCCCTCGCCGAGCTGCTGGCCGTCCTCGCGTCGACGACCGGATGGACGGCCCACGCCCTCGTCTCGCTCGAGAACGAGTGGCGGTTGTTCGAGCTGTCCGACGGGGCCCCCATTCGAACGAGCGGCGGAGTCCCCGAGGTGGACGAGTCGAACCTCGAGCGACGGCTGGCCGTCGACCTCGATCGCTTGGGGCCCTACCGGCTCGAACGCGAGAACGTGATTCTGAAGAGCGGAAACCGCCTGCACGTGCCGGACTTCACCGTCGTCGGCCCGAACGGGCGCGTGCGGGTCGAGGTCGTGAGCCACTGGACGCCCACCTTCCTCGAAACGAAGCGCGCGTTGCTTCGTTCGTTCGGCGAGCCACTCCTCCTGTGCGTGGACGCACGCGACGACGAGTCGGTTCCCGAAGGCCCCGACGTCGTCTCGTTCCGAGGACGCATCGATGCCGCGACCCTGGTGGCAGCGGCAGAGCGGTTGCTCAGTCCGTCAGCTTGTCCTTCGCGAGCTCCGCCTCGGGATGAAGCGTGATGACGCGCGAAGCAGGCGGAATACCGGGCTGGGCGGGGTCTTCGCGGGTGAGGACGACGTCTCCGTCGCGCACCTTCTCGACGCGCCAGTTGAGCTGGTAGTCCGCGCCGTTCGCACCACCCGTGTGCACGATCTCGGGACGGCCGACGAAGTCACCTCGCTTGATGACCCAGCCCTTGCCACCGGGGTCGACGACCATCGCACGCGGATACTCGCCGCCGGTGACGATCGCCACGAGCTTCAGCTCGTCGATCGAGTACTGGCCGAGGATGACCGCGCGCTGGTTCTGGGTGACGTGCTTGTTCTCCTGCGGCGCGAAGATGGAGGCGTAGGAGCGGAACGGGTCGCGATTGCGATCGCTCTCGACGAAGTCGTTCTCCGCGAACTCGACCCGCGGAAGGGGCGGCTGCGCGAGTGCGGCCCCCGCATCGGCCGCTGCACTCGCCGACGCCGCGGGGGCGGAAGCCTTCGGGCCCTTGTTGGCCTGCTCGATGGCCTGGTCGGGGCTGCAGGCGACGAGCGCGAGTCCAACGAGGGAGGTCGCCAGAACGAACGGAGCGCCGCGGCTAAGGCGACGACGGGTCGAGGAGGGGGGGTGCGCGTTCATCACTTGCCTCCCGGAGTTGCGGGAGCGGGGTGGGCCCCTGCCGCGCCAGCCGGAGTCCCGGGCGCGGCAGGCTTCTTGATCAGGTGGAACGTCGTCGCGAGGCAATTCGCCTTGAGGACGATGTCTTCGCCCTCCGCCTTCGGATCGGCGAGCTCGAGGTTCTCGATGTTGATGATGCGGTCTTGCTTACCGACCTCGTAGATGAACTTCGCGATCTGGTGGAAGCGCCCACTGATCTGCAGGCGCATCGGCACCTTCGCGAAGAAGGTCTGGGGGACCTCCTCCTGCGGGTTCCACGCCTTGAGGTCGATGCCGCTGATGTTCGACACGGTCTGGATGGCCGAGAGGAAGGTGGCGGCCTCGGTCTCCATGGGGAGGACCTTGTTCAACTCGCGCTGCTTCTGCTGACGCATCGCGAGCTCGTCGCGATCGGCGAAGTAACTTGCCTGCGACTGACGCTGGCGCGAGAGCTCCGCTTCGAGATCCCCGGTGGTCTTCTTCGCGCGGTCGATCTGCGCGGCAACCTCGGTGTGGAGAATGACGTAGTAGGCGGCGCCGAGCAGCGCGCAGAGAAGGCCGCCAACACCGATTTTCCCGGCGATGGGTAGGCGGTTGAGGCTGAGGGATGCCATGGCTAGTACCTCACCTTCGCGCTCATCTCGAACTTCACGAGCTCGAGCTTCGAGGTCGCGTCGACGGACTTCTGCGCGGGCAAGAGCTTCACTTCGTAGAAGTAGTCACTGAGAGAGAGGCGACGGAGGAACTCGGAGACGTCTTCGCCGTCGCGCGCGAGGCCGCCCAAACGAACGACGCGCTCCTGCTCCTTGTACGAGGTGAGCCAGAGGCGGCGCGGGTCCCAATTGGCGTTCGGAACGGCCGTCGGGTTGTCGCGCTTGAGCTGTTCGAGCTTGTCGCGGTCGATGGTCGGACCGCGCCCGGTGGTCATGATGCGGGACAATTCCAGCATCGTCGCCGTCGGACCGGTACGTGCACTTTGCAGCTTCTGGATCGCTTCCTCGCGATCGCGAAGCTCTTTGAGCTGCGCCTTGATGTCGGCATGGTTCGCGATCTCGCGCTTGATGCCGTCGATGTTCGCGGTGAGCTCCTGATTGTGCTTCTGGACCTGGACGAGCTGGTCTTGCTTCGTCTTGTAGACGAAGAGCAGCACGATGACCTCGAGCAGCACGGCGCCGAGGACGAACGCCATCCATGCTTGGCTGCCTGCCTCCGGGGACGAATCACCGGCCTCGCCGCGCCGCCGAATCGTCTTCTTCTGCGGCAGTAGGTTGATGCGAATCATACGTGACCCCTCACGACCGGCGTTCCTTGTCCTGACGCAGACTGAGGCCTAGGGCGACCACCAGCTGCGCTGCGCGACTGCGCATTTCCTGCTCGTTGACGGCCTTGCCGTCGACCCCGAGGTTCGCCATCGGGTCGAACACCTGCACCGGCACGTGGGCTCTCTTCTCGATCGACTGACAGAGCGGCGCGAGATAAGCGCTGCCGCCCGAGACGAAGATGCGGCTGATTTCCGACTCGCCGCTCGTCGCAAGATAGAAGTCGAGGCTTCGCTGGATTTCACCGGCGAGGCTGTCGCACGCCGACTGGATGATCTGGTGCACTTCCTGCGGGACGATGTCCGTCGGGCCGCCACCGCACTTGTAGGCCTCGGCCTGCTCGAACGGGACGTTGCACTGCTTCTGGATCTCTTCGGTGATCGAGTTGCCGGCGTTCGTGATCTCGCGGGTGAAGGCGCTGACGCCCTTCGACACGATGTTGAGCGAAGAGACCGCGGCGCCCACGTTGAGGAGCGCGATGGTGCCGTCGTCCGGCAAGCCATGCTGGTACTCGAAGATGTTCTGGATGGTGAAGGCGTTGATGTCGACGATGACGGGCTTGAGCTTCGCTTCACGAACGATGGCCGCGTAGTCGTTGATCTCGTCCTTCTTCGCCGCGACGAGGAGGAGATCCATCTGGCCGGCCTCCGGCCGACGTCGGAGCACTTCGTAGTCGATCGACATGACCTTGATGTCGAACGGGATGTGCTGCTCGGCCTCCCAGCCGATCTGCTCTTCGAGCTCTTCGTTCGTCATCATCGGGACGGTGATCTTCCGGACGATGACCGACTGACCGTAGACGCCGATGGCGACGTCCTTCTGGGAGATCTTGTTGTCGTGGAAGATCCTCTGGAGGCTCTCCACGACCGCACCCGAGTTCATGACGTGACCGTCGATGATGGCCTGCGCCGGCAACGGTGCGAACCCATACCGAACCACCTGGAGCTTCTTGCGCGACTCTTTGAGCTGCACCACCTTGATGGCGCTCGCCCCGATGTCGACTCCAACCAGGTTCTTTCCTTCGCCGAGCATTTTCCCAACAAAGTGTGACAGCCCGTGAAGGTTCACGTCAAAAAGTCGGTGGGTTCGTCGCGAAGAATTCCCACCGCCCTTGGCCGCGCACACATGGGAGACGGGGCTACCAAGCGCGGCCACCACGAATTCGAGGCTCGTCTTCCGCTCGCGCTTCGATAAGTCGTGGGTGCAGACGGATTCCGACATCTCCGCCCTCGCGCCTCCTACGGTGCGGCTCAGGTGATGGCGAACGGCCCGGCCAAGCCGAGCAACACCCCCAAATCGCGAAAGTATCAGGCAGCTCTAGCGGCCCGGCGGCGATGGAGTATGACCAGGGCTCCCATGGGCCCCGCTGCTGGTCGTTTCGCTCTCGCGTTGTCTCGCTTGCCTCGCTTGCCTCGCTTGCCTCGCTTGCCTGCCCTCGCGTCTCTCTCGCTGGGGATCGTCGGCCTCCTGACGCCGTCGGTCGCCCACGCGGACATCCAGCACGTCGTCGGCAAGGGCCATACGATCGAAGCCATCGCCAACCGCTACCATGTGAGCGCCAAGGCGATCGTCGAGGCCAACCACCTCACGGACGTCAAGCGCCTACGCCCGGGTGACGTCCTCATCATCCCCACGAAGGACTCCCCTGCCGGCAGCGGCACGAAGGCGAAGTCCGACAAGGCAGATGCTACGTCGGCGAAGAAGACCGACGGCAAAGACGGCAAAGACGCGAAGAGCGGCAAGGACGGCAAGAAGGGCTCCGTGGCCAGCCTCGCCAAGGACGGCCAGGGCCGCGAGACCACGAACTACGCGATGAAGCCGAAGACCCCCGGCGTCATCCACGTGAAGCGCCTGGCGACGAACGAGGAGTTCGACATCCACGTCTCGGACCGCAAGACCAAGGTCGCGCCCGTCACGCTGAAGACCTTCGAGAAGATGATGCGCTCGCCGAACGGCATGGCGCATCCGATCGAGCCGCGCCTCATCAGCTTGCTCGCGATCGTCTCCAACCACTTCGGCAGCCGCAAGATCGAGGTCGTCAGCGGATTCCGTCCGTTCACGCCCACGCAGTACAACCCGCACTCGAACCACATGCACGGCAAGGCGATCGACTTCCGCGTCGTCGGCGTGCCCAACGAGACGCTCCGCGACTTCTGCCGCACCTTGAAGAACGTGGGCTGCGGCTACTACCCCAACAGCGTCTTCGTCCACATGGACGTGCGCGAGCAGAGCGCGTTCTGGATCGACTACTCGAAGCCGGGCGAGGCGCCGCGCTACAACGCCCCGAACGTCGACGCCGACGAAGGCGCGAGCGACGTCCACGACGAGAACCACCCGGCCACGGGCGAAACGCCCGCGTCGACGCCGGCTGAGTCGCCGTCGGCCGCGCCGTCGCCCTCGGATTCGAAGGCGGAGCCCGCGAAGCCCGAAGGCTCGAGCGAAGCCAACTAATTCCGTTTCGTCCTAAGCTTCGGGGCATGGCTACCCCGAAGATTTCTACGCCGCGCCCCGATCATCCGATCACGGTCGAGCCGGCCTCGGCGCACGTCGTCGTCAAGGTGGACGGTCGCGTGGTCGCCGACACGCGCGAGGCGCTCGTCCTACGCGAGGCGTCCTATCCGGCCGTTTATTACATCCCGCGAAAGCACGTCGACATGACGCTGCTCGCGCGCACCGACCACGCCTCGCACTGCCCGTACAAAGGCGATGCGTCGTACTTCAGTATCCCGCACGGCGGCGCCAAGTCCGACAACGCCGTGTGGAGCTACGAGAATCCGTACGACGCCGTGGCCCCGATCAAGGATCACGTCGCGTTCTATCCGAACCGCGTCGACGCGATCACGGTCGAGAGCTGACACACGACGCGGGACTGCGCTCAGGGAGCGAGGGCGATGACGAACGCGCTCTGGTTCGTCGTTTGGAGCGCCGGTTGCTCATCAGGGCTCATGATGAACGTGTGGTCGGTCAGCCCGACCATCCGAACTCCCCCGGAGGGCGTCACGACCATCGCTAGGGGCACGATGTGCGCGTCACCGGAGCCGTAGCCCTTCAGCCAGAGTAACTCGCCCGACGAACTCCACTTGGCCACGAAGGCGCCGCTGGTCGTGCCCGCGGCCTCTCCCTCGACGGCGATGCCTTCGAGGGAGAATCCCTGCTTGGAGATGCTACCGTACGCCATCAAATCCCCTGCGTCGTCCGTGCGGACCGAGCAGACCGCTCCTACGCCATCGAGAAGTTTGGACCAGCGAGTGGAACGGTGGGAGGTATCCATCGCGAGCACGTAGCCTTGGTCGTTCCCCGCCGCGACGTCGGTTCCGAGGTCGACTTGACCGGAGATCCAGCCGCCGAAGTAGACCAAGTCACTCACCGAGGACGACGCGGCGGAGATCCCAACCGCTTTGCCGGTACCGCCGTAGAGACGCGACCATTCGACCGTGCCATCGACGGCGACGAAACTGCCGACGAAAGCATTGGAGTTGGTCCCGATCCGCGAAAGCGCGGCGCCGCCTGTCGTCGCCGTCACCGGGTCGCCAGCCATCCCTCCCGCCACCAGAAAGTGCTCGCCATCCGCTGCAACCTGGACATCAGAGAGACGGTCGGAGAGTACGCTCGGGGCCGTGCTATCTCCGCTGCCGCCAACGCGCGAGGCCCATTTTCCGAGACCATTTTCGGCAGTGAAGCCAACAAGGAAGCCGTCGAAGCCGCGCTCGGGAGAGCTCGTCAGGCCGACACCGCCGGAAGTCGTAGCGAGAGACTTTGCCGCGAACCTACCAGCGACGACCACCTCGCGACCATTCGTCGCGATTCGATCGACGAGCGTCTCGTCCATTTCCTCTTCGAGCGCGATGGAATTGGCCCAAACGCCGGTGCCCGTCGCCGCCTCGACCTTCATGACGAAGATTCTGCCCGCCGCTGCCATTGCTCCATCGAGTCTGAACGCGGCGGGAGGGCCGGCGGCCAGCGCGGAGATGTAGATGAACGCCCCCGATGGGTCGGTCGCGACCTTCAGATTGACCAGATTGGATCCCGGTATCTGTTTCGCCCAGCGTAAGCTGCCATCAGGCCCGAAGCAGATGACGTAACCTCCCTTGGCGAGCAGCAGGGAGTCGATGGCCACCGCTTCGCCCTGCACGCCCGCGACGAAGGTATTGCCAGCCCGATCGACCGCCACGTCGACGAGGCCGCTGTTCGGCCACGTGCGCGCCCACAGCGTCTTGCCCCGAGGAACCGCCGCGTCCACCGTTTCGACGCTGCCATCAGCCGTCTGCGTCGGTGACGGCGGGACGAACGCGGGATCGCTGCCAAAGCAGTGCAAGAAAGATAGGCTTGCGAGCGATGCGCTCGCCAAGGCCCAACGTGACCATTGCATGAGGCAGAGATAAACGAGCCACTCGGGGTCGCCAAGTCACCAGGTCAGAGAGGATCTGCGCAGGCCCACCAGGCGAGCGCGGTTCCGCGAGAGCGACGTTCTCGATCTGACGGTTCTCACGTAGTGCGAATCGACATGACTCGCTCGCCGACGACGGCCACCGCTCAGTCCAGGCGGCAATGAGTGCAAGCCAGAACGATTCCGCGACGTCTCGCCGCACGCGCGAAGGGCGCGAACGACCCATGCCTAAAGCTCTCGTGACGTCGCGCTCCTGCCAATCGCGTGCATCGCTGCGAGCCGCTCGCGCGCTGTCGCCATACGCTTGTCGGAACACGTGCGTCTCGCGGTGAACAGCAGGTTGTGCGGCGTGACCGTCGCTCCCGTGAACTCGTCGAGCTCCGTTTCGTAGCCTGCCGCTTCGAGGCGGAGCTTCCGTTCGGCGTCGACGAGCGAAACGGCCATCCGACGGCGAAGCAGGTCGTCGGTAACGACGCCCATCGCGCGGACGTTGGCCGCCGCCTGCTCGAGGAACGGCACGCTGCTTCCGTAGCAACACGGCACGAGGAAGAGAAAACGCGCCTCGCTACGGATCGCCGCGTCGATGACGGCGTCGGAGGCACCACCGCACGCGTGAAGAGCAACGACCGCGTCGGGACGTGCGGGCCATGCCTCGGCGTCGCCGACGTCGGCATGCCTCACGTCGACCGGCAGCGACCGACCGAGCCGCGTGACGGCGTCGCGACACGCCTCGACGCGCTTCGGATCGCGCTCGAGAACGGTGAGCGCGCCGATCGGAAGGAGCTCCGCCGCCACGAGCCCAACGCTGGCTTTCCCTGCCGCCGCGTCGACGAGATGAGCGCCCTTCCGAATGCGAGCGAGCCTGGCGAGCAGGGCACCGAGCTCCCTGCTCTTCTGCTCGTCTTCCTTGCGCAGCGCAGTTCCGGCGCTCGCGATGAACAAGCGATGGAGGACCGAACGCACCTCGTCGAACGACACCGACTGCACGGCGCGAAGCTACACGAGGGAGCGATCCGCGTCGCCCTCGAACGAGCTCACGCGACCTTCGCCCTCGCCTGCTCCTTGAGATAGAGCGGCAGCTCCTCGGCCAGCGCCTTGGCAACACTCGGCCGCGCTCGGAGGCGATTGAGGTACGCGTCGAGCGCGGGGTAATCGGCCAGCTTGATCGGGGTCACCTGACACCAGTTGAGAACGGTGACGAGATAGGCGTCGGCCACGCTGAACTGGTCGAGAAGGAACTCGCGCCCCGTGAGATGCGTGTTCAGCATCTCCCAGCGCGACTTTCCCTTCTCGAAGGCATAGGCCTTGATCTCGGCCGACGTGCTCTTGTCGAACACGATGCCGAAAATTGCTTTGTGGAGCTCCGTGCCGATGAAGCAGAGCCACTGCTGGAGCTGCGCGCGCGCGAAGCCTTCCTTCGGAGCGAGATCGCTGCTCACGCGGTCAGCCACGTATTGCAGAATGGCCGCATTCTCCGTGAGGACGGCGCCGTCGTCGGTGCGGAGCGTGGGCACCAGGCCGAGCGGATTGAGCTTGCGGAAGTCACGGCCGTCGAGCGTCGTCTTCGTCTTGGTGTCGACCTCGACGTACGTGGCGGAGGCGCCGGCCTCGTAGAAGGCAATGCGCGTGGCCAGCGAGCAAGCGAGCGGTGAGAAATAGAGTTCCATCGAAGCCCTCCGAGATGGGTGAACGGCCGTATCGTCCGGCCGAACGCCACTATCGCCACGACCCGAAGATGCTTCCAACGCATCCTTGTAATAGACTCTATGCATGGCGAGCATAGGTCGACTGGAGCTCTGCAATCTCGAGGTTCGTGATCTGCAGGTCGTCCTCGCGCTCTCCTTGGCAGGGACGACGTCGAAAGCCGCAAGCCTGCTGCACCTCACGCAACCGGCCGTCAGCCGCGCGCTCCTTTCGGTCGAAGAGAAGCTCGGCGTACGCGTTTTCGAGCGCGTTCCGCGCGGGCTCGTCGCCACGCCGCAGGGCGAAACTCTCATCGCCGGCGCCAAGGCGCTCCTCGTCGAGCTCGCCGATCTCGAGCGGCGCGTGAAAGCCCCTGTCATCCCCCCGGTTCGGATTCGCGTCGTGTGCGAGTGCTACACCGCCTATCACTGGGTCCCCAGCGCGATCGTCGATCTGCGCAAAAGCCTGCCCGGCCTCGACATCACCTTGTCGGTCGACCACCGTGCCGATCCGGTCACCGCGCTGGAGGCGGGCGACATCGACGTGGCCTTGCTCACCACGGCACAGGTTCCCGCGGGCCAGCTCGAAGAACGCCCGCTCTTCTCGGACGAGATCGTCTTCGTCATGGCCCCATCGCATGCGCTGGCGAAGAAGAAGGCTCTGGTGCCGGCCGACCTGCGCTCCGCCATACTCATCACCTCGCCGACGCCCATTGCCGAGGGGCAGTGGTTCATGACCAAGGTCTTCGGTCGTGCACGCCCGCGCCTCCATTTCGAACGTGTCCCGTTGACCGAGGGCATCCTCGACATGGCGCGCGCAGGGATGGGCGTCGGCGTATTGTCGGAATGGATGGCCGGTCCCCATCTGACCCGCGGTGATCTCGTGGTTCGCCGTCTCGCAGCGGGGCCGCTCAGGCGGCCGTGGCGCATTGCATGGAGACGCGAAGCTCGTGAGGCTGCGCTGCGCCTTCGCACGGCACTCTCGAACTCTTCGCCTCGCCTTCCTGCCGTCGCTGTCTAGCGCATATCTGAAGACCTCTCGAGACGCGGCTCGGCCCACGATCGCCGCCACAGGGCCTGGCGATTGCAACGCAGGTGGCGCCGTCCGAGCGGCATCACAGCGGAGGTCGACATGAGTACGGATCAACGCAAGGTCGCGATCGTCACCGGCGCCTCGCGCGGCATCGGGGCGGCCATCGCGCAAAGGCTCGGCCAGGACGGATTCTCCGTCATCGTGAACTACGCAGGTGACTCGGCCACGGCCGAGGCGCTGGCCAAGCAAATCAAAGAATGCGGCCATCGCGCGTTCGCCTTCAAGGCCGATGTCAGCGACACCGACGCCGTGAAGAAGATGTTCGACACGGTGGTTTCGGAGTTCGGCTTCGTCGACGTCGTCGTCAACAACGCCGGCATCATGGAGCTCTCGAAGATCGCCGAGACCACCGACGAATCGTTCGATCGCCAAGTTGCCGTCAACCTCAAAGGCACGTTCAACCCGCTTCGCGAGGCAGCGCGACGTGTTCGCGACGGCGGTCGCATCATCAACTTCTCGTCGAGCGTGGTCGGTTTGCTCCCGCCGACGTACGCCGTCTATGCGTCAATCAAGGCAGCCATCGAGACGATGACGAAGATCCTCGCCAAGGAGCTTCGCGGACGCAACATCACGGTCAACACCGTGGCGCCGGGCCCGACGGCCACGCAGCTCTTCCTCAAAGACAAACCGCAGAAGGTCATCGACGAATTCACCAAGCTCGCGCCCCTCGAGCGACTCGGTCGCCCCGAGGACATCGCCGGCGTCGTTTCGTTCCTCGCCGGCCCCGACGGCGGCTGGGTCAACGGGCAAACGCTCCGCGCGAATGGCGGCATCGTCTAAGGCGTGGAGACGAGCCGTTCAGGCGATCATGTCGAAGTCGACCGCCTCCACCGCACGATCGATAGCGCTCAGCCCCATTCGAACCTCGCTCGTCCAGGGCTCCGAGCCGCCGTGAAGCGGCCAGGCACTCGTCATCGAGGCAAGTGTCGGTCGGTCGTCGAAAGCTTCGACCAACAAGTGATTCGCGTGGTCGAGGGTGATGCCCGGTCGAGCTCGCGTGATCATGGGCTCGGCCGCCTTCCGCAGCGCGAGAAGTCGCTCTACCTCGCGAACGACGGCATCCTTCCGCCGTGAGTCCGAATGGGGCGGCCTCTCCGACACTTCCAGCAGCGCGATGGATTTCGGCACCTGGCCTTCGATGAGTGAAGCGAGCAGGCGGTCATGCCCGTCGAGGATGACGTACCGATCCAGCCCGCTGAACCACATCATCAAGATGGGCGGGAGCTGACCGTCTCGAACGAGCTTTCGCAACGCCTTGATTCGACCGTGCGACTCATTCGAGAACCGACGCGTCGGCAGTGGCGGCAGGTGGTCACCAAAGTCCCAATCGGAGAAGCCGTGCACTGGCAACGCCAGCGTCTCACGAAGCCGCGTGACGGGCGGGACCGGCAATCTGCCACTCGATCCCGAGCTGCCTCCTTCGAGGAAGACTTGCGCCGGAGCAAGGAACATTCGATCCCGGTAGAGGGGATTCAACGAACTATGGTGGAGCGCGTCGGCGAAGTAGCGAGCCCAAGCTCGATCGAACTCGACGGAGTCGGCCGGCCATTGACGAGCCTCATCGAACGAAATCGGCGGCACGACCTGCCCGTCTGCGCGTTCATTGCACAGATACCAATATCCGTAATGGTCGTTGTCGATCCTCGCCCAGACAAGCGGCGTCGGTCCAGCCATCACGCGCATCCGCCGCCGAGGACCGGCCTGCATATGAAGCGCCGGCCGTGCGGATGACTTCTGCTCGGCGACGAGTCGAAGGCCGAGCCATCGAGAAACAGGGCGAGCATCGACGCCGGCTGCCCCGGATGGCTCGAAACGATAGTCGACGAAGTCGGCGCAAAACACGAGCGTACGGCCATCCAACATGCACAATTCTCGACAGCACCGCAACGCCGTGCGGCGCACGCTCAATGGGGACGCGCCCCGCTCAACTGATCGAGAATGCCGGTCGCCTGACCGACCTCGATGAGGTAGCCGTCAGGATCACGAAGGTAACAGCGAATCTCGAGCGCGTGGTTCTTTGGTGGGGTGAGGAATTCGCCGCCTCGCGAGCGCCAGAGGTCATAGGTGGCTTGGACGTCGTTGACGCGAATGTTCATCGCACTGCTCAACGTCTTCGAATCGGCGGGCGCGGCCGCTTGGACGTCCGGCTTGTCATCGGTCGGACCTCCACCGTTATTGATGACGATGTAGCTGTTCTGGAATTGGAGAATCGCGGGCGAGCGCTCGCGTATGACCGTTGCGCCAAGCACGTTGCGGTAGAATTCGCGGGACCGATCGACATCGCGCACGATGAGCAGGTGCGTGAGCACCGCCCCGGTCTCCGGCCGGAAGTAGTCGAGCGTTTCGGTCGTCATGACGCACCTCCTGAGCCGCGCGTACGTGCAAACGCCGTGCGCCACGGCGCGGAGGGCAAAGAGATGGTCAGCGCGGCAGGATTCGAACCTGCGACCGCCAGCGCCCGAGGCTGGTGCTCTACCAAGCACTGCGGTGACCAAGTGCACGGCCCAAGGATTTCGGCGTCCACGATGGGCGAGGGCGCCGAAATCCTCGGGCCTTTGCAGAGCACTGTCACGGGCTCCGTTGACTGCCCACCAGCGCAACAAGGTTGCGCTGGGCGCTACACGCTGAGGCGGCCCTGTTTTGCGTCTGGGCCCAGAGGAGACACACTGCGCGCGCCCACGCACCCGGCGTGAACGCGCACCGCGGCAAACCTCCAAGACGTCGAGAGTCGGTCTCGTCCTCGTTGCCCCCTCACGCGACGCGCGCCCGATCTTCCTCCTCGGAGACGACGTAGCCCTTCCAGGCCGGAGGGAAGGCGTTGCCGGGGTGGACGATCGGCGCGTTCGGCAGCGAGATCGGCTTGAAGGGCTTCCTGCGAAGCTTCATGCCGGCCTCTTCGGGCGAGCGGCTCCCTTTACGAATGTTGCAGGGGTAGCAAGAGGTGACGATGTTCTCCCAACTCGTCTTGCCGCCACGAACGCGCGGCACGACGTGGTCGTAGTTGAGAGCCCTCGGCTCCTTTCGCTCCCCGCAGTACTGGCACCGAAAACCGTCACGCGCGAAGACGTTGTCGCGCGAGAATCGAATTCGGCTTCTGACCGACACGTGCCCATTCTTGAGCCGCACGACGGCCGGCGTTCGCAGCATCATCGAAGGCGCTACGATGCAATCGTCGTATTCCTCGAGAACCTCGACCTTGCCGAGGAAAGAAAGAACGATGGCGCGCTGCCACGAAATCACGCGGTGGGGCGCCATCCACGGCGTCAACATCAGGGTCCGTGTCGACATGACCTTTACCTCTTTCGTCTCTTGCGAACTCGCATGGGTTTCTCCAATCCAGAATGATTAACTTGCAGAACGATTCACGCTGCCATCGAGCAAGCCCGCCGGCAGAAGCGTCTGCAGACCGTCCGCCCCCACGACCACGCGCACTTCCTTGATGCTCGCGGCCATCTCCTTGAGCGACTCGAGCTCCTTGAGTCGCAGGAGGATCGGGTTCTCGGCCATGACCTTGGCGGTGTTGGCGAGCGATCGCGTCGCGGCCGTCTCCTCGCGGCGGAGGATGACGTTCGCGGCCGCTTCCTTCTCGGCCTCGATGACACGGTTGAGCAGGGTCTTCATTTCGCCCGGCAGAACCACGTCCTTCACACCGACGCGCTCCACGCGAACACCCATGCGAAGAGCCTTCGGCACGACGTCCTCGAGGAGGAAGCGCGTCATACCGTCACGAGACGCGAGCAACTCGTCGAGCGTGACACTCGACACGAAATCGCGGCTCGCCAGCTGGACGAGCAGGTACACGGCATCCTTCACACTCGCGACGGCATGCGTCGCCAGCGCCGCGTCGTCGACCGCAAACTCGACCGTGAGCGAGAGGCGGAGCGTGACCTTGTCACGGGTCATGAGCTCCTGGCCCGCGAGCGTCACCTGGACGATGCGCATGTCGACGTTACGCACGACGACACGCGAATCGACGTTGCTCCACACCGGGTAACGGCCCGGCCCGAGCGTACGCACGAGTCGGCCGTTGACGTATTCGAGACCGCGCTCGTACTCCTGCACGGTCACGTCGACATATTCGTCACGCGGCAGAATCCCGACGAGCTCGTTCGTGAGCTCCGGCATCGCCTCCTTCACGGAGAGGACCTGGACACGAACCGTGTCGTCCGCCTCCCAGTAGTAGTGCGTGCCCGGGCGGAGGAAGAGCAACGGCTTTTCGTTGCGGTACACGATGGCGCGCTGATCCGCACCGAGCGAGATCTCACCAAACCACTCCGCCGGCATCACCGCGCGGATCTCCGGAGCCACGTCGAAGACGAGCTTGTCCGTCGACCAGCGCTGCTCGAAGAGGCCGAAGCCCCACACCGTATGACGACCCGGCCCCAGCGCGCGAAGCGGGAGGCCGTCTCGAAACACGACGACACGCTCATTCAGATTGACACGAAAAGACTTCCACATGGCATTCGAGCCTCCATTCGCCGGTACCGCCGGCACGCGGACGATGTGATTCGTGAGTTGAAACGCACACGAAAAGATCCGAGGCCCACGGGGAGACTCGGCAAGTTGAAGAAAGCCGTTCGAGAGGGGATTCCCGTGCCGACGAGTCACCTACGTCGTGGACGATGCACACGGCACTTCGTCCGCCGCCGGAGGCGCTCGACGCGCCGTCGAATACGCGGCCGGAGCAAAGGGCTCGGGTTCTGGGACGACGAGCGGGCTCGACGCGACAGCACGAAGCTGCGCGAGGAGATGGCCAGTGTCCATGAACCAGAGCGCGTCGCGCCGGTGAGCACTCGATTTCCGCTCGTGACCCAACACGAACGGAGCGGGAATCCACCTCTCGTCGGGCACCTATTTTCCGACAGAGTTCGAGTCTGTTGCCTTACCAACTAGGCTACAGCTGCAAGAGCTGGCGGGATTCGAACCCGCGATGGGGGTTCTCGATGAGCTCGAGAGGGCCGGCGACCAGCCATAGCCAACCCCGACGATACGAACGGCGGACACCCAACGAGAAAGCCTCACGGCCCCCGAAGAGCGCACCATCGATGACGGCGCTGGCCTCATGGGAATCGAACCCATGGTACCGACGGTCCGATTCGAACGGACACTGCGCGCTTCCCGACCAGGGGCGTCGAAGAGCGCTGCCTCTCCCCGTTGGGCTACGTCGGCAAACTTCACAAAGCAAAGGTTCGACCTACACAAGAACGAAGACGCACGATTCGCGCAGCGACAAGAAGTCGTGGAGACGAGTACTGCTCTATCCTCTGAGCTACAGAGCACGTCCGGACGAGCCGATGCGTACCTGGCGAGATTCGAACTCGCGACATGTAGTCCCCACTGCATTCGCTGCGCGTGTGCCGACCGCTCACGGGGTAAGCGATCGGAGCAATCATCGGGAATCGCACCCGAGTCTCGAGGCTGGCATCAGGCAGGCATCCTCGCGTGCTGCTTCTGCACCATGATCGCAAAGCTCGAAAAGGAAGGGCAGCAAGGGTCGTGAAGACGACGGTGCCCGAAGGCGCCAACGTGGAAGGTTGATGTAGTCCTCACAGCATCTGCCCTCCTTTTCGAGGCAAATAGAATTTTCAAAAGAGAGTCGCACCCAAGGCACGACCCGCGCAGCGACAAGGGATCGTGGAGACTTTTTACTGCTCTACCAACTGAGCTACGGGTACGATTGGGAACGAATCGTTCACAAATTAATCGTGTACCCGGCGAGGCTCGAACTCGCGACCGGTAAACCAATGTAGTCCCCACTGCATTCGCTGCGCGTGTGCCGGCCATCCACAGCTCCAGAGCGGTAGACGGCCAGAGCGATCACCGGGATTCGCACCCAGGTCTCGAGGCTGGCATCCTCGTGTGCTGCTTCTGCACCATGATCGCAAAGGTCGAAAAGCGGGGCAGCAAGGTTCGTGAAGACAACGGTGCCCGAAGGCACCAACTCCCTAAGTTGATGTAGTCCTCACAGCATCTGCCCCTACATTTCGACGGTGGGCAACCTCGGAATCGAACCGAGCTGGCATCCGCGCGTGACTTACAAACACGCCCCGATCCATACGGGTCTAGTTGCCCAACCGGCGAGCCGGGCGAAGCCTTACGAACTTCGCTCGACTCGACGGGATCAGTCGAGAGATACTCCGTTGATCACCGAGAGCCAGTGTTCGGCGCCGAGCTGGCCCTTCGAGAAGAGCGCGATCAGCTCGAACACGGAATCGGAGAAACCACCGACGTTGAACACGTCCGCGCGTTCGTGCATCTGCGTCGAGCCATACGGCTGGATGTCGATGAGAACGAGCTTGGCGTTCGGGTTGCGAGCACGGAATCGGTCCCATTCTTCGGCCATGACGGTGGCGCGGGTCCCCTTCCCGAGCCCGAAGGCAGTGCCGGCGACGAGCCCCGGCACCGACCTCCCGAAATCCGCCCAGGACACATTGTCCGAGATGAAGATCACGAGGTCGCCCTTCGCGCCTGTCCGGTTCAGGTGGCGAAGCGGTGCACTGCATGCCGTACCGCCGCTAGGCAAGCTTGCGAGGTACTGGGCATTCGTCATGACCGAATCGAGTGGATTCAGCCGTCGCGGCATCGCGACGACGTCATCCGAGAAGGGGATCACCTCCGCCGAGGTGTTCCTTCGCAGGAAGGCCGCCGAGACGAGCGCCGCGACGTCCACGCACCGAACGGCCGACGTGGCGCCCTTTCGGTACCCGGTGATCGACGATTGCATCGAGCCCGAGACGTCCGGACAGAGGAAGATCTTTCCGCTGACCGTCGGCACGTTCTCGATGGCGATCTCCATCGCCTCTTGCAAGGCCATGGTGATCTCCGCCGGCATGTCCTCCTTCACGGCCTTGAAGGCCGCGAGGAGCTGGAACGGAAGCAGACGCGAGCGGCGCACTTGCTCCGGATCACGGAGCTTGCTCGCCACGAGTGACACCATTCCTTCGTTGCCGAAGACACCATGACGCAAGAGCGTATTCAGGTTCATCCGGAGCTGGGTGAAGCTCATTCGCTTTGCGATGGCGGTCCATCGCTCGGTATCCAGCTCGAGGGCGGTGAGCATCTCGAACGGGACGTCGGGAACGTCGCCCTGCCACGACGACGGATCCTTCTTGAACGACTCGAACGCCTGCACGAGCGGAGGAAGCTTCTCGTGCGGGACGTCCCTCCCGATGAGGTAGCCGTAGAGGGCCTCACGAGCGGCATCGACTTCCCCCGTCGCAAGCTTCGGCGGCGGACGAATCATCTTGATGACGTCCTGGAGAGAGGGGTCGTTCCCGAGCGACTGACGAAACACGTTTTCTGGCGATCGTTCCGAGAACCACGCTCGGGCGAGCCGCTTGGGCGCGGAGCCGAAAGACTTTCGACCGACCACGCCCGATCGGACGATCTGGACGAAATTGCGGAGCATCTTTCCGTTGTCGATGACGCGAGGGAACACCCGGCCGAGTAGCCGAGCGTCGCGCGTCGACAGCACTGCCGCCAGCAGGGCCGGCATGTCCTTCATCGTTCCCTTCTCACGGCAATAGAGGGTCGTCCGAGCGAGAAATGCCGGGTCGACCTTCTGCGCCAGATCGAGAACGGTCTGGAGCTGCTCGTCCTCGGACGCGTAGTAGGTACGGTTGAACGTTCCCGTGGCCGCGTACTGCGCGAGCGTATGCTCGGCGGAGAACGCGTAGGCGCGGCCGCCGGCTTGGTTGATGGTATCGGCCGCCTTCGACTTCGAAGCCGGCGCAAAGAGAGACTTGTGAGCCATGACATCCTCCTTTCCGAGCGCCCCGTGCGGGAGTCGAACCCGCCCCACTTCGTAGACAGCGAAGCTGCGCCACCGGGCGCACGACGAGGCAAAGACGTTCGCTCGACACACTGCATGCACCATGCACACATGAACCTTATCGAGCGATGATGATCGGGCGACGCGAGCGGTTCACGAGGTCCACACGCGTCGCCTCGAAAGCGAAACGAAACGAAACGAAACGAAACGAAACGAACAGATTTTCAAGGAGCGGTGGCCGACCCCAGGGCGCACGTATCCTGTGCGTTTCGGCCAAGTTCGAAACGTGCAACGAGCCGTCGATCCAGTGACGGATCGAGCAAAAACTTCACGGATTGATTCGAACGACTAAATCGTTTGAATTCGCGTTTGTTTCATCGTCACCCCCGAAATGAATCTTCGATTCCAACCGAGCCCAGTAGGGCTAGGCAAACAGCCAATTCTCGCCCGTAAGGGCTTGGGGCATCCCGTCCGTTGGTTCGGGCGCCACGGGTCGCCAAGGGGGCGCTGGCCAGCTCTGGCGATCCCCAGGCTCCTCGGTCACGGCCGTCGCGAGCACGAAGTCTCGAGACAAAAACGCCGAAGGCCGCCTGGGAGATCCCTAGGCGGCCTTCCGGAGTGCGTCGAACGACGACCTCGGGGTGTCCCTAGAGATGGACCTCCGGAAAGATCCGGAAGGGTGCTTCGAAGGCCTGGAATTCGAGGCCCAAGTTCATAGGCTGGCAGCCATTCTGGCTGTTGCCTGCGTGATTCGCGCGATACGCACGGCCGCCCGTGACCGGTCCCGTCAGGCTTGGCTCGTTCGCTTTCGGCCCGCGCTTCAGGCACGAGTCGCCCAGCTGATCCGCCGGACGCGAAGCGCCCGTCCGATCAAGATGATCGGCGAGAAGACTGAGATGTGCGTGAAGAAGAGCGTTCATGGCGTGCGGGCGTTCAGGCGTTCTAGCGATTTTCGGTTTCGGTCTCTTGAGCTTCTTCAGCTGCTTCAGACGCGAGGAGCGCGTCCGGCATTCACCTTATGCGCTCCTTTTTCAACTTGGTCAAGCAAATCGTCACTTCGTCAATCGCGATTCTTTTTCGTCATTCGAGCTCAGCGTGCACCCACGTTCTCGCGTTCTCGCCTCGATGTCGCATTCAGTTGGCGCGCTTCGGCTCCACGTCGACCCGCCAGACGTCGTCCGACTCCTGTGTGGTGTGCACGTGGACGTCGAGGAACACCTTCAACAGATCGCTCTGCGTGAGGAAGTGCATCGACGGTGCGAGCGTGCGAAACGAACCGCCCGAGCCAAGGGCCATGGGCAGGAGAAGTTGATCGGCAAGGTGCTCTCCGACGGGCACACCGGCACGTAGATAGCGCGTGACCTCGTCGGCCACGCCCTGGGCAACGCGCTCGGCACGTACCCCACGTTCACCAATGCCCGAGAAGACCTCGGTGACGTGCTCGCCCTCGATCGTGGCAATGAGCGCATTGCCCGGACCGTGAGGATTCGGAACGACCGTTGGACGTGCACCCGCACGATCCCAGCCGAGTGCCGCCGTGAGGGTATCGAGCTCTCGCAACGCCACCGTGGCAGGGATCTGCGCGACGATCGCGTTACCTCGTTGCGCACGAATCTCACCGCGCTCGAGCAGTTCGAACCGCTCGAGACGCGATGCCGGATGAATCGTGGCCGACCACGCTCCGCCGCCCGCCGGATAGAAGCCATAGCGCTCGAACGCAATGTCGATGCGCGCGCCCATGCGGGCGAGCAGCGGGATGTACGCCGACCGAAGAAAGTCCAAGGGCGGCGCCAGCGGATTGTGCGTTCCACCTTCGAAGCGAACCGTCGAAGGCTCCGTCGTCGCGAGCAGCAGGGGAAAGAGCACGGTCTGGAAAACCAGGGTCGTGCTCCCTGCGCTGCCGATCGGAAACTCGTAGGTTCCACCGTGGATTTCCCGAGGGCGAAAGACGAGCTCCGTAGAGCCAATCTCCGCCCCCGAGACCAACGCGTTGCCGATACGTGCCGCCGCCTGGACGGCCACCAGATGTTGGCGCATGAGGCCCGGACGGGGGCGCCCGGCGCGAATGCGCGTGATGTCGAAGGCCGTGCCCGTGAGAAGCGAGAGGGCAAGCGAAGTACGGAGAACCTGCCCTCCCCCTTCTCCCATCGAACCGTCGATCGAAAGCATCTCCCTCATCCTTTCACGCACACGACCTGACGCAGCGTATGGACGACATCGACGAGCTCACGCTGCGCATTCATCACGTCGTCGATCGACTTGTAGGCCGCAGGCGTCTCGTCGATCACGTCCGCGTCCTTTCGGCACTCGATACCCCTCGTTGCTTCCTCGTGGTCCTGCACGGTGAAGACCTTCTTCGCCGCGGTGCGCGACATCTTTCGACCCGCACCGTGGCTGCACGAACAGAACGATTCACGGTTCCCCTTCCCGCGCACGATGAACGACTTCGCTCCCATGCTACCGGGAATGATGCCGAGGTCACCCTCCGCCGCGCGCACCGCGCCCTTGCGGGTCACGAGCACGTTCGCTCCGTAGTGGAACTCGCGCGCCACGTAGTTGTGGTGGCAGTTCACCGCCATGTCCGTCAGCTCGAACGCCGGGAGGCTCTTTCGAGCCGCGTGAACGACGGCCTTCATCATCAGCTCGCGGTTCTTCGCCGCGAACTTCTGCGCCCAGCTCACCGCTCGCCAGTAATCGCCGAAGTGCTCCGTCCCTTCGGGGAGGTAGGCGAGGTTATCGTCCGGCAGGTTCACCATCCACGTGCGCATATCGCGCTTCGCCAGCTCGATGAAGAAGCTACCAAATCGATTTCCCACGCCGCGCGAGCCGGAGTGGAGCATGAACCAAACCTGCTCGGACTCGTCCAAACAGACTTCGATGAAGTGATTTCCCGTGCCGAGCGTACCGAGGTGATGCACGGAGGTTCCGCGACCGAGCTTCGGGAACTTGTCCGTCAGCGCGGTGTAGTCCGGCTCGAGCTCCGTCCATGCGCTGACGACGTCCTCGGGAAGGTCGTGCCACGCGCCGCGGTCGCCAGGGCCACCGTTGTCCGTACGGCCGTGCGGGACGGCCGCTTCGATCGCGCAGCGAAGCCCGTGGAGATTGTCGGGCAGGTCCGAGGCGCGGAGCGTCGTGCGCGTCGCGATCATTCCGCAACCGATGTCGACACCGACAGCTGCCGGGATGATCGCGCCCTTCGTCGCGATCACGCTTCCGACCGTCGCCCCGATCCCGGCGTGGACGTCGGGCATCACCGCCACCCACTTGTGGAGGAACGGGAGCGACGCCACACGACGGAGCTGGGCCTCCGCCTCGGCTTCGAACGGGACGCCCTGGGTCCACGCCTTGATGGGCGCGCCCGCAGTTTCCAGGGTCACGTGGCCGGCGGGCGCCTTCAGCGTCACGTTCGTGTCTGCCGTGTTCGTTTCCATGACCGGACCTAGAGCACGCTCGGTGCCAACGCGGTTCATGGGCAAAACCCCGAAAATTTCGAGACCAGCGTGTATACAATCATATAAAATCGATACTCACCGCTATGCCGCGCCGGAAACTCGTCGTCCTCGGTCTCCTCGGAACACGCCTCGATGCGGGCCGGAATCGCAACCGCTGGGAGCGCTGGCGACCGACCGTCTCGCTCGTCCAACACGACGATCTCGTGGTCGACCGCCTCGAGCTGCTTCACGCGCCCGACAGGGAGAGCACCGAGCTCGCCGAGGTCGTCGCGAACGACGTTGCCCACGCCTCTCCCGAGACCAAGCTGGTCCGCCACGAGGTCGGCTTCAAGGACGCCTGGGACTTCGAAGACGTTTACGCCACGCTCCTCGACTTCGCGCGCTCTTACCCCTTCGACGTGGAGAAGGAGGACTATCTCGTCCACATCACCACGGGCACGCACGTCGCCCAGATCTGTCTCTTCCTTCTCACCGAGACGCGATACTTCCCTGCACGCCTGCTGCAGACGTCGCCTGCGCGAGACCGAGAGGACCGAGCGCCGGGCAGCTACACCATCATCGATCTCGATCTGTCGCGGTACGACGGCCTGGCGTCGCGCTTCCACAAAGAACAGATCGAAGGTCAGTCGTTCCTGAAGTCGGGCATCGAAACGAAGAATGCCGCGTTCAACGCGCTCATCGAACGCATCGAGCACGTGGCCATCGCCTCGCGCGAGCCGGTGCTCGTCACTGGCCCCACGGGAGCCGGCAAGAGCAAGTTGGCGCGCCGTATCTACGAATTGAAGAAGGCGCGCCGTCAGGTCACCGGCGAATTCGCCGAAGTGAACTGCGCCACGCTGCGCGGCGATGCGGCGATGAGTACGCTCTTCGGTCACAAGAAAGGTGCCTTCACGGGCGCCGTCATCGACCGTGCTGGGCTGCTCCTCAAAGCCCATCAGGGTGTTCTCTTCCTCGACGAGATCGGTGAGCTCGGTCTCGACGAACAAGCCATGCTTCTCCGCGCCATCGAAGAGAAGGTCTTCTTCCCGATGGGCTCGGACCGCGAGACCTCGAGCGACTTCCAGCTCCTTTGCGGAACGAATCGCGACTTGCGGGAGAACGTCGCGCGCGGCGAGTTCCGTGAAGATCTCTTTGCTCGCATCAACTTGTGGACGTTCCGCCTGCCGGCCCTGCACGAGCGCCCCGAGGATATTCCGCCGAATCTCGACTTCGAGCTGCACCGCGTTTCGAAGGCACTCGGCACCAATGTGACGATGAATCGTGAAGCTCGTGAACGATTCTTGGCGTTCGCCTCGAAGTGGGCGTGGGCCGGGAATTTCAGGGACTTCAGCGCCTCCGTCACGCGCATGTCCACGCTCGCCAAAGGCGGCCGAATCACGAACGGCGAGGTCGGAGCGGAGATCGATCGTGCCAAAGAGAACGGCGGTTCTCGAACGGCAACGAACGCTCCCAACGACGACCTCCTCGTGCGCGTGCTCGGTGCCGATCAGGCAGGCCGTCTCGATCGGTTCGACCGCGTGCAGCTCGCGGACGTCGTGACGGTCTGTGCGTCGTCGCGCTCGCTCTCCGAGGCGGGTCGTGAGCTCTTCGCCAGCTCCCGAGCCGAGCGGAGGAGCGTGAACGACGCTGATCGGCTTCGGAAATACCTCGCGCGTTTCGGGCTCGAATTCGCCTTGATTCGCGAGCGCGCCTGACGAGCTAAACCACGCGACACGCGGAGAGCGACGGCACTCGGTTTGCTCCCACGGCGTCAATGGCGACGAAGACACAAAGCGAGCCAGCAGAGGTCGAGACGACTGCAAGCTCGATGGATCGCGTCGTCACGGTCGAGCCGACGAATCTCGAGATCGTCCCGGGCGACGTGGTCCATGAGATCACCCCCATCGAAGGCTTCTTCGTGCGCTCTCACGATCCGCCGCCCTACGTCGATGTCCGAACGCATCGCCTGCGCGTCGACGGCCTCGTGGCCACGACTCTCGAGCTCTCGATGAGCGAACTCTACAGAGAGCCGATGCGCAGCGTGACCGTGACCCTCGAGTGCGCCGGCAACGGGCGCGTCGACATGGTCCCTCTGCCACATGGCGAACTCTGGCACCACGGCGCGGTGAGCACGGCATCGTGGCGAGGCGTGCCGCTCGAAGTGCTCCTTCGCAAGGCCGGCCTCCGCGACGACGTCATCGAAATCGCAGCCTACGACGTCGAAGGGCGGTTCGGACGCTCGCTCCCCGTCGAGAAGGCACTCGATGCCGACACGCTCGTGACCCTGGAGATGAACGGCCGCCCTCTACCGCTCATGCATGGTGCTCCCGTCCGGCTGATCGTGCCCGGGTGGTACGGCATGGCCAGCGTGAAGTGGCTCGCTCGTCTCGAAGCGCGCAAGATCCCCTTCCACGGCCACTATCAGACCGTGGCGTACGTCTACGACGCCGATCACCCCGTCACGACGATCCGTGTGAAGTCGCACGTGGTCTACCCGACCGAGAACGCCGTGGTGGCCAAGGGTCCCCTCACAGTCTGGGGCTGGGCGTGGTCGGGCGACGGCGCGATCACGTCGGTGGAGGTGGCGCTCGACGGAAACGACGTCTGGCAGCCCACGAGGCTCACGCCTTCGGCGCGCCACGGTTGGACGCGCTTCGACGTGGCCGTCCTCGTCGAACAACCTGGCCGTCACGCCGTCCGCTCGCGCGCTTCGGACGAGGGCGGCCATCGCCAGCCCGACGTGCCACCATGGAACGTGGGCGGTTATGGCAACAACGCCGTCCGCCCCATTCTGTTCACGGCGCGCTGACCTCCCGATATCCCTTCTTCGTCTTCTCGATCACGAGCTTGTCGTGCTCGGCCTTGGCCTTGTCCTCGTTCGCGAACGACTTCGTCGCCGACTGCCCGTCGGTCCCAATCTTCCCGTAGCGCGTCGTAAAACTCGCCCCCTCGAGCAAAATCTCCCAAAACTTGCTCGACGTCCCCTCCACGAATTCAAAGTACCGAGCCCCTGACGCGGACGCGGACGCGGACGCGGGTGCCGATGCCGACGCCAACGCCGCCGCGCGCGCCGACATTCGCCCTGCCGCCTTCCCCTTCGACGTCCACCTCACGTCGTCCCTCACGCCAACGTACGACGGAAATCGCGGCACCCCTCCCTCGGACAACTCCTGATACCGATAGGTGATGATCGCCCCAATCGGCGGCGGATTCTCGCGCTCCGCATCCGAGTAGCCAGTACCGACGTTGAACTGCGTCCCGTCCGGCATCTCGACGATGAGCGCGCCGAGTCGGCCCTTGTGCCTCCCTGCGCCGGGCGCGTGCCCCACGACCTTCGCCTCTGCGTCGTGGAAGCTCTTTACCTTGAGCAAGGTCGAACTCCGACCGACCTCGTAATTCGATTTCGGTTTGCGGAGCATCAAGCCTTCGCCGCCCAGACCTTCGACGCGCGCGAGCTCCTCTTTCAGGTGCTCTTCGCCGCGACAGGGCTCATGTGCGAGCAAGCTGGCGTATTGGTTCTTGGCGACGTCGAGAACCTCCCGGCAATGCTCGATACGCTCTTCGAACGTACCTTGGTGCGCCGGGGCGTCGAAGACGACGTACTGCAACTCTTTCCAGTGGTCGGATTTGTCCTGGCGTTTGACGAGCCCTACGGTGCGCTGAAACTTCTTGCGTCCTCCCCAGAGCTCGCCGTCGAGCGGCGTGCCGGGCAATCCGGCGATGAACCAGTCCGGTGCGTGGAAGCGATTGCCGAGACGAGAGAGGAACTGCTTGCCGTCCCAATAGGCACGAACTCCATCGAGCTTCTCGCTCATCCACCAGCCAGCGAGGTCGACGTCCATTTCCCATTTGTGGGCGAGCAAGAGCGGCGGCTCCTCGCCCTCGGCGGGCTCCTCGCCCTGCCCGTCGGCGCTCTTCGGTCGCGCGGCTCGCACCGGCTTCCCGGCCAATTCGGCGGTGCCGAGGCGCTCGCGCTCGGCGTCGTCGCCGCGCAATGCGCGCAGGTGTTTGCAGGTGCGTCGCTCGACGGGAATCGATTGGTGCATCCACGCCGGACAGGTGCACGAGTACATGCCGCCCGTGTTCTTCAGCGTGTAGGTCGCGGAGCCGGAGCCTTTGACCTGCGTGGTCTCGCCGTCCGAAAGGTCACTCATCGCCCACGAGGATCTCGCGGATGGGCTCGTTGCGCCAGCACGGCAGAGCCAATTGGCACTCTTTGGCAAATCTTTGGCCCGAGAGAGGGAAATTCATCACGATCGCCTCCATGGTTGGACGAGCCTCCGGCCTTCCTCGTGCAGCGGTGACGGCCCTCGGCCTGAGCCTCGCGTTTCTCGGTTGTGGAGGCGGATATTCCCGCGCCCCGCGCGCGTACGTCACGCCACCCCCGAGGATGTACGCGCCCCTCGATCCGCGGACGTCCGCAGTCATCGGCTTCGCCGAAGCCCAGGTCGGCAAGCGTTACTGCTGGGGTGGAAACGGGCCAAAGTGCTTCGACTGCTCCGGGCTCGTCCAGGCGGCCTGGCGATGGGGCGGCATCGCGCTGCCTCGAACCTCGGACGCCCAAGGCCGCGCGCTCTTCGAGGTACCGATCGAAGACGTACGCGCGGGAGACATCCTGTGGTGGCGCGGCCACGTCGGCCTCTACGTCGGCAATGGCGAGATGATCGACGCGTACCATTCGGGTGCGGGCGTCGTCCGACGCCGCGCCGTCGTTCCCGAGCGCGTGCTTCGCGTGCTCGTCAGCCCTTCGTAGGCCATCGGGTTCGCCCACCGATTCTTTACCGGCACGCAAGAATCCCTTGCGATGGCGCCGTCTACTGCACCCGGGCGCCGGGGCGCAGAGTGAGCGTCATGAACATCCGCGACAACGTCATTCTCGTCACTGGCGCCAACCGTGGCCTCGGCCGCGCTCTCGTCCTCGCGAGCCTCGAGGCCGGAGCGAAGCGCATCTACGCCGGAGCTCGAGATCCGAAACAGCTCGAGGCGCTCGTCGCGACGGCCCCCGACAGGATCGTCCCGCTCGCCCTCGACGTCACCGACACGACGACCCTCGAAGCCGCCGCCGCACGCGCGACCGACGTAACGATGGTCTTCAACAATGCCGGTGTCCTCGCTTCGTTCGATGCCCTCACGAGCACAACCGAAGAAATCGCGCGAGACCTCGCCATCAACTTCTATGGGCTCGTCAACACGACCAAGGCGTTCCTGCCGGCCCTCGAGCGCGCCGGCGCGAACGGCGGGGCGGCGTTCGTGAACGTCCTCTCCGTCGCCTCGCTCGGCAACGTGCCTGGACTCGGCGGCTACTCCGCGTCGAAGGCTGCGGCTTTCTCCGTCACGCAAGGCTTCCGAGCGCGTCTCGCGGGCAAGGGCATTCGCGTGTTCGGCGTCTTCCCCGGTCCGATCGATACCGACATGGTCCGTGAGATCGAGATGGCCAAGACGAGCCCTGCCGACGTTGCCAATGCCATCCTCGACGGAGTTCAGCAGGGCATCGAAGACATCTCGCCCGATCCGGTGTCACGCGACGTCGTCGCTCTCTGGAAGCGCGATCCGAAGGCGGTCGAGCGCCAAATGGCAACGATGGGCTGACTCGTTTCCGCGCTCGATCTCCTCGAAGAGCGATCCGAACGGCGGCGCGCTGCGGAGCGAAAGAGCGAACTTTCGCTCCGTTTGCGCGTCCGAACGGTCGACTTATGTTCGCTCACAATCCGACCAGCAGTGTGCTGCGCGCTCTCCTCGTTGCGTGGCCGAGCCTGGCGACATTGGAGGGTTCGATCATGCTCAGGCGCGTCTCGTTGCACGGAAATGCGTTCGTCGTGATGGCTCTGATGGCGAGCCTCTCGGGCTGTAGCAGCAGCGACGGAAATACGGGCGGCTCGGCGGCCGATCCCAATTTCCCCAACGCACGATGTGGCGCGGGAACGATCCCCAGCGCCAACTGCGTGCAGGTCGCAGGCGGCGATGCGCAGGGACTCTTGAACGCCACCAATGCGCTCACGCCCGGTGCGGTCATCGTGCTCGGCCAAGGCACCTTCGCGATGACCAACCAGGTCACGATTCGCGAAAACGGAATTCACCTTATCGGTCAGGGCATCGACGCCACGACACTCGACTTCAAGACTGCGACGGCGCAGACCAACGGCGTCGACGTCGTCGGCAACGACTTTCTCGTGCAGGGCCTCACCGTCCGCGACTCGAAGAAAGACGGCATCCGTGTGGAAAGTAGCGAGCGCGTGACCTTCCGCGCAGTCAAGGCCACGTGGTCTACGCCGGAGAGCTCCACCAACGGCGCGTATGGCATCTATCCCGTCAAGTCGAAGTTCGTTCTCGTGGAGAACAGCTTCGCCGAACGCGCGGCCGACGCCGGTCTCTACGTCGGCCAGTGCCAGAATGCGGTCGTTCGAAACAACACGGTCACCGGGAACGTGGCCGGCCTCGAGATCGAGAACACGGAGTTCGCCGATGTCTCGGGCAATACGGCCGAGAACAACACCACCGGCATCGTGGTGTTCGACCTACCGGGAAACCCAATCCCAGGCCGCGACGTCAACATCCACGACAACATCATTCGCAACAACAACGGGAAGAACTTCGCGGCAGGCGGAACCGTCGCGAGCGTGCCGGTGGGCACGGGCACCTTCGCCATGGCCTCGCGCCGCGTTCAGATCGCGAACAACACCTATCAGAACAACAACACGGTCGACATCGGCCTCGTGAGCGGCCTCGTCATCGAGCAGAACAAGGTTCTCTGGAGTCTGCCGAAGACTTCGCTCGTCGGCGATTGGCAAGATCTGAATCTGCTCCCCGGCTTCGACGCCAACGGCAATCCGGTCAACGACCAGGTCTCGACGTTCCGTCTCGAGAACATCGTCGTCTCCGGCAACAAGCACTCCGGCTCGGGCACGGCGCCCGACCTCGCCAATCCGCTCCAGATCGGCCTCGTGCTCTCGATCATCTACAAGGGCCAGCCCGTCGACAGCATCGTCTACGACACCATCGGCGAGACCGACCTCACGACGAACGACAACCATATCTGCGTCGGCGGCAACACGAACGGCTCGTTCGGCAGCCTGGATCTCGCGAAACAGGCGCAGACGCTCGGCACCTCACCCGTCCTGCGCTTCAGCGGCCCGCCCTTCGGTCAGTTCAATTGCACCACGCTGAACGGCAATCCGATCCAGGCGCCCACGCTTCCTGCGAACCAGCCGTGAAGTCGTTCCCGTCGATGGGCACGCGAGCGCTCGCCGTGGCGCTCGCGACAGCCCTCTTCGCTGCGTGTGCAAGCGGGACCGAGAGCAGCGGCGGTGCGCCGGGCGTGCTCGCCCCGGTGCACGTCGATCTTTCGGCGCCGCTGCCGAAGAATCTCTCGGCGTTCAACTTCTTCCACTGGGATCGCACCACGGGATTCACCTTCAACGAGGCCGTGGTTCCGTACGAGCTCAACGTGCAGCTCTTCTCGGATCACGCCCTCAAGCAGCGCGCGGTCTACGTGCCCCCGGGAATGGCGGGCCAATTCCAGCCCGACGATGCCTTCGACTTCCCGGTCGGCACCGTCTTCATCAAGAACTTCTACTTCCCCGCGGATTTTCGCGCGCCAACCCAGAATCTCCGACTCATCGAGACGCGCCTCCTCATCCATTACGAGACCGGCTGGCAGGGTTGGCCCTACATCTGGGACGCCGAACAGAAGGACGCGGTGCTCAGCCCCGCCGGTGAAGTCACGCCGATCTCGTTCATCGACCCCGAGGGCCTTCCCGAAACGGCGAATTACCTCGTTCCTCAACACAACCAATGCGTGAATTGCCATGCCGCACCGCAAGGCGATTCACCGCTGCCCCCCGTCGTCCTCCTCGGCGCGAAAGCGCGATATCTGAATCGCGACTACGACTACGGCGGCACCGTGGGCTCGAAGAATCAGCTGACCCATCTCGCCGACCTCGGCCAGCTCCAAGGACTTCCGCCGCTCGACTCGTTCTATACCGCGTACGATCTCCACCCGTACCTGGTCGACGGTGTCGACAACGTTGCCCCCGCCGACGTTCCACGCGCGGCGCGCGATTATCTCGACATCAATTGCGCGCATTGTCACAAGCCCAATGCCATCCAGGGCGCTACATCGCAGCTCTTCCTCAATCACGACAACACAGACGTCTTCCACCTCGGCGTGTGCAAGCGCCCAGGAAGCGCCGGAGCCGGCACGGGTGGCCTCACGTACGACATCGTTTCGGGCAATCCCGACCAGTCGATTCTCTACTTCCGAATCAACACGGAAGACGTGGGCGCGATGATGCCGCTCATCGGACGTTCGATCACGGACAAACGCGGCGTGGCGCTCGTGCGCCAGTGGATCCAGACGCTCGGCCTCCCGCCCTGTCAGTAGCGAATCCCTCCGCTGGAGGGCGCGGTTTCGTGAGTCAGTGGCAGCCCTGGAATACCCAGTTGGCGAGCTCGCGCACTTCGTACGTCTCCGACCATTCGCCGTTACGGCAGTAGATCTCGTCGACGTAGCCGCTGCAGCTACGGTGCGTGGTGACCTCGTCGAAGGCCAGGCGCACGCGGCCGTCGAGCTCGCGGTGAGCCGACGCGGTTACGCGCACGATCACCGTGCTGTCGAAGTTCTTCCAGGTGTCGAAGCGATCCGTCGAGTCCGTCAAGGTCTCGAAGTCGTCGACCGTTTCGATCGGCGCCGTGGTGTATCCCTGCAGGATCACCTCGCGGTTTGCGTTCTGGATGTGGTTCACCTTCGAGCTCAGGTAACCGACGATGTCTCGGTTGCGAACCACGAACTGCGCGTGACGCGCGTCGTTGTCGTCGGTATCGAGAAACGCCGCTCCGTCGTCACACGTGAGCGTCTTGCTCCATGCATCCGTGATCGCCGCCGCGCTCGTGCCCGCGCCGTCGTCATCGCCATTTACCGAGCAACCGGCCAGGAACGTTCCGGCCGATGCGGTGAGGATCGATGCGGTGATGATCGCGATGCGGGCACGCATGTAGGCAAGCCGAGTACACGTTACGTGCCATCTCGACCGTGAAAGGTCGTGACGAAATCAGGCTGCTTTCCAGCTCGCGGAACGATCGAGCGCGCGAAATTGGCTCACGGTCGATCCACCACCGGGACGACCTTGCGCGCGTTGCGGAAAGAAACATTCCGAAGAGCGCGTCTCCTTTGGCGCTACTCCCCCTCCCTGACAGGTGTCCTCCGAGCGGAATCACGGCACTCTTACGCCGCAAGGAGCCAGGCACGATGACCGAATACACCGTCGTATCCGCCGAGCATATCGAAGCCGACTACTCCGTCTCGACTCAGGTGGACTACCCCTTTGCGGACTTCGCCGACGAGCAGGAGCAGCGCCTGTACAAAGGCGGGCTGCGCGTCCAAGGCGACTTCGAGTCCGAGAGCGACGTCGACTGGAATCCTTACAACATCGTGGTCGACGGCAACCTGATCGTCGATGGCACGGTCGACTGGTGCGACTACGGCTCGGGGTGCTTCGTCCTCGTCACCGGCAACATGCGTTGCAAGAACCTCCTCCTGCAGGGCTGCCCCACCATCGTGGTGCGCGGAAGTCTCGAGGTCGAGAACGCCATCCAGGGTCACCACGGAGACGACGGCGGCTACTTGAAGGTCGGTGGAACGACCAAGGCGAAAATGATCGTCAACACGCTCTACTTCAACATGGAGTTCGATTCAGCGCCCGAGGCACTCGTCTGCGGCGATCCTCACCGGATGACCTGCCCGGTCGATTTCGACGATAGCGAGCTCGGCGAAGTCTTCCTTCCCGAGTGGCTCGACGATTCCGGCATCGACGAGCGCAAGGTCCAGAAGGCTCTGCGAGAGGGTCACGATGTGCTCCGGCCCGGCGTTCGCCCGAGCCACCAGCTTGCCCTCGAGAGCATCGAGAGGCTCATCGCGGCGGGCGCACCGGTCGAAGAGCTCGATCTCTCGCAGAAGAAGCTTCGCGGCTTTCCAGCGCGCGTCGTGGAGCTACGAGGCCTGAAGCGTCTCTCGCTGCGAGGAAACGACCTTGGGACCATCCCCGACTCCATCGCGAAGCTCACCGAGCTCGAATCGCTGGACCTCGCGGAGACCGGGCTCGAAGCCTTGCCCGACGCCTTCGCGGATCTCGGTAAGCTCACCACGCTCGACCTATCGAGAAATCCGTTCGACGTTCTTCCTCCGGTCATCGCACGCCTCCCCTCGTTGCGTGTGCTGCGCGCGAACATGCTGGTGGGAGCGGACATTGATGCGCTCGGCGACGCGGCGAACCTCGAAGAGCTGGAAATCAGCTATTTCAAACCAGGCGGCGGGGTGAAGCTCACGCCGTTCCCGCGTGCCATTCTGCGCCTCTCCAAGCTCCGTTCGCTCGACATCTCGAGCGCCGCCATCTCCGACGTGCCCGACGACATCGCCAATCTCTCGGAGCTCGAGACGTTGAACCTCGATGGGTCGCTCGGTCACCTCGAGCGTCTTCCGCCGCTCCATCGTCTGCCCAAGCTTCGCGCGCTCCACATCGCCGGCGGCGCCAGCAATACGGGTAAGTACGCGCCTCATGCCCTCTACGACGGCGTCTGGGCCATCACCACGCTCGAGCACCTCGGGATCGATCGGTACGGCGAGGAGAAGAGTCGTGGCGCCGTCATCCGGCCCGCGCTGCAGGCACTCCCCGACGACGCCTTCGCGAAGCTGCCGAACTTGAAGGTGATGGATCTCTCCTTCAACGACTTCACCCGATTGCCCGAATCGTTCTTCGCGCTCACGAAACTCGAATTCGTCGATCTCCGTTATACGAAACTCGACAAGACGACGCTCGAGCGCCTGCGCACCACCTTCCCTCGGGTGAAGCTCGATCTGCGGAACGTCGAAACGCGCTTCGACGTCGACGACCCGAACTGGAAGGCCGTCCACGCGTTGGTGAAGGCGGCCGCCGGCAATGCGTCGAATGACAAGCCCGGCGCGGTGGCCGGGTTCGAGGCGGCGCTGGCCCTCTGCACGCCCGGCGCCTGCTTCTCGGATTACGACGAGCTCTACGCGCTCTACGGACTCGTGGATGCGATGGGCCATACGAGACTGCGCTCCACCGGCGCAGAGAAAGAGGCGCTCGGCGAGAAGATCATCCACTACGCCACCATCGCCCTCGAGCGCGTGCCGGCTCCCGGCATGATCTGGCACTTCACGAACGAAGGTGCCTTCCAGGAGGAGGTCACGCGACGCGCCGGCAATGCCCTCGCCTGGATGCTCATGGAGCGCGGAGAGCTCGAACGCGCCATCTCCGTCGCCGACCGCGCCATCTCCGTCGGAGGAATGACGGGCTACATCAAGGACACCAAGGTCCGCATTCTCTTGAAGGCGGGCCGCGACCACGATGCCTATCTCATCGTCGATCGGATCCTCACCGAGGATCCGAGCTTCGGTGACTTCCAGGATCTGAGAGCGTCGCCGGCGTTCCAGACCTGGCGAGCGGCAAACCGCGCTCCTTGAACGACGACTCTTACTTCTTCTTCGGCGCAGGCGGTTCGACCGGATGTGTCGATTCGAATCGAAATCCGCGCGGCACGAGCGGCTTGCCCATGGCGTACAGCGTAGTGTCTTCGTAACGCGAACGCGGCGGCGTGGGCGTGCCGGCCCGGAACATGGCACCTGGGGTGCCCGTTCCGCGGTCGAGAACGACGGCGCGGGTGCAGCCTGCATGCATCAACACGGCGGCGAGTTCGCTGGTGTTGGTGGGCGCCTTGGAGCGAACGACCAAAACCTTCCCTTGCGGACCGAGTCCGAGCGCCGCGACCGCACGGGCGTGGCCGGCGATCTCTTTGCCTTCGTCGAGAAGGAGTGGAAGCTCCACGACGTCCGTGTGTGCGGGCACCGAGCCAATTTCCTTGGCGTTCACGATCGAGAGCTGACCGTCTTCGGACGTGACGAGAGCGCCCATGCGGTCGCCATTCGACATCGGAAGCGCCACGCGTCCATCGGTGACGAGACCACGCGTGCGCTTCGGTTCGGCGGTTCCCAGGTTCAACGCGAGGATGACGCGATGAGCGTCGTCGGCGTCGAGCTCGTGCGCGCGGGCGGTACCGGTCTTCGCATCCGGCTCCTTGGTGCCCGCTCTTGCACGGAACGTCGCGCGCGCAGGTTCGATCTCGAACACCTCGAGCCCCGCCGCCGTGTTCGCGCGCCACAGACCGGGCATCCAGGCCGGCGCCGGCTGAACGCCCGGGTCCGGTTCCCACTTCGCGCCATCGAGCGCAGCAGGCGTGGGATCGTGGAGGGTCAGATAGAAGAAGTCTTTCGGCGCGTATTCGATGTAGCGCGCCGTATCGATCTCCATCTGCGTGGAGAGGAGCTCCGATTTGTAATTACGACCTTTGAGCTCGGTAATGTTGGTGAAGATGAATCCCGTGTGATGCGGATTCATATCGAGATGCATGCCGTAGATGCATCCGGCCATCTTCATGGCCTTGCCGAGCGTGGTTGCGCTGACGTCGTCGCCCCAGGCGTACATCAGGTGGCCCGCGCCGTTGACGCAGATACCCGAGCGCTCCGTCTGCATGCTCGTGCCCGGCAGCGTGAAGCCCCACTGCGCGCGACCGAGCGGATTGACCTTGTCGTGGTCGAGGAGGGGATCGAGGTTCTGGCGGAACGAGAGAATGTCGGCGCTCTCGAGATCGGCGATACCGCCGACGTCTTTGTTCGTGCCCCACGAGCCCATGCCGACGCGGCCATCCTTCGTGACCACCACCGTCGCGGCGCCGGCAACGGGCGGAAGCAACACGCGCTTCTTGAGCATCATGCCGTAGTTGCCGTGCTCGGTCTTGAAGCCGCCGTTGAACGCCGCGGCGATGCGCGTGTAGACGGCGGGGTCGCGCGGGATGCGGCCGGCGCCGGGCGGACCGGTGAGTGGCTTCGGATCTTCGTTGCCAGCCTCCATCTCGAGGTCGAGCTGGCGCATGTCCATCGCGACGAGAAGGACCTTGGCGTAAGGCCGCTCCTCGTCGGGCCGCACGAACGTCCGATAGAAGGCGGAAGGCGCGGCTTCGGCCCCCGCAGGCACAGGGATCTTCTTCACCCAGGGCTGCTTCGGCGCTTCCCACTCGCCTTCGCCAGGCTCGGGCGTCTTCCACATCGAACGAATCGATGCGGGTGGCCAGTGGCCCACGTCGGCGCCTGCTTGAGAACCATCGAGGACACTCGGCGCGATCGGCGCGGGCCCATCGGTGGCGAGCGCATCATCGCCGCCCGACGTTACCTTGAACGCCGTCTGTTTGAGCGTATCCCGCAGAGCGAACGTCTTCTCTTCGAGCCACGCAATCGGCGCCGGACCAATCCACGGAACGGCGCGCACGGTGTCGACCGCCCAAAAGACGAGGCGCTTGGGGAGGTGGCGGCCCGCTTCGGCATGAAGGCCGGCCACGGCACCGCTCGCGAGCTCGCCCTTGCCGAGATCGAGCCGTGCAAGCCGAGGGCGATCGTTCGAACGCGGATCGTCGGCGAGGGTGATGTCGAGCGACTGTTCGCCCATGGCCAGACCAACGCGCTGAGCCGGCGCTTCGAGCGTGATGTCCGTACGTGCGATGCCTGCGCCGCTTCCCGTCTGCTGGACGTTCGTGACCCACGCCATCAGGCGGTCATGGAGCTTGGTCGTGACGTTCTGCGCGCCTTCACCGGCGACGTCGAGAACCGTCACGCTCTGTTCCTGACCGAACGCAAAGGTTGCGTAGGCCACGTGCGTGCCGTTCACGACGAGCGCGTGATCGTCGCCGAGCGGCGTGGACGTCAGGTTGTGCGCCGAACCGACCGAGAGCGGATGCCCTTCGGGCGAGAGCCGCACGCGCGCACGGTAGAGGTCACGCGGGCCACCCGGCCGGTCGCTTCCGAGGAAGAGCACGAAGCGACCGAGAAGGAGATCGGAGGCAGCGCCGCCCGAGGGCTCCCAGCGAATGTCCACCGGCTCCACGGAAACGCCTGACGCTTCGCCGAGCTCACGCGCGAGCTCGGCAGCATCGCGCGGAACATTGCCCGCGGTGGCGAACGAGCCCAGCACTCCGGCGAGAGCGATGCCGAGGAGCAATGGGCCGCGGCGCTGGAGCAGCGCGAGTGCGGACGACGGGTGAGGCGACGATCCTTCAGGCTGCGGCATCGAAGAGGAGCACGACGGTTCGGAGGTCTCGCTCGAGCTTGGGGGCTCGAACGCTGCCCGAACGAATCGCGGTGCGCGGCCCAAAAGTCAAGCATTGTGGGTCGCGGCGCACATGGCCATGGTTCTTGGGCGTGCTCGGACTCTGACTCTCTTACTCGTGCCGTGATCGTCGCGAGGCCTCGTCGCCTTGACGACGGAGCGAGGTGTCCGCACGCGTAGCCTCCGGGGCGGGAGTGATGTTTGTATTCGGCAGTGGCGTGAGTACGGCCGCGTCTGCGGCTTTGGCGGGTCGCGAGGCGGCCCAACAAGCAATGAAGGGGCTGGATGGGCGTTCGCCGACGCTCGCCGTGGTGTTTGCCTCTCGCAAATACGAAGACGTCGACGAGGTCGTGCGTGCCGTCCATGCGGTGACGGGTCCGGTCGCGTTCGTCGGGGGAACGTCTGGCGGACGTGTGCTCGGCCCACGCGCGGATGCGCCCTTTGGCGTCTCGGTCGTGCTTCTCGGCGGTGACGACCTCGACGTGAGCGTTCGCTCGGTGGAGGTGAGCTCGACCGATCTGCTCGAGGTCGTTCCCATCGCGGAAGAGATCGCGCGCGATGCCGACGAGGCCGCCAGCCGGGGGTACGAGAACTACGCGTGCCTCGTCTTCGCGCCGGGCTTGTCGATCGACGGAGAGTGCCTCGCGGCCGCCGTTCGCAAAGGCGCAGGAGCTCGAGCGCAGCTCGCTGGTGGGCTGACCGGCGACGACCTTGCGATGGACGACCGCGCCCTCGTCATCGCCGAGGGCGAGCTCCGGTCTGCCGCCGTGGTCCTTTGTGGCATCTTCTCGAAGCGCGCGATCGGTATCGCCGCGCGACACGGCTCGCATCCCGTCGGTCCGATCCGAACCGTCACTCGCATGGAGGGTCGCGTACTCGTGTCGCTCGACGACCGACCTGCGCTCGACGTGTGGCTCGAAGATGCCCGGCAGGCGGGCGCGGAGCCACCGGCGGACAATCGCGACGTCGCGTTTTACCTCGCGAACCACTACGACCTCGGGATCGTTCCCGGTCCGCTTCGACAGAGCTCGCCACCATGCGAGCGAGAGCTCGTCGCACGCGCCCCTCAGGCGATCGCCGACGATGGCGGCGTCACGCTCTCGGCCTCGATCGCCGAAGGCACGCACGTTCGCGTGATGAACACGAAGCCGGAAGACAGCGTGCGCGCGGCACGCGAGGCCGCGGCTCTCGCGCGGAGCCGGGTCGACGGTCCGATTGCAGGCGCGCTCGTCTTCCCTTGCTCGGGCCGACTCGCGACAGGCCCCGCCTTCGCGGAGGAGATCTCGACCATACGGCACGAGATCGGCGCGCCCATCGGCGGCTCGTGCGTTTACGGCGAGATTGCGCGCAACGTGAGCGACGCGGACGCGTTCTTCAACTCGACGACCGTGATCGTCGCCTTCGGCGGCCCCCCCGAGGCTCCCGCCAATTGACGGCGCGCCCTCAGCGGACGAGCTTCGCCATGTCCTCGGGGAGCTCCGAGACCACGTCGAACGCGAGCTCCTTGTTGCCTTCGCCGTCCCAGGCGACGCGCGCGGCATGCAGGGCGTGGCGCGCGAGCCCGGAGACTTCTTCGCCGCCGTAGAGCGTGTCGCCGACGAGCGGATGGCCGAGCGCCGCGAAATGCGCGCGGAGCTGATGACGGATGGCGCGCTTCGCCTCGGCGCGAACGAGTGCCCACGGGCCCACACGCGTTTCGACCTGATAGCGCGTCGACGCGGCGCGCGGCTCGTAACGGATCACGTCGCGCGGGTGGATGCAGGGATAGACGCGCCGCTTGTCCTTCGGGTGGTTCGCGATCGGATACTCGATCGT
The DNA here is from genome assembly GCF_001263205.1 of Labilithrix luteola. GTDB lineage: Bacteria > Myxococcota_A > Polyangia > Polyangiales > Polyangiaceae > Labilithrix > Labilithrix luteola. The sequence goes on from NZ_CP012333.1 coordinate 1,248,191, forward strand.
GCCTTCGTCCGGGAGGCCCTCGCTCTTGCAGACGAGGAGGTACTCCTTCTCGATCTTCTCGTCCTTGAGCGCCTCGCGCAGCGTCTCGAACGCGTCGGCCGTGCGCGCCGCGACGACGAGCCCGGACGTCTCGGTGTCGAGGCGATGGACGATGCCGGGCTCACGGGCCGAGTACCCGATGCCATCGAGGTCTGGATAGTGGCCGAGCAGCGCGTTCGCGAGCGTTCCCATCTCGCCTTCGCGGAGCGGCGCGGTGGGCTGGCCGGCGGGCTTGTCGACGACGAGCACCGCGGCACTCGCATGACGCACGACGAGCGGAGCTTCGGGCTCGGGGAGACACGGCGAGTCACCGCTCTTCACCGCAGCTTCGTCGATCGCGATGATGTCACCCGTCGCCACGACGCCGCCCTTCGCCAACGTGCGCCCGTTCACGCGCACGTCGCCCCCCTCGATGGCCTTCTTGACGCGAGCCCGCGATGCGCCGGGCGCAAGAGCAACGACCGCCTTGTCGAGGCGGGCGCCGTTCAGAGTATCGGGGACGGTGAACTCGAGCTTCGCCATGAGACCGCGCAGTCTAGAGCAGCACCCGACAGAAAGCCTCGATTTCGCGGACCAATGCGCGCACGAGGAGTACGAACGGAGCAGGAGCTGAGCCGTTCCCCCGCCTGTGGCCCTGCTCGCCGCGGGCTACGCCCCCTCAGTCGGCCTTCTCGTCGGATGCGCGCGGGGGCCTGGAAATCCCGTCCGGCGTGCCTGGAATCCCCGAACCGGCGTCGGCCAAACCTGCCCGCTGGCCCTCGACTTTGCGAGGACGAGACGGCGGCGGCAGCGCGAACGTCCGAAGGCTCGCCTTGAAGTCTGCAGTGACCTCGTCGTCGCCGCGTGCCCCCGGCATGTCCGGCATGGCGGCGTAAACGGCACGCCGGAAGGCGAGGCGCATCTCGGAGACGGTCTGCCAGCGGTCCCTCTTGTCGAAGGCGAGCGCGCGGTCGACGACGCCGGCGATTCGATCGTCGATCGACTCGTCGACCCACGCGAGTGGACGCGCCTGCCTCGTCGCAGCCGTCCAACGAAGAGCAGCGTCGTCGTCGGCCTCGTGCACGGCATGGCCTGAGAGAACGGTGAACAGGAGCGCGCCGAGGGACCAAATGTCCGAGCGCCGATCGATGGCGACCATGGTTTCGGCCGCAACCTCGGGGGACATGAACGCCGGAGCGCAGGCGAAGACACGCGAGGTACCGAAGTCGAGGAGCCGGAGCTGTCCCGAGTCGGTCAGGAAGACGTCGTGGGGTTTGAAATCCCGATGCACGACGTCGGCCGCATGAATGGCTGCCATCGCGCTCGTGAGCTCCTCGACGATCGGCGAGAGCTCCGTAAGCGGAAGCCGTCCGCCATACCGGACGCGACGTGCTTCGAGCGTCTCTCCCTCGAGCAACTCGAGAACCAAGTAGACGCGGCCGTCTTCGGTCACACCGTCGTCGTCGATGCGTAGGACCGAACGATGGCGGATCGTGTTCGCAATGCGCGCTTCTTGGACGAGGCGCGTACACGTCTCCGCATCGGGACAACGCGATGCGTGAAAGAGCTTGAGCGCTGCGCGATGGCCGTTGCGATGCGTGACCTGCGTGACCTGCGTGACCTGCGTGACCTGCGTGACCAGGTACACGTCCGAGGTCATCCCTCGACCGAGGAGAGCATCGAGTCGCCACTTACCGCCGATGACGTTCCCGATCCGCATCGCGCGCGAGTCGCCCCCTCGGCTTTTTTATCGCATGCGGCTTAACAGCTGCACAAGGGAACGAATTTGGCGACGAGGTGCGAGCTTTCAGGCATCAGCCTCGACCCCAGGCCTCGAGCCTCATCCGATCACGCTCGAATAGGAACGGGGCCACTTCGTCGAGAGACCCGGTTTTCGTGCAGGATACACCTAGCCGGCGCGCCGCTTGCTTGGCGACGGCTGCCACGATGGGATGCGGGCACTGTGTCAGCGCGACGAGCTCGGGGGCCAGCTCGGAGGCATGGATTTCGGCCGCGACGATGGCCGCAAACGCCCGAGGGTCGGCGGGCCTCGGGGTCCGATCGCGGAGAACACCGCGGAGCGCTTCCACCGCCACCGGCGTCGCCGACCGAGCGGAGGCCATCCGATAGCCGGCGGGTGGGAGCTCCAGCCGGGCGGCGGCGTTCGACGTCGCCAGCCAATCCGACGCCGACGCCAGGAGCGCCTCGCAGCTCGGTTCGCTCGGCTCGAGGGCGTCCCCGAGGGTATCCCCTTCGAGATCACGCGCGAGAGGCATGGCCTGCTCGGTGGCGTAGAACGGCAAATAGGCCACCAGCCGTTCGAGCGGTGCGTCGAAGTCCGCCTCGCCTTCGAAGCGATCATGATCGGTTTCGACGATGACGCGACTCGATGGCGTCGCCCCCACGAAGAGGGTCGGCGCTCGCCAGGTCGCGACGTCGATCTTGCGAACCGCCGCCCACCGCAGGATGCGTGGGGCGTCCCCCGCGTCAACCAGCATTCCCCACGGCACGATGGCCATGCTCGTGGCCCCGGGCGTCGAGCGCTTGCCCCCCTTGCCACGCAGGGCGAACGCGGAGATTGCCGATGCAATCGCCCCGAAAGCGAGAGCGTGACGTGCGTCGAGGCCATGCATGGCCAGCGTCACCCCCGCTCCTAGACCGAACGCCGTTGCCGCCACCCCGCAACGGCGCGCCGGGATCGGCTCCAATCCGACGTATCGGAAGTCCGGCACGGGAGCGAAGAGGAACGTGGCTGATCCCACACATCCAACATGACGCTTGGACCGGCGTCAGACCAGCTGAGCTGGACAATTTGCCTCGTTTTCGTACTTCGCCCGCGTCCACGCTAGGCTAAGCGCGTCGTGGCGACCTGCGTTCAGTGCAACTTCACCATCCCGGAAGGGTCGGCGGTCTGCCCGCAGTGCCGCAGTCTGCAACCGTCCCGGGCGCAAGGTCGCACGCTCGGCCCCGGAACCCACATCGATCGCGGCTACGGGAAAATCGTCGTCGACGCGCGTATCGGCGCCGGCGCCATGGGCTCGGTCTACCGCGCGTGGATGTTCTGGGACCCCAAGGGTCCGCGCGGCCGCGAGAAACCAACGCCGCTCGCCTTGAAGCAGCTCAAACCCCAGGCAAGCATCCAGCCCGAGCTCCGCGCGCTCTTCCAGAACGAGGCCGAGGCGCTGAGGCTGCTCGCGCACCCCAACGTCGTCCGGTTCTACGACCTCTTCACGTGGATCCCGACGATGGCCGGCGTTCCTCCAAATCCGGCCCTCGGACCGGCGAGCTTCACGCCCTCGTCGGGAACGGTGCTCTCGCCGATTCTCGCCATGGAGTACGTCGACGGCGACACGCTCGAAGACGTCATCGCGCGGAACGTCGCACGGTCGAGGCTCGCCGGAGCAGGCACGCTTCCGGGGCTGTCGTTCCAGCGCGCCTGGTACTACGTGCAGCAGCTTCTCGGCGCCCTCGCCGCCGCGCACGCCATGGGCATCGTCCACCGCGACGTGAAGCCCTCGAACATCATGATCCGACGCGACGGGATCGTGAAGCTCACCGACTTCGGCATCGCGCATCTCGTTCGGCCCACGCACGGGCTCCGCGCGCCCTCGCCCCAAGAGCTCGCCCCCGGCACCGGCGCCTACATGTCGCCCGAGCAGGTGCTCGGTCACCCGCTCGATGGCCGAAGCGACTTGTATTCTGCAGGCATCGTTCTCTACGAGGCACTCTCCGGCCGGACGCCGTTCCTCGCGAACGAGAAGAGCGAGTTCGCCATCCGCATGGATCAGGTCGAGACGCCTCCCCCGCGTTTTTGTGCGCTCGTCCCGCAGGCGCCGCCCGTGCTCGACCAGCTCTTCGCCCGCGCGCTCGCCAAGGACCCGGCGGCTCGTTTCGGTAGCGCCATCGAGATGGGCGACGCCTTCCGCACGGCCCTCGGCCTGCCGAGCACCGTGGAATGGCGGGCGCAGGGCGAGATCGCGCAGGTCGCGCGAGGCGTGCAAACCCAGCATGGCGTGCCCGACGCGCAGCGCGCGCACAAGCTCGCGACGCTCCGCCAGGTCGTCAATCAGGCCTATCGAACGCAGCCCCTCCGCGCGCGGTGAGCGTCAGCTGAGCTTCGCCTTGAGGGCACGAACCTCGGAGGCCGCCTCGCGATGGTTCGGCGTCACCGCGAGGAGCTCGGTGAAGTCGGCGAGAGCCTCCTTCAGACGGTTGGTCCGCACGAAGAGCTTGCCGCGATAGAAGAGCGCGCGCTCGTTGGTCGGATCGTCGCCGAGGACGTCGTTCATGGTGACGATCGCCTCTTCGACGACGGCAGGGTTGCCGCCGAGCGACTGCACCCACGCGAGAAGCGAGCAGTAGTCCGCCTGGAGCGGATCACCGTCGACGGCCTTCTGCGCGAGCTGGAGCGCGGTCTTGAGATCGTTTCGCTGGAGGGCCACCTCCGCGAGCCGGAAGTGCGTCATCGCCTCGAGCGCCGCTTCGGCATCGGCGAGGCCGTCGTCGTTGATCTCGGTCCCCGACGCGCCGGTGGGAGCGAAGAGATCCGGCGACGGACCGATGGCGATGGCAGGACCGATCGCGATCGGAGCCGGTGCGGCGCTGGCCTTACCGGGAGACGGAAGAGGCGCGCGCGATGGCCCGGCAGGAGCCGGACGGCCCGACGGTGCGGGCGAAGGCGCGGGCATTCCAGCCGCCGGACGCACCGACGGAAGACCTGGCAGACCTCGCCCGAGACCGCGACGCAGATCGGGCGCCGGGAGCGCAATGGTCTTCATTGCATCCGACGGGTCGTCGTCCACGTCAGGCGCGGGAGCAGGCTGGGCCGGCGGAGGGGCAGCCGCTCGGCGCGGGTCCGCGGCGGGAGGCGAAGACACCGCAGGCCTCTTCGCGATCGGCCGAATCTGCGGCGCCACGATGGGTCGCCCCGCTTGACCAGGACGCGCGGCAGGGGCCATCGGACGGGCCTGCGCTGCGGGTGGGGCCGCTTGCACCGGCGTGCTCGGACGAACGGAGGCGGGGCCCTGAACCGGCGCGCTAGGGCGCACCGAAGGCGGAGACGGCGACACCGAAATGGGACGGGCGGCAGGCACGGAAGGCACGTTCCTCGCGCGCCCCTGTACGGCCATGGGCCCTTTCTTCTGTCCCTTGAACGCGAACTGACGCGTGACCGCCAGCGTGTACACGAGGGACGAGACCGTCTCCTCGTCGGCGATGCGAACAGCGAAGAGCTGAGAAAGCTGGAGCTGCTCGCCGCGAATGGCATCGAGCACCACCTGCTCGTCGGGCTGCATCGAGAGGCCGTCGAGGGCCGCGTCGGGGTGCAGAACGAGCGGATGCTTGCCGATGCGATTGAGCGTGGCGCGAATGCGCGCACGATCGGCCCAGTTCCGAACGCTCGCGAGGATGCCGTTCAGCGGCGCGCTGACGTCGACGTCGACGCCGCCCCAACCTTCGAGCAGATCGACCTCGCGGTAGTACGTGTACGAGATGTCCGGCGAGAGATTCGCGAGGTGCGCGATCTTCTGCAGGAGCTGCGTTTCGATCGCCCACGCAAGCGCCTCGCGCGAGACGAGCTCGTCACCGACGAGGTATTCGCCGAGAAGGATGCCGAGGTGGTGCGCGCTGGTCACGGCGTGTTCGAGCGTGTCCGCGTCGATGGCGCCGCCCTCGAGCAGGACCTGACCGAGCAACGCGACCGGCTCGTGGAGCCGGATCTTCGTGGGAATGCCCTCCACGAAGTAGATGGTGTCCTCGCCCGGACCGCCCTCGAACACGACGCTACCGGTGAGCGCGTGATCGAGCATGTAGACGAGCACGTGAGGCAGCGGCGTTGCCGCGAGATTGCCTCGTGCCGTAGCCTCGCGCCCGGGACGCGTGGACGGCGTTGCTCCACGCACGCCGGTTCCGCTCGGAGTGCTTCCGCGATCGCCGTCGCGCAGCGCGTGCGCCGGAGGCTTGAGCGAGTCGTTGATCATTCGGCCCATCGCTTCCGCGACAGCGGAAGGCGTGGAACCGTTCGAGGGCATCGAGTCGCCGGTGTGCTCGCCCGAATCCTGATCGGTGTTGGCGAGGTGCTCCTGAGCGGCCGGCGGGGCTGGCGGGGCTGGCGGGGCTGGCGGGGCTGGCGGGGCTGCGAGGATCTGCGTTCGCGCGTCCGCCATGGGGGCCGACGAGAGCGACGAGAGCGGCGGGGCCGAACGAACGCGCGGCAGCGGCGCGGGCGCCGGCGGCTCCTCGTGGACGTACGAGTCGGGCGGCGGGTCGTGGCTCGGCGCGAGCGCGAGGCCCTTCTTCCACCCCTCGACGCTGACGACGCGCACCACCGTGCGACGCGGGTCTTGGGCGAGCTCGACCTCGATCCCTTGCGTGCGCGCACCACCCGCATCGGACAGGATGCGGATGCGAGCCTTGTCGCCTGCGCCTCGCGAGCCGCGAATCACTTCGGCGAGCTCACCGGTCGAGAGCTGGACCACCGTGCCGAGCGGCAAGAGGCCGAGCGCCGAGATCAGCATGCGCAGGACGATGCGGTCCTGCGGCTCCTTCAACTCTTCGGCGAGCTGCGCGACCGCGTAGTCGGCGGTGGGCGGCGGAAGACCGGGCTCGGGCGTGAGCAGGTCGTTGTAGCGCCGCGCGACGGCGATGGTGCTCGCGTGGAGCGTGGGCGGGCGTGCTCCCCAATAAACCGGGCCGAGCCACGTGCGACGGCGAAGCCACAGCGCTTCGAACGTGAGCACCGTGCGCGCGATCGAAGGCTCGTTCACTCGACCGAGCGCGGTGAGAACGGCGGCCGAACCTGCCGCGAGGCGATCTTCTTGGTCCTCCGAGAGCGACGACGGCCCCGCCATTCCCGGCATCGCCGGTCCGGAGGCCGCCGCGAGGGCGAGCGCGCGCGGACGAGAGACGTCGTGCATCATCGCCGCCATCGCGAGCTGCGAGAGGATCGCGCGGTCGTGCGTGACCTCGCGCGCCATGGAGACGGCGAGGATTGCCGTATTCACGGCGCGGCCAGCTTCGTCGAAGTTCGCGTTGCGCACCTCGGTCACGCCGAGGAACGCCGGTGTCGAGCCCTCGGAGAGGTCGACGAGGCTCTGCGCGATGCGCTTGATGCGCCGCGGGAGGATGTAGCGGCTCGAGGAGAGGTCCTCGAAGAAGCGCCGCATGATGACGACGGCCGACGCGTACGTACGGATGATGCGCTCGTCCGGCGACAGGTCTTCGAGCTCGAGACCGCGGAGGCGCGCTGAGTCCGCGACGGGGCGGAGGCGAATCTTCGGCGTGGGCGAGCGGAAGCTTCCCGGGGCCGAGCGGAAGCCGATCGAGATCTGCTCGGCGAAGGCGAGGAGTTCCTCGCGCGTCACATCGCGCTGGATGTAGAGCTCGGAGCCGCCCAGGCGCTCGAGGATGTCGCCGAGCTCGCTCGCCGCCTCGTACGCCGCGCGGGAGCCCTTGAGGAGCTGGCCCGCGACGAAGACGGCCTTGTGGGCGAAGAGCGCGTTCACGTTCGTGCCCGAACGCAAGCAGTAGTCGCCGATGATCTGGTGCGTTTGCTCGAGCTGGCGCGTGAACGCCTGGTTCGTCAGGTCGTGCACCTGCGCGAGCTTCGCGAGGCGGTAGACGGCAATGACGACGCCGGCGCCGAGCTCGCGCGCGTGCTCGCGACGGACGAACTCGCCCGCGTCGTTCGTCACGATGTCGAGGCGCATCGTCATGCGGACGCTCCTCCGTGCGATTGGACGAGGCGCTGGCCGATGCGCTTGGCGGCGTTGCCGGCGGCGAGGCGCGTCTCCTCGGACACGCCCCAACGCGACTGCGAGAGCTCGAGAAGCGCGGACGCCACCTGACGCGATCGCGAGAGGTCACCGAGCAGCTCGGCCGCGAGCGATCGGGTCGCCTCGCGGTTGTCGCTCACGATGACGCCGCCCTTCTTCGCGAGATCGAGCACCATGGGCTCGCCTCGCTCGGGCACGAGAACGAGGCACGCGCGAAGCAGCTCGCGGCGCTCGTCGTTTCCGAGCTCGTTGAAGGCCTTGCCATTGATGATGCGCGCCACAGTGGCCCACGTACCACGCATCTGGTAACGCGTGGCCGTACGCAGCGCCGCGAGGCGCACGATGGCCGACGCGTTGTCGAGGAGCCCTGCAAGCTCGTTCTGCGCGTGCTCCGCGGACGGCGCGACGTGCACCCGAGCTTCGGTCCGGGCGTTGATGTCTTCGCTCTGGGCGAGCTGATGAAGCGCCTGGTGCGCCCCCGGCGTTCCGAGGCGTGCCAAGAGCTGGATGAGGGCCGACACCGTGTCGACGTCGCTGCCAGGGATGGCGGCCGCGAGCTCGTGTTCGCGCCCGGCGGCATACTGCTCGACGAAGCCGACGAGGACGCCGCGAAGCTCGGGGTGCGTGACCTCGCGCACGTTCGACAGAACCGTCTGCAGCTCGTTCGGCCCGAGCGCCCCCAAAACCATCGCGAACGAATCGAGCGCGCTCGGATCATCGCGCAGGCGCTTGAGGACGATCTCGAGCGTCTCGCCACCGAACATCGCGTTGGTGAGGGCCGCGACCAGCTTGCTCTGGTTCTCCGGTGCCTGAACGCGCACGCACAGGCGCTCGACGAGGGCGTGGTTCAACTGCACGGCGACGTCGATGCGGCCGACGACGGCGAGGTCCGCCGTCGACTTGCGGAGCGATGCGAGAACGAGAGGCGCATCGCGGTTCGAGGCGGCGTCGAGATAGCCCTCGATGAGCGCGTCGACATAGCGCTCGCTCCACATTTCGCGGGCGATCTCGAGCTGCCCCGCGAGGTTGCCACGCGCACCTTCGTCGAGCGCGAACGGCGAGCGCTCCTTGAGCTTGCCGAACGCGCCCTCGTCGGTCGAGAGCGCCATGGCCTTGGCTTCGATGCGGCTCGTGTTGTTGCGCGCCGCATCGGAGGCGAGGTTTTCGAGCTCGTCGGCCTCGCCGTAGAAAGCTTCACGTTCCGAGGCGTCGCCTTCGGCGAACGCATCCACGCATTCCCAATGCACGTGCGGGAGTGCCTTCTCCCAGAACGACGCCGCGAGGTCGTCTTCCGGAGGCAAGTCGCGCCCCGGGTCGAGCAAGCAGAGCGCAAAGAACTCGCGCATCTCTTCGAGGCTGACGCCCGGTTCGATGCGGAGGGTTCGCATACCGCAGGCGAAGAGGTTGTACGGAATCGCGTCGAACGGCGCCGTGGGCTCCCAGACGGTGTGCCCGAGGGTCATCAGCGAATACGGGCGGAGCGTCCAGCTCGAGACCGTGGGTTGATGACGAAGCGCTTCGGAGAAGCCCTCGAAGCACGTGCGAAGCGCGCGCTCCGTCGCCGGGTGCGCCCACCCGAACTGACGAACGCTCGGTAGCAGGCGATCCCAGTGCTTCATGAGATCGCGCAGCGTCTGTACGCGCGGATCGTTCTCGGGGACTTCGACGGCGATGGGGCCCGCGACCGGCGCACCGGACGGCGCCTTCGCCATCGGGGGCGCGTACCCGAGCAACGGATCGAAAGCCGGCGGCTGCACCGGCACCGACTTCGACACGGAAGGCGCCACGCTCGGACCGGACATGCCGGACGACGGCGTCATGGCCGTCCCGACACCCGAGGTCGACGCCGACGTGAAGGATGGAGCGGGGGCCGCGGCAGGAGCCGGCTGCGCCATGGGCGCAGGCATCGCGGCGAGTACAGGCGGCGGCGGAGCGGCCAGGGCGATGGCAGGCGGAATGGTCGGTGCGGGAGGCGCGACGACCTCGAGGGGCCTCGGCGGCGGGCGGGCCGCGAGCGGCTGAGCGCCCTGCGCAGCCATCAGCGCGAGCAGTGCACGCTGCATCTCGCGCGCGTCCTGGTAGCGATTGCGCCGGTCCCATGCGAGCGACTTGTCGATCGCCTTGATCAGCTCGATGGGCAGCTGCGAGGCGAGACGCGCCACCGATGGAACCGGCTTCGTGGCCGCCATGACGAGCGCTTCCTGCTCGGTGCGGCCGTTGTTGATGCGATGGCCGGTGATGAGCGCGTGCATCATCGCGCCGACGGAGAAGAGGTCGGCGCGGCCATCGAGCTGGTCGACGAGGCCCATCGCCTGCTCGGGCGACATGTAGGCAGGCGTTCCGAGCGCCGTGCCCGTCGCTGTTCGCTCGCTCGTCGCGTCACGCATCTGCGCGACGCCGAAGTCGAGGACTTTGATCTCCTCGTCCTTGGTGATGAAGATGTTCGCGGGCTTCAGGTCGCGATGGATGACGTTGATCGCGTGACACGACGCGAGGCAGTCGACCACGCGCTCGCAGATCTGGAGCACGCGCCCGGCAGGCATCGTGCGCCCGCTCTTCTTCCAGGCGTCGCGAACCGTGTCTCCCTCGAGGAGCTCCATGATGAGGAAGGGTTCGCCTTGCTCGGTCTCGTCGTCGTCGAGGACCTGGACGGTCGCCGAGTGGTTCACCTTGTTCGAGACGTAAGCCTCTTTGAGGAAGCGCTCGCGAATGACCTTCTCACGCGCAAAGTCGGCGTGGAGGATCTTGAGGGCCGCGCGCTGGCCGTTTCGATGCGACGCGGCAAAGACCGCGGCCATACCACCGACGCCCAGGAGGCCTTCGATCGTCCACTTGCCCTTGATGACGCTGCCCACCCGCGCAACGGGGCCTGCTTCATCGCCGGCTTTGGAAGACTTCACGAGATCGGCCACGCGCGCTCACCATTCATCGGTCAAAACAGGGCCGAAGCGGCTCGGTGTCCCCCGACGCCGTCTCTCTCTCGAAGGGTCACGAACAACGTTGAACCTCGAACAGATACGATATCGGCACACGAAGGGCCGGTACACCCCAATCAGGAGCACCTCGATGCGAAGCCGGGGGCTCGCCACCCCGCCCCCCGCCGGGACTCGCCTTGCCTCGCCTCGCCTCGCCCCCTCCGCCTCGCCTCGGCCCGGTCCCGAACTTTTCTGGCCTTGACGTCGGCCTTCGTCCGACGGGTCCACCTGACTGGCCACTCCGCTCTGCACATGCCTGCGAGAATGGGTCGGGCGGGGGTCGGTACGAAGTCGTGCGGGTGTCGGCGACTGTGGTTTTTCCCATCGGTTTGGCCGTCCGACGACCATAGCCCTCGAAAGCTCGACCGGATACTCGGGTTCAGGACGTCGGTTCCGAGCTCGGCACCGGCGCCCGGAGGGTCTGCGTGGGCTCGCGGACGATGGCCAGAACGCAGGCGGCCGCCAAGACGCCCATGACGGGCGCGAAGACCGGCGGGGCGATGCCGAAGGCGATCCCCAGAAGCGAGATGGCCTGCGCGCCTCCGCCGACGAGGATGGCACTCTTCGCTCGCTCGCGACATGCCCGGGGAACCGTGAGTGCCAGGGCCGCATCGCGGACGTCGTCCGAGGCGAGCGCCACCCCCCATTCGCCGGGCGCCGAGCCCGCTGCCCCCATGGCGACCGAGACGTCGGCCGAGCCGAGCGCGCCGTCGTCCGACGCGGCGTGACCAATCGCAGCGATGATGTGGCCACCGTCCGCCAGGGCCCGAACCTCGGCTCCACGATCGCTGGGGAGCACCTCAGGGCGGACGTGCTCGATGTCGAGCGCCCGCGCGATGGTCTCGCACGTCTCCCGCGCTTCGCCGCTCAGGAGCACCGGCTCGATACGTGCATCATGCAAACGCTGAACGGCAGCACGAGCGCCAGGACGCAGGCCGTCTTGAAGCGCCAGCAGACCGACGAGGCGACCGCCGAGCGCCACGAGAAGCACGCTGCGGCCCTGCGCTTCGAGCTCCGACACCCGCGCGTCGGAGACGGCCACGCTGACCTTCTCCTTCAACAGGAAGGCGCGGCTGCCGACGATCACCTTGTCGCCGTTCGGCACGAGTGCCGTCACGCCAAGTCCCTCGCTCACGAGCGCCGACCGAACGTTCTCCGGACGTACACCACGCGCACGCGCCTCGCCCAAAACGGCGGCTGCGAGGGCATCGGCCGCAGCCATTTCGGCGCCCGCCGCGAGCGCAAGAACGCGATCGACCTCTCTGCCCGGCGTGGCCTCGATGACCACGATCTCCGGTTCACCGAGGAGGATCGTTCCGCGCGAGCAAACGACGGCGACGTCCGCGCGCGCTGCGACGTCGAACGCGCCGGCGTCTTTGTAGACGATGCCCCGTCGCTGCGCAGCGACGTGGCCGCGTGCATGCGCCAGCGCCGAGGCCGCGACCGCGGCCACCGCCGAGAGCCCGAACGCGCCGGCGCACGCCGCGATGACGACGTCGGGCCAGGCAGCGTTGTTCGCATAGGTGGCGCCCGCGACGACGAGCGCGGCGACTGGAACACCGCGCTCGACCATGCGTCGACCGACGACGACGAGCGGTGCGGCCACTTCCACACGCGCCGCCGGCGAGCTGGCGAGGCGGACCCACGCACGCTCGCCCGCCGTGAACGTCGCGCGAACGCGCAGACGTCCCGACACCACCGATGCTCCCGCGACTACGGCGTCGCCTTCGCGCTTGGTGATGACGGCAGGCGAGTCGACGAAAGGCACGACTTCGGCTTTGCCCGCTGTCACGATGCCGTCGACGCCGATCGTCTCGCCCGGCTCGACGAGCACCTGCTCGCCCGGCTTGACCTGCGACGCATCGACGTCTTCGGTTTCGTCGCCGGCACCGACGAGGCGCACGCGAACGGAGAGACCTGCTGCATCGCGTGCGCGCGCGGCATCGACGTCGCGACGTGCGCGCGTGAGCAGGAAGTCGACGAGCAGCGCGCCCGCCGCCGCGAGCCCCACGAACGAGGCATACGCATCGACGCGCGGATTGGAGGCGGCCCCAGCACGCGTGACCACTGCCACGGCGGCCGCGATCAGTATCGGAACCGTCGTCACGAGCGCCGACGGCTCGCTTCGCTCCCGCGAGCGCAAGACGTTCTGGAGGACGAGGACGAACGCCGCCCCGAGCGCGAGCGGCAAACGCATCTCGGACGCGGCATCCCCGCGAGCGACACCACGGCCGCGAGCACGCCCGCACCAATCCCGAAAATGGGAGCGAGGGCCTTGAGGTGACGCGCGAGGGAAACGGGCGGCGACGGCGACGACGACGACGGTGCCGACGACGACGCGAGCAGCGGGGAGCGGGACGGCGCCGGCGATCGAAGCGTGGACGGCGCGTCCGTGTACGCCTCGGCCTCTTCGTCGTCCGTCTCGTCGAGCACCTCGTCCGGCGACGGGCGGGCAGGCGACGACGGCGGAGGCGACGGCTCAGCTCGTTCGCCGTCGAATTCGTCTTCGCCCTCGATGAGCCCGGCTCGAGCTCGTCCGTATTCCACCGACGCCGGCATCGGCGACGGCGACGGAAGCGCGGCGAGGGCGTGGGCTCGGGCTCTTCCGTCCGAATCGCGCGGCCGGTGGAGACCGGCGGCTCGCGGCGTGGCGACGGCTGCAGGCCGCTGATGACGATGGGCGCGCTGTGGACCGAACTCGCGACAGGCGGCGGATCGGCCGTCATCGCGTCGAGCGCTCCTCGCTTGGACGACACGTCGACGTAGAGAGACTTGCAGGTGGCACCGCAGAAATAGCGGAAGCCACCGTCGACAATCGCCACGTGCCCTGCGCGCAGCGGATCGATCGGTTTGTCACAACCAGGGCAGTTCGCCGTCGTCGACCGAGAGGCGTCCATTCGCCCCCAAGCCGATGGCCTTCGAGACGCGCCGTGTCAAGCGTTTCGGTGCAAACGTCGCGTTGACGCCCTGTCCAAGTGCCGTGCGTAACATCACGATGTCGTCGTCAAAATGGCAGGTTCGGCATCCGTCAAGACCTGATGCTCGATGGATCGGGTGCGGCACGGGCCCTGCTTGATGCTCGCTCGTGAACCTCTTCGACGCCCTCGCGACCGTCACCTTGCTCGTCGCCGCCCTCACGGCATGCCGGACTTCGCATACGAAGACGGCCCAGCGCGCCGAAACCGCTCTCATGAGCCAATGGATGACGAGCTGCCACCTTCCGTCCGAGGCCCCGAAGGCGGTCTCCCCGGACGCGCCGACGTCCACCCCGAAGATCTACGTGGAGCTCCTGATGCTCGAACGCGCTTCGAGCGATGGCGATCCACTCGCCTCACCACGACGTTCGGCGGGTCTACTCGTCGCCTCGGGCGTCGCCGCGAACTACGACGCGAACGGCGAGGCCGGGCCCCTTGCGGTGGCCGCGACGCTCGCGCCCGACGCCGCGCACGTCGCGCTCGACGTGCAGGTCGAAGGTCAGCGCATCACGCACGACGTGATCCCTGGCGAATCGGTTCGCGTGGATCTTCCCTCCAGCGCGAGCACGACCGCCATCTTGACGGCCTACGTGATCCGCTCGAACGACGACCTCGCCGAGCTCTACGCGTGCAAAAAAGAGCACGCCAGCCACATGCGCAATGTGGCTGGCGAAGCGACGCACTAGCCTCGCGACGTCGTTCGAATCAGACGGGCGGAAGGCCCGCGAGGACCTTGCGGACCGCAGCCACGCCTTCCGCGAGCTCGGATTCGGTCACGACGAGCGGCGGCGTGAAGCGAAGCACGCGATCGCCGGCCGCCGTGAGCAGAACGCCGGCATCGGCAAGCTTCGGCAGGATGTCGCGAGCGACGTACCCCTGCTTGAGGAGAAGACCACGAAGCAGGCCTTCGCCTCGCTCGCCGTCGCAGACGTTCGGGAGATCTCGCACGACCTCGAGGAGCATCGCACGCAGGCGCTCGCCCTTCGCCTTGACCGACGCGACGATCCCCTCCTCGTCGAGGATGCGAAGCACCGTGCGAGCCGCGCAGCACGCGAGCGGATTGCCGCCGAAGGTCGAGCCGTGCGTGCCCGGCGGAAGTGCCGTGGCGAGCTCCTCGCTCGTCAGCATGGCACCGATCGGGAAGCCACCGGCGAGGCCCTTCGCGAGCGAGATTGCGTCGGGGCGGACTTCACCGCGCGTATCGCTCGCCTGATAACCGAACCAGCGACCGAGTCGACCGATGCCCGTCTGAACCTCGTCGACGAGCAGAAGCGCACCGTGCTCGTCGCAGATCGCGCGCAGCCCCTCGAGGAAGCCTGCCGGCGCCGGGAGAACACCGCCCTCGCCTTGCACCGGCTCGACGATGACCGCCGCGACGTCGCCCTTCATCTCGGCCTTCACGGCCGCGAGGTCACCATACGCGACGTGGGTGACACCTTCGACGCCGCCGAACCCTTCGCGGTACTTCGGGGTGCCCGTCATCGAGAGCGCGCCCATCGTGCGTCCGTGGAACGCGTTGTGGAACGCGATGATGCGCGTGCGCGGGAGGCCCTTCGCGTGGAAGTAGCGACGCGCAAGCTTGAACATCGCTTCGTTCGCCTCGGCGCCCGAGTTGCAGAAGAACGCGCGCGAGAGCCCGCTCAGACGGCAAAGCTCGTCGGCGAGGAGGACGTTCTCCTCGTTGTAGAAGTAGTTCGAAACGTGCATCAGACGCGCGGCCTGCTCGCCAATCGCGGCCGCGAGCTTCGGATGCGCGTGACCGACGGAGCACACGGCGACGCCCGCCATGAGATCGAGCCAGCGACGTCCTTCCACGTCGAAGAGCTCCGCTCCACGCCCGCGCGCGAGCATCATCGCGGCAGGCTTGTAGTTCGGGTAGAGGCGCTTCGAAGCGAGTTCGAGGAGCTCGGCGGACGTTCGCGTGGTCATGGTGGTGCGCGAAGATACTCGAGGCTCGCCGGCGGCGGAAACGGACACGTGCATGAGTTCATCGTGCCGCGCCACCGGACCTCCCCGTAGAGCCAGATCGGACATTTCGAGGGTACCAGGCAGCCCGCAGCCCGCCGCCCCACCGCTGAGGTCGCGTGCCGGAGTGCGTGCCGCTAACGCGCGGAGAGGATCTTGGCGGCGATCTCGGCGAAGCCCTCGCCCCGTTCCTTGGAGGCAACCCAGCGCGGCGGAAGGCTGAGCTGGCGGAGATGGGCGCGGACGTTGGCGACGCCGAACGTGAGTCGGAAGGCCGAGAAGCAGGCGGCGTCGTTTCCACTGTCGCCGACGAAGGCCCAGCGGCCGAGCGCGGCGCCAGGATCCTCGCCGAAGCGCTCGCGAAGGAAGCGGACGGCGCCCGAGGCTTTGTCGTCGCGTTCGTAGGTGGCGTGGATGTGCACCGACGAGCGCGTCGTGCGAGCACCGGCCGCGACAATCTCGTGGGCGATGGCCGCGATCGTTTCGGGGTCGAGCTTGTCTCTCTCGCCGATGTCCCAGGCCACGTCCGAGCGGCGTGCGTGCACGTCGTCGGCGAGCCTCGCGCGCGGCACCTTCTCCGCGACCGTGGCGACCAGGAGGGCGAGCCTCTCGCGCCGCACGGCGACGTCCGCCGGCTCGCCGCCTTCGTCGATGGTCACACCGATGCCATCGCGAACCACGTGCACCGCACCGTTCTCGGTGACCGCGCCATCGATCGGCCACTGCCTCGCGAGGACTTCTCCCCAGCCGCTCGGACGCCCTGTGACGGCAACGAGGTGGAGCCCGGCGTCGTGCAGCGACCAGATCGCTTCGTATGCCGCACGCGTGAGGACGCCGTGCGAGAGGACGGTGTCGTCGAGATCGAAGAGCACTCCGCGGAGACCGCGTAACGAAGCGCGATCGACCTCGGCGAGCGGCCTCATGGCGTGACGGGGGCGGTCGAACGCGTGCTGCGGGGTTCGACGCGCGCGATGAGCGCCTTCAAATAGAGGCCTTCCGAGAAGGCGGCAGGCACCGGGTGATCGGCCCCCTGGAAGGCGCGCTCGAGGACGATCGCATCGACGTTCGCGCGAACCGCGCCGGTGGCGAGGGCCCGCGTGAGAGCGGCGAGATCGACCGCCGCGGAGCACGAACAGAGAACGAGGAGACCGCCCGGCTTGACCGCCCGACATCCGAGCTCGGCGACCTTGGAGTATTGGACGAGAGCCTGCTCGCGTGCGCCGCGCGAGGGCGCGAGTCGCGGCGGGTCGACGACCGCGAGATCGAAGCTCGCGTGGGCTTCCTGCATGATCCGACGCGCATCGCCACGCTGGAAGCGAATCACCCCTGCGAGGTCGTTCGCGCGCGCACACTCGGCACCGACTTCCATCGCCGCGGCGCTCTCGTCGACGGAGACGACTTCGGTGGCGCCACCGCGCGCGGCGGCGAGGCCGAACGCACCGATGTACGAATATGCATCGAGAACGCGCTTGCCTTTGGACAGCGCCTCGACGCGACCACGAAGCTCACGTTGGTCGAAGTAGAACCCGGTCTTCTGTCCGAGGTCAAACGGGATGGTCCACGCGAGCGCACGCTCGCGGAAGGAAAGCGTGGTGACGTTTTCCCCGCGAACCACGCCCTGCCCGGGTGTGAAGCCTTCCAACTTCGCGGCGTTGGCCGGCGTGCGGTCGATGATCGCCCGCGGGCGAAACGCCTGGCCGAGAGCCTCGAAGATCATCGCTTCACGTTCCTTCATGCCGAACGTGAGGAGCTGCACGACGAGGACGTCCTCGAACTTGTCGACGATCAGGCCAGGAAGCCCGTCGCCCTCCGCGTGAACGACGCGGTACCCGGTGGTGTCCGGCGAGGTGCCGATGCCGAGGGCTTGGCGCGCGGCCAGCGCACGCTCGAAACGCGCGCGAAAGAACGACGTGTCGATGGCCGTCGTTTCGTCACGGACCAGGATCCGCACCGGGATCGCAGACCCCGACGAATAGAACCCGCGACCCAGGAAATTCCCGCGCGGATCGACGACCCGGACCTCCGCGCCTCGTGTCGCGCCGCCTTCGACGCGCTCGATGGCCTGGGCATAAACCCACGGATGACCGGCCCAAACGGGCTGAACGTGACCGGGTTTCAGACGAACGGTAGCCAACGAGCGGTGCTCTTTACACGACGACTGGCCGGAGGACGAGGCGCTCGAAAGGCCCGATGTGGCAAGCTCAGCCGCACATCCCCCTACCCCACCGGTCGACGAGCCCCGGGCGGGGACCTTGGACAACGGTTGTCGGCCCGACGTGAACGGTCGGATACAGCTTTTCTCGCCGCCTCCGAAATCGGCCATAATGCCCGTGGGCGCCGCGTCGTTCCCCGTGGCACCTGCGTTGCTTTGGGGAGCATCCAGACGAGGTTCGGAGCCGGGCACTCCCGGGGCCTGCTCGTCATCGGAGGCACGGTCTGACATGAGCAACACGTTCCGGCTGTCCGGCAATCCAGCGCTGACCGCGTTCAAGAGGCTCTCCTTTGCAGGCGCGCTCGGCACATGCGTCCTCGCAGTGCCTGCCATTGCCCACGCGGACGACAAGGACTGCCCGCCGGGCAGCTGGTTCTGCGGGGAGACGCAGCCTCCGCCTGCCGCGTCCGGAAACAACAGTCTCCAGCCTTTGCCTGTGGAGGGCAGTAGCAAGGCGGAGACGAAGGCCGACGCCAAGCCCGCGTCGCCTCCGCCGCCGGTCGTCGTGTACCAGCCGCCGCCCTCGACGGTGGTGGTCCAGACCCGCGAGGCGCCTCCGCCCTACTACTACGTGCCGCGTCAGGCTCCGCCGCGGAAGCGCGAATGGGGCCTCAACCTGCACCTCGGCGGCCTCATGATGGGTGACGGCCGCGACGGCAACACCGGCATGGCGGTCGTCGGCCTCGGCCTCCGCTTCCGCCCGGTGCCGGCGTTCGCCATCGAAGGCGACCTCGATTTCGCCGGCGGCCGCGACTACAACGGCTATCGCCGCAGCGAGACCGGCTTCACCTTCAACGGCATCGTGTTCCTCAACCCGAAGAGCAAGACACAGGTCTACCTCGTCGGCGGCTTCGGCTGGTCCGGTGCTCGCGCGGTCGACGATCGCTCGGGTTACAACGAGACCGAGTACAGGTACGACTACTTCGGCGTGCAGGGCGGTGGTGGTCTCGAGTTCCGTCTCTCGAGAACGGTCGCCTTGAACGTCGACGTGCGCGGAATCGTCCGCGGCCGCGTCGACGACGATCGCCATACGCATCCCGAGTTCGTCGATGGCAACGGCCGTTCGACGAACACCTCCGGCGCGGGTGTCATCCAGGGCGGCCTCACGTTCTACTGGTGATCGCCGCGAGCGAGCCGCGCCACGACGGCGATGCCCGCTCGCGCAAACCTCGGTGGACGTCCGTCCTCGCGGCGGCGAGCGGTGCGCTTTTCGCGACCGCTGCGCCGCCGTTCGACTTCTATCTCGGCATTCCGCTCGGCCTCGTAGGGTTCGCCTACGCGCTCTTGCCGAGTGACGAGGCGCGCGGTCATCGCCGGCGCGGCGCCTTCGTCGGCTGGCTCTTCGGGCTCTTCGCGAACCTCGTGGCCCTTCGGTTCGTGCCGGAGGTCGTCGTGCGCTTCGCTTCGCTGCCCAGCATCGCGGGGTGGACGGCGCTCGTCCTGCTCTCCGCTGCGCAAGCGATCCCCTGGGCGTTCGCCGGCCTCGTCATTCGCATCGTCCGCACGCGCCTTCCCGACGTGCCGTCGTGGCTCGCCTTCGGCACCGGCGTGTACGTGGCGACGTTCGTCCCCGCGGTCTTCCCGTGGACGCCCGCCGGCGGCATGACCCCTTGGCCTGCGTTCGTGCAGACGGCCGAGCTGATTGGTGAGCGCGGGACGACGTTCCTGATCGCGGTCGTCGCTGGACTCTGCGCGCTGGCCATCCAACATGGGCGCGAGCGCGCCTTCCGCACGATGGCGCTGGCGCTCGGCGTCGCGACCGCCATCGTCGTCGTGATGCTCGGCTGGGGAACGCTTCGCATGCGCCAGGTGGCGCAGCTCCGCGAAGGAGCCCCACATGCGGACGTTGCCCTCGTACAGCCCGGCTTCGACGCCTACGAGCGTTGGGACGCTTCGCGCGCCGTGACGATGCTCGATCGCCTGACCGCGCTCACGAAGAGCGCCGAGTCACGCGGCGCGGAGCTCACCGTCTGGCCGGAGTCGTCCTATCCGTACACGCTTCCTCACGCCACGCGGCACACGCCGACCGGCTCGCGCGCCATCCTGCAGTACGGCGTGCGTGGCCCCGTGCTGACGGGCGTGTACATGAGCGGCGGCGCCGGCCTCGGTTACAACTCCGCGGTCCTCGCCACGGCCGACGGCACCGTCTCCAAGCCCTACGACAAGCGTCACCTGCTCTGGTTCGGCGAAACGGTCCCGCTCGCGGATTCGTTTCCGTGGCTGCGCAAGGTCTTCGCGCGCGGCACTGGTCTCGTTCCGGGAACCGAGTCGGTGCTCTTCACGACCGACGCGATTCGCGCGGCGGTCCTCAATTGCTACGAAGACACCCTTCCCCAGGCGGGGCGTGAAGCGATGGAGGTTCGGCCGAACCTCCTCGTGAACGTCACGAACGACGCGTGGTTCACCGGCAGCGGCGAAGGCGAGCTACATCTTCGTCTGGCCGCGCTGCGCGCCATCGAAGCGCGGCGCGATCTGGTCCGCGCCGTCAATCAGGGCCCGACGTCGTTCGTCGATGCGACCGGCCGAGTCCGCGCTCGCTACTCGGACGCCCTGCCCGCAACGCTCCAAGTCTCTGCGGCCCTGCTCGAGTCGCCCGTGACGCTCTTCACACGCTTCGGCGACGCGCCCCTGGTCCTTCTTCTGACCGCCTCGCTCGCGTTCCCTCTGGCCCGCTCTCGTCGAACGAATCGCTGAATCGCGGACCCCTCGAGCGCCAATTCAGGCCAGGGCCTTGCTGAACAGGGCCAGCAGCCGTGACCATGCCCGCTCCGCGTGGGGCCGGTCGTAGGCCTTGGTGTCGAGCGCGCACCAGCCATGCATCGTGCCTGGATAGACCTCGATCTCTGCGGCCAGACTGGCCTTGGCGTAGGCTTCGCGAAGAAGGGCCTTCGCGTCCGGGTCTTTCGCGTCGTCATTCTCCGCGATCCCGATGAGGGCGCTTGCCCTTGTTCTGGGAACGAGCAAATGGGGGCTGTCCGCCTGCTGCGTGACGAGGTTGGCGCCATGAAAGGACGCGATGGCCCCGACGCGATCGTTGCGATCGTTGCCGTCGTTCACTGCCGCCGCCGTACGGACGGCCATTGCCCCGCCGATGCAGTAGCCCATCGTGCCGAGTTTTCGCTCCGGATCGACAGACTTGTGCTGGGCTAGAAAGCCGGCCAATGCCACGGCGTCCGTCATGGTCATGTCGGGCGTGATCGCGTTGGCGAGGCTCAGCACCTTTTCGCGCCCTGCCGGCTCATTGAAGGCGTCGGCATCGACGCGAATGGGCGCGACTGTGTGTCGGTAATAGGGATTGATCACGAGAACCGAATATCCGGACCTCGCAAGCCGCTTGCCGATCGTCCGAAAGGCCAGTCGTAAGCCGAGAGCATCGGGCCACAGAATCACGCCCGGATAGGCTCCGCTCACCGGGTGGACGAAGTAGCAATCAGCCACGCCGTCCGGCGTCCTGACCATGACCTCGCTTTCGCAGACGCTCGACGCATGCGCCGCGACGGTGAAGCGGGACCGACGATGCTTCGGAGACTCCGCTTCATCGAGCAGGGCCACGGCGAAGTCCTCTATCGAGATCGTCGAGGTGCCATCGGAATCGAAGAGCAGCTCGTCTCCGCCTGACCGATAGCCGCCGGTGCGTTCGCCCGGCACGAGCAGGGCGGGTGGACTGAGGTAGGTCCAATCCGCTGCGGCATCCGCGGTGCAGACGTCGAACTGCGCGCAGCATGCGATGGCGATGTCGCGCACGAAATCGGGCACGTATCGGGCATCATCGACGAGTAGGCCGCCCGTGTCCGGGACCTTCAGGCTCGCAGCACCCCCGACCAGAAGGAGGCGCACGCCCGATCGCGTGACCCCGGCCAGAAGCGACTTGGCCATCGTGACGAGCTGCTGCTCATTCCCCGGAGCCGGACGCGTGGCGCTGATGACGAGGTCCTGGCCGGCGCTGAGCGCAGCTACCTGATCGACGCTGGTCGCGTCACCGATCCGACCTCGCGCTCCAGCGGGCAGCGAGGAAAGCCGGGACTCGTCACGAACCACGGCCGTCACCTCGTGGCCGCGCAAGAGCGCCTCCCCGACGATGCGGGATCCGACGCTTCCTGCTGCTCCAAACACCGTTATTCGCATGTCATCGAACTCCTGTTGAACGGATCGAAGATGGCGCCGCGGAGCGGCTATCCGGCGTGGTCGCATGACCGGCCGGCAGAGACCGAGACTTGGGATCTGCACTCCGACGCTGCAGCAGGGCTATCGCCAGGACCACCAGAACCGCGCCCGGCAGCCAGCGCCAGGAGATGCTCTGCGGCTCCGTGACGAAGAGCACGAGCATCGAGACGATCGGGGGCGCGTAGGAATATGCGCTCGCCGCTGCAGGTGTCAGAACGGCGCCCGCGCGCTGCATGAGCCAGAACGTGCCGCCGGTAGAGAACACTCCGAGGTAGGCCAGCAGCAGGACGTCCGAGAGCTTCAGGTCCGCCAGGCCCTGCAGCTTCTCCTCGATGAGGCCAAGAGCGCCGACCAGAACGCCGCCAATGACGAGGCTCCAGAACGTGCGAACGACAGCCCGCTCGGAGAGCCAGCGTCGCGAGAGCGCCCACCTGGTCAGCACGGAATAGAGGGCGAGCCCCAAGCAGCCGGCAAAGAACACAGTCTCACCGGCCCCCAGGTGCAAACCGCCCTGCACTCCGGCGAGGCGCCCGCCGCTCTCTGCCCAAGAGATGCCCAGTGAACCACAGGCTCCGAGCGCGAGGATCCCGAGGAGGCGCCCGCTTGGGTGCTCCACCCGAAAGCCGAGGCCGAAGCAGTAAGCCAGAAACGGCACACTGACATAGAGCACCGTCATCGACAGCGCACTGATCCGGTGCGCGGCCCAGAACATCGCCCCGAAGAATGCCGCCTGGCACAACCCCAAGACGCTGTAGACCGCAAGCGCGGCCATCCCGGGAAGCCGCTCGGGCGTGCGCCGCATCAGCGGGAGCAGAGCGACGGCTCCGACGGCGAACCGAAGGGCGGTCAGCAAGAGGGGCGGCAGGCCTTCCCTCGTCAGTCCCACGACCGTGAATGACAGCCCCAGGATGACAGCCCGGAGCAGCATCTCCAGATGGGCGCGCATCGTGCCCCGGTCCATAGCGATCGACCTCCAGCGGCCGCGCTCACCCGTCGGCCGCTGTTGAGAGGTAATTCATTGCTCCCATCGGATTAATATGCGAGGTGCCCAAGAGACCATTCACCCACGGTGAACGATCATGGATCGGTTGACGGCGCTGAGCGTGTTCCGGCAAGTCGTCGAGTTCGGCAGCTTCGTCGCGGCCTCCCGGCGCCTTGGCCTGTCACCGGCAGCGATCAGCAAGAACGTCAGCGAGCTCGAAGCCCATCTCGGCGTGCGGCTTCTCAACCGGACGACTCGGCGCGTGAGCCTGACCGAGGCGGGCTCCCTCTACTACGAGCAGATCACGCGCGTGCTCGACGACCTGGATGCGGCCGACAGTTCGCTCGGGCCTCTCCAGCAAGTGCCGAAAGGCGTCCTGCGCATCACCGCGCCCGTGACCCTGACGCTTCTTACGCCCCTGTCGCGGGCGATGCCGAAGTTTCTCGATCGCTATCCCGAGCTCTCGGTCGATCTGCGAATGGAGGATCGTCGGGTCAACATCGTGGAAGAGGGATTCGATCTCGCTATCCGCGCGATGGACAGTCTCGAAGATTCGAGCCTTGTCTCGAGGAAGCTCATGACGACGCGGCACGTGGTGTCTGGTGCGCCGTCCTACTTCGATCGCTTCGGCGTGCCCGAGGATCCGGCGGATCTTCTCCGCCACAGCTGTGTGCAGTTCACACTGTCCGGCCACCCCGATGAGTGGGTGTTCCATCGCGGCGACCGCACTGTCCGCGTCCCGATCGACGGCCGCTACAAAGTGACGTCCAGTCTGGCCGTCCGCGATGCTCTCTGCGCCGGCTTTGGGCTTAGCCTGATCCCGTCGGTCTATGTCAGCGAAGAACTAGCAAACGGGCGCCTACGCACCGTTCTCGACGATTGGTCCGCCGTCGATCTGTCGGTCTACGCAATCTATCCCTCGAGGCGTCATATCGTCCCGAAGGTGCGCGCGTTCGTCGATTTCCTCGTCGAAGAGCTGGGCGCCGGGAGCGGGTAGAAGACCTTAAAAGGCTCAGGGCGCTGCCTTCCTCTCGGAAAGAGCGCCCTGCGAGCATTTCGATGACGCGTCGTTTTGGTGACGCGTCAGCGAAGAATCACTGGATGAGGTCCTTGAGCGCCTTGAGGGCGGTCGCGCGAACCTTCTTCGACGCGGGCTTGGCCGCGAAGTGCTGCATCTCGCCGGTGAAGGGGTTGCGGCGCTCGCCGGCCGGGATCGCCTTCTTCTTGACCGTCTTGAGCTTGAGCAGGCCGGGGATAACGAACTCGCCGGGGCCGCGCGGGCCGAGCTGCTTCTTGATGAGATCCGTCAGGCCTTCAAAGACCTTGTTGACGCTCTTCTTATCGAGCTCGCTGTACTGAGCAATATCCGAAATGACCTGGGCCTTCGTCATGCGCTTCGCAGCAGCCATTGTGATTCCTCCTGTCGAACTCTACGACGTCTTTCGTCGTTCGCTCTCGCGTTTCAATCGCCCCAGGTCGTCCGTGATCGCCCGACTTGAATGGTCCAAGTGGAGCGTCAGTGAGCGAGTTGGAAGAGGTGAAAGAAGCTCGAGTGCCCCGCCGCGGGCCCGAATTTTCGGCTCGGAACCGCTGCACGCCGTCATTGCTACACCCCGCCGTTCCATCCTCGCAAGGGAAAATCGCGGGTATCGCGCGTTTTCGTGCAGGTCGACGTAGCCATGGACCCACCCTGAAAGCTCGTGTTTTTCGGCAGGGGCGAGGCCTTTCCCTGCCTGCCCATTCGTCTTTCTCCGACGCGGGCCCCGCTTAACGGGCCTTAGGTTTCCGTGACAGACCCCGTTTGGCTGCTGGCTTTGAAGCGGCCTTGACGCGCTTGGCCACGGCCTTCCGAGCGGTCTTTGGACGAGGGCTAGCCGCCTCGGCGGCGGAACACAGGCGGGCCGTCTCCGCCTTCATGCGGCGGTCCTTCGCTGCGGTGTCGTGGTCCCAACCCAGGAGATGAAGCAGCCCGTGGGCGAGGAGCATCGTGACTTCGTCGAGAACTGCAGCGCCTCTCGAAAGAGCCTGTTTGCGGGCTGTCGGGACGCTCACGATGACGTCGCCGAGGACGTCGCCCGCGAGACTGCCGTACTCGCCTTCGTGCATCGCGAACGCCAGAACGTCGGTCGGACGATCTTTACCGCGATAGACTTTGTTCAAATGATGGATCTGCTCATCATTGGTTAGAACGAATGATACGTCCGACTTCTCCAATTGAAGGAGACGGATCATCGCATTGATGCGACGCCGTACTTCGGTCCGGGGAAGGCCAGCGTGAGGTCCGTGCTCGACAGTGAGTGCGATTGCCACGGGCCGCGCGAGTAGCCTTTGCAGAGGCGCCGGTCAACGTGCAACATTACGCGCCGATGACGCACGCGCTCCGCGACGCCCGACACGAAAATGCGCGAGGCGCAGACGCGGGCGGTGCAGACACGAGCGACGGCCGCGCTGAGGCGCGAACGCCGAGCACCGTACCGACCCCGATGCCGTTCACCCCAGGCCAGCCGCTCGCGAGCACGTGGCTCTCCCGCGCCTGCGTGATCGTCCCCGCACTCGACGCCGAACGAACGCTCCCCTCCGTCATCCAATCGCTGCGTGCGTCGCTTCCGTTCCTCGCCGACGCGATTCTCGTCATCGACGACGGTTCGCGCGATCGGACGGCGAGCGTGGCCGCGCGCCTCGGTTGCGAGGTGCTCTCGCACGGGAAGAACCGCGGCAAGGGGGCCGCGCTCCGCGCCGGCCTGTCCACCGCCCTCGCCCGCGGGTGTGAGGTCGCGCTCACGGTCGATGCCGACGGACAGCATCCAGGCGAAGACGCCTGTCGCGTGATGCTCGCCTCCGACGATCCGGAGGCGCTGGTGCTCGGCATCCGCGATCTCGATCGCGCCGGAGCGCCGAAGAAGAATCGCTTCTCCAACGGCATCTCGAACATGTTCCTCTCGCGGTTCGCCGGGCGCGCGCTCCGCGATACGCAGTGCGGCCTGCGTCGATATCCCGTGCGTCGCACGCTCGCCCTCGGCGCGCGAGGCGAGGGTTACGACTTCGAGGGCGAGATTCTCCTGCGCGCCGCATGGGCGGGCGTCACGATCGTCGAAGAACCCATCCAGGTCCTCTACCCCGAAGATCGCGTGACGCACTTCCACGTCGTCCGGGATCCCTTCCGGATCGTGCGCACGGTCGTCGCCGCACTTGGCGAACGCGGACTGCGCGGCTAAGAACCTGGGCGATGCTCGCCTGGGCGAGACGCCACAAGAAGAAGCTGACAGCGCTGGGCGTGGGCGTGGGCGTGTTCGGCCTCGCGCCGCTCGTTGCCCATCTCACGGTAGAACGGATGGTGCGTCTCACGCCGCCAGCCATTCCCGAGACGTCGCTCCGCCTCTCGGAGTCGAACGGCGTGCGAACCGCTGGCAAAGGTTGGGCGCGCGTCTTCGGAAGCAAGCCTGGATCGGGGCCCGGCGTGAACGTCGTGCAGCTCGCCGGGACGCCGGAAGAGATCGGCACGGAGCACACGACGCTCCTCCGTGATCACATGCTCGCGAACGAGTCGGTCCTCTGGGACGGCTTCTCGAACGTGGTGCCCTTCACGCCGGCGCGCGCGCTCCTCTTCGACATGGGGCGCTACCGCTATCGCAACGTGCAAGACGGCTTCCCCGAACCGCGCAGGCGCGAGCTCGCCGCCGAGGCTCGTGCGTTCGATCCGGACCCGTACGCGTCGCACATGCCCACGTACCCGCGCATGGTCTTTCTCCACGCGCTCTACGACATCGCACTCAGCTTCGAGCATTCGCCACTCCTCGGCACAGGGCCGAGCCCGGGCTCGAAGCCCCGACCGCAGCTCGACGGGTGCACGGCGTTCGGCCTCGGCCCCGACGCGACGAGCGACGGCCATGCCCTCTTCGCGCGTGCGTTCGACTTCGAAGCGGCCGACGTCTTCGATCGCGACAAGGCTGTCTTCGTCGTGCGCGAAAACGGCGCCATCCCCTTCGCCAGCGTTTCGTGGCCGGGCCTCGTCGGGGTGGTGACGGGCATGAACGCCGAAGGCGTGGCCGTTGCCGTCAACGGAGGTCGCGCCGGCACGCCGAAGACGACGGGGATCCCGGTGGCCTTCGCGCTCCGCGAGACGCTTTCGCACGCGCACGACACGGCCGAGGCCGTCGCGATCTTGAAGCAGCAAGACGTGATGGTCTCGCACATCGTTTTCGTCGGCGACGCGAAGGGGCACTTCGCCGTGGTCGAGCGCGCTCCCGGCACGCCGGCCTTCGTGCGTAGCGACGTCCCCGATCCCGCGCGGGTGGGCATCACCAACCACTTCGAAGGTCCGCTCGCGTCCGATCCGAGCAACCTGCACGTGCGCGAGACGACGACCACGTTGCCTCGTCGCGCCCGCATCGACGAGCTCCTCCATGGGGTTGCACCGAAGAGCGCAACCGTGGCCAGCAGCGTCGGAATGCTCCGCGACCATTCGTGCGCTGGCTCGGACAAGTGCGAGCTCGGCGACCGGAAGACCATCGATGCCCTCATCGCCACCCACGGCGTGGTCTTCGATCTGACCGCGAAGAAGGCCTGGGTTTCCGAGGGGCCGCATCTTTCGGGCCGCTTCGTGAAGATCGACCTGGCATCCATCGTCTCACATGAAGATGGCCCCCCACCGGACACCGACGACGACGCCGTCCCTGCCGACGAAATCCTCGGCGACGCTCGCTACACCGAAGGGCGCGCGCGTGCCGGAGGGCCTCTCCTCGGACCGGAGCTGCCCCTCACCACGGGAGGCAAGCATGCATCACCGTGAGGCCACATTGACGCGTCGTCGCTGGCTCTTCGGAGCGCTCGCGCTCACCGTGCTCGTGCCGGCGGCTGCACGCGCCGACGAGCCGGCACGTGAACGGCTCGAGGGAGAGAAGCTCGATCCGCTGCTCGCCGAGATCGCCAACGCTCGCAAGTCGCTCAAGTCGCTCCGCGCGAACTTCACGCAGGAGCGCAAGATGGTGCTCCTCGCAACCAGCGTGAAGTCGACGGGACAGCTGGCGTTCGTCGCCCCCGATCGCCTCCGCTGGGAGCTCTTTGCACCGGACGACGTGATCTACTGGGTGGGCCCCGAAGGGCTCTCGTACCGAACGCGCTCCTCGAAGGCCACCCTGCCCTCCGCGGGTGCGAACGTGGCGAAAGGCCTCGCCGATCTGCGTGCGCTGCTCGGCGGCGACCTCGGCACGCTACGCGAACGCTATGTCCTCGTGGGATCCAAGGGCCCGAACGACGTCGAAATCGTCGGGACCGCCAAGGATCCCACCGCGGCGGTTCGCGGCTTCACGCTCGTGCTCGACAAGTCGCTGGTCGTTCCGGTTCGAGCACGCCTCCTCGAAGGAAAAACGGACACGGTCGACATCGCGTTCAGCAACGCCACGCCGAACGCGCCGATCGATCCGAAAATCATGCGGCCCTGAACGGTTGGGCTCGGCCGACCGCCCTCGCCCCTCGCCCTCGCCCTCTCCGCCCCGACCCGGCCTCGAAAAACTTGGCCCAGGCCCGAAGGCGGGTCGATTTTGCTCCGACCCTGGAGGAGTGAAGCGATGGCCCTACCCGCGAAGGTCGAATCCACCGGCACGCACGTTCCGGAACGCAGGCGGCACCGCGTCTACGTGACGCGAAACACCGAATATCACTTCCGCGACGGCTTCTGCGTGGCCGTGCGTGATCGCCGCACCGGCGACTTTCTCCAGGGGCACCTTGCCGTCCGCCGTCGCCTGCACGGGGGCCTCAAGTTCTACGGCAACGGGGCGATCATCCCGAACGCAGGCGATCCGGTTCCGGGCGAGGCGCTTTACTTCGCTGCCGATGGACGTGACCTCGTCACGAGCCCTGTCGAGAGTATCGAGCGACCGGCCAAAGCCGTGGTTCGGGCCTACCCCACGCCGCCGCCGCAGGTCGGCCGATCGAGCCGCAAGTCGAACGACGACGACGATTGCTGACCCGATCCTCGAGCGCGCCGGCGCAACCGGTTGGGCTGACGTAACGGTCCGACGTCTTTCCGTGCGTCGGCCGTCGCGACAGACCTCTGCCCTCGCCCATGGTGGTCACCGAAATTCTTGGTCCACGCAAAGGTCGCCGCTGTAATCTCGAACCGTGCTGGTCGTTCCCCCCCGTTCGGAGCTGCGGTCGCGCCCCATCGAGACGGCTCGGCTCATTCTTCATCCGCTCGACGCAACCGACTCGCGCGATCTCTGGACCACCGTGGAGGGCTCTCGCGCCCACCTCGAGCCGTGGCTCCCGTGGGTTCCGTTCAACATCGATCTCGAATCGAGCGGTCGCTACGCCGAGGCGAGTGCCGGCGATTGGGATGCAGCTCGTGCGTGTCGCTTCGCGATTCGTGACCGCGCGACGCGACGCTTTCTCGGCGTCATCGGCCTCGAGGCCTTCGCGCATCTGCACGAAAGCGTGGAGCTCGGCTACTGGCTGAGACTCGATGCGTGCGGGCGCGGTCTCATGACCGAAGCCGGGCGCGCCGTGGTCGATTGGGCCCTCGGCCCGGTGAACGCCCATCGCGTTCGCGTCGCCGCGGCGACCGACAACCACGCGTCGCTCGCGGTCATCGGCCGGCTGGGTTTCCGGTTCGAAGGCATCGCGCGTCAGGCCGAGCGCTGCAACGGGCGTTGGCTCGATCACGCGGTGTTTGCGCTGCTCGTCACCGATCCGCGCACCAAAGGCTGACGCTCCTCTCGAGGAGGCTCAAGGATCGGAGCGCGCTTCCGTTCACCGGGGTGTGCGCCCTCGTATCCTCATCGTGCTGGCCATCCTCGCATGGAGCCAGCAAGCCTCGGCGGATCCATTCCGCGTCCACGTGAGCGCCGGCGCGGCACACGCCGTCGGCAAGCCTCAAGGTTCCGAGTTCGGAGCCGGCGGCGCGGGTTCCGCGACCGTCGAGCTCTCCCTCGCCCGCACCATCGGTGTGCAGGCGAGCGGAGGCGGCTTCGTTCTCTCGTCGAGCTCTTCTTCGGAGACCGGCGTTGCATCCCACTCGACCGGTACCGCGTTCCTCGGAACCGTCGGCGTGCGCGTCCGTCCTTTCGGCGCCAGCCACGAAGGCGGACTCTGGCTCGATGCGAACGGCGGCTTCGCGCAGACGGGCAGCTTCGCGCGCCCGGCCTTCGACGGTCACGTTGGTTGGGACTTCCGCGCGAGCGACGAGAGCAAGTGGGGCCTCGGCCCCTTCGTCGGCTACACGCAGATCGTCCAGCCGGACGACTCGTTCCGTCCGGACGACGCGCGTGTCCTCGTGGCCGGTGTTTCCTTGAGCTTCGGCTCGGCCGCGGCCCGCAAAGCGGCCCCGCCTGCGGCCGAACCTACGCCCCCGCCGGTCGCCGCGCGTGACGGCGTCGTCGAAGCGAAGGACGAGTGCCCAGATCCGAACACCCTGCCTCCGGGCACGCAGGTTCCCGAAGGGTGCGAAGGCCCCGCAGTGAAGCTCGTCGGCGATCGTCTCGAGATCGACGATGTCATCCTCTTCGAGTTCGACAGCCCGCGCATCCGCGTCGAGAGCCGGCCTCTCGTGAAGCGCATCGCGCAGTTCATCTGGAACCACTCCGAGATCATCGAGGTCGTGGTCGCCGGTCACGCCGACGCCGTCGGTACCGATGCGTACAACCAGAAGCTCTCCGAGCAGCGCGCCGAGAGCACGCGCGCGATGCTCATTCACTTCGGCGTCGACGCCTCGCGACTGCAAGCGGTGGGCTACGGCAAGTCCCGCCTGAAGTTCGACACGCAGGGTGCGGATGCACGTAACCGTCGCGTCGAATTCATCGTTTCCGGCACGACCACGCCGGCCGCAGCAGGACACAGGAGCAAGCCATGAGACGCGTTTCACGAATCACGGCGCTGCTCGCCATCGCAGCCGCGGCCGGTTGCACCTTGGACAATGCGCTCGTCGGTGGACGATGCGCGGACGGCTTCGTCCAGTCGAATCAGGAGTGCGTGCCCGAGAGCTCGGCTCCCGCCCCCTCCGGAAGCACGACGCCGACGGCGGTGACCGACGCAACTCCGCCCCTCGACGCCGGGTCGGATGCTCCCGACACCACCCCGCTGCCGGACGCCTCCACCCCGGACACGAGCGTGCCGGACTCCAGCGCCCCCGATGCGGAGGAGCCGGACTCGAGTACGCCGGACACGGGCGCTCCCGATGCGCCGCTCGTCTGCGAGGCGCCGCTCGTCGCTTGCCGCGGGCAGTGCCTTTCGGTCGAGAGCGACGGCCAGAACTGCGGAGCGTGCGGGAAGATCTGCCCGTCGAACATCTGCGTGGCCGGCGTGTGCCAGGGCGCAACCCCGGGTGACGTCGTCGTCATCGGCCACGACTTCGCTCAAGCATGGCTCGGCTCGGCGCAGGCCAAGGTCTTGCTCAACGCGATGACCATTCCGACGACCGATCCGATCCGCGTTCTGAGCTACGAGGACGGTGCGTCGCCGCTGGCGGTCGCGCAGGTCCGGGCGCTCGTGACGTACGGAATCCACGGCCGCGGAGTGCAGATCGTGCGAGCGCCGGACGCGAGTGCACTGACCTCGCCCACGCTCAGCACGTACTACGACGTGGTCCTCGTCCACGACGGCGCCGGCCTCACCCCGGCTGCACTCGGAGCGAGCTGGGCAACGAGCCTCGGCACGTTCACGCAGAAGGGAGGCGTGGTCGTCGCACTCGACGGCGCGTCGTCGGACATGCCCTCGCTCCTCACGGCCTCGGGACTCGTCTCGGTCGCAAGCCACGCGCCACTTGCGGAGGGTACGCACCTCGAGGTCTCCGCCCCGGCCGACGTCGTCGGCGCGCAGGTGCTCTCGCCGTACGCAGCGATCGGCGTCACAGTGGGCTTCGGTGGCGTCTCGGCGCCCGATCTCACCGTGGTGGTTCGCGAGAAGACCGACGCCGGCGACGGCACCCCAGTCGTCGTCCACCGCACCGTGCGCTGACCCGCTCCGCACGTCGCCACGAGGGCGAGCACGGTCCAGGTCGTGCTTTCCCTCGTGGCCCCGACGACCGCGTCTGCGCACGGAATGCGCTGGCGCCGCGCACACAAGCAACGCGGCGAGCCGGCATTTCGTTTCGAACGCGAAGGCGAAGGGCTCATTCGCCTCGCCGGGGAGCTTCGTCTCGAAGACGCCGCCGAGCTCTGGCGCCTGCTCCACGAGGCCACGAACGGCCTGAAGGCAGGCAAAGTGATCGTCGACGTCGACGGGGTGACGAAGGCCGACGGCGGCTCGATGGCCCTTCTCGTGGAGCTGCGCGCAGAGCTCGCCGCACGCGGCGTGGACATGGATGTCACCGGCGCCTCGAAGGTCGTCGAGCCAATCGTGTCGCTCTACATGTGCGACGAGGCGCCGTGTCCGCTCTATCGACACGAGACCGAGAGTACGGTCGCCCAGATCGGACGCGCGACGATCCACGTCGGACACGAAGCCAAGGAGATCGTCGGCTTCTTCGGGGAGATGGTCCTCGCTGCCGTGCGGCTCGTTCGTGCCCCGCGCTCGGGCCACTGGCGAGACGTCATCCGGCTCATCGAGCGGAGCGGCGCCGACGCCGTGCCCATCGTCCTGCTCATCAACTTCCTCATCGGCTTCGTCATGGCGTTCCAGTCCGCGCGGGAGCTCAAGCTCTTCGGCGCGAACTTGTACGTCGCCGACCTCGTGGGTATCGCCCACACGCGCGAGCTCGCGCCTCTCATGACCGCCATCATCGTCTGTGGCCGATCGGGCGCAGCGTTCGCCGCCGAGATCGGCTCGATGAAGGTCTCCGAAGAGATCGATGCGCTCCGCACGCTCGGCCTCGGTCCGTTCGGCTGGCTCGTCGTCCCTCGCGTCATCGCCCTGATGGCCGTGGTCCCCGTGTTGACGCTGCTCGGTGACTTCATGGGGATCCTCGGCGGCATGCTCGTCGCGGTGAGCGATCTCGATCTGTCCGTGCGCGGTTACTTGCACGAGACCACGCTCTCGGTCGAGCCGATGGACGTCGGGACAGGCCTCCTCAAGAGTGCCATCTTCGCGCTCGCGATCGCGCTCATCGCTTGTCAACAAGGCTTCGCGGCGACCGGCGGTGCAGAAGGCGTCGGCAGGCGCACGACGGCCACCGTCGTCGCCTCTCTCTTCGCGCTCGTGCTGATCGACGCGCTCGTGACCGTCGCCTTCCGGGTCGTGGGGATCTGACGATGGCGGATCCCATGCTCGACGTGCGGGGGCTGACGATCGGATGGGGCGAGGTTCCTCTCATCCGCAACATCACGTTTCGCGTGAACCGCGGCGAGGTGTTCGGCATCCTCGGAGGCAGCGGGAGCGGAAAGTCGACGTTGCTCCGCTTCCTGATCGGCCTCGAGCCGGTGAAGACGGGTGAAATCGACGTCGCAGGGAACGGACCGCCGAATCTCGACGACGGCCTCCCGCCCTACGGAGTGATGTTCCAGAGCGGCGCTCTTTTCGGTTCGATGAACGTCGTCGAGAACGTGGCCCTGCCGCTCGAGGAATGGACCGACCTTCCGCCCGATGCCATCCGCGCCATCGCCCGCGCGAAGCTTCGCATCGTGGGGCTCGAGGCCGCCGCCGAGAAGTCGCCCGCCGAGCTCTCCGGCGGCATGCGCAAGCGTGCAGCGATCGCCCGTGCGCTCGCCCTCGAGCCCTCGCTCGTCTTCCTCGACGAGCCCTCGTCCGGTCTCGATCCCATCACGTCCGCCGAGCTCGACGAGCTGATCCTGACCCTCTCGCGCGCGCTGGGCCTCACGGTCGTCGTCGTGACGCACCAGCTCGACAGCATCTTCCGCATCGCCGATCGCGTGCTCATGCTCGATCGGCCGAGCCGAAGCGTCATCGCGATCGGCGACCCGCGCGCGCTGCGGGACAGCGACGATCCGCGCGTTCGAGATTTCTTCAATCCGGACGCTGTCGC
This sequence comes from Labilithrix luteola, assembly GCF_001263205.1. GTDB lineage: Bacteria > Myxococcota_A > Polyangia > Polyangiales > Polyangiaceae > Labilithrix > Labilithrix luteola. The sequence continues at coordinate 1,282,166 of NZ_CP012333.1, forward strand.
CGAACGAATCGCGAGGGAACACTGATGGCGGCAACGACCAACCAGTACAAGCTCGGTCTCTTCGTCATCCTCGGGTTCTTGGCTGCCGTCACCGCCGCCATCGCGCTCGGAGCCCTGAGCTCGCGCAAAGAGAAGATCGTCTACTACACGTACTTCAACGAGTCGGTCCAAGGCCTCGACGTCGGGGCGCCGGTGAAGTTCCGCGGCGTCACGATCGGACACGTCTCGGAGATCGCGGTGGCGCCCGATCATCGTCAGGTCGAGGTCGCCCAGGAAATCAACGTCCAGGACGTCGAGCGCATGGGACTCACGGGCGAAGGCTTCCCGACGAAACGATTCCTCGTACCGCCCGACCTTCGCGCGCAGCTCGGGTCGCAAGGCATCACGGGCGTGAAGTACGTGTCGATCGACTTCTTCGACCCGCGCGTGTTTCCGCCTCCCGTGCTGCCCTTCCCGCCTCCCGCGAACTACATTCCGGCGGCACCGAGCCTGGTGAAGAATCTCGAGGACTCGGTGCAGAAGGCGATCGAGCGGCTTCCCGAACTGCTCGACAGCATCACGGTCGTCATCGGACGCGCGAACCGTATCCTCGCCTCGTTCGAAGACGCGGGCGTGAGCGACCACGCGGCAAGCACATTCATTCGCGCCGAAGAGGTTCTCGCCGTCCTTCGTTCGAGCATCCTGCATATCGATCAGGCACACCTCGGCGACCGAGCGTCCGAGACGCTGACCGAGGCGAAAGCCGCCGTCGCGAAGTTGAACGTGCTGCTCGAGAAGTTCGACGGCAACGAAGGGATCCTGGCGGCAGCGCAGCGCACCGCCGATTCCGCCGCGCAGCTCGGAAACGACGCCCGCGGAACGACGCGCGAGCTCGAGAGCACGCTGCGTGACGTGGGTGAGGCCGCCCAGGCGATCCGTTCGCTGGCACAGGCCCTCGATCGCGATCCTGACATCCTCGTCAAAGGGCGTTCGCAGGCAAAAGGAAAGTCGCCATGAGACGCCTGGTTCTCGTCCTCGCGCTCCTCGGCCCCTGCGGGTGCGGTTCGGCGCTGCTCGAAAAAGCGGCGGTGGTACCGATCCGCTACTACACCCCCGAGCGCGTCGTTCCTCGGCTGACGTCCGCCTCGCAGGTCACGGAGATGGGGCCGACGCAGGACAGACCGCCGGCGCCGAAGCTCCGCATCGGACGCGTCACCTCGGGGATCCATCTCCGCGAGCGCATCGTGCACCGTGACGCCGCGTTCGAAGCAGGCTTCTACGAAGAGCGCCGGTGGACCGAGCGGCCCGAGGAGTTCGTGCGTCGAAGCCTTTCGCGCACGCTCTTCGAGGAACGCGGACTCACGCGGTCACTCGAAGGCGGCGCCCCGACGCTGGACGTCGACCTGCTCGCCTTCGACGAGCTTCGTCGAGGCCCGATGCACATCGCGCGCATCCAACTTCGAATCCTCCTGCACGGCGACCGCAACGTGCTCGCCGAGGAGACGCTCACCGTCGATCGTCCGGCGCTCGGCGACGACATGGACTCGTTCGTTGCCGCGATGGCCGACGCTCTCGAGGCAACCTCGCACATCGTGGCCGACCGCGCGGTCTCGGCGCTCACGCCGGCGAGCGTGCCTGCGAACTCCGTGAGGTAGCGCGGTTTCTCCGCGGAAAACTCGCGCCCGGCGACAAGCTCATCCTTTTATTGAAATTGACTTCCGTTTTCATTTAATCAATGAGGAGGCACTCTGCTCCCCTTCGTGGAGCTGCTTGCCAAGGAAGCGACGCGCATGCGCCCCGTCACGACCCGCCTCGTCAGCCTCTTCATCGCGGCCACTCCTCTCGTCGGCATCGCTGCCTGTTCGAGCAGCGACGATGACCTCGCCCAAGCCTCCTCGGCGGAGACGCCACAGGGCGGCTCGTCCACGAAAGACGCCGGTGGTTCGAAGAACGACGCCGACGCTTCGAAGTCCGACGACGAACCGACGACCACGAAAGACGCCGGGAAGGACGCCAAAGCCGACGGCTCCGTTGGCGATGCGAGCAACGATGGATCGACCGGTGACCCCGGCACGCCGTGCACCTCGGTGGGCGAGATCTACGAGCGTGCGTGCGGCGTCTGCGGAAAGCAGATCGCCTCGTGCAGCCCGAGCCACGTCGTGACGGGCTACGGCGCGTGCAACGAGCCTCCGAAGGCGTGCGCGCCTGGCACCATCGAGACGACTGCCGCCTGCGGCTATTGCGGAACGACGAAGCGCACCTGCAACAACGCCTGCGAGTGGGTCGAAGAGGCCTGTCAGGGCGAGGTCACGAGCCCCACGCGCTGCCTGGCAGGGACCATCGACAATCGTGACGAGGGCTGCGCGCCCGGCATCAAGCGTCCTTGGAAGTGCGATGCCACCTGCGCGTGGACCGCGCCGACGATCTCGTGCGAGGAGGCCACGCGCCTGCTCGTGCTCGGCGAAACGGTCGGCTCGAAGACGACGCGTCAGTTCACGCAGCTCGACTCGAAAATCAAGCGCCTTACTTCGAGCGGCACGCCGTGCAAGCTCTCGACGGCGACGGACAGCTATTACGCGTACGTCGAGGTTCGAAACCCGCACGCCAAATCCGCGAAGGTCGACCTCTTCGTGCGCGAGCCGGCGGGTCAGCCAGCCATCAGCGTGCTCGTCTCGGCGTACGCCACGCTCCCCGACAGCAGTGCGGCGGCGCGCCAAGCTTGCCTGACCGGCACCGAGCTCGCGTGCTTCCACGACATCAGCTACCGCGCCTGCCTCATGGATGACGACGCCGTGACCGTTCCGGCGAACGGCTCGGTGTGGGTCTACATCGGCAACTTCGACGGCACCGACCCGCGCGCGACCTTCGAGCTCACAGCCTCCATCACGGCGCTCTGATCATGCAGTCGCGAACCATGACACGCGTGCTCGGGGTCCTCGTTCTCGCGACTTCGTTCGCCTCGGCATCGGTGGCCGCGTCGGGCTGCGCGACGGGCGAAGAGCTCCTGGCCTATCCCGTCGACGCCAGCAGCTCGATGCCGAACGACGAAGACCACACGATCCCCGATGCCTCCGGGACCAAGCGCGACGCAGGCAAGACCGACGCAGGCAAAGACGCGGCAACCAAGGACGCGGGCGGCATCGACTGGGGTACGCCCCGTCCGAGCGGACCACCCACGGGTTCGGACTGCACGAAGGTCGGCGAGGAGTACGAGAACACCTGCGGGCAGTGCGGAATCCAGATCGCTCTCTGCCTCGACGGCAAGGTGGGCGCTTATGGCCCCTGCCGGAACGAGAAGCTCGGTCTCGGCAACTGCATCCCCGGGACGAGCAGCGCGAGCGCCTGCGGCTACTGCGGCACGAAGATCACGGCGTGCCGCAACGACTGCACCTGGACCGAGACGACCTGCAAAGGCCAGGTCATCGCGAGCGATCGCTGCATGCCAGGCGATATCGAGCAGCGCGTGGCCGATTGCGAGGACGGCGAGAAGCGCACCTTCGCCTGCACGGACACATGCACCTGGGGCACTCCCTCCTCGTGCATCCCATCACCCTAGCCACCGAGTTCGTCGCTCTAGTCTCGCGTCGCGAGCCAGCGCATACTTCCACTCCGTGACCACGGGGTCGGCGCGCCGAAAGCACTCGCGACGAAGCGAGACGATGCGAGGGCGCGCGTTCATGGGCCTCCTCGCGCTTGCCGGCGCCGTGGGTTGCGGATGGATTGCGCCACTCCACGACCGTGATCCAGACGGACAGAGTCAGACCGATCCGCAAGACACCACGAGCCAGCCGCAGGATGCGGGCGTCACGCACGACGTCTTGGTCGAAGCCGAAGCCGGCGACGTTCGGGACGCCGCGCCTCCCTTTTGCGGGACGAATGCAGGCGCGCTCTTTTGCGACGACTTCGACGACGGCGGCGTCGGGGACGAGTGGAGCGGAACGGACGTGGTCCCCGGAGGGAACCTCGCCCTCGACGTCGACGTCGACGCCTCGCCATCGCGCGCCCTGCATGCGAGCGTGGGCCTCAAGGCCACTCTCCCACACGCCTTCCTCTTCAAGGACCTCGCCGACGGACCGCGCAACGTGACGTGTTCGTTCGACGTCTTCCGCGACACGCAGGGCGACGATATCTCCGCGGCTCTGGTCTATGCATTCGAGCTGAAGAACGGCAACAGGTACTGGCGGCTCGCCTTCACGCTCCAAGCGGGAAAACTGTCGATCGACGAGTTCCGAGACACGTACACCACCCACCTCCCCAAGACGTCCGATGGGACCGTGCCGAACCGGCAATCGGTCCACTTCGACGTCTCGGTCGTCTTCACCCCCGCCCCTCGTCTCGAGGTCAGGGTCGACGACAAGGTCGTCGTCGGGACGTCGAGTATCGATCCCAACCTCGACGCCGGAACGCTCCGGTCGACCATCGGGCTCGGCTTCACCGGCGGACCGATGGCGGCGTGGTCGATGCGCTACGACAACTTCATCTGCCGATGAGAAGTGAGCTCAGAATCGGCCGGACCAGATCGCCATGGGCGTTCCTGCCGGTGAGGTCCGGACGTCGAGAGTGGACACCACGGGGACCGAGCGCTTCGGGCGGGTGAGGTAGAAGACCGTCGCGAGACCGAGCGACACCACACCGACGCCGAGCGAGATCTCGGAGAGGGTGCCCTTCCGCTCGACGCTGCTCCTCTGCGCGTCGTCGCAACCGATATCGCAGTGCTTGGCATCGCGGTCGCTCAGGTAGAGCGCGCCGAACGTGGCCCAGCCGGCGATGCCCAGGACGCCCACGCCTCCGAAGATCCAGGCCGTCGCCGGTATCGGACGTGTCTCGATCGAGTCGGGATACGACGTCTGAACGGCGGCGGAGGCGACCTCGTAGGTCACGCCGATGGCTCGGTTCTTTTCGCCCTCGGAGAGAACGCCGTCACGCGTCACGTCGGCGCTTCCCTGCCGCGAGAAGACGAAGTGATGGCTTCCTGGATCGAGCTCGATCGCGCGCGAGCCGAGAGCCACTCCGGACGAACCATCGATGGCCACCAAGACGCCAGGCACGTCGACGGCGTGTCCGTCACGAGCCGTCAGAACGACCGTGGGAATCGAGGCATCGACTTCGCTCTCCCATCGCGAGCAGGCGCGAACGACTTCACTCGGACACTTGTTGCGCGCACAGATTCGAAACTGCTCGCGGGCCGCAAGCAGCGCTCCTTTCCTACGGAGCTTCTGTCCTTCGACGGGAGCCGAGAAGCACTCGTTCGATGTCGAAGGTTCGGCCCAGGCCGTGGTGTCGGCGAGCACGACGAGCGTGAACGCCGCGAGTGCACCGAGCTTCACTTGCACTCCTCGACGAAGTGCGTGATGCCGGACTCGTCGATGTAGGAGCGAACCGTGCAAGGCGCGGTGGGGGTGGCGCGCGCGCTCGAACGAGGCGCGCTCGATGAGGCCGCGCTCGACGGGCCCGCGCTCGATGGGACCACGCTCGATACTTTCGGCGCGACATGCGATGCAGCCACCACCGTCCGTGCGCGGCCTGCATCGGGTGCCGGGGCTTCAGCCGAAAGTGTCACGGCAGGTGATGCTACGACGGAAGCCGCGGCTGGCGGAGGCGAAACGGGCACCGGCACCGCGACGTGCTCGACGGCCGCGCGCGGAGCCGTCGACGTGCCGGAGACGGAGCTCCGGACGAGGTAGCCGGTGACGAGGGCCAGGACGGCGACTGCTCCGATCAGCCACCTGCCCCGTCTTCGAGGCGTGGGAGGCGGAACCGTCTTCGGCGCATCGATCGACAAGGACGCGGTCGTCTCGATCGGCGCCGTGCGCTCGCTGGGAGGCGGCAGCGGCGCGGGGGTCGCGCGCTGTTCGACGTCCTCGGTGTCGCCAGCGGTGGTCTCGATCCGTGCCACGTATCGCGTGCGTTCGACGAGCACCTCGCCAGCGCGGGCCGCCACCCACTCCGCGACCCGACGCGGACTCGCCACGGGCAGACTCGCTTCGAGCGCGACCGCCATCTCGTGCGCCGTCTGGAATCGCTTGCCCGGCGCTCGCTCGAGCGCGCGTAGGCAGATCTCGTCGACGGCGGGCGGCACGTCCGGATTGAGCTCACTCGGAGGTTCGATCTCGCGATGGAGAACGGCCGCGAGGGTCTCGGCCTCGCCCGGTCGACCGAAGAGCCGCTCCGACGTGAGCGACTCCCAGAGAAGGATGCCCGCCGCAAACACATCCGTGCGGCAGTCGATCTCCTTTCCGGTCACCTGCTCCGGGGCCATGTAAGCGAGCTTCCCACGTACCTCGCCCTCACGTGTCGAGTAGACCCGACCGAGCGCTTTGGCGATCCCGAAGTCGATGACACGCGAAGTGCCATCGGCTCCGACCATGACGTTCTGAGGGCTGACATCCCGATGAACGAGGTGAAGTGGTTTGCCGTCGTCACCTGTCACTTGGTGTGCCGCGTGGAGACCATGGAGCACTCCACACACGATGGCGGAGAGCACGCCGAGCGGGACGCGCGTGCCCTCGCCGTTCTCATCGAGGCGAAGAAGGTGCACCAGCGAGTCGCCATGCACGTACTCCATGACGATGAAGAGCTCGCCATCGAGTGCCACGATATCGAGGGTTTGCGCGACATTTGGATGACGAATGCGCGCCGTCAGACGCGCCTCGTCCATGAACATGGCGACGAAGGCTGGGTCCTTCGCGAATTGAGGGTGGAGCCTCTTGATGGCCACCGTTCGCGCGAACCCAATCGGTCCACGGAGACGTCCGTAGTGGATCGTGGCCATCCCCCCCGCGGCGATCTCCTCATGGATCACGTAGCGTCCTACGACGCGCGGAGTCGCTGGTACCACGAATTCAGATTACCCAATTTCGTTCCGTAAACGTAGCCCGGGTACTGGCCCGACGTGGGATGTCGCCGTATGGTTCGGCCGTGACAGCCAGCAACGTCGAGACGGTCTCCACGGTGTCCGGGGAAGACGCTCCGCTCCGATTCCTCGTCGTCAGCCCCCGTCAGACCTTTGCCGTTGACGTCCCGTCCGAAGGTACGCTGCGCATCGGGCGCGCGGACGAATGCGAGGTCGTGATCGACGACGAATCCGTCTCACGCGTGCACGCCGTCGTTCGAATCGGCCCTCCGATGACGATCGAGGATGCCGGAAGCCGAAACGGCACCATCGTGGTCGGAACGAAGCTGGGGGCGCACGAGAGCATGCCCGTGCCTCTTGGCGGAGCGATCACGATCGGCCGCGCGGTGCTCATGCTCGATCGAACCGTCGATCTCCGCGAGCGACGAGCGCCCGAGTCGGAGACGTTCCCGCCGATCATCGCTTCTCCTCCCATGAAGAAGCTCTTCGAGACCATCGACACGATCGCGGCGGCCCCGCTCTCCGCCCTCGTGCTCGGCGAGACGGGTGTCGGTAAAGACGTCGTCGCGCGCGCGATCCACGAGCGCTCGAAGCGTGCGTCGGCACCGTTCGTCGCCATCAACTGCGCGGCGCTCCCCGAGACGATCCTCGAGAGCGAGCTCTTCGGCTACGTGAAGGGTGCGTTCACGGGCGCCGATCGACCGAAGAAAGGTCTCTTCGAGGCGGCCGACGGCGGAACGATCTTCCTCGACGAAGTCGGCGAGCTGTCGATGACGACGCAAGCCAAACTGCTCCGCGTACTCGAGACGGGCGAGGTCATGCCGCTCGGCAGCTCGCAGGCGAAACACGTCGACGTTCGCGTCATCGCCGCGACGAATCGAGACCTTCGTGCGCTCGTCCTCCAGGCGAAGTTCCGCGGCGACCTCTTCTTCCGCCTCGACGGCATCTCCGTTCGGGTGCCCCCGCTGCGCGAGCGCCCCACCGACATCCGACCGCTCGCGGAGGCGTTCGTCACCCGAACGGCGACTCGCCTCGGACGAACTCCGCCGCGCATCGACCCCGTGGTCATTGCCACGCTCGAAGCGCACGACTGGCCTGGCAACGTGCGCGAGCTGCGGAGCGTGATCGAGCGCGCCATGACCCTCGCCGGCTCCTCGCTTCTGCTCGGCACGGAGCATCTCGTGCTCAAGGGCGCGCTCAGCGCCGGGCCCGAGTCCCACGATCCCGGCCTCTCCTCCGACGAGCGGCGTGAGCGCGACCGCATCAATGCAGCGCTCCGAAGCACGTCGGGCAACCAGAGCGAAGCGGCCAAGCTGCTCGGCATGTCACGGCGAACGCTCATTCGTCGCCTCGAGCAGTACGAGATCGGAAGACCACGCAAGAACACCTGATCGCCCTCTCGCGCTGGCACGCGCGATGCTCGCTCCGATCCTTCGAGGAGGAGACGTCATGGCCCGCGAGGACGATCGCATCGAGAAGCTCATCGACGAGACCAACGCCGAATCGTTCCCGGCGAGCGACCCGCCGGCTTGGACGCTCGGCGGCGAGCTGCGGCCCGATCTGGACGAACCCTCCACGCACGGAACGCACGCCCAGAGGCGCGAACCCGAAGTCTCTACCGTGAGGGTCACGGTGGTCGAATTCGTCGTACGGATGGCGACGATCGAAGGAGCGTCCGACGTGCCACGCCACGACGCTGCCGATCGACACAGTCATCCGGGTCCTCACGCGCGCTGCGGGATCGGATGTTCCCAGCCCAGCGCTTCTCTCTGGGAGTGCGACGACGAGGGCGCCTATCTCGGCCCTCTCGAGAGCGGACATCGGCTCTGCTCGGAGGAGATCGCCGGCGTCGAGCGCGTCACCTCGACAATTGCAATCAGAAGTACTGCCAGCTCAAGTTGAGCGCGGCAGCCAGCGTGCTCGACTTCTCGAACTTCGAAGCGAACGTGTCGATGGCGAGCGTGAAGACGTGGTGGTTGCCCAATTCCGCGAACGCCCATCCCGCGCGGAGGTTGCCGCCGAAACCGACCTCGGTGTAGCGAACGTCACGCGACCCTTGCCGGTAGAGATCCGACGCGAGGACCGCGGCGCCAACGCCGCCGCCCACGAAGAAGCGGTCGCTCGGCCAGTACTGGAGCCCGGCGCCATAGAAACCGCTCACCGTCTGATACGACCTCTTGTGGTCGTCGTCGCGGAAGAACGAGGTGCCGGCCATGCGTCCAAGGAGAGCAACCTTGGGCGAAACGAACCCTCCCATGCTGAGCGAGAGTGGCGCGAGCCCGATGTTGGAGTGCTCGCGATCGCCCACGTCGCTCGAGAGCGAAGTCTGAGAGACGCCGACTCCGAGCTCCATGGTGAAGCCGTGGCGGACGTACGGCGCCGTCGATTCCGAGGGAGGCGCCTCGTAGGCAGCCGCGGGAGCCGCGGCCCTGGTTGCGGGCGCCGGCTCTTCGGCAGGCTTGGATTCCTCTTGGGCGAACGCGTTGGTTGACGAAGCAAGAAGTCCGAGAGCAACGAAAGCGGCGGAGCTTGACGCGTGAAGGCGCATGATGGCGCGCTCTCGAGCAACGCTCGTGCCTACATGCGCCGCGCGCACCGGCGTTGGTCTTCCAACGACTGGCGCCCGCGCCATCGAGAGCAATTCACCGTGTTTCGACCTGCGCCCAATCCTCTTGGACCTCTGTGGACTCCGCGCAACGAAGCCGGACTCCGTGCACTGCGGTTCACGGAACCGTGAACATGGCGATGGCGCCAGCACGGGGAACGCTCGGACGTCAGAGATCCGCTGCCGACAACTCCTGCGGCTTCGCCTCGGGTGCCGCCGACGATGGGTCGGACGGGGAATCCGCCGGCGCCTCCGGTTCGGGCAACGGCTTCGACTCGTGCGGAGGGGACTCGCCGCGGTGCACCGGGCCGAGCTCGATCTCGGGAGCACTCGACGCAGCCGGCATGGTCGGCATGTGCATGGGCGCAGGCAGCGGCCGGGTCGAAGCGTTCGGTCGCATTGGCTTCGTCGGGCGTGGTGGTAGGGAGGCGCTCGGCGCCTTGCTCGTCGGCGTGAGAACCTCGCGCGGATGCACTACCGGTACGGGCATCGACGGCACCTGGGGCGCGACGCGCGATGCCTCGGCCGACGGCTCGAGTGCAGAGTCGATGGTGGCGGTGCCCGGCACCGAGAGCTCGTCGTGCTGGCCGTTGGACACGAAGCCCGCGAGCGACGGCCATCCGGAAGCTCTCGCGAACGCTGCCTGACGAACGCCGGAGAGCGCGAACGCCACGATGGCTGCGGCCGCCGGCACGACGAGCCATGCGCGACGGCGACGCTTCGTACGCACGTGTTCGGACTCCAGGGTCGTCAGCGACGCGAGAAGCGAAGCCTTCGAAGACGCGGTATCCACCGCGACGGAGTGCCCGCTGTCGACCATCGTATCGCCGAGGGACGTGGCCGCGCCGACGGCAACGACCGTTCGCGGCGAAGGCGACGAGACACTTTCGACGATGAGCGCTTGCTGCCAGGCCAGCACCGCCTCCTTCATGGCCGACGCCGACGGGTAGCGATCGTCGAGCTCCTTGCTCATCGCCTTCGTCACGATCTCGGCGAGCATCGGATCGACGTTGGGCATGCGCTCCGTGAGCGGCGGCGCCGGCTCGAGCGCGATGCGGAAGAGAAGCTGCTGGACGTTCTGCCCATCGAACGGCGGCTCTCCACAGGCAGCCTCGTAGAGAATGGCGCCCAGCGAGTAGAGGTCCGATCGATGGTCGACGAGATGCATGGCTCCGCGCGCCTGCTCGGGCGACATGTACATCGGCGTGCCGAGCATCACGCCCTCTTGCGTGGGCGCGCGCAGGAAGTCACCGCTCTCGAGCGGGTCGCCGTCGAGAATCTCGTTCTCGCGCACGAGCAGCTTCGAGATCCCGAAGTCGACGAGCTTCACGAAGTCCTGCTTGTCGCGCGTGGTGAGCACGATGTTGTCGGGCTTCAGGTCGCGATGGACGACCCCCGCCTCGTGCACGGCCACGAGCGCGTCGAGAATCTGCAGCGCGAGATCGGCGAGGGTGCGATCCGGAAAGGTGCGAACGCGCTCGAGGCGTCGCGAGAGCGTTTCGCCGTCGAGGAACTCACTCACCATGAAGGTCTCGCCGGTGTCTTGCTCGCCGAAATCGTAGACGTCGGCGACGTGCGCCGACGTGATTCGGGCTGCAACGCGCGCCTCGAGCTCGAAGCGCGCCGAGAGGACCTCGTTGCCGGCCGCTTGAGGGCGCAAAACCTTGACCGCCACACGCTTGCCGATGCGCGTGTTGACGCCCTCGTAGACTTCGCCGATTCCCCCTTCTGCGATGAGACGGGAGATGCAGTACTTGCCTTCGAGAATCTGACCTTCGGAGAGCGGCATGGCGGTGACATGCTCCAAAGCAGCCACCGTGCCAGCGCATTGCGCGTAGCAAACGCCCTTCATTTACGCGGTGTTCGTCACACAGCAACGATCATGAAGAGCCGTGCAGTTTCAGCCTGACTCGAATGAGCGGGCCAATTTGGCCAGTTGACGAACGCTACGAACGATCGTCCTTGCGCTCACGATGCGCAGCGAGTCGCGGCACCGTCGCGCGTGTGAGCGCTCGCATAGTCCTCGATCGTGACCGCATTCGCGGCTTGCTCCACACGTCGCTTCAACCGCGAGTAGAACCAGCCGAGAGCCATCTGCGGCAGGTGAGGCAGCACGCGCAGCATCAACGTCTGCACCCACAGCCCTTCCTTGCTTCGCACGATCATGTGCTTGATCGCTTCGCGGCCGAGCTCCTGGTTCTCGTTCACGTAGCCACGCATCACACGCTCGTAGTTCTCGAACGCACGCACGTGATCGCCATCCGCGGCAGCGAGCTCGCCAGCGAGAACGTACGCACCAACCACCGCCTGGCTCGAGCCCTGCCCCGAGGCGAGCGACGGCGCATAGCCGGCATCACCGAGCAGAACGACGCGACCATTCGACCAGCGGTCGATCTGGATCTGCGCCACGCGATCGAAATAGAAGTCCGGCGTGCGCTCCATGGCCTCGAGCAGGCGCGGGATCTCCCATGCTTCACCACCGAAGACGTCTCGCAGAATTCGCTTCTGCGCGCCGAGGTCCCGCCGATCGTGCGCGACGGGCTCGGACGCGAAGAGAAAGAGAGCGCGTGCCTCGTTGTCACCACGCGTGCTGTACACGTTGGCGGTCTTTCCCGGCGAGACGTACACGCGCTCCGATCGATCGAGATCGAGATGATTCGGAACGGTGAAGATCGAAACGTAGGCGCCGAAGTCGCGGATGAACTCCGACTCCTCGCCGAAGACGAGCGAGCGCACGTTGGAGTGCATGCCGTCGGCGCCGATGACCAGATCGAAATCGCGCGGCTCGCCCTTCTCGAAGACGACGCAAACACGCTCCGGGCCCTGCACGATCGCAGTGATCGAATCGCCGAAGACGTACTCGATGCCGTCTTGCGCGCGTTCGAACAGAAGGCGCGCGAGTGTACCGCGCATGATCTCCACGTCGGCCGACTCGTGGAGACCGAAGAGCTCGGCGCTCACGGTGGCGAACGTCTTCCCCGTGGCGTCGACGAACGACGCGCCTTGCATGTCCGTGCAGGCACCACGAATGGCTTCGAGGATCCCCATTCGCGAAGCCACCTCGATCGCGGCGCCGCGCAGATCGACCTTGTAGCCGCCTTCTCGAATGGCGGGCGCGCGCTCGATGACCGTCGGCCGAAAGCCATGCTTGCGCAGCCAATAGGCCACCGAGAGGCCGGCGACGCTGGCCCCGGAAATGAGCACCGTCGGATTCTTCACGCGCGCGCTCCCATGCTCCCGCCGTTCGAGAGCGCGGCCGTCGGGAAAGTGTTCGGCGCGGACACGATATTGTGTACGCTATACACAGAAACGATGACGGTCAAGCGACGCCCGACCAGCCGTCCGCGCACACGGCGCGCGCCCGCGCCCGACGAATTGCCGCGAAACACGCCCTTTCGCGAAGATTCGCCCTCCGTCGCGCTGCTCTGGCGGGACGACGAGAGACGACGGCGCGGTCCGAAGCCCGGTCTCGACGTCGAGCGCATTGCACGCGCCGCCATCGCCATCGCCGACGCCGAAGGACTCGCCGCCGTCTCGATGCAGCGCATCGCGAGCGAGTTCGACTTCACGACCATGTCGCTCTACCGGTACGTGCCGGGGAAGGCGGAGCTGCTCGAGCTCATGATCGACGTGGCCATGGGCAAGGCCCCCAACGTCCGCGAGGCCGGTCCTGGCTGGCGTCCGCGCCTCGAACGCTGGGCGCGCGAGATCTCGGCGCTCTACCACGCGCACCCGTGGGCGCTCGACGTCACGAACCGACTGCGCGTGCTCGGTCCCAATGAGTTCGACTGGATGAACGCCGGCGTCGAAGCTCTCGCGGATACCGGGCTCACCGGACCGGAGATCTTCGACGCGCTCCTCGTTCTCTCGGGGCACGTGCGGATCATCGCTCGCTATGCAGAGGAGCCTTCGCCCGAAGAGCTGCGAGATCCTTCTCTCGTCACGCGGGATGACTGGGAAGCAGGGGTCGAGCGAATGCTCCTCGCCCACGGCGATCGCTACCCGGCCCTCGCCGACATCGTGAAGCAGGGCGCCTTCCGCAACGACACCGGCGACGGCTGGGAGTTCGGCCTCCGCTGCGTGCTCGACGGGATCGCCGTGCGCATCGCGGAACGCCAGGGCGCGCGGCCGTGAGGACGAGCCTCTACTGGAGGCAGCAAAGCGAGCCCGTCCACTTCTTGCCGGTGCCGTAGCAGCTGCTGTAGGACCCGGCGACGCAGGTGGCGACGCCGGCGAGGCAGCACGCCGAGCCCGTCCACTTCATTCCCGTGCCCGAGCAGCTGCTGTACGTCCCATCGACGCACGTCTGGGTACCGTCGAGGCAGCAAAGCGAGCCCGTCCACTTCATCCCCGTGCCCGAGCAGCTGCTGTACGTTCCCTCGGTGCACGTCGACGTGCTGGCGACGCAGCACAGGCTCCCTGTCCAGTCGAGGCCCGTGCCGGAGCAGCTGCTGTACGTCCCCGCGACACACTGCGTGAGGCCGGCCGAAGAGCCGCTCGAACCTGAGGAGCCGCTCGAGCCCGAAGACCCCGACGAGCCACCCGAGCCCGACGAACCCGACGAGCCCGACGAGCCGCAGAACGAGCTCTTGTAGCGCTCACATCCGACGTCCGCGTCGCAGACCCCATCGGCGCAAGCGCCTGCGAGGAAGGACGTCCCGTCGTCGCACGTGCAGCACTTCGGCTTGCACGAGGAAACCGTGGAGCAGGACGTGCCGTCCGGCGACGAGCCCGTGAGCTTGGAGGGCGACGAGGGGCAGCTTCCGTTCACACGCTCGGCGTCGGTGATGATGGTGGAGTCGTTTGACGAGGAGCCCGAACTCGTCTTGCCGTCGCTCTTGGCGGCGCCTCCGTCTCCGCCGCCCGAGACGACTCCGCTGCTGCAAGCCATGATCAACGACGACCCGACGACACACGAAACGAGGATGGAAAGGACGCGCATGATGTTCGACTCCGCGATGGGATGCGCGCCCATCGCAACGGTCGTGCCGCTGCGCGGGCAACCTGGTTTCCTGCCCTTTCTCGACGATCATGACGAGCGGCGCGCAAGGACTGGCGCTAGCCGCGCCGAGGAGGCGCCCACGCGAAGCGCCGGATTGGCGCAACGTGCACAGCGGGCGCCACCCTGCCGCGTTGCGAAAGATGGACTCAGGCCCAACTTCGTCGGCGGTGGAGGCGCGGCGGTTCCTCGTGACGCTCGCGGCGGGCCTGTCGACGCTCGCCACGACGTGCCGCGCCGAGGCGCAGCATGTCCCACGGGAGACGTACCTCCGTTACGTGCCCATCGGCTACCCATCCATCGTACGCGCAACGCCGGAGACCGAACGCTTCGGGCTCTACGACACCTCGGGGGTCAGCGAGTACGTCGACGTGAACCCGAAGAACGGCATCGAGGACCGTCGCGACGCGTGGCTCTTGGCGCTGTCCGTCCGGTTCTCCCCGTTCATGGTGCGCAATACGACCTCGGTACCGATGGATTGGAAGCGATTCATCCGAAGCCAACGAGACTTCCCGCTGACGATCGACACGTGGAACGTCGCACGCTCTCCTGCGACCCTCACGGCCACGAATACGATCGACTTCAAGCGTCTCGACCAAGGAACCTGCGCCGACGACGAGACGTCCGATGACTGCGCCCTCGAGCGGCTCTCGCAGCGGTTCGACCCGGACTCGACGATGAGCGAATGGGCGCAGAGTGCGACGATGAACCCGGAGCGGCAGCCGTTCTCGGTGCTCTTCTTCGACTTCCCCGGCGACGGGCCGACCACGTGGCACGAGGAGTACAACGAGCGCTTCTCCCACCAGCTGCCGCCGAAGTATCGCGACTTCGCCAAGATCTACTCGCATCCGTTCATCAGCCGCCGCACGGATTCGAGGGTCGACACCTACGAGCTCGTTCTGCAGTACTGGTTCTTCTATCCGTTCAACGACGGCGGGAACAAGCACGCGGGCGACTGGGAGCACGTCAACGTCGTCGTCTCCCCTCGTTCGCTCGTCACGCGCGGTCTCTACGCGAGCGAGCTCGAACAGCTCTTGAGGCGCCCCATCGACGCCTTCGACGGCGCCGATCCGCTCGTCATCAAGCGCGTCGAATACTACTTCCATCACAACGTGATGACGCTCGACTACGCGCACCCCAACGCGTATGCATCGCGCGACCACTGGAAGCACGAGCTGCCCGAGGCCATCGGCGACCGCGCAGGAGAGAAGCGTATCTTCGAGGAGATCCGCAGGCGTGCGTTCCTCGACGAGGCGGAGACGAAGATCAACACGCACCCCATCGCGTTCATCGGCGGTGACAGCAAGGGACTCGAGCTCCTTCTCCAGGCGCCGGGCTCGAAGAATCGAGACTCCCACGGCACGTATCCGTTACGTGGACTCTACAAGGACATCGGGCCCGCGGCTTCGGCCGAGGAGATCGATCAGGGCTTCGACCTGCGCGAACACTTCGGCGCCAAGACGAAGCCGTGGCCCGAGAACGTCGCGCGCTTCGACGATGCGAAGCGCATCGAGGTCCTGCCCGACTGGGAACGCGTGATGCCGCTCATCCGCGACGATCCCGAATCGCGTCGCGAGTGGACCTGGATGACCCTCCCGGTGCATTGGGGCTACCCGGCAACCATCTCGCCGTTCGCCGGTGTCGTCTCGCATGCCGACACGGGAAACCTCTCACCGTTCGGGCCCACGTTCAATGGAGGCTGGAACGGCGTGGGCGCGACGAGCGGCTACTCGACGTACCTGCCTCATCGCATCCCGCGCACGTTTCCCATCTCGCCGCTCGACGCGATTCGCAACTCGTGGGGCTTCGCGAACATCCCGGCGCTCGCGCTGCTGAACCTTCCGCCGCTCGATCTCGTCTTCAAGCTGCTCCCGGCACCGCTGCTTGCCCTCGCCCACACGCAATCGCCGATGTACTACCCGAAGGACGCGCCGCCGCGTCGCGTGGTGGGTCTCGGCATCGGCGTCACCACCCAGTTCTTGTCCGACAACGACTGGCCCCAGCTCTTCTTCAACACGCCGCAGCAGAGCGAGCTCTTTTCACGACTGGGGCTCGGGCCGGGCGGCCCCAACGCCACCGTCGAGGCCGTCAACTCGTTCGCGGACAACCCGACGTCTCCCGTCTTCCAGCTGGTCTTCTATCTCTCGGATCACTTCTCCGCCGAGAACACCTTCCGATACGCAGGCGCCAACGTCGGCGCCGATCTCGTTCTCAGGCCCACGAACGATTCGGCCGAGCTGCGCGGCAGGATCCACATGTACGAGTGGCAAGGAAGCATCCGCTACAGCTTCTTGCCCGGAAGGTTCCAGCCGTACGTCAAGCTCGGGTACGGCCTGAGCTGGTACCGCCTCGAAGACGTGACCGTCAACGGCACGCCCCTCTCCTCCTCGGCGCCCTGGATTCGCAAGCCCTCGCTCGTACCGTTCCACAACCTCCTGCCAAACACCTGGCACTACGGCGCGGGCATCGAGTTTCTCGTGATCGACAATCCGCAGCCGCTCGGCTTCGGTGCATCGATCAAAGCAGAGTTCGTGATGCAGCATCACTCGCTGGGTCTTTCGACCCAAGAGCGCGCCTTCCTCGAAAACGAAGGTGGTCCCTTCATCGCGCGGCCGGCGGTGAACGCCGTGCTGATGTTCACGCTATGAGGTTCACGCTATGAAGTTCACGCTTTGAGCGTCAGCCCGGGTAGCGCTGGCGGGCGGACTCGATGAGGGCGCGGACGCGCGGCAGTCCTTCGATCGTGCGCGCTCCGTACCAGCAGAGATCTTTGCCGCTCGTGCGGAGGACGAGGTCGTGCTTCGCAGCGGGTGTGCCTTGCGCGCGGAAAACGGCGGCGTCTTCGTCGGTAAAGGGATGCGGCTCGTCGGGGAGCAGAACGAGCTCCGGTGCGCGGTCCGCGACTTCTTCCAACGTGATGCGCGGGTAACGCGTGTCACGCCCTGCCGTGGCGTCGCCCGGGAGAGGAGCGGCACGACCGAGATCGGCGGCGAGCGGGTAGCGGCGCTCGCGATCGGCGAAGACGTTGGTGGCGCCGGCCAGCTCGAGCACGTTGCTGATGAACGTGTCGCCGTTGATCGTCATCAGCGGCTTCATCCAGATCGGGCAGAACGTCGGAACGGCGCGCGAGCTCGCACGCGACGCCTCGGCCTCGCGGATCTCGGCATAGCCACGGCGAACGAGCTCCCGGACCTGCGGTTCGCCATCGACGCGGAAGATGCGCGCCAGGCGTGCGAGGTGCGCCACGCCGTCGGCTGCACGCTTCGGGAAGGCAACGAATACCTTGATGCCGGCCTGCGCGAGCGCTTCGAGGTCGCTCTTCGTGTTCTCTTCTTGGTTCGCGAGAACGAGGTCCGGCTCGAGTGCGAGGATCGCGTCGATCTTCGGATTCTTCGTGCCCCCGATGCTCGGCAACGCCGAGACGATCTCGGCAGGCAGCTCGCAGTAATCCGTTCGGCCAACGAGTGCAGCGCCGCAGCCGAGCGCCGCGACGTTGTACGTATCGCTCGGGACCAGCGAGACCACGCGCTTCGGCGCGACGCCAAAGGTGAGCTCGCGCTTGCGGTCGTCCTGGATGCGCAGCAAGCCTCGCGTGGTCATTCGTCGTCTGCCGGTGGAGGCGGGCCGGGCGGACCGCCGTCTGCGTGAGGTCCGATGTGCGTCGCGCAGTGGGCCCAGAGGACGTCGCCGCAGCGACGATCGGTGCGGGCAACGCACGCCAGAACGTTCTTCGACTCGCCCTCGACGAGCCGATCGAGGATGAACTCGCAGCCGCGCGCGCACTCGGCGGGCGAGCATTGCCTGCTGGCCATCTCCTCGCACTTCGCCGTGCACGCATCGACGGGCGTCTTGGGCATCGGCTTGCCGCACGCGAATGTCACGGCGGCGAGGGCGGCTAGGACGGCGAAAACCGCGAAAACGCCGGAAACGCCAAAGACCCGGGTGCCTATGGCCGAAGACCGAGCAAGAGAACGCACCAGCGCTCTTCTACCGCTCGAGGGCGACGAACTCCACCCCTTCCGACTCACCCTTCCGCCGATCGACTTCGCGCCACTCGGACCGGTCGAAAGCCGGGAAAAACGTATCCCCCTCCAGCTTCCGGTGGACTTCGGTGAGAAAGATGCGCGTGGCGACGGGCAACGCGGCCTCGTAGATCGACGAACCGCCGATGATCCGCGGCTCGTCGTCAGTCTGGCGGGCAAGCGCCACCGCTTCTTCGAAGCTCGCAACCACGTCACAGCCCGGCGCGCTGAACGACGGGGAGCGGCTCACGACGACGTTGCGTCGCCCGGGGAGGGGTTTGCCGATCGACTCGAACGTCTTGCGGCCCATCACGATGGCGTGCCCCATCGTGACGCTCTTGAAGTGGCGCATGTCTTCCGGGATGCGCCACGGAAGCTCGCCGTTGATTCCGATGACGCCGCCGTCGCCGATGGCCACGACGATCGCGAGGGGCGCGCGCGTCATACCGACACCTCGGCGGCGATGTGCGGGTGCGGGTCGTAACCTTCGAGGCGGAAGTCCTCGTAGCGGAAGCCGAAGAGGTCATTGACCTCCGGATTCAGAACCATCGTCGGCGCGGCACGCGGCTCGCGCTCGATCTGGAGCTTCGCCTGCTCGAGATGGTTTCGATAGAGGTGCACGTCGCCGAAGGAGTGCACGAAGTCGCCAGGACGGAGGCCCGCGACCTGCGCCACCATGAGGGTGAGCAGCGCGTAGCTCGCGATGTTGAACGGCACTCCGAGAAACACGTCGGCGCTGCGCTGGTAGAGCTGGCAGGAGAGTTCGCCGTCTTGCACGTAGAACTGGAAGAGCGTGTGACACGGCGGCAGAGCCACCTGGTCGGCCTCTTTCGGGTTCCACCCGGTGACCAGCAAACGACGGCTCTGCGGAGTCTCCGCGATGTCGCGGAGGAGTCGCTTCAACTGGTCGACGCCATCGCGTTCGTACGTGCCGTCCGCGCGGAGCGTTGCGCCGTAGTTGCGCCACTGGTGGCCGTAGACCGGCCCCAGATCGCCTCCCTTGCGGCCGAAGCGCGCCGTCTGCTCGGGCGTGGCCCATTCGTTCCAGATGCGAACGCCTGCATCCTGCAACGGTTTGACGTGCGTTTCACCGCTCACGAACCACAGCAGCTCGTGGATGATCGACTTGAGATGGAGCTTCTTGGTGGTGAGGAGCGGAAAGCTCTCCCGTAGATCGAAGCGCATCTGGTGGCCGAAGAGGCCGCGCGTTCCCGTTCCCGTGCGATCGGAGCGATCTTTCCCCTCGGCAAGGATGAGCCGAAGCAGATCGAGGTACTGGTGATCGGCAGACCGCGTCATCACCTCGAGCGAATAGCACGGGGCCGAGGCCTCGGAAATCGCGAGCGCGCCACGCCCGTTCAGCGCAGGGCCATCAGCGAGACAACCGACCAGCCGTTCTTCTCGACCACCAGGTCCTGCGCGCGCTGCCAGCCGCGTGCGTCGATGACGACTCTATGTTTTCCGACCGGAAGACGCACGCGAGCCACCGCGATGCGCGCCGGCAACGTCTCCCAACTGCGGGTGTCGGGCGTGTCCAGCGCGGTAAGAGTGGCCTGCGCGCCGAGTGACGCGAGGATGCCGACGATGTTGTCGCGCCCCGCGGCGGTCTGGATTCCCTGGCCCAGCGCGGTTCGCGCGATGAGGCGCGTGATGGCGCTGACGATGATCTTGCCTTCGATCTTCTTCCACTCGGCGCGGACTTGCTTGTCGACGTCGACCGCTTCCTCGAGCTGCACGTAGTCCCCATCGAGCTTGACCGACGGGATCGCGCCCTTGCCCTGCGACGGGCCCAGCGTGGGGAAGTTGATCCACGTGACGAGCCCTTGCGCCGCGAGCTTGTTCGCCGCCGACACGTCGTGCGGAGACAGCGCGCCCGAGAACCAGGTGAGCGCGAGACCGATCGGAATGCGCTCGGCGACTTTGTGCGGGACGCGGCCGTAGCCGACGACGAGGAGCACTTCCCCCGTGTTGTCGTCGGCAGCCGCCGCGGCGCGAGCACCACCGGGCGCGTTCTTCTCCTCGTCGTCGAGAAGCGCCTTGAGGCGGGGGCTCTTGTACGAGCCTTGCGGAACGAGACGACGAACCGAATCGGCGAGCGAGCGATAACCCGTGAAGGCGAGCGCCTCGTCGTAGTAGCGAAGCGCCTCGTCGGTCTCGCCGCTCTTTTCGAACGTGAAGCCTGCGAGCAAGCTGCCGAGACCGAGCACGGGGTTGTTCGTCAGCCCCAGCGAGTCTCGGTAGTACTTCTGCATCACCGCGAGACGGCGCGCCTCGACACGCGCGCCGTTGAGGTCGTGCGTCTCGAGGTAGTTCAACATGTTCAGCGTGTTGATCATCAGCTTCTCGTACGGGGGAGCCTGGTACTTCCCCGACGAGCCGCTGAAGACGTATTCGCCGATCGAGTCGCCCGCGTTGTGGGCGAGATCGAGCATGTCGATGGCCTTGTCGGCCGATTCGAAGTCACGCTTCGAGAGTTTGAACTCCGCGAGGCTCTGCTGGATGCTCCCGCGATCGAGCACCAAGATGGCGTTGTCGCCCTTGATGTCCGACGGAAGGTCCTCGGACTTTTTGACGTCCAGCTCTTCGTTGACCGCCTGAATGGCGCCCTTCGCATTACCGGCGTCGAGGGCCGTGCGCATCGGCAGCGTGCGCGCTTCGTGCCCCCCGCAGCCAATCAGCCACGGAGAAACGACGAGCGCGACGACGCCGATGGTTGCGCGGCAATCGCGGAGTGCACTTCGCATGATCGATCGTGTCGACGAGGCTACTTGATCGCCTTCGTGGTGTACGTCTTCGCCTGGAACTTGATGGCGCCGGTCTCGATCTCGATGACCTGCAGGAAGAGGAAGTACTGCACGCGGCGCATGTCTTCCGTGCGCTCATCGGCGGCGGAGACCTTGCCGGTGATGAAGTACTTCGCGCCGAGCTGACGGCCGTACTTGGCCGCGTTCGCCGGGTTGAAGACCGGGTTCTGCTGACCTTCGACCTCGCGAATGATCTGATTCTGGCGATCGCGCGCGATCATCTGCACGGTGCCCGACTCGACCATCCAGGTCTCCGTCTCGCTGAGCATCGCTTCCAGCATCGAGTCGATGTGCTCGCTCGTGTTGTTCTGGAACGGGAAGACGGCGACGTTCGGCAGCGGGTGCGTGGTGCGCCACTCGGCCATGACCGGGGAATTACGGAGCTTGCCGAGCGTTTCCGACAAGGCACGCTGGACGTCGTCCTTGTCGAGACCGGTCGAGAGCGCGTGGGCATCGATCGACGGATCGTTCGCGCCGCGGACGACTTCCTTGCCACCGCACGCCGGAAGACCGAGACCCAGAGCGGCCAGGACGGGGACTGCGACTGCGACTCTGAAGCGAAGGCTCATCTAGAAAAACCTCTCGAAAGGAACGAACGAAGAGCGAGACCGAGGCCGCGCGATGCGACGCGATGCGACGCGATGGGAACCGGTCAGGCCCGGGCGGGCGGATCCTAGCCGAATCGAAAGCATGCGCATTGTTTGCCGCGCGAAACATTGGACGTGCGAACCGATGCCGGCATTCCAGACCGCGTCGTGCGAAGCGATGTCACCCACATTCAACCACACAACGTCGCGAGTCGATGGCGGGGCGCTCTACACTTGAGGGCGTGCGAACCGCCGATCTTTGCGACGCCCATTCCGACACCGTTCGCGTCCTCGCGCCAATCCTCCGCGACTTCGGCAAGAAGCGGGAATTCGCAGGACCGGCCGTCACGCTCGAGGTGTTCGAGGACAACGCACTCGTGCGTGCCAAGCTCGAGACACCGGGCCAAGGTCGCGTGCTCGTCATCGACGGCGGCGGCTCGCTGCGGAGAGCGCTCGTCGGTGGCAACCTCGGCAAGCTCGCCGAGAACAATGGTTGGGCGGGCGTGATCGTCCACGGCGCCGTGCGCGACACCCTCGAGCTCGCCGAGTGCAACGTGGGCGTCAAGGCACTGGTGACTGCACCATTGCGCAGCGAGAAAAAGGGCGCTGGTCGCGAGCAGGTTCCGGTGACCTTCGCCGGCGTCACCATCGAGCCGGGCCACTGGGTCTACGCGGACGACGACGGCGTGATCGTCTCCGACCTGCCGATTTATTCTTGAGGGAACCTCCGGTTCCCCTCGAAACCTCCGGTTTCGAGCGTCCCCTCCGGCGGAGGCGGTCGCCTGCGGCGCTCGCGCTGCGCGCGATAAGAACCGCCTCCTCTCCAATTCGTGGCCACTCGCGCTCGATCCGTGGATCAGAGCTCTTTGGGTTCCCCTCGAAACCTCCGGTTTCGAGCCTCCCCTCCGGCGGAGGCGGTCGCCTGCGGCGCTCGCGCTGCGCGCGATAAGAACCGCCTCCTCTCCAATTCATGGCGAATCGCGCTCGATCCGTGGATCAGAGCTCTTGGGTTCCCCTCGGAGGCGGTCGCCTGCGGCGCTCGCGCTGCGCGCGATAAGAACCGCCTCCTCTCCAATTCATGGCGAATCGCGCTCGATCCGTGGATCAGAGCTCTTTGATCGCCTCGTCGAGGGCCGCACGCATGGTCGCCTGATCCTGCGCGCCCTCGAGCTTCTGCGTGCCGAACCAGAGCGTGGGAAGACCGTGGCCATGAACGGCGCGCCACGTGCGACCGTCGGCTTCGATGCGCTCCTCGGTCTCCTTCGAGCCGACGCAAGCGCGGAACTTCTCCACGTCGAGACCGTGGGCCTGGGCGATTTTCTCGCAACCTTCGGGCGTAAGCTCCTCTGTCGGCGCCGAGAAGAGGGCGTCGGCCATTTCATCGCCCTTGCCCATCGATTCACCGCAGCAGGCCGCGCGGGCCGCGTCTTTCGCATGCGGGTGCATGCGCAAAGGGACTTGCTTACGGACGAGGTGAATCTTGTCCTTCTTCTCCGCGAGGATCGGAGCGAGCTCCGTGTGCGTCATGCGGCAGAAGGGGCACTCGAAGTCGGCAAAGTCCACGATCGTGACCTTGCCGCGGGGCGCCTTGCGGATCTCCTCGGCGATGGGCGCCGGCAGATCGGCAGGCAGCGGTTTGCGCGTGAGCCCGAACGCGAGCGGTGCGGCGATGCCCACGGCGACGGCGCCAACGGCCCCGAACACGGCCTTGCGATTCGAAGGAGGATCCCAGGCCCCCACCGCACGAGCCACGGACAGCGCGGCCAGCACGACCGATGAGACGTCGACGACGATGCAGTACGGGCAGAATGTGTCCATCGAGGCCTGCACGCCGAGCAGCCCGATGGCCACGAGCCCCGCGAAGACCGCGACCACCGCCTGCGCGATGCGAGCACGCCGCCCGGGCACGAGGCCGGCGAGTGCAATCGCGAGAATGCCCGACAGTCCGAACACGGGCATCGGGATGCCGAACGGGTACGCGAAGACGGTGCGCTTCATCGCACCGCAGCCCCCGCCTTCTCCACAGAAGACAGGCGCCGGCTTCACGTAGTCGACGAGGAGGATGGCGCTGGCCGCGAGAGCGAGGATGCTCACCGCGACGAACAACCAGAAGAGCCAGGTGGGGAGACTCTTGCGCATGGAGGACCGCCCGGGATTGTAGTCGAAGGCGGCCCCCAATATTCCCATCACTCGGATCCAGCCGGCACGGATGGGCTCGTGCAGCTACGCTCTTCCCCTTATTTTGCCGCGTAAACGGCCTTTTTCACGGCGTCGGGGAATGGTCCAGCCATCCCGGCCACGGCGGTGTTCGTGAGAACCACGACCGTCAGCTTGGCGACGGGGTCCACGAAGAACGAGTTCCCGTAGACGCCGCCCCAGTAGAACGTGCCGACGTTCGAGGGGGTGCTCGGGTCCTGCTTCTTCTGGACCGCGAAGCCGAAGCTCCAGCCATAGGCCGGCCCCGCGGCCGTGACGTCGACGTCACCGACCTGGTTCTCGATCATCGCCTTGGCGGTCGCCGGCTTCAGGATCGTGCCGCCTCCCGTGCGCACGGTCTCGAGGAAGCGCACGTAGTCGTCGGCCGTGCCGATCATTCCTCCGCCGCCCGACGGATAGGAGCGCGAATCGAAGAGCCGCGAGGGCGCGAAGGTGATGTTGCTCGTGTAGAACGGCACCACCTGACCGTCGTTCATGCGTGACGGGCGCGGGCTCCCGTCGGCGTAGGGGATGGCGAGGCGCTCGCTCGGGGTGGGCGGAGCGAAGCCCGTTGCCTTCATGGCGAGCGGCCCGGTGACGAACTTCTGCACGGCTTCTGGAAGCGAGAGGCCCGAGGCCTTCGCGACGACACCGCCGAGCACGTCGGTCGACATCGAGTAATTCCACTTCGTCCCCGGCTCGAAGAGGAGCGGAACCTGGTTCAGGCGCGACAGGTTCTCCTCGAGGGACAGGCCGGGTCGGTCGATGCCGTTCGAGGCGTGCGCGCGATGAAACGGCGCGGCGGTCGCCTTCTCCATCCCGTAGTCGAGGCCCGAGGTGTGCGTGAGGAGCTGGCGGACCGTGATGACCGGCTGCTTGCCGTTCGCCAGCTTCGGCTTGAAGGTGGGAAGGTACTTGGTGACGGGATCATCGAGCTTCAGGACCCCCTCATCGACGAGGGCGAGCGCCGTGGCGGAGACGAGCGGCTTCGTCATGGAGGCGAGGCGGAAGACGGTGTCTTCCTGGACCGGGCGGGCCGCCTCGCGGTCGGCGAGCCCCGCTGCGCGGTGGTAGACCACGTGCCCATCACGTACGACGACGACCACGCCGCCGACGATCGCCTGAGAGGCGATGGCGTTATCGACCACCGCATCCAAGGCGTGAGCAAGGCCGTCTTCCTTCGGCGACGAAGCTTCGTTCTTCGGCGCCGTCGCGGTTGTCGTCGCCGACGTCGCTTCGGGCGCTCGAGCGGCACGTGGCTCCGAGCTCTGGCAAGCCGCGACCGACGAGGCGGACAGGCCAAGAAATGCGAGCAAAACGGCACGAAAGGGAACGGCAGCGAGCGTCCTCGACAGTTTCATAGTGATCACTACGTAAAGTGGACATCCGAGGTGGTCAAGGTTAAATCCGTAGTGATCGCTATGAAGTCCCCCGGCAAGCCGCAGGCCAAGCGCCAGATCCTGGACGAGCGGCGCTCACCGAGCTCGACCGAGCCCACGCACAAACGTGGGCGGCCGCGAAGCTTCGACCGTGACGAGGCCCTGAACGCGGCCCTCGGACTCTTCTGGCGCCACGGGTACGACGCGACGTCGCTCAACGATCTGACGGCGGCGATGAACGTGACGCCGCCGAGCCTCTACACGGCGTTCGGCAGCAAGAAACAGCTCTTCATCGAAGCCCTCGATCTCTACGCGCGCACGTACGGCGCCTCGCCCGCCATGGCCGAAGCCACGACCGCGCGCGGGGCCATCGAAGGGCTGCTCCGCGAGTCGGCCAAGCAGTTCCCCTCCCCGGATCACCCGAGCGGATGCTTCACCGTGCTGGCGGCGACGAACTGCACGGAGGCCTCCTCCGACGTCGAGGCTCTCCTGCGGACGAAGCGCCTCGAGAGCGAGGCGGGGCTACGAAAGCGCCTCGATCGAGCGGTCGAAGAAGGCGAGCTGCCCGAAGGTACGGACACTGCCGCTCTGGCAAAATTCTACGGTGTCGTGATTCAGGGCATGTCCGTCCAGGCGCGCGATGGGGCATCGAACAAAGAGCTCGAGCGCGTGGTCGACACCGCCATGGCGCTCTGGCCGGGGCCGGCAAAGCCGTCGCCCAAGTCCAAAAAGCGCGGATGACTCGCCTCCCCGTATTTTTCGATAATGCGGTTTCGCCGAATGCTGCTTATCCTGGCCTCGTGGATTGGTCGGGGGATCTCGAGTACTTCCTCGAAGCGCCCATCGGGAAGTACATCACCGGCCCGAGCTGGCTCTTCGCCTATCCTACGGCGAAGTTCTCGGCCCTCGTCTTCTGGGGTCGCCTCTCCGGCGAGTCGCTGGAAGGAACGCTGAACATCCACCCGCGCGTTCATTCGGGGGCATCACGCCCACACGTGGCCCTGCTCGATGCCCGCCGCGTCGAGCACGTCGACGAGGGTGGCTTCGCCATCGGCGTGAACTACGTGAGGACCCACCGAGAATCGCTCAGCTCCTCGATCTCGCAGCTCGCCATCGTGCATTCCGGCGGCATGCTCGGCTCGGTCGCGGCGGGGTTCTTTCGGCTCATCGGCGCTCCCTATCAGGCGGAGGTCTTCACCGATCCGGTCGAGGCGCTCCGGTGGATCGCGCTCGACGACCCCCAAGGGACGCTGGCCGCGCTCGATGCGCTCTATACGTCGACCACGGGGACCACGGAGCTGCTCCGGGATCTCCGTGCCCACCTCGAAAAGAACCTCGACGATGCGAGTCTCGCGGGTGCGACCCGGGCGCTCGGCATTTCGGAGCGCAGCCTGCAAAGGCGACTCGCCGAGTCGGGAACGTCGTTCCAGAAGGAAGTCGTAGGCGCCCGCGTTCGCATGGCCGGGCGCGCGCTCGTGGAGAGCAGCAAGCCGCTCTCGCAAATTGCCTTCGACGTCGGCTGCGCCTCCGTCCAGCATTTCAGCACGATGTTCCGCAAGGTCACGGGCATGACACCGATGCAGTGGCGAAAGCGCGGAACCTGAGGCGCGCGGTGCCTCCCTCGCGCGCCACCCGTCGCGAACACTATTGTCGCGACGAAGGGGACGATATCGCGTAGAAAAATGCCCATGAGGAAGCCCCTACCGTCCCGCACCGCGGTGACGGACGTGCTCGCGAACGAAGAACGGCCCTTGCGCGTCGAGGAAGTGGCCGAACGGCTCGGCGTGGGTCCGGAGACTCACGAGGGGCTCCTTCGCCTCCTCGACAACCTCGTCTTCGACGGCGCCGTGGTCGCACGCGGTGACAAATTCAAGCTCGAGCGAAAGCATCGCCCGTCGTCGAAGCCGGAGCGGACGGCCGTAAGCAGGCAGAACGACCGCCCACTTCCCGGCTACCGTGAGGAGCCGGCGCCGAAGAGCGAACGTGAAGCGCGGACGCCGAAGAGCGAGCGGCCCGCGAAGAGCGAGCGCCCAGCCAAGAAGAGCGGACGCGAAGACCGCGTTGCAAAATTCGACCGCGTAGAGCGACTCGAAGCGAGGAGTCGTCGCGGAGGCGAGCGCCGCGAGGGCGTCCTGACCGTCAACCCGCGCGGCTTCGGCTTCGTGGCGAGCCCCACCGCCACCGGCGACGACGTCTACGTCTCGCCCGACGCGCTCTCGGGCGCGATGCACGGCGATCGCGTCATCGTCGAGGTCGTTGGGCGCGGCGCCCGCGGAGCCGAAGGTCAGATCGTCGAGGTGAAGGAGCGCGGCACCAAGCGCGTCTCCGGCATCCTCCGCCGCCGCGCCAAGAGCGCGTGGATAGAGCCCGACGATCCGCGCGTTCGCGGCCCCGTCGTGCTCACGCGTGACATCGACCTGGTCGACGGCGAAGGCAACAGCGGCATCGACGGCCAGGTCGTCGTCGTGCAGATTACACGCTTCCCCGACGAGCCCGGGATGAACCCCGAAGGCAAGCTCATCGCCGTCCTCGGCGCGCCGGGCGAGCTCTCGGTCGAAGTGCGAAAGGTCCTCTTCCTCGAGTCGATCGAGGAGGTTCATTCGCAGCAAGCCACCGACGAGGCCGAGGCGTACGGCCTCGAAGTGCCGACCTCGATGCTCGAGGGCCGCGAGGATCTCACGCACATCCCGCTGCCCACCATCGACCCCGAAGACGCGCGCGACCACGACGACGCCGTCTGGGTCGAGCGCACGCCCTCGGGCGGCTACGAGGTCTGGGTCGCCATCGCCGACGTCAGCTCGTACGTGCGGCCCGGCACGAAGATCGACGAAGAAGCTCGCTCGCGCGGCTGCAGCATCTACCTGCCGGACCGCGCGATTCCGATGCTCCCGCGCGCGCTCTCCTCGAACCTCTGCTCGCTCCTGCCCGACGTGTTGCGCCTCTGTCTGTGCGTGCACGCCGAGCTCGACGCCAAGGGCCAGGTGAAGAAGTCGCGCCTCGTGCGCGGCTACATGAAGAGCGCCGCGAAGCTCACGTACGGCGGCGTGGCACGCGCGCTCGGCTTCAGCGATCAGCCTCCGGTCCAGCCGAAGGCCGAGGAGATGGTCGAGGGGCTCCGCGTCGCCTACGAGTGCTCGCGCCACCTCCGCACGCGACGCATGAAGCGCGGCGCACTCGACTTCGACTTGCCCGAGGCGGTGGTGAAGCTCGATACGGAGGGCAAGCCCACCGAGATCAAGAAGCGCGCGCAGGATCCGGGCGTGAAGAAGGCCTACCAGCTCATCGAAGAGCTGATGATCTTCGCGAACGAGGTCGTCGCACGCTGGCTGCTCGATCACGATCTGCCCGGCGTCTACCGCGTGCACTTGCCGCCGGATCCGAAGAAGCTCGATCGCCTCGCCGCCATGTGCGAGATGCTCGGCGTCGACTTCGACGCGGACGCCACGCAAACGCCGAAGGGCCTCTCCGAGCTGCTCAAGAGCTTCGCGCAGAACCCGCTCTCGAACGTCCTCAACAACCTGCTGCTTCGCTCGATGAAGCAGGCCACCTACGACGTACAGAACCTCGGCCACTTCGGCCTCGCGTCGGAGGCGTATCTGCACTTCACCTCGCCCATCCGGCGGTACCCGGACCTCGTCGTGCACCGCATCGTGCACGCCGCGCTCGAGGGCGACGAGAAGACGCGCAAGAAGGCCGTGCGTCAGGTGGGCGACATCGAGAAGCTCACCGAGGCCGCCGTGCAGTCGTCGATGGCCGAGCGCCGCGCGATGGAGATCGAGCGCGAGACGGTCGACATCTATCGCTGCTTCTACATGATCGATCGCATCGGCGAGTCGTACGAAGGCGTCGTCGGCGCGTTCGTCGGAGCCGGCGCGTTCGTCACGCTCGACAATCCCTTCGTCGACGTGCTCGTGCGTGTCGAAGATCTGGGACCGGACTTCGTCATCGAAGACGACGGCCTCTCGGCACGCGGCACGCGCTCCGGTGACACCGTGATGCTCGGCGATCAGCTGCTCGTCACCATCACCGACGCAGCCATCTTGCGACGCACCGTCTACGCACGGCGCGTTCGCGGCGAGTCCGGCCCGTACGAGGGCGATGGCGAGCGTCGACGTCGTGGTGGCAGCGCGCCTCCGAAGCGCGGTCGCCTCGGCGGCACCTCGAAATCACGCGGCGGTCCGCCTTCGCGTGCGGGTGCGGGCGCGGGCGCGGGCAAACATCGCGAGCGGCCCGGTGAGAAGCCGGCGCGCGGCGGCAAGAGCTTCGGCAAGACCGCGGGTCAATCGATGGGCGGCAAGCCGTTCAAGGGCAAGGCCAAGAAGGTCAAGGCCGGCCGCAAGAGCAAAAAGAAGCGGTGATCCACCCGCGAAGAAGAGGCGACCACGATTAGGCGTCACTGGACGCGAGCTCGCACCGAAGGCCTCGCGAGACCAAGACGCCAGTAGGTCGCCTCGAGGCGAGCGGCGGGTTCTTCGTCGCGCTCGTAGCGCGACGCGCCGAAGGCGACCCGCCGCGGACAGCTGAGGGGGAGGCTCGAAACCGAAGGTTTCGAGGGGGAGCGAAGCTCCCCACAAGACGAGCCCCTCCCCCTACCAGCGTACGTTGCTCGGTTCGAGCTTGCGATCTTTCGAGCCGTCGCCGAGCTGACCGTCGGCATTGCCTCCCCAGCAGACGATCTTCGCGTCTTTGGTGAGTGCGCAGCCGTGCGTGGTCGCGAGACAGACGTCCGCGACCTGCGCGACCGATGAGAGCTTCGTGGGCCGCTCGTCGCTCGATCGCTTGCCGAGCCCGAGCTCGCCCTCGGAGTTGCCGCCCCAGCATCGAACGGTGCCGTTGCCGTCGATCGCGCACGTGGCGGACTCCCCGGCGACGAGCTTCACGATGCCGTCGATGCCGGGCACTTCGACCGGCTTTTTGTGGCCTTCCGTGTCGGCTCTGACGCCGAGCTGGCCGGCGTCGTTCTGGCCCCAGCAAGCGACCTTGTTGTCTCTGGTGATCACGCACGCGTGGCGATCACCCGTCGCCACGTACTTCGCGCCGGTGATGGGAGGCTTCGAGAACGAGCCCCTCGGCGCCCAGTCGCCGGTGCCCCAACACGAGATCCCGCCCTTGTCGTCGAGCCCACACGCGTGGGTGAAGCCGGTGGCGATCTGTGAAAACGCTCCCGAGGGCGGCGTGCCGATGGTCTTGGGCTCGCCGCCCCAGCACGTGACGCCGCTCGTCGTTCGCGCGCAGGCGATGAGTCCGCTCGCGACGATGTCGAGCGCGCCATCGACGCCGCTCACTTCGGTGGCACGCGCGCGCTGGTGGACCTTGCCGTCGTTGGCGATGCGCCCCGTGCCCCAGCAGCGGATCTTCTTGTCGTCTTGCAACGCGCAGCCGAACTCCGACCCGAGGGCGAGCGCCGTGGCGCGACCGAGCCCGGGCACGGCGGCATTGTTCGACCGATCGGGGCCGCCGCCGTCACCGAGCTCGCCTTTCTTGTCGCGACCCCAGCATCGAACGGAGCCGCCTTCGGCGATCGCGCACGTCGAGAAGTCACCGCAGTCGACGCGCACGGGCGGGCCGGCAGGGGGGATGTCGGCGCCCGCCCGGCCTCTGGAAGCCGCGGTGTCGCCTCCCGCCATCGAAGGCTCTCTCGAGCTGCCTCCCGCACCGCCACAGGCCGTGAACGAGAGGGCGACGAAGAGGGAGGCAACACGCGCGCGACTCGGCATCCGAGGCCAGAGTACACGAACGCCAAAGTGCTAGAGCGGGTGCGCTCTCAAACTTTCAGGTTCTCGCGAACGTCGGCCGGTTCGAACTTGGCAAGTTCGTCGACGAGCTCGATGAGTTCGGACGAATCGCTCTTGGGCACCTGCACCATGAAGCGCACGTAGAGATCGCCCGTCTCCCGGCCTTTGCGCGCGACCCCCTTGCCACGGAGGCGCAGCTTGGTACCGCTCTGCGTACCCGGGGGCACCTTCACCGCGACGGGGCCATCGAATGTGGGCACTTTGACCTTGGCGCCCTTGACGGCCTCGCTCACGGTGATCGGAACGTCGAGGTAGAGATCGTCGCCCTCGCGCTCGAAGAGCTTGTGCGGCTCGACGTGGATCACGAGGATGAGGTCGCCCGGGGGACCGCCGTTCGGTGACGGCGCGCCCTGACCCGGAATGCGAACGCGACTGCCCTCGTCGGCACCCGGCGGAATGCGCACCGTGACGGGTTGCGCCTCGCCCTGCTTCCTCATCGAGAGCTGCGTGCCGCGAATGGCCGAGTCGAAGTCGACGGTGATCTCCTGTTCGAGATCTTGTCCCTTCATGGGACCGCTCCGACGTCGCGTTCGACCGAAGAGATCGGCGAACGGATCGCCGCCATAGACGTTGCCGCCGGCTTGTCCCCCGAAGAGATCTTCGAGGTTCACGCGACCACCGCCGCCACCATAGACGCCGCCGCCGCCACCGAAGCCACCGCCACCCGATCCGGCACGCTCTTGCCACTGCTTGTAGGCTCGCGCTTTGTCGGCGTCGAAACCTTCACGCAGGGCGTCTTCTCCGAACTCGTCGTAGAGCTTTCGCTTCTCGGGCTCGCCAAGCGCCTCGTAGGCGCGGTTGACGGCCTTGAAGCGAGCCTCCGCGGCCTTGTCTCCGGGGTTCTTGTCCGGATGCAGATCGCGCGCGAGCTTCCGATAAGCCTTCTTGATCGCGGCAGCGTCGGCACCTCGCGGCACACCCAGTACCGAGTAGAAATCCTCTGCCATGTATGCCGAACCTAAATCGGCCGCGGTCACCGTGCAATTAGTACGCCGCTAAATCGCCTCTCTACGCTCTTCGATCGGGAGCGGCGAGCAGCACATGCGCGTCGCGGATGGTTGGGCTCGGCGACGAAATTGCCGGGAAGGCGGCACGGACCGTCGGGCGTTGTACGATCGACCCATGGGGCCGCGGCTGGGACTCTCGCGTATGGGCGCCATCGGATGCGCCATCGTGGCGGCGACGGCACTCGCCGGCCCGTCGTGCCGGCCGGCATCTTCGAACGGCGAAGCCCGCGATCACGTCGCCCCGAAGATCGACGCCGACCCGGACGCCTGGGCCGCCGACGGCGAAGCCATGTTCGGCGCTGGCGACGTAGCTTCGACCCCTGGCCTCCTGGCCATCGCCCCTCTCGCGGCGACCGACGCCGGCGCAGCGAACGACGCCGGAGCGGCGGGCGACCCGATGGCGAACCACCACGAGTCGAAGGACGAGCTCTTGTCCCTCTTCTCGATCAAACCTCTCTCCGACAAAGAGCAGAAGACGATCCAGGCGAACGCCTTCCTGAGAAGCGTGTTCGGCAGCGAGGGCCCCCACCGAATGAACCAGGGGAACAAGGCCATCGCGAAGCACACGATCAGCAAGGAGCAATGCCTTGCGGGGCTGAAGAACATCGTCATCCAGACGCCCGAGCAGCGCGAAAAGTGTGGCGCGGACAACATGGTGCCGGTGTGGACCAAAGGCAAGGAGCCCTGGTTCTGCATCGACGTCTTCGAGTTCCCGAACAAGCCGTGCGAGCTGCCGATGGTCTGGACGCCACCGACCTACGCCAAGAAGGTGTGCGAGCTCCAGGGCAAGCGTCTCTGCGCGCAGACCGAGTGGAACATCGCCTGCCGCGGCGATCCCGAAGGCGGCGCCGACCGGCGCTACGCCTACGGCAACAAGCTCGACCTCGAGATCTGCCACACGAACCGAAGGCACCGGACGGCCTGCGTGGTGCAGACCGCGAAGACCACCTGGGACACCTGCCCGACCGACACCGAGCCTTCGGGCTCCTTCCCAGAGTGCCGCTCCCGCTTCGGCGTGTTCGATCAGCACGGCAACGTGGCCGAAGTCATGATGCGCCGCGAAGGCGAGGTGGTGTACACACAGCTCAAAGGCAGCGCGTGGTTCTACACCGAGCTCGCGAAAGAGCCCGGCGAGCCCGTCCCCGAGACCACGACCAACAAGACGGGCGCCTACCCGGATCACTGCAACTTCGACCCCCGCTGGCACGTCGAGAAGCTCGATAACGCGTGGCACGTGAACTACCACCTCGGCTTCCGCTGCTGCAAAAGCATCCCCTGATCAGCGCGGGGCGTGGGCGACGACTTGCCACGAGGCGGACGTGAAGCGGACCTCGTCGCCGTGCACGAAGGGGTCGAACGCAGCGCGGATCGACGAGATGATTCTCGTTCGTGTCGCGTCGTCGGCGTCGTCGAGCACGCGGCCGAGTGGGCCCATCCGCGTCAGATAACGGACGAGATCTTTTTCAGGGAAGCTGCACACGAGATCGACGGGCTGGATATCGATCGCCGCCCACCCTGCTTGCTCCAGAATGTTGCGGACCCGAGCGGCGTCGCCGAAGGCGAACTGACCCGGGCCGTCGGGGCGGCGTGCTGGCAGGTTCGGCAAGAGTGGAGCCGCGGCGCGTTCGGCCGTCGTCATGAAGGGATTGTCCGCGGGGCTTCGCCAGGCGACGAAGCGGAGCTCGGCGTCGTTCTTGGCGGCGCGTCGAAGGTTCGTAAAAGCGCTGACCGGATCGTCGAAGAACATCACGCCGAAGCGCGAGACGATCAGGTCGAAGCTCGCCGGCTCGAAGGCGTGCGTCTGTGCGTCGGCGATGACGAACCTCGCCGGCACGCCTTCGCGTTCGGCTCGGGCTCGCGCGGCGTCGATCATCGGCTGAGAGATGTCGATGCCAAGGCAGCTGCCCTCGGCGCCGACTCGACGGGCGAAGGCGAGTGTCGTCGCGCCGGCGCCGCACCCCACGTCGAGAATCCGCCGAGCCGAACCTTCCGGCACCGCTCGCAGCAGGAGCTCTGCCATCGGCTCGAGGATCCGATCGAGCAAAGGCTGTGATTCGACCCACGCGTGCCCCGAAGGGCCGTTCCAAGCCGTGACCTGTTCGTCGTTCATCCGCGCGTCCTTTCTCTCGTCGTCGAGAATCGGTAGACGAATGGTGCCAATTCAAGTCGACTTGAGGTCAAGACGTGAAAGACCTGGACATCGCAGAAGTCGCACGCCGCTCCGGGATTCCCGCCTCGACGCTGCGCTTTTACGAGGAGAAAGGGCTGATCCGGTCCATCGGCAGGCGCGGCCTTCGGCGCGTGTTCGATGCGAGTGTTCTCGAACGGCTCGCGCTCATCGCCATTGGGAGCGAGGCCGGCTTCTCGCTCGACGAGATCGTTCTCATGTTCGGCCCGGACGGGCGCCCGAACATCGACCGACGCTTGCTCACGGCCAAAGCCGACGAGCTCGACGCGACCATTCGCAAGCTCAGCGCCATTCGCGACGGCCTGAGGCACGCCGCGGCCTGCCCCGCACCAAGCCACGTGGAGTGTCCCACCTTCCAACGCATCGTGAAGGCCGCCGCATCGAAAGCGGTTGGAGCACGAAAGAAGAAGGCTTCGACCGAGCGACTCGCTCCCCGCTCGAAGCGATAGCTCCTAAAGCTGCGATTCGATGACCGTCACGGCGTGCACCGACCGAGGGCGTGCCACGGGATCCAGCCGGACACGAGATGCGCATTGACGGCGTCGACGGAGAGTCCGTCGCGGCGATTGTCA
Source organism: Labilithrix luteola (assembly GCF_001263205.1). Taxonomy (GTDB): domain Bacteria; phylum Myxococcota_A; class Polyangia; order Polyangiales; family Polyangiaceae; genus Labilithrix; species Labilithrix luteola. The sequence continues at coordinate 1,317,152 of NZ_CP012333.1, forward strand.
GTTCGACTTCACGGCGTTGCCAAAGGATCCGAATCCGTCGACGCGACCGCCACGAGCTCGTGGAATGGTGTCCAGTTCGAGCGCGGTGAGCGTAGTATTATCGTCGGAGTCCGTACTCCTCATTCATCGTATTGGGGGAGGGCAAACATGTCTGCCGCTAAGGGGGTGTTCGGCAGCGGTTCATCACGATGACCGAACAGCTCATCGTAGCGCATCCCATTCGCTGCTTGGATGTCTGGGTCTTGGAGGAGCATGAGCCGCGGCTTGCCTGGTGGAATCCGCGACACCTCCTCGAACGTCCAACGTAGGAACTCCTCTATGTTGGTCCGAATCAGCGCATCTCCTTCCGCGCTTCTCATTCCGTAGGAGACAGGAAGCGGTTCCTCTCTCTCTCCCCAAACAAAGTGGCGCGTCAGTGTCATGTGGACTGCCTCACGAACGTCGGTGTCCGTGAACTCGTCGTACTCGTCGGCAAGCGTGCCGAGCTCGTCGAACATACTCTGTATCGCGGACGCAACCACGGAGGACTTGTTCATGACAACTCGCCGTCCTCTATGCGGAATCATCACTGCGATTCGATCTTGTTGTAGTTGAATGGGGTCCCCCGACTTCGATCGTTGCAGGCCAACGACACGCCCGGATGCCCCTCATGAAAGGCTTTCTTGGAATCATGCCTTTCGTTTCTCGTCATATCGAGGACGATGTCCACGCCGTCAACAAGCTCATAAACCGGTGGACTCCGATCACGCCTACGGCACGTACACAGAGTTGATCTCGAATCGGAAGCCGTCCTCGGTCTCGAACACCCAGGCATCGAGTACGAGATCGCTCGCCCCTGACTCGATTGTCCACAGATCTATGAGCACCTGCCAGTAGGTCCCCATCCAATGCGAGACTGAGGTGCGCCACGTTTCATCAGGAAGCTCAGCAAGAGTCTCACCATAGTCCGTGACGTAGCCCTGTATTTGGTCAACGGTCTTCGCCGAGACCGGCGCAACAGAGCTAGGGCGTCTCACAAGTTCATAGTCTCCGTGAACGAGCGCGTTGACGACCTCTCGGAATACTGGCCGCCAAACGCTTGCAATAGGATGCGCCGAATTCTCGTCCTTCACCGGCTCGTGAGTCTCGTTTTGTCCTCGCATCGCACTCCCTAATCTTGATGGCGCATCGATGGAAACGCGACTGCTACCGAGTCATGGTCCAGACGTGCCAGTGCGGCATCCACCGTTTTGATCGGAACCGATTCGGGGACATCGATGGAGTAGGTTCCTGCCTGCTCGAGCGTCACCGTGTTGCAGCCAATCCCACGCAGTTGGGCTAGAACGGTGTCGATCGTACCTGAGGGTTGCAATCGCAACAGCCAGACGGTGGTGCGGCCAGATCTTGCGACATGGCGCCAAGGCTGAACGCGGTCCCCCCCCGCCTCGAGCGTGGCGTCGATCACGTCGCCCACGGACAGGTCCCTCACGAATCGTGGTGACTCGACTGCCACATAGCCCTCGGACGCTATTCGGAACGGCAATGACTCGACTGCCACCGGCGGCCAGCCATCCTCGACCTCCAAGGGAAACGCAAGAGACACACGGGAACCGATGGACCTACTCACAGGCATGCCTCGCCGCGTGACTCAGGGCAGGCCACCACTGGGGTGCTGTTGCGTCCGCCGCCTTCCACTATTCGGGGGCCCTACGATTCGATGACCGTCACGGCGTGCACCGACCGAGGGCGTACCAATCGATCCTGCCGGAGGTGAGACGGGTATTGATGGCATCGACAGAGCACGAGGGGAGCTCCGGGCAATACTCGATGTTGCCCGTGGATACGCGAGCGAGCGACGGAAACGAAATGTTCGTGAGGGCGTAGTTGCTCGACAAGTACAGATTGTCCGTCTCTACCAAGTTCGGGAATACCAGCGACTCTGCGGCGAGGTTCGCCAGGTGCAAGAATTTAAGAGACGTCGGCACCGTCGCGAGCGGACCGAGGTTTACGAGCTTTGGTGCTCGATCGAGCACGAGCGCGTTGAGCGAGTGAAGTTGAGGAACCTCGACACTCGCAAGTTTCCCAAGGCCATAAAGCCCCAGGGAGGAAACCGACTCCAACGCCGGAAAGGCGATGCTCGTGAGCGCCGAAAGATTCGCAATCTCGACCCATTTCACACCCGTCGCCGCAGGAAGCGAGAAGGTCGTGAGGCGGTTGGCTTCCTGGAGTTGGACCCCCTCGAGGTCGGTCACGGCGGAAAGGTCGACGCGGCTCAGCATGGGCGCCGGCCCGATGGTAATCACCGTCGTCCCGCTCCCTTGCAGCAGCGGCGCCGACACCTTCGTGATCGTCGCCAGCTCGTACGCCCTCAGCGTACCGACCGATGTCAGTGACGGCAGCGAGAGCTGGGTCGCGCGCGGAGCGCGGAAAAGCAGTAACTCGTTCGTGACGGTCTTGAGCCGCGGGAGATCGATCGATGCAAGTTCCGGGAGGTCGCCGAGCACGATGCTCTCGGCCTCCTCGAGCTTCGGGAGCTGCATGGAGGCGAGCGCCAGCTTGCCCTTGCTCCAGGGCTGCACCCAAATCTTGCCTGTCGCTTTCTTCAGCTCCGGCAAGCGGAGGGTCGTGAGCGCGGCGTCATCGAGCGTGAGTCCCCCGCACTCGATGAGCTCCGGCATCGAGAGCTGCGCGAGCCGGCCCGTCAAGCGGATGCTCACCGGACCGACGTGGGTGAGGACTGGGAAAGACAGCTCCTCGAGGCGGTTGTCCGTTCCGCCGACCGTGAACGAGCCCGCATGCTCGAGCGCGGGGAAGGTCAGTGAGATCCGCTCGCGCACGTACGCGAAGTAGACGTCGCCAACGACGTCGCGAAGACGCGGAAGATCCAACGTGGTGAGGCCATTGAGGGCGTCCACAGAGAACCACCCTTCGATCCGCTCGAGGCTCGGGAGCGCGAGCTCCCGAAGGCTGGCCATGGAGAAGGTGGCGTTGCCCGAGATGGTCTTCAGTGCTGGCAGCGAGAGCTTCTGAACCGTCCCGAGGGTCGATATCCGCAGGTCACCGACCGACGCTAGTTGCGGCGCGTCGATCGATATCACCGAAGCAAGCTCGACAGCGAACGTGCCGGCGACGTTCCGCAGGAGTGGCAACGAGAGCGTCGAAGTGCTGCTGGATACGACTCGAAGGTTGGCCCCGATTACCTCGAGCGCGTCCAAGGTCACGACCGGACTCGTGCTCACGAAGAAGATGCTGCCCGACACCTCCCGAAGCCGCGGGAGCGCGATCGGACTCGTCGTATCGATCGTAAGCGAGCCACGGATGCACGTGATCGACGCGAGTGCGGCAGCGTCGCTCGACGACATCACCATCACGTCCCCCTCGACACACGGGGGCTCCGCGGCGTCCTGACCTCCATCCGCCGAGCCGTCATCCGGCACAATCGAGCCGTCGGCCTGCGCGTCCGGCAAAGGCTCGACGTGCGCGTCGGCTTCCGCACCGACTCCCCCGTCGGGGAAAGATGCGTCTGTCGAGGGATCGACGGGTTCGTCGAGCGGATCGATCACCTGCCCACAGGCAACGAGCAGTGCCGTGATTGTGGTCAGTGAAGAAAGAGCGGACAGCAGCCGAAAGCGCACGGGCGACCTCTATCGCGAGAAGTGACGGTCGCAAGACCATCGGGCGGTTTCAGAGCAGCTGCGAGCCGCGTAGAAACAAAGAGGAGAGTGCAATGCACGACACCGCCTTGTCTATCCTCCCTGGGGATGATGCCTGCGCATCCCTGCCGAATACGGTCCGGCACTTAGGCGCTCATGGCGGGCGCCGACTCTCGTCACCGGCGACTGCCATCTTTCAGCAGCCGCCTTGATGGCGCGATTACTTGCGCGGGGACAGGATGAGCTCGCGAAGTTGTGCGTTGCGCAGAGCGTAGGCAACCCAGAGCAGCACGCCCATGACGACCGCGAACCAGAACGGTGTGCCCGTCCGCACGTGTGTGGAGACGGCGCCGCCGAGATAGGCGGTCACGAGGACTGCGCCGAGGAATTGCGTCCTCGGAATGATGTGGAGCAGCGTCGAGACGGCGAGCACCGCGCCGAGCGGGCGAATGACCTCGAACGCGAGGCCGACCTTCGCCGAGCCCTCGACGACGGGCGCGAGCAGAACCAACTTGCCGAGCGCGTCGACGAGGAGAAAGGCGACGATGAGCCCGGTGAGCACACGGCCAATCCAGAGCTGCACGCGCGAGTCGCGGGTATCGATCGAGGGGTAAGCGAGCGCCTTTTCCATGACGGTCCTCCGTTCGTGTTTGGTCGAGGCCGGCTCTCTTGCCTGCCTTCACTGACACGGCGAACGAAGCAGGGCCGGATCGACATGCCCCTCGATATTTTTTTCAGGCCTCCGAAATTCCTCGAGAAAAACTCACCTCAACCGCAATTGCGACTTGCGCGGAGCGAACGCCCTCACCACTTGAAGAGCTGGGCGGCGGGGTTCGTCGGGGCGCGGGAGTCGAAGCTGGCGGTGCGGTCGAGATCGACCGTGGCAACCTGATCGAACTCGGAGGAGCCTGCGTTGATCATGTACGTGACGCGGTTGATGCGAGGAACGCCGCCAGCCTGCTTGTTCACGTGCAGGACCGAATAGCCGTACATCGACTGGGCGCCGTACTTTTCGTCGGAGAGGTCCGCGTTCGACGTCAGGCGCACGATGGCGAGCTCGCGCGGGCCGCCGTCGTCGGCGTCGAGCATCTTTTGCGGCATCTCTTGTGACGTGCGCGCGGCAAGCATCGGGGCGAGACGATCGCGCCAGGCGGCAACCGTGCGCTTCGTCGCGGCGATGGCGGCGCGGCTTCCTTCGCGCGTGGCGTCGCCGTTCTCCCACGCGAAACGCCGAACTGGGTTCGCGAGCTCGAGTGCTTCGATGCGCGCGTTACTCTTGTCGTCGAGCGCGATGCGATTGGGAACGAGCGCGTCGCCCGACTGCTTCATCTCCAGCGAATTGAGATGCGCGTGACCGATGAGCAACGTGCGAATGCGCGAGTTCTGGGCAATCCGCTGGAGGAGCTCCACGCCCGATAGGAAGTAGCCACTACCCTCGTGGTCGAAATCCTCGTCGGGGCCCATCCACTCCTGCAATCCGTCGTGTAGGCAGCTGTCGCGATCTTCGATCGACAGATCGAGGTCATCGTTCTTGCAAATGAGCGGCAGAAACACCTCGCCGAGCAGATAGTTCAGCGTGCTCTGCGCGATGCTCTGGTAGTTCAGGAGCGGAAAGTAGTAGCCGAAGTCCTTGCCGAGGTGTCCGCCGCGCGGATCGTGGTGCATGACGAGCACCACGTCTTGTGCGGCCACCGTCGCGCGAACGAGCTCACGATCCAGCCAATCGAGCTGCACCTTGGAGACGCCGCCGCCGTAGTTCACCGTGTACATGCCCCAGCCGGTTCGGCGGTGCTGGCGAAGCTCGTACGTATTCATCGACACGTAACGATTCTTGGCGAACGTCCATGACGCGTAGAGCGGTCCGTACGTCTTCTTCCACTGGTAGAAGCCGTCGTACAGGATCATGTTGCGATCGCTGCGCGGCACTTCGGAGAAGGAGGTTGCGAACGAGTCGCCGGGCGAGCGCTTGAACGCGCCCTGGTAGATGTCGCGATGGAGACCGCCGACGGTGTCATGGCTCTTGTCGAGGAACGCCGAGAGCGCGCTCCACGAGTAGTCGGGCCACGCGATGTTGTTTTGCAGGTCGATGACGCCCTCGAGCGTGGTTCCCACCTTGGCGTCGAAGGATTCCACGAGGCCCGGAACGTGGCCGACGGAGGCGTAGCCGTCGTGATTTCCCGGCGTCAGGAAGATTGGATAGTCGAGGCGCTTCAGCGCAGCGATGACGCGCTTCGCTTCGTCGTTGTACGTCGTCGCCACCGTCGATTCAGTGAGCGAGCCGGGCGAGCCGCCGTTGTGGAGATCGCCGTTGAACGTGATGAATGCCGCGTTCCGAACGTTCGGCTCGGAGCTGCCATTCACGTTGTCGACGAACTGGTCGAGCATATCGGCCGTGATCGTCGCGTACGCGCTACCCACCGAGACCTGCGTGTCGGTCACGTTGAGTGCCGTGTACTCCTCGGATTCGTGCTGGAACACGCGCACGGCGTTGTATTGCCACTCGAAGACGTTCGCGTAGACCTTGCCGTTCTTGCGAACTTCGAAGCGTGCGTCGTAGAGCCCCGGCGGCACATTTTGCATGGCCGCCTGATCGAAGACGAAGCGAATCGTGCTTCGCCTCTTGAACGCGTCCGGCATGTCGGCCGGCTCGGCGTTCACCAGCATCTTCGAGGGCGTGATGCGATAGACGCCATCGCCGGGCGACTGCGCATTGCCGCTCTCGGTCGCCCGCGCGCGCGCATTCTTCGCGACGAGAAAGAAGGCGATGTCGTTCGCGTCGTCCGTCTCGAGGGTCAGCGGCCGAGGAGAACCGTCGGTCGACGCTGGCGCGTTCGGCGCGAGATGCGCGATCGCGTCGGCTTCGATGCGCGTAACCATGACGAGCTCGTCGGCCGCATCGTCACGCACGAAGAGGTTCGGATTGCCGAGCGTCGGGTAGACGAGACGATCGATGACCGGCCGACCGTCGATGGCCCACGGCATGACCTGCTCGTTCTCGATCGGCTCGGCGTAGAAGACGTCGGCGAGGTACGTCTCGCCCTTGTTCGAGAGGACTTCCCAAGGGCGCTCGCGAATCACCTCGGGCGACGAGGAGGCGCCGTTCGGGTCGTTCGTGGACGTTCCCTTCTTGCCACCGACGACGTCGTTCGAGCTGGTCGTGTCGGCCTCCGAGCCGCAGCCGGCCACGGACGTCACCGCCGCCAAGCACAGGGCTGCGAGCCACCTCGAACGGATCATGAGCCGGCAGGTAGGCACATGTCAGGCCGGAGAACGTTTGATGGCAAATCATCGAAAATTCCGTCCATAGCGGGCATCCAAGTGACGGGAGCGCGTCAGACATGGGGATGGAACGATCCAGGGAAGGACGGACGATTCCACGACAGAATCGTCCGCCCGAGCACGCTCGCACGTCGATTGCACGAGGGCTCGTTCGTCGGATCGTCGCAACGACCAAGGAGAACGAGGCATGAGCACCAGCGGATTTTCGAAAGCACGACTCCATCGCATGCAGGACAACCTCGAGCGTCACGTCGAGAGCGGGTTCGCGCCCGGCGTGGTCACGCTCGTGGCGCGCGGGACAGAGATTCACGTCGATGTCATCGGCGCGCAGGCGTTCGGCGGCGCTCCGATGCAACGCGACACGCTCTTTCGCATCTCGTCGATGACCAAGCCCGTCACCGCGGTCGCCACGATGATTCTGGTCGAGGAGTGCGTGCTCCGTCTCGACGAGCCGGTCGATACGTTCCTGCCGGAGCTCGCGAACCGCACCGTTCTCCGCGCGCCCGACGCTCCTCTCCACGACACCGTGCCTGCGAAGCGCGCGATCACGTTGCGTGACCTCCTCACCTTCCGCGCCGGCTACGGCTTCTACTTCGGGCCTTCCGTCCACGAGTCCGTCACGAAAGCCATCGACGCGCTCGAATTGAAGTTCGGTGCGCCGAAGCCGCGCACGCCGCATACACCCGACGAGTGGATGCGTCGCCTCGGCACGCTGCCGCTCGTCCATCAACCTGGCGAGCAGTGGCGGTACGGCACCGGCTCCGAGCTTCTCGCGGTGCTCGTCGCGCGTGCGTCCGGCAAGTCGTTCGAGGATTTCCTGCGCGAGCGAATCTTCGAGCCCCTCGGCATGAAGGACACGTTCTTCACGGTGCCCGCGGAGGAACGTCACCGACTCGCAACGAGCTACTGGGCCCTTTCGGCGGACAAGCCCGTCGCGATCTACGACTCGGTCGAAGACAGCCAGTGGAACACGCCGCCGCCGTTTCCTTCGGGCAGCGCCGGGCTCGTCTCCACCGCCGACGACTTCTTCGCCTTCGCGCGAATGCTCATGAACGGTGGCAAAGACGGCAACACGTCGATCCTTTCGCGCGCCTCCGTCGAGACCATGACCACCGACCAGCTCACGCCCGAGCAGAAAGCGCTCTCTCCCTTCGCCGGACTGTGGGACGACCACGGCTGGGGCTTCGGCGTCTCTATCGCCACGAAGCGCACCGACCTCTACAAGATCCCCGGCCGCTATGGTTGGGACGGCGGGCTCGGCACCGCATGGGCCAACGATCCCAAAGAGCGCATGGTAGGCATCATGCTCAGCCAGCGCGCGGGGTTCCCCTCGCAGAACCCGCTCTACTTGGATTTCTGGACGTCCGCCTACCAAGCCATCGAGGATTAATCGCATGCCCGCCTCCCCCTCTCGCGCGAAACGCGCGACGAAGCGCGAAGCTTCACGACCCAAGCCGCAACCGGCGATGGGCAACCTGAAGCGAGCCATCCAACCGATGCCCGCGTTCGTGAAGCGCGCGCTCGACGAGCGAGGCCTGATGCCGGCCTACCGCGCGCGACCGGCCTTCCAGCAGAACGACTACCTCGGCTGGATCGCGCGAGCGAAGCGCGACGAGACCAAGCAGAAGCGCCTCACGCAGATGCTCGACGAGCTCGACGCCGGCGACGTTTACATGAACATGAAGTGGCGCCCGCTCAAGACACGACTGCCGAAAGGTTGAGCATCAAGATGCGAGTGGTGACTCGGCTCATGCGCAAAACGGGCGACGAAGCGCCCTAAAATGAGGCACTTCGAGTGTCGCTCGTCCCCGTCGGAAGACGAGTTGAGAATGTGAGCGATGACTTGCATAGTCTCTCCAGGAGCCCACGATGTCCTGGAAGCCCATTCGCGCCGCGAAAGCCCTCTACAGTCTTGCTGCGCTCGTGCGCGATCCGAATCGCCTCGGCCAGGTGTTCGAGATGGCCGACGCTCTCTCGACGCCGGAGGTCATCGACAAGATGGCCGCGGCGCTCGCACGTGATCCGCAAGGCGACCGTGCGCTCGACGAGCGACCTCGCATCGACGTCGACTTGCAGGAGCTGAAGCGCTGCCCCGAAGGCTCCCTCGGACGAGCCTTCGCCGACACGATGATCGCGCAGGGCCTCGACCCGAAAGACATCCCGCCGCTCCAGAGCCCGGACCGCGCCACGTACGTGCGCGCCCACCTCTACGAAACGCACGACGTCTGGCACACGGTGACCGAATTCGGCACGACCTGGCCCGAGGAGATCGGCCTTCAGGCCTTCTACCTCGCGCAAATCCCGGGTCCCCTGCCCGCGGTCCTCCTTGCCGTCGGCTGTCTGCGCGTCGCGCTCTTCGAGATGTCCGCGCGGGGCGCGATGATGGACGCCGTCGCTCGAGGCTGGGAGATGGGCAAGAGCGCACGTCCGCTCTTCGGCGTGCGCTGGAACGATCTCTGGAACACGCCGCTCGACGAAGTTCAGGCCATGCTCGGCGTGGTCCCTCGCGCCGGCGGGAAGAGCAGCGCCAAGAAGACCACCGAGACGCCTGCTCTCACCGTTTCCTGAAGAGACGTTCGAACGCCGGCGCGACGCTGACTAGCTTCAGGGCAGAAGAACCGTCGAGCCCGTCGTCTTGCGCGCTTCGAGATCGCGGTGCGCGCGCTCGGCGTCGCGAAGGTGATACGTCTGGGAGACGTTCACGCGAAGGACGCCCTTCGCCACGAGGTCGAGGAGCTCCCCGGCGGTGGCTTCGAGCTCCGCGCGATCGTGGATGTAGGTGGCCAGCGTGGGACGCGTCAGATAGAGCGAGCCTTTCTGCGCGAGCACGCGAGGATCGATCGGCCCGACGGCTCCCGAGGAATTGCCGAAGGTCACCATCAAGCCGCGCAGGCGGAGGCTGTCGAGCGACATCGCGAACGTGTCTTTGCCGACCGAGTCGTAGACGACGGGCACGCCCACGCCGTTCGTGAGCTCGCGCACGCGTTCGGGGACATTCTCGGTTCGGTAGAGCAGCACGTGATCGCAACCGTGTTCGCGCGCGAGCTTGGCCTTCTCTTCGCTGCCCACGGTACCGATGACCGTGGCGCCGAGGTGCTTGGCCCACTGGCAGAGGATGAGACCCACGCCACCGGCCGCCGCGTGCACGAGGATGGTGTCGCCGCGTTTCACTTCGTAGGTGCGCCGGACGAGATACTGCGCGGTCATGCCCTTGAGCATCACGGCAGCAGCCACCTTGTCGTCGACGCCCTGCGGGATCTTCACCAGCACGGAGGCCGGAACGTTCCGCACCTCGGCGTAGGCACCGAGAGGGCCGCTCGCGTACGTCACCCGATCGCCGATCGAAAAGCCGCGGACGCCCGGACCGAGATCTTCGACGATGCCCGCGGCCTCCGAGCCGAGCCCCGACGGCAACGCCACCGGATACAGCCCGCTGCGATGGTACGTGTCGATGAAGTTCAGGCCGATCGCCGTGTGCCGAACACGAACCTCGCCCGGCTCGGGCGGCGCGAGATCGACGGACTCCCAGCGCAGGACCTCGGGGCCACCGGTCTGGTGAAAGCGAATCGCATGATTCATGGGTCGACCTCGATCAGGTATGAGGAAACTGAGGGTTGTACGCGACCTCCCAGAGGAAGCCATCGGGATCCGAGAAATATCCCGCGTAGCCGCCCCATTCCGTGTCGCGCGCGGGCTTGACGATGCGGCCGCCCCCCGATGCGACTTCGGCCATCAGCGCATCGACATGCTTCTGCGAACGAACGTTGTGCGCGAGGGTGATGCCCGCGAAGCCCGAACCTTCGGCGGGAACGCCCGCGTCGGCCGCGAGAAGCTCACGCGGGTAGAGCGAGAGCCACGTCTTGCCGAGCTCGAAGAACGCCACCGTCGGCGGCGTCGGGATGCGAGGAAGCCGCAGCACCTTCTCGTAAAAGCGCACGGCGCGTTCGAGGTTTCCGACTCCGAGGGTGACGAGACTCAGGCGCGGTTCCATGCGGAGACAACGGACGCTAGCACGGCGCGTCCGTGTCGTGGCGCACACGCGAACGACCTCGTCCGTCGATTCGCTCGCGGCGCAAAACCGCGGCGCTCGTTCACCTGGCTCACCTGGTGAAGGTGGCTCACCGCATCGTTTCGAGCACGGCAAGCCGCTCGATCACCGCCGCGAGTCCGAGCACGACGTCGGTCATCGCAACGAAGTCGTGATCGGCAGGCGTGATCCCCGAGGCGTCGCGCCCGGGCCGTGCGAAACGCAAGAAGTCGAACGACGCGACGTTCGACACGCGCATCGCCGGGTAGCCCTCGCGCCAGAATGCACGCTGATCGGCCGACGACGCCATCGGGAAAATGCTCGGCAGCACGAAGCCGCGCACCGGCATGTGCACGCCGAGACGGAACGCGTAGGCGGCCTGCGCGACCAGGGCCTCGGAACGCGGATTCCCGAAGAGGGCGACGACCTCGCCACCTTCTTCGACCCCATCACGAAGCGCGAACCCATCGAGGCACACCATGCCATCGACGCGCGTGCCCTTCTCGCGAAGCCGATGGGCATACGCGCGACTCCCGCGCGTCTCGCGAGGATGGTCGCGCCACGACGCGTTGGGCACGTCGGCGAACCCGACGAGCCGCACGGTGCGACCGAACGTGAAGCCCTCGAGATGTCTCGCGAGGGCGAGCAGGAGAACGAGGCCGGTCGCGTCGATCCCCTCGTCACGCCCGCCCGCCGCCACGATCCCGTCGTAGCGCGCGCCGACCACGATCTCGCCGAGGCCCGCCGCGTTCGGTTCGCCGCGAATCACGCACTCGATATTCTCGATGCGATTACCCGGCAACGTCGTCGTGCACGTGAGCGGCAGACGTGTCACCGCGCGGCCGCTCTCGAGGAACGTGTCCGCCACGAAGTCGCCCGCGATCGAGAACCGGTCCGGCGTCATCCCTCGCTGGCGGCGAGCACGAGCCTCCATCCAGAGCGCTTCGACGTCGTTACGGAGCTTTCCCCGCACCTCGTGCGGCGCGAGCGCGGCCTTCCTCGGCCGTCCACCGGTATGTGTCGGCGTCCACGAAGGCGCATCGCTCGCCGGGAACGTCTCCCGCGCGGCTTCGTCGACCAAGGCTTCGTCGAGAATGGTCATCGATCGCCTCCGTTGTAGCGGGCATCGATTTCGGCAAAGAGCGGAGCGTCGACCACGGACACGCGATCTTCCGTCGGCTCGCCGAGTTCCTCGAGTCGTCTTCCGCTCGGCAGCTTTCCGTCGAGCATGTTCTTCATCGCGCGTTTGGCCAGCTGCGTCACCAGAACCGAGGCCGCGGCGAGCGCGCCCTTGCGCAGGACTTCGGCCGCGATCGACGGCTTCTTCTCGCCGCGCAGCTGACGCGCGAGGGGCGCGAGCCTGTTCCCCAAGCGGCGATCCCAACGGCGGCGCCTCCGGCGTCGTACTGCGCCGACCACGCCAAAGGTTGCGCCCGCACTCACCACCGCAAGGCCGACGAACGTGAGGACCACCGGCGCCGCCACGCGCTTTGCGTAGTGACCGACCTCGGAGACCTGATGGCGGCGAAAATCGAGCGCATCGATCGTACGCAGCAAACGCGCGCGAATGGCGTTCGCCCGTTGTTCGAGTCGCTCGCGCTCGTCGCCCGCCGTGGAGAGCTGCATGGTCACGCGATGTGCTCCTTCAAGTGGTTGACGTCGAGCTGGAGACGAGAGCGCGTCGCCTCGAGCGGCTTCTTCGGCAAGAGCGTGTAGCCGATGAGCGCGGCGATGCCGGCGGCCGCCAAGAAACAACCGGCGACGACGAGCGCGACGAGCGCCGTTCCGCCGAACGCCATCACGAGCGCATAGCCGAGGAGGCAAATCACCATCAACGCCGCGACGATCGCGACCGCGAATCCGATGGCGGCCCGCTTCGAACGAACGATCTCGTGCTTCACGTCGGCGCGGGCGAGCTCCACCTCGATGCGGGCGAGCTCCTTGGCCTCGTCGAGTGCCTCGCGCAGCAACTCCGCCGTGGAGGCGTCGTTGCGAAGCGGACCCTCGAGCTCGGATGAAGGCAGCTGTTGCATGGAATCTCCTGTGGATGCTCGGCTCTGACCTCGTGCGAACCGCGTGCCACTGCACGTCCGACGCGCGTCGTCAGTACCGCTTCTGCCAGACCGCATCGGCGACGGCCTTGCCGCGGTCTCCGAACGTGGTCTCGAGCGACCAGTTCGTATGGAAGCGCCAGTCGATCGTCGCGAGGTTCGTGTCCGGATCGGTGATGGGCGGCGTTCCGAGCACGTGAGCGAACTGCACGGAGATGGCACGCGAGATCTGAACCTCGACCTCCGGACGTGGATTGTTCGCCAACGTCGTGTCGATGCGCGCTGTGGCCTGGATGCCGGTGAGGTCATCGAGTGCGTCGGTGAGGCCTTGCGCTGCAACGGCACCACCCACCGCCGCGGCGGCGCGAGTCGTCGAGTTCGCCTGCTGTCCCGTTGCGGTGGGTGAGGCGTTCATTCCATCGGCACTGCCGAAGAGCACGAGCGCGAAGAGCTCGTTCTTCGGACGCGGAGGCTCCGAGTGCAGGTTCAGCTGGCCGGTCTTCAGCGGGCCGGCGAAGTCGGCGTAGACCTTCGTGCCGTCGTTCGCGGTCCACGTCGCCGTCGCCACGATCGTGGGGTTCGCGGTGTCCTCGGGATTGAAGGTGACCGTGCCGCGCTCGACGACGAACTCCTTGCCCTGCACGTCGATCTTGCCACTCTTCACCGAGATCTGACCGCTCATCACCGTCTTGCCGTCGAGCGAGACGCGGGGGTGGCCCGTCAGGACGATGCGCGCTTGGGTGCCGCGCACCACGACCACCTCGCCGAGCGTGACGTCGACGTCGTAGAGCGACGCCGGCGTTTCTTCCTCCTCGAGATCGCCCTTGTCGAGCCGCAAGCGAACGAACTCGGTCGGCGAGCGGTACACGCCTACTTTGATCTGCTCGTTCTTCCCGAGCTCCTGCACGCCGGTCTTCAGCGACTTCGCGAGCTTGACGTTGAACTTCGGCACGTTCACCGCCACGACGAGCTTCTTCGGGTCGTCGGGGCTCTTGTGGATGTCGACGCTGGCTTCGCCGAAGACGTTGCCGATGGGCTTTCCCTGGACGGCAAGGTCGATCGCCTTCTTGTCGGGGATCTTCAGATTCGCGTTCGCACCGGCGAAGCTCAGCCCGTCCATCTTCAGGACTGCATTCGCGGAGACGTGGCCGTCGGAGGTCGACGCCTCGACGTTGGTGACGCGAATCGTTCCGTCCTGCTCGATCATGACCTTCGCCTGCGCGTCCTCGAATTCTTCACCGATGGCTGCGATCTGCACATTTCCGTCTTTGAAGTCGAGTTGGCCGCCCATCGTGGCGCTCTTGGTTCGCGGGTCGAACGCGAAGCGGAGATCGCCGTCGAGCCGGCCATCGAGCTCGTTCATCACGGTCTGGACGAAGGGGAGAATGGCCGAGGCTCGGAACGCCTTGGCGACGAGGTGCGCATCGAAGGGCTCGGCCGGGTCGAGCCTCGGCACCACATTGCCACCCCAGGCGAGGCCACTCGAAGCTTGGAGATCGAGGAAGCCATCCTTCTGGCCATCCTTTTGATCGATGCGCGCCGCGGCGGTGAGCTTCCCATCACCGGCTTCGAGGGAGATCTTGCCCTTCTCGTAGTCGGCGCGCCCGATCCGAAGTCCGCCGAGGGCGAGATCGGCCTTGAGATGGGCGTCCTTGTGGAGACCATCGAGCACGACGTCGCCGGTCACGTTGCCGCGAATGCGCCGATCGGCGAGCGATGACACGAGGTCCAGCGGGAAACCGTCGAGGTGCGCCTTGGCGCTCGTCGTCCACGGCACGGAGGCCCGCGAAGCGATGAGGAGGTCGGCCACCTTTGCTTCGGCCGTGGCATCGATCGCCAGCGCCTTTTTGCCCCGACTCTTCATCTCGACGCCGAGCGTCGCCTTCGCTCCGTCGTAAGCGAGGTTCAGATCGGTGTCGGTCGCCAGGTCGAGCGCTGCGTACTTCGATCGAATGCCGTGTGCCTTCGCCTGTAGCGAGAGGTGCGGCTCGGCAACCGTGCCGGTGAGCTCGAGCTGGCCGCCCACCGTCCCCGCCGTCATCTTCGTGCCGAAGACGGCGGGCAATCGGTCGAGCGTTCGCGTAGGCACGGTGACCAGCATGCTCACGGGCGCACTCTTCGTTTTTTCGAGCGTGC
This sequence comes from Labilithrix luteola, assembly GCF_001263205.1. GTDB lineage: Bacteria > Myxococcota_A > Polyangia > Polyangiales > Polyangiaceae > Labilithrix > Labilithrix luteola. The sequence continues at coordinate 1,332,277 of NZ_CP012333.1, forward strand.
CTCCGAAGTCGGCGAGGAGCTCGGCATACGGCAGGTCGGCCTTGGCATCGAGCGACAACAGCGCGCCGCGCGAATCGGTGACGCGCGCGGCGAACTCACCGGCGCCGGAGGTGCCATCGACGCGAATGTCGAAGGCCACGTCCATTTCGCTCGAACGGAAGCCGACCTCCTTGCGGATCTCGGTCTTGCCCATTTTCGTACTCGTCGCCTGCCCCTCGGCGACGACGAGCCCTTTCGTGCGGATGCTCACGCGCGCTTCGGGAGCCGCCGTGGGGCTGTCGCGCCCTACGGTGCCGCGCACGAAGAGCCACCCTGCGAGATCGGCCGGCGGCCTCGAGCCCTCGGGAAACATGGCCAGAAGGCGAGACATCTCCACGAAACCGTCGAACCGCACGCGTCCCGAAACGCCCTTCCACGAAGCGAGCTGGGACGGATGACCGGACACCGAGAGCCGCGTGCCGTGGAAAGCGAGATGACCGGCGTTCGGAACGTCGGCGTCGAGGTCGAGTCCGATCCGCCGCTCGGCGACCGTCGCGTCGGCCTTGAGGCTCCCTCCCTCGATCTTGAAGGCATGGAGGTTCTGCATGTCGACGTGCAGCTCGCCCCTCGGATTGTCGCGCTCGAGCATGGCATCCGCCTGAATCGCGAGAGTGCCGGCGCGAACGTCTTTCCCGCGACCGGCAAAGACGGCGAGGCGACCAAGATCGACCGACTTTGCATCGATCTTCACCTTCACCGCGCGTCGATCGCGACTCACGTCGGCGAAGATCGGCTCCCCCACGCCCGTGATGACGGCGCCGTTCACGAGGAAGCGAGCCCCACCGATGTCGACGTCCGACGCGAGAATCGAGGCCGACAAGCCTCCGCGAACGACGTCGACGTGCGGCTCGTGAACCACGATCCGTGAGCCCGCGAGCTCTACGCGGCCACGAACGTCGGCGGCATCGAGCCTCTGGCCTTCGCCGCGAAGCCCTTCGGTGTGGACGCCGAGCTCGATCTTCGGATGGTCGGCGGTTCCGCTGGCGCTGACGCGCGCGCGAATCGCATCGGCCCCGAAATCACCGCGAGCTACGTTCGTGCCATCGATCGTCGCCCGCACGTCGAACGACTTGTTGGAGAGACGCAGTGTTCCCTTGGCGTCCGCGCTGGCGCTGCCCACGAGGCCAGCCTTCTTTCCGAGGCGCGTCAGGTCCGGAACCTTCGATGAAACGTCGGCCGAGAAAACCGTGTCGTTCGGCTCGGGGCGAACCGTCACGGTGAACTCCGACGGGAAGCGCTCGTCGAGCACGCGTCCCGTCGCACGCAGCGCTCCCGTCGCAAGGTCGCTGCGAACGCTCAGCACAGGAGCGAGCTCGCCGTCGATTCTCCCAGGAAGCGTGTCGACGCTGACCGTGCCGGACACGCCCCCCTTCTTGGGAAACATCACGTCGGCCGAGGCGTCGAACCCCAGGTCGCTCGATGGAGCGGAGCGCACGACCGCTTGCAGGTCGACGTTGCGCGCGGAGACCGTTCCACGCGCAGCGAAGCCATCGCTCAGATCGAGATCGGCCTTCGCGTCGACCGTTCCGCGCCCCAGCGAGGCATGGGCCGCGGCCGCCACACGTGGCAGCGTGCCGTGCGCCTCTGCGTGAAACACGACCTGATCGCGAATTTCGAGCTCGGAGGCTGCGCGAACGTGCTCGCCCGTGAGGTCGCGCGCATCGAAGGTGCCGTCCACGCGCTTTCCGTCGAGCGACGCGCGAAGTTCGCTGGTCGCGCCGAAGATGGTCCCGGTGAACGAGGCGGCGAGCTCCATGTCCTTGCCCGTCGCCGACGGCATCTGGAAACGCCCTTCGAGGTGGCCCTTCGGATCGGCACCGCGAGGCAGCCCGCGGGTCACGAGCTCGAGACGGTCGACGTTCGCGCGAATCGAATTCGGGTCGTAGTGGCCCCTGCCTGCGAGGTTCCTCAGGTCGGCGTCCAGATAGGGTGAGCCGCCCGGCTGCCCGTGCACCCACGCGTGACGAATGCCAATTTCCGGAGCATCGAGGCTCACTCCTCTTCCCGGCGTCTTCGGCTCCGTCTCCTTGGCTGGCGCGGGCGACGAGAACGCATTGGCCAAGCGCAAGTTGCCGGCGGCGTCGGAGTCGAGTGACACGTCGACGTGGGCGATGGATATCTCGGGAAAGGCGAGGATGACGTCTCCCTTGCCCCCCAGGACGGAGCGCAGCGCGCGCACACCCCGGATGCGCACGCGGATGCCATCGGCGGCGAGCACCTGGCGACCTTCGGGGTCGTAGATCTTCCCGCTGAGCCCCGACACGCCGCCGAGACCGAGGCTCCCGATGTGTTCGATGGAAATCGTGCCCGCGAACGTGGACCGGAGGAGCTTCGTCACCGATGACGAGACCACGCGACGAGTCGCGGGCAAGTTGACGTGGAGAAGGACTCCGGCCGCGAGCGCGAGCACGAAGACGAGGAGCAGGAGAATGGCTCCGAAGACGCGTTTCGCCGCGCGACTCGAACGCCCTCGATGCGATTCCCCAGTGGCATCAGTACGCTTCGCCAACGCCGATGTGCACTGCCATCGGAATGCCAAGGAACGTGGGCGGCGGTTGGTCCGCGGCCGTCAGGCCGCCGATGACCTGAAGCCCAGGGAGGCGATAACCCAGATCGAGGCGGATCGGTCCTACCGGCGTGTCGTAACGAACGCCGATTCCGCACGACAAGTGCGGGTGATCGAAACGCACGTTGTTCGGCTGAGGCGAGACGTCGCTCGCATCGCAGAAGAGCGCGGCCGACAGAGGTCCTTCGAGGGAGTGGCGAAGTTCCATGGACAGCTCCCAGAGCGTGAAGCCGCCGGTCGGCGTTCGGCACGAATTGTTCGTGCACCCTGTCGCCACGAGCTGCGACTGAACCTCGGGCGTGAGGAACGGCACGAAGGCAAACGGTCCGACGCCGCGAATCGCATAACCGCGATTCGAATTCGGGCCGCCCGAGAAGAAGCCGCGGAAGAAAGTGAGCTGATAGTCGCGCGTCTCTTCCACCGCGCGACCGAACTCGCTCACGCTCTGCGTGATGGTAGAGCCGTAGTTGTAGGGCTCGAGAAATCCCAACGCCGCCCTCGCGGCGAGGACCGTCCTTCGCGTCAGGGGAACGAAGCCACGGGCCTCGGGGGCCACCTTCAGGTCATGCGCACTGCCGCCGAAAGGACCTCCGGCGTACTGGAACGTATTGGCCAGATAAAAGCCTCTGCGCGGGTGAATCTTGTCGTTCCGGAAGTCGAGCGCCACGAAGAGCTCCGGATACGAGATCGTGATGGTGCTGAGCGTCGGGTCGCGCGGCCCGATGTACGGGAACGGATAATCCCACTGGACGTTATGCGAGACGGAGACGAAGAGCTTCTTGAATGGCCTATCGACGCCAATCGCATTTTTGAGCTCCGCATATCCGAGAACGGGAGCATCCTTCGGAGGATTCGGGTCGAGCAACACGGGATAGACGTCGAACTGCGGACGAATGAAACCGTTCGTGCGCCCCTCGATGAACCCAGGTTGTTTGAACTCGATCCGCAATCGCTCTTCCGGCAAGAGGCGATCGGGAAAGACGATGTTGTTGACGCGAAGCGGGTAGAGAACCACGCCCGGACGAAAGGTCACCGAGAACGTCCGCATGCCGCCGAAGAAGTTTCGATTCTCCCAGCCCACGAGGCCGTGGATGTCCGTCTTGAGCGCGTCGAACTCGAGACCACCGCCGAGACGAATCGTGCGGAGTCGCGACGGCTCGACCTTGACGCGAATCGGAATGACGGGCGGCTTCCCGTTCGTCTGGGGAGGGATCTTGCGCGGTTTCTGGGCGTTGTTCGCGGCCACGTCGGCCGGAGCCGCGCCGTCGGTGCTCGGGGTGCTCGTGGTGGTGGGTGGGCGCTCTTCGCCGGGCAAGTCGGGAATCAGCTCGACCGACGCGAACACGCCGAGGCTGAGCACGGCTTGCTGCGCGAGCTCGAGGGCCGTCTGCGAGTACGGCGAGTCCTCCTTGATGTCGACCGCGCGACGCACGGGCTTTTCGGGCAGCGCGCCGAGTCCCTCGACGGTGACCTTGCCGAAGACGCACTTCGGACCGGGTTCGACCGTGAACAGGACGTCCGCCACGTGCTGGACGATGTCGACGGCCACCGTCCCTTTCGCCGTCGCGTACGCGTAGCCACGATCGAGCAGCGCCCGACGCACCGCCATCTCGGTCTTCTCGAACGAGTCTTCGTCGAAGGTCGCTCCGTTCGGAAGGCCCTCGCGCGCGGCCGCCTCCACGGCGGAGGCGATCTCCTTCGGGATCCCCGTAGCCCCTTCGACCTTCACCTTGCGGTTGGCGATGGGCTTTCCCTCCTCGACCACGATCTCGACGCGGACGTGCTTGTCGTTGAGCTTGATGATCCGCCCCGCGCGGGCGCGCACGTCGTAGAAGCCTTTGGTGCGATAGAACGCCTCCACGCGTGCGAGGTCGCGTTGCAGGATGAAGCGGTCGAAGATCGCGTAGTCGTAGACGACGCCCTGGAAGAGTCCGAGGAACTTCGGATTCGGAGACGTGGCGATCTTGTCCTCGATGTCGTCGGACTCGACCGCGTGCGCTCCGCGAATCGTGACCTCGTCGACGGCGAAACGACCTTTCGGGACGGTCTTGCAGCCCATCGACACGAGACCGAGCGCGAGAGCGGCCGCCTGCGCCGCACGTCGATTCGGAGGCAGGCGTCGACTCATCACGAGCGTACGCGCGCAAAAGCAAAGGGAGCACCAGCGCGAGCGTGACGAGTCTGCTCGACGCTCGGTGCGGCACCATCTCGTCGAGCCCATGCTCGCGCGCGGTGCGCCGTTTGCAGCAAGAGCGTCGATGCGCCGCCTCGTCGTAGGCACGTTGGGAGCTCTAGCCGTCGCCGCGGCGCTCCTCGCTTGCGGTCCGAAGCGGCTCCCTGCACCGCCCTACGTGCAGCAACCGACGCAGGCGCTCACCGAAGTGCCTTACCCGCCGCCGCCCGCGCGCATCGAGTTCATCCCGGATCGGCCGAAGGACGACCGCGCCGTTTGGATCGACGGCGAGTGGTCGTGGCAGGGTCGCAGGTGGGCTTGGAAGCACGGCCGATGGGTGGTTCCTCCGCCAAACACGGGCTTCGCGCCGTGGACGACCGTACGCAACCAGTTGGGAACGCTCTACGCGGCACCGGGCGCCTTTCGCGATTCCCACGGCGCTGAAGTTCCCGAGCCGGCGCCCATCTCCACCTCGAAGCTCAGTCCGGGCGGTGTCGTCGATCCCGGCGGCTCGCAGGTCCCGGCCGCGACGCTGCAGACCGGTACCGGGCCGGCGTTCGACGCATCGATACGCGCCGTCCAGCAGTTCCCCGACGCGAGCCTCGACGACGTGACGGCCGACGCCGACATCAACGATTCGCTGCTACGCCCCGACGCGATACCAGTTCCCGCGGACGGCGGGCATCCGACGCCTTAGTATGGTGGCATCGATGACGTCAGGACTCGTAGCGTGAAGGGACTGGGCACGTGAAAGGACGAGGCACGTGAAAGACCTGGTCGTCGTGATTGCGATCTCGATTGCGTTCGCGTCGCTCGTGACTGCGCACGTGGCGATTGCGTTCGGACTCCTAGCGCGACCACCGCGCTGGCGTGGTCCCGTCGCATTCGCCGTCGTTCCCCTCGCACCGTATTGGGCTTGGCGCGAGCGGATGCGCGTCCGCGCGATCGTGTGGAGCGGCGCGCTCGTCCTCTACGTGATCGCGCGCATCCTCGCGAGCGTCTGATCGCGTTGGTGCGCAGCGTGCATCCTTTGCGAGAAAGATGAGGCCCGCCCGGAATCGCATGGGACTGGGAGCAACGCTCGTGCTTGCGAGCGCGCTTGTCGTGGGGGCCGTGACGCAGGTGGCCGTGGCGCGCGACAACTCGCGCACGCAGGCGCCCGCGCCGCCGCCGCCAACTCCTCCGCCGTCGCCTTCCCCTATACCGACGCCGGTGCCGACGCCTTCGCCGGTGCCGTCGCCGATCCCGATTCCCTCGCCGACGCCGACGCCGTCCCCCGTGCCGCCGCCCTCGCCTTCACCGGGTCCGACGCCGAACCCAACACCCTCGCCGGCTCCGATACCGTCGCCCTCGCCGCCGCCGACGCCTTATCCGACGCCGACGCCGCCTCCTTCACCGTCGCCGCCGCCGCCGATCCTCGACGCGGGCATTCGCTGACGCGGCGCGCTCACGCTCGAGCTTTTTCCACGATTCGACGCGTGCGCCGTCGAGCGTTCCTGCCTCGACCGCGGCGAGAACGGCACATCCGGGCTCCCGCGTATGACCACAATCGCGGTACCGGCACGATGCCGCGACTTCGGCGATGTCGGCGAACGACTCCTCGTCTTCCGCTTCGCCTCCCCCGTCCGTCGCGTCGGGAACCCAAGGCTTGAGCTCGCGCATCCCGGGCGTGTCGACGAGCAAACCGCCGCCGGGCACGACGAACAACGAGCGGCGTGTCGTGGTGTGACGCCCACGCTTGTCGTGCTCACGGACCTCGCCTTCGAGCTGCGACGCTTGGCCGAGCAGTCGATTGACGAGCGCCGATTTGCCGACGCCGGAGGACCCCGCGAGAGCCACCGTGCGACCTCGAGGGATCTGGGCGCGGAGCTCGTCGATGCCCATTCCCGTGCGCGAGCTGACCAGCAAGGCTGGAGCGAGGGCGTTGGCGGCCGCGAGCTGCTCGCTCGGATCGTCCGAGAGATCGGCCTTTCCGAGCACGATGCACGCCTCGGCACCACCTGCGCGAATGGCCACGAGATAGCGCTCGAGCCGGCGAAGGTTGAAGTCACCTTCGAGCGACGTCATCACGAACACACGATCGACGTTGGCGGCGATGGCCTGCGGCTCGACGCGCTCTCCGGCGGCCTGGCGCATGAACACGGTACGGCGCGGCAGGACGTGCTCGACGACGACCTCATCGCCCCCGACCGACGCCACCGCAACCCAGTCGCCGACGGCGATGCCACCGGCCGGCAGTTGACCGAGCGCACGGCGCGCACGACCTCGGATGGCCGCTAGCTTGGGACCATCTTCGCTCCACACGTCGACGAGTGCACTATACACCGATGCGACACGCGCCGGCTTGAGGCCTGGGGTTTCGGGCATCGCCCGTGCGAAGTCCTCCGACCATCCGAGGTCGTCGAGCGAGGAGATCTCCGTGTCGCGTGTACTGGGAGCCGGCATGCCGTGGGACGCAGCCTACAGCGAGGCGCGCCCACGGCAAGCGGTGTCGTAGCTCAAGTGCTGCTGGCGAGCGACGGCAGCGACAGGAGGCGACGCGTGACCTCCAGGCTTTGGGTGTACGCCGTGGTCGCGGCGGCGAGCTCGGTAATGAGCGACGACGGGTCGTCCGCCCCGGCATCGCGCGCCCGGCTCTGGGCCAGGGTCGTGGAGGCGCCGTCCATCAGATCGGCCGCGCTACGGAGGCGCTCGATGGAGAGGCCGGCATCGACCTGAACCTGGACGATCTGCGTGTTGACCGCCTGGAGCGAGTCGATCGCGGTGTTGATACCGCTCATGCTGCCCGAGGAGAGGGCGTTGGCGAGGGCATTGAGCTCTGCGAACGCATCCTTGCCGCCCGCCGCCGTGAAGGCGCGAGCGCCGCTCACGTTGCCGCGTGGAGCAACGCCGTCGGACACGGGAACCCGGAGGACGCCGTCGTTGCCTTGGAAGTTGCCCGAGGCATCGAACGGCTCCACGTCGGTGCGGGTTCCACCGAAGATGTACCCCGTCGAGCCGCGCGTGTTGGTGATCTCACGAAGCTGGTCGACGATGCCGCGAACGCGAAGGGCAAGGGCGTCGCGGTCGGTTTGGCTGAGCGTCTCGTTCGCGCCCTGGACGGCGAGCGACTGCGCCTGCTGGACGAGGTCCGAGGCGCTGTCGAGCGCGCGCTCGGCGATGGTGAGCTCGTCGGCGGACGACCGAGCCACGCGCGTGCGCGAGCTCATGTTGGCGAGGGTGGAGCCTCGGCGAACGAGCGTGGCGTAGGCGACCGGGTCGTCGGAGGGCGTGCTCACGCGGGCGCCCGCGGCCGACCGGCGCGAGGCCTCGGTGAGGCGCTGGGTGCTCGCCGCGTTCGTGCGAAGAGCCGTGAGGAGACGAGTGTTGTCGGTGACGCGCATCAGAAGCTCTTCATCAGGGTGTCGAACAACTCGTCGACGACGCGCAGAACGCGGGTCGAGGCCTCGAAGGCGCGCTGGAACTGTTGCATGTTGATCATCTCCTCGTCCGTCGACACACCGCTGACGCTCTCGCGAAGCGCCGAAGCGGTGGCGACCGTGTCCTCGCGCATCTTGGCTTCGCCCTCGGCGGTGCCGTGGAGCAGACCGACCTTGCTGGCGATGCCCGCGTAGCGCTCGCTCATCGTGCCGCCGCCGGGCAAGATCCCTTGGCTGACACGTGAGAGGGCGACCGCCACGTCGTTGCCGCCGGGCACGTCTCCGGCCGAGGAGGCCGTGGCGAGATACTCGGGATGGCCCTGCATGCCCGGATCGACGCTCATCGAGTGCGCCGCGCCCGCGCCGGACGTGACGGCGAAGAGCGGCCGGCCCGTGCCACCATCGAGACCGAAGCCCGATGCGTGCACCGTGTTGAACGCGTTCGCGACCTCGGTGGCGAACGAGTCGAGCTGGGAGAGGACCTCCGGGATGTCCTTGTCGCGAGCCTCGCGAATGCCGGCGAGCTTGCCGTTGTCGATGCCATTCGTGACGTCGACCATGTTGCCTGCGCGGTTCGCCTGGACGCGGAGCATGCCGCCGGAGTCGAGCGAGACCTCGAGCTTGGCCGTCGAGCCACCTTCGTAGAGGACGGTGCCGGCGGCGAAGAGGGTGATGCTCCCGTTGTCGTTCGAAACGACGCGCGCGCCGACGCTCTGGCCGATCTCGCGCGCGATCTGGTCGCGCTGGTCACGAAGGCCCGAGGCGTCTTGACCACGTGCCATGGCTTCGGTGACGTTCCGATCGAGCTTGGCCAGCTGATCGAGCTTGGTATTCACGTCGTCGGCCACCGACTTGGCCTGCGAAAAGAGCTCCGCACGCGAGGCGTTGAGGCCGTCGGCGGTCTCGGCGAATCCCCGACTCAGTGCCGCGGCGCTCGCGAGAACGGTGCTCCGAACGCCCGTGTCGGCGGGGTGCGTCGAGAGCTCGTGGAACGCATCGGACAGCGCATCGATACGGTCAGACAGCGTGCCGGTCGCCGGGCTGACGATGGCCTCGACGTCGGCGAGAGCGTTGGAGCGCGCGTTCGCCGAAGCGAGGTGAGCCTCCTGCGTCACGAGCTGGGTGTACGTGAACGAGTCGAACGAGCGCGTCACGCCCGTCATCTCCACGCCGCCGTTCGGACGACTCGCGAGCTGCGCGGTTCGCTTCACGTAACCGGGCGTGTTGGCACCAGCCACGTTTTGACCAGTCACGTCGAGCGCGCCGGTCTGGGCGATGATGCCGTCTCGGGCAATCGACAAGACTGAGAAGAGGGATGCCAAGAGATCCTCGTGTGGAAAGGGGTCAGACGGTGGCGTTCAGACGGGACTGCGCGCTGATCTCGCGGAGGCACGCGCGCGCGTGTGCGAGAAGAACGCCGTTGCGGCGAAGCTCGAGGCGAAGTGCGCGAAGCTCGGGCTGCATCGTGCCGAGCTCGCTCTCGGACATCGACGCGATCGTCGTGGCGAGCGACTCCTTCTGTTGCGCGGCGCGCTCCACACCCGACGCATCGAGTGAGCGAATGGCCGTCCGCTCCTCGGCAAGGACAGTGAACATCGCGTTGACGGAGGCGCGGCTCACGAGTCGTCTCCGACGAGAGCGCGGGCGATCGCCTTGGCGTCGATGGGGAGCGTTCCGTTCTGGACCTTCTCCTTGAGGGCAGCGATGCGAGAGTTGTCCGAGAGCTCGCGCGCGCGGGCCGAAAGTTTCACGGTCGTCGCGGCGTCCGCTCCCGATTCGCGTCGCGGAGCGATCGCCTGAGTGCCCACGGCGGGCATTTCGGGGCGGGTCGGACGTGAAGCTTCGGTGTAGGGGTCTTGAATGCGCATGAAATCCTCCGGTGCCGATACGGAAGAACGGTCGCTCTTCCGGAACCTTTAGGGCTTCCCCGACGATTTTTCGGGGCTGCGGGTGTGGTCGAGCCGGTCCACGGCGTGGCGAATGACGTCCGCCAAGCCGAGGCCCTTGCCTTGCGTGATCGCCTCCGCCATCGCGTTGACGGCGATGTCTCCGTAAGCATCTCCCTTGCCAGCGAGCGGGCTCTCTTTGAGCAAGGAGCGGACGAAGATCCCCTCGAACTGGCGGGCGGCTTCTTCGAGCGCTCGGTCGTGCTTGGCCTTGTCGGTCGCGTTCGCCGTCGGGGTCGTGACGGGCGATGCGGGGGCGTCACCCGACACACCTGCGATGCGTGCGCTCATTGGACCACCACCTCGGCCTCGAGGGCGCCCGCGGCGCGCATCGCCTGCAGCACGCTGGTGAGCTCACGCGGCGACAGCCCCAGGGCGCTGAGCGCGGACGAGACGTCGGCCAAGGTGGGCGCCTCGTTGACGTAGGCAACGGGCTTCGACGGGTCACGCGTGACGACCTCGCTCTTCTGGGTCACGACCGTAGTGCCTGCGCCGAACGGGGCAAGCGGCTGCGAGGCGGTCGGCGTCTCCTTCACGATGATGGTGAGCGCTCCGTGGACCACGGCCGAGGGTGCGAGGCGCACGTCACCACCGGCCACGATTGTACCGGTGCGTTCGTTGAGGACGACGCGCGCGCGACGCACGGGGATGACCTCCAGCTCTTCGAGCTCGGCGATGAGCTGCACGATCTTCGGCTTGTATGCCTCCGGAATCGTCACGCGGACGGCGCCGCCGTCGGTCGCACTCGCAGCGCCGTCGAACTTCTTGTTGATGGCCTCGGTGAGCCGCGCGGCGACGCCGAAGCTCGGGTTGCGAAGCTCGAGACGGAGCAAGCCGCCCTCCCCCACCGTCAGCGGAATCTCGCGCTCGACGAGTCCGCCTTCCGGAATGCGCGCGGTGGTGGTGGTGCCCTGTTTCACGCCGCTTCCCGTGGCCCCCTTGGCCTCGAACCCTCCGACCGTGAGCGGCCCCTGGGCAATCGAGTAGGTCTTCTGGTCGGCACCTTTGAGGAGCGTCTGCACGAGCACGCCGCCCGTCAGCGAGCGCGCGTTGCCGATCGACGAAACCGTGACGTCGATCTTCGTTCCTTGCTTGGCAAACGGAGGCAGCGTCGCCGTCACGACCACGGCCGCGACGTTGCGCAGGCGAATCTGGTTCGGATCGACCTGCACGCCGAGCCGCCGGAGCATCGCCAGAACCGACTGTGCGGTGAAGGGAACGCTCGTATCGTCCCCGGTGCCCGCAAGGCCCGTCACGAGGCCATAGCCCACCAGCTGGTTGTCGCGCGCCCCGCCCACGTCGACGAGGTCACGAAGCCGATCGGCGCGAGCAGGCCGCGTCATGAGCGTCATCGCGAGGACCACGAGCGCGAGGAGAATCTTCGAGTACCGATTCTTCGAAAACATGAGAAGCAGATCCTCAGAACGGATTCACGGAATCGATGATGCGAGCGAGCCAGCCTTTGCGTTGCGAGTCGGCAACGTCTCCGCGGCCGGTAAATTCGATTTGGGCGTCGGCAACGCGCGTGGATTCGACGCTGTTGTCGGGATTGATATCGGTCGGGCGAACGAGTCCCGAAACGTAGAGGTGATATTCCTCGTTGTTGATGAGGACGACCTTCGTTCCCTCGAGGAACAGGTCCCCATTCGGCATTTCTTTGGCGATACGCACGGCGATATTGCCGGAGAGCGTTCCTTTGCGGGCCGTATCACCCTCGCCCGTGAACCCATTCTTGGTGGCAAACTCGACCAGCTTGTCCGTATCGAGACTCGGATACGCGCGCTTGAGTGCGGGAACGAGCCCGAGCATGCCGCCCATGCCCGTGGTGCCGTCGGCTTCGCGCTTCAGATGCGTGCTCGAGGTCCCTTGGGCGTCGGCCGCCTCCAAGATTCGGATGACCACCACGTCACCCACGCGGACCGCGCGTGTATCCTGCAACCATCCACCACTAGCCTCGCTGAAGAGCGAGCCGGGCGCGGGTCGAGCGGCGCTCGACAGCTGGGCGTATTCGCCGGCGTGATAGGCGCGCTGGCGCGGCGTGAAGGGCTGGACGTGGCGTGGGCCGCAACCCGAAGCGAAAAGAACGACGAGCAGGACGAGCGAGCGTTTCATCGGAGTTCCTCGACGGCGATGGCGCGGTCTTTGGCGACGATCTGGCCGCGAAGCGCGCGCCCGGAAGGACGCAGGAGCACTTGCACCACGTCACCGAGGTCGGCGCCTTCGGAGGTGACGGCCGGAGCGGAGATCTCGAGTAGACCTCGCTTGATCACGAGTACGACGGGCGCCCCCTTGGGCACGTCGAACGTGGCGGCCTCGGGCGACATGTCGAGCTCGAGGGTCACGGGCACACGTGCGACGACGCTCGCATCACGGTGAAACGTCAGCACGGCCGACGTCGACGAGATTCCCGCTTTGCGCGCGGGCTTGGTGACCTCGATGGTCACGTTGGTCGGAGAATCCGGAATTTCGGGGACCGTCCCGCAGCGCACGGACCTGATGGTCGTGCCCTTCGGAATCGACGTCGCCGAAGCGGCGATCGCCTCGCGAACGATTCGCTCGATCTCGGCCGGATTGGCCCGGTGCCATCGCGGATGCGCATTGGCCGAGGCGTTCGGCACGGGCGCCTTGGAAGGCGGAGCGGCCGCGGCGGAAGCCGAGAGCGCAAGAGCGAACACGACGAGCGCGACGACGCGACGATGCATCAGCGAACCTGCGTGGCGTTGCGGAGCATCTCGTCGGCCGCCGAGATGACCTTGGAGTTGATCTCGTAAGCGCGCTGCGTGCGTACGAGCGCGATCATCTCGTTGACGACCTCGACGTTGGAGCCTTCGAGCGCGCCCTGGAGGAAGGTGCCGCGGCCATCGTTGCCCGCAATCCCCGTCGTGGGCTCGCCGCTCGCCGCGCTCGCCTCGTAGAGATTGTGACCGATGCCGTTCAAGCCATTCGGATTCGGGAAGGTCACGAGCTGGAGCTGGCCGAGCTGCGCGGGCTGGCGCTGGTTCGGCATGGTCGCCGTGACGGTGCCGTCGGCGGCAATCGAGATCTGCGTAGCGTCGGCCGGGATGGTGATCGGCGGCTCGACGGCAAGTCCGTCGCTCGAGACGAGGCGACCTTGCGCGTCGACCTTCAGCGAGCCGGCGCGCGTATAGGCGATGTCACCTTCGCGACGCGTGACGGCGAGGAAGCCATTGCCTTCGATGGCGACGTCGAACGGATTGCTCGTCTGCTGGATGGGGCCCTGCGCGAAGGCGCGCGAGGTGGAGACGACACGTGCACCCGAGCCGACCTGCGCGCCCGAGGGAGTCACTCCGCCGACCGTGTTCGCGGTCGGAGCGCGGAGGTTCTGGTAGAGCAGGTCTTCGAACTCGGCATCCTGCCGCTTGAAGCCCGTGGTGTTCGCGTTCGCGAGGTTGTTCGCGATCGTATCGAGCTTGGTTTCCTGGGCAGTCATGCCGGTGGCTGCAACGTGGAGGGAGCGGAACATGGTGTCTTGGTCTTTGCGAAGGTGATGCCAGTCTGGATTCCGCGGACTTGCGAGTTCGGGCGTCGGCTTGGTGGCGCGATCGTCGGGGAATCGACACGCGCTCCGATGACGCCGTCAGAAGTCCGTCAGATCCTCCTCATCGCCGGCGTCGGGGGTCTCCACGTCCGAAGAGCCCGAGTCCGCGGCGTCCGCGCCCGACGCGTCGGGCGACGAACCCGTGGACGCGTCTTTGGTGACGGCGTTCGACGAGGCGTCGGTGACCGAGCTCGCGGCATCGGTCGCCGTCGTCTCCGCGGACGGATCTCCGTCGGCAGGAACGCAGTCACCATCGAGACACGTCATCCCGCGCGCGCAATCGCTGATGCGAAGACACTGGTCGGGCGGCGCGCAACGAAGGACCGCGAACGAGAGAAGGCCGAGGACCACGACGGAGTGCCACGCGAGGCGCACCGTCGTTCGAAGACGTTCGTTCATTTGAGATCCGCGCGAAATCCGAGTTGGAAGAGGGCTTGCCAAACGACGACGTTGTCCGGCAGGTCGCCGCCGAGCGCGAAGACCGCCGCTTCGGGACCGGCGACGAGATAGGTCTTGCTCGCGAGAGGAACGCGAACCTCGAGGCCCGCGCACGGACCGAGGAGCGTGCCCGGCGCGAGGTACGCAATCGCCCCTGCAGAGGCTGCCACGTGCGAGCCGATCGTGTGGACGTAGCGCAGCTCGCCGCCGAACGCGGTCTTCGGCTCGATGTCGACGAGGACCGCCGCGAAGATGGCCTCGTCGGGGGCCTCGTCGACGCGAAGCTCGCCGCCAATACGAAGGCGCGTGCGCGCGCGCTGGAATCCGCGCCCCGCTCCTTCGATTCCCGAGCCGACGTAGACGGCGCCTGCAGGCAGGTACTCCTGAGCAGACGCCGCCCTTGGCCAGAGCGCCGCCAGACCGAGCGCGATGGCGGCGAGACGTTTGACGACGCTCATTTGTCGCCCTCGCGCTGCGTGACGCTCACGACGATGTCGACGCGGCGATTCTGTTTGCGCGCCTCGTCGCTGTCGTTCGGTCCGAGCGGGTGGAACTCGCCGTAGCCCGCCGCCGAGAGATGAACGGGTGCGATGCCGGCGGCGGCGAGGTCCCGAACGACCATGGTGGCGCGCGAGGTCGAGAGCTCCCAGTTGGAACGGAAGCGCGGGGTGTGGATGGGACGATCGTCGGTGTGGCCTTCGACGCGAACGTCGACGGGGCGCTTCGAGAGCTCGAGGGCGAGCGTCTGGATGGCTTTGTGGGCCGGCTCCTTGAGCGCGTCGTCACCCGTGTCGAAGAGCAGGTTGTCGGAGAGGCGAACGACGATCTCGTTGCGCCGCTCGAGCACCTGCATGCTGGTCGGGAGCTCCGCGCGTGCCGACATCGCGAGAATACTCTGACGGAGATCACTCAGCTCCGCAGGGAGCGCCTGCCCCTTCTTCTGGGCATCTTGCGAAGGCAGCGGGATATCGCCGCCCGGCAGCATGCCCGCGCCCGTCTCGGGGAAGAAGTCGATGCCGACCGCCTTCGAGAACGACTCGGTGAAGCGTCCGACCTTCTTCGAGTCGACCTGCGAGACGGCGAACATGACGACGAAGAAGGCGAAGAGGAGCGTGATGAAGTCGGCGTAGCTGACGAGCCAGCGCTCGTGGTTCACGTGCTCGGCGTGCTTTTTCTTGCGCATGATCCCCTCACCGCCTCACGACGTGGCACGGACCGGCGCGCCCGCACCGCCCGCGGCCTTCGCACCTTCGGTGTTGTGCAGGTACTCGGAGAGGCGCTCGCGAACGAGCTTCGGGTTCATACCCGCCTGGATGGCGAGAACGCCGGCGAGCACCATCTCGCGCGTGACCGTACGCTCGCGCACGCGGAGCTTGATGCGACCGCCGAGCGGAAGGAACAGGATGTTCGCGACGGCAACACCGTAGATGGTGGCGACGAACGCGGCGGCGATGCCGTGACCGACGGCGTTGATGTCGCTCAGGTTGCTCATGACGTGGATGAGGCCGAGAACGGCGCCGATGATGCCGATGGTCGGCGAGTAGCCGCCGGCGGCCTCGAAGGCCTTCGCGTGATCCTCGCCGTGCTCTTCCTCCTGACCGATCGCGAGCTCCATCGTCTCGCGCACGGTCGCGGCGTCGGCGCCGTCGACGGCCATCATGAGCGACTTGCGAAGGAACGCGTCGGAGGCGTTCTCGGCGACCTTCTCGAGCGCAAGGATGCCGTCGCGGCGAGCGCGCGTTGCGTAGTCGACGATCTCGTCGAGAAGCTTCTGCGCGTCCTCGGCGGGCTTCTGGAACGTGCCGAGCGCGGCCTTGACGGCACCGGCCAGCGTCGAGAGGGGGTACTGCACCATGACGGCGCCGATGGTGCCGCCGATGACGATCATCGCCGCCGGACCTCCCACCATGGAGCCGAGGTGGCCTCCTTCGAGCGTGTTGCCGAGAAGGATGCAGATGAGCGCGACGGCGATCCCGAGAATCGGTCCCGGTTGCATCAGCGGCCCCCTTCCTTGCCCGAGATTTCCGAGGCGTCATGGCCATGACGCTCCGTCACGGGGGCGACGCCGGAAGCGTCACCATCCGTGGGGGAAGCGCCGAAGGGATGACGCACCCGACGGCGGAAGGCGACGACCTGATCGATCAGCTCGTCGAGTGTCTCCCGCACGATGAGACACTCGCCGGAAGACATCCGCAGCGTGGTGTCCGGCGTGGCGTCGGCCGCATGAATGTGGTCGGGATTTACGACCACGGTTTGCTTGTTGAGTCGCGTGAGCTTGAGCATCGCGACCGCAGGGTCAGCAAGGCTCGCGCCACGACGAAAACCGCCGCTGGCATGGACGGTGAAAGAGCTCGCCGCCGGAGGGCCGTGGAATGTCACTTCTCGATTCGGTCGAGCGTCTCCGTACGGGGCTCGACTACCACCTTGCTCGACACAACGTCCTCGTGTCGAACCTCGCTCAAGCGGACACGCCGGAGTATCGCCCGCTCGATCTCGCGCGTACCGAATTCCAAGGAGCGATGAACGTCGCGCTCACGGCGACGAACTCAGGACACATCGGAGCACCCGCGGGTTCGAGCACCGCGCACTTCGACGTCATCAAAGATCCGACCGCGAAGGCAGGCGCCGACGGCAACGCCGTCGACATCGACCGCGAGGCCGTGAAGATCTCCACCAACCAGATGCGCTACGACATGGTCGCGCAGCTTGCATCGTCCGAGCTCGCGACGCTCGAGTGGGCCGCGGCCGACGGGAGGGGCGGATGAGCGGCCGCATCGAGAAGACCGGCCCCGGCGTCTTCACCGCCATGGACGTCGCCGCCTCCGGCCTCACCGCCGAGCGCAGCCGCATGAACATCATCGCCAGCAACCTGGCGAACGCGCGCACGACCAAGACCGAGGAAGGCACGCCCTACAAGCGCCAGGATCCGGTCTTCGCCGCGCAGCCCGCGTTCGGTACCACGGGCGATCCCGTCCTCTCCGCCGTTCGCAAGGTGGAGCTGAGCTCGGTTCGCCAGGACGACGCGCCGGGCCAGATGGTCTACGACCCCGGCCATCCCGACGCGAACCCCGACGGCTACGTCGAGTACCCGAACGTCAACACCGTCACCGAGATGGTGAACATGATGAGTGCTTCCCGCGCCTACGAAGCGGGCGTCACCTCCATCGAGTCGCTCAAAGCCATGGCGCGCGCCGCGCTGAAGATCGGTCGCTGATCATGCGCATCGAAGGAAGCCCCGAGCTGTCGATCGGCATCCCGAGTATCGACGGTGGCACGACATCCCCCGCGGAGGGAACGCCGGCCTCCGGCGGACTCGACTTCGGCACGCTCCTCGAGAAGACGGTCGAGGACACGAACCAGCTGCAGAAGGACGCAACCGCCAAGGCCGAAGCGCTGGCCAAGGGCGCCAGCGACGACCTTCACGGAACCATGATCTCGGTGAAAGAAGCCGAGATCTCCCTCAAACTCGTCGGCTCCATTCGAAACCGCCTGATCGACGCCTTCCATGAGCTCTGGCGCATCAACCTCTGATCCCAAGTCACGCCTCCTCGCGCTCGCCAAATCCACCTTCGAGCGTGCGCGCGAGAAGATGGCCGCGATGAGCAAGCCGGCGAAGATCCTCTTCGTCTCGACGGCGCTCGCCGCCGTGGTTCTCGTGAGCTGGTTCGGATACCGCTCCACCGAGACCACGTGGGCCACGCTGTTTTCGAATCTCGATCGCGACGACGCTTCGGCCGTCGTCTCCAAGTTGAAGGAGATGAAGGTCCCCTACCGCATCGAGGGCGAAGGGAGCATCGAGGTCCCGCAATCGCACGTACGCGAGCTGCGCCTCGAGCTCGCTGGGGCAGGACTCCCGCGCGGAGGCGGCGTCGGCTTCGAGAGCTTCGACAAGCTTCGCCTCGGCGCGACGGAGTTCGAGCAGCGCGTCCTCTTCCGACGATCACTCGAAGGCGAGCTGTCACGCACCATCGACACGATTGGCTCGGTCCAATCGTCGCGCGTGCACCTCGTTCTGCCCGAGCGCTCGGTCTTCGTCGGAAGGCAGGAACCGGCAAGCGCATCCGTCGTGCTCAAGCTCCGCCCCGGTCGCGCGCTCGGCGCCAGCGAAGTCGCGGGCATCGTGCACCTCGTCTCGTCGTCGGTCGCGGGCCTCACGCCGGAGCGCGTGGCGGTCGTCTCGACGGACGGAACGATGCTGCACAAACCGCGACGCGCGGGTGAGAACGGCGACATGGGCGCTGACAGCGAAGAGCAGGCCTCTTCGGCGCGCTCGCTCGAAGCTACGCTCGAAGATCGCGCGCGCTCGATGCTCGAGAAGGTCGTCGGCCCCGGTCACGTGGACGTGCGCGTCACCGCGGAGCTCGACCGATCACGCGTGGAACGCGTCGAAGACCGCTACGATCCCAAGCAAACCGTTCTTCGAAGCGAGCAAAGCTCGGTCGAACGAAGCCAGCCCGACACCACCGCCACCGGCGTTCCGGGATCGGAGAGCAACGTCCCGAACGGCACGGGTCGTATCGGCGCCGACGGCGGCGTCGACGGCATCACGCGCGAGTCGCACACGCGCAACTTCGAGGTCGACCACATCACCGAGAAGCGCCTCATCCAGGGAGGCAACATCCACCGCCTCAGCGTCGCGGTGGTCGTCGACGGCCTCAAGACCGGCCCGCGCCCGAAGGAAGAAGTCGACCGCCTCACCTCGCTCGTCCGCAGCGCGGTCGGCGCCGACGACAAGCGCGGCGACCTCGTAACCGTCGAGTCCGTTCCGTTCCTCGACATCGAGACGCCCGCGCCCCCGGCCCCCCATCCGTTCACACTTCCGCCGGTGCCCGAGCACCTCCGCAAGTACGTCCCCTTCGCCATCGGTGGCGGCATCGCCCTCGTCCTCCTCCCGATCGCGATCTTGGTCGCACGTCGCCGCAAGGCTGCGAAGAACGCGATGGTGCTCGCCAGTCCGCAGGCTACCGGCATCATGGTCACCGACGCCGAGCTCGCCGAGGCCAGGCACGATCTGCCGATCATCACCAAGCTCAAGCCGGAAGAGCTTCGCTCCGCGGCACACGAGCGAGCGATGGAAGATCCGGCAACCGCTGCGCTCGTGCTCCGGTTCTGGCTGGGTGAAAACGAACACCCGACCGAGAACGCGCGAGCTCCGATGCTGACCGACTGACTGTCACCCCACGACGAACGCGACGATGTGCCCGGCAGGAGCTCCGACTCCGCGCCGGGCACTCCGCATTTCGCGGGCCGCACCTGAATAGCGGCTTGTCCATCGGGGGACGACGCCTACATGCTGGCTCGAACACGCAATGGCTCGCTGGGATCGAAGCGCGACCGCTCGATGCGCGCCGGAAACGGGGCTCCCTGCAAAGAATGGATTGAGGGCAACGACCATCGATCCCTCGGACGCCGGCGCGGATGCATTGGGAACGATGGTTGCTCTCACGGGTGTCATGGTGGCTTCACTCGAGTGGCTCTCGCTTCCTCCGACCCCTCGTTTCGCTGGCGTCGCCGAGCAGCCTCGCCCGCCGGCCCCCACGATGGTGGAGTGGCCGCCTCCGCCCGCCCGCGGCTCCGCGCCGCCTCCGCCGCCGTCGTACGTGGACGAATCCGCGCCAGATCCGCGCGCGCACGAAGACGCCTGACCCACGGAATCGTTTTCGCGCGGCGGGCGTTCTTGCCGTCGATGCGTAAACGCCGAGCCCTGACGTTTCTTGGTGCGCTCGTCGCCGTCGCGGCGCTCGTCGCGAACCTGCTCGTCGTCAGTGGCGGACGAGACGGCCGCCTCGAAGGCCCCGCCGATTGTGCCCTCGTGCTCGGCGCGCGCGTGTTTGCGGATGGCTCACCGTCGGACATCCTCCGTGATCGCCTCGACGAGTCGCTGGCCGCGTACGAAAGCGGTCGCGTCACGCGCATCGTCGTGAGCGGCGATCATCGCCACGCCTCCTACGACGAACCGAACGCGATGCGCGCGTACCTCGAGGCGCACGGCGTTCCGCCCGAGCGCATCTTCATGGACCACGCGGGCTTCGATACGTACAGCTCCGTGTGGCGCGCGAAGCACGTCTTCGGCGCATCGCGCATCGTGGTCGTCACGCAGCGCTATCATCTCTCTCGCGCGCTTTGGGTCGCGCGCTCGCTCGGCATGGAGGCCGAGGGCCGCGCGTCGGACCATCATCTCTATCGCGGCATGGCGTGGTACGCGACGCGCGAGGTCGTCTCGCGCACCAAAGCCGTGCTCGACATTGCCCTCGGCAGAGAGCCTCGCCACGCCGGGCCGCCGATTTCGCTCGACACCGACGGCCGCGTCACGTCCGGCTGAGTCTCGAGCGCCGCTCACGAGCAGGGGTCGGAAAATCTCGGATTTCGACCCAACGGCGCCGTCATTCCTGAACCTCTTGGTCGTCACGTCGTTCTGTCCCACGACGAGCCCGGCGGAAAGCGTCGGCACGGGAGGGGAAGAACGGAGCCAATGCGCGTCAACACGCCTGTCACCAACGTCGAGCGGCACCTCGCCGACGGCCAATACATCGTCTCCAAGACCGATCTCACCGGTCGAGAAGAGCGCACGCGCGCTTCGTCCTGAGCGCGGTTCGGGTACCATCCGCACCGACGTTGGCTTCGCTTCGGCCCCAGTTGCAGAGCTTCGCTGTGGCGCCCGCAATTGGCGCCTTCGTCGCTGCATGGCTCTTCTCGCGGCCAGCCCACGCCGACGCCACGTTTGCTCTCACCTGGGACGCCGGGGGAAAGCGCTCCTGCATCACCGAACCGACATTGCGCGCGGCCGTGGAGCGGAAGATCGGGCGGCCGCTCAGCGACGTCGAACGCGCCGACATCGTCATCGAAGGACACGAGACGACACGAACCGCGGATCGCGTGAGCGCCCGCGTCACGCAGCGTGCGCACGACGGCACACGGTTGGGCTCGCGCACGATCGACGCTCGCGACTGTGAAGGACTGCAGCAGGCTGCAACGCTCGTGGTCGCGCTGATCGTCCAGGCCGATCAGGACGAGGGCCAGGCTGGCAGCGTCATCGAACCGCCTGTTGGCGAACACGACGTTCCCCTTGGCGAGCCGCCGCCGCCCGCCTTCCCCGAACCGCCACTGGCCCCCCTCCCGTCGTCGTCGCCGCACGCGAGACCGCAGTCTCGACGCCGCGAACATCGAAGCGACGTCACTTCGAGCTGTCGCTCGGTCTCGGCATCGAGGCAAGCACGGGGCTCTTGCCTTCGCTCGCCGGCACGTTCGGCGGATATGCCCGACTGAAGCGGGCCGGCTCGCCATGGAGCTTCGATTGGATGGGCGGCTATGCGCTGCCCCAAACCATCGATCGCGGGGCCGCGACCGGCCAATTCTCTGCCGTGCAGCAACGGGTGCGGGTGTGCGCGGCGCCCTACGCCCATGGCTCACTGGCGGTCGAGCTTTGTGGTGGAGCGTTGTGGGCGGTCGTCATCCCCAGCACCACGGGAAGTCTGGAAGGACGAAATGCCTGGTCGTCCATCGGCGCTCCGCAGGCATCCTTCGGGATGGACCTAGGCGAAGGTCCCGCCGCGCTGCGTCTCGACGTCGGCGCAGCGCTTCCGCTCAGACGCTATTCGTTCACCTATCTCGACGTCACGGGTGACCTCCGCAGCTTCTACACGACGGCCCCGGCCTTCTTCTTTTTCGGCCTGAGCGGGCGCCTCACGATTTTTTGATAAACGAGGAGGACCGCCTGCACGTTCGCTCCCGTGCAGCCGTGTCCTCCCATTTCTGTCGTGCCCAACGACAATGGAACGTCGGTACGGCGTCCGCTGAGCAGTCCCCTGAGGCCCATCGATTCCACGGCGAATCTCGACGTCGCGACCATCGTTCGCGAGCACGGGCCGTACGTCCATCGTCTGCTCCGCCGACTCGGTGTGGCCCCTGCGGACGTGGACGACGCCTTCCAGGAAGTCTTCGTCGTCGTTCACCGAAAGCTCGACAGTTTCGAGGGGCGTGGCCCTATTCGGGGGTGGGTGTACGGAATCTGCATCCGCGTGGGCGCCCGCCATCGCCGGCGGCGCGCCGCCCGTCACGAGGTATCGGGCGCCATCGATGAGCTCGCGGCATCGGGCCCGACCCCCGAAGGAACGTTCCGCACCCTCGAAGCACGCCGACTTCTGGATTCGTTCCTCGACAAGCTCGACGACGACAAGCGCAGCGTCTTCGTTCTCTACGAGCTCGAAGGGCTGCCCATGCAAGACGTCGCGGTGCTGACGAACTGCGCGCTGCCGACGGCCTATTCACGACTGCGAATCGCCCGCGAAGTCGTCTTCGACGCCATTCGCCGATTCCAAACCCAAAAGGATTTCAAGTGAGCGACCTTCGAGACGATCCGTCGCCCGAGGCCGCGTTCTTGCGCGACCTCGTTCGCGCCGAGGAGGCGGACCTTCCCTCCGACGACAAGATGAACGAGCTCGTCGCACGGCTCGCTCCGGTGATCTCCAAGCCGGCGGCCTCGGCCTCACGCGCGAAGTTCGCTCTGTCGACCGCGGTGGTGGTCGTAGCCATCGCCGGAGCGTGGCTCGCAACGTCCTCGCGATCCGAGTTGGCGCAGGAGAAGGGGCCGGCAGTTCCTGCCCTCGCTGCCGTTCCTTCGGTCACCCCCGTGGCCAGCCACGTGTCCACGCCAGACGTCCACATCGAAAGCCCGCCGGCCCTCCCCTCGATCGACGTCTCGGCTTTGCCGAGCGCAGCAGCATCCACGCGTACGCCGCACGTCGAAGCAACGCCAAGTGGTTGCACGGGCGAAGTCGCGTTGCTCGACCAGGCCGATGCCGCACTTCGCTCGGGAAGTGCCGATCGCGCGCTTTCACTGACACGCGACCATGCTGCGCGTTGTCCCTCGGGCGCGTTCACGCAAGAGCGGGAACGCATCGCGATCGAAGCACTCGCCAACCTCGGCCGAATCGACGAGATGCGTACGCGCGCGCAGGCGTTCGAGCGGAACTTCCCGGCCTCGCCCCATCTCCGGCGCATCGAGCGAGTCGTCGACAAATATCGAGATCGATGACGCGTTTCGATTTTTTCATAAAGCCGTCATCGACCATGCACGACGCTGACATGAATCACGGGCACGCCGGCCGCGTGGAGTTCGAATCATGAGCATTCGCACATTCGTCGCGAGTACGTCGTTCGCGGCTATCGTGCTCGCCGTGGGGTGTGCCACCACGACCGAGCAGTACCTCGGTGCGGAGGATGCCGGGGCTCCACCGACCTTCATTGCTGACGGCGGCAGTGATGCCCCCGATTCCACGTTCGCACTCACGGCTTACTGCCCTTCGAGTGCGTGTCCTGCGGATCGGACGACGTGCCCGAGCTCGCGCTTTCTGTGCGACATCGATCTCAAATCCGACCCGAACAACTGCGGTTCGTGCGGATTCGTCTGTCCGAAAGACGCTGTCGGAGCGATGTTCGCGTGCGTCAACGGCAAGTGCGAAATGACCTGCGACTCCGTCACCCCCACGTTCGATTGCAACGGCATCGTCGACGACGGTTGCGAAGTCACGCCGACGACGAACGAGAACTGTGGCGCGTGTGGAGTGAAGTGCACCGATCCTGCGAATCCGTGTGTCAGGACGAGCTCCGGCGTGTACGCCTGTGGATGCGGAGGCTCGGATATCGCCTGCGACTTCGGTGGCTTCCTCGTCTGCATCGACCCGAGGAAGGACAACCAGCATTGCGGAGCCTGTGCGCTCGAGTGCGATCCGACGAACGGCGGCGCGCCTGCGTATCCAAATTACTATTACGGGTGCATGGACCGCGAATGCGGTCACCTCAAATGCACCGACGGTTTTGGCAACTGCAACGGACTCCAACAGGACGGCTGCGAGACCGACCTCACGGCCGACGACAACTGCGGAGCGTGCGGGAACGTTTGCCCCGCAGGCCAGGGCTGCCATCGAGGCATCACGGGCGAATACTCCTGCATGTGTCCGCAGGGGCAGACGTATTGCTCGATCTTGAACATCTTCGGATTCTGCGTCGACATCGCCACGGACCCCGCACACTGCGGCAGTTGCGGAGTGACCTGCGCGGGTGACGATTCGCAGAGATTCATCTATCCCGTCTGCCGGTACGGCAGCTGCGAAACCGCCTGCCAGATGGGGCACGCAGACTGCAACGGCGATCTCGGCGATGGCTGCGAGATCAATACCGACTTCGATCCACGCAATTGCGGAGAGTGCGGCCACGCGTGCGATGCCGTCGCGGGCCAGGCCTGCGTCGCCGGCCGATGTGTCGTCGAACCGTGCGACGTCGACGCGGGAGAAACGCGATGAATCGTCGAATTCTTCTGATGACGGCAATCGCGACGAGCACGGGCGCGGTGCTCTCGATCGTGGCCTGCGCCTCGGACGATCCGAATGCGACGGCGAACCGAGACGGCGACACCATCATCGGGTCCGACGCGAACGTCACGGACGGCGACGCGGATACCGACAGCAGCGACCCCGACGCTGGACCGTGTACCGACTGCGAATGGTTTCCCGATGTCTGCACGCCGGAACTCCCGTGCAGCACGGGCCCCTTCGAGACATCGACCATCGGCGGCGCGTTCGATGGGCGGACGCGCATTCACTCGATCCGCGGACGCTCGGCGACGGACGTTTGGGCCGTTGGAGCCCTCGGGGCCGTCGCGCATTTCGATGGTACGGCGTGGACGCGCCAAGACATCGGTGACCGCGACACAACCGTGGCGCTCTGGTTGCGAGACGCCTCCGAGATCCTGCTCTCGAGTCTGAAGCGCGTCCACACGAGAGGCTCCGAGTTGCCGGTCCCCGACGGTGGCACGACGGACTGGATGAGCATCGACTTCTGGACACTCCCCGATGCCCTAGCGGGCGCGTACTATCCAATTCAGCTCACGTCGGCGTGGGCGGCCAAGGGCGCAACCTGGCTTTGGTGCACGAGCCTCGACGGCTCACCGAATGACACCGCCGACACTCCTCCTCCTGGCCTCTGGCGCATGCGTCTCTCGTCGGATGTGCTCGGCGGCATCGAAGTCGCCGAGGGCCTCGCCTCGCACACGTGCGAGAAGATCCCGTGTCGACGAATGCTCGCCATACACGGTCTCGATGCCAACGAGTTTTGGGCGATCGGAGGCGCCGGGGCCACCATCCGCGTCACCGATGCGGACAGCGACGCCCCCCACGCAGTTGCGTTCAATAGCCAGACGCAGAACGAGCTCCACGGAGTCTGGACGGCCTCGGCGACGGACGCCTGGTCCGTCGGAACGGCCGGCACGATTCGTCACTACACCGGCGATCCCGTCCACTGGGACATCGTCGCCGACGTTCCGGTCACGTCGACCCTCAACGCGGTATGGGGGACGTCGTCGAACGACGTCTGGGCGGTCGGCGACAACGCCGTCGTCCTCCACTACGACGGCACGCGCTGGTCTCGCGTTCCGGTTGCCGGGCTCGGTGTGCGCCGACCGACACTGACCACCGTATGGGCATCTTCGCCCGGGCACGTATGGATCGGGGGCGACGGCTTCGTCCTCTCGCTCGGAGGAAAGCCATGAGGACGCCGATTCTCTTCGCAGTCGTCGTCGCGAGTCTTGCCCTCTTGACCACGGCGTCGTGCAGCTCGACGGAGGAGGAGAGCCCGAAGCCCAGCCCCCCTGACAGCGGCGACACGGTTCTCGGTGATGCCGGAGGCGAAGCATCATCAAGAGATGCAAGTACGGATTCGCAGCCAGGCGTCCCTGCCTGCAGCGTCGACGGTTGGTGCGTCACGCCACTCCCCGATTCCGACCTGAGCGTGAAGGACGTGTGGCCTCTCGAAGGTCGCGCATTCGCAGTCGCGATGAGTCCGACGGTCGGCGTCAAAGTGATGGAGTGGACGGCCTCCACGGCGGCGTGGAGCTACATCGACGACGGCACGCAGAACGATTCCGGGCTCGGCGCCTACGTGGGTTCGCTCTGGGCACCGAACGAGAACGAGCTCTATTACACGGTTTCGCCGGGATTCGTTTACCACGGCACACGAGGCGCGGACGCGACCTGGACGTGGACACGTCACCAGCTCCCGAACAACGCACCGAATACCGATACGCAGAACGCGCTCTACGACACCGGGAACCCCCCTTATTGGTCACTGCAGCTGCTCGATTTTGGGTTTCGCGGATATCCGACGCTCGGCGTTCTGGGCACCGGCAGCGGTGACGTCTATGCCTGGTTCTCGAACACGATCTTTCATTGGAAAGACGACGGCAGTGGCACTCCGGCGTGGGTTGCAGAGTACAGCCTCGACGATGCCACGGTGCCTGCCGAGCACATGTTCTTCGTCGGCGCAGGGGTGTCGTCCTCTGGGGAAGTGTGGTTCACGGGTGCGCGCAGCAACTGGCTGACGTCCTGTGCCATCGTGGTTCGGAAGACCGCATCGGGCTATGCGCGCATCGCCGACGGAACGATCGATGCTCCCGACCTCTTTTCTGAAGGCGTGTGTGCCAAACGGACGGGCATGCTTCCGATCCTCGGGTGGATGACCGACATCTACGCAACAGTATCGGGGCGTATCTTCGGGTTCGCCCCGAGCAGGGGCTCGTCGAGCTTCTTCCGGGTGCGACGGACGCGGACTGGTCGTTCCGGGCGTCGAAGCCCCAGCTCGTGGGCCTCAAGAACGCCTATTTCTCGATGTGGTCGTCGTCCGACACCGAGTTCTGGCTCACTGGCACCGGCATCGTCCTTCGAGGGGCGAACGTCC
Source organism: Labilithrix luteola (assembly GCF_001263205.1). Classification (GTDB taxonomy): domain Bacteria; phylum Myxococcota_A; class Polyangia; order Polyangiales; family Polyangiaceae; genus Labilithrix; species Labilithrix luteola. The sequence continues at coordinate 1,359,146 of NZ_CP012333.1, forward strand.
TGGAGAGCGACGACAACTGGCAAATTTCGTCGATCGGCATGAATGGGGCGCCGATTCAAAAGTTGTTTTACCGGGTCCGCGGAACCTCGACATCGAACATCTGGGCGGTCGGAGATGGCCATGCGCTCCACAAGATTGCGACTCATTGATCGGCGCGCCGCGGGCGCCATCCTCGTCGGCGGGCTCTGGGGAGCAGGTGCGTTCGCCGCGGCATGCGCGAACGACGACCCCGTCCGCTTCGAGGACACGGACGCGGGCGCTGGCCGCGACGCTGCCCCGCGCGGGGACATCGTCGACGCGAACGCCGACGTGCCGGTGATCACCACCGATGCTGGCGCTTTCGACGCTGCCGTTCGAGAGGTCAACTGCGAGTCCGCCGGCTGTGCGGTCGCACTCACCCCGGTGTTGGCCCGCTCGCAATTCAATTTCACGGAGCCCAATGGCCAAGCCTTCTGCGTGCTGCTCCATGACGGCACGGTCGCGTGCTGGGGCGCGAACGTCGAAGGTCAGCTCGGAAGGGGCATCGACGCCGGTTCGGCGGCGAGCGCCACGCCCGAGCGCATCGCCGGTTTGTCGAACGTCGTTTCGTTGAACGGGCCTTGCGCCGTGGAGTCCGACGGCTCTGCGTGGTGCTGGGGCACCGGCCCTTATCTGCAGAGCGACGCGGCCGCCGTGACGACCGAGTTTGCTCCCGTGAAGCTTCCCATTCCACCGGCCACGCTCGTCGCGACGAGCGGGGATGACGGCTGCGCCATCGTCGACGGAAAAACCCAATGTTGGGGTCGCAATACCTTCGTTCAAATCCCCACCCCGTCGGGTGACTACCATCCCGAAGGGCTTCCACCGACCGAGATGCCGGTTCCAACCGGCGCGGCCGCCCAAGATCTCCTGGTCGCGAAAGCGAGCTTCATTCGACGTGCCGATGGGACCGTTCTGAGCTGGGGATTCAATCCACCTCTCGGGCGGGTAACGTCGCTCTCGCCCGATCCCAATCCGGACCCGATCGCGCTCAAAGACGTCACTGCCATCTCGGTCGCGCGCGTCAATGCGTGTGCCGTCGCCAACGGCGTTCCCTACTGCTGGGGCACGATTCCTCCTCTCCCCGGCAACGTGCCCGACGAGAGGAATCTCGATCACGCTCTCCCCGAGGCCGTCTTCACGCCCGAACGCGTCGTACAGATTTCGACCACCGACGATTTCGTGAACATCGATGTGCCGCTGCCTCGTCGTTGGTGTGCCGTGGGTGGCTCCGGCGCCGTCTATTGCTGGGGAAACAACGCGAACGGTCAGGCCGGAGACGGCACGAAGGACTATGTGAACAGCGCCGTGAAGGTACCGCTCCCCGTCCCTGCCGTGCATGTCGAGACCACGGCCGACACCACGTGTGCCCTTCTCGTGAATGGCAAAGTCTACTGCTGGGGCGGTGACTTCTACGGTCAGCTCGGACACGGAAAACTAAAGCAACAGAGTCTCGTTCCGGTGGAGGTGCTTTTGCCATGAGGCGCATTGCTTTCATGGGGATCGTCGGCGCCGCCATCGCCGCATCGGTCGTCATTGCGTGTGGGCACAAGAGCGGGTTCGAACCATCCGACAATGGAAGCTTCACACTCGACGCGTCGGTGACGCCGGACACGCCGGTCTGCGGGCGCCAGTGCTCGATCGACGGACGATCGGTCATCGACGGATGCACCGGCGAGACCGTGGAAACATGCTCGGACGATCAAGCGTGCGGCGCGGCCGTCTGCCAGGAGCCCTGCGCCGCGGCCGCCGCTGAACAGAGCTCGAACGGGTGCGAGTTCTATCTGCAGGAGCCGCTCTATTCGAAGTCGTTCGGACAGTCGTGTTACGCAGCGTTCATCGTCAATACGTCGAATCGCCCGGTCGACTTCACGCTTGAGCGGGACGGGACCGTTCTCGACATCTCCAAGGCCGTCGTCTCGACGAAGCCGGGGGACTCGACGCTGATTCCTCACGAAGGTCCCATCGCGCCCGGCGAGAGCGTCATCGTCTTCGTCTCGGATCGAGGGGCCAATGGGCCGGTCGTGAAGGTCCTTGGCGCGACTCCGATTGCATGCCCGACCGGCATCGTGGCGGCGTCCTATGCGTATCCCGGTCCCGACGGCACCGGCGTAGGCCCCTCATTTCACCTGAAGTCGAGCCTGCCGGTGGCGCTGGCGTCGATCTACCCGTACGGCGGAGCACTCAGTTTTCTGCCCTCGGCGACGCTACACCTCCCGGTCACCTCTTGGGCGAAGGAGAACATCCTCATCAACGGCTGGGAGGGATACTACAATTCCGGTTATCACCCCTGGCCCGGCGCGCAGATCGTCGCCTCCGACGATACCGACCTCACCATCGTTCCGACACGCGACGTGCAGGACGGCGAAGGCATCGTGGGAACGCCGGCGCACGTGCCAGCGACCTACCATCTCGCCAAAGGCCAGTATCTTCAGATCGCCCAGGAAGCCGAGCTCTCCGGCACGCTCCTCTACGCAACGAAACCCGTCGGCGTGTTCGGCGGGCACACCGCTCCCTGGGTGCCGACGTCGAGCTGCTGCGCCGACATCCTGAATCAGCAAATTCCAGCCTTCGAGCAATGGGGAAATGAATACGTCGGTGTCGGCTATCGACCGCGACTCGGCAACGAGGCCGAGCTCATGCCCTATCGCATCGTAGCTGCCCGCGATGGAACGAAGCTCGACTACGATCCGACGATTCCCGCAGGCGCTCCTACGACGCTATCGGCGGGCGAGGTCGCGACCTTCGTGGCCCCCACGGGTGCCCCGTTCGTGGTCCGCACCCAAGACGCGGATCATCCGATTTACGTGGCCGCGTACATGTCCAGCGGGAACGGCGGTGGCCTCGTCGGCGCACAGAGCTTCGGAGGTCGCGGCGACCCAGAGTTCGTCAACGTGATTCCGGCTGGCCAGTATCTCAACTCCTATAGCTTCTTCGCGGATCCAACCTACGACGAGACGTCTCTCGTCGTCGTCCGCCAGAAGACCAACGGGAAGTTCGAGGACGTATGGCTCGAGTGCGCCGACAATCTCACGGGGTTCAAACCCGTCGGGACGCGCGGCGAATTCGAATGGATGCGCGTCGATCTCACCCGTAATCACGGGCCCGGCCAGGCCTTCGATCACAGCCAGTGCACGAGCGGCCTCCAGCGCATGCACAGCGCCGGCCCCTTCACTGCCACGATCTGGGGCTGGGCGAGCTATGCCAGTTATGCCTATCCGGGCGGAATGGCGCAACGCAAGCTCGTGCCGAATGCACTCCCGCCGGTGCATTGATCCGTAGACGGCGGCGCCGAGCGTCACTGCACCACCGTAGAGCGCCGCCGACCGCGTCATGACGCCCGATCCTGCGTCGTGATGGCAGCGCTCTCGGCCTGCGCCGTGTCTGTGGTAGGTCCAGCCTGCGCGAAACGATTTCGATGGGCGCCGCGGAACCTCGATTTCACGAGGATGCGCGGGCAACGTGTGATCGGGTCCTGGTCGTTCGGAGCATTGGTCGACGAACGAAAGGATCGCCATGACGCACGGAGCTGCTCGATGACCACTGCGCACACGACGCTTTCGGAGCCGATCAAGACACCGGCCTGCATCGTCACGGCGCCCAGCGTGAGCTTCAGCACGCTTGCCAAGGTGATGGGACCGCTCGCCCCCGAGGCGCTCGCCAGACTGCTTCGCGCGCACAAATATCCAACCGGCGGCGCCATGCGCAGCTACGAGAACGCACGCAAGCAGGCGATCGACTTCTTGGTCGACGGCACGCCACTCGATCCGAACGGCGCGCTGCGCCCCCACGAGCGCGAAGTGGTCGAGGCCATGGCGCGTGTGAATCCGAAAGTACCCGAATGGGTGCGCGCCGTGCGGCCGAACCCACGCGCCGACGTCTGGCAGATCCATGGCGTGGCCGTCTCGATGAACGCCGACGTAGAACTCGAAGGCTACATCGCTTGCGGAGCGGCAAAGTTCTGCTTCACGAAGGAGCCCCTTGCCCGCGGTGTCGGAAGCACGATGGCGGCGCTGCTCTGGTACTACAACGCCTGCGTGCTTCGTCTCCCGCTCGTGCGCCCCGGCCACTGCGTGATCTACGAACCCCGCCTCCCGTGGGTTCACCTGCCCTCGCACAAACCCGAAAGGCAGCTCGAAAAACTAGAGCTCGCCTGCTCCATCGTCTCGGCCATTTGGCCGACGATCTGAGGCTCAGGAGCGAGCTTCGCGGGCGCGGTCGACGATGTCATCGATGAGCACGCGTGCGGCGCGGGATGGGACGACACTGCGCGGGTACAGCAGCGAGAAGGGACGGCTGCCGCCGCGATAGTTCGAGAGAACTTCGACCAACGCTCCGCGGGAGACTTCGCTCTCCACGAGAAAGTCGTAGATCTGCACCAGGCCAACGCCGGCCGTCGCGAGGGTCACGACGCCCAGCACGTCGTCGGAGACGCGGTAGGTAGCGTCCGGCACGAAAGCGCGAGGTGAAGGAGAGAACGTCCACGGCAGGATGCGGCCGGTGCTCGGCATGAGGAAGCCGATGCAGGAGTGGCGCTCGAGATCTTTCGGTGTCTTCGGAGCGCCGAAGCGAGCGAGGTAGGCCGGGCTGCCGAAGACGCCCAGGGCGAAGTCGCCGAGCTTCCGTGCGACGAGCGAGGCGTCGGTGACTTTGCCCATCCGAATCGCCATGTCGTAGCCGTCGCGCACGAAGTCGATGTTGAGGTTCGAGACGTTCACGTCGACACGAATCTCGGGATAGCGCTCGCGGAAGGCCCCCAGCCACGGCATCAGCCGGTGATGGCCGAAGGTGGTCGGCACGCTGATGCGAACGTGGCCTTGTGGCGCCTTCTTTCCCAACGCGAGCTCCCGCTCGCCCGACGACAACAGCGACAAGGCCTGGCGGCAGATCGTGTAATAGCGGTGCGCGGCCTCGGTGGGCGCGCAGGCACGCGTGGTCCGGCGAAAGAGGCTCACGCCGAGCGTTCCTTCGAGTCGGCTCACACTCCGGCTCACCGCTTGGGGCGTCACCGACAGCGCGCGCGCGGCGCTGGTGAAGCTCCCCGTCTCGTACGTTCGACAGAAGGACTCGAGGTTCGGAAGGCTGCTCGACAGCGGAACGTGAGCCATTTGTAACAGCTTAGTACAAATGAACCGCCCCGCCGGCGCCTACCGCAGATGCCTCGGCCGTCCTAAACGTCTTGGCATGCACCTCGGACGACGAACCTTCGCCACGCTCGCCGCCTTCGCCACCGCGGCGCTCTTCGCCGCCTGCGCGACGCCCGCTCGAAGCCCCGCGCCCGACCACGCTCAGGAAGGATCCAAGACCATGAAGAAGCGCGTTCTGCTCGCCATGACCAGCCACGACAAGAAGGGTGACACTGGAGAGGCCACGGGCGCCTATCTCTCGGAGGTCACGCACGCGCATCACGTCTTCGTGAACGCCGGCTACGAGGTCGAATTCGCCAGCGTCCAGGGCGGGAAGGTTCCGCTGGACGGCGTCGATCGCAAAGACCCCATCAATGCCAAATTCCTCGACGCCCCTGGCCTGATGACCAAGCTCGAGACGAGCATTCCCGCCGCCAAGGTCGATCCCGCGCGCTACGACGCCATCTACTTCGCCGGCGGTCATGGCGCCATGTGGGACCTTCCTCGCGACCAGACCTTCGCATCCCTCACCGCACGCATCTACGAGGCCGGCGGCGTCGTCGCTGCGGTTTGCCATGGTCCGGCAGCTCTCGTCGACGTGAAGCTCACGAACGGCAACTACCTCGTCGCCGGCAAGAAGGTCAGCGGCTTCACCAACGAAGAAGAGCGCGCCGTGAAGCTCGACAAGGTCGTGCCCTTCCTCCTCGAAGATCGCCTCGTCGCCCGCGGCGCTCGCTTCGACGGTGCTCCGATGTGGCAGGCCAAGGTCTCGGTCGACGAGCGCCTCGTCACCGGCCAGAATCCTGCCTCCGCCACGGGAGTTGCCGAAGCCACCGTCTCGGCCATCGAACACCGCCAGTAAAGGCGCGACGGCTCGACTGTTCGTGGCATCCGCCTTGTACGGTGCGAGTCATGGACCTGCAGCTCGAAGGCAAGCTGGCGCTCGTGACCGCATCGAGCGGGGGCATCGGCAAAGAAATCGCCACCGCACTCGCGCGAGAAAAAGCCCGAGTCATCGTGAACGGGCGAAGCCCAGCCAGCGTCGAAATGGCCATTGCCGACATTCGTCGCAACGTTCCCGACGCGAAGCTCGAGTCACTCGCGACCGACAACGGCACCGCCGAAGGCACGGCGGAGACGATTCGTCGGTTTTCCGAGCTCGACATTCTGGTGAACAACCTCGGCATTTACGAGGCCGTCGCCTTCTTCGACGAGACGGACGAATCGTGGCAGCGCCTCTTCGAGGTCAACATCATGAGCGGCGTGCGGCTCGCGCGTCACTACTTGAAGAGCATGCTCGAGAAGCGGCACGGACGCATCGTCTTCATCGCGAGCGAGGCAGCCCTCAGCCCCTCGCCCGAGATGGCGCACTACAGCGCGACGAAGACGATGCAGCTGTCCCTCTCGCGCAGCCTCGCGGAGCTCACGAAAGGTACCGCCGTCACGGTGAACACCGTCATGCCGGGCTCCACTCGCACCGAGGGCGTCGCCAAGTTCGTGCAGGATCTCTTTCCGCACTTGCCGCTCGCCGAGGCAGAGCGATGCTTCATGCGCGAGAACCGGCCGACGTCGCTCATCGAGCGCCTCATCGATCCCCGTGAGATCGCGAACTTCGTTGCCTACGTCGCAAGCCCCCTCGCCTCGGCGATCAACGGCGCCGCGCTCCGCGTCGATGGCGGTCTCGTCCGAAGCGTCTTCTGAGTCACGCCAACGTGCTTTCGAGACGTTGGCGCAACTTGCGCGGAGCTAGGGTGTGATCGCGGAAAGAAAGTAGTGGCCCTCGACAGCTGATCTACGGCATCAAGCTCGAGTGAAGACCGCCGCGACGCTCGCCATCTCGTTCGCACTCGCTACCCTCGTGGCGTGCGGTTCGGACGAGGCCCACGATCAGCCCGGCGAGACGGAGGCTTTGCCGACCGACGATGGCCGCACGCCCGTTGGTGCGTGTACCGCCACGGCGAATCCCGGCACTCCGAGTTCCGCGGGCACGACGGTGCTCCCCGCCGCGTGCGGAGTGACTGCCCCGCAAGGGTGCAACCCGCTCGACGCCGCAGGCTGCGATACGGCAAAGGGCGAGACCTGCGATCTCGCGCGGGATGGGAGCTTCCGATGCTTCCCTTCGCCCAACGCCGGGAAGCTCGGCGAAGCCTGTGACGCCGTCGCCGGCCCCTTCTGCGCGACCGGTCTCACCTGCTTTCCCGACGCCACCGGAAAGGCCATCTGCGCCCGCGCCTGCTGCGCGTCGACGGAGTGTGCGGACGGTCAGACGTGCACTCCGCTGTCCGTCACGCTCGGAAACGTGGGCGCCTGCACGAGCGGCGCGCCTCCAGCCACGTTCGCCGGGTCGAGCGTCGTCGGCCATCATGCGGCCAAATTCGTGGGACGCGGCTTCCTCCTCCCCTGGACGACGTGGAACGACGCCCTCGCGCGAGAGGTGACGTGGCACGCGACGACCTGTCCGGAGGTGAAGGGTTATCCGATCTTCGCGAGCACCACGCATTTCGACGGCAACTGCCAGATGACGAAGGACGACACGATCCCCGCGACGCAGAACAGCATGGGGATTCTTTCGTATCTGTCGTATTGGCAATACGGAGGCCGCACCGACGCTCGACTCCTCGGCGTGGCCAAGTCCCTCGCCGACTACCTCGTCAAGGAGGCCGTGACGCCGAACAGTGGCGCCTATCCCGGATTCCCGCGTTCGACCGGCCACGCTCAAGCGGTTCCCCAACCCGAGGATTGCGGGACCGAGAGCGACATGCCTTACGAGATCGAGCCCGACAAGGGCGGCATGGTCGGTCATGCGCTCATGCTTCTCGCCAAGGAAACGAACGATACTTCGTATTCGGACGTCGCACTCCACATTGCCAACGTCCTCGTGGCCAACATGGTCCACGCAGACGGCGGGCGTTCGCCGTGGCCTTTCCGCGTCGACTACCGAACGGGCATCGCCCGCACAGAGCCCTTCTCCCAAGACATTTCGTCGAACATGTCGTACGTCTTGCGCCTCTTCGACGATCTGATTTCCAGCGGGCATTCCGAGTTCGCCCCAGCACGCGCGGAGCTTTGGTACTGGATCAAGGGAATCCAGATTCCCGACATCGCTTGCGGCGGAAAACTCTGGCAGCAGTTCTTCGAAGATCAGCCGTGGCCCGACAACCGTAATGCGTGGGCGCCTCTTTCACTGGCGGGCTATCTGCTCGAGAGGAGAGCCCTCCTGGACCAGGATTGGCAATCCGACGCGGAGAAGCTCCTCGACTTCGTGAATTCCATTCTGGTCGTCGAGCAGAATGGCTTCCCCGTGTGCGTCGAACAGGACTTCGACAAGCTCCCCTACGGGGGCATCATGTCGACCTATGCGGCGACGCTAGCTCTTCATGCGGCGGTCACGGGTTCGGAGACGTCGAAGCAGCGCGCGTACCAGGCGTTCAACCTGCTCGTCTACGCCATCGACAAAGACGGGTGTCCCGACGATCGCGTGCTGACCGACGGACGCGGCGGCTGGATCGAGGACACGCATCTCGACAAGGTCCACAACTTCGTCGCGGCCCTCGCACTCTTCCCCGAGTGGGCCAAGTAGAACGCCGACCGCGCCACGCGGTCAGTCGTTCGGCTTGAAGCACAACGCCGACGCTTTGCACTCGGCGTAGCGCGTGTACATGTCGATGGGGTCGAGGCAGCCCGCGCCCTGCATGGCGGCCAGGCAATCGGGGAGCTTCGCTTCGTTCACACCGAGCGGACACGTCTTCGCGTCGAGCCTGTCCATGGTCTCGGTGAACATGTTCGAACGACAAACCTGGGCATTTTCCTGTGCGTAGTGACTGCTGACCTGCCGAGTGCACGTCTCCGCTTGGGAGCAATGTGCCTCGGCGATGCGCATCGCCGCCGACTCGACCGAGGACTTCAAATCCGCACTCGTGATGGTCGCAGCCCCGACGCCTTCCTGCTGGGCGCCCGGATGGCCCCCCTGCCCGCGTCCGCACGCCGAAAGCGCGAGCGAGCCCATGCTCGCCACGACGAGCACGACCGAGCGAGCGACGTTCGACGGGGGCGTGGGAAGCGGGCGAAAACTGCGACGCTGCATGACCTTCGATCGATGCATCTCCGGTGCCTGAGCAGAGCGCGCGCCTCCTGAACGGAGACGAACCCGAACGGTCGTGGTCGATCGGCCTTGCGAACTCGAGCACTGAACATATCATCAGTGTCCCATGCCGGTCGCCAATCCGTTCGAAGGCAAGACATCGTTCGAGGAGCAAACGTTCGAGGGGCTCGCGCTCGAGCGCGAAGATCTCGGCGGCCGTGAGTTCTACGGGTGCACGTTTCGGAACTCGAAGCTCGCCGAGACGCGTTGGCTGCGCACACGACTCGAGGAATGCACCTTCGAGGGGTGTGATCTGAGCGGCGCCGACTTCACGATGCTCTCGCTCCGCGAGGTGACCTTCCTGTCGTGTCGGCTGATGGGCATCGACTTCTCGAAGGTGGGCCAGTTCCCGAACGTGTCCTTCGAGGACTGCAACCTCCGCTACGTGTCGATGGTGTCGATCCCGCTGCGGAAGACGACCTTCCGCCGATGCGCGATCAAGGAGGCAAGCTTCTTCGAGGCCGACCTCGTGGAGGCGAAGTTCGAAGAGTGTCAGTTCGCCGAGACGCGCTTCGAGTCCTGCGACCTGCGAAAGGCGAAGTTCCCGAACGCTCAGGACCTGTTTCTAGATCCTGCGCGGAACCGCCTGAAGGACACGCACGTGCCGCTCGAGACCGCGATCCTGCTCGCACGGTCCTTCGGTATGCGCGTCCTCGGGTTCAGCGACTCGCGGGACGACTGAGTCATCGCGGGCCCACATCGGGTACCGGTGATCCAGGCTCGAATCGAATTCCGAACGTGATCGTCGAGCTGGAAGAGCTACCCTGACGACGCCGTCGCGAACGGCTTTGCACCATGCCGTTCCCGACTCCTGGCCAACCGTTCGGACGATATCTCGTCGAAGTCCTCCTCGCGCGGGGCGGGATGGGCTCGGTGTTCCGTGCGCTCGATACGGAGACGGGCAAGCACGTCGCCGTCAAAGTCCTGCGTGAGGACAGGCTGGAGAGCCAGGACGAGGACGCCGCCCGATTTCTCCGCGAAGGCCGTATCGCCTCGAAGCTCGAACACCCCAACATCGTGGCCATCCACGAGGTCGGTGAGGTCGACGGCGTTCCCTTCCTGGCCATGGAGTGGGTGGATGGCCTGCCACTCTCGGAGACCATCCGCGGCGGCCTTTCACCCGAAGCGCAACATCGCTTGCTCCTCGAGATCGCCGAAGCGCTGACCTTCGCCCACGAGCACGCGATCATCCATCGCGACGTCAAACCCGCAAACGTCCTCGTCGACGCCGACGGGAAGGTCAAGCTCGTCGACTTCGGCATCGCGCGTCACGCCGAGCCGTCGCTCGATCCCGCCACGTTCGAGACGCGCGCGAACATGATCCTCGGCACGCCCTCGTACATGGCGCCCGAGCAGATGGCGAGCTCGAAGGTCACGACCGCGGCCGACCAATTCGCGTGGGGCGTGCTGGCCTACGAGGTGATGACGGGAAGTCACCCGCGGGACGTCGTTCCAGGCTTCCCTTTCCACGCGCCGAAGGCCGAGTTCTGGCGAACCGACGTTCCCGAGAAGGTCGGTAGGGTCGTGCGACGTGCAACGAGCCTCGACCCGGCGCTCCGCTTCGAGAGCATGCAGGCCCTCGTCGTCGCTTGGCGCGAGGCACTCACGGAAGACACGCTCAAGACGGTCGCCCACCGGTCCTTGTCCGAAAGGCCGCGCGACCATGCGGCGGTCCCCAAGGTTGGCCCAAGCCGTCGGCTCGGCCGCGCCGCCATGGTCGCGACGCTGGTGGCAGGGCTCGGCTTCGGCGCCTTCATCCTCCCCACAAACCGCCCGCGATCGATGCCGATCGCAGGCACTTCGTCGAGCCTCCCCTCCGCCGTGACCTCGTCTGCGACGCGGGCCGCCGATGCGAGCGACGCAACGAGTCTCACGGCGGTCGCCGATGCGAGCGCGGCCGTTCCTCGCGCGGAGTTCACCACGACACCGAGTGCCAGCGCGAGAGCCGCACGTCGAACCACCACGCGAGCGGCGGAATCCGAACGGAGCTCGGCTCCTGACAACGTCGCTCCCGCAAAGGCCGTGGTGGCGACCGACGATCCGCTGAAGGACATCGAGCGTCGCTGACCTCGAGTAAGATGCGGGGCGATGGCTCGCCTCGGTCCGCTCGTCTTTGCGCTCGCGACAGCTGTTGCTTCGCTGTCGACGGCTGCGTCGGCGCGCGCGGAGAACGAAGCGCCCGCCGAAGCGCTGTTCATCGAAGCGAAGAGGCTGGTCGCGGCAGGCGACTACGCCGCGGCGTGCCCCAAGTTCGCCGAATCGAATCGTCTCGACCGCGCGGCCGGTACGATGATTCACCTTGCCGACTGCTACGAGAAGAACCACCAGCTCGCCACGGCCTGGGCCACCTATCGCGAGGCGGCATCGGCGGCGAAGAACCTCGGCCGCCTCGACTGGCAGCGGCTCGCGCTCGCACGTGCCGAGGCCCTCGACACCAAGGTGGGTAGGCTCACCATCGAGGTCACCGAGCCGGCCGACAAGATCGAGGTCCGTCGCGACGGGGTCCTCGTGAGCTCCGCGAGCTGGGGCACACCGCTGCCGCTCGATGCAGGCAGACACACCATCGAGGCCACGGCTGCTGGGCGCCAGCCGTTCACCACCACCGTGACCACGACGGACGACGGCGTCGTCTCGCGCGTGACGATACCGAAGCTCGCCGTGGCGCCGGCTGAAGCCGACACGCGCGAAGTCCCGGCGGAGAAGGCTTCGATTGCTTCATCGCAGGCAAGCCAGTCGAACCAGAAAACGTGGGGCTACGTCGTCGGCGGCGTAGGCCTCGTCGGGCTCGCGGTGGGAACCGTGGCAGGGCTCGTGGCCATCGAGAAGAACGCCGATGCCACGCGCGTGTGCCCGAACGATGGCGTGTGTCCGAGCGAAGCCGCCATTCACGACAGCGATACGGCCAAGACGTTTGGGACCATCTCGACGATTGCCTTGGTGGCCGGCGGAGCGGCCGTCGTCACGGGACTCGTGCTCGTGTTGACGAGTCCCTCGTCTCCAAAACACGAGGCGAAGCTCGCACCATCGATCGGGCCGAACACGGCCGCGCTCTCGCTCTCCGGCGTCTTCTGATGCGCGCCGCGGATCACGGCTTGGCGAGCTTCATCACCGCGCCGTGCTCGTTGCCGAAATCGAAATTCACCCAGTAGATCGCCTTGTCGTCGACGGCGACCGTGAGCGGCGCAGACTGGTGATCGACGAGCGTGATACCGCTCGTGCAGGACGCAATCGGACACATCATGAGTGCGCCGTCAGGAGATGCCGACCCACTGAACCCATTCGCCCAGTAGACGTTCGTGCCGTCGAGGGAGATGCCGGTGGGGCGGTGCTGCTGGGAGGCAAAGATGATGATCGGCGCATCGATCGCCGTCTTCGAGGCCACGTTGATCGTTCCCGGATCACCGCTGTCCGAGAAGTAGACGTTCGAATCGTCGACGGCGGCGCCCCAGAGCTCTCCGAGTCCGCTGGAAACGACGTCGACCTTGCCGCCGGTTTTCGCGACGCGCCGCAGCTTGCCTGCGCCGCCGGACGACGTCTGCGAGGTGACGTAGATGTGCGTGGCGTCGGCGGCGAGCCGGAACAAATCCGGCTCCGGCCCCACGAGCACGGTGCCGCCCGTCCCATTCGTGGTGCCTTTGTCGATCGAGCGCACGTAGTACATCTGCGACGCGCCGTCGGAGTCGATCCAATACACGTTGTGGTCGTCGACGAGGACGTCGTCGAACGGGCCCGTGGATGTCACGAGCGTGGGGGTGTTCGCGCATCCACCGATGGCGCACCGCACGATGGCGGAGCTCACGCCTCCCCAGTAAACGTACTTGTCGTCGACAGCGATCCCGTAGGGGATTCGGTTGAGGGGGCCTCCCTTCGCGAGCTCGACGTAATTCGCTCCGTTCTTGTCGATCTTCGCGACGAGCGCATGCGTCGCATCACTCCAGTACACGTGGTCGGCGTCGAGGGCGATCGATCGAGGCGCGCCTCCGGCGTGAAGGACGATCGGCTGGCACTTTCCTAAGGCGCAATCGCCGCCGAGACAATCGTGACCACACCGACCACAGTTCAAGCGGTCCGATTCGACATCACCGCACGGTCCGGAGACGCCGCCCTCTTCTCCCGCCGCCCCGTCCCGCTCCACGCCGGGCGTCTCGTTCGTGCCGGTCGCGTCGGGCAGAGCATGAACGTAGCTCTTGGTTCCGATGACGGCGTTGCACGCCCCCACGCCGACCACGAAGGATCCCAGCATCAACATCGAAATGACAGAACGAACCCCGAACTTCATGCTCCGGGCCCAGCTTACAGCAGGCCGCCCCGACGCGGGCGTCAGGAGAAGCTGGCGGAACCGATGCGACCGACGAGAGGCGTACCTTCGTCGAAGCTCCGAATCACGAAGTCGGCGAAGACGCGCACCTTCGGGGAGAGCTGCCGGTTGGACGGCCAGACGACGGAGAGGCTTCCCCGCGGCTCGACGAACTCCGTGAGCACCGCGCGCAGCGGTACGGTCTTCGTGAGCTCTCGCGCCACGTAAACGGGAAGACAGGCCACGCCGAGGTGATTCGCGACGCCGAGTCGAATGCCGTCCGAGTTGTCGAACGCGATCGTGGTCGGGAGGCGAAGGTCCCCCAACTCGCGACGAAACGCCCAGGGCTGGAGTCGACCCGTCGATGGGAAGCGGAAGTGCAGGCACTCGTGCGCGCTCAGATCACGAGGGTGAAGCGGCGAACCGTGGCGCTCGAAATACTCGCGCGTGGCGCAAACGACGAAGTGCTGTTCGACGAGACGACGCGCGACGAGGCGGCTGTCGTCGAGCTCGCCCGTTCGAATGGCGAGGTCCACGTCGTCACCGACGATGTCGACCAGCGCATCGTCGAGGCGCAAGTCGAGCTCCACTTCCGGATACGCAGCAACGAACTCCCCGAGGCGTGGCAAGAGGAGGGTGGTTCCGACGAGATGAGGCACGCTCACGCGCAAGCGACCACGAGGCACCTCACGAGCATCGTGGAGCGCAGCCTCGGCATCGCGCACGTCGTCGAGGATGCGCCGGCACCGCTCGTAAAAGCTCTGACCTTCTTCGGTGAGACCGAACTGGCGCGACGAGCGTTGCAGGAGTCGAACACCGAGGTCGTCTTCGAGACGCGAAATGCTCTTCGCCACCGCCGACGACGAGATCCCGAGCAATCGTCCCGCTGCAACGTAGCTCCGCTGTTCGACCGCGTGCACGAAGGCAGCCATGCCGGCCAGGCTCTTCATGGTCCTCCGGACAAGTTGTCCGCATTTGGATGTCCGAAGGTCCTCGTGCGCTTCGCCGGCCGAGCAAGTAAACGTGCGTCGTCGTTCGGTTCCCATCTCCGGAGACGCACCGATGTCCGAGCTCATCCCTAAGTCGCCAAGACTCACCGACGTTCCGCGACTCGCGACTCGCGCCGACACCACCGAGACGGACATGACGCGCCTCGTGCCCGTCGCCATCGTCGTCTTCCTCGGCCTGATGGCCCTCGGGCTGCCGCTCGCAGTGATTCCCCTGCAAGTCCATCGTGTGCTCGGCTTCGACACGACGATCGTGGGCTGGGTGATGGCTGTCGAGTCGGCGGTGACGCTCCTCACGCGACGCTTCGCCGGTCGTTACTCGGATCGCCACGGACCGAAACGCGCCATGACGCTCGGCCTCGCTGGTGCGGCGGCGTCAGGTGTCCTCTATCTCGCGGCGGAGATCCCCAAGGCAGGGTACGGAAGCCTTCTCTTCATCGTGCTCGGGCGCGTGTTCATGGGATACGGCGAGAGTCTGATCTTCACGAGCGGCGGAGCATGGCCGATTGGCTTGCTCGGAATGGACAAAGTCGGAAAAGCCCTTTCTTGGATCGGAATCGCGATGTTCGGCGGGATTGCTGCCGGAACGGCGCTCGGAACGTTGCTCTACGAGCACATCGGATTTGGCGCCGCAGGCGGAGCGACCATCGCGGCCCCCGCCCTCGCCTACGCCGTCGCCCGACGCTTGCCGGCGGTTCGTGTCGAAGGCGGCGAGCCGGCTCCATTCCGCCGGATCGTGGCCATTCTTTGGCGCGCGGGCGCTGGATTCTTTCTCGCGGGAATTGGCTATGCCGGCGTCTCGTCGTTTCTCGTCTTGGCATTCGCCGCACGCGGTTGGGGAGGCGGCGGATATGCCCTCGCCACGTTCGGTGGCTCGTTCGTACTTGCTCGCATCGTTCTCGGCCGCTGGACGGACGATGTTCGCACTTCGAACTTTCTCGTGGGCACGCTGCTGACGGAAGTCGTCGGACTCGGTCTCCTGTCGTTCGCGCACACGCCATGGCTCGGTTTCGCGGGCGCCGCGATAGCGGGTTTCGGAGCGTCGATGGTCTATCCACTCTTCGCCTTGCCGGCGATGCGCAACGTTCCGCCGGCGAGCGTCGGCACGGCCATCGGTACGTACGATGCCTGCTTCGACCTGTCGCTCATGATCGCCGCTCCGGCCTTCGGCTGGCTCGCCGAACTGGTGCCGGTCCAGTCGGTCTTCGGATGTGCGGCGATCGCCGTGCTGGCCTCGACGTTCTTCGCCGTCTCGGCCTACCGCAACGGATATCGGACGTGAGCCGCGAGGTTCACGAGGCGCGCGCTTCGAGCTCGCAAGGCCTGCGGGTCCGCCCTCAAGAGCGGGGAAACCGCAGGCCTCGCCGAGCGTTGATCACTTCTTGGTGCCGGTGTGGCCCTTCCCGTAGTGGCTCGTCACCGCCGAGTTGAAGCGCTCCACCGCGGGCGCGTCGGCAGGCGCTGCAACCTGTCCAGCGAGGATGCCGCCGAAATCCACGTCCGAGCCATAGAGTGCCTTGATGGCATCCTTGTCCGGTTTGATCGTCGAGCCGTTCAGCTCGGCCCCGGCAAAGAGTCCCTTCGAGGACGAATACGAGACGAGGTCGGTCGTGCTACCTCGACCGGTGCCGACGGGCCCCGCCGACGCCGAAGCGTCGACGCCAACCTTGAAGTCTCCGCTTTCGAGCGACCTCATGCCCTTGTCCGTCTTCACGAGCGCGAGAAGCTCCGTGGACTGGACGCCGAGCTGAGCGCCAATGCTACCGCCACCGATGGAGACGGGTGCCGGCGCGCTCCAGCCGCTGGCGGTCTTGCACGTCGCAAAGCCCTTGCCGCCCTCGCCGCCCACGATGAGGCCGCCCTTCACCATGGACGGAATCGCCACGACACAGCGACTCTGACCCGACTCCGACGCGGGGATCTTCTCACCGAATTTGGTGACGACCTGCGTCGCGTCATCGAGTCGCCCGAGCACGTCGTTGCGCTCGGACTGCATCTTCGCCGCGGTCGTCTCGGTGGATTTGCTGGACGAATTGGAGCACGCAACCAGCGCCGCCATGCCGACGATGCCTGCGATCCGGGTGACCAAGGGGCGTTGGAGGTTCATGCCCCCAAGGGGAAGCATCCCACATGCCGGCGGCGCTCATCGGTAGGCCGGCAAGGAAGTCGCTCGGGCGACCCAAGGTCGTGCTAGCCAATACACATGAGATTCCTCGTCGGATCGAGTCCCGCTCTCCGTCGAGCTGTAGGGGCGTTCGGGCTCATCGCGCTTGCTGCTTGCGGTGGAAAGGTCGACGACGAAAGCCCCGCTGATAGGGCGAGCGCGAGCAGCGCCGACCCGTCGTCGCCGTCCCAACCGTCGAGCCCGCCGGCGCGCCAGGGCAGCATCGCGTCTCCGCCGGAGACAGCAGAAGAGGGTGGAGCGGCGACGTTCACGCAGGGAGTTCCGCCCCCCTTCGACTGGGCGGGCTCCTGCCCGAGCGCCGCTCCCAACGAATTCATGGCCCCGCCAAGGCCGTCCAACGCGGAACTCGGCGACCGCCTCGATGCCATTCGAAGCGGCACCGTCGGTCGTTGGTACGGCAACGTCACAACCCCCTGGATTCCCGCCTATAGCGTCTACTTCGAGTTCGACGCGGACGGCCACTATGCAACACGCACGACGGACCCGACGATGGTCGCTCTCTATTACGGGACGGACCTCGACACGCCGCTGAAGCAGTGGCGCCTCGATGACGTGAACCAAAGCGGCGCTGCGAGCGGGACCATCGACGTGGCCTTCGACTACGAGACCTTCTTCGCGTTGCCCGCTTGGCAGGGCGAACTCCACAACGTCGTCCTCGATGCGTCCGGCAACCGGCTGCGGTTCGCGTTCTTCACGTCGAGTGGCTACGGGCCTGTGGAGTTCGATCTCTGGCGTTGCGCGCCGTAAGCGGCTCCGTCCATTCGGTGTTCGAATCGGCAGGCCGCTGAGCGCCGCCTGCCCACACGAGCCTTCATCCCGCGCTTCCTCTCGCGCGGGCGCTGGAAAATAGCCTCTCGCGAGCGGCATCGCGCTTGCTTCGTCGGTCGCCGTGCTGACGAACGCAGAGAAGGCCGTCTTGTTCTTGCTGTCGCTCGACGAAGAGGTCGCGAGGCCCATCGTCGAGGAGCTCGGTGAAGGGGAAATTCGGAAGCTTCGCGCCGTGGCTTCGACCATGCGCGAGGTGCCGAAAGACGCCCTCGAGCTGACGTTTCGCGAGTTTCTCGATCGCTCGCATGCAGCCGTGGCGGTGCCTCGCGGTGGCCTGCCCTACCTGCGCCGCCTTTCGGCCAACGCGCTCGGCGAAGAGCGGGCGCGGGCGGTGTTCGAAGACGGCGTCACGAGCCCTTTGACGCGGCTCGAGAGGGCTTTGCCCGAGGACGTCGCGGCGCTCCTCGAAGCCGAGCCTCCGCAGCTCGCGGCCGCCATCCTTTCGGTGCTCTCCCCCCGGAGTGCGTCACCGATTTTGTTCGCCATGAGCGAGGAGCGTCAAGCCGCCGTCGTCAAGAACGTCGGCCGCATGACGCAGGTGCCGGCCAAGGTGCTCGAGGACATCGCCGCGGCCCTCGCCGCCAACCTGCCTACATCGGATGCGTCGACGCTCGTGAGCCTGGACGGTGTCGCGAAGGCGGCCGAGCTCTTGAACTCGACCGGCAAGACCTCGCAGGAGCTCATTCTCGGCTTCCTCGACACCGAGGATCCGGAGCTCGCCGAGGATGTGCGACAGGCGATGTTCACCTTCGACGATCTCGCCCGCGTGCCTTCGCGTCAGATGCGCATTCTCCTCCGTGAGGTGCCCGGCGAACGGCTCGTCGTGGCGCTCAAGGGCGCGACCGACGCGGTGCTCGAGGCAGTTCTCTCCGGCCTCTCGGCCCGTGCAGCCGCACTCGTCCGCGACGACCTCGAGACCATCGCCCACGCGAAGAAGAGCGAAGTGCTCGCCGCTCGCAGGGAGATCGTCTCGACCGCGCTTCGACTCGAGAGCGAAGGTCAGCTCGATCTGGGCCGCGGAGACGACGCATGAACGCGCCCAAGAGGCTCGAATGGATCGAGCGACGCACGCCCGAAGTCCGCGCGTTTCCCTGGGGCTCGACCGAAACCAAGCCGACCTCCGAAGCCATCGCGCCTCCGGCGGCGGCCGCCTTGGAGATCCCCGAGCCGGCCGCGGAGGATCCCTGCGAAACGCGCGACGAAAAGGCCGAAGCCATCGACGCGCTCGACGCCGAGCTGAGCGGCCTCCGCGCGGAGCTCGCCGCAGCGCAGACCGATCTGGCGGCCGCCCACGCGGCCATCGACACCCTCAAGGCGGACGTGGAACGTGCGCGTCGCGAGGGAGAAACGAAGCGAGGAGCCCTCTACGTGGAAGCCGAGCGCGAGCTCGTCCGCATGTCCTTCGCGATTGCGCGGAAGATCATCGGTCGTGAGCTCGCAACGTCTCCCGAGCTGCTCGTCGATTGGGTTCGGAACACCATCGAAGAAGCCGATCTCCAAGAGGACTTGAACATCGCACTCTCCCCCGACCTCGCCACGTCGATGGCCCGCGACGTCTGGGGAGACCTCGCTTCGCTCGTCGTCTCCGACAGCACCCTGCCGCCCGCGACCACGGAGCTTCGTGACGGAACGCGCGCCATCCGCGTCGGCGCCGACGAACGACTGGCGCTCGTCGCCGACGAGCTCGGCATGTCTCTCGCAGAGACCGACACGAAAAGAGAGGCAGCATGATCGATCTGGGTCGTCACGTGGAAGCCGTTGCAAAGGCGCGTTCGTTTCGTATCGAGGGGCGCGTCCGGCAAGCAGTAGGACAGCTCGTCGAGGTCTCCGGCGTGGAAGCGTCGGTCGGGAGCGAGCTCGAGGTCATCGGTCGCGACGTGCGGCTCGAAGTTCTCGGCTTCCGAGGGGACGTGCTCGTCACGGCACCGCTCGGAACGACGGCGGGCATCGCGCCCGGCGCGCGCGTCAGACTCGCGACGCATGCCGCGGGAATTCCGGTGGGTCGAGAGCTTCTCGGACGCGTGCTCGATGCCTTCGGCAGGCCGCTCGACGGTCGCCCCGCTCCCATCGTGATGGATCGTCGGGCGGTGCATGCGGCGCCCCCGCCGGCCTTCGAGCGCGAGCCGATTCACCAGCTGTTCGACAGTGGAGTTCGCGCCATCGATGCGCTGCTGCCCCTCGGCAAAGGTCAGCGCGTGGGCCTCTTCGCCGGTGCAGGCGTCGGCAAGAGCACGCTGCTCGGCATCATGTGCCGCAATGCCAAAGTCGACGTCGTCGTCGTCGGCCTCATCGGGGAGCGTGGGCGCGAGGTCGGTGACTTCGTCCGTGGCGCGCTCGGTCCCGAAGGGCTGGCGCGAAGCGTGGTCATCGCGGCAACGAGCGATCTCCCGCCTCTCGTTCGTGCGCGAGGCGCACTCGTCGCCACGGCCGTGGCGGAGCACTTCCGCGCGCAAGGTCTCGACGTGCTCCTCGTCATGGATTCGGTCACCCGCTTCGCCATGGCCCTGCGCGAAGCCACGCTCGCAGCGGGCGAGCCTGCGCTCACGAAAGGCTACACGCCAAGCGTCTTCGCGGCTTTGCCCGCTCTGCTCGAGCGCGCCGGTACGGGACGCAAAGGCGAAGGATCGATCACCGCGCTCTACACCGTGCTCGCGGAGGGCGACGACCTCGGCGACCCCATCGCCGACGCCGCCAAAGGCATCCTCGACGGCCACATCGTGCTTGCGCGATCGCTCGCCGATCGCGGGCTTTTTCCGGCCATCGACGTGCTGCGAAGCATCTCGCGCGTAGCGCCCGACGTGGCGCCTGCGCCGCAGCTCGGCACCGTTTCGAAGCTGCGCGATCTGATGAGCGCCAACGAAGAGGCTGCCGATCTGATTCGAATCGGCGCGTACGTCCCGGGCACCGATCGGCGCATCGACGAGGCGCGCGTCATCGTCCCGATGATCGAGAACTTGATTCGCCAGCGCCACGACGAAAACGTTCCGCGCAGCGCCGCGCTCGCTTCACTCGGCACCATCGCGGAGCGCCTTCGTTGAGCGCACGCGAGCGCCGGGTCCAACGTCTCAGGTCCATCGAAGGCACGAGGGCGCTCGTCAAAGAACGCGCGACCGCGGAGGCAAGGCAAGCGCTGGAGACGCGCGTCGAGGCCGTGAAACTGGCCGAAGAGGCGCTCGAGACCTCCTGCAATCAGTCCTACGAACAGATCTCGGTCGAGGATCTCGAGCTCGCGAGCCTTCACCGACTCACGCTCCGCAGGCGCGTCGTACGGGCCCAAGCCGCCGAAGATGCAGCCAGGCTCGAAGTGCGCGCGAGAGAAAAGGCGCTCGTCGAAGCACGCATGGCCGAACGACGAATGGAAATCCTGCTCGAAGGCTTCGAACGCGCCGGGCAGGCACGTGAACGCAAAGAAGAGAGGCGTGCCACCGACGAGCACGCATCTCGCAAGACAGGTTCCTCATGACGGACTCGCTGAAGCTCCCACAACTGGGAGGATTTTCCGAAACCAAGCTCCCGAACCGCGCCGATCTCCACGGCAAGGACCCGAAGGGCGATCCCGGCTTCGAGGAAATCCTCGACGCCGAGCTGAACGACGCGAGCGACCAACCAGAGCCCGAAACGACGGACCCCGAAGGCCTCGCCTACGCCGTCGCGGCGATGCTCGCCCAGCATCCCCCCACAGCCCCGAATCCAGCGGTCGACGCGAACGCGAACGCGAGTGCGGGCGCGGGCGCGGCTGCGAACCCGGGCGCGGCTGCGAACCCGGGCGCGGCTGCGGGTGCGGGTGCGGGTGCAGACGCGAATGCCGGTGCGCCGGCGCCTGCGGGCGCCGCCCCCGCAGCGCCTGCGCTCACGGATTCGCAGCCGTCGTTCCCCTCGCCAACCCCAGCGTCGGCCCCAATCGAATCGCGAGCGCTCCCCCCGAACCTCGCGCGAACCGACTCCACCTCGGCGAAGCCCGAAGCGGCAGCGCTGGACACGACCAAGACCGCGAACGAGCCTGCTCCGGCGACGAACGCTCAAGCCGCCGAGCCTGCCCCGACCGCCCTTCAAGTGCCTGCAAAACAGGTCGAAAGTGTGCCGGCGCCCACGTCCCCTGCGGAGCCGAAAGCACCGGTCGTCGCGGCCGCGCGCGCAGCTTCCCCCGCTGCCACCACCGCCGCCAAGTACGCTGGCACGACGGCGTCGCGGGCGTCCACCCGACCGAGCACGACCGCGAACGGAGCAGCGAAGGCGCCGGCCCATGCCGTCACGACGGCGGCCGTCCCGCCGAACACCAAACCGCTCGAGCCTGCCACCACGGCGAGCGAGCCTTCGGTCGATCACGGCGCGAGC
Source organism: Labilithrix luteola (assembly GCF_001263205.1). Taxonomy (GTDB): domain Bacteria; phylum Myxococcota_A; class Polyangia; order Polyangiales; family Polyangiaceae; genus Labilithrix; species Labilithrix luteola. The sequence goes on from NZ_CP012333.1 coordinate 1,381,083, forward strand.
GACGAGCGCCATGGTGCGCGCGAAGGTGCGGCGACCACCGACGAAGCAAAGACCGCCGGTTCGCTGACGAAAGCCAACGCGATGACGCCGAGCGACGGTGCGCCGACGCTCACCGTGACCGCGCACGCCGACGGAAATCCGTCGCCCGCCAAGCCGCCGGCGGTCGAAGGACGGATCCCTGACGCACCTCGCGTCGAGCACCAGGTCGGCGCGCGCGTTCGGGAAGCCGCGCTCGAGTCGGCCGACAAGCATGCCGTCGCACGCGGCGTCCGCGCTGAAGTCGACCTCGGTGAGAGCGGAAGAATCGCGATTTCGGCCGCAGAAAAGGCCCATTCGATCGACGTGAAGCTCGACGCGCAGACCCCTCACACGGCGCAGACGATCGCCAAACACGCGAGCGAGCTCGTCTCCGAGCTTCGCCATCAGACCGAGTACGCGCGCGTCACGGTGAATGGTCAGGGCTCGTTCTCGGGCGGCGGAAGCTCGCATGGCGGTTCGAATCACTCCTATGCGTCGAATCAGGGCGGAGATCGCTCGTCGTCCTCGCATCGCGACGGCGCAAACCAGAGCGAAGCGCACGAACCTGGCCCCGCACCTCGCGCCGTCGGGCGCAAGGTACGGATCGTGCTTTGAGGGACGGCATGACCACTCCCATCACGTCGTCGACGAACTCCTCGGCGACGAACTCCGCGACGGACGCGACGACGGGCTCGCAGCCGATGGACCGCGAAGCCTTCCTCAAGCTGCTCGTCGCTCAGATCTCGCATCAGGATCCCCTCTCGCCGATGCAGGGGACCGAGTTCGTCACGCAGCTCTCGCAGTTCGCCATCGTCGAGCAGTCGATCGCGCAGTCGAGCAAACTCGATACGCTCTCGACGCAGATCGGCGGCGTGGCGAACAACGAAGCGACGTCGCTCGTCGGCAAGCGCGTCACCATGCGCGGCCATGATCTCGCGTTCGACGGCGTCACCGCCACCACCTCCGCGGTCACGCTCGATGCCTCGGCCCAGAAGGTGAGCGCGGACGTTCTCGATGCGAACGGCAAGGTCGTCCGCACGATCGACATCGGCAGCCGGCCCCAAGGCGCTTGCACGATCACCTGGGACGGCAAAGACAACGCCGGCAACACGCTGTCGAAAGGGACCTACTCGATGAAGGTCCGCGCGACGGCAGCGGACGGCAAGACGGTCAACACCACCCAGACGGTGGCCGGCACCGTGACCAAGGTTTCGTTCGAAAAAGGCTACCCCGAGCTCACGCTCGACAACGGATCGACAGGCCCGATCTCGGACCTCTCGGCCGTCGAAGGACAACCGGCGAAGCCCTGACCTTCGCCAAGAAAGCAATCAAGGAGAGAGACGAAGATGAGCATTCTCAAAGCGATGTACTCCGGTGTCTCGGGACTCAACGCCGAGACCGGTGCGCTCGGGGTGGTGGGCGACAACGTCGCGAACACGAACACGATCGGCTTCAAGCAGTCGCGCGCGATCTTCGCGAACGTGCTCGGAGCCGCGATCGGCTCGAACGAGCCGGGCTCCGGCGTCAACATGGTCCGCACCCAGCAGATCTTCGCGCAGGGCGGTCTCGTCAACACGGGCCAATCGACCGACGTTGCGCTCTCGGGTGACGGCTTCTTCGTCGTGAAGGGTTCGGTCGACGGCGTGCAGAACAGCTTCTACACGCGCGCCGGTCAGTTCACGCTCCGCAACGACGGCACGCTCATCAACGCCGACGGTCTCTCGGTCCAGGGCTACCAGGCCGATCTCAAGGGCCAGCTCCAGACGACGACCGGAGACATCAAGCTCTCGACGGCGCCGATTCCGCCGAAGGCGACGAGCTCGATGAAGATCACCGCGAACCTCGACGCCTCGGCCACCGAGCCCGCCGCAGCGTGGGATCCGAACAACCCGAGCGCCACGTCGAACCTCGCCACGTCGCTCACGGTCTACGACTCGGTCGGCAACGCGCACGTGGCCGACGTCTACTTCCGCAAGACCGCCTCCGGAGACTGGGATTACCACGTACTCGCCAAGGGCAACGAGCTCGCGGGCGGCGGTACGGGCAACGTGGAGATCGCCGGCGGCAACTTCCAGTTCACCTCGGACGGCGCGCTCCAGACGATCACGCAGAGCACGCCGGGCAACGTGAGCTTCGCCGGTGCCACGCCGAACCAGGCCATCGCGCTCGACTTCGGGAAATCGATCGGCGCAGGCGGCACCGGCCTCGAGGGCATCACGCAGTACGCGTCGACCAGCTCGGTCTCCTCGCAAAAGCAAGACGGCTACGCGTCGGGCGCGCTCAGCGGCGTGAAGATCGACTCGGACGGCACCGTCAACGGCGTCTACACGAACGGGCAGACCATCGCCGCCGGCAAGCTCGCCGTCGCCAAGTTCCAGTCGAACGACGGCCTCGGCCGCGCCGGTCACAACCTCTGGGTCGCAACGCGCGACTCGGGCGAAGCGGCGATGGGCGATGCCGGAAGCGGTGGCCGCGCGTCGCTCGTCTCGGGCTCGCTCGAGCAGTCCAACGTCGACGTGACGCAGCAGTTCGTCGAGCTCATCTCGCACCAGCGCGCGTTCCAGGCGAACTCGAAGACCATCACCACGGCGGACCAGATGCTCCAGGAGCTCATGTCCATCAAGCAGTGAAAGCACGATCATGAGCGAAAACGCCGACAACAAGCCCAAAGAAACGCCCGCCGCCCAACCGCCGAAGAGCGGCGGCGGTGGCTCCCTCATCATCGGAATGATCCTGCCTGCGCTTCTCTCGGCGGCCGGATCGTACGGAGGCGTGCGCGCCGCTGGCCATGCTCCGCCCGTGAGCCAGGCCGAATCGACGCACACGGAAGCGAAGCCGCCGGGACCGACGATGGCCCTCGACCCGTTCCTGGTGAACATCCTGGACCAGTCGAAGAAACCGCACCCGATGAAGCTCACGCTCGCGGTGGAGTTCGACGCGACGACGAAGGAAGAGACGATCAAGTCGTTCATTCCACGCATGCGCGACGCCATCCTCACGCACATGCGGACGCTCAACTTCGAAGAGGCGGTCGACAGCGAGCGCAGCGCCAAGCTCCGCGCCGACTTGCTCGAACGCTGTCGCTCCTCGGGCGCCATGGGCGCCGAACGAATCCTCATTACCGACCTCGTTGCCCAATGACCATGACCGACCCTCAAGCACTCCTTCGTATCGGCCTCGTCAGCGAACGCGCCAAACGTGCCGAAGAACGTCTCAAGGCCGAACGAAAAGGGCTCGAGGGTGCGGTCAGGAGAACGCTTCCCTTCCTGGTTCGGCGAAAGATCGGAGTCACGATGCACGAGGTGCGCTGCGTTCTCCTCGAAGAGGTCATCGCCAGCGTCACGCGCCCGTACCACGTCACTCCGGTCTTCGCAGGCGACCGCATCGTCGGCGCACTCGTGCTCGACGGCTTCGCCGTGGCGGCTGGCCTCGACGGTGTGCTCGGTGCGAGCAAGGACCAGTTCACCGTTCTCGATCCCGCGGGCCTGAGCTCCGCGCAAGCCGCCCTCGCCTCGCGCGTCGCCCGCGGGCTCGTAGCGGCCTTCGACGAAGCACTCTCGCGCTGCGATGTGCGCTTCCACGCAGGCCCCGACACGATTGGCTCGTCCGCTTCGCACCGGCCGCCGCACGGCGAAGGTGGCTCGTCATCTCCCGAGCCAGGCGGATTGCTCGTCGCATGCACGCTTCGCATGGGCGAAGACGAGCTCTCCGGACACGTCACTTTGCTGCTGCCGGCCGCGTGGTTCGACAGCGTCGTTCCCGGCCCCGCGCAGACGACAGAGCCCGAGCCGCGAACGACGGCGGCGATGGCCTTCGTCGAGCTCGACGTCATCGCCGAGCTGGGTCGCGTGAAGGTGCCGCTAACGCGCCTCGCGACGCTGAAGGTCGGTGACGTCATTCGGCTGCCACTGCCCGTCGACGCCAGGGCGCACGTGCGTGTGGGTGACCGTGCCCTTTTCCAGGGCAAGCCGACGACGCGCGGCGCGCAGCTGGCCATCGCACTCGAGTAGCGGGCGACGACGCGCGGCTGACGGGAGCGTCATGGAGTCGACGCTCTCGCGAGGCACGGACCTTGAAACATGAGGGCCGAACGCTTCGCGAGGAGAAGCCAAACGTCATGGATTCGACACCCGCCCCCGAAAACAACCGCCCCCAGGAAAACGAAGTGCCCGCGGCCAAGACCGAGGCGCTTGCCTTGCTGCGCGACGTCGAAGTCGAGTTGACGCTCGAAATCGGCCGCCGCCGGATGAAGATCGCCGACGTCATCAAGCTCGGACCCGGCCAGATGGTCGAGCTGGACAAGCAGGCGGGTGAGCCCCTCGAGCTCCTCGTGAACGGTCGCCTGGTAGGTCGCGGTGAGGCCGTGGTGGTCGGTGACCGCTACGGGATTCGCATCACCGAAATCCTGACGCCGGAAGGAGGTGCGCGATGAAACGCGGCCTTCTCGCCAGCGTCATGGCATTGGCGCTCACGTTCGGCGCGGCGGCCTACGCCCAGGACACCCCGCCCGCCAAGGAAACGAGCGTCGAGCCCGCAAAAGAGTCGGTTTCGATGCCCGCGAATGAGCCTTCGGCGAACCTCCCCCTTCGTCCGTCCAAGGCCCTGAACCTCGCGTCCGAGCCGGCGTCGACGCCCTTGACCTACAAGGTGCTCTTCGCGGCGGCGGTCATCGCAGCCGGCGTGATCTTCTGGAAAAAGAAGAAGCAGCCGTCGGGCGACAAGCCCGCGAAGGACACGTCCGTTCGCGTCCTCGGCAAGACTCCAATGGGGCTCCGCGGCGAGCTCGCGCTCGTCGAAGTGGGCGGGATGCGCCTGCTCGTGGGCATCACGTCGTCGAGCATGCAGACGCTCGCGGTGCTGCCCGAGGGCGAAGCCATCGGCGAGACGGAAACGGCACACGAGGTCACGTCGAAGACGATCGCCAAGGCGATCCCCTCCGGACTCGGCATCGCCGATCGCGCCAGGGCTCTGCTCTCCTCGCGTGACTTCGGACCGCCGGTTCCGTCGCGCGTGGCCCCTGCCGCCTTCGCGGCCTCGCGTTACGCCGACGACGACAAAGAGTTCGAGAAAGAGGAGCCGCGACGCGAGGCCAAGGAGACCATCCGCGAGTCGCGCGAGATCCGCGAGGGCAAGAACAAGAAGAGCCGTCCGCGCGACAACCAGCTCGAAGGCCAGGCGCGTGGCCTCGCTCTCGCGCTCGGCAATGCCGCCGGAACGCGTCGATGAGCCCTCCCCTCGACATCACGAGCGCCCTCGGGGCCGCTTCCTCGGCAGCGGCCGGGGGCGGCCCGGGGCTCGCCCCGCAGCTCAAGATCCTCGCGGTTCTGACGCTGCTCTCGCTCTTGCCGGCGATCGTCCTCACGATGACGTCGTTCACGCGCACGGCGGTGGTTCTCTCCTTCGTGCGCCAGGGGCTCGGCACGCAGCAGGCTCCTCCGAGCCAGGTGCTCGTGGGCATCGCCCTCTTCATCACCGCCTTCACGATGGCGCCGGTGACGAACACGATCATCCGGGACGCGTATCAACCGTATGCGGCCGGGCAGATCGACGAAACCACCGCCATGGATCGGGCAGTGGTCCCCCTTCGCGCCTTCATGCTGAGACAGACGCGCGAAGCGGATCTTGCCTTGTTTTACGAGTCCGCACGCGCGCCGATGCCCACGACGGAAGACGACGTCTCGCTGCGCATGGCTGCGCCCGCGTTCGTGGTGAGCGAGCTCACGACCGCCTTCCAGATGGGCGTGATGGTGCTGCTGCCCTTCCTCGTCATCGACCTCATCGTGGCCTCGATTCTCATGTCGCTCGGCATGATGATGATGCCGCCGCAGAGCATAAGCCTCCCGCTCAAGCTGCTCTTGTTCGTGGCCGTCGACGGATGGCACCTCATCGTGGGGTCTCTGCTTCGGAGCTTCTCCTGATGGACCCGATGCGCCTCGTCGTCGATGCGCTGACGACCACCACGTACGTCGCCGGTCCGATTCTCGTGGCCGCACTCATCGCCGGCATCGCCGTCGGCCTCGCTCAGGCCGTGGTCCAGGTGAACGAGGCGAGCCTCAGCTTTCTCGTGAAGCTCGCCGTCGTGGCCATGGTTCTCGTCGGTCTCGGCGCCACGTCGGCCAACCACCTCGTGGGCTACGCCCGCCGGTGCTTCAGCGGAATCGAAAGGGTCGTGCATTGATGACGGAGATGGCCCTCGCGATGGCGATCTCGTTCGCGCTCGTAGCGACGCGAATGGCGGCGTTCATCGTCATATCTCCCTTCCCGGGGGCCAACGTTCCGACGCAAGCGCGCATCGGACTCGTTCTCCTGCTCGCCGCCACGACATGCCCGATGGCGGTGAGCGGGTACACGACACTCTCGCCCAATCTGTTCTTGGCCGCCGCCGGCGAAATGATCACCGGCACGGCAATTGGCTTCGTTTTCCGGGTCGGCATGAGCGCGGCCGAGGTTCTGGGCGCGTCGCTCGCGCACGCGACGGGCCTCACCATGGCCTCGTCGTTCGATCCCTCGCTGGGCTCCACGGTCGACCCGCTGACGCGCATCGTCACCCTCTCGGCGACGATCGTGTCGTTCGCGATTGGTGCGCACCGCGTCGTCCTCGGGGCGGTCATCGCCTCGCTACGTGCCGTGCCCGTCGGCACCCTGCCCAGCGCGAATGCGTTCGCGCCGGCGACCTTTACCTGGATTGCGCGTTCGGTCGAGTGCGGCCTCGGGCTGGCGCTCCCCGCGATGACCATCGCCCTCGTCATCCATTTGTCGCTCGGCCTCGTCGCGCGGGCGGCACCATCGTTGCAAATCTTCAGCGTCGGACTGTCACTGACGCTCGGAAGCGGCCTTCTCGTGATGCTCGCGAGCATGCCGGACCTGCTGAGCGGGCTCGCCGCGCATCTCGGCGCGCTCGGAACGGTCATCGACAGCCTCCTCTCCAGCCACGGCACCTGAAACGCAACCGTCTCGACGATGGCAGACACCGGCGAAAAGACATTCGAGCCGACAGACCAGCGGCGCGAGAAGTTTCGCAAGGAAGGCCGCTGGGCCCGCGCGAAAGACGTGGGCGGCCTGGCGGCAACCGCTGCGGTCGTCGCGTCGTTGATCGCTTCACGGCATGCGCTCGTCGCGGGCTTCGAGGTCCTCTTTCGGCGCTCCATGGGTGACCTCGACGCGGTCGAGCGCCTGGGAGCGATGGGCGCATTCCGCTCGGCGGCGCTCCCCGTGCTGCTCGACGCCTTCCCGGTCGTGGGGCTTGCCGCCGTCTTGGCCCTGGGCGCGAGCGCGGCCCAATCACGCTTTCGTCTGAATACCGACGTCCTGTCACCGAAGTTCGAAAAGCTCGACCCGAAGGCGGGTCTGGAGCGCCTCTTCTCGTTTCGAAAGAATCTCGCCGACCTCGCGATATCGCTCGTACGAGTGTTCGCGGTCGGGGCCGTCGGCTCGTATGCCGTGAAGCGCGAGCTGTCGGTCCTCCTGTCGATGGCGCACGCGACGGTCCTCTCGTCGGCCGAGACGGCCGGCGCTGCGGTGGCGCGCGTGGTGGGCTCGATTCTGGGCGCGCTCGCGATCGTGGCATGTGCGGATTACGCCTATAGCTGGTTCTCGCTCGAGCGAGACATGCGCATGACCCGCCAGGAGCGCATCGACGAGCAAAAGCAGCAAGACGGCGATCCGAAGGCCAAGGGCCGTATGAAAGCCCGTGCGCGCGCGCTCGCGAAGAAGCGCGCGCTGGCGAGCGTCAAAGGCGCCGACGTCATCGTCACGAACCCGACGCACGTGGCCGTGGCGCTTCGCTATGGCCCGAAGGATCCGGCGCCCATCGTGGTGGCCAAGGGCGTCGACGAAGTGGCTCTTCGCATTCGTGCGGAGGGCCGCAAGTTCGGTATTCCGATTCTCGAGAATCGCCCTCTCGCCCGCGCCTTGAATGCCGAAGTCACGGTCGGCCGCATGGTTCCGCAGGCCCACTTCGCCGCCGTCGCGCAGGTCCTCGCCTTCGTCTACAAGCTGAAGAAGCGCGGCGCCCTCCGCTAACGAAGCCACCTGCGCGGCGCGCGCAATCGCATACTTGCCGCGAGAGTGGTCTAGCCAATCCGTTCGCCATACGACTGCCCTCGCGAGGCAGCCGGCAACGCTCTCGACAATACAACTCTGCGGCCTTTGCGTCTTTGCGCCTTCGCGCGGGGATCTTCCCCGTGGCTTGTCCCGCTACGGCCAGCCCAGATCGCCATCGGCATCCCCACGCTGAGACGCAAAGGCGCGAAGACGCAGAGATTGGGGAATTCAATTTTCCCTACTTCACACCTCGTCGTACGAGAGATCTCGCGAAGTCGCGGTCTCCGGCGCCAGCCCCCACCGCGGGCGAGCGGAGTCATGCTTCGGACGTCGAGCGTCAAAGAATCGACGGTAGCGGCGGCATATCGCGTGCTTTGCGCACGGTATGGCCGAAGCCAAGAAAGGGACCTGGGACGCACTCGTTCCGGTCGGAATCATCGGCATCATCTTGATGATGATCCTGCCGCTGCCGCCGGCGCTGCTCGACACGCTCATCGCGCTGTCGATGGCGCTTTCGATCGGCGTGTTTTTGACGGCGTTGTTCATCGAGCAGGCGCTCGAGTTCAGCGCCTTTCCGGCGTTCGTGCTCGTCGCCACGCTCTTGCGATTGAGCCTGAACGTCGCCACCACGCGACTCATCCTCCTTCACGGTGGTGAAGGACAAGGCTCCGCCGGCTCGGTGGTCGAGGCGTTCGGACGATTCGTGGTCGAGGGCAACGTGCTCGTCGGCCTCATCGTCTTTTTGATCCTCACCGTCATCAACTTCGTCGTCGTCACGAAGGGCGCCGGACGCGTCGCCGAGGTCGCCGCACGCTTCACGCTCGACGCGATGCCCGGCAAGCAGATGGCGATCGACGCCGATCTCTCGGCTGGCGCCATCACGCAGGACCAGGCGCGCACGCGTCGCCGCGAGCTCGAACGCGAGGCCGACTTCTTCGGCGCGATGGACGGCTCGAGCAAGTTCGTCCACGGCGACGCCATCGCCGGCCTGCTCATCATGGCCATCAACCTCATCGGCGGCATCGTGCTCGGCATCAGCCGCGGCATGGACATCGGTCGCGCCGCCGAGACGCTCGTCGTTCTCAGCGTCGGCGATGCGCTCGCCTCGCAGGTTCCCTCGCTTCTCATCTCGGCAGCGTCGGGCATCGTCGTGACGCGCACGGCGACCGGCGACCAGCTCGGTCGTGCGCTCGCCTCCCAGTTCTTCGGCCGACGGACAGCCGTCACCATCACCGCCGCGATCTTGACGGTCCTCGCCCTCATGCCCGGCATGCCGGCGATTCCGTGTCTGGCGCTCGCCGGAGCCATCATCGCCATCTCGCGACGCATGGGCGGAAAGGCCGAGCCTGGTGCGAAGGTCGTCTCCACCGGCGCCCCCGGCGAAGCGCCCGCCAAACCTTCGGCCAACGAGGCGGTCGACGCGGCCCTCGCGCTCGACGTGCTCTCGATCGAACTCGGCTACGAGCTCGTGCCCGCCGTCGATGCTGCGCGCGGAGGAACGCTCACCGACCGCGTCGCCAAGCTGCGCGAGGAACTCGCACGTGAGCTCGGCATCGTCGTCCCGCCGGTGCACGTCTCCGACAATCTGGAGCTCGGCCCTAGCAACTACCGCGTCATGATCTCGGGCGTCGAGGTCGCCAAGGGTACGTGCGCCCACGGGCGCGTCCTCGCCATCGACGGCACCGGCAGCGCGCCGCCCATCGAAGGCGAGCCCACCACCGATCCCACGTTCGGAATGCCGGCGATCTGGATCGCCGCCCGCGAGAAGGAGCTGGCGGAAGCCCTGGGTTACACCGTGGTCGATCACGCCACGATCATCGCCACGCACCTCGGCGAGGTCCTCCGCAACAACGCGCATCGCCTACTCGGAAGGCAGGAGGTCCAGCACCTGCTCGACGTCCTCGCCAAGAACGCGCCCAAGCTCGTCGACGACGTCGTACCGGCCCTCCTGCCCCTCGGGGACGTGGCACGCATTCTTCGCAACCTCGTTCGCGAAGGCATCTCCGTCCGCGACATGCGCAGCGTGCTCGAGGCGATCGCCGAAGTCGCGGGCCAGACCAAAGACGCCGAGCAGCTCACCGAGCTCGTTCGCGAGCGCCTCGCTCCGGCGATCACCGCTCGATACAAAAGCTCTGACGGTACTGTCGCCGCGCTGACACTCGATCCGCGCGTCGAGCAGATGCTTCGCGCATCGCTGCACGAAATCGCGAACGGCACCGGAGGTGCATTGGATCCTGACGTGCTCAGGAATTTGACGGCGAAGGCCGAAGCCTCGCTCGCGTCGTTCACGGCGCGCTCGGCCTCGCCCCTCATCGTCACCGCCCCCGACCTTCGCCGCTACGTCCGCGCGATCGTCGAGCGCAAAGTCCCCCAGCTCGCCGTCGCGTCCTTCCGCGAGATCGAGCCCGCCATTCCTCTCCGCATCGTCGACCGTCTGAGCGCCGCTTGAGCGCACACATCCGCAGGAGCCTCTCGAAATGAACATCGGTCAAGGAACGAAGAACCCCCTCCACCGTGGCGACTCGTTGCCATTCGCGGCTTCGGTGTACCGCACCGAGACGCACGACAGCGGCGAGGTCGACATGCTTCGCGTCGAGTTGCGCAACGAGGTGCGAGCCCTGCGCGCCCTCATGAGCCGCTCGAACCAGAACGACAACCTCGGCACCGAGCTCGCCGCCATTCGTGCGGCGCTCGACGAGATGGCCCCCGAGACGCCGAAGCGCGATCGCACGGCTACGTGGCTCCGCGCACGCGCCATCGAGGGCTCGGTCGCCCGTCGGGTCATCGCGATCGCCAAGGCCTCTCAGCAAACGGAGCTCGCGGCGCGCATCCGTGAAGCGATCACGCAGCTCGTCGAGGTCGATCCCTGGACCCATGACGGTCCGGGCCGACGCATCGTCGCGCTCGTCGGCCCTGCCGGCGTGGGCAAGACCACGACGGTGGCCAAGCTCGCCGCCCAAGCGAAGATGGCCGGCCTGTCGATCGGCATGGTCTCGTGTGACAGCTTCCGCGTCGGCGCGATCGACCAACTCGAGCGCTACGCCGACCTCATCGGCGCGAACTTCAACGTCGCCCGCACTGCCAACGAATTGGCGGGCGTTCTCGAGGACGAGACCTCGGACATCGTCTTCGTCGACACCGCCGGTCGCGCTCCCGCCGCCGGCACGCCGGAGGCCGCGCTCATCGCGCGCCGCAAGCGCACCACGGTCGGTCGCGGAAGCGACGGCATCACGCGCGCCGTCGGTCCGATTCCCGTCGAAGTGATGCTCTGCATGCCGGCCGCCACGCGCGCGCCGGACGCCGCTCGCATCGCCGCCATCTACGCCCCGGTGGCCCCGACCTCGGTGTGCATCACCAAGATCGACGACACGGCCTCCCCCTCCGCGCTCGTGCACGGTCCCTTCGCGGCGCGTCGCCCGCTCAAGGTCCTTTGCCACGGCCCGCGCGTTCCGGAAGACGTTACGCCGGCCACGCACGACGCCCTGATGGTTCGCCTCGACAACGCGGGAGGTCAGAAGTGAGCGCTGCCCGAGTCCTCGACACCGAAAAACAAGCCGCACGCGTTCTCACGCCCGCGGACTACCGCAAGTATCTTCCCATCGTCCGACGCACCGCCGTTCGCCTCGCCCGCAAGGTGCCGAGCCACATCAGCGTCGCCGATCTCACCGGCTATGCGTGGGTCGGCCTCGTCGAAGCCTTCTCGCGCGCAGCGCCCGGTATGGATGAGGAGGAGTTCGAGGCCTACGCGCTCTACCGCATCCGCGGCGCGATGCTCGACCACCTCCGAAGCCTCGACACGCAAACGCGCGCCAGCCGCGTGACATCGCGTCGGGTGACGCGGGCCATCCAGCGCCTCACCACCAAGCTCTCGCGTGCTCCCGAGGAGAACGAGATCTGCGAAGAGCTCGGCATGAGCGTCGAGGACTACCGAAACACGCTCTCCGCCCTCGATGGCGCGGGCATGAGCCGGCTCGAGATGCTCGACGTCGACGCCGACATCGCCGCCGACGAAGCCGAGCTTCCCGAAGACTCGGCGAGCCGTCGTGAGCTGCAGGAGGTCGTTGCCCAGGCGATCACGAAGCTTCCGCCGCGCCTGCAGCAAGTGCTCTCGCTCTACTACACGGAGGAATGCACGCTCCGCGAGATCGGCGAGATCCTCGAGGTGAGCGAGTCTCGCGTCTCGCAGCTCCACACCGAAGCCGTTCATCGCCTGCGCGCGGCCATCGGGAAGGAGTGAGCGCGTGAGCAGGGGAATCTACGTCGCGCTGAGCGGTGCCGTCGCCCAGGAAAACGCGCTCGACACGGTCGCCTCGAACGTCGCCAACGCGGCGTCGCCCGGCTACCAGCGCTTGCGCCCCGTCTTCCGCGAGGCGCTCTCCAAGGCGAACGCCGCGGACCGGAATCTGCACTACGCAGCGACCACCCGCATCGCACTCGATACGTCGCAGGGAACGGTCCGCGCCACGGGCCGTCCCCTCGACGTCGCCCTACCGCAAGGGGTCTACCTCGCCGCCAGCACGCCTCGAGGTGAACGCTACACGCGCGCGGGCGCGCTCTCGATCGACGTGAACGGCGGCCTTCAAACCACGTCGGGAGCGGCCGTCCTGAACGACGCTGGTGAGCCCATCAAAGTGAAGCGCGACGGCTCCGAAGTTCGCATCGATCCCGACGGCAGCGTGAAACAGGGCAACGACACGCTCGGGAAGCTCAAACTCGTGCAATTCGAGCGCCCGGATGCCCTCACGCCCGAAGGCGGTTCGATGCTCGCGAGCAGCGCCGCCGGCGCGATGACGCCGGCCGCCAATCCGAAGCTCGACGTGGGCGCCGTCGAAGAATCGAATGCGTCGCCCATGGTCGCCATGACCGAGATGATGACGGCGAGCCGGACGTTCGAGGCCTTCCAGAAGGTCCTCGACCAGTTCAGTGACATCGACCGGAAGCTCCTCACGACCGTCCCGTCGGCGGTGGAATGACATGAAGATCGCGCCTGTTTCGTCGACCGTCCACGCGGCCGACACGGCCCCCACGTCGCGTTCGCGCGAAGTCGCCGCCACGCGGACACCGGTCACGCGCACGCAAATCCGCTCGGCGATCGAACAGGCGCTCACGAAGGTCGAAGGACATCGGCCGAGCGAGAACCTCGTCGACGTCCTCACCGCTCAGGCCTCGCTCGAGACCGCGAGTGGTGATCGCATGTACAACTACAATTTCGGAGGCATCAAGGGACACGGGCCCAGCGGCGCAACCGCGATGCTGAAGACCCACGAAGTCGTAGGGGGAAAAGAGATCGCGATTCGCGACGGCTTCCGAGCCTACGGATCGCTCGCCGAAGGTGCCCTCGATTACGTGCGCACGATGAAGGACCGCTTCGGCGGAGCCTTCTCCCCCGCCGAACGAGGTGACGTCGCAGGCTTTGCCGGTGCCCTCAAGAAGGCCGGCTACTACACGGCCTCGCAGGCCGATTACACACGCGGACTTCGTTCGCTCATCGACGGAAGCGACGCCTCTTCGAGCAAGACGCACGTCGCGACCGCAGGGCGAACCATGAACTTCCCCATGACCAGCGAGACCCTCGCTGGCGTCCAGGGAGCACTCGATCTCGATCGCTTCTCGACGGCGATCGGCCCTTCCTTTGCCACGCGTCGTCATCGCGAGGCCGATACCGAAGAAGACGATTCCTAGTTTCGATTCAAGGTCGGAGAGCACCGACCGTTCCACTTGATTGCAAGTCAACGAGGTTCGGCGAAGCAGCCGAGCCTGCCCTAAAAGCTCGAGTCATCAAAAGGAGAACTCACTCATGTCCCTCGTCGTTCAGTCCAACGTTGCATCGATGTTCGCGCAGAGCCAGCTCAGCAAGACCAACGGCGCGCTCGCCAAGAACTTCTCTCACCTGTCGAGCGGCTTCCGCATCAACGATGCGTCGGACGACGCGGCTGGCCTCGGCATCAGCAAGTCGATGAACGCCCAGGTCCGCTCGATGGCGGTTGCCGAGCGCAACACCAACGACGGCATCAGCATGGTGCAGACGGCTGACGGTGGCGCGGAGCAGATCCACGACATCCTGACCCGCATGCGCGAGCTCGCGGTCCAGGCGTCGAACGGCGACCTCGCCACGAACGACTACGCCAACCTCGACACCGAGTACCAGTCGAACCTCCAGGAAATCGACCGCATCGCGGCCTCCTCGCAGTTCAACGGCATCGGCCTCCTCGCGGGCGCCGCTTCGTCGAAGAACTTCCAGGTCGGCATCGGCACGGCGAGCACGGACCGCATCGCCGTCAGCTTCGGCGGCGCGGACGCGACGGGCCTCGGCGTCAACGGCGGCGACGTCCAGAACTTCGGCAACGCGCAGACGGCGATCACCAAGCTCGACGACGCCATCCAGAAGCTCAGCACGGTTCGTGAAGGCTTCGGTTCGTCGATGAACCGCCTCTCGTTCGCGGTGACGAGCCTCCAGAGCCAGCAGACGAACCTCTCGGCCGCTGTCAGCCGCATCCGTGACGTCGACATCGCGTCGGAGACGGCCGCCATGTCGAAGAACCAGGTCCTCGCCCAGGCGGGCGTTGCCATCCTGAGCCAGGCGAACCAGACGCCGCAGCTCGCGATGCAGCTCCTCCGCGGCTGATGAGCTGACGACAACGCAGGGGTGCGCGGGGGCAAGATCTCCCGCGCGCCCTGCGGTGTCTCTTCCGAATCCGAAATCTCTTTTTTGGTTGGGTATAGCGCATGGGTCTCTCGATTGGCGGAGTGGCGTCGGGTATCGACACGCAGAGCATCATCAACACGTTGATGAGCGTGGCGCAGCAGCCCGTCACCGATCTGACGAACAAGAAGTCACTCGTCGACAGCGCCTCGCAGACGATCTCGACGTTCTCGTCGAAGCTCTCGGCGCTGAAGAATGCGGCCCTCGCGCTCTCCACCACCGTCGGATTCGCCTCGTACTCGGCCACCTCCAGCGACGCATCCATCGTTGCTTCCGTTTCCGGTTCCTCCAGCGTCGGCACCTACGCCGTCGAAGTCTCGCAGCTCGCGAAAGCCCAGAAATCGCGGTCCACGGCGTTCGCGACGTCCAGCGATTCGCTCGGGATGACCGGCCCGCTCACCATCACCGATGGCCGCGGCAAGTCCTTCGATGTCGACATCCAGGCGAACGACTCGCTGTCGAGCATTGCCTCCAAGATTTCTTCGAGCGGAGCGCGCGTCTCCGCCTCGGTGCTGAGCGACGGCACCGGCTACCGCCTCCTCGTCCAGGGTCTGGATACTGGCGCGTCGAACGCTTTCACGGTGAGTCAGAGCGGCAACGTCGCCCTCGGCTTCGATGCCCCCACCTCGGTCTACGACGCGGCGCAGGATGCCAAGTTCACCGTCGACAAGATGGAGCTCACCAGCAAGACGAACCAGGTAACGGGCGTCATTCCGGGGGTGAAGCTCGCGCTCACGAAGGTGACGACGGGCCCGGTCACCGTGGGCGTGTCGGGCGACAGCTCCTCGGTCAAACAGAAGATCACGGCGTTCGTGAACGCCTACAACGACGTCATCAACAGCGGCCACGCCGCCGCTGGTTTCGGCACCGCCAAAGCCAACAACAGCGTTCTCGCCGGAGACAACTCGATCCGAACGGCGCTCCACAAGCTCGGCGGCATCGTGGGCGGGCTCGTCCCCGGCGCGACCGGGTCCTACCGCACGCTCGGCGCCGCGGGCGTCGCCCTCACGAAAGACGGCACGCTCTCGTTCGACGCCACGAAGTTCGACGCCGCCCTCGCCGCGGATCCGACCACCGTCTCGCGCCTCTTCGTCACCGACGCCGGCACCGGCGCGACGGGCCTCATGAAGACCATCATGGACTCGGTGACGAGCCTCGTCACGGGTTCGAAGTCGCCGATTCAGGCCCGCATCGACTCGCTCTCGGCCCAGAGCAAGCGCCTCGACGACTCGAAGACGGCGCTCCAAGATCGCCTCGACAAGTACCAGGAGCAGCTCAAGAAGCAGTTCGCCGCCATGGACGCGGCGGTCGGCAAGTACCAGCAGATGCAGAGCGCCCTCACGGCGAGCCTCTCGAGCGGGAGCAGCAAATGAGCGTCGCTGCGAAGTACCAGAAGGTCCAGGTCGCGACCTGCTCGCCCGCCCAGCTGGTGGTGATGCTCTACGACGGCATCATCCGCTTCGCGACCGAAGCCGTGAACGCCATGGAGAGGAAGGATCGCGCGCGCGCCGGCGACCGAATCGGGCGCGCCCACGCCATTCTCGAAGAGCTCCTGGCAACGCTCGATCCCAGCCAGTCCCCCGAGCTGTGTGAGAACCTGTCGGGCCTGTACGCCTTCTGTATGCACCGTCTTTTGACGGCCAACCTCGAGCAGAACCGGGAGGCCATTGCCGAGGTGATCGCGCTCGTCCGCCCCTTGCGCGAAGCCTTCGCGGAAATCGCCGCCAAGGCTGCTTAATCGCCCCTGTCGAAAGCCGTACTTCAGAGTGCAGGCGCGCACGCAGCCGCCTCAGGAGGGCTTGTTCGACCCCATGTTGTCTTCTGATTTTTCGAGCGATGGCACGAGCACCGTCCGCAAGACGAGCCGAGGGCCCCTCGTCACCGCGCATCCGGCGATGCGTGAGGTGCTCGCATTGCTCGATCGCGTCGCCCCCTCGAGCTGCACGGTCCTCGTCACCGGTGAAAGCGGAACGGGCAAGGAGCTGGCCATCGCGGCGCTCCACGACGCGAGCCCGCGTGCAAACGCTCCGCTGATTGCCGTCAATTGCGGTGCGATCCCCGAGAACCTCGTCGAGAGTGAGCTCTTCGGCCACGCGAAGGGCGCCTTCACCGGCGCCGTGAACGCGCGCCAGGGCTTCGTGGCGGCGGCCGAAGGCGGCACGCTGTTCCTCGACGAGATCGGTGAGCTGTCGCCCGCCGTGCAGGTCAAGCTGCTGCGCCTGCTCCAGCGCCGTGAGTACACGCCCGTCGGCGAGACGCGCGTGATTCGTTCGAACGTGCGCATCGTCGCCGCGACGAATCGCGATCTCGCACGCGAGGTCGAAGAAGGCCGCTTCCGCGAAGACCTCTATTACCGGCTCAACGTCATCCACGTGCAGCTGCCGGCGCTTCGCGATCGTCGCGAGGACATTCCGCACCTCGCTGCGCTGTTCCTCGACGCAGCGGCCGAGCGCGCGCACCGTCCCGAGATCCAGGGCTTCTCGCCCGAGGCGATGGATCGGCTGCTCTCCAACGACTGGCCAGGCAACATCCGCGACCTCGAGAACGCCGTCGAGCGCGCCGTTCTTCTCTCGCCGGCCGCGATCGTTCCGGCCGAGTGCATTCCGATCCGCCGCCGTGCGCGCGCCGTGGTCGTGACCACCGAGGCCCCCGCGCCGCTCACCTCGATGGTGGTGCCCGCCATGATGCCCGCGAGCATGATCGCGCCGCCGCCTCCCGCCGTGACGGAGACGCCGTCCAACGTCGTGTCGATGGCCCCGCCTTCCGCCCCGAACGAAGGCATCATCGATCTGCGCGCCGCGGTCGAGGCGTACGAGAACAACCTGATCAAAAAGGCACTCGCGCGCGCCGGCAACAACAAGAGCCGCGCGGCCCAACTCCTCGGACTGCAGCGGACCACGCTCGTCGAGATGATCAAACGCAAGCGCATCGAGCCACTCGATCGCGCCGCCTGAGGAGCAGGCAGCGTTTCCTCAAATCTCTCAAGCGATCGTCATCTTCGCCGTTCCGACCCTTTGTCAGCCGCGCAAAGGCAGCGCGGTTTGGCGGAGGGATCGATGTCCGCTGAGCACGCTCGTCCACCTCTTTCTCTACCCGAGCCTTTGGCGGCCGCCGTGCGTGCGTCGCACGAGGGCCAGACCGTGACTCGCCCACGTGAGGTGGTCGCGACGGAGCGATTGCTCAAACGAGCTCTCGGTCCGGTGGCTCGCGAGATGCGCGCGCGACGGCTCGACCTGGTCTGCGAGGTTCTCCCCACCGTCGGCGATTACGTCCTCGGCGAAACTCGCTGGCTCGTCGAGATCGTCGCCGGAGCTGCCCGCAGCGCTGCTGCGCAGGCGACATGCGGTGAAGTCGTGATTCGTCTCGCGCGCCAGTGCGCCGGGTTCGATGCGAGCGACATCGTGCTCCTCACGGTCGTCGTACGCACCGCGACCAGCATCGAAGAGACGCTGCATCTCGAGCTCGCGCTCCCGGCGTGCGCCGACGAAGACGACGAGCTCCTCGCGCTGTCGAACGGCGCACGCATGCTGCTCGTCACGCCGAGCGCTCAGGGCGCGCGCATCCATAGCAACGCCATGACCCGCTTCGGCATCGAGTCCGCCACGGCGTGCGACGGAGCCGACGCTCGCGACCGCCTGCGCGAGGCGAATCGCTCGGGCAAGAGCTTCGACGTCGTCGTCATCGACGAGCGCCTCGAAGGCGAGGTCCTGCCGCTCGTGCAGGCCATTCGTACGGATCCCTCGCTCGGCCGCGCGAAGAGCGTGGTCACCAGCGCGGGAGCCCCCGAAGAGGCGGTGTCGACGCTTGCCAAAGCCGGCGCGGCCACGATGGAGAAGCCGGTCTTGCCGAGCGAGCTTCGCGAGGCGGTCGTCGCCCTTCGTCACGACTGCCGCGTCGATCGACGCAAAGGAACGGTCGACGCTTCGAAGATCGCCGCAGCGCTACTTCCTCCGCCGCAGCGGGTCACTTCGAAGTCGGGCACCTACCGCGTCGCCCTGCGGAAGGTCTGAGGTCCGCTCAGCCCTCGCCCTCCTCGACGGAGGGGACGAGGGCTGGAAGCGCCATCGGCTTGGGAGCTCCGCTGTCCCAGCTGCAGAACTGGGCTTCGGCGCCGTCCTCGCCCACGCGAATCACGAGGTGCGTACGCGCGGCAGGCAGCGAGGACTCGTCGTCTTCGGCCCACGAGCCCACGTTCACGTAGGTCGCCTGGCCCGCCGGAACGGCAACGGGCACGTGCGTATGGCCCATGACGACGAACGCCGCAGGGAACAGGCGAGCGAGCTGCGTGGCGCGCTCGACCAAGACGTCCGCGGGATCGATGACTCGCTGGGAAGCGAGGTACCGGTGCAGGAGCGACCACGCGAGAAGCACACCCGCCGCGCCCCACACGAAGTGACCTCGAAACGCGCTGACGATGCCGAGCACCGTGAGCGACAACGTCGCCAGCAGCGCCAGTGCGAGCCGATCGAGCAGAACACTCGCGAGAATGCCTCGAATCGACGACGTGATGGGCGGCACCTGCAGAGAGAGCAGCGCACGCAGGCGATCCTTGCCGATGCGCGTTGCCTCGGCGAGCTTGGCGACACGCTGCTCGTGCTCGTGGCGTAGGGCGCGCGCGGCATCGGACACGTAGACGCGGCGAAGGCGGAAGAGCTCGACCACCGCGGACGCGAAGCACTGCGCGAGCCGGAACATCCCCGTGAGACCAAGCCGCAGGCCGAACGTCACGTAGTGCACGATGCCCACCGACTCGTGTCCGTGCTCCTTCATTCCATTCGTGCGACGCACGACGAAGCGAAGAAGCGTGTCGGAGAAGCCGCGGGCTACGCGTCGCGGGTCGAGCGGCGAGAGTGGCGTCATCACCGTGTCGGTCGCGCAGAACGGATCGTACTGGTGACCGTGTTCGATGTAGGCAACGCCGTCGCGGTAGAAGAACCACGGATTGAATTCGATGCGGGCGAGGAAGGCCGCGCGATCGAGCGGTAACTCCTCCCCCGACGTCTCGAGCGCGAGCCTCAGGAGAATCTGGCGGAAGTCGTCCTGCACGCCGTCCCAGTAAAACTCGATGTCGTGGTTGCCGTGGACGAGCGATAGCGCGTGACCGTCCGCGACGAACGAGGCGAGCGCGCCGAACACGTCGGCATGACGCTCGGCGACGCGCTTCAACTTGAGACGCGCATGGTCGGCCGCATTGCCGAGTCCGTGCTCGAGCTCTTCCTCGGTCGGCGGAGTCTCCAAGCCGGGGCTGGGCACGGAAGGGATCGTCATGCCGATGAAGTCGATGAAGTCCCCGGCGATGACGATGCGCCAGCGCGCCCCGCGCGGCGGCTGCGTGCGATAGTGCGCCAAGAGCTCGACGAGGTCGCGATCGATCGCTTGCGACCGGCGCGCCTTGTTGGCGGCGCCGTCGAGGATATCGCTTCCCAGGTGCACGTCCGAGAAGACGAGCAGGCTCTCGAGTTCGGAACCGTTCGAAGAGCGAACGGATGCCGAGCCGGTCGATTGACGGCTCGAAGAGCGGGTCGAAGAGCGGGTCGAAGAGCGGGTCGAAGAAAAGGCGCGCACGGAACTCACTCCCATCTTCAAGATGACGTCCCAAGCATGCCCAATGCCGTCACGCTTTGGTCATCACGAGCCGGACGGTCGTGACGAAAGGCTCACGTTGCACGACAGCCGCAGCGCTCCCGACCTCTGGTACAACGTCTGTCTGATGAACCGCGCCGCCGCCCGCTTTTCCTCGCGTCTTTCCTCGCGTCAGGTCTTCCACGGCCTTCTGCGCCCGAGCCTCGTGATCGCCGTGGCAACGCTTTGCGCTGCAGGTTGCAACGACAAGTCGAGCTCCACGAGCACGGCGCCCAGCGCGAGCGCGGCGTCGAGCGTCACGGTTCCTGCCGTCACAGAACCGGCATCGAGTGCCAGCGCACCGACGACACCGAGTGCGACCGCATCCGCCGCGGACACGACGAATCACGCGCCGACGCCCGTGCCCGACGCGATCGCCGCGCAGCACGTGCTCGTCATCTACAAGGGCGCCAAGAATGCGCCGGCCACCGTCACTCGCTCGAAGGCCGACGCGAAGAAGCGCGCCGAGGAGGTGGTGTCCAAAGCCCGCAATGGAGCGGACTTCACGCAGCTCGTCGCCGAGTACTCCGACGACGCATCGACGAAGGACCGCCTCGGCAACCTCGGGAAGTTCACGCGCGACAAGATGGTGAAGCCGTTCAGCGACGCCGCGTTCACCTTGAACGTCGGCGAAGTGAGCGGGGTCGTCGAGACCCCGTTCGGCTTCCACGTCATCAAGCGCAACCAGTAGCCCGAGCGCGGCGCGGCGCCCGGGCAGACGGGTTGCTCGGTCAGCAGCTCAGAGCTTGCGGCCCTTGAGGAGGTCGGCGAACGTTCCGAGCGACGCCGGAGCGCCCGCGCGGCCTCGTGCGGCCTCGAAGTCGGCGCGCTCCTCGGCATCCTTCGCGCCCTTGATCGAGAGGCGCAGGCGGCCCTCGCCCGTCTCGAGCACCTTGGCGGTGACCTTGGTGCCTTCGGGGAAGGACTTGCGGAGATCGGTGCCGCGCGGAACGCCCACTTCGGCGTTCGGCACGAGGCCACGGCCGGCGCGGCCCTTCGTTCCGTCGACCTGGACGAAGAGGCCGTAGGTCTCGATGCGCTCGACGACGCCGCTGACGACCGCGCCCACCTTCACCGCCACGGCGGTGGCGACGGCGGTGCCGACCTCGGCGCCTTCCGGCGCGGGCACGAGCGAGATCTTGCGCGTCGCGCGGTCGATCTTCTTCACGACGACGCGAATCTCTTCGCCATCGCCGACCTTGGCGCCGCGAGCGAGCTCGGACACGTGGAGCAGGCCCTCGACAGCCGGGGCGAGACGCACGAACACGCCGAACTCGGTGCTGCGCGTGGCGGTACCGGCGATGACGCGCCCCTCGACGATCGAGAGCTCGGCCCACGGATCCGCGGTGAGCGCCTTGAGCGAGAGCGTGATCTTCTTGGTGGAGCCGCCGGGGCGGGTGGGCTCGACGTCCTTGATCTCGCGAACCTGGACTTCGACCGTGTCGCCGGCCTTGAGGGCGTCGGCCACGTTGACGCTGCGGTCGTGGGCGATCTCCGAGCGCGGAATCATGCCTTCGACGCCGCCGAGGTCGACGAACGCGCCGAAGTCACGCACGCTCGCGACCGTGCCGGTGAGCACGGCGCCCGGAACGATGTCGGTCATCGCGCGTGCGACGGTCTCGCTCGCTTCCTGCTTCTGCAAGGCGCGACGCGAGAGGACGACGTTCTTGCCGCCGTCGCGGATGTCGGTGACGAGGAAGCGAAGCGACTGGCCGATGAGGGCCTTCGCGTCGGCGTCTTCGATGCGCTTCGAGTCGACCTGCGACATCGGGCAGAACGCACGCGTGCCGCCGAGCTCGACCTCGAGACCGCCCTTGTTGACGCCCGTGACCTTGCCTTCGACGCCGAGGCCCGCGGCCTTCGCCTGCTCGAGAGCGGCGATGCTTCCGGGCTTGCCCATCGAGCGACCGAGGCGGATGTGGCCGCGGCTCTCGTCGACTTCGACGACGTTTGCCGTGATTTTGTCACCCTCTTTGACCGTGAGCTCGCCATCCTCGGCGCGGAGCTCCTCGGCTTCGAGGAAGGCCTGGATGCGCCCTTCGAGCTCGACGAAGACGGTGTCACGACCGAGCTGAACCACGACGCCGTTCACGCGTTCACCCACGCGCGGGGTGCGCCGCTTCTTGGCAGGAGCGGCGGCTTCACGTTCGAACATGGCAGCAAAAGAGTCGTCTTTTTCGATGGTCATGACCGGCCCGCCCTCCTTAGCACGGGTCCAAAGGGTTCGTCGTATGCCGCCGTCGCCAAAGAGGCGAGACGGAGACGGGAGCGTTCCGTAAGCCGTCCTTCACGCCGTCGTCACGCCATTGCCAGCTCGGCCGATCGGCACAGGCTGTGCTCAGAAGGTGTGCGTGCACCCCCGACAAGGCTCTCCGTCTGTTGGCGCATTCGGTAAAATCAGGCTCGGCGCGAATTCTGGGGGACCGAACCCCTGGATCGTCCCCTCACCAACGGATCAGCGAAAGCCAGGGGGCTAGCTTTCGCGATCCTCGTGGGCGCTACGCTGGTCGGCGTCCAAGGCTGCTTCGCCAGCGCAGAAGACAGCGAAAGCAGCTCGTCGGCCGTCGGGTCGACGGCTGGGCGCTGGGTACCGCCGGCGGATGTCAAGGTGGTCGGCGCCAAGGTCCGTCTCACCTACGAGAACGCACCCAAGTGGACCGGAACGTCGGCCTGCTCGAAGGCGCTGACCAAGGGAGCGAAGAAGCTCGGCGTCTTCCTCCAGGACAAATACGGGCAGATTTCCTCGATCGGCGGCTATTCCTGCCGCAAGAACACCGCGGACAGCTCGCGCATGAGCGTCCACGGCACGGGCCGCGCGCTCGACATCATGATCCCGACGAAGGGCGGCACGGCCGACAACTCGTCTGGCGACCCCATCGCCAACTGGCTCATCGTCAACGCGCAGAAGATCGGCGTCCAGCTCATCATCTGGGACCACTCGATCTGGCGCGCGAACGGCACGAACGACGGCGTCTACGGCGGGCCCATCCCGCACATCGATCACCTCCACGTCGAGCTGACGACGCTCGCGAGCACCCAAGGCACGGCCTGGTTCGCGGATCCGGAGAGCGCCGTCGAGATCGGTGACGATACCGAAGAAGTCGAGACGGACGACGCGGGCGTCGACACGAGCGACGGTGCCGAGGAAGATCCGTGGGGCACGGACGACGACGCCGGGACCGGCAACGCGATTCCGACCGACCCGGGGCCCACCGACCCGCCACCGCACGATGCGGGCGCGCCCTCCGAGCCGGACGCTGGCAACGCTGGCACCCCCTCGCAGACGGACTCTGGCGCGACCACGACGCCCCCGAAGGCCGACACGCTCCCCTCCGAAGACGACGCGGAGAGCGAAGACGACAGCTCCTACGAGACGACGGACGACGAAGCTCCGACCGAGGCCAACTCGCTCGGTACTTCGGCGAAGAAGCGCAGATCTTCGGCCACGCTCGACGACGTGCCGGTCAACAAGGGCTGCAGCGTCCCGAGCAGCCACGGTGGCGGAGCTTCGGGCTCCGGATTCGTGCTCGCCGTGGCCGTCGCGGCCGCGATGGTCGCGCGTCGCAAGAAGAGCTGATCAGATACACAACGCGCGGAAGACGGCCTGCACGATGACCTCGCGGCGGGCCGGCTTCGTCACGCACACCGCGAAGCCGGCCTTCTCGACCTTCGTCGTATCCTCGGCGCGCGCGTAGGCCGTAAGGGCGACCGCCGGGATCCGCGCGATGGATCCGGGCAGCTCGCGGACGCGCCGCAGCAGCGAGAATCCGTCTTCGTCCGGCATTCCGATGTCCGTGACGAGGACCATCGGCGCGAACGCGCGCGCGAGCTCGACGGCTTCGGTCACCGTGCTGGCGAGCACGACTTCTGCGCCCGATGTCTCGAGGGCTTCTTTCGTGACGTCGCGAGCATCCACCTGATCGTCGACGACGAGAACCCGAACGCCCGTGAGGTCGACCCGCTCGTCGTTGGCCGGCTTGCCGTTCGTCCCTGCGGAGAGATGCTGGGCCGTGGCGACCTGTTCCGACGCCGTTCGTTCGACAGGCGCCCGGACCGGGAATCTGGCGACGAACGTAGCGCCTTTGCCTGTGCCTTCGCTCTTCACGGTGACTTGCCCACCATGGAGCTCGGCGAGGTGGCGAACGATGGAGAGGCCGAGGCCGAGGCCGCCTTGCCTTCGCGTCGTGGAGCTGTCGGCCTGGCGGAAGCGGTCGAAGACGAACGGCAGGAAATCGGACGGAATCCCGACGCCGGTGTCGCTGACCTCGAGGAGGAGCGCGCCCTCCTCCCGAACCACGCGCGCGCTCACCTGCCCCTTGGCCGGCGTGAACTTGATGGCGTTCGAGAGCAGGTTCCAGGCGATCTGACGAAGCCGCTCGGGATCGCCGATCAGCACGGCCGCCTCGTCATCGGCCTCGAGCGTCACCGTGATTTCCTTCGCTGTCGCCGACGTTCGTAGCGACTCGATCGCCTCGGCGACCACGGTGGTGAGCTTCACCGGATGGACGTCGAGCTGCAGCTTGCCGCGAATGATCCGCGAGACGTCGAGGATGTCCTCGATGATGGTGGTCTGCGCCTTCGCGTTGCGCTCGATGACGTCGAGCCCCTTCGCGAGCGTGTTCGGATCGTTTCGCCGATCCGTTCTCAAGATCGACGCCCACCCCATGATCGACGAGAGCGGCGTGCGAAGCTCGTGGGAGACGACGGCCAAGAACTCGTCTTTCATCCGGCTCGCGTATTCGGCGGACATCCGCGCGGTTTCAGCCTCGACCTCCGCGAACTTCCGCACCAGCGCTTGGGAAACCTGCGCCGCGATGGTGAGACCGAGTTGAACGTCGTCTTGCGAGAACGTCCGTGGCTTGTCCGAATAGACCACGAGCTTGCCGAGCACCCTGCCGTAATGGGCGAGCGGGAACAGCGCGAGCGCCCGTATACCCTCCTTCCGGAAGTCGTCGCGGTAGGAAGCCAACGACGAGTCGACTTCGACGTCCGTGACGAAGGGCGGCGTCGGATCGTTGCTCGTCCGCGGCCACCTGGCGTTCGCCTCGACCGCGCGTCGATACGTCTCCGAAAGACCGCGCCAGGCCTTGAAATGCAAGACGCCGTCCTGATCGAACAGCAGAATCGAGCTGCGCGAGACACCGAACGCGCGAGTCACCACGTCGAGTGCCGGCTGGAACACCTCCTCGATGTTCGTGGCGCGATTGACGGCATCGACGAGTCCATAGAGGAGCGCCATCTCCGATCGCGCACGCTGCTCGGCTTCGTACGTGCGCGCTCGCGAGAGTCCTTGCGCACAGTGATCGGCGACGAGAAGCAAGAACGCACGCTCGCCTGCGTCGAACGGCCGATCGGAGGTGAAGGCGAACGAGAGGAGCCCGACCACGCGGCCTTGCACGATGAGCGGTAGCAACGAGAAGGAGGCGACGTCGCCGTAGAACTTCGCCGCCTCGGGGTACAGTCGCTCGAACTCGGCCCGCGAGTCGATGAAGTAGGGTTGCGCATGGCGCATGGTGTCCACGAAGGGCGCGTGAATACCCGGCGCATCCACGGCTATCTGCGCGAGCGCTTCGCGATCGGCGGCCGGGGCTGCGGCATTGACCAGCCGGAGAACGTTCGTCGCCTCGTCCAGCATCCAGATCCCACCGCGGTCCGCGCCGACGGCGGCGAGCCCGTGGTCGATCACCGCCCGTGCGATGTCGTCACACGTCAGCGCCGACGCGAGGTCACTCATGATCTCCTGGAGGCGCCTCATCCGATTGGCCGCCCGCTCCACCACGGCGCGCGCGAGCTGCTCGCGCTGGTAGAGACGCGCACTCTCGACCGCGAGGCCACCATTGATGGCGAGCTGTTCGACCATGTCGAGGTCGGCGGCGTCGTACGTTCGGCCGGACGAGTCGTCTGTGATGAGGACGAGAAGTCCGATCACGCGGCGCTTCACGCGGAGCGGTGCGGCGATGGTCGAACTCGCGCCGCGCCGCCGTAGGAGGTCGAGATGCGACTCGTCCAACGCGATGGCTCGAAGCATCGAGTCGGTGATCTCGGTGCACAGCTCGCATCGCGACGAGGCAAGGGCGTTGGCAATCGCCAGCCACCGTTTCGTCGCCTGCGGATAGCCGGACATGATCTCTCGCGCGATCGCCTCTTTCTCGGGAGATGCCCAGCTCCCGGCCACGAGGCGAAGCTCTCCGAGTCGCTCGTCGACGAGATGGATCGAGCACGCATCGGCGACGGCGGGCACTGCGAGGGCACCGAGCTGACGCAAGAGCTCGCCGGCATCGAGCGGGGTCGACAGGAGCTTGGTGCTGGCCTGGACGAGGAAGGCTGCCCGGCGATGCGCAGCCTGAGTGGTCGAGACTCCACCGAACGTCGACGGCGCTCGATTGGAGAAGAGGCAAATCGCGCGACGACGAGCATCTTGGCGCGAAGGCACGGAGAGAGCGGTGGCGAACGTCCAGACGCACGAGCCATCGTTGCGCTCGAGAAGCACCTTCTCGAATTCCAGAGCCGCGGCGTGCTCACGCTCGAACGCCCAATCCGAAAGGCCGCGGCGAACGCCGTCGCGAACCAGGATCCACGGAGCCGGCTGAACCGATTCCTCGTCGGTCGCCACGACCTTGCGCATGCGCCGCGCCGACGCGCTCTCGGCGACGACCTCGTGACCGTCGATCAGCACGGCCGCGAGCGGGAACGCGTCGACGAGTCGGAGCACACGCACGCGCTCACCTTCACCAGGCCGCACGTCGACGATTGCGGAAAGGAGCGAATCGAGTTCCCGCTGCAGGTCGAAGTCGCGATGAGTGTCGAACGACTGCATGTCCCCCAGTATTGGCTTAGCACCTCGCGCACGAGGTTGCGATTTGGCTTCCGATCGCATGCGTACGCATCAACTCAATCGTTCAGCCGCTCACGTAGGGCTATCCACGTAGGCAATCGGCAGCGCCCGGACGACGGCTTTGGCGAGCGTGTCGGGACGCGTCGGCTTCGTCACGTGGGACTGGAATCCGGCGGATCGCGCGCGCCTCGCATCTTCCGCTCGCGCGTAGGCGGTCACCGCGATGGCCGGTACCTTCGCGAGCCGGCCCGGCAACGAGCGAATCCGCTTCAGGAGGGCATAGCCGTCTTCGTCCGGCATGCCGATATCCGTCACCAAGACCTTGGGCTCGAAAGATTGGAGGATTCTGACCGCCTCGGACGCGGAGCTCGCGACCTCGACGACCGCGCCATAGGAGGCGAGCGCCTCCTTGAGCATGTCACGAGCGTCGGGCTGATCGTCGACCACGAGGATACGTACCCCGAAGAGCTCGGGCAGCTCGCTCCCATCACCTGCGTCGAGCGGACGCGGAGCGAAAGACTGGCGAACGGTCGTTCTCTCGGTCGGCACATCGGTCGGTGCGTCGGTCGGGATGACGTCGGCGATGGCCCGGACCGGAAATTGGACGACGAACGTGGAGCCGTTCCCCCGTCCTTCGCTTTTGACCGACACCTGGCCGCCGTGGAGCTCGACGAGATGACGGACGATCGACAGGCCCAGCCCCAGACCGCCTTGGCGCCGGGTGGTCGTGCTGTCCGCCTGTCGAAAACGGTCGAAGACGAAGGGCAGGAAATCGATGTCGATGCCCATGCCGGTGTCCTCGACTTCGAGAACGATCGCCCCGAGCGCACGGCGCAGCCGGACGGTCACCTTGCCGCCGGGCGGGGTGAACTTGATCGCATTGGAGATCAGATTCCAGGCGATCTGACGAAGCCGCTCCGGATCGCCGACCATGAGGAATTGGTCGTCTTCCACGTCGAGCGCGTCGAGCCGAACGCGGATGTCCTTGGCGCGTGCAGACGTCTTGAGCGACTCGATTGTCTCGACGACGAGAGGAACGAGCGTGGTTGGATGTGCGTCGAGATGGAGCTTGCCGCGGATGATGCGCGAGACGTCGAGAATGTCCTCGATGATGGTGGTTTGGGCCTTGGCATTCCGCTCGATGACCTCGAGGCCTTTGGCGAGAACCGCAGCATCGTTCCTTCGTTCCGTCTGGAGAATCGAGGCCCATCCCATGATCGACGAGAGCGGCGTGCGGAGCTCGTGGGAGACGACCGCCAGGAATTCGTCCTTCATGCGACTCGCGTACTCGGCGGACGCGCGCGCGGTTTCCGCCTCCGCTTCGGAGACCTTCCGAGCGATGGCCTCGGAGATCTGGGCCGCGATCGTGCGTGCGAGACGAACTTCGTCGTCCGTGAAGACACGCGGCTCGTGCGAATACACCATGAACTTGCCGAGCAGCTTGCCATGATGCACGAGCGGGAAGAAGCCGAGTGCGCCGACGGCTTCACGACGAAAGATCTCGCGGTACGGCGCCGCGGAGGGATCGGTCTCGACGTCGGTGATGAAGACGGGCGTGGGGTCGGTCGTGTCACGCGACCACGGTGAGTGTCCGGTCACGGCGGTGCGATACTCGTCCGAAAGACCTCTCCACGATTTGAAGCGAATGACTCCGTCGCCGTCGAAGAGAAGAATCGACGAACGGCTCACGTCGAGGGCGCGCTGGACGATGTCGAGCGCCGGCTCGTAGACCTCGGGGAGCGACGTGGCACGATTCACGGCGTCGACGAGACTGTAGAGCAGCGCCATCTCCGTACGCGCGCGCTGCTCGGCTTCGTACATTCGTGCGCGATAGAAGCCTTGCGCGCAGTGCTCGCCGACGAGAAGGAGGAAGGCACGCTCATCGGCGTCGAAATCGCGCGCGTCGTTGAACGCGAAGGCCAGAACTCCCGTCGTTTTGCCCTGGACGTTCAACGGGAGGCAGGCGAACGACATGATATTTTCGAAGGAAGAGGCGCAGCGCGGATAAGTCCGTGAGAACTCGGCGTGCGTTCCGGCAAAGACCGGTTCGCGGCGGCGGAAGCAGTCGGTAATCGGCGCATGCTCGTCGAGGGAGACGACACGACCGAGCTTCTCCGGGGCTACTTGGTGCTGCCGGAGCAGCGTGAGCTCGATAGGCGCATCGTCCGCGAGCCAGATTGCGCCGAAGTCGGCGCCGATGGCGGCGACCCCATGATCGATCACCGCCTTGGCGACGTCGTCGTACGTGAGCGTCGACGCCAGGTCGGTCATGATGGCTTGCAAGCGATGCATGCGATTGGCTGCGCGCTCGATAGCGGCGCGCGCGTTCTGCTCGTACTGATAGAGCCTGGCGTTCTCGACTGCGAGCCCAGCGCTCACCGCGAGCTGCTCGGTCATGTCGAGGTCGGCCGCCTCGAAGTTCCTGGGCCCATCGGTCTGCGTGAGCAGCGTGAGAGAAATTGCGCCGATGACGCGGTTGCGGGCGATGAGCGGAGCAAGGATGGCTGCCTTGAAGCCGATCGCCCGAATGAGCTCGAGGTGCTCGGCATTGCGCGCGTGCAGTCGGAGATCTTCGTCGGTGACGCACGTGCGGAGCTCGGCTTTCCCGGTGCGGATGACACGAGCCACCCCCGTCCGCTCCTCGAGCTCGACGGGGAACCGCTGGTCGAGCGCCTCGCCTTTCTTGCCCGCGGAAGTTTGCGCCCATGCCCCCGCGACCAGACGCAGCCGTTCGGTCCCCTCCTCGATCAAGTAGACGTGGCACGAATCGGCGACAGCCGGCACGGTGAGCTGGACGAGCTGACGCAACGTCTCGTCGGGATCGAGCGAGGTCGAAAGCAGCTTCGTTCCTGCTTGGACGAGGAACGAGGCGCGACGATGAGCAGCCTGCGTCGTTTCCACCGTCTCTTTCCACGGCGCAACTTCCGCGAACACGCAGAGCGCTCCGGCGAGAGAGCCGTCCACCTCGTGCATCGGGGCCGAATGCGCGAGCAGCGTGCTCAGCGTCCCATCGCGCCGGCGAATATCGAGCTTCACGGCCGTGCCTACGCCGGGGCCGCGAAGCGGATCGCTCGTGGCACGACCATGCTCGAGGGCCCATTCGGTGAACGGTCGTCCGCGACCGAGGTCGTCGAGAACGGTGAAGTCCTGACTCGAGTGTCCTGTCCGAGCCCGGTCGTGCTCACCGCCTGCCCAGAGATGCTCAGCCGCGCGATTCATCGAAACGACCTGGCCGGTCGAATCGCACGCCATCACGCCATAAGTGGTCCGCTCGAAGATGGCATCGAGGAGCTCACGCTTCTCCCCAACGACCGAACGCACGCGCTCTGTTTCGCGCAGAAGTGACTGCAGCTCGACGGTGAGGTCGAGGATGGGTCGCGTATCGGCCATACGCATTTCCGACCGTGGACTTAGCACCCAGCCACGGAAGGTGTGTCCACGCGCACACCTCGTCGTCGCCTCTCGTGCACGAGCTCGCGCAAGCGAATGGCGATTCCCGCCACGAGGCATGAGCGGTAGGAAGCGCCGCCGCGCGCGACGCGGGACCGTTCACGACGGTCAACCGAACGGCCTCCCGTCGGTCACCCGCGTCCGCATCACGATGAAACTGAGCGCAAGCTCCGAGCACGCACGAGCGCCGCGCCGCGCCGATCGTCTTCACCGGCGATTCCTTCGTGCCTGCATTCGAGTCGTTGCCCGTCGTGCCGTCGACGAACACCCCGTAATCGTTCACGACGCACTTCGGGGAGTTCTTCGGCTCCACCGTCGGATCACATCCGGCAGGCGCCGGAACGCCCTCGACGATAGGGCCGTCGGTCGATGCATCCTGTTCCAATGCCGTCGCCGGTGAACCGTCAGCACCGTCGAACGAGCTGCAGTTCACCAGCGACACGGACGCAATCACCATCGCGCCCACCAACAAACGGCCCCCCATTCGCATCGTCAGTTCACCTCGATAACGTCGCCCGACTGCCCCTCGGGCCCGTCGTTGACGCCCGCCGCTCCGCCGACGCCTTTCGCCCCCTTCGTCCCGGGCGTGATGGTGGTGTTCTGAAGCGTCGGCTTCGCCCCGCTGTACAGGACGCCCGCGGAGACGCCCCCGGCGCCGCCACCGCCCGCGCCGCCGGCGCCGCCTTTGCCACCGTTGCCGCCGTTGCAAGCCGCACCGCCGCCCGTACCGCGTGTGCCCCCGGGACCACCTGTCCCGCCGGTCCCCCCGGTCCCGCCGGTCCCGCCGCTGCCCGCCTTGCCCGACGTCAGCGTCGAGTCGACGATTGTGGCTGCGGAGGAGCCAAGGCTCAGCAACGCTAGGCTCGCACCACCACCACCACCACCGCCACCGCCACTGCCGCCACAGCCGCCGCAGCCTCCGCTACCGCCACCACCACCATTGCCCCCGCCGCCGCCACCTCCCTGCCCCGGCGTTCCATTCGGTCCCTCAAGACCAGTGGCGGGGACCCAACCAGCCAGCAGTGTCCCGAGCTTCGTCTCGCTGGCCGCCGCGACTGCAGCTGGCGCGTTCGAGCCATTTCGCCCGTTGATGCCGTTCTGACAGTCATCAACGGTGCCGCCCGCGCCCGTCGCGGTCTGCGGGTTGGGGTTCAGCTGCGGCTCCTTTCCTAGAGAACCATCGGCGTCTTGGTTCCCGCCACCACCGCCCTTGCTCGAGCCACCAGTCGAGCAGACACACGTTTGCGCGGCACCGCCCACCCCCGCGTCGCCATTGTTACCGTTCAACGAATTCGCGGTTGGCATGGAGCTCGTAAGCGTGCCCGGCATGCCAGCCGCGCCCGGTTTGCCGTCCGCTCCGTCGTGTGCCGTCAATGATACGCGCTTGAACGTTACGTTGGCGCTCTCGCTCACGAACGCAGCAATGCTCGACGTTGACGCTTCCGTGCCCGCGATGGATTCAAAAGCCAGGTCTGCGATTACCACCGCGCCCGCGACCTTTTCGATCTGCAGCGCATACCCCGCGTCTGCGGGCGCGATCTTCGGCTTCGCCTCCGTCGCAGCGAAGCCCGTGCACGAGAAGCCGCCGTAGAGCGATACCGCGCTCGAGAGCTTCACGTGCTCCGCGTACGTGCCTTCGCAAACATACACGCGAGGCTTGCCGCCAAGCTTCCCCAGCGCCGCGCCGATCGTCTTCACCGGCGATTCCCTCGTCCCCGCGTTCGAGTCGTTGCCCGTCGTACCGTCGACGAACACCCCGTAATCGTTCACAACGCACTTCGGAGAGTTCTTCGGCTCCACCGTCGGATCACATCCGGCGGGCGCCGCAACGCCCTCGACGATGGGGCCGCCTGTCGATGCATCCTGTTCCAATGCCGTCGCCGGTGAACCGTCAGCACCGTCGAACGAGCTGCAGTTCACCAGCGACACGGACGCAATCACCATCGCGCCCGCCAACAAACGGCCCCCCATTCGCATCGTCAGTTCACCTCGATAACGTCGCCCGACTGCCCCTCGGGCCCATCATTGACGCCCGCCGCTCCGCCAACACCTTTCGCGCCCTTCGTCCCGGGCGTGATGGTGGTGTTTTGAAGCGTCGGCTTCGCCCCGCTGTACAGGACTCCGGCGGAAACGCCCCCAGCGCCGCCACCTCCGGCGCCACCGCTGCCACCCTTTCCTCCATCGCCACCACCGCAGCCGGTCAGCGATCCGCCACCTGCGCCGCCAATGGTTGCTTCACCGCCAGCGCCACCTCCACCCCCATTGCCGGCCGCACCGGAGACCAAGCTACAGTCCTGCAATTGGACGGTTGATGATCGGGCGCCAATCGCCGCGCTGGCTCCACCGCCACTCCCTGCTTTGCCTGCCGTTCCTCCGCATCCGCCGCATGCACCACTCCCCCCAGCACCCGAGCGGCCACCGCCGCCACCTCCGCCCTGCCCAGGAGAACCGGCCGCGCCATCGACGCCCGAGCCAGGCAGCCAGCCGCCCTCATCGAGGGCGCCGATGCTGGTAGTCGGAGATGCGTTGGTCGCGTTTGCAGCATCCGCTCCCGGCAGGCCAATTCCGCCCGGATAACTGCACATCGCGCCGCCCGTACCACCATGACCGTTATGTGGTGACGGTTGACCAGTCGGATTCTCCGGAATGTTCAGTCCGCCGTTTTGCCCATCAGAGCCCGGCGGACCGCCAGCCCCTCCGACACTTGTGCCGCCGGACGAACAAGTACATGTCCGCGTTTTGCCTTCGGTGGCACCGGTAGCGCCCTCGCCGTCCAGCGACTTGTCGGCCGTGCCCTTGGTGCCCGCCGCGCCCGGTTTGCCGTCCGCTCCGTCGTGCGCCGTCAGGCTCACGCGCTTGAACGTTACGTTGGCGCTGTCGCTCACGAACGCCGTGATGCTCGACGGGGACGCTTCCGTGCCCGCGATGGATTCAAAAGCGAGGTCCGCGATTACCACCGCGCCCGCGACCTTTTCGATCTGCAGCGCATACCCTGCGTTCGCGGGCGCGATCTTCGGCTTCGCCTCCGTCGCTGCGAAGCCCGTGCACGAGAAGCCGCCGTAGAGCGATACCGCGCTCGAGAGCTTCACGTGCTCCGCGTACGTGCCTTCGCAAACATACACGCGAGGCTTGCCGCCAAGCTTCCCCAGCGCCGCGCCGATCGTCTTCACCGGCGATTCCCTCGTCCCCGCGTTCGAGTCGTTGCCCGTCGTACCGTCGACGAACACCCCGTAATCGTTCACGACGCACTTCGGGGAGTTCTTCGGCTCCACCGTCGGATCACATCCGGCGGGCGCCGCAACGCCCTCGACGATGGGGCCGCCTGTCGATGCATCCTGTTCCAATGCCGTCGCCGGTGAACCGTCAGCACCGTCGAACGAGCTGCAGTTCACCAGCGACACGGACGCAATCACCATCGCGCCCATCAACAAACGGCCCCCCATTCGCATCGTCAGTTCACCTCGATAACGTCGCCCGACTGCCCCTCGGGCCCGTCGTTGACGCCCGCCGCTCCACCAACACCTTTCGCGCCCTTCGTCCCGGGCGTGATGGTCGTGTTCTGAAGCGTCGGCTTCACTCCGCTGTAGAGGACGCCCGCCGAGACACCACCCGCGCCGCCACTACCTGCACCGCCGTTCCCGCCTTTGCCACCGTTGGCGCCAAGGCAAGCGGCACCGCCGTTGCCACCTTTCACGCCGCCAGTACCACCTTCGCCCCCCGCGCCCCCCGTGCCACCGTTGCCCGCTTTTTCAGCGGTCAGCGTCGAGTCAACGAGCGTCACTGCAGACGCTCCAACGCTCACCAAGGCAACACTTGCACCGCCACCGCCACCGCCACCGCCACCGCTTCCACCGCAGCCACCGCAGCCGCCGCCACCACCGCCGCCGCCCGATCCGCCGCCACCACCGCCTCCCTGCCCTGGCGTTCCGTTGGGTCCAACAATGCCCGCCGAAGGAATCCATCCGGACACTTGAACTTCGCCGAGCTTGCTCACACTCGCGGCGGGGCTCGCGGCGGGCGCGTTGGATCCAGGGCGAGCACTCACGCCACCCGAAAAACAGTCGGCTTCTGTCTGTCCCGCACCAGTTGCGTTAGTAGGGTCCGGAGACATCTGATCCTCCTTCCCCGCAGATCCATCACCGCCTTTGACGCCACCAGCACCGCCCTTACTGGTGCCGCCGGTAGAGCAAGTGCAGATCTGCGGCGCTCCGCCGTTGGTGGCGTCACCTTTGTTTCCATCGAAGGTATTCGCTGTCGGCATGGCGCTCGTCAGCGTGCCCTTCGTCCCCGCCGCGCCCGGTTTGCCGTCCGCTCCGTCGTGCGCCGTCAATGACACGCGCTTGAACGTTACGTTTGCGCTGTCGCTTACGAACGCCGTGATGCTCGACGGGGACGCTTCCGTGCCCGCGATGGATTCAAAAGCCAGGTCTGCGATTACCACCGCGCCCGCGACCTTTTCGATCTGCAGCGCGTACCCCGCGTCTGCGGGCGCGATCTTCGGCTTCGCCTCCGTCGCCGCGAAGCCCGTGCACGAGAAGCCGCCGTAGAGGGACACCGCGCTCGAGAGCTTCACGTGCTCCGCGTACGTGCCCTCGCAAACATAGACGCGAGGTTTGCCGCCGAGCTTCCCGAGCGCCGCGCCGATCGTCTTCACCGGCGATTCCTTCGTGCCTGCATTCGAGTCGTTGCCCGTCGTACCGTCGACGAACACCCCGTAATCGTTCACGACGCACTTCGGTGAGTTCTTCGGCTCCGCGTTCGGGTCGCAGCCTTCGGGAACGGGAGCCGAGGAGTCCGCGTCGGCGGCGTCGCGCTCGTCGCCGCCGTCCTGGCCGGCCGTTTCGGGGCACGTGCCGTTTTCTTGGCACGTACCGTTCGTCGAGAGACTGCACGCCGCCGCGAAGACGAACGCGCCCACCACCCCAAGACCCAAGACGTAGTTTTTCATCGGCACTCCAAGCACTCAGAAGGTTCCAAAGAGAGTAAGTCCACCACCATCACGGCTCACGGCAGGAACTACGTGCGGCGCCTCCTTGCGAGGCCACACGAACAGCGCCACGCCGGTGGCCGCGACGACCGCACCGCTGATCACGAAGACGGTCGAGAGCGTCGCGTTGCGATCCTGCGAATCGCGCGCGTCGTGCCATTCTCCGCATTTCGGCGAGCCGACGCCCGAGCAGCCGCTCGGACCGAGCTCGTTCTGGAAAGCGTCCGCCTTGTCCTTGTCGTCGCTCGCCTTCGAAGCGAACAACACGCCGGCGCCGACGCCCACGAGGCCCACACCGAAGGCGGCCACGCCAGCGATGCGTCCCGTATCCCAGAACGACTTCTCGCGCACGACCGGCGGGGGCTCCACGTTCGTGGTCGTCGAGCTCGTGCTCGCGGGCGAGGACGACGTGGCAGCGCCGCTCGACGAGGGCTTCATCTCGAGCGTGGTCACGCTGCCCACGGAAGCCAGCACGCGACCTTCGTAGCGCTCGCTGTCGAGCGTGCCGGTCGCGACTACCGTGCCCGGTTCGAGATCGAGCGGCTCGGCGAGCGGCAAACGGAGCTCCTCGCCATCCACTTTCACCACGAGGCCGGCTGGGCCGCGCACGTCGACGCGCGCCACCTTCGGCTCGAGCTCCGCGATCGCCTTCTTCGCCATCGGCAACCCCTTCGGGTTGAGCAGCGGGTTGCGAACGGCTTCACGGAAGTGCCGCAGCGCCTTCACGTTCTGTCCGAGGATCTTCTCGGACACGGCCAGGTTCAGAAGAATGTTCGGCGACGGATACGTCGCGTACGCCTTCTGGTACTTCTCGACGGCCTCGCTCTCGCGATCCTTGTCGTGGAGCTTGAGCCCTTCTTGGAAGAGAGCCTCGGCCTGGGCCTTGCGAGGGTCTTCTTGAGCCGAGGCGGGGAGCGCGATGCACGTGACGAGTGCAGCCGTAAGAACGAATCGATAGCGAAGCATTACAAGTTCCGTAGAGCGTCGGTTTTCGGAGGGGGCTCGTGCGATGCCGGTTGCGTGGGCACCGGCGAAGCAGGCTTCGGTTCGGGAGCTTTGACGGTGGGAGGCGGCTGCGCCGGCGAGGGCTGCGCCGTAACGGCCTTGACCGGCACGACGACCGGCACGACGGGCGCCACCACCGGACGCGCCGCACTCGAGGCCACGGGCGGAGGAGCCGCCGTCTCGATCGGATCGGCGGTCACGGCAGCCGACGGTTCCGGCGTGACGGACGCGGTCGACACCGCCACCGAAGTCGACGCCACGCTCGGCTTCGCGGACTGCTCGCCTTGCGGCCGCTCGCGTGAGGCGAGGAGCACGACGGCGAAGGTCGTCGCAAGAACCGTTGCCATGGCGATCAGCGACAGCACCTTGCGACGGACGGCGCGCCGACGATGGGCCGCGGGCACCGTCTCCTCG
Source organism: Labilithrix luteola (assembly GCF_001263205.1). Lineage (GTDB taxonomy): Bacteria > Myxococcota_A > Polyangia > Polyangiales > Polyangiaceae > Labilithrix > Labilithrix luteola. Next base: position 1,418,160 of record NZ_CP012333.1, read on the forward strand.
ATCATGTGGCCCATCCGGGGCTCCCTCGTCAGCACCACCGGTCCGGGCTCGAGCGCCTGCACGGGCGTCGGCAGCGTGGGCAGGGGCTCCGTCATCGCGATGATCACGGCGCCCTCGGCCTGCTCGGCGGGCAACACACTCTTGGCGGGCGAGGCCACGCCCGCGTAACGCGCGCCGTCGGCGCCTTCCGATTCCGCCTGCTCGCGAACGGGCGCCGGAGGGGTCGCGCCGGCGAGGCCGTCCAGCACGTCGTCGACGTTGGCCGGCGCCGAGGCCGACGGCTCGGTGTCGTTCCTGGCGGGATCGGCCTCGACGCGAGCCCGCATCGGACCGACGCCCGGTTTGGTGTTTTGGTTCTTCACGCACGCCCTCCAAAAGGGAAGCCGCTGGCCAGTGGCGCCAGAGGCGGCAGACAAAGCGAGCGGGTCTCGGACGAACGACGAGCCGTCGCCACGTCCGCCACGTCGACCGGCGCCGCGAAATCCGCCTCTTTGTACCCGAAAGTCACGAGAGCCCCTTACGTGCGCAGTTTACCGTCGAGGTCGATGCCGCACCATCGGCCGTCCACGGAGAAGGTTGCGCAAATTCGTGCTGCAACATTCTGCCGCGCAGCCCCCAACCCCGACGAAGGCACCTCTAACCCGGCCCACGCGACGAGGGGAAGGAAACGACGGGCCCTCCCTCAACTGGGTTGTAACTGCACCAGGCGACTTCCCCCGATCGACTCCGCGCCAAAGACCGCGCGCGACCCCCTCGAAGAAGCCGACGAGCGGGGCGATTCCGACCACGGCCCCGCATGCAAGACTCGTCGATAGCGACTACAGTCCTCACCGATCTTCCATGGCCATCACGAAGAGCAAAGCGCGCAAGGCCGAGCTTCCCACGGTAAAAGACTTCCAGACCCTCCTGCGCTCGGTGGGGCTCCGAAGCACCACCCCCCGTGTCGCCGTGCTCGAGTACTTTCACACGCACTCCGGGCCCAACAGTCACGCAGAGCTCTTCGAGGCCCTCGGGGACAAGGGCTTCGATCGCGCCACCATCTACCGAATCCTGATGGACCTGGCCGAGGTGAACATCCTCTCGCGAACCGACGTCGGCGATCACGTCTGGCGCTTCGAGCTCAAGCGCGGCGTGGGCGGCGCGGAGCACACCGAGGATCATCCCCACTTCGTCTGCGTCGATTGCGGCGAGGTCTCCTGCCTGCCGGGGCTCACGTTCAAGATGGAGGGCAGCAAGGCCCCCAAGTCCGTCATCCGCAACAAGGTCGCCGTGCAGCTGAAAGGGCGTTGCGACAACTGCGCGTAGCCCGCGGCGGCCCATCGGCATCACGATCGCTGTTGCAACAAAATTGCGTTAACGATAACTAGCGACCTGCTTGGTCGCAGTCGTCTTTTCTCGTGTCGCGCGGTCCGCGCGGCGGGCGCCGAGGTTTGCCCAAACCCTGGCGATCGCCGGCACCTTCGCTCTCCCGGCCCTCGCTCGCGCGCAGGTCGCCCCGACGGCACCTCCCGAACAGGAGGTCCACGTCGTCGGCCGCTCGCACATGCCGAGTCGAGGCGCGGGCGACTACGAGATCCCCGTCGACAAGCTCGCCGAGGTCCCCCACACCGACGCGGCAAGCCTTCTCCGGCTCGCCCCCGGCGTCTTTCTCACCAACGAAGGTGGCGCCGGACATCCCAACCAGATCTTCCTGCGCGGGTTCGACGCGCGCGAAGGGCAAGACGTCGAGTTCAGCGTCGACGGTGTGCCTATCAACGAAGTCGGAAACCCGCACGGCAACGGCGTCGCCGATAACCACTTCATCATCCCCGAGCTCGTTCGACGCCTGCGCGTCATCGAAGGCCCCTTCGCTCCGCAGCAAGGAAACTTCGCGGTGGCCGGCTCGGCGCTCTACGAGCTCGGTCTCTCGTCACCTGGCCTCACGATGCAGGCCATGGCCGGCTCATGGAACACGAAGCGGCTGCTCTTGCTGTGGCGTCCCGAAGGCTTCACCGAGCGGACCTTCGCGGGTGCGGAGCTCTACAAGACCGACGGCTTCGGACAGAACCGCGGCGCCGAACGCGCCACGGCGATGGGCGGCTACGAAGGTTCGCTCGGTAAATCGGGAAGCTATCGAATCCTCATCTCGTCCTACGCCACGCACTACGGCCAGGCCGGTGTCTTGCGCGTCGACGACGTCGCCTCCGGCCGCAAAGGGTTCTTCGACACCTACGACCCTTCGCAGGGAGGTGACTCCTCGCGGCACTCGATCTCCGGAACACTCGAGGGCAAGGCTGGCAACACGAGGCTCTCGCAATCCGCCTTCCTCGTGCTCCGCGATTTCCGGCTTCGCCAGAACTTCACCGGCTTCCAGCAAGATCCCCAGCAGACCTGGCAATCGCCGCACGCCCAGCGAGGCGATCTCGTCGACCAACGTGCGCGCGAGCTCACCGTCGGAGGGCGCGGCAGCGCGCGCAGCAGCTTTCGGGCCTTCGGCCGCAAACAGGAGCTCGAGCTCGGCTACGTCGGACGCTACGACCGCATCGACGCTACCCAGCAGCGCGATCGCGACGGCACGACGGTGCCTTACCGAACCGACCTCGATCTCGCGTCGGGCGTCGTCGACATCGGCATGTACGCCGACGCGAGCCTCAAGCCGCTCCCGTGGGTCACCCTACGCGGCGGCCTCCGCGGCGACTTCTATCATTACCTCGTCGAAAACCGCTGCGCGGTGAACACGCAGAGCTCGTTCGGCGGCGATCCGCTCGACACCGAGTGCTTCTCGTCCGACCGCCAGGGCTACCGCAACCCCACGCAGACGGCCTCCACCGCCGCGTCGATCGTCCAGCCGCGAGGTACGCTCCTTCTCGGCCCCTTCGAAGGCTTCACCGCGAGCACCAGCATCGGCAAGGGCTCGCGCAGCATCGACCCGCAGTACGTCAATCAAGACCTGAAGTCGCCCTTCGCCGAGGTCACCGCTTGGGAAACGGGCGTCGCCTACCTTCGCTCGCTCGGTGACGTCGATCTGAGCGCGCGCTCGGTCTTCTTCCAGACGCACGTCGACAAGGACCTCTTCTTCAACCAGACCGAGGGTCGAAACACGCTCGCCGGCGGCACCACGCGCACCGGCTGGGCCGGAAACGCCCGCGTGACAGGCTCGTTCTTCGACGTCGCCGCGAACCTCACGCTCGTCCGGGCGCGCTTCGACGACACGCATCTCGACATTCCCTACGCGCCGAACCTCGTCGCTCGGACCGATGCGGTCGTCTTCGGCGAGCTCCCGATTCGCCTCGAAGGACATCCGCTCCGCGCGTCGCTCGGAACCGGCGTCTCGTACGTGGGCTCGCGTCCACTTCCGTACGACGAGCGCTCCGACACCATCTTCCTCGTCGATCTCGGTGCATCCGTTCGATGGCGCGCCCTGTCGCTCGGCCTCATGGCCACGAACCTGATCGACCGTCGCTATCGGCTCGCCGAGTTCAACTACGCCTCGGACTTCCATAGCCAGCCCTACCCCACGCAGGTAGCCGCACGTCACTTCGTCGCGGGTGAGCCGCGCGCGCTCTACGCCACGATCACCGTGACCCTCGACGGAGAGAAAGGAACCCCATGAAGCATCGAGTCGTCGCAGGCACCTTCCTCGCGCTCGGTATCGCGTGGGGATGCGCGGGGTCCACCGGCAGCAAGCGCTTCGCCTTCGACGCGCGCATCGGCGGCGTCGAAGACCGAACGACGTTCACGAACGAGACCGGCTGGACGATCACGCTCACCAAAGCCGAGATCACGCTCGGGCCCGTCTATCTCAACGTCGTCGCCCCTCTCCGCGACTCGACGCAAAGCCTGCGCGAGCTCTTCGTGAAAAACGCGTGGGCGCATGGAGAAGGCCACCTCGACGACGGCCGTGTCGTCGGCGAAGTTCTCGGGCAAGTCCGCTTCGACGCACTCTCGTCGGAGCTCGTCACCTTCCCCGTGCGCGGGACGATGACGCAAGACGAAGTCCGAACGTCGGAGATCTGGTTCTACCCCGAGCCCGGCGTGTCCGCCGAGAGTACGAAGATCGCGACCGTCGCGCTCGACGTGGCCGGCGTCGCCGTTCGCGATTCCACCAACGTGGCCTTCCGCGGCCAGCTGATCTTGAACGACGCCTGGCAACCCGACCAGGTCAACGGCACGCGTGGCACCGCGTCGATCACCGGTCTACGCCAGGTGCGCGGCATCCCCTCGAGCTTCTTCCCCGACGAAGGCGGCCATCTGGAAATCCGCCTCGACGTCGCCCGCCTTTTCCGAGGCGCGAACTTCGCGAACCTCGAGGCCAATCCCACCGACCGAGACGGCACCAAGGTGCTCGTGCAAAGCAAGAGCGGCGCGGTCTCCACCGACCAGGTGATGACCAACCTGTACCAGGGCCTCCACGACGCCACGGGCACGTACGCCGTCCGCTGGATCCCGCGCTGACGCCCTGTCCCGCCGGCGACAGCGCACTCTTACGCCAATCAAGTTGCAATAGAACACCAATTGCAGGAGACCTCATGAAGCTCGTTCGCCCCCTTGCCCTCGTCGCTGCATGTCTGATCCCCGGAGTCGTCGCGTGCAGCAGCGATGACACCACTGCAGGTTCGCCAGGCTCGCCAGGCTCGCCGACCGACGTGACCGATCCGGGCAAAGGCGGCTTTGTCGTCACGGTGTCCGGCGAAGATCTCGCAGCCGTCGGCTACGACTGGACGTCGAGCGCGCTCGCCTCGGGCGATCCGCCGGCGTTCGTCGACGGCTGGGCCGTCAACTTCGAGCACGTCATCATCACCGTCGACAAGATTCGCGTGAACGCCGATCCCGACAAGAACGAAGGTAACCCGGAGGACATGGGCGGCGTCGTGGCGACGGCGGACGGACCGTGGGCCGTCGACGCCACCCTCGGCGGCAATCTGGTCGGCAAGAGCGGCTCGCCCGACGAGAAGACGGTCGCCATCACGTCGATCGCTTCACAGTCGAACGGCGCATCGTTCGACCCCACGGCGCGCTACGCGTTCAGCTACGACCTCGTACAGGCCTCGAGCGCCGCAAAGATGGTCAACCTCGATGCCGAGGGTCAGGCTCTTTACGAGCAGGCAAAGGCGCGCGGCTGGTCGATGATCTTCGCCGGCAAAGCCACCTACCGAGGCCCCGCGCCCGACGCCTCGTCGGTGTTCTCCAAGATCCCGACGGAGGTGAAGTTCACCCTCGGTCTCCACAACCCGTCGAGCTACGTCAATTGCCGGAACACCGACCTGCAGCAGGTCGGCGGCGAGTTCCCTCGCGGTGTCCAAGCGAGCGCCAACGGCCCCACGACCGTCCAGATCACGATCCACACCGACCACGCATTCTGGGACAAGCTGAACGTGGAGGGCACGCCGCTCCACTTCGACCCCATTGCCGCCAACGCCTCGGCCGATGGCACCGTCACCATCGACGATCTCGCGAACGTCGACGTCACCGGCTTCACGACCCGAAGCGGCGAACCGCTGCCGTGGCGAAGCCTGGTCTCGGACTACACCGCACCGAACGGTCAGATGCGTTTCGACGCCAACGGCACCAGCTTCGCGAAGGCGAACAGCTACGCCTCGTACCTCGCGTATTCGGCGGCCTCGGGCGGCCACATGAACGCCGACGGCGAGTGCGTGGTGAAGAACGCGTTCGCTCCCTGAGCGCGGCCATGTGCGCGCACACGCGCATACGCACATCCGCCCACGGCAAAGCGTCAAAATTCGAACTCAGGGAGTCGCCCTACGAGACTCCCAGTTTTCCCGATCGACGACTTCCTGGCGGTCTGCGCCCTCCCACCGTCACGTGGTTGGCGCCAAAGCCTCCGAAAGGCCCTCCGAGGAGCGGCATACGCCGTGCAATTCGTCGTTCTCGAGGAATGAGGGCGATGAGGATCGAAGAGCTGCTCGACAACCGCATGCCGACGCCGGTGCTCGAATCACGCTACATGGTGGGCGAGATCATCGGCGAAGGCGCCATCGGATGCGTGTATGCGGCGCGCGACGTCGTGCTCGGTATCGACGTCGCCGTCAAAGTCATGCGCCACGAGCATGCACACAAGGCGAACGTCATCGAACGGTTCCACCGTGAGGCCGCGCTCGCCGCGCGCATGCTGAGCCCTCACGTGGTCAAGGTCCTCGGCATGGCCGTGACGCGCAGCGGCGCGCCGTGCATCGTGTACGAGCGCCTCCAGGGCGAGACGCTCTCGGAGCGACTCGCGCGCAAGGGCACGCTCACGCTCACGGAGACCGCGGACATCGTCAAACAGATCGCCCGAGCGCTCACGCGCGCGCATGCGCTCGGCGTGATTCATCAAGACGTCAAACCGGACAACGTCTTTCTCGTCGACGAGGGCGGCGATCGCCCGCTCGTGAAGCTCATCGACTTCGGCATCGCCGAGTCGATCGTCGGCAAGGATCGCCCCGAGCAATACGAGCTCGCCGGCACGCCCGAGTACATGGCGCCCGAGGTGCTCTTCGGCGTCAGCCCTCCGGACTCGCGCTCCGATCTGTATGCGCTCGGTGTCGTCGCGTTCGAGTGCCTGACCGGCCGGTGCCCGTTCCCCGGCGAGAGCTTCCTCGAAGTGCTCATGGGCGTACGCGCGGGCGCCCTGCCGTCGGCTGCCGTTCTGCGCCCCGATCTCGACGACGAGATCGACGAGTGGATGAATCGCGCACTTCATCCCGATCCGTTCTGGCGGTTCGCTTCCGCGAAAGAGCTCGGTGACGCGCTCGACAAGGTCCTGCGCACGGCGGCGCCAAAGCGACACGTCCTTCGTCGCGCAGCGTGATCCGACCGCGTGACGCGAAGGCACCTCCGCACCCGTGTGCGGCCACGGAGCCGCCGCATTGACTCGAACCAGGACGGACGCACTTTCATCGGCACTCGTGAAGGGCACCCCGTGAAAGAGCGTCAGGCCATTTTGGCGGCGTGGAAGGAAGCGCGTGAGGCGGGCCAGGAAGTCGTCCTCGCCACGGTCGTGAAAGTCGAAGGCTCGACCTATCGAAAGCCGGGAGCTCGACTGCTCGTTCTGCCCGACGGCCGCTGCGTCGGCTCGGTGAGTCGCGGCTGCATCGAAGACGAAGTCGCGCGCCAGGCCTGGATCGAGGCCCGCAAAGGCACCCCTCGCGTCGTTCGTTTCACCACGCGCTCCGACGACGGTGAAGAGGAGTGCGCCAAAGGTGCCGACAGCGACGGCACGGTGCACATGCTCCTCGAGCGCATCGACGCCGGCGAAGACAACGCGCAGCTCGCGCTGCTCGCCGCGTGTCACGAACATCGACGCCCCGGTGTTCTCGCCACGATCATCGCGTCGGCAGATTCGTCGCTCGCGCGCGTCGGCGATCGCGTGATCGTCGGCCCCGACGCAATCGTCTCGGGCAACGTTGGCGATTCCAATCTCAAGCGCGCGCTCGCCGAAGGCGCGTCGACGTGTCTGCTTCATCGACGCTCGGAGACCTGCGTTCTCGGCTCGTCGAACGAGCTCGAGGTCAGCTTCGAGCTCGTGAAGCCGCCGACCTCGCTCTTCGTCTTCGGCGCCGGCAACGACGTGATGCCCGTCGTGAGTCTCGCCAAGGAGCTCGGCTGGCTCGTGAGCGTGGCCGATGCGCGCGCCGAATGCGCGAAGGTCGAGCGCTTCCCGCTCGCGGACGACGTGCACGTTCTGTCGATGGACAAGCCGCTCGCGGGGCTCTCCATTCCGGTCGGCGCCGCTTGCATCGTCATGACTCACAGCGCCGATCAGGATCGCGCGCTCCTACGCGCCCTCGCGCCTCTCCCCCTCGCCTATCTCGGCGTGCTCGGTCCCCGTCGTCGAACCGATCGCCTGCTGTCCGAGTCGGGACCGATGACGTTCGCGTCGTCCTCGGGGTTGCATAGCCCCGCGGGGCTCGACCTTGGCACCGACACGCCGGAGGAGATCGCGCTCGCGATCTTGGCGGAGATTCAGGCCACGCTCTCGGATCGCGATGGCCGGCGCCTGCGCGATCGCACCCACCCGCGGGTGCGCGTCGCCGAGTCGGCCGCCGAGTGACGACCTCCCTGTGACTACTTCACTTCGGCTTTCCAGCCGAGCGTGCCGCCACCGACGTCGGGCCGCGTCGGCTCCGGTCGCGTGAGGAAGTACGTGGTGGCGGCGGCGGAGGCGACGACACATCCCGCGGCGGTCCAGAACCACCAACGCGAGAACACCGACGGCGTCTCGCGACGGAGCGTGGCGCGCATCGCCGCTTCCTGCCCGGCCTCGACGGTGACCTGGGATTCGTAGGGAACGAATCCGTCGCGCCGGACCAAGACGCGATAGAGTCCGGCAGGTCGCAAGACGTCGACGGGCGCCGGTCCTACGTCGACGCCGTTCACCGCGACGAGCGCGCTCGGCTCGGACGCCGAGATCTTGATGGTGGCGGGCAAGCGCGAGAGCTCGAAGTTCAGCGACCCCGATTCGCCTGCCGAAAAGGAGCGAGAGACCGTCGTGTCGCGAAAGCCACGACGCGAGAACATGAGGATGTGGAGGCCCGGGTCGAGCACCACGGTGAAGGTCCCGCGCGGCGCGGGCTCGCCAGGCCCGGGCGAACGAATGCCGGCGACCAGATCGGTGCCGGACGGGAACAGAGGTCGCCCGTCGATCGCGAGCGTGGATTCGGCGGGCTCCACCGTCAGCTTGAAGCGCACGAGCATGCGATCGAGCTCACCGAGGATCGCATGGGCCTCGGAGACGAGGCTCGCGGGCAAGAGACGATGCTCCTTCGCACCACCTTCGTGCTCGGCGAGCGCTTCGAGATAGAGCTGACGAGCGCGCGTGTAGTGGCCCATCGCGCGCTCGCACGCCGCCATGTTGAACGTGGTGACCGGATGTTTGCGTACCGCTCGTGCCCGTTCGAACGCCGTGAGGGCTTCGGCCCACTGCGCCTTCTCGACGAGCACCGTGCCCTCGGTGAAGGCCGAGCGCGCGCGATCGGCATCGTCGTCCGCACGCGCTTCGTGCGCCGAGCAGGCGACGAAGAGAGCGATTCCAACGAGCGAAAGGGAGAGTTTCACGGGTCCTCGAGCAGTGTTTTCACTCTAGGTGACGTGAGGCGCTCGTCGAAGTCGCAGAAAAGTGAGGCGCTTCCGAGGGGATCAGTACGGACTGACGGCGTGGACGCCCCCCGGCAAGCGCGCGGGCGCCGACGAGGGCGTTCCCGGATGGGCCGCCCCGCCAGCGGAAACGGACGAGCTTCGCGTGGCCGGCCGCTTCGAGGGAGCCGATGGAGGAGCGGCTCCGGCATCGACGATCGCCACGGGCTCGGCAGGTTCCGCGACGACCGGAGGAGCCGATGCCGATTGCGCCGGCGCAGGTGTCGTCGCCTCGGTCTTCACGACGGCCGATGCCTCGAGCGCAGGCACCGGAGCTGCGGTGTGCGCTCGCGCCCGCACGAGCCCTCCTCCGATCGCGAGGACGACGAGAGCGCCGGCTGCAACTATCCAGACGGGCACACGACGCTTCACCGGAGCGGAACCACCACGTCCAACCGACACGTGCAGCGGCGGGGGAGTCCAGAAATCCTGGACATCCAGCGTTTGCGCGAGAGGATCGATCGAAGCCGGAAGCGGCGTAGCTGCCGTGATCTTCGGCAGCGGGCCGTCGGCGTGGCCTTCGAGGACCGACAGGATCTCCACGAGGCTCGGTCGCGCGGTGCGCTCGGACGCGAGCATGCGATCGACGAGACCGAGCACGCTCGGCGGAAGGTCAGGGCAACGCGACACCAGCGGCGTGGCCTTGCCCATCGTGATGGCTTTGAAGATCTGACCGGCGTTCTCGCCCTCGAACGGCCTCGACCCCGAGACGCACTCGTAGAGGATGACACCGAGCGCCCAGACGTCGGCGCGACCATCGACGTCGCGCTCTCCGAAGATCTGCTCCGGCGCCATGTACGCAGGCGTTCCGAGCATGGTGCCCGTGTTGGTCATGCCCGCGGTGTGCAGCTCTTCGGCCGTCACGACCTTCGCGATGCCGAAGTCGAGGACCTTCGTGATCGTGGTCCCTCCGCGGCCGCGATGGAGATAGAGATTTTCGGGCTTCAGGTCGCGGTGGACGATGCCGAGCGAGTGCGCGCTGCCGACCGCAGCCACGGCCGCTCCAATCGTGTGCGCCGCCTCCGAAATCGTCATCGGACCGAGGTTGAGGCGATCGCGGAGCGACTGGCCGTCGAGCAGCTCGAGAACGATGATGGGCGAGCCCGAAGGCGGGGCGAGGATCTCCTCGACGGCGACGACGTTCGGATGTTGGAGCCGCTGCGCGATGCGCGCTTCGCGCACGAGACGCCGAACCGGGTCGACGCCCGAGACCTTCAGCACCTTCAGAGCGACAGGATGGCCATCGCCCTCACGGACGGCGGACCAAACCTGGCCCATGCCCCCTTCCCCGACGCGAGCGACCACCTTGTAGCGGTCGGCAACGACTTTTCCGGGTTCTAGGAACACGCTGTACCGTAGCCTGTGAGATAATGTGTGTCCAGCGTGTGTCCAGTCGAGCCCGAAACTGAATAAACGCTGCGAATCGTTCGTTATTTCGTCCGATCGGGCCCGAGCTCGTCGAGAACACGCTGGAGGCTCACGTCTAGACGGCTCATGAGGACGCCGACGAGGCTCTCGAAATCGGCGTTCGCGAGCTGCAGGCGATCGGCGAGTCGCTGGCGGGTGCCCTTGAAGAGTTGCTCGCGGATCGCGACGAGCCATCGCGCGGCCGTCGCGCGGTGCACCTGATAGAGCGAAGCGATCTCGTCGATCGACAGACCGTCGAGCACACTCATGCGGAGCACGGTGCGGTCTTGGGCCTCGAGACTGCCGAGCGCTTCGTGGAATGCCGTCTTGAACGCAGCGCCGTATTCCGAACGAATGTGCGCGAGCTCGACGTCGTTCGAGATCATGTCGGCAATGGCATCGTCCGACTCGATCGAGCGCTCGGTGCCGAGTGGTTTGGCGCGACGCTCCATCGTGATGGCGATCCTCGTCGCGACCATGCGCAGCCAAGCGGTGAGCGGCGCGCGCCCCGTGTACTGCGCGAGCTTCGGTGGCTGACCGTCCGGGCTCACCAGCACGCGCTGGCGTACGAGCTGTCCGAGCTCGCTGCTGTCCGAGTGGCGATGAGAGCGAGCGACTTGGCTTGCCACCGGCACGACGTAGGCCGTGTCGAACACCGCGAGCGCCGCCCGATCGCCCGACAGACACCCGATCGCGACGAGAAGGTCGGGCGCGCAAAGTCGCTCGAGACTCTCGAGGACGCATTCCGTCGGAAGGTGCTCGGCGACGACGCGAAGAAACGAAACGTCCGGCACGTGCACGTCGGGAAGTGCCGCACGAGCTTCGGTCAGCCTCGCTGCGAGGAGCGGTTCGAGCTCGGAGCCGGAAGGGAGCGTTGCGAGGCGTTCCCGCGAAAGCGCACGCCCAAGTTCGTCGGCGAGCGGATGGGCGGACATCGACTGGGGATCATACCAGAGCCCTTTGTCGCTACCACCCGCCAACGCCAGACTCCCGTTCGGTCAAGAATCCTCTACGATGGCAAAGGCCCGTGGACGCCTGCCCTTCCGAAGAAGAATTGCTGGAGGTGCTCGACAGCAGCGGGCCCACGCGCCCCCAAGAAGCGAAGAAGCGTGTCTTCGCGCATGTCGACCGGTGCGCAATGTGTAGGGAGCTCGTCGCTTCGTTCGTGAAAGACACACGACCGAACGCAGCAGGTCACAAACCGGCCGAAGCACTCGAAACCCTCGGCCCGGGACAAACCATCGGTCGTTACGTACTCGTGCGATGCCTCGGGGTCGGCGGCGCGGGAGTGGTCTGGGAAGGCCACGATGGCTCCCACGCATTCGCCCTCAAGGTGCTGCGCCATTCGGCTTCGCACAACGTTCGGCGTCATCGACGTGAAGCGCGCATCGCGATGACGCTGCAGCATCCGAACATCGTGCCCGTGCACGAGGTGTTCGACGATCGCGCGCTCGGTCCCGTCCTCGTGATGCCGCTGCTCGGCGGCGAGACCTTCGAAAAGGTCCTCGGCCGCGCCGGCAAGCTCTCGCTCGAGCACACCGTGGCGTATCTCCTGCCCGTCCTCAACGCGATCGCCTACGCGCATGCTCAGGGCGTGGTCCATCGGGATCTCAAACCGCAGAACGTGTTCGTCCAGCGCGATCGGATCTCGATCCTCGACTTCGGTGTCGCCAAGCTCCTCGAAGAATCGAGCCTGGCAGGGTCGGCGATCACGCGAACCGGCGAGCTGCTCGGAACACCGCGCTACATGGCCCCCGAACAGATCTTCGGCGAGCAGAGAATCGACGCGCGCGTCGACGTGTGGGCCGTCGGAGTCATCGCGTACCGTGCGCTCTCGGGCGACCTTCCCATCGCGGCGCGCACGCTCGGTGAGGTCATCAAGGTGCATACCCGCGGCGCGATCGTCCCGCTGGAGCAACGAGCGCCGGAGCTCCCGCGGGACGTCACGAATGCAGTCATGCACGCCTTGCAGGGCGAGCACGCGAAGCGCGCGCCGAGCGTCGACGGTCTCGGCAACGTACTCTCGGGGTATGCGCGCTATCGGTGATCGACCTCAGGGATTGTGGAGCGAGAGCGGGCCGAGGTAGTCACGCTTGCCGATGTTCACGCCGTTGTGACGCAAGATGGCGTAGGCGTGATTGAGGTGGAAGAAGAAGTTCGGCTGCGCGTGCTCGAGGAAGTAATCGGGCCCGGTCATCCACTTTCCTTCCCAGCGCGGCTGCGCGACCTTGCGCGTCGCGGCCTCGGCGAAGTCCTGCGCGGTGAAGCCGTCGAGGAGGCCGATGGTCGAGCGAACGCGCGCGCGGAGCTCGTCGAGGGTCTTCTCGTTGTCCTCCTGCTTGGGCGTCTCTTTGCCGGCGAGGCGGAACGCGGCGAATTTCGCCGAATCGCAGCAGCTCTGGATCTGGCGCGCGAAGGCGAACTGATCGGGCGCGAGACGAAGGCCAACGATGACGTTCGGGTCGAAGTTCTTGGTTTGAGCGTACGTGCCGGCCGCCTCGAGCCACTTGTCGAGCTGACCGAGCATCTTCTTCATCTGTCCGATGGCTTCGAAGTACATGCGCGCATCGTAAAGCAGCGCACGGTCCGATTCACGGCTTTCGCCCGGCGGAGATTCCGCTTCGTCGTTACTCGATGCGAACGGGCTTCGACGGCTTCCTCGCCACGACTTTCGGCTTCTCTTCCATGAATTTCTGCTCGAGCGTGAAGACCTCTTCACCGTCCGGGACGGAAACGCTGAGCTCTGGCATCTGCGGCCGGAGGTAGCGGAGCTTCTCGTCGGAGGTATCCAAGGTGAGCGTCAGCGTCTCTCCCGTGCGCGGCTCGAGCTTCAAGAGCGCATAGCCCATCGCATCGGTCTTGCCGATGACACGACCGAAATACCGGACGGGCAGGTTCGGAACGCCCGGGGTCCGAAGGGCGATGATGATTCCGTGATCGAAGGGCTTGCACGAGACCTCGTACTCGGGCGTGCCGCTCGATCGACGGATGATCAACGAAGGCATTCGCGAAGGAGGAGCGAAGCCCTGCGGACAGCTGACCGACAGATCGACCTGCGTTCCGTCTTCGCCGGCGAGGGAGAGTCGTGCGCGGCCATTCAGGTCGGTCTTGGTCGTGGTCCCGCCCGCCGAGACCTCCACGTCGGAGAGGGGCTCGTCGGGGTCGCTCGAGACGACGACCACCACGTGGGTGGGTCCCGGCGGAGGCGGCGAGCGAAAACTCGCACAACCGATCGGCAGCGTGGCGAGCAGGAAGGCGACGAACGACGAAGAGAGACTCGATGGCATCTCGCACGTCGGCGAGTGCAGAGACCGAGCCAGTCGGAAGCTGCAAATCCGTCCGGGAAACGCCGTCTCCTTCACCGATATCCATTCACGAGTTGCGCACCCCGAATGCGCAATTCGTAACCCCCTGGGGAGGTGGTGCATCGGCGGTCCATGCGTGGAATTAGCGGGAAATTTGCCACGTGGCGTGTTGGTCGTGGCTGGCCTTCAGGTTGCAAATACGTCTCGCACGGCCGCTCGCTTCGAGCAGCCCGCCAAGGAGACAACATGAACACGAAGAACGTCCTCGTCCGCTGCCGCAACTGGTTCACCCGGCTCGCCGGCGACACACGCGGTGAGATGGTCGAGTACGCGATCGTCGTCGGCGTCGTCGCCCTCTCCGCCATCGCGGCCTACACGGCGTTCGGTGACAGCATCAAGGGCAAGATCCAGGAAGAAGGCGGCAAGGTCACCAGCATCCGCACCGGCTGATCCTGGAGGTATCGGCGATGGCGTTCTTGCTCGTCACGGCGCTCGTCCTCACGGCGATCGCTGCGTACGTCGACCACCGAACCGGACACATCCCCAACGTCCTCACGGTGGGGGGATTCGTCGTCGCCCTTCTCGCTCATGTGGTCCTGGCGCTCGCTGCCGGCGGTCTTCGTGCCGTGCCGGCAGCGCTGGGAACGTCGCTCGGCGGCGCGCTTCTCGCGGCCATCGTTCCCCTCGTTCTCTTCCGCGCCAACGCGCTCGGGGGCGGTGACGTGAAGTTGTTCGTCGCCCTCGGCGCGCTCCTGGGACCACTGGTCGGACTGCGCGTGGAGCTCCTCAGCTTCGCGTGCTCCGCATTGCTCATACCAATCAAGCTCGCCTGGGAAGGAGAGCTCCTCGGTGCGCTCGGACGCAGCGCACTTCTCTGCGCGAACCTCGTCTTACCGGCGTCGCGAAAGTTCGCGATCGATCGCAAGAAGCTCACGTGGGTGCGCCTCGGCCCGGCCATCTTCGCAGGCACAGCATGGGCCGTCGCCTCCGGGCTCCTCTGATGATCTCGGACGAGCGGGGCGGGACGTACGCAGAATTCGTTCTCGCGATCATCCCGGTGCTGATGCTCTCGCTCGGCATCCTGCAGCTCACCGAGCTGTACACGGCGAAGCTTCTCGTCGACCACGCGTCGCTCGCGGCGGCGCGCTCGGCGGTGGTGGTCTTCGCCGACGATCCTCGCTCCTACGCCGGCGAAGGGGTCTCGACGTTGGGGCCTCACCGCACGGAGGCCGTGCGTCTCGCAGCGCTTCGCGCGATGGCTCCGTTCGTCGTCGACGGCAGCTTCACGAGCGTGCGCGTCGAATATCCCGATGGCGCAGGAGCCGGCTTCGGCTCTCCCGTCACTGCCGAAGTTCATGCGATGTATCGATGCCGCGTTCCCCTCGTCAGCCCGGTGGCGTGCGGAACGACCGGCGAACGCGAGCTCGTTTCGAAGATGACGCTCCCGAGTCTCACCGCGCGATTCAGCTACGACGGTGGCGGTGGAGCGATGGGCCTGAAGCGACCATGAGCATCCCCCTTCGAAAGCATGCGAGGAGATTGGCGCGCGATCGGCGCGGCGCGATCGTCGTGCTCGGTGCGTTCATGGCGCCGCTCTTGGTTGGCGCTCTCTATTACGTCGTGTCGGTCGCGAACGTGCTGATGCAGCGCGAAGGCCTGCAGCACGACGCCGACGCCGCGGCCTTCACGGCCGCCGTGGTCGATGCGCGTGGGATGAACGCGATTGCCGTCATCAACGTGCTCATGTCCGCCGTGATGGGCGTGGTGTTGCCGATGCGCGCCCTCCAGCCGGCCTATGCAGAGATCGCCTCGCGAGGCTGCCATCACCATTGTCCGTGCGCGATCGTCGCCGACGCCGCACGAGCCTCCGCGGAGCTGAACGGGCGGGCGACGATGGTCGAGCAGCAGGCGCGCGATCTGCTCGCGGCGTTGAGCGATGCGCAAGACGCCATCGCACGCGAGGCGCCGCATCTCGGCGCGGAAGCAGCCACGCGCATGGCCGCTCGTCATCCCGCTTTTCTTCCGGTGACGCCGCGGGTGGACACCTATTCGCCGTCGCTCGGCCCTGAAGGCTGTCGTCTCGGTCTGCCCGTCGAACAAGACGAGTTCGGGCGCGCGTGCCGGCAGGCCAAGCCCTACGTCGACGCCATCGCGTACCGCATCGCGAACGACACGTTGCACACGATCGGCGCGTGCCAGTCCGGCCTCGAAGCGCTGGGCATCGCCTCGCGTTCGCTCGCATCGCCGGACAATCTCGCGATCTGTCGCGAGAACGCGCAGCCTCCGTGCTCGGTCGGAGGCGGCAGCGGCCCTCACCCGAAGAAGGTCTTCCACGAGGCCAAGAACGGCAACGACTACATGCAGATTTGGTCGTCGCTCCAAGGCAAACCGTTCGACGCGCACCGCTCGGGTGTGGAGGTAGCCTCCTACGACACGAAGGGCTCCGATCCGATGCAGGAGCTCAACACGAGCTTCGCCCAGGCCGAGATCTACTTCGACTGCGACGGCTCGTTCGGCTCGTCTTCGTGCAATGGCAACGAGCACGCGATGTGGACCACGCGCTGGACGGCTCGTCTGCGCCGCGTGCACAAGCCGGAGATCAGCTTCGAGAACGACGCGTTCGTGAAGAACACCATCACCGACGCCGACCACTGGAACGCGGCGCGCACCGCGCTGCTCACCAAGCGCCGTGAACCCGGCACCGACGGTCCTGCGAAGAGCGAGGCCTCGCGCACGCTCCTCGGCGCCGAGGAAGGACCGCTCCAGTGAACCGCATGCGTGCAAGGCGCAAGCATCGTCGTGGCGCCGCGTTGGTCGAGGCGATGGTCGTCGTCCCCATCTTCATCTTGCTCGATGTCGCTCTGCTCTACATGTACGACGCCTACGAGACGAAGCTCGCGACCATGCGCATGGCTCGGCGCGCCGTGTGGACCGAAGCCGTCAATTACTGCGAGGGCGTTCCCGGAGGCGGCAGTGGTCGCATCGAGGGGACGTCCTCCGAAGACATGCTGGGCGGCGTCGCCGGTCACCTGGGACGCGCGAAGTCGGTGGCAAAGGGCTCGTCATTGAAGGACAAGCTCGACGTCGACGTCGACCGCACGTCGGCCGAAGCGACCCTGCCCTGGTCGGGCCACGTCGTCTTCGGCGATCTCGACACGAAGACCACCGCTCACATGGCCTGCAACGAGCGCCCCGCCGATGTGTCGAGGGGTGACATCCAGGCCACGGTCAACGCGATCTATGGAGATTGGCTGTGAGCGCGAGCCTTCCCCGCCGCTTCGCGCGCGTGACGCTCTGCGCAGGCCTGATGGCCGCCGGAATCTTCGGCGCCTCACGGCTCGAGCTCGCGCGCTTTCTCGATGCGCGCTCCGAACCGCCCGCCAAGGTGACAGTCTCCGCTGAACCAAAGGCGGTCTCGAACGAGGCCGAAGCGCTCGACAGCCTCGTCACGAGCCTCACGGCCCACGACGGACGAGAGCCGGGAAGCGATCCGAAGACCGTGCCGCGCCCTGCGTCGTCGAAACGCGTCTACGGGGCGCCCCTCGACGGTGAAGGCACGCGTCTCGCCGTCTACTCGGTTGACCAAGGGCCGGAAGCTGCCCTCGAGGCCTTCGGCGCCGAGCTCGTTCGCGCGGGCTTCGTCGCTGTGCCACGCGCGAGCGAAGGCGGCCCGATGCGAGAGACCTTCACGCGACCGAACGTTCGCGTCGTCGTCAGCGCCACTCGAACCCATGACGGCCCGGAGCACACGCTCCTTTCGATCGTCGAAATGACCGCAGGCAGAACATGAGCAGCAGGGCCGTGAAACGGAGGCGATCGCTCGGAGCGACGCTCGTAGAGACTCTCGCCGTCGTCGGCATCGTCGCGCTTGCTGCCATCGCCGCGTACGTCGGCTTCGGCGACTCGATTCGAGGGACCACGCAGCGCGAAGCGGCGTGTGTGCAGACGTTCTCGTGTGGCGGCGGCTCGAACGCGGGCGGCACCGCCGCGATGGCCGGGCAAGGCGAAGGCGGCGGAACGTCGTCCGGCGGAGGAGAGGGCAGCGCGCAAGCCTCGCAGGGCTGGGGTAGCGCGACGTGGGACTTCGCCAAGGGGTTCGTCTCGGAGGGCTGGGAGGCGGTCGAGGGCATCGCCGACATCGTCATCCACCCCGATCAGGTCGCCCAAGGCGTTGCCCAGGTGATCCTTCACCCGAAGGACACGTGGGACGCCGTCAAGGCGGAGTGGCAGGGACGCAGCGGCGCCAACAACGCCGGACGCGTCGCCTTCGAAATCGTCACGCTGCCCCTCGTCGCCGGAAAGCTGTCGAAGCTTTCGACCGCGGCAAAGGTCGCCGAAGACGCTGCCGCGGTCGCCAAGGCCGCCGAAGCGGCCAAGCTCGCCGATGCCTCGAAGGCTGCCGAGGCCGCCGCCGCCGCCGCGGCGAAGACAACCGAGAGCGGCGGGCGAGTTCTTCTCGGCGAGGGCGCCTTCTCCGTCGCCTACCGTGAAGGCGACATGGTCTCGAAGACCATCAAGGACGTCGTGAAGGACGGAAACGGCGTCGAGCGAGCCCTCACGCTCGCCGAGCGCGAGAAGCTCGCCGAATACACCGCGGAGCTCACCAACAACGCGGCGGATGCCGTGGGCGGTGGCCTGGTTCCCAAGCTCGGCGTCGAGCCCGGCGGCGTGCTCAAGCAGAAGTACGTCGAGGGCATGTCGCTCGACGACCTCAAGAAGGTGAACATGGACGCCTTCGATCGGGCCGTCGACCAGAAGACCGGACTCGTCCGAAAGGTCGAGAGAGAGTTCGGCCTCGAACGCGACGGCTATCTCGAGACGCCCGAGGGTTGGCACGCGATCGTCGACGACAACATCGCCAACTTCAAATTCGACCGCGAGGGCAACGTCACCTCCTGGTTCGACCCGGTCGCCGTGTTTCCCAACAAAGTGCCCTGATCCCGCGCGATGCGCGAATTGCGCACGGGGGCCTGCGCAATCCGGGCAGGTTCGGTCGCGGCGTGCCCGGATGGACGCCTAGACCCGCGAAAATAGGCCCCGCGGCGCACGCCCACGAGGTGGCATCCTCGGTGCAAAAAGCCCGGCGACATGCAAAACGAACCGGGTCGAGACGTTCTTCGCGACTCCCGAGGCGCTGCGATGGCCGAATACGCCATCGTCGCCGGCGCCTTCGCCCTCGTCCTCGCCATGGGTCTCGTGACCCGTGGTGAGATGCTCCTCTTCGACTACACGAACGCGCGCGATCTCCTGCTCCTGCCGGCCGGTTGAACGATGCACGCTCGCGCATTCTTGCTCGCGGCCTCGTTCGCTCTTCTCTCCGTCGCTTCGCTGTTCATGTACACGAAGAAGCTCCGGACCGAAGTCTCCGGAGGCGAGAAGATCTCCATCGTCATCGTCACCAAGGCGGTGAAGAAGGGCACGCTCCTCGCCGACGAACACGTCGCCGTGCGAGGCGTCCCGGCGGCCTACGTCGACGACCGCTTCGTTCGCGCGAGCGATCGCGTGAAGGTCCTCGGCGTTCGCGCCGATCGTGATCTCGAACCCCAGCAGACGCTCTCGTGGACCGACCTCGCTCTCGCGGGGGACGCCGATCGGCATCTCAGCCAGCTCGTCCAACCGGGAACGCGCGCGCTCACGTTGCACATCCCCGCGGCGTACATGAGCGTCGAGCTCCTGCGCCCTGGCGACTACGTCGACCTCCTCGGCCTCATCGACGAGCAGCACGGCAACCCGCAAGCCGTGGTGCTCCTGCAGAAGGTCCTCGTGCTCGCCGTCGGCGTCGAGACGCGCCCCACGCGCGAGAACCGTGGCAATCAAGTGCCGGCGCAGCGCGATCAGCTGCTGACCATCAGCGTCACGCTGCAGGAATCGCAGACCGTGGCCCTCGCCGCACAGAAGGGGCCGGTCATCGCGGTGCTCCGCAGCGCGGAAGATCCGAGCATCGCCACCAAGGTTCCTGCTCTCTCGCAGGTCATCGTGCGAGAGCCCGCCACCGCGAAGCTCGCCCCCAACGCGGCCGGCAGCAAGCCGGAGAAGCTCACGGCGGCTCCGTACAAGGCCGAATAGGAGCGTGCGATGAGCAGCTGGAACGCCAACGTTTGGTGCGCCATCACGATCGGCAGCGCCACCCTCGCCGTCATCGCGCTCCTCGTCACGCTCATGGGGAGCAACCGCGGCCTGTTCTACGTGTTCTGGGGCCGCTATCTCGACTACCTCACGCTGCTCCTGCGCCGGCTTCGCATCTTCAAGCCGCCGCATCGCATCGCCACCATGCAGGCCGCCCTGCTGCTCGTGGTCCTCGGCTTTGCCACGCTCGGTCTCTGTCCGTTCTGGCACGTGCTGTCGTTCGTGATCGCGTTCGGGCCGGCGTTCGTGCTCGAGCGCCGCGTGAAGAAGCGCATCATCGCCATCGACAACACGGCCGACGCGTACTGCCTGGCGCTCGCCAACTCACTCAAGACCACGGCGAGCGTCGGCGCTGCCGTCGAGACCGCATCGTCGCTGCTCCACGGACCGGTCGCCGAGGAAATGGAGCACGCCGTCAAGGAAACGCGCGTCGGTCGCTCGCTGAACGACGCGCTGCAAGCGGTCGGGCCGCGCGCGAAGAGCCACAAGCTCGGCATCGTCCTCGCTGCGCTCCTCATCGGTCGTCAGGTCGGCGGCAATCTCACGCGCGTGCTCGAGACCACCGCCGCGACGCTCCGTGAGATGGAGCGCCTCGAAGGCGTGGTCAGGCAGAAGACCGCCGACGCGCGCATGCAGATTTGGGGATTGATGCTCGCGCCGCTGCTCATCTGTGCGGGCATCTACGCGCTCGATCACACCTACTTCCAGCCGCTGACGAACTCCACGCTCGGCTTCGTCATCGCGGGCGGAGCCATGATCTCGTACGTCTTCGGCCTCATCCTCGCGCGCAAGATCCTCGCGGTGGACATATGAAGAGCGACGTCTTCGCCATCGCGGCGATTGCTTTCGCGGCCCTTGCGGTGTTCATCGCCGTCTTCACCGCCTCGATCACGCCCTCGCGCGTAGCCGGCAACCTCGGCCGACGCGGACGGCAGCGCATCGCGTCGCTCGCCACGAAGCCGACGTGGGCCACGTGGGAGCCTCTCGTCCGATGGATCGGGGCGCGCCTCAGCGGACTTCTGCCGGAGCGCGTCGTTCGATCTCTCGATCGCGAGATCACCTACGCCGGCGACTTGCTCGGCCTCACGCCGGAAGAATACGTCGCGCTCGGCATCCTCGGCGCCATCGGAGGCGCGGCCTTCGGCGCAGCCTTCGACATGCTCGGCAAGACGGGCGGTCTCTGCATGCTCGCCGGCGCGGGTCTGGGGATGATCATGCCCCATCTCGAGATCTCCCAAATCGCCCAGAAACGCTTCCAGGAAGTGAATCGGCGACTTCCCTACGCCGTCGATCTCCTGTCTCTCGGCATGAGCGCCGGCCTCGACTTTCCCGGCGCGCTTCGCCAGGTGGTCGCCAAGTCTCTCCCCGACGATCCGCTCGCGGAGGAGTTCGAATACGTGCTCCACATGCTGAACCTCGCGCACACGAGGAAGGCCGCACTCTCGGAGCTCGCCGACCGCGTTCCTACCGAGGCCGTTCGTGAGTTCGTCCACACCGTGGCGCACGCCGAAGAGAAGGGCAATCCGCTCTCCGAGGTCCTCGTCATCCAAGCTCAGGTCTCGCGCGTGAGGCGCACCACGCGTGCGGAGGAAGAAGCAGCGAAGGCAGGCGTGAAGATGCTGCTTCCCCTCGCCTTCATCTTTCTCGGCCTCCTCGTTCTCTTGCTCGCCCCCGTGATGATGAAGCTTCGCGATCAGATGCAGACGAACCGCTCGTCGTCGAACGACGTCGTGGTCGTGCATTCGGAGAATCGGCTCACATGAAGTTGCTCACGTTCGTCGTCAAACACCCTGGACGCAACGACGAGATGATCCAGATCCATGCGTCCAAGGTCACCGTCGGAAGCGGAGCGCATTGCGACATTCGCCTTCCCCTCGAGAGCGCGAGCTGGGAGCAGTTCGTGGTCACGCAGGAGGGCGAGGGCATCGTCGGGCGCGCTGTCTCCAAAGACCGCCCCACCGTGTTCGACGATTCGCGCGAGCGCGAGGTGGCGCTCGCGGAGGGCTCGGTCATCTCCGTCGACACCATCCAGGTCGTCCTGCAAGGAGTGACCGTCGCCGACGACGCGGCCAAGAAGCGCAAGCCGACGCCGATGCGCAAGCTGGCGCTCGTGCTCTCGATCGGCATCGTCGTCGCGGGGCTCCTGGTGCTGAAGACGGCAACCGCACGCAACAGCCTCCCACCACCGCCGGTCCCCTCGCCGCTTCGAGCCCCCGTCACCGAGTGTTTCGAGCGAAACGATGCCCATGCGCTCGCCGAACAGAAGCTCGATCTCGCTCGGTCCAAGCGGCAACGCTTCCAGTTCTATGCCCACGACGGCGTCGACGCCGTGGCTCTCTTCGAGACGGCGGCGGCATGCATGAAGGCCTCTGGCGACCAGGCGGGCGCCGATCAGGCGAACAAGATGGCCAGCGACATGCGGCGCATCATCGAAGACGACTTCCGTGCCTCGCGCGTCCGCCTCGATCGTGCGCTCGTTCGTGAAGACGCGCGTACGGCGCTCGCGCAGGTGAAGTTCGAACGCGAGCTGCTCTTCGGTCGCGAAGACTGCGAGGACTACATCGCGTGGCTCGCGGTCCTGCAGAGCAAACTCGAAGCCATGATCTCGTCGGAGTGAAGCGATGACTGCATCACCGTCGTTCTCGATCGAAGCACTCTCGACGTCCGGTCAGCTCGTTGCCTCCGCTACGCTCCGCGAAGACGTGCCGGTCGCGGCCGGCTGGCAAGGCGACGTGGTGGTCAACGCGCCGGGCATGCTCCCGCGTCACGTCGTCTTCGTGGCCTCGGGCGGCAAAGTGCGGGCCGCACTGGTGGACGCGCGTGCACCGGCGTTCGTCGGCAACCTCTCTCTCTCGACGTCGTGGACCGAGCTCGTCGCGCCGTGCGACGTTCGCTTCGCCGGATGCATCGCCAGGCTCCGAGCGCAAGAAGCCCCCACGAGTCAGCCGGGGCAGACCAGTCGGTCGATGCCCGCGCCGGCGGCCGCCGAGGGCTCGAACAAGGGCGCGATCATCATCACGGCCCTCGCGTTCCTAGTCCTCCTGCCCGCCGTCATCTTCATCGGCGTCGAAGCCGCGAAGGCTCGCGAGCAGACGAGCACGCTCGCGGAGGCGCAGGTCCCTCCTTCGCCTCCCCCAACGGCGAGCACGACGCCGACGGCTCCGCGCAAGTTTCAACGCAAGTCGGCGACGGCCTCCGAGTCGCCGACCCGCCCTCAGGCGAACGATGCCGCCGCGGAGCGTCGCGTGGCGGAGGCCCTCTTTGCCGGAGACAACGTGGGAGCTCTGCAAGAGGCCGAAACGATGCGGTCGAACAATCCTGGCGTGCCCGAGTACCGGGTGGTCGTTCGCGTACTTCGGGCGAAGGTTCGGCGAGGACGCTGACCCCGTGTACCATCAGGGGCGGATGAACGAAGTGGGGCCGACGACGAGCTTCCCCACGCCCGGGCGGCCATTCGGCCGCTACTTCGTCGAGGCCGCCGTCGCGCGCGGAGGAATGGGCGCAGTCTTTCGCGTGGACGACCCCACGCTGCGGCGTCGCGTCGCCATCAAGGTCCTTCGCAACGACGTTCCGGCGGACACCGACGACCTCCCTCGCTTCGTGCGCGAGGCGCGCATCGCCGCCCAGCTCACCCATCCCAACATCGTCGTCATCTACGAAGTCGGCGACGTTTTGGGCGTTCCCTTCATCGCCATGGAGTGGATCGAGGGCAAATCGTTCTCCCTGTGCCTCCGTCAGGGGATGCCCTTCGACGAGCGCGTTCGCATCCTCGGCGAGGTCGCAACGGCGCTCGCGTTCGCGCACGATCGCGGCGTTGTCCATCGCGACGTGAAGCCCTCGAACATCCTGGTCGACGGACGCGGTCGCTCGAAGCTCGTCGACTTCGGAATCGCGCGTCTGAGTGCAATTGGCTCCGAAAACACCACGCAGTTCACCACACGCGAAGGCCTGATCCTCGGAACGCCTTCCTACATGGCGCCCGAGCAGATGGCGACCTCACGTGTGACGAGCGCCGCCGACCAGTTCGCATGGGGCGTCGTCGCCTACGAGGCGCTTGCCGGCGAGCATCCTCGACATCGCGCCGGGCCGTCTTTTCCATTCCAAGGGACGGCGGATCAGATGTGGAACCTGCAGGTTCCGCCCGCGCTTGTCGAAGTCGTCCGACGTGCCATGGCCCTCGATCCGGCGTCGCGCTTCCCCACCACGCGCGCCCTCGCGGAGGCGTGGGACCGCGCAGCGCGCGGAGCGCCTCCAACGTCGACCATCGCCGAGCGTCGAGGAGGGCGCTACGTCGTCACGCACGACACGAACGTCGGCAACGCGACGAACGCGACGAACGCGACGAATGCCGGATTGGGTCATCGAGCACCTGTGGCACCGAACGCTCCTGCCACGCTGGTCGACCCGCCGTTCGCTCACCTGCATACCAGCGCCCCCGCGTTCGCGCCCGACACGAGCGCAACGGAGAGAGAGAAGCACGAGAAACGGATTCGAGCGTTCACGGTCAGCGCGCTCGTCGTCGTCGCGCTCGGCGGCATCGCGGCGAGCGCAGCCCTGTTCGTTCGGTTGCGCACGGTCCAGTCGATCCCCACGAGTGCCTCTTCGACGGGCGGCATGACGACCGACGCCCCCGCCTCCGCGTCGGCTGCTCCGAGCCCGCCTCCGTCTGCAGCGTCCGCCACGCCGAGCGCGTCCGCCCCCGCCGCTCCCAGCGCGTCTGCACGAGCGGCCACCACGCCCAAACGCAATAATGCCGCCGGTGCCGGTCCCCTCGGCGGACATTGCCTCTGCATGCCCGTTCGCTACGAGCCGGATCACGGCGGCTCCAACTCGTTCTGTCCCGTTCCCCCCAAGCTTGGACGATGCGTCAATCGCGGCGAGGCCGTGTGTGCTCCCTCCGTGCCCCCCGAACATTGTAGCGACTACATTCTCATGACGGCCCCGCTCGACTCGGCATGCTCGGGCGTCAACGTCGAAGGAACGCCAAGGAACGGCTTCATCGTCAGAAACTGCGGAGTCGAAGCGTTGACCTTCGCGGGCCCCACGGGGACACCGTGCACGGCCTACACCGATACCGGCCGTCTCACGACCGGCATCGTCGACTGCAACGACGGCAAGCGCTGATCAGTCTTCGTCGGACTCTTCGCCGTCACGCTTGCGCGGCCTCGGGAAGCCGAGGGAATCGAGGCGCTTGAGCAACGTCCGGCGAGAGATCCCGAGCAGCTTCGCGGCGCGCGTCTGATTGCCGACGGATCGTTCGAGCGCTTCGGCAATGCGACGACGCTCGGCTTCGTCGGCCGAGACGAGAACCGGCGGAGGCACCGTGCGATACGGATTCTGCCCACCGAGCACAGTCATCGGCGGAGGCGGCGTGGTGGTTCCGAGGCCGAGCCCTTCGAAGCGCAGGTCGTCGGGCATGAGCGTGTCGGTCTTCGCGAGAAGCGTGCTTCGCATGAGCACGTTGCGAAGCTCACGCACGTTGCCGGGCCAGGGATAGCCGAGCAGAACGCTCATGGCCTCGTTCGAGATCGTCATCGGACGACGCCCCGCCGCCTCGGCGGCTCCCTTGAGGAAGGTGTGAGCGAGTCCGGGGATCTCCGCGCGTCGCTCGCGAAGAGGTGGAATCGAGATCGAAATACCGTCGAGTCGGAAGAAGAGATCCTGACGGAACTTCGCACTGGAGACGAAGTCACGCAGGTCGCGGTTCGTCGCGGAGACGAAGCGAACGTCGATCGGCCTCGGCTTGAGCGCGCCGACGCGCATGACTTCACCGCTCTCGAGCACGCGAAGAAGCTTGGCCTGCGTGGCGAGCGGCATCTCGCCGACCTCGTCGAGGAACAGCGTGCCGCCGTGAGCGCTCTCGAGAAGTCCGGGCTTCGACTGCGTTGCGCCCGTAAAGGCGCCCTTTTCGTAGCCGAAGAGTTCGGCCTCGAGCAGCGTTTCGACGAGCGCGGCGCAGTTCACCTTCGAGAACGGCTTGTCGGCGCGCGCCGAGAGCTGGTGGACGCGCGTGGCGACGACTTCCTTGCCCGCACCGGTTTCACCGAGGAGCACCACGCTGAGCGTGCTCTTGGCGACGACGCCGACGAGCTCGTGGAGCTTCGCCATCTCGGGATCTTCGACGACGAGCGGCGCGTTCTTCACCTGCGGAGGAACGGAGCCTCGCCCCTCGCGAACCACGACGAGGGCCGAGCCGATCTCCACGAGGGCCCCCGGACGGAGCGCCGCGCTCCCTCGCGGCTCGATTCGTCGACCATCGACGAACGTGCCGTTCGAGCTCCCGAGATCGTCGATGCGAAGCATGCCTTCGTCGATGACGAGCATCACGTGCCGGCGTGAAACCGAACCGTGATCGATTTTGACCTGCACGTCGCTGCCACGCCCCAGGACCAAAGTGCCACGACGCGGAAGGGGAACCGCGAGTGAGCCGCCATTCCACATGGCGAGAAGGCTGAGACCAGCGCCGGCCGAACTATCGATCCGATCGGTGGTGGCGTCTTCGGCGGCTCTCCTGTCGGACCCTGACATCACTTGGCCCGATCTTATCCCGGAGGGGCATCTTCGCGCGAAGAAGAAGAACCGAGGTCGGGATACCTCGTCGTGACCCGGTGTCGCCTTGTTCTGCGGTGGCCGCGTGCGAACCCTTGGACCGATTGCGATCCGCCCGACGAGGACACCAAGTGACGCGGAGACGTCGCCCCGTCCGGACGGTCGCGAAAGGGAGGTGGATGATGAATTTGCGAAGGAACGTGGTCCCGGTCGTTCTCGTGCTCGCGCTTGGCCTCGGAGTGGGATTCGGGGCCTGGTCCTGCAGCTCGGGCAGTGAGTCCTCGCAGGGCTATCCGACGCCCACGCCGACCCCTACGCCGACCCCTACACCCGCGGGCGTGCAGAGCACGAACGTCGTGCCGTTGATCGGGACTCAAAACAATCCCGATGTCGTCAATGCTTGGGGTCTTGCCTTCAACGATGTGGCCGGCCCCGCTTGGATCGCCGACAACGGCACGGGTAAGTCGAGCGTCTACGACGTCAACAGCGCGCTCGTGCTCACGGTCACCATTCCTGGGGCCGCGGGCTCTCCGAAGTCGAGGCCGACGGGCATCGTCTTCAACCCCAACGCGACGCCGTTCCTTGGCGACGCCTTCATCTTCGGGAGCGAAGACGGCGCGATCTCGGGCTGGCAGCTCTCGAGTGGTCAGACGGCTGTGGTGCGCATCGACAACTCCGGCGCCAAGGCCGTCTACAAGGGTGTGACGGTGGCGACCGTGGCCGGTGCTGGAAGGCTCTACGCCGCGAACTTCAACGCTGGTACGGTCGAAGTGTACGACCAGAACTACAAGCCGGTGACGCTCGCCGCGGGCGCCTTCACCGACCCGAACCTTCCCGCGGGCTATGCGCCGTTCAACGTCAAGACGCTCGGCCCCAAGGTGTACGTCACCTACGCCGTGCAGGATCCGGCAAAGCAAGTCGATGTGCCGGGCCCCGGTAGCGGCGTGGTCGACGCCTACGATCTGAACGGTGTGTTCCTGGGGCGAATCGTCTCGAACGGCGCGGGGCTGAACGCACCGTGGGGCATCACCATCACGCCTCCTGCCTTCGGCCAGATCCCGAATCACCTGCTGGTCGGCAACTTCGGCGACGGTACCGTCAGCGTCTACGGCATCGATCCGACAGGCCTGATCGCGACGGACCAAGGCAAGCTGGTCGACGCCAACAAGAACGCCATCGTCATTCAGGGCCTCTGGGCGCTCGAATTCCCAGGCAGTGTGGGCGGATTCAACCCGGCCCAGCTGTATTTCACGGCGGGTCCGAACGGCGGGCAGACCGGAGCGTACGGCCGCATCGATCTGCTCTGAGGTCCGACGCGAGCCTGCAGCGTGGGGCGGGCGCGTATGCTAGGTCTTCGTCCTCGACATGCCTGGCGTACACGCTCGTCCCACGTCGCATTGGCTTCGGTTGCTCAAGAAGCGTCGGGAGCGCATGTACGACGAGGCGCTCGATCTGACGAAGCCCATCGTCTGGAGTAGCCCCGAGGAGCAGAACGGCGCGATCGCCTTCTTCAACGCGGCCTTCCGCGCGGAGGAGTCGGGGCTTCGCCAGGCGCACGAGATCGCCGGTGAGGTCGAGAGCTGGGACCCGGAGTTTGCGGAGGCCCTTCGTCTCTACGGCGACGAGGAGGGCTGGCATCGCGAGCTCCTCACCGAGTTCCTCGCCTACATCGGCGGCGAGATTCGGCCCATGGGGCCCACCACGCGAACGTTCTATCGCCTCTACGCTCGAGCCAAGCGCCACGAGACGATCGTGCTCACGAACCTCATGTTCGAGACGATCGGCGCCACCACCTACCGCCTCGCCTTGCGCACGGCCAAGCAGCACCCGGCGATTCGCCAGATGCTGACCATTCTCACGCGCGACGAGTCGTTCCACGTTCCGCTGAACGCCCACTTCCTGCGGCGCGTCCTCGAGCGCTCCGATCCGAGCGCGATGCCGCGGCTCCGGCGCCTCTACCACGGGCTCACGGCGAGCCTCATGGCCTCCGCGGCCGCGAGCAGGCGGCGCACGAAGGTGTTCGACAACATCTCCTTCAACACGCTCTCGCGCGCGTACGCCGAGCAGCTCGGCAAGCTGTTCGTGCACGCCGACGATCTCGGCTTCAAGCCTTCACGGCTGCTCCTCGCCACCGTGGGCCTGCGCCGTTCGGACCTGAGGGGCGGCTCCGACGTGCTCTCGGTCGAAGCCGCCGAGCGCGCCGCAGACCGCGCGAACGTGGTCGTCGAAGCGCTCTGATCGGCTAGTGCGGCGGGGCCGTCGGGGCGCAGGTCGACACACCGGCGCCGACGATACGGCCCACGTTGCCCACGTCTTCTTTGACGACTTCGATGCTGTTGTCGCCGCTCGCCGCGAGGCGCGTCACCGTCGACGGGACGTCACCCGGCGAGGTGTAGAACCAGAAGTCGCCGCCCCAGAAGGAGAACGCCCAGGCCTGGCCCGTGAAGACGCCCTCGAGGTCGACGCCGTTCGAGGTGGCTCCCTTCGCCTTGTCGATGCTCGCCAGCGTGGCGTTGGGGAAGGTGGTGAAGAAGCCGAACAGCTTGCCCTCGCCCGTTCCGGTGAGCTCGGCGCCCATACCGCGAAGGTCGCCGCTGTAGTTGCCGAGGGGCGTCAGCTCGAACGTCGCGAGATCGATCTTGGCGAGCCCCTGTCCTTCTCCGAGGCCCTCGATGCCCGCGACGTAGAGTGTCTCGTCTTCGGAGCCCGCGGAGTTCGACGCGAAGGCCATGCCGAAGCGTCCGAAGCCGTGCTGACCGGGCTGGAAATCCGTCGGTTTGCAGCTCGCGTCCTTCGTGCTCACCTTGAAGAGAGAACCGTCGGAGAAGTTCACCCACGCCGTGCCCGAGCGGTCGACGGCCATCGAGTTGGGCGTTGCGCCACTCGAGGGGCAATCGAGCTCGCCGATCTCCTTGAACGCGAGCTTGTCGGGCGCAAAGCTGTAGAGCACGTTTTCGGCGCTCACGACGTAGACCAGCTTGGCGGCGTCGCTGCAGTTGCCCTGCGAACCGGCCCCACCGTCACCGGTCGTGCCGTTGCCGAGCGTGCCTCCTCCGGTGTTCCCCGTGGAATTGCCGCCATCCGCCGACGGGCTCTTCGGGTTCGAGTCGTAGCCGTCGAGCGAACGATCCGTGCTGCCGCTGCAACCAGCTGCGCCCACCGCGCCCACCGTCATCGCCGAAAGAGCAGCAAGGAGAAGTGCCGTCCCGCCCGACCGAAGCCCGAAAAAACGCATGCGCATGTCTTACGTGGGCTCGAGCCGAAGGCCAGTCGTCGTTGGGTCTCAAGGTGTCGGAAAGTGCCATGCGGCCTACGGGCCTCACCTGTCGACGCCCAGGCTTCAGCCCTCGGGCGGCAGGAAACTCGTTTCCAACGCCGCGAAGTCGACCTCTACGTCGAGCCGCGCCATGACCGAGTAGAAGCCGAATTGCAGCCGGTTCATGAAGAGCATCTCGGGCGGCATCGGGAAGATCTCGGCGTCCGGGACCTTCCGGGCCGCGAGCGCCATCGTCTTCAGCTTCTCGACGAGTTCTGCCGCGTAGCGCCGCTCGATGCGATAGGGCGACGCGAAGAGCGGCTCGAAGCAAAAGCGTGTGTAGAGGATGGCGAGCCTCTCGAGCTCTCCGGGTTTGGTCCGTAGCAATTCGGTGACGCCGCGCGCGAAGGCCGCCTCGTCCCGCGCGATGGCCGCACGATGCATCGCGCGTGCGAGCGGACGGTTTCGTTCGGGCAACACCTGGACGCACCCGTAGTCGAGGAACGCCACCTGGCCGTCTTCCTGGAACAGGTAGTTGCCCGGGTGCGGGTCCGCATTGAGCATCCCGCCGAGGAGGTTGCCCTTGAACACGTAGCGCCAGAGCGTCTCCGCCCATGCGCGCCGTTCGGCTTCGCTCCTCACCATGGCGTCGTCGAAGGCGATGCCGCGAACGAACTCCGTCGTGAGAACGCAAAGGCTCGAGCGCTCCGCCACGACGCGCGGGATCCGGATCTTCGCTTCTCCCTCGTGCACATGCTGGAAGGCTCGAATGCGTTCGGCCTCCAGCGTGTAGTCGAGCTCCTCGAGGAAGCGGGCGCGAAGGATGGCAAGGTTGCCCTTCGTGTCGAAGCGTCGCGCGCCGACCATCGCGCCGAGCCCCTCGAGGACGGACGCACTCGCCAGGTCGTTCTCGACGGCCTTGCGAATGCCAGGGTGCTGGACCTTCACCGCGACTTCGAAACCATCGACGTCGCTCCCGGCGAGACGAACGCGTGCACGATGCACCTGTCCGATCGACGCGCTGGCGATCGGCTCGTCCTCCCAAGCATCGAACAGGTGATCGAGCGGGGCCCCGAGGTCCTCTTCGACCGTTCGCCGGATGTCGGCGCTGCTCGAGCGCGGCGCCTGCGACCGAAGCACCTTGAGCGAGGCCTCGAACGCATCCCGCTTGTCTTCCGGAACGAGCCCGTCGACGTAGCTCGCCATCTGACCGATCTTCGCGGCGAGCCCTCGGAGGTTGCCGAGCACCTCGGCGGCTTGGTCGGCGGCCGAGTCGTTCGAGCGCTTGAGGAGCGCGCTGGCCCCCGCACCGATGGCGAGCGCGCCGAGCTTGGCCATGCGTCCGAGTCGCCCGACGGGCACGTTCTTCTCGTTGCTCAAAGCGCGGGCGGATCTAGCATACCGCGCGCGCCTCGCCGTCAGGGCCGGGCGATGCCGCCTGGCGCGACCACGAGAAACGTCGTTTCCTCGACCGCGAAGCCTTCGTGCACTTCGCCGACGGGAGCGAAAAAGTACTCTCCCGCCGAGAGCGTCGCATCGGGCTGAGGCTCGTTCGACGCGTCGACGCGCCGATCGATGCGCAGCTTGCCCGTGAGAACGTAGGTCTCTTCGCCTCCCGGGTGTCCGTGGCGCTCGGCGCGCGCGCCTTCGCGCATGCGAACGAGGAAGGTGAGCCCTCCGTCCGGATGAGCCCTGAGAACGCTGAGCTCCACCCCGGGCGTGCGCTCCACGAAGACGCGGCGCGGAGAGGACGAAGCCGATTTCGAACCGTCGTTTTGAAGTGTGGTGTTCATGACGAGAGGAACATGACGCTCTAGATTCGATGTGTAAAACTCATAGTTCTCATGAATTCATGAGGAACGCTCATGTCCAACGCCATGCTCGAAGTTCGTCATCTCAGGCTCGTCCGTGCCATCGCCGAAGAAGGCGGAGCCACGCGCGCGGCCTCGCGACTCCACCTCACGCAGTCGGCCGTGAGCCATCAGCTCGCCGAGCTCGAGGGGCGCCTCGGCGTCGCCCTCTTCACACGCGTTCGACGTCAGCTCGTCCTCACGGCCGCCGGCGAGCGCCTGGTCGAAGCCGCACGCACGATGCTCGGCGATCTCGCCCGCCTCGAACGCGAGCTGCATCGTGCAGGAACGCGCAAACGCGAGGTGCTTCGCCTGGTCGTCGAGTGCTTCACGTCGTACCACTGGCTTCCGCCGATCGTCGCGCGGATCGCCGACGAGCATCCCCACGTGGAGGTGCGCATCGTCACCGAAGCCACACGCGAGCCCGTCGCCGCACTCCTCCGTGGCCAGATCGAGCTCGCCCTCGTCAGCTCGCCGGTGCGCGATCGCGAGCTCGTCTCGACGCCGCTCTTCGAAGACGAGTGGACCGTCATCATGGCCCCGTCGCATCGTCTGGCATCGCGCCCGCACGTGACGGCGAAAGAACTCGGCGCCGAGACGCTCTTCGCCCACGATGCGCCACGAAGCGACGTCGAGCGTCTCCGCGAGCTCATCGCCGCCGAGCGAGCGACGATGCCGCGCGTCGTCCTCGTTCCGCTGACGGACGCGCTCGTGGAGCTCGTGGCGGCGGGACTGGGCGTGGCCATCGTCTCCCGCTGGGCAATCGCTCCGTGGGAGCGGCGAGGCGAGATCGTCACGCGCCGCTTCACGCGTGAAGGCCTCGCCGAGCGATGGTCGGCCGTCTACCGCCGAGATGCCGAGCCGCGTCTGCCCCTCGCCCGGTTGACCGAGCTGCTCGCGGATGCGACCTTCGCCGCGCCGTCGCGTCGAAAGGTCAGCGGAGGCCGCCGCTGACGACGAGGATCTCGCCGGTCAGCCAAGCCGAGTCGTCCGAGGCGAGAAAGACGGCGGTGCCACCGAGATCTTCGGGCTTGCCGATACGCCCCAG
The DNA here is from genome assembly GCF_001263205.1 of Labilithrix luteola. Lineage (GTDB taxonomy): Bacteria > Myxococcota_A > Polyangia > Polyangiales > Polyangiaceae > Labilithrix > Labilithrix luteola. The sequence continues at coordinate 1,450,812 of NZ_CP012333.1, forward strand.
CGGCGTCGTGGCGACGAGGCTGTTCGTGAAGTCGCGATCGGCCATGTTCTTGAAGCCCTCCGTGGCCGTCACACCGGGGTTGAGCGAGTTCACACGAATCTTCCTCGGTCCGAGCTCGCGCGCGAGTACACCGGTGACACCGTTCAGCGCCATCTTCGACGCGATGTAGACGACCGAGTTCGGCGGCGTCGACTCGGTCGCCCCCGTACCGACGTTGATGATGCTTCCGCCTTCCGGTCCGAACAGCGGCAGTGCCTCACGAATGGCGAGCATCGGCCCGAGCACGTTCGTGTCGAACTGCGCGCGGTACTCGTCGACGGTCACGCCTTCGATCGGACCGAACCGATAGATCCCTGCGTTGTTCACGAGAACGTCCAGGCGGCCGAAGGTCTCGCGTATCGTGGCGAAGAGGCGCTTGACGTCGGCCTCCTTCGACATATCGGCTTGGACGGCGAGGGCCTTGCCACCGCTCGCTTCGATGGCGACGGCCGTGCGCTCGGCCCCTTCGCGATCGCCGCCGTAGCTGGCAACCACGCTCGCCCCCTCGGCTCCGAGCGCCCTGGCGATGGCGGCTCCGATTCCCTTCGACGCGCCGGTGACGACCGCAACCTTACCCGTAAGCTTGCCCATCGTAGTCTCCTTGGGCGACCGCGTCCTTGTGCGCGCTCACCCGAACCTAGGGCCTCGTGCGTTGCAAACCGGGTTCCGAAGGCAGTGAGCCTGGACGTTCGAGAGCTGAAGGGCGACCTCGGCCGCGCTCTCGTGGAGCAACACGTCTCGGGGAGCTCGCCTGCGGCGGAGCCGCCGTGTCGAGCGCGGGAACTTCCCGGCCCGTCCGTTGTCTCGTGCTTCATGCGGCACGCACGATGGCTCCTCGGCGCCTGCGCCCTCCACGGAACCATGATGTGGGGCGGGCACGGCTCGGCGTGCATGAACGTGGTCGAACGCCAGCTCACGCCCGTCGAACAAATACTCGTGGCGGAAAACGAGCTCGAGAACGGAAAGACCGGCGAGGTGATTTCGCGCGTGCGCGCCCAGTTCCCGAACGTGCGTGAGCTCGGCCCCAAGGCGCCGCCACTCGCACGAAGAGCGCTTCGTCTCTTCGCTCTTGCCCTCGTCCGCGCCGACGGGCGACTCGACGGCCAACTCGGGTGGACGCGCTGGGCCAACCTCGAGTGGGCCGTGCAGACGCTGGAGGAGCTCGACGCGTTACGTCCGAACGAGCCGCGATCGCAGGCCGACCTCGCCGAAGCGCGCATCTACCTCTCGAGGACTCGCGCCGAAGGCGTGCGCGTCCTCGAAGATCTGGATCGGCGAGACTTGCTCGGGAGCCCGTTCGCCTATCGCGCTCTGGCCCGTGCACGCCGTGTGTCGGGCGACGATGGCGGTGCCCAGGCCGCGCTCCGCCGATGCGCGATGATGAGCACCGACAAACTTCGCTGCTCGGCCGGCCGCTGGGACGATCCAACGTAGACGCGCTCGGGCAACGGTCGTGCCACGGGGAGCAGATAGACGACCATTTACCCAACAAAGAGTCATTGACACTTTTTCGAGCCGCCCTACTTTCGTGGCGTGGTCGACACCATTCACGAGGACACCGCGGACCTGACTGCCATCGCCCGTAGGATCGGCTCCGTGGCGTGCCCGGAGGAGCTCTTCGGGCCGCTCGACGGTTCCGCCGCAGACCAGTGCCGGCAGCTCTCGACGACGTACCGTCGCCTGGTCGCCGTGGTCCACCCCGATCGGAACCGGGCCTCGGACGCCGCGACCGCCCATGCTGCCTTCGTCGAGCTGACGCGCCTGCGCGACCTCGCCGAGGCCAAGATTCACGCAGGAACCTACGGCGACCGAAACGCCCTGACCATCGTGCGAGGGCGACGTCGTACGTACACGGTGGGCGCGCAATTCGCGACCGGAGACCTGTGCGACCTCTACGTCTGCACCTCGGAAGCCAAGGAGCGCGTCGTCCTCAAGCTGGCGATGAGCGCCGACGACTCCGACCTCGTCGCGGCCGAGGCCGAGGTCCTGCGTCGTCTCTACCCGGCTCGCGAAGAGGAAAAGGGATTCTATCGCTATCTCCCTCGCTTGCTCGAAGCGGTGGTCCTCGAGAACGATCGGACACGCCGGCGGGCCAACGTCTTGTCGCTCCACGACGATCACGTCTCGGCCGCCGAAGCGCTGTCTGCGCATCCCGATGGCCTCGACTTTCGCGACGTCGCCTGGATGACCAAGCGTCTGCTCGCAGCACTCGGCTTCGTACATCGCAAGGGCGTCGTGCACGGCGCCGTCCTTCCACCTCACCTGCTCGTGCATCCGATCACGCACGGCGCACGATTGGTCGATTGGTGTTACGCGCAGGAGCGTGGTTCGCGCGTTCGCGCCATCAACAGCGCGTATCGCTCGCTCTATGCACCGGAGATCCTGCGCAAGGAGCCGGTCTCGGCGGCGACCGACATCTACATGGCCGCGGCGACGACGGTGACGCTCCTCGGTGGTGACGCCGCCGGTCGGACGCTGCCGGATCGCGTTCCCGGGCCCGTCCGGCGCTTCTTCCTGACGTGCCTCGCGCCCTCGCCCGCGCGGCGCCCCGACGATGCTTGGAAACTACACGAAGAGCTCGACGAGCTGCTCGCGCGCGTAGTCGGCAAGCGCCGATACCGCCCGCTGGACGTGCCGTCGCGCGCGCGTCCCTGACTTCGATTCGATTCGTTCGAAACCAACCAAACAAGAGAGGAGGCACACCCATGGGTGGCAGCCGCTGGAGCGACGATTTCTACAAAGATCGTGAAGACGACCGCACGCGCACCGGAAAGAGCGCGTTCGACTACGACGTTCGACTCAAGGCTGATCCGCGCGCGAAGAAGGTCGCGCACCCCAAGATGAGCCCGCACGGCGTCACGCGGGAGTCCCGTGACTCCGATGCCCACCCCGAGTCGGTGGCCATCGGCGTGGTCTTCGACGTCACGGGCTCGATGGGAAACATCCCCGTGGAGCTCCAGAAGAAGCTTCCGCAGCTGATGGGACTCCTGCTGCGCAAGGGGTACGTGAAGGATCCACAGATCCTCTTCGGTGCCGTCGGCGATTACTTCGCCGATCGCGTTCCGCTGCAGATCGGGCAGTTCGAGAGCGGCATCGAGATGGACGACGATCTCGGACGCCTCTTCCTCGAAGGAGGAGGTGGTGGGTCGTTCGAGGAGAGCTACCAGAACGCGCTCTACTTCTTCGCTCGACACACGACGATCGACTGCTTCGAGAAACGTGGCAAGAAGGGCTACCTCTTTCTCATCGGCGACGAGATGCCGTATGCGCGCTCGACACGAGAAGAGATCGAACGACTGATCGGCGACAGCATCCCTCGCGACATTCCGGTCGACGAGATCATCCGCGAGGCGCGCGAGAAGTACCACGTGTTCTTCGTCATCCCGCGAGGAGCGAGCCATGGCACGGACCCCAAGCTGCACAAGCGCTGGTCGACGCTGCTCGGCGAACAGAACGTCATCATGCTCGACGAGCCGGACGGCGTCTGCGAAGCGATCGGTGTCGCGATCGGCCTGATCGAGGGAACGGCGAACGTCGATGCCATCGAAGACGACCTCGCCGACTTCGGCACGAAGACGAAGACAGCCTCGGCCGTCGCAACGGCGCTGGCTCCTCTCGCGCGCGCGGTAAGCACCACCACGACATCGAAGACGAATCTCCCGGAAAAACGCGGCCGCGCGGCCGGTGTCGAGAGGTTGTGATGACCAGGGTGGTGCTGATCGGCGGACTCGGATTCGGTGACGAAGGCAAGGGAACGACCGTCGACTGGCTCGCACGCCGAGCCCCCACGTCGCTGGTCGTGCGTTACAACGGCGGCGCGCAGGCGGCGCACAACGTCGTCGCCGATCGGCACCACACCTTCGCTCAGTTCGGAAGCGGCACGTTCGCGGGCGTGCCGACATTCCTCTCGCGATACGTGCTCGTCAACCCCATCTCGGCGCTGGCTGAGGCAAGGCATCTCGTCGAGGTGGGCATTCCCTCCCCCTTCGAGCTCCTGTTCGTCGACGAGAACGCCCTCGTCACGACGCCCTTTCAGATCGCCATGAATCGCCTGCGCGAGATGACTCGCACGGGACGTCACGGCAGTTGCGGCATGGGCATCGGCGAGACCATGCAAGACTCACTCGAAGACGCCGAGCCGCTTCGTGTGGGCGATCTGCGAAGCCCCTCGCTCGTTCGCGAGAAACTCGAACGACTCCGAGCGAAGAAGCTCGAGTCACTAGCAAGGCTCACGCCGCCGAGCTCCGCGTCGAGCGCGCGCGAGCGACGGCTTCTCGAAGCGCCGGATACGATTCCACGTTGCCTCGAAGCCTTCGCGGACTTCGTACGGCTCGCGAACCTCGACGACGGCTCGCGACTCGACACAGCGCTGCGTAGCTCCGAACAGGTCTTGTTCGAGGGCGCTCAGGGCGTGCTGCTGGATCAGGACTTCGGTTTCCAGCCGCACACCACGTGGACGAACATCACCTTCGACAACACCCATGCCTTGCTCGACGAGCGAGGATTTCGAGGGGACGTGACGCGCCTCGGCGTACTTCGTGCGTATGCGACGCGACACGGGGCGGGTCCGTTCGTGACCGAGGATCCAGCGATGGACGCGCTCTCGGCCCACGATCACAACCGCACCGGCGAATGGCAAGGCTCCTTCCGAAGCGGAGCGTTCGACCTCGTGACGGCCCGCTACGCGCTGGACGTCGTGGGCGGCGTGGACGGCCTCGTCGTCACGAACCTCGATCGGATCGCCCTGGCCGAGCGCGCCGAGGCCGTTCCGGTCGCGGTGGCGTACGAGAACGTGCCAGCCGAATACTTCGTGTCGAACGAGCGCATTCGTGTCCGGCGGCCCTTCGACCTCTCCCATCAGGAAGGGCTCACGAAGGCGATGTTCGACGCGCGCGCGGTCTACGAGACCTTCGATGCGCGGAGCCCCCTCGCTTATGCGCGCGAGCTCGCGATGCGACTCGGTACGTCGCTCGACGGGGCGTCGTTCGGACCTCGCGCGGGTGACAAGGTGGTGGTTACCCGGTCGAGCGATGCCCCTTCGAGATTCACGCGCACGGCGGTGGGCTTGAGCCCTGCAAACGCCACTTCGAACGAGGTGACGTGAAGGAGGACGAGACGGCCGATCGCGACGACGCGCTGCCCGAGCGAGAACGAAGGCGAGAGCGCGACGTTCGAGGCCTCGCCCAGCACCGAGCCCGGGCGGCCCTCACCGGCGGGATCGTGGAAGACGTTCCCCTGCACGACGAGCGAGTCGATGCGCTCGATCGACACCTTGGCGTCGCGCGCATTGCGTGCAACCGTGCTCTCGACTTGCGCCACGGAGAGCCGAACGTCGATCGAGAGCAGCCCCAGGTGCTCGAGACCGAAGCTGCGCTTCCCACTCTCGCGCGGCTCTTCGGGCTCCTCTTGCTCGCGAGCGAGCCGCGCGCTCGGCAGGACGGCAAGCCTCACGCGATTGCGTTCGGCGAGCGCGACGTCGGCTGGCGATAGATCCCAGATGACGATGGGCTTGCCGCGACCGCGCGTGGGAAGGAGCGGAATTCCGCGTTCGAGAACCAGCGCTCGATCGCGCACGGAGAAATCCAGGAGTGAATTCTCGAGCGTCGCCAGATCGCTCTCGAGCGCGCGATAGTCGATCGTCCCGAGCTCCACGGGCACGCGCAGTCGATGCGTGGCTTTGCGATGCCCGAGAATCGGCACCGTGAGATCGACGTCGACGTCGACGTCGACATTGCCGGCGACGCGATCGAGCGTGGTCCACGACACCCAGGGTGTCCTGGGCACCTGCGAGGCACGCGGGCGCTCGCTCCGGCGAGACGCCGGTGCAGCCCCGACCTCCGAGAAGAGATCCGCCGTCACCTCGGCCGAGGCAACGGAGGCGTGCGCGAGCGTGAGACCTCCCGACGCGAACGCGACGTCGTCCGCCACGAAGCCATGGGCGCGAATGCGCGTTTTTCCTGCGTCGAATCGAAGCGCCGAGGCCTTGATTGACTCGGCACCGAGACGGAAGCCTGGCTTTCCCCAACCGATTGCGATGCGTGTCCCCGCGAGCAGCTCGACGGAGAGAGCGACGTTCCCGGTCCGCAATTCGAACGACTCGATCTCGACGATGTCGCCGGAGACCTGGCTCGCCTCGTCCCCGATGGACAGACGGAAGCCATGCACGCGAATCGTGCCGCGAAGCTCGAGCTCCCCGATGCCGAGAGCGAATCCTCGTAGCTCGACGGAGGGCGATCGCAAATCCAGCGCGAAATGCCCGGGGCGCTGCTCGAGCGACATTTCGACGTTCGCGAGACGCGTTCCCTCTCCCGCCTCGACGAGAACGGTGCCGAGCGCGAGGTGAGCCGCATCGAGCAGAAGGGCCGCGGCGCGCACCTCTTCGAGTCGAAGGGTACCGCCCTCGCGTACCAGGGTTCCAGCCAGCCCCTCGGCCGCGCGCACGAGCGCCCTTCGTACGCGCGACGGATCGGGGGCATCGGGCTGCTCGGGCTGCTCGAGATCGAGCGCCAGCATCCGCGCATCGAGGCCGGCCAGAGAGATCCGCATCGCATCCATCATGGCACGATCGGCAGATCGAGCCATGCGGATGCCTACGGGCCGAGCTCGCCCCGTGCGAGACGGAAAGTCCCGACCTTCACGCCACACACGAGACATCTCGCGGCTCTCTTGGAAGCGTGACGGTGAACGTGGTGCCTTCCCTCGCGGACGAATCGGCCCTCACGCTCCCGCCGTGGGCACGGGCAATCTCCGACACGATGAAAAGTCCCAGGCCGAGCCCTTTTTGAGGCTCACCCTCGCTCCCCCGATAGAACGGGTGGAAGAGACGCGGGAGAACGTCCGCGCGAATCGGCGTTCCCGAGTTGTGGACGGTCAGGGACAACTTGTCCGGCAGCAATCGAATCACCACGTCCACGGGCTCCTTCCCATCGCTATGGTCGATGGCGTTGGTGACGAGGTTCGAAACGAGTTGTTCGATGCGTTGGCGATCACAAACGACCTGGCCATTGCCCTCGACCGAAAGGCGCACGCTCCTGTTCGGATGGCTGCTCGTGATTTCGTCGATCAAATGGCGAACGGGCGCCTCGAGATCGGGCACCCTGCTCGTCTCGAGCGTCATCCCGCCGGCCAGGCGACCTCGCGCCAGGTCGAGCATCGCGTTCACCAGAAGCTCGATGCGTCGCGCGCTCTTGCCGATCCGCTCGACCGTCATTCGCGGCACGTCGGCCAGCACGTGACGCGAGAGGAGCTGCGCTCCCATCGCAATCGACGAGAGCGGATTTCGCAGGTCGTGGCCGAGGACCGCGATGAACTGTTCACGCAGCTCCGCCGTGACGCGCGCTTCGGCCAAGGCCGCCGCACTCTGAGCGTGCACATCCTCGGCTTCGAGTTGGGCGGCGAGAAGCTCCGTGAAGAGCTTCATCATCCCCACGATCTTCGTCTCCCGCAGCTCCGCGGGCTTGATGTCCATCGCGCACAGCGTTCCGAAGATCTCGCCGCTCTTCAGGATGATCGGCATCGCGATGTAGCTCTCGAGCCGGAAGTGGAGAAGCGCCGGGTGCCGGCAATACTGCGGCTCGTTGGTCGCCTGCTCGATGATGATCGGCTCGCGCTCCGCCTGGACGCGCGAACACAACGTCCAGCCGACGTCGAGCACGTCGCCGATGCGCAGTCCGAGGCCGAGTTCGTCCCGCACGGCACACGCGGTCCACGACGTCGCGGTGACTCTAGCGATGACGGCGAAACGCATCCCCGTCGCTTCGGTCACGACCTGAAGAATGTTCGGCACCGCGCTGACGCGGGCGACGGCCTCGATGTCTCTCGCGGCAGACGTCGTCATTGGCTTTCTCACTTAGCGCCCCACGTGGGGCAAGGTGAGAAAACTTCTACTCGCGCTCGCGCGGTGCCGAGAGCTCGCGACTCGCAGTCGCTCGTTCAGTCGATCACTTCGCGCGTCTTACCTGGGCACGACGTGCACGAGCTTCCGGCGTGCGAGTGGCCCGCCCCGACCGAAGGACGAGATTCGTATCCGCCTTGATGTGATTGGCACTTTTGCGCGTCGACTTGCGCGACGGGCGTTTGCCCTTCGCCGACACCTCGAGAGCATAGGAGGCCTTCTTCGCGACGCGAGCATCGTCGTGATGCACCGCAGCCTTTCGTTGCGCGAGCTTGCGCGCCTTTTGCGGCTTCACCACGCCAGTACGCTCGGATTGGGCCCTTCTAGCTTCCGATCGGGTCGCCATCGTTTGCCTCCTATTCGTGTTTTCACGTTCGGCCGACCACGTGCGTTCGTGACGGCCTCTGGTGAGGCGAGACGGTCGCAACGTTCGTTCCACCGTCCGCGAAAAGGGCGGCAAGGGGCTGACGTCTGCTTGGCCTCTTCCTTGCGTGCGTCCGGAGAATGAAGCTCGAACACATCCTCGTCCCTGTCGACTTCGGGGATTCGTCGCGACGCGCGGAGGAGTACGCGATCGCCCTCGCTTCGAAGTTCGGTTCGCGGATCACCTTGCTCCACGTGTGGTCCGTTCCAACGCCGAGCTACGCAGAAACTGCGCTCGTGCCCCTCGATGCGATCGAGACCGCGGCCAAAGAGATGCTCGAGACGGTCTATACGCGCATCCGGGACGTCTACCCCAGATGCGAAGCCGTGCTCGAGGCAGGCGCCGCGTGGGATCGGATCGTGGACGCCGCCGAAAAGCTCGACGCCGACCTCATCGTCATCGGCACGCACGGGCGGCGAGGCGTTCCGCGCTTCTTCCTTGGCAGCGTCGCCGAGAAGGTGGTCCGCCTCTCGCCAATCCCCGTGCTGACGATCGGCCCCGAGCGGGCGGAGGACAAGCACGACAAGCGCAACGACCGCGACAAGCGCAACGAGCACGCCCCGCTGCGCTGACCGTTTGCTAGGCCGCGCCGGGCTTGAACTCGTCGAGGAACTCGCGCATGCGTGCGAGCTCTTTGGCGTCGAGCACGGGCGCCAGGTGGACGTTCGCTTCCTCGGGTCGCTGGAAGACACGTCGCGGCGCATACGACGCCTCGCGCACGAAGCGATTGAGCTGCATGGTCAGCGTCGCGTTCGTGGGCGACACGAGAATGGCCACGCGCTCGAGACGCGCGTTCATCTGCAAGAAGAGCTCGACGAGGCGATCGGCGGCAGGCTGAGGATAGATGCCGACCGGCCGATGATCGGCGCAGAGGATCGGGCGCACGCTTCGCGGCATGCGCATCACCTGGATGCCGAGATCACGCGAATACGCGTCCGCGTCTTCCCTCGTCTTGAGGCCGAAGACGCGCGCTTCGATCAGCTTCCCCACCCGATTGTGAATCACGTAGCCCTGTTCGGGCGCTCCCTCGGGCGGCATCGCCTGCGCAGCATAGCGCCACATACCTCCTTGGCAGTACGGCCAGATCGCGTCGTGATTCAGTGGCTCGCCGAACGCCGGTGCGCTTGCGTCCTTCGTCGCGTTGGTGCGCACCACTTGGTCGGCAAGCTCGGCCGTCTTTTGCTCGAGCGTCGAACGCATGTCCCTCCCTGTCGATGCGAGTCCACACACCGAGCGGGCATGGGGACCTGGATCGAGTCGAGTGGTACCACTTTTCCCCACGCGCGCCCGTTCGCCGGCGAACGATCTCGGCAAGCGTTGGGAATTACGACCATTTCGATCAGAGATGGCCGCGGCCCGTCCTGTGCTTTTGGAAGCGCCGACCGGATGCCGAGCGCTTTCCTTCGCCCCCTTCGTAGTCCGTTCCTCGTGGTCTTCACCGTCCTCGCTGGGACCTTCGCGCTGCCTGCATGTGCGGCGCAGACCGAGACCGAGGAGGTTGGCGCAGGCGAAGGTGCCATCGGTGCTGACGCCTACGCCGCGTACGTGGACTTCGTGAACGCCGAAGGCGGCAGCGTGCGCTCCGGCGAGGTGACCGTCCTCGGTCTACGTGGCGTCGACTTCGACGGCAATCACCACCCCACGCGTTTCGCCCACGCGTTCGACGATACGTTCGTCGTGCTCAAAGCCGACAAGACCGTGGAACGCTTCCACGGCTCGACGCATCCCTTCGAGGTCACGGGGGTCGCGGGCGTGCCCGACGTCGATGGGGACGGACAGCCCGACATCGGGCTCATCCGCCCGGGTTCGTACAAGGTCCAGGCGCGCGCGAAGAAGGTGGCCAACGTCGCCTCGTACCTCGTGACGACCGACGGGAAGAACAGCATTCCTTCGTGGCGCGACACGAACCACGACGGCATCATCGACGAGCAGGAGAAAGAAGCGTCCGAGGCGCGCGCCACCGCGTCGACCGACATTCTCTTCCATCAGGGCGAGGGCGGTGCGCCGCCGGCCGTCGGATGCCAGGTGCTCTCGGCCGTAGAGATGCCGAAGTTCATCAGGGCCGTCGGCGGAGCAGGGGCGAACTTCCGCTACGTGCTTGTCGACGTCACCGATCGCAACGTCGCCGACCTGCCGCGCTGATCGCGCGCGTCAGACGAGCTGCCAGATCTTCACGGCCTGCGAGCGACCGCGAATGGCGACGTCTTCGCGCGGCGTGGCTTGCAGATCGGTGCGGCCGGCAGCTCGATAGACTTCGTCCGACGCGAGCACCGTCGAGCCGAGCTCCTTGTTGAGCGCCTCGATGCGCGACGCGACGTTCACCACGTCGCCGATGACCGTGTATTCCTTGCGCTGCGCCGATCCGATGTTGCCGACGACGGCGCGCCCGGCGTGCAGCCCGATTCCGAGCCTCGTCGGAGGGATCTTGCCCTCCGCAACGAGCACATCCACACGCGCGACGATGTCGAGTGCAGCATCGACGGCCGACGCGCAGCTCTCCCCTTCGGCGATGGGAGCGCCGAAGAGGGCCATGAAACCGTCGCCGAGGAACTTGTTGACGATGCCGTGATGGCTGACGACGGCGGCGATGGTCGATTCGAAGACCGTGTTGAGGTAGTCGACGACCTCGCTGGGGCTCTTGCTCTCGGCGAACGCGGTGAAGTTGCGGATGTCGAGGAACATCACGCAGACCTCGCGGAGCTCGCTTCGGACCTCGGCTTTTCCAGCCACGAGCCGAGCCACGACCTCGGGCGAGACGTGCTGGCCGAAGACGCCGAGAATGCGTTGGCGTTCGCCGACCGACTCGATCGCGCGCGTGAAGCTTCGACGAAGCCGTTGCGCAACGAAGCCCGCGGCGACGCCGCTCACGAGAAGAATGGCGGACTTGCCGAGGTGGTGAGGAAGCGACGCGAGTGACTCGTTCACACGCGAATCGGTCGACCCCCACACCACGGCGATGACCGCGTATTCGCCGGCCGCCACGAGGCCGGTGAAGGCCGACAGCGTGAAGTCGAGACGAAGCGTCGAGAGGAGGATGAAGATGAAGTAAACGAACGTCGACGGCATCAGGAGGGCCTGCACGGGCCCGTCGACGGCGGCGTAATAGAGAACGACGGCGGTCGGGATGCTCGTCTCGAGGAGTGCCTGCGAGTAGCGACGGAGCGCAGAAGGTCGTTCGCCGCGGAGGCGCTGCCGGCGCACGGATGCCAGCATCGCGAACTCGAAGATGGCGACGACCATCAAGAAGAGACCGACGGGCGCGATGTCGAAGTTGCCGTGGAGGAGCGATACGACGACGTCGGGGTATGCACCGCGCACCACGACGAGCGCGAACAGGATGATCGTGGGGATGCTCGCGAGGAGCATCGCGCGGAAACGCTCTGCGCCGAGGATCTCGCGAGAGAGCTGCTCTTCGAAGGCGGCGTGCGCCTCGAGCTCTGCCGATTCCATGGAGGCCACTGCAGGCGGCGTGCCCACGAGCGAGACGCGCGCAGAGGAGCCCTCGAGTGAGCGCGGTTCGTCCCCCTTCGCTTCGCCATTCAGCGAGGGCCGGCTCTCTCCAACGGCCCCGGCGTTCGCGTCGATCGCCGGATCAGGCGGCGGAGGCACCGTCGGAATGGTGCGAGGCGGTGGCGGGGGCGTACTCCGCAGCGGGCCCCGCGCAGGCGGGCTCGAAAAGCGGTCCTCGGCACCGTCGCTCATCGCATCCTTCGCATCGACGTTACGGCATCGGCCCCTTGGTGTCGCGGTCCTTCCTGCGACGTTCAGGGGCGCTGCGAAGGTTCGGCCTCCGCGGAACGGAGCGCGGCAGCGTACTTGTCGAGATCGCGCTCGAGAAAGAGGTTGAGGCCGGTGCGAATCACCGCGATGGCGCCGAGCTTACCGATATCGGTCCAGCTCGGTGAAATGGCCGTCCTCACGATGTCCGCGGCGAGCTCGAACTCGAGGCCGAGCACGAGCCACGAGGCGAAGCCGAGAAAGAGCTCTTTGGTGCTGACGAACGCGGTGCCTCTCCCTCGAAGAAGCGCGTGGACCGAGCCGATCGCCGCGCGCACGCCACCAAGAGACACGAGAAAGACCGCGAAGACCTCGAGCGCGAGCGCGATGTAGGAAGCGACCGCCCGGACCACCTCATCCATCGCGCCCAGTTACGCATGCTGGTCGAGCTCGGGCAATGCGATGGAGGGTCCACCCGTTGCACAAAGCAACGGCCCCTGGCTCAGCCATTACGCCAATGATTAGCCAAGGTTAAGTTCTCGACGCAGTGCAACATTGGAATTTCACCAGTGCAATTTTGCAATATTCTGAGAGAGCCCGACTTGGCGATTGCCCGGCAGATTGAGGGCTGCTCTCCTGGCACGGAACTAGCTTAGCGCGCGGCAACGTTGCCGCATGGGGGCTCTCTCCCCCCCCAGAGTTCTCGTGCGGCGACGTCTTTCTCTCGCCGTACCGTTTCATGAGCGACAGCACTTCCAAGGTTCGAAATCAGCTCGCCTTCGCGATGCTGATCGTTGGGAAACTCTTCGGCATCGGCGGCTTGATCCTCGGAGCCACCAGCCATCGCATCGCCGCCGGCACCCTGCTCGTCGTCGACGGATTGATGCTGACGGTCGCCGCCGTTCTGACCATGACGAACATGAAGAAGACGGCGGTCGAGGAGAAGAGCCAGAAGGCCGTCCTCGAGCAGATGATGCGCGAAGGCACGCTGAAGCAGTACATCCGCGACATCCGCGAGGCGCAGGCCCGCAAGACGCCTGCTGCCTGAGTACGCTCGACTCGAGCCTGTCGCGTACTCCTCGTCCCTGCGTGCGCGCATGACGCACGTCCGTGCGACGTAGGCGACGGACCATCGCCGTCACCCGAGCGGGCGTGCCTTCAGGGGGCGACGTTCGTCAGCGATTCGCCGATCGCGCGCTCGAGACGCGGCACGTAGGGCGTGCGGGGGAAGCGTCGGAGCAGTGCATTCGCTCGGGACTTCGCCTCGCTCGAGCGACCGAGTCGCGCGAGGGCCTCGACGGCGACGACTTCGCGCTCCTGCACGAGCTCACCGGCGGGATACGTCCTCGCGTGTTCTTCGGCGATGGCGAGTGCACGCGTCGGATCCGTCGTAAGCGCGGCTTGCGCGCGCTGGACGATGGCGAATTCGAGCTCGCGGACGGGAGCCTGCGACGATGCCGACGGCGCTGCACGCACCACGCGAGGGGCTGCGACGGCGGGCGGGTTCGCCGAGGACGGCAAGGACTCGACGGGAATCGTCGGAATCTCTGCAACGCTCGGCGAAGCAGGTTCGGCCGCGCGCGCCGGCGTGGATTCGGCCGATGACGTCGAGGGCGCGGGCACGTCGTCGCCAGGCGCGGAGGCCGGCGTCGACGGCAGATAGTGGATGGTCTGCCACGTCGTTGCGCCGCCGAGGACCACCAGCGCGATGACCCCGAACTTGTAGACCGCGAAGCGATTCCAGAAGCCGAACTTGCCGGAAGCCGATGCCGCCGGCTTGCTTCCGCCACCAAGCACGCCCGTCGACACGAGCCCCGCCGTCATGCGCGCCATGGCGGCGTTGCTAGGGCCTCGGTCACGCGCCGAGCGAACGAGGTTGCCGAGCTCGGAAGAGCCCTCTTGGTCGATGCGAGGTACGTCGGGTCGTTGCGATCTCATCGCTCGTCCTCGAGCAGGCTGGCGAGCTCGCGTCGTGCCGCATACAGACGTGCGTAGGCCGTCTGGACGGGGCACCCGACGGTCTGAGCAACATCACGCATCGACATCTCCTCGATCTCGAACAGAACGAAAACGGTTCGCTTGTCTTCGTCGATCGCGGAAAGCGCGCGATCGAGTCGGTCGAGCTCCAGGCCCGCCGCGGGGTCGCTCGAGCTCGGCGATTCCGGCACGGCGTCGACGGGGAGCTCGTGGCGCCGATGCGCGCGCCGCCTGTAGGCAGCCGAGCAGCGACGAGCGATGGCATAGAGCCACGCCCTAGGATGCTCGCCGTCCCACGTCGTGTAGCGGCGGTGGGCGATGACGAAGACTTCTTGGGTTTGGTCCTCGAGGTCCGCTTCTCGGACTCCGAAGTGCCGCAAGCTCCGCCACACGAACGCAACCTGCGTCGTGAAGAGTTCCTCGATGTCCGGTCGCGCAGCCACTGTTTCTCGAGGGTCGTGTTCTCGAGGCTCGTGCGCGAAGCCGACGGCAGCGTTCACGCACCCCTTATGCTCGGGGGCGTTGCCTATTTTGAACGCCCGCCAATTTTTCTCAATCGCCGCGAGAAATTAGGGAATTTCCCAGCCGAAGCCCATGGTCAGCCGCGCTTCGAGAACCGAAGGTTGATGGACCTGGACGATATGGTCCCCCTCGCGAACCTCGAATTTCTCACGAAAGATCGGGACGCGGAGCTCGGGAAACAGCTCGAAGCGCACATGCCGGCCGAGGGCCACCCGACCGAGCGCCCCGAGTCCCACGAGCGCGGCCGGCCGAACGTCGCGCTGGATGACGGGAAAACCGCTCGGATGTGTCCAGATGACGCCACCGCTCGCCGACGCCATCGGGACGAGCTCGAAGCGCCCGCGACGAAGAACGCGGAGCCCGAAGAGGGCCGCTGCCTCCGCGAGGTCGAAGCGCACCTGTCCACCGCCCGCCCTCGCGGCGGGTGAGGTCTCGAAGCTCGTCTCCAGACCGAAGACCAAGATCGACGATGGCGGCGCCACCGTGAATCGCAGCGCGCCGCCGAGCCCCACATGTGGAAGGAACCCGACGCTTGCGACGGCCGATGCGCTCGCCGCGAACACGAACGGCTCTTTCGGCGGCGGAGTTCGAGGCGGTGGAGTGATGGCACGTGGCGCAGACGGAGATGAAATGCGCGCTGGCAGCGGCGTCTGGGGGGGAGGCGCTGGCGGCGTCTCTGCGCTCGGGGGCGTCGTCGTTTCGACTTGCGGACGTGCGACGGCGATCATCATCGCGATGACGAGCGAGGTCGGCTCCTTGATCGCGGAGCAATTCGAATCGTCGACGCGCAGCTCGCGTTCGCCGAGCTCCTTGCCGCCGGCCTCGTTCATTCGAAGAGCAATCGCGTAGCCGCCGCTGTCCCGCACCACTTCGCCATGCAAGAAGAGCTCAGCCGGCGCGTCGTTGGACGCTCCGGCTCCGAGACGCGCACGTGTCGAGGCCACGATCTCGTCGCGCGAAGGACAGCCGGCGGGCGCCTTCCAATCGAGGTCGAACGGGGCCGCCTCTGCGCTCTTCGTCGCCGAGGTGGTGAAGGCACCAAGGGCAACGGCGACGAAGCGAATGGCCAGGCCCTTCGTCCGTCGACTCGATGTCCTGGGGATTCGCCCGCCCGCGATCAAGCCGCACCACTGTAACCCGAGCGAGGAGCCTCGTTCGACCGATTCCAGTGAAGCGCGGCGGCGCGGCAGCCCAAGCGTGGGCCACGACCGCGTGGCTCGACGTTCAAGGTCGGTAGACGAGCACCCGCATCGACGAGGGAGGTAACTCCGTGTCGAACAGCACATCGCTCGACACCGACGCAGGCTCGATCCCCGCCGATGCCGTGTCAGCCGTCAGCGACCGCCCGTTGACGTCGAAGCTCCCGCCGGACAGCGAAGGGCCCGAGAGCGTGAGCTGCGACGCCGAGCTCACGCAGGCGCCGTCGAGCGCGAGATGGACCTTTCGCGACTCGATCGACTTGTTCACCAGGGCCACCGTCACGGCGCCGTCGGAACGGAGAGCGGCGTGCACGGCAACCTGTGTGAGCGCCGAGCTCTCGCTATCGACGAAGCGATCACCGAAGTGCGCGGCATAGAGCCAGTAGGCGCCGTAAGCCGCCTTGGGACGGTCGTTCGGATCGAGGAGCGAATAGCCGTGCTCGGGTCCGCTCTTGAAGATCCAGCGAAACACCGCTCCTGGTCCGTACTCGGCGTAACGACCGAGGACGTCGCCCACCCACAAGCCGGCTGCTAGCGTATCGGAGAGACCGAGTCCTGCTGCCGGTCCAGGATCTTCACCGAGCTCCGTGATCCAGATCTCGGCGTGAGGCGCGTACTTGTTTCGAAGCGACGCCAGTGCAGGCATCACCTCGTCGGCGAAGGCAAGGCCCGCCGGCCTCCAATCGTCTGCCGACTCCTGGAAAAGATGGGCCTCCGTGAGAGTCGCGCCACTCGTCGGGCTCGGTTGGCCCGAATCGAGCGGATAGTAGTGCCACGAGATACCGTCGATCCTGTCGCCCGCGCGACCGAGGATCGGCGTCATCCAATCGCGTGTACCCTGCATGCCCCCGACGTGAGCCCCCGTGAGGAGCTCCGGCCCGATCACTCGAATCGACGGATCCACGGCGCGCATCGCGTCGGTGAACGCGATGAGCTCGTCGGCGTAGACCTCGGGACTCGGCGTGATTCCATCGACCAGGTCGGGCTCGTTGCCAATCTGGAAGTAGCGAACGCCGTAGCCCTTTTCGATGTTCAAGTAGCGAACGAGGTCTTGGGCGGCCGCGGGCGTGCCGGTCTTGACGTTGATGCCGATGAGCGGCTCGGTCCCCGCCGCGTGGACGAGCCCCATGAAGGCGTCGACGTCGGCTGGATAGAGGGTCCAGTTGCCTCGTTGCCCGTCGCCGCCTCGTGACCACCTGTATTCCTGCGAGCGGTGTCCGGCCGGCCAACGCAGCACGCCTGGATTGAGAGCGCGCAGCAGCGCGAGGTAGGCGGGGCCGATGTTCGGCGAATAGTCCTCCGGGACCCAGTCCGCGATGTTCATCCCGTAGAGCCGCCGGTCCGTCGAAACGGGAGCGCTCGCTCCGTGAGGCCCGACGTTGGTTCGAACCGTCACCGTCACGTCCGTTCCGTCGGCAGGGTTCGACGCGGGGGCGCAGTTCTTCGGAGGATCGTTCTCCTGTGCGCGAGCTGGACCCTGGGTCGAAGGGCCGGGGTCGGTAGGTTCGACGGAGGGCTCGCCCGGAGGTGGCGATGCGGATGGGCTCGCCACCTCTCCGCTACTCGACGAGCAGCCCCCAGCAAGCGCGAGCACGACGACGGCGCCGAGGCGGGCGACGCGCAGGCGCGGATGGGATGATGGTGCTGGGGAAGGGTCGTCGGAATCGAGTGCCGCGCTGCTCATCATGCTCACCGATGGGTGACGGCAAGAGCATCGCGTGTGCCCGAGCGCGCGTGCGGCTCCTTCGGCGTCCACCGTCGATCGGCGTCGCGGATGAAAGAGAAACGATGTGAAGGGCAACATCAGACGCGCCTCGACCGGCCAATTCCGTCACGACAAACGGGCGAAGCGCCCACCTCCAAGCAGGAGGGAGCGCTTCGACGTGCAAGAGATTCTTCGGAGCGGCGCGTCAGGGCTGCCAGCCGCACGAAATCGAATCGTCGCCGCTCGACCACCCGTTGTTCTTGTCGCTCGTGCAAAGGTGGTCGCTGTCGAAGCTCTGCTGACCGCTCCACGTCCACGAACCGTCGTGGCAGACGAGGCTGACGTTGCCCCAGATCACGCGGTTGCAGAGCGCCTTCGCGTACTTGTAGTAGTTGCCATCGGGGAACGTGACGCGGTCGCCGTGGTTGCCGCTGCCAACGTTGAAGTTGACGTAGGCTCCGTTGCCCGCGCGGTGCTGCAGCGTGGTCGGTCCGCACGGGTCGCACGTCGTGCCGTCGCCGCCGCAGACTCCGCACTTGTCCGTGGTCTTGCCCGAGCCGAGAACGCCGTCGCATCCCTTCGTCATCGGCGTGCAGTTCTTCGCCGTGTATTCGGTCGTGAGCGCGAGCCGAACCTGCGACGAATCCGTCAGGTGACGAATCGTGTACGAGATGGGGACGCCCGGGTTCTGCGTGCTGAAGTTCGCCCCACTCGTGAGGAAGGTTGCGATCTTGTCGAATTGGCTCGCGCCCGTCACCGCATTGATGGCCATCTCCGCGTTGCCGCCGAGGCCGTACGCCTTCACCGTCGACTCGTTGATGAGCTTCTTCCACGAGGCCGACGCGCTCGCGTCCGCGCCGATCGAAGGTCCGCTGTACGAGCCCTTCACTGCAGCTTCGAGGGAGGTCTGCGACGCGCTCGACTCGAAGAGGATGTAGAAGATGCGGCCGTAGGTGACGCCCGAGACGTAGACCGGAGGATTGCCAGCTGCAGCGTAGGGCTCGAGATCCTTCGCGGTGACGCTCGGGTCGAAGACACCGGCCGCGCCCTGCGGCGGGTCGAAGGCCATCGTGAAGTACTCCTGCGAGAACTCGATGAGGAAGCGGCTCTTCTCGTCGTTCTTGTCGACCGAGAGCGCGGCGGAGGCCGACCAGTTCGTGCCCCGCACGTTCGCGTCGACGGCGACGGCGAGCTGCTCGGAGGAGTAGATCGACTGGAAGCTGTACGAGAACTTCGCCGGCGTCGCGCCCGTGTAGCTCGCGAGGATCTCGTTCTGCGCCTGCATGGCTTCGGAGAGCGAGGGCGACTCCATCCTCTTGAAGAACGGGCCGCCGCCGCCCGAAGCGAGCGTGAGCGTGATGGTGCCGGGGGCGCGCTTCACCGGGATGGGGTCGAGGATTCCGCCCGCCATCGACTTGCCTTGCACCAGCGAGCCGGGCCAGAGCACGTCGGCGTTCGGGTTCAGCGCGACGAACTTCTCGGGCACCTTGGTGAGGTCGTAGTCCGTGTACGTGCAGCTGTAGGTCGTGCCGCCTTCACCGGGAACCTGCGTCGTGGTGGGCTCGCCCTTCTGGACCGGCTCGGCATCCGCTTGCTTGTCCGTCGACATATGACCGGCCGAAGC
This sequence comes from Labilithrix luteola, assembly GCF_001263205.1. GTDB lineage: Bacteria > Myxococcota_A > Polyangia > Polyangiales > Polyangiaceae > Labilithrix > Labilithrix luteola. The sequence goes on from NZ_CP012333.1 coordinate 1,469,913, forward strand.
GACGAGCGCGTTGATGGCGTTGGCTTGGTCGGCAGCGCCCTCGTTCGAAGGAGCCGCGTTGTCCGACGGCGCGCTCGGTGCGCTCGGTGCGTTCGCCGCTTCCGGCGCCGCCGTGAGGTCACCTTCGGGCGAAGCCCCACCGCACGCCACGACCGCCGCCAACATCGAAAGCGCCACGAGCTTCACACACGTCCTCATGTTCGACCGACCCTTCTTCGTGTTTGCATCGCCGCGTCCGTCGCGACGTTGCGAGAGGGGCTATTGCGAAGGCGATGCCAGTCGGCGATCGGCCGTTTTTGCGAGGATTTCAGGGGTGTATCAGGGGTGTATCAGCAGCCGAGGCCGTTGCCGGCCGATACACTCCGCGAGACGTATCCGGAGACGTCCCCGATCGGGTGACAACGGGTGACGACGTCGCGCGTTCGTCAGACGCCGCGCATGCGCAGAATGCGTCCGCGCGCTCCCCACAAGACGACGGACGCAAGTGCGGGCGCCGCGCAGGCTGCGAGGACCACGAGGGCATCCCCCACCCCCTGCATGTGCCGCACGTTCCAGACAATGGCCTCGACGAGCGTGAGGAGGGCATCGCTCGTCACGGCGACGGCGAGCACCGTCATGAGGGCCACATCGCGGGTGCGCAGGAGTCGGAACAGACCGAGCGCGACGACGATGTCGAAGGCCACCCAGAACCACTTCACGGCCGGCGTTCCGAACCAGAGGCGCGCGGGCGCGATCGCAAGAAGGATGGTCCAAGGCACGAGGGCCAGCGCGAGCAAGCGGAGAACGAACGTCGGACCGCGGAGCAACGTTGCCAGCCCGAATCGTACGAACCCGCCGCGGGTGAATGCTTCGAGCGCGTCGAACAGCGAGGCCCCCGCACTCTGCTCGCTCGGATAGGAGAGATGAATCGCGGACCAAACCCGCGGCTGGAGCTTCGCCTTGTAACGACGGAGCCCCTCGAAATCGTAGAGCGGCGCGGAGAACCGGCGAGCAAACCGCAAGGCCCCCGGCACGTCTCCGGCGAGCGGCGCGAGCCCGAGGGTCAGCCATTGGCACTTCACGTTCGCGGCCCACCGCATCACCGTGTCGACGAGCAGCTCGGCGGTGCCGTTGGGAGCATCGGGAACACGCAGCAAGTTCTCGACGAACCAACCACCTCGCGCGGGAACGGGGATCACGCCGGCGAAGCCGATGACCGTGCCTTCACGTTCGGCCACGAAGCATGCGCGGTGGGGCGCGCGCGAAAGAGGCTCGACGTCGACGAGGAATCCCATGGGCGCCATTTCGTGGGCCGCGAGCCAGCGCTCGGCGACGGTCCGAATCGCCTCGCCCGTCGGCCCGTGCGCGAGCTCTTCGGGCGAGACCTCACGCACGCGAACACCTTTGGCGCGGGCACGACGGAGCTGCTCGCGCAAGCTCTTGTGCTCACGCAGAATCTCCGGCCATTCGCGAGGATCCCAGACCGGTTGCTCGCCGATCCGGATCGAGCGCAAGGCTTCGCCGGTCGCGTCGGGGAGGCGGTCCTCGACGGCGAAGAAGCAGCATCGCTTTCCGGCCGCGCGGGCCGCGCGAACGAACTCCGTCGCGAGCTCGGCAATCGACTCTTCGGCGACGATGGGCGCCCCTGCGGCCACCCAAGCCCGCCCGGTATCGACGTAGGCGACGCACCCACGCGCCTCTCCTTCCCCATGGAAGAAGTAGGAGTACTCGCCCCCCAGCGTCTGGAAGGCCGTCGCATTCCAGCCATGACGGCGGACCAGGTCGAGCACACGCTCTCGCTCCTGTTCACGCTCGACAGTGCGCATGGAAGGTGGCCCCCTCGTGACACAAGCGACGTCGGGCGTCCACGCCTCTATCTTCCGCGAAAAAGATCGGGCAAGAACCGCTCCCGAAGTCGGAAGGCCGGCATCGGACGGCGGAGCTCATGAAAGAGACGTTCACCAGCTACCAGAAGTTCGTAGTCGCGCTTCTGGCGTTCCTACAGTTCACGGTCGTCCTCGACTTCATGATTCTATCGCCGCTCGGAGCCATGCTGCTCCAGCAGCTGGACATCAAGCCGCCGCAGTTCGGCCTGGTCGTGTCGGCCTACGCGTTCAGTGCCGGAAGCTCGGGTCTTCTCGCCGCAGGCTTCGCCGATCGCTTCGATCGTCGGCGCTTTCTCCTCTTCTTCTACGCAGGCTTCGTCATCGGGACGCTGCTCTGCGGGATCGCGCCGACCTACGAGTTTCTTCTCGCCGCGCGCATCATCACCGGCCTCTTCGGCGGCGTGATCGGTTCGATCAGCTTCGCCATCATCGCGGACCTGTTTCCGCTCTCGATGCGCGGACGCGTGATGGGCCTCGTCCAGACGGCGTTCGCCGCCAGTCAGATCCTCGGCATCCCGATCGGGCTCTACCTCGCGACGCACTTCGGCTGGCACGCGCCGTTCCTGATGATCGTCGGCGTGAGCCTCCTCGCCGGCGTTGCCATCGTGCTCAAGCTCCAGCCGGTGACGGGCCACCTCGAGGTCGCGAAGAAGCACGGGCGCAATCCCCTCGAGCACCTCGCTCGCACGGCTACGAATCCGCGTTACGTCGCCGGTTTCGCCTCGACGATGCTCCTCGCAACCGGCGGCTTCATGCTCATGCCGTTCGGAAGCACGTTCCTCGTTCAGAACCTCGGCATCCCGCTCGAGAAGCTGCCCGCGATCTACATGGTGACGGGCTTGAGCTCGATCGTCGCCGGTCCGATCCTCGGACGCCTGAGCGACTCGGTCGGCAAGTACCGCATGTTCTTCTTCGGCACCGTGCTGACCGGAACGATGGTCTTCTGGTACACGAACCTGGTGAAGGCGTCGCTGGTCGCCGTCATCGTGCTGAACGTCGTCATGTTCATCGGCATCTCGGCGCGCATGGTGTCGTCGTTCGCGCTTACCTCGGCGCTGCCCGAGCTCGCCGATCGCGGCGCATTCATGTCGGTCAACTCGTCACTGCAGCAGCTCTCGGGCGGCGTGGCGGCCTGGTTTGCCGGCGTCATCGTGCACCAGGCCACGACCACCTCGCCGCTCGATGGATACCCGCAGCTCGGCTGGACGGTTTGTGGGACCATGGCCGTCACCTTGCTCCTGATGGGCAACGTCAACCGCCTCGCCTCACGAACGCCCGCGGCGCAGCCCACGGCTCCGCCCGCCCACTGAGCACCCCCCCGATCGCCGAACGATGTTCGAGTTCCTGAAGAAGCGTCGCCACGAAGCGATTCGCGCGCTCCCCTTTCCCGACGAGCTCCGTCCGTGGGTGGAGCGCGCGGTGCATCTTTATCCGCGCCTGTCGGCCGAAGATCGGCGCGAGCTCGAACAGGACATCCAGGTCTTCCTTCACGAGAAGACGTTCGAAGGCGCCGGAGGTCTCGTCATCGACGACGAGATCCGCACGACGATCGCCGCGCAGGCGTGCCTGCTGCTCCTTCACCGCGACACCGAGGTCTATCCCGACCTCGAGACCATCGTGGTGTACCCGCACACCTACGTCGTCGACGCGGTTCATCGCGACGGAGCGGTGGTCATCGAGGGTCCCGAGGCTCGTCTCGGTGAATCGTGGCAGCGTGGTCTCGTCATCCTCGTCTGGGACGAAGTCGAGCGCGACGTTCGCAGCCACCAGACGGGCAGAAACGTGGTTCTCCACGAGTTCGCCCACCAGCTCGACGCCGAAGACGGCAACGTCGACGGCGCGCCGAGCCTCGGGAGCCGCAAGAGCTACCGCGCCTGGGCCCAGGTCTTCTCGGAGGAATACCAAGCGCTCGGCGAGCAGCTGCAGCGCGGTCTGGCGAGCGACATCGATGCGTACGCGGCCACGAATCCCGCCGAGTTTTTCGCGGTCGTGACCGAAGCATTCTTCGAGCGGCCGAGCGTTTTGCGAGCGCGCCATCCGGCGCTCTATCAGGAGCTCGCCTCCTTCTATCGACTCGACCCCGCCGAGCTCTGAAGGCGGTTTCCGCTATGGTGCTCGGTCATGGCGATGATCGGGCGGGACCGCGAGATCGACGCGAGCATCGCAGCACTTCGAAACGGAAGTGTCCTGCTCGTCTGTGGCTCGGCAGGAATGGGGAAATCGACCCTCGCCCGAGAAGTCGCTTCGAGCGTGGCAGGAGCGGGATCGATCGTGACGCTCGATCCCTCCCAGCGCTCGCCGCGCGTTTCGAAGAAGGCAGCCGTCACCATCGTCGACGGACGTGACGCGACGCCTAGTCGAACGAAAGCCGCCGTCGAGAACGCCGTGCGCGCGGGCTCGCGCGTGATCGTGGTGTCGCCCGCGCCCCTCGGCCTCCAGGGTGAGACGATCGTCACGCTCGGTCCGCTCGAGCGCAACGACGCCGCGACGCTGTTTCGAACGCTCGCCGCCGACGTCGTGGTGAAGAACGAGGCGCTCGAAGCGCTGGTCGACAAGCTCGAGGGAATTCCTCTGGTCATCGAGCTGGCCGCCCGGCGAGCCTCGGTGCTCGGCCTCGCGGAGCTCGCCCGCCGGCTCGACGATCCGGTGAAGGCACTCGGAAAGCCACTCGAACGAGCCCTGTCGTCGTCGTTCGAGCTCCTCTCGGAGGCCGAACGCAATGCCCTGGTTTCGGCGTCGGTCTTCGAGGGAACGTTCACCGCCGAGTCATTCGAAGAGGTGGTCGGCGACATCGACCTCGTCGAGGCGCTTCTCGCACGTTCGCTGCTCTTCCGCGTGCTCGGCCCGGGTTCGGTACGACTCGGCATGCTTCGCGTGGTGCGTGCGTTCGCGCGGACGAAGCTCGACGATCGCGAGGTGCTCCGGCGCCATGCGCGTCACGTTCTCTCGCGCGCCGAGTCACTGGCGTCGAAGACCTATGGCGAGGGCGCCGAAACTGCACTCGACGAGCTCGAGGCCATCGCTCCCGACGTCCTTGCCGCCATGAACGCGACCACTGAACCCCAGCTCGTGGCGCGTTCATTTCTCTCGCTCTTCGACGCGATTCTCTTTCGCGAGGCCATCGATCTTCGCGATCCGCGTTTCGACGTCGCGGTCGAAGCGGCCGATCGAACGACGAACGCGGCTCTCCAAACGCGATCACGTGTTCTCCGAGCCCGCGCACGCTTGGAGGTCGGTCCACCGGAAGGCGCACGTGCCGACGCCGAAGAGGCAGTCGCGAAGGCAACCGATGCGAATCTCGCCGCCGAGGCAAAGCGCACGCTCGGATGGGCGCACATCGCATCGGGCGCTCCCGAGGAGGCGCTCGTGGCTCTCGACGAAGCCCTCGAGGCGCACGCGCTCGCGGGTGACGTTCGCGGACAGGCTGACGCGTTCGCCGCTTCCGGCCTCGCCCATACCTTCCTCGGTCGACGCGAGACGGGCGCGCAGAAGCTTGCCCTCGCGCGCGCGATCCACGTCGGCCAGAAAGACGCGCTTCGCCAGCGCAAGGTGGAAGACATGATCCGGCTCGTCGGGGCCGAGTTCGACGCCCCTTCGTACCGCGAGGCGCTGACGGCGTCGGCCGAGCATCACGCCAAACGAGGTCAGCGCTGGCGCGAGGCGATCGACCTGGCCCTCCTCGCGCACGTCGAGTCTGCCAGTGGAAAGGAGACCGAAGCCGAAGCCCTGCGTGTTCGCGCACGTGCTGCGGCCATCGCCGCCGGCGTCGCCATTCCGGAGCCTCCGTCGCCCGTGACGCCGAAAGGCTGGTCCGTGGCCACTGAGGCACGATTCGCGATCGCGCCGGACGGAACCCATCACGATCTCGCACGTCACGGACCGCTCCGGCGCGTGCTCGAGGCGCTCGTCGAAGCCCGCATGACGTCGCCGGGCTCCGCCATCTCGGCCGACGACGTGCTGCTCGCCGGGTGGCCGGAAGAAAAGATGCGTCACGACGCCGGCATGCTGCGCGTCTACTCGATCATTCGACGCCTGCGCGGACTGGGGCTCGCCAAGGAGCTGCTCACGCGTGACGACGGCTACCTGCTCGACCCGGCGGTTTCGTTCGCGCGCATCTCCTGACGGGCCAAACTGTGCCAATCGCGACGCCCGTGTCCTGGGGCAATACGTCAGCTGACGTCATTTGTTCGCGACGTGGCGTAGCCCCATGGTGTCGTCATGCGAGCTGCAATTCTCGGCGCGGGCAGCGCCGGGCTGCTTCATGGCCTTTCGCTCAAGGCGCATGGGGTGACCATCGACGCGGTGTACGATCCCGACCAACACAAGGCGAGAGCGCTCGCCGAGCTCTTGCACGCCTCGATTGCGCCGCGAAGCGACGACACCGGCGATGCCGAGGTGATTGCGATCTGCAGCCCACCGAGCTTCCACGCCGAGCAAGCCGCCATGTTTGCCCGTGAAGGGCGCGTCGTACTGCTCGAGAAACCCATTGCTCTCGACGAACACGAGCTCGATCGGATCTCCGGTCTGTCGCACTGCTATTCCGCACTCCAGTGGCGCTTCGGGCGCGGCCTTCGAGCGATTCGTGCCGCGATCGCGGCTGGCGAGCTCGGCGAAGCACCGAGCGTGAACGTCGACCTCACGTGGCAGCGTGACGACGCCTACTTCCAGAGCCGCCCGAACTGGGGGTGCGGAATGCTCCTTTCCGTCGGCATCCACGCGGTCGACGCCGCTCTCTACGCCCTCGGAGACGAGGTCGCGAGTGCCTCGGGAACGCGTGCGCCGACCGAGCGCGAGACGAGCGCCTGCGCCTGGTTCGTCACGTCGCGAGGGAGCCGAATCTCGTTGCGTCTAACGTCGAGCGCACCACGCGACCGCACGCGGCTTTCGTTCTGCGGAAACGGGGTCTGCGCCGAAATCGAGGGCAGCGAAGCCGACCCGACGGCCGGCTACGTGCAATGGGACTGCGCGACGAACGATCAGGCTCGTCGGCTCCGATTGCTCGAGTGCGAGACAACCGGCCTTCTGGTCGGACCGCTCCTCGTACCCTTCGTAGGCGCCGCGCTTCGCGGCTCGCCTGACGCTCCGACGATCGCCGACGCCGCGCCGGCTCATCGAGCGATCTACCGCGTCTACGAAGCGAGCACTCAGAACGCGTAGCCGACGTTGGCCCCGCCCCACGCGAGGAAACTGCTCGTCCGCACGAGCGGCGTGAACCCGAGCCCGAACGAGAATCCGCCGTCGCGCGGGACGAAGCGATACCCGACCACGCCGGTCGCCGCGACGCCGAGCCCGGCACGATCGCCCGCGAACTCGGTCCCCTGCGAGTCGCTGCTCCCGCCGAGATAGAGAATCGTCGCGCCGAGCCCGAGCTGCAGCTTGTGGCTCTTCGGGCCGTAGTACCAGCTCGCAACCAGCGGCGCCGAGACGAGCGTGAGATTGCCGCTGCCGCCGTAGCTCGACACGCCGTACGTGAAGAAGCTGAAGCCCGCGCGAAAGCCGAGATTCCAGGCGTCGACCATGCGCTCGTAGTCGATCGAGTAAAGAAGGCCGTTGCCGAGCGCCTCGGCGAACACGAGGTTCGACGCGGGCGGTGACGACGTCGGCGGGGGCCCCGGGACGGCGGACGCGGTTGACGCGGTTGGCGAGGTTGCCGAGGTTGCCAAGAGGAGCGGCGCGAGCACGAGGGCGAGGGCGAGCGTCATGGCATGACCAGCTCGGCACCGTCTTCGTAGCGCGAAGGATCCGCACAGCTCGCAGCAACGTCGTCGACCGTCACGGCAGGCTTTTCGAACGTAGGCCCGCCGTCGGGCCCGGCGTTCGGCCCTGCATCGGCGAGGATGTCCGAGACGTCGTAGTACCAATCGTAGACGAGCGAGTCGTCACCGTTCTTCTTCAAAAGCTTGCATCCTGCAATAACACGCTCGCGCGGGCACTTACCTGGCCCCGCGGTAGCCTGGTGCTTCGCACGGCAATCGTCCGAGAACTCACTGGCTGCGACGGTGGCGACGACTTCCTGGCAGAACGACGCCGGCTGCCCATCGCCGGTCACGAACCGACGGTCACAATGAACGTCCGCCTTGGCTCCGGCGAAGTCTCCGGCCGACACGGCGATGGATCCGAGGGTGTCGCATCCGGCCATCACCCCCGAGACACAGAGAAGCGCGACGAAGCACGACTCGATGAGTGGTCGCATGGGCACCTATGACACCATGCACGCCGCGGACCAGCGCTCCGTTCAGGCCGCGACGCAGCGGTACGAAAGCCACGGCTCGTCGGTCGTGGCGCATTCGGAGCGCGAGAGCGGCTCGCCGGTGCGGGCGGACGACACCGTCACGTCGTCGAAGCCGCAGGCTCGAAGCTGCTCGACCTGGGCCGAGGGACGAATGTGATACGTGACCGCCCCGAACCGAAACGCCCCGTCGTTGACCATGGCGTGCGGTCGCTCGCCGAGCAGCTCGATCGGCTCGTTCAGCTTCCGTAGGCGACGACGGCGAAGCGAGTTCGCCATGCGGGCGATGAGCGTTTCGCTCGACGTGCCGTGCAAGAGCGAACGGGCTCGCTGGAGGTTGTGCGTCGAAAAACAGAAGGCCCCATTCGGCGTGAGCACGCGGCGGATTTCGCGAATGACCGACAGTCGCTCCTCGTGGGGAACGTAGTCGATGCCACAATGCGAGAAGAGGACCATGTCGAAGCGCTCGGCCGGATACGGAAGTGCACGCGCGTCGGCGACGTCGAGCGCGAAGCGTGCTTCGGCGAAGCGCCGTCGAGCGGCCTCGACCATCTCGGGGGCGTAGTCGATGCCGACGTACTCGCGCGCGAGCGGCGCGAAATGCGCAGTGGTGCGTCCGCCGCCGATTCCGACGTCGAGCATACGCAGCGTGGGCAACTGCTCCGTCATGGAGGCGAGAAAGGCCGCCTCGGCTCCCTGCAGCGCATCTTGCGAGGCGTAGAAGCGGACGACGTCACGCCTTCCGAAGACCTCCCGGTTCTTCACGTCGACCGACATCATCGAGCCCTCCTCGGAGCGCATGGGAATGCCAGAACCAACGTAGAGGACAAAGGTCGCGCTTGCGAGGAGACTCCCTCGGGACCCGCGTTGTCTTTCGCCGCGACGCGAAGCGGCTAGCGCCTCGAGCAACGCGACCGTACGGAGGATGGCATCCGGTAGCGTTCGGAGGTCCGTTTGGCCCTCAGTATCCAACAATCATTTCGAGCACTTAGATTGCTTTCTCGAAAAAGATCGGGGACCGTGTCGATCCGGCCGGACGTCGATCGTCGAGACGATGAAGGCCTGATGGTTGGCCGACTCACAGGGAAGGTTCACATGCTCCGCAAAGTTCTCATCGGTCTCGCCGTCGTCGTCGCCCTCTTCGTCGTCGTGGTCGCCACGCGCCCGGCGCAGTTCCACATCGAGCGCTCGATCGAGATCGCCACGTCGCCCGACCGCCCGTTCGCGCAAGTCAACGACTTCCACGCGTGGGCCGCCTGGTCGCCCTACGACAAGTTGGATCCGCAGGTGACGCGCACCTTCGAGGGCCCGACGTCGGGCAAGGGCGCCGTCTACGGCTGGAAGGGCAACGAGAAGGTCGGCGAAGGCCGCATGACGATCGAGAAGAGCACCCCCTCTTCCGAGATCGGCATCAAGCTCGAGTTCACCAAGCCCTTCGCGGCCACGAACCAGGCGACGTTCACGTTCGCTCCTTCCGCGAGCGGCACGAAGGTAACGTGGGCCATGGACGGCGAGAACAACTTCATCTCGAAGGCGTTCGCTCTCTTCGTGGACATGGACAAGATGATCGGCGCAGACTTCGAGAAGGGCCTCGCGGCGATGAAGACCGTCGCCGAATCGAACACGGCCACCACGAGCACCACGAGCGCGAACGAGGCGGCCCGCGTCAACGCCCACGACTGATGATGTCACGCCGTCGCGAGGAGAACCTGCGGCTCGGCCAGCATGCGAACACCGACGCTGAGCAACGACGCGGTGTTTTCCGGCTCTTGCTCGGCCACCACGGACTCCCGACGCTCACGACGCCAAGCCGAAGGCGTCGTGCCGATGATGCGCCGGAACACGACGCTCAGTCGTGAGAGCGAGACAAAGCCGGCATCCTGCGCGACGCGGGAGAGCGGCAGATCGGTCTCGAGCATCAAGCGCTGCGCGCGCCTGACCCGGGAGTTCCAGACCTCGCGCTCGAACGACGTGCCCTCGGCGCGCAGACGCCGCTGGAGCGTGCGAACGGAAAGCGCCAACACGCGTGCGGTTTGGCCAATCTCCGCAGGGACTTCGGCATCGTCGAGGAGGCGGCTCAGGGCGAGGCGGGTGCTCATGTTGGACCTTCTGCTCGGGGGACACCGGCAGAAGGCCCAAGTCGCGCGAAAAAGTGACGTACGTTGCAAAGTTTTTCCGCGCGGCGCCACGAGTCGCTGAAATTGCTCACGATTCCCAGGGAAGGGAGCCTCAGCGAACGGGCGGAAGGGGCTGCGTCACGAGCTTGCGCTGGGCCATGCCGCCCGGCGCGGCATAGCTCGCGAAGCGATCCCAGCCCCAGAGAGTGGCCGTGAACGGGCCTTCACTCTTCATCCGCTGGAGGCCACTCTGGCAGACACCCGCTTCGAACGTCGTGCCGGGCCGGTAGTCCTTGGTGAGGTCGATGCGAAGCCATTCGTACTGACCGCGGGTGCCGATGGGCTTCCAGCCGGTCAGGGTCCCCGCGCACTCAAGCCAGACATCCTCGAACTTGGGATCGCTGCCCATGGTTTTCGCACGGATGACGACGAGCGATGTCTCCGCGTACGTCGGATCGGCGTAGAAGCTGTACGAATTCAGGTACTGGCCCGCCGGGACGACGTTGACGAACTCCGGATCCCCTCGACCGCCGAAGGCAGGGTTGCCGTTGTAGTGGCCGGCGTTCGCGCTCATGTACGCCGCGACATAGAGCGGATGCTCGGAGTCCTGGGTGCGGACCGTGAAGGCATCTCCGACACCCGCTGGGAATGTGGCGACCTCTCCCGCTGCGAGTTCCGTCGGTGCGCCCGGCGGAATCGTTGGATCGTAGTCGAGCCGCGTGCCGTCGCGAGCCGCGACGACACGATACGGCATCTGCTCGTTCTCGTTGCCCGTCCTCGGTCGGTAGCCGACCGCAGCGTATTCCGAGCCCCACTGCTGATACGCAGGGAGCTGCTGGCTCATCGTGTCACATGCCCCCTCGGCGTTCGAGGGCACCAGCGCGCACGACTGTCCACCGAAGACGCTCGTAGGCTTGGTCGATGTCACGATGCTGCCCGAGAGCTCCGAACTCTGCACGAGCTGCAAAAACTGGCCCTTGTCGATCTTGATGGTCACCGGAACGTGCGCCAACCCCGACGGTATTCCCGCCGCTGGTCGGAGGTCGGTGCTCGGTACGATGGTGATTTCGGTGTCGTCCTCCGAAGCGACGATCTGAGCGCTCGGATAACCCGTCACCGACGCCTCCCAACCGTTGACGACGATGTTCTCCTTCGCCCACGCAGCGACGGGGAGCAGCAACGTCGCTGACGGCACGTAGCTCAACGCGCCCCCGAACGGGTACATCGACGTGACGCTCACCGGAGAGGTCGAGGACATGCGAAACGCGCTGCCAATGCCCGAGCCGTCGGGCACCGGGTCCTCGAGTGTCGCGGCCTTGGCGCCCTTTGGGCACCCGATGTAGCTGAAGGCTTCGCTTTGCGTCAGCGGCACAGCCGGATTACGATCGGACACGAAGAGAACGACGCTCTCACCAGGCTGAATGGGACCTTCCTTCGGATAGAGCGTCGGGCTGCCCGGTTGCGTGTAGAAGAGCGCGTGGCCAATATCGAGCGCCTGGCCCTCGAGCTCGAGAGTCAGGTCGACCGCCTGGGCCGAGGTGTTGACGATGAACGCCGCATGACACGACTGAGGTTCGTTCTTCACGACGCGCGGCGATTGGAAATAGAACTCGCAACCGTTCGAGCTTCTGTCGGCAGCAGCGGCCGCACACGGTGCTTGGCAAAGCGCCGCTCCACATGCCTGTTCCGGCGCGCACGTCGTCACGACTTCGCCCGTACACGATTGAATGACCGAGCGACCATCGAGCGAACAAGTGAATCGGCAATCCGATGCCTCCACTCCCGCGTCGCCATTGAATCCGCCCTGTTGTTCTCCAAAGCCGTTCGACTTTTCTTTTCCGCACGCGCCCGCCGCAAGCGCCGTGCACGTAAAGACAATGGCGGCAACGCTCCGATACAGCTGCGACGGCTTCATGGCAATACGACTTCCTGCGGAACGAGACTCGACGCTTTGAGCTTGCCGGTCCCCAGTTGTCCGTAAAAGTTGCTTCCCCAACAATGGACCTTGCCGGTCGTGAGGAGCGCGCAGGTCGCGTTCGGCGTCGTCTTCACGTCGGCCGCCGGCGCAGCGAGGCTGACGACTTTGACAGCCTCAGACGCGTAGTGCTGCGTTCCATCACCCGCTTGACCGCTGGCGTTGAATCCCCAGCAAAACAAGGCTCCCGAGGCGCCGACGGCGCACCAGCGCTGGGGTTGGATAATCTTGTCGCCGAGCACGGTCGTGACCACGTGGTTGGTCGTCGCGATCCGATGGACCGGCTCCGGGACGATGACCGGCTCTGGTAAGGCACGGTCGAACAAGTTGTCCGGCTTGAACGAGAACTTCGCTTCCGGGATCGGCGCGCCCCAGCAATACCCGATACCGAGCGATACCGCGCATCCGTTCGAGGCCACGACGTCGATATGCGAGACAGGCTCGAGCGCGAGCTTCGCAGGATACGGGTCCGGAGCGAGGGACGACTCTCGCGCAATCGCCGGATTCGCGCCCCAACTGTCGACGATGCCGTCATCGTGCAATCGGAACGTGGCATTGGCCATGTACAGATTTCGAACTGGCGTCGTATTGGGTGTCGCGACGGGGCTCGGCGCAAGAAAGGCAGGTGGGTGAGGGTTGGTCCACGCCGCAACTTGCGCCAGCGTGTTGGAGCCCCAGCAAACGGGGCCGTCGGCAAGCTCGGCGCACGCCGCGATAGGCGAGAATCCCATGTAAGAAGCCGAGGGAATCGGCAACTTGACCGGCGTACGTTCCGTGGATGTCACCTGCGCATCGCTCTGCAAGAACGGTCCCGTCCCCCAGCAGAAAACGCCGCCGTCGGCGTCGATCGCGCAGGTGTGCTCGAGGCGAACGATGTTCGTGAGACCAACGACGCGCGCCGGCGAAGGGCTATCGAGGGCGCCCGCTTCGTCGGCGCGACCGAGTTGCCCCGCTTGGTTTGCCCCCCAGCAAGCGACGGTACCGTCGCGAAGGAGAGCACAGAACCCTTCGGCGCCGTCGGTGTCGCTCGTGCCCAGCGTCGTCACGAGCGACGTTGCACACGGATCGGAGGTGCAGGAGACGGCGAGAGCGGCGGCGTCGAAGGACGCGTCGCGTGACGTCAGGGCATCCGGAACCTCGGCATCATCCGAAGTCGGCGGAACCGACGCCTCGCGCGAAGCATCTTCGGCTTCGAACGTCGGTCGCTCGTCGTTGCTGCTCGAACAACTGACGGCAGCCAGACCCGCGGCGGAAAAGGCGACCATCGCGAGCGCCGCCGCCGAGCGCTGTCGGTCAAGGCGTCGTCTTGTGAAGCGCATAGCGAACTCCGACAGCCCAGAGATTGTGGTTGGAACTTCCTCGAACGCGATTCATCGGTCGTGACAGAGGCCCGCCGCGGAGCGAGATGCTGGAGATCTCGAAGCCCCCAGCCTGGAAGACGTCTCGACCACGGAGGACGAATGCTTGGCTCGAGAGCCACGGCTGGGCATCCGGATCCATCCAGAGCGAGCTCGCGGCAGCGGCGGAGAGTGTCTGAGGCACCGTCGCGAAGGTCGTCGAGAGATCGCTCGCCATACGCGCGACGTCACGCGCGCCCTTGAGGCCCGTCACCTGCCCGGCCGGCGAGACCTGGAGATTCGTCAGCCATCCGTCGGGACCGCCGAAGGCCGCGCCACCGTCGAGAGCTTCGCAACTCATGCCCGACACCGTGCCGTCGACGATGCGCTCGTAGCCTTGCGCCGTTCGATGGACGAGAACCACACAGGAACCGCCCGTCGGATACCGATCGCGCGCGGCCGCGAACCAAACGCCGTTCGAATCAGTCCCCGCGGCTCCAAGGAAGAACACGTGTTCGGCAGGGTCGTCGACCGTATCGACGACGTATTCGGCAGTCCACGCAGGAGCCGAACTGCTCTCGCTCTTCCACCGATAAATCGTATTCGCATACCAGGCATACACCTCGTTGGCACTCGTGCCCCAGACGCCGAGCGCGGGCGCAGCGATGCCTCGCGCACGGTCGAACGGACGACCGTGATCGTGGGGAGTCCCACCGTCGGCATCGGGGCTATGGTCCTCGAGCAGCGAGCGCGACCACGTCCATCCCGACGATTCACGCTTGCCGTGATAAACGAACGATGGCGCAGCCGCGTAATAGACTTCGTTCTCGTTCGGCGCCCAGATGCCGGCCGAGTACTTGCCGAGCCCGGGCTCGTTCTGCGTCCCATCGTCGATGTACGTCCATGCGCCCGCCGCGTCGGTCCACTCGAGGACTTTGATGCCGTTCGTTGGGCTCTCCGCCACCGCGAATGCACGACCATCGAACACCCAGACGTCCTTGAACTCGAGATCGACGTCGGGCAGGGACGTTTCGCACCATCCCGCTGGGCTGCACAACGCACTGTCCGCGCCTGCGTCGAGCGGGGAGGTCGTGACGTCGTCGGCCGACGAGCTGTCGATGAACGTCGAGACACCGGCGTCACCTTGCGGCTCTGGCCCGCCGGCCGCGTCTTCGTCTGAGCTGCAAGCCATCGAGACGGCGGCGAGGGACAGAGCAAGAGACGCGCCGATAGAGAAAAAGCGCCTCGTCATGGCTTTGCTCCGAGAGAGAGAAGAACGCCCTGCCCGCCAATCCACACGCGACCGGGCGACGGCGACCATGCCGACACGAGGTCCGGTCGTCGTGAGCCGAGCCCGGCGATCTTCACGCGTGTCCAGCTCGTTCCGTCGAAGTGCAGAACGGTACTGGCGTCACCGACGACCCAGATGTCGGACGGTGAGGTGGCGGTAATGGCGTGGAGATTGGTGCTCGTGGGCACGTCACTCACGACGTCCCAAACCCTCCCCTGACCGCCGTAATGACGGACCGTTCCCGAATAGCCGACGGACCAGACGTTCGAAGACGAAAATTGCCAAACGCCCTCGAGCCGGCTTCGCGTCTGGCTGTTGAATTGGTCGACCACCGGCGAATCGGTGTCCGCGGCGGTGACACGGACGGTCGCTCCGTCTTGTCCAACGGCCCAGAGCTCGTCGGCCGAAGCGCCGTGGATGGCGCCCAACCTAATGCAGGTCGCGAGGACGCACTGCGTGGTGGTGGCCCCGATGCCGAGCTCGAGGACGCCCGAGGGCAAGACGCGAAGACGCCAGAGTCCGGGTGGCGACCCGCTCCCCGTGGGGCGCGTGGCGGTCCAGAGCCACTCTGCGTTAGGGGATGCCCACGCCGACCCCACGATGACATCGTTTGGCCCGTACGTCGGGCTCGTCACGCCGGGCACCTGTTCGGACCATCCTCCGGGGGAGACCGAGGCGTCGGTTCCCGCGTCCATCCCGCGCGTATAGGGATGCTCGAGGCGCCCGAAGGTGATCTCGGACGAACTGCGAAGCCAGATGGCATGCAAGCTCTCGGGGATGTCGACCTCGACCTTGCTCCAAGACGTCCCGTCGAAATGCGCAAAGGCACCGAGCTCGCCTGCCGCCCAGACGTCGGACGGGGATCGCCCGCGAATCACGGTGATCTTCGCGACGGGGTCGAGTCGACCACCGGGGCTATTCGAATCGTAGGGACCCGCGTTGCACAGGACGTCGTCGGTGCAGTCCTTGGGGAACCATTCGCAGTCCGAGCACGGTCCTGCGTCGACGTCTTCGGCATCGACGTCGAGCCCCGCATCGGCGACCGGAACCGCGTTCGCTCCCGCATCAACTGACGGAGGAGATGCCGAGTCGTCGGTTGCACACGCCGCGAGCATGGCCAGAATCGACGTGCACGAGCCGAGCACGACCGCGGCGAGAATCATCCTCGCTCTCATCGCGCCACCACTCCTGAATCTTGGTCACAAGGTTCGACGACACATCGACCGTTGACGCATGCCTGGCCCGCAATGGCATCGCAGACATGGCCGCAGGCCCCGCAGTTGCGCGGATCGCTGTCGGTGTTGGTCTCGCAGCTGTCGGAGAGGTTCCCGTTGCAATCCGCCGTTCCGGCGATGCAGTGACGCTCACACGAGCCATACGCGCATACCGCGAAGCTCGCCTCGTCGTTGCTCGTACTGCACGCGATCCCGCACGCCCCGCAGTTGGTGAGATCCGAACTGAGGTCAGCGCATTTGCCACTGCAGGAGCCGAACAGACATCCCCTGGAGCAATAGGTTTGCCCCGGCGGACACAGGCACAAGGGCTGTCCGAATTCACCAGGAAGGCACTTCTCCGTGGGAGCGCACGCATTGCCGCAAGCGCCGCAATTGTTGTCGTCGAAGAGCGAGACCTCGCAACCATTGTCTCGCCGTCCGTCGCAATCACCGAAATAGCCGTCACACTTGAGAGTATCACATTTGGATTCCCAACAACCGACGTACATATGCGAAGGAATATCGACTCCACCGCCCCCCGTGGGATCGCACACGTTGCCGCAAGCACCGCAGTTGTTGTCGTCCGCCGTCGCGTCGGTACACGGAGGGAAGTGCGTATACGGGCAATAGATCTTCCCGGCCTCACAGCCACACTTCATCACACCGAAACCGGTACGATCGACGCAAGCGTTGTCGTCCGGGCACTTGTCACCGCACGCTGCGCAGTTGTCGCCCGTTGCCGAATCCGTCTCGCATCCGTTGTCGTCCACACCGTCGCAGTCGAGCGTCAGCGGAGCGGTCCTGCATGCCATCTGGCAACGACCGTCGACGCAATCGTAGGTCTCTCGGTAAGTGTCCTGCGGGCAGACGAGCCCGCAGCCGCCACAGTTGTTGACGTCGACCTTGAAGTTCACGTCGCAGGCGAAGCGCGAGCCCGGGCACGTGGCGTGGCCAGCAGGACATTCGCTCGACGGGCAGTAATTGGTGAGCCCGCGCTCCTCGACGTCGGCGTCGCCTCCGTCGGCAGGCGTGAACGACGGCGTCGCGACGGACGGGTCACCGCCCAGATCGGTTTGGTCGACCGCACATGCCGCGGCCACGAGAAGGCACGCTGCAAGAACGACTTGCACCGAAGTGGCAACTCGCCACCGTGACGAATGAAGCGCACGCATCGACTCTATACTTCCCAGCGGGTTCGACTCTGATCACGCGATCGTCACGGACGCGTCATATCGGTGCACGACGTCACGTTGATCTCGGAGCCCTCGTCGCCGAGCCACGGCGTCAAACGCATGGCATACGGGCTGTCCGGAAAACGAGAAACGAAACGATGCGCGGCCGCGCGAGCGTGTGCGACGTCCCCCGAGCGTCCGGTGATTTCGACGTCGACGACGTCAGCCTCGCGCTCGAGTCTGCCGTTCGGAAAGCGAGAACGGTAGTCCGAGAGCGCACGGCGCGCTTGCGCGCAATGGCGGTCCGAGAGCGCACGACGCGCACGTTCGAGCGCGTCGATTTCTTCGCGAAGCGACGAGCCTTCCTGAAGTGGAGCTTCGCGCGCAGTCTCGGGTGCTGCGTTGAAAGCTACCCGAGGTCCTTTCGGCGTGCGATCGACTCTCGGGGAATCTGGCGCCGCATTCGGCAAATCGGCGATCGAGAACGCAGGTGACGCTTCGACCGGCGCCATGACGGGCACCACGACGGGCGCGATGGTGGCTGCCGGGATCGGCACGGTCGGACTGGAAAGCGTCGAAGTCTCCTTCTCTTCGTGCGACGAAGACAAGGTGGCAATCGAGATGCCCGCGGCGATCACGACGACGGCAGACCAACCTCGCCACCCGAGAAGTCCGACGAGTCGGAGACCGACGGACGACGCGCTCGCGCTCGACGTCGCCGTGGCGCTCGCAACCCCCACGCCCAGCGCGGCGAGTGTTCGAGACTTGCCTTCGTCGGTGTCCGGCCTCTCGCCACGTGCCGTAGCGAACGCTCGACGCAGCTGCGGATCGAGCTCGCTCATTTCGTACTCCTTTGCAAACGCGTCATGCCCGCCGAAAGCTCCGCACGCGCACGACGAAGCCGCGATGCGGCCGTTCCGGGCGGAATGCCGAGGACGACAGAAGCCTCGGCAAGCGTCATTTCTTCGAGCTCGCAGAGAACGACGATGTCGCGAAGCTCGTCGGGAAGCTCGGCGAGCAGCGTATCGACGAGGGCGATCTCTTCCTGTCGCTCGGCATCGTCTTCGACGCTGGGGTGCGCGGAGTCCGACTCCATGATGGCGGCCTTCTCCTGCAGCGTGCGGCGCCGGAGAATCGCGCGCCTCGCGTGCATCGCGAAGTTCGCCGCGCAGCGGAACAAGAAGGGTCGTTCGGCGCCGACCTCGACTCCATCCAGCTTGCGCGAGAAGACGAGGAACACTTCCTGGGCGACGTCGTCGGCCTCGCCCTTCGGGATCCCGAGGCGCCGGAGCGACCGCCAGACGAACAGGTAGTGCTCGTCGACGGCACGTCGCAATCGCTCGTCACGGCCGATCGCTTCGGCTGGCATGAGCGAAAGTGGACGAGCGACATTCACCGACATGACGTTCGCCTGCGGGGCCTCCTCTCCGTGACATTCCCGGCTGGGAGCCGATTTATCACCAGACACGAACTTTCATCCCCACCCCAAGCTCGGCCGCTACGAGCGGCACGCGAAACAGGGACATCCCGCTGAGAACGAAGGACTGGCGGAGAATCGGCACCGTCGCCCCGCCGCCGAAGGTAAGGGCCACGCGAGGGGCGACCCAGAGAGCGACGCCAGCTTCGGCTCCAGCGCCGAGCCAAGGCTTCGTGGCGGATTCGTTCCTCTCGTAACCGCTCGATGCCGCCCGGAGTGCACCGACCTCGGCACGCGCGCACGCCCAAGGCTCCCACTGCCCTTCCCGCTGCGGCCCACGGAAGTGCTCGAACGAAACGCATCCCGAGGCAACGAGCGCCCCCCAACCGAAGGTGACGTGCCCGCGACCGCGTTCGATCGTCGAATAGGGCGCCACGTCCACCGCGAGTCCGAGCGACGGCACCACACGCGCGTCGGTAGGCGGTCGCGCTTCGAGTCCCAACGCCACGCCCGCAGCGACGTTCGGCGTTCGCCCCGACACGCCGTGGGCCCCACCCGTGACGAAGACTTCTGCGCTTCGTTCGGCCTTCACCTCGGATGGTGGGGGCCCTCTTCGCGTCGACGGGCTCCTGGGCGCCTCGAGCGGCTTCGCAGGAACGACCGGCTCGGCAGGCACCGCGCCCTTCGCTCGCGACGCCTCGACCGCATCGGCTTCGAGGGCAACACCGAGGAAGAGCGCCAGCGCGAGCACGACGTCATCGCATCGCGTTTCGTGAATCTCACGAACGCCGAGCGACGCCCCCGTACTGTCCTCGAGCACGAGTCGGCCCTCGAAGCCGCGCCCCTCCTTGCGCGCCACCACACGCGCGACGAGCGTTGGATGGTCGGAAGGTCCCGGCCACTCACGAACGCGCTGCCTCGCGAGGTCGACGAACGCCCGCTCGTCCGGACAGATCGGCTCGGCCTGGTAGTCGACGCGTAGCGTCCGCTGCACCCGCGGCTCCGAAAGTGCCCCCGAAGCGTCAGCGTCCTCACCGCGCGCCAAGCGAGGCGTCGCCACGAGCATGGCGGCGAGCAGAGCTGGCGGTGCTACCACGAAGACCGCCCGGGGTCGCATGCTCGAACGTCGCTCGGCTAGGTGACCACCATAGTCCCCTGCCGCGTCGGTGCGGTCAAGCGCACGAGCAGCAACGCTCGTTGCTCGAGACACGTCCGGGCGCGTCGCTCGCGCTTGACCTGGTCGAGCGCGGAACGGTACTTCGAGAGGACATGCTCGGGTCTCGCGGGGCGTGGACACCGGCAGCCTGCCCCGTTTGGACGGTCGCGGCGCTCATGACGTTCGCGAGCCAGGCGTACGCGAACGCGGCCTTCGCGAGCGACGAATCGGAGCCGTCGCCGTCGGTCGAGGCCATTTCGGTGGCCTACACCGCGGACGGGGCGTGTCCTACGAAGGAGCGCTTTCTCGCCAGCGTGCGCCGTTACACGACGAAGTGGAAGGAGACGGAGGCGAACGGCAGCGCGCGGAGCTTCGACGTTCGCTTCGTGACGACTCGCACCGGCGTCGCTGGAAAGCTCGTCGTTCGAACCGCCGATGGGCGCAGCTCGACGCGTGAGCTTCCCGGGCCCGAATGTGACGGCGTCGCACGTGCCGTCGCGATCATCATGGCGGTCGCCATCGATCCTCGTGCCCTCGGTGCGGCTCCCACCGACGAGCCACCTCCGGAAGCCCCACCGGAGCCGACCGCTGATACGGTTCCCCCGGCAGACGTCGTCACGGTCGCCGAGCCTCGCCGAGCCGATCGCGTCGCGCCCCCGGTCGCGCCGAAGCCACCTTCGAAGAAGAAGGACGTCGTGCGATTCGCCGTGGAGGCCGGCGCGGAGCTCACCTCCATCGTGACCGGAACGGCGATTCCGGTCTTCGATGCGGGCGTCGAGATGCGCTTCGATCTGGGGAGATCCGTCCCCGCGTGGCTCGCCCCGTCCGTCGGGTTGGCGTTGAGGCAGAGCTTGCCGAGCGAAACCAAAGTCCCTGGAGGAAGCTCGGAGGCGTTGTGGTCCGCGGCGGCCATCCGACTCTGCCCCCTGAGGGTTGCCGTCGGGCGCTTCGAGCTCGTGCCCTGCGCCGAGGCCAACGTCGGCATCCTGCGCGTCGAGGCGCGGGGAGTCGCCGACGCGAGGCGAACCGCGACGGCTTGGTTCGACCGCGGAGGCTCGCTGCGCGCCACGTTCCGATTGGGCGAGAGGTGGGCGATTGGCGCCGATGCAGTCGTCACCGCCCCCGTCACACGCAACCGATACACTCTCGCCAACGGAGACTTCGTCTCGCAGGCGCCGGTGGTCGGCGTGACGGGCGGGCTCTTCGGGGCCCTGCGATTGTAGAGCTCGGCCGATCGGTGCCGGTGCCTGAAATCAGGGACTCCGCCGAACTTGTCGGTGGCGTGACAGTCCCCTTCACTTTTCGTGATCGACCCGTGCGAACCCCACACTCTACCAAGGTGCAGGGTGCCATTGCCGTCAACACGGAGAGGAGTGGCGTGGCGGAGCCGGACGCGCGCGACGGGCAGCGTGATCGCGTCTTCCGGACCGCCATCGCACCGCTCATCGACGTGGCCTACCGGGTCCTACGTCGCCTCGGCGTACACGACCGGGAGATCGACGACGCGCTCCAGACCGTCCTCGTCGCCGCCGATCGCAGGTTCGACGAGCTCGAGGGACCGACCGTCCTCAAAGCGTTCGTCTGCGCGTCTTGCGTGAACGTCGCGCGCGATCTCGGTCGACGTCGTGCCAGAACGACCGCTCGAACCAAGGACGTCGAGGACCTCGAACAATCGCCGACGTCGGAGCCCGGTCCCGAGGATGCGCTGGGTCGAAAAGAAGGCCTGGCGATGGTGCAGCGCATTCTCACGTCGATGGAGGAAGAGAAGCGCGTGGTCTTCGTCCTCTACGAGCTCGAGGAGCTCACCGGGCAGGAGATCGCCGACCACCTCGGCATTCCCGTAGGAACCGTCTCCTCGAGGCTGCGCAAAGCCCGTGAAGAATTCCGTTCCGCCATTGCCCGCGCGCACGCGAGCGAACGCAACCTCGAAAGAAGTGGACGATGAGCCAGCCGAGTTTTCCGCCTCGCCTGATTGACGCCGCGGACGACGCCGCGGTGCGCGATGCGCTGAGTGCCGCGAAGAGCGATTCGATGGATCCGTCACGTGCCATGCGCGCGCTCTCCGATTTCCAAGCCACGAAGGCGGCAGGCTCGTCCGCCGGTGTGGCGCGTCAGGCGGCACGCTGGAAGTGGGCGCTCTTCGCCAAGGTTCCGGCGTCGCTCGCCCTCCTCTGCGCCATCGGCGTGGGTTGGACGGCGTGGCCGAAGGCTTCGGATCGCGCGATGGGTCCCACCGAGCCTACGGCGACGCCTGCTGCGACTGTCGAGAAAGCTCCCGAGACGTCACCCGCGCCTTCGGAGCCGCCATTCGAAGCGAGCATACGCGTCGAGGATCTTCCGTCGGCGCCGATGGCGAACGAAAAGCGAAATAGTGCCGCCAAGACCGATTCGTCGTTCAACGACGAATTGGCCATCATGGAGTCGGCACGCGCCGCATTGTCGAAGAACGACACGGACGTCTGCATTCGCGCGCTCGACCGCTACGAGCGCAGATTCCCACACGGAATGTTCGCCGAAGAAGCGCCCGTCATGCGCCTCGAGGCGCTCGTTGCCAGAGGCGATCGCGATCGAGCCCGTTCGCTCGGAGAATCCATTCTCGCCAAGAATCCCGATGGGCCCCACGCGAGCCGAATTCGGTCCCTCCTCGCTTCGATCCACTGACTCGCAGGGCCGGCCAGCATGAACCTCGATTCCTCTACCGCCCGGGTCAACCGGCCTAGGCACCGTACCGCCATCGGCATCGCCGCGATCGCTTCGGTGATCGTCATCGCCACGTCGTGCGCACCGTCCGTCACCGACACGATCGTCATCGGTGGAAGCCCCGACGACGCCGCAGCGGAGCCGACGCCGAGCTTCACGTCACCGGTCGACGCGGATGACGCCGAAACCTCGCTCGACGACGACGCGGCAAGCACCGCGAAGATGTGCGTGACGAGCGAGTGCCCTCCGCTCTGGGGCACGTGTCCCAACCGCTACGGTCAGGTGTCGAAATATCGGTGCTCGACCCATCTCGCCGACGACTATGCGAACTGCGGAGCGTGCGGGGCGAGCTGCCCGAACCTTCCTGCCGAGCTCCACATGGTCGAAGCCTGCGTCGAAGGCCAGTGTCAGGCCACGTGCAGTCCCCAGAACTTTCGTGACTGCAACGGCATCGTCGACGACGGCTGCGAGGTCGACCCCCAGACCGATCCGGACAACTGTGGCGGCTGCGGAATCAAGTGTGACCCCGGCGTGCGCTGCATCCGAGGCCGGTGCGGATGTGCCCCGGGCACGATCGACTGCAATGGCCAGTGCAAAGACACCCGCTCCGACGACAACAACTGCGGCGCGTGTGGCTATTCCTGCGCCGATCACGAAGTCGACGCGGGAACCTATCCGGATCACATGGTCTGGGGCTGCGAAAACTCGCAGTGCAAGGTGAAGTGCGAGACGGGAAAATACGTCTACTGGGCCGATTGCAACGGCACGAAAGCCGATGGCTGCGAGATCAATTTGTTCTCGGATCCGGCCAACTGCGCGACGTGCGGACACGCGTGTAAGCCGGGTGAGGCCTGCTTCGGAACCTTCGACACGGCCGTCCAGTGCCGAAATCCGCCCGGAGTGTGCAATCCCAACGAGACATTGTGCAATGGCACGTGTCGAAACTTGGATACCGATCCCGACAACTGCGGTTCGTGCGGATTCTCATGTCCCTTCCCCGCAAACTATCGATGGGACAGCAAAGACGGTAAAGCCGCCTGCACCGGTGGTCGCTGCAGCTGGGAATGCAATCCCAGATTCGCGGACTGCAACGGTCGCATGGACGACGGTTGCGAGGTCGAGCTCGACAAGGATCCTCACAACTGCGGGGCGTGCGGGGCCTCGTGTGACAACGGCCTCGGCCAGCCTTGCGTGGCCGGCCATTGCGCCACCATCGAATGCGACGGCGGCAAGGGGACCGTCCAGTGAAGCGCCATCGCTCGATGTTGTCGTCGACCGTGTTCGGCCTCCTCTCTGCCGCCGTCGTCGCTGCCGCGTGCGCCGACCAGACCGAGACGGACGGCGCGGCGCCGCCCGAAACCCGATTGCCCGACAATGGAGACGCCGCAGGCGCCACGACCGATGGCGGAGATGGAGACGTCTTCGTCAATCCCGGTTGCGAAGCGTCGAACACGTGCGCGCCACCGCCGGTCGACTGCGCGGCGGTCGACTTCTGTGCCGTCACCGCGCCGATGGCATCCGACGTGGTCCTCAACGGGATCTGGGGCAGCTCGGCAACCGACATCTGGGCCGTCGGCTCGCGCGGCACGATCCTCCACGGCAACGGAAACACGTTCTCCACGGTGCCTTCCGGCACCAACGTCGCGCTCTTCTCCGTCTTCGGTACCGCGAGCGACGACGTGTGGATCGCCGCCTCGCGTGCTCCCCTCCATTCCAAGGCGCTTCCCGACGGCGGCCTCGAATGGGAGTCCGTGCAGGGAGAGAGATGGGTCGACGACCTCGCGAGCGAGGGGCGCACCTGGACTCTCTGGGGAAGCTCGAAGGACGCGATCTGGATGGGAGGAGCCTACTCGTCGCGCTTCGGCGCGCCCGGAAGTTTCTGGTCGAAAGGCACGTCCGAAGACGGCGGCGTCGTCTGGAATGCGGAGACCGTGTATCGCCAGTTCGACACCTCCGGCTGGGACGCGACGATCCGAGGCATCTGGGGCGCCGGACCGAACGACGTGTGGGGCGTCGGCCAGCAGGGATACATCTTCCGCTACGAGCCCGCGAGCCAGGAGACGCCAGCCCGATGGCTCGCCTGGGACAGTCAGACGACGAATACCCTGGAAGGGATCTGGGGGTCGAGCACCAGCGACATCTGGATCGTCGGCAGCGTCGGAACGATCCGCCACTCGACGGGAGCGCCTTCGACCTTCGACGTCGTCAACTCGCCCACGAGCCTTGCGCTCCATGCTGTGTGGGGGTCGAGCCCGAACGACGTCTGGATCGTGGGCGACGAAGGCACGCTCCTTCACTGGGACGGCACAGCATGGTCGATCGCCGATGCCGGACTACCGCCGGGCAGCCGGCCGAACCTCTACGGCATCTGGGGCACGGGGCCAAACGACGTCTGGATCGTCGGCGAAGGCGTCATTCTGCATCGCACGACACAAAACAGGAACCGGCCATGACGCGCATTCGAACCACCATGATGGCCCTCGCGACGCTCGGCCTCTTCGGGCGCGGAGCGATCGCCTGCGCGGCAAGCGAATCGAACGCCGCCCTGACTCCCGCCGAGCCGCCTGATGCGAGCAGCGACTCGGCGACCGAGGAGGCTGGCCGCGAACTCGAACCGCCCGACGCGGCCGACGCGGCCATCGACGCCGACAAGCTCTGCACCGATCAGGGCTGGTGCCACACGAAGCTGCCCGTCGTTCCGGACGGCGACGGCGGTCTGGTCGCTCCCCCCAAAGGTCTGAGTTTGGTCGATGTATGGGCGGCCCCCAATCACGAAGCTTGGGCCGTCACCGCGCAAGGCTATCTCCTTCACTGGACCGGAGAGTGGCGTGTTGCCTTCGATGCGAAGACGCCACTCCGAACGGTGTGGGGATCGAGCGACAGCGAAATCTGGATCGCGGGCGAAGACCACTACGTGGCGCACGGCACGAGCAAGGGTGGCGGCATCCTCTTCGAGTCCTTGGATCTGGGCGCGGACGAAGACATTCTTCGATTTCGAAGCACATCTTCGATGGACGTATGGGCGATCACTGCCCATCGAATCTTCCGCTACACGGGCAACCACGACACCAACGGAAAGCCCATGTTCACGCCGTCCGAGTTCCCGAACGGCATCGAGGCGCCGTCGAGGAACAAGATCACGTCGATGTATCAACGTGATTCCCAGGTATGGATCACCGGATTCGAAACCACCGATTGCAGCGACAACGGGAAAGAATGCTGCTTTTCTGACAACGGCTGTCCTGTCAACTTCGTGGCCGCCCGGTTTCGAGGCGATAAGACGCCACCGGCCGACACTGGTTCGCTCGACGCGTGGGAGCGCGTGGTCATGGAGAGCGAGCGGCTCATTGCTCTGCGCGGGGGCACCCTGAGCTCCGACGGCGTCCATACGCTCTTCACGGTGGCCTATCCGGGGATCAGCACATGGATCACGCGGATGGGAAAGGCGAACGATCACCTGTTCGACGCGGGCGCAGCCATGCCCGCGGGGGACTATGTGTGGACACTCGATGAGCAGCCCGCCTACGGCAGCACGCCCGAAGGTCTCTGGAGCTCGTCGTCGGACGACGTGTGGATGATCGCGACGCCGGGCATCGTCCGGAGATGGGACGGCGTGAAGTGGAATGTCGCGCACGTCTCGATCACGAGCTCACCGCTCATCGCGCCGCTGCACGCCATCGACGGGAACGTGACCTCGACGGAGCACGAGCTGTGGGTCGTGGGAGAGAATATCGCCTTGCATCAGGTGGTCGCCCGATGAAGAGACGCGCACGCACGTTCCTGTTCTCGACGACCGCGCTCGGAGTAGGCGTCCTCGTGCTCCTCGCTTGCGGGGACAACGCGTCCGAGCCACGCGATCGATTCGAGGTTCCAGAGGCGGCCTCCGACGGAACCACCGCTGTGCTCCCGAACACGTCGACGGACTCCGGCGCGGTCGAGGCGGGCATCGCCGACGCCCGTGTGCCGTACGACGGGGCAGAGTCTCCCGGTGTGGAATGTGATGCGTCGCCTTGCATCGTTCGCCTCGTCGGTGGGCAGCAGCATTATTGTGGCGTCCTCTCGGACGGCACGGCACGCTGCTGGGGAAATCCAGCCTTCGCCGGCGCTTCCGCAGACCCCCTCGACGCCGGACCGGACGCCGCTCCCGGAGCTACGCCCGTCGTCGTGGAGGGCGTGAAAGACATCGTCGACATCGCCGCGACTGCGGACCGAACGTGCGCGGTGACGAAAGACGGAGGCGTCGACTGCTGGGGGGCCGACAGTCCGACCCCAACGCGAATCGCCGTTCCGACGAAATCGGGTCAGGCTGCTCGAATCGCAGTGAGCAGCACGCAAGGTGACGGGACACGCGTCACCTGCGCGGTCTCGCCCGACGGAGAGCCCGTGTGTTGGGGCGTGGGTATCTATCTCCTCGAATCCGATCCTCGAGTTCCGTTCGTACTAGGCGGCAAGGTGCGCGACGTCGTGTTGCCTTGGTCGTCGGCAACCTGGTCGCTGACCGTAACCGGCTTCGTCGTCGACGAACAAGGCAAGCTCCTCTCGTGGGGCGGTATGGCGGAGGGCACTCTCGGACGCGAGACGACGGAATTCGTCGACTACACGCCGCGTCCCGTCTTTGGGATATCCGCCGTTCGTAGCGTTTCCTCTGCCTTCGGACATGCCTGCGCAGTCACCGTCGACGGACGCCTCTTCTGCTGGGGCGCCGCCGGCGAGGCCATGCTCGGCGTCGGCTACGTGAGCGACGAGAAGCTTCCGGTCGAAGTGGCATTTCCGCCGACCACGTGGCCAACGGAGGTCTCCGCGAGCCACACGCATTCGTGCGTACGTTTGACCGACGGCACCGTCCGCTGTTGGGGCGGCAAGAACCGTTTCGGCGAACGTGCAACGGACGCGCAAGACTACGTGTACACGCCAGCGCTCGCGGAGGGCACGCCCGAAGACGTGGTGTCCGTCGCGACGGGCTCGTACTCCACGTGCGTGCTCACGCGAGCGGGTGCGGTTTGGTGCTGGGGATACAACGCCGCCGGACAGCTCGGACGAGGAATGCGTGACGAGGAACGCCACCCCTCCCCTACCCCGGTCGTCTTCCCGTGACGCGGTCTTCCGTGGAGAACGTGATGAGCTCGTTCGTTCGATGTACGGCGGTTGGTTCGATGTTTCTTTTCGTCGGATTCGTGGCGTGCAAGTCCGACGACCGCGCGTTCGAACAGGACTCGACACCGCGCGTGGCCGACGACGATGGCTCCGTGTCGATCCCGGCCGAAGCTTGCGCGGGACGCAAGTGCTCGCGCGATCTCCACGAGGTTCTCGACGGCTGTACCGACGAGGTGGTCGAGAGGTGCGCCGACGGCTTCGGATGCGGCAACGGCAAGTGCACGACGCCCTGCGACGCCGCCGTCGGAAGCCAGGGATCTCTGGGTTGCTCGTTCTGGACCACGCCTCCCGACGCGCATCAGGCATCCGACGTATCTTGCTTCGCGGCCTTCATCGCCAATACGTGGACGACGCCGGCGACGATCAAAGCCACGTTCGGCCGCGATGCCATCGACGTCTCGAAGAGCATCTATCGCGCCTCCAGCACGGCGGACGGCGTTCATTACGAGCACTTCGACGGCCCCGTTCCTCCCGGCGAGGTCGCCGTCGTCTTTCTCTCGCAAGGCACGCCCGGCCCGAACAGCGCGGCATTCGTGCCCTGCCCGAGCGGCGTCGAGGTCGCGTACCACGGCACGGTGGTGAGCGCGCACGACACCAGCATCTACAAAGCGTTCCACCTCGAGACCGACGTTCCCGTCTCCGCGTACTCGTCCTTTCCGTACGGCGGCGCCCAAAGCTACATCCCTTCGGCCACGCTTCTCCTGCCGACGTCGTCGTGGGGTACGAACTACGTGCTCGTCGACGGATATCCGGGCGACGAAGACCCTCGCTTCGTCCAGATCGTCGCACAAGAGGACGACACCGTCGTGCGTATTCACCCGCGCGCCGACGTGAAGCCCGGTGTGAACGTGGAGGGCGCAGCCAAGGGCGTCACCCATTCGTGGACTCTGCAGAAGGGCCAAATCCTCGAATTCCGCCAGCTCGAGAGTCTGGCGGGCAGTCCACTGGAATCGAATCACCCGGTGGCGCTCTTCGGCGGAACGCAGTGTCCTTACATCCCGTCGACGATCGAAGCGTGCGATACGCTTCACCAACAGATTCCGCCCGTCAACCAGTGGGGAAGCTCGTATTCGGGTATCCCCTACAAATCCCGAAGAGGAAATCTTGCCGAGCGCGTGTACTGGCGAATCGGCGCCGCTCGCGAAGGAACGACGCTCACGTGGGAGCCATCCGTTCCCGATGGCGCACCGGTCACACTCGGTAGCGGCGAGTTCGTCGACTTCGCGACCGACAAGACGTTCCACGTGCACAGCCAGGACTCGACGTATCCGATCTACCTCGCCGACTTCATGAGCGGCGCGAACATGTACGCCTCGGACGGCGACCCGGACTTCGTCAACGTGGTGCCGGACGAGCAGTTCCTCGACAACTACGTCTTCTTCGTCGACTACACGTACGCGACGAGCACGCTCACCATCGTCCGCAAGAAGGACTCCAAAGGCTTCCACGACGTGAACCTCGACTGCGTGGGCAAGGTGAGTGGGTGGCAGCCGCTGGGCACCTCTGGAGACATCGAGTACACGTGGCTCGACGTGACGCGAGCGGGCAAGTCCGTCCCGACCGACATCGGGGTGTGTAGCTACGGTCGCCACGAGGCATCGAGCGACGGTCCCTTCGCGCTCTACGTTTGGGGCACGGATTACGCGGCAAGCTACGGCTACCCCGCCGGCGCAGGCAGCCGGCCCACCTCGCCATTCAAGATCGAGGTTCAATGAGCGCCCGCGTCCCGCCCCACGGAAGAGTCAGCTGGGGCGCATCGCACATTCCCCACCTACGGTGAAGACAGCCACGGCGTGATGCGCGGCGTTCACCGTTCACCGGCGAGGAGCTGGGCCGGCAACGGTTGGGTGCCGTAGACGGCGTTCGTCGCCCAATGACCGTGCATGTAGCCGTCGGTAATGACGCAGTCGTGCCAGCGGTGCATCGATCGGCTTCCGCCGCACACGTGCCACCGCGTGGCCGTGTCGTTCACGGCGCCAGGAGTCCCCAGACCGCCAGGGCGACGTCAAGCACGAAGTCACGTCCCGCGACGCTTACGAACGAACGCCAACAAAGCGCACGGCCGCTGCCTGGCGCCTGCCGAACGGAGCGTTCTCACGGACCGGCTCCGTTTGGATGGGCACACATTTCGACGTCAACAAGTCCACGGTCTCGTGGTACTTTTGCCCACCGATTTCGCACTATACAGAGCCACATGCGGAGAAGTGCTACCTCGACGGTCCTCGTGACGGGGGCGACCGGCTTCGTCGGAGCGTCCCTGTGCCGTCATTTCGCGGCCAAGGGACATCGGGTGGTGGCCGTTTGCGGGCCATCGGGCGCAGGATGGCGACTCGCCAACGCGGCCTCGACCATCGAGACGGTGAAGGTCGACCTCACGGCCGCGAACGAGGTGAGTGCGCTCCTTCGTGACGCCCAGCCCGAGGTTGTGCTCAACTGCGCGGCCTACGGCGCTTACCCGAGCCAGACGGAGCCGTCGCGCATCTACCGCGTCAACTTCGAGGCCGTCCGCCACCTCGTCGAGGCTGCCGGCGCACTGCCGGGCTTCCGCGCCTTCGTGCATGCCGGCTCGTCGTCCGAATACGGCCTCCACTGCACGGCGCCCCGCGAGGATTCCGCGCCGCTGCCCGACAGCGACTACGCCGTCTCCAAAGTCGCCGCGACCGCGTTCGTGCAGTTCGTCTCGAAGACACGCAACTTCCCCGGTTGGGTCTTGCGCCTCTCGTCGGTCTACGGCCCGTACGAAGAAGCTTCACGGCTGATTCCGCGACTCCTGAAGTGCGGGAAAGAGGGGACGTACCCTCCCCTCGTCGATCCGCAAATTTCACGCGACTTCGTTTACATCGACGACGTCTGCAACGCCTTCGAACGCGTCGTCGAGTCCGCGACGACCGTGGCGCGCGGTGAAGTCTTCAACATCGGAAGCGGACATGCGACGACGCTCGCGACCATCGTGGAACGCGTCCGCCAGCTCTTCGGCATTGCGCAAGAACCGGTCTGGGGCTCGATGGCCAATCGCCGTTGGGATCACCGTGACTGGTATTCGAATCCGACGAAGGCGTTCGAAATGCTCGGTTGGAAGGCGACGACGTCACTCGACGACGGCCTCGCCGCGACCGCACGTTTCACGGACGAGAACACGAACGTCACGAACGACGCCGAACGGCACGCGGTAACAGGAGCGCGTTGAATGACCGACTCGTCGACGATCTTCGCCGAGCTGCGCCGCGACGCGCTCGCGATTCGCAAGATGCTCTTGGCGATGCATTACCGGGCAAAGTCCGGACACATCGGCACCGGGCTCTCGTCCATCGACATTCTCGCGCTCCTGCACAAGGTGTGGCTCGGTGAAGACGACGCGTTTCTTCTGAGCAAGGGGCACGGGGCCTCGGCGCTCTATGCGACGCTGCACCACTACGGGCGAATCTCCGACGAGGAGATCGCGACCTATTACCAGGACGGGACGCTCTTCCCGGCGCATCCCGCGCCGCGTGCCGTCCCTGCCATCGTCGCCGCAACGGGCTCGCTCGGCCACGGCCTCTCGATCGCCGCGGGCATCGCGTATGCGCGCAAGCACGTCCACGAGCAGACCACGCGTGTCGCCGCGCTCCTCTCCGACGGCGAGTGCAACGAGGGCTCGGTGTGGGAGGCGGCAGCCTTCGCCTCGCACCATGGGCTGTCGAACCTGCTCGTCGTCGTCGACGCGAACGGTCTTCAAGGCTTCGGCACGACCCGCGAGGTCCTCGACATGGAGCCCTTCGCCGACAAATGGCGCGCGTTCGGCTTTGCCACCCATGAAATCGACGGCCACGACTTCGAGCAATTGCACGCAGCGACCCGTGAGCTCGATCCGCAACGCCCCACCTGCATCATCGCGCGCACCCGAAAGGGCAACGGCGTGGGGTTCATGGAGGGCAAGCTCGAATGGCACTACCTGCCGATGACCGAGGCCCAATACCGGGACGCGCTACGTAGCCTCGATGGAGAATCGTCGTGAGAGTGCAATTCGTCGACGCGGTCGCACGTGAGCTCTCGAACGATGCTCGCTCCGTCTTCCTGACGGGCGATCTCGGCTTCAACGCGCTCGAGGGCCTTCAAAACCAGCTGGGACCGCGGTTCCTCAACGTCGGCGTCGCCGAGCAGAACATGATGGGCGTCGCCGCCGGCATGGCGCTCACGGGCCTCCGCCCGTGGGCCTATTCCATCGCGCCGTTCGCCACCTACCGCTGCCTCGAGCAGATTCGCAACGACATCTGCCTGCATCAGCTGCCCGTCCGCGTCGTCGGCAATGGCGGCGGGTACACGTACGGGATCATGGGGTCGACGCATCACGCGCTCGAAGATCTCGGCGCGCTCAAGCCGCTCCCCAACATGCACCTCTACTTCCCCTGCTCGAACAACCACGTGGCGGCCGCGGTGCGCCAGATGGCCGACTTGGCCGATCCTGCCTATTTGCGGCTCGCCATTTCCGGATTCGCCGACGACCGACCCGCGCTCTCCGAACATCCGACGACGCTCACGCGCCGTTATGCCGAGAGGCCGGGCGCACGGAGCCGCGGGCTCACCATCGTCGCCGCCGGCCACGCCGCGCAGATCGTCAACCGAATGTCGAAGCCCACGGAGGACGCGGAAATCGACATTTTCGGCATTGCGCGATTCCCCCTCGATCTAGGTCTCGATCGCGATCTCCGCGAGAGCGTCCGCGCGACGCGACGCGTGCTCTTCGTCGAGGAGCACTACGCGAGCGGAGGCATCGGAGAATCGTTCGCAGCCGCGGTCGCGGCAGACGTCGACGCGTTCTCCGTCATGAGCGCCGAATACCGAAAAGGACAGCGCTACGGCAGCGCAGCCTTCCATCTGAACCAAAGCGGGTTGACGCCCGAGACGGTGACGAACGCAGCACGAGCCATGTTGGGGTGACATGATCAGGCGCAAGATCTCGGCCATCATTGCTTGTTACAAAGACGAGCAAGCAATCCCAATCATGGCGACGCGCCTCGCCGCGACGTTCGAGAAGATCGGCTGCGACTACGAGACCATTTTCGTCAACGACGGAAGTCCCGACGACACGCAGCGCGTCCTCGAAGAGCTCACCAAGACCGACCCGCACATCAAAGGCATCACGCACAGCCGCAACTTCGGCTCTCAGGCCGCCTTCACGAGCGGTATGAAGCGCGCGACGGGGGACGCCTGCGTGCTGCTCGACGGCGATCTCCAAGATCCCCCCGAGCTCATCGAGGAGTTCCACAAGAAGTGGGTCGAGGGCTACGACGTCGTTTACGGAATCCGCACGAAGCGTGAAATGCCGCTTCTCTGGGAGCTCGCATACAAAGGCTTTTATCGCCTCTTCCAGAAGATTTCGTACATTCGCGTCCCCGTCGATGCTGGCGATTTTTCGCTGATCGATCGCAAGGTGATGAACGTGCTCGTCACGTTGCCCGAGCGCGACCGCTTCATGCGCGGGCTCCGAGCGTGGGCAGGTTTCAAACAGACGGGTGTGCCTTACGTACGACCGGAGCGCATGTTCGGGCGCTCGACGAACAACCTGCTCTCGAATTTTCGCTGGGCGAAAAAAGGGCTCTTTTCGTTCTCGTACATTCCGCTGGAGTTCATCTCGATGGCGGCGCTCGTCGTCGCGCTCCTGGCGGTGACCGCGGCGATTTTGCAAATCATCAGCCGCATTCTGGATCCTTCGGTTCCGCAGGGCGTGAGCACGATCATCGTCGTCTGCCTTTTCCTCGGCTCGATTCAGCTCTTCAGCCTCGCCTTCATCGCGGAATATCTCGCGAAGATTTTCGAAGAAGTGAAGCAGCGGCCTCATTTCATCGTGGCCAAAGTCCTCAATTTCGACGAACCGAATACCAATTCGGCGGAGAACTCCCCATGACCGCAGCACGCTCCATGCTCGTCACCGGCGGCGCCGGATTCATCGGAAGTGCCTTCGTCGAAGCCGCGCTCGCCGACGGGCACCGCGTCGTGGTGCTCGACGCGCTCACCTACGCGGGACACGAAGAGAGCGTCCCCAAACACGAGCGGTGCCGGCTTGTCGTCGGGAACATTTGCGACCGCGAACTCGTCGGAGATCTCCTTCGCACCGAGAAGATCGACGCGATCGTGAACTTCGCCGCCGAGTCGCACGTCGACCGCTCGATCGACGCGCCCGGCGACTTCGTCGACACGAACATCGTCGGCACGTTCCGCATGCTCCAGGCTTCCCTCGCACATTGGAAGTCGCTCGACACCGCGGAGCAATCGCGATTCCGATATTTGCAAATCTCGACCGACGAGGTCTACGGCGCGCTCGGTGAGACCGGCCAGTTCTCCGAGACGAGCCCCATGTCGCCGAACTCGCCTTACGCGGCTTCGAAGGCGGCCGGAGATCACCTCGTCCGTGCGTGGTACCACACGTACAAGCTGCCAACGCTCACGACGAATTGCTCGAACAATTACGGGCCTCGTCAGTTCCCGGAAAAGCTCATTCCCCGGCTCATTTCGTGCGCCCTCGCAGGTGAACCATTGCCGATTTACGGCAAAGGGCTGCAAGTCCGAGACTGGATTCACGTCGAGGATCACTCGCGCGGCGTGCTCCTCGCGCTCGAGCGCGGAACCCCCGGTCAGACGTATTGCTTTGGCGGCGCCTCGGAGCGCGCCAACATCGACGTCGCGCAACGCATCTGCGCCATCCTCGACGAGCTCCGTCCGCGCGGTGACGGCAAGAGCTACGCGAGCCAAATGCAGTTCGTGACCGACCGCCCTGGCCACGATTTCCGTTACGCGATCGACGACACGCGCGCGCGCACCGAACTCGGTTTCACGCGCCGCCACACGTTCGAGGGCGGACTCGTCGCAACCATCGAGTGGTACCTCGGCAACACCGAATGGTGCCACGCCGTCACGCGCAGGAGGCATGCATGAAGGCCATTCTTCTCGCCGGAGGAAGCGGTACACGACTCGCGCCGATCACGCGGTACGTGAGCAAGCAGCTCGTCCCCGTTTACGACAAGCCGGCGATTTATTACCCGCTGGCGACGCTGATGCTCGCGGGAATTCGCGAAATCGCGATCATCAGCACGCCGCGCGATTTGCCGATGATCGAGGGGTTGCTCGGCACCGGAGAGGAGCTCGGCCTTTCGCTGACGTACCTCGCGCAGCCGAAACCCGAGGGCATCGCGCAGGCCTTCCTCATCGCGGCGGACTTCATTGGCGACAGCCCCGTGATGCTCGTCCTCGGCGACAATATCTTCTACGGCCACCAGCTGATTCAATTGATCGAATCGGTGGTCACGCGTAATCGCGGCGCCGAGCTCTTCGCTTACCGCGTACGTGATCCCGAGCGTTACGGCGTGGTCGAGTTCGACGCCGACGGCAAAGTCCTCGGAATCGAGGAAAAGCCGCAAAAGCCCAGATCGAATTGGGCCGTACCGGGGCTCTATATTTACGACAGGAACGTCGTCGAATTGGCTCGAAGCTTGACGCCGTCGGCGCGAGGCGAGCTCGAAATCACCGATTTGAACGTGAAGTACCTCGAGCAAGGTCGCCTTTACGTCAATCCGCTCGGCCGCGGCGTCGCCTGGCTGGACGTCGGCACGTTCGACTCTCTCCTCGGTGCGTCGGTCTTCGTGCAGGCCCTGGAGCAGCGCCAAGGCCTCAAGGTCGCGTGCCTCGAGGAGATCGCCTACCATAAGCGATTCATCGACCTCGCCCAGCTCGAGCGCATCGCACAGACGTACGGCTCGAGCGACTACGGAAACTATCTCCGGCAGGTCATCGAGGAGCGATGAACGACGCGGCCTCCAAACCGTGGTGGCGGCGCGATCCGTCCGCGGTGCTGGCCGTCGCGTTCACCGCGTTCGTCCTGTACGCGATGCGCCGGCGGTTCGCCATCGGCGTCGACCTCCTCGACGAGGCCTTTTCGACGGCCCTCCCTTACCGGTTTGCGCTCGGGGATCGTCCGTTCATCGACGAAATGAACTCGGCCCAGACGGCGGGCATGCTGCTCACGCCATTCGTCTGGAGTTATCTGAAAATCACCGGATCGTCGGCGGGCATCATGGCCTTCATGCGGACGCTCTTCTTGATTTTCAAGATCGGCGTGGGGGCGACCGTGTTCTCCACGCTCCGCCGCCTCGTCGCTTGGCCGCTCGCGCTCGTCGCATCGCTCTTCTGCGTGGTGTTCGTCCCGCACTCGATTCCGAACCTCGGCTACAACGTGCTCGGGAGCGGCTTTCTGACGATGGGCTCGTTCCTCGTCGCGCGCCGCTTCCTCCCCGACGGCACGGATCGCGATGTGGGGTGGGCCGGCGTTTGCCACGGGCTTGCCACCGTCGCCTATCCGCCGTTGGGCTTGCCCGTTCTCGTGTCCACGCTCGTCCTCGTCGCAGTGGCGAAGGGTTCGCGACGGTCGACCTTCGTGCATTACGCCATTGGCGGGGCCCTCGTCGCCGGCGCGGTGCTGCCGCTCCTGCTGCGCGCCGGCTGGTCGAACCTCCACACGATGATCGCCTACGGGGTGTGGCTCGATCCTCGCCCGCCCTCGAAGCTCCATGACATCGTCGTGGGCTGGTACCGGCACGCCCCCTTCGACCTGCGCACGCTCGAGCTCGTGACGCTCGCCGCCGTGGCGCTAAAAGCTCAGCCCAAATCGGCGTTTTTGGTCTTGCCGATCTTGCTCGGCAGCCTCGTCTTCTTCTTTCCGGGCAGCGTTCTCTCGCACCTCTCGATCGTCATTTATGCGGCGCTCCTCGCGCCCGCTTTTTTGCTCCTCCTCCATCGCTCGGCGGCGGCGCGCACGATGTTCTTCGTCGTCTGGATCCCGTCCGCGGTCGCAGGCGTCGTCACGGCCTACGCGAGCACGAACGGAGAATTGAACGGGGGCATCGGCTTCTTTCCCGCGGCCGTGCTCTTCATCGTCTACGAGGCGATGGCGGTCGACGCTCTGTCGCGTGAAACGCTCGCTCGCCGACACCTCTCGCCGGTGCTCCTGGCGGGCCCCGCACTCGTCGTCGCCGTCATGCTCCAGCACTTCGAGGGCAGCATTTACCGCGACGGTCCTCAGGGTCTCACGACGATGGTTACGAGTGGACCGTTTCGTGGCCTCATGACGTCCCCCGATCGGGCGGCGTTCCTTCGAGATCTCGAAGACGTCATCAAGAGTCACGAGACGCCAGGTGGACGCCTTCTCGTTTATTATCAATTCCCCGCGGCGCACCTCTTTTCACGGATGCGCCCGGCCGGCAACACAGCCTGGCTCATGGAACAAGCCGATCAAACTGCGCTGATCGAGCATTATCGACGTCGCATGACCGGCAAAGGGATCGCCCTGAAGGTCAAGACGTACCCGGGAAGCGGAACCCCCTTCTTCTACTCGACGGTGTTGGACCGCTTCCTCGACGCGAACGAGGATCGGCTCGAGTCGTCGGCCCGTTGGTTCACGATTTACAGCGAGCGAGCGCCGGCGCAGCCGTGATCAACGGCGCGTCGTGAGGCGCACCGCGGCGAGGCCGCTCGGCCGAACGCTCAGGACTTCGGTGCCGAAGCGACGGACGATGCCGGCCCACAGCTCCTTTTCGACGGGATCGACGTCGTGCGCGAGCGTGATGTTGCCGTCCGCGGTCGACCTCGTGTCGACGAAGACGACCTCGCCCGACTTGAGGCCGTCGTCGAAGCTCAGAATGCGCTGGCGCGCCGACGGGAGCAGCAAGTCTTGAGGCAAGTAGGCGAGCGGCCAGATGCTCGCCTTGCGGGTCACGAGGAACGCTTCTACCTCGACATCCGGCGTGGAGACGAGCGCGACGCGACGCGCGTTGGGGGCGTACGTGCGCATGAGAATCACAGCATCGGCGGCGCGGCGTGACGGTGCCGGCCACGCTGGCGTCCGCTCCGTGGCTACGAAACCGAGCAACGTGTGGTCGAACTTGTGAGCGAGGTCGCTCGACGCCGAGAGCGCCAACATGGCCGCCGCGCAGGCCCCGACGAACAGAAACGATGGCCGGAACGCGCGACTGACGAGCTCCGAATCACTCGCGATGCGGATGAGCCAAAATCCACCGACGAAGAGTGCCGGCAAACAAACGTGAAACAGATTGTTTGAGTGGGAGCGCCCCAAATAATATGTGAATTGCGCAACTCCGAGCGCGCTCATCGCAAACGCGGTGGCGTACTCGAACTTCAGATCGGATTTACCGAGGGTGATCCGCCGGTATCCGAGCGCGACGATCGTCGCGATGTACGCGCCGGCGATGAGGAGCCACGGCGTCCACGGCTCGATCGGCAGACACCCGAATTCCTGCACGCTGTAGAGCCGAATGTACTCGAAGTAACGCGACCACTGCGGCCCCTCGCCGGCACGCGCAAACGTCCATGCGGCGATGACCGCGTGCCAGAGCACGATCGATAGCGCCGTGGGCACTACCCGACGGACGAACGAGCGCACGATCTGACCTCGTTCGGCGTGCGCGGCTTCGTAGACGAGCGAGCCGAAGTACGCGACGAATACGTAGACGAACGCTTCGAGGCTCCAGATCGACGTCACGCCGACGACGAGAGCCTCCGCGGCGAACAGCCACCGACGTCGCGCGGAAAACCGGCCTCGCAGCGCAATGCACCCGACGAGCAAGAATCCGGGCAAAAATCGGAGCGCGCCTGCGGACGGATAATACGATTGGAAATTGAGCTGCTCGAAGGTCGGCACGACGACCATCACGAGGAGAATGGCGGCCGAGAGCGCCGCGCTGCGCGTGACCGTGCGCATCGTCGCGTAAA
Source organism: Labilithrix luteola (assembly GCF_001263205.1). Classification (GTDB taxonomy): domain Bacteria; phylum Myxococcota_A; class Polyangia; order Polyangiales; family Polyangiaceae; genus Labilithrix; species Labilithrix luteola. Next base: position 1,508,298 of record NZ_CP012333.1, read on the forward strand.
GGACGGCGTATTCGGCCCACGTGAAGAGGCCTAGGAGAACCGCCAAACCCGACGGCGACGGCGACACGAAGCGTCGATCCAGGATGGCAGCGAGAAAATAAATCAGCCCGACGCCGTATTGGCAATTGACGTCGACCAAAAGCGATTTTCCCGCGCGTGCGGCCGCGGTTGGCCCCAAGAAGAAATTGTGATGATAGACGTCGACGTCCATCGCCGGATCGACGACGAGGAGCAGCACCGTCAGCAGCACGAGCGCGTCGACGGCGTAACGCGGACCACGTCGCCGCGGAAACCGAACGAGCTCTCCCCCCACGAGGCTGGAAAAGCCGAACGCCAAGGCGAGCGCCACCGTGCCGAGCGACGGAAGATTCCGCGCCGCGAACGGGAGAAGTGCCGCAAAGATTGCCAATGGCAGCACGCGCTCGATCGCCCACGAAACGTTGGACGAGAAGGTCGGCCTCGGACGAAGCGCCGCAAACACCGTGAACAGGCCCGCGTTTCCCAACCCCCAGAATGTGAGGATTTTTCCGAACAGCGGTCGAAGATCGACGTGCTCGCCAGTGTCCGTCGGCGGAAGCGCGCGCCGAAGCGTGAAGACCGCCCCCGCCCAGAACACGACTTGCGCGATCGCGAGAACGGGTCGCACGAGCGTGTCGCCATCGAAATAGCGCCGGCCCAGTCGCTCGAGGCCCCACGAACCGAAAATGCCCGCCGCCGGAACGGTCAGGCACGCCAGGACGAAGATGCGCGACTCTTCCGCTTCGGAGATACCGCCCGCGAGATAGATGCGAATCAGCCCCGTAAAGACGAATGCAGAGATCGACAACGCCGTCACGACGACGCTGACGGACGACGACGACCGAACCTTCTTTTCGGCGACCACCTTGATCTCGTGCTCGATTCCGTCGGCAGGCGGTGTCACAATATGCCTCGATGCAGATGATCTCGCGCCCCTGCCCGCTTTGCGCCGATACGGATGATTCGCGCGTCTTCGCCAAATCGAACTTCGATTTTTCGGCGTTGGATGCGTTCGCGTTCGCGTCGCGAAAGCTGCCCGAATACATGCATTATCGGCTGGTCGAATGCCCGATTTGCGACGTCCTTTATGCGAGTCCGGTCCCCACGGACTCCGAGCTCTCGCAGGCGTACCACGAAGCGGCGTTCGATAGCCGCGAGGAGGCTCGCTTTGCGGCGCAGGTCTACGGCTCGTTCCTGCCGCGCATTCGCTCGCGTCTCCCCGACACCAGGGGCGCCCTCGACATCGGCGCCGGCGACGGTGCGTTTCTGGAGGAGCTGCTCGACGCGGGCTTCACCGACGTCGTGGGCGTCGAGCCTTCGGCGGCGCCCATCGCTTCCGCGTCGCCGCGCGTTCAGCCTCTCTTGAAGCAGGGGTTCTTTCGCGCGGACGACTATGCGGCGTCGAGCTTCGCCCTCATCACCTGCTTTCAGACGCTCGAGCACTTGAGCGATCCGATCGAGATGTGCCGCGCCGCGCAGAGACTCTTGAAACCGGGCGGCGCGATGTTCGTCATCGCCCACGATCGACGCTCGCTCTCGGCGCGCGTGCTCGGGACGAAGAGCCCGATCTTCGACATCGAGCACTTGCAGCTCTTCTCGCCCGACAGCGCGCGCCAGCTCCTCGAGCGCGCGGGGTTCACGGACGTGGAGCTCGACGCCGTCGTGAACCGCTACCCGCTGCATTACTGGGCGAAGCTCTTTCCGTTCCCGAAGCCCGTGAAGCTCCCCCTCGTGCGTGCGCTGAAGCAGAGTCGCGTGGGGACGTTCCCGCTCCAGATCCCGGCAGGCAACTTGGCCGCCATCGGGTGGAAGCGCAGCGCGAACGCTTGAAGATCGAAGAAAGAGCGGCAACGGCAGGTTTCTCCCCGGGCTCCGAGCCGGCGACGCGGCTCGACCCGTCGGTAGTCCCTAAAACACAAACCGATCACGGCTCCAGTACATTCGCCGAGAGCCTACATGGTGATCGGTTTCGACGATGGTCCGTCTCATCGGACCCACCGAGGTGACTGCTCTCGACATGGTCTGCGCGGGGGCGCGCGTAGACGGCTCGTGAGCGGTCGGTTCGCGGTTACGGACGCACGCCATGCGGATGGTGGTGGAGAGCGAGGCAGCGTCCGGCGCACCGACTTGCGGTGCACACGTAGAAGATCTCGCTATCGCCGCGTGCTCATGCCTCCGCATGCATGAACAGCAGAGCTCGTGAATGCCGCGCGGGTCGGATGAGTGGATCTCCGGAGACTGCGGGCGGTGATAGGCGTGGTCAGGCTGGCTCCTCTGCTTTGGCGCCGTTCGTGGGCGCGTCGGGCAAACGTCGCACATTTGCCCACCTATTTGGGATGGAACCTCCAGTTACCGTAGAGCCATGTCTTCGTCGCCGTAACATCGGATCGAGCGGGGCCGTTTGTCCCTCTCGACCCGAAAGGCGCCCGGCATGCACGTGCTCAAAGGACATTCGACAAAACCGAACGGTCGAGAGGCGGTCGCCGAAGCTACCGAGGGGTGGAGCGTCCAGACGACGCTCGATCTGATTCTCGTTTTCAACTCGAGCGAGCAGGATCCTCACGAGGTCGCCGCCGCGTTCCGCGAGCGCTTTGGAGACACGCCGTTCGTCGGCTGCACCACCGCCGGCGAGCACCTCGGCGATGCTCACTTCACGAAAGCGCTCGTCTGCATCGGAATCTCGAGTCCGGGCATTCGCTGGGCCATCGCCGCGGCCGAGACGCTCGAACGGTTCGACGAGGAAAACGCTCGTGCGCTGAGCGACCAGCTCTTCGGCCAACTCGGTATTCAGCGCGAAGAGGTCAATCCTCAGCGCCAGTTTTGCCTGCTCCTGGTCGACGGCTTGTCTGGCAAAGAGGAGGTCCTCTGCCCGCTCATGGCCGACGCACTCGAGGGCATGCCCCTCGTCGGTGGCAGCGCGGGCGACGACCTCAAGTTCCAGCGCACGTACCTCTATCACGGCGGGATGGCGCATCCCTCCGGCGCGGTCTTCGTCCTCGCGGACTCGAAGATGCCGTTCGAGGTCATCAAGCATCAGCACTACACGACGACCACCAAGCGACTCGTCATCACCAAAGCCGACGTTCCGGCGCGACGCGTTTACGAAATGGACGGCGTCCCGGCGATTCAGGCTTATGCCGACGCCATCGGAAGACCGATATCGGCCATCAACGACGACGTCACGCTCTCGAATCCCCTCACCTTCGTCTGCAACGACGAGATCTACGTGCGCTCCATCGCACGCATCGAGCCCGACGGTTCGATGGTCTTCTTCTGCGCCATCGAAGAAGGCATGGTCCTCTCGCTCGGCGAGCACGAAGACATGACGACGGCGCTCAGGCGCGACGTCGACGGTCTCGCTCAGCGCATCAAGGGCGCCGATCTTCTGATCGGCTGCAACTGCATCCTGCGCGCACTCGAGGCGACGAAACTCGACAAGCATCCATCGCTCTCGAAGATCTTCAGCGACTTTGCCGGGAACATGATCGGATTCGATACCTACGGCGAACAACTCAACGGGTTGCACATCAATCAGACGTTCGTTGGCGTGGCCATTCGTGGCGCGGAGGCCGCACGATGAGCTCCGAGTCGGACAACGACAAGGAGAGAGAGGCCGCCAAGGCCCATGCCGCCCAACGCACCATCGAAGTCCTGAAGCAGAAGGTCTTCGACCTCTACAACAAGGGGAGCAACTCGATCCTCCACCGTCAGCTCGAATCGGCACGACGCCGCGAAGAGAACACGCGTCAGAAGCGTGAGCTCGTCGAGATGCGCGCCGCGGAGCTCAAACGCTACAGCGAGACGCTCGAAGCGGAGGTGGCGCAACGCACCGAAGCCGTCAAGACGATCCTCGACAACGTCACGTTCGGCTTTCTCGTCATCAATCGCGAGCTGACGGTGCAGCCGGAGTGCACGAAGTCGTGCCATCGGCTCTTCGGCGCCGACAAGGTCGAGGGCGAGAATCTTTGCCAGCTGCTCGGCATGAACGAGCGAGCACGACTGACGTTCGGGCTCTCCGCCGACCAGGTCTTCGAAGACGTGCTGCCCGAGGAAGCCTCGCTCGCCCAGATGGCGCGCAAGTTCCCGACCCAAGACGGACGCGTTCTCCGCATCGATGCGAGCGCCGTCCGGAGCAAGCAGGGCGACGTCACCGGCCTGCTCCTGACCATCTCGGACATGACGGCGCTCGAAGCCGCCACGAAAGAGAGCAACAACAACCGTACCCTCGTGAACATCCTCCGGCAGAAGGAGGCGTTCCGGGTCTACCTGGTCGACGCACGACACCTCATCGACAGCGCACGACGAGCGGTGGGCGCGAACGATCAAGCCGGCGCACGGCGCGCACTCCACACGCTCAAAGGCAACTCGGCGTCCTACGGTCTCGACACGCTCGTCGAAACCATTCACCACGTCGAAGAAGACCTCACGGTCAAAGCGACTCAGGTCGACGATGTCGAGCACGCGCTCCGTACCTTCATCGAGTCGAACAAGCGGGTCCTCGAGATCGAGTTCGAAGAGGTCGAACAGCGCGAAGGCTTCGCCGTCACGCACGAGCAGATGGCGCAGTTGAAGGCGCTCATCGCCTCCATCCAAGATGCTCGAGCCGCGGAACTGAATCGATGGACGGCGGAGGTGCTGCGAAAGCCCGCGGGCCTCGTCCTCGGTCCGGTCGAAGATTTCTCCCAAAAGCTCGCCACGCGGCTCGGTAAGGACGTCTCCTTCCAGCTCGTCGGCGCCGACACCACCGTGGACGTCGAGACCGTCCGCCCCGTCTTCCAGGTCATCTCGCACTTGTTGCGAAACGCCATCGACCACGGACTCGAGGCTCCCGTCGAACGGAAGGGCAAGCCGGCCACCGGCAAGCTCGAGCTCGAACTCTCGGAGACCGCGAACGCCTACGTCGTGCGTTGTTCGGACGACGGGCGCGGCATCGACCCCCACCTCGTCGGCAAGCGCGCTCTGGAGCTGGGCTTCGTCTCGGCGCAGGCGCTCTCGCAGATGGACGAGCGCAAGAAGCTGGACGTCATCTTCATCGACGGTCTTTCGACCGCCACCATCACGACGTCGATTTCGGGTCGAGGAGTAGGCATGTCGGCCGTTCGTGCAGCTGTTCAGAAAGTCGGAGGAGCGATCGACGTGCGCTCGGCGGTTGGATCAGGAACCACGTTCACCATCACCATTCCGAAATCGAGAGAGAACGGGACCGCCCCTTCGAACATGGCGGTGAGCTGATGAAGTCCCGTTCTCGTGAATTCCTCGATCGCGTCGTGCCCGCGGCGTGTGTCGACTTGTTCGGCGCCTACGGCATCACGATTCGCCCGAAGTCCGCGCCTGCCGTAGGTGGCTCCTCGCGCCCGCCCTTCGCTCCCGACGAGTGCAGCGGCGGCCTCGTCTCCTTCAGTGGCGATCTCATGAGCGGCTCGCTCCTCCTCGTCGGCTCCTTCGAGTTCCTCTCCTCGAGCCGACCGCCGGAGGTCCGCCGTCGTCCGCTCACGTCATCGTCGTCTGCCGATTGGATTCTCGTGCGAGACTGGTCGATGGAGCTCGTGAACCAGCTGCTCGGCCGCATTCGCAATCGCCTCCACGTCCACCGCGTGGCGCTCGAGACCAAGTGCCCAACCGCCGTGTCGGGGCCTTCGCTCGGCGTCGCCATGCGCTCACGGACGAGCACCCCCTTCGAGTTCGCGACGTCGACACCTGGTCAAGTCGTGTGCGTCTGGTTGGACGCAACGCTGAGTCCGAGCGTGGAGCTCGGAGCGACCGTCGACGACACCGCCACACTTCAAAAAGAGGGCGAAGTCGTCGTCTTCTGATAGCCGAAAGACTCGCAGCTGCACTCTCAGCGAGGACCGACCATGGGAATCAAGATCGCCATCGCCGACGACTCGACCATCGTTCGCCAACAAGTGGCGTATGCGCTTGCGCAGGTGGGTTACGACGTCATCGAAGCTGCCGACGGCCAGGAAGCCTTCGAACGCATTTCGGCCACGCCCAACATCAAGCTTCTGATCTGCGACGTGAACATGCCGCGCATGAACGGGCTCGAGCTTCTCGCCAAGCTCGCGGGTCCGACCAAGAGCCCGCCCTTCCCCATCGTGATGCTCACGACCGACGGTCATCCCGAGCTCATCGCGCAAGCACGCGGCCTCGGAGCCAAGGGGTGGATGGTCAAGCCGGTGCAGCCCGAGATCCTCGTCGCAACGGTGAAGAAGCTCACCGGCACCTGACGATCGCCGTCGACGCGCGCTCGTTTTCAGCGCGCGTCGCGGTGACGATTTCGAAGGCCTGCGCTCAGCGAACGGCTTCGGCGAGATACCAGCGCGCGAAGAACGGAGCGTTCACCGCGTCCTGGCCGGTACGCGCGCGTTGCGCCGACGTCATCAGAAGCGAATCGACCTTCTGGAAACCCTCGCCACAGACGAGCGGCGAAATATCCGGCGTCTTGAAGAGGAACGGCTCTCCGGCTTCGCCGGCGAAGTCGGCAACGCCGTCCGCCCCACGGGCGTGATCGACGTAATCGAAGTACACGCGACTCTCGGGGGCGAGCATCGAAGCCAAGACACGGAACGTGCTCCGGACGGCGTCTTCGGTGAGATAGGGGATGACCCCCTCCCAGATCACGATGGTCGCGAGGTCGGTCTGGAAGCCGGCCCCCTTCAAGGCCATGGCGAAATCGTCGCGTTCGAAATCACACGGAACGAACACGGAGGCGTCACGCGGATACCCCGGTACCGCTTCGAGAGCCGCCCGCTTGTAGCCCTGCGTTGCCGGGTGATCGACCTCGAAAAAGCGAACGCCGGGGCGCGCCAGACGAGCAGACCGAGTATCGAGTCCCGCGCCGAGGACCACGACCTGAGCAACGCTGCCACGTTGGATGGCTTCGTCCAACCAGGCGGTTCGCACGGCGATTCCGAGTTCCATCTCGGGAGCCACCAAGTCCCCTGCGGCCAGTAGGGCGATGCCCTCTTCTCCCACGAGATAGCTAGCCCAGGGATCGTTACAGATTGCCTGGGGTCGTTGGCTGGCGCGTGCCCGATAGGCTGCTGCGATTCGCGCGGTGCGACTCCCCCACTCGGACACTGCTTGCATGGCAGCGCGGTATGTCCAGAGATCGGCGCCCTGTCAAGGTGACTTGTGATCAGGTATGACTGCTCGATGCAGGTCGCCTTGGACGATGTCGAGCTGTTCTACGAACGCGTGGGGAACGGGCCGCCTCTTCTGACGTTGCATGGGGGGTTGGGTCTCGATCACACATACCTTCGGCCGTGGCTCGATCCACTGGCCGACAGCTTCGAGCTGATCTACTTCGATCAGCGCGGAAACGGCCGCTCTGGCGGCGCCGGCACCTTGGCTGACGCCACGCACGCCACGTGGGTCGCCGATGTGGAAGCGCTCCGTCGGAAATTGGGATTGGACAAGTTCGTCCTCTTCGGTCACTCCTACGGAAGTTTCCTCGCACTCGAATACGCGATTGCCCATCCCGAGCATCTCGCAGGGTTGGTACTTTGCGAAGTCGCGCCGAAGATCGACTACATGCCGGTAGCCTTCGCGCGCGTCCAGGAGCGCTCGCCCGAACTCTTCGCCAAGCTCATGGCGTCGTTCGCGCGCCCAGCGAAGGACGACGCGGACCTGCGCGCGATGTGGAACGAGATCCTTCCGGCCTACTTCTGGAAGTTCGACCCCGCGCTCGCCGCCAAGATGGACGCGCCGATCCAGTACCGCGCCGAGGCGTTCAATCAGTCGGCCGGCAAGTGCCTACCGACGTTCGACGTCACCAGCACGGTCTCCGGAATCAAGGTGCCCACGCTCGTTCTCGTCGGCCGCCACGACTGGCTCTTGCCGGTCGAAGAAGGCGCCAAGCGCGTGCATGACGCCGTTTCGGGCTCGCGCATGGTCGTCTTCGAAGAGAGCGGGCACTTCCCCTTCATGGAAGAGCCCGCCGCGTTCATCGACGCGATGCGCGCCTGGAAGAAGTCGATTCTCTGAGCGAGCAAGAGTGAGGAGCGCCCGCTCGGTTGCTCAGTTGACGGGGGGCCCCTTCGTTGCACTGAGCGGGCGACTGCCCGTACCACCGGCATAGCCGTAGCTGGAGTACACGTCGGTGCCCCAGACGTAGACGGCGAAGGGACCATCGCTGTTCGCTTCGTGACGTCCGTAACCGCACGTGCCGCCTGGGAACTTCTGCGGCATGCCGCGGTTCGTCAGATAGACCCACGTGAACTCGTAGTCTCCGGCGACGTCGAGCGGTTTCCAATCGGAGATCTCGCCGGCGCATTCGAGCGTGACTGGCTTGAATCCCGAGTCCGTCTTCTTCCGCACGAACGTGAGCGTGGTCTCGGGGTACGTGTGGTCGACGAAGAAGATGTAGCGATCGAGGAATTGGGCCGACGGAACCGCGTTGACGAAGTCGGGGTCGCCCATCGCCGGACCGTTGGTCGAGTTCGCGATCCCCAACCCGCCCGTCATGAACATGCCCGCGTAGAACGGGTGCTGGTCGTCCTGCGAGCGCACGGACATCAAATCGTTCGCCACGAACGTGACGACCTGACCTGCTTCGAGCGTTTCGGGCGCGCCGCCGAAGGGAGCCGGATCGTAGGTGAGCTTGGTCCCGTTGACCGCGCCAACGAGGCGCCACGGAACCGTCTCGCGCGCCGAGGTCATGCCGACTGCCCCGGCGCCGGTACGAGGGCGGTATGGAACGAGCGCGTACTCACTTCCCCACTGAGAGACCGGCGCGATCTGCTGCTGGGTGACGTCGCAAGCCGACGTGACCATGAACGTGCACTCCGAGCCGCCGAACAGGCCGATCGGCTTGTTGGCCTGGATGGGACTACCGCTCGTGTCGGCCTTCTGGGTGATTTGAAGAACCTCGCCCTTGTTGATGGTCCAGGTCTGCGTCTGGCCTTCTCCGATACCGGTGATGCCGCCGCCGCCGAGGATGTCCACGTTCGGCCGCATGCGAACTTCGGTACCGTCTTCGGCGCCGATGATCTGCACGGTCGGGTTGCTGGTGGCCCACGTGCTCACCGCAACGTAGTTCGTGTCCCATGACGAGATGGGCAGGAGCATGGTGGCAGTTGGCGTGTGGGTGACCGCGCCGCCGTAAGGCCAGATCGAATAGGCGCTGACGGGAATATCACTCGAAATCTGGAATGCCTTCGTCCGCGCCGTCTTGTGGGCAATCGGATCTTTGCGAAGCGCGGGGACGATACCGCTCGGACAGCCAATGAAGTCGTAGGTGTTCGGCGCGTCGTTGCCCGAGAGGAACACGAGCGCGACCTTCCCCGGCGAAACAGGCCCCGTCACCGGGGTGTACACGACCTTCGTGCCTTGCATGTCCGCGTAGTAGGTCGAGGCACTGATATCGAGCGGCTCGCCCCCATAGGAAGCGGAGAGCGTCGCCTCCTTGTCCCAGACGTTGGCGACCATGGCGACGAAGCACGACCCCTGGGCGCCGCTCGTTTGGTCCGGCGGGAGCGTCGCGAACTCGCACCCGATCGAGCCCTTCGAGAGCTTCGCGCTATCGCACGCGGCGACGCACGAGGTGGTGCCACATCCTTGATCGGGCGGACACGCGTCGGAGGCCGTGTCGGAACCGTCGCAATGATGGGTGACGATCCGCTTGAGGTCGCGTGAGCAGCTCTGCGTCTCCTGGCACACCGTCGCAGCCGAGCTGCCGTCTCCCGCGTCGTTGTCGACGAGAGGAGGCGTCACGGGGTCGGAGAAGCCAGTATTGCTGCTACTGCACGCGACGACCGAGGCGGCGACGCCCGACGCGAGAAAGGCGATACCGAAAAACGTAAGGATCTGCATCGTAGGCCTCACTCGAAGACGACGGTCACGGGCGTCGGATGCGGGTCTGAATCGGTCGTGCCCTGCCCGAGCTCTCCATTTGCATTGCCACCCCAACACTCGACCTTGCCGCCCTGAACGAGCGCGCACGTCGCGTTCGTGCTGGTCGCGACCACCACGGCGTGATCCACGAACGCGGAGGCCAGTCCGAAGCGACCTTCGAAGTCGCTCGTTGCTCCGCGCCCGAGCTGACCGACCTTGTTGTCACCGCAGCACTGGATGGTGCCGTCGGTCATGCGCGCGCACGTGCGGTTCGGTGAGAGGGCAAGTTGCTGCGGGAATGCAGGGTCCTTGGGAAGAATGCCCGCGAGCCGCGGCAAACGCTCGCTATCGGGTACGCCCGTCCCGAGAACGCCGAGCGCGTTGCTGCCCCAGCAGAGAACGCGACCACCGGCAATCGCGCACTGATGCACGTTCCCGCTCCCGCTCCCGCTCGTCGCGAGGCTCGTGACGGAGAGCAGCGCCGGCAAAGAGGTCGGGATCGGCGTTCCCTCGTTGGTACCGAGCGACGAATCACGGCCGGAGGGGCGACCCCACCCGATGACGCCACCGGCCTTGGTCATCGCAAAGATGGATTTGTCGCTCCCCGTGACGTTCGTGACCTCGGCCTGCTTCATGTCGGCGAGCGCCGGATCACCGTAGTAGTTGGTATATCCAGGCCGCGCGAGCTGGAAGGTGTCGTTCGAGCCCCAGCAGTAGAGCTTTCCGTCTTTGGCGGTGGCGCAAGCGCCCTGCTGGATCACGTCGACGCGCGCGACGTCGACGTCGAGGGCGACGGGCGCGGGCGTCGGATGGGGATTCTGATCTCGCGTATACGGAGTTGTCAGACCGAGCTGCGCATAACCATTTTCGCCCCAGCACTGCAAGCGCGATTGGGAATCGACCACGCAGGTGACGTTGCTCGAGGAAGCGATACTGATCTGTTTGACGCCCGTGAGCCCGACGACGGCCGACGGAGTCGCTCCGGCATCGGCGACCGCGGCGTCACCGCGGCCGAGCGAGCCCTTCGTGTCGGTGCCCCAGCAGCGAACGGTGCCGTCGCTCACGAGCGCACAGAAATGCTTGTCGCCGGCGACGAGCTGCGTGACGCAAGGCGTGACGGAACACGTCACGGCTTCGGCGGAGGCGTCGTATTCGATCGGGGCGATCGCATCCGCATCATCGGTCGGAGACGCATCCTCGACGCCTGCGTCGGGGTTGGACGATGGCGGTAGCGATGCCTCGGGCGTCGACGAGTCGGTTTCCTCGACGAACACTTCTCGCTCGTCGCTGCTCGAGCAGGCGACGATAGCCGCCGCGGAGGCGAACATCGACGACGCAAGGAGAAGGAACACACGATTGCGGATCATGGGCGGATGCTCCTCACGGATTGGACGGCGCCGTCTTGTGGAGCGCGAGGTTTGCGCCGACGACCCACACGTCATCGGGCCCCGAAGCCAGGATGTCGTAGACGGTCTGCTGCACGGGCGTGACGTCGTCGACGGCCGCTCGCGCGACGTGCCAGGCCGTTCCGTCCCAGTGACGAAGGCGACCAAGCGGCCCCGCAGCCCACAGATCGTTCGGCCCCGTGCCTCCGACGACGGAGAGCGAGCGATCGGCGAACCCTGTCTCGGCAGCGGCATGCTGGGTCCACGCGAACGTGGCGCCGTCGTCGGTGCTCACGCCTTGGTGGTAATAGGCGTATCCGCTCGAGTTGGTGGTGAAGTTGACGATGAATACCGACTCTCGCGAGAACGAGAGACCGAAGGTGTCGTTGCGCGGCTTGTCTGTGGTGGTGGGCTGCGCCGTGCTCCACGCGTAGCCGCCAGCGCCGTCGGGGCGGCGATGAATGACCTGACCGGCCTGCGTGTACGAGTTCACGGCGCCCCTGGCGCTCACCCAGATGTCGCCAGTACCGGTTCCCCAGATCTTCTCGAAGTGCGCTTTGAACGCGGTCGATGCGGAGTCGACGAGCCAGCCCGTTCCGATGGCGGCAGCATCTCCAGCATCCCCCGCGTCGCCGTCTCCCGGGAGACCGTCCGGGCCCACGTAATGCAAAATGTAACTCGGGTCGGACGCGCTCACACGCTGAGGCATCGATGCGGTCGCCCAGACGTCCGTGGCGCTCGTTCCCCAGAGCGAGCGAATCGTCAGCGGTGCCGCCACCTGCGTCCATTCGAGCGTGGCCGGGCTCGTTCCCGTTCCGTGATACAGCACGCCGGGAACGACAGCGTTGGTCGGCGAGGTCGGGCCCCCGCCGACCCAGATGTCCGTCGGGCTGCTTCCCCAGATGGCATAGAGAGGAACGCCCGCGGCGAACGATTGCACCCATGCCGTGCCGTCCCAGCGCAGCACGTTGCCCTTTTCGCTCACCGTCCAGACGACGCCCGAAGCATCTTTCCAGAGGTTGCGTAGCGTTTGCCCGTCGGGCACGTCGACATGGCACCAGCCTTCGTCGGTGCACGTGCGCATAGGCTTCGCCGCGTCGACGTCGGCATCGGCATCGATCGAGGCGTCGCTGCCCGCATCGTCGAGTGACACCGCGGCGTCCGACATCGGAATCGGCGTCGAAGGTGCCGCGTCGGGCTGGCTCGAGAGCTCCGGCGTGGACTCGTCGCTCCCCTCACTGCAGGCGACGGCGGCAGGCACGACAGCTGCCGCGAGCGCTGCCCATCGAAACATTCGTGTGGCGTTCAAGGCGTCGCTCCTTGCGCGTTGGCTTTGGGGCCCGTGAAGTGGATGACGACGCCGCTGCCAACGGCCCAGACGTCGTTCGGACCGCTGCCCCAGACGCCGGTGAGCGAGGGCCGGTTGCCCGGCGCGAAAGCCGCGGACGACGTTCGCCACGTAGCTCCGTCCCAGTGAATGAGCGTGGCATGCTCGCCGACGGCCCAGATATCGCTCTCGCTCGAACCCCACACGCCGCGAAGGTTTTCCTGCGTTGGAGAGGACACGGGAATCCATTGCCCGCTCTCGTCCGTGTAATGGCGAATCGTGCCGTAATCGCCTACGGCCCATAGGTCACCAGCTTTGCTGCCCCAGATCCCGTAGAGCGCCCCGAGACACTGCGTGTCGATCTCTTGGACTCCCGGGCCGCCGTTCACGGAATTGGTTCCACCGATGCGAGCGCCGAACGGCAAGCCGTTCTGTCCCTTGTTGCCGACGATCCACACGTCATCGGGGCCGCTGCCCCAGATCCCGCGAATCGTCGTGAACGTGGAGCCGTCGATTCCCGTTGCCCAGCCCGGTCCACCGTCGATCTGGGTGGTCTGCCACCCCGATTCGTACCATCTGCCGTTTGCGTGCTGGGCGTAGGTCGCGGCGCCGCCGACCCAGACCTTGTCCGGCGACGACCCCCAGATAGCGTTCGTCGTGACGGCCGTCTGCCCCGTCATGTCGGCGACAGGAACGGCCGACGTCCACTGCGCAGTGCCGTTCACGAAGCCATTCGAACGGAAGATCTGATCGGGCGCGCTAACGACCCAAATGTCCCCCGGGCCCGCGCCCCAGATCGCGCGAAGCGACGCGTGCGTCGGGGCGGGGACAGCGGCCCACGCCTTGCCATCCCAGTGAAGGACGCTGCCGAAGGCGCCCGCAACCCAGACGTCGTTCGCGCTGCTTCCCCAGACGCTCGAGAGCCCGAGCCCCTGCGGGTGGTTCGTCTTCTCCGGGCACCACTCGAAGTCGTCGCACGAGATCGACGTCACGAGCGGGCAATCGACCGTGTTGCCTTCGCATCCCGCGTCGCTCGCGTCGTTGACGTCCTGCGTGTCCGCGTCGTCGACCGTCATGGCAGGGATGGCGGCATCCGCCTGGGTCGGCGGAGCCGTCGCCTCGTCGTTGCTCGCGCAGTTGGCCATCACCGCGACGAGCGCAGAGACACCGAGCAGGCCTGCACTTCGAAGGACGAGCGCGCTCATTTCGTCACCGGTCCCGCGTCGCATTCGCGCATGAGGCACGCACCGGCCACGCATGGCTGGCCTGCCGCCGTATTGCATTGATTGTTGCACGAGCCGCAGTGGAGGCCGTCGATGAGCAGGTTGGTTTCACACCCGTTGGACGCGTCGCCGTCGCAATCCCCCCAACCAGGAGGACATTCGAATTCGCAGAATCCCTTCTTGCAGGAGGCGGCGTAGCTCCCCTTACTCGGACACGAATACCCGCATGCACCGCAGTTGCGCGGGTCGTTCAGAAGATCGACGCACGTCGCCTCGCCCGCGCCGTTCCTGCACAACGTCTCGAGCGGCTCGCACCCGCAACCGACGGCGTCGCCGCGTTTCAGGCACTCCTGATCGGGTGGGCACACGTTCCCGCACGTACCGCAGTTGTTGCGGTCGGTCTGGATGGCGACCTCACAACCATCGTGGTCGTTGATGATGCCGTTGCAGTCCGCCCAGCCTTTCGAACACGTCAGCTGGGCGCATTTGCCCATCTGGCAGCGATATTCCATATTCGGCGGCGGCGGGCCGGCGTCGGTGCCCTGGCACTGGTTCCCGCAGGCACCGCAGTTCGTGTCGTCGACGGAGAGATCGACGCACTGACCGTTGCACCACGTCTTTCCGTCTGGGCAACCGCACTTGCCGCTGATGCATCGCCGTCCGCCGTCGGATTCGACGGGACACACGATCCCGCAACCACCGCAGTTGTCGGGGTTGTTCGCAAGGTTGGTCTCACACCCGTCGTCGACGAGGCCGTTGCAATCCTGGAATTGCGAAGTGCCGCTCGACACGCACTGACGCGCGCACGCTCCGTCCACGCACCTCGTTTCCATGTTCATCTCTGGAAACGTGCTCGAGGCAGGACACTTGTTGCCGCACGCGCCGCAGTTGTCCTTGTCGGAGAGCAAGTTCGTCTGGCAGGCGTAGACGGTGCCGAAACCACCGGCCGCGGCGCACGTGGCGTACGGAGCCGGGCACTCCGTCGCCATGCACATCTCCGGTTTGAGGAGCGGCGTTTGCGCATCCGCGGCCTCGCCCGCATCGGGCGGCGGCGTAAACGTCGCCTGTGTCGGCGCGCTGGCGTCCCCGTTTTCGCCCGATCCGATGGCGATACGTTCTTCGCCGTTCGAGCAGGCAAACGTCACCGCGAGCATGGTGCCGAAAGCGCCGAGCCACGCACGACGCAACGTCGAACGCGTGGAACCGGTTGTGGGCAAGCGATCCATCATCGCCTTCACTCCATTTCGAAATTGCCGAGCGAACGCCGGCGAAAGATGCCTATCGAGTCGCCGCTACGGCTTCACGAACACCGCCGAACGAACCCTCTGCGCGTAGGGAGACGCAGGCCGCTCGGCGAGAAAACGGGTGGCTTTGGACTGCGCCTCGTCGGTTCGTCCGAGGGCCGCGAGCGCTTGGATTTCGAGCGCGTCGATCTCGTCCTGGAAATTGCCCTTGGGGAAACGACGGCGGTACGCCTGAACACGCTCGAGCGTGAGGGCCGGCTGGCGTTCGACGAACGATGCGCGCGTGACGTCGACGGCGCGGAGCTCGTCTTCGAGCGTAGGCGTTCCTTGCTGTGCACCAGGAGCTGCGCTCGCGGCCCCCTGGAGACGGCGCTCGATACGAGGAGCAGCAGCGACGGAAGGCGCACTTGGCAATGCCGTCACGTCGATGCTGGCCATCGGCGCTTCAGCCACGACAGTCGGGCCATTCGCCATTTCGACGGCTGCCGCGGGTGCATTCGCCGCGATCGCCGGAACACTCTTTTCCGAAGCGCCCGGCGACGACGGGGCGAACGCATGGACGCCGCCGAGAATGCCGATGGCGCCCACGACCATGAGCAACATGCCCGACCACTTGCCGGCA
Organism: Labilithrix luteola; assembly: GCF_001263205.1. Taxonomy (GTDB): domain Bacteria; phylum Myxococcota_A; class Polyangia; order Polyangiales; family Polyangiaceae; genus Labilithrix; species Labilithrix luteola. The sequence continues at coordinate 1,523,951 of NZ_CP012333.1, forward strand.
CGAAAGCCGCGCGGCGCTTGGCGCGGAGTGGCGGCGACGGTGGAGAGAATGCGTGCCTTGGCTTCCGCCGAGCGAGTCGGTGCTTCGGAAGCTGCTGCGCGCAAGAGCGCCGCTGCACGCGGAGAGACGGAGCCCTCGACGAGACGTTTCATCGCGAAAGCGCCTCCTCCGCGTGGGTGTCGCCCTCGGTTCGCGCCAGGAAGATCTCGCGGGCCTTGCGCAGGCGCGAGGCGACCGTGCCGGGCGGAATGTCGAGGGTCTCTGCGATTTCGGACATCGTGAACTGCTCGAGCTCGAACAAGACGAAGACGGCCCTCAGGGTTTCGGGCATGTCCTCGAGGATGGCGTGGAGCTGCGCGAGGGCTTCGGCGGTCTCGGCACTCTGCTCGGGCGTACGCTCGTCGAGCATGCCGAATTCGAGCACCGCGTCGTCGCTCACCTCGCGACGGCGCTGGGTGCTCCGGCGCATGTGGGAAGCGACGAACATGCACGTGCGGAAGAGAAACCCGAGCTCGTGCTTGATCTCGTGGACGCGGTCGGCGGCGACCAGGAAGACCTCCTGGACGACGTCGTCCAGATCCGCGGATCGCACCCCCAGACGCCGAGCGCTTCGCCAGACGAAGTCGTAGTGGTCGTTGACGAGGCGCTCGATGTGCACCTTTGTACGCATGTCCGCCGCGCGCTCCCGCGTCGGGGTCGACGACGAGGGCGTCACGAGAGCCTTCTCTGCGCGCCCCAGCAGGAGGGGGTCGGCGATGTGCTCGACGGACGGCATTTCCGTCTAGAACCCGGAAACGCAGAAACTGATCGAGGCGACTCCAAAATTTTCCCCACGCCGAACACGCCCAGGTTTTTTCCCTAGAAAAGGCGTGCCCAGATGCGAAAACCTACGCCCGCCGTGATGGCCACCGACGGTATGCGATAAACGGTACGCTCTGGTTCGGCGACGAAGAAGCTGGCGCGTGTGAGCGGAAAAAGAACGCCCACCTCCGCCTCGAGCGAGAGCCAGTCGAGCAGGAGCCAGCCCGGCCGTAGGGTTGCGCTCGGGGCGTACCAGGCGGTGGTGGTCCCCCGGCACGTGGCAGGTCGCGCGTGGTCGCACGCAGCCACCCGAGGTCGAGCCCGGCGCAGGCCCCCACCGTCAGCGGAACACGTTCGATGAGCGCACAGGCCTCGGGCCGAAACGTCTCGAAGCGAACCGTCGCCACCCCGCCATGGGGAGGACGATCGACGAGCTCGGCAAAGCCCCAAGACACACGTAGCTCAGGCGCAAGCCGAGTTCCGGGACCGAGCCGCGCCACCTCGGCATGAACGCGAGCTCCCCACGCCGACGACGGGTTGAAGATCGCATTCGCGCTCACGCCCGATCCCCAATACCAGTGCTGACGAGGACCTCCGCCCACGGCCGGCGCCGTGACCGGCAACGGGGCGGGCCTTCGCGACGTCGGCGGCGCCTCGACGACGGGAGGCGTCTCGACCACGGCGGACGAGGGCGGCGCCTCCTCCTCGCGCTGGCGCTCCGCCGGATCGAGAGCAATCGCCACGAACACGGCGAGCGCGGTGCTCACGACGTCGCAGGTCGGGCCGCCGATCTCGCGCGTGCTGAGACGCGTCCCCTTTCGCTCGACGTCGAGCCGCCCGCGGTATCCGCCGGCAACGCGCTCGATGCGAACGTCGAAGGATCGGTCGTCGGCGGCCGACCATCCCCTCGGGGCACGCTCTCGAATGGCGCTCAGAAGCACATCACGACGCGGGCACTCGCTGGGCGCATGGTAGCGAAGATCGAGCTCGTTCCCGGTCTCCGGCGCCGCTTGAGCGCGAGCGCGGGCGCCCTGCAAAACAAGCGCGCCGAACACGAGCACGCCGACTCCGCGCTGTGTCAGGGCCCGCACCATTCCGGCCCGTCACAGTACCCCGAGGACCGCCCCCCGCGAAGCGCTCACCGCTCACCGCGCTTCGAGTCGATGGATCACGTCGGAGCAGCGTCGGTCGCTCTCCGCGAAGGTCGGGACGGCGCCACTGCACGTGAAGCCAACGACCGCGCCAGCCTTCTTCGCGACCCAGAGCTTGTTGCGCACCGGACCGGTCGGCCCGATCATGGAGAACGAGAGCGTCTTCCAATCGAGCCCCGCGAACGAGTCGTCGTCCCAGCGGATGCTCTCGAGCGCTCCCCACTTCTGGCGCTTCTGATCGAGCATTCGATCGAGCGTGGATTCGAGGTTCACGTCGTGCTCGTCGGGGGCGAGGCCGTAGCCACCGAGCACGGTGTTCGTGTCTTTCTGCTGGAAGAGGAAGTCGCTCCCGGGCTGTGCGGGAACGTCGAGGCGCATCCAGATCTCGGGCAGCGACATCTCGAGCTTCAGCGCCTTCGACACGACGCGACGCCCATCGACGTGGAACGACGGATCCGTGGATGCGGATGCGCTCGATCCGCGCGCGGCCCCCAAGACGGAGGCCAGGACGCTGAGCGCCGCGACTCCGACGCCGACCGCGCCGACCACCTTCCAGCTTCGCACGACGGCCTAGGTGCGGGCCGCGCGGGCGCGGGCCAGGATCTCGTGGACGATCTCCGTCTTGGCGTCGGCGTAGTTCTGCATGAAGCGCCACTCCCGCTTCGCGAGCTCGCGCTTGTTCGCGGCGTAGAGCTCGCGCTCCTCGGCATTCGTGCGCAGCCAGTCGCGGAAGAGGAGCATCTGGTCGATCTCCGTGCAGCCTTCGGGGAAGACGTGGAGGTTGACGTCCGTGTCCGGGCCTTTGAAGAGTCGATGCTCGAACCAGTCCGGTTCGCGAATGCGGAGCACGTAGCCCGCCGCTTCCATCGGAGGCACGTAGGCCGACTCGTCGGCCGAATTCGGCACGGCGAGAATCATGTCGATGATGGGCTTGGCCGGGAGGCTGGGTACCGACGTTGAGCCGGCGTGCTCGAGGAGGCGCACGCGGTCACCGAGAATGCTTCGAATCCTCGCATCCTCACGCGCGAAGAGCGACGGCCACGCCGAATCGTAGTCGACCACCACGATCTGGCTCGTCAGCGGCTTCAGTTCGCCGATGGTGTAGGCGCGAATTTCCTCTTCCGTCTTGGCCATGCCTCCCCTTGGCACGGGCTCGGCACGGCTTCAAGGCGGCCCCTCGGTCGGCTGCAGCCCGACCGTTACTTGACCGGTATCTCCACCTTCGTGATGGGCCGGCTCCCGGTGCCGCCGGCATAGCCGTAGCTGGCGTAGTCGCCGGTGCCCCAGACGGTCAGCGAGAAAGGACCGTCGCTCTTCGCCTCGTGACGCCCGGGGCCGCATACGCCTGTCGCCGATGCGAAGTTCTTCGTGAGATCGACCCACGCATATTCGAACTCGCCGCCCTTGCCGAGCGGAGCGAACCCACCGACCTCACCCACGCAATCGAGCTCGACAGGCATGAATCCCTTGTCGGTCTTCCGCCGCACGAGCGTCAGGGTGCTATTCGGGTACGTGTAGTCCGCAAAGAACACGTAGTGATCGAGGTATTGCTCGGCCGGTACGACATTCACGAAGTCCGGGTCGCCATCGGACGTTCCGCTTTTGGCATAGTTGGCGCCGGTCATGTAGTGCGCGGCATAGAACGGATGATCCGCGTCCTGGCTGCGCACCAGCACGAGCTGGTCGGTCATGAAGGTGGCGACCTGTCCGGCATCGAGCGTCTCGGGCGCGCCCAGGGGTCTCGCTGGATCGTACGAGAGGACCGTACCGGAGGCTGCTCCTACGAGGCGGTACGGCACGTTCTCGAGCCGCGCGCCCTCGCGCGAATGATAGGGAACCAAGGCATAGGACGAGCCCCACTGCGAGATCGGCGCGATCTGCTGCTGGAGTGCGTCGCACGCATCGAAGTCCTTGCTCGGCATTCGCGTGCAGCGATTCCCTCCGAACATCCCAATCGGCTTGTCGGACTCGATGGCGCTGCCTGTCAGCTCCTCGACCTGGACGATCTGCAATACCTCGCCGCGCCCCAGCTTCCAGGTCAGCAGCTGCCCCGCCGCGCCGCCGACCAGTCCGTTTCCGTCGGCCACGTCGACCTTCGGACGAATTCGAACTTCGGTATCCGGCTCGGTAGCAACCACCTGGAGCGTTGGATATCCGAAGACGTGGTAGCTCGGATCGGAGATGTACGTCCACGCGTTGATGGCGAGGTAATTCGTGCTCCAAGCCGACGTCGGCAGGAGGAGGGTGGCGGTCGGAAAGTACGTCGAAGCGCCGCCGTATGGATAAATGGAATATGCGCTTACGGGTGCATCGGTGGTGATCGAGAAGGCCTTCGTGCGGCCGGTGCCATGGTAGCTGGGATCGCGATCGTAGGCCCCCACGGCTCCGGCAGGGCACCGCGAGAAGTACGCGTCACCGCTCGCGGCTTGCTGTTGCGAGAGGAAGACGACGGCGACCTCTCCGGACGGAAGTGGGCCGTCGAGCTTGGTATACGTGGGAGTCGTCCCCTTCATTTCGACCGTGAAGATCGACTGGGAGAGATCGAGCGGACTCTCACCAAACGCGGCGGTGACGTTGACCGGGCGATCCCACGTATTCGCCACCATGGCCGCGAAGCAGGAGCCCTGACCGTAGATCTCGTCGGGTGGAAGGGTCCAGAAATGGCAGCCGGCCGAGCCCTTCGAGACCTCCGCCGCGGTACAAGCATCGACGCACGCCCCATCGGCGCAGCCTTTGCCTTTGCCGCACTCCTCCACCACGTCGCCGGTGCAGTTCGACAGCACCTTCTTCATGTCGCGCGAGCAGACGAGCCCTTCGCAGGAGGACGCGTCGAGCGGTCCGGCCTCGCTTGGAAGGATCTTGTCGGGTTGCGTCTCCGCGAATTTCCGGTCGCTGCTGGCACACGCGATCGTCGTGATGCCCAGAGCGAGAATGGAACCGCATATCCCTGACCAAGAGCGACGACTCATCATTCGCGTACAGCTTTCAATCGAAGTGGACCGTCACAGGCACCGGATGGCGCTGCTCGTCCGCGGTTCCTTGCCCGAGCTCACCGAAGGAATTGCTTCCCCAGCACTGAACGGTGCCGCCCTGGATAAGCGCACACGTCGTCGACTGACCGACGGCGACGCTCACGACGCGTCCGGCAAGACCTTTGGTCTCGACCATCCCTCGTGACGAGAGCGGCGCCTCCGCGTCCGTATCTCCGGTACCGCTCTGGCCCTTGTCGTCAGCTCCGCAGCACTGGACAGTTCCGTCATCCATGCGCACGCACGTGCGGAAGTAGCTGACGCCGACCTGCTGCGGGCGCGCATCCCCCTTGGTCCTGATCTCGACCGGGCTGCGCGCTGCGTCAGCGACTCCCGTGCATGCCGCCTGGCCGTCGCGTCCCCAGCAATAGAGATGTCCGTCGGCGACGGCGCAAATATGGGTGAGCGTGGCCGAGGCACTGCCCACGTTGGACAGGCCGGCGACGGACACGGGAATGGGGCCGGGATACGCCACCATCTCCGTCGAACTGCCCCACGTGTAAAGCTGCCCGTCGTCGCCGATCGCGAACGCGACGGACCCCTCGGCCGACTGAGGCATCGATGCGCCGCCCGCGCGAACGACCTTCGGACAACCGCGCGTTCCGGGCGTACAACCCGCGGAAAAGTCCGTGAGGCCTGGACCGAGGTACACCCCAGTCTCCTTTCCGCGAGCGAGTTGATCGGAGTCGTTGCCTCCCCAGGCCCAGAGCTCGCCCGTCTCCTTGACCGCAAAGACAGCGCCGCGCATCGCGACGGCAACGTGGACGACACCGGTGATTTTGGCAGTCGTCGGGTCGTGTGGAACCGAGTCCTCCCAGGGCGGTTCGGTGGGAATTGCGCCGCCGTAGTTCGACCCCCAGCACTGCACCGTCCCGTCGTCGTGGCGCGCGCAATTCGTGTCTTCGCCCGACGCCACCTGCATGACGTTCGAGAGGCCCATCGACCTCGGCGCGAAGACCGGCGGCGTCCCCGCGTCGACGTTACCGAAGGCAAGGAACGCCTGACCCCAGCAGTGCACTGTGTGATCGGAGAGGAGCGCGCAGAAGTGGTTGTCGCCCGCCGTGATCTGCGTGACGCAGGGATTGGCGGTGCAGGTGACCACTTCGTCCGAGCCGTCGAAGGGCTCGCGTGCGTCCGCAGCCGCGTCCGTCTCGACGGGCGGCCCGCTGTCAGGCAAATTCGCGGTCGCCTCGGGAGCCGCGTCTTCGTTCGCGATGAACGCGCGTGCCGGTTCGTCGCTGCTGCACGCGGCGAGCGAGACGAGGGCGGACGCCACTCCGCCGAGCGTCGCAGTAGCGAGGGAGAAGAATCGATATCGGCGCATCATGACATTCCTCGTCACGGGCTGACTTTCAGGGATTTGCGGAGCGCAATCTCGGAACCGACGATCCACAAATCGTCACCGGGTTTGCCCCACATGCCCATGAGCGAAGCCGTGCTCGGCAACGCGTCGAGGGTCAGCGTCATGAGCGTCATGCGCGTCCCGTCCCAGTGGCGAAGTTGGCCCGAATCACCGCCAAGATAGACGTCGTCCGGGCGCGCTCCCCAGATCGCTCGCGTGTAGAGTATATTTGCACATCCCACTTGCCCAAAGCACGTGCCGAGCGTGCCTTTTGCCCAATCGAAGCCGTCGGTCTTGGACTTGCCGCGGAAGTAAGCGTCGAAGGACGCAGTGTTGGTCGCGTCGCTTCCGGCAATCCAGACGTCGTTCGGAGTCACCGACCGCACCGCCGTGAGCTCGGAGCCCAAGTAAGGAGTCGTCTCGAACGTGGGACTGCCGGCCTGGCTCCAGGTGCCGTCGGGGAGACGGTGCAGCGCCGTGGTGCCCGCTCCGTTGTTGCAGACGGAGTTCGCGCTGCACCCGTTGTCTTCGTTTCCACCAATCCAGACGTCGGCCGCGCTCGTGCCCCACACCTTGCGGAAGGCCATGGGCCGCGAAGAGATCGGATCGACATCCCATCCATCGGCGCCGCCGCTGCCTGCGCCCGCATAGTGGAGGATCTTGCCGTCGAACGAGAACCGATTCGTGCTCGAAGCGGCCCACACGTCGTTCGCTCCGGAGCCCCACAAAGAAACGATCGCGTCGCCGCGCACCTTGGTCCACGTCAGCGAATCCGACGTGGCGCCGGTGCCGTGGTAGAGGCCGTCGCGACCGCCCACCCAGAGATCGGTCGGACCGCTTCCCCAGATCGCGGAGAGACGTTTCGCGGCGAGCGTCTGCTTCGTCCAGGCCTTGCCGTCCCATCGCAAGAGGACGGCGCCGGCATCGAGCGAGGTCTTGTCGTCGGCGCCAACGGCCCAGACGATTCCCGTTCCGTCGCCCCACACGTCCGCGAGCCACGACTTCGCCGGCAGCTCGGTGTGACAGAAACCGTCGTTCGAGCACGTGCGAACGTCCGCATCGGCGTCGCCTCCCGCATCGCCACGAGAAGCGTCCGCATCGGAGGCCGCCTCCGCGCTCGCTTCGGGCACCACAGATCCGGCCTCCCCAGCGTCGAGCCCGGTATTTCCGGTCTCCGGTGTGCTCCCGGAGTCATCGTCCCCACTCGAACAGGCGATCGCGGGAAGGAGCGCCGTCGCGCCGAGCACGACGGCCAAAACGGCAGTTCGTTCAGACACGCGGTTCATTTCGTCTTCGCTCCGGTGAAGTGGAGAGCCACGCCGGTACCAACCACCCAAACGTCGTTCGGACCGCTTCCCCAAACGCCGAGGAGGTCCGGCTTCGGACCGAGCGGGAAGGTCGCGGTCGCCTGCGTCCATTCCGCACCGTTCCAGTGGAGAAGCGTGCCTGCATCACCGACGGCCCAGATGTCCTTGGCCGACGAGCCCCAGACGGCACGCAGATCGCGTGTGGTGGGCGAAGAAACGATCTGCCAGCGCTGTTTGCTGTCGTTCGTCCAATGACGAATCGTTCCTTGGTCTCCGACCACCCAGACGTCGTCCGAGCTCGTTCCCCAGAGCGCACGCAGATCGGCCTGGGTGAGGGTCGATTTGACGATCGACCATTCCTCGGCGCCGCCGCTGCCGACGGGTCCCTTCGAGTGCCTCATTCCTCCGGACGGACCGGCAACCCAGACATCATTGGCGCTCGTGCCCCAGATCGCATTCACCGCGAGGCACGGGGGCTCGCGGCAGAACGTCGAAGCCGCGCTCCAGTCCGAATCCGTGCCCGAGTCCGGCCCTCGGTAACGCCACATGCTGTCAGGCCCGATGAAGATCGTCCTGTCGCCGCCGACGAATACCGCGTCAGGCCCACTTCCCCAGACGGCATTGAGCACGCCGCCCATACGGTTCGTGGGATCCGTCGGATCGAGGGGGCCCGTGAGCCCGAACGTCGCCGTGCCGCTCTGGAAGCCGTTTCCGTGCAGGATGACGTTATCGGCCGCGACGATCCAGATGTCGTGAGCCGAACTTCCCCAGACGGCGCGCAGCGTCTCCTTCCGCCCCGAGTCGATCTTGCTCCACTGCGTGCCGTCCCACCGGACGATGGCTCCGGCGGAGCCGACGGCCCAGACGTCATTCGCCGAGGAGCCCCATACGGAGGTGAGCGCGTAGCGCGCGTCGATGTTCGTGGGGACGGCGCAGAAGTCGGCCTGGTCGCAGCCGAGCACCTCGGTCGTGCAGCCCGCATCATCCGTGCAACCGGCATCGGCCGCATCGGCTCCGGAATCCACCTCGTTCGACGAGTCCGGCGCGCTGGCATCCGGAATCGTCGTTGTGTCTTGGGGAATGGGAGAGGCTTCGTCGGACGCCGCGCAGCTCACGGCGACAAACGAACCAGCCGTACACGCCAGGATCGCCAGCACCGGCAATTTGGTAGTCGAGAGCGAGAGCTTCATTGCGGCTCCTTCCCTCCGTCGCATTCGGTCATCGCGCACTTGCCCTCGATGCAGGGCTGGCCGGCCTGCGTGTCACAACGATTCCCGCACGCTCCGCAGTTCGCCCCGCTGTGGAGGATGTTCGTCTCGCAGCCGTTCCCCGGCTCGCCGTCGCAGTCCGCCCAGCCGTCTTCGCATTCGACGTCGCACAGGCCCTTCGTACACGTTGCCTTGGTGTGCTCGGCCCAGGTTTGGCACGCGTGGAAACACGCGCCGCAATGGTCCGGGGACGTCAAGAGATCGGCACAGGCCAGATTGTATTCTTGGGGCGAACCGCACATCGTCTCGGTCGGCTCGCACATGCACTCGGGAACACCGTCGCCCGTGCGATCGTCGCAGATCTGACCGGGCGAACACTTCCTCCCGCATTGGCCGCAGTTGTTCGGATCCCGAGGCCCGCCCTTGAGCGACACTTCGCAGCCGTCGGAGAGGTCGCCATTGCAGTCGATCCAGACGCTCCACGGATACTGCTGGCAGCGCTCCTTCCCGCAGACGCCCTTCACGCAGCCCCATTCCATGTTGGCGTGAGGCGCGCCGGCGTCGGCGGGGGGCGCGCAGAGATTGTCACATGCTCCGCAATTGGCGTTGTCGTTCTGGATGTCGACGCACGTACCATTGCAATCGACGAATCCGGGATCACATCCGCACTTCCCACCGAAGCAACGAACGCCGGGCGCGCATGCGTTTCCGCATTTCCCGCAATTGTTCGGATCGTGGAAGATGTCGATCTCGCAGCCGTCCTCGATCTGCGCGTTGCAATCGGCGAACTGCTTGTCGCCGGCCCACGAGGTCTCCTTCTTGCACTGGGGCTGACACGCCCCGGCGATGCAGGTCGAGATCATGTTGAGGTACGGGAACGACGTCGGACACGCCGCGCCACAGGCGCCACAGTTCTTCGAGTCGTTCGAGAGATTCGTCTGGCAGGCCGGACCGTCCCCACACGACGCATAGGGCGCCGGGCACGTCGTGGCGATGCACATCTCGGCTTTGACGGGCGGCGTGATACCGGCCTCACCGCCGTCTTCGGCGGGCGGCGGGGTGAACGTCTGCTGGGGCGCAGACGCGTCAGGCGTCGTGCCGACCACGACGTCGTCGGCAATCGGCGCGGCACATGCGAAGGCGACGCCCGAGACGAGAGCGAGCCAAAACAGAGTCTTCCCAACGCGGCCGATCATCGGGCCTCCAGAGACGAAAGGAGCGAGCGCACGCGCGCGCCGTAGGGGCTATCGGGGTACTTGGCGAGAAACGCCTTCGCGAGGACGCGGGCACGGTCACGATCACCGCCGAGCGCGATGGCTTCCGCGCGCATGGCGCTCGACTCCACGGCGAACTGCCCCGAGGGGAACTCGGCGTCGTACGCGTCGAGCGACGTGAGACAGCTCGCCGGCGCACCGCTCGAGAGGGCTCGACGTGCGGCTGCGATGAGCTCCACCTCGCGACGCAAGGTGCCCTTCGACGACGACGCCGTCGCCGGGTTCCGCCCACCCTTGGCCGCTGCACTCGAATCCGCAGCGACGCTCGGCAGATCGTCGATCGACATCGACGGAAGGCTTGGCGTCGCGGGAGCAGGCATCACCGGATCGGGCGTCGTCGGTGCGGACGTCTTTTGCGCGACCGGCACAGGCGCCTGGGGCGCTCCGGACGGCGTCGTGCTCCCCAAATACGTCCAGAGCGGCACGGCCATCGCGAACACGAGCAGGCCCGTTCCGACGACGGCCAGTCGCGTTTTGCGGCTCGCGAATCGCGTTGCACCCGCAGTCGTCGCAACGGCCGCACTGGGCGGGAGGTCGCGAAGCAGCTGCTCGAGCGCTTCGTCGCGCGGTCCGTGCTGAGCGTCCGCCGCGACGATCTTCGCGAAGAGTTCGTTGTCTTCGAGCAATCGACGGGGCGATGTCACCGTCCACCTCGCATGCGTTTCTGGAATTTCTGCAATCGAAGTTCGAAGTCCGCGCGTGCACGTCTGAGCCGTGACGACACGGTCCCGAGGGGGACCCCCAGGATGGTCGAGATCTCGGTGAGGGACTGCCCTTCGATCTCGAACAGAATGAAGACGGTCCGCAGGTCGTCGGTCAGCCCATCGAGCAACCGAACGAGCACGTCGTATTCTTGTCGCGTGCCGAGGGAGTCCTCGGGCGTCGAGGTCGACGCGGGCTCCATGGCCTCGTCGTCGGGATCGTCGGCGAGCTGTTCGCGCCCGTGCTTGCGGCGAAGCTCGCGCGCCACGTGGACGGCCGTCCCGAACAAGTACGACTTCTCGCGACCGGGCTGGACCTCGCCGAACTTGCGCGCGGCGACGAGGAAGACCTCCTGCGTTGCGTCGTCGAGCGAGCTCGTGGGAACGCCGAGGCGTCGTAGAAAACGCCAGACGTTCGCGAACTCCGCTTTGGCCGTCGCGCGCAGCCGGTCGTCGTCCTCTCGACTCCTCTGCATGGATTCGAACGCACCTACCACGACACCTGGCGAGGCCACGGTCGTGGGGGCGGAAGCAGCAACCATCGTTGGTTGACGCGACTCGCCCCAGGTTTTGATCACATTTGTTTTAGAACCGCCATCCGCCGCCAAATTCGGCCGAAATGCCGAAACGTGGCGCCTCGGTGACGACACCATCGGGCTCGAGACGGAGTCGATCGCGCGTCAGTGGGATCCAAGCACCGAGATCGGCAAAGGCGAAGGCGTGCGCACGCATCTGCCAGCGGAACCCGAGAGCTGCACCGTAATCGAGCCAGAGTCGCCGCGTGGTTCCACCCTCGGCGCCGCCTTTCGGCATCGCGGAAAGGGCGCCCACGTCCGTGCCAAAGCACAGCTCGGAGGTCAGACGGTCGACGACCGTAACGCGTGCGGGACAAAGCTCGAGCGCTCCGGCCGTCCACCACACGCTCGCTTCGCTGTCGCCGACACTGGCGGTTCTCGGCAGGCTCTGTTTCGCCCCGAGCCGAATCGTGGGACGAAGCCAGGAAAGCCGTGCGAAGGGCGGCTCGAACGAGGCCTCGGCGAAGGCACCGAACACACCGAGCGTCGAGGACACGGCGCCATTCACGCCGCCGTACAACCCCACCGCGAAGACCACCGGCCGTGGAGGCGGAGCGGGAGCTGGTCGCGACCGTTCGGACGGTCGTGGCGGCGGAACGCTCACGGGGGGCGCGGGCTCCGGCTCGGAAGGAGGCTCCTCGCGAACCTCGACGTTGGCCTCCTTCTCGGCCGTCTCGGGAGGAAGCCCCGCATGGGGATCGAGCGCGGTCGCGACGGCGACGACGAGTCCGAGCACGACGTCGTCGCACGTTTCTCCGCGAATGCTGCGTGGTCCCGTACCTTCGCCGACGTCGAATGCACCGACCCATGCGCGCCCTTCACGCGCGATGCGGATGTCGAAATGGCGCGCGTCTTCGCCCTCGGCGGCCAGTCGGAAGTGCGGCGTGTACTGCGTGATTCGTCCGAGCAGCTCGACTCTCGACGGACACGTGCGGGGCGCGCTGTACGCGAGCGTCACCCCCTCGAGGGGTCGCTCTTCGAGGGCATGCGCGTGCGACGCCGCGAGCAGCCCCCCGATCGACGTGACCCAGCCGGCCGCGGCCACGAGCGCGTTGAGCCGAAGGCGGGCCACGAGGGCGAATCATAATCGGCCGGGTCGCAGGACCGTAGCGGATCGTCGAGGAGGGCTAGCGCGAGGGCACCTAGGGGTGCTCGCTCGCGCTTGGCTTGGTAGAGCTTCGATCGGCGCTCGCCGGCGCTTTCAGAGAGAGCGCAGGAACGCGAGGAGAGCCTCGCGATCCTCTCGGCTCGCGCTTCGGAATCGTTCGCGCGACGCCGTCGCCTCTCCACCGTGCCACAAGATGGCTTCTTCGAGACCTCGCGCTCGACCATCGTGAAGCAGCCTGTCGTGGCCGTTCACGGTCTTGAGCAGACCGATGCCCCAGAGCGGGGGCGTCCGCCACTCGGTGCCCGTCGCCTGGTAGTCGGGGCGATTGTCGGCGAGGTCCGGTCCCATGTCGTGGAGCAAGAGGTCGGTATAGGGATGGATCGTCTGCCCGCTGACCTCCGGAAGGCCGTCGAACGACGCGGTACGGAACGTCGTCACGTGGCACGTCGAACAACGGAAGGAATCGAAGAGCGCTTCGCCGTGCAGCGCCGTCGGATCCGACACGGCCCTCCGCGCCGGCACCGCCAGCGTGCGCATGTAGAAGACGACCGCGGCGAGCTTGTCGTCGTCGATCTCCGGCGAGCCTCCGGACGGAGCGTTCTTGCATGCCTCCATCGGCGCCGTGCACGTCTCTTCCGGAAACGGCGTCGAGGTGATTCCCATGTCACCAACGAACGCGCCCGCCGTTTGTTGGTAGACGGTGGGCACGTTGGCCTTCCATCCGAAGCGGCCAATCGCCGTTGCCTTCTTCGTGACGTCCCAAACGTGATTCGGTTTCCCGACGACGCCGTCAGGATCGCCATTTCGAACGTTCGCGAGCAAATCGTTCTCGGAAATGGCCTCGAGCAACCCGAGGCCGATCGTCGCCGGAGCCACGCGCGGGGAAATCATCAGATCGGCCGAAGGCGGGCCGTAATTCCAACCTTCGACCGAATAGCGCGGCACCTGGAGGCTGTAGGGCGTGCCGTCGGGATACGTTCCCGGCTTTTCGTCGTACGACACTCGCGGGGTGCCATCGCCTGGAACGCCGAGGATGCCATTCGGCCGAACCTGACCGCCGTACGTCGGATCGCCGAGCGGCCCGCCGTGCTCGTCGGCGCCCGGCACGCTCAGACGAAAGAGCATGCCGAGCAGGTTGTTCTGAGCGTCGAACGGAGCCGCGCGACCATCACGCGCATGACATCCCGAGCACGATCGCTGGTTGAAGAGCGGCCCGAGACCATCCATGTCCTCGGTGGTGGCCGGCGCCGTCACCCAATTGCGCGTGAAGATGGCGTGGCCGAGATTGAAGCCGTTCGCCCGGTCCCCCTTCAAATTCGCGGCTTGGTTGCCATAAGCGTCTTTGGTTGCGTCGAAGACCGTCGTGGCTCCTCCCGAGAAAGGATCCGCCGAGGGAGGCGCGTCCGGAGACGAAGTTTCGCTCGCGCACGCGGCAACGCCTGCGACCACGAGCATCGAGAGACCGAGCGCGGTGGCTTTCACTGGTTTTCGTCCGGAATCTTGATCGAGAGTCCAAGGACCGAAGCGGCCTCGGCGAAGAGGTCGCCCTGCGCGCGGAGCGAGTCCACGGCGGCGGCGATCGCCTTGCGGCCCGGCGAGGCGTCGTCGCCGACGACGGAGGCTTCGAACGGCTTCGGAACGGCGACGATCGCGTCGATCGAGGTCTGGAGCTGCTTCTGGATGCGCGCGTCCAGAGCGGCATCCTTCGCGCGCACGAGCTCGTCGAGCCCGGGGCCGTCGGTCGTGCCGTATTTACCGAGATACATGCCCTGGATGCCGCGCGCGTCACGCTCGTAGTCGACGAGCGTCTGGCTGCTGAAGCAATCGTGCTGATCGCGCCGCGACTTCGTCTCGTAAGCCGCGTTCATGCGCTGACCGGCAAGCTCGCCTTTGCTCATCTTGCCGAGGCCGGTGATGATGAGCCCCACGGACGCCATTCCGCCGCCCACGAAGCTCGTGCGATATTCGGCACTCGGGGCCCACGCGTCGCGCACCGCCGTGAGGTGCTTGAGAACACCCGATACCGCAACACGCAAATAGACTGCGCGCCGATCGGCATTCTTGCGCGGGCCGCCCGTCACGTAGTCGGTCGCCGGGCGCTTGCCAGGACCAACGGGATCGAGCGCCTGGCCCCAAAGCAAGAACTCGATGGCGTGATAGCCGTTGGAGATGTTCTGATCGCCGCCCTGGGCGTTCAGCGCGTCGACGGCCTCGATGGTGATGTCGGGCAGGAGGTCCGGGCGATTGATGAGACCGACGGTCTCGTCGACGGCGCCGCTCGCGTTGGTCGAGTAGTCGACATACGCCTCGTCGAGCGGCCAGGAGTTGAGGGTGGCTTCGTGGTTCGGCGGATCGATGTCGATCGGACCATCGTAGAAGCGCGCGCCTTCGGTCAGCAGGTAGTGTTCGCGCGACGCGAGCCAGGCGGTGCGAACGTCGGCGAGCGACGACTCGGTGGGCGCGCCCAGGAACTGCTCGACCTTCTGGCTGAAGGCCTGCTCGTCGGTCACCGAGTCCGAGTACGCCGCGTAGAGGTTGTTCGCATAGGTCTCGAGAACCGCGCTCTCCGAGACGCCGCCCGACGTCGACGTGGTGTCACTCGAGCACGCGCTGACGAGCGCGATGGCAACGACCAAACCCCCCGCAGATGCCGACAACAGACGCATGAAACGTTCTCTCCTGCAAGCGATATTGAAAGTAACTTTCAGTATCGTTACGGCAGGTGCGGGGCCGAGTCAAAGGAACTCGAGGTGTTTCGCGACAGACCGATCGACAGGGAAGCGGCCGACTCACGCCGTCGCGACGCGGTAGCCTCGCCGACTTTCCGTAACGATGTAGCGTGGTTCACTCGGATTGGGCTCCACCTTTTTCCGAAGATGAACCATGTACACGCGCAGGTAGCCGCCCTGGCCAGCGCAGTGCGGTCCCCACACCTCGGTCAGGAGCTCCTGGCGCGTCACGACCGCGCCCGCTCGCCGGACGAGCGTCGCCAGGATCTTGTACTCGATGGGCGTCAGCCGAACGACGTTCCCATCCACCGCCACGCGCCGCATGTCGAGGTCGACGACGAGCGCGCCCGTTCGAAACGGAGTCTCGAGTCTCGCCGGCATCACGTGCGTCGCGCCGCGTAATCGGCGGCGGAGGCGGGCCAGAAGCTCGTTCATGCCGAACGGCTTCGTCATGCAGTCGTCCGCCCCGAGATCGAGCGCGGCCACGACGTCGGCATCTCCTGGGCGCCCGGAGATGGCGATGATCGGAGCACGCGACCAGGTGCGAATCTCGTCGAGCACGCTCATGCCGTCGACGTCCGACAGCTCGAGATCGAGCAAAACGACGTCCGGGTTTCGCGTCTTCGCTTCGGCGACGGCCGCTCGACCCGTCGAAGCAAGAATGCTTCGATAGCCCTTGGCGCGCAACGCACTCGCCAGCTCGCGGCCCAGCCGTGCATTCGCCTCGACGAGAAGAACCAGCGGGCCCTCGACGGTTTCAATTTGTTCCACGGCCGACCAGCTGCCCCTTCCAGCGTATTTCTCCGGACGAATGCGCCCCGTTCATCGAGGACGGACGAAAAGTGCACGCGCCCGTCATTTCGCCGTGAACGAGCGACCTGCCACCGGAGAACAGTGGATCGGCGAGATCGAAATGCCGACGCGAACGCAGAAATGCCGATTCCAAGAGCCGTCACGCGAGTCCCGCGGACCATCCTGGTCATGGCCGCGCTCGCCTTCGGCTGGGCAGGCAAAGCACGCCGTGCGGAAGCGCAAGCCCGGCCGAACGCTTGCGACGCCGTCCGCGTGGGAGCAGGCAACGATTTGCCTCCTCCGTGGCAAGAGGCGGTCGAGGCGCTCCGTACGCGAGCGAAGACGCTTCCACGCGATGACTGCCAGGCCGTGGAGATCACCGTTCGTCGCGACGGCGATCGCGTGATTGCGTCGGCGTCCACCGCGGACGGAAGGCGAGCCGAACGCGCCATCCGAACCCCCTCCGACCTCGTCCCGGTCGCGCTGGGGCTCGTCGCTTCGATCCCTCCCGAGGAGGAAGAACGCCCCGTAGCGACGCGCGCAACGCCCCCGAGCTCCGTGGCGCCGGACGAGAGCAAGGAACCCGACGAGAAGAGTCGGCCACTGCCCGAACCAACGCCTCCGTCTCTCCGACTTTCACTCGGCGCGGCAACAGGCGTTCGCGCAGGCTTCCCGACGTCCGCTGGAATGTTCGAGATCGAAGGATTCGCGAACCTCCTTGCGCGCGACTGGGTCGTGTCCGCGAGCGTGCGTTGGGTTCCCTATGGTTGGCGCTTCACGCCGGGTCCGCCAGGCGAGCAGTACTCCTATCAGGAGGTTGCTCTCGGACTTGGCTTCGGGCGTCGCTTCACGGCGTCCTCTCTCGTCATCGATGCGATTGCCTCGACCGTGCTCGTCTCTTCGACCGAAAGCACGGGAGAGGGATACGACTCGGACGGCGGTTTCAAAGCGCAAGTAAGGCTCGACGCGGCGTTCCGACTTTCGCTTCCCATCACGAGGCACTGGAGCGCCGTTGCCGTCCTGGACGGCGAGCTCGATCCATTTCACGTAGCAGCACCGATTCGCTTCGATCCTGAGTCACCTCCGCTTCCCACGTGGACCATCGGCCTCCGCTTGGGTGCTTCGGGAGACCTGCTTTGATGCAGCGCTCGCCGAACCGCCGTGATCCGGTGCCTGAGTCGAGCTCGGACGCCGAGCTCCTGTCTGCCGTCGCACGAGGCGACCTCGGAGCGTTAGGCATCCTGTTCGATCGCCACCATGTCGACGTATGGCGCTTTCTCGGCCGCTATCTCGGACGAACGAGCGAAGACGTGGACGATATCGTCCAACAGACATTCCTCGAACTCCCCAAGATCGCCGGCGCATTCGACGGCCGCGCATCTTGTCGAAGCTGGCTCTATGGAATCGCCCTTCGACTCGCATTCCGACGACGCAGGAGCCTCGCGCGTTTGAGACGGATGGTGTCTAAACTCACCGAGACGTCGAAGACGACGGCAGGGCCGGATCCGGAGGCCATTGCCGAGGGACGTCAGGACCTGATGGCCTTCGAGCGCGCGCTCGGGGCGCTGGGCGACAAGAAGCGCGCGGCGTTCGTGCTGGTCGAAATCGAAGGACTCTCGGTCGACGAAGCGGCACGCGCACTCCAGATCCCTGCCGCCACGGTGCGAACGCGCACGTTTCACGCAAGGCAAGAGCTCCGAGCGAGCATGAGGAAGGCAGGTGCGCTGTGATGCCGAGCTGCAACCGCCTCTGGGAGGTCGACGCGCTTCGCGAGGGGCGCCTGGGAACCAGCGACGAGGAGTCGTTTCTCCGTCACCGTCGCACGTGCGAGGAGTGTCGTGCTCGGCTCTCCGAGGATGAGCGCCTGCGAGACCTCGGGCGTGCCCTGCCCGTCGTGGCCCCCAACGAGCTCGCCGCCCGTCGGATGCGAGGAAACATCCTCCATCGCTCGGCCGGCGCACCGACGACCCGCGGTCGCTCGAGGATGGCCCTTGCCATCACGGCGGCAAGCCTGGTCGCCATCGGCGCGTTCGCCGGTCATTCGCATTTCGCACGAAGGAATGCGATCTCCGAGAGACCGAACCTCGACGAAGTGCAGAGCGTCGTCATGCCAACCCCAGGCACGGACTGGCGCCGCGAACGCGACGGCAACGTCGAACGAATTCGAATCGGCGAAGGCACGGTCACCCTCGAAGTCCGTCACCAGACGCCCGGACGTCGCTTCTTCGTCGACACCCCCGACGCCGAGATAGAGGTCCGCGGAACACGCTTCGAGGTCGTCGTGGCCAACCACGCGACGCGCCGCGTCCGAGTGTTCGAAGGTCTGGTCGCGTTGCGCCGCCATGGTGACGAAGAACGTCGTCTGGGCGCGAACGAAACGTGGGAGTCGACGTTCGAGACAACGTCGATTCCGGCTCCGCCGACTCCCAGCGCCGTTGCCTCCACCGCACCCGCCCGGAAACCGAAGCCAAGCAGTCTCGCGGATGCAGGCACCGACGACACGACGTCGGCCGAATACCGACATGCGATGGATCTCTACGGCGCTGGCGACTACGAAAGCGCGGCGCGCGAGTTCCACGCATTCGCGGCTCGTCATCCGTCGTCGCCGGAATCGGAAGACGCGGCGTTCCTCGAAGCCGTCGCCCTGACACGAGGAGCTCGCGCCGACGCGGCGGCCGTGGTCGCCGAACGCTTCCTGAGCCGATATCCAACTTCGTTCCACGCCAAAGATGCGGCCATCATCGTTGCCCGAGCCGCACGTGTCCGAGGCGACTGTGCGAAAGCTCGCGAAGCCCTGACGCGATGGCCGGCGTCGAGCTCGGACGTCAGAAGTGCACTCGGCTCGTGCGCTGAACCAACGTCGGTCGATCGCTAGTTCGTGCCCTCGAATCGCGGACCGCAGTTCATCGAGGAAGCGCGTCGATCCAGTCGGCCAGCAGCTGTGTGCCCACGTCGTCGATGCGATGACTGACGAGCGGCGGCATCTGATAGTTTCCTCGCAAGTGCGAGACGAGCCACACGAGACTCTTGTCGTGTGCCCCAGGCGTGATGCGTCGAGCTCCGGGAAACTGCTGTGCGACGGACGCCGTCGTCGGTTCTTGCCCCACTGTCGCGAGGAAGATGTCGGTCGTCGCCACCGATGACGGCACCCCGGTCGTCGGCCAGAGCTCTCCCGCGCGCACGCGAAGGACCAGCTGCGTCTCTTCTCCGAGCCCACGCGCCGAATGACACGGCATTCCGCAATTGGCGTGGACGTAGCCGAGCGCCGCCGCCGCTTTGCCCGTTGCGTCCTCGGGGAGTGACACCGTCGTCGTGGCGGGCGGATGACTCAACGCACCACGCTGCGCGAGCTCCGTCAGCGTGGCGCCCTGGGCCGTCGGCAGCGCCAGCGCAACGGCTTCGACGCCGAGAAGCCGGTCGGAACCACCGTGATGGCACTTGTCGCAATCCTTCGTCGTCGGAATTTCGTATCCGCTCGCGAGAATGATGCCCTTGGGATTCGTATTGAGCGTGGCGTTCGCTCCGGTCGCGTCCCACACGTACGTTCCGGCTTCCCACTTGGTCTCGCGCTTCCAGAAGAGACGCGTTTCTACGAGCACCCCGTCAACGCGAAATTCCTTCCACGCCTTCGTTCCTACCGGGAACTTCCAGGCATCAAGATTCGACGTATCGATCGTCGATGACGGCGGCAGGTAGAGATATCGACGTTTCTCGGCGCCGTCGCTCCAGAGCGTTACGCCCGGCTGGTAGGGCATCACGTTCGATGCGTATTGTGTCGAGCTTCGCCCCCGGTAGAGCCCGGTGCAGAAGACATCCGTGGGGAGCCCCGCGTCGGGCTCGACGCACGCCGGATCGGGCTGGTCCTCCGATGTCGTGGACGATGAACTCGAACTCGAGCACGACACCGACATGCAGAGAGACGCGGCGAGAATCGCTCCCAGGCCGACCGTACGAGGACCGGGCGTCATTCAATCGTCCTTCGCGCCGGCGGAGATCCAGCTCCGAATCATGTCGAGTTGCTCGGGGGTGAGGGGGTCGCCGCCGAGCGGCATTCGTCCTCCACACGCCGGACTGGCGCTCAACTTCTGGAAGAAGAGACTCGCGTCGGGCTGCCCAGCGACGACGAGTGTTCCGCCAGAGCAAGAGTGACTCGCCGAGGGTTTACCGACGAGCGCGGCATAGGCACTCGCCTTGTCCTCACCCATCGAGAGGTTTCCGTTGCTCTTCTCGTTCGGCGGCAGGCTGTGACAGAAGTTGCATTGGCCTTTCGTGGCCAACGGAAACATCATCGCGTAGACGTCGGTGAAGGTCGACGGCTCGACGGACGACGAGGGTGACGAGGACGTCGAGCTCGAGCAGCCTACGAGGCCGAGCGCGACGACGAACCTCGACGCCCCGAACGCGCGCCGCCGCATCACGGGAGGCATTTGAAGGGCCCGTTGGCGACCGGGGGCAGCGTGTGGATGTACGTGGCAATGTCACGTGCATCGCCGTCCGTCATCTTGCCGTAGAGCTCAGCTCCACCCGGATGCGTACTGCAGAACGTTCGTCCGGTGCCCTTCTCCGTATTCGACTTCAGCGCCGCCACGAGATCGTCGACACTCCACGACGCAAGCCCTGTCGCATCCGGCGTGATGTTGGTGGACGTGTGCTCGGGCGCCCCGCGAACGAAGGTGTACTTCTTGCCGCCCGCAAAGGCCTTGGCGAGGTTCGGGACGTCCGCCTCGAGCTGCTCGGTATGGCAGTTCAGACAGGCCACGGCAGCGAGGTAGCGACCGCGCTCCGCCGCGGCGAAGTCCGGGCTGGACGAGGGCAGCGTGGTATGAGGGATCTTCGAATCGTCGACCGGCGGCGCCGGTGGATTCTGGTCGAAGTACGGATAGTCGGCAGGAACGACGTTGTCGTTCGCCGGCACCGTCCGGAGATACTGGATGATCGAGTCGACGTCGGCCCGTGTGAGCAGCGAGTATTCGGGATACGGCATGATCGGATAGAGCGCGATATGCTCGTCGTCGATTCCGACCGTGAGCGCTGTACGAATCTGCTCGTCCGACCACGTCGCAAGCCCTTCGGGATTGTGCGTGGTGAGATTTTCGGCATTCACCGTGATGACGGTGCCGTCCTTGTCTGCGAAATCGTACGAACGGCTGCCCGCGAGGTACTTCGTGAGGTCGGGCTTTCCATCCGGTCCGTTCGGCGTGTGACACACTCCGCACACCAGCACGTGGTCAACGAGGTACTGCCCTCGTTCGACCGTTCCCGTCGTCGCGGTGCGCGCGGCAGCAGCGTCGGCACCGGCATCACCGTTCGTCGTCGCGGGTGGGGAACTCGAGCTCGAGGTCGAACTCGCACAGGCCACGACGACCGCCGCCGCAAGAATGCCTGCAACTACGAATCCTGCGAAGGTCTTCATGATCAGTATCCCTGCCCGTTCGCGCAGAACTCCGCGTGGAAGACGCCTTCGACGCTTCCGCCCCCTGCGTACGTGGCCTTCACCGTGCCTTCGACCATCGAGGAATCGGCCTTGGTGAAGGTGATCTTGCCGGAATCGGCATTCGTCTCGTACGAGGACGACTTGCCACCTTCCGCGAAATTGACCTCACCCGGTGGCACGGCGACGCTGCCCACCTTCGGCGCCCCCTTGATGACGATCTCGACGACCTGCGAGCCTTTCGTGGCAGACCCGAGCCAACGTGAAACGGTGAGCTGAGCGCAGTCGAGCGGAGCGGAGCTGAGATAGATGAGCGTCTCACCGCTGTTCGAAATCATGAGGGAGGACACGGTGGGCTGAACCGATCCGAGGGCGCCGAGCGTTCCGGACAGCGAGGTCTTGCCGCCAGCGTCGCTCGTATCGCCGGGACCACCGGAGCTCGTGCCAGGATCCGACGAATCGCCAGCGTCCGCCGATTCGTGCGAACTCGAAGGGCTCGACGTCGACGATGCGCAAGCACCGACCAAAAGAACAGGCCAAGACCGCGCGACGATTCTCATCCAAATGGACATCCAGTTTGCTCCTCGCAACTCGCCTAGTTCGGGACCACGAAGGAAGAAGCCATCGCGTAGCGCGTGACGCCTGACCGACGCGTCGGATCGGACTCCGCCCACGCGCACCCGACCAGCACATGCCCTTCACCGAGCGACGTCGGGTCTGCGCGGGACGTGGGACACGAAGCCCCGGCCACGTCGGCGCTCGCGATGGATGTACCTTCCAACCGTGGACCGAGCAACCAATGGGCGTTCGGCGACGCGAGATTTAGCTGGCTTTTAGCGTTCTTCTCGCCGTGACCGTCGCGGACCATGCCGCCGGCGAGTCGCGTGCGCGGCGTTTGCTCGCCATTTGGTTTGACGGTCGAAATTTCGCCTGACGCGATGAAGGTCTCGACGGCGATCGGCCAAGACCTCGTGGAAGAGCGTTGCGAACGCCGCGCTCGCTCCACGAAGAAGGAGAACAATCGCACATGGAACAGTCCCGCTTGGCCCGTCTGGGTTCACTGAATTGGGCTGCGCTCTTGGCACTGGCGGCGTGTTCGAGCTCCGAGCCGTCGTCGAACGTCGGCACGTCGACGGTGCAGGGCAAGCTCACGGTCGCATCGTTCCCGACGGCCCCTACGGCCGTCGACGCCATCGACGAGGCAGGCAACCGCGCGCATTCCCCCGTTGGCACCGATGGTGCCTTTGCGCTGCAGCTTGCAAAGGGGCATTCGTATCGCCTCGTCGTCGTGAGCGCGAAGGAAGTGCCCTTCGTATTTCCGCGCTCCACGCGTCTCGATACGAGCTTCCGCGTTTCGACGGGAGGCGGCGTCGTCTCGCTCGGAAGCGTTCGCCACTGGGATTCGTTGCCCTCGGGCGGCTTCAAAGTTCTCAGCGCTTCGACCTCGTCGTCGAGTCCGGACGGGCAGGAGGGTCAGGACGGAGAGTGCGTCGACGGCAAGCTGCAGGGCACCGATACGCCGTGTGCCGACGACGACAACCAGACCGAGTGCAAAGACGGCAGCCAAGCGGTGAGCTCGGACGGCGAATGCGAGAACGGCAAGGACGCCGTGACTGGACAGGCCTGCACCGACACGGACACCGCCGGCGACGACGCAGCCGATCCTGCGCAGCCGATGGCCGTGCCCGACAAGAACGCGCCCGACGACGTCTCCGGCTGCAACGAGAACGACGGCGAGGAGGCCGACGACTGATTCATCCACGAGCGCGGTGGCGCTCACGCACGGCGTCGATGGCATTCGCTGCCGCCGTCGCCCGCGCGAGTGAAGCCGCGGCCGACGACAAGGCACCCACCGATCCGTGCACGAAAGCGCGTGTGCGGATCGAGGGCCAGCCCGACGAGCGATGGTCACTGGCCATCGCCTCGGCGTGTCGTCGGCTCACGACGGCCACGGATCGCGATCCGACGGCTGCCGTGCACTTGATCCCATCCGAATCGGACCTTCTCGTCGAAGTCACGCTGGCCGATGGACGATCGACCATTCGTCGTCTCCGCGAGACGGCAGCGCTCGAGCCAACGCTCGACGCGCTCGTTCTGTTGCCGCCCGAATCGAACGAGCTCCGAGCAAAAGGCTCTGCCGCCGCACGACCGGTGGCGGCGCCCGAAAGCGAGACGCTCGAGTCCCCCGAGACGGCGCCTCGGTCGGCACCGCTACGAACCGCAGTCGACTTCGGCGTCGAGCTCGGAGCAGGGGTCGTCGGACGAACCGCCGGCGCCCAAGGCTACCTGTCCGTAGGCCCGGAGTTCCAGGCCTTCGTACGCGCGGAGAGGTGGCTGTTCGGCCTCACGGCACGTTGGGACGTCAATCAGTGGAAAGAGGGAGCCGCGAGCGGGTTCGAGATGGAAACGGTCGGCGTTGGAGTTGGCGTGGGGCGTCGATTCGGGATCGGTGGTCTCGATCTCGACCTTGGTTTGTCTCCGCGTCTCGTCAGTGAAACCCAGACTTTCGAGAGCGATGGCGCGGAGAATACGGCGAGCGCAACCGACGTACGCTTCGGAGGATTCGCTCGCCTCGGCTTGGGTCGCAGCAAACTTCGATTCGCTCTCACGCTCGACGGCGAGCTCTCGCCAAGTCGGATTCGCCGCAGCATCGCGCTCGATCCCGCGCTTCCCTCCCTTCCCTCCTGGAGTGCGGGTCTCGGAATCGCCGTCACCTGGAGAGAGCCATGACGACCCAACGATTTCGGGCCGTCGGCGGCTCGGACGGCGAGGCTCTCGCGCGTGTTGCGCGGGGCGAAACGGTGGCGCTCGGCGAAGTCTACGATCGGCATGCCGAAGCGCTAACGAGGTTCGCCATTCGCCTCGTCGGCGCGCGCGACGCCGAGGACGTGGTTCAAGCTACGTTCGTCCGCGCAGCCGTGATCGCGCGGTCCTACGACGATCGCGCTCCCACTGCGCGGACGTGGCTGTTCGGCATCGCCGTTCGCATCGCACAGGAACGTAGGCGCGCATTCGCCAGGTTGACGAATGCCATTCGCCGCCTCGGAGAGACGCATCAACGCGCCGTCGTCGAAGTGGAAGTGTCACGCTCGGACCTGCAACAGGCCCTCCAAGAGCTGTCGCCCGAAAAGCGGGCAGTGCTCGTTCTGGCCGAAGTCGAGGGGTTCACGTGCGAGGAAATCGCTCGAATGCTCGAGGTGCCCATCGGCACCGTCTGGACACGATTGCATCACGCAAGAAAAGCCATGCGCGCCTACTTCGAGGGGGACTCGTGACACGCCGAAGTCGTTGCTCCCGAACGTGGGAAGTGGAAGCCGCGAGGGACGGACGCCTCACGCCAAACGAAGTCGAGAACTTCAGTCGGCATACGAGGTCTTGCGACGACTGTGCGCGTGAGCAGAAGTTCGTCGAGGACCTGGGCCGTGGACTGCGGAGCCAGCAGGTGCCCCCGATCGATCAGCTCTCACTGCGCAGACTGCGCGGCCATGTGCTCGAGGCCGCCGACGAAGCGACGCTCGCGCACGGCCGTGTACGACCTCACGTCCGTTGGGAATCGCTCGCGAGACTGGCCCTCGTCCTGACGTTCATCGGCATCATCTTCGCGTTGGTCCACGAGAGGCCGCAGGCGACCACGTTCGTCGCACGTGACCTCGGCGGTGCTCGGTGGTCCGCCCACGACGATGGATCGTCTCTGCGCGTCGATCTTCTCGAGGGCCTGCTCGAGCTCCGCGTCGATCGGCCAGCGGGGGGAAAGCGCGTGGTTCTCCACGTGCCCGACGGTGAAATCGAAGACATTGGAACGACCTTCCGCGTCTCGGTCGCACGAGGCCGAACCGAACGCATCGACGTCGACGAAGGAAAGGTGATCGCTCGCATCGGAAGCGAGCCGGCAATGACACTCGGCGCGGGCGAGCATTGGTCTGCACCGCCTGCGGCCGCTTCGCCGCGGGCTACCGCCGTGCCCGTGGCTGCCCTTCCACCGGCACCGACATCCCCGACGGCGAACGTGACCCCAAGCCCCTCGTCGTCACCGAAGCCCATCGAGCGCCCGAAACCTTCGGCCGAGATGATTCCGCCCGCCGATCGCCCGAGCCTTCCGCCGACCGCGGACGAGGCCGCAACGGAGAGCGCGAACCTCGAAGATCGCGCGTACGTCGAAGTTCTCGAGCTGCTCCGAACGGGACGAACCGCGGAGGCTCGAGAAGCGGCCAAACGCTACGTAGCGCGCTTTCCGAACGGCTTTCGCCGCAAGGAAATGGAGCGGCTCGGGGCGGGCGTCCCCTGACCTGCGCGCGTTCTGACGGGCGGTCGGCGTACGTTGCCCGCTCGGTCGGAAAAAACTCTGAAAACTCGAGACTTACCCCGGGACAACGCCAAGACGGATGCTAAAGATGCGGCTCCTATGTCGCAGCCGAGCATTCCGACCGTCGACCTCGCCGACCTCCGTTCGAACGATCCGTCCCGCATCGCCAGTGCATCCGCAGCGATCCGTGAGGCATTCGGAACGTACGGCCTCGTCTACGTCATGAATCACGGCGTCGATCCGAACGGCGTGTCGCGCGTCTACGACGAGTTTCGGACGCTGAGCCAGCAGCCCGTCGCCGAGAAGCAGAAGCTCGCGCGCCCCGATCTCTGGTTTCAGCGAGGCTGGACGCCCCCGAACACCGAGATCGCCGTGGCCGCCGGCGGCCAACCGGACTTCAAGGAGTGCTACTTCATGGCGCCCTACGAGAGCGATCCCGTTCTCGAGGCGCAGTACCCGGAGCTCTACCCGCCGAACATCTGGCCGGAGGGCATGACCGCATTCCGTGAGGAATACACGAAAATGGGTCGGGCCCTGCACGAGGCAGGTCTCGCTCTTCTTCGCGGTGCCGCGCATGCGCTCGGCCTCGCGCCGAACACGTTCACGGACATCTGCGAGGGCGGCGCGCACGTCACGCGCATCCTCCATTACCTGGCCCTCTCGCCCGAGCAGGTGAACACCGGCATTCTCTGGGGCGAAGAGCACACCGACTTCAACCTGCTGACGCTCTTGCCTGGCGGTCGCTTCGTCGATCCCACGGGCAACGTGGCGCCCAAGCCGGACGACAAGAGCGGCCTCTTCCTCCGGACGCGCGGCACGCCCGAGAACCCCGCCGGCGTGCAGGTTCGTGGTCGCCCGCCCGAGGGCTGCATCGTCGCGCAGATCGGCCAGCAGCTCGAGATGCTCACGGGGGGCGTGTTCGTCGCCACACCGCACGTCATCACGGCGCCCGGTGTTCCTGGGTGGACGCGCGATTCGTCCGCGCACTTCATGCACGCGAGCGCCAACAGCGTGCTCTTCCCGCTCGAGAAGTTCCAGACGCCGGCGGCGCGCTCGGCCTACCGCCCGCCGGTCCTCGCCGGCACGTACGCCATCAAGACCCTGGTGGACATCGGGCTCGCTCCGAAGGCGGCTCTGGATCAGCTCGGCTATCGCCACTACGACCGCCTCGAAGCGCAGCGCGGCGCCTGAGCGCCGTGTGAGTCGGGTCGGTCACCGCACCGACCCGCCGGCGGCGGCGTGTCGTGTTCACCCGCCGTCACGACTGCGATCAATCTCGATCCTGCGCGTCCCACGCGTGAGGACCGGCGCATCATTTCGGCGTCGCCGTCGCGCGGCGGGACGACGTCGGCGCTGGCATGCGATTCGAAGCCATGGGGGGCATGCGTTGGTCGCAGCTCTTCGCGCTCTGGGTCCTCCTGCTCTTCGTCGGCTGTGGGCAGGACGAACGTTCCACGACGGCCTCGCCCTCGTCACCGCCCGGCGGATCGCCGTCCGATCCGTCGCCCGCTCCTCCCTCGGAGCCGGGGACGGAACCCGGTCAGCGTGTGCTCGCGCCTCTTCCGATGACTCGAGCAAACGACGGCCTCACTGTGTCGGCCCTGTCCAAAGGCTCGACCTCGGGTTCCGGTACGCAAGAGATACTCGCGGCTGAACAGTGCAACCTGCCGGTCCAGTACACGGGTTATGCTGGGCTTCAATCGCTCGAGTTCGCCTACGTGAATTACACGTACGAGCTGTACATCGGCGGAAACTACGACGGTCACTCCCGCCTCCCGCTCGTGTTCGTGTTCGCGGGCGACGCCATGACAGGCGGGCTGATCCGCTCGTGGTTGTCGCTCGAGTGGAACTCGGGCGGTAGCGCGATCTTCGTCTATCCGAACGGGATCGGCCTGTCGTGGGACACGTCCACCGCGCCGGGCATCAACTCCTCGCTCTCGCTCGTCGACGCGATCCTCTCCGACGTCGAGAGCAAACTCTGCGTCGACACCAAGCGCATCTTCGCGTGGGGCATCAGCCGCGGCGCGTTCATGGTGAATCACATCGGTTGCTACCGCGGCAACGTCTTTCGCGGAATCATCGCGAACTCGGGCGGAGGTCCGTCGTCGCAGAACCCCGCCGACCGCGACGCGAACAACTTCTTCAAATGCCCCACCCCGCCCGTTGCGGCATTCATCATCCACGGCGACGCGGACCAAACGATCATCTTCGGCGCCGGCGACGATTCGCAACGCCACTGGAAAGTCGCGAACGGATGTAGCGACGAAACAGTCGGCGTCGATCCCGGTCCGTGCGTCGCGTACCAAGGCTGCAAGAACCCCGTGACCTGGTGTCATCTGGGTGGCTGGCCGCACCAGCTCTGGACGGCCTCCGAACCTGCCGTTTGGCGGTTCATCGAATCGACGAAAGAGTGAATTTCGAAGCGACGCGGCTCAAGGAGGAACAATCATGCATCGACTCCTTCGTGGTGTCCCGCTGGCGAGCGTTCCGCTCCTCATCGCATATGGCTGCACCCAAAGCGGGGGAAGCGAGCAAGCGCCGCCCGTCGACGCGGCAGCTCGTGTACCGCAGCCCGACGCCAATCAGGCCGGGCCTCCGTCGCCCGACCAGGATGCCGACGACGGTCCGGAAGGCCCGAGCATTCGGTACATCGGTCGCTTCGATACGCAAGAACCCGATGCGCCGCGGTGCGGCTGGCCGGGTTGCCGAGTCATCGCCAACTTCCAAGGTTCGGAGGTGTCGGTGACGCTCACCGAGCACGTCGACGATTGGATGGTCGGCGGCCCCAGCGAATGGGACTACGCGATCGACGGCCAATGGCAGCCGAAGCTCGTGCTCGCCATCGGCCAACAAAAAATCTCGCTGGGCACAAAGCTCGGTCCCGGCCAGCACACCGTCGAGCTCTACAAGCGCAGTGAGGCGCAGACCGGTGTGACCGAATTCGACGGTTTCGATTTCGGCACCGACGGCGTGCTCCTCTCGCCACCGCGCCGTAAAAAGCGCACGATCGAAATGGTCGGCGACTCGATGATGACCGGCTTCGGAGTGAACGGTGTGGGCCCCGACTGCCCGGACTCGAACCAGGCTGCCGAATGGGCGGACTTCCACATCTCGTTCGGAGCTCTGCTCGGACAGACGTTCGACGCTGACGTGTACGGCACGGCCTATTCGGGCAAGGGCATCACGAAGAACATCTGGCGCCCCGATCCGTGGACGATGCCGCTCATCTTCCCGCTCGCCAATCCGATCGACCCCCATACGCCTTTCGATTTCAAAGGCTATTCGCCCGACATCCTCATCGTTGGAATCGGCGGCCTCGACTTCGCCGTGGGGCAGCCCGTGGACGACGGGCCCGCGGTACTCTCCGACTTCATCGCCGGATATCTCGCGTTCCTGGGTCAGCTCAGGAAGACGTATCCGAACGCGCAAATCCTCTGCATCATCGGCCCAGGCATCGACGACGGAGAGCCAAACGTGATTCGCGACAGCGTGATGGCCGGAGTCTCCGGCGCGGTGGAGGGCGCGAAGCGCAATGGCGACACGAAGGTCAGCTACTTTTGGCCGTCGAACTCGCAGTCGATCGCGGAGGTCTCCGGCTGCGACGGGCATGGCAATCCGTCATTCCACCAGCGCGTCGCGCGAGAGCTCGCGCCCGTCGTGAGCGCGCTCATGGGGTGGTGAGATGCCTCGTCTGCGCTGCCCGAGCAAAGGCTACGTTCTCAGAAGAAGACCGAGGCCGCGAGGCTGAGCGTCGTTCCCTTCTGACCGCCCACGTAATAGCCGAACGTGCTGCTCACAGGTGATCGCACCACTTCGATCACCTGTGCGTTCAGCCGGATGTTGCGTGTCCCGGCGAGGTAGACGTTTGCCCCGCCGAGGTACTCGTAGCTTCGTCCGAAGCCTGCGCTCGTATCGCCGAAGACGTGCGATGTCGCCGCGTAGAGCTCGAGCTTCCGTGGCCAGGGAAAGAAGGCCGATTGCACGTAGAACCCGGTGTCGTGAATCGACGTTACCGGAAGCGGCCCGTCGGCGTGGAAGCCACTCAAATACCGACTATACGCCTCGAACTGGACGAACACGCCCTGGTACTTCGCGCCTAGGTCGGCCGCGATCATGTGGTAGTTCGCGAGATCGACCGTCACGCCCGGGGCGAGCGCGCCGAGGTCGAAGAGGTTCGTACTGTCGGCGAGGCGAAGCGTCGTATTGTCGGGAGCGCCCGTGGCAACGTTGGCAAAACGATCTTCGCGGCTCTGCGTGAAGGAGACGCCGAGACGCGTGGCCACCTTCTCGTGCATCTCGAAGTCACCGAACGCGCCCTGCGGACCGAACTCGTGCGTCGTGGGCATCGTCCAGATCGTGCCACCCGTGGCGAGGTCGCGCGTGAGCTGTCGCGCGGTGATGCCGAGCGCGCTGAGGTTGTTGCCGACCATGAGCGTGTACCAGAAGCCGGGAACGGGCTCCCCCGCGGCCCACACGCCGTTCGTGAAGTAGGGCCGGAAGAACTCGTCCGCCATGACGCGGTCGTGCCCGAGCCAGTACGGATGCGATCCCGTGAGCGTTCGGGTTCCGGGGAGCGCATTGAGCCCCGCGTAGATGCCCAGCCAACGTGCGAATTGGTAACCGAGCGTTCCGAAGAGGGCCTTCTGGTCCGTCGTGTTCACCGTCCAGAGGATGATCTGGTAGCGAATCTTCGGAAGACCAATCCACCCTTTGAAGAAGACCATCACACGGTGCGAGTAGATGTCGTTCCGCGTGTCGACGGGGTGCGTGTTCCCGAGGTGGTCGACGTAGCTTTCCGTGGCAGGCAGCTGATTCAAATATCGAACGAGGGCATACGCGCTTATCGACAGCTCTCCGTACGAGGTCCGTCCGACGAGGAAGCCTTTTCCGGGTTCGACGGCTCCCCACGTCGGAATGGGCTGAGCAGCGACCTCGGGTTTGGGCTCGTGCGTCTCGGCTCTGGTGTCGTCCTTCGCGGGTGCACCTCCGTCTTCTGCCCGCGAATCATGGGCAAAGACGAACGACGCCAGTCCGAACACGAGCGGGACGAGCGCCGCGATGCGAGGTGCCTTGGCCCTCATCGAGGACAATCACGGTAGACAACCGAAGACAGCCGCTCAATCGACGCGCGTGACAATCCGCTGCGACAACGGGCCAGCGGCACGAGAGCACGCGGCTCGTCGCGATTGCTTCACGATGAAGGAGCGCGAGCGGCGCCTCAGCCGCCGAAGAACGAGCGCTGTTGGAAGCAAAGGCCTTCGAGAATCTGGTCGACTCGCGCGTTCTCGAGCGCCCCGATTCGCTCTCCCAACCGGCTCTTCTCGACCGACGAGATTTGCGACACGACGACCACGCTCTGCTTGGGCAGGTTGCCCTCGCCCGCATCGAGCAGGACGTTGCCCGGCTCGGTGGCGCGCTGGAGATTCGAGGTCAGTGCGCAGACGACGACGGTGGAGATGCGCGAATGGTTGAAGACGTCGTCTTGAACGACCACGTGCGGATGTGCGTAGTTGGCCGCCGGTCCCGCTCCGTCATCGGGGAGGATCCAATAGAGCTCACCGCGATGAACTTCCGCCGTTCGCATCGGCTGCCATCGTAGCGCGCTGCCGGCCTATTCGAACACGCCCACGTCGACATGATCGGTCGAATGCAGATCGAGGTCGAGCGCACCGCCAACCGAATAGACGTGGTTCCCGAATACCGGAAGCTGGTGGACGTGGCCTCTGGCGATCGGAAGCGATGCAACCTCCTCCCATTCGCCAAGCGCGTGGTCGGCGTCGATGACGGCTCGCCAGACACGGTTCAGCTCGGTCGCGCCGCTCATGCCACCGGCCACGTACAGATATCCCCCGTAGAAGAAGCTCGCGTGAGTGGCGATTCGAACCGGAAAGCTCGGCATCGCCGTCCATTCGCCGAGCGAGCCGTCGTCCAGCACGCGGCCGCGCCAGGCATCGTTCAACAAGGGCGGATTGTCGAAGGCCGACTTTTCGAGACCGCCCACGAGGTACACGAAGCCATCACGCTCGAGGACGCTCGCGTGCGAGCGAGGTCCCGGCAGCGTTCCAGCAGGCATCCACGCCGAAACGATTCCATCCGCTCCAACGGTTGCACGCACCACGTCGTCCCAGACGTTCGGATCGTCGAAGCCTCCGAGGACGTAGATCGAATCACCCCGAGTGAAGCCGCCAGGATGCATGCGCGCACGCCCCGTCGACCCGGCGGGCGCCCATGCGCCGAGACTCCCGTCGTCGCCGACGACTGCACGGAAGCTCTCGGCGGTCACGCTCATGTCCGTCATCCCGCCCGCAACCACGATCACGTTCCCGACGACACCTCCCGTGAGCCCGCCCGTGGGCATCGTCAGCGGCGCACGCCCTTCGAACGGTCCAAGGGATCCATCGGCGGCAACGGGCGCCGCATCGACGGAGGCAATTCCCTTCTGTCCGTCCGCTCCTCCGATCGCGAACAAGTAGGGCCCTGCCGCCGTCGAAACGATGAACGTCGCGTGATGGTTGCGCGGCCGCGATTTGACTTCGCTCGTACTCCACGAGAGCGAGCCGCACGTCATGGCGGACGTCGCACGGCGGTCGTCACACGAGACGGCCTCGGCTTGCTTGGCATCCGCGGAGGCGTCCTGGGTGGTCTCGCGCGCCGATGAATCCGACGCCGACGACTCCGACGATGAACAAGCCACGTACAGCGTACAGAGGAGAAAGGGGGCGGCGAGGCCGCGAAGAAGCGTAAGCCCAAGGCTCATGACGCGCCGCAAGCGCAACGGTCGTGCCACGACGAATCATCGAACGCCACGCCCTTCCAAGAAAGTTCGTGCAGCCACTAACGTCGGCGTCGTTCGTTCGATGACGAAGCGCGAGGCGAAGGGCGCTTGGAGTGCCATGACACGGCAGCCCTGACTCGAGCACCGCACGCGCTACGCCCGCTCTGCCCGTCATGGCCGCGATTGCGCACCTCGATCTTCCCGCTCTGAGGTGGCCTTGCGCGCGATTCATAACATGTTATAAGTCCCACGCATGGCGGACGTACTCGCGGATCTGGGTCATCTTTTCCTCGGTAGCCGACTCAAGCGCCTCGCAGAACGCCTCCAGGCAGACGCCGCCAAGGTGAACAAGGCGATGGGCGTCGACGCGCAGCCGGCGGAGCTCGCGCTTCTCGCGGCCATCGACCAGCTCGGGCCGCTCACGATTTCGGCCGCCGTCGAGTCGCTCGGCGTGAGCCAGCCCGCGGTGAGCCGGACGGCTACCGGCCTCGTCGATCGCGGACTCCTCACGACCGAGAGCGACGAAGCCGACCAGCGACAGAAGACCCTCAAGCTGACGCGGAGCGGACGTGCGCTCGTCGCCAAGGCCAAGGAGGCGGCGTGGCCGTTCATCGCGGAGGCCGTCCGTGCGATGTGCGCACCGCTCGAAGGCACGCTGCTCGAGCAGCTCACGGCCCTCGAAGGCCAGCTCAACGAGCGTCCCCTCGAGACGCGCGCGCTCGACATCGCGAAGAGTCACCGCGACACGCTCGCGATTCGAGACTATTCGGACGATCTCGCGCAGAGCTTCTACGAGATCAACGCCGAATGGATCTCTTCGATGTTCACGCTCGAGAAGAAGGACATCGAGATCCTGAAGAATCCCCGCAAGACGATTCTCGACGATGGCGGCTTCATCCTCTTCGTCGAGTCTGCCGAGCTCGGTGTCGTCGGCACCTGCGCGGTCATGAAGGTCGACGACGGCGTCTACGAGCTCACGAAGATGGGGGTTCTCGAAAGCGCGCGTGGCCGCAAAGCCGGCGAGCTTCTCCTGCAGACCGCCCTCGCCCGCGCCGACGCGATGAAGATCGACACGCTGTATCTCCTCACGAACTCGAAGTGCGCGCCGGCCATCCGCCTCTACGAGAAGCTCGGCTTCGTGCACGACAAGGCCATCATGAAGAAGTACGGCGCCGCCTACGCGCGCTGCAACGTCGCCATGCGCTACCGCGCCACCTGACGCGCCTGCCGCCCGCGCGGCCTCGCCCTCGCGAACGACGCGTGATTGAATAGCGCGCGGCGCCCCGACGTCCATGTGGTCGCCCGAGCTCGACCATGTTTGTCGCCGTCCTCACCGCCGTTTACGTGTCACTCGTCAGCGTAATCGCCACGCGACTCGCCGCCAATCCGAACTCTCGGTCGGCGGCGCGGTGGGCCGTTCCCCCCCGCGCTTTCTTGGTGGCACCGGCAGTGGCGCTCCTCTTGGTGGTCGCATCGAAGCTGCTGGGTGACGGTACGGGGCTCCTGCTCGACGGCTTCGCCGCTGCCATGGTGACTTGGTACGCCGTTCGGAACGTCCGCGGCTGGCGAACCTTCTACCGCCAGCTCGACGACGCGTGCACGAGCCCCGACGAGACGACGGGAGAGCTTCTGCTCTCCTTGCGACATGCGCCGAAGTCTCGCTCCGATTACTCGCTCTGGACGGTGCGCATTCTACAAGCCGCTTTGCGCGGCCACGAGCTCGGTCGGAGTGACCGCGCGCTCCGATGGTTGGGCGCGCTCGATCCGAAGAGCCTCGGCGACGTCGAGCGTATCGTATACTTGCAGGCACGCGCGGTGCTCGCCGTGGCGCTTGGACAGCTCGATGTCGCGCGCGAGACGATGCTCCAGCTCCCGCAGACAATCGCGCTACCGAGGCACCGGAACAGCATCGCCATCCTACGCGCTCTCATCGTCGCCATCGAAGGAAGCGACGTGTCGGACGAACGCCTCGCCTCGACGCGTGCAGCACGTGAGGCCGCGACGGGCAACTCCCTCGACGGCTGGAGCGTCGTCGAGGCACATCTGCTCGCGGCTCGCGGCGACACGCTCGGCGCCCTCGAACTGCTTCGCGGCGTGAAGGCGCGCGTGCCTCCGCATGCGTTCGAACGCGTCGTCCGCCACGGCGGTCCCGCCTCGTCACTCGCCAGCCGCATGCAGGTCGAAGGCGCGTACCGCTGAAGTCGTCAGGTCGCGTGACGTGCGAACGCGGAGCTAGCCAGCTTCAACCGTCCGGACGTTGGGCCTTGTTGCGACCACCGCCCCCGCCGTGGTCGTCGACGGCGCTCTACGCGTCGATGCGCGACGCGCCAAGGTCACCACACTCATTGCACGACTGCACGTTCGCCGCTGGAGTCAGGGCCCAGCGGCATGCGCCGAGCTCCTCGAGCAGACCAAAGAGCTCGTCGACGAGGGAGACGTTGCGTTTCGTGCCGAGCTCCTCGGATTCGAGACGCTCGTGGGCAGAACACTTGGCGACGGAGCTCGCTACACGCGCGCTCTCGAGAGCCTCCGCGCTCTCGTTCGAGCGAACGAGCACTATCGCGCACGAGCCACGCTCGAACAGCACGACACCGCCCCTGCCCGACTGCGCGCATTCCCCGACGACGAGCTCACGCCCCTGTTCCACTCCGTGGTTTCACGCGATGTGCGCGTGCTTCAGCGTCTCCTGGGCCTTGGCCTCCTTGGCCCGGTACCCGAGCTCCTCGGGCTGACGCCCGCCAAACGCATCATCTTCCTGACCACCGAGAATGCCGCGCTCCTCGAAGACAACGGCAACCTTCATTTCAAGCCCTCGCCACCACGCTGGTGCGCAACGCTTCTTCGCGTGCTTTCGCACGGGCCCGTGTCGAAGGAGCGAATCGTCGCGTCGCTCTGGGGTCTTCGCGCGTATCGGCCCGAGCGTCACGATCCGCTCGTCCGAACGACGATCCATCGCTTGCGCGCCTTCCTTGCCCCCCATGGGGATTGGGCCTTCGTCGACGACACCGGGCCTACGGCTGCCGCGTGCCGCTCCACTTCATCGGAATGGCGGAGTCGACCGATCTCGATGCGCCCCTCGTGGAAGGAGAGGCGCCCTACGTCGACGTCGATGATCCCGTCGAACACTCGCCCGAGCCCACCGTCCTCACGCGCGGCCACGAACGGGAAACGCCGGAGCAACGGGTGCACGCGAGGCTGACGCAAGCTGGCGAGCGCCTCGGCATTCGCGACCTCGCCCGCTCCCTCGGCCTCTCCGAGAGCACCGTGCTTCGCGCCTTGCGCGTGCTTCTCCGGAAAAGCGGGTGGTCCGTACCGGCTGCGCTCGCGCCACGCGATACGCCGCGCGTCGCTAAGAGGCGAGACGGTGGTGCGTGCGACGAAGCGGCGCTGGTACGACCGCCGCCTTCGCGCTAGGCTGGAGGCCTGCTCTTCGCGTCGACATCGTCTCGCTCGAAGCCATAAGCCACGTTTCGAGCTCTCTGCGGCCTGAAAGGGATCGTGTGCGATCGCGCGCTTTTCGCGTGATGGCCGCGTGCTTTCGAGCCGGCTGAGCTCACGCATCGGGGACCCCTGTTCTTTTTGGGGCGTCGCGTTGCTCCATCGCGGAGCGACGCGGCTCGTTCCGACTCGCGCTCTCCACGCGTGCGTGGCGATGCGCGTTTGCGTCTGGGAGACGTGCCGTGCTCGACGAAGACGTCGATTCGAATTTCCGTGGCGACTGCCGCCACTGCTTCGCGCTCTGCTGTGTCATGACCACCTTCGCTGTCTCGACCGATTTCGCCCAATCGAAACCGCTCGGGCAGCCCTGTCCGAATCTCGACCCACATTTCCGATGCTCGATCCACGCATCGCTGCGTGAGCGGGGCTATCGCGGCTGCACGACCTACGACTGCTTCGGGGCAGGCCAACACGTCTCGCAGATCACGTTCGACGGCATCGACTGGCGGGACGCTCCCGACGTGGCAACGTCGATGGTGCGGGTATTTCCTGTGGTCCGTGCACTCCACGAGCAGATGGTCCTCCTTCGCGAGGCGCTCGGCCATCCGCTCGATCTCCGCCTGCGGCGCGAGTTGCGCGACGCGTTCCAGCGATGCGCTGACCGGACTCACCTGCCCGCCAGAGATCTCGAATTGCTCGACGTCGAGCCCGAACGACGGCTCGTCGGAAACCTCCTGCGTCGCGCGAGCCTCGCGGTGCGCACCTCGGCAGGTCACGAGCTACGTGACTACGAGCGCAAGGATTTCGCCGGTGCGGACCTTCGCGGTGCGGACCTTCGCGGGGTGAACCTTCGCGCGACCACGCTCCTCGGCGCCGATCTCTCGCGCGCGGATCTCGGGATGACCGATCTCCTCGGGGCCGACCTCCGCGGAGCACGGCTCTTCGGAGCGGATTTGCGACGGAGTCTCTTCGTCACGGAGCCACAAATCGCCACGGCCGATGGCGACGGCGACACGCTCCTGCCCGACCAAATACGACGCCCCGCGCACTGGCTCGTTCGCCTTCGTCGTCCGCGCTAGCTCGCGGCGCGTCAGCGAACGATGACCTGATACGGAGAGGTGGGACGGCTGCCGGCGCCGGCGGGGAAACCGTAGCTCGCGTCCTGGTCGAGGCCCCAGACGTAGAGACCGAAGGCGCCGTCGCTCTGGGCCTCGTGCCGACCATATCCGCAGTTGCCCACCGGCGAATGACCGCGGGTCATGTCGACCCAGGTGTATTCGGTCGTGCCGTCCGTACCGAGCGGCTGCCAGCCGGTGATCACGCCGAGACAGTCGAGGGTCACGTCGTGAAAGCCGTTCACGTCTTTGCGACGAACGAACGTCAGATTGCTGTCGGAATACGTGTAATCGAGGAAGAACACGTAATGGTCGAGGAATTGCTCGTCCGGAACGATGTCGACGAAGTCGGGATCGCCGAGCGTTTGATACACGGTGGAGCCGGACATGTAGACGGCGAGATGGAACGGGTGATTCGTGTCCTGGCTCTTGACCTTGTAGGGGAACTCCGAGACGAAGGACACGACTTGCCCGCTCGCGAGCGTCGTAGGCGCGCCAATCGGCATCGCAGGGTCGTACGTGAGCACGGTACCGTCGGCGGCGCCGACCACGCGCCAGTACACCTGCTCGGGCGGACGGGTCCCGACCGCGACACGGCGCGATTCGTAAGGCACGCCGGAATAGCTCGACGACCACTGGTGGATCGGCGGAATCTGCTGATGGAGCGAATCGCAGGCCGCGGAGTTGTCGGGCACGTTCGAGCACTGCGTTCCGCCGAAGACGGCAACCGGATGGCTCGTCTCGATCGGACTGCCGGCAAGGCTCTTCGGCTGGGTGAGCTCGAGCACCTGCCCGCGGGACAGCGTCCAGGTCGTCACCGCGCCACGAATACCGCCGCTCACGTTCACGCCATCGAGAATGTCGACGCTCGGACGAATACGAACTTCGGTATCGTCCTGCTGGGCGACGATCTGCACGAAAGGCGCCGCGACGTTCATTCCCCAGCCGTCGACGAGGATGTAGTTCATATCCCAGGACGAGGTGGGCAAGAGAAGCGTGGCCGCCGGCAAGTAGCTCTTGGCGCCGCCGTAGGGGAATAGCGAATAGGCCGAGACCGGAGCGTCGGTCATCAAGTGGAACGCCGGGTAGATGCTGGTCGCGTGCTCTTTGACCACCGTCTGACGCACGGCAACTTCGACGCCTGCGGGGCAATCGAGATGGTTCTTGCCCGTTGGCGCGCGATCGCCCTGCGACAGGAACACGATGCCGAGGTCACGCGGCGGAATCGCGTCGATGCGCTCGTAGGTGACGGCGCCGTTCTGCGATGACGCGCGATAGATGCTCTTGGAGATGTCGAGCGCTTGATTGCCGAACTCGGCCGTGACGTGGACCGGCGTATTCCAGGTATTTGCGATGAATACC
This sequence comes from Labilithrix luteola, assembly GCF_001263205.1. Taxonomy (GTDB): domain Bacteria; phylum Myxococcota_A; class Polyangia; order Polyangiales; family Polyangiaceae; genus Labilithrix; species Labilithrix luteola. The sequence goes on from NZ_CP012333.1 coordinate 1,562,392, forward strand.
GTGTAGCAGGACGACTCGCTGAGCGGCATCGTGTCCGGAGGAATCGCGAAGAACGAACAGCCGATCGATCCCTGCGAGGCGGCGGCGCTGTCACACGCGGCAACACAGGCTCCGGCGGCGCAGCCCTGATCGTCGCGACACTGCTCGATCACGTTCTCCGTGCAGTCGTCGATGACGGCATGGAGATCACGCGAGCAACGCTTTCCGCCGCACGTCGCGGGCGCCGAATCGTCGCCTCCGGCGTCTTGCTCGAAGTGAGCTCCGTCCTGCTCGAAGCCGTTGTCGCGCGAGCTGCACGCGGCGATCGAGGCAAAGAGAAGCACGGCGAAGCTTCCCGCCCTTCGAATCCACTGGCTCATACCGAACCTCATCACGGGAAGGCCACGGCAGTCGGCGTGGGATGCCGCTGCGAGTCATGCTGGCCAATGCCGAGCTGGCCCTTCGAATTGTCCCCCCAACATTGGACGACTCCGCTCGTCGACAGCGCGCACGTCGAGCCCGTTCCCGTAGCCACGGACACGACGTTCTCCATCGACGACACGAGCGCGGGAACGAACACACCTGCGACGTCTTCGTAGCCGAGCTCGCCGTAGGTGTTCGCACGCGACCAGCAATAGAGGCGGCCGTTCGTCGTACGGGCGCACGAATGGCCGCCAGAGACCGCAATCTGCGCGGGAAACGCGGGACCGGGAATGCCTACTTCCGTCGGAAGCGGCATGTCCTGGAAGTTCCCGACGCCGAGCGCGCCTTGGTCTCCATGGCCCCAGCAGAAGAGTCGTCCGTCGATGGTGATCGCGCACACGTGCTTCGTCGAAGCGGCGAGCTGGAGGGTGGCGGGAAGCACTTCGACGCGATCGGGCGTCCAATCGATGCCGAGCGACGTGGTTCTTCCGAGCATCTGCTTTTCGAAGCCCCACGAATAGACGCTGCCCGACATGCCGACGACGAATGCCGCGTAGTCGCTCATGGCCACGGAGGCGGCCTTCTCACCGCCGGCATCCATGGTGGTCTGGCCGTTGCCGAGCGCGAAGCTGTCGCCCCAGCACGTCAGCTGATCGTTTCCGTCGACCACGCAGCTTCGAGAGTCGCCCACGGCGAGCCGCTTCGCGCCTGCCACCCTCGCGACGCGCGAGAGGGCAGCGCTGCCCCGACCGAAGCAATCCACACCGCCATCCGAGTGCAAAACGCACGTGTGCGTCAGAGTCGCGCCGAGGTCGACCACGTCGGCTACGCCGGCGAGCAACACGGGTTTGGCGCCGCGATCGGCGGCGGGCGACGTTTTGGGAGCAAAGTTCCCGAGGGCATTGGGGTCGCCCCAGCACCAGACGACGCCTTCGCTGGAGACGGCGCAGTAGTGATTGGGGCCGGCCACGATCTTCGTGATGCACGGGGTCACCGAGCAAGTGACGGGAGGTGCCTCGGCGTCGAAGGGGCCGCGAGCGTCGGGCGCGGCATCGGCATCGTCCGGCGAGGCGGCGTCGGGGACGGCAGAATCGACGGCTGCATCCGAAGAAGTCGGCGAGGATCCGTCCGTGTCGCTCGTGCTGCACGCGAAGACGAAGCAACCGGCAAGCGCAGCCGCCACCATCCAGGAGGCGTGGAGCGTTCGAGAAGCGCGCGCTTTCATGGTTTCGCCGTCCGGTGCAGCGCCACGTCGTTGCCCACGATCCACATGTCCTGCTCGCCCGATGGATCCACGAAGGCGTCGATGGCATTGAGGTGATTCACCAAAGGCAAATACGGTGAGCGCGTGACGCGGGAGACCTGCCACTGCGATCCATCGAAATGCCGCACGACGCCGAAATACCCGACGAGCCAGATGTCGTCGCTCTTTTGCCCCCACATCGAACGAGCCTGTCCGTAATCCTCGACGAGCTCGGACGTCCACGTTCCGTTGATGATGCGGGCCGCGAGAGCGGTGTTGAGCTGCGTGGCTTGCAAGGCCACGAGCTGGCCCTGCGTGGTGGATACGCCACCGATGACGCCGGTGACGCTGGGAACCGGCATCGTCATCGACGTCCACTCATCGCTGCCTGCCGTCCGCTCGAACGCGACGACCGTACTCCGACTCGTGCAGTCCGGCGGCGCACACGATTGGTATTCCATCCCAGCGAGCCAGGTGTTGGACGCCGTTCCCCAGACGCCGGTCAGGATGCGCGAGGCACCTGCATCACCACCGGGCAGAACGACGGGCGCGAACGGAGAGGAATCGTTCGCCGTCGCCGCCGTAAGGTGGAAGACGCCGTTCGTGCCGTCGGCCAGGATCCAGATGTCCGATGCGGACGTGCCCCAGACACGCATGATCGGTCGCGCTGTCGGCGTGGTGATCGGGGTGAACGCGAGCGAGTCCGGACGATCACCCGTACCATGGAGAAGCCCGAAGTCTCCCGCGAGCCAGACGTCCGTGGAGCTCGTGCCCCAGACGCTGCGCACGCTGCCCGGTGCCACGAAAACGCCGCGCCACCTCGAGCCATCCCAGAGAAGAACACGGCCCAAGGCATCGGCCGACCACGCTCGATGATCGGCGGCGACCCAGACCGACGACAACGGTAGGACGACGGGGCTTGGATTGGCGGCCGGGCCTCCCGCGTCGAAGGACTCGGGCCTCGGCAGATCCGTGTAGCACCAATCGTCGGCGCTGCAGCGGGGCAGCTCGACGACGCCCGAATCGGGCGCAGGCGTCGCATCGGCCGGCAAAGTCGCCGAATCGGAGCCGGCGTCGAGCGACGGGGACTCCGCCACGGGCGCGGGCGTCGGCTCGTTGCCTTGCGCACACGCGATCACGAAACAGGCGGCGAACACACCGAGGACACCGGCAAGCGCGAGGCGGCGGTTCACGGTTGCCTCCGGTTCATCGAAGTTCGGTGCAGCACGAGTCCTTCGCCGACGATCCAGACGTCGTCGGGTCCGCTTCCCCAGATGCCGAGTAGATCGGTCGGAATCTCACCGGCAGGCAATCCGAAGGAGCCAAGCTGCCAAGACGTTCCGTCGTAATGCACGATCGCTCCCGCATCGCCCACGGCCCAGACGTCCTTTGGTCCGCTGCCCCATACCGCGCGAAGGTGACTCGTCGTGGGCGAAAGAACGTCCGTCCACGTGCCGCTCGACTTCGCGCCGTGACGGATCGTGCCGCGATCGCCGACGACCCATACGTCTTCCGAGCTGCTACCCCAGACGCCGTCGAGATCGTTCAAGGTATGACTGTCTTGCGGCGCCCAGCGCGGCCCGCCATTCCAGACGAAGATCTGGCCGCCCGGGCCGACGCCCCAAATCGCACTGCCGTCGGCGGCCCACAGGTCACGCATGGCCGGCTGGCATTCGCCGCTCTCCTCGCAGGCCTTCGAGGCGCTCCATACGTCCTTTCCGGCGTCGTCTTTGCCGAGCGTCCAGAAGCTCGCCAGCGGTCCGAATCGATTGGATCGCTCGCCGGCAATCCACACCTGACCGCCTACGCTCTGCCCTGTCCAGATTCTCCCCGTCGAAGCGTTGACCGGATTCCACGAGGAGCCGGTGACGGCTTGCAACGTTGCGCTTCCATCGCGATAGCCATCCGAGTGAAGGGGCGCCGATGGCCCAAGCACCCAGACATCCGTGGCGGACGTGCCCCACACGGCAACCAAGCTGTCCGTCGTGCTGCCCGATGGAATCGAAACGAACGACTTGCCATCGCCGTGGAGCAACGTTCCGCGCGAGCCGACCGCCCACACGTCGTTCGGGCCCGACCCCCAGATCGCGTTCAAAGCGACGAGGCGCGAGACGGGAAAGGCAATCGGACAGAAGTCGACCGTGGCACAGTCGACCGGCAGAGGCGCGCACGCGTCGCCCGCGCATGCGTCACCGGCCTCCGCGTGACCGGCATCCGCTTCCGGCACGGTTTGGGCGTCCGGATCGTTGGACGTCGTCACGTCGGAGTTCGTCGCGCACGCCAGCACAAAGACACAAGGAAGCCCGAAGGCGAGGAGCACGCGCTTCATTGCGTCGTCCCCCCTGAGCATTCTTTGGTCAGACACCGCCCGCCGATGCACGGCTGGCCCGCGGCGAGGTCACACAAGATCCCGCAGCCTCCGCAGTTGCGCGGATCGTGTCCGACGTCCGATTCACATCCATCGTCGTCACGACCGTTGCAGTCCGCCGTCCGGGGCACGCACTCCGTCTTGCAACGGCCGTTCTGACATACGGGCGCCGCAGAGTTCGCGAGGACGGGGCACTTGTATCCGCACGCGCCGCAATTCGAGGGATCGTTCTCCGTATCCGTGCAGTAGTCCCCGAAGCCAGGGCTTCCCGTGCAGAGCGTCTGCCCCGGCTTGCATCCGCAAGCGATCGAACCACCGAAGTCGAAGCACTTCTGCCCAGGAGCGCACTGCACTCCGCATGCTCCGCAATTCGACGTATCCCTGAGTAGATCGGTCTCGCAGCCGTCGGGGTCGATCGACTTGTTGCAATCTCCCCAGAACTCGAGATCGCGCACGACGCAGCGAGGAGCCTTGCACTGCCCGTCTTTGCACGCGAGGTACATGTGCGGGAAGAGGGGGCCGGCATCTTCGGGCGGCGGACGTCCCTCGCACGAGTAGCCGCACGAACCGCAGTTGAAATCGTCGGAAGAGAGATCGACGCACGCGCCGCCACACTCCGTGGTGCCCGGCGGGCAACCACATTGCCCGTTCAGGCAAGCGACACCGCTCGGGCAATGCACTCCACACGCGCCGCAGTTCGCATCATCGGAGGAGGTGTTCGCCTCGCACCCGTCGTCGGGGATGCCGTTGCAATCGACGAAGCCAGGTTTGCAGACCCCACGGCACTCGCCGGCGACGCACGTCATCTGCAGGTTGTACCGGGGCGAGGTCTCACGGCACTCGACGTTGCAGCCGCCGCAGTTCAAGACGTCGTTGCTCAGGTCCGTCAAGCACGCGTAGTCCGGCAGGGTGCCGTCGCGACGTGTACAGGTCGCGAGCGGTGCCGGGCACTGCGTGGCAATGCACATCCCGACGGAGGCATCGACATCGAGGCCAGCATCGGCAACGGGCGACGTCGAAGCGTCGGGCAGGGTGAAGCCCGGCGTTTCGCTCGTCTCCCCGGCGCCGAGCGTCAGCGGTTCACGCGCACACGCGAGCAATGTTCCAACGACGGCCATGGCGGCGAAAACCGAACCGACCACGCCGCGACTCCAGACCGAAACCATGGATATGGTAAATTCCCGGAGGCCCTCCGAACTGATCACTTGGCCGCACGATTTCTCGATGCGCTACCCGATGCGTCGCAGTCCTCGCCGTCCTCCTCGCGTTCTCGCCGTTCTCGCCGTTTTTTGCACGAATCGAACGTGCACGCGAACGGCGCGTTCTCGCGCTAGAGCTCGTCGGGCGCGCTAGGTCTGGCGTCGTCATGTCGCGGAGCTCGTTCGCCCTCGCGGCCTGCCTCTTGGTCGGGCAGCTTTGCGGAGCGCAGGGCGAAGCGCACGCGACGGAGCGCTCGCTCCACGGGCTCGACCTCGACTATGTGGCGCCGGCCGAGTGCCCATCGCGCGAGCAGTTCGACGCGATGCTGCGCGCCCGCCTCCCCGACGAGGCGACGACGAAAGACACGAGGCATTTCCTGGCTCGGATCACGCCCGACGAGGCGGGGGGCTACGTAGGCCGCCTCGACGTTCGCGGCCCGGGCCTCGCGCCGGACGTGCGTGAAATCCATGCCCCCACGTGCCGCGCGGTGAGCACGTCGCTCGTTCTGTTCGTCGTGCTCGCGCTCACGCCCGCGTCGCAGGCCGAGCATGAACCCGAGCGTACTTCGCCCGCGCCACCTCCTCCGTCTCCGCCCACCACGGAGCCCGCGCCTCTGCCGACGCGGAGCTCGAGCGATGAAACACGTTCTTACACGCACGCCGCGAAGCCCGCGGCAACGTGGTCTTGGAGCGCGGGCTTTCAAGCGACCTACCAGCACATGTCGGAAGCCGCTTGGGGAGGACGTGTGCACGCCGAACTGACGCGCGTTCCGGCTTTGGGCCCGCTCGGGGCGTCGCTTCGTCTTTCCTATGGCTGGTCGGATTTCTCGACGTTCCCCGTGCGCGCGGGAGAAGCGAAATTTCGCCTGCGAACCGGGCGCCTCGAGGGCTGCGCACGCGTCGCTCTCGGTTCGTTCGCGCTGTCCCCGTGCGCAGCGTTCGAGCTCGGCAGCCTCGACGGTCGCACGCCGGCCCTCTCCGCCACCGAGATGTCGACGTTGTGGGCCGCCCCCGGAGTCCGATTGCGGTTGGGCTGGCAGACTTCTGCGTGGCTTGCGCTCGAGGTCGAGGCCGGCCTGTCGATGCCTCTCGAGCGTCGCGTGTTCCAGATCACAGACCCCATCCGCACGGTCTACGAGCCCCCGGCCGTCGTCGTCGACCTCGGCGCCGGCCTTGGTGTGAGCGGGCGATTTCGTTAGAAATCCCCGGCCGTGACACACGTCCGACGGAAATCGACCGGTGATCCGATCAGTTTTCTCGCGCCCGGGAATTTCTATCTCGGATGTCGATTCTCCACGAGAGCGTCACGAGCCCGTTGGATGGCAGAACGGCGGTGACCTCCCACTCGTCCAGCGATAGGCGCGACGGCGCGCGGAGCTCCGAGGAGGAGACTGCCGGCGCGTCACGCCGTGCACGCAGCGAGCAGCTCGTTCGCCAGCACCACACCTTCGTGTGGCGCACCGTGCAGCGCCTCGGCGTTCGCGACGCGGACGTCGACGACGTCGTCCAGGAAGTCTTCCTCGTCGCCGCCAAGAACATCGACTCTATCCCGCGTGAGCACGAGAAAGGCTACCTGTTCCGAACGTGCGCGAACGTCTCGGCGCACGCGCACCGGAGCCTTCAAAGGCGACGTGAAGTGGTCGACGAAGCGCGCTTGAGCGCCGAAGTCGACGCGCGGCCCACGCCCGAACAGAGCGCCGCAACCTCGCAGACGCGCGCGCGTCTGCAATCCCTCCTCGACAAGATGCCGGAAGACTTCCGCAACGTGTTCGTCCTGTTCGAGCTCGAAGCCATGACGATGACGGAGATCGCCGACGTGCTGAGTATCCCCTCCGGTACCGTCGCGTCTCGTCTCCGCCGAGCACGCGAGCTTTTCATGGGCTTGATGGCAGCCGAGCGCCAAGAGCGAGAGGGGGCGTCGCGATGAAGAGGCTCTTGCTGGACGAGTCGGTCGATGGGGAGCTCGCCGAGCTCCTTCGCTCCGCCGAGCAGGATGGGCCGCGCTCGCCCGAAGCGCTCGAGCAGCGCCGGAATCGGATCTTCGCGGCGATGCTGATCGTGACCGGCGCACCGCGCGCACTGTCGTTCGTGACGAACCACACGGGCCTGTGGCGCATGGCCAAATGGGTGCCGCTTTGCGCGGTGGCCGCGACGATCGGAGTCACGGCCTGGACTCGATCGACGGTGGAGCGCAAGCACGTCGACACGAACGCCGTCGCAACGAGCGTGGTCGCGATGCACCCCGTCTCGCCCCCGGAGCCCTCCGACGTCACGCTGCCGCCGAGTCAGCCCGAAACGATGACGGCCTCGGTCCCCGGAATTCGCATCGACGATCTCCCGACGGCGCTGCCGAAGCCAACGCCGTCGGCACCGCCTCGCGCAAAGCAAACGACGGCGGCGAGCGCAACGACGGAAAGCGAAACGAGCATCGACGCGGAGCTCGCGGCCATCGAGGCAGCGCGTCGCGTGCTCGCGTCAGGCCGCGCCAGCGAAGCGCTCTCGCGCGTGCACGACTATCGAGCCACGTTCACGAACGCTCACTTCTCCGACGAAGCCGACGTGATCGAAGTGCAAGCCCTCGTCGCCCTCGGGCGCACGGACGAGGCCCAATCCAAAGCGCAGCGATTTCTCGCGGCGCATCCGCAGTCTGCCTACGCGAAGCGCATTCGCGCATTGGTCACTCCCAAAGAGTGACGAAGCCACCAATTTCTCGGCTCGTGCCGTGCTCGGCGCCATGACGAGCCTTCACTTCGAAGGAGCCTTTCCATGCGTCCCATGAACTACAAGCGAGTGGTCTTTCCCGCGGTGTGCCTTCTCACCATCGCCGCGGCGGTTGCATGCGGTGACGACGAGACCAACTCGACGCCGGTCGACGACGGAGTCGACAGCAGCACTCCGCACCAGCAGCCCGACGCGAGCAAGACCGACAGCAATACGCCCGATGCGAAGGACGCCACGAGCGGCAACGATGCAGGCGCCGACGCGGATGCGGATGCCGAGGCGTGCGAGTCTCCGGTGACGTTCAAGCCTGACGCAAACGCCAAGACGAAGGCAACGGCTGCTCTCGCCGCACTCTCGCCGGACGCCACGCTCCAGTGGTCCGACGCACGCGGTACGATCGCGTCGATCTCGGATCTCGTCGTGTCCCCGGCGTGCACCGGCAACGACGACGTTTACGACAAGTTCTTCGACTACCTGGAGGCTCACCGCGATCTCTTCCAGATCGAGCGTTCCGATTGGCGCGCGCCGCCTCCGCTCCCCTGCTCGGCCATTTCGGGATTCCAGTTCGTCTCGATTCATCGCGAGAAACTCGGCGCGTACGAAGAGGTCAACGACACGTTCTCGGTCGTCGCGGACGTCAAAGACGGCAATGTCATCTTCCGCAACTTCAGCGGGTTCTACATTCCGAGCTCGACGATCGTGGGCCCGCAGCTCGGCGACTGCGCGGACAAGACCGAAGCGCAGATGACGCCGCTCCTCCGCGCCGAGCCCTTCGCGTACGCCACGTTGAACCAGTGCAACATCGACGGGAGCTTCAAGTACACGCCCGTCGCGACCGACAAGCTGACCTTCGCGCCAAGCGCTACGATGACCTGGGAAGAGGGAACCGAGCTGACGCTCCGCCGCCAGCGCACCGCAACGCTCGTGGTTTCGTCGGCGAACTACACGAACGATCTCCTTCGCAGCAACGCCAATTGCCCGGACGACGACGGCAATCCCAACATCGGCTGGATTCGCACGTACGACACGGTCACGGGCGAGATCATCTCCGATTCGCTCACGCCCGACCCGTACTGCCTGGTGTGCTTCGGCGGCGGCCTCTGAGCCTCGCCGAAGCACACGCCATCGCGCCACGCTCCGACCGCGAGGAGAGCGGAGGGACGGCTACTTGAGCCGCCCCTCCAGCGTGATGGCCGCACATGCCAGCATCGACGCCTCGCGCAGCAAGCGCAGGACGGCGGTGCGGTCACTGCATTCCGGGACGTGGGCGAGGATCACTTCGGCGAAGCGCTTCGCCCCCGCGTGAATCGCCTCGTAGTCCTCGAGCTTCTTCGGCGTTGCCGGGTGGTGCGAGAAAACGTACTCGGGATCGAAGTCGGCCATCGTGGTCACCTCCATCCTCGGTGATACCAGACGGATGGGCTCGTTGACCCGCGACCGGCCCCGCAACCGCCCTCGCACGCGCACCCGCGCCCGCATGCGGACGGCCACCTTGAAGTGGCGAGGGATTTGCAGAAGAATCCGCACGTGCCTTTTGCGCGCGCTCGGCTTCACGGCCACCGATGGCTGTACGCCGCGTCGTTCGCGCTGGGGATGGGGCTTTTCTCGTGCTTATCGTCGTTCTCGTCCACCGCTCACGCCGAAACCGCGCCGCCGGAAACCGTCCACGTTCGATACTCGGCGGCCCCCACCTGTCCGAGTGAAGCGGAGTTCGTGTCCGCCCTGCGGCGCGACACGGATCCGTTCGAGCTGGCCGACGAGGCCGAGGCGAAGCGCGTGGTGGACGTCGAGCTGCGTACGGGCGCCAAGCGTGCGAGTGGCAGGTTCCGATTCGTCGATCGCCGTCACGACACGACGATCGAGCAGGAGCTGAACGGGCCCGATTGCGAAGCCGTTGCACGCGCGCTCGCCATGATGCTCGCTCTCGCGATGCACCGGCTCTCGGGACCGGGGGTGGTCGAACCGCCGCTCGACGTGGCCCCTCGACCGCCCGAGCCCGAGCCCGCCCCGCCTCCCCCGCCTCCCCCGCCGGCGCCGCCGAGCTTGAAGACCCCACGTGCGTCGCCGCGGCGACGCGCAACGCACCCCGCCCCTGCAGCCCCCGCACCTGCCGTACGCCTCTCGCTCGATCTCCAGGCCGAAATCACGAGCGCGGTGGTCCGTGAGCTTCTGCCCTTCGCGAGCCTCACCTTCCAGCTCCAGTCGACCGCGTGGTGGCTCCGCCCCTCCTTGGGGCTAAGTCTCCGGCAGAGTCTTCCGCACGACGTGGCCGTGGCGGGTGGGGGGTCGACGTTTCTCTGGACCACCGGGGCTCTTCGCGTGTGCCCTCATGTCGTCGTCGTGGGGCCGGTCGACCTCGCCCCCTGCGTCGAGGCGGCACTCGGCCGGCTCGGGGCGGACGCCAATGGTCTGCCGGGCGCGCGAAGCTCTGCCAATCTATGGGCGGATGCTGGAGGCCTCGTGACCACGCGCTGGCACCTTTCGGCGCGTTGGTTTCTTGCAGCGTCGGGAGGGCTTTTGTTCGCCCTCGACCGAACGCGCTACGAGCTTTCGTCGGGAGCCCTCATCTCAGAGACCCCGGCGCTCGGGTTCCGCGCGGGGCTCGGAATGGGCCTCCAGCTCTGAGGTCGGAGCCCGGCCTACTTTTTTCGGGGGTCGTGCACTATCTGTGATTATCCGAGTGCGTCGCGCCATTTAGGACATGGTCGCGGCGCCCTCGAGCGAGTTAGAGCACGTGGGGGTGCCTTTGCCGTGCGAGGCCAGACGAGCCCGAATTCGCGACCTCGTCGCGAATTATCATGATCCCGTCTGGAAGTTCGTTCGCCACCTCGGGGCCTCGGCGGCGCTCGCGGATGAGGTCGTCCAGGAGGTGTTCCTGGTCGCATTTCGCCGCGCCGACGATCTTCGCGAAGGCAGCGAGCGCGCGTTCCTTTTCGGAACGGCGTTCCGAACCGCAAGGCACGCCCTCAAGAAGCATCACCGCGAACCCGTCGTCGAGGACGTCGATCGCGCCGCCGATCTCGCTCCGAACCCGGAGGAGAGCCTCGACCGGAAACAAACACGCGAGCTCGCTTACCGCCTGCTCGGTGAGCTCGATGACGACCTGCGTGCGCCCTTCGTCATGTTCGAGCTCGAAGGAATGTCGATGCACGACATCGGAAGAGTCATGGGCTTGCCCATTCCCACCGTCGGGTCGCGGCTCCGCCGCGCTCGCGAGGCCTTTCGAGCTTGCGTCCAGCGTCACAAGAGCCGCCTCCGAGGTCCGTTGTGAAGAATCCCATCGATCCCTCAGACCTCGCCGACGCCGAGCTCGACGCCGACGTCGCGCGCCTCCTTGGCTCCTTCGAGGACGAGGCCCCCCCTCCCGGCGCCGCCGCCAGGCTCCTCGCACTCGCCGACACCGTCGAGACCGGTGACGACGGTTCCGCCGCTCCCAGGTCGAGCTGGACGTCGCTCAAGACGCTGGCCGCCGTGGGCGGACTGCTCGTGACGGCCGGACTCTGCGTCGTGGCCAGCAGGCGTGAGCAGACGAAGCTGCCGAGCGCCGTCGACGCCCCTGCCGCCATCACTGCGAGCGTCACCGCGTCGCCGGTGATCGAGAATCCGCACGAGGGTGTCGGCCCCGTCGAGACGGCACCGGCCGCGTCGCCGATGCCAGTCGTGGCCGCCTCTGCACTGCCCTCTGCGCCCGCCGTGCGAACGACGCCGAACGCGAGTGCAGGCGCGGGACAGGCCGAAAGCAAAGATTCCTTTCGCGAGCAGCTCGCCATCGTCGAAAGCGCACGCCATTCACTGTCGGAGAAGAAAGCCGACGAGTGCTTGGAGACGCTTCGCCGTTACGACACGAAATACCCGTCGGGAATCTTTACGACGGAGGTCCAGGTCGTGCGCGTCGAAGCGCTCATGACCGCCGGGCAATCGGAGAAAGCCTTCGCATTGGCGCGCAAGCTCATCGCCGAAAACCCACGAGGAGCCTACGCCGATCGCCTGCGTGCTCTGCTTCCAAAGACGGATGGTCTCGACCGATGAAGACGCCTAACTACGAGTCGATTCTCCGGCGAGGTAGCCTGGTCCTCGCCCTCTTCGCGTGCGGCGCGGCGATGAGCGCGGCCTGCGCCGTCGATAGCCACGTCGTGCTGGCCGACGATCCGGATGCTGCGCAGCCCGAGACGCCGTCGTTCCAGACTCCCGCCGAAGCGGGTGCCGACGCGAACGACGCGACGACGGCATTGATGTGCGAAGGAACGGAGTGCCCGTCCCCCTACGCAACGTGCGGAACGACGGCCTCGTTGCACTGCGGTACGAACCTCCTCACGGACGCGGAGAACTGCGGGGCGTGCGGTAACGTCTGCCCCGCCCCCAACAAGCAGACCGTCCCGCGATGCTCGAATGGCAAATGCGTCTTCGACTGCAAATATATCGTGGGCTGGTGCAGTCGTGTCGATTACAAAGATTGCAATTCGAACCCCGAAGACGGTTGCGAAACCACGGTATCGGACGATCCATTGAATTGCGGCGGCTGCGGGAACGTGTGCCCCGCGGGACAAGGGTGCTACCAAGGGGTCTGCGGCTGCCCGGCCGGCAAGACGTTCTGCCCGGCGTGTAAAGCGGACGCATGCGTCGACACGACCAACGACGACAACAACTGCGGTGGTTGCTACAACAGCTGCCCGACGTCACCGGACGACGGCTGCAGCGTCAAACCGAAAGATACGTTCTACGGGTGCTCCAATAGCCAGTGTGGCGCTTTGAAGTGCAAAGGAGGCACCGCCGACTGCAACGGCGACATCCCGAAGAAAGGATGCCTGTCGGACGGCTGCGAGGTCGACTTCGCGACGCGCGACCCGAAGAACTGCGGAGCCTGCGGGAATGAATGCAAGCCGGACGAAGAGTGCCGAGCCGACGGCAACAACGGTCTGCAGTGCCTGAAGAAGTGCGCGGACAGTGGTCGGACGCGGTGCGAGAAGGGATGCGCCGATCTCCTCTCCGATCCGGAAAATTGTGGCGATTGCGAGATGAGGTGTCCGTCGTTCGGAAACGACAAGGCCGCGTGTCGCAAGGGTGTGTGCGTCACTGAATGTGCCGACGGTTTCGGCGATTGCGACGGCAATCCCCTCAATGGCTGCGAGGCTCGACTCGACAACAATCCCCTGCATTGCGGCGCATGCGGAGTGACCTGCAACTACGGTGCGGGCCAGCCGTGCATCGAAGGCAAGTGCCTGATGGTCGAATGCGACGGTGGAGGGCAGACCAAATGAAGCGGCAGGTGATGGCCCTCGCGGGGATGCTCTCCGCGGCAACGTGCACGCTGATGGCCAGTTGTGCCGCGAACGACGACGCCGAGCCGCCGAAGGGCGATACCTCGACGTTGCCCGAAGCGGCCCCCGGGTCCGACGCAGGTAATGACGCCGATGCGGACGTGGACGTGGGCGCAGGCTGCAACGGTGCCGCCTGGTGCATGGTCCCGACGAGCGTGAGCCCCCTCTCCGTTCTCAAGGCAATCTGGGGAACGGGGAAGAACGACATCTGGGCAGCTGGCTCCGGCGGCGCGATTGCCCACTACGATGGCACGACCTGGTCGACAATACCGTCGGGCGTGAAACACACGTTCAATGCCATTTGGGGGAGTAGCCCGAACGACGTCTATCTGGTCGCCGCGGCCGACGCCATCTTCCACACCACAGGCGCAAACGGCGCCTCGGCAACGCTGACGCCGCTCCCGGTCAAGGGACTGGGCGTCGAAGGCACCAGAATCCACGCCATCTGGGGAACCTCGCCCGCTGACGTCCGTCTCGGCTCGGACTACTATGACTATCTCGACCTCGAGGCCAACGAGCGTCTCGGAAGCCAGTTCGTTCTCTCCAAAGACGACAAAGGCGACGGCGGAGGCGCGCGCGCCTCGGGCTGGAGCCCCGTTCCTTTTGCCACGGGCGACCAACCGGACACGCTCATTTCGAGCATCTGGGGTTCGTCGAGCACCGACATCTGGATGGCCGCGAGCCAATGGAACGTACCGGGCCGCGAGGCGGTCATGTTCCACGGTCAGGCGGCCAGAGGCGGCCTGGGGCTCACCGAGGTCGACAGTCAGTCGTCGAGTCCGCTCGAGTCGATTCACGGCACGTCGTCGACCGATGTTTGGGCTGTTGGCGCAGGCGGTACGATTCGGCACTTCGGTGCCGGTAACTCGCGCTGGCAGTTGGTCGATTCACCCACGACCGAAACGCTGCACGCCGTCTGGGCAAGCGCGCCCAACGATGTGTGGGCGGTAGGCGACAAGGGCACCATCATCCACTACGACGGAAAGACCTTCGCGGCGTCGAGCGCCGAGCTTCCGCAGGGCCGAACGCCGACGCTCTACGGGATCTGGGGCAGCGGACCGAACGACGTCTGGATCGTCGGTGATGCCATCGTTCTCCATTACACGGGCCCCTCGGGGTCGACCGGGGGAACACCATGAGGGCCATGACTTCTCTTCACCGTGTCGTGTTCGTCTCCGCTGCGCTGGCGAGCTTCGCGATGGCGGCCGTCGCGTGCTCGGACGACGACGACCGCAAGACCTTCGAGACGGGCGGCGTCGACTCGGGCACCGATGCGAGGCAGCCGACCCCGCCTGCCGAAGCAGGCCCGGTCGAGTCCGGGACGGATGCCGGGAACGACTTCGATGCGGCGGATGAGCCGGTGGTCTGCGACGTCGAGCCGTGCGCAGTCGACATCGCGGCGGGTCAAAACCACTTCTGCGTTCTCATGAGCGACAAGACCGCGCGCTGCTGGGGAGACGACAGCCTTGGTCAGCTCGGTGCCGGCATGCCGGCCCCCGATCCCGAGCCCGACGCGGGTCCTGTCAGGGTCGTTCAGGGACTCACGAACGTGACCCAGATCAGCGCGGGTGGAACGACGACGTGCGGGCGTCTCGTCGACGGCACGGTCGAATGTTGGGGCGGCAACGACGTGGGCCAACTCGGACTCACGGCGGACCCTCCCACGAGTGACTGGAATCCCCACCCGACCGCAGCGGCCGTTGCAGTCTCCGGTGCCTTGCGCGTCGACGTTGGAGTGCACAGCGCGTGCGCCATCGTCACCTCGGGTGACGTCCTCTGTTGGGGCGCCAACGACCAGGCTCAGCTCGCGCGGAGTGTGGAGGCGACGATCGGCGGCCCCGCCAAGATCGATGCTCTGTCCGGCAAGACCGTGCAGACCGGCGCCGGAACGAACACGTCGTTCGCGGTCCATCAAGACGGGACGATTTCGAGCTGGGGCGCAACAACGGGTACCTCTGGAACGATCGCAGGGCGCCTGGCTTCGGTGAGCCCGGATCTCCTCCCCGGGGCGCTTCTGCTCGACGGGGTTACGAGCTTCGCCGTCTCGCCGTGGCGCGTCGATTCCCCGTGGCCTGCCCCCGATCGAGGCCTCGCGCACGCATGCGCCGTCGCGGAAGGACGTCTCTACTGCTGGGGAGATAGCATGCTCGGAGCCATGGGCTTCGGCGTTCCGTTCGCCTTCGTTCGCCCCACGCTGGTTCCGATCCAGGGCGAGGCCCGTCCGCAGCGGGCGGCCGTATCGATGGAGATCAGCTGCGTGCGCATGAGCGACGGCACGGTCCAGTGCGCGGGCGACGACTCCCACGGTCAGCTCGGACGCGGCGCCGACGCGGGGCTCTTCAGCGACTTCTTCACGCCGGCCAAGGCATTCGACGGTCACGCGCTGCGCGTCGCAGTCTCCGACGAAACGGTGTGTGTCGTTGTTCGCGGCGGCAAGGTCATGTGCTGGGGCGGAAACGCCTACGGCGAGCTTGCACTAGGCTCGATTGACGATAGCCCCCATCCAACCCCCACCCTCGTCCAATTCTAGAAAGACGATGATGGCAACACGGACGCATGCTCATTGGGCGACTGGTGTGGGGCTCGTATCGTTCGCGATTGCGGCGACGATTGGTGCATGTTCGACCGATCGTGCACCGTTCGATCCGGGCGACAACTATACGTTGGCTCCCGACGCGTCGACGCCCGATGTGGCATGTGGATTTCGCTGTTCGCGCGATCTGAAGACGGTGCTGAGCGCCTGCCAGGGCTCGGACGACGTGCTCTTCACGTGCGGCGCCGACGAGGGATGCGGCGATGGTCGGTGCGTGCCGGCCTGTGAAGCCGCGAAGCTCTCGAAAGGGTCCGCCGGTTGTGATTTCTGGACCCTGCCCGTCGACAGCGGGAAGCAGAGCAAGGGCTCTTGCTTCGCCGCGATGATCTCCAACACGTGGGACCGCCCCGTTACCCTCACGGCAGAATACGGCGGCGATCCCCTCGATGTTTCGCAATCTGTCTACACGGTCGACGTGGGGAGCGGCACGGCGACGTATGCGCGCCTGGACGGCCCGCTTCCTTCAGGACAAGTCGCCATCGTGTTTCTTTCGGCCGCGCCGGACACCACGGAATTCGAAGGCATCCTCTGCCCGCAGAACGTGACGCCGGCGGTCAAGTTCGACCCGATCGCGCACGGTACGAGCCGCACGAAGGCCTTTCGACTCATCACGGATGCGCCCGTCTCGGCGTATTCGATATTTCCTTACGGCGGCGCCAGCACGTACGTGCCCACGGCAACGTTGCTTCTTCCCGTTTCGTCCTGGGAAAAGGACTACGTCGCGGTCAGCCCGTTCGCCTTCGGCTTTCCGAGCGAGCGAACCCTCCAGATCGTCGCGAACCAGAACGATACCGTCGTAAGCATTCGTCCCAATACCGAAATCCCCGCCGGCTACGGGGTCGAAGGCGCGACGACCGGCATCACCCAGAGCTGGACGCTGGCACGCGGCGAAGTCCTGCAATTCACCCAAGAGAATCTCACCGGAAGTCCGATTTCGGCGAGCAACCCCGTGGGTATCTTCGGTGGCTCGCGATGCACGTACGTGCCGGGCGACTACGGAGCGTGCGACGTGCTCCAGCAGCAGATTTCACCAACGTCCCAATGGGGCGACCAGTACGCGCTCGTGCCTTATCCGACGCGGGCCTTCGAGTTTTCCAGCGACTCGCGCGAGTTCGTCCCCTATACGCTCGTGAGCGCCGCGGACGGAACAGTGTTCAGCTACGACCCCGTGCGCCCGGCAGGCGCCCCCGAGAAGCTGGATGCCGGTCAGTCGGCGACGTTCAAGACCGATGAACTCGTGGTCGTGCGAAGTCAGGACTCCAAGCATCCTTTCCATGCTTCGGTCTACATGACGGGACAGGATTTCGGCGGCGGCCTCGGCGGACTGGGGTTCCGCCACGGCGATCCCGACTTCGTCACTCTCGCGGCCTCCGATCAGTTCCTGGACCACTACGTCTTCTTCACTGACTACACCTTTCCGGAAACCCGGCTCACGATCGTCCGTCGCAAGACAGCCAAAGGCTTCTTGCCCGTCGAGCTCGAGTGCGCGGGCGTCATCGAAGGCTTCCAGCCCGTGGGCACCAGCGGAGAGTTCGAATACGCCTGGGTCACCCTCACCGCCAGCTCCGCCCCCGTGAAGTTCCCCAAGGGCGAGTGCGGCTATGGCCGCCAGGAGGCGAAAAGCGACGGCCCGTTCTCCATCAACGTGTGGGGACTAGGCTATTTCGCGAGCTACGGCTACCTGGCCGGCACAGGCCTCCGCCCCATCAACGACTTCTCGTCGCCAGTCCTGAAATGACGGCGTGACGAGAGGTCTTCGTCACACGTTCGAGCAGCTCGCCGCAACCAGCCCGCCGGTTCTCGACCGAGCGAGTCGCATTCGAGGTAAGCTCGGCCCATGGGCCGAACCAACGGGTACTGGGCGTGTGCGGCTTTCTCCATCGTCGTCGCGTGCACCCCTAAACAGGCCCCTGTCGGTGGAGATGCCAGCGCTGTCTCCGTACCGTCGTCGCTCGCGACAGCGAGCACGGGACCGAACGCCCCCGGCACTCTAGGCACCGACGCGGGTCCACGCCGAACGTCCGTGGATTTGTTGCACTGGGGCCCCGCGCGCCTCGCGGTTTCGTCCAACGTGAAGAATCCGCGCGACTACCCCGAGCATCTCGTCGATGGAAACAACGGAACGGCGTGGAACAGCCGAACCGGCGATCTCGTGGGCGCGAGCATCGCGTTCGAAGTGCCCTCGGATGCCACGATCGAGTCGCTGGTGCTCAGCGCCGGTTTCGACAAGATCGACGCCGCAGGCAACGACCTCTTTCTCATGAACCACCGGGTTCGAAGCATCGAGGTCTTCGCCGGTTCGATGGAAACCAAGCCGCTGGCGACGTTTCAGCTCGATCCCGCCCGACGCGAGCCGCAGTCCTTCGCGTTCGCACACCCCGGCGGATTGTACTGGGTCAAGGTCACCGCCGTGGAGCCCGGTACCAAGAAGGAATGGCGAGAGCTCGCGATCTCCGAGTTTCGTGTGATGGGGATTCCCGGCAAGACCAGGTACGGCATGCCGCGCATTCCCGACGTAGCCATCGCCAAGGAGTGGGTTTCACGCCCCCTGCCGGGCGTCGGCGATCCCGACGCACCGTCTTACCAAGACGCGATCGGCTCGGCCTTTCCGAGCATCAACGCGCTCTGCAAGCATCTGGAGACCAAGCTGGCTCCTGGCTTCGCGAAGAACGGCCTGCCTGCCCCGGGCAAAGAAGCTTGCGTCACCAAGCCCGTCTCGGTCCCTGCACCACTACCGGCGCCCATCAAAGGCATCTCCTGGCTGGACCTGATGACCCCCGAAGGGTCGGCGGGGATGTACGTGCTCCAGACCGACAAGGGGTTCGTCGTTCCGAGAAACGCCGAGCTGCAGTCGGCGAACTGCGAACCGGGGTGCATGGACGACATGCTGCGCACCGACACGCGACTCGAGAAGCTCGAGTCATCGGCCGGCAACGTCACGCTTCACGTGAAGCAAACCAGCACCAGCTCGGAGGCCTTCGACGAACACGGAATGCGCACATCGGCGACGGACACGCGCTGGTTCTCGCTGAAATGCGCACTCACCCCCGAGCCCGTGACGTGCGCCCGCGTCGATACGAAGAGCTCGTGCCTGCTTGGCACCGCGGAGGTGGCCTGTCGCTAGCGCTCGCTGTACAAGCCGAGCGGTCGACTCCCCGGATTCGCCCAAGATCCTCGCACTTCAGGCGAGCCGCATGCTTTGGTGCGGTCCTTCAGTTGCGTCAAGGTCGCCGCCGAACTAAGGTGACGCCGCTCACTACACGTACCATCGCATTCACAACGCTCTCTCGAACCTTGGGACGGCGAATCCGGGCTGCGAAGCTTCGTTGCGTGAGGACACGGAGAATGCTTGTTTCTCTGTGGGCCTCGTCCGATCCCGCCGGCTCATTGGACGCCAGGTTCTCGACGCACCTGCCGACAAACGAGAGAGACACATGAATAACCGACTTTACGTGGGCAACCTTTCCTACGGCGTGACGACCGACTCCCTCCGCGCCTGCTTTGCCGAGTGCGGCGAAGTGACCGACACCCACGTGGTCATGGATCGTGAGACGGGCCGCGCGCGCGGATTTGCGTTCGTCACGATGAACACCGAAGCCGAAGCCAACAACGCCATCGCGCAGCTCAACAACGCGATGTTCGAAGGCCGCCCGCTGCGCGTGAACATCGCCGAAGAGCGAGCGCGTGGTGGTGGCGGTGGTGGCGGTGGTGGTGGTCGCGGCTTCGGCGGCGGCGGCGGCGGCGGTGGTCGCGGCCCCCGCGGCGGCGGCGGCGGCGGCGGGCATCGCGGCTGGTAATCCAGCACGACTGTCCACAACCATCCGCGCCGATCATGATGCGTAGCGGGAATTCCCTCCCCTACGGACACTTGCGTCTATCGTCGAGGGCGCGCTCGACGGTGGACGCCGTGGTCATCCCGCAAGCAGCGTGCTGCTAGTGCTGGCCAGCGAGGCTGCGCGACCACGATCGAAAGGCCATTGATGAAGGCTTCCGCTCACGCCGGCACGGCATCGTCCGCGCAGGACGCGCTCCAGCCCTATTTGCAGGGTTTGGCGCGGGTTCCGCTATTGACGCGCCAAGGCGAGGTGGAGCTCGCAAAACGCATCGAGTTCGGTGAGCAGGAGACGCTCCGTGCGATCCTCACGTGCGAGGCGGGGCGCGCGGAAGTGGCGCGTCTCGGAAAGCGCCTCCGTGCTGGCACCGAGGACGTCGCAGACGTGACGTCCGCGCGCGACGAGGACGAGTCGAACTCCGACGCGCTGGCGAGAGAGCGGATCTTGGGACTCGTGGACGTCGTGCTCCGCTGGTCGCGTCCATCGAAGCGAAGCACGTCGAAACCGAGCACGCCCGATCCCCGCGCGCTCACCGCCTTCGCCGAGATGCGACTCAACAAGGTTGCACTCTCGAAGCTCGTGCGGCGGCTTCGTTCGTCTCTGCGCGACGCCGAACGCGAAACGGCCGAATCGACGGATCGAGACGAGCTCGAAAGATTGCGGACGGCATGTGCAGACATCGCCGAGGGCGCACGTATCAGCACCGTCGCTCGAGGCGAGCTCGTCGAGGCAAACCTCCGGCTCGTCGTCTCCGTCGCCAAACGCTACCTACGTCCTGGACTCGCCCTGGTCGACCTCATTCAAGAGGGCAACATCGGGCTGATGCGAGCCGTCGAGAAGTTCGACTACCGGCTCGGATACAAGTTCAGCACGTACGCGACGTGGTGGATTCGCCAGGCAATCACACGTGCGATTGCGGACCAGGCACACACGATTCGCGCCCCCGTTCACATCGTCGAGCGTGTCAGCCAGATTGCGCGCACGAGGCGCGCGTTCGTACAAGAGTACGGTCGCGAGCCTTCGGTCACCGAGCTTGCGACCACGCTCGGGCTCGACGACGAGCGCGTGACAGTTGCCCTGCGCGCCATGCATCAGCCGATAAGCCTCGAGACGCCGGTCGGCGACGATGGCACGGCCGTACTTGGTGACTCGATCGAAGACGGCACGGCGGTTTCACCGCTCGACGCAGCGATGCGCGCGCGTCTCACCGAGGATGCGGAGCGCCTGCTGTCGACGTTGTCTGCACGCGAGCGAAAGATCCTCGAGATGCGCTTCGGAATGGGCGAGAAGAAGGAGCACACGCTCGAGGAAATCGGAGACGCATTCTCGCTGACCCGAGAGCGGATTCGTCAGATCGAAGCAAAGGCCCTCGCCGAGCTTCGCCGTCGGTCGCAACAGGAAGCGTGGAGCGCCCTGCGCGAAGGCTGAGAGCGACGAACGCGCCTCTCGCCGGACTGAGAGCCGGCCAAGCGTCCCTACGAGGATGCGATAGACAGCGCTTCGACGATGACGACGGAAGGATGCTCCGTCGACTTCGAAGCTGAACACTGAATACGACGTTCGATGAGGCGCACTGCGGCGTGCTGCCGCTTACGTTCGACGCAAGCGTATTCGATACCCCTGGAGGGGGATGTTCGCGTCATGGCGCCATGCTCCAGTGCGCTCATCGTGCATGTCCAGACATGCGCGCGGCATATCGGAGCATTCATACGTGCCATGAAAACAATCCTCTCGTCTGCAATTGCCATATGTCTCCTCAGCGCAAGCAGCGTGTCGAGCGCAGCAACCGCCTTCCTCCCGCGATCGAGTCAGCCGGCAACGACGATTACGACCGTCGATCTGAGCAAGCCAATCGCGAACATGCCAGCACCGGCGGGAGCCTCCGTCCCCGTCCGTGAGATCGACGTCAAGCTGGTCATGGTCTCGTTGCAGGGACTCGTGAACGGCTCACAGCCACGGCTCTACCTTCTCGACAACAATCAGCCGAACCACGCGACCACACTCCTACACGACTATTACCGACAACTCGGCGTCGTCGCCTCCGAGGCGCAGGTCGGAGCCGACTACAACCAACTCATTGGCACGGGCCCGTCGACGGGCCTGCTCGCGACGTTCGCGGCCTCGATCTCGGGACTCGTGGTCATCCCCGTGAAAATCACGGACGACGATTCCGAGCGGTTCGACTATCGGCTCAACGCCGCGACCAATGCCGCTGGCGTAGAGAAACTCTTGATTGTGCCTGAGTCGATGCTCGCACAGATTCAAGCCGTTCTACCGGGCAAGCCCATTGCATACGACATGCGGCCCAGCGGAGGGATCCCGGAAATGCTCGACCCGGCGGCGGCGGAGGAGTGGAGCAGCCAAAAGTTCCTCCCGAGCCAGTCCGATGAAGCAGTGGCCAATCTGTATTTCGACAGCTCGAATCTCTTCGTTCGCGACTACGTCATCGCCCACGCGATCCACACCTCATGGTGGCCAGGACGTCTCGACGAGGTGGCGCCGCACATCCACGACGGCGCGAGCGTCGCCACGACCTTCAATCGGTTGAATACGGCCCTGAACGCCGTTCTGCTCTCGACACCACCGAACATTCCGATCTTGGGGAGCTGGCAATCCAGCTCACCAGTCTGCCCTGAAGTATGCGCCCCCGATAAACCCCACCCCTGCCCGCGCGTCTGCGGACTGGGTGAATATTCAGGTGTCATGCGGGGTAGCGAGTACGGCAAATTTACGATGGGCATGGGGTTCGATGCCAATTACAGCTTTCATTCCGGAGTTCGGACTGTTGACGACGACGTGGCCATGCGCCAATCCCGCGCGCGTGCACGGCCCTACGCGCCCGCATCGACCGATCCCGGAACGACCTACGTCGCCTTGACGATGGTCGATAGCAACGACACCCCGGCATACCTCCAATACGGGTTTCAGACGCTTCAATGGGGCGACCCGTTCCGTGGAAGGGTGCCCGTATCATGGTCGATGTCGGTATCGGCGCTGGACCTCATGCCGGCCCTGATTCGCCATTTCTACGAGACGGCGACGGCGAACGACTACTTCTTCGCCTCGGTGTCTGGCCTGGGGTATTCGTACCAACTTCAGAACATCGACAACGTCGACCCGGACGGAATTCCCGCCCCTTTCTGCGGCTACGGGTACGAGGCTGGCGGCGCGCTCGAGTGCCCCTACTCCGCCGCTTCTCATAGCCAGAGCCCTGTGTTCGCGGACAACGCAGCGAAGCTGAACGTCCGGATGCACGACATGGATCTCGACGCGACCGCGTTCTACCCCATCAACGGCTCGTGGACGAGTGGAGCGAACTTCGAACACTTCATCGCCGAACAGATCCTTCCAGGCTTGTCGCACATGACCACGATGGCCGTCGGCTGGTCTTCCATGAACGGCATCAACGCCACGAACGCGAACACGTTGGTCGGCGCCACCGGTCTCCATCACGCGCTGACGAACACCAATGACGAATCGATTCCGTTCATCGCGGGTCTTGGCTCATTCGGCTACCATTCGCTCCCAGACGATGACGCGGTCAATTGGATGGTCGGCCAAATCGAAGCGCAGAGGCTCGCCAACCAGCACTTCATCCACGCTCCGGGCATCAGCTGGAAATACGGTCCAAGGCGATTCTATGAGGTCGTGCAAAAGCTGCGCGCGCGTAGCGACAAATACGTCTTCGTCACGTTGGACGAGCTCGACGCCCGTTGGCGTCAAAGCACCAACCCGAATTACATCCCCAACCGCGATCCCTGGGGATATTCGGCGACTCCTCAATGGTGCAGTCGTCCCGGCAGCATGCTCGTGCGCGGAGACGTGAACGGCGACGGCAAGGACGATTCGATCTGTCACGACACTGCCGGCTACTGGTCGACGCGTGGCACGAATCTCACCGGAACCGAGCTCTCGTCGTTGACCGGCTGGTGCCTCGGTGACGAGAACAGGCTCTACGCAGGCGAATGGACCGGCGACGGCATCGTCGATTTCATGTGCTACCGCCCGGAAGACCTCGCCTGGAGCGAAACCGGACCTCATCCGCGACTCCTTCAGCAATCCGTCGGCGTCGGCGCATACGTCGACCGGACGATCCTGAAGAACTACGTCTGCACCGACCCCTACGTGATGGGCGATGATCCTTATCGCTGGTTGGAACCAGCGCGCGCCAGTCTGAACCCCGGACAACTTGCCTGCTACGACCACTGGGGACCGAATGGCGCAACGGAGCTCGCAACGCCGGAATCGATGATCGATACGGGCTTCGGCTCCACAGAGGTCTGGCCCACGACTGTGTGCGGAAGCGGACGGGAGTGCCACCTCGCCGACTTCAGTGGCGACCACAAGGCCGACCTCGTCGCCTTCGACTCCACGAACGGCTCCGTCTACGTCGCGAAGTCGACAGGGAACGGTTTTTTGACTCCGGTGCTGCAGACGAACCTCCCGTCGTTCTGTCGTCCGGGCACTCTTCCGTCCTCGAACGTCTGTGAAACCGGCGATATCGATGGTGACGGCAAGGACGACCTCGTCGCGTTTCTTCACGGCACCGCCGTCGACACGGCGGCCGTGCGGGTGGCTTTCGCCAATCCAGCGGGAACCGGATTCCTTGCTCCGATCACCATCAGCACCTTCTTCTGCATCAGTGGGCAGAAGTGTCGCGTTGCTCGTTTGGACGGGAATAGCTTCGCCGACCTCGTCGCCTTCACGAACGACGCATCGGCGCTGGTATGGGCGTCACTCTCGCACGGTCGGTCGCTCGCGGATCACCCCCAGCTCTGGCACTCCTTTTTCTGCACGACAGGTCAGGACTGTGAGCTCGGTGACGTGAACGCGGACGGAAGAGCCGACCTCATCGCCTTCGGCCATCCGATTGTCTGGGTCAGCCTCTCGACGAACCAAAACGCCGGGGACGCGGAGCCCTGGAGCAACTTCTTCTGCCCGGCAGGTCAGGTATGTCGCGTCGGCGACGTCGATCATGACGGCAAGACCGACGTGGTGGCCTTCACCCACGACGCAGGGGGTCATGTTTGGGTCGGTGCCGCAGGCGGGTTCAGCCCGCTCGGTGGCTTGCCGCTCGGCCCCAACAAGTTCTTCCTCGATCCCGTGCACTGGACCTCGTCGTTCTGCTCCACCACGGAGAAATGCCTGGTGGGCGATGTCACCGGAGACGGCGCTGCCGACGTCGTAGCCATTGCGACGTCTCCTTCGCCGACAGTCCACGTTGCTCGCGCCTTGCACTGAGGACATCGACACCGCACGACAAGATCGCCCACCGTGGCGAAGGTTCCGAAGGGATCTTCGTCGCGGTGCGGCGAACGCGCGTGAACGAACCGCCGAGCTGAGCAATGGCGGCGGACTTCCAAATCGTTCGTAGAATCTTCTCGGCGGGCTGACCCGTTTCGCTGGTTCTCCAGCATTTAGCGGCAGGCCCAACCGAGAGGATGGTCATGTCGGAGCTCATCGATCAGCGCAGGCGGAAACTCATGGCGGCAGCGGCTCTTGGTCTTGCCGTCGCGCCGTTCGGCCGAGCTTCCGTCGCCCAGGCCCAATCCCCCAAAGCGGGCCGCTCGTCGTTCGCCTCGAAGAAGCGCATCAGGGCCGGCGTGCTCGACGTCGAGTACGCGGAAGCTGGCCCCGCCACGGGCCGGCCGGTGCTGCTGCTCCACGGATGGCCGTACGACATTCACAGCTACGTCGACGTGGTTCCGATCCTCGCCGCCGCGGGATACCGGGTAATCGTGCCGTATCTGCGCGGATACGGCGGAACGCGCTTCGTCTCCACCACGCCGCGAAATGGTCAGCAGGCAGCGTTGGCCGTCGATGCCACTGCGCTGCTGGATGCCTTGAAGATCGACAAGGCCATCATCGGTGGATACGACTGGGGCGCACGCACCGCCGACATCGTGGCCGCGCTCTGGCCAGAGCGATGCAAAGGGCTGGTCTCCGTCAGCGGCTACCTGATTGGTAGTCAGGAATTGAACAAGGCGCCCCTGCCGCCCAAGGCCGAGCTGCAGTGGTGGTACCAGTATTATTTCGCCACCGAGCGCGGACAGGCGGGCTACGCGAAGTACACGCACGATTTCGCCCGGCTCATCTGGGAGCTCGCCTCCCCCAAGTGGAAGTTCGACGACGCGACGTTCAATCGCTCCGCCACGGCATTCGACAATCCCGATCACGTCCCGGTGACGATTCACAACTATCGCTGGCGACTCGGGCTTGCTCCGGGTGAGGCCCAGTACGATGCGCTCGAAAAGAAGCTCGCTGCGCTTCCGTCGATTGGCGTACCGACGATCACGATGGAAGGTGACGCGAACGGCGCACCGCATCCCGAGCCCAGCGCCTACGCGAAGCGCTTCACCGGAAAGTACGAGCACCGAACGCTCACGGGCGGCATTGGCCACAACCTTCCGCAAGAGGCGCCGCAGGCGTTCGCGAAGGCCGTGATCGACGTCGACAAGCTCTGAGGCTTCGGGCGCTTCGTCAACGGAGTGCCCGCTGACGAAACCCAGTCGTGTTCACGCGATTCGCCCCCTAACGCGAGTTGCGTCCGAGTCACCCCGCGAGGATCGGTTTTCCGGCGATCATCGCGTCTTTGATGTTCCAGAGGAGCCGGTGGTCCGCTTCGACGAGCACCTTCGCTGGAGAAGCATGGGTGAAGTCGATGGTCGAGCTGCCCTCGGTTCGACGGGACGGCGGCCAACTTCCGAGCTTCATCGGGTCGAGGTAACGGAAGCGGGCCGTAGGCGCCTTGCCGAATTTCACCAGGCCCGTGTCACGCGTTTCGAGCCAATCCGTGGAGACGAGCTCGCCCGCGTAGAGTGCTCCCATCTGGCCAAGCGACGTGGTCAGCGTATTCGTCACCGACAGTCGACCACCGACGACGAGGTGGCCCTCATCGGCGACGAGACAGTCCGTGCAGCTCACGGACCCCGTCACCATCAAGACACCGCAGTAGTCGCCCTGGAAGACGATCAGCGGGCCATTGACCTTCAAATCGCCAACGATGACGTACGCCGTGGCGTCCTCGTCGTCCTCCGCGCCGAAGATGGCCGGCCCATTCGACACGACGTCGCCTTCGTGAATGAAGTAAGCCGGCTCCTCCTCGGGCCAGATCTCCTGCTCCGTGGGGTCGATCGCGCCGCCCGTCACGTTCCCGAGGTTGTACAGCTTGTTTGCCTTCTTGAAAGGCAGCTTCTTCCACTTGATCTTCGGGGACTCACAGAACATTGGAGCGTCCTCCTCGCTTCGTTCGACGGGTGGCTTGGTCGCCCGTCGCAGTGGGTCTCGAGTGCACGATCGCCTCGCGATCATTCGTCAGACACGAGTCGTAGACGGACTGTAGCGCCCCCAGCGATCGTTTTCGTTTCACCGCCAAATTTTCACCGCGAAAGTCGGCCGATTTGTTCGCACCGTCTTGGCTCGCCGTGGACGAGGGCCGGAAGCAGGCTGACGCTCACGTCCTCGTCGTCAGGCTCGCGGTGGCCGCGAGTAATCCAGCTCGCGCCGCGGGGGCGATGGTGCCGAGGGTGCGTCCTCGGGATTGCGCAGGAGCGCGCGGAACGTCGGGCCGATGCTCTTCCAGCGCAACGCGAGGAGGACGAGCGCGAGCAGTCCGTACACGCCGGCAAAGACGAGTCGCACGCCCTCTTGAGGAAAGAAGAACTGCGCGGCGAACGTGACGAAGAGAAGAACGGCCTCGAGGGCCCGAAGCCGAAGTCCGAGGAGCAGCGCGAGCGCAAAGAGGGCTTGGGCAGCCGTCAGGAGGAACTCCTCGTTCTGACGGGCATCGAGAGGGAGGCTGAGCCCACCGCCGCCGAAGGCGTGCGCGATGGGTAGGCTCCCCACGAGCAGCGTCCACTGATTCACTTTGGACGACAGCAGAGTACCCAGGGCTGATTCGTCGTTTCCTCGGAGGGCGAGGATGCCAGCGACGATCAGCTCCGGTGCCTCCGAGGACAATGGCGCGAGCCACTGAACGAGAAGGAACTCGTCGACGCCGAGCTGCCGTCCGCCGTGAACGAGGCCATCCGCGAACGGCTTGGCCGCGAGGGCGATGAGGGCCGCCGCGCCGACGAAGAATGCCACGACGACGGTGCGTCGGATCGGCGCCGCGAGCTGGCCGATCTCGGCGGGCGTGCCGTGGAGCTCCGGTTCTTCCTGCTCCTGCCGAGACGTACGCCACAGGTACCCACCGAAGAGAGCGAGGAGAACCACGGCGTCGACGATGCTCAAGGAGCGTTTGACCGGGATGAGCAGCGCATAAAGTCCGGCGACCGCCAAGAACCCAAGCTCGAGTCGTCGACGTGGGCGGAGCACCACGGGCCGTCGAGGCTCTCGACGCTTCCGGAGACCAACGGCGAAGAGAATGGCCACGAGCGGCCAACCGATGCCGATGAGCAGCCGATTGCTCCCTGTCATGTTCGCAGCGGCATAGGCGGCATAGGCCGGCCGATGCCCCGCGGTGTACGCGAAGTAGAGGTCGACCGCGTATTCCGGCAACACGGCGATCAGGGCCAAGAGCGCCGTTGCAAAGCTCGCCGAGATGTCGAGCTGAGCAACCTCCGCCGCCCAAGCGAGCAGGAAGGACGCCGCCACCACGGCTGCTCCGAACACGACGATGGCGTGCGCCGGACTCAGCGCAACCCCAGCCAACCGCACCCCCAAGCTCGGGAGCGCAACCGCGACAACCAGGGCTATTTTCCAGACCGTTCTCGACATTCGGCACCTGAGTTCGGCCGAATGTCGGATGCCTGAAGGCACGAGACCTCGGCCAGGTTGATTCCTGGTCGAAGGTCTCGTTCGCCTCGGCTCGAGTTCGAGTTCGAGGTGGGGGACCGGGCCAATGCGCTAGGGCCAATACCCCAGAACCAAAAGCCAGTATGTCGATCCACCCGCGTCACCGTTCTTCTCGGTGGTGACGGAACTACTCCCCTTACGCAGCCTCAACCTGGCATCGCGAACGGTCGTGCGCAAGGATATTCCACCAGCGCAAGGCTTCGAGCGACGCTCGCGTTCCGATCGAGCTCGAGCGCGATCGCGATCGCGCGCCACCGCCCTTCGATGTCAGCGCGGAGCGACCCAAACCTCGTTCTTCGAATTCGACCAGAAGACGTATTTGGCATTCGCCGCGAAGCCAACAATCGAGCCGTCCGTCTCCTGCGCCACGACCGACGAACTGCCACCGGTCGTGGCGACCTTCGAGATGGTGGCCGAAGCTGCCCACCAGAGCGTGGTCCCGTCCGTGGCGAACGCGGTCGGATAGAGGCCCTGCGCGTCGGTCGCTAGGGTTCTTTGCGAGCCACCCGCGGTGTCGGTGCTCACGACGGAGATACCCGTGCCGATGAAGAGCCGACCGCTGCCCGTCGCAACCACCCTCACCTGCGAAGAGTCGATGGCCGGAAGCGTCTGCGCTTGGACGGCGCTTCCGCTCGTCTTCTTGGGCGCGCTCTGTACGGCGCCATCTCCGGTCACCCAGTAAACCGACGTCGCGTCCAGGGCGAGGCGCGACGGTGAGACGAGGCCGTTGCTGACGTAGTGTCGCGGGTGCGAGGGCGTGAGCGCCACCGCGATGATGGCGCCGCTCGGCGGACTGGCCGTGGCACCTTCTTCGGCGACGTAGAGTTGGTCGGCGTCGGCCGCCAAACCGTTCGTCGTGTGAATCCCCTCTGCAGCATGCTCGCTCGACGTGCCGAACGTACCATCGCCGTTCGAGTGCACGTCCGTTGCGTGCACCACGAAGTCGCCCGCGCTGTAGACGGTCCCGCTCGCCAGCGCGAGCGCGCACGGTGAGCCGGCCGAGAGCTGGCCACCACCCGCCATCGTCTCGATCTCGCCACTATCGATCTTGGCGCGCACGACTTGCCCGTCCACGTTCTGCCAGTAGACGTGCGTCTCGTCGGCAATCATGGCTCGCGCAGACTGCGCAGTCGCCAGCCTTCGTGTCGTTGGGAGATCGCCGGGATCGGAAGACTGCGCGTCAGGGGCGAGTCCGCCTGCGTCCGCTCCCTTCGTGGCGCCACACGCCGCCTCCGACGAAGCGCACACGTTGGCACCGGGGCAACACACCCAACCGTCCGCGCACGGACAGGGGCGATCCGACACGCTGACCGCCCCTGCACATGCAGCGAGAGCCAGAATACTCAGAGAGAGAATCGAAACCGATCGCACCATGCTCATGGCCCACGACGAACGACGCCACACGGATGGACGAACCGCGTTTCAAAATGTTCCTCTCACCATGGCTCGGAATCCATTCGACTCGGGCGACACCGAAACGAGCGAGGCCGCAGGTGCGGATGCGCGCGCAGGCGCCCCAGGCCAAAGAAACAGGAACGCGGATGCCGCCGCGAACACACCGCCCGCCGCGAAGGATATCGCAGAAGCGGTATTGAGCGTCGCGATGCGGTCGTTTCGCTCGATGGCGCTCTTCTGACTTTCTGCGGACGAGCTGCCGTTCGATTCGCCGTGGGCCATGACGAGCGTGGTGACGCCCGCGCCCACGCCCACCACCGAGAGGCCCAGCGCTCCGTACGCAAGCGGGCGACGCCACCCGACCTTCGAGTCCGCGCGCCGAGTCGAATCCTCGGAGGGCGATGGCGGCACGGACAGCGCCGGTGTGTACGAGGAAACGTCGGCCTGGCTGAACGGCAGCGAAAAGACGAGGCCGAACGAATCGTGCGCGGCGCCTCGCGCGAGCGTCGTGCGCTCGGCCACGGGCAGATCGGCGAGCGCCAACACCTCTCCCTCTCGTGGAAGCGCGTATTCGTGTTCGTCGTCGATACGGCGTAGGTAAACCGGCGCCGGCGACACCGGAGCGATGAGCGACATCTCCAGTCCACTCGCGTTGTGCGCGTCCGCAATGCGAACCCCGCGTCCGTCCTCGAGGACATAGTGCCCCGCGTGGGATCCGTCGATCACGACACGTCGCCGTAGGCCCTCACGAATATCGGCCAGCGTCGACGTGCCCTGAGGCGCGCGCGCGAAGACGTCGGGTCGATACTTCTCGCTCGGAATCGCCGCATTCGCCCGCGCGACGAAGGCTGCCATCTCGCGATACGTGATCTCTCCGTCGCGATCGGCGTCGGCGGCACCGTAGAGCCCCGAGCGAACCTCATGGCTGAAAACGCCGCCCTCGAAACCTTCCCATTCATGGCTCTCTCGCGCGGAGGAAGTCGAGAGGAGCATCCCGATACGAGGGTCGTCGCCGAGGCTTGCCGCGCGGACCTCGCCGAGCGGTCGGCGCTCCCCGCCGGGCCCCCGTCCCACGGCAAGGAAGTACGATGCGCACGCATCCACGACGACGTGGATCCGAGTGGCCGGCACCTTGGAGAACGCGTGAAGGAGCTCTGGTCCGGTGAGCCGCGCGTCTTCCAGTGTGACGTAGCCCTGGCCGTTCTTCACGTCTCCGTGTCCTGCGTAGACGAAGTACACGACCGTGGCCACGCCACGCGACGCCGCCTGCGAAACGTCACGCGCGAGATCCGTCATGACGCGATCGAACGTGGCGCGCCGAGGCTCTCCGGCTTCTGCGGCCGCCTGCGGGTGGAGGGCGCGTGTGTTGTCGTCGAGACGCGTCAAGAGATACGTGCGCGCACCGAGCCTTCGAAAGAGATCTTGGTATCGAGCCGCATCGTCGTCGGCATATCGAAGCGGCGTCACGCCTTCGTCCACCGAGCGGTTGTTGCCGACGATCACGGCAAACGTGGCGCTCCCGCCGGCTTTCGACACCGGTGGTTCCGCATGTGCGGTGCTGATCCAACCGACCAAGGTGAAGGTAGCGAAGAGAGCGCTCGCCACGAGCCGCAACGCTGCGCTCATCGCGTCACCTCGAACGACAGCACGTAGTCGTGCCCGTCTGCGAGCGCGAGGGGCCGTGCCGGTGAGACGAGGCGAGCCTCCACCTCCTTCACCGTCGCTGCATGATTCAAAAAGAGCGCATGAACGTGGAGCTCTCGACCCGCGTAGGGATGGGTGATGGCATCGGGCATGGTGTGGAGCGCTCGATCCTTCGTGATCGGGACGGCAGAAGGCGTTTCGGCGGGGTTGGTCCACTCCGGGTAGAACCAGTACACGCGCGAGGACTCGTCGACTCCGAAGATCATCACGTGCGAGGCGTCGTCGGCGTTGACGATACCGAAGGCCAGCGACTCGTTGGCGCGCACGGCGTCGACGACGGGAACCAACGTGCCTTGCGAACCGGCAGGAGCCGCCGAAGGTGCTCGATAGACGTGGAGGATGCCGGCCGTCTCAATCCCGCGGGACGAGGCAATCGTATCGCCACGGCCGCGCGCGGTGAATCCCTGCTCCGAGCTTCCGCGCACGTAGAGAACGAACGCGGCGGCAACAGCCGTGATGACCGACAACGGTGCCAGCCTACGCACGAGTCGAAGTGACCGCGGCGCCCCTTGGTCTTTTGTCGATTCGACGGGCGCTTGGCTCGCAACGGCGTCTTCCACCGCGAACCCGAGCGCCCGGCCGAGTCGCGCATGGGGCGGCGGCGCGTTCGCGTCGAGCGAGGCCAAGAGCAGCTGCTTTTCGTAACGCGTACGGCAGGCCGAGCACCCCTCGAGGTGATCACGCAGCTCGTGCTCCTCCGATGGGGAGATGCTCATCTCGAAGTGGGCGTCCACCCGAGGAAGAAACGCGCAGGTGGGCGAGCTCATGACGCGTCCTTTCCGAGGACGAACTTGCGCAGCATTTCGCGGATGCGCTCCTCTTGGTAGGCCAGGGTCGATCGCTGCATGGAGAGCGTTGCGGCGGCCTCCCTCTGCGGGAGCTGCTTCACGAAGCGCGCTTCGAAGACGCCTCTGTATTTCTCGGGAAGGATCTCGTCACGAAAGCGGTCGACGATGGACCGTGCGGAAATCTCTTCCAGGACCGGCGCCGGCGCCCTTGGCTCCGGCACGGACTCGAGGCTGGTCTCGCGCCGCCTTCTTCGGGCAACGTCGATGGCCGCGTTGGTGGCCACGCGTGAAAGCCACGCACCGAGGTTGCCTCCCGAAAACGCCGAGCGCATCCCCGTATCCGTGAGCAGACGATAGAACACGTCGTGCACCACTGCCTCGGCATCGATGGTGGGCAGGATCCTCGTCGCCGCGGCGAGGACCGACGCGCCATGCTCCCGATAGCAGGCCTCGATCACGGCATGCTCGCCGGCGTGGAACCGCTCGAGGAAGTCCGGCTGGCTCGTTCGTGGCAGCATCATCACCCAAGGGAAGCCTCGTTGTAGTGCAAGATTCACGGCCGACAATAGTTCGGACCGGCGCCCTTGCCGGCCTGTCGGCTCGAACGAACCGGCGCCCGTCGATGGACGAAAGAATCTTCACGTCTCGCGATGGCCCGAACTCACCGGGTTGCCATGGCGCGGTCGGACAAACGAGCTAGAATCGGGCGCCTTCACGCCGTCCCTTCACGTCGCGCCTTCGTGATCACGAATCCGAAACGGACAAACAAGCGGCGAGCGACTCGATGTGCGTGCGCAACGCGTCCTCCGCTCGCCCGTCGAGCGAAGCAAAGGCTCGAGGGAAGGCGGCTTCGAGATCGACGAGCACGTCGAGAACGACTTCGTCCACGATCGCGTCGACATTCGTCCCCACCTTCGATCGTGCGGACGCGATGCGCGCGTGGTTCACCATGCGCGTCGCGAGCCGAGCGAACTCGGCGGCATCGATCGTCGCTGCCGCGTCGAACGGCACGCTCTCGTCGAATTGCGCCTCGTCGAACTCGGCGATCTTCCACTTCACGACGTAGCGTTCGTCGACGTGCGCCCGAGCATCAGGCTTGAGGACGAACCCCTCGGCGATGTTGTCTTGGAGCGAAGGCAATCCGAGGAGCGACGCCACGCGTGAGGGGAACCGGACCGGCAGAGCCTCGAGCTCGGCCCGCACCCCGCGTCCGAGGAGCGGCACGACGAACAGACCGTGCTCAGCCGCGAGCGCTTCGACCTCGGAGTGGGCGAGGAACTCATCGCCACGAACGACGTCGAACAGCGCGAAGTGAATGTCCGGCGCGTACCAAATACCCGTCTGCACGGCGACGATACCGCGCATGGGCACGACGTCAGGATGTGGATAGCCGCCGCCGAAGATCTCGCCATAGAGATGCACGATCTCCTTAGCGCCCAGCGCGGCGTGGATCGCGCGCGCCGCCTGGGTGAGGTGACTGCGAACGAGCTGCCAGCCGAAGAACGGCTCGTCGTCCGCGAGGAACACTTTTCGCTTGCCGACCCTGGCGAGAGTCCCGTCGGTGGCCACGACGAGGTTGGCCCCGTGGATCTTCTCGGTCGCAACCCACGGTCCCCCGGGCGCCCGGCGAACGCCGTCGTGGCGCTTCGGAATCTTCGGATACGGCCGGTGATCCATCGCGCTCGCTTCCAACGCCGAGCATGGCGCCCAATCACGACGACCGCAACCCCTGGATTTGGTAGGCTCGCCGGTCGTGAGTCTAGGGCAATACGCCTGTGGATCTTGTGGCCAGCAGCACGACGATATGCCGACGTCGTTCCACGCGCGGGCGCCGGCCTATTGGTCGGACGCGCTCGCGAGCGATCCGAAGAGCGAGCTATCGGAAGATCAATGCGTGATCGGAGAAGAGCACTTCTTCATCCGCGGACTCCTCCGGCTACCCATCCGCGATACCGACGACCATTTCACATGGGGAGTCTGGGTCTCGCTGAGCCGCAGCAACTTCCTTCGCACGTCCGAGCTCTGGGAGCAGGTCGGACGCGAAGCGGAACCGCCGATGTTCGGCTGGCTCTCCACGGACCTCGCCCAGGTCTACGGCGTACCAACCCTCAACCTCGAGACGATGGTTCACACCCAACCCGTGGGCGACCGGCCATGGATCGTCCTGGCGCCCACCGATCACCCACTCGCGGTGGACCAGCACGCCGGCATTACGCTCGCCCGCGCCCGTGCCATCGTCGAGCGACTCATGCACGGCTGATCTACCGAGCCGCGGGTGGCTGATAGATCTGAATCAGATTCCCGCACGTATCGGAGAAGACGGCGATGGTGACCGGGCCGGCATTGGTGGGCTCCATGGTGAAGGTCACCCCGAGCGCTTTGAGGCGAGAGAACTCCGCGTGGATGTCGCTCACCTCGAACGCCGTGAGCGGAATGCCCTGCTCGAACAAGGCCTTTTGGAACACCTTCGCCGCGGGGTTCGCGTTGGGTTCGAGCACGAGCTCGAGATCGTCCGGGCCCTCGGGCGAGACGACGGTTAGCCACTTGTACTCGCCGACGGGAAGGTCGTTCTTCTTCACGAAGCCGAGGACGTCCGTATAGAAGCGCAGCGCCTTGTCCTGATCGTCGACCATGATACTGTTCAGCTTGATTCGCATCGAAGGCCTCCTTGGGTTCGATCGACAATCTCGCTGACGTCCGCGCGTCACGCTTCTCGAAAATTGCGAAACGCGCGAAACGCTGATGCGGGCAGGTGGAGCATCAAGCTCAGACATCCGGGGGCCAATGCGCGTGCCATGGTGGTCGGGACCTGCACCAACGAGCGAGCTCGGCGACGGTAGGCCGAGGGCGTCTCTCCCACGCGACGCGCGAACAGGTCGCTGAAGCTGCCGAGGCTCGAAAAGCCGACCTCCATGCAGACCTCGGTCACCGAGTACTGGCCGCACGCCAGGAGCTCCTTCGCGCGATCGATGCGCAGTTGCGTCCGGTACTGGTGAGGCGTTGCTCCGAACAAGGCGTCGAAGCGCCGGATGAAGTGGAAAGGAGAGATGCCGATCTCCCGAGCCACGTCGGGGATCGACAGCGGCACCTCGCCCATCTCCGCGAGCATGTCGCGCGCGAGGCAGAGGCGCCGGAAGGTCCCGCTGTCGAGCACCATGCGCCAAAGCATAGCCGTGGTCATCGCGGATGGTCAGAGCTAGCGTGAGCGAATCGGCACGAAGATTGAGCGCTGAAGGCGCGATCGGGCGCGGTTTTGGTGGCAAAAAAGGCCCGAGACATGGCAGCGGACGTCAACGACACCAGCACGGTTCGGCTCGCATCCGGGCCACGCTTGGTCCTGGCACGCGCCGACGTGGGCGCGGCCGGGCACATCGTCCAGCGCTCGGATCTGACGTCGCGACGAGTCGTGGTCGACCAGGCGACGCTCATCCTCGTCGAAGAAGGGCGGAAGCGGATTCGCTGGTCGGGGGGCGAATGCATCGCGAGCGCAGGAGAGGCGATCTCGCTGCAGGCGGGTGAAGTGGTCGACATCTCGAATACGCCGGGTCCGAGCGGCGCCTATCGGGCCCTCTGGATTTGTTGGTGCCCGGAGCTGCTCGACGTGATCCGTCCTGTCCCGCGACATTCGAGCCCGCGCGTGGCTCACCACAAGGCGTTGAACGAGTCGTTTCGCGCATCGTTCTACCGCGCCTTCGACAGTCTCGGGGAAGCCGATGACCTGCCGGCGAGCATTGCCACGCATCGCCTCGAGGAGGTCTTGCTCTGGCTCGGCGAGCGCGCCTTTCGATTCTCCCAGCCCGCACCCGCATCGCTCGGTCAGCGGATTCGGCGTCTTCTCTCGTCGGATCCATCCGCCGAATGGTCGATGGAGTCGGTCGCGCACGAGACCGCGACGAGCGTTCCGACGTTGCGGCGAAGACTGACGGCGGAAGGAATCGCCTTTCGCGACCTCGTGCAAGACGTCCGCATGTCCCACGCGCTGACGCTGCTCCAGAACACCGATACCTCGGTGCTCGAGGTGGCGTTGGCCACCGGATACGCGTCGCCTTCCCGGTTTACCGCGCGGTTCCGCGCGCGCTTCGGTTACCTGCCCACCGACGTTCGCGGAGAACACCGCGGTCGCAAGCGCAGCACCGTCTAGCACCTTCGAACGAAGGTCTGCGCGTGACTTCAACCTACTCGCAAGGAGAGAGGTTCATGCTGAAAGTCCATCATCTCGGTCATTCGCAATCGGAACGAATCGTCTGGCTATGCGAAGAGCTCGCCATTCCCTACGAGCTCGTGAAATACACACGCGACCCCGTCACGCGCATGTCGCCGCCGGAGCTCAAGGCGCTGCATCCGCTCGGCGCCGCGCCGCTCGTCGAGGTCGACGGCATGCTGCTCGCCGAATCGGGTGCCATCGCAGAATTCATTCTTGCTCGATATGGTCACGGACATTTACGACACGAATCGAATCACCCCAATTTCGCGCCATATCTCTATTGGTTCCATTTTGCCAATGGCAACCTTCAACCCGCGCTCTTCCGTTCGATGACCGTGGGTCGCTGCGGGCTGGCGGCGGACCATCCGCTTCGTGCGGCGGTGCGGCAGCGACTCGACATGGTGCTCGCACTGATCGACGAACGGCTGGCCCACAACGATTACCTCGCTGGCGCCGAATTCACCGCGGCAGACATCATGAGCGTTTTCTCACTCACCACGATGCGCCTGTTCCATCCCGTCGATCTCGCGCCCTATCCCAACATCTTGGCCTACCTCCAGCGCATCGGCGCCCGGCCCGCCTACCAGCGAGCCATGTCCAAAGGCGACCCGGATTTGGCTCCGATGTTGATCTGACCAGGTCATTTGAGCGGCACGAGCGGCGTATCGACGAGCTTCCGCTGGGCCGTTCCACCGGGATAGGCGTAGCTCGCATACGAGTCCCAGCCCCACACCGTGGCCGTGAAAGGGCCTTCGCTTCGCATGCGCTGCAGCCCGGCCTGGCAAACCGTGGCGGCATCGCCGTCTCCGAACCTGTCGCCCGGCCCGCCCTGGCGCGCCAGGTCTACCCGCGTGAACTCGTACTCGCCCCGAGTTCCGACGGGCTTCCACGTCGTCAGCGTGCCCGCACACTCCAGCCATACGTCCTTGAACGCACCGTTGATCTTCCGCCGGACGATGGTGATCGCGGTCTCCGCATACGTGGGATCGGCGTAGAAGCTGTAAGAGTTCAAATACTGCGCCGCCGGAATGACGTTGACGAACTCCGGGTCGCCCGCGCCGCCGTAGCTTCGGCCAGAAAAGTCAGCGGCGCCGCCGGTCATGTGTGCGGACACGTAGATGGGATGCTCGGAATCCTGCGTTCGGACGACGAACCCATCGCCCGTTCCGTGACGGAAGATGGCGACCTCGCCGGCGTTCATCGTCGTCGGCGCGCCGGCCGGGAGCTCCGGATCGTACTCGAGGACCGTGCCGTCCCTCGCGGCGACGATTCGATACGGCATCGGCTCGTGCTCGTTGCCGAGTCGTGGTCGGTAGCCCACTCCGACGTATTCGGAACCCCATTGATCGAACGGCGGAATTTGTTGAAAGAGGATATCGCACGCGCTCGAGTTCGACGGAACGAACGCGCACGAATTGCCGCCGAAGGTGCTTGTCGGCTTGTCCGAAGTCACGATGCTCCCGGAGAGCTCTTCGGTCTGGACGAGCTGCAAATGCTGCCCTCTCGACAGGTTGTATTTTACGGGCTGGCCCGCGAGGGCCGACACGACGCCCGGCCCCTTCACGATGTCATTTGTCGGCACGATGGTAATTTCGGTATCGTCCTCCGAAGCTACGATCTGTACCGACGGATCGCCCGCCGTGCTCGTTCCCCATCCGTTGACGATCATGTGCTGCGTTCCCCATGTGGCAACCGGCAGCACGAGCGTAGCCGTGGGGTAGTAGGAGGCGGCTCCACCGAACGGATACATCGATGTCAGTGCCACGGGGATATTCGCCGTCAGCCTGAATGACGTTCCGATTCCGGTCTTGCCAGGGACCGTGTCAGTCGTGGTCGCAGGCACCACCCCGAGCGGACACCTCACATACGACGTGTCCGCGACGGGCAGTGGGGAGTCGGAGAGGAAGAGAATGACGCTCTCGCCCGGGGGAATGGCTCCGGTGTGAGCAACGAGCGCCGCGCTGCCCGGGTTCGTACGGAAAATCGACTTCGAAATGTCGATTTCTTTCCCTTCACGTTCGAGCGTCACCTCGGCGGGTTGAGTCGAGGTATTGACGATGAACGCCGCATTGCAGCTGTGCGGGTACCGCTTGTCCGCGCGCGGCATTTGAAGATAGAAATCGCAGCCGTTCGAGCTTCGATCGGCGGCCGCCGCCGCGCATGGTTCCTGGCATGCCGCAGCCCCACACGCGAGGTCGTTGGGGCAATTTTCGACGACAGCGCCCGTGCAGACATCGATCACCGAGCGGCCGTCGAGCGAACATTGGTGACCACACACCGGCGCGTCCGCCGCATCCAGCGTGGAAGCGTCGGCGAACGTTCCCTGGGCGGGCTCGACGAAGCCCCCGCGATCGTCCGAGCACGCCTCGATGCAGGCCGCAGCGAGCGTGATACCGGCGATTGCCGAGAAAAGCTGGCGATTCATTGGCAATCGTCTCATGGCAGCACCACTTCTTCCGGAACCAGATTCGGAACGCGGGGCTTGCCGTTTCCCGCTTGCCCATAAAAATTCGACCCCCAACAATACACTTTACCGTTCGTCAAGAGCGCGCAGGTGGAGTCGGTCATCGTCTTTACCTGTGCTGCGGTCGTCGGCAAACCTTGGACCTTGACTGCGGAGTAGGCGTAATCCTTGGTGCCGTCGCCGGCCTGACCGCTGTCATTGGCTCCCCAGCAATACACATTGCCCTGTCCGCTGACGCCACACCATCGCTGCCGTCGAACCGTCGATGTGCTCTGGACCGTGTCGACCCACAACCTCGTGGTCGAGATCTGAACGAGCGGCTCTGGCGCCACGACCGGTTCCGGAAGGAACCGAACGAGCGGTTTGACGATGGATCCAAAGAAATCGCGGATCTCTACATCTCCCCAACAGTAACCAATGCCACTGGACGTCACGCACCCCGTCTCATTCGTGAGGTCGATGGAAGAGACGCCCGTGACTGCAATCGGACCGGGGTACGGATCGGGGTTCAGCGACGAAGCTCGCGCGAGCGGAGAGTTCATGCCCCAGCTCAAGGTCGTACCGTCGTCCCGAACGACGAACGACGCCCGACTCACGAGAAACTCACGCATAGGCAGTCCGTCGGGTAGCGTGATCGAACGCGGCGCACTGACCCCGGACGACGGCAGCTCCGAGAACGGCGCGAGCTGCGCGTTCGTGTTCTTTCCCCAGCAGACCAGCCCATCGGCGTTCGACACGCAGCCGACGTCCGTTCCTACCTCCACGTGCGTAGCGGCCGGAAGAGGCAGCTTGATAGGGATTCGTTCGGTCGTGCGCTGAGCGACGCCATCGCGAAGATACGGGCCGGTGCCCCAGCACCAGACGGCCCCGCTCTTGTCGACCGCGCACGTGTGACGGAGCTCTTCGATCTCCGGGAGGTTCGCGACGCGCATGGGCGTCGGACTGTCCGACGTGCCGCCATCATTGCCACGCCCGAGCTGTCCTGCCGCGTTCGCCCCCCAACACACGACGGCGCCATCGTGACGAAGGGCGCAATAGCCTTCTCCGCGATCGGTGTTGTCAAGCCCGAGCGTCGTCACCAATGCGGTCGCGCAGGAGTCCGCGCTGCACGCCACTGGAAGAGGGCCTCCGTCGAAGGGCGGTGGCATCACGTCACGCGTCGTCACGTCCTCCGCCTCAGCGTCGGACGCCGGTGCAGCCCCATCGCCGGTCGCTTCCGCACCGGCGTCGGCGGAGGCGATCTCGGATCCATCGTCGGAACTCGAGCAACTCGCCGCGGCTCCGCACGTCGCCGACAGAAGCAGCAGCGTGCCGAGTGAATATCGGTCAAGGAGTCGTCTTGTGAAGCGCATTTCTGTCCCCAATGGCCCAGATATTGGAATCGGAGGTGCCACGAACTTGGTAGATTTGTCGACTGAGAGGCTCCCCGGCCATTGCAACCGTCGATATTTGGAATGCACCTCCATCCAAGACATCATCCGGCGTCCGGAGAATGATCCCGAGTCCGCTCAGCCATATGCTTCCGGACGCCGCCCATAGAGAGTTGAACCGGACGCTGCTATTGGCAATCTTATTGGGGGCAGACGTAACGGTGGCCGAATAGCCGCTGTCCGTTACGGACACATTGATGATGTCGCGAGCGCCCTTGAGGCCGATGACGCGGTCTGCCGACGGTGTATGAATGTCGGTGAGCCACCCTTGGGTGCCGCCGATGAGCAAATACCCTGCGCTGGCTGCGCAATAAGCCCAGTCGCTGGTGAGAACGCCGTCGGCGATTCGCTGGTAGCTGCCGGCTGTCTTGCGCACGAGCAGTGCGCAGGACGCGCTCGAAGGGCTTCTCGTTCTCGTACCGGAGAACCAGACATCGTCGGGCCCGGTCCCCGCGGCCGCGAGGAAGTACATGTGCTCGTTCGCCGCGGAAGGATCGTCCGCCGTGTATTCGGGCACCCATTGGGCTGCGCCGCCGACCTTGGTCAGGTGATAGACGGTGTTCGTGAACCAGGCGTAGACGTCGTCGGCGCTCGTTCCCCAGACTCCGAGCGTTGGGTAATTGACTCCCGATCCGGCGTAATTTGGATCCAGGGCGTTGTAATAAGGATACCCATCTTTCGGATCGACATAGTCGGCGTGGCTGTTGTCTTTGAGTGCTTGCCGGGCCCACGACCACGTCGTCGCGGGCGATGTGGAACGCGTGCCGTGATAGATGTAGCCTGGGTCCACTCCGTAGTAGATCTCGTTCTCGTTGGGCGCCCAGATTCGTCCGACGTACCTGGGCAATGCTTCGTTCTGGGTGCCATCGTCGATGTATTTCCACGAGGATTCTGCGGCCACCCACTCCAGAACCTTGGCGCCGAGAACCTTGCTGTACGCAATCGCGAACGCGCGGCTGCCGATAGCCCAGACGTCCTTCAAGACGAGCCCGTCGTCGGGAAGGCTCGTCGTGCACCATCCCGCATCGCTGCACGTCGGTCCGACCGCCACAGGGGCCGCATCGGCGTCGGAATCGGCGGCGGCCTCATTCTGTCCGCCATCGGTAGGTTCGAGCGCGACTTCTCCCGAATCGGGCTGAGGAGCCGGAGTTGTCGAAGGTTCGGTGGCGGCGGTCGCGCAGGCCACGACCGAGACTGTCGCTCCGAGTGCGAGCGAGCCGCAGCAGACGAGAAGCGTCGCCCTCATGGCTTTCCTCCGAGCGAGAGAATCGTGCCCTCGCCTCCAACCCAAACGTGACCTGCCTCCGGCCCCCAAACCGCCGTCAGATTCGCACGTCGTTTCCCGAGTCCGGCAACCTTCACGCGAGACCAGCTCGTTCCGTCGTAGTGGATGACGACGCCGGCGTCGCCGACGGCCCAGATGTCCGTGGCGGAGAAGCCCCACACCGCCCGGAGCGTCTCGTCCGTCGGAACGTCCGAGACGACGTCCCAGTGGGTAGGATCGCCCGTGTAGTGGCGGATGGTTCCCTTCGCACCCACGGCCCAGGCGTCGGACTTGGACGCGGCCCATACGGCGTGGAGCGCGTTCAACGTCCGTGAGTCGAAGCCCTTGACGGTCGGCGTATTCCCCTCTGCGCCGAGGATGAGAATCGCCGCCCCCGACTCGCCGACCGCCCACAATTCGTCGGCCGAAGCGCCATGGATGCCACGCATTCGCATGCAGCCATTGTCCGTACACGTCGCCGTGGACACACCGGCCTCGAATGCGAACTTGTTGGACGGCAATTGGTGTGCGCGCCAGAGACCGGTCGTCTTGAAGTTCGTCTGTCCGACGAGCGACGTCAGTGTCCAAAGCCACTGCGAGCCCGGCGCGCTCCACACGTAAGCGAGGGGGGCGTAGGTGCGGTAGGAGTTCAACTCGCTCGCAAGCGCCGGTGGAGTGAGCGTCCAGCCGCCCGCCGAGGGCGTCGCGCCGCCGTCCGCTCCCGCATCGGGAAGGTCGAGATTGCGGGTATAGACATTCCACGACGGTGCGAGCACGACCTCGCCGCCGTCGCGCAACCAGAGCCCGCGCAACGTTTCGAGGCTGCCGAGCTCCGACCGGCTCCACGCCGTACCGTCGAAGTGGAGGATGGTTCCCGTCGTGCCCACGGCCCAAACGTCCTTCCCCGAACGACCCCGAATGGTGCTTATCGTCAGGAGAGGGTCGACGCTCGCGTCACCGAGATCGGTGCCGGAGGGGCCGTTGGGACAGAACGCGTCTGCCGAGCAGGCGGCGGGAAAGTATTCGCAGTCTTCGCACGGTCCGGCGTCGAACTCGGGAGCTGCGTCGAGCCCTCCGTCGCTTGCCGTCGTCGGGGTTGGCTCCGGCTCCGGCGGAATCGGATGGGCGTCATCGGTGACCCCGGGGTCGGACTGCGTGGAAGCGCACGCGCCGAGAACGAAAACGAGGGCCATCCAGCGGATGTTCATCGCGGTACCACCTCTCCGCCATCGACCTCGGAACACGGCTCGACGGCGCACCGCCCCTGCACGCACGCTTGGCCTGCGATCGCGTCGCAGACAATCCCGCAGCCGCCGCAATTGTGCGGATCGGTGTCGACTTTGACCTCGCAGCCGTCGGCATCGTTTCCGTTGCAGTCCGCCCGCCCGTCCACGCAATCCAATTTGCACTTACCCTTGATGCACTTGCCCGCCGCGCCGACGGACCCCGCACAGGTGACGTTGCACCCACCGCAGTTGGACGAATCCGAGGAGAAGTCGACGCAGGTCCCGCTGACCGTGTCGTACGGATAAGCGCAGAAGGACTTGCCTTCGGGGCACATGCATTGAGGCGGATATCCGGTTATGGACCTATCTTTCTTGCAGAACTGACCATCCGCACAGATGTTGTTGCAGTCGCCGCAGGAGTTCGGCGACAGCATGTTCGTTTCACATCCGTTTGCCGGGCTGCCATCGCAGTCGGCCCAGCCACTTTCGCATTTGATGTGGCCGCACTCGCTGTTGCTGCACCCGTAGAACATGTGCAGGCTAGGATCGACCGTGCCGCCGTCCCCATTTCGCGGGCAGGCCTGACCGCATCCTCCGCAGTTGCTGTCTGCGGTCGTCGTATCGACGCATTGCCCTTGGCAATATTGGCCGGCGAGGCAACCGCATGCCTTGATGTTTTTACCGACGGTTCCCAATTGCAGGAGGCATGGTTTGGTCGGATCGGAGCAGACGACTCCGCACTTTCCGCACGAGTCCTGATCCCACGGTGAGGATTCGCATCCGTTGTCAGGAATGCCATCGCAATCGAATCGGCCGCTGCTGCAGACCATGGCGCATCGACCATCGATGCATTCGTACGATTCGGAGCCGATGCCGCTCGTCGGGCAGGCATGCCCGCACGTTCCGCAGTTCTTTGGATCGGTTAGTAGGTTGACGTCGCAGGGGAAGTCCGACGTTGGGCAGGTCGCATATTCCGTCGGGCAGTGGTCGGACGGGCAGTACGACAGCACTTCGCTCGCCGCGTCGGGCGCTTCGGCCGTCGAGCCGTCGCCGCCGTCAGAGGCGGTAAACGAGGGCGGAGCGTTTTCGACCACCTCGCCGATGG
This sequence comes from Labilithrix luteola, assembly GCF_001263205.1. GTDB lineage: Bacteria > Myxococcota_A > Polyangia > Polyangiales > Polyangiaceae > Labilithrix > Labilithrix luteola. Next base: position 1,606,445 of record NZ_CP012333.1, read on the forward strand.
GGCGGGTGGTCGTGCTGCAGGCGATGATGGCGCTGATCGAGATGAAGGCCCCACTCGTGAGCGCGCAGACGATGAATCGATTCATGGAGTGTGCCCACAAGAGGTGCGAACGCGATCGAGGAGCGACGACGACGCCCAACGACGCTCGAAATTGGCGAGGCGGCGGCGAGCTTCTTCTCGCTGCCCGAGTGCGCAGAGAGCACTGATGCGCTCCGCATCCCGCTCGGGAGCGAGGGCTCCGTTCGGAAAACGTGCTTCGTGCTCGGCCGTGAGCGACAAGGAGCGCGACGCCGCCCCGGCGAGACGAGCGGCGCGCGCCTCGCGCAGGATTTTCGTCTCGATTTCCAGGGATTCGAGCGATTCGAGCGAAGTGTCGATCGCGTTGGGCTTCTTCGACGAAGGTGAGTGGAGGCCTGTCGGTCGCGGCGCGTTCGGCAAGTCGCGCACATCGATGAGCGCTTCAGGCTCGCCGCTGGTCGGCGGCTCGAGCGGGCAGCTCGGTGGCGGCGATTCGCCGAGCGTCACCTCCGACGAGGGAGCGCTCGGCGACAAGACGCTGCTCGCGGCTGGCGCGAGCAAGAGGCTGCCGCGAAACGCTCCCACGAAGAGCGCTAAGCACGCCAGGCCGACGGGACCGGCAAAGCGAAGCGAGAACAGCCGCCGGCCAAAGGACGACGAGGCATCGGAGACGAGGCCGCCCCCGCTCCCGGTTGCGATGCGGTGGTCGACGAGCTCCCGAAGCGCCTCCCCTCTCTCCTCGTGAGGCTCGTCCCAGGTTCGTGCTTCTTGCAAGAATTCGTCTATGTCTTTCGACGAGCTCACTTGAGCCTCCACTCATCGCGCGCGCGATGACGTTCGAATGCTTTCTTGAAGTCCGCGCGAGCGGCGTTCAGGCGTGTTCGAGCCGTGCGTTCGTTCAAGGCGAGGGCCGACGCGGCATCGCGCGCCGTGAGCCCTTCGAGCTCGACGAGGACGAAGATCTCGCGCTTCTCGCTGTCCAGGGTGTCGAGCAGGTCATAGAGAAGTTGCACGCGCTCCGAACGCTCGGCGATGACGTGTGGGGTCTCCGTCGCGCCAGGCACCGCGTCGAGATCGATGGCATCCGAATGAAACGGTGCGCCCTTGCGGTGACTCCCCCTGCGATGGGAGCGAAGGACGAAGCGAAGAATCCGGAACACCCAGACACGCGCCGCCAGATCCGCGTTTTCGGACGGTGGTTCGTAGTCTGGTAGCCGGCGATGAACGACGAGGAAGACCTCTTGAAACAAGTCCTCCATGGCCCACTGAGGTGCCCCGAGGCGACCGAGGGAACGCCAGACGAACCGCCACGTGTCTCGATAGAAGGCATCGAACGAAGCGGATGGCAACGCGGCGTCCCCGGCCGTAAAACGCGGTGAAGCCGTTCGCTCCGCCTCGATGACAGGGGCGGGCGCAGCGGGCGCGAGTATGTGACCGAGCAACTTCGGCACGCCTAACGATGACCGGCAGGCAACCGAACTACTGGAAAATCAGAAGCTCGACCGTAAAAGACAGTCCCGCGAGTACGGCACCGGTCTGATGGACAGTCAGCGCTTGCGCGTCGCGGTCGCTGAGCACGAACGCCTGTCGTCGAAAAGGTACCGCCACGTCGGCCTGGGCGCTCATGGCGAACCACCCCTTCGTGAACCTCAAACGCGGCCCAACGAAGATGCTGCCGAACCAGCCGTCAGTCGTCGCGTCCCGGGCGACGTCCGAACCGAAGGTGCCGGCGAGCTCTGGCGCTCGCGCATGACTGGTCACGCGCGTTTGCACGGCGCCGAAGCCCGCGCAGGGCAGGAGGCGGAGGCTCTGCCTCGCAAGGGAGAAGCCCGGAGCTGCAGGACAGAGGGCAATCCTCGCGAACAAAGCGGAGAAGTCCGCGTGCGAGATCGTCGCGCGACGCCCCGTCGGAGGGACGATCTCGCGGTCTTGGTCGAGGAGCGTTCCGAGGCTCGCTTCCAGGAGGAGTGGCCCCGGTTGCCAGCCCAACAGCACGCCTGGCCCAACGGCGACACTTGGAAGCGTACCGACATCGACGCGCGCGAGGAGACCGACGGTCGGCCCAACATACGGCAAGGGAGCAGGAGCGGCCTTCCGCACGAGGCTCGGCATTCTCTTCGAGCCCTGATCATGCGTGCGGGCAGGTGGCGGTGGTTCGACGTGGGCCCCACCATCCGCAGGCGCTTCCACGGCGGCCGGGGCAGGCCCGACGTCGGATTCGGGGGATGTCATCGTGAACGCGATCACGACGGCCGTGGCATTGGCGAGGGCACGGCATGTCGACGCCGTCAGGGTTCGCGTGGAGCGTCCAGTGTCGGTGACCAGCGTGAGCTCGATGGCCCATGCGCTCCCCGTCCCTCTCACCTCGCCATGCGCCCGTACCTTGCGTTGGACCTCTCCGCTCTGCCCCGCGACGCGCTCGACGTCTCGTCGAACGCTCTCGGCAGTCCCACACGATCCGGGAGCTTCCCACGAGAGCTCGAGCGTATTGTCCGGGGAAATCGACGCAGAAGGTTCGGCCGAGGCGAGGCGCGCATGCGCCACGAACGCGATGACGGCCGCGGTCAGGCTCCTTCGTGCCTGACGCGAGGTCCGCTTTGCCCGCCCGGCCGGGAACATCGCTCTTGATTATCGGTGTGCAGGCGATGCTGCAACGTTTGGAGACGCGGGCGGAACGCGGCGCGCAGAGCAAGGGGAAGAATCGCCGTCGATGATATTGTGTGCACGGAGACGCCCGAGCAACGCGCGGCGGCGAACGAGCAGAGCAGGCAGAGTGCCGAACGCGAGGCGGAGGCACGGCGAAACGCGTACTTCGAATCCGGTACGGACGAAGGCGGCCAGTCGTTGCATGCATCCAGCGACGCAACACACGCTGCACAGCAGTGCCCCGACGACCCGATCGCGCGGTTCGGAAAACGGGTCGAGGCCTACGACCGGCCGATCCAACCCGATCCCGTCGGAAACGCCGTCGCGGCAACCGTCGTGGGCGGGCTTATCCTCGGCCCGGCGGCGGCCGCCAAGAACGCACTCAAGCTTGGCGTCGAGGCAAACGTGCCGATGGTGCTCGAGCAGACGGTCGGAAAGATCCCCGGCGCCGTCTTGCAAAATGCCGCCAAAGCAGCGCTCACGGAGAAAGCGAAAGAGTCCCTCGCGGGCGCGACGCAATCCTCGCAGTCGACTCCGGGATCACCGCCGAGCGCGAGCGCCACGACGACGTCGTCCAAAGCGGGGTGGTCGATCGGAGCCACGAGCGCCGAGCCACCGGCAGCGAATCAGAGCCAGTCCATGCCCGCCGAGCAGCCGCATGGGCAGGATCGCGTGCCGCTGGCGCCTGGGCAAGTCCCCTTCAGGATTCCCGAGCTTCCGCAGGAAGCGGTTAGTATCAAGGGATGATCGCGGATATCGTCGGTGCGATCGTCGAAGGCGTCATCGAGATCGCGTGGCGCTCGATATGGGACCAACGGCGCCGCGCGCCTTTCCCCGAGAGGCCGAGGACCAAGAACCCCGTCGCTGCGCGCGTTCGACTTGCCCACGTCCGACGATGGGCGTTCGAACATGGCTTTACTTCGAACGACGAGGACTCGTTGCAGGGCGTCCTCGACGGCCACCAGGTCATCCTATGCTGGGCGATGCCGCCGAGCGCATTGAACCGATTCGACCTATCGATCGCGAGCAACCTGCCCTATCGCGATCCCGTGCGTCTCGTCCGAGGAGGCGCAGAGATTACCGATGCCGATCCGCTCGTGACGGCTGCTCGTCGCCTCTTCCTGACAACGGAGCTCGACGGCGCCGTACAAGAGATCGAGCTGACGCAGACCTCGATCCGCGTGCGCTTCGTCGACATCGCCGGCCCCGACCTCGTTCACATCGTCCTCGCCGAGCTCACGCCGCTCCTCCACGAGCGCGCCGCAACACCGACCGGCGCGGAGGGAGCGCCTTACCGTCGCTGAGCGCTTCGGTCTTCTTCGACGCGCTGTTGCGACGTTCGGGGCAGAGCCATGGTGTAGCATTCGTGGTGTGTCGCGTATTTCGGCCCTCTACGATGCACATCTCCGTAAGGCACCACGCCAGTCTCGCTCACGCAGCGTGGTCGAGGCCATTCTCAGCGCGGCACTGGAGCGGGTCGAGCGCGGTGGCGAAGACGATGTGCCCCTCCAAGAGATCGCGAACCGCGCGGGCGTGGGCATAGGCTCCCTCTACGACTACTTCCGCGATCGCCGCAGCGTGCTCGCTGCGCTCGCCGCCAAGATGACGGAGGACAATCTCCGCGCGTTCGAAGCGCTCCTCATCGAGACCGAGCCGCTACCGCTGCCCGAGAGCATCGAGCGCATCGTCGACTTCGCGTTCGCGACCTACGCCACGAACAAGCAGGTCCCGCGCGGCATCTTGAAGATCGCACACTCGCTCGGACTCATGCCGACGCTCGCCAAGAGTCAGAGCGTCTTCACCGAGTCGCTCGCAACCTCCTTGCGACGGCGCAAGGACATCACGCACCCGAACATCGAGCTCGCGGCGTGGACAGTCACGCAAGCGACGATGGGCGTCGTTCACGCGCTGATCTGGGAAGATCAACCGACACACGAACGCGAAGCGCTCCGCGCGGACCTCGTCACGCTCTGCAGCAAGCACCTCCTCGCTTAGTCGAGCTCTTCGAGCGAAGAAGGGTGTTTTCGGGGGTCCGACCCCGGCGTTGGGCCGCAGCGCGAGCGGTAGCGCGGCGCACAAAGAGAGAGAGTTCCGCCACTTGCGCGCTAGACCTCCAGCGCGGCTCGGAAATTCGAAGAAAAGTGATCGAGGCGTGTCGATCCGCGCATCGGCCATTCGTCGCCCTGATGAAGACGCGCACGGCGCGACCAACCAGGAGACGGGCACCATGAACGATTCCGCCGCCATCAACGAGACCGCACAGATCGAGGACCGCACCGCGAAGAAGGGCTTTTCGCGTTTCGCGCCGACAGGGGCGCGCGTCGTGATGGGCCTGCTCTTCTTCGTCATGGGCCTCAATGGGTTGCTCCAATTTCTGCCGCCACCGAAGCCCGGTGAGATTCCCCCCGGAGCCATGGAACTGACGCTCGCGTTCGCGAGGTCGGGCTACATGATGCAGCTCGTCGGCGTGACGCAGATCGTTGTCGGGGCCCTTCTCCTCGCCAATCGTTTCGTGCCCCTCGCGCTGGTGATCCTCGCGCCCGTGGTCGTCAACATCATCGCGTTCCACCTGTTCCTCGCGCCCCAGGGGCTGCCGGTGGCGCTCGTCGTGCTCGCGCTGGGACTCTATCTCGCGAAGGTCCACGCCGCGGCCTTCCGCTCCCTGCTCGCGCCGCGCGCCTGACCAAGGCTTTGAACTCCGTGAAAACCATCGCCATCTTCGCCGGCGTCGTGCTCGCGGCACTCGTCGCGGGCTGCGCACACCACTCGGAGGCTTCGCCAGCGCCCCGCGCCCAAGCTCCGACGCGAGCGTCCTACGAGAACGTGAATGGCCTCTCCATGTACTACGAGGTCCACGGCTCCGGCGCCCCGCTCGTCCTGCTTCACGGGGGCGTCTCCACCATCGAAAACTCGTTCGGAGCGGTCATTCCCATTCTGGCCCGACATCACACCGTCATCGCCATCGAGCAGCAGGCGCACGGACACACTCCCGACATCGATCGGCCGCTGTCGTACGACCAAATGGCGGAGGACACGAATAGGTTCCTCACGACAATCGGCATTCCGAAAGCCGATTTCTTGGGCTGGAGCGACGGCGGGGCAGTCGCTCTACGAGTGGCCATGCGACACCCCGATCGCGTGCGCCGGCTGGTGCTCCTTTCCTCGGCCTATGACAATGACGGCCTCGATCCGGCATCGGGATCGATGGAGGATCTGACGGCGGAGATGATCCCGCCGGTCTTTCGCGATGCCTACACGAAAGCCGCGCCCGACCCGGGGCACTGGCCCGTGCTCGTCGAGAAAATCAAGGCCATGTCGTTGCAATTCAAGGGTTGGTCGAAAGACGAAGTGCGCGCCGTGCAGGCCCCCACCCTCGTCATGCTCGGCGATCGCGATATCATTCGAACGGAGTACGCCGCGCAAATGGCCCATCTACTGCCTCACGCTCAACTTGCCATTCTGCCTGGTTGCGATCACTTCGCCATCTACACCCATCCAGACTGGGTCGTCGGAATGGCCACGACGTTCCTCGAATCACGGCAGTAGAATCACACGTCCCCCTTGCGCCTCAGGCGCTCGGCAGGGACGAGACGGCTCGCCTCTGGTGCTTCGGGCTGGACGGTGACGTGCTCGATGCCGTGCACGCTGCGAATCTGCTCACTGACGCGACGGGCGACGTCGGCCCCGTGAGCCGCGCCGTCGAGAACGACGTGCACCGTCACCAACGGGAAGCCTTCGGAGATGGACCACACGTGCAGGTCGTGGAGCTCCGTGACGCCGGACACGCTTCGGATGGTGTCCGCGATCTTGGCCGTGTCGAAGCCCGCCGGCGTGGTTTCCATCAGCACACCGAGCGAGCCGCGCACGAGCCGGTAGGCGCCCCAGAGGATCATGACCGAGATCACGATCGACACGATCGGGTCGGCAATGTACCAGCCGAAGGCGAGCACGAGGACGCCCGCGATCATCGCGGCGACAGAGCCCGCGGCGTCTGCAATCACGTGCGCGAAGGCCGCCTGGACGTTCGCATTCGACTCCTTGGTGCCCGAGCCGAGCACCCAAGCCGCGACGAGATTGATGACGAGCCCGGCGGACGCCGTTGCCATCAACCACCCTCCGGCGACCGCCTGCGGCTGCGAGAAGCGCCGAATCGCTTCGACGATGACCCAGACCGCGCTCGCTCCGAGGACGATGCCATTGAGCAGGGCGGCGAGGATCTCGGCGCGACGGAATCCGAAGGTGTGGAACTCCGTGCGCGGGCGATCGGCAACGCGCTGCGCGACGAGCGCGAGCAGGAGCGCGCCGGCGTCCGTCAGCATGTGCCCGGCATCGCTGAGCAGCGCGAGGCTGTGAGAGAAGAAGCCGACCACGGCCTCGACGACGAGAAAGGTCGCCGTGAGCACGAGCGCGATCAGCAATCGCCTTGCCGGCGCCCCCGCATGCCCGTGCTCATGCCCATGATCGGAGCCGTGATCGTGATGCGCGTGCTCACGTGCCATGGCTTACCTCCGTGGCCGGCGGCGCCGAAGCGGTCGCAAGAGTCGTTCCTTTCGACCCTCGGCCGAGCCAGGCGTAGACGACGGGGAGTACGAACATCGTCAGGACCGTCGCAGTCGCCAGCCCGCCGATCACCACCGTCGCAAGCGGCTTCTGCACTTCGCTGCCGGGAGCGGTCGAGAGCGCCATCGGGACGAAGCCGAGCGATGCGACCAAGGCCGTCATGAGGACCGGGCGTAGTCGCAAGTCGGCAGCCGTTACCATCGCTGTCACGTGATCATCTCCTGCCTCTTCGCGGTGACGTGCGAACGAAACCAGGACGAGCCCGTTCAGCACCGCCACGCCAAAGAGGGCGATGAATCCCACGCCTGCGGAGATCGAGAACGGCAAGTCGCGCAACCAGAGCGCAACGATACCGCCGATGATGGCGAAGGGAACATTGAGGAAGATGAGCAACGCATCCCGCACCGATCGGCACGCGAGCCACAGGAGGAACACGATCAGCGCCAGCGCCAGCGGAACCACGACGAAGAGCCGCTCCTTGGCTTCCTCGTAGTGCTCGAACTGGCCTCCCCATTCCGCGCGATACCCAACCGGAAGCCGAACGGAGCTCCTGACGACTCGCTGCGCGTCATGAACCACGGACATGAGGTCGCGCCCGCGGACGTTGAATTCGACCGTGATGCGCCGTGACTGGCTCTCACGGCTCACTTGTGCCGGTCCGGTCACGAACGAGAGCTCCGCGACGTCGCCGAGGGGCACGATCTGGCCGCTCACCGACTTCAGAGGCAGTGCCCGAAGGGCGTCGAGATCGCCCTGAAAACCGTGGAGCGATTTCACGACGACGCCGAAACGGCGCTCGCCCTCGAGAACGTCGCCGACGCGGTGGCCAACGGCCATCGTCTCGGTGATCTGGTTGACGTCCTGCACGGTGAGGCCGTACCGCGCGAGCTTCGCGCGATCGGGATCGATCCGCAGGTAGCGCAGGCCGGCGACTTGCTCGACGCGCACGTCGACGGCGCCTCGAATACCGCGGAGACGCTCCGCCGCGAGCTCTCCGAACTCTCGTAGGCGGTCGAGGTCAGGCCCGTAGAAGAGGACGGCGACATCGGAACGAACGCCCGCGATGAGCTCGTTGGTCCTCATCTGAATCGGCTGCGAGATGGCTCCTCCGACCTCGGGGACGTCCTCGTCGAGCGCCGCCGAGATCTCCTTCGCGAGCACTTCCTTGGTCACGCCCGGCCGCCAAGCCTTTCGGTCTTGCAGGCCGATGAAGACGTCGGCCTGCTCGATCCCCATCGGATCGGTCGCGAGCTCCGGAGCTCCCGTCTTGCTCACGACGTGAGTGACCTCGGGGATCTGGAGAATGGCCTGTTGCATCCGCGTGTCCGTCGCGATCGACTCCGTGAGAGCGACGCCGGGCAGACGCCGCGCCTCCACGAGCAAGTCGCCTTCGTCGAGCTGCGGAACGAACTCGGCGCCGATCCGTGTGAAGAGTCCAATTGCTCCTGCCAACGCGAGGACTGCTGCGCCGACGGTGAGCGCGCGCCTCTTCATGGCGCGACGAAACAGAGGGAGGTAGAGCGCGTGCGCCTTCCGGAGCAGCCAGGTGTCGTGAGCCTCCGGACTGGGCTTGACGAGGTAGCTCGTCAGCACCGGAACGAGCGTGAGTGACAGGATGAACGCTCCCGCGAGCGCGAGAAGCACCGTGGTGGCCATGGGCCGGAAGAGCTTCCCCTCGACGGCCGTGAGCGCGAGGATCGGAAGGTAGACGATCGCGATGATGGCCTCGCCGAAGACGCTGGCGGCGCGGACCTCCATCGTCGCGTCCTCCGTGACGCGGAGTCGTTCGTCCGGTGCGAGCGCCCTTCCGAGCGCCCGCTGTTTCTCGGAGAGGCGTCGCACCACGTTCTCCACGATGATGACGGCGCCGTCGACCAGCAGACCGAAGTCGATCGCACCGAGGCTCATGAGATTGCCCGAGAGCCCGAAGGCACTCATCACCGTCATCGCGAAGAGAAGCGACAGCGGAATCACCGCGGCTACCACCACCCCCGCTCGGAGATCGCCGAGCAAGAGGAAGAGGATGCCGATGACGAGCACCGCTCCCTCGACGAGATTGGTCGCCACGGTCTTGATCGTCCGGTTCACGAGAACCGAGCGATCGTAGAAGGCGTCGATGCGCGTTCCTTCGGGCAGCGAAGGCTGAATGGCGGCGAGCTTCGCCTTCACCGCCTCGGTGACGGTGCGCGAGTTCTCCCCCATGAGCATCAACGCAACACCGACGACGACCTCGCCCTTGCCGTCCTTCGAGGCCGCGCCGCGGCGGAGACGCGGACCGAATCGAACGTCGCCGACGGTCGCGATGGTGATGGGCACGCCTTGGGGCGTGGCGCCGATGACGACGTTCCTCAGGTCGTCGAGGCTCCTCACGAGACCGTTCGTCCCGATGACGAAATGCTCCTGGTTGTGCTCGATGTACCCGCCCCCCGCGTTCGCGTTGGCCTTGTCGAGGGCCGTCACCACCTCGGCGACCGACACTCCTGCGGCCTGAAGGCGTTTGGGATCGAGCAGCACCTGATACTGACGATCTTCACCTCCGAAGCTGTTGACCTCGACGACTCCCGGTACGGTCCGCAGTTGCGGTCCGATCTGCCAATCGAGCAGCTCCTCGAGCTGCATGATGTCGAGCCGATCGTTACGGACGGTGAACTGATAAATTTCCCCCAACCCCGTGGAGATCGGCCCCATCTCGGGCTTGCCGTACTGGGATGGAACGGCGTCAGTGGCCTCGCGCATCCGCTCGTTCACGAGCTGGCGCGCGAAGTAGATATCGGTGCCGTCACGGAACACGATCGTGACGACCGAGATTCCGTATTTCGATATCGAGCGCACTTGTTCGGTGCGTGGGATCCCGGCCATGGCGCGCTCCACCGGCACGGTGACGTACTGTTCGACCTCGACCGGCGAGAGCGCGGGCGCGGAGGTGATGATCTGGACTTGTACGTTCGTGATGTCGGGGACGGCGTCGATCGGCAGTTTCAGCGCCGCCCTCACACCGACGAGCGTGAAGAGGATGGTGGCGATCGCGACGACCGCGCGGTTGCGCAGTGACCAGGCGACGATCCAGGAGAGGAAAGCCATCTCAGTCGTCCTCCTTCAAGGAGCCCTTGAGGACGGCACTCTTCAGCGTGAACACGCCCTCCGTGACGATCTGCTCGCCTTCGCGGAGCCCCGAGACAATCTCTACTTTGCCTAGCGCGGCGTCGCCGAGCACTACCTCGTGCAGCTCGAAATCGTCGTCGGCATGACGGACGAAGACAACGGACTTGCCGCCAATCTCCGTCAGCGCACTTCGGGGTATGACGAGAGCCGGCGTCCTCTTGGCGTCTTCATCGACCGAGACGCGCGCCGAGCCAAAGAGGCCAATTCGCAAGATATCGGCGCGGTTGGTCAGCCGAATACGCGCCGTGACGGTCCGCGCCGCCGGATCGATCTGTTTGCCGAGGTACTCGATGGTGCCCTCGAAATGCTCCTTCGGATAGGCGTTGAGCTCCACCTCGGCGCGCGCTCCGAGGTTTAGTCGGCCGAGATCTTTCTCGAAGACGCGGCCGAGAAACCACGCTTCGTCGAGGTCGGCAATCATCGCGATCGTCTGCTCGGTGGTGACAGGCTGACCGATGACGGCATCGCGCGCGACCACGACCCCGCTCACCGGCGCGCGGATGACGAGCTCGCCATTGTTGCCCGCAGGTCCCCCAAGCGCTGCGAGCTGTTCTCGCAAGGCGCTCGTCTCGGCGTCCAGTGCGTCGGCGTCCGCCTTCGCGGAGAGGGCCTCTTGCTTGGCAGCAAGGCCTTTGTCAGCGAGCGTCGACAAGCGGTCGGCATTCGTGCGCGCTGCCGTGGCCTTCGCGTTCGCGGCAGCGAGCGCGCCGCGCACCTTGCCGAGCTCGGGGATGCGCACGGTGCCGAGCGCTTGTCCCTTGGTCACCTTGCTTCCTTCCTTGAAGCGAACGTCGGTGAGCCGCCCGGCGATCGGCGTCGACACCCGCGCGCTTCTGTCGGGATCGGCGACGATCTCGCCTGGCAAGGTCACCGTGGCGGAGAGCACTTCGGTCGTCGCCGGCGCCGTTCGAATCTTCGAGGCCGACAGGGCTCTGGGAGAGAGCCTCACCCGCTTCGCGAGACCTTCGTGTTCGGGCTCGTCGTCATGAGGGACGTCTGCACCCGAGGACTTTGGATTGGGCTCCTTGTCGGCGCTCGCATTCTTGCACCCCGCCAAGAGAACGAAGAAGAGGACGATGAAGACACGACACGTCATTGGACACCTCGCTCGAGCGGGAGGTTCGCAGCACGGGCAAGTTCGACAGAGGCGAGACAGAGCGCTCGGCGAGCCTCGAGGTGAGACCGAAGGAGATCGATCAAGGCCTGCTGAGCGAGAAGCGCATCGCGAACGCCAAGCCGCCCCGCCTCGATCTCCGTCGCGATGTCGCCGAGCGATTTCTCCGCGCGTTCGAGGCGTTCCTTCGAAAAGGCATCCAACTCGTCACGCCGGGAATCGAGCCCCTGCAGCGCGGTCGCGAGCTCGAGTCGCGCCGTGAGCGTCAAGCGGTCGACCTCGGAGGATGCTTGAGCCGCGAGCGCGTTCGCTTCCGCGATCTCTCCGGCATAGGTCCGTCCCACCCCGGGGATCGGAATGGGCAGCGCTAAGCCCATGCCGAGCACCTTCTCGTGGTAGCCGTCGTTTTGCGCGAACACGGAGACCGTGACGTTTGGAACGCGGGCTCTTCGAAACGCCGAAGCGCGGGCATCGAACGAACTTCGCTCGGCGCGGGCAGCGGCGATCTCGGGGCGAGAAGCGACCGCAGATGTCGTGTCGCCACGAAGCGCGTCGACCGCATGAAGCGGAACGAGCTCTCCGTCGACGCCGCCGTCGGCCCCCAGCGGGTCGCCGCCCGTCAGCGACGCCAGAGCTGCCGTCGAACTTCGAACTTGCCTGTCGGCCGCGAAACGCTCCTGCACGATGCGGATCTGGGCTGCCTCGGCCACGTCGGCGTCGACGGTCGAACCGACACCGCGGTCCGCCCGGGCGCGGGCCGCGCGTGCAAGCAAGGCACCGAGCGTTTCCATCTGCTCGGCGAGACGAAGCTGCTCGCGATCGGCAATCGCATCGAAGTACGCAGCCCACGCGAGCGTCGCCGTATCGCGCTCGGTCCCTATGGCGCGGCTCTTCTGCGCGAGCTTCTCGTGCTCCGCTGCGCGTAGGCGTGCTCCGCGTCCTCCGGCGATCTCGATCTCCTGAGCGAGCGTCGCCGTCCAGTTCACCGCGGTCGGGTCGCTGCCGTTGCTCGCTCTCCGCGCGAGAGCGCCCGCGAGCACGGGATTCGACGGCAAGATCGGACGCGCCGCCTGTACACGCCCCTCCGCGGCCGCGGTGCCGTAATTCTCGCGACGAACCGCGGGGCTCGCCGAGAGGGCGCAGCGAACGAGGTTTTCGCGAGTGACCGGCGCGCACGCGCCTACTTCTTTTGCTTCGCTAGTGGTCGAAATGAGTGACTGCGCGATGGCCAACGCCACCGCGAAACGCGTTCGAAAATACACGACACGTCCTCCGCATCGAACGGATCCATGAGCTGGAAGCCGGCACGCGTCGTCGCGCGTCGGCCCCGGCGGGGCGATCGAATGCGCTCAGACGCGCGGCGGTCGATCGGGCGGAGCGAGGGAGCGTTCCGTCGGAGGATCCTGAGTCAGAGGCGGTGGAAGCATCTCGCTGACCGACAGCAGGTCGGACAGCGACGCCGTGGACGCGAATGGAACGGCACCACCATGCGCGCGATGGCACGAGGGGCACCCGGGAGGGCAACTATGCTCGTCGCAGTCATCCCCCTCGGTCGAGTGAGGCCCATCGACGGCTACCGCGATGACATCGGACGCCAGATGCGCGAGCCCGGAGAGCTGGAAGGCGCCCGCGAGAACACAGATCCGCAACAGGGAAAAAACGACGATGAGCAGCCGTAGCATGCGTCGACGCCCACGCGTCACGACTGCACCTCGCCGACTGGCTCGTCGTCACAGGAGCAATCCTGACAAGCACGCACCGAATCGGAGCCGCAGCGCGCGAGGAGCTCTTCGCGAAGCGCCTTGCGCGCTCGATGCAGTCGAACCTTCGCGTTACCGACGGAGAGCCCGAGATGGCTGGCCGCCTCCGCCATCGATTCGCCTTCGATGTCGACGCGTCGAAGGATGGCGGCGTATTCGGGGCGCACGTCGTCGAGCATCCCCATGCTGCAGGCGCAAACGGCAGCCTCTTCGGGAGGTGCTTCGCTAGCCTCGCGAGCAAGCAGCTCGAGCTTCGCTTCGCGAAGCGCCCACGCCGCATGGTGGTCGGCGATCGCATTTCGAAGGACGCGGTAAAACCACGCGTCGAGGCGGTCGTTCTCACGAAGACTGTCGAGCTTCTCCGCCGCGAGCACGAGCGCCTGCTGAAGGAGGTCTTCGGCATCCACGCCGGACCTCACCCGCTTCTTCACGAACCCGAGAAACTCCGCACGGCGGGCCCCGAGCATGACGAGGAGCTCGCGCGCGAGCGCCTTGCCGGAGACCGGCTGGGTCTCGGGCGAAGGCAGCGCAGAGCTCCTCGCGTACTCGCTCATGAGGTCACTTCTTCTTGGACGTAGCGCAACCGCAGGAGGCCGGGCATTCGCAGCTCGTCCCACAGGTACAGACGGGACCGCAGCAGCATTCCCCGCTCTTCGGCACCTGGCTACCGCACTCGCAGGACGGCCCGCAGCTCTTGCATGCGCAAGCTTTCGGTTCGCTCATGGCTTTCTCCTCGTCTTGGAACGACCACATTTCGTCGTTCATGGAGGCTGACGGGCAAGCGCGCCAAAAGGTTACAGCGCGAAGACGGGGCCCGAAGAATTTCGAGCCCCGTCGGGGAAAGCTGAACCGCTCGTCCTGCGCCGCTCAGGGCTTCGGTGCAGGGACCTTCTTCGCGAGCGTTCCTTCCGGGTTCTTGTACCAGCCCGGATCGGCGTAGCTGGTGATGCCGGCGCGCACCTTGAGGATGGTGAACATGCCGCCCATCTCGACCGCACCGAAAGGACCATCGCCGGCCATCATCGGCAGCGTGTTCTTCGGGCGGCCCATCTCCATCATGTTGCCCATGCCGGTCTCGCCCATCGCCATGTAGCCAGGGAGGATGGCCTTGACCTTGTCCTCCAGAGCCGCCGGCTGCTTGACCCCGATCATGTTCGGGACGTCGTGGCTCATGGCGTTCATCGTGTGATGTGATTTATGGCAGTGGAAGGCCCAGTCACCTTCGACGTTGGCGACCATCTCGACGGTGCGCGTCGACCCGACCGGCACGTTCACCGTCGTCTCGGGGCGCCGCGCCGAGACCGGAACGCGCCCTCCGTCGGTGCTGACCTCCTCGAAGGTGTAGCCGTGCACGTGCATGGGGTGGGAATCCATCGTGAGATTGCCGAACGTGAAGCGGACCCTCTCGCCCTTCTTCACCACCCACGGATCGGTGCCCGGAAACACGCGGCTATTGAAGGTAAAGAGATTGAAGTCCGTCATGATGTTCGGATTCGGCGTGGCCGTTCCCGGCTCGACGAACCACTCGCCGAGCATCACCACGAAGTGGCGGTCGACCTTCGGCTGCTCCGGGACCTTCGGGTGGATGACGAAGAAGCCACTCATGCCCATCGCCATCTGGACCATCTCGTCCGAATGCGGGTGGTACATGTACACGCCGTTCTGCTTCAACGTGAACTCGTAGGCGTAGGTCTCGCCCGGCTCGACGTGCGGCTGATTGAGGCCGGCAACGCCGTCCATGCCGTTGGGCAGCAAGATGCCGTGCCAGTGGACGCTGGTGCGCTCGGGAAGCTTGTTGGTCACGAAGATGCGCACGCGATCGCCTTCGACCGCCTCGATCGTCGGGCCGGGTGTCGAACCGTTGTAGCCCCACGCATTGACGATCATGCCGGGCGCAAACTCGCGCTTCACGGGCTCGGCGGTGAGGTGGAACTCCTTCACACCGTCCTTCATGGTGAACGGCAGGGTCGACCCGTTCGGGGTAACGACCGGCGTATAGGGCAGCTTCGCTTGGGCCGCCGCGCCCCTCGGCAGGAGGAGCAGCGCGACGAACCAAACCAAGAAACCAAGGATGCTTCGATGCTTCATGCGTTCCTCAATGCGAGTGGGCGGGCGGCGGCGCGACGACAGCCGCGGGATGGTTGGCGACGGCGGGGGCAGGCGCGCCGACGCGACCGCCGACGGCTCGTTCGAGATCGCTGCGCGCAACCCAGTAGTCACGCAGTGCCTCGATGTATTCGCGATAGGCGTCGAACTCGTCCTGCTTTGCCTGAATCAGCTGATAGACGCCGAGCAACATCGCGTCGTACTGCTCTTGCGAAAAGCGCACGACCTGCTCGCGAAGAGGGACGACGGACTTCGCATACTGCTCCACCACACTCCGCGCGGTGACCACGCGGGCGCTCGTGGCACGGACATCGGCGCGGACGTCGACGGCGAGAGCGCGCAGCGAGCTCTCACCTTGCCGCTTGAACGCCTCGAGCTTCGCGATCTGAGCCTGCCGCTGATCGAAGAGCGGAATCTCGAGGGCAACGCTGGGGCCGAACGAGAAGTGGCCC
Source organism: Labilithrix luteola (assembly GCF_001263205.1). Taxonomy (GTDB): domain Bacteria; phylum Myxococcota_A; class Polyangia; order Polyangiales; family Polyangiaceae; genus Labilithrix; species Labilithrix luteola. Next base: position 1,622,263 of record NZ_CP012333.1, read on the forward strand.
GTGCTCCGGAGTCGCGCCGCCTCGAGCGAGACGTTCACCGACCCGAACCATCGCGTCGTCTTCGCAAGACCGAGCGCGTAGTCCATCGCCTGGACGTTGCGGCGAGCGGCGCCGATGTCGAGACGCTGCTCGATCGCCTTCGACTCGAGATTCTCGAGCGACGCTTCTTCTTTCGGCAGCTCGGGGAGACGCGCCGCCATTTTCCAGGCGGTGCGGGGACCCCACACGCCCATCAGCTTGTTGAGCTTCTCACGCGCGACGGCCGCCTCCCCTTCCGCGCGCCGGCGGTCCAGCGCCGTCTGCGCGGGCAGCGAGAGCTGCGTGCTGAGCGCGAGGTCGCTCATGTTGCCAGCTTCGTGCTGACGTCGTGCGAGCTCGGCGGCGGTCTGTGAGGCGTCGTCGACGAGGCGTCGCATGGCGCTCACCTGTTCGGCGGCCATGGCATTGTAGAAAGCCTCGCGGACCTGCGCCGCCAGCTCGAGGACATGATCACCGACGGCGAGCTTCGTCGCCTCGAGCTCGGTGGCCGCAACGCGCTTCCGCATCGGCATCGTGACGATGTCGAGGAAGTCCTGCTCCACGCTGGCGAACAGGTTCGGGCTGATGTGCTCCGCCTCCCAGGCGGTCATCCCGATGGCGAACGTGGGGTTCTTGAGGAGCCCCGCCTGGACGAGATCGGCTTGCGAAATCGCGAGCTCTTCGAACGTCGCCTGAAGCGACGCATTCGCGAGGAGCGCGACCTGCACCGCCCCGTCCACGGTCAGCTCACGGCGAAGCAGCGCGTCGACCGCGTCATCGGCCTTCTTGTCGTCGTCCGTCCCCTGATTCCATCGGATGTCGTGACCGGAACGTGCGCGCACTTCCGTGGCGACGTTCTTGAAAGGTTCTCTCGCCGACGTCGAGGCGCAGCCGCCGAGGAGCGCCGCCGCGATCGCGACCGGAGCAAACGTTCTCCAGGACATGGGACCTCACTTCTTCGGAACGAGCTTCATGTTGCACTTCGGGCAGAGCTCGCCCGCTTTCGTCGACGTGACCTCGGGGTGCATCGGGCAGACGTAGACGACGCCCTCGGCACCCGCGGCTTCGGCTGCCGCGTGGTCGACTTCCCCCGGATGGGCGGCGTGAGCCGCATGGTCGTGATGCTCGTGGTGCTCGTGATGTTCGTGAGCGGGCTGCGCGGCCCCGGTGAGGACCGGCGCCGACGTCGACTGCGCGGCGAGCGGGTTCACGCCGTCGGGCGCCGAGGGGCTCGAGGGATCGCTCGCCGAGCGCGAGATCGGCATCGGTGCGGGCGAACAGGCACCGAGGAGTGGGAGGAGCGCCGCCGCGAGGCCGAGCTTCAGGAACGAGGCACGTGAGGTCGTGGTGAAAGCAGTTCGATGGTGTTTCATGTCTCGTGATTGCCGACGTACGAGGGGCGCTGGGATTACAGGGTTTCGAGCTCGCGGCGCGAGCCGTGGGAAGAAGAGCTGGCCGAGCACGACCGTGCGCGCTGGCTCTCGCTGCGTAGGAGATCGCCACAGTGCGTGGCCGAATGAGCACGCGCACACTCCACGAGGGTATTGGCGCTCTCACGCGTTTCTGTGACCGCTCCACGCGAAGAAAAAGCTCTCCGAGCTCAGTCTCACGGCGTGTAGCGGGCGAAAGTATCGTCGCTCTCGAAGTAGACGACCTTTCCGCTCGAGGTCTTGCCGATGACGGCCGTGGCCTTGTCGACCGGACGTTGCGTCACCGGGTCGAGCGCCGTCCGGGCGGCCGCGTTGTTCATCAGCTTGTCTTTGCAGCTCGAGCAGCACCCGTAGTACGTCTTGCCATCGACGCTGACGGGGATCTGGTCGCTGCCCATGAAGCGGTCGTTCACCATGCAGACTTGGCTCGGAGCGGTCACACGGGTGACCGCCAACGAGGCCGTCGAGCTCGCCGTGACCGGCGCGGACGCGGCCACCTGAGACGCTTTCGTCGGAGGTGGCGCGTCACGGCACCCAGCGAGGGCGAGGAACACGGAAACGATCGAGGCTGGGAATCGGAGAGAGGTCAGCATGCCCTGAGGACGCACGCCGGGGGCTGCGATTACACGCTCGTGCGGCTGCCACCTCTCACGCGCCTCACGCGACAGCGGGCATGACGAGCGGCTGGGACTCGTCGGCGATGCGCCGCTCGTCGACGCACGCACGATTCAACACGAGCTTGCGCACCACCGGGAGCTCACGCACGCGGTTCATGAGAAACGCACCGCGGACGGCTCCCTCGACGAGGAAAAAGGCCGCGAACGTTCGTGCTTCGAGGGAGCCGCGAACGACCACGCGGTCCGCCCCCGCCGTGCGGCCGAGCACCTGCATGCGCACACCGAACTGCTCCGAGCCAGCGCCCGGAATCACGTTCGGCACCGCGGTCCCGCCGGCGATGAGGCGACCTGCGACGACTCCTTGCTCGTACGCAGCACCGTAGTGCTCGAACCGCGCGTGCCCCTCGGCTCCTGGCTGCAGGGCACGCGCAACGTCACCGGCGGCGTAGATGCCGGGAACGTTCGTCTCGAGAGACGCGTTCGTGAGCACGCCGTCGTCCAGCCGGATCCCCGAGCCGGCGAGCCAGCGGGTCGACGGCTCTACGCCGACGGCCACGAGCACGACGTCCGCGGGGATACGCTCGCCCGTCGAGAGGACCACCTCCTCCACGCGATGCGCGCCGCAGAACTCGGTCACCGTCGTCGACGTGTGCACGACGACTCCGTGATCCCGATGGAGCTGGGTGATCGCGCCGGCCACCCGCTCGCCATGAAGGAGGCGAGCGAGCGGCTGCGGAGCGGCCTCCACGACGGTGACGTGCTTGCCCATCGCCCGCGCCGCCGACGCGACCTCGAGGCCGATGAAGCCTCCGCCGACGACGACAACGTGACCCGCCCGTGCGAGCTCCGTTTTCAGGTGAAGCGCGTCGGCGCCCGTGCGAAGTGTGAGAACACCGTCGAGCTCGGCTCCGGGGACGGGCAGCCGGCGCGCGCTCGCTCCCGTTGCAATGAGCAGCTTGTCGAACGGAATTCGGCGCCCGTGCTCGAGCTCGAGCTCACGCGAATGCGTGTCCAACGACTTCGCGGCGGCGCCGAGGACGAGCTCGACGTTGTGCTCGCGGTAGAACGCATCGCCGCGGATGCGGGCTGCCTCGAGCGTCGTCTCGCCACGGAGGAACTCCTTCGACAGCGGAGGACGGTCATAGGGCAGGTCGCGCTCGGCACCGACCATCATGATCGGCGCCGAGCACCCTTCGTCGCGCAGGCCCTCCACCGCGCAAACGGCGGCGAGCCCGGTGCCGACGACCACGATCACGTTCAGGCTCCTGCGGCGCGCGACTCGTAGCCCGCGTCGCCAAGGGCTCGGATCATCTGATCGAGCGTGGCCCGTGAGGCGTCGTGCTCGACCCGCACCTTGCCGTCCCTGATCTTCACTTCGATCTTGTCGACGCCATCGACTTCGCGGAGCGCCGCTTCGACGTGGCGGATGCAAGACGAGCAAGTCATGCCGTCGACGTCGAGAATCGTTTCCTTCTTGTTCGTCATCGTCGTCTCTCCTCGTGGGCGAGTTACTCTCGCCTCACATTCGAAAGACGCCGATGGGCCTCGGCGATTACACCTTTTTCAGTGACGGCCGCTTCAGTGACCGCCGCAGCCGCGCTTCTTCTCGCCGGCGGACTCCTTCGTTCCGCACGTGCAGTTGAGGCAACCGTGGTCGGCGCACGTTCCACACGAGACGGCAACCTGACGACGAAGCGCTTCCCTGGCGCGGAAGACGCGGACGGCGGCGTTGCTCTTCGAGATGCCCATCTCCTCGGCGAAGCTGATCACGGAGACCCCGTCGACCTCGATGCGGCGGAGCGCATCGGCATACTCGGGCTTCAACGTGTCGGCGAGGCGCGCGACGCAGCGGCAGACCTCGCCACGGATCGTCTCCGGCGGCTCTTCGGAGGTCTCGATCTCCTGGGCAAACTGCGCGAGGGCTTTGTCGGCCGACTTGCTCCGGCGCCAGTAGTCGACCGTGGCGTTGCGCAGCGTTCGATAGAACCAAGGGACGACAGCCTCACCGTCGCGCAGTGTCTCCAGCTTCTCCATGCCGCGAGCGAACGCATCCTGGAGGATGTCCTCGGCCAAATCACGACGGCCGAGCCGACGCTCGAGGAAGCGGAGGAACTCGCGATGATTCTCGACGAGTACCTGCTTCACATCGGCGTCGGTCGGCCGAACGGCTTCGAGATAGTCCTGGGGTTCTGTCATGCCCCCTTCACTTAGCGAATCTGCGCAACCGAAGCGAGTTCGCAAGGACCGAGACACTCGAGAGCGACATCGCCGCACTCGCGAGCACCGGGGAGAGCTGCCATCCCGTCCAGGGATAGAGCAGGCCCGCGGCGAGCGGGATACCGATGACGTTGTAGATGAAGGCCCAGAAGAGGTTTTGGCGAATCGTGCGCAGCGTCGCACGACCGAGGCGGAGAGCCGTCGCGAGGCCGCCGATGCCTCCCCGCAGGAGCGCGATGTCCGCCGCTGCAACGGCTACGTCGGCGCCCGTTCCGATCGCGACTCCGACGTGTGCACCGGCGAGCGCCGGAGCATCGTTCACGCCGTCGCCGACCATCGCGACGATACGCCCCGAGGCACGTTGCTCGAAGACGACCCGAGCTTTGTCCTCGGGCTTCACCTCAGCCACGACCTCGGTGATCCCGAGCTCCGAGGCGATCGCGCGTGCAGTGCCGGCGCGGTCGCCGGTGACCATCGCGACCTCGATTCCCATCTCCCGCATCGCCGCGAGCGCGCCTTTCGCCTCGGCGGACGGCGGGTCGGCGACTGCCACGAGCCCTGCAAGGACGCCGTCGATCGCCACGAAGAACGGCGTACGCCCACGTCCCGCGAGCTCTTCGGCCTGCGCCTCGAGGCTCGCCGGATCCGTCCCGCCCTCACGCAGATAGTCTGCGATTCCGATGCGGACGAGCTTTCCGTCGATCCGAGCCTCGATGCCGTGGCCGGCGACGCTACGGAAGTCGTCGGCAGTCGACAGCGTGAGCTTGCGGTCGCGGGCAGCATCGACGACCGCGCGCGCAACGGGATGCTCGCTCGCATTTTCGGCGCTGGCGACGACGGCGAGCAGGTCCGCCTCGCCCTTGCCCGTGAGGTCGACGATGTCGGTCAGCGTCGGCTTGCCGATCGTGAGCGTACCGGTCTTGTCGAGCAGGACGCGGTTGACGCGGCTCGCGGCCTCGAGCGCGGCGCCGCCCTTCACGAGGACACCGAGCTCCGCTCCACGACCGGTGCCGACGGCGACGGCCGCGGGGGTCGCGAGACCGAGCGCACAAGGGCAAGCAATCACGAGCACCGCGACGAAGCGCTCGACCGCGGTGGCGATGCCGTCGCCGGTCGGGTCCAGCAGCATCCATGTTACGAGCGTCACGAGGGCGAGTCCGAGCACGATCGGCACGAAGATCCCGCTCACCGTGTCGGCGAGCCGTGCAATCGGCGCCTTCGAGCCTTGAGCCTGCTCGACGGCCTCGACGATGCGCGCCAGTGCACTGCCCTTGCCCGTGGTGGTGACGCGGAAGGTGAGCGAGCCGCTCTGATTGAGCGTGCCGCCATACACCTTGGCCCCCGCCGCCTTGTCGACCGGCAGGCTCTCGCCGGTGAGCATCGACTCGTCGACGGCCGAAGCGCCGCGAACGACTTCGCCGTCGGCGGGAATGCGTTCACCCGGCCGCACGACGACGAGATCCCCCGGGACCAAGGTCGCGATGGCAACGTTTTCCTCGAGCGTGCCGCGCAAGCGTCGCGCGGTTTTCGGCTGGAGCGCGACGAGGCCACGCACGGCGTCCGCGAGCCGCTTTCGGGCGCGGGTCTCCAGCGTCTTTCCGAGCAGCACGAACGTGAGGACGGCGGCGGCGGCCTCGAAATACAGGTGCGGGACGAGCCCGTGCGACGCGTGCGGGAACAGGCCCGGCGCGACGAGCGCGACCGTCGAATAGATCCACGCCGCGGCGGTTCCGATCGCGATGAGCGTGTTCATGTCGGCGGCCTTGTGCTTCGCCGCCGCCCACGCGAGGCGGAAGAAGCGTCGCCCCGGCCCGAGGACGACCGGCGTTGCGAGCGCGAACTGGAGCCAGCGACCGAACGTCGTCTCGGTCCAGGCCATGAGTCCGTGGGACATGGCAACGACGAGCAGGGGCACCGTCAGCGCCGTGGCGAAGACGAAACCTCGACGAAGCTCGAGGTGCTCCCGATCCTCGGCCTGCTCGATCGCTGCTGCGCGATCGTCACTTGCGCCCTCGCTCCCGCTCTCGCGGACAGCCTGGTAGCCAGCCTTCTCGATCGCCGCGGCGAGCGCGTCGACCGAGGCCGTTGCCGCATCGAACTTGATGGTCGCGCGATGCGTCACCAGGTTCACGTTCGCGTCGCGCACTCCGTCGACCGCGCGCAGCGCCTTGTCCACCCGCTTCACGCAAGCCGCACAGGTCATTCCGATGACGCCGAGCTCGACCGTCTTCTCGACCTCGGGCACCTCGTAGCCCGCATCGCGGACGGCGTCGGCGAGTACCTTGCGCGAGGAACGCGCCGGGTCGTAAGTCACCGTCGCGCGGCCGAGCGCGTAGTTCACGTCGGCCTTGCTCACACCGTCCGTCGCCACGAGCGCCTTTTCGACGCGCCGCACGCAACTCGCGCAGGTCATTCCTTCAATCGAAAGCTCGAGCTTCTCGTCGGTAGTCTTGGTCGCGGTCGCCACCATCGTCGTGTTCTCCGATGGTGCAGACGCCGAGGGGGCGTTTCGATTACAGCGGTTCCCCCGAGGGCGCCGGGACCGCACGAATTTCGCGGCTCTGCGGCTTCTGCTCGAGCTTCATGTTGCACTTCGGGCAGAGCCCCGGCGCGTCCGAGGTCACCTCGGGATGCATCGGGCAGACATAGACGGTCTTCGGGGCCTGGCGGGCGGGCGCGGCCGCCTGCTTCACGACAGGCTGTTCACGCGCTGGCCCCGGCGAGGACACGGATGAGGACGAGGCCGACGCCTGCGGAGCGGTCGGCTCGATTACGCTCGAGCTTGCCGCCACCGGCACGACGATTTCGGCGCTCGCCACGGGAGGCGAGGACGGTCGCGGCGCATCGGCCGACGCGCGATCGCAGGCACCGAGAATGACGAGAATCGAGGCAAGGGCGCTCTTCATTGGGATGGAACCTCCTGGGCCGGTCCGACCGGCCTCGACGAAGGACGCACCACCCCGCCGTCGATTACACCTCAGCTACGCATCGCCAGAAGGTTCGCGTCCCGTGCGAGACGCCATTGTCCGTCGGCTTCCTTCTGCAAGAGCGTGAGCGTGTAACCGGCTCGACGAACGGCCTTACCGTTCGGAGGCGTCACGGTGATGTCGATATGATTACGAATGAAGGCCCAATCGCCGAGAATTCGCAATTCGACGATCTCGTTCTTCCCCTCCATTTTCATACCGTCCATCCCGCGAGACGCTGCGGCAAACTTCTCCTTCCCGAACGGTTCTTGACCGGGAACCATGAAGATCACGTCGTCCGTCATCAATCCGAGAACGGTGTCGACGTCGCCGCTCTGGCTTGCCGCCGTCCACGTCTCCACGACCTTGCGGATGGCTTTCTCATCGTCGGTCATTCGAAGCTCCTTCCTCGTCGGCGCGCAGCATAACCTGGCATCGAAGCTCGTGTGCCGACTCGTCGTTGACGATTGTCGGCAGTCCGCGAGCCAAGACTTACGAACCTCAGACAGCCACCGGCGACCGAGCGGTGATGCCGGACGAGCCCGCGTCACTGCGGCTCGGGCTCGCTACCAGGAAGCGAGCGTCGGCGAGGGCCTATCCATCATCGTGCCGTCGCCGAGCTGGCCGGACATGTTCGTTCCCCAGCAGTAGACGGAGTCGTTCGCGACGCGTGCGCAGGTGCCAGCGTCGCCCGCCGCAAGCTCCTTGACGCCGGAGAGGCCGGGGACGGCGTTGGGCGAGACCTTGTCCGCCGTCGTTCCGTCGCCGAGCTGACCAGCCCAGTTCCATCCCCAACAGCGGACAGTGCCATTCGCGAGAAGCGCGCAGGTGTGCCCCCGCCCGCGGTAATCCCGGTGACGTCGGAGAGGCCGGGGATGGTCGTCGGCGAGAGCCGATTCATCGTCGTTCCGTCACCGAGCTGGCCATTGCCGTTGAGTCCCCAGCAGCGGACGGTGCCGTTGGTGAGCAGCGCGCAGGTATGCACGCCGCCCGTGGCGAGCGCTTTGACGTCGGAGAGGCCAGGGACAGTGGTGGGCGGGAGCGGACTCGTCGTCGTACCGGAGCCAGCCTGGCCGAGATTGTTGAAGCCCCAGCAGCGCACGGTGCCATTGCTGAGCAGAGCGCAGGTGTGGCTCCTGCCTGCGGAGAGCGCAGTGACGTCGGAGACGCCAGGGACGGCGGTGGGCGTGCTTCTATCCGTCGTCGTTCCGTCGCCGACCTCGCCGCCGCCGTTCGTTCCCCAGCAGCGCACGGTGCCATTCGTGAGTCGCACGCAGGTGTGCCAGCCGCCCGCGGTGAGCGTGGTGACGTCGGAGAGAGCAGGGACGGTGGTTGGCGAGAGCCGATCCGTCGTCGTACCGTCACCGAGCTGGCCACTGCCGTTGGATCCCCAGCAACGGACAGTGCCGTTGGCGAGGCGCGCGCAGGTATGAAACCCGCCTGAGGCCATTCTGGTCACGCCGGAGAGGTCGAGGACGGCGGTGGGCGACGCCCTATCCGTCGTCGTTCCGTCGCCGAGCTCGCCGAACATGTTGCTTCCCGCGCAGCGGACCGTGCCGTCGAAGCTGAGCGCGCACGTATGCGACCAGAAGCTGTCACCGGCGCCCGGAGCGATCTGGGGCTCGACGGGCTCGGGGACGCAAGCCGTGGCGTTCGTGGTCGTGCTCGTCAGTCCGGGAGCGCATGGCGCGCACTGCCGGTCCGCGGCGGGAGTGCCGGCTACGCTCACGAAGCTGCCAGGCGCGCAGTCGGTCATCGGCGTGCAGCTCGCCGCGTTGGCTGTCGGGTTGAAGGTCCCACTCGCGCACGCCGTGCATGTCCGGTCACTGGTCGCGCTCGCGCCCGTCCCCGCCTGTCCGGCAAGGCACTCGGTCCACGCGACGCACGCCGTCGCCGGATTGCTGTCGTGATCCCAGGTGCCGCTCGCGCATTCCTCCATCGGCGACGTGCCGCCCGCGCAGTGGGTCCCGGGCTCGCAGGGCGTGCACACGGGCGACGACGACGGCGTCCCAGGCGTTTTCTGCACCGTGCCCGCCGCGCATTCGCCCAGCGCTACGCACTTGGCCTGGTTGGCCGACGAGGAATACATGCCGGCTGCGCACGGCGCGCACACTTGATCGGTGCTCGTGCTGCCGGGCGTGCTCACGTAGCTGCCAGGCGCGCAGGTCGTCCAGCGCGCGCAGCTCGCCGCGTTGGGCGTCGTGCTGAAGGTCCCGCTCACGCACCCCGCGCACGTCCCGTCGGCGGTTTCCGAGGGCGTGCTGGTCACGTAAGTTCCCACCGCGCACGCCGACCAGGGTACGCAGGCGCCGTCGTTCCATCTGCCGTCCGCGCACGCGCCGGCGTCTCCCTGAGCCGCGATGTCGGTCGACGGACTCGAGACATCGTCACTGCAAGCGCCCAGAAGGATGAGCGCGATGACAGAGACTGCGCCAAAGGCAGACCGTTGGGTCGTTGAAAGCATGTCTCGACTCCGAATTCTCATGACTCGACTCCCCTCTTCGCTCGCATGCCAGCGACGCGGCCTGCTTCAGCGCAAGGTTGAACGTTTGCGTGGAGAGAGAACGCCGGCGCTCAGCGCACCGGGACTTCGACCTTGGTGAGCGGTCGGCTACCTGCCCCACCGGCGTATCCGTAGCTCGCGCAGTAGCCCATTCCCCAGACGGTGACGGAGAACGGACCGTCGCTCTTCGCTTCGTGGCGTCCCGCGCGGCACGTGCCGCTCGCGGGCGCGAAGCTCGTCGTGAGGTCTACCCAGGCGTACTCGTACTCGCCGGCGGTGCCGAGCGGCTGGAACCCGCCGACCTCGCCGACGCAGTCGAGCTCCACGGGCTCGAAGCCTTGCGCCGACTTGCGCCGCACGATCGTGAGCCTCGTCTCCGGGAACGAATAGTCCGCGAAGAAGACGTAGCGATCGAGGAACTGATCGGACGGCACGACGTTGACGAAGTCTGGATCGCCGTCGTTCATGTTCGTCGTGGTGGCGTTGAAGAGGGCCCCCGTCATCAAGACCGACGCATAGAACGGGTGATCGGAGTCCTGGCTCTTCACGACGAAGAGGTCGTCGGTCAAGAACGAGGCGACCTCGCCTGCACGAAGCGTCTTCGGTGCATTGCGTGGCGGCGCGGGATCGTAGGTGAGCACGGTGCCATCGACGGCGCCGACGAGCCGATATGGCACGATCTCCCTTCGCACGACCCCACCCTTCGACCGCCCACGGTAGGGGACGGGCGCGTACTCGGATCCCCATTGAGTGAGCGGCGGGATCTGCTGATGGAGGATGTCACACGCTCCGACACCGTCCTGAGGGACGACGGTGCACCGCGATCCCCCGAAGACCCCGACCGGCTTGCTCGACTCGATCGGGCTCCCGGTCAGCTCGTCGGCCTGGGTGATCTGCAGGACCTCGCCGCGCGCGAGCTTCCACGACAAGGTCTGTCCGGCCGAGCCGCCTTTGACGTCCAGACCGTCGTAGACGTCCACCTTCGGTCGGATGCGCACCTCCGTCTCGCTTTCCGACGCGACGATCTGGAGCATCGGCTCACCGATCAGGCGGCCATCACCGTTGCGCATGCTCGGCCAAGCATTGACCGCGACGTAGTTCGTGGTCCACGACGAGGTCGGCAAGAGAAGCGTCGCCGTCGGGTAAAACGTCTTCGCCCCCCCGTACGGGTAGATCGAGTACGCGCTGACGGGCGCGTCGGTCTTGATCGAAAACGCCTTGGTGACGGCCGTGCCGTGGGTAATGGGATCGCCCTGGTGCGCGCCGAGGATCCCCGGCGGACAGGTGTTGTGGAGCTGCGAGAAACCGACGGGCGGAAGCTGCGGGCGGATCTCCGAGAGAAAGACGAGGCCGACTTGCCCCGGAGGAAGCGGTCCTTCGAGCTTCGTGTAGATCGCATCGGTCCCGACCATCTCCGCAGTGAACACCGACGCTCCGAGGTCGAGCGGGGTCGTGCCGTAGTCAGCCGTGATCGTCACCGGCCGATCCCAGGTGTTGGCGATCATCGCCGCGAAGCAGGAGCCGGCGTAGGGCATGGGCGCGTCGGGGGGAAGCGTCCAGAACGAACATCCCACAGACCCCTTCGCAACCTCGGCGGCGGTGCAGGCATCGACACACGATCCATTCGCGCACCCCTTGTCAGGCCCACACTCCGCGACGACGTTCTCGGTGCAGCCGTCGACCACCTTCTTGAGGTCGCGCGAGCAACGCAGTCCGGCGCACGACGGCGCCTCGGGAAGGTCTGCGTCGACCGACACGAGGTCGCCGGGGGAGTTGTCGACGAACGCGCGATCGCTCCCGCCACAGGAAGCGGATGCGGAAGCAACGAGGATGGGGCCGAGGGAGGCGAATGCGATGGCGATGACCGAGCTCGAACGAATCATGGGGTCTTCCTCGCCTCAATCGAAGTGGACGGTGACCGGCGTTGGGTGTCGCTGTTCGTCGAGCGTTCCCTGACCGAGCTGGCCCTTCTCGTTGCCTCCCCAGCACTGCACCGTTCCCCCTGTACGAGCGCGCAGACCGTGGTGGAGCCGACCGCGACCTGCACGGCGTATCCGGTGAAGGCATTGGCCTGCGTGAGGATCGCGGCGGACGATGAAGGCGACGATCCGGCGTCGGACGCTGCCCTCCCGAGCTGCCCGCGCTTGTCGTTGCCGCAGCACTCGACCGTGCCGTCGGTCAGCCTGACGCACGTGTTGTTCACGCCGAGGCTGACCTGCTGCGCGGACACCTCGCTCCTCGTCGAGATCGCAATCGGGCTCGTCGCCGCCGAGGGGCTGCCCGTGCAGGCGAGGAGTCCATTCTTTCCCCAGCAGTAGAGGTATCCGTCCGCGACGGCGCAGATGTTGGTCTCCGTCGCCGCGACGCTGCCGACATTCTCGAGGCCGTCGACGACCGTCGGCACCGGGCCGGGATAAGCGACCATCTGGTTCGAGGTCCCCCACGTGCGGAGCCGGCGATCGCTCGTGATCGCAAACGCCACACTGTCGGAGCTCGAGGTCGAGACACCTCCCGCAGACGCGACCGACTCACCGGCGAGATACGTGACCGGTCCGGGACCGAGCCACGCATCGCCCCAGAAATCGAGCTCGCGCGGCCGGCCGAGCGCGTTGGTCCTGTTGTTGCCCCAGGACCAGAGCTCGCCGGAGGTCTTCACGGCGAACGTCACGCCGGACCTGCCTACGTCGACGCGCACGAAGCCGTCGAGCGCGCCGCCATCGCGGGCGACGGTCGTGGGATCATGAGAATCGTAATCCGGGCCCGGTGGCTCGAGTCCGAGCTCGTTGCCGAAGCTCGTCCCCCAGCATTTCACCGTGCCGGCGGTCAGGCGAGCGCACGTCGTGTAGCCGCCCGCGCTGATCTGTTCGACATCCCACAGCCCCATCGAGATGGGGCGTGCCAGGCTCGAGCCTCCATCGAGAGTGCCGAGGGCAATGTCCCCACCCCAGCAGCGAACCGTCTTGTCCTCGAGCAGCGCGCAGAAATGCTCCAAGCCTGCGACGAGCTGGGTGACGCAAGGCTTCGCCGTGCACGCGATCGGCTCATCCGCGGCGTCGAACGGAACGCGTGCATCGGTCACTCCACCGTCGCCAGGCGCAGCTCCGCTCTCGATCGACGTCGCGGGGGCATCACTTCCTCCGTCCGCCAGCGCGACGAAGTACGGTCTCTCTTCGTCGCTGCTGCAGGCGAAAACTCCCACGGCGGCGGCGATCGGCGTTGCCGCGAGGATAAGCAATCGAGCTCTCTGCTTCATGAGGTCCATCGATTCAGGGGTGGCCGAGAGCGACCTTGTGAAGAGCGATCCGATCGCCCACGATCCAGAGATCGGTGCTCGACGTTCCCCACATGCCGTAGAACGAGGCCCTCACGGGGATCTTCGTGATCGTCGTCTTGACCAGGGAGAAGCTCGTCCCGTCCCAGTGCCGGAGTTGACCGAAGTCGCCGCCGAGATAGACGTCGTTCGGAGTCGTTCCCCAGACAGCGCGGTTGAACCAGACGCCCGAATTACCCTGGCATGGATAGGCGGTCCCGTTGCAGGTCCCGAACGATCCCTCGAACCAGGTGTAATCGCTGGAGCCATCCGTCTTCGGCGTGCCCATGAAGACCGCGTCGGAGTTACCGAGCCTCCCCATCAGCCAGGGTCTTCCGCCCGCGATCACTCCGCCACCGGAGAACTCGCCATCGCCGGGCGAAGGCATCACGACCTCGCTCCATGCAAGCCCGCCGTCACCGTTCGGGCGACCGCGAAGCGTGAGCATGCGAGGCCAGTCCGCCGAGGGCTGGAGGCGCTCGGCCCCGCCGATCCAGACGTCGTTCGCGCTCGTGCCCCAGACCTTGCGGTACGACGCCGGGCGCGACGACGAGATGGGATCGATCTCCCAGCCGTCGCCACCATCTGCGCTCGTGCCGCGATAGTGGAGGACCGTGCCGTCGAAGGTGTACGGAGAGCCCCAAAACGCCCCGACCGCCCAGACGTCGTTCGTGCTCGTGCCCCAGATCGACGTGATGAGCTCGCTTCGTACTTTCTTCCACGTGATGGCGTCCGAGGACGGGCCCGTGCCGTGGTAGAGGCCGCCTTCGCCGCCGATCCAGATGTCCGTCGGGCTGCTTCCCCAGACGGCGTAGAGAATGCTGTCTGGCTCGAATTGAACCGCCCACGCGGAGCCGTCCCAGCGAAGGACGGTGCCGGGCGCCACGTTGGTCGACGGCTCTTTCGCGCCGACAGCCCACACGACACCGTCTCCGGCGCTCCAGACGTCTCTCAAGAAGGAATCTGGCGGCAGCACCGTGTGACAGAAGTCGTCGTCCGAGCACGTACGCGGCTGCGCGTCAGGGGCGCTCGCGTCGGGAGCGTCGTCCGACGCGTCGCCGCTGCCCGAGTCGAGACGAGCATCGGGGACGCCACCGTCGGCGCTCACCGCGTCGACCTCACCGTTCGAGCATGCCATCCCGAGGAGAGCGACCGACGACGCGAGGAGCGCCGAGCAGAGGATGTTCCTGAACAGCACCGAGCTCATCGTGGACCGCCGTCCGCCACCGGAACCGCCACGGCCTTCGCGCTACCGAAGTGCAGCGCGACAGCTTCGCCGACGACCCAGACGTCATCGAGACCGCTCCCCCAGACACCGTTCAGACGCAGCTGCGATCCGGCCGGAAGCGTGGTCGTGACCGAACGCCAACTCGCTCCGTCCCAGTGCAAGATCGTTCCTCCGTCGCCTACCGCCCACGCGTCGCTCGGACCGGTCCCCCACACCGCTCGCAGATCTCTCGTCGTGGACGAGGGGACGATCGCCCAGCTCTGCGAGGCGTCGTTGGACCAGTGCCGGATCGTCCCGCGGTCGCCGACGATCCACACGTCGGAGGCGCTGCTGCCCCAGATGCCATGGAGATCGGCGGTCGTCCTTGTCGTCTCCATCGTGCTCCACTGCTCCGCGCCGCCGTCACCCACCGGCCCCTTCGAGCGCCGGACCGCGCCGTTCTCGCCGACGACCCAGACGTCGCTGGCGCTCGTCCCCCAGATTCCATCGACGCGGCCGCACGGCAGAGTCCGGCAGAACGTCGACACGGGCTCCCACGCCTGATCGGCAGAAGCTCCGAAACGGAAACGCCACAGGCTATCGCTCGGAACCGACGGGGCACTGATCCAGGGATCACCACCGACGAAGAGATTGCCTGCACCAGACGCCCACACCTTCGACAAGATCGCGCCCGACCTGTTCGTGGGGTCGACGGGATAAAGGAGAGGCTGGAGCTTGAAGCCCGCAGCCGTCCCGAACCCGCTGCTGTGAAGCACCACGTTCAGCGACGAGACGATCCACACGTCGCTCACGCCGCTTCCGCCTACACTGCGCAGGGTGTCTTTCCAGGGGATCGGCACGCGCGTCCAGGCTGCGCCGTCCCAGTGGATGACCGTGCCTCCAGAGCCTACGGCCCACACGTCTTGGGCCGACGAGCCCCAGACGTCGAGAAGCGTATTGCGACCTTCGACGCCGGTCGGGACCTCGCAGAAATCGGCCTCGGCGCACGAGAGCGCGCGTGGTTCGCAGCCGCCACCATCGCCCGCGTCGAGGCAGTTGGCGCCCGGTGCTGCGTCGCTGGACGCATCGAGCTCCGGCAGCGTGCTAGCCCCCGAATCCAGGGGAGCGGTCGCCCCGTCCGACTCGGCGCAGCTCGCAACCGCGCAGGCCAATACGGCGAGACCGAAGGCGACCGAAGAGGAGAGGAGCGCTTGCGTCCCGTCGATGCGGCGAGGGCTGGCTTGGGTCCCTGCTCCTTCGGGTGCACGTGTCTTCGGCGGTTGGAACGAGGACCTCATTTCGGACCTCCTCCGTCGCATTCCGTCATCGCGCACTGCCCCTCGATGCAAGGCTGACCCGCCTGCGTATCGCAACGATTGCCGCAGGCTCCGCAGTGCGCATCCGTGCTGGCGAGGTCGGTCTCGCAGCCGTTGCTCGGATCCAGGTCGCAGTCCCCCCAACCAGGCGCGCAATCGAGCTCGCAGACGCCTTTTCTACACGCGGCGATCTGATTGGCCTTCGGGGCTTTGCATCCCTTGTAACAAGTCCCGCAGTTCTCGACGTCGTTCAGGAGATCGACGCAGCGAAGCTTCAAATCCTGGAAGCTGCCACACATCGTCTCGTTCGCTTTGGTGCACCCGCACTCCGGAACATGGTCGCCGTTCGCGTCCCAGCAGAGCTGCCCGGGTCCGCACTTGTTTCCGCAGAAGCCGCAATGATTCGGGTCGATCTTGCTCTGCCACTCGCCGATATAGGCCTCGCAGCCGTTGGCGAGGTTGGCGTCGCAATCGGCCCAGCGGTCGCCAAAAGAGCTGATGCACTTGAGCTGACCGCATTGCTTGTCGCGACAGCCGTAATACATGTTGTTCGGGGGCGCGCCGGCATCGTCGGGCGTCTGGCAGGCGTTGCCACACGCTCCGCAGTTGTCGTCGTTGTCCTGGACGTCGATGCATTTGCCCTGGCAATCGACCATGCCGAAATCGCAGCCGCACTTGCCATCGATGCAGCGCACACCGGGCGCGCACTGAACTCCGCAGCCTCCGCAGTTGTCCGTGTCCGTCGAGATCAAGACCTCGCAGCCGTCCTCGAGGGACTTGTTGCAGTCGGCGAAGTTGAGGACGCTGAACCCATCCAGCTTGGTGGCGCACGAAGGCTCGCAGGCGCCGTCCACGCAGCGCGACGTCAAGTTCAGGTAGCCGAAGTCGCTCGGGCACTCCTCTCCGCACGAGCCGCAGTTCATCGGATCGTTCGAGAGATTCGTGCTGCACCGGCTGCCGGCGCCGCAGGTCGCGTATGGATAGGTGCACGTCGTCGCGATGCACATCGCGACGTTCGCGACCGGAGCGCCTCCCTCACCGCCGTCGTCGGGGTCACGAAAGGCCGGAACGTTGCCGCCGTCGATGACGCCGTCGCCGAGGTTCACGAACGAGCGTTGATCGCCGCAAGCGAAAGCCGCCATGCCGGCCGTAGCAGCGATCGCGCCGAGCATCCCGCGCGTCCGCCATCCGTTCGTCCATCGCGCACTCATGGCTGCACCTGACTCAGGGTGGCGCGGATCCGTCGCTCGTAGGCCGAATGCGGACGCGACGCGAGGAAGCGCTCTCCCTTCGCGCGCGCCTCGTCGCGCCGGCCGAGCGCTGCGAGCGCTTGAACCTCGAGCGCTTCGGCCTCTTCGGCGTAGCGCGGACTCGAGAAGCCCTTGCGCCACTGATCGATCCTCGCGAGCGCGTCACGCGCGCGGCCTTGGTCGAGGGCGGCGCGCGCCGCGTCGATCTCGCCGAGCTCGTCGCGCACCGCTGCTGGCGACGTCGCCGCCGGCGAGACACGCGACGGCGAGGTGACCACGGGGGCGGACGGAAGATCGTCGACCCTCACCCCTTGCTCGGGGGCGGGGAGCGCCGCGGGCGACGGCTCTTGCTCTCCAGGCGCCCGCGACGACGGCGACATCACAGGTTCGGTAGGGATCGCTACGTTGGTCGTCGAGGAGAGTGCGCCTGCAACGCTTCCCGTCAGGCCAACCACGATGGCGAGCACGGGCCACGTGCGCCGGTGCGAGAAGATCCGCGACACCGAAGAAGTCGCCATCGGAAGACCAGCGGTCTGTGCTGCCTCGATGATCCTCTTCTGTTTGTCCTCGGCCGCCGGGGGCGCGGCGGTCGCCGCGAAGCGCAGGAGTCGTTCGGCGTCGGTGGAGACTTCGCCGTCGAGCAACCGTTTCATCTCGCTCATCGTTCACCTCGGCCGAGGACCGAAGCCCGCGACAGGAAGATTTCTCGCGCGCGCCGGAGACGCGACGCGACGGTCCCCATGGGGGCGCCCGTGATCGTTGCGATCTGGCTCGTCGTGAACTGCTCGAGCTCGAAGAGGACGAACGCAGTGCGCAAATCGTCGGGCATGTCATCCAGAATGGCTTGGAGCTGCGCGCGAGCCTGCGCGGCCTCGGCGCACTCTTCGGGAGTCTCCCACTCCGCGCGGACGGCGCGGATGCACTCGTCTTCTTGGAGCCTCCGGCGTCGCCGCGCGCTCCTTCGAAGTTGGCCCACGACGTAGACACACGTCCGGAACAAGTACGCGCGCTCGTCCCGGATCTCCTCGAGCTTGCGCGCGGCCTGGAGAAACACGTCTTGCACGACGTCGTCGACGTCCGCCGGAGGTGTCCCGAGCCAGCGCGCGCTTCGCCATACGAGCTTGTGATGCTCGCGGACGAGCCGAGCGAACCGCGCCTTGTGCTCCTCGTCCGACATGCTCTCGATCGCGGGCGTGGCTAAGCCGTCGGCCACTTGGGGCCTGCCGAGGGCGTCACGAGCGAAGTACTGGCCAATCGACATCCGGCGCGAAGAAGCCGGACGGCCCGAAACTGATCACTGTTCGATCCATTTTCGTCACGACCGACGACTCGTTCGGCGGCGTGGGTCCTCGGAAGGCTAACGAAAGCGCGCCGTAACGCCGAGGCCTGCGCCTCCGCCGAAAAGGACGGGCGGTGCGCGGTAGACGAGGCGTGGAGGTCCGCTCAGCGTGAAGCTCGTCCGTTCGTTCGGGACGAAGGCGCCGACCTCCGCGCCGATGGAGAGCCACGGCACAATCATCCACGACGCCCGGAGGAGCGCGGCAGCGGCAATCCACTGCGTGGTGCCCTGCGACGATCCCTCGAGGGCAGGCGTGTTTCCGACGAGGCTGCCGATGTCGATGCCTCCGCAGGCAGCCGCCACGATCGAGGACTGCTCGACACGCGCGCAGGCTTCGATACGCGTCGTCTTCAACTGAAACTTCGCCTGCCCGGCGTCTTCGGGAAACGTCGAGAAGTTCGAAAACCCCAGGAGACACGGAGGGCCGGGGCGATGGGAAAGGTGCCACGCCGGTGCGCAAGCTCAGCATGGACGCGACCGCCCCACGCTGCCTGGGGTGCGTGCAGGTACGTGAGCTCGTAGCCCGCGCTCCAAATCCAGAGCGGCGAAGGCGGCGCGGCGCGAGGCGAAGGCGGCGGCGGAGATGCGTGCGGACGCTCCGGCCGGACTGGCAACGGAACGACAGGCGGGGGCGCTTCGTCGGGCTTCGGCGTCTCGATCGGCGCGCCGCTCGTCGGGTTCGGCGGGACCGGTTCAGAGGCCGGCTCGAGCGCGAGCGCGATGAAGACGGCGACCGATCGTACGGCTTCGCGGCACGAGGTGGCGCGGATCTCACGAACGCTCGGCGCCTCATTGGGTTGGGCGATCGCGAGCCTTCCCCCGTAGCCGCCGCCTGCGAGGCGCGTGATCTCGACATCGAACGTTCGCGCGTCCGAGCGCCCGAGCCAGCTCGTCTTGACTCGAGCGCGGAGCTCCTCTTCGAGAGCGGCGCGTGATGGGCATTCGCCTGGCGCCTCGTACGTCATGGTGATGTCGAGCGGCTCGGTCGCGCCAGCGTCGACGGCGAGCAGCAGGAGCGCCGCAACGATCGCGCAAGCCGCACGTCGCGACGACGGAAATGCCATCGGCTGTCGACACTACCTCAGCGGGACCGCGAAGCGCGAGGTCGGTGGTGGTCCTTGCCGACCTCGAGCGTTCACGGGAGAGCTGAGCCCAGGTGCCCACGTGCCCACGTGCCCACGTGACGGGGCAAGCAATGCTCGACCAGACGACCTCACCTCCTCGCGACATCGAGTCGAGCGCGCCGCAACGAGCGAAACGAGGCTACTCTTCGAGATCATGCCGACCGCCTTGATTCCGCTTGGCCGCTACCCGCGCGTCCGGACATCGAGCGTCGAAGAAGCGACGCAGGTCTTCGGCGCACGCTACAGCTCGGTGAACGTGGAGCCGACCAAGGGAACGGCATTCGAATGGCGCGCAAACGGCCTCTCGGTCGGAGCGATCGACATCGGTGCACACGCCTACGGAGCGGGACACACCGCGACCAGCGAGGTCGGCGACGTCTTTTCGATCTCGTTTGCGCGTGGTGCCGCGGGCGCAAATGCGACGATCGAGAAAGAGCGGGTGAGGCTCGAGAGGGACACGACGACGATCACGTCTCCGGGCGTCCGGGCGTCGTTTTGCTTCCAGACCGGCTTCGAGTCGCTCCTTCTCGCGATTCGCCAACCCGAGATGGCGGCCGCACTCGGTGCTCTCCTGGGTACGAAAGCTCGCGGACCGCTGCGCTTCACCCCGGCAGTCTCGCTCACGTCCGGCGTGGGAGCCTCCCTCCACCGCCTCGTTCGATTCATCGTGGACGAGGCTGACCGAGCCGACGCTGACTACGACCCGCTCGCGTCGCCGCTCGTCGCCGCGCACCTCGCCGACGCCGTCATCTACAAGATGCTTCTCGAGCTTCCGCACAACTACAGCGCTCAGCTGACGGAGGCCGGCAACGCCGAACCTTTGCACGTGCGCCGCGCCGCCGAATACCTTGCCGCGAACGCGGCTCGCGGCGTCCGCATGGCGGAGCTCACGGAGCTCACGGGCGTGAACCTGCGAACTCTCCAGCTCGCATTTCAGAAATACCGCGGATGCTCGCCGATGGCGTTTCTGAGAGAGCGTCGTCTCCAGATGGCGCGGGAGAAACTCCTGCAGAGCCCTCTCGCCTCCGTGACGGATATCGCACTCGACTGTGGCTTCGCCCATCTCGGACGATTCAGCGCACACTATCGGGCGTGCTTCGGCGAGAGCCCCTCGGACACACGCCGCAGGCGAAGTCGGTAGTGACGCTCGATCGCTTTGTGGACAGGGTCTTTTCGCAAGCTGGATAGCCGTGAAAGACGGCGCTGACTAGCGTCACGCCTTGGGCCGGGCATTCGACGCGATCGACGGCTCGCGCGCCGCCGAGGGCATTTCATCATGGTCGCGCGCTCTGTTTTGCTCGCCGTCTCGTTCGTTTCGCAACGGGCGATGGTGCTTGTCACGGCGAGGCGCCGAGACGGCAGCGCGCGTCGCGATGGCGGCGAGACTGGCGAGCGGACAGCCAATGAATCGCCTCGGGATGTCGCGCGAGCACGGACGTTCCGTCGAGGGCCTTGTTCTCGAGCAACGCGGTGGCGCCGCCGGCGAGCGCCGCGAAAGGATTCGAATGCATCTACTTCGCTATTCCGTCATGGTCGCCACGGTCGGGTGCCTTACCGCAGGGCCCCAGCTCATCGCTTGCAGTAGCGACGATCCTCCCCAAGCCCCCGCCAGCAGCGCCCCCAACGTCGATGCTGGCCCCGTCACCGGTCCAGAGCTCACGGTGTCCACGACGCGCGCCAAGCTCTATCTCGGACAGACCGCGAAGGTCGACGGGGCCAGCGTGGCCCCGAACATCACCGCGAACATCGCGTGGACGGTTCTCGACGCGCCCTTCGAGAGCGCCGTCAAGACCGAAACCTTGCGAGACGCAGCCTCATCGACTCCCAGCTTCGAGCCTGACGTGCTCGGCACGTACAGTCTCCAGGTGAGCGGCGAGAACGAGGGCGTTTCCTCGTCGGTGATCGTCCTCATCGAAGCCATCGACGCGCCCGTCTTCTGGCGAGAAGCGCTTGTCAGCGTCGATGACTTCGAAGGCGACGCGGGTACCCTATCGACCTCATTGGCCACCCACGTGGGCGGCGTCCACGGAACGCGTGATCGCGTCGTCGACTGCGTCGTCTCGATGGATACAGAGGACGATGCGCAATCCCAGATGACGTACGAATTCGCCATGCGTCTCGCCTCGGCGGGCGATACCTGGGAAGCCCCTCCGGGGATGCCTTCGCGCGTCGTGTTCCCCACGCTCTCCGTCGACAAGGCGACCAAGGTGGCATCGACCGCCCTGGCCGTGGCCACGTCGCAATCGTCGTGCGGCGCGGCGGAGGCGAAGACCCTCGTGACGGTCGAGATGCCCGTGCCCAGCAACGAGGGAGTCATTCCCTTGCCGAACGTCGTCTACGCGGCGCGCTTCTCCCCCGACGGCAATCGCATCGCGTACGTGCACGATACGAACAGCAAGACACGCCTCGCGACCATTGGATTCGACGGTTCATCGAATCGCGACCTCTCTCCGTTCCACGCCGTACCGAACGGCGGTGCGCTCGACCCGAGTGCAGGCATTCCCCCGCTCGGTGGCGACGCTCCCCGTCTCCCTGTCGCCGTGCGATGGAAAGACGAGACCCACGTGGGGTGGATCACGTTCGTCCGCACGAGTGTCGAAGCGACCGACTTCGTCGGATGGGAGCTTTACGTCGCCGAGGATCGCGACGGGTCGACGCCGGAGCTCGCGATGCACTGCTCCGTCTCGATGCCGGCGAGCTTCGACTTCTTGCCGGACGGTACGATCGTCGTTGCGGCACGGCACCTGGAGCTGGCGGACGCCGGCAGCGTGCCGATGAACCTGCTCGTCTACCGTCCCGATGCGACGAAGCAATGCGAGCTCGTTCGCAAGCTCACGGGCGGGACGACGACCGACGACATCGCACGCGATCTCGCGCTCTCGCCCGACAAAACGCAGCTCGCGTTCTTCTCGGGTTTCGGCTCGGGCGAAGTGGACAACGGGCTCAACAGCCTCGCGCTGTTCACGGTCCCCGTCGACGGCTCGCGTCCGCCGGCTCTAGTGCCGGGCGCGGAGCAAGGCGCTCAGCCTGGCCGCGCCCCACGTTGGGTCGCCGGTGGGACCTCGCTCACCTGGGGTCAAGTGAATTACGCCAGCCAAGGCGCCAGTGGATTTGGCCAGGTGATGTCGATTTCAGCGCGCGGAGGCACGACGACCGCGCTCACGACAGGAGGCCTCCTCCAAGTACCGAACGACCGGGGCGGCACCAGAACCTCGTTACGAACGGTCTCCGGCATCGGACAGGGTTGCAACGTCTCACACGGCACGGCACCGACCGGAATCGTCGCCATCGGCGCCATGCTCGGCGGCGCAGCGCTCGTCACGCGGAGGAAGCGGCGCACGGCGTAAGCCGAGCGCGGCGATTCTCGCAGGCGCGCGCGCGTCGACCTCCGGGACGTTCGCGCCGCGCGGCCACGAAGGTTCTCGGGCCCTTCGTCAGTGAACGGTCGGGGACGCCGCGTCGTTGATCGGTCGCGAGTCCATGCCTCCCGCCAAGCCGTAGCTCGCGTCCTTACCGATGCCCCAGACCGTCACTGGCCGTTGGAGATGAACGTGTTCAGCGTTTCGGGGCGGCGAGATAACGACTCGGCGCCGCGCCGAGGACGCGTCGGAAGGCCGCCGTGAAGGCGCTCGGATTGCCGTAGCCGAGATCGATCGCCACGCGTGTGATGGGCTCGCCTTTGCCGAGGCGGGTCAACGCCGCGAGCAAGCAGGCCTGCTGACGCCACGCGGTGAAGCTCAGACCCGTCTCTGCACGGAAGGCGCGTGTGAAGCTGCGTCGGCTCATGCCCGCGCGCCGCGCCATGTCGTCGATTCTGATCTCCTGCGTTGGACGGTCGAGCAGTTTGCGACAGAGCGCGGCGAGTCGCTTGCTCCGCGGCAACGGCGCGCTGAGCGGCAGTGGCGATGCCCGACGGATCTCGTCGAGCAAAAGCGCCATCACGTGACCATCGCGGCCACCGAGATCGTATTCGGCAGGAAGGTCCACGGCCTCTTGGAGGAGCTCGTGCAGCAGAGGTGACACCGCGATGACCTGACAATCGGGCGGTAGCCCGACCGCGCGCGCGGCCTCCTGGGTGACGTACGCGCTGCGCGTGGAGACGTGGCCGCCCATGTGGACCTCGTGCGAGACGCCAGCAGGGATCCACAGCGCGCGACGCGGAGGCACGACCCAGCTCCCAGCACTGGTGATGGCTGTCAGCACACCCGTCGATGCATACAAGAGCTGGCTGCGCCGGTGCGCATGAGCTGCGATCACGTAGTGAGCCGGGTACTCGTTGCCCGTCGCGATCACGTCGCGAGGCGTGTTCTCGAAAGTGTCACCGCGAGCGTTACGCACTGGTTTGGCCCAAACTCGACAGAGAATGACCCGCTGACGTGCGCGGGCCCAACCTCGTCACCGTAGAGTGGGAACTCCGGCGTCGCAACCCGCGCCGACTTGCTCACTTCGATCCGAGAAAGCCCATGCGAACCCACGTCGATGAGAGGCCGCTCGCGGCGGCGCCCGTCGCTCGCACCGAGCACGGTACCGAATTCAGAATCCTGGGGGCCATCAGCTTTTCGCACCTGCTCAACGACATGATGCAGTCGTTGATTCTGGCCATCTATCCGATCCTCAAGAGCGACTTCGATCTCTCCTTCGCTCAGATCGGCACGATCACGCTGACGTACCAACTCGCCGCTTCGCTGCTGCAACCGGCGGTCGGAATGATCACCGACAAGAAGCCGATGCCGTATTCGTTGCCGATCGGTATGGGCTTCACGCTGGGCGGTTTGGTGCTGCTCGCCTCGGCGCCCAATTTCCCGATCTTGCTGGTTGCCGCAGCGCTGGTGGGCACCGGCTCTTCGGTGTTCCATCCCGAGTCCTCGCGCGTTGCGCGCATGGCCTCGGGAGGTCGCTATGGACTCGCGCAGTCGCTCTTCCAGGTCGGCGGCAATGCCGGTACGTCGCTCGGACCACTCCTCGCCGCGTGGATCATCGTGCCGAAGGGCCGAAGCAGCGTGGCGTGGTTCTCGGCGGCCGCCCTACTCGCCATGGTGGTGCTGCTTCAGGTGAGCCGCTGGTATCAGGAGCACCATGCCGTGCGTGGCAAAGCCAAGGCCCGGCAATCCGAGCTCGTGCCGCTGACGCGAGGAAAGATCGCCGCCACGCTCCTCATCCTCGGCGTGCTGATCTTTTCCAAGTACTTCTACATGGCCAGCATCAATAGCTATTACACGTTCTATCTGATGCACAAATTCGGAGTGGGAGTCGCCACCGCGCAGACTCACCTCTTCGTATTCCTCTTCGCGGTAGCAGCGGGCTCACTGCTGGGCGGCCCCATCGGCGACCGCATCGGGCGCAAGTGGGTCATCTGGGCGTCGATCCTGGGCGTAGCACCGTTCACCCTGCTCTTGCCGCACGTGAACCTGTTCTGGACCGGAGTGTTGATCATACTCATCGGCCTGATCCTGTCCTCGGCGTTCTCGGCAATCCTAGTCTACGCGCAGGAGCTGATCCCTGGGCGCGTAGGCATGATCTCGGGCATGTTCTTCGGATTCGCCTTCGGCATGGGCGGCATCGGCGCGGCGGTGCTGGGGCGCCTCGCCGACGCGCGAGGCATCGAATACGTCTACGGCCTCTGCGCGTATCTCCCGCTCATCGGATTGATTGCGGTGTTTCTCCCGAACCTCGAGAGGCCCCTGCAAGCGCGAACGGCCAAGCGCTAGCGATCTCTGCGGCGAGCTACGCGCCGGCTCGAGGCGCGTTCAATGTTCCAGCAGCCACTTTACGCCGACAACGAACATCACAATCACTGCGGCCACATACTTTAGCCGAATGACCTGACTTCTTCGGTAGGCAATAACAATCCCCACCGACATCAGGACCGCAATTGCGATGATGAACCACCCAAATCCGGAGGCGTCTCCCAATTTAATTTCAATCATTTAATCCGATTGCCCCTGCCTGACAGGTGTCGAATTTCGCAACAATTCCGCAGCTCTGCGATTGACCAAATTTCCGTAGTTTGGGAGATCTGTCAACCGCGACGACGGGCAGTCCTCCAGGCGGGGCAAAATCCAACATCCCACAATGCGGGGGAATCGCGCGAGCACGCCGCCCCCTTGCTCACATGAGTGGACGGGAGCCAGCGGCGTCTTCACCAACTGCCGCTGCGCCATGCCTCCCGGATAGGCGTAGCGAGAGCTTGGAATGACCGGCATCGACTCACCGAGTCTCGGTACGGCCGTCGCGAGTATTTGGGGTGAGGCGTGAGACGCCCGATGCGCACTCTCGAGGACAAGACATCAAGTTCGTTTAAGGAACCCGAGCCATTCGGAGTCCCATCAAGTCTCCCGATCTCTCGACCTCCCTGTTCCACATCCCGCACTTCGACTGTCGCGTAACCAAAATTGCGTAGGAAGTAAGGATACGCGAGACGCAAACGAGTGGTCACGTCATACGGCCGCCGCTCGGTACACCGTCATCCGCACCTCGGCGTCGATGCTCACGAGGGCCGCCATGATCTCGGTCGTGAGGCTCCAGTTCGAGGAATGAGGGTGGAGTCCAGCCTGGATGCCGATATCGAAAATACGTCGATTTGCGCCGTCCCATGCGGCGCGAGCGTCGTCGGGCAATGCTCGAACGAGAGCGATCAGTCCGGAGATGACGTCGGGGAACGTCGGGGTGGCGGTGCGCAATTCGAAGGAGACAACCGATTCGCCCGATTTCGCTTCGCCGTCGAAGAGAACGTCGATGGAGTCACCGAAGCCTGCCAAGAGCACCGCTCGATCGAATACCCCAGAGACGTCCACGTCGACGTTGAGAAACTGAACGGTGGGCTCGGCCGGGCGCTCGACGGTGTCCTTGGTCACGCGAGGAGAATAGCCGTTCTGCGGTGAGACTCAGCGAGTGAAGACGTTCTTGCGGGACACGGCTTGTGCGGCGACGAGGGCGGCGGCGTTCGCGGCATCGATCGGAGGTCGCCCGGCTCCAAGCTCGATGGCGAGAATGGCACCGAAGACGTCGCCCGCACCGGTCGGGTCGACTTCGTTGGCAGGTGCCGCTGCGATGGCGTGCGGGGATCCATCGATGTAGAGCGTGGCGCCGCGTGATCCGCGGGTCAGTGCGACGACCGGTACGTCACGCGCAATCCGTACTGCCAGTGCATCGGCATCAGGATGGTCCTGTTCCGAGAAGACAACCGCACGCGCGCCACGCAGGGGCGGCGGATCGATCGGAAGGACGAGGCCGTCGTCGTCGAACCGCCGCATCCATCCTTGCAGGCCGACGACGACGCAGGCGTCGGCGATCGACTCGGCAATCGACGGCGCGATCTCGCCGGCGACGGGCGCGAGGTACACGACGCGAGCCCCGGCGGGGATTTCGACGATGTCGGCGGCGCGCGCCAAGCGCCGGAGTACGCGCGTGTCCCCCTCGTACGAGAGGCTGAACGACGTCGCGCGCTCGGAGGGAACCACAGTCGCGCGCACGTTCGCGTGCCGAAGTAACGGTGCGAGGAGCTCGAAGTCCGGTGGAGCGGCGGTGACGAGGTCGACGGCGAGGCCCTTGTCGACCGCCGCGCGCGTCGCATAGCTAGCCGCTCCGCCGAGCCGCTCCTGGCCTTCGACGAGATCGCACGTCACATGACCGACGATGAGGATGTCCCCCTCAGAATGGACCGACATCGGGCTCCAATCCCACGGCTCGATTCTAACTCGTCCGGCGTCAGCTCCTTCAAGGATCGACTGGAACGCTCCAACGCGAGCGGCAATCGGCATGCGCGGCTCCGAGGTTCGCGTCGTCCGCGAGGATCGGAAAGGCAACGTCGCTCCCCTCTTCGAAGGCCTCCCGGCACACCGCGCAAAGCCCCGATCGCCTCGCGGATCCTATCTCGCTGGGGACGCGCCGCACCGGGCGCGCCTCCGGCGGAGGCTGGCGCGACTCTCGCGGCTGCGGGCGACGTGCACGAGACGACCACGCCGCGGATCGAAAGAGCTCGTCCCACGGATCGACGGGATTCGTCGTCGTGGCATCGACAACCTCGTAGGCGCCTTCGCGGATCAGCTTGCACGCGAGATACGCGGCCGATCGTGCTTCATGCTCGTTGGCCGAGCCCGAGAGCGCGATGAGCTTCTTGATCCGATCGATGTTGCTCATTCGCCGCGGCCCTGCATGAGGGTCCACGAGATACCACAGCGGGCCGCTTCGCCCTGCACCATCCGACGGCAAGCCCGGCGGTGGTCCTATGGCAGGGGCGATCTCGTAAGGCAGCCTCAGCGTTCGAGCCATGCCGTCGCGACTGCACGCAGCGTAAGCGCGAAGAGACCCCCCAGAAGGAACGAGCAACACTTCGATGGCGAACGCACGGCTCACGCCAGCCCGTCGCCATCGCGATGAGGTCGGCAGCTTGCACGCGCGGGCGTTCCGCGTACCGAGCGCCAACGACGCGGGCACGCCGTTCGCAGCGCTCGACGTTCTACGCGCACAAGGAGAACGTCATCATGATGTACTGGGCCGTCGTCTTCTTCGTCATAGCCCTGATAGCCGCGTTCCTCGGATTTGGCGGTATTGCCGCGAGCGCTGCCGGAATTGCCAAGATTCTGTTCGTCGTCTTCTTGGCTCTTGCAGCCATATCGCTGATCTCGGGCCGCCGTCGGCCGGCGCTCTAGGTTTCTTCAGGTTGCCCTCGAACGGCGCACTCGCATGGGGCGGCGCATCGTCCGGCGACACGAGCCGAGCGATGCGCCGCGTGAGGGCGGAATGTCCCGTCCCGAGGATTCGCCACGTTCAGGCGCGCGAACCGCGCGAACTCAAGGAGCCCCGCCGGCTCGCGGCTCGTGACGTCGGCTTGCGTGTGGGTGCTGCGCTCGCCTTCGTCGAGCTTCGGCCACGCGGACTCTCGAGCTTCCCCTCGACCGTGTCGCGGTCAACGAGTTTCGAGAAGCGGCTCTCTTCCTTCGGTTGATAGAGAAAGGCGAGATGGTGACGGTCGAATGCCTGGAACCAGTCGTCCCACTCCATTTCCTCGAGGGTTTTCTGGCCCGAGAATTCCGGATAGTCGATGCGCAGGATTCCAGGGTCATTGCGACGCCGCCCCGTCGCTTTGACGTGGGCCGGACATCCACCGCGAGCCTCGACCCACTGCCGAATCACGTCGTGATCGACCGTCGCCAACGCAGCCGTTCCCTTCCGGCTCCCGGCAGACTTCGCTTTCGTCGAGCTCCCCGTTCGCGTCGTCCTCGACTCTGCAGTTTCCGTTTCGCGTTCGATGAGCTTCGAGAAGCGGCTCTGGCCTCTTGGCTGATAGAGGAACGCGAGATGCTTGCGGTCGAACGCGTCGAACCAGGTGTCCCATCCGATTTCCTCGAGCGTTTCCGCTCCGGAAAACCCCTCATAGTCGATGCGTAGAACTCCTGGATCATTGCGCCTACGCCCCGTTCCTTTGACGTGCGCAGGAGCCCCACCGCGAGCCTCGACCCATCGACGAATCACGTCGTGGTCGGTAGTCGTTTTTGCCGCCGTAGCCATGACGTCCTCCTGATTTCTCGAAACACGTGGCGAGCGCTCGGGACGGATGCAATGCGTGCGCCTGCGTCGGCTCGGCAGTCGCCGACAGTCATGCTTGCGCTCGCTCGTTGGTTTGCGGCTTTTGAGGAGTATTCGCGCGACTCGGTCCTTTGATTTCGACGAGGATCTCCCGGTGCTCGGTCTCGCCGACGTTCTTGATGGCGTGGCGGATGCCGCCTCCGACCTCCGTGTACTGGACGAAGCCAGCCGGCTCTTCGCTCGTCTCCTCCGGCTCACCTTCATGCATGAGCGCGATCTTGCTCTTCGTCAAATGGACGAACACGTAATCAGCCTCGTGGACGTGCCTGGGTGAAGCCTCGCCCGGCTGCAGCACGAGCTCCCAGACACGAATACGATCGTTCTCGAAGAGCAGCTTCGTACCAACCTGATGGCTCTGGTCATCGACGCCCATGACAACCTCCAGCTGGCAGATGGCATTGGCCGATCGGTGAGCGCCAACATGGCCTCCTGCGGCTTGGCTCGTGTTGGGTTCAGCTCTTCTTGGCAGCCAGCGCGTCACGCGCGCGGTCCATCATCGAGGCGAAGGGACCGGCGATCAGATTCGCAGCCGCCGATTCGATGCCGGCATGCGGCCTCGTGGGCGCCACGTTCTCCGCGAGCTCGGCGGCCGTTCGCATCCGTTCGAGACGCGATTGGTCGTCAGGCTTTGCCGCGGCCGGGTTCGACCATCCTCAGCTTGCCGTCCTTCACGATGTGCTCCAGTTCGTCGACCAGACGGCTGACGCACCCGATCTCGGCGTTCGTGAGATCGCGCCACAAGTCTCCCTGCGCGTCGCGCGAGTACTTGCGATAAGCCTCGAGACCTTCGAGCTTCGAGTGCAGCGCGGCGATGACGTTGTAAGCCTCGTTGGTGATCGGAGAGCCCACACCTGGAGTCGCGGGCGGTCCGCCCTTGCCTTCAGCGGTGCCGGTACTGGTTTGAACCCCCTTGTCCGAGATCGTCGCCATGGTTCGCCTCCTTCTCTTCCGGCACTGCTTGAAGCGCAGTCGGAAGTCGCGACGAAGTCGCAAGGGGCATACCCGCTCACGCCAGCGATCTGCGTCCGCCAACGCCCTAGCGAGTTCGACCGACGTGCATGAGCACGGGCGTCAGGGCGGAACTCGAGGAATTCTTCATAACAGCCAGCCGAATCGCCTGAAAGAGAGTCCGCATCGCGGCCTGGGACGGCCCGAAATCCGCTCGCGCTGCCGTGAAACCGGATGCCACGAGCCGACCGGTCTCATTGGTCATGACTGCAATTGAGAAGCGAAGCCGCGCGGGGTTCAGTCAGCGGCAACCGTTGTCCGGAACGGCGCTACAGCGAGCGCAGCGCGAGATCGTCGAGCCAGTAGTCGCCGGAGGGGGACGCCGTCCAGTCCGGGGCGTAGTCGACGTGGACATTCCAGCCCGGCGCCGAGCCGACGTCGATCGACGTGATGGTAGACTCGGCCATCGAGGCCCCGAGAGGTAGCCGGGCGGCAAGCCGTCCGTCGTGGCCGATCCCGTGTATTGCCCTGCGCGGGCATCGATGAGCAGCACGATCGTGGTTATCTTCTCCGGGACCAGTTTTCCGTAGCTGGTTCCCCGACCGACACTAGGCCCCGGCCACCCGTGATATTCGTGAACAAACTCCAGCGTGCCGTCCTTGTGGAGGACGAGGTGATAGAACGATGGATTCGCGTTCACGCGTAGGAGGTCCGTCTGATCACTGCCGAGGAGCTGCGCGGTGGGCCGTACCTTCAAGGTGATCTCGAGCCGGCACACCGAGGGGATCGGGATGGTCACATAGGGCTGCGCGCCAGCCTTCGAGCTCACCTTGAGGCTCTGCGCCCCCGCAAGCGGCTGCGTGGTATCGAGGTTCAGACCGAACGGGTTGGTCATCGCCCACGAGGGGTCGAGCGCCGTCTCGAAGTCTTCGAAGATCGGGCGCATCTGTTGGCAGGCGCCTTCCGGCAGCGGCGGAGGCATCGTCGCTGTGCCTCCGCCATCGTTCGAGGATGACATGCCGCCGTTCGAACTGCCGGAGTTCGAACTGCCTCCGGTCGGGGCCGTGGCTGCGTTCGTCGTGCCCTTTCGACCGGCGCCCTGCGTCCCGTCGTCAATGGCACCGCCACAAGCGGACAGCGTGACAAGGCCGCAAACCAGGAAGCGAGCGACTCGTTCTCGGAGGATAGCGGACTTTCCCGGAGCCGGCATCACCCGGCCGGCGACTCCGGTCTGGCGACCATGAAGCAATCGGTTGTCCAAGTGTCCTCTCGAATCTCTTTCACGATTGGATGCGTGCGCCGAGATGACGGTCCAGCGCTGCTACCTCACGGTGCACGACCCGAGCGACACCGAAAAACTCTTGGGCGCGCATGGCCACCGCTTCTTGGCAATCTCCACGGCAAGACACCGCGGAAGTTCCGGGTCGCGAACATCGCCTTGGTACCATCCAATCGCCGCGAGGCAACCGTTCTCGTCGAATTCGTAGGGTATGTGTCCGCAGATTATCCGCCCGGGATCGCACATTTCGACATAGGCATCGAAGATGAGCCCATCAGACGCGAAAGGCCCGTCTGGGCATTCACCGACCGGACGATCGAGACAGTCGGCGCGATCAGGGTGAACGGTGGTCGGTAGGTCCTGCCACGGCGTTTGAGCGACCGGCACCGGTAAGGCACTCGCGTCCGGCTCCGAGTGATCGGACGTACCGCCGGACGCATCCGCGCCCGCATCGACCGTCTCAACAGAACCTCCGCACGCGAACATGACGTAGGCCGCGGCGACCGCTCCGACGAACGAGAGTGAGCGAGACAGTGCCTTCTGCATGGCGCGCTGCACTCTACTCCGATGGCCGAGTCGGCGATAACTGGAATAGCAACGTTTGATCTCTCGCTCAGGAGATCGGCGCATGCCCAACCCATGTCTTCACACGGATGAGATTCCCCGATTGACGATCTCGGTGCGACACTAGGTCGCTGGATGCGGATCGAGCGATTAACGAAACACGGGTATCGGTCCGAGAAGAGCTTCGATGTGGATGCAGCGGATTGGACGTCCTCGCGGCCAACAGCGCAGAGGAGCCCATTGCGCACGACGGATCGTGCAAAGGGCCGGACGTCAATTGCGACTTCGCCACGCCCGGCAATCGCAATGTGCTCAGCCCGTGGGAGAACTCGGATTGCCCGAATCTCGCGAAATCCGATGCAACCGTGGGCCACCGCCCGAGGTGGGTTCACCTTCTCTTGTCGTCTTTGCGCTTCCCCGGCTTCGACCAGCGTGACGCGGGCGGTTGGCCCGAGCCCGGTTCGCTTCCGACCGTGGCGCTCGTCGTATCGAGCTCGTCCTTGCTCGCTGAGCTCCCTCGTACGAGCAGGACGGCGCCGATGATGCCGACTGCCAGGATCACCATCGCGGCGACAGCGCCGACGATCACCATTGCGGGCACTCCGGAGACGCGTGGGGTCGTCGCTGCCTGCACTGGGGCTCCAGCGCTGGGCGCCGGTGCATGCACTGGGTTCGCGGAGCTGGGCGCCGAGAGCATGGTCATGGCCGGGGGAGAGACGTGCTGCGCAGTTGATGGAGGAACCTGCGCTGCGCCGATGGACGAGACCGGCGCACCGTCGCGGCGCAGTGACGGCAAGGCCGCGGAAGGCACCAGGCCACCAGAAGCGAGAAGGGTGGGCGCCACGTCAGGCGGGTGACCAACGCGCGTAGCCGCACCGCGTATCCCCGAGGGCAAAGCCATCGAAGGAACCAATCCACCGGCCGCGAAAAGTGTGGGCGCCACCTCGGGCGCGTGGCCAACGCGCGTAGCCGCACCGTGTGCCCCGACCGACGGCGCTGCCGGTCCGGAGAGTGTTCCGCCGCCGACGATGGGCGACGGGGAGACAACGGGCGCAGCGGGTGACGCGACGACGTCGGGCACCGCGAGAGGCGTCTGCTTTGCTTTGGGAACGAACGTTGCCGCGTCGCGGGGCGCATTCTTCGCGGGCGACGCGGCCCCGAACGAGAACGACGATGCGGCGCGCTCTGGCAGTGGCGCAGCCGAGCTCGCATAGACCGGTGGCTTTCCGAGGAGGACCGCATCGATGTCGTCGCGCATGGTCGCGGCGTTCGGGTAGCGATCGTCGCGATCGAAGGCGAGCGCGCGATCGACGATGCTGCAGACGTTGGCGGCAACGTTCGGCGCCGCGGTGACGAGTCGAGGGGCGGCCTCCGAGAACGCTTTCATCACGAGCTCGGCGTCGGTCGAGACGTCGTGCACGATGCGCCTCGCGAGGATCCGAAACATCGTTGCGCCGACCGCGTAGATGTCCGCTCGTCCGTCGATCTCCTGTCCCTTCGCTTGCTCCGCCGGCATGTACGCCATCGTGCCGAGCGTCACTCCCGCTTGCGTCCGCGGCGCGATGCCGAGTCCGGAACGCATCCGCGCGATGCCGAAGTCGAGCACCTTGACTCGTCCATCGCGGAGCAGAAACAGGTTGTCCGGCTTGATGTCGCGATGGACGATGTGCTGGTCGTGTGCCGCGACGAGGACGTCGAGAACGTCCCGCGCCAGGCGGAGGACCTCAGGCTCGGTGAGCGGAGGCTCGCGCCGAATGCGCTCGCTGAGCGACTCGCCCTCGAGGAGCTCCATCACCAGAAACGGCGCGCCGTCCTCGGTCACATCGACGTCGCGAACTTCGACGACGCCGGGATGCCTGAAGGAGTTCACGGCGAGGGCTTCTTGGTCGAAGCGGGCGCGAAGCTGGTCCGACTTGGCAATGTCGGCGTGGAGGATCTTGATGGCTTCGCGTCGCCCGATCTTGTGGCGCGCGACGTACACGCTCGCCATCCCTCCGACACCGATGAGCTGCTCGACGACCCACTTGTCGCGGATCGTCGTTCCAAGGCGTTTGCGCCCGACTTCTTCGAGAGTCATCCAGTTTCGGATTGTTCGTGAATGGCCTCGAGTGTCAACACACGCGAGCGTGTCTTCGTCGCTTCTTCACACGCGCAGAGCGGCGGTCGCCAAAACCGACAATGCGAGGAGGCGCAACCGGTCGCTCCGCTTGCCACCCCGCGGAGGGCCGCTCCGCGGGGCCAAGGTGCGCGCCGCGACCGTTCGCGCTTGCGGATTCCTTCGCTTTGGCCCTGCAGGCGATGCCTGCCCCGCCCTCGCCTGGTTCGAAGACGTGATTGGCGTTGGCGTCTGCCCACGCGACGTTACCGTCACAGGAGGTGTTGTCGCCCACGACCTCGATCGTCTTCGCCACCCGATTGCCCACGACCGTAGAGTTGTTGCCAACGATACTCAGCGAACCTCCAACGCTGCACTCGGCGACCACGGAGTTGCTTCCTTCGATGTGAAGGTCACCGTCGACCGCGCAGAGAACGAGAGTGGCGTTGTTTCCGACGACGGTGATGTTCTGCTTCACCGTCACGCCGCGTAGCGCGAAGTTGTTGCCGAGCCGCGCGGCCCTTTTCTCCAAACCAACCGTTCCGGGTCGAAAGCCGAACTTGGGGCTTGTGGGCTCCGCAAGGCACCCTGGTATTGTGACGGCGTGCGGGTGCTCCTCGTTGGCATGGGCTTTCTTGCGTGCGCTGTCGCCTGCAGCACCAGCAGCGGCGGCGCCGACCCCGGCTCTGCCTCTTCCGGCGGATCCGGGTCGATCAGCGCTGGCGGCGGTGCGGGCGTGGGCGGCGAAGCTGACTCAGTGGAGCGCTGCATCGATGGGGGCATGCCCACCGGCGGCGAGACCACTGATTGCCCGACCTTGATGCCGACTGGCGGCACTTGCTGCGCTAAGCCCGGGATGGCGTGTTTCTATCCGGGCGACGAAACCTATCGCAAGCTCGCGCGCTGCATCGACGATCCGCAATACGGCCCGTACTGGCAGGCGACGTATGCGCTCGATCGACTGGAGTGCGGACTCTCGGGCAACATAGTGAAGGTGATCGAGCTTGGCGCTGACGCACTCGCTTGCAGCGAGCGCGAGACAAAACCCTGCGATCCTCAGGGTCTCGTCACCCCTCAGGAATTGCTGAACGACCAGTTCAACAAGCTCGTGCAAAAGTGCGGTGGGCTGCCGAACGAGACCTCTCTGGAAGTGAGGTTCACGGACGGTTGCGCGACCGAGCTAAGGGAAAGGGGGATCGACGACGACGCGGCGCGGCTCTCGTGCATCCAACAAGCCCTGGACGCGGTTCACTTTGCCTGCGCAGACGGCCTGGATTGCGCCGCGATGGAAGTCTCGACCCTGCAATAGCCGCTTCATGCGCGCGGATACGGAAAGGTTCCGTAGCCAGGCGCCACTCGACGCGGCGGATCCCGCTGGATGTCGTTGACGGAGAGACGCCGCGGCTTGCGCCAGGTGGGATGACGACGTGACCCGCGGGCGAGAGCGAGCGGAGTGAGGCACCGAGCCAGTCGCGCTGCGCGCCGCCTCCGGTGACTCCGGCTCCAGTGTCGAGCGTGAGCCCGGCCGTCAGTAGCAGCGCTCCGCCCCCGGTCTCCTCTGAGACGCGACGGCAGTAACTGATCACGCCCGGTCCTAGATCCCCACATTGATTGCCGGGACGTTTCGCCGGTTGCGACGAAGAGTGCTGTCAGCTCTCGGTATCTAAATCGAGCCGCCCCTGATCAGTCTCGGGGAGGGCGGAGCCTTCAAGGATCCGGCGGCACCGATAGAGGACGTACTTGCTTGGGGCCTGCGTCCTCCATCGGCCCAGTGGCGGAAGGAAGTTGCTCCGTGCTCTCATCAATCGGCTGCCCTGAAGAAGCAGAAGCGGCGTTCCACTCCGAACCGCTCCAAGTTCGCGTTCCCGCAGCCATCGCGGCCGAAGTGACCATCCCAACCCATCTCGGTTGGGAAGGCGAACCGCTACACGAAGTCGATTCGGACGGACGCGAAGTGCTGGTCTACGTACGCGACGAACGTGAAGCCGCACTCATCGCGCGACTGGAGACGACGGTGCGGTAGCCCACGAGAGGCCCGGGCGCTACTTTTTCCCCTTCTTGCCCTTGCCCAGGGTGTACACGGTGGCGCGCTTCTGACCGCTCTTGGCGAACCGGCCTGACGCAAGACCTTCCTGGATCGGACGGGGAAGCTCCTTCTTTTCGACGCCGAGCGCTTCGCGAATCTGTTCGGCACGGAGCCCGGCGACTTCCTTCGCGAGGAGTCCGGCAATGCGCTCGACCATCTCGGCAAGATCGTCAGTCGAGCGGCGTTGAAGGCGACCGCCCTTGCCCTTCGGCACCGAGGTCACCTTAACGGCTCGCCCGTTGCCAACCTCGTCGCCCGCAATGTCGGCCAGCTCGGTAAGGTTCGCTTCACGGAGGGCCGCGAGGATCTTCGTAGCGAAGGATGACGCAAGGCTCTCGATCGTGTTTTGAAGGCTCATACCGACTTCGTATAGTCGGCTATGCGGCTGAGGCAAAGATCAGGTTTTCCTCCAAAGGCGGCTGGCCTGCTGCTTCAATGATCCCTTCTAGGGCCTCCTCTGGAGGGCGAGGA
Organism: Labilithrix luteola; assembly: GCF_001263205.1. Taxonomy (GTDB): domain Bacteria; phylum Myxococcota_A; class Polyangia; order Polyangiales; family Polyangiaceae; genus Labilithrix; species Labilithrix luteola. The sequence continues at coordinate 1,658,591 of NZ_CP012333.1, forward strand.
GCGCCGACTTGCCTTTCTAGTCGCCTTCCGATGGGTTGACGCGGCTATGGCCGGACGTTCACGAGCAGGCGGTAGCGCAGCTCTGGCAGGCCGTCGCACAAGAAGAACAGCCCGTCTTGGCGCACTCCTTTGCGCAGGCTTCGCAGGCTAGCTTGCAGAGCTTCTTTGCCTCGGCGGCGAGGGGGCTGTTTCGAGCTTCGAGTTGCGCTGACAGAAGGCAGGCGTCGATGCAGTCACGGCAAGCACGGATGCACGCCGCGTGAGCGGTCGCATCCTTGGCTAGACAGTCTTCGATGCAGCGTTCGCACGCCTCGACACACGAGAGGCAGGACGACGTGGCGGTGGCGGACATGGTGACTTCCCTTTCTGAACTTCCGGCTCACCGAGAGCCGCAAGAATGGAGCAGTGCTCAACAGCCGTGTTGCCGGAGCATGTGCGGACGAGCTGGGCCACGGCATCCCGCAGCTCTTTCAGCTCGGCTAGCTTCCGTTCGATCGTTGCCAGCTTCTCTTCGGCTCGTGTACGGACCGTCCCGCATGGGGCGCCTTGCCGTGCTCGAAGGGCGAGAAGCTCCTTCGTCTCGGTCAACGTGAAGCCCAAACGACCGGCGTGGCGGATGAACTGGAGCCGAGCCACAGCGTCGTTTCCGTAGCGGCGGTAGCCGCCTTTGGCCCTGCCCGGCTTCGGGAGGATGCCGATGCGCTCGTAGTAGCGGACGGTCTGAACGTTGACCCCCGCACGCTTCGCAAGCGTGCCGATCGTGAAGGTCTCGTCGCTCATGCCGGGAGTATGGGGGCTGTACTCGACTACAGGGTCAAGGGTTTCTGATCAGGCTCAACGAGGAGGTCGAGCCGCTCGACGGCCAACGACATCCGTCGAGCGACTCTCGGGCGCCGGTGCCGAGGAGAGAGGAGAGGAGCTGCCACCGGCGCTCATACCGAGAGGCTTCAACGACCGGAAGCGAACGGCCTGAGGGAGGCTTCTTGCCCCCCGACGTGCCCCCCCGCGAAGCGGGTTCGATTCACGGCGCCTCCACCACTGCTTTCAGTCACATCGACGTCGCGAACTTAGAATCACGGACGCTTCGTGGTCTTCGCGGACGGCTGCGCACCTGCGCGAGGCGTCTGAGAGCCACGAGTCGCGGGCGCTCGTCGCGTCGACGCCGCTGTCGACGGAGGCCGCGAAGCTGACGCCGCCAAGGAGGCGCTCGTAGTGGGGGCGGACGGCAATGGGGTCGGCACCGCCGACATGCTGCTGTCGTTGAGCGGCATCGTCGAGCGGGCATTCAGCGTAACTGCCGCGACGCCGATGGCGGCAGCGACGCCGACGCCGACCAGCGCCACGCGCTTCCGAGAGCGGCCTCTGCGATACGTGCTTCCGACGGGCGCCCACGGAGAGAGCGCGCGAGCGAACTCCGCCATGTTCTGGAAGCGCGCATCGGCCGACTTCTCGAGGGCACGCATCATGACGGCTTCGAGCCCCGGCGGAACGTTGTCGAGCAAGGTCGATGGTGGCGGGACGGCGCGGGTCACGATGGCGACGAGGACGCCGGTGCCCTCCCCTTCGAATGGCGGACGCCCCACAAGCATCTCGTAGAGCACCACGCCGAGCGACCACACATCGGTGCGCCTGTCGACGCGCGAGGCGGCCTCGATCTGCTCGGGGGACATGTAGAGCATCGTGCCGAGCGGCGCAAAATCCTTCGTCAGGTGTTCGTCGCCATGGATCAGTCGCGAGATGCCGAAGTCCAGCACCTTCACGACGGAGCGATCCGCCGAGCCCGTGACCAGAAACAGATTCTCGGCTTGATGTCGCGATGGACGACCCCCAGGGCATGCGCTTCGTCCATCGCCTGCGCTGCTTGAATCGCGATGTCTACAGCGGTGGCTACCGGAAGGCGGCCGCGCTCTTGGAGCTCCATCGCCAGATCTCTTCCGACGAGAAGCTCCATGGCGATGAAACGCACACCGCTAGGAAGCACGCCTACGTCGAACACACGTGCGACGTTCGAGCCCTTGAGCTTTGCGGTGATCCGAGCTTCGCGGTCGAAGCGGGCGATGACCTGCGGCTGGTCACAATAGTGCGGGAACAGAACCTTGATCGCGCACGGCCGCTTGCCGCGATGGTCGAACGCCTCATAGACGATGCCCATGCCGCCCTCGCCGAGCACCCGCCGGAGCTCGAATCGATCGGCGACCGTCTCACCTACTTTGGGCAACTCTGGTGACGACGCCATCCGCTCGAGACCTTACAGAGAGGCCCAACGCTTCAGTAGACAGAAGCTCGTGACGCGCATGTCACTTGCTCCCGGCAACGAAGTTGAAGACGTACGGCGTCGGCCGCCCGGCGAACGGAGCGATGGTCGCCTTCTTCAGCGGTGCTGAAACACACGCGCTCTGCGCTGCCGCATGCTTGCCAACCGGCACGGCGGATAGGACATGGCCGTCAGGCGCATACGTGACCTTCACGCTCCACGCGCTTCCCTTGGCAAGCTTGCAGGGGGCGAGCTTCGGAACGAGTGCAGCCAGCGCCGCGTGTGCGCGCTCGCTGTCGAAAGGCTTCGTGGTGGAGGCTGACTTCGGTGATGCGCTGGCGGACGCCGACGCGACGGGCACCGAGGGCGCTTCGCGACTAGCCACGACCAGGGCGCTCGCCGTCGGTACCGCCGCCGCTTCGCCGGACGACGCTGATGGCGATACCGCTGCGTGCTCATCCGCTCGAGCCGAGGATGGCTGTACGTGGCGAGCGCCAGCGAGTCCCTTTCCAACGATCGCGACAAGCGCGAGTACCCCAGCGCCGATGGCGATCGACGCGAATCGGAACAGGCGCCTCCCTCCTCGAGTTGGTTGGCCGAGCGCAGGCATCACGACCGGAGCAATGACCGGAGCAGACGGCACTGGCACCTTCGATGGCGGCGGGCCGTCCGACTCATGAGCGGGCGGCAAGGATGACTGCGACAAGGGCGCGGGTGCCGGCGGCTCGCTGCAGTGTGGGATGGTGACGGGTTCGCGCTCAGGCGCTTCGGACGGTTCAAGCGGTGCACAAGTCGCCGTCTGTAAGACGCTCTCGAGGTTCTCCGTACGGGGCGGCGGCGGGACACGCACTTGCATGCGAACGCCATGAATCGAGGGCGGACGCGCGGATGGCGCGAGTGCAAACGGAGAACGCTCTTGGCCTGAGTCGTCGCTCATGAAGGTCGCGCCATGCTCCAGGCGCTCACGCGAAGACTAGCACCCGCAGCAGTGCGCCCGAAGCGGTCGCTTGGTCCGTCCTGTCATTTCCCATTCCCATTTCCCGGCTGCGGGTATGCCGGCGACCGCTCCGACGACGACGACCGCTGCACTCACAATCCAGCAACCGACACGCGAGGTTCAGTGCGCCGAGCGACCATCTGCGCGCACTGGTCGCGAGTCTGACCAGCCTCGGGACTCGCTGCCGTCGAGCTCCAATGCGGCCTTGAGCCGTGATCATGTGCAGGTTTGCTCGAAGCGCCGAACCGGTAAGCACGCCGCTCGCGCGCAAGGAGGCGCTCTCAGGGGAATCGCGTCCTTGAAGCACTCCGGTGCCTGCTTCCTTCTCCCCCACGTCCCATTCGTTCGTACCTCAAGCCCGCCTCCGTGAGCGATGGCATATGGCCCACTTCTGAGCTCGTTACGAACGAGTGGGGTACGGGGGCGCAAGATTACCGATTGAACTTATGGCGCAACTCACCCTTCTTCTGCATGACAGCGCCTTCCTTCTTCAACTCCTCGTCTCCGATGGCGGCGCCAATGCCCTGTTTCGCGATGCCGCTCGCTTCCTCCATGGTCGCCTTCGCGCGCCCAGAGAGCTTTGCGGCTTCTTCCTCCATTCTACCTTCGACCTCCTTGGCGCGGCCTTTGGACTCCATCTCTTTGTTGCCAGTGGCCTTGCCAATACCTTTCTGAATTTTGCCTCCGAGCTTCTTGCTCGTCCCTTCCGTTCGCGATCCAGCGATTCCCATGACTCGAGCTCCTGGTTTCGAGCACCGAATTGGCGCTACTGTTCGCCGAGCCAATTGCATCCGCAATGCCGCAGTCGCGGAATGGCCCGTGGGCGAATTGCACGCTGAATTGGTAAATCGCAAAAGCGGAAGACGAAGACTTTCGCCGCATTCTCGCCTCAGGGGAGCGCGGATGCGCAGTGGGGACCGAACTACGTGCGGCCGCCCTTGCTCGGCGCATGCGTCATCGGCTTGCCCGCTTTTGGAGTGCGCTCCGGTTTGGTGGTGCCACCTCGCGGCGTAGGACTTCGTGGCTGCGGTCTTCGCGGTTGCGCCTCGCGCGTCTCTACAGGCTCGGGCTCCGGCTCGGCGCTCTGAGCTTCGGCAGGCTCCTCCTCGTACCCCTCGGCCTCGGCCCCCTGCGCTTCGGCAGGTTCCTCCTCGTACTCCTCGGCCTCGGCCCCCTTCGCTTCGGCAGGTTCCTCCCCATACTCCTCGGCCTCGGCACTCTGCGCTTCCGCAGGTTCCTCCTCGTACTCCTCAGGCTCGGGCTCGGCGCCCTGCGCTTCCGCGGTTTCTTCCACGCCCTCCTCGGGCTCGGCGCTCTGCGCTTCCGCCGTTTCCTCCGCCTCCTGAGGCTCGGGTTCGGCGCTCTGCGCTTCGGCGGTTTCCTCGGCCTCCTGAGGCTCGGGTTCGCCGCTCTGCGCTTCCGCAGTTTCCTCGGCGCCTCGAGACTCGGCTGGCTGGGCCTCTGCGCCTTCGGGTCGAGAAGCTCCCTGCTTCAAGAAGTCTCCACCCCTCAGGAACTTCGGTGGAGGGGCGCCCATGCCTTTCTTCCGGTAGATGAACTTCTGCCCTCCAAGTGAGAGCTCGAAGGCCATGCCGCCTTCGGGATGGATGAACACCGCCGTTCCAGACGAATAGTTCGTCGTCGCCGCCGCGCCGGCTCTGACGAGCACGGCCGACGCATTCATCGCGAATGCCAGGTTCTCGCTCTTGAAGCGCTCGAGAGCTCCCGCGTTCTCGAAGACGATGAGCTCGTCGTAGGTTTGCCCGCCGACTTGAACGCCGAGCAGCACCTGCACCACCGCCCCATATCCAATCATCTGACCGCGCTCGAACACCTCTCCGCGCCCATATCCGACGCCGAGGACCGCTGAGGCCTTTCCGACCATAGGAAATACTGCATAGCCATACGCGCGATCGAGCAGGCCCCGGATCCCAGGATCATGCTCGACCATTCGGCGGACGGCGGCGTCGACTTCGTCGCTCAGCGTCGGGCCAATCTTGGCTTCCTTCGCGAGTCCGGTCGCCGCATCCCCGACCTTGTGGAGGAGGGCGAGTGGCTTCCCGATCAGTTTCGGGTGACGCTTCGCGGCGATCGAAGAACCGATCCGGTCGAGCCCATGCGGCGCACCATGCTCGGAGACAAAGTGAGCGATGTTGCCAACGAGCTTCCGTCCGGAGCCCTTGAGCCGCCCTTGCAGGCGTTGTCGAAGACTCGTGGCCCCGTTCCCTCCACCGTTGTGATGAGGATCTTTTTCCGCCACTTCTGCTTCCGTATGACCGTCGTGCGAACCGCGGGAACCCGCCGCGCGGGCGACGCGGGTGTTCTCGTTCGATCCCTCGCCCGGCGGATCGTCGGCGTTCTCGCCTGGCGGGTCGACGGGATCGTCTTGCCGTTCTCCTTGCGGATCTTCGGGTGGGTCGACTTCTTCGCCTTCGGCCGCGTGGACCTGCTCCCCTCCGTTCCCCGTACCTTGCGGAGGGGCCCCTTCGGCGCGCTTCGCCTCGATCTCCTCTTCTCCGTGCTGTTCGGCGACCGCTTCAGCGCCCTCGGTCATGCGCTGCTTTGCTTGCTGCTCTTCCTGTTCGCCATTCCGTCCGTGAGCTCCGGCACCAAGGCGCGACTCCTCCTCGCCCTTGGCTCCCTTTCCCCGCTTTTTCGATTTGCCGAGGTGCTTGAAGTAGTTGAACTTCTGCCCCCCAAGGGACAACTCGAGGAGCATTCCCCCGCGCTGATAGGCCTTCGCGACGATACCGCTGACGTCGGTCGTGCCGGTCCCGCCCGCCTTGACGATGACTGCCGAAGCGTTCGCGGCGAAGGCCAGCTTGCCCTTCTTGAAGGCCTCGAGCGCCTCCTTGTTCGAGAAGATGAGCAGCTCGCTGTAGGTCTCACCGCCAACCTGCACGCCGAGGGTCAATTGGGTCACGGTTGCAAACCCGATCGGTTTGCCATGTTCGAAGACCGCGCCCTGACCGCGTGAACAGCCGAGCACAGCACTCGCACGACCGACGGCAGGAAACACGGCGCAGCCGTACGATTTGTCGATGAGCTGCTTCAGGCCCGGATCTTTCGTACCGAGCCAGGTGAGCGTTGCCTCTGCGCCTGAACGAATGACGTCGTCGAGCATGAAGCGCCTCCTCGGGCGTGCACCCGTGCGTCTCCGTCGAAGCATCAAACGCGCCGCGTCAATACACGCGCTCGGTTCGCGTTTCGTCGCGGTCTTCCGGGCGACGACTCCGTGTGCACAGTGCCCCAGGTGATGGAGCACGGGGTGGATGACGCGGTGACACCGCCGCGGCTCTCCTTCTGCGGAGGCAAAGGCGGAGTCGGCAAGACCACATGCGCTGCGGCCGCCGCCGTGCGCGCCGCAAGCGAAGGCTCGCGAGTGCTCGTCGTCTCGACCGACCCCGCTCATTCGCTGGCGGATGCACTCGCCGTCGAGCTCGGCCCCGACGCGCGACGGGTCCACGGCGCTCGTGGCGAGCTCTACGCCACCGAGCTCGACGCCGATCGCGCGTTGGGACGCTGGCTCCGAGTCCGTGACCAGGCCTTCCACACCATCGCCTCGAGAGGCACCTACCTCGACGACGAAGACATCGACCGAATGCTGTCGCTCTCATTTCCGGGCGTCGACGAGCTCGTAGGGCTCATCGAGCTGCTGCGCCTGGCAAAGGCTCACCCGTATGACGAGGTCATCGTCGACACGGCCCCCACGGGCCATACGTTGCGCCTGCTCGAGATGCCGGAGACCCTCGCTCGCTTGGCGCAGGTACTCAACGACATGCACGAGAAACATCGCTTTCTCACGACGAGCCTCGGTGGAGCGTGGGCGCCCGACGCCGCCGACGAGGTCATCGACGACATCGCTCGCGAAGCCGCCGAGCTCCACGCCATCCTCACCGATCGCTCGCGCGCGTCGTTCACCTGGGTCACCCTTCCCGAAGAGCTACCCGTCCGGGAGTCGGAGGATGCGGCCGAGGCGATGGCCGAGCTCGGAATTGCGCTCGCGGTGGTCGTCGTCAACCGCGTTTGGCCCGTCCCCGACCGCCCCTGCGCTCGATGCACGCCGCGCGTTTCGGAGGAGCGGACGTGGCGGCTCTACCTCGCGCGCACCTTTGCGGGTGCCCGGGTCATCGAGATGCCGGCGCTGCTCGTCGAACCGCGTGGTCCTCGAGCGTTGCTCGAGCTCGCACTCGCCGCTCGCGACGCCGAGGAGCCCCCAACACCGCCATCCGGACCTGCCCCAGGCGCGGCCGCAAAGAGCGCACGCGGCTTCTGTTTGCCCATCTCTCCGTCCGCCGAACTCGTGCTCTTCGGTGGGAAGGGCGGCGTCGGAAAGACATCGGCGGCGACGGCGGCAGCGCTCGCTCTGGCCGAGGAGCGGCCACGCGATCGGGTCCTCGTGCTCTCCACCGATCCGGCCCACTCGCTCGGGGATGCTTTCGCGGCGGAGCTGTCGGACGACGAGCAGCCCGTGCCGGGTGCCCCGCCCAACCTCGTCGCACGCGAGCTCGACGCGGCTCGCGCGTGGGCTTCGCAGCGCGAACGCTATCGGAGCGCTATCGATGACCTCTTCTCTTCGATCTTCCGAGGAAACATGAGTGCATCGTACGACCGGATCGTGCTCGAGGATCTTCTCGACCTCGCGCCGCCCGGGATCGACGAGCTGCTCGCTCTCGTCACCATCACCGAAGCGCTGTCTCCGCCCGCGCGTTACGACCTCGTCATCGCGGATACTGCACCAACAGGGCACACGCTTCGGTTGCTCGAGCTGCCTGCCAAGGCGCTCGAGTGGGTACACGCGCTCATGGTGGTGGTGCTCAAGTACCGCAACGTGGTCGGCCTCGGCGACTTCGCTAGCGACCTCACCGACTTCGCACACCAGCTCCGGGGCCTCATGGCACTGCTGACCGACCCGACGCGCGCCGCGTTCGTCGCCGTGACGCGCCCCGCAATTCTTCCCCGGCTCGAGACGGCACGGCTCGTACGCAAGTTGAAGGAGCTCGAAGTCCCGCTTGCAGCCATTCTCGTCAATGCCGTCACCGAACCGGGTTGCGGCCGGTGCAACGCGGCGGTGGAGGTCGAGCGCTCGGAGCTCGTCGAGCTTTCGAAGCTGGCCGTCTCGCAGACTCGCTCGAAGCAGCTCGTGAAGGCACGGGCCATCTATCCTGGGCCACGCGGGGCCAATGCACTCGCCCGATGGGGTTCGGCTTGGTTTACTGACCCGCGCGGAAGTTTCTGAGCTTCTTCAAGAGCGTCGCCTCCTGCTCTTCGAATTCGGGCTCCGAGATCTGTCCGAGCTCCATTCGCATGTTGAGCGCCACGAGCTCCTCCTGCAGGTGCTTTTCTTGGCCTTCGAGCTCGGTCTCGGCCTGCGTCTTGAGGGCATTCAAAACGAAGCGGACGCCGTAGATCGGCCCCGTGACGGGCGCGAGGAGTACGTTCGTCAGGAGCCCCAGAATCATCATCCCTCCTTGGGCACGTTGATTCTGACGAAGCTATACGGGGGCAACGGTCCCACGTACTTGAAATTCAGTTTCCCGCGGAGCTCTTCGCCGAGCGCACCGACCTCCTTGTCGAAGGCCTCCATCGAATTGCGCTCGACCAGAAACCCTGCGTTGACGACCATCGTCTCGGACAGCAGTTGATGCACTTCGGTATCGGCGGCTTTGGGCCGGAGCCGCTCGACCACGAGGTCGGCCAGCCTCTTTCGTTCTTCCTCGATCGCCTCGCTCACCATGCGCCCGAGCTCGATGCGTTGATCGTACGTCTCTGCTTCGGGACGCGACGCGATCTCGTCACGCATCGCACGGATCGTTTCGTTGCCGGCGAGGAGCTCCTTGAGGATGGCATTTTGATCCCACGTCGCTTTGAGCACCATCTCGCCACGATCGTGTAGCCCTTCGAGCGACTTTTGAAGGCTGGAGTGGTTATCGCGCAAGAAGCGTTGGACAGTGTCGTCGTTCTGGGCAACGGTACCGAATCGCACCGGGAGAACATCGCCTCGCTCGAACGCTCCTTGTACGACATGCTCGTGCGCGCCGATATTGGCACGACTCGGATCGTACTGATCGCGCACCGCATCGCTCACGATGGCGGCCAAACCGTTGCTGCGCAAGACCCGCACCGGCTCCGAAGCGCCGACCGATTTGCCGAGCGTCGCCGGGTCTACCGCCTCCGTCCCGGGCGTAGGCATTACGCAATAAATGTAGGTCCCCGTGATCGACTCCGCGGGCGTTGCCATGGGCTCCTCCAATCTTCGTTTCTTCGTTCGCCTATTTCAATTTCGCGTCGGTGGATGGTGGATGATTGCGGCCGCTCACACCTTCCTCCCGCCGACGGGAAGAAACAATTTGCGCGCCTCATCCTTGCGAACGCGGTGCTCCTCGACCAGGTGAACGACCGCTGCCTCGAGCTGTTCCGGAGGCACATGAAAGTGCTCCCCCATTTGATCGAGCCCCAGACCGTGGGAATGCTCGGTCAGGTACTTGACGAGCTCGTCCTCCGACGGCAACCGATGGGAGGGTTGTGGCTTTTCCGTCAATGCAGGTGCCTTCGCCGCGGGCTCACGCGACGGAGCCTCGGAAGATTTGATTTCAGGTGCGGACGACGCTTGTGCCGCTTGTCCACCGCCGGCAATCAAGTTTGCGTACTTCAGATACGTCTCGACCGATGCCACGACAACCTGGGCTTTGACGCCGAGAATCTCGATTCCCAGAAGCGAGACGGTGGCCCACGCTTCGATGACGATGCCCTTGTCGAGCACGCGATCGAGAATGTCGGCCAGCGTGCCGCCGCCCGGGTTCGAGCGCGTTACGCCTCCTCCGCCGCCCGCAGAAGCTGAAACGTTCATGGCTTACCTCTGAAGATCTCGGCGACTTGTCGCCACCAAAGGGTTTTCATACCGAGCAACCACGTGCGTCGATGCCCGCGGTTCGTTGTTTCGTCGTTTGGAAATCGGAAGGGCAGTGTCTTTCCAACTGCCTTGCTCAAGCAGGGGGAGCGGGGACCTCCGACTGGTCCTCTTGGAAAAGCTCCTTCACGAACGCCACGACGCGACGCACGAGGGCGCGAAGCCAGTCGAGAATCGAGCTCGTGGCGACGCGTGCACGTACGGTCGACAGGACGCTCTTGGCGCCCCCCGTCACCTTGGAAACGATCGGAGTGAGCCGAGGGGCGGTCACGCCGATGGGGCGGCTAGCACCGGCGACGGCACGATCCGCCACTTGGGTCGCGGCCTTCGCTGCCGTCGACGCCGTCTTCGTCGCGGTCCCTGCAGCCTTCGCCGCCGTTCCCACCGCGCTCTTCGGCGCGGCGGTCGCGGTCTTGGTTGCGGTCGACGCCGCGGTCTTCATGGTCGACGCCGCGGTCGTGGTCGCCGCTCCCGCCTGGCTCTTCATCGTGGACGCCGCCGTTTTGGTCGCGTTCAGTCCGGTCGTCGCGGCCTGCTGCACGGCTTTCGCGGCCGGCGCAGCCGTCTTGGAAATCGGCTTGGTAATGGGCTCAGGAGATCTCGGCGCGGTCGAAGCGACCCCTGCCAGGTGACGGCCTGCCCCCTGTAGGGTTTGCGGAGTCTTCGCTTTCGAGTTTTTCGGGACACCGTGTACGTGAGTACCTGCTCGGTCAGCCACGTCTTTACCCTCCTGGACCCGTGGCGCCGATCGTCGAGGCGGAGGACAGACATCAAATACTCAGATCGTTCCTTCTACCTCGGCGCTCTCAGCGTCTCAGCTCTCTGCGTCAAAGGGCCCCCATTGTGCATCGGGTGTACCAAGCGAGCCCGCTGTCGCGCCGAACAAGGGCAGCTGCCGTGCGACCAGAGCGTGACCAGAGATCGATGGCGGTGAATCGAGTTTTTCATTTCGCCGAGGATGGCGAGGCCGAGGCAGCCAGCGCGCACCGACCGCCCCCCTCTCGCCCTCTCGCCCCGCGAGCGAAATGGTGTCACGCTCGCGGCCCGCGCCCCCTGCCCTTGCCTTACGTCAATCGTCCGAGAGGCCCGAGATCGAGGTTCAGCTCCTCTGGAGTCAGCCCGAAACGCGCCGCGAGTTCGTGCACGGTTTCCTCCAGGCGCATGAGCGCGAGACCGATGCGCTCGATCTCCTCAGGGTCGAGGGACTGCCCTTCCATTCTCCGGATTGCTTGACGCTCGAGGAGCTTTCGCAGGAACTCGACCAACGCGAGCACCAGCTGCGCGACCGATTTTTGAACGTCTTCGGGATCTGGATTCCAGCGCGAAAGCTCGGCGCGCTTCTTCTTCACCTCCGCCCGCAGCGCTTCGATTTCGCTTCCACGGAGCTCGTGAATCTCGGCGCCACCGAGCGCGGGTGCCTTGGACGCTCGCGATCGTCCACGCGCGACCGGCGCCTTCCGCACACGAGCGCCCCGCTTTCGGGGCTCCGGCGCAGGGCGAGACTTTTTCATGTGAGCTCCGCGAAGGACCACGCCGGCCAAGGTCCAGTCATCGTGACGCGGATGCCCGAAGGCAGTGCAAGCAGCGAACGCCTGAACGCGGCACGCCACCTCCGCACATCGTCACGGGCCACGAGCTGGTAGACGTCGGCAAGCCCTGGAGGATCATCGCGGCGCTCGACCCGCAGCGCTCGCACGAATGGTCGCGTTGCATTCGTCACGCTCGCGAGCTCGGGCACCGTGTAGCGCGCGGCGCGTCCCGCAAGCCAACGCGCGCCTGGACCGAGGCGAGGATCGAGCGGCGGCGGAGAAGCGGGCAATCCGCTCACGCGCAACGTGAATTGGACCGCTCCCCGAACGCGTTCGAAGGCGCGCTCGAGCGGCTCGGCCAAGGGAGCGATCAGCGCCCGGATCGCTTCGGGTCCATCGGCGACGGTCCCGAACCGTAGCGGGAGGACGGCAGGAAGAAGCCGCGAAAGACGTCGCACCACGCGGTCATGGGCAACGAGTGCCGGCGCCGTGGCTTCGCATGAATCGCCTTGCTCGACGACAACGTACGTCTTGCCCGCTCGAACGAGGGACAAGGGCTTTCGCCGCATGCCCCTCCCCAGCAGCTCTCGCCGCGCCGGCCTCTGGTCGATGAGTGCGTACATGTACATCAAGGGGCACGTCGTCGATCAGGTTTGCCGGCCAAGGGACGGCGAACGACTGTGGGCTTGTTCGCTGCGCGGTGCCTCGTGCCGGCCGACGGCCCGGCGATGCGGTCGAAGGCGCAGAGCACGGCCGAGAGTTGAAGATAGATGAGCTCGATGTCGGCAACTCCGAGCACCACATCGCCCTTGAGAACGATGCCTTTCGTGAGGACGTGGTCGACGATGTCGAGAAGCGATGCATCGATTCCCTCGAGAATGCGAGGTCCCTGGATGCGCGCATCGAGCCCACGTTGCCTCCGGACGGGCTCCTGCGGGGGGGCGTGGCGTGCCGGCCGCGCGCGCCGAGTCGGGCTCCGCCCCCGCGTGCTCATCGCGCCTCGATGAAGCTATACGCTGGCCATGGCCCGCTGAGGCTCACGTCGAAGCCATCGTCGACGATCGCTTTCGCCGCACGCTCGACGAGGGAGACGAGCTTTCTGACGGACGCGTGAGGGACCAGAAACGCAGCGTCGAGCACGATATGCTCTGCGAGATCGCCATTCGCGGATTCGCGAGTGCGAGCGCTTCGTACGAGGCTCTCGAGTCGCTCGTAGAGGTCCTCGACGACCTCGGCGCCGTGAGCCCCCGCATGACGCCGCTCTTCGTCGGCCGCCTTCTTGGCAAGCAAGAAGCTCGTCCCGGACTTGTCCGACGAGCCGCGATCCTGGTGCACGGCGCGCTTCTTCGACGGAGTCTCGGCGCTCGCGGCGCTCGCGGCACGCGTCGGGTCGAAAAGAACCCTGAGCGCCCACTCTTCACATCCGGCGATCTGTTCGACGACGCGTTCGAGGGTCCTCTTCATCTTGCGAACGTGCGTCAAGGCACGCTCGTCGTTGCCAAAGAGCGTAAAGAGCTTCATTGGCACGACCGTACCCAAGCGCGTCGCGTGCTCGACCAGCGCCTCGTGCTCGTTCGCGCGCTCCACTACCCAATCGAGATCGGAAAGCTGAGCGTCGATGACGGCTCCGCCATAGAGAGACAAGGGCGCGCTCGTGACGAGCAGGTAATAACCGTCGCCGGCATCGAGTATGCGCGGCTTTCCCGTCCCACAGAGCCCTTTGGGCAAGCGGCCAACCGTCGGCGCGCGCCCGCTCATGGACGTGGGATTACGAGGAGCTGCCTTCACGACGCAATAGACGTACGTGGCGCTCGTGCTGGCATCCAAGACGAGGTCCATGTCGCCTCAAGGCTCCGCCGGCGCGCGCTCGCAAAGCCGAGATGCAAACGCATATCGCGATGCAAGCGCGGCGATCCTGGAGGTGGGTTCGAAGCACATGACTAAACCCCATTCATGTGACCATTCATTTAGGAGGAAGTTTCGCAGCTCCGGTTCCCCGCGGGACCTCGGGCCGAACCGGAGCTCCGGCACGTGCAGGGGCTCCTGTGAGTGATGGAGGCCTCCTGGCGGTGGCTTCTCCAGAGGCCATCGGTTTCGGCCGCTGCACGACTTTCTCCTCGAGCTCAGCAAGCTTGTGCTGAAGGATCTCGATCTCTTCACGGAGTGATTCGTTCTCCGTCAAAAGCGGCGCCTGGCCCGACGAGAGATGCGGATCGGTCTTCCACCAATCGAGTCCGACCTCTTGAGCCTTGTCGAGAGAGCAAATGATGAGGCGGATCCGAATCGTGAGAAGCTCGACCTCGGCCAACGAAATCTTGATGTCGCCGGCGATGACGAGCCCCTTGTCGAGCACGCGGTCGAGCACGTCCACGAGCCCCTGCGAGCGCTGACCACCACCCCATTGGTGCTCCTGGCGTATTGCAGCCATCGTCCGGCGGTTCGCGTCCAAACGACGTGCCAGCGATGGCACGGCCCGACTCGCCACTGCGCGCTCCGTCTCGCTCGGCTCGCGAGCCTCGACACACTCCTCCTCGATCGGGCATCGGTCGGGACGTTACTCGCCGCCGAGGCCGCGCTCGTCACGCACCGTTCGCAGCGACGCCACACTGCGGGACGTTCCCGTCGTCGCATCGTTGTCGGCCTGCTCCGGCGAGAGCGCCTGCTCCAGCTACTTTGACCGCGTCCATCATGCACCGTCCGCCGCCGGTCTGCCGAGCGACCACGCGATCAACCAGCGCATCGACGGCCCCACTCGCATATGCCAAGGTCACCCAAGGGAAGGCCCTTCAGACGGGCTCAAACGGGCTTCACACGAGCGGGGTTCGCATGGCGGTGCGTATGACGGTGAAGCTCGGTTTGCGTCTCAAGCTGTTCGGAAGCGAACCCTCACGCTGGGCGCTCTCGTTCAAAGAGTTCGACGTTCGCCGAGCTTTCGACCTGGTCACGATCGCCACCCGCCATTTGCTCCGAGCGCGGGCGTTCTCGGCGAGGGCCCGTCTTGGCCGGCAAGGATGACGATCTACGTCCCAACTTCGATGGGGCCCCTCGTATACTTCTACTTCGCCGACGCATGGGCCCAACTCCCGAAGAGATCTTGCTCCAAGTTCAGCGCGAGATGGATGAAGCCGCGGTTCCGTATCTTCGACGTCGCGTAGAGCGTCCGCCCCCTTTCGACACGAGCGGCCAGCAGAACGCGCGAGGGGCATCCTTCGTTCTCTGGCGGGTCCTCGACCGCGGTACCGTTCGTCCGTCGATTTCGAAATGCTGATATCCGGCAAGCGTCGACCGCACTGCGGACTCGCCAGAATGAATTTCGTCTTCAAATTCGACAACTTGAAAACACGCACTGCGACCAATTACCGTTGACGATCACGCCACCGCGACCTACAGGATGAGGACGCAGGTGATTGGTTCATTCGGCGAGAAGCCGGATCCGGCGGTCGTGCGTATGATCCATCGAGAGGCTCATTTTCGCGGGGGAAACACCGTTCGAGACATCGTCATCGGGATGTCCGACGGATTGACGGTCCCCTTTGCTCTTGCCGCGGGCGTCTCTGGCGCCGTTGCGCAATCCCGCATCGTCCTTACAGCTGGGCTCGCCGAGGTCGTGGCCGGGGCCATTGCCATGGGCCTCGGTGGATATCTCGCGAGCCGCGGCGACGCCGAACATTATGCCAGCGAGCTGGCTCGGGAGAGGCGCGAGGTCGAGGAGTACGGGGAAAACGAAGCCCGCGAGGTCGAGGAGCTGTTCGCCGCCTACGGCGTCACCGCCGCCGAGGTCGCGCCGATCGTCGGGGCATTTCGGAGGAACCACGAAGCGTGGGTGGACTTCATGATGCGCTTCGAGCTTGGCCTCGAACGACCGGAACCTGGTCGCGCCTTTCGAAGTGCGGCCGCGATCGGTGGTTCGTACGTCGTCGGAGGCTTCTTCCCGCTCGTGCCCTACATGATCTTCGAGAACGTTCGACAGGCGCTCCTCGTCTCCGCCGTCGTCACGCTTGGCGCTCTCTTCACCTTCGGCTGGCTGAAGGCCCGCGTGACCGGAGCTCCCTCCGTTCGAGGGGCGATCCAGACGACAATCGTCGGCGCCCTCGCCGCCGGAGCGGCGTTCGGCTTGGCCCACCTCTTCGCTTAGAGCCAACGCCGTTCGGATAAGCAGCCATCGGTCTGACACCGATGAATCCGACCTGAGATTTTTCACAGAAGGGCGGAAGGGCGGAAGTTTTTGGGGCGGAGAGCCGACCAATCGCGCGACACCGCGTCGGCATTGGCGTAATTCAATTTCCCAGCAAGCGGATTTGGCGCGTTACGCGGGACGATAATAAATCCTTCCGACCTTCCGACCTTCCTGTAAAAATTGTCTACCTATCCGAACGGCATTGCGCTTAGCACGTCGCCGATGACGGCCTAGCGTTGGCCGGTCGTGGCGCCCTCATTGCGGGATCTCCAGAATGACGGCGTGATCGCTCATCGTGAGCGACACCGTGCTGACGTTCGATAGCGTCTGGGTCGGCGTCGTCCCCTTGGTGACGTCGTACACGTTCACGGTCGTGCGCGTGGTGCCGAGATTCACCGCCACGGCGTCCGTTCCTTTTGCATTCTCGTCCCAGACGACGAGCTCGAACGTGCCGTTGCTCTTCTGGAGCAAGAGATCGTGCACGGTCTCAGGCTGATTGGGTATCGAGTAATTCAACTTTCCGGGGTTGGCGAGCGGCGTCGCATCCGCGATTGTCGTGGTCAGATTGTGGATATATGTCGCCGCGAGCTTGGGCTGGATGCTCGCCGTGTAGAGCCCTTGATCGCCCGTGCTGCCTTGCTCGTCGACGAGCTCGTAGATGAACGTGTACCGCCACCCTTGCTTGAACTGGGACAGATAGGTGTTCACCAAGACGACGCCCTGCACCGACTGTCCGCCCGGCGAGTTCGTGCTGTCCCACCCCGTCTCCGTCGTCACGCGAGGCAGCGTCGCGATCTGCATCTCGGAATATCCCGCGTAGTGCTTCAGCCAGGTGGAACCGAATTCCCCCCACAAGCCGTCGCCGATCCAGGGAGTGTTCTTGGCCGAGCTCGCCGCGTTCCACGCCATGTTGGACTCGTAGACGTTCGCATTGCCGCTGACGTAGTTGTGGCAATTCGCGTAATCCGCATAAACGGTGCCGTCCGGCATGGATAGATTGGAGCCGTTCGGGATGGTGAGAAACTGCAAGCCGACATTGTCGATCTCGGCGCCCTCCTCCGACACGGTGAACACGGGATACGACTTGAGCACGGCGTCGCTCTTGGCCAGCTCGTAGAGGTCTCGCTGACATTGGGCGACGGGGAGCCAGGTGCCTGCACCGCCCCCTTTCTGCCCCTTGTACGTGACGGTGAAGTTGTTGGGCTCGTTGGTGCCCTCGAGCGCGAGAAGCGCGCCAGCCGCGGCGAGCTGCTTGCCGGCAGCGATCTGACCGTTCAGATCGCAATACGAGACCAGGTTCACGAGCACGCCGGTCTCCTGGTGAACCATGAGGGTGTTCGACACGTTCTCCGCGCCCTCGCGAATGTTGCGAACGCCCAAGAACTTGAGCGGCGCCACGTAGTCATGGGCGTTGTAGCCCTGCGCGATGTGCGTGTTCACGCCGAGCGAAGACAGAAACGTATCCGCGCTCACGGCCACGACGCCGGTCGCATCGCCGCGCGCGCCCGTGCCGGTGTCTCCACCGCTGCCGTCTCTCGGGTCGCTTCCGCTGCCGCTCCCGCCATCGATGTCGGGGCGGCTTCCGTCACCCGCATTCGACATGGAGCCCGTGCCGCTCGTCAAAGGAGATTCACTCGAACAGCCAATGGCGAGGGCCGTGAGTGAGAAGGCGGCGAGCGTGGTGACCATACGGCGCTTCCTGAGGCAGCTGCGATGCATGGCTCGCGGTCCATACAAGCGGCGTACCGCGACAGGGAATGGCCCGTGCGAACGCTTCATCGGCTCCCTTTCGAGAATCGACACCTCGCCGAGTGAGCGCGATCAGCTCTCGCCCGAGATCACTTTGCTCTCACGACACGAGGGACGCGTCGGCGCTTCGGGTCGGTCGGCCGACGAAAAAAAATGGATTCCGCAATGACTCGCAGAAGGAAGGAATCGTCGGATCGTCCGTACGTCCTGGCAGCCGCAACCTCAGTTCACCGCTCTTACGACGACAGACTCGTTCGGTTCGTCTCAATGTGTGGACACGAGTCTTCAACTGAGCCGGGTGGCGACGAGCAACGGAAATCAAGGAGTCGAACGATGTTCAAACGAACGCTTGGATTGGCAGCGCTCTCCGTGATGGCCGCGGCATGCACGGCCGCGGGCGACGACGCGATGACGTCGGAGGATCAGGGTGGGGCCCTCGTCATCACGCCGACCGGCACCGACGCCCGAGGAGCGTTGCTCGTTCAAGCGCCGCCGGGAGCCACCGCCGTTGGCGAGGTCGCGCTGTCGAACGAGATCAACGGCGTGCAGCAAAACGTCACCGTGCTGGGTTCGATCGGACAGACCATCACGGGACTCGCCCCAGGCTCGCGCCGATTCTTCATCCGCACGGTCCTGGATCACGAGAACCTGATCGAAGAGTCTTTCGATACCGACATCGCGGCGGGGAAAACGACGACGCTCATGAGCGCGCAGGCCGTCATCGACGCCACGGGTCCCCGCACGGTGGGTCTCCGCGGGACGTTCGACGTGCGGAACCCGCGAAATCTGCGCATTCTTCCTTCGCTCAGCACGCCTTACAACACGGCCGAGAATCCTGCCTACGGCAGCAGCAAGCGCTCGACGGCACTAGGAACCGTCACCGGGGACAACGTCACGTTCGGCCTTTGGGGAACGACGTATCGGGTGGCGTTCGGAATCCTCGACGGCGCGGAGTTCAAGATCAATGCTGGAACGACCGGCCACGCGAAGCTCACGGAGCCCGCGGGGCGACGTCGCGCTCGCATCGTCGCGCCGGATTCCCGAACTCTTCCGATCGCGTCCTGCAATGGTCAGAACTCGGATGCGTACGTCCTCAGCACCAACGATTACGGCTCCCCATCGTACGCCTCGGGTCGCCTCGGCGATGGCGAGAGCGTCGAAGTGGGCATCGCAAGTTGGATTGACTCCTCGAAGCACTACTTGCTCCAGAACGCCGTGTGGGGCAGCCCGATCGACCTGCCCACGGGTGCCCCCGGTGATGCGCCCGCGGACCTCGTCCTCGAACATCTCGACATCGAAGACGTCGTCATCGACGGCGCGAACAAGGTCCGTGGCACCTACGAAGTCCGGCGCGCCGACAGCCAGAGCAACTTTCTCAGGTGCAAGCTGCCGACGAACACCGGCGTGGACATTCCCCCGGCACATGGCGGGTCGAGATCCACTACGACGTTCCGTCGGGACCGAAAACGGACGTTCACGTCGTCACCGTGCCTTGACGCGGAAAAGCTCTCGCGAAGGAGCGAGCCGTGTCGGGGAAGGATTTGTTCCCCGCCCCGTACCAGGAAGGGTGAAGACCTTCCCGCGGCTCGCTGGCTCGTTGCTCCTCGCGACACTCCTGGCTTGTGGCTCGACAGTCGAGCGGGACGACCCCACGTCCCCTCCGGTCAACACATCCACTCCTGACGCCGGCGACACGTCGATCGCCGATGGCGATGCCGCGACGGAGTCTCACGAAGGCGGCAGCGACGGAGGCGCGACCGACGGAGGCCCCGCCGAGCCGGACTCGCCCGACGCCGGTTTGCCCGACGCCGGCTCACCCGATGGTGCGGCTTCGTGCACGCCCGGTGCGGCGTGCACCTCCACGAATCCCTGTCGAGCAGGTCGAATCGCGTGCTCGGGGTCGCCGACGTGTGAAGAGGCGACTGCGCTCGACGACGGAACCCCATGCGGAGACGGCTCCGCGTGTCGAGGCGGTACGTGCAAGGCCGGCGCGCCAGTCACGATAACGGGAACATGCACGTACCGAGAGACGCCGAGATATCTCTCGTGCCCGACCGGCATGGCGTGCCGTTGCTACGACTCCGGATACACGCGCTTCAAAGACTCTCCTGCAAAGCTCGCGTCCTGGCTCTCGAGCACCGCGCTCGAAATCACCGGCGGTACGCTTCCGACGAACGACATCCTGCCTGCGTTGCCGCAGTCGAGCGTCGCTCTCGGAACGACGAGCCCGCAGACCGGCTATTCGTATCCCTACTACGCAACCGTCAACGGTTCGAAGGTCACCGTGAAGATCTCCATCAACGTCGGCTCCGTCCCGGAGAAAGCCGTGAAGTATACTTCGGCAGATTGCGGAACCGGGGGCAGAACTCTCGAGTGCACCTTCGCGACGCCGTGACGCGGGCCGCCTCATCGACCGCTCGACACGAGATGAGCTCGAAGCGACGTACGGTGCCAGAGATTGTGAGGGACTGGCTCGCCTTCGGACGACGATTGGACCTTCCTCAGAATCCGAGATCAGGCCAGTCAGAGATCAGATCCTCGATGGCTTCGAATGGTGCCCTCTCCCTGGCCGCGAGCTCGACTTGAAAGAGGTCCGTGTTCGGAAGAGCAAAGCCGACGATGCCGTTCTTTCCGAAGAACTGCATTTTGCTCCAGGCCCACGCCGGCAAGGCGAGCGATGAGATCTTGCGTTTGAGTTTGCGCAGCTCCGAAGCGGAAACGCCATCATTCGTCGCGCGGAACGGAGCGAAACAAAGAACGGCTTCGTAGATCACCATCTGGATGAGAAACCCGGAGAGCGTCGTTGCCTCCTCGATCCACGGATCTCCAAAGGCGTTCCCACGTACGAAGACCGGCGGATCGGCTTCGGAGGGGTCAATGGCCCATTCGCACACCCCCTGATTCTCGACGTAGAAGGTGAGTTTGCCGTCTTTGACGACAAGGTCATCGGCGCCGACGAGCCTGTTTTGCCCAAACAGTTGGCGCTTCGCCGCAAGTCGGTATAGCCGACGCAAGGGTTCCGGGAGTCTCTCGAACTCCGTGCGCTCGGAAGCATCGACATTCGCCGTGTCGGCCGTGCCCGGCGCGTACCAGCGCTCGACGAAGACCTCCATCGCGTTCACACGGTCTGCCATCGTGCTCTGAGCGGTCAATGCGACGATGGGCTCCTCCGGCGCGGGTGGTGGCGGCGCATTGGCGGCGCTTACGAGTTCACGCCAGAACGCTTCGGACAACGGCTCCGAGAGACGGAACAAGATCTTGAAACCATCTCGGCCTGGACTTCCAGCGCGTACGAACGAAGCGTTGCCCAAATAGAGGGCGCTGTCTTCATGGCGGCGAAGAAACAGATGAATGGGTTCAACCCGCATGCGGGTGGGTACATCGCGCCGCCAGTGAAGCTCCGAAGGCGACGGCATTGCTCCGCCATCCTTCCCGCGGAGGGAGACGAAGAGCCCGAAGGTGCCATCGTGCATCAGGCACGGTCCGTCCAAACCGATACCGGCACGAAGCTCTCTGGAGGAGTATTCGGTCAGGGGAACGAACGCCGTCACGGTGAGACGGACGCCTTGAGGTCGTCGTACTGCGCGCGCACTTGGTCGGGCGAAATCGAGTGACCGCCCGAGAACTCATGGAGCGTGAAGACGTGGCCGGCCGCTTCGAAGTCGGCCTTGTCCTGGCGCGTGACACTGATGGGATTCTGGTCTTGGTCGCCGTGAACGTCGCTCACCGGGATCTTCCACTGCGCCGCGGACGGCGGATAACCGTTCTGCCGCGCAAAGGAGGTATTGGCGCCGCCCATCGCGAGTCCGGAGAACTGATTCGCCGCGCCGATTCCAAGCAAGTATCCGTAGAACCCGCCCTCGGAGAATCCCCAGAGGATGTGTTTCTTCACGAAGACGTTGTAGCAGTCGTCGATCTCGGGCATCAGATCTTGAATGTCGTTGAGATCCGCGACAGTCCAATTGTGCCCATTGGGATCGCCGTTCGTCGCCGGACGTGATCCGCTGGGCGCGACGAGGACGAGCTGCTCCTGATCGGCGATCGGCTGCCAGAGCGCGGTGAGCTCGCCAACGCCGTCAGAGTCCTGACCGTGCATCAAGATGACGACCGTGTGTCCGACGTTCGGATTGTACGTCGCCGGCGCGTAGACGTGGAACGAGAGCCCACCCGCCTGCTGGCCTGCCGTAATGCCCGTTGCGTGGGCTTTGTATTTACAATTGGGCTTGTCGGCGCCGGTCGAGGGCAGTGCTCCTGCGTCGGGCTTCGCTCCTCCGCCGTCGTCCGTGTGGCTCGGCGCACGCGCGTCCTCGTCTCCATCGGACGAAGTCGGAGACGGCTCGGCAATCGGCGCGTGGGCCGGCCCAGCCGCCTCCTCCGTCGAAGCGCTGGAGCACGCAACCCCCGCTGCGACCGCGAGCGTGAGCGTCAAGGCAGGCATGCTCGACGAGCGCACACGACGATTCCTGACCATCTTCCTCTGCTCCCTTCGCCCCCGGCAAAGCCGATCGAGCCCGGCCTTCCCTGTCGAGGATAGAGGAAGTCGCAGACGACGGGCGAGCTACTCGGGTCCCGCGTCGATGCCGAGCTTCGTTCCGCGATCCCAACGATTCACGGCGACGGGTGCCATCGTTGGCCGAGGGCAGCCTACGGCGCAGGGCCGAGCTCCCAGGGCGGCGGCGTCATGCGCGCCTGAAGATGCTCTAAGAAAGTCTTCACTTTCGGAGAAATATGGCGCGCACTCGGATACACCGCATGCACCGGCACCGATGGGGCGTTCCAATCAGCCAGAACGCGCGTGAGGCGGCCGGAACGTAGCTGCTCGACGCATTGGAAGGCCGGAAGTAGGGCGATCCCCAAGCCCGCGGTCGTCACCGCGTGAAGCATGTCCATGTCGCTTGCTGAAAGGCGCGGTGACAGCGCGACGTGCACGGTCCTTCCGTCCTTCTCGAGGCGAGGTCCTACGCCCTCGAGCCCGGCGCCGAAGAACAAGAAATCGTGATTCGCCAATTCTTCGGGCGAGCGTGGGCGGCCATGCTTCTTGAGGTACGCGGGAGTCGCGACGAGAAACCATCCCACGCGTCCAAGGCTCCGCGCGACGAGCGACGAGTCGGCGAGGTTGCCCGCTCGAATGCCGAGGTCGAAGCGTTCCTCCACGAGGTCCACAGAGCGCGTGGTGGTCACGAGCTCGATCCGCACCTCGGGGTGGCACTTCAAGTAGTCGCTGATGATGGGCGCGAGGAACGTGACGTTGGGGCCAGCGGTCACTCGGAGAGGGCCCCGAGGCGAGTCTTGCAAGCTACTCACCGCACGCTCGGCATCTTCCACCTCGGCGATGATGCGCGCGCAGTAGTCGTAGTAGGTCCGCCCCACGTCCGTGAGGCTCAGCTTGCGCGTCGTGCGCTGGAGAAGGCGGGCGTTCAAGCGCTTCTCGAGGTCAGACACCTTCCTGCTCACCGTGGACTTCGGCATCCCAAGCAGAGCCGAGGCTGCGATGAAGCTGCCGGTCTGCACGACGCGCGCGAATACCTGGATTTCGTTGAGATCCATGCCTGATTATCCCATAGGTGGGAGAGTCCATCCAGCTCGACCCGACTAATCCATCCGGCGGGACGATCGTATTGCTTACCCATGAAGACGGCGCGTGACGGTTGCCTCGGTGGCGCCCGATCGCTCCGACACCACGAGGGACACTGTCATGGGCAACAACGACTGGAACATCGACACCGCCCACACGGCCATCAACTTCTCGGTCCGCCACATGGTGATCTCGAAGGTTCGAGGTCGCTTTGCGAAGTACTCGGGCACCATCCGGCTCGACGACGGCGACGTCACGCGCTCGTCCGTCGACGTGAGCATCGATGCTTCGAGTATCGACACCGGCGTCGCCGACCGCGATACGCATCTGCGCTCCCCGGACTTCTTCGACGTGGAGAACTTTTCCGAACTCCGCTTTCGCAGCAAGCGGATCGAGCAAATCGAGAAGACGCGGTATCGGGTCATCGGCGACCTCTCGATCCGGGGGGTGACGCGCGAGGTCTCGCTGGACGCCGAGTATGGCGGTCGCGCAACGGACCCCTGGGGCAATGAGCGCGTCGGCTTCGTCGCGAAGACCACGATCGATCGAAGTGACTTCGGCCTCACCTGGAATCAGGCGCTCGAGGCAGGCGGCATCCTCGTCGGCGATCGCGTCGAGATCGACCTCGACGTCGAAGCGGTTCGGGCCGCTGCGCAAAGCGTCGCGTGAAGGCACGCTTCGGAATTCAACACCATCCGTCTCGAACGAAACGAGGAGAGATCATGAATACCATCGCTCGAAAATTCCCCACGGTTGCGCGCCTTGGCCTTGGCCTCGTGTTTGCCGTGATGGGGCTCAACAAACTCATCCCGTTCCTTCCGCAACCGCCCGTCTCGGGACCGCCGGCACAGTTCTTCGGCGCCCTCATCGCGACTGGCTACATGCTCCCGCTTTTGGCGATCACCGAGGTCGCTTCCGGCGTCATGCTCCTCTCGGGTCGATTCGTTCCACTCGCGTTGACGCTTCTCGCGCCCGTGCTCGTGAACATCGTCGGCTTCCACTTCTTCTTGGCGCAGGGCGGCTTCGCTCTGCCGCTGATGCTGCTCGGTCTCGAGGTTTACCTCGCTTGGGCACACCGCGACGCGTTCGCCCCCATGCTTCGTATGCGGAGCCTGCCGAATACGACGCGGATTGGTACGGCCGATCGCAAAGCGCTCGCCGTTGCCGAGGCACGCTGAAGAAGACCGGAGGCCTCGCGCCGGGCTCGGAGGCCTGTATCGCCCCCCCCGGCGCGCTGAGCCATAACGAACACCACTATCAAGCAGAGGAATAGCCATGTTGGCACATCGGATTGAAAGCCCCATTCGCGAACTCGTGTACCGCACGCGCGGACGAACGCGCGGCCCCATCACGCGGCTCGTGAGCCCGTCGGATCTTGGCGAGCTCATGAAGCCGTTCGTCTTCCTCGACCTGGCCGTCTTCGAGGGCAACGAGCGGATTCCGATGGACCAGCTCTGGCATCCGCACTCGGGCATCGCGACCGTGACCGTGATGCTCGACGGTGCTGTCCGCATCGCCGAGACGACTGGCACGGACGACGTCCTCCCGGCCGGGAGCATCGAGTGGATGCGCGCGGGAAACGGCGTGTGGCACACCGGACAAGCCCAACCCGGGCACGTCAAGGTGTTCCAGCTCTGGGTCGCACTTCCGCCCGAGCTCGAAAACGGGCCGAATCAGGCTCATTACGTCATGCCTGACGAGGTGCCGACGGACGGCCGCGTCCGCGTGATCCTCGGAAGCTACGATGGCCTGACGAGCCCCATCGCTGCGCCGCCGCGGATGACGTACCTCGTCGTGAGCCTTCAGGACGGCGAGCGATGGACGTTCACACCGCCGAAAGACCATGACGTGGCCTGGGTCGCAGTCGGCGACGGGGCCCTGCGGACCACCAGGACCGCCATTCCGAACGGCGAGCTAGCAATCTTCGCCGAAGGTTCGGAGCCACTCGACTTCGTCGCCGATGGACCGACGCGCTTCGTGCTCGGGTCAGCGCGAAAGCATCCGCACGATCTGGTGCTCGGAATGTATTCCGTGCACACGAGCAAAGAAGCGCTGCAGAAGGGGGAAGCCGAGATCCGGCGTATCGGGAACGAGCTCCGCGCGAATGGGACGCTCAGGCGCTGATTGACGATCAGCCGGAGTATTGGGGATCATCACGGCGTCCGGTCGCAAGGGCAGCACGCGCGGGCACGAACTGCTTGGCCGACTTCCAGAGCTGCCTGTTGATGAAATCGGGGGCGAGGCGGCGCATGAATGCGAGCGCGTTGGCCTGCCCCGGCCGGATCTCGCGCGCGCCGGCCTTGAGGGACTTCAGGGTCAGCGTCACCAACTCGTCCGGGTCGATCATGGTGAGGCCATCCGCTTTGGAGAGCTCGGTCGTCATCTCCGTCTTCACCGCGGGAGGCATGACTTCGATCACCTCGACCCCTGCGTCCTCGAGCTGGAAGCGGAGTGACTGGGTGAACGAGTGGATCGCAGCCTTGGTGGCGCAGTAGATCGGTGTGCAAGGCGACGGCACGAATGCAAGGGCGGACGACATGTTGATCACCGTCCCCTTGTTGGCCGTGAGAATGTCGATGAACGCGGACGTCATGCGGATGACACCGCCCACGTTGATGTTCATCTCCGTCATCAACCCGGCCAGGTCGGCCGTGGGTATCGAGAGATTCTGGTAGAGCATGACGCCCGCGTTGTTCATGAGCACGTCGAGGGTGGGAAACTCCGCTTTCACGCGCGACGCGAGGGCACCGATCTGCTCCGGATCCGCCACGTCGCTCTGGATCGTGTGGAGCTTCGGGTGCTGCGCCTTGATCTCGTCGAGCACCGCCTGACGTCGACCGGTCACGATGACCTCGTTACCGAGCTCCAGGAACTTGCGCGCGAACGCGAGGCCGATGCCGGCAGAGCCGCCGGTGATGAGCATGGTGCGGCCGATGAGCTTCATGGCTGTCCTCCCTTTCTAGAACGAACGATACAGAACAAGTCCTAGCAGTTTTGTAACGAACGTCATAAAATTAAGAACCATGGTCGGCCGCCCTCGCTCCTTCGACCGCGACGATGCACTGAAACGCTCCTTGATGGTCTTCTGGAAGCACGGCTACGACGCCACGTCGATCGCGATGCTCACGGAGGCCATCGGCATCGGTGCGCCGAGCTTGTACGCAGCGTTTGGCGACAAGCGTGCGCTCTTCGACGAGGCGCTGGGCTACTACGCCAAGACCTACGGCGCCTTTACCGTTCGTGCGTTCCAGGAAGAAACGAGCGCGCGCGCCGCGGTCGAGCGTCTTCTTCGTGAGGCGGCAGCGATGTTCGCGGGCAAGGACCATCCGCCCGGTTGCCTCGTCATCAGCGCCGCCACGAACTGCTCACCGCAGTCGGCCTCCGTGCAGAAACGCCTCAAGTCGTTTCGCTCGATGACCGTCCGCGCGCTCGAGGAGAAGATGCGTAACGACCAATCCGGCGGAGCCTTGCCTCCGGATGTCGACGTTCGCGCACTCGCCCTCTTCTACTCCGCCATGCTCCAGGGAATGTCGGCACAGGCGAGAGACGGCGCGAGCCGCGCGGAGCTCGAGGCCATCGCCGAAGCGGCGCTCCAAACGTGGCCTCGATGACGCGGCGTGCCTTACGCGAGTCGTGATGCGCGGTCTCGCAACAAGGAGCGAGCGTGGAGCTGTCCACACGCGGCGCTGATCGACGAGCCGAACTGCTGCCGTCGTGTCGCGTGGACTCCACGAGCATTGAGCTGGGCCACGAACTCCGAAACCTGATGGGAGGTCGGCGCTCGGTAGCTCGCGTCCGCACCGGACGCTGCATTGTAGCGAATCACGCTCACGTGAAAGAGCTCCGGGCGCGTGCGCGATTTCACGAGCTCGGTGAGCCCCTCGAGGTGTTCCGCGGAGTCGTTGACATTCGCGATCAGCAAGTACGCGAGATAGACCTTCCGGCGCGTGGCGACGACGTGCTCGTCGAGGACCTCGAGGTTCTCGCTGAGTGGGAATCGCCGCTGGAGAGGAATGAGCTCGGCGCGCTGCTCGGCAAAGGGAGAGTGGACCGAGAGCGTGATCGTCACCTGGGGATGCTCCTTCGCGAGCCGTCTCAGATTGGGCGCGAAGCCCACCGTCGAGACCGTAATGCGTCGAGGAGAGAAGCCCCCATATCCGGGCGTCGTCAGCAGATCGATCGCCGTAAAGGTATGTGGATTCGCCAAGGCTTCTCCCATTCCCATGAACGCGATGCTGTCCGCGAATGCCGGAATGACCTGCTGCCATCTCGGATGCACGACCTGCGCACAGATCTCGTCGGCTGTGAGGTTCTGTACGAGCCCGATCGCACCGGTCGCGCAGAAGGTGCAAGCGAGACCGCAGCCTGCCTGCGAGGACACGCACACGGATGACCAGCCTGCTCGGTACCGAGACAACACCGTCTCCACGCGCGCCCCCGAGCGGGTCTCGAAGAGGACCTTCTCGACCTGTTCCGCCTCCTCGACGGCGACGGGCACGAGGGGAGCGACGCTCGGGCCGAAGCGCGCGGTGAGCGCCTGGCGAAGGGAGTCCGGTAGCTCCTGCGAATTGGCGAACGCCGTCCCTCGCTGTTGCAGAGAGAGAACGAGCTGCCGGTAGCGATAGTGCGGCGCTCCGATGCTCCCGAGATACTCGTGAATCTCGCGGAGGATCGTTCCGGGCGGCGGATGGGGAAGCTCGTGGACGAGCGGTGAACGGCGCCGCGTAGCTTTCGATCGTGCGTGTGGACCCATGGGGTACTCCGTGTTTGGTGAGATGAAATGACGGTCGATGCGTCATGCTCGACCTCGATGAGAGGAATGAGAGGACGGGGGGCTCCCCGCATGAGCTTCATCGCTAGCGAGCGCGCGAGCGCACGCGGGAAGCCGTCCTCCGGAACGAATGACCAACCAGCGCGCGCCTGCACGCGAACGTGCGCTCGGAACGCGACCCCGCAACGCGCTGCGCTCCTCGAGACCCGAGAAACCAGGTGCACGGGAGGCGAAAACTTAGGCGCGAAGGTGCCGAAAACCTAGGCGGCGAGAACCTCCGCGAAGGTGGCGAGCGCGAAGCGCGAGCCTCAAAAATAACGAGCTAACGGCTGGGCATCGACGACGCGGAGGGCGCGTCGGGGCGGACGATAGCACCATCGGCCGAGGAGGCCAGCGATTCAGCGGGCGATGCGCGTCTGGACTTCCTCGAGTGACAGATGACCCAAGAATCCGCCGGCGCTCGTCGCCGGCTTCTCGTCCTCGATCGCGTGGGCGAAGATCACGGCGGGATCGGCTTCCAGCTTCTCGTAGTGTCGGAGCAGCCTCGGATAGTCGCGCGGGTCGATCATCTTGGCGCCCGTTGCAGCCAAGAACGGCGCCCAGCGAGCGACACCGATGAAATAGGCATCGGCGATGGTGCGCTTGTCGCCGGCCAGCCATTCGTTGTTGCCCATCATCCGTTCCAGATCGGCGTGGGCCTTGGCAACGCGCTTGCGCCCGCTGTGGCGCAGCATCTCCTGCATGGCCGGATTCTTCTCGCCCGTGAGTTCCATGTCGTAGGCCTCGAAGCCGGGAAAGAACGAGGCCCAGAAGTCCGTGTGGAGGAAGGCCAGCACCTGGTTCAGATGGTCTTGCTCCGGAGACCCCGGCGCATAGACCAGAGTCCGCCGCGGATCGCGCCCCGCGAGGTGCTGGAGGATCGCCGAGCTCTCGCTCAACGGGACGCCGCTCTCGCGCAGCAGGGTGGGCACCTTCTGCACCGGGTTGATGCGGGTGAAGCTATCGCTCTTCGCATCGAAGGGCAGGTTGAGGCGGCTCAGCCGGTAAGGCTGTCCGAGCCATTCGAGCGCGACGATCGATCCGAACGAGCTGGCGGCGTGGTTTCCGTAAAACAGTACCGGTTCCATGAAGTGTCTCCTGTCGTGTGATTCGGTAGCGACAGGATGCATCCGTGGACGATGCTCGCGTAGACTGCAAAAGGCAGACATATTGTCCACGTTCGTGGACAGCGCGGACGTCGGATGAAGAAGCGAAACCTCAACGACCTCTACTATTTCGCCCAGATCGTCGAGCACCGGGGCTTCGCCGCGGCGAGCCGCGCGCTCCGCATCCCGAAATCGACGCTGAGCAAGCGGCTGCTGGAGCTGGAGAAAGAGACCGGCACGCGCTTGATACAGCGCGACACGCGCAACTTCGTCGTCACCGAGATCGGCGAGGAGATCTATCGCCATGCAGCGGCGATGCTCATCGAGGCCGAGGCGGCCGAGAACGTGATCCAGGGACGGCTTGCCGAACCGAGCGGCACGGTCCGCATCACGGCCGCCGTGCCGGTCGCGCAGCAGAAGCTGGCGCCGCTACTGCCACGTCTGGCGATCGCCTATCCGAAGATTCGCATCGTCATGAATGCGACCGACCGCTACGTCGACGTCATCCAGGAAGGCTTCGACATCGCGCTACGTTCGCATCGCGCTCCGCTGGCCGATTCGAATCTGGTCCAGCGTCGGCTGGCAGTCGAAGCCAACTGGCTCGTTGCTTCGGCCGAATACCTCGCGCGCGTGGGCGTGCCGGCGCGTCCCGAGGACCTCGCCGAGCACGACGGGATCGTGATCTCGCCCTCCCAGAATACGTGGACGCTCGAAGACGGGCGCGGACGTAAGACCACGGCCTCGCCACGACCGCGTTACTTCGCGGACGAAGCGGTTCTCCTGTACGAGGCGGCCAAGGCGGGACTCGGCATCGCGAACTTGCAGAGCCCGTTCTGCGCCCCGATGATCGAGTCCGGCGAGCTGGTACGCGTGCTCGCCGACTGGACCGGCGGCATGATCACCACGACGATGCTCATGCCGCACCGCCGCGGGCAATTGCCGTCGGTCAGCGCGATTGCCGACGAGCTAGCCGCGGCGTTCTCCGCTCGCCGATAGAGGGCGCGCGAGACGCGAGGGTGGGCGATCGTCAGGGCTTTTGGCCGATGAGACCGGTCTCTTTGCGGACCTTCTTCAAGAACGTCTTCGTCGGCTGACCGTGGGTCGACTCATGCTCGATGATCTCGCGCGTCACGCGCTCCTTCGTCGCGTCCGGGATCGTGGTCGACTCCTTGATCTGCTTGGCGAGGGCCATCCCTTCGGCGGAGGTCGGCCACGTCTGCTTTTCGACAACCGCCGCGCGGTTCGTCGGACGATGGTGCGATTCCTTCGTCTTCGTCACGTCGTGGAAGCCCGTGTCGGCGCGACGCTTGCCGCTCCCGTGGCAGCTCGGACACTTTGCGCGCTGCCCCCAGGCGTTCTCGATGTGGCCGTCACCGCCGCAAACCCCGCAAGGCTCCGGCTCGGGAAACCGCCCGCCGCCACCACCACCCGAGCCGAACCGTGAGTTGGTCATGGTGAGAACGTAGCTCACTCTCGGCATTGGCGTACGGGAGTAAAGGGTGCTCGTGCTCGCCGTACTCGTTCGCGAGCCTCGGCGATTCAATGCCCTCAAGCGCCGGCTCGAGGGCATCGCAGAGCACGTGCTCACGCAGACGCTGCGGAAGCTGGAGCGGAACCGGCCGTCGTACTGCGATAGATGCCGAGCTTTTTCATGCGGCCGAGCAGCGTCGTTCGCTTCATGCCGAGGCGAGCCGCCGCTCCGTCGGGGCCGGCCACGACCCAGTTCGTAGCGTCGAGCACACGAAGGATGTGCGCTCGGTCCACGGCGGCCAGGGTGCTCGCGCGCGTGTCCGAGGACCGGGGCGTGCTCCGATGGAACGCATGAAGCTCGAGCTCGTGGCCTTTGGTCACGATGACCGCTCGTTCCAGCACGTTCTGGAGTTCGCGAATGTTGCCCGGCCAGTCGTGCTGCATGAGCGCTTCGATGACCTTCGGCGGAATATGGGGCATCGGTCGCTTCATCCGGGTGGAGAACACCTCGACGAAGTGCCGGACGAGCCCCGGGATGTCCTGGCGGCGCGCCCGGAGCGGTGGAGTCTCGATCGGAAAGACGCTCAGACGATAGAAGAGATCTTGGCGAAACGTCTTCTGCTCGATCATCGTGTCGAGATCGCGATGCGTTGCCGCGATGAGGCGAGCATTGCATTGCAGCGTCTTCGAGCCACCGACCCGCTCGAACTCGCGCTCCTGGAGGAGCCGCAGGATCTTGGGCTGGAGATCGAGCGGAAGCTCTCCGATCTCGTCGAGGAACAGAGTGCCATCCTGCGCGAGCTCGAATCGGCCGATGCGCCGGGCCACGGCCCCCGTGAACGCGCCCTTCTCGTGTCCCATCAGCTCGCTCTCGAGGAGCCCGAAAGGGATCGCCGCGCAGTTGATCTTCACGAAGGGACCGTTTCGCCGCGCGCTCGACTCATGGATCGCTCGAGCGATCAGCTCCTTGCCGGTCCCCGTCTCCCCGCGGATCAGCACCGTCGCGTCCGTCTGCGCCACCGTCCTCACCTGACTCAGGAGGCTGCGGAAGACCGAGCTCGTCCCGATGATGCCTTCGCCGGCGTCTTTCGAGCGCTCGTGACCTTCCTTCACGCGCGCGCTCACGCCTTGGCTTGCTACGCGTCGGTGGGCGTCGTCGGTTTCAACGGCTCGCAAGATGGCAGCGAGGAGTCGATCGGCATCGAGCGGCTTCGTGAAGAACTCCGTCGCGCCCGCCTTCATGGCCTCGACCGACATCGGGACGGTGGCATGCGCGGTGAGGAAGATGATCGGGACTTGGATCCCCGCACGCGTCAGCTCCCGCTGCAGCTCGAGCCCGCTGAGCCCGGGGAGCTCGACGTCCAGAACGAGACAGGCTGGCGAGCTCGCGCTGTCTCGGCCGAGGTACTCCTGAGCGGACGCGAAGGTTTCGACGTTCAGCCCTTCGGAGCGAACGAGTGCTGCGATCGCGTCGCAGATCGCAGCATCGTCATCGACGATGCAGACAGGGTTCGTCATCGGTCCTCCCGGTTGGTCCGAACGGTTCGGTGATGATGTCAGAGTGCCGCGGGCGCTCCCCTTCGTCGATCATACGTTCGTATGTGTCTGTACCAACGGCCCAGAATTGCCGGGGATCGTGAAGACGAATGTCGTGCCGCCATCGTCATTGGATGCCGCCCAGATCTTGCCGGCGTGGTCCTCGACGATGGACCGGCTGATCGATAGCCCCATTCCCATCCCATCCGCCTTGCTCGTGGCGAAGGATTCGAAGAGTCGATCCTTGAGCCTCGGATCGATCCCCACGCCAGAGTCCTGCACCATCACGCGAAGGGTGCCGCCTCCCGCCGCGTTGCTTGCGATGACCAGCTTGCGAGGTCGCTCGGTAAGCGAGGCCATCGCATCGATGGCGTTCACGATGAGGTTGATCACGACTTGCTGGATCTGGACACGATCGCCGAACGCCATCGGCAACTGTCGGTCGAGGTCCGTCCGCAGGGCCACGTGATGCTTGTGGACTTCGGATCGCGTCAGCGCGATGACCTCCTCGATCGCGTCATTGATGTCGAAGGGTCCCTTCTCCGTGCCGGTCCGTTTGAAGAGGGCGCGGAGGCGCGCGATGACGTCGCTGGCGCGTGTTCCCTCTGCGGCGATCCGAGCGAGCGCAGCGCGGCCCTCTTCGATGTTGGGCGTGGCGCCGTCCAGCCAGCGAAGGCCTGCCTTCGCGTTGATCACGATGGCCGTGAGCGGCTGATTGACCTCGTGAGCGATCGAGGCGGTCAACTCTCCGACCGTCGCGATGCGCGTGGCATGGGTCAGCGCCGCGTGGGTCCGACGGAGCGCCTCTGCAGATTGGACCTGATCGGTAACGTCTTTGATCGCTCCGACGAGCTCCATGCGGCCGCCCTTGTCGAGAACCGCATGCGCCGCCACGTCGAGGTGCTTCACCCGTCCGTCGGGTGTGAGGAGCCGATGCTTGAACGTGAAGTCCTGCGCATCGCGGCGCGAGCGTGCGATGACCTCCTCGAAGGCCTCGAGGTCCTCGGGGTGAACGAGGCGACGGACGACCTCGACGCTGGGCTCCGTGTCAGGGCCGAGCTCGAAGATCCGGAAGGACTCGTCGGAGAAAGTTATACTCTCCGGAGCGAACCGCCAGACGAACAGCCCCGTGACGCTGAGCCGTTCGGCCTGCGTGACGTAGGCGCGCTCTCGCCGAAGCTCGTCGAAGAGGCGTGCGTTCTCCAGCGCGGTCGCCGCCTGAGCGACGAGCAGCTTGAGCAGGGAGAGGCGCGCCGGTGTGAAGACATGCGGCGTCAGGTTGTTCTCGATGTAGAGGACGCCGGACAGCGCACCGGGCCGCTGCAATGGGAGGCAGAGGACCGAGCGACACTTCGTCGTGCGAAGGTAGACGTCGGCCGAGAATTGGTTCTTGGCCGACGCGTCGTCGAGCGCCACGCTCTCTTGGGTGCGCATCACGTAGTGGAGGAGCGATTCAGGCAG
Source organism: Labilithrix luteola (assembly GCF_001263205.1). Lineage (GTDB taxonomy): Bacteria > Myxococcota_A > Polyangia > Polyangiales > Polyangiaceae > Labilithrix > Labilithrix luteola. The sequence continues at coordinate 1,692,165 of NZ_CP012333.1, forward strand.
GTCTGCGGGCTTCGGCGGACGTTGCCCGAGGACGACATCGACGCCGTTGCGCCCCGTATGCGCCTCGGCTTCGATCGAGAACCCACGCGGGCTCGAGAGCACGAGGAGGGCGCGCTCGGCGCCTGCGTTCTCGACGGCAAGGACCATCAGCGTGCGGAGCAGCTTGTCGAGCTCGATCTCGCCCGAGACTGCCTGAGAAACCTTGAGCACGGTCGCAAGATCGAGATGCTCCACTTGGGCGTCGATCGACGTCGTCGTGCGGATCGTTGCGAGATCGGGCTCGAGCTCCGGATGCGACGCGTCGAGCTGAGCGACCTTGCCAGCCGCGCCCCAGCGCAAGTAGCGCGCGCGAGCACTCCGCAGATAGGCACGCGCGATCGTGCCGAAGCCGCGCCTGGCGTAGAACGTCGCCGCGCGCTCGTAGGCGAGAGCCTCGTTGTGCACGAAGCCGCGCTCGCTCGCGTGATGAATCGCGCTCTCGTAGAGTTTTTCCGCCTCGAGCTCGCGCCCCTGCATACGGGCGATCTCCGCACCGATGAGGGCCGTCCGATCAGCGTACGTCGCGGGGCAGTGGCGCTCCCAGTTGGCCAGATGCTCGTACTGGCCCACGACGGCGCCGAGGTGGGCGCTCCGCTCGCTCGTCGCTGCAACGTCATAGGCTGCAGCCCGAACGAGCGCCGAGTAGAAGCGGTACTCGGCGAGCTCGAACATCGACATGATCGCCCAGATGCGTGACGTCGCCTCGACTTCGGCCTCGAGAGCAGCGGCGAGGCGTCCCGCGAAGTAGTGCGTTTGCATCTTGCGGACCGAGTGCCAGCTGGTACTCGGGGCGAGCCCTGGCGCGCGCATGCGCCGATCGAAATCGTCGGCATCTGCGAAGGGCGCGAAGTCCGCCGGTGCGCCCCGCAGGGTCCTTATGAGCCAGAGCTGCGCGACGAACGCACCGGTGACGCCCGAGAACTGGGCGCTCCGCACCGCGGCCAGACGCGTCTCGACGTCGCGTTGAATGTCGTCGAGCGAATCTCCGCTCGCGAGGCGGAGCGAGATCAGGTGATTGTTGGTATAGGCGAGAGGAGAGGTGAGGCCTTCCACCGCTTGCTCGGCCGCGCCCCGCGCAGCGTCGACCGCGCGCTGCACGATTACGCGGCTCGCGGCGAGCGTCCTCGTGAAGGGGAAGATGTGTTGGCCGATGAGGACGTAGATCCGCGCGAGATACCCCTCGCACCCGAGACGCTCGACGAGCGCGAGGGAGAGATCCGCGAAGCGGGCCGCGCGCTCGTATTCACCATACCGGCCGCCGAGCAGCATGCCGAGCATCGCATACGCCAGCGACGATCCTTCACAGTTGCCGTGGGCTACACTGAGCCGCACCGTCCGGATGACGACGAGGCCGATGAGGTTTCGATCGCTGAAGAGCGTCGCCGGCAGCAACGTCAGCAGCACCTCCATGGTGGCCATCGCGCCGGCATCGACCATCGCCGGGGCGTCGACCAAGGACTCGATCGGTCGATCCCGAAGCTCGTTGCGGAGCTTGGCGTGCTCTTCCTCGAGATCCTCGTCCGTTGGCCGCGCGGACCAGTCGATGTCGTCGTCGCGCAGCGCCTCGAGGCCGACCTCGTTCGCGCGATCGTAGCGACTGCGTGCCGAGTAGAGCGCAATCCGCATGCAGGCGATCCGCGCCAGGTCCTCGCGGCCGACCGCATGCTGCCTCGCGCTCGCGAAGCGCTGCTCCGAAGCGTGTACATCGTCCGTCAGGAACTCGCATTCCGCCGCGAGGAGCGCGATCGTCATCGCGAGCTCGTACTCGGAATGCCAGGCGTCCTCGGGAAGGAGCGACCATGCCGTCTTGAAGTAAGAGAGCGCAGAGTCGTAGGCCGTCGCCTTCTTGGCCCACTGCCCGGCGACGACGTCGAGCTTCGCGATCCGGACCCGGTCCTCCGGCATGGTCACGAATGCCAGACCACGATTGAGCTGCCCGGCGACCTCGAACGCGGTCTCGGCGTTCTTCTCGCTCTCGAAGGTTTCGGCCAGCAGCCAGCCGACACGAAGGTGCGAGGCAGCCCGTGATGCCTCGGGCTCGAGCACGTAGGCGGCCTCGTGGATCCGGTCGTGCAAAAAGCGATAGGTGCCGTCGAGCCGCGCGACGAGCCCGGCTTGCACCGCGTCCTGCAGTCCTTCGTGGACCGCGGCCTCCGTGGCGTCGTGGACGAGCGCGAGCGTCGCGCTCGATGCGCTGTTGCCGAGCACGGCGAGCAGATGCAGCATCTCGCCCGTGGCCCGTGGAAGACGGCGCAGGCGGTCGACCATCAGATCGACGACGTTGTCCGTGAATGCGCGCGGAGCGATGAGCGCTTCGTCCCATAGCCACGCGCCGGCTGCGGCGTCGTAGAAGAGGATCCCGTCCTCGGCGAGTGTCGAGACGAACTGGATGGTGAAGAACGGATTGCCGGCCGTCTTGGTGTGGACCAGCTCGGCGAGCGACGTCACGCGTTCGGGCGGGCCCCGCAACGAATCCGCGAGGAGGCGACTCACGTCCTCGCGCACCAGCGGAGCGAGCACGATGTCCTGCACGTCCACGCCCGCCTCGCGGATCGCCGTGAGCTTCGTGCGGAGCGGGTGATTCGAGCCCACCTCGTTGTCGCGATACGCGCCGACGATGAGCAAGTGGATGATGCCGGGATCGGTGAGGACGAAGAACAGGAGATCGAGCGTCGCCGCATCGACCCACTGGAGGTCGTCGAGGAAGAGCACCAGCGGATGCTCGCGCGCGAACACCCCGATGAAGCGAAGCAGCGTGCGCTGAAAGAGCTTCTTCGCAGCCTCGGGCGGTACATCACTCGGCGGTCCCGGCGGTCCGACGATCTTCTCGAGATCCGGGATCATCGTGAGGAGCGCATGCCGCGCGCCGCCGATCGCTTCCTCGATCTCGTCTCGCCAACGTGCGAGTTCCCGTTCCGGGGAGCCGAGGATCATCCGCACGAGGGCCTGGAGTGCCTGCGCAAGCGACGCGTACGGAATGTCCCGCTTGTATTGATCGAGCTTACCGGCCGCGAAGAGGCCACGCGGCGGAACCAGCTCCCGGTGAAGCTCGTTCACGACCGATGACTTCCCGATACCCGAATACCCGGATACCAGCAGAAGCTCAGCGCGCCCGCTCGCGACGACTCGATCGAATGCAGCGACCAACGCTGCGATCTCCGCCTCGCGGCCGTAGAGCCGCTCCGGGAGCATCAGCCTGTCCGGCGCGTCGTGCTCTCCGAGCGTGAAGGGTTCAATGCGCCCGTCGGCGCAGAACGAAGCGAGGCAACGGCGCAGATCGGCCTCGACTCCGACGGCGCGTTGATAGCGATCCTCCGCCCGCTTCGCGAGGAGCTTCATGACGACGGCCGAGAGCGCCTCGGGGATCGACGGATCTCGCTCGGACGGAGGTATCGCGCACCGAGCGATATGACAGTGCACGAGCTCCATGGCGTCCTCTGCGACGAAGGGCGGCTCACCGACGAGGAGCTCGTAGAGCGTGACGCCGAACGCGTAGAGGTCGCTGCGCGAATCGATCGAGCGGTTCATGCGTCCGGTCTGCTCGGGCGCCATGTACGCAAGCGTCCCAGCGATGACCGCCAGCGGCTCGGGGCCCTGACGATGTCGGAGCTGGCGAAGCGTAAGGCCGAACCCGGTCAGGCGGCTCTCTCCCGTGTCCAAGCTCGCCAGGATGGCGGCGGGCTTCACGTCACGGTGAATCAGGCCACGCCCATGCATCGCACCGAGCGCTCGGGCGATGCCGATCGCGACGCGCAGGAGCTGGTCGAGCGCCATTGGCCGCGGAACGCGAGCCAGGGTGTCGCCGCCGGGATCGGCAAGCACGAGCACAGACCGGTCCTGCGCGACGACGAGATCGAGGACACGCGGGCTCCAGGCGGGATCGAGCTCGTCGCGGAGCGCAAACCACCGCTCGAGGCGAGCGATGCTCTCCGCAGAAGGATGCTCGAGGGCGGTCGTGATCGCGATGATCGACTCGCCGTCATACTCCCTTGCTCCTCGACCAATGAGGAGCTCGCCGTCGTGATCACACGCCGTAATGGCGTATCCGGTCAACTTCACGATTCTTCGCCGTACGCCACGGAGCAGCCCACCTTGCCGCGCGTCTACGAAGCTGTCTTGGAAAGACTTGCGCGTTTCGGATGAGTCGCGGCGTCAGCCGTCGTCGGGCGCAAGGTCTCGAGCTTCTCGCGGGCCCAGTTCGAAAAGCAACGTCGATGCCAGCGCGGAATTCCGGCCCAACGCGCTGCTGATCGAAGGCCGTCGCGAGACGCTTTGGGTGAGAGAAGATGCCGTCGCGAGTTTTTCGCGACAGCTCGCGAAAAACTCGCGAACCGCAACGCGTTCATCTCGCTCGAGACGAAGACGGTCGAAGTGTGCGTCGTCGAACGATCGATTCTGGAGCTCACGCGCACGTGGGCAATCACCGCGCGCTATGGCGGTCTCTCGTGAATTGCCGTATATTATCGCAGTGAACCGCGCGACACCGAGCAATCCAGGTTAGGAGCCGGTGTCGGCTCGATTGGCGCTCATCGACTCGTCGCTCGTCTCGCTGGAGGTCCTCTGGGACGATGGCGAGCTCGTATTGTCGCGAGTCGCGGCCGGTTCGGCCTGTAGGCCCACGCTCGTCCTCGCGCCCTCGGCCGGTGAGCCGGGCCTTAGCGCAATCGAGCGGCTCGAGCACGCTTACCGCGTTCGCGGCGACCTCGACGCCGCGTGGGCTGCGCGACCGCTCGAGCTGACCACCTCCAACGGCCGGCCAACACTCCTCATGGAGGACCCAGGCGGGACGCTCCTCGCGAAGCTTCTCGGCCGCCCCTGGGAGATCGAGCCGTTCCTGACCGTGGCCATGGGCCTTGCATCGGCGTTGCGGCGCCTCCACGAACGCGGCCTGGTGCACAAGGACCTGAAGCCGGCGAACATCTTCACCGATGTCGCGACCGGCAGGGTTTGGCTCGCAGGATTCGGCCGCACCTCCCGGCTGCCGCGCGAGCGACGGGCGCCCGAGCCTCCCAGCGTGATCGCGGGGACCCTCGCGTACATGGCGCCGGAGCAGACCGGGCGCATGAATCGCTCGATCGACTCCCGAAGCGATCTCTACTCCTGCGGAGTGACGCTCTACGAGATGCTCACCGGCGCCGTGCCGTTCACGGGCTCCACGCCGATGGAGTGGATCCACGGGCACATCGCGCGCGCCCCGACACCACCAGCGGAGCGCCTGAGCGGAATCCCAGACAGCGTCTCCGCGATCGTCATGGCTCTGCTGGCGAAGAACAGCGAGGACCGGTACCAGACGGCAGCCGGTCTGGAGGCGGACCTCGGGCGCTGCCTCGCCGAGTGGCGGGCCGGCCGAGCGGTCACACTATTCCGCCTCCGCGCCCGCGACGTTCCGGACCGGCTGCTCATCCCGAGCGGCTCTACGGGCGCCAGGCCGTGACGGGGGCGCTCCTCGCCGCCATCGACGCTGTCGCTGCGGGCGGGCCTGGGCGCCTCTTGCTGATCGCCGGCTACTCGGGGATCGGCAAGTCATCCGTCGTGAACGAGCTCCGGAAGACGCTCGTCCCTCCTCGTGCTCTCTTCGCAGGCGGCAAGCTCGAGGCGCACCGGCGGGACGTCCCCTACGCAGCGGTTGGGGACGCTCTCCGCGAGCTCGCTCGCTTCGTCCTGGAGCAACCCGAAGATGAACTCGCGCACTGGCGGAGGGCGATCCAAGATGCGCTGGGGATCCACGGCCGGCTCCTCACCGCCCTCGTTCCCGAGATCGAGGCGATCGCCGGTGCGCAGCCTGCCGTCGCGGACCTTCCCTCGCGCGACACCCGACATCTCTTCCGCTCCGTCCTGCGCCGGCTCATCGAGGCGTTCGCACGCCCCGGACAGCCTCTCGTGCTCTTCCTTGACGACCTGCAGTGGGTGGACGCGGCATCGCTCGAGCTGGTGGAGGACCTGATCGCCTTCCCCGGCCCACACCCGCTGCTCCTCGTCGGAACCTACCGCGACAACGAGGTCGGTGCGACGCACCCACTCCTGCGCGTGCGGGACGCCCTTCGCGCGGTGTCGGGCGGGGTCGAGGAGGTGTCCCTCGAGCCGCTCCTCGTCACCGATGTCGGGCAGTGGCTCGCGGCTGCCCTCCACGCCGAGCCCGACGCCTTGCTGCCGCTCACGCGACTCGTGCACGAGAAGACGGGTGGCAATCCGTTCTTCGTGATCCAGTTTCTCAGTCTCCTCGTGGACGAGGGCCTCATCCACTTCGACGGCGAGCGAGCGGCCTGGAGTTGGGACCTCGAAGCCATCCGGGCCCAGGCCCACACCGACAACGTCGTCGAGATCATGGTCGGCAAGCTCGATCGCCTCGCTGTCGACGCACAAGAGGCACTGAAGTACATCGCCGCGCTCGGCCGATGCGCGAGCGCCGTCGAGTTGAGCACTGCCCTCGGGCTCCCGGAAGACGTGGTCCACGACCTTCTCTGGGAGGCGGTCCGCGGTGGGCTCGTCTTGCGCCTCGACAACAAGGCCTACGATCTCGTCCACGATCGCGTGCGCGAGGCAGTCTACGCGCGGATCCCCGAGGGGGAACGAGCACCCTTGCACCTGCGGATCGGACGCCGACTGCTCGCCGGCGCCAGCATCGCAGACGCCCGGGACGAGGTGATCTTCGAGATCGTCCAACAGCTCGGTCGGGGGATGGCGCTCATGACTTCTCCGTGCGAGCGCGAGGAGCTCGCCGATCTCAACCGCATCGCGGGCCTGCGCGCACGGAAGGCTCAAGCGTTCGCCGCCGCCTTGTCCTATTTCACAGCGGGGGATGCGCTCCTGCCGGGCGACGCCTGGCAGCGGCGCCCCGCACTCGCATTCGAGCTCACGTTTCACCGCGCGGAGTGCGAGTTCCTGACCGGCGACGCGACCACCGCGGAGCCTCGACTCGCGGCCCTCGCCTCGCGCTCTCTCGGTGTCCGCGACCTCGCAGCCGTCACCTGCCTGCGCATGGCCCTGTACATGACGGTGTGCGTCGAGCGGGCGATCGACGTCTGTCTCGAGTACCTCGCATCAACGGGCATCGTCTGGACGCGACAACCGGCCGAGGAGGAGATCCGCGCAGAGTACGAGCGGCTTTGGCGTCTCCTCGGGCGCCGGCCGACGGAAGAGGCTGTCGGCCTTCCGCAGATCAAGAACTTGAGCCGGAAGCCGCAGCTGACGGATGAGGCGCGCGCGGCGACCATGGACGTCCTCGCCGAGCTGCTCTCCCCGGCGCTGGTGCTCGACAAGGATCTCCTCTACCTCACAATCGGTCGCATGGTGAACTTGACCGTGCAGCACGGCAACGGCGAGTCATCGGCGATCGGTTACGCATACCTCGCCACGATCCTCGGACCGCGCTTCGGTGACTACAGCTCGTCGCTCCGCTTCGGCGAGCTCAGCGTGGACCTCATCGAGAGCCAGGGACCGGAGCGCTTCGCGCCTCGGGTGTATCTCGCCTTCGCGACACTGACGATTCCGTGGACGCGACCGCTGCGCGAGGCTCGCAGGCTCTTTGTCCGTGCGTCCGAGGCCGCGAGCCGGATGGGGGACCCGACGTTCGCGGCATACGGTCGGCACAACTTCATTTCGCATCTCCTCGCCTGTGGCGATCCGCTGACCGAGATTCAGCGCGAGGCGGAGGATGGCCTCGCGTTCGCCAGGCGGGCGCGGTTCGGCCTCTGCGTGGACACCATCTCGGGCCAGCTCCAGCTGATCCGGCGCCTCCGAGGACTTTCCCCGGGGTTCGAGCTTCTCGATGGCGAGCTGTTCGACGAGAGCCGCTTCGAGACGCACCTCGCGTCGTCGCCCGGCATGGAGCACGCTGCAAGTTGGTATTGGATCCGAAAGCTCGAGGCCTGCTTCTTCACAGAGGACTACGACGCCGCCATCCACGCGAAGGAGCACGCTGAAAGGCTCGTGTCCACGGCGCCAGCGTTCCTCGAGCTCGCCGAGTACCATTTCTACGCTGCGCTCGCCGAGGCGGCGCGCACGACTCCAGACGGCGCTGGCGCGTCGGCCGGGATCACGGCCGTGATCGCCCATCACTCTCACCTCGCCGCCTGGGCGGAGGTCTGCCCGGCCAACTTCACGGACCGCGCGGCGCTGGTCGCAGCCGAGATCGCCCGTCTCGAGCGGCGCGACGTCGAGGCCATGCGCCTTTACGAGGACGCAATCCGACTCGCCCGGGAGCAGGGATTCACGCACCATGAGGCCCTGGCGTCGGAGCTCGCCGGGCGCTTCAGCGAGCGCATCGGACTCGAGACGGCCGCCCAGGCGTACTTCAGCGCAGCGCGGTCAGGCTACGAACGCTGGGGTGCCCGCGAGAAAGTCCGCCGACTCGAGCAGCGCCACGCCTCCCTCTGTCCGGCAAGTATGCCCGTCGATGGCCCGACCGTCATCGATGCGACGACCGACCAGCTCGACCTCGCTGCGGTGGTCAGGCTCTCGCAAGCCGTCTCCGGCGAGATCGTGCTCGACAAGCTCGTTCGGGCGCTCCTCGGGATCGCGCTCGAGTACGCGGGCGCTACGCGCGCGCTGCTCCTCGTACCCGCCGGAGCGGAGCTGCGCATCGAGGCGGAGGCGACGAGCGTGCCACCGGGGTTCGACGTCCGGCTGCTCGCGAAGCGCGCGGGGCCGATGGACGCTCCCGAGACCCTCCTGACCCGGGTGTCCAGCGCGAAGGAAGGCGTGATCGTCGACGACGCCGTGCTGCCGAACCCGTTCTCGGCCGATTCCTACATCGCGGCGGGTCGGGTCCGATCGATCTTTGGGCTGCCGCTCGTGAAGCAGGGAAAGCTCTGCGGCGTGCTCTACCTCGAGAACAACGTCGCGTCGCACGTCTTCACCCCCGCACGCGTCAAGGTCCTCACTCTCCTCGCCGCACAGGCCGCGGGCGCGATCGAGAATGCGCGCCTGTACGCGAATCTGCAGGAGACCGAGGCCTACATGGCGAAGGCGGAGGAGCTCAGTCGGACCGGCACCTTCGGGTGGGACCTCGCCACGGGGGCGGTCTTCTGGTCGAAGGAGACATACCGGATCTTCGAGCTCGACCCAGGCACGCCCATCACCCGCGACATCATGCACGCGCGGGTGCACCCCGACGACCGCGATCGCTCCGACGAGCTCGTCGAGCGGCACATCCGCGAGCGAAAGCCCTGGGGCGTCGACTACCGCATCGTCATGCCCGATGGCTCGATCAAGCACCTGCGCGCTCACGGGGGCCCCATGGACCCAGGATCGACGAGCACGTTGACGTTCGTCGGGGCCGTCACGGACGTGACGACCGCGAAGCTCGCCCAGCAGTCGCTCGAGACGGCCCTGACGGAGATCCGGGCGCTCAAGGACAGGCTCCAGCAGGAGAACGTCGCCCTCCGCGAGGAGATCGACAAGACCTCCATGTTCGAGGAAATCGTAGGCACGTCCACGGCGCTGCGCGCGGTCCTGTCGAGTCTCTCGAAGGTCGCCCCCACGGACTCGACGGTGCTCATTACGGGAGAAACCGGGACCGGCAAGGAGCTTGTCGCACGCGCAATCCACCGGCGCTCGGCGCGCTCGGACCGGCCGTTCGTGAGCGTCAACTGTGCAGCCATCCCTCAATCCCTGATCGGCTCGGAGCTCTTCGGCCATGAGAAAGGCGCATTCACAGGCGCCACAGAGCGTCGGCTTGGCCGGTTCGAGGTCGCGGAGGGCGGGACGCTTTTCCTCGATGAGGTCGGCGACGTACCGGCCGAGACGCAGATGGCCCTGCTACGCGTCCTCCAGGAGCACGAATTCGTGCGGATCGGCGGAAGCAAAGCGATCCGAGCGAACGTTCGCGTCATTGCGGCCACGAACCGGGACCTGCAAGCAGCGATCGCCGACAAGACCTTTCGCGCCGACCTGTTCTATCGATTGAACGTCTTCCCCCTGGAAGTGCCGCCGCTGCGCGAACGGCGGGAGGACCTTCCCGTTCTCGTCGAATACTTCGTCGAGCGCTTCGCCAAGCGCGCGGGCAAGCAGATTCGCGACATTGGCGGAAAGGCCCTCGACCTCCTTGCGGCATACCATTGGCCGGGAAATATCCGGGAGCTTCAGAACGTGATCGAGCGGGCGGTCATCATCTCCGACGACGGCACATTGTCGATCGATGCCCGCTGGGTGCCCTTGCAGCCTGTGCGGCCAGCCGGGGGTGCACCGACGATCGCGCTAGCGACGCCGTCACCGCCGTCGCCGCCATCGACGCTTAGCGATCATGAGCGAGCAGTGATCGAAGCGACGCTCGCGGAGGCCAAGGGCCGCGTATCGGGCCCGTTCGGCGCGGCAGCGAAGCTCGGAATCCCCGCGTCGACCCTCGAGTCGAAGATCAAAGCGCTTGCGATCGACAAGCGCCGTTTCAAGCGGGCTGACACGCCCAGACAATAGGGCTCGACGCCACCTTCGTCGACGACATCGCGGGCGCCGCACGGACGCCGCCGAGGAGCTCGGCCAAGCATGCCGGATACCCCCGAAGCATTCTTGGAAAAACGTGCGCGATCGTTCGGATGAGTCGCGCCGTCAGCCGTCGTCGGGCGAGAGGCTCTTCAGCTTCTCGGCCATTCGCACGAGCTCGGCGAGCGAGCCTGCCCGCATCTTGCGCATCACTCGGCCGCGCTGCTGCTTGACGGTGATTTCGGTCGTGCCGAGCTGCGCCGCCACCTGCTTGTTCAGGAGCCCCTTCACCACCAGCGCCATCACCTCACGCTCGCGAGGGCTCAGGGACGCGTAGGTCTCACGAATCTCGACGATCTCTGCACGGAGCTGCTGGGCGGTGGAGCGCTTGGCGACGGCCTCGCCGACCGCCCGCAGCAGGTCCTCGTCGAGGAGCGGCTTCGTCAGGAACTCGAGCGCGCCTGCCTTCATTGCGCGAACGGTCATGGGGATATCGCCTCGTCCCGTGATGAAGACGATCGGGCTGTCCCATCGCCTCTCGGCCAACTGGTCTTGCAGATCGAGCCCGCTCAGACCAGGGAGCTCGACGTCGAGCACGAGGCAGTCGGGCGCGTCGGTGCTCGCGCGGGCGAGCAGCTCGTCAGCCGAGCCGAAGAGCTCGACCTCCCATCCTGCAGATCGAAGGAGGCTCGCGAGCGCGGAGCGCACCGCGGAGTCGTCATCGACGACGAAGACCCTGACGTTGGGCATCTCGGCGTTCGTACCATCCGGAACGAGAGCCGTCACCCGACGTGTCCACCGATCGTCATCGTGACGTACGGACGACAGCGCAGGGCGGGCTCGTAGCGCAATTCACGGGCGATCGTGCATGGCACCGCCCCTGCAGTAGGGCGCCTCGAGACTGAGGACGGTCTCGCAAAAAGGAAGCGAACATGAAGATGAAGAACTCACAGCCCGTGAAGGTCGGTCGCGACTCGATGCTCACGCCCGACAACTGCGTTCTGGTGCTGATCGACCATCAGCCGTTCCAGGTCAGTGGCGTCAAGAACATCGACGCGGCGTTGATGATCAACAACGTCGTCCAGCTCGCGAAGGCGGCCAAGGCGTTCAACGTCCCCACGCTCCTCAGCACGGTGCTCAAGGACCGTGGCGGCAATCTCATCAAGCCGCTGCAGGATGTCTTCCCGGAGCAGGTGCCGATCGATCGGACGACGATCAACACGTGGGAAGACGAGCGTTGCGTGAAGTGGGTCGAGCAGACAGGCCGCAAGAAGATCGTCTTCGCGGCGCTCTGGACGGAGATCTGTCTCGCCTTCCCGGTCCTCGACGCGCTCGGAGACGGCTACGAGGTGTACTTCGTCACCGACGCGTCCGGCGGTACGACCGTCGAAGCGCACGAGATGGGCATCCAGCGCATGATCCAGGCTGGCGCCGTGCCGCTCACCACGGTCGTGTTTGGCGCCGAGCTGCAGCGCGACTGGGCGCGTGAGAACACGGCCGGCAAGCTCGCTGAGATCATGCTCGACCACGGTGGCGCGTCGGCCACGAACCTCGCGTGGGAGCTCCAGCTTCTCAAGGCAAACGGCACCAACGGAGCTGCGGCGCGCGGCGTCTGAGGAAGCTCCGGTCGCCGACCGCGCCGTGGCGTCGGCGACCGGGCTCCACCCATTCAGCTCACGAAAGAGGATGTCATGACTACCTACGCAATCATCGGCTCTGGAGCCATCGGCGGCGCGCTCGCGACCCAGTTTGCCCGTCGGGGCATCGACGTGCTCATCGCAAACGCGCGCGGCCCGAGCTCGCTCGCCGTCCTCACTCGGACCCTAGGGCCTAGCGTGAGAGCGAGCACCGTGGCGGACGCGCTTCGTGCCGACGTGGTCGTTCTCGCCGTACCGTTCAACGCCGTCCCCGACGTGGTGCGCCAGGGCGGATCTTGGGACGGACGCATCGTCGTGGATGCGACCAACGCGGTCGCTTTTCCCGCCTTCCAACCGAGCGACCTCGGCGGACGTCTCTCGACCGAGGTCGTGAGCGACGCGGTGCCGGGCGCACGCGTCGTGAAGGCGTTCAACACCCTGCCCGCCGCCATCCTCGCTTCCGACCCCGAGCAACACGGTGGTCGGCGTGTGCTCTTCGTGTCGGGCAACGACTCCGATGCGAACGCCGCGATCGGGGCGCTCGGCGAGCGTCTTGGCTTCGCCGCGATCGTCCTCGGCGCCCTCCGAGAAGGCGGGCGGCCACAGCAGTTCGGAGGCGCGCTCGTGGCACTCGACCTCGTCAAACAGCCCGCGCCGACGCGGCGGGCGCACTGAAGGAGGGGCCAATGGTCTCGAAGGTATTGGGTCGTTTGGCAATCTCGACGTTCGTAGTTCTTGGTGCAGCTTCGTGTACTCATCAGGCGAATACGAGCCACAAGAACGACGTCCTCGTCTGGTACGACGCCTTCAATCAAAAAGACCCTGCGCTCGTCGACAAGATCCTCAGCGCGAGCTGGGACGACGTTCCGCCAGCGCCGGGCCAGGCGCCCGGACGGCAAGGAGCGAAGGACATCCTCGTCGAGCTCACGACGGCGTTCCCGGATCTGAAGCTGACGATCAAGGACGTCCTGCAGGACGGCAACAAGGTCATCGTTCGTTCGGAGATCACGGGGACCCAAACGGGGCCCTTCCTCGGAGTGCCGCCGAGGAATCGGAAGATCTCGATTCAGGCGATCGACATTCACCAGTTCGAAGACGGGAAGATCGTCCGTAGTTGGCATACGGAAGACTGGATGACCGGACTTCGGCAGCTCAAGTCGGAGTCGTAGCGTCGTGCGTCGAGCTCTACGAAGCAGCCTCGCCGCCTCTGCGGTGCTGCTCTTCTCGGCTTGTCATTCTCCGCCCGGCTCTGCTCCGCCGGCGTCGGCGAAGCAGGCGGGAGCACCGGTCAAGGGCACCCCGGACCTACCGGCGCCAGCGACCTACGTGCTCGATCCACCGCATACGTTCATCTACTTCACGGCGCGTCACAAGGTCGTCGGGCAAGTCCGCGGGCGCTTCGACAAGATGGCTGGCACCATCGTCATCGATCGCGATCCTGCGGCATGCAGCGTCGACGTGACCATCGAGGCCGCCAGCGTCGACACCCAGAACGCGGTGCGCGACGAGGACCTTCGGAGCGCGGCGTTCTTCGACGTCGCGCGCTCGCCCTCGATCACGTATCGCGGACGCGGTATCCGCCCCTCCTCGGACGGTTGGGTGGTCGACGGCGTGCTCGACATCCGTGGTGTCACGAAGGTGGTTCCGCTCACGTTCGCCTTCGAGGGCACGGCTCCGGCGGAGAGCGGCAGGCCTGCGCGAATCGCGTTTCACGCGAAGGCGGGCACCAGGCGGGCCGAGTTCGGAATGGTGCGCGAGCTGCTCGAGGAGATCGGCGCAAACGCGACAGACGCCGACGTGACGATCGAGATCGACACCGAAGCATTGGCGAAGAACTGAACGGAGAGAGGGAACCGATGAACCGGCAGGCACGCATGGATCCCGAGCTCGAAGCCGCGCTGGCACACGCGGCTCCGCTCTTCGACGAGGAGTCCGAGCTCGCGACGCAGCGGCTCGCCGTCATCGAGGCGTTCGAGCGGATGGGAGGGCCCGCTCGCGCGCCTCGAATCGTGCGCGTCCCTCGCGCAACGGGGGCCGGCGATATCGAGCTGCGCATCTACGCCCCGACGGCCGGGCACTCGCCTACGCCAGCGCTCTACACGATCCACGGCGGAGGCTACGTGATGGGCTCCGCTGCCATGATGGATGCCGAGAACTGGCGGCTCGCGGAGGACAACGAGGCGACCGTCGTGGCGGTCGACTACCGCCTTGCGCCCGAGGTCACGTTTCCGGAGCCGCTCGAGGACTGTTACACGGGGCTCGTCTGGGTCTTCGAGAACGCGTCGTGGCTCTCCATCGACGCGAGCCGCATCGCGGTCATGGGAGAGAGCGCCGGCGGAGGGCTCGCCGCGGCGGTCACGCTCTTCGCGCGCGATAGCGACGAGATCCGGCCCGCCGCGCAAGTGCTCCTCTACCCGATGCTCGATCACCGCACCGCCGCCGCGAGCGCGCTGGACACGAGCGACCGTGGACCAATGGAATGGGTCACCACGCTGGCGCGTTTCGGCTGGCGCGCGCTGCGGGGGAGCTACGCGCTCGATGACGATCGCGCTGGCTACTTCTCGCCCTCCCTCGCCACCGAGCTCGCCGGGCTGCCGCCGACGTTCCTCGCCGTCGGCGCGCTCGACCTCTTCGTCGAGGAAGACATCGCCTACGCGCTCAGCCTGCTTCGGGCCGGCGTTTCAGTCGAGTGCCATGTCTATCCCGGCGCTGTACATGGCTTCGACAAGTTCCGGCACACGTCGGTCGCGCAGCAGCTCGATGAGGATCGTAGGCGGGCGCTGAGCCGCTGGTTCCGCCGCTCGTTCGGAGACACCCCATGACCGCCGCTCTGTCCGCTCGAACCCCCGGCGCCTGGAGCCCCCTCAAAGGGCGGGTGTTCCGCGCACTGTGGCTCGCGATGCTCTTCTCGTACCTCGGGACATGGATGCAGGATGTCGGGGAGGCGTGGGTGATGACGTCCACGACCGCTTCGCCGCTCATGGTCGCCTTGCTCGAGACGGCTGTGGGCATTCCCCTGTTCGTGTTCGCGCTCCCGGCGGGCGCGATGGGCGACGCGATGGACCGGCGGAAGCTCCTCATCGGCGCTCAGGCATGGATGTTCGCTGTCGCCACCAGCCTCGGGATCGTCACGCTGCTCGGCGGGGCGACGCCGACCATCCTCTTGATGTTCGCATTCGCGCTCGGCATCGGCGCGGCGGCGACGGCGCCCGTGTGGCAGGCCATCGTGCCGGAGCTCGTCGACCCCGTAGAGCTTCCCGCGGCGATCGCGCTGAGCGGGATCGCGTTCAACGTTGCGCGCGCGCTCGGGCCGGCCGTTGCCGGAGGCGTCATCAGCGCCACGAGCCCTGGCGTGGTTTTCCTGCTGAACGCGGCGTGCGTCCTCTTCGTGATCGTCACGCTGGTTCGTTGGCAACGCCGTGCCGTGGCGAGCTCGACTCCTCCCGAGCAGGTCGCCTCTGGGATCCGTGCCGGTGTTCGGCATGTCCTCCATGCACCGGGGTCGAAGATCGTGCTCGTCCGGGCGGCGCTCTTCTTCGTCCCAGCCAGCGCGTTGTGGGCTCTCTTGCCGACCATCGGACGGGTGAGTCTCGGGCTCGGATCGCTCTCGTTCGGAGCGTTCGTTGCAGCGCTCGGCTTCGGCGCGATTCTGACGGTGACGTTACTTCCGCGGGTGCGCGAGCGGCTCTCGCTCGAAGCTCTGGTGAAGCTCGGCACGCTGGCCTTCGCTGCAGCAACGCTCGTGCTGGCGTTCGTACGCGTCTTGCCAATCGCCTTTCTCGCGATGGTCGTCGCGGGCGGCGGCTGGATCGCGATCGTCTCGAGCCTGAACGTCGCCATTCAGCACAGCTCGCCCGATTGGGTGCGTGCACGGGCGCTCGCCGTGTTCGCGATCGTCTTCCAGGGAGGTGTTGGTGCCGGCGCGGCCCTTTGGGGAGGCGTCGCCGAGCGCTGGGGACTCAGCGCCGCGCTCGGCGCCGGAGCGGGCGTCATGGTCTGCGGGATCCTCTTCGGCGCGCGCTTCCGAATCGAGGCCCGACGAAGCGAGGACGTTGCCGCGTCGCTTCACTGGCCGAAGCCCGTGCTCGTATCGGAGGCACGCCCGAGCGACGGACCGGTTCTCGTCTCGATCGAATACGCGATCGACCTCGCGAACGCGGACGCCTTCCTTGCTGCCGTTCACGAGCTAGGACGCGTTCGTCGTCGTGATGGCGCCGTCGAGTGGGCCGTCTACCAAGATGCAGCCGCGCCCGCTCGCTTCGTGGAGGAGTTCCTGGTCGAGTCATGGAGTGAGCACGTGCGCCAGCACGCGCGCGTCACGATCGGGGATCGAGCGCTCGAGGCGCGTGTCGCCTCGTTCCACGTCGGTACCGAGCCCGCGCAGGCCAGGCATCTCCTGCGCGCGAGGCCTGCGTGACCTTCGGGAGCGCGTGTCTCGTGAGTCAGAAGACCTCAATGACGTCCGCTGGCAAACATCTTCGGCGTCATGCCGAACGCCTTGCGAAACACGTTCGTAAAATGGGACTGGTCGTAGAACCCCGTCATCAACGCGACGTTCGTGGGCGTGTGGTCTCCTTCGCGGAGCAAGCGCCGAGCGCGCTCGAGCCGCAGGCGAAGCACGAACGCGTGCGGCGGGAGACCGGTGGTCGTCTTGAAGAGACGGGAGAACTGGAACGGCGAATAGCCGGCGCACTCCGCCATCCTGGTCAGGCTGAGGCTCGTCCCGAGCTCTGCGTGCATCATCTCGAGGACGGCACGAAGCTGTGCGGGTCGGAGCTTCCCCTTCGGGGCGAGCTGCTTTCGTCCCGGCGCCTCGCCGTGCGCAGCAAGGAGATGGAGCACGAATGCGTGCGACAAGGTCTCGGCGAAGAGCGGCTCGGTCGGGGAAGCGAGCTCGGCGGCGAGCGTCGTCACGAACTCGTGGGCTTGGCGATCAGGAACGCAGTGTCGCTGGATGAACGTCGCCGAGGGCGCACGAACGAGCTCTCCGAGCGCAGCTTCGATCATCGACGGCGGAATGGACGCCGTCGCGAACGTCAGCGTATCCCGCCAGCGCGGCGCATTGGTGACTCCGTCGGACTGGATGCACAAGGCGCCGGTGTGGAGCGTTCCTTCGTGCCGCCGACTCTCGGTACGCCATCCGAGCTCGACGGGCTCTCCGAGGTTCAACATCAGCTGGTGGCCGACGACGACGTGCTCTTCGTATTCGTGGGGCTCCATGCGATGCACCTCGAAGACGAGCGGCGAACGCCAGTCGAGACGGCTGCTCGCATGAACGACAGCATCGGCTTCCGCGGTCGCATAGTCGCGGCCGGTTCGATCTCTGAGTCGAATGCGGCTTTCGTCCCCCCGAATCGGTGCGCGCATCGGCCAGAAGAATGATCGAACGCACAGGCTTTTCCAAGCGCCGTCTTCAACATCGAGCGTGCAGCCAGCTCGTCACGCTTGCGCTGCCAGAAGGGATTTCACATGTCCATTGACTTCGAAGGAAAGGTCGCCGTCGTTACCGGAGCGGGCTCCGGTATCGGTCGCGAGGCCGCGCGCGCGTTCGCCGCTCGTGGCGCCCACGTCTACGGCGCCGACGTGAACGACCGCGGCCTCGCCGAGACGCAGGCACTCATCACGAATGCGGGCGGGCGAGCGAACATCGCTCACCTCGACGTCGCCGACGAGGCCGCCGTGGCCGCCTTCATCGCACGGATCGCCGAGGAATCCGGTCGCCTCGACATTGCGTTCAACAACGCCGGCATCACCGGCGGAGCACATCGGATCGAGGACTACCCCACTTCCGACTTCGACAACGTGGTTCGGATCAACTTGCGGAGTGTATTCCTCGGAATGAAGTACGAGCTTCCGCTCATGCGGAAGAGCGGTGGCGGAGCGATTTGCAATACCGCCTCGGTCGCAGCGCTGACTGGGCCCGGCGCCATGTGCGCCTACGCGGCGTCGAAGCACGGCGTGCACGGCCTCACTCGCGTCGCGGCGATGGAGAACGCCGCGCACGGAATCCGCGTGAACACGCTCGCTCCAGGGTGGACCGAGACGCCGATGGTCGTCGCCAACAGCGCGCAGAACCCAGCCTTCGCAGCCCTCGCACGCGCGGCGATCCCGGCCAAACGCGGCGCTCAGCCGATCGAGATCGCCGAGGCGGCGGTCTGGCTGTGCTCCGCGCAGGCAAGTTACGTGATGGGGCAAATGCTGGTCGTCGATGGCGGGATGACCATCGGCGGATTCGAGCCGTCGTGAGCCAAAAGAAGGAGAGAAAGAGATGAGAGCGCTTCGGTTTCACCAATACGGCCCACCGTCGGTCCTCGCGCTCGAGGACATCGAGGCACCGGCTCCTACTGCCGGCGAGGTCCTCGTCGAAGTCCACGCATCGCCGGTCAATCCGAGCGACGTGAAGATGGTGTCGGGCATCTTCGAGCCCTCGCTCCCGCGAACGCCGGGACGTGACTATGCAGGGATCGTCGTCTCCGGCGACGCGCGCTGGAAGGGGAAAGCCGTCTGGGGTAGCGGCGCGGGTTTCGGCGTGCACCGCGACGGAGCACATGCCGAGCTCGTCACCGTGCCGTCGTCCTGGCTCTCCGAAAGCCCGAGCGGACTCGCGATGGACGAGGCTGCCACCATCGGCGTCCCGTACATCGTCGCATGGGCAGCGCTGGTCGACGCGGCAGCCCTTCAGGCGGGAGAGACCGTGCTCGTCACCGGCGCGATGGGCGCGGTCGGACGCGCGGCGAGACAGATCGCGCGCTGGAGAGGTGCTCGTGTCATCGGCGCCGACATCACCATTCACGGGCGGGCGCCTTCGCCGAACGAGGCCTTCGTCGACATGAAGGCACAGGATCTCGTGACCGAGGTCAAAGCGCTCACCGACGGCAAGGGCGCCGATGTCGTGCTCGATGTCGTCGGCGGGCCGGTCTTCGAGTCGGCGCTTCGGTCACTCGCACTCGGCGGGCGCCAGGTCGTCATCGCAAGCGTGGGCCAGCGTCGTGTCGGCCTCGATCTGGTCGACTTCTACCACCAGCGCCAGCGGCTCATTGGTGTAGACACCGCGAAGCTCGAGGGCCACGAGCTCGCAGCGATCATGAACGAGCTGCGCGTGGGCTTCGAGGAAGGACAGCTCGAGGCGCCCCCGACGAAACGCTGGCCGCTCGAGCGGGCGCCCGAAGTCTACGCAGCGGTCGCGAACGGCGACACGTCCGCACGTCACGTCCTCGTACCTCGCTGAAGCCGCCTCCGTGTCCGCGATATCGTTTGCTGCCGCGTTGGCGGTGGTGCTCGGCGTTACCGTCTCGAGCGCAGAGTCCGCGCACGCTGCTCCGCCGGCGACGGAGGAGCAGTACCCCGCGGAGATCCCGCAATACAAGCCGCTCCGATATCTCGAGGACTACCCACACCGGATGCACGGGCGTGAGGACGACGTCTTCGATCCGATCAAGCACGTGCCGCTCGAAGGTGTGGGCTATGTCTCCTTCGGCGGCCAGACACGGCTGCAGTACGAGCTCCTCGAGGGGCTCACGCGACCGGACGTGGTCCCTCGCGACAGCGTCCTGCTCGTGAGGAATCTCGTCCACGCCGATGTTCACCTCGCGCTCGGGCTGCGCGTCTTCACTCAGCTCGGCTCGCATCTCGCGCTCGGCGATCCGGCGCGGACAGGCCCCCCGACGCGGACGCCCTCGACATCCAACAGGTGTTCCTCGAATCGCGGGCGGAGCTCGGGGACACCGTCTTCGTCGCGCGCGCCGGCCGCCAGGAGATGCCGCTCGGCAGGACCGCGCGCTGGGTGAGCCTCCGCGACGGAATGAACGTTCGGCAGACGTTCGATCTGGTCCGACTCACAAGCAGCGGACGAAGCTGGTCGAACGAGACCTTCCTCGGCGCTGTGCCGGCGCTCGAACGAGGTGCCTTCGATGATGGTCTCGGGCTGGAGAACCGATTCTGGGGCTCGTACTGGACCTTCGACGTCCTTGCTCGTCGACGGCTGAGCGTCGAGGCGTTCTATCTCGGCCGCACGCGCCCTCTGGTCGTCTATGCGGACGTCTCCGGTCGTGAAGTCCGGCACATGTTCGGGACGCGCATCGACGGCGCCCTCGATTCGGGCCTCGAGTACGCCCTTCATGCGTTGCTCCAGACAGGCTCGGCTGCGAGCGCCTCGATACGCGCATGGGGCTTCGCCGGCGCCGCGCTGCAGCGGCTCCCAGGTATCCTCTCGCGGGGATGGATCGGCGTCCGCGCCGACGCGCTCAGTGGCGACGCGCACCCGGGCGACGGCCGTGTCGGCACCTTTCACCCCTTCTTCCCCGCGCCGCAGTTCTTCGGCGCAGTCGGTGCGATCTATCCCTCGAACCTCTACGCCGTGCATCCGCTCTTTCAGCTGCGGGCGGAGAGGGTAACGATGGAAGCCGGCTGCACGTTCTTCTGGCGACAGTCGACGGAGGATGCCGTCTACACGATGCCCGGACGCGTGCTCGCGAGCCCGACCGCATCCGACGCGAGGTTCACGGCGGCTCAGGCGTCGGTGACGCTCGGGCACATCGTCTCGCGTCACTTCTCGGTCAACGCGGGCTGGTCGCACGTCGTCGCCGGTCCGTCGATCCGCGCTGCGACAGGGCGAGACGTCGACTGGTTCGGAACATGGACGACGTTCACGTATTGAGCAGAGGCGATGCGGGGTACGAGCTCAACCGATCTCGCCGTACTCAGGCTCGCGGAGCGACAGATCTCTCACGGCCGTCGAGTGCCGCCTCCACGGTCGTGAGCAGGACCTCGTCGTCGAGGGGTTTGGACAGGAACGCGAGCGCTCCCGCGGCGAGGACGCGCGCGCGGACCGACTCATCCGCTCGCCCCGACATGAAGATGATCGGCAACGGGAGGGGGCTGGTGCACTCCGCGACGAGCCGCGCTTGCAGCTCGGGCCCGGTGATTTCCGGCATGGAAACGTCGACGACGAGGCATCCCGTGCGCGGAAGCACGTTGGAGGCAAGGAAGTCCACGGCGGAAGCGAAGGTCTCGACGGAATGCCCTGCGGAGCGGAAGAGCGCGCAGAGCGACCTTCGCACAGCCTCGTCATCATCGACGATGCAAACCAGAGCTCCACGCATGACCGCTCGGTACCATGGATCGTTCTCGGTCCGGCGACCATCATACCTTCGTATGAGTGCTCTCGTCTCGCGCACGGATACGCGGGCTGCACGCCGATGCGCTCGAGATCGGCGTGGATGGCTGGGGGCGGCGGACCAGCCAGCGTGGGCCTCAGCGTGGCGTGCCGTCGGGTTTGACGCGTCGTTCGAGGTGCAATCCTGCGCGCTGCATCCGTCGGTAGAACGCTTGCCGGCTGACACCGAGGAGCGCCGCGGCGACGGTGACGACGCCGTCGGACTCGCGCAACACGCGTTCGAGCTCGGCGCGGTCGTCGCTCGCTTCCGGCGTGTCGTTTGTCCGTGACGTCGTTACGGTGAGTCCAAGATCCTCGACGGATATTTCCGATCCTTGTGCGATGAGGACGGCGCGCTGCACTCGATTTTCGAGCTCGCGCACGTTTCCCGGCCAATCGTGCATCGTCAGTGCTTCGCGGGCCGCCGCGGAGAATCCATGCGTCGCCTTCGTGTCCGCCCTTCGTGCTGCGAAGAAGTGGTCGGCGAGCACGAGGATGTCGTCGACGCGGTCGCGCAGCGCTGGCACACGAAGTTCGATGACGTTGAGTCGGAAATAGAGATCTTCGCGGAAGGTGCCCTGGCGGATGGCGTGCGGGATATCCACGTTCGTGGCGGCGATCACGCGAACGTCGGCCTTGCGCGAGACGTTCGACCCGATGCGCTGAAACTCCCCCGTTTGCAGCACGCGCAGAAGCTTCATCTGGCCGGCCATCGAGAGGTTCCCGATCTCGTCCAGGAAGAGCGTTCCCCCGTGCGCTTCTTCGAAGCGGCCGATGCGCGTGCGCGCAGCGCCGGTAAAAGCGCCCGCCTCCGCGCCGAAGAGCTCTGCTTCGAGGAGTTGCTCCGGGAGTGCCCCCGCGTTGACTTTGATGAACGGCTTCGCCTTTCGCCGGCTATTGGCCTGCACGATTTCGGCGAGCTTCTCTTTGCCTGATCCGTTCGGCCCCAATATCAAAATAGGAACGTCGGCGTTTGCAACGCGCGACGCGAGCGACGCCACTTCGTGCATCTCCGCACTTTCGTAGACGATCCCTCGAAGGTCGAATTTGGACGCAAGCTCGGTGCGCACGCGGGTGCGCGCGGTGGACATGCGGCCGTTCTCGTCAGAGAGGCGCCTCAGCTCGACGAGATTGCGAACGGTGGCGACCAGCTTCTCGTTCTTCCACGGCTTCGCGATGTAGTCGCTGGCCCCTTCCTTCACCAGACGCACAGCGGTCTCGAGGGATGTGAACGCGGTCATGAGCAAGATGGGGATTTGCTGATCGATCCGCTTGATCGCGCGCATGAGGGCCACCCCCTCCTCACCGGAGGTGGTGTCGCGCGTGAAGTTCATGTCCTGCAGGACGACCGCGATGTCTTCCCGACCGAGGACGTCGAGCGCCTCCTCCGGCGAGCGTGCGACGATGACGCCCATGCCTTCGAGCTCGAACAGCAAGACGAGCGCGGCGCCGATGGCCGGATTGTCGTCGACGACGAGGATCTTCCTCATGCTCCCTCGCTATGATGCATCATGCGCCATGTCGGTAGGTGGCCCGACGAAGCATAGGACAACCGCCGGCACGCTAGGTGCTTGGGAGCACGCATGGTCGAGGTCTCGGTGGTCGTCGGGGTGGTGCTGGCGTTCGTCGCCGGAGCCGGATTGGCAGGGGCATGGGCATCGCGAGCACTCACGCGTGCAAACAGAAAGTTGTCGACTCTGTCGACCTCGCTCGAGGCCGCACGTCGCGATAGCGCGACGCGCGAACGGATGTTCGGAGCGGTGGTCGACGCAGCGCCGATGGCCATCCTCCTTCTCGATCGCGTCGGCACCATGATCTTCACCAACCCCGCAGCGCGTGAGCTCTTTTTCGGCGGACGCGATGCAGCCGGCGAAAACCTTCTCTCGATGCTGGATGCCGCTCCGGCGCCGTTTCGCGACGCGCTCCTGGGCAGCGAAGATGCCCTTTTTTCCGTCGATGCCGAGGGCGAGTTCGAGACGTATCACCTGGCCAAGCGCACCCTCGATCCCGGTGACGATGCGCGGACTCTCGTGCTCGTACGCCCGCTCACCCGCGAGCTGCGACGGCAGGAGGTCGCAGTCTGGAAAAAGCTCCTTCGCGTCATCAGTCACGAGCTCAACAACTCGCTCGCGCCCATCTCCTCCATGGCCGACTCGGCGCGCCGGATCGCGCAGCACCCCGAAAAGCTCCACCAGCTCGACCGGGTCTTCGCCACCATCGAGGAGCGCGCAACGCACCTCCAGGAGTTTCTGGAAGGCTACGCGCGGCTTGCGCGGCTCCCCTCGCCTCGCCGCGCGCACGTGGCTTGGTCGGAGATCTTCGAGTCCGTTCACGAAGCGCACCCCGTGGTGAGCGTGCATGCGGTCCCGCGCGGAACGGGATACTTCGATCGCGCGCAGATGGGGCAGGTGCTGGAAAATCTCGTCAAAAACGCCAAGGAGTCGAGCGCCGCAACGCCGGAGATCACGCTGGGGCTCGAGCGCGCGGAGGGCGGTTGGACGATCGTCGTGAGTGATCGCGGCCCGGGAATGAGTGACGAGGTCCTCGCGAGCGCGCTTCTGCCATTCTATTCGACCAAGGAGCGAGGCACCGGTCTCGGCCTCGCGCTTTGCCGAGAGATCGTCGAGGCGCACGCTGGCAAGATCCGCCTGCAGAACCGCCAAGGAGGCGGGCTCGAGGTCGCCGTCTTCGTGCCCGACTCGGAGCACACGACCTCGCCCACCACCCGCCTCACCATCACGCGCGTGTGATCGCGCGTCAGGCGTCATCCGCGCGCTGGAGGATGGCGAGCGGTCGAGCCACGTCCTTCCGCGTCGACCGTTCGATGTCGTGAGCGCTCGCCGTTCCGTCGTTGGCGGGCCTTCTTTCTCCGTGTTCTCGCCACCATTGTGACGCATCCGCTTGTCCCCAGGTGGCCCGCACGTCGTGGAGCGCGGTCAGCGCCGCGCATAGCGCGTACGCGCTGGCGGCCCGATCGTGAGGCGACTTGGCGAGGCACGTGAGCACGAGCCGTTCGAGCGACGCGGGGATCTCGCGTCCGGCCCGCTCCGACGGGATCACCGGCGTCGCGTGCAGATGCTGTCCGAGCAGCTCGAACGCGGAGGGCCCGGAGAAGACGTTCGCGCCCGTGAGCAGAAAGTATCCGAGCGCCCCGACCGCATACAAATCGCTTCGCGCGTCGAATTGCTCCGGACTCGCGATGGCCTCTGGCGCCATGTAGGCCGGCGTTCCCGCGAGGCCGCCTGGCTCGTCGCTCTCTTCGCCGGCGGTTCTCACCAGTCCGAAGTCGAGCACCTTCACGACGTCATAGGCGCCACCGCGCGCGCATAGCATGACGTTCTGCGCCTTGATGTCACGATGAACGAGACCTGCTTCGTGGGCCTCGGCGAGTGATGCGCAGATGTCGGCCAGGATGTGGGCCACGCGCCCGGGGTGCTGGGCACCATCCCGCAACACGAGCTCTTCGAGCGTGAGGCCATCCAGAAACTCCATCGCGTAATAGAACGTGCCGTCTTCGGCGCGTCCGTAGTCGTAAATCTGGATCGTGTTCGGGTGCGTGAGGCGGCTCGTCATCTGCACTTCGCGCTCGAAGCGTGCGATGGCGCCGGCGCCGCTGCGGGAGCGCGGAAGCAGCTTGAGCGCCGTGGGCCGGCGCAGCATCGCATGGCGGGCGCGGAACACTTCGCCCATGCCCCCTTCGCCGATCTTCTGCTCGAGCGTGTACTGACCGAAGCGCCGCGCGGCATCCACCTGGCGCTGCATCGTGTAGATCCTACGCGAGAGCCCAGCGCTCGCGGCCACGGCCACCGCACCCCACTGAGCGGCGTACGCCGTGCGGCTCCACGTGAGGGCGGGATCTCCGCTCGAACGGTAGAAAAGGAACGTCACCACGACGAGCGGCGTGAACGCCAGCGCCCCGATGATCGCGCTTCGCTTCCCCGTGCTCGGCACGACCGCCGCTCGCGCGATGAGCATGTTGGAGGACACGAGCGCGAGGACCATCTCCCGGCGGTCCGACACGTGGCCGCCGAAGATCGTCAGATCGAAGCCCAAACACACGATGAAGATGACGAGCGCATCCGTCACCTCGTGCATCCTGCGGTCGCGCCAGACGCGCTTCGCGAGAAACCCGAGGACGAGCAGGATCGCTCCGATGATCAGACTCGGCGCGAGCGCGCGCGCAAGCGTGGTGATTCCTTGGCTTCGCGAACCGATCACCTCGGGGAGCAAGAAGGCGAGCGTGAACACGCCCGACATCCGCGCGAATGCGGACACCCGCGAGCCGAAGAGAGCTTCCGCCTTGCGCGTCTCGTCGTCGCCCGCGGGCCCAGATGCGATGCCAGGACTGCCGTTCACCCCAGCCACCGCGTGACGGTACCACGAATGTGCGGACCCAACGTCGCGCGCGAGGAAAGCCAATGCGGGCCCGGACACACGTCCGGACACGTGTCCGCGGCCAAGCGGACAGCCGGACATGCCGACGTGGCTTCGCCCTATTTATCGGCTCAATCTCGGATTTCCGCGGCTGGTACAGGGCATGCTGTAGCGGTCGCCATGGCATCGAAGAACTCTCTCGAATCCCGCCGTTCGAAGCGGTCCCTCGCCGCGCTCGTCGCCCTCGCGGCGGTGTCTTGCGGCGCTGTCATGTTTTCGTCTTCCGAAGCGCACGCCGAGGAGCGACCGCCGGTGGACGGGGCGGCGCAATCTCCGGCGCTCGCACTCCTCGAGGGCGAGCTCGATCTTCACGCCGAAGAGGGCCGGAGGCAACGCACGGCGACGAACATCACGACCGCGACGGCGGCCGTCGCTCTCGTCCCGGCGGGCATCGTTCTGTGGACGCGCTCGAACCAACTCGCGAAGACGATCGGCATCGGCATGGCGCTCGGTGGGGGCATCCCACTCGTCTTGGTTGCCCCCACCCTGTTTCCCTCGAAGTTGGAGCGATTGCGAGGCGAGGTCGAACGAAAGCGCGCCTCCGGCATGCCCGACGCCGAGCTCCTGCGCTTCGCCGAGACGGAGTGGGAAGACGCGGCGCACGCGGCACACAAGCGTCGCGTCATCGTCGGAATCGTCGACCTCACGCTCGGAACGGCAGCGACGGCGACGGGCCTCTTCTTTCTGTTGTCGGGCCAGATCGGGAGCCTGAGCCGGGACGATCAGTACACGATTGGAACGTCGATCACCGGCACGGGCGTGCCGCTCGCCACCTTCGGCATCCGCTCGCTCGTGACGCGGACCCTCGAGGAGACCTCCTGGGACGCCTATCGCACCGCGAAGCGACTCGGCGAGTCGCACACCGAAGGAACGTCGAACGCGCCCACGGCGGGCCTCACCCCGCTACGTGGCGGAGCCGCCGCGTTCATGACGTTCGCGTTCTGAGGAGGCCGCCATGAATCGAACCTACGTGGTGACGGGCGCCGCGTCCGGAATCGGAGCGGCGACGACGCGGTATCTCCGGGAGCGAGGCGCACGGGTGGTGACGAGTGATCTGCGCGATGCCGACGTGCTCGCCGATCTGGCGACCGCACAAGGGCGCGCGGCTTTGGTCGAGGGCGTGATGAGCCACTCCGAAGGTCGTATCGACGCGATCGTCGCCAACGCCGGCGGCGGTCCTCCCGAGACCAGCCTATCGCTCAATTTCTTCGGCGCCGTCGCAACGCTGGACGGTTTGCGCCCCCTCCTCGAGCGCAGTCCCGCGCCGCGTGCGGTGGTCGTATCCTCGGTCGCGTCACTGAGGCCCGCTCGAGCGGCGCTTATCGATGCTTGTTCGAGCATGGACGAGGCCGTAGCGATCGCCACCGCGAGGGCAATCTTCGAGTCGAGTGAGCGACACGACGACGTCCAGGTGGCGCTCGACCTCTATGCGAGTGCCAAACAAGCGCTCGAGCGTTGGTGTCGAAAGGTGGCGACCGAACCGCGATGGGCGGGCGCCGGTATTCCGTTGAATGTGGTCGCGCTGGGCTTCTTCGATACGCCTGCAGCGGCTTATGTCCTCTCGAATCCCGAGAGCCGAGCGGCCATGGCGCGGCTCGCACCGCTGAGCGGAGCCTTTCCGGGGCGTGCGGACGAAGCTGCCGCCGTTCTCGCTTGGTGCATAAGCCCCGAGAATTCGCAGATGACGGGTCAGATCCTCTTCGTCGACGGCGGCATCGAGTGCCAAGCACGCGGAGCGGGGTCGCCGTGAGCCGCGCCCCGATATCGAACGATCCGCGCGCGAACAAGGCGCGATCGTGGATGCGCGAGAACGCCGTCAAGACCGTCGGCGAGCTCGTCGCCAACTTCGTACTTCCCGTTCTAACCTACGCCGTCGCCAAGCCGACGCTCGGCGACATCGGGGCTCTCATGATCGCAACCATGCCTCCGATCGCCTGGGCCATCGTCGAGTTCTTGCGCTCTCGCCGGATCGACGCCATCTCCCTGTTGGTCCTCGCCGGCGTCGCGCTCTCACTGCTCGCATTCCTCGGCGGCGGCGACGTACGCGTTCTGCAGATGCGCGAACAACTCGTCGTCGCCGTGATTGGCCTCGCATTCCTCGTTTCGGCGGCGCTCGACAAGCCGCTCATCTATCGACTCGCACGCGCCAGGATGAAGAGGAAGTCTGCCTCTGACGCCCAATCGTTCGAGCAATTGCGCGACAATCCCCTCTTTCGTCGCGCCATGACGATCATGACCCTCGTTTGGGGAGCCTCCCTCGTCGCCGAGGCCATCGCCTGCTGCGCTCTGGCCTTCACCCTGACGATTCCGCATTACCTCATCGTGAGTCCGCTCGTGGGCTCTCTCAGCGTCGGCGTACTGACGGGCTGGACCTTCTGGTTTGCCCGCCACCGCATTCGAAGCGCGCGCGCCATGGCCCAGAGCGGCGGGAACACTCCCGTCGTCCCCTGATCGGGATCAGAGGCCGAGGGTGCGCCGGATCTCCACGATCGGCTTGCCGCCGTAGAGCGCCTTCGCCTGCTCCGTGGTCGAAAACGAGCGCGTCATCATTCGGTCGATGTAGAGCGTCCCGTCGAGGTGATCGACCTCGTGCTGCAGTATGCGGGCGGGCCAGCCGCGCACGTGCCATCGGATGGGCTTGGCGTTTTCATCCAGGCCAGAGACCTCCACCTCCGCGGCTCGTTCCACGAGACCGGCGAAGCCGCGCACGCTGAGGCACCCTTCGAAGAACGTCGCCCGCTCGTCCCCAGCCGGAACGAGAACCGGATTGAAGATGACTTTCGGTTCGAAAGCGACGCGCTCGCGCTCGCGTCGCTCCTCGGGCGTGAGCTTGGCGATCAACTCCTCACGATCTTCGAGGACGATGACACGCAGTGGAACGCCGACTTGCGGGCCTGCGAGTCCGACACCGGGGGCCGCGCGCATCGTCGCGATCATGCGCTTCACGAGGTCCCGCATCTCCGCCGTGGTGATGCGCTCTGCCGGGACCTCGACCGCCCGCCCTCGCAAGATGGGACTACCCGTCTGAACGATGTCTGATTCCGACGAGCTGGCAGGTGACTGCGGTTTCGACGGCGCTCCCGCACAGCCGAGCGAGAGCAAAGCCAGGAGTGCGACCAGTCGAGCGTTCATGCAGGCACGATACGCGAGTTGGCGCGCATCCGAGCAGCAACGTCGACCTGCCGTAGCAACACGGAGCTCGCGCGGGTGATGGCTGCGCGAGCTCCGTATCGGTCAATCGGGCGAACGCCAGCCCGCGTCGAGGTACGGGAGCAGATAGGTCCGCAGATCGTGATTCGTCCCCGAGGTGGAGGTGTCCGAATCCCAGTGCGTTCCTGCTTGCTCGAGCCGTGTCACGGGGAAGCCCGCCGTCTTCAGTGCATCCGTTTCGCTGCGGACGGTCGCAATCTTGAACGTCGTGTCACTGAGGTGCGCGAGGTGCACGACGTTCAGCTTCCACGAGGCGGCGGCGATGGAGGCCGACTGCGACGAGTTGGTGCCGTAGAACGGGGCGCTGTTCTCGGCGAGGATGCCGGCGAAGGTGCCTGCGTTGTAGAACGCCGTGCGATAGGCGAGGTTGCCACCTGAGCTGTAGCCGCCAATCGTGACCCTCCGCGGGTCGATGTTGAGACGCGTCTTCACGTCGTTGAGCGCGGCAAGCACGAGCTTCGAGTCCGTTTCCATGGTCCAGCACCCGCCGTCGCGGCCGCCGACGCTCACGGTGATCCAGCTTTGGCTCCCGCCCGGCGAGACCACGCTCGCATCGTTCGAGGCGTAGCCACCGCAACCGTGGAGCCAGATGAAGAGCGAGCTCGAGCTGTTGTGGCTCGCGTCGTACGCGTTCGGGACGACCACGAAATACGGCCCGGCGCTGCTCTGCAGCGTGACGACCTTGTTCTTGCTGACCGTGATCGGTGACGTCGGGAACGTCGCAGGGCTCGTCGTAGGCGGCGGGCCGGGCGGCGGCGCCGGCGGTTCGGGCGTGGCGGACGCGTCGGGCGTGGCGGACGCGTCGGGCGTGGCGGACGCGTCGGGCGTTTCGCTGGTCTCGGACGAATCCGGTTGGCCGACCGAGGAAGCGTCGGACGGATCCTGCGCGGCTGGGTCGGAGGGGCCTGCGCTACCCGCCGGATCCGTTGGATCGGTGTTCGTGACCGGCGTCCCGTTCTCGCTGGTCGAATTCTCGCCAGCCGCTGCTCCTCGGCAGCCCGTGAGCGCCGGGCCGATGATGCACGCAACAATGCAGAACGCACGCATGTGCGCCGTCGTCGAGATCGTCAACGTCTCTCCTCCTTGAGATGTAGCGCGAGCGTCTGCACGTCCTCGCGAGCCGACGGACTCTGACAGTCGAGAAAATCTCGATCAAGCGCGGGCATGAAATTGGGTGTCACGTGTCCCCCCGTCGATGTCACGTGTATGCGGTCGATGACGTTGCACCACGGTTCGCACGCCCAGGGTTTTCACGTCGACGAGCGCCACGTCGAACACACCTTCGAACGTCACACACGCGAGGAGCGACACTCCATCAACCGCTCGACCACCTGCCACGACCAGCAGCGAGCTCGAGCGCCGGAGAACGGTATCGAGGGGGATAAGAAGATGGGAGTTCCATCTTCGATGATGCGATTCTCGCGCGACTGCCCCCGCGGACCTCTCAGCGGGGCTTCAGCCCTTGCTCCTCGCGAACGGCGGCATTTCGGACTTCTGCACGCTGGAGCGCAGGGCGGGCGGCCAAACGTTCGGCGTAGGCGACGAACGAGGGCCGCGGTTCGATCATCTTGAACCCGAGCATGTAGCGAAGCGTGCCGCCAAAGACGACGTCGGCCATCGAGAAGCGATCGCCGAGAATGAAGTCGCCGTGGGAAAGAGCACTCTCGATCGAAGCAAGCATCGCGTCGTGCGAGCCCCAGCCTGCCGCGCCCTCCCGGAAGGTCCAACCGCCCGCTTTGGCCATCGCGCCAGGCTCGATGACGGACGGCGCGAAGAACGCCCAGCGCAGGTACGCGCCGCGCGCCGGATCGTCGACGCGAGGAGCGAGCGTGCCATACGAGTATCGATCGGCGAGATAAAGCGCGATCGCGGCGGACTCCGTCACGGTGGCCTCACCGTCGGTGAGGATCGGAAGTTTGCCCATCGGATTGAGCGCGAGGAGCTCCGCCGACTTGTGCGCGCCAGCACCGAGGTCGACGTAGCGGAGCTCGTAAGGTTCACCGACCTCTTCGAGCATCCAGACCATGTTGGCAGCGCGAGAAAACGGGTGATGGTAGAGGACGATGGACATTGGGGCCTTCCTGGCGCGCGAGTCTATGCCGGCGCGATCTCGGAAGGAACCGTGTTCACCCGGATCGCACTCCCACGCGCGCTTCGGTTCTGAGGTGTTTTGTCGGAGCCTCGCGTCCTGCGACGTAGGGCCTTGACCTTGACCTAAGGTCAACGTGCAGGCTGAACCGCATGGCCAACACGGACACGAACAATTCGAGCTGGACCGGGATGATTCCTGTCGACGACACGGCTCTCGCCGTCACCGACACGCGCGGCGCAGGCCGTCCCGTGGTCTATCTGAACGGCGCCTATGCCAGCCAGCGGCATTGGCGTCACGTCATCGGTGAACTCGGCACCGGCTGGCGTCACATCACGTACGACGAACGGGCGCGCGGTCGATCAAAGCAGTCGGCGGACTACTCCTTCGAGGCGTGTCTCCGGGACGTCGATGCCGTCCTCGCAGCGAGAGGCGTGGACCGGCCGCTTCTCGTCGGCTGGTCCTACGGTGCGTTCGTGGCCGCGCACTGGGCCGACCGGAATCCGGACCGCGTCTCGGGCGTGGTTGTCGTCGACGCTGCGCCGGTCGGCTTGACCGGCGAGGATGGCCGTGAGCGAATCCGCCATCTGTTTCACCGCATGCGGTTCTTCCTACCGCTCGCACGTCCACTGGGCCTGGCTGCACGGATGACTGCTGACCAACACGCCGACGTCAACATCGAGCTCAACGAGATCTCCGCTGCCAGCGCGCCGGTTTTCGGCCGCCTGACCTGCCCGGTCCAGTTCGTCCTGGCCACGGGTGGCAACCTCGGCGCAAGCGGCGAGGAGATGGAAGGTGCGCGGGCCGCCATCGATCCGGTGCTCGCCCAGAATCCGAACGCACGAATCAGCGCGAAGGTCGCGAGCAACCACTCCCACATTCTGCGAAAGGACTTCCGAGCCGTGGCCGAGGCTATACGTGAGACGGAAGCGCTTCGTGGCCAGGAGGTTTTAGCGAGTTGATGAGGGATTGGCTCACGATCGGGCAGGCGGCAGCGTTCGCCGGCGTCACGGTGAGACCGTGCGGCACTATCACCGGCTCGGCCTCGTCGAGGAGCCGGAACGTGATCATTCCGGCTACCGGCGCTACGGCTCGACCGACCTGCTCAGGCTGGTCCAGGTTCGGACGTTGGCCGCAGCGGGCGTGCCACTGGCGGAGATCGCCGACCTTCTCGACGCCGAGCCCGAGGCGTTCGCGGCCGCCGTGGCCGACGTCCAACGTCGACTCACCGAACAGATCGAGGAGCTGACCGCACGCCGCGACACGCTCCACCGGCTCGCCCATGAGGACCGGGTGCTGCTGCCCGATCGGGCCTGCGCGATCTTGGAACGACTCGCCGATGTCGGCTTCACACCCGACTACGTGGCCTCTCAGCGGGAGGCGCTGGTCCTTTTCCGGGCGCTGATCCCGGAGGGCTTCGACCACTTCCTCACTCAGCTCGAACACCGGCTCGACGACCCCGAGTTCATCGAGGTGACGAAATCCACCTGGAACGCAAGGTCCTGGAAGCCGAACGACCCGCGGCTCGACGCGCTGGCGTCCGCGCTGTGTGACAAGCTGTTGGCCAATCGCGAACTGCTGACGATCCCGGACGAGTTTCTGGCTCGGCCCGACGCCAACACCCGCTACGGACTGATCAACCACCACCGCGATGACGAATCGCCGACCATCGCCCGACTGAAAGCCCTGATCGAGACCAAATTACGCGCGGCCGGCATCGACGTTCCGCGCCACTGAACAAAGAACGCCACGGCGTGACGCCGAGCTCCTTTCGTAAAGCCTCCGAATCAGCTCTGTAGGTCCGGCTCGGGATGGCGCTTCTCGAGCGCAGCAGATCCCGAGCAGCGTCGGAGCCATCAGAAGTGTTCGATCGCCGTGACGGCGTCGTCGACCTCCGTCCAGTCATCGTCGGAGGCTGATTCGTTCTGTTCGAGAACCTTCTGCACCGCCATGAGCTGCCGCTCGAGTTCGTCGGCTTGAATGGCCAACCACTCGTCGAACGTGCCGATCATCTCGCAAGGTACCGAGTCCTCGACGGACCAGACGACGGGGGTGGCGTCCGGTCCTGGGCCGAATGCCCAGCCGTTGACGTCGGACAAGTCGTACGCCGCGAACATCACCCAGGCGAATTGCGATCTGCCGGCGGCGCGCTCCTCGGTGACGTCCTCCCAGCTGCGACCAGGCTCTCCCATGGCTCTCGTGACGCGCGCAGCGAGCTTCGGCGGAAGGAAGGCGAACGAAGTGTTCCTGCCGCGCGTGCTGACGATCGAATACCCGTTTGCAGCGACGAAACGGGCATACGCGTCGGGCCGGCGCTCGAGAACGATGTCGAGTCGAGGCTCCGTTGGCAGCGGGTCGACGTACGCGGGATGGATCGCATCCTCAGCAATCGGAATCAGCGCACCATCGTACTTCTCGAGAACGGACGTCAGTCTGCTCCACGACATCGCGGCTCAGCTTACCACCGGATGGTCAATGGGTGCGTGCGGAGAGACACACCCTTGCCGCCCTGAACCCACAGCATCACGGGGATTCGCATCGACGCATCATGAATTCCGCGGTTCGAGAGCCTTCGCGCACTGGCACGAGCCTCGCTTACCCGAAACCTCGAGCGGCCCATGAGTCCACCTGGGCTTGCGTCGCTCGAAGACGAGATGGGGGCGTGAGGAAGTAGAGCTTGCGGAGATGACAGGAGCGCGGAACGGGGGGAAGGCAGCCAAGGTTCGGATCTGGCACTCGCTAGGGAAGTGGTGCCGAACGAGTCTGGCGCCTGCGCAGTCCAACGATGGACAGCCCGTTCGCGTCCGAGGCCCTCTCGAGCGGCGCTGGCAAGTCGTCGCGTTTCTCTGCGTTGCACCTAGCATCGCCAGCGGGATTGCGGCCTGCGGGGAGTCGAAGTCGCCCCCGTCTCCGTTGACCGAACCGAGCGCGACCGAAAGCTCTCCCGCGCCAGAGGCGTCCGTGGAAGCTACGGCAGACGACGACATCGCGGAGGATCCGGCGCCTGCGGATGCTGCGCCCGCGGAGTACCGGCTCATCGGAGCACTGTTCGGCCAGACGCCCATCATGAGCGCCATGGAATGGCCGACGAAGGAGGTCGACAAGGTAAAGGTCAACACTGGCTCGATGCGGATCGGCTACATCCGACAGGGAGCGAAAGTCCCCGTACTGCCGCAGCCGCATCGCAAACCAAACTGCAAGCAAGGTTGGTACGAGCTCGTTCAGGGCGGCTTCGTCTGCGCTCGCTACGCATCGCTCGACCTCAATCACGTCGATCTGAGGACCGCGCCTCGTCCCCCGGACCTCAGCGCGCCCTTGCCGTACGAGTATGCGTACAACGTTGGTAATGGGACGCCGCTTTATCGAAAGGTTCCAACCCGAGAGCAGCGTCTGAAGTTCGAACCTTGGCTCAATCCGAAGCCGATCGCAAAACCAAGCGACGACGCGGTCGAAGAGACGAGCATCGCTGCAAGCACTCGGGATGCGAAGAGCGTCGCCAAGAGTGCAACCGATCCGTTCGGCGTCCGCACCGAGGAGCTCGACGCCGGGGTGCCCTGGTATCTCCGCGACTACGACGGCGGTAAACCCAAGGTCACGCTCGATGAACTAAAGGGCGAGGGCCCGATGGTCAAACGGATGGTCCGAGGGTTCTTCGTGGCGGTCGACAAGGAGATAACCGAGAACGGTACGAAGTGGCTGCGCACCACGAACTCGCTGCTCGTCCCGCGTGAACGCGTCTACGTCTACAGCGCAGCCAGCAAGCTCCAGGGGGTCTGGCTGGACGACAGGAGCGATCTGGTGCGTGGCGACGATGGCAACGAGATGCCTGACGCGGGGCCCATCGTGACGATCAAGCCGACCCCGGATATCTGCAAACCGGGAAGCAAGTCCCAGGTTGCGGTTGTGACTTCGGGCAGCGCGAAGAAGTACGCATTGAGCGCGACTCGCAAGTCCGTGACGAAGTCACATCCGCTGCGCTACCACTCGATCCTGAAGCTCACGGGGGAGGATGTCGTGATCGACGGCGTTGCTTACGACGAGGTCGATGAGGGCTGGTGGATGCGACGCTCGGAAGGGGTCAGAACCGAGCCCGGGCCCGCCCCCAAAGATCTCGCTCCGGGCGAAAAGTGGATCGACATCAACATCAGGACGCAGACGCTCGTTGCCTATGAAGGTAGCGAGCCAGTCTTCGCAACCGCCATGTCGTCCGGCAGGGATGGCAAGCAAGACCCGAAGAGGGACCACAAGACGCCGACGGGCACCTGGCGAATCCGTGAAAAGCACATTGCGGCGACGATGGACGGCGACGCGAACGCGGAACCGTATTCACTCGACGACGTGCCTTGGATTCAATACTACGAGGGGAGCTACGCGCTCCACGGCGTCTACTGGCACGACAGCTTCGGTCGGAGGAAGAGCCACGGCTGCGTGAACCTTGCGCCTCTCGACGCAAGGGCTCTCTTCAACTGGACCGAGCCAAGCATGCCGGAGAACTGGCACGGCGTATGGTCCACTGCGGATAAGCCGGGAACACGGGTCGTCGTCCATGAATGATGACGACGCACGAGTGCGAGGCCCCCAGTTCGTCACGCTCGCTCACTTGATGAGCGGGCCTTCGAGCTCCGCGAGCGGGCGACTCCCCATTCCTCCCGGATAGCCGTAGCTCACGTATTGACCCGTTCCCCAAACGTAGAGGGCGAAAGGACTGTCGCTTTTCGCTTCGTGGCGACCGTAGCCGCACGTTCCCGAGGCGAAGGACTGCGGGGTGCCGCCCGCGGTCAATCGAACCCAGGCGTATTCGAGTTCACCTGTCCCTCCCAGGGGACGAAAATCGGGTACCTCCCCCACGCAGTCGAGCGTCACGGGTAGAAACCCACGGGGGGTCGCGCGGCGCACGATCGAGAGCGTTGTCTCTGGGTACGTAAAGTCCGTGAAGAAAACGTAGCGATCGAGGAACTGCTCCGTCGGGACGATCGTGACGAAGTCGGGATCGCCGAGACCACCGTAGGTAGAGCCGCCCGTCATGTAGGCCGCGACGTGGAACGGATGCGCGTCGTCTTGTGAACGAACGGTCCCCACGTATGTCGACGTGAACGTCACGGCCTGCCCGGCATCGAGCGTATCGGGGGCTCCGAAAGGAGGCGGCGAAGGATCGTACGTTAGTCTCGTGCCGTCGAAAGCGCCGACGAATCTCCAAGGAACGCTCTCGCGCGCGTCGGTGCCAGCATTGCCTTCGGCAAGGCGTGGGCGGTAGGGCACGAGCGCGTAGGCGCTCCCCCATTGAGCGACGGGCGCGACTTGCTGTTGGAGCGTGTCACACGCCGGCGTCTGCGCTGGAACGTATGGACATTCGGCTCCGCCGAAGAGCCCTATGGGCTTGTTGCTTTCGACCGGACTCCCGCTCGTGTCGTTGGGTTGGGTGATTTGCAGAACCTCGCCGCCCGCGAGCGTCCAGCTCTGGGTCTGTTGGCTACCAACGCCTGGAACGCCAGCTCCATCACGGACGTCGACGCGCGGCCGCATGCGCACCACGGTGTCGTCCTCGGCGGCGACGATTTGGATCGTGGGCGAGCTGTTCATCCCGCCGCCCGTGGAGATTCCGCTCACGGCGATGTAGCTCTTCCCCCACGACGAGAGCGGCAAGAGTGCCATCGCCGTGGAGATGTGTGAGCTCGCGCCTCCATAGGGATAGATCGAGTACGCGCTGACCGGCACGTTGGTCGAGAGGAGAAAGGCGCGCGTTCGGGCGGTCCCATGGGCAATCGGATCTTCGCGCACCGCGGGGACGACGCCTTCGGGACACGCGGTGAAGGTTCCCATAGGAGGAACGTTCGCTGTCGAGCCTTGGGCCAGAAAGACAATCGCTGCCTTGCCCGGGTCAATCGCTCCGGTGACGCGTTCGTAGTGAACCGTCGCCCCGACGGTCTCGGCGTAATAAACCGACGCGCCGATGTCGACCGGAGTATCGCCCAGCGTCGCCTGGATAGTCGCCGGCGCATCCCACGTGTTGGCGATCATGACGGCGAAGCACGATCCCCCACTGCCACCATTCGTCGTGTCCGACGGCAAGGTTGCGAACGCGCAGCCGATGGATCCCTTCGCGAGCTCGGCACTGGTGCAAGGAGCAGCGCAGTGCCCGTCGGCGCAGCCGAGCTCCGGGCCACATGCTTCGAAGACGTCCTCAGTGCCGTCCTGGTGCTGGCACAAGACCTTCTTCAGGTCGGGAGAACAGCGAACGCCCACGCACGCAGGTGGGAACGCAACGTCGGCGCCGGTGTCGGGCGTGAAAGAGTTCTGCGCTGTCCCGTCGAAATCGTCTCGATGCTGACCGCAAGCCATGGGCAGCAGCGCACCGAACGCCAAGGAGACAACGAGCCAAGACGCGCGCCGGATTGTCATCGCAGGACAACCGTGGGCAAGGCACCGAGCAAACGAGGTCGCATCACGGTGCCCCTTTGCTCGGCGAGACCTTGTGAAACGCGAGTCCGTCTCCGACGGCCCAGATGTCGTTCGCGCCCGTCCCCCAGATGGCGTTGATTCGCTTCGTGATCGGAATCGCGGGGTCGACCGA
Organism: Labilithrix luteola; assembly: GCF_001263205.1. Classification (GTDB taxonomy): domain Bacteria; phylum Myxococcota_A; class Polyangia; order Polyangiales; family Polyangiaceae; genus Labilithrix; species Labilithrix luteola. The sequence goes on from NZ_CP012333.1 coordinate 1,729,718, forward strand.
GATCGCGGCTGTGCGCCAGGTCGACGCCGCGAGGTTGTTGGATTGGACCAGCCAGCCCTCGTTGCCGCTTGCCCAGACGTCGTCGCTCGCCACTGCCCAGGAGAATCGAGCAGAACGAAACGGCAAGGTTCCGAACGTCACGTGCTGCCAAGCATAGGTCCTGCCATTGTCATTGCTCACGCCGACGTCGATCCCTTCGGCCCCGCCGTAGCCGGCGCCGCTGTTGAGCAAGAGAAATTCGGCGCCGAGAAACTGACCGCGAACATCGTCGTTGAGGACGGGGATGTTGGGTACGGCGCTCCAGACGATGCTTCCGTTTCCGTCCGCGCGCCCACGGACGAGGCCAGTGGAGCCCTGAAACGTCGCCAGATCGTACGAGAGTACGCTCACCCATACGTCGTCGCTCGAGGTCCCCCAGACGCGCTGCACGTACGCGGGGACCACGGCGATACGTCACTCGAGGCCAGGAGCTGCCACGAGAGGGAGCCGTTCGCGCCCGAGGAGGCGTGTGCGAGGTATGTCTTGGGCGCCCCGATTTCGTCTGTCTCGCTGGAGCGCGCAACCGCCCAGGTATCCGTCGAGCTCGTCCCCCAGAGGGACCGAATCGACAACGTCGCACCATTCGCGTCGGGAAGCGTCACCGTCGTCCACGTCAGGTTGGCCGAACTCGATCCCGTGCCGTGCAAGAGACCTGCGTCTCCCCCAATCCACACGTCCGTCGGTGAGGTGCCCCAGACGACGGAGAGGGCGCTCGAGGCCGTGAACGCGTTGTTCCAGGTGGTTCCGTCCCAGCGAAAGACATTGCCCTGCGCGCTGACCGCCCAAACGGTACCCGAGCCGTCACCCCAGACGTCGACCAGGTTCTGTCCCACGGGGGCGACGCTGTGGCACCAGCCTTGATCTGTGCAGATGCGCGGTCCCGCATCCGCGTCGATTTCCGCGTCTGCGCCGATGTCCGCGTCGCCGTCGACACTGGCGTCGCTCGTCGGAGCAATGCCATCTTCGGACGACGTAGAGGGAGCGTCCTCAGTGGAGCCGTCGAGGGCATCGGCCGTCGACGGTTCCGTGCTGTCGGTCGCGCAAGCGATGAACGAGGGCACGAAGGAAGCCGAGAGCGCTAGGACTGCGAACGGAAACCGCGACGCGAGCTTCATGTCCCACCTCCTGGCGCACCGGCGGTTGCGCTTCGTTCGTGGTGCATCACCACGCCGTCACCGATTGCCCAAATATCCGAGGCGTCTGCTCCCCATATGCCAAAAAGGTTCGGCACAGTCCCGGATGGGAGGACGGCGGGGACTGAATGCCACTCCGTCCCGTCATAGTGAAGAAACGTTCCTCCGTCGCCCACGGCCCAGATATCCGAAGACGAACTTCCCCAAATGCCGTGGAGATGTTGCTTCGTCGGCGACGCGACAATCTCCCAAGCCGTGCCAGGCGTCGGTACGCCCCGGAAGCGGCGAATCACTCCGTAATCCCCGACCGACCAGACATCGGTCGCGTTCGCCGCCCAGATGGCATTGAGCGGGCTCTTCGATTGCGTGTCGAGCTCGAGCCACGTAGGCAGTCCGCTGTCGGCGATGACGCCGTCGCTGTACGCGGCGTACGACGCTGGCCCTGGATACGGCTTCGCTCCGACGCACCACACGCCGCCCGTTCCGTTCCCCCACAGCCCCGTGATCGTCGGGCCGCTGAAGCCGTTCTCCGGCGTCGGCGTCATGGGCCTCCAGCCGCTCTCACCTTCGGCCGTGCTGGTGGCCCACAGGCTCGTCGTGCCGTTCGGCTGTCCACCGAACCAAACGTCGTTCGAGGACGCTGCCCACACGGAGAGCAACGAGAGGCCCGTGGAAACGTCGATGATAGGCGTCGCGAGCGCCCCTTGCACCTTGCCGTTGGCGAACCCGGTCGCGTGATAGATCCGGTCAGCCGTCGAGCCTATCCAGACATCGGCAGGAGAGCTCCCTCCGATCACGTTGAGGGATTGGTCCGTATCGAGATGCGTCGACCTCCACGTGCTGCCGTCCCAGTGAAGGACGCTGCCGGAGGCACCGACGACCCACACGTCGTTTTTTCCGGAGCCCCACACCGAGGACAGTCCCAGGCGCGCGTCGTTGCCCGCCGCGACCGGGTACCATTCGGCGGCCTGCGTCGCTCCGTCGAGTGACTCGGAGTCCGCGCTCCCGTCTCGGAACGTGGAGTCGTCCGAGGCCTCGAGAACTGCGCCGTCGCTTGCGTCGTTTGCGCCGGTGGGATGACCATCGCTCTCGTCGTCGGTGCCGGCGCAGCTCGTCGTCGCGACGATCGTCATCGACACGAGCGCCAGAGCCAGCCCACCAGCGAGGTAGGAACGGCGATGACGATGGGTATGGCGGGCGTCGTTCGTATTCATTTCGCTACGACTCCGGCATCGCATTCCACGGTCAAACAACGACCTTCGACGCACGGCTGTCCCGCCGAGGAATCACACGAGGTCCCGCATACTCCGCAATTCGCCGCGTCGTGCTTGAGATCGGTCTCGCAGCCGTTGAGCGGATCGCCGTCACAATCAGCGAATCCCTGCTCGCACGTCGTTCCGCAATAGCCCTTGTTGCAGACGAACGTGCTGTGTTGACCCATCTCCGCCGCCGGAGGGGCGCAGCGGTGTCCGCATGCCCCGCAGTTCATCGGATCGGCGAGGAGATCCGTGCACGCGTTCCCGCAACGCGTCTCGTTGGGATCGCAAATGCACCGGACGGGCGGATCGAAGAAATTGAAGTAGCAGGTCTGCTGCGACGAGCACGTCGTCTTGCACGCCCCGCAGTTCTCCATCGTGGTCAGCGAAGCCTCGCAGCCATTCGTCGGATCACCGTCGCAGTCGCCCCAGTTGGGCCGGCACGCCCACGAGCATGCGCTGGCATTGCAGCCGAACGCCATGTGCATGCTGTCGGGTTTCACCTCCGGCGCCGTGCAGGTCACTCCGCATGCTCCACAGCTCTGCGGGTCGCGGGTTGTGTCGACGCAACCGATGCCGGGGCAGTATTCTTGCGTCCCAGGACAACCGCATTTGTGATCGATGCACCGTTGCCGCGTCCCGTCCGCGAACGTTCCACACTTGTTTCCGCACGAGCCGCAGTTGTCCGGATCGGAAGCGACGTCGATCTCGCAGCCATCGTCGACCAGGCCGTTGCAATTTCGCGGGTCGGCGCTCCAGTTCGCTCCCCATGTGTTGTCGCAGGCGAGCTGGCATTTTCCGCCGACGCACGTGGTCGTCATCGCGCGATCGTAGAACTCGATGCTCGTAGGGCAGACGTTCCCGCAGCTACCGCAGTTGGCGTTGTCCGTCATCAGATCCGTCCCGCAACGGTACGCAACGGAGCCATCGGCGCCGGGGCAGTCGGCCAACGGCCACGGACATTGAGTGCCGACGCACAGGCTCGCTTGAGGTGACGCCGCATCCACCGTCACGTCGCCGTCGCTCGCGGCGTCACTCGTCACGAACGACGGCGTGCCCGCCTCCGCCGGGAGCTCTTGGTCGAAGCCGACATCCAGCTTCTCCGAGCAAGCGATCATTCCCACGACCATGCTCACGAGGACCGGAACGACGCGCAGGTTCGGTCTTGTTCCCGTTCGATCTTTCATTCGATTCCTCGTCATCATGGGACGGCGATGCCGGCACACGAGGCCCGGAGCGGTTCGAGATGAGAAGAGAGAGGATCCTCTCGAACGACCGCCTCTGCAGCGCGGCGCGCACGTTCGGTCCTGCCCTCCGCGCAGAGCAAAAGGACGTCGAGCACGAGCCGCTCGCCGCGAAGAAGTCCGCGGGGGAACTCGTTTGCGTGAGCATCGACCGAACGACGTGCGCGTTCCAGATCGCCCGCCCGCAGCGCACGCTGCCCTTCGCGCAAGTAGCGGACCTCCTTGTCGAGCGAGTCATCCGTGCGCTCGCCAAGTTGCACCGGCGCGTCGGAGTCATGCGCCAGGACCGCCGAGGCGCGCGTGGCAGGCGCGCTGACGGCCCGACGGTCGCGGGCGTCAGGCAGCTCGTAGGGCGACCCGAGGGTGGCGAGTGACGAAGTCGCTGGTTCATGAACGTCGGGCTGGCTCGCCGGCACGCTCGCGCATGCCGGCAAGGGACAGCCCTCCGCTTTCGGTGGGGGCGCAACCACGCTTGCGGGAGGATCCGATCGGTGCAGCCCAGTCGACGCATACGTCGTGACTCCGCCGGCCGCGAGCAGAACGAGCACTCCGCCGAGGAGCTTGCTGGCGTGAGCGCGCAACGCCAGTCGCACGCCCGACGCGGGTGGGCGCGGGACGGTCGCGTCCGACGGTGGAGAGGACGTGGCTTCGGCCGCGCGTGCGAGCACGCCTGCACGCATGCGCTCCCGAGCGGCGTCGCTCGGCCCGAAGGCCGGACGTAGACGCTCGAGCATCTTGGCCGAGGGGGTGAGGTCACTCATGCTCGACTCCGTATCGCTTGACAAGTCGGTCGAACTCGATGCGCGCGCGACGGCTGCGCGTGTAGACGGTGTTCACGTTGATGCCCAGCAGCGACGCCACTTCCTCGGCGGTCATCTGTTCGAACTCCATGAGCGTGAAGCAGATGCGTTGCTTCTCATCGAGCAGATCGAGAAGGCGTTCGAGGAAGACCCTGGCCTCGGCGAGCGCAGCTTCATCGAAGGGCGTCAGTCGAGGGTCCTCCAGGTATTCCGCAACCTCCGGAAGATCCTTGCCGGCTCTCTTGGTACGTCGGTGAGTGCTCGCGACGCGCCGGGCGATTTCGAACAGCCACGTCGTGACTTTCGCGCGCCCGTCGAAGGTGGCGAGGTTCCGGTGGACAACCAGGAACACGTCCTGCACCGCGTCTTCGAGCGCGCTTTGCGTGACACCGAGTGCGCGAAGCGTGCGCCAAACAAAAACGACATGTCGGTCGTAAACGGCGTCGAAGGTGGCTTCCAGAGACACGGTCGCGCTGACTCCGCCGTCATCGTGACAGCTCCCCTCGGGCGACAGGTACGTCGTCCGCGGGCCGGAGGGTATCGCCGCCAGGAGTGCCTGCTTCACAATGGGGATGAATGCAGGGGGAGCCGCGAACCGTTCAAATATCCATCACGGAAAAGTCACTTTGGCGGCGCGCGTCGCCTTCGCCCTGTGACGAGCGTTGAGCAACACGGCAGAGCTCGCGGCCCGCAGGTCGTTACGGGCTCAGAAGAGCGTGGTCTCCACGCCGAGAACGAAGCGGAACACGACGTCTGACGACCGGTGGACGAGCGTGCCGTGCTCAATCTCCACGTCGCCATTGCGCAACGGTGCCCCGAGCTCGATGTTCATGCGTGGCGCAACGCGACTCCATCGAAGAGGGCGAACGGAGGCACCAACGAACCCCGCGAGCCAGAACCCATCCGCCGTCGACGGGTGACGGACCCCAAACCCGGTCGCCCGCAGATCAGCACCTTCGATTCGTAGGCAAGTCGAGAGCTCGACATCGGGCAACAAGGTCACGCATCCCGCGAACGAGACCGTGCGCATCGAAACGTATGCACCAGCGCTCGAGAGCCCCGGAGCGTCGGCTCGCCTCCGTGGCCAGAGGGCCGCCGCAAGCTCCCATCGAAAAGGTCGGTAACGAAGAAAGCCGTGGACGCCTCCTCCCCAACCAAGGGTTGGAAGCGTTCCCACGTCGAATGAAATATCGGCGCCAAATCCTGCATGAAGGTGACCCGCCAGCGGGCTCCCGGCCATCGGGGCAGGAGGCGTCGACAGAGGCTCCGGTGTTCGAACCAAGACCGTTTCAGGGACGTCGGGCTCGACGACGAGCGCGTGTGATTGCAGGTCCAACGCGATGATGACGGCCGCCGCCCCCGCCAGCTTCCTGCAGTCGTCGCTCTCTACGCTCCGGAGGCTCTCGGCACTCGCCCCGATGCGCAGCTCCAAGCGGTAGTGGCGATCTTCGACCTTGCGGACGGCTCCGCGCACCTCGATCGGCGTCCTCGCGAGCTCCTCCCCCGCGATGTGGACGACCTGCGCACTGACCTCGGAGGCGCTCGGACACTCAGGAGGAACAGTCCATTCGAGGAGCATCGCTACTCGCCCCCGCTAGCTCGAAGCGAGCGTCACGCGAGAACCACGGCACGATAGCTCACACGCAAGTCGCGATAGGGTGAAGAATCCGACGCCCACCATCCGCCGCTGGCCCTCACCTATGCACCGGTGAGCTCGAGATTGGGGAGTGAGCTCGATCGCCCGCAGAGCCGGCGTGGGGCTCGGCACGCTTTACCGTCACTTCCCGACGCGAGAGGCGCTGCTCGAGGCGCTGCTTCGCACGAGCTTCGACGAGCTGACGGCGAGGGCCACCGAGCTCGAAGATTCGAGCTCAGCCGAGGATGCTCTGGTGGCGTGGCTACGCGACTTCGTCGTATGCGCGCACGAATATCGCGGCGCGATCGCAGCGATGACGACCGCCATCGCCGATCCGAACTCCGCACTCCATGCCTCGTGCACCACGATGAAGGCGGCAGGCACGCAGCTCCTCGTCCGCGCTCAGGCCAAGGGCGTGGCGCGCAACGACATCGATGGCACGGACCTGTTCGCGCTGGGCGCGGCGCTCGCGTGGCTCGGCGACCAACCCTCGCTCGCACCTCGCGCCGACCATCTCTTCAGTGTCATGACGAGCGCCATTCTGACGACTCGACCGAGCAGCGAAGCCACCCCCAAACGCGCCACCCGAGCCCGCCGCTGAAAATCTCGAGCACGGGCTCCAGCGAAAGATCGCCACCGAGGCCCGCCGCATCCTCGACACCTCGAGAGCCACTACACGCCGAAGCATGCGAGGTGGCTGAACGTCGAGATCGGCGTCATGCTGCTCGGGCAGGCGTATCCCGACCACAGCGCGGTGACTGCACATCAAGCTGCCGCCTGAGCACAGTCACCTTCACTGTGCCGTGGTACTAGTTCGTCACGCACGTCACCGTGACGTTCGTGACGTTGCCGCCGACGGTTCCAGAGCCATTGTCCACGGTGCAGGTCTGGTCGGGGTTCGTGGGCTGCGTCTTCACGGTGACCGAGTAGGGCTGACCGCTCGCCATCGGCGTCGCGAACGCGAAGGAGTTGTCGCCGTTGACGGTGAGGTCGTCGCCGAGGTTGTTCTGCAGCACGAGCCCGGTGCCCGAGAGGCCGCTGACCGCGCCGCCGACGGTATACATGCTCACGCAGTTGACCGTGACGGTGACGACGTTGCCTTTCGTCACCGTGCCCGTACCGGCGGAGACGGTGCACTTCTGCGACGGATTCGTGGGCTGCGTCTTCACGGTGACCGAGTAGGGCTGACCGCTCGTCACCTTCGTCGCAAACGTGAAGCTCCCGCCCGGAGCGTTGACGGAGAGGTTGTCGCCGAGGTTGTTCTGGAGCACGAGCCCGGCGCCGCTCAGGCCCGCGACGGAGCCGCCGACGGTGAACTTGTCGGTGACGCAGGCGACCGTCACGTTCGAGATGTCCGCCGCCGAGATGGTGCCCGTGCCGTTCGTGACGGTGCAGGTCTGGCTCGGGCTCGTCGGCGGCGTTTTGACAGTCACCGAGTAGGTCTGACCGCTCGGAACCGACGTGGCGAACGTGAAGGCGCCGTTCGACGTGATCGACAGGTCGTCGGCATTGTTGTTCTGGAGAACGACGCTCGCGCCCGCGGCGAGGCCGCTCACCGTGGCCTTCACCTTGTACGCGCTCGTCACGCAGTTGAGCGCGATGTTCGTGATGTGCGAGGTCGCTACGGTGCCCGTCTGGTTCGAGAGCGTGCAGACCTGCTTCGGCGTGCTGGGCTGCGTTCTGACCGTGACGGCGTAGGTCGCGCCGCTCGAGAGAGGCGTCGAGAAGGCGAACGTGCCGTTCGCGTTGAGCATCAGGTCGTTGCCGGCGTTGTTCTGGAGGTAGACGGTGCCGGCCAGGCCGGTGACCGTTCCGCCGATCGAGTACTTGTTCGTGCAGTTCACCGCGACGCCCGTGACGTCGCCGGCGACGATCGTGCCCGTGCCGCCCGAGATGGCGCACACTTGCATCGGGTTCGTCGGCTGGGTCTTGACCGCGACGGCGTAGGTGGTGCCGCTCGCGATGGGGGTCGGGAAGGCGAACGTGCCGTTCGCGGTGATCGGCAGCTCGTTCCCCCCGCGCTCTGGAGCACGAGCCCCGTGCCCGCGAGGCCACTCACCGTTCCGCTGATGGAGTAGCTGTTCGTCGTGCAGGCGATGGCCACGTTCGTGACCTTCGCGTCGCCCATGGTGCCGGTGCCGTTCGTGACAGTGCACGTCTGGGTCGGACTCGCGGGCTGCGTCTTCACCGTGATCGCATAGGGCGACCCGGACGCGATGGGCTTCGGGAACGCGAACGTGCCGTTCGCGCCGAGGATGAGGGCGTCGGCCCCGTTGTTCTGAAGGACCAGACCCGCGCCCACGACGCCGCTCACCGTGCCGCCGAGGCTGAACTTGTCGGTGGTGCAGTTGACGAGGACGGTGGTGACGTTGCCGCTCGCGATCGTCCCGCTCTCGCCGCTCACGGTGCAGGACTGCGACGGCGCCGTCGGCTGCGCCTTGATGCTGACCGAGAATTTCGCGCCCGCGGTCAGCTTTTGCCCGAAGCTGAAGGAGCCGTCCTTCGCGATCGGGATGTCGTCGCCGAGGTTGTTCTGGAGGACGAGGCCCGTGCCGAGCAGGCCCTTCACGGTGCCGCCCACGCTGAACGTGGGGGGAGCGGGGGGATCCGTCGACGCGTCCACCGACGTCGTGCTGGCATCGAGGGCTTCGGAGCTCTCGGGCTCGTTGGATCCACACGCGGCCACCACGATGGTTGCCATTGCGATTGCAGCAAACGTTGCAAATACGCGCATTATCGAATGACCCTCGCGATTGGAGGGAAGCGCCGCGGCGGACCGGGTCCGCACGCGGCGCTCCTGTTTATCAGTGCACGACGACCGGCACGGTCACCGTATTGACGGGACGAAGTCCCATACCGCCCGGATACCCGTAGCTCGCGTCCGTGCCCATGCCCCAGACAGTGACGGAGAACGGCCCCGTGCTCTTCACCTCGTGGCGACCGTACCCGCACGTCGAGGTACCGAAGGCCTGAGCCAGATACCCGTGCGTCATCTTGACGAACGCGTATTGGTAGTCACCTTTGGTGTCGAGCGCCTGCCACCCCGTGACCTTCCCCGCGCAGTCGAGCTCGACGGGCGCGAACGCGCCGTTGGTCTTCTTGCGCACGAGCGTGAGCGACGTCTCCGGATACGTGTGATCGGTCGAGAACACGTAACGATCGAGGAACTGATCGGAGGGCACGATGTTGACGAAGTCCGGATCTCCGAGGGTCTTACCGACGTTGGGCCCCGTCGAGCTGGTCATGTAGACCGCCGCGTAGAACGGATGATCCTTGTCCTGGCTCTTCACCGTGACCAAGTGCTTCGTCGAGAAGGAAACGACCTGGCCCGCGGCGAGGGTCTCGGGCGCACCCGTGGGGGCTTCGGGGTCGTACGTCAGCTTCGTACCGTTGACCGCGCCGACGAGGCGGTAGGGAACCTCTTCGATGGCCCGGTCTCCACCGAGACCGGTGTCGAGCCGTGATTGGTAGGGCACCAGCGCGTACTCACTGCCCCACTGCGACAGCGGCGGAATCTGTTGGTCGAGCGTGTCGCAACAGCACGATGCGCTGCCCGGAACGTAACTGCACTGGGTTCCACCGAACAAGCCAACCGGCTTCGTCGACTCGATCGGACTTCCAGCGAGCGAGTTGAACTGCGTGAGCTGCAGGACTTGGCCACGCGAAAGATTCCACACCTGCGTCTGGCCCGCGGCGCCGCCGGTGAAGGATATCCCGTCCTCGACGTTCACGATGGGCCGCATCCGAACTTCGGTGTTGTCCTCTTGGGCAACGACCTGCAAAAAGGGCTTTGCCGCCTGGGTCGTGCCCGACCAGCCGTCGACAGCGAGGTAGTTCGTCGACCACGCCGACGTCGGCAAGAGCAGCGTGGCGCTCGGAATGAAGGTCTTCGCGCCACCGTAGGGATAGATCGAGTACGCGCTGACGGGCAGATCCGTGTTCAATCGGAACGCCTGCGTGAATCCCGATCTTCCGATGATGGGATTTGCCGCGAGCGCTGGCACGACGCCTGGCGGACATACGCCGGCGGGATCCGTGCCCGGTGCTTGCGACAAGAAGACGAGCGCGACGGCGCCCGGAGGAATCGGCCCCTCGAGCGGCTTGTGAACCGTCGCGATGCCGTCCTTCTCGGCCGTGTAGATCGAGTTCGCAATATTGATCGATTGCCCCCCGTATTCCGCCGTCACGTTGACCGGAACGTCCCAGGTATTGGCAATGATCGCCGCAAAACACTGATCGGTGCGGTTCGCGAGCTCGACCGGTGGCATCGTATAGAACGAGCAGCCGACCGACCCCTTCGCGATCTCGGCGCTTCGGCACGCGTCCTGGATGCACGCGCCCTCTGCGCATCCGAGGCCCGTGTCGCATTGTTGGACGACAACCGACTCGTCACATGCACTTACGACCTTTTTGAGGTCGCGCGAGCACTTGACCTCCTGGCAACCCGGGGCAGGCGCAAGCGGCGCTTCGGCATCGCTGTTGAATTGGGGCTGCTGATTCGACTCCTCGAAACCGTCGCCGTTCTTGGAACATGCGTTTCCGAGAAACCCTACGAGCAGGAGGCCGCAAGAGGCCGCCACCACACGGGACCATCGATCGAAAGAATTCATCGTCTTCATGGATTTCCGGTGGCTTGTTTGCGGATGGCAACGTCTTGTCCGACGACCCATTGCGGACTGGTGGCGCCGTCCGGCCCCCACGCGGCCCAGAAGGTGTTCGTCATGGGCAGCGGGTCGACCGACACGGCCGCGGCTGACCAAAGCTTCCCGTCGAAATGACAGAGTCGGCCGTATTCACCGAACGTCCAAAAGTCCGTCGTCGTGGCGCCGAAAACGCCATTGTGGACCTGGTTGTTGCACGACGGAGTATTGGGATACGTCACCGACGCGGCGTTGGTCCACGTATACGGCTGAGTGCTGTCGGCTCTCTTCTGCCAGTAGATGTACGGCTGAACCGACGTCAGGCCGTACCAAATGATGTTGTTCGTATCGGAGGTGATTCCGCCATACAGCGTGTTCCTCGCGAAGAACGTGAACGATTTGTCTTCCGTGAACGCCACGCCGCCGTCGCCGGGCGCCCTGTGCCAGATGACGGGTTGATCCCTGGCGGAGACAGTCGTGTATCCCGTCGCCCAGACGTTGTCGGGGCCGTAGCCCCAAATCCTCCCGAGCAATCCGACGACGCTCGCCGATGCGGGATCGGTCACCCACCCCCCCGTCGCGTCTGCGCCGGCGTTAGGTCCGCCGTAGTGGTAGATGCGGCTGATGGTGCCGTTGTTTCCGACGGCCCAGACGTCGTTCGCGCCCGTTCCCCACATCTGGAGCACCGGGACGTTGCTCTCCGTGGGGAAGCGCGTCCAAGAGAGCGTCGCGGACGTCGCGCCGGTTCCGTGGAAGACGCCGTTCACTCCGCCGACCCAGATGTCCGTCGGACCGCTGCCCCAGATCGCGTAGAGCTTGCCCGGATCGGTGTAGACGATCGACCAAGCCGATCCGTCCCAGCGAAGGATGTTGCCCTGTTCGCTCACCGTCCAAGCGATGCCGGTGCCGTCGCCCCAAACGGCGCGAAGGGTCTGCGAAGGAGGCAACTGCGTGGGACACCACCCCTGGACCGTGCAGGTCTTCTTGACGCTGGCATCGCTGGCGTCGACTGCGTCGTCGTCGTCGATGCTCGCGTCGACATCAGCATCGACGTCGACGTCGACGTTGCCCGCGTCCTTCTCGGGCGTCGGCAGCACCGTACCATCGACGTTGTCACCCGCGTCGTTCGAGCCGTCCTCGGACGTGAGGTTCTCGTGCTCGTCCGTGGAGTCCGCACAGGCCACGGCGAACGCCGCGGCGAGCGCGAACAAGGCCGTCGCCCTCGCGCATACGGAGAAACTCATTTCTTCGCTCCCGTGAAGTGAAGGAGGATGCCCTCGCCGACGATCCAGACATCGTTGTTGGCGCTGCCCCAAACGCCGTACAGGTTCGGCTTCTGGCCAATGGGGAAGGCCGCGCTGGAGTTTTGCCAGCTCGTTCCGTCGAAATGGAGGATGGTGCCATAGTCGCCGACGGCCCAGATATCGTCGCTGGAGCTACCCCACACGGCGTGGAGGTCTTGCGTCGTCGGCACGTTCACGATGGCCCAATTCGGGGCGTCCGCGCGGTAGTGCCGAACGGTTCCGCGCCTGCCGACAGTCCAAACGTCGTCGTCGCTGGTTCCCCATACGGAGAGCAGATCCTGCGTCGACTGGCTGTCGATTCCGATCCAGCCCGGCGCAGCGGCGCCTCCCGCGTCGGTGATACCCGCATCGCCGACGCCGCCGTCGGGACCACTTCGCGCCACGGTCGTATGGAAGGTCTTGCCGCCCGCACCGACCGCCCACAGGTTGCTCGGGTCCGTGCCCCAGACACTGCCGATGAACTTGCAGCTGGCGCAGGGCGAGATGACTTCCCAGCCGATGCCACCGTCGGCGAGCGTCGAGCTTCGGTATTGGGTGCCCGCCTTCGGCTGACTCGCGAGCTTGATCGATTCTCCGCCAATCCAGATGTCGTTCGGAGAGCCGCCCCAGACGCTGGAGATCGCGAGCTCGGCGGTGCCCGTATAGGGCACGATCGGCGTGGACTGCCAATTGGCCGTTCCGCCGTCGAATCCGGGACCGTGATAGACCGTTCCGTACGTCCCGACGATCCAAACGTCGTTCGGCCCGCTTCCGCCGACGGAGAAGAGCGTCCGGGTCGTGTCCACGGGGGTGGACGTCCACTGCGTCCCGTCGAAGTGGATGACCGTGCCGGCGGAGCCGACGGCCCAGACGTCGTCTTTGCTCGTTCCCCAGATCGATGTCAGCGCGCGTCGTGGATCGCCGGGGTTCGTCGCGGGACACCAATCGACGCTGTCACAGGGCTTCTGCTCGGTCGTGCACTGGGAAGGATCGAGGGATTCGCATCCCCCATCACCTGCGTCCGCATCCGCGTCCGATTCGGCGTCTTTGTGCGCATCGGCGGCCTCGACAGGCGCGTCGGGAGTTTCGATCCTCTGGGCGTCGGGAGCGAGGCTCTGCGGCTGCTCGCCGGACTCTGCGCAAGCGACGACCGCAGCCGTCGCGGTAAAGACCGCGAGGGACGTCAGGAGCACGATGCGAGAAGGATTCATCGGTCGAGCGAGCTTCGTTGAATTCGTTCGCTTGGGTTCCATCAGTGAGGATCTCCGACGCCGCCGGCGTCACATTCGACCATCAGGCACGAACCGTTGATGCAGGGCTGGCCCGCGTCGGAGTCACACGCGTTCCCGCATGCGCCGCAGTTGTTCATGTTGGTGAGCAGGTCGATTTCGCACCCGTCCGCCCAACTGCCGTTGCAATCGGCCCTGTTCGCAGGGCACTTGAGTCCGCAAATGCCACTTTTGCAAACGGCGGTGGCGTTTGGCGCCGTCGGGCAAACGTGCCCGCACGCACCGCAGTTGTTCGGATCGTTGGAAAGGTCGTAGCAGTAGATGTTCCCCGTCGGGCTGCCGATCGCGCCACACGCCGTTTCGCCAGGACCGCAAAGGCACGTCGGGCGCCCGCCGGGCCCCAATCGGCAAAACTGGCCCGGCGCGCACTTGTTCCCGCAGCCGCCGCAGTTGTTCGCATCGTAGATGATGTCGGTCTCGCAGCCGTCGGTCGAGCCGCAACCGAAAGCCATGTCACCGTTGCAGTCTGCGAATCCGCCGTTGCAAACGAACTTCCCGCACACGCCCTGCGAGCACGTGTACTTGCTGTTCGGAGGAATGTCTTTCGGGTCACACGGCTTGGAGCCAATCGGACAGACGTTCCCGCATGCGCCGCAATTGTTCCGGTCGCTGGCGATGTCGACACACTGGCCGTTGCAAATGACCTGGCCTGGGGCACACCCGCATACGCCGTTGTTGCAAGGCTGGCCGTCCGCGCACTTGTTGCCGCAAGATCCACAGTTGTTCGCGTCGATGGCGATTTGGGTCTCGCAGCCGTCGTCGATGAGACCATTGCAGTCCAAGAGGCCCGATTGCGAGCAAAACGGCTTGCACTGCCCGTTCGAGCATCTGGTCGCCACGTAGAGCGGCGCGTAGTTGCTGCAGACGTGCCCACACGCGCCACAATTGTTGTTGTCGGTGAGCAAGTCGACATTGCAACGAGCAACGGCGCCGTCATCGCACGTGGCGTGAGGCCAGGTGCACTCCGTCCCGATACAAGCTTTCACCGTTTCCGTCGGCGGTACGCCCGCGTCGACGGTCACGGTCTCGCCTCCGTCGGGATCCGGCGTCGGGATGAAGGACCCACTCGGGGCCGTTCCCGAATCGGGCTGACCGGCGTCTTCGAGTCCCGGTCCGAGCGAGACGTTATTGGTGGCGCACGATGGCGTGAGGAGCGCTGCGAGGAGCAGGCTAGAAATTCCAACGAGACGACGTTTCACGGATGAAACTCCTTCGAAGATGCTCGAACGGTCCGAGTTACCGACTGGCGGATGTCGCGCGGGCAGCGCTCAGTCGCCGCGCGCATCGGGGGCAACGGCGGAGGTCGGTGGGGCATTGCTTCTTCCGAGCGTGAGGGCGACGCGCCTCGCAAATGCCCCGTGCGGATGAAGCGCGAGAAATCGGGCGCCGAGCGCGCGTGCTTCGTCGATGCGCCCCGCGCGTGCGAGCGCTTCGATGCGGAGCACGGAGACTTCCACGGCAAACGCGCCCGTCGGGAACTCTCGGTCGTATTCGGCCAAGAGGGCCAGCGCACGCGAGGGGTCGCCCGAGGCGAGAGCGGTCCGCGCGGCTTCGACGGCTGCGATCTCGCGCGCGAGCGTGGATGCGTTGTCGTTGGCGGCGCCTTTCGGGACGGCTTCGACGAGCTTTGCCCGCTTTGCCGAAATCACCTTTGGAGCCGTCTCGACATCGGCGACCGGAGCGCTTGGCAGGGCGTCGGGAGTCACGACCGGGCCGGCAGAGGCGCTTGCGCTCGTCTCTTCGACGGACTCCGGAGCCGCCGGCGTCGTGCTCGGCGTCGAGGTCGTTACTTGGCCGGGTGGGGAACTCGAGTTCGACGTCGTGGCAACGGTGAGCGTTGCGCCCGCCGAGAGGACGAGCAGCGCTCCGATGGCGTAAACGTAGTTTCCTCCCGGGCGCGCGAATCGGCGTACGAGGCCAACCGTCTCGGGAGCGGCTGGCGCCGACGCGAGCGCCGCGAGCATGTGTGACCGCGCGTGCGGATCGGGCGCATCGCCCTTCGCAGACTCGAGCAGCGTGCGCGTCATATCGTTCGTCGAACCGCGGATGAGCCGTTCGGAATCCGGAGGTGTCACTAGAACTCCTTACTTTTTGGCGTGAAGCCGAGCGACCGCCGCTTCGAAGTCTTCGCGCGCCCGCCGCAGACGGGACGACACGGTGCCGACTGGGATTTCGAGCAGGTTCGCGATCTCGGGCTTGGTCAACTCTTCGAGTTCGAACAGCACAAAGACCACCCGACGTTCTTCGGACAGCCCTGCAAGGATCTCGTCGAGCATCACGCGCGCTTGCGCACGGCCTAGGGAAGCTTCCGCCGTTGCCGCGGTGGACGGCGGCTCGGGCGCATCGCTCTCCGGCACTTCTCGTTTCGACGTCGTCGCCTTGGCGCGACGCGCCTTCGACGCCACACGCATGACGATCGAGAAGATGTAGCTTCGCTCACTGCCCTCCCGCACGGCTGACAGCTTGTGCGAGAGAATCAGGAAGACTTGTTGGGTTGCGTCGTCGGTTTCGGGGGGTGAGACGCCCAGACGGCGAAGCGAACGCCAGACGAAGTCGTAGTACTCGGCGGCGAGCAGCTGAAGACGCGGGTCGAGCGCGCGGACGGGTCGCCCTTCCTGATTGTCGTCTGTAGTCAATACCGCCGGGTGTGCTGCGAACACGCGATCCTCGTAGACGCGCAATCCCACCAGTCTACCCAGCCGATCCCAAAATCGTCACTGCACCATCAATACGTTCGACGTCCGCGAAATACGGCCGGCTCTTCACTGCCGCGCTTGCAGGATTTGCGCGCGAATGTAGGCGGGCAACGAACGCAGTTGCTGCGAACGGACCGATCGACGGCGGTGCGTAGATCGTCTCGATGGGGAGCGCCGGACGCAGCTGCCACGAACGTCGGACCGACGCGCCGGTAGTCCCCCACCGCCGTACTTCCGGACGGAACGGCAGAGGCGCGGGCGCGATGGCCTCCACTCGACCAAGCGTACCTTCGACGCATGGCGACCCGCGGAGCATGCCCACGCGAAGGACGTCGCTGCAGGCCCCGAGACGGGGCTCGCTCCACTGCACGCTTGCAGATCCGCACGACGCACGAAGCGCTCGGGAAGGCCGCGGCCCACGGCGTCATCGCCAGTGAAGGCGGATCGGAGACCGGCGGCGCGAGCGGCTGAGGAAGCGCGGGCGGAAGCTCCACAACCGCAGCCATGACCGCGAGCGCGGCGATGAGCCGGTTGCACCAGGGCGCGAGGGCGATGACGCTCGCGCTCTCAGCCCTCGGCTCCGACGTCGAGCAGGAGCTCACCTCGGCGGATGGTTCCACAACCCGCTCCACGACGAGGTCGACGCGACTACCGCGCGGCGCTCGCGGCGCCCTGTCAGTTTACCTGTACGAGTGACGTCGTGACGAGCGTCCGCTGGGCCGTTCCACCGGGGTACGCGTAGCTCGCGTACGCGTCCCAGCCCCACACCGTCGCGGTGAACGGGCCGTCGCTCCGCATACGCTGCAGCCCGGTCTGGCAGGTCGTGGCGGCATCGCCCTCTCCGAACGTATCACCGGACTTGCGGGCGCGTGACAGGTCGACCCTCGTGTATTCGTACTCGCCCCGAGTTCCGACGGGCTTCCACGTGGTCAGCGTGCCGGCGCACTCCAGCCATACGTCTTTGAAGGCTCCGTTTGTCTTCCGTCGGACGATGGTGATCGCGGTCTCCGCGTACGTGGGATCGGCGTAGAAGCTATACGAGCTCAAGTATTGTGCTGCCGGAATGACGTTGACGAACTCCGGATCGCCCGCGCCGCTGAAGCTCTGCGCGGTGGAATTGGGAGGTGGGGCACCGTCGCCACCAGTCATGTGCGCGGATACGTAAATAGGATGCTCGACGTCCTGCGTCCGGACGACGAATGCGTCGCCTGTTCCGTGTTCGAACACGGCCACCTCGCCCGCGCTCATCGTCGTCGGCGCGCCCGCGGGAACGGCGGGATCGTACTCGAGAACGGTCCCATCCCTCGCTGCGACGATTCGATACGGAACGGGCTCGTGCTCGTTGCCGCGACGTGGTCGGTAGGCCACGCCGACATACTCCGATCCCCACTGCTCGAACGGCGGGATCTGCTGAAAGAGAATATCGCAATATTTCGCGGAGGACGGAACGAATGCACAAGAGTTCCCTCCGAACGTACTTATGGGCTTGTCCGAGGTCACGATGCTGCCAGAGAGCTCTTCGGACTGGACGAGCTGCAGGTGTTGCCCTCGCGACAGCCTGTACTTCGTCGGCTCCCCTGCGCGGCCACCTACGACTCCCGGCCCACTCACGATGTCCTTGTTCGGCAAAATGGTTACTTCGGTGTCGTCCTGTGAAGCAACAATCTGAAGCCCCGGATCGCCTGCCGAGCTCGCTGCCCATCCGTTGACGAGCATGTGCTCCTTCCCCCATGTCGCCACCGGCAGTACGAGCGTGGCAGTGGGATATTGCGATGCGGCTCCGCCGAACGGATACATCGATGTGAGCGCCACGGGCATGTTCGTGGTCAGCCGGAAAGACGACCCGATCCCCGTTCTATGAGGAACCGTGTCCTCGGTGGTGGCAGGGGTCACGCCGAGGGGGCACCGGATGTAACCCGAAGCCGCGAACCCGGGCGGAGAGTCGGAGAGGAAGAGAATGACGCTCTCGCCCGGGGGGATGGCTCCGGCGTGAGAGACGAGCTCTGCGCTGCCCGGACTCGTACGGAAGACCGACTTCGAGATGTCGATCTCATTTCCGTCACGTTCGAGCGTCATGTCGACCGGGTGCGCCGACGTATTGACGATGAAGGCAGCATTGCAGCTGTGGGGGAACAGCTTGTCCATGCGTGGCATTTGAAAATAGAAGTCGCATCCGTTCGAGCTTCGATCGGCGGCTGCCGCTGCGCATGGGTCCTGGCACTTCGCGGCTCCGCATGCGAGATCGTCGGCGCACGATTGGACGACAGTTCCCCCGCAGGTTTCGATCACCGAACGCCCGTCGAGCGAACACTGCAGGGGGCAGTCCGGAGTGGCGGGAGCATCGGGCGAGACCGAGGCATCGAAGAACGTATGCTCGTCGGTGGCGAACCCACCGCGATCCTTCGAGCACGCGGCCATGCAGGCAGCCGCGAACGTCACGCCGAGGGCAGCGGCCATGGCTCGGTGCATCGTTGTAAATCCGTTCACGGCAGCACCACTTCTTCGGGCACGAGAGTCGGCATTCGGGCTTTTCCGTTTCCGATTTGTCCGTAGTAATTCGCACCCCAGCAATACACTTTACCGTTCGTCAGGAGCGCGCATGTGGAGTCGGACATCGCCTTGACCTGTGCTGCAGTCGTTGGCAGCCCCTGGACCTTGACCGCGGAATACGCGTGCTCCTTGGTACCGTCGCCGGCCTGACCGCTCGCATTGGCTCCCCAGCAGTAGACGGCCCCCGACGCGCCGACGGCGCACCATCGCTGCCGTTGAACCGTCGTTATCCCGCGTTCTGGTCGACCCACAACCGCGTCGTGGCGATCTGAACCAGCGGCTCCGGTGCCACGACCGGATCGGGGAGTAGCCGAACGAGCGGCTTGAGGACGTAGCCGAGGTCATCGCGGACCTCCACATCTCCCCAGCAGTAGCCAATGCCGCTGGCCGTCGCGCACGCACTCTCACTCGTCAGATCGATCGAAGAGATACCGGTGAGGGCAATCGGCAGGGGGTACGGATCGGGCCTGAGCGACGAAGCCCGAGCGAGCGGAGGGTTCATCCCCCAGCTCAGCGTCGCACCGTCCTCCCGGACGATGAACGATGCACGGCTCACGAGGACAGCCTGGATCGGCGGCCCGCTCGGCAACGTGATCGACAGTGGTGGGGTGAGCGTTGCCGCCGGCGTGCTGGTGAGCGGCGCACACTGTCCGTTCGTGTTCTTTCCCCAGCAGAGCAGTCCGTCATCGTTCGACGCGCACGCGACGTCTGCTCCCACGCCCACGTGCCTCATGGGCGGAAGAGGCAGCTTGATCGGCGTGCGCTCGGTCGTGCGCGCACCGCTGCCATCGCGAAGAAAAGGTCCGGTGCCCCAGCATGACACGCCGCCGCTTTTGTCGAGAGCGCACGTGTGATTGAGCTCTTCGATCTCCGAAAGCCCGACGACGCGCATGGCCGTCGGGCTGTCCGACGTGCTCGCCTCGTCGCCACGACCGAGCTGTCCTCCCCCGTTCGCCCCCCAGCACGCCACGGTGCCGTCGCGAAGAAGAGCACAATAGCCCTCGCTGCGATCGGAGTCGTCGACCCCGAGCGTCGTCACCAGCGACGTCACACACGGATCCGAGCTACAGACCACCGGAAGAGGTCCTCCGTCGAAGGGCGGAGGCGGCGCGTCGGGTGTGATTGCGTCCGGCTCTCCGGCGTCGGATGGCGCCGCACCATCGACCGTCAGCTCTGGCCCCGCATCCGCCAAAACGTCGTCGCTTCTGTCCTCGGGACTCGAACAGCTCGCCGCCGCCGCGCCGCACGCCGCCAAGAGCAGCATGGCCCCTAGTGAATATCGATCAAGGACTCGTCTTGTGGAGCGCATTGTGGACACCGATGGCCCATAGGTTGGTATTGGACGTGCCGCGAACTCGATGGAGAGATTGGTTGAGCGCCGCTCCACCATAGGCGACCGTCGATATCTCGAAGGAACCGCCGTCCCAGACGTTGCTCTTGGATCGAACGACGATCCCGAGTCCGCTCAGCCATGGCCCCTCGAGCGCAACCCACAAGGAGTTTAGCGGCTTGCGAACCAGCGACGTGGGGACTTGCGCAACGGAGACCGAATAGCCATCTCCCGACGCCACGACGTCCAGGACGTCACGAGCGCCCTTGAGGCCGATGATTCGGTTTGCCGATGGCATATGAATGTCGGTAAGCCATCCCTCGGTGCCACCGATCAGCTGATATCCATCTTTGGCGGTACATCTGGACGTGCTGCTGGTGAGGGTGCCGTCCGCAATTCTCTGATAATTCCCTGCGGTCTTGCGCACGAGGACGGCACAGGCTCCGCTCGAAGGGGCTGTCGTTCTCGCACCGGAGAACCAGACCTCGTCGGAGCCTGTCCCCGCAGCTGCGAGGAAGTAGATATGCTCGGTCGACGCAGATGCATCGTCCGCCGTGTACTCGGGTACCCATTCCGGCGCGGCGCCGGCGACGCCCGTTCGATGATAAATGGTATTCGCGAACCATGCGTAGACGTCGTCGGCACTCGTCCCCCAGACGCCCAGGGCCGGGTAGTTCGCATTCAGGGCGGAGTAATACGGGTAGCCGTCTGGCCGATCGATATCGTCGCCGAGGCTATTGCCCTTGAGTTTCTGTCGGGTCCACGACCAGGTCGTCGCCGGCGGCTGGGAACGCTTTCCGTGATAGATGTAGCCTGGGTCTACGGCGTAGTAGATCTCGTCCCCATTGGGGGCCCAGATCCCGCCCGTATACTTGCCGAACGCGTCGTTCTGAGTGCCGTCGTCGATGTAGTTCCAGGTGGCGTCGGCTTCTTCCCACTCGAGGACCTTGATACCGAGGACCGAGCTCTGCGCGATCGCGAACGCGCGATCGCCGATCGGCCAGATGTCCCTCACGACGAGCTCTTCGTCGGGCAATGTCGTTCGACACCATCCCGCGGCACTGCAGGCTTGTCCGTCGACCGCGGCATCGGTGCCTGTTTCGGGTTCGCTCGGCCCGCCATCTGCGGGTTGGATGTTGTCTCCTCCCGAATCGGGAGAAGACGCCGGCGTCGTCGGCGGCTCTGCCTCGGAGGAGCTCGCGCAAGCCACGACCGAGGTGGTGGCTCCGAGTACGAGCGAGCCGCAGCAGACGAGAAGCGTCGCCCTCACGACTTTCCTCCGATCGAGAGAATCGTGCCCTCACCTCCAACCCAGACATGCCCTGGTTCGGAGACCCACACCGTCTTGAGGTTCGGTCTTCGCTTGCCGAGTCCGGCAACCTTCACGCGAGACCATTTTGCTCCGTCGTAGTGGAGGACCACGCCGGCCTCGCCGACGGCCCAGACGTCCGTCGCGGAGGAGCCCGATACGGCGTGGAGAGTCTCCGTCGTGGGGACGTCCGAGACCACGGCCCAGAGCATGGGATCGCCCGTGTAATGGCGGATGGTCCCGTTCGCGCCAACAGCCCAGGCCTCGGACGAGGTCGCGCACCAAACTCCGTTCAGCGCGTTCGACGTCTGGGTGTTGAACGCCTCGATGCTGGGCGTGTCACTCTCCGCGCCAAGGATGCGGATCGCCACGCCCGATTCGCCGACCGCCCACAACTCGTCGGCCGTGGCGCCGTGGATGCTTCGCATTCGCAGGCATCCATTGTCGTTGCACGTCGCCGAGGGCACCCCCGCCTGGATTTCGAACTGATTGGATGGCGATTGGCGCATACGCCAGAGGCCGCTCAACCTGTAATCCGGTCGGGTGGTCATCGACGAACACCAAAGCCACTGCGAGCCAGGAGCGCTCCACGCGTTGGTCACCATCGGGTAGCTGTGGAAGGAGGACTTCAGCTCGCTCGATAGCGTCGGCGAAGTCGACGTCCAGCCACCTGCCGAAGGAGCCGGGTCTGCGTCGGGAACGTCGACGTCGCGTGTATAGACGCTCGTCCAACTGGCGATCGCGACCTCGCCGATATCGCGTAACCAAAGCCCACGCAGGGTCTCGAGACTCCCCAGCTCCGACCGGTTCCACGTCGTACCGTCGAAGTGGACGACGGATCCCTTCGTGCCAACGGCCCAGACGTCGCTGGCCGAGCGTCCCCGGATCGCGGTTATCGTTACCTGTTGGTCGAGGCTGCCGCCGTCGAGATCCGAATCGAAGGGGCCGTTGGGGCAGAGCGCGTCGGGAGAGCAGACGCTGGGAAAGTACTCGCAATCGGCGCACGGGCCTGCGTCCACCTCTGAAGTCGCGTCGACCCCGCTGTCCGCCGGCGGAGGCGGTGGCACGGGCACGCGCGAATCATCCTCCGGCTGCGGAGCGGTGGATTCCGTCGAAGCGCATGCTGCCACGACGAGAAGGAGGGCCGTCCAGCGAACGCTCATTGGGGACCTCTTCCGGCATCGACGGTGTCATCGCAGGGTTTGACCACGCATCGGCCTTGCACGCACGCCTGGCCAGCAGTTGCGCTGCAGGCGATCCCGCAACCCCCGCAATTCCGTGGATCGCTGGCGACATTCACCTCGCAACCGTCGGCCTCGTTTCCGTTGCAATCAGCCAGTCCGGTCACACACTCCGACTGGCAAATACCTTTGACACATATCCCTACTGACGTATTGGTGACTGGGCAGACGATGTTGCATCCGCCGCAGTTTTTGCGGTCGGAGGCGAAGTCGCGACAAGATCCGGCATTTTCGGATGCCTCGCTCGGGCAATAGGACTGTCCATCGGGGCACATGCATCGGGGAGGTGACCCTGCGTAGCCCTCGTCCTTTTTGCAGGCTTGGCCCGCGGAGCAAGTGGTCCCGCAGGCGCCGCAGTCGGTCGCCGACAGTAGACTCGTCTCGCATCCATTGCTGAAATCGCCGTCGCAGTTGGCCCAGTTCGCCTTGCATTTGGGGTGGCCGCACTCGCTATTCGCGCAGCCGTAGTACATGTGAAAGCTCGAAGGGATACTGCCGCCGTCGCCACTCCGTGGACAATAGTTGTCACATGCTCCGCAGTTGAAGTCGTCGCTCGTCATGTCGACGCATTCCCCTAGACAGTAGTCTCCGTGCGGGCAGCCGCATTTGAAGTCGTTGTTACCGATCGACTGTCGCAAACACGGCTTGGTCGGATCGGTGCAGATGACGCCGCACGCCCCGCAGGAGGTGTTCCGCTCCGCATACGCCTCGCAACCGTTGTCGGGGAGGCCATCGCAGTCGAGGGTCGGAGGGGAAGTGCTGCACTGCATGACGCATTTGCCGTCGATGCATTCGTATGTTTCACGTTCGCTCGTCACTGGACAGGCGGCTCCGCACGCGCCGCAGTTCTGCCTGTCGGCCTGCAGGTTGACGTCGCAAAGAAACTCCGAATTCGGACACGTCGTATATCCCGCAGGGCATTGGTCCGAGGGGCAATACGAGAGAGGCCCGGCCTCCGATGCCGAGGCATCGACGTCCGAGGCGTCGGCATCCGGCGCGGTGAACTGGGGAGTGTCCCCGCCCTGGTCGAAGCGTTGGTCGCCCAGGCGGACGTTGGAACAGGCCACGATGCCAAGGCCGATCACGAGGCCTACCGTCGAAGAGCGAAGGAGATTCATTTCCCGGCCCCTACGGAAGGCACCATCAGACTTTCGGGATGTTCGGCCTTGAACTCGCCGGCCTCGAGATCGGCTTGGTCGTTCTTGCCTTGATCGCGTGTGAGCCACACATGAAGCGCCTTGCGCTGCTCTACGAATTGACCTTGGGGAAATTCGGATTCATGGCGCGCGATCAGCCGAGATGCGTCGGAGAATTTTCGCCGTTGGAGCGCTTCGCGGATCTGGAGGATGAGGGCGCGTTCCTGCGCGAGACGGCTCGACTCGATGTCGGGCTGTTCGGCCCCCCCTTTCCTCGGCGCGCGCTTCGGCGTTGGCAAGAGGACGGAAGGGAGCGCTGCGACGTCGACCGTGCTGGGCTCGCGTGGTGCGGTTGCAGTCGCCGTCTCTTCCGCGGCGGCGTCGGTGGTCGTCTCGCGGCTATCGGCAGGAGGCGTGTTCGATTCCGATGTCGCCACCGGCGAAGCCGGCGCAGAGGAAGAGAAGGAGGCCGAGCGCGAAGACACGAGGAACGCTCCGCTCGCGGCGATCAGTGCCCCGCCCGCGAGCAACTTCATCCAGCCCGTCGCCAGTCGATGTCCGCCGCTCGCCGGCAGCCCGAGCGTCGTGCGCGTCCGCCCGAGCGCGTGCTCGACGACATCCGCGGGGACGTGCATATCGACTCGACGCTCAGCATCGAGCAGTCTCTGCGATCTCGCATCGCGCGCCCACTCGCCGTCTTCGAGCTCATCATGCTGGCTCACGTTTCCTCCTCATTTTCGAGCTGTAGAACGGCACGCCTGAATTCCTGACGAGCAACGCGGAGTCTCGAGTAGGCCGTGTTGAGAGGGATGCCGAGAGCTGCTGCCACTTCGGGGATGCTGAAGCCGTCCAGCTCGTGCAGCACGAAGACCGACTGCTTTCCGAGATCGCTGATCGCTCCGAGCGCCTCGAGCACGAGACGCCTCGCGTGCGCTTCGCTCTCGGCGTCCAGCGCCGGGCCGCGTGAGGCCACTTCGCGGTCCGTTCGCACCTCGTGATGATGGCGTGCGAGCCTGCGATAGGCGGAAGCCGCGCGGACGGCGAATCCGAAGAGCCACGGTCGGAGAGGCCTCGTGTCGTCGTAGGAGTCGAGCTGGCGGTGCACCGCCAAGAAGAGCTCGTGGGCCTGGTCCTCCACGTCGGACTCTCGCACACCCAGGCGCAGGAGCGTGTGGCACACGTAGCCGTAGTGCGCTCGAAACATCGAGCAGAACACGGCCTCGTGAGTGTCCTGCAGCGTCGCTGGCATCGCCACCATCGTCGGCCTCGTTTGGCGTCAGGCCGACGAATCCGTCATTCCGTCATGAAGAAAACGTTCACGGCAGGTGGGCGGAGAGCCCTGCCTCGATCAGCCCCGCGATCATCGGGACGGAGTAGACGGCCTCCTCGCCCAAGCGGAATGTCGCGCGCGACACTGGGAAGTCCACGCCGCCGCGTACGCGTAGGTCGAGACCTGGCACGATGGAAGCTCGACCGTTCACTCGGAGGCCGAGCGCCATGAAAAACACGTCTTGCTCACGAGCATTCGGGATCCCCGAACCTCGCGCACGGTGCGCACCGACCGTCGCGGAGGCGCACGTGTCGAGCCACGACGCGATACCAACGCACGGCTGAGCCGTCGCGGCTCGAAGCTCGAGAAGGATGCGACCTTCCCTCGAGCCATACGCGCTCCCCGGATAGACGGAGAGCAGCCCGAGCTCGAGCGAACGCGGGATCGCCGGCCCGCGACGGCCAATCCGAAGGCCGACACTTGCCAGCGGCCTGATGCCTGGCGCATAGCCCGCGGCCAGTCCCACGTTCGCCGCGGTCGAGAGATCGAGCTTCGCTTTCGTGGGCGGCGTAGGTGGCGCGGCCGGGCGCGCGCTCGGCGGCGTGGCGCGAGGCGGCTCCGGCGCGAGAGGGCCAGGCACCGAGCCAGGCTCCAAGGGCTTCTCCACGGGCTCTCCGTCCGAGGGTTTCGCGACGGGCTCTCCGTCGACCTCCACCTTGGAGTTCTGCAGCCGCTCGATCGCCATGGCCGCCGCGAGCGCCATCGACGAGGCAAGCTCGGAGCAATGGGAAGAGGCCTCGGTGAAGCTCTGCCTTGCTTCCAGCGCGCTCGCTTCGAAGCTGACGGTACCGTTCAGTCCTGACGGCGTCTTCTCGATGCGAGCAACGATCCGTCGTTCGGCGTTGGGGTCGAACGCAACCGAGCCGACGAGCCGTTCGGTCTCGCGCACGAACGCGGTACGGTCAGGGCAGCCCTTCGCATTCGGATCGACGATGTAGTCGAGATGAAAGCGCAGTGGCTCCGAGGCGCGTGTCTGACGCGTTCCGAGAAGGGCGACGAAGAGGACGGGCCAGATCGCCGCTCGCAACGCAAGAGATACTAGGCACAACGGATGTCGAATGCACGCGGCTCGAGTCGTCGACGCGGGACGCCTTGCAAATCGTATCTGAAGTCCGCGCGCGTGCAGCAGCCATGCACGCGCTGTCTCGTTCGAGCGCTGAGCTCTGCGTAACGCGGGACGATCTCCCGCGGAGCCACGTGAGCACGCCCCCGCTCAACCGATTTGTCCGAGGACGCTGACGCGCCCACCGTGACGTCGATTCCCGATGATCGACGGTTTAGACCAGCGTACGTGTTTCCGCGCGTCGCCCTCTCGCGTCTGCTCAGGCGCGACGTGGCTCGCCTCGAGAGCAAGGCCACCGATCGCCGGCCGTGACTCCGTAGAGGTGGCGGCTCTCGTTGTTTCGAAGCGTCACGGTCTTGTGCTCGGCAATGGACGCGGAGGTTCTCGGCCTCGCCGCTGCCACCGAGCGCCCGGGGCGTCACGTGGTCGACTTCGAGAACGAGCGCGACGCGAGCCTCCGCGAAGCACTCGTCACATGGTTCGGCCCACCTCGCTTTTCGTAGCGAGCGCTCTCTTCGAGTGTTCCGCGACTACGAGCTATCGAGAATCGGTGCTCACGACCACTTCACCCTACGCCGAATTTACGGCCCACGAATCGCTCGCCCACGGAGAATGGGATTGAGTAATTGCAGATTGGAAGCGAGCTCTACGCCCGACATTCTCGCGTAATGTGTGGCGTGTTGATTGAGTGACCGTTTTGCGCCGAACGGTCGACATCCACGTTCGACGTCGAGGCTGACTCACGCGCATCGAGATGCGAGTCGAATAGCCATGCGGCGGTTGAACGCGTCGTGGTACGAGTGCGATTTGTCCTTCGTGTAACTGCCGTGCACTTCGCACGCAGCTCACCCAAGGGCAGTCCGACGACATGGCCATGCCCCGCATGCAGAACGAACTCCTGCTCGCCGTCACGCCGTTCGATCACGCAGACCTTCCGCTCGCTCGGGCGCTGAAGAGAGAGGGAGTAGCGGTCGCGATCGACGTCGGACGCGACGAGAGCGCGTGGCCTGGGCTCTTCCGTACGCTCACGCGACTCCGGCTCACCGACATCGGACTACGCGTCCCGGACGGTGTCGATTTGACTCAGCTGGCGCCGCCGGCGTCGGTGACGTTCCTCGTCGTCGAAGGCGGCCTCGGCGCGGTCCCCGAAACGCTGAGGGAGCTCACTCTCGTCGCGCAGGTGCGCTCGGTGGACGAGGCGAAGACCGCGCTCGACGCAGGTGCGCACGGGCTTATCGCCAAAGGCGCGGAGAGCGGGGGACGCGTCGGCGCGGAGAGCAGCTTCATTCTTCTGCAGCGTGTGCTCGACGTCGCCGATGGCCGAGTCCCCGTCTGGTGCCAGGGAGGCATCGGTCTCCATACGGCAGCGGCCGCCGTTGCTGCCGGCGCCACCGGCGTCGTCGTCGACGCGGCGCTCGCACTGCTCTCGGAGAGCGGACTGCCTGCCACCATCAAGGCTCGCCTCCAGAAGATGGACGGCAGCGAGGTGCGCGCCGTCGCTGGCTACAACGTACTCGTAGAGGGCGGGCTCGACGGTCGTGAGCTCGAACGCTGGACGGAGACGGACGTTCGCCTCGCGCTCACGAGCCGAACGGCTTGGGCCATCGGCCAGGATGCGGCCCTCGCGGCGATCACGGCCGGCACGTGTCCGACGGTCGAGTCGTTCGTCTTCGGCCTGCGCTCGCGGATTGCCGGTCAGTTGCGTCAAGCCAAGCGGCTGTGCACGCTCGATGAGAAGAGCCCGTGGGCGCTCGCGCACGGGACTCGTTATCCGATCGCGCAGGGCCCCATGACGCGCGTGAGCGATACCGCTGCATTTGCGGGCGCGGTTTCCGATGCGGGCGCGCTGCCGTTCCTCGCGCTCTCGGTCATGCGCGCGGCGGACTGCCGACGTCTCCTGACCGAAACGCGCGAGCGGATCGGCGACAAGGCATGGGGCGTCGGCGTGCTCGGCTTCGCGCCACCGGAGGTCCTTGGTCCGCAGCTCGAGCTGCTCGAGGAGTTCAAGCCGCCGGTCGTGCTGCTGGCAGGCGGGCGACCGTCGCAGGCGCGACCCCTCATGGAAAAGGGGATCACGACGTACCTGCACGTGCCGTCCCCCACCCTTCTCGAAATGTTCTTGAAGGACGGCGCCACGCACTTCGTGCTCGAAGGTCGCGAGTGCGGTGGTCACGTCGGTCCGCGCTACAGCTTCGTGCTCTGGCAGCAGATCATCCACGTCCTCCTCAAGGCGCCGCACCCGGACCGCGTGAGCGTGCTCTTCGCCGGCGGCATTCACGACGACCGGTCGGCCGCGATGGTGGCCGCCTTGACGGCGCCGATCGCCGCGCGTGGCGTGAAGGTCGGCGTGCTCATGGGCACGGCGTACATCGCGACGCTCGAGGCGGTGTCCAGCGGTGCGCTGCTCGAAGGATTCCAGCGACGCGCGCTCGCCGGCGAAGAGACCGTGCTGATGGAGACCGCGCCCGGCCACGCCGTGCGCTGCCTTCGCTCGCCCTTCACGGAGCACTTCGCGCGTGAGCGCACGCGCCTCAAGGCAGAGGGACTCGCGCCCGCAGCGCTCACCGCGGCGCTCGACGCGCTCAACGTCGGCAGGCTGCGCATCGCGACCAAGGGCGTCGTGCGCGAGGGTGAGCATCTACGGCACGTCGATGCCTCGGAGCAGGAGCGCGAGGGCGCGTACATGATCGGTCAGGCCATCGCGTTCAAGCGCGAGCCAACGACGATCGCCGAGCTCCACGCGAACGTGTCGGCGGGTGCCACCGCGCGCCTGGCGAAGCTCGAGCCCCCTGCCCTTGCGTCCGCGCCAAAGGCCGAGCCCGTCGCCATCATCGGCATGGCCTGCATCTACCCGGGCGCGCCCGATCTGGAGACGTACTGGTCCAACGTCGTGCGGGGTGTCGACGCCGTCCGTGAGGTGTCCGCCGACCGCTGGAACGTCGATCTCTACTATCGCAGCGGGCCACCGCAGCCAGGGAAGTCGCCGAGCAAGTGGGGCGGGTACATCGACGCGGTGCCGTTCGATCCGCTCGCTTATGGAATTCCCCCGCAGTCACTCCCCGCGATCGCGACCACTCAGCTTTTGTCGCTCGAAGTGACGGCGCGCGCGCTTTCGGACGCAGGGATCTCGACCCAGAACGTCAATCATGATCGGACGTCGGTCATGTTCGGCGCCGCGGGCGCTCCGTACATCGCGAACCTGATGCATTTCCGCAGCGTGCTCCCGCAGTACGTCGGCGAAGTGCCCCCTGAGCTGGACGACGTGCTCCCGGCGATGACCGAAGACTCGTTCCCCGGCATGTTGAACAACGTCGTCGCCGGCCGCATCGCCAACCGCCTCGGCTTCGGCGGCGTGAACTTCACCATCGACGCCGCCTGCGCGAGCTCTCTCGCTGCCCTCGCGGCCGGCATCGAGGAACTCGACGATGGACGGAGCGATCTCGTCGTCGTCGGCGGTGTCGACTTCAACGCCGGCATCGCCGATCTTTTGCGGTTCGGGTCGCTCGGAGCGCTCTCGCCGTCGGGTCGGTGCCGCGCCTTCGACGCGTCCGCAGACGGCACCTCACTCGGCGAGGGCGTCGGCGCGGTGGTCCTGAAGCGCCTCGCGGACGCCGAGGCCGACGGCGATCGGATCTACGCCGTCATCGACGGCGTCGGCGGATCGAGCGACGGCAAGGGTCTCGGACTCACCGCGCCGCGCAAGGAAGGCCAGGCACGTGCGCTCGAGCGCGCTTACCGACGAGCAGGTGTTCTTCCTGCCGAGATCAGCCTGGTCGAGGCGCATGGCACCGGCACGGTGGTCGGCGACCGCACGGAGCTCGAGACGCTCCGCGAGGTGTTCAACGCAGGCGGTGCGCTCCCCGATACGGTCGACCTTGGCGCGGTGAAGAGCCTGATCGGCCACACGCGGGCCGCGTCGGGCGTCGCCGGTCTCATCAAGACCGTCAAGGCGCTCCATCACCGAGTCCTGCCGGGGACTCCGCACGTGATCACGCCGAACGACGCGCTACGTGGGCGAACGCCGTTCGCGCTCAGCGCCGCGTCGAGGCCGTGGACAGCCGATAAGCCGCGCGCAGCCGTGAGCTCTTACGGCTTCGGCGGCGCCAACTTCCACGCGGTGCTGTCCGCGGCTCCATCCGCGCCATCTCGGTTCGGGGCGGCGACCTTCCCCGCAGAGCTCTTCGCCTTCCGCGGGGCGACTCCCGCCGCTGCGCTCGACCTCGGTCGCCGCGTGGAGCGCTTCCTCGCGGAGTCGACGGCACCGTTCGCACTGCGCGACGTCGCGCATGCGGTGTGGGCCGCAAATGACGGTCCCGTGCAATATGCATTCGTCGCAAAGGATCGTGAGGAGCTCGCGCAGCGGCTCGCCGTGGCCCTCGACGAGACGGCGGAGGACCGGCGGATTCATCGCCGCGTCGCCGACGCGGAGAAGACGGCGTGGCTCTTCCCAGGCCAGGGGGCGCAGTACCCCGGCATGCTGCGCGAGCTGTTCGTCTACTTCCCGGAGCTCCAGACGGCGCTGCTCGCCGATCCGGCGTCCGCCGAAGCGCTCTTCCCACGTGGCGCGTACGACGACGAGAGCCGGGCGCGCCAGCGTTCGACGCTCGCCGACACCCGACACGCACAGCCCGCGCTCGGTATCGTGGAGCTCGCGCTCGCGCGTTGGTTCGCGTCGCTTGGTTTGGCGCCGGACATGGCCGCGGGGCATAGCTTCGGCGAGCTCGCCGCGCTGGCGGCGGCGGGGATGTTCGATCTGGACACGCTCATCGCCGTAGCGCAGGCGCGCGCCGACGCGATCGTCTCGGCGTGCGGCGCGGACCCCGGCAAGATGGCGGCGGTCGGCGCGAACGGCGAGGAGCTTCGAGCGGCGCTCGCCGACTTCTCGCGCGTGACGCTCGCCAACTACAACAGCCCGGAGCAGACGGTGATCTCCGGACCGACCGACGACGTCACCCGTGCTTGTGAGCACCTGAGGACATTGGGGATCGCGTCGAAGCAGCTGGCGACGTCGTGTGCGTTCCACTCGAGCGTCGTTGCCGGCGCCGGTCCGATCTTCGCCCGTGCGCTCGACCCCGTCGCGTTCGCTCCGCTCGCGTGGCCGGTCTATTCGAACGTCTCGGCCGCGCCGCATGTCGACGACGTCGCGGCCACGCGCGAGGCGCTTGCGCGACACATCGCGAGCCCGGTCCGCTTCATCGAAGAGATCGAGCGCATGCACGCGGATGGCGCGCGCGTGTTCGTCGAGGTCGGCCCGGGATCGGCCTTGTCCGGCCTCGTGCGCAAGATCCTACGTGCAGCGCCTCATCGAGTGATCACCGCCGCACCGTCGGCCGAGGATGGCCTGCCCAGCCTGCTCGATGCCGTGGCGCAAATGGCGGTGCTGTCGGACACGTTCGACGCGGCAGCGTTGTTCGTTGGCCGCACACGCCGGCTCGATCTCGAACGACCGCTCGTGCTGCCGGCGCACACGTGGATGCTCGACGGCGTTCGCGCACGTCCAATCAAGGGAGAACTCCCAGAACACGCGGAGAAGATCGTGACGAAGCCTGTCGTGAACCTTGCGGCCAGGGCGACTGCCGCTAGCCATTCGGAGTCCGCGAACGGCGCGGACGCGGCGCTCCTCGAGTTCTTGAACAACATGCGCGAGGTCGTGGCCGCGCAGCGTGACGTGCTCGTCACCTACTACGGCGGCGCGGACGCGGCGGTGCACTCGTCGGTGCCCGTCCGTGCGAGACCGGCGGCGCCAACTCGGAACGTTGCGCCACAGGCGCCAGTAGCCACGCTGCCAGAAACGACGACGCCGGCGCCTGCCCTGCCCGCGTTGCCAGTCTCTTCGCAGCCGATCGATCTCTCGGCCACCTTGCTCGGAATCATCAGCGATCGCACCGGCTACCCGGTGGAGGTCCTCGAGCTGGATCTCGATCTCGAAGCCGACTTGTCGATCGACTCCATCAAGCGCGTCGAGATCGTCGTCGAGCTGGTCGACCGGCTGAAGGTGCGCGTCGGACAGGCCAACGCGGATCGGATGGTCGAGGGGCTCTGGAGCCGAAGGACCCTGCGCGGGATGCTCGAACATCTCTCCAGCGCCAGCGGGCCGAGCGAGGCCGAGGCCACTCCGGCGATTGCCCCGTTATCGAATGGCGCATCGAACGGCGCATCGAATGGCGCCATGCCGGGCTCGGCCGGTCGCTCGTCGGCGACGGCGCCTGTGCTGCGTCACCTCATGCGGCTCGAGCCGGCGACGGCACCCCAGCGCGCAGTTCCGGTGAAGGGTCGCTCCTTCGTCATCACCGACGATGAGCAAGGACTCGCGCCGCTCGTGGCAGAGCGTCTACGACGCGAGGGTGGAGAGGTGCAGGTCGTGTCGTGGTCGGAGGCGCAAGCGCGCGACTCCTGGCGCGGCGTCGACCAGCTCGTCCACCTGTGGCCGCTTCATCCGTCCAGCAACCCCGCAGACGTCAATCGACTGTTCCCGATCATGCAGGACGTCGTGTGCGGCGGCGCGGGCCTCTTGGCCGTGGGCGGCTCGGCGATGACCCTTGGTGACCACACACCCGAAGCCTGGCCGAACGGCGGCAAGGCGGCCGGTCAACGTGGCGCCGGCTTGGCCGGGATGATGCGCTGCGCGAAGGGAGAGTATCCCGGCGCCCCGACGGGGTACGTCGACCTCGACCTCACGACCACGGTCGACGCGCAGGTGGAGGCAATCATCGCGGAGCTCTCCGCGACGGACTCACCAGGCGAGGTCGCCTACCGTGGCGGCGCGCGCTGGTGGCGGGGCTACGCGCTCGCGCCGCTCGAGGCCGACGCGACCACACGGCGCGCTCCGCTCCTCACGAAGGACAGCGTTGTCCTCCTGACCGGCGGCGCGCGCGGTGTGACCGGTGCCTTCGCACGCGCGCTGGCCGCGCAATACGGCTGCCGCATCGAGCTCGTCGGACGCGCGGCACTTCCCTCCGAGGCCGAGAGCGAAGTCACCCGCGACGTCGACGCTGGCGACCTGAGGCGAGTGCTCGCGTCGCGCGATCGAGGCATGACCTTGCGCGACGTCGAACGCCTGGCGCAGACGACGCTGCGTGAGCGCGAGATGCGCAGCACCATGGCGGCGATTCGCGCCTCCGGCAGCATCGTGAGCTACACGCAGCTCGACGTGCGTGACGGCGACGCCCTGGAGGCATTCGTCGCCGAGCGCTACCGGACGCTGGGCCGGATCGACGGCGTCGTCCACGGCGCCGGGATCATCGAGGACCGGAACATCAAGGACAAGACCAAGGACAGCTTCGCCCGCGTGTTCGAGACGAAGGTCAACGGAGCGCTCGCCCTGCGCCGGTCGATGCGCGACGACGTGAAGTTCGTCGTCCTGTACTCGAGCATCGCGGCATTGCACGGCGCCGAGGGGCAGCTCGATTACGCGTGCGCCAACGACACGCTCGACCACATCGCCGTCGAGTGGCAGAGCCAGACCGACGGTCACGTGCTCACCGTCAACTGGGGACCGTGGCACGGCGCAGGGATGGTCGACGGCGCGCTCGAGCGGCATTTCGAGCGGCTGAAGATTGGCCTCATCCCTCTCGACGAAGGCGTGGACGCGCTCCTGCGTGAGCTCTCGTCCGGACGCAAACAGGACACTCAAGTCGTGTTGATGTCGGCGACGGCCGATCGTCTCACCGCCGAACCGACCCCTTCCGCACGGCGCGCACGGCAAGACTGATGGCCGCTCCGGTTCGAATTGCCGTCGCCGGGATGGCGTGCGTCTTTCCGGGGGCGGCCGACGTATCGACGTACTGGGACAACATCGTTCGCGGCGTCGACGCGCTCAGCGACGCGCCCGAGCAGCGATTGGACCCGCTGTACTTCGACCCCCAATCGACGGACGCCGATCGCTTCTACTGCCGTCGCGGCGGCTTCGTCGACGCCTTCGCTGCCGTCAATCCGCTCGCGCTCGGCGTGCTGCCGAAGACGATGGCATCGACCGAGCCCGATCAGCTCCTGACTCTGGAGCTCGGCACGCGCGCGCTCGCGGATGCCGGCTACGATCGCGAGCGTCGTCCGCCGCAGCGAACGGGCGTCATTCTTGGGCGCGGCGGGCACATGTCGACCGGCAAGCTGCGGCTCGTGGAGCACGTGAGGGTGCTCCCTCAGTTGCTGACGACGCTACGCGACCTGTTCCCCGGGATCCCCGATGATGCCCTCGAGCGCGTCCGCGAGCGCGTTCGCGACGAGCTCTCGTACTTCGGCCCCGACGTCGCCTCGGGCAACGTGCCAAATCTGGTCGCCTCGCGCCTGGCGAACCGCTTCGATCTCCACGGACCGGCCTACGCGGTGGACGCCGCGTGCGCGAGCTCTCTGCTCGCCCTCGAGCAATCGTGCATGTTGCTTGGACAGGGCTCCGTCGACCTCATGGTCGCCGGCGGTGTCCACCTCGCGCAAGAGGCAACGCTCTGGGCGACATTCTGCCAGCTCGGCGCGATGTCTCGCTCCGGCGCGATCCGGCCGTTCGCGGCCGATGCCGACGGGGTGCTCCTGGGAGAAGGCGTCGGCGTGGTGGTGCTCAAGCGCCTCGACGACGCCATTGCCGCCGGGGACCGGATCTATGCCGTCATCGAGGGTGTAGGTTCGGCGAGCGACGGAAGTCGCAGCGCGCTGCTCGCCCCCGCCGTCGAAGGGCAGCTGGAGGCGCTCGAGCGCGCGTGGTCGCCCTTGTCACTCCCGAGGAGCTCGCTCGGTTTGCTCGAGGGCCACGGCACGGGCACCAAAGCGGGCGACGCAGCGGAGCTGAAAACCATCTCTGCGTTCTTCGGTGCTCACGACGGCGTCGAGACGAAGCCCGTGCTCGGCACGATCAAGTCGATGATCGGTCACCCCATGGCGGCCGCCGGCATCGCCGGGTTCATCAAGGCCGTCCTGGCGGTGCACCACGGCGTGCTTCCACCGACGCTGCACTGCAAGGAGCCGCACCCGCTGCTCTCGACCACGCGCTTTCGGACGATCGGGGCGGCCGAGCCCTGGCCGCTCGAGCCGGGAAAGCGTGTGGCGGCCGTCAATGCGTTCGGCTTCGGCGGTATCAATGCACACGCGATCGTGCGCGGGTACGAGGCCCCCTCGGCGCGCGTGTCTGCCCCGACGTCCAAGAAGGTGGCGCCGCCCGTCCTCTTGCTCTCGGCAGAGACGCGCGAAGCGTTGCTCGCGCGCCTCGAAGCCGGTGAGGAGACCGACGCTCCTTCCTCGGACGGGGGGCCCTACCGACTCGCGATCGTCGAGCCGAACGATCACAAACGGACGATCGCGAAGAAGGCGCTCGCCTCGGGACGGCCGTGGCGCGGTCGCAGCGACGTGTATTTCTCCGGCGAGGGGCTCATCGCCAACGGCGGCCGGCTCGCATTCGTCTTCCCCGGTCTCGATTCGACGTTCGATCCGAAGGTCGGTGACGTCGCCGACCACCTCGGGTTGCCTCTACCGCCCGTGCACGAGCGGCTCGATCCCGGGGCGCGGGTCTTCGACGTCGTCCGCGGCGTCGTTGGCGTCAACCAGTTCATGCTCGACGCCGTCCGCGCGCTCGGGATCCGTCCTGACGCTGTCGCCGGCCACAGCATTGGCGAGTGGAACGCGCTCGAGGCCGCCGGCGTGATCGCGCGTGAGCACCTCGACTCGAGACGTATGCTCGGCGCGGAAGGCGTGACGGTGGCGCCCGCCGACGAAGTCTTCCTGGCGGCCGCGTGTGACGTTGCGCTCGTCCGGAAGGAGATGGACGGGCTCGGCGACCAGCTGACGATCACGCACGACAACGCCCCTCACCAAGTTCTCGTCAGCGGCCCTCGCGAAGCAATCGAGGTGCTGCGCGTGAGGCTGAAGGCAGCCTCGGTGATGTGTCAGTCCGTGCCGTTCGGTGGCGGCTTTCACACGTCGGCGTTCGCCAGCTTCGTGGAGCGAGCGCGTCCGTATTTTGAACGGCTGCCGATGACCGCGCCAAGCGTGCCTGTCTGGTCGGCGACCTCCGCAGCCCTGTTTCCGGATACCGAGGCCTCGCGGCGCGCGCTCGCTCTCTCGCTGCTCGTGCAGCCCGTGCGCTTTCGCGATCTGATCGAGGGCATGTACGACGCCGGGCACCGCGTCTTCGTCCAGATCGGCGCGGGATCGCTACCGCAGATGATCGACGACACCCTGCGCGGCCGCGAGCACCTGGTGGTGGCGGCCTACCGCAACGATCGCCCCGCGCTCACGCAGCTCGTCGGGCTCTGCGCCGCGCTGTGGGTCGAGGGGGCTTCCTTCGACAATCGGCTGCTCGAGCGCGGCACATCTTCCACGTCTCGCACGCCTCGGCCGGCGTCGGCGAAGCCAAGCGGCGCGCGAGACCAGCGCGTTCCTCTCGCGCTGGGCGTGCCGTTCGTCCGCATGGAACCGCTCGACTGGTCGCCCGACGTCGCCACCCCTGTCGACGAGGCGGGCACCGACGACGTCATGCAGCGCATCTGGCACGACACGCGCTCGGACATCGAGCGCGCGCGTCGTGACGTGATGGCGGTCATCCGGCAGACGCGGGTGAGCCCACCGCCCGCCGCGCCGCGACTGGATGTTCGCGTGGCTCGCTATCTGGATCTCGCGACGACGATCCCGGAGGTCGTCGATCATGCGATGCATCCGCAGCGAGAACGATGGCCGTTCGTGGCGGACACGACCCCGACGGTGCCGATGGCGATGATGGTCGAGCTGGTCCGTCAGGCGGTCGCCGAGGCACTCCCGGGCATGAAGGTCGCGGAGCTGCGCGACGCGCAAGCGTACCGATGGTTGGCGGTAGCCACGCCCCTCACCGTGCACATTCGTCTGACCGAGCGCACCGACGGGGCGATCGAGGCGGAGATCGAGGGACACTTCAAGGCGACCATCATCGTGTCGCGAGACTATCCACGGTTCGAGGATGCGGCCCTGGCGCCCCTCGCGCGCGCCAACGACGCGATGCTCGACGGTCTGTCGATGTATCGCATGCGCCAGTCCTTCCACGGGCCAGCCTATCAGGGGCTGCGCCGCATCCTCCGCTTCGGTAACGAAGGTATCGAGGGCGACGTCATCGTGCCTGCAGGAAGAGGCGGCCTGCTCGATGCCCTGCTGCAGCTGTCGGGCTACTGGATCGCCACGCAGTCCGAAAATGGCGTGTCGGCCCCCGTCGGGTTCGAGCGCCTTCGGTTCCATGGCCCCGATCCGGCGATCGGCGAGCGACTGCACGACGACGTTCGCGCCGTCCTGCGAGGTGAAGGCACCTGCGTGAGCCAGCATCGTCTGACCGACGAGGCCGGACGCGTGCGCCTCTCTCTCGACGGCTGTCAGCAGCGTCAGCTTGGACTCATCGGGATCCGGCACAAAATCCAGCAAATCGACACGAGCGCGCTGTCGGAGCCGGTGGCCCGGGGCGTTGCCCTGTTCGACGATCGCTACGATACGACCGCCGCGCGTGACTACCTCGCGCGCCTCTACCTCACGGCCTCGGAGAACGCGGTCTACGAACGGATCGGCCCACGGGATCGTCGGCGCTGGCTGAACGGACGCATCGTCGCCAAGGACGCGGTGCGGGAGCTCGTTCGCCGCGGGGGACAGGCGAGTATCTTCCCAAAGGAGATCGTACTCGAGGGCGGCGTCGACGGGGCGCTGACGGCCGGTCCCAACGTCACGTCGATCGTGCCTCGCGGCCTGCATGTCGCCGTCGCGCATCGCGCCTACGCGTCCGCGGCGGTCGCCTCCGAGCGGCCGGTGTCGATCGACATCGCGGACGACAAGAACGTAATGTGGAAGTTTTCGTCATGAGGAAAGCATGAGCGTCGCGAGCAACGAGAACACGAACGACACGCTGGCACTCGTCGTGGACACGATCCGAGACGTTGTCGCCGAAGACTGGATCAAGGACTACGAGATCAATCGTGAGACGCGCTTCAGTCGCGACATGGAGCTCGACAGCCTGGAGTTCGTCCGGATCGTCGACGCGATTCAGGTCGCAGTCGGTTCGCAGATCGACGTGATGGAATGGCTGTCGGGGAAGACAATCCCGGCGCTCATCGAGCTTCGCGTCGGCGACATCGTGGACGTGATCGACGCCGCCAAGCAGACGTCCTGAGAATGGCGCGCGTCCTGTTCGCGGTGCCTCCGCTCGTGGGGCACGTCAACCCGGCGTTGGCCACGGCGGGGGCGCTATCGCGTCGTGGTCACACGGTCGCGTGGGCGGCGCCTGCCGGCTACATCTGCGAGCACCTGCCGGCCGAGGGCACGATCTACGCGCTCGACGGGTGGGAAAACGGACAGTTCGTCCTGCAGGACCGGTCTGCCCGAGGGCTCGAGAGCATCACGCAGGCCTTCGGGCGGTTCGCCGAGATGGCAGCGGCGACGTTCGCCCCCATGGTGGCGGCCGTCAGGGCATTTCAACCGGATGTCATGGCGGTCGATCAGCAGATGCTCTCGGGGGCGCTGGCCGCACGACACGTGGATGTCCCGTGGGCGACGCTCGTCACCACGAGCGCATCGGTTGCGAAGCCGGCGCCGCCGCTCGACGCGTGGCTGGAGGATCAGTGGCGGCGCCTGCAGGAGACGTGTCTGCCTGGGACCACGCCCGTGCTCCATCCCGACCTGTCGCCGGGCCGTGTGATCGTCTTCTCGTCGAAAGCCCTCGTCGACCCCGCAATGGAGCTCCTGCCCGCGGACTACCGCTTCGTCGGGCCGGCCGGGGGCAACGGCCGCCGGGATGTTCCATTTCCTTGGGAGTGGCTCGATGCGCGCCGGCCGCTGGTGCTCGCCTCCCTCGGCACGCGCGAGCGAGACGAACGTGCCGCTCAATTCTTCCGGACGATCATGGCGGCCGTGACGGACATGGATGTCCAGGTCGTCATCGTGGCGGACGAGTCGCTCTCCTCCGAGGCCCCCGCCAACGTGCTCGTTCGCTCGTATGTCCCCCAGCTGGCGCTGCTGGATCGGGCGGCGGCGGTGATCGGCCATGGCGGCCACAACACGGTATGCGAGGCCCTGTCGCGCGGCCTCCCGCTGGCCATCGCGCCGGTTCGCGTGGATCAACCAACCGTGGCGAGGCAGGTGGTGAGCGCCGGCGCTGGAGTGTCCCTGCGCTATGGGAAGCTCACCGTCGCGACCGCGCGCGCGGCCATCATGAGCTTGCTCAACGACCCGGAGCTACGCGCCGGCGCGGCACGTCTCGCGGCGGCGTTCGCCGAGACGCGGGGCGCGGAGGCTGCGGCAGACGAGCTCGAAGGAATGGTCTGATTCATGGAAACGATCGAAGTCGACGGCGGTGCGCTGAGCGCCATGTCCATGGGCACGGGTCGCCCAGTGCTCTTCCTGCACGGCCTCATGACCGGCAGCATGGCAACGTGGTACGCGCCCTTCGCGCTGCCGCTGTCCAAGACGCGACGGGCCGTCATCTACGACCTGCGCGGGCACGGAGGCAGCTCGACGCCCGCGTCGGGCTATGGAGTCGTCCAGCAGTGCGAGGACCTGGACACCGTGCGTCGGCGCTATGCCGGTGCGACGGACGACGATCGGATCGATCTCGTGGGGCACAGCGCAGGCGCGGTCATCGCGTTGTGCTACGCGCTCGCGAAGCGGGCTCTCGTCCGCCGTCTCGTGCTCGTCGACCCGCCGATCATCCCGTCCGAGCGCGTGCCGTCGGATTGGGTCGAGGCCGGCGTGAGGGGAACGCTCCACGCCCACGCTCGTCTCCTCGATGCGAGTCCTGATACCGGGGCTCCTCGTGGCGCTCCTCCTGGTCGACGAGAGGCGCGCATGCGAGAACGCGTCCAACGTCTGCTTCACGAGACGACCTTGGTCGCCGATCTCGCCGATACCCGGTTTCCCGATGTCCAGACGCTGGCATCGTTCGATGTGCCGGTCCTCATCGTGACGGGAAAACGTTCCGAGTGGCACGCGTCGTCGGTACGTCTGGCTCAGTTGCTCCCGGTCGCGCGATTGGTCGAGTTCGACTGCGGTCATTACGTTCCCGACGAGCAGCCGGTCGCACTGCGTAGCGAAATCGAAACCTTCCTGTCGACGCCCGAGATCGCCACGTGACGCCGCGGTTCGAGCGCCCTCTGTCCTCGCTCGAGCGGTACGCGCTCGCGCTCGACCGCGTGCACCGCTACGAGG
Organism: Labilithrix luteola; assembly: GCF_001263205.1. Lineage (GTDB taxonomy): Bacteria > Myxococcota_A > Polyangia > Polyangiales > Polyangiaceae > Labilithrix > Labilithrix luteola. Next base: position 1,769,826 of record NZ_CP012333.1, read on the forward strand.
TCGTGGCCGTCGCCGAAGGCGAAGGCGATGTCGACGCCGATCGGCTGCGCGACGCCATCACGTCGGTGGCAGCGGTCACGCCGGGGCTCCGCGCGAGGCTCACCGAGGACGAGACGAGCGCGCGCTGGGTCGGTGATGGCCCGCTTCCCGACGTCCGCGAGGTCGACGACAGCGAGTGGGATGGCATGAGCGAGGGCCACACCGCGTTCCTCGATCGGCGCTTCGACGCCAGCAGCGGTCCCGTCGCCGAGGTGATCATCGTCCGTTGCCGCGACGACCGCACGCGCCTGGTCTTCCGTGGACTGCACGCGGCCTTCGATGGGCGCGGGCTCGTCCACTGGGCGAGCGACATATTCCGCGCGCTGCGCCAGGAGCCGCTCGTCGGATCGTCGGACGTCGTGACCGACGATGATATCCGGCGCGCCCACCGCAAGCAGACGATCGAGTCCGGCATTCGACTCCCGAAGCCCGCCGTTGCCATCCCGGTCCTCGATCATGGTGGGCCGATTCACCCCTTGGCGTACGTCTATCGCCGCGTCGATATCGACCATGACGTGGCGAACCTACTGGGCCGCGCCGCTGTGTTTCTTGGCCAGTGGGCATGGCGCCGTGAGGCGGGCGCTGTCTCATTCGTCGTGCCGATCGACTACCGGGGCCTCCGCACCGAGTCGACGAGCATAGGCAACCTCGTCGGCTACCTGCGCCTCCCGGTGGAGCCGGCGGACTCGCCGCGCGCGGTCATTCACCGACTCATGGTCTCGGTGCGCGGCTACATGGATTGCCGACTGCTGCTGCCGTTCGGGTTCGACCGCCAGCCACTGGCGTTGCTCGCCGACGGGATCCGCGCGCGGCAGGACACGGCGCTCTACTCGGCGACGGAGGCATCGCCGAGCGGCAGCCTCGTGTCGATGGGGGCCGTCGCACCGGCGGTGATTTCGTGTCCAGGCTTTCGCGGCCGCCTGGCGTTTCCGATCCCGCCATCCTCGGGCAAACTGGGCGTGATGCTCGTGGAGCGCCCAGGCGGCGTCACCGCCGTCTTCTCCGCCCCCGCTGCGTACAACCACCGCGGCCAACTCGACGAGCTCGTACACGCCTTCCGCGAGCAGCTCACCCGCGCCCGGTCCCGCGGCTAACACCGCACTCGAGCGAACGACCTCCCTCCGGACGCAAATCAGCGCGGTCGCCTTGACGCTCGTCGTTAACCCACTACAACTGTAGTGCGTTCACGATCGGTGTCATGAGGGAGGCCGGAATGACGGAACGGAAGAAGACAATCCACGACACGGAGTGGGATCTCCTCGAGGTGCTCTGGTCCAAAGAGCGCGCTACCGCACGTGAAGTCGCCGAAGCACTCGCGGAAAAGCGGGCGTGGGCCGTTTCCACCGTGAAGACGCTTTTGGATCGAATGGTTCAAAAGGACCTGGTTTCGGCGCGCCAAGTAGGAAACGTGTGGGAGTACACGCCCGCGGTACGCGCCGTGGACGCCCAACGATCGGCGTGGGCCGAGCTCGTCGACAAAGCGTTCGGCGGTTCGGTCGCTCCCGCGCTCCACTTTTTGGCGAAGGACGCCCAGCTCTCGAAGAAAGAGCTCGCCGAGCTCCGCGCGCTGCTCGACGCAAAAGACGGGAAAGGAAAGCGCCATGATTGAATCACTGATCGATCTGGGTCGAGTCCTCGTCGCGAAGCTCTTGGTGCTGAACGTGTGGACGGCGCTGCTGCTCGCCGGCGCCATCGTCCTCGATCGCGCGTTGTCGCCTCGCGTCCGCGCGTCGTGGCGGATCGCGTTGTACGCACCGTTGGTGCTTCGTGTGCTTTTGCCCGGCGACTTCAGGCTCCCCATCGCCGGTGCGCGCCTCGATGTCATTGCCATACCGCTGGCGCGCATAAGTGCCCGCACGCCCGACGCTGTCGCCGCGTCCCACGCGTGGCTTTACGTGCTTCCGGTGCTTGTCTACCTCGCGATTGCCCTGCTCCTCGCGTCGCGTTCGATCCTCGCACGCGTACGACTCGAACGCGCCCTCGCCGACGCCACATTGAAGTCGCCGGCAACGCGCGACGTGCCGTGCCCGATCTACGTCCACGACGAGCTAGGTCCCATGGCCATGGGCGTGCTCACGCCGCGCATCGTGGTACCGGCGCGTCTCCTCTTACCCGGCGAAGAGCACGCCCTCGACTGCGTGCTTCGTCACGAGATGGCTCATTATCGAAGGCGCGACGCGTGGCTCGCCCTGGCCCTCGAGGTTCTTTCCATCGTCGCGTGGCCCGTCGTGCCGGTATGGATCGCCATCACCCGCGTGCGAGAGCTCATCGAGCTCGCGTGTGACGAAGCCGCGCTTGCCGGCGCCGATCTCGCGGCACGGCGCCGTTACGGCCATGCACTTCTCGATATGGCCGAGCGTTGGACGCATACCGTGACGCCGCTCCGTGCAGGCGGTCTCCACTTCGGCTCGTCGCTCCGCAAGCGCATCGAGGCGCTCGCCGATTCGCGGCGCTGGCCGACGTCGGTGCAAGTCGCCGCCCTCGCGCTCGCCTCCATGGCGCTGCTGATTGCATGCGGGAGCGCGGCGCAACCGGCATCGCCCGCGGCCGCCGACGCATCGTCGAACGCGCCGCCAGGCGACGGCGCCGGCCAACGCGGCCGCCTTGCGCCCGAGGTGATCCAAGGCGTCGTCCGAGCAGAGTTCGGCCGGTTTCGGACATGCTACGAGACGGGCGTCGTCAAGGACGCAAAGCTCGCCGGCGAAGTGCACGTCAAATACACCATCGACGAGAACGGTACCGTCACGGACGCCGCCGTCGATCACTCGACCATTCCCGACCAAGACGTGGTCGCATGCGTGGTCTCCGCGTTCAACAAGCTCACCTATCCGAAGCCGAGCGGCGGAGTCGTCACCGTCGTCTATCCGATCGCTTTTGGGCCCTGATTCGGCAGAAGACCACCAAGCCGGGTTTCGAACGGTGAGCGCCTCAGCGAAGCTCCCAATAAAAGCGCTTGTTGTCGCGCCCCTTATTGTCGAACTTCACGAGCCGCGCCTCACCGATCTCCCCCGTCGAATGCACGTGCGTGCCGCCGCACGCCTGCGCGTCGTAGCCCGAGATCTCGACGATCCGCACCGCGCCGTCGACCACCGGCGGCGCAACGTTGAGTGTGCGTACGAGCTCGGGCCGCGCGCGAAACTCCTCCTCGGAGATCACGCTCGATGCAATCGCCAGCCGCTTGGCGATCACCGCGTTCACCTCCGCCTCGAAGACCCCAAGCTGCTCGCGCCCGAAGCCGTCGAGCTTCAGATCGATGCGTGAGCGTTCCACGCCGAGCTGTGCACCGGTGATCGCGCCGTCGAACCTGTCGCGCGCAACGGTGTTGACGATGTGCATGAGCGCATGGTGGCGCATGAGCTCGAAGCGAAACGACCAGTCGAGCACCGCCCGCACCTCGTCGCCGAGCTCGAGCGGGCGCGCGACTTCGTGCCAGATGAGCCCGTCGCTCCCCTCACGCACGACGGTGACGGCCACCGGCTCGCCGCGAACGACGAGTGTCCCGCGATCGTGCGGCTGCCCGCCGCCGCCAGGGTGAAACACGGTCTGCGAGAGGGCGCACGCAGCGCCGTCAACGGCGACGACGGCACCGTCACACTCGCGGCAGTAGGAGTCGTCGAGGTAGAGGCGGCGGGACATCATGGGAGCTCTCTGAATCGCGGGAGCGGCGACTCCCAGTATTTAGCATACGTGCGCGCAAGCAGCGGATTTTCACCGCGCGGAGAAGCGATCGACGGCTCGAAGGCAGCTTTCCGCGCCGCGGTTGAAGCTTGCCCTGACGGCGAGATGCTATGGATTGTTCGGTCGATATCCCGACCAGACAATCGCGCATCGCGCATCTTTGTTGAAGTCGAGTGTCGTTCGCGCGGATGCGTAGAGAAAATCGCCTTCCTCGACCACGAAGTGGCCGGCAACGTTCAGATGCTCTTTGGCTGGTGCGAGCAGCATCCACTTCGGATGCGTGGCATTGCTCGCAGCAAAGATGGCTAGTTCGTCAGGGCAACCGCCGCTGGCGAAGACATTGGTGATCACGAAGGGGCCTTCGAGAGCGCGCGCACGACGGCAACGCGCGTCGGCGTCGGCACTGCTGCAGGGCGAAGCGCGTTCTTCGAAGGCGGGAACGATCATGCCCGTTCGAAAGGCGTGGGCATCCACGGCATCTCCTACGAAGCCGTTGGTCTTGAGGGCGCCTGCGTTGCGGGATGCGTCCTTCTCGACGGTCTTGGCGGTGCGAGGCGCGGACTCGGCGGCGCCCGCAGGTGCGCCCTCCGTGAGAATGGCCATGACTTCGTGGAGGGAGCGCGCGGTGTCGGCGTCGAGCGCACCGATGATCGGTTCGGCGGTTTTCGCGAACTTCTTCAACTGCGCGGGCGAGTTCTGCGCCGCCGCTTTTCGGAGCTTCTCCTCGGCGTCAGCCTTGTCGCCGCTCACATAAGCCATTGCGCCATCGGCGAGCGCTGGGCACCCTTGAAGCCCAGTAGAGCTACATTGCCCGGCAAGTTGGCTCTTCGCCATCGCCTGCGCTGCGCCGCATCCGATACTGGCGCAACTCGCGACGAACAGGACAAATGTAAACACCCGAGTCGCAACCATTGTCATGTCTCCCGCCCCCGCACGATGCTGGGCATAACCCTCAACAATACATGAATGAGAGGGACTACGGGCGAAGAATGGCGAAACACTCAGGCGTCAGGCGTCAGGTGTTCCGAACGCAAAGAGCACGAGCCGAAGCGTTCGTTCTCCTCTCGGAAGGATCTCGAGCATTCGCATGATGTAGCCACCGCTCGCAATGTGAGTCGTATGCCTCCTCATGTAACCGCTGGTTCCTTAGGGGCTATGGGTACGTAATTTCACGTAGGAGCATTTCCGAGGAGCCGCCCCCGGCTAGCGCGCAGATGGCACGCGATCCGCTGATCGCGATCTATGGCGGACTTCGCTCAAGCCTCGTCCTGGGCGCTTCGGTTCTGTCGTGGCGCCCGACGAAGAGGTAGGCTCGCGCCATGCAAGCGAAGCGCCTCATGCACCGATCTGCGAAGTTGGCATACGCCATCGGGCCGATTCTGGTTGGGGCCAACATCGTCGGTTGCGGGGGATTGATCTACGAGCCGCCGACCAGCAGCGATCGCGATGGTGGCTTCAGCCAGAGCAGCAGCAGCGGCGGAAGCGAAGGCGGCGCGGCCCACGCTGAAGGAAGCGCGAGCGAGTACGACGCGGGACTCCCGTACGACAGCGGCACCATCGACGATGATGGCGGTGGCGCTGACCAGGACTCGGCACCCCCGCCTTGCGGAGACGGCGTCCTCACGGCAGGCGAGGCGTGCGACGACGGGAACCTATCGAACGCGGACGGCTGCAACGCGAGCTGCGAGATCGAGCCGGGGTGGGCCTGCGCTGGCTCCGCCGGCTCCGCCGGTTCCGCCGGTTCCGCTAGCGTCTGCGAACCGATTTGCGGTGATGGCATTCTCGCTGGCGGCGAGACGTGCGACGACTCGAGCGCGTGTCCGGGCACGTGCCGGGGCACGCTCTGGAGCAAACGCTACGGCGATAGCTCAATGCAACAAACCGCCGGCCTCGCCGTCGATACGACCGGAGCCGCGATCATCACGGGATTCTACCAGGGGACTCTCGACTTCGGCGGCGGGCCGCTTCCTTCATCGGGCATCACAGACCTGTTCGTCGCAAAGCTCGACGGGGCGGGTAAGCACCTCTGGAGCCATCGTGCCGGCGGCCATGGCGACGACCGTGCGCTTGCCGTGGCGGTCGATTCGACAGGCAACGTCGTCGTCACGGGTGTCTTCAGCGAGACCATCGATTTTGGCGGCGGCCCACTCGTTGCCAATGGCTCGTGGGACGTCTTCGTCGTCAAGTTCGATGCCGCGGGCCATCACCTCTGGAGCAAACGGTTCGGCGACTCCTATCAGCAGGAAGGCCATGCGCTCGCGATCGATGCGAACGGAAACATCCTGGTCGCCGGTATGTTCTGGGGCGCGATCGATTTCGGTGGCGGCGCGATGACGAGCGCGGGGTACTCGACCGACATCTTCCTCGCCAAGCTGGACGCGGACGGCAATCACGTCTGGAGCAAGCGGTTCGGCGACAGCGGAAGACAGGACGCGCAAAGTGTCGCCGTGAATGCTGCCGGTGATGTCTTCGTCACGGGGGACTGCGGCGGTACGGTGGATTTCGGCGGTGGCCCGCTCACCGCAATTGGCGAGCGTGATGCTTACTTGTTGGCGTTCGACGCGACGGGCCAGCATCGCTGGAGCAAGCGCTGGGGCACGGGAAACGTCTACGACGGCGGCTCGAGCGTGACGGTGGACCCGGCGGGAAATGTCCTCCTGGCGGGATACAGCCAAGGGCGTATCGACCTCGGAACTGGGATCCTGACTGGCAAGGGCAACCTGGACGTCTTTCTCGCGAAATTCACGCCCGCGGGCACTCCGATCTTCGCGCGTCTCTTTGGCACCGTGGAGAACGAGTTCCCATCCTCCGTCGCCACGGATGGATCGGGGAACATCCTGCTCACTGGCTACAACGAGGGTCCCATCGATTTTGGTAACGGCCCGCTCGCGCACACGGGCAACCGCAACACGTTCATCGCCAAGTTCGACGCGTCAGGCGCTCCCGTTTGGAGCAGGGGGTACGGCATCTCGGCGACGGGCACGGGCATTGCTGCCGACGGGATGCAGAACGTGCTCCTGACAGGCTACTTCACGAACACCATCGACTTCGGCACGGGCGCCTTCACCAACGCCGGCGGCTATTACGGGAGCGACGACATCTTCGTCGCGAAGCTCACTCCCTGACGAATCGAACCGGCAGGTCGGCAGCGACAGTGCATTGGGTTGCAACGCCGCTCACGAGCTCACGCCCCTCGGTCCCGGCGGATGGGAGACGTGGACCTCGCGCCCATCACATCGATGGTGAACTTGATCGCCGTGAACCGCACCTGATTCGTCGTTGGCGCTCCGGACCTCGCCCAGATGTCGAACTCGTCGACGAGCTGCGCCTGCTTCTTCAAATGCTCGTAGGAGATCGGCAGCCGATCGTAGTGAAGTTGAAGCTGGTACGACCCGATTGCGACGTGAAACATGCGGCCCCCGTCAGCTTCTCACGCACGAGCCAATCTCATCCTCGGCGAGTGCCTTCGCCCGCTCGAGACTGTCCGCCAAGATCGCTTCTCGTCCGAAGGGTGACCAGTAGACTTCGGGCTCGTACTCGCCCTCTCTCGGCACCTCACGGAAGAGCCAGATCTGGAAAAGGCCATCACGCCTCCAGGTGATCTCCGCTTTGCACGTTCGGTCTCCCGAGAAGATGACCTCGAGAATCAGTCCGTTCGTGCCCGCCTCTTTCCAGAGTTCTTCGGTGGCCTCATCGGGGACTCGTTGTCCTTTTGCTCGATGTTCGTACAGCAGGTGCGTCAGCATCTCGGCGGCAGTAGCGCGCCGGAATTCTGCGCCAACGCCAGGACAACGCTCACACGTAAACCCGCCACGCGTGTCCGCGTAGACGTAGACATCGGAGTCTCTGGTAAAACGGGCGAAGGCCATAGGGTCGAACGGCGCTGCAGAACGATCCGCCACGCTGAGCTCCGGACTAGTTCTGCTTGTAGCAATACATGGTGTCGCGAGGTTCTTCGCCCCGGTCGTCGCGACGTATGCCATCACCTCGCGGTCGCAACAATCGAGGCTGAAGGCGACCTGCACCCGTTCGCCGTTCCAACACCGGATCTGCTGGTTTCTTCGTGCTCGTAGGTCTGTCCTAGGTCTAAGCCCAGATGACCGATCGAAACAGGGGCTTCTTCACCGGAAGGCTCTTGCTCGCCGAAGCCGGCTAAGCTTTCCTTGTCGCCGAGCACGCGGCTCGGGCCGGTTCTCAGCCCCCTGCTGGAGGCGTGATCCTTCGATGACATCCGCCACGCCCCTCTTGTGTTCACGATGCGGCGCGCCGTTGCCCGTCACCGCGAACAGCACCGCGACCTGCTCGTATTGTGGCGTGGTCACCGAGGTGCGCCGCGCAACCGCGATGCAGCCAGCAGCGTCGCCGGAGGTGCCAGCAGCGTCGCCGGCGCTCGAGCCCGCGCCCCCCGCGACGTCGCCCATCCCACCACGAATGGCGCTGCTCTACGCGCTGTTGGCCGGTGGCGGGGTCTTCTTCATTTGCATGCGCGCGATTTTCTGGCAGTCGGCTTCCGAGCCGCCTCGAAACGAGCAGTTCTCCGGATCGGTGCCGCCCTTCGCGGGGATCCCGATGCTCGCGCAAGCGCCTGTCGTACGCGAAGCCGACGGTTGGATGTCGACCCCTGTCCGCGGCCCCGACGGGACGGTGGCGGGCCTGGTGCACACGCCTGCGGCCTGGGCCTTCGTGCAGATCGACGAACGCAGCGGACAGGAACGTTGGCGCTCGCTGCTTCCGAATTTCCTGCGCTCGTTCGAGCGCTTCGCCGGATGGCGCGACGGCGAGATCGCCGAGGTTCCGATCGCGCTCGAAGGCGGCAATCAATACCTGGTCACGTGGCAGCGAGAGTTCATGTTGCTCGATCGGCAGAGCGGTAAACCTCTGCACTCGGGGAAGTTCCCCGAGCCCGTGCCCGCGGCGTCCTCGAAGCTCGGGGCATGCTTCGTGGATGGGAAGTATTGGGTCGGCGTCGGCCCGTACGACTCGCGGGTCGGTGTGCTCATCGACACGAACGGGCGCGTGAGCGCGACCGCGAGCGAACGCCCGAGCGGCTGCTACGGCCTGCCGCCCGGCGCCGATTTTGGTAGTCCGATGCAGAGTGCACGAGATTGGCGGCGCCCCTACCCCGAGTTCTGCGGCGGCGACGACGGGGCACACACGAAGGAAGCCATGGCGTCGATGCGCGCGGGAGAGTCCGGGCTCTTGTGCGAAAATCGTCGCGGCGACGACGACCCCGAACACGATGTGATGTGGTTCGAGGGCAAGGAGCTCGTCATGCGTGACGGTCGACGTTGGCGCAGGTTCTGGCACTACGACCTCGAGCGTGGCGGCTACTACGGCAAGCCAGCGGGGGTCGAGCTCGGCCGCGAACAGGTGTTTCTCAACCAGCTGCAAAGCGAGTACCGCACGACCACTCCTCGTCCCGGCTCCTTCGAGACCGCGCGCGAGAGCCCCGTCGCGCAGTCGGTGGTGTTCGCCGTCGAGCGTAACGGCACGCTGCGCTGGGCATTCACCGTCGGCATGGCGCCCACGGACAAGCCTCTACCGTGGCGGGTCGCGATGTTCGCCTCGCACCCCCAGTCGAAGACGCAAAACCTGTATTTGTACCGCCCAGGGCAACTGCTCGCGCTCGATCAGAAGACGGGCTCGCCCTCGTGGCAGCTCGGGGTGGCAGACGGACGCGCGCTGGGCCTGCCTTCGGTGACCGTAAAAGTCTTCGGTGACCCTTCCCATCAACAGGTGGCGCAAGCCGCGCGCGAGCCCGCCATGGCCTGTTACCTGAACGCGGCGCAGAAGGGCCCGGTCGGAACCGGCCCTGTGTACGGGCGCCTCACGTTCGAAAAGACGGGCGCAGTGAAGAGCGCCGCGCTGATCGATTCGAAGCTGCGGAGTCAGGAGGCGACCGAGTGCGTGCTGCATCTCTTCGATCGCATGACGTTCCCGCCGATGCAGGTGGGCTACACCCCGACGGAGGCGGTCGAGGTCGTGTTCGCCGACGGCAAGTGAACGCGTCGCTCGCCGGACCGGCTCGTCGAGAAGCTTCGCACCGAGTCGGTCGTACGGCTTCCAAACCAGCGGCGCGACCTGGAACCGGAACCACAAACGGAGTGGCAACCGTCTCTCCGTGCAATTCGCTCCGCGATCTTCACGAGGCCGTCCTTCTCGGCTCTTTCATTGCCAATTGCGGAGCATCCCTTGCGGAGCAGCATTTGCGGAGCAGCGCAGCGCTGTTCGCTATTTGTATGCAAAGCACTCGTGCTCGCCTCTTGGTTGAAGGACACGAAGGAGATCAGCAGCGCTCTCGAGTGGGCCATCGTCGCAATGACATCGAAACGCGACCACCGAGAAGGAAGTCGCCGTGGGACCGAGCGCTCTCCATCGATACAAGCATCGCGTCGTGCGCCCCCCTCTATGAGGTATACCGGCGATCAGGGGGCGTCGATTTCGGCAATCGCACGAAGATGCGAAATGACAGGGGACTTCGGATATGCCTCGACGAAGGCGCGGGCGTGCTTTTTCGCTTCGCTTAGACGCCCCGCCTGCACGAGCGCATCGACGAGGATCACCTCCCGCTCCTGAAAGAGCACACCGTGCGGAAACTCCGCGTGACCGGCCAGCGCGAGGTCGATCGCCTGCGCGGGATCCGACGTCGCCTTCCGCTGGAGCTTGGCGAGCTGAAGCACCTCGCGTTGGTGCTCGTCCACGGTCGAGAGTGGCGGGGCGGCCGCGGCGGCCGAGCGAGCGGCGGCGCCTGCCGCGATGGGTGAAGTCGATGGTCGGACCGCAGGCAGCGAGCCCACGGAGACAGCCTGAACCTCGGGTGACGGCGACACGCTCGGGCCGTCGGTTTGCGGTGGCTGCAAGACTGCCGTCGAGACCGGCGGCGCGATACTCGCAGAGCGGGCGCTCAGAGTCGCGACCTCTCTGGAGGCCGGCAACCCGCCCCCCCCCAGAGGCCCTGCCGGGGCGTTGGCACGCACGACGTAGGCATACGTTCCGCCGCCTGCGAGTAAGAGCGCGCCCAGGAGAAACGTCGTCTTCGTCACGAGCGTCCTCGTCGCGCTGGCGGCGGCGCGCACGTTGGCGATCGGCGGACACGGATGATTCGCGAGCATCGCTTCGAAGCGCTCGACGCCGCGAGCATGGTCGTACACCGGAGCGCTGGCGCGAGCCCCTCGCAGGACGAGACGCATGCGGTCGCTTACGTCGGGCTCATCGAGGATGCGTCGGGGCGCCGTCATGGCGACTCTTCCTTTCCGAGGCGTTCGTAGGCCTCGAAGAATTCGCGGCGAGCGATGCGGAGCCGCGAGTGAACGGTTCGGAGCGGTATGTCGAAGGCAACAGCGAGCGCGTTGCAAGGCTCGTCTTCGAGCTCGAAGAGGATGAAGAGGGCTCGGCGCTCGGGCGGGATCGTGTCAATCGCGCGCTGAGCGCGCTCGACGTCCTCGACGAGCAGTGCGCGCTCCTCGGGAGTCGGCGCTTCGTCGAGGACCCGCGCGAGCCCTTCACTGTTGGGGTCCGTCTTGCGTCGTTGCTGGAGGCGGCGTTGATCCACGCTCAGAAGGAGCGCGATCTTGGCGAGGTAGGTCGTTGCCTTCGCCTTTCCTGGCTCGAAGCCCCCTCGTCGATGGACAACGAGGAAAACGTCTTGCACGAGGTCGTCGATCTCGTGAGAGGGAACGTTGAGCCGATGAAGGAAGCGAGCGACGAAGTCGCCATGCGCGCGGAACAGTGAGGCGGCGTCGACGGTCGTTTGCTCGACCTCTGCATGCGGGATCTTCACGGCGTTCATGGCGACCATCGTTCGAGCGTCAGAAGCGGAGCTCTGGTCCGGCGGTCATACGGACACCGGCGACTGCAGAGCTCGCGCGGAGCGTCGACGCGCCATCGCGTACCTCCATGGACTGGCGGGTCGCTGGCACGACAGCGTCGGCGTCGACGCGGAGGGATATCGACGCCGTGATGGCGAAACTCCCCCGTAGGCCGACGCTCGCGGCCACCCAGGGCTGCACGGTCTCGACGTCCTTGCCGTAACCGCGACCTCGCACTTGCCATCGTCCCAGGAGTCCCCCGAGACAGCCGCCGAGCCGAAACCTCGCCACCGAGACGACGCTTGCGCATCCTTTGACGGAAATGGCGAGCAGACTCGAGTCGACCATCCCGAGTCCGAGCGAATACGCGAGCCCGCGGTGCCCCTCGGCGCCGAGCTCCACCGCCCAGCGGTCCGTGCTCGCGCCAAGCGAGAGACCGCCCCCGAAACCGACCGTCGGCATGAGCGCCACGCTGCTCGCGCCGTAAGCGGCCGCCGTCCGTGCCCAGGCGGAAGCGCTGCCCGGGCGCGAGGAGCCGGGTTTCTCCCGCGGAATTGCCGGGAGGCGAGGAGGAGTCACCTCCGGTGCGATCGCCATCGGAGGCGCAACCGGCTCGGCAGGTGAATCCGCTGAGCCCGACGCAGCACCGAGTCGCTCGAGCATGATCGCGAGGGCAAGGCCTGCGAGGCGCTGCTGTTCTCCGCAGTCTCTTGGCGGCGCTTCGAACCTCCGCTCACCGAGCGCGTGACCGTCACGATAGATCGTTGCGACGAGATCTTCGCCTTCCCGACTGAGCACGATGCGCAGACGGACGTCGTCCGCCCGGCGAAGTCGGAATCGCTCGATTTCCCGCAGCATCGCCGCCGCCGTGGGGCAGCCGTCCATGCTCGTGACGTGAAGCCCGCCCTCCTCCGGTTCGGCCGCAGAGCTCTGCGGTTCGGCGGCGGCATGGGCAGTCCACATGAGGGCCAAGACGACAGCTCGCCCTACACGCAACATCTCTTCGGAGTCTACTGCCTCGCATTCATCGAGGCGAGCGCGCACGTCCACGCCCCGTGAATGGTACGAGGACGTCCGATCACCACGACGACGACGACTTTTTCTCTCGCGGCGTGGTGATTTTTGCTCGCCGCCCCATCCATGGTCGATGGCACGCCGACTTTTCGCCCCCTTTGCGGTGCTCGCCACAACGTTCTGGGCGCACGCATGTGCTTCGACCTCGAGCGTCGTGGGCGAGACGATAGACGCGGGACCACCACCGACTCTCTCCTCCCCGGCAGAAGAGAGCGACGCCTCCTCGACACCGAATCAGACGACCTCGTTCTGCCCGACGAATACGTGCGCCGCTCCCTTCACGACCTGCCCGTCGTCGAACTTTCCATGCGACATCGACCTGAGCAAGGATCCCTATAACTGCGGCCGCTGCGGTGTCGTGTGCCCTGGCCTCGGCGACTTGGCGCTCGGCGCCCAGTTCGTTTGCATCGACGGAAAGTGCGAGATGCAGTGCCTCTCGAGCACGTTCGATGTACGGGCCGACTGCGACGGAGTCCGCGACAACGGCTGCGAGACGACGCTGCGCACGGTCGACAACTGCGGAACATGTGGAGATCGATGCGCCAGCACCGACCGCTGCAACAACGGCAAATGTGGATGCACGGCGCCACTCGTCGATTGCCAGGACCTCGTCTTGACGTGCGTGGATCTCGCGACGAACGACAATCATTGCGGCGCATGCAACAACCGATGCGCCAACGCACCGGCGACTCCCCCACCACACGCGTTGTACGGCTGCGTGGACTCGACCTGCGCCGAGCTCAAATGTGACATCAATCCACCTACTGTCTTGTGGACCGATTGCAATGGAGACCTGACCGCTCCCGGCTCGGACGGTTGCGAGATCGACCTCGCGCAGCCGGACGACGAGAACTGCGGGGCATGCGGGCTCGCGTGTCCCGGAGGGTCACACTGCAATTTCTATTACGACTCTCGCACACAAGGCAACGTACCGGCCTGCGCGTGTCCTCCGGGAACACGTGAATGCGCCCCACAAGTTTGCATCGATATCAAGAGCGGCGACCCGACGAACTGTGGCGCGTGCGGCCGTGCATGCCCCGGCATGGGCAGCCGGCATGCGGACGCGGCGTGCGTCAACGGCGAATGCAAGCTCCTATGCGCCGACGGCTGGGGTGATTGCAACGACAACGCGGTCGACGGCTGCGAAACCAACCTGCTCTCGGATCCGCAGAACTGCGGAGGGTGCGGTGTCTCTTGCAATGGAGTGGCCGGACAGGCCTGCGTCGGTGGAAAGTGCGCGGTCAAGCCGTGCCCCGGAGGAGTCAACTGATGCACGCGCGAGGCAGCAACGTGCGTGCGTGGGTCGGGCCTGCGGTGGCGTGCGCCCTCGCGTGTGCCTGCGCGAACTCACCCGAAGAGACCACGCCCCCGGCCGCCGAGACGCCATCGAACGATGCGTCGCCCCCCGAGGTCGTCGTCGACGCCGGAGTGGAGACCGGAGCATGCGAAGACTGCGAGCTCTTTCCCTCCGTCTGTCGAGAGGGCAACTTTTGCCCGGTCGAGGGGCTGTTCGGAACCGGCATCGACACACGCGTGCGCTTGAACGACATCGACGGGAGTTCAGATCGCGATGTGTGGGTCGTCGGTTCGCTCGGAACGGTCCTGCACTTCGACGGTGCGACGTGGCAGGTGTCACGCCTCGAGTCCGAGGAAACGCTATCCCGTCTGGTCTTGCGCCCTGACGGTGAGATGTGGGCCGCTTCGTCCCTCGCATTCGTTTACGTTCGAGAGGCGGGCGCCGCAGATTGGCGCGCGATCACGCCTATGGACACCGGTGGGGCCGCCTACTCCGAATGGAGCGCCCTGCAGGCGATGTGGAGCGCCCCCGGCTCCGAATGGGTCTGGCTTGGGATCGACTACACATATATCCAGCTCATGCGCGCACGGACGGCGGGCGACGGAATCGAGCTCGATCCGACACCAAGCAACGTCTACGACGCCTTCGGGCAAAGAGTGATGGCCCTTCACGGCGTGACGGACGACGAAGTCTGGGCCGTCGGTGAGCGGGGATCCGTATTCCGGATCTCGAACGCCACTTCGGAGCCGAGCATACAGGCATTCAATAGCCAAACCCAGACGACTCTCCACGACGTCTGGGCGCTCGCAGCAAACGATGTTTGGGCGGTGGGGGCTGCCGGCACCGTCCGACGGTATCGCGGAGGAGAGCTTGCCTGGGAAGTCGCCGAAGGGATTTCGACCAAGGCGACGCTTCGTGGAGTGTGGGCATCGTCGGCGTCCGACGTATGGGCCGTCGGCGACGACGCCACCATTTTGCACTTCGACGGCGTGGCCTGGTCGCAAACCGCCGTGGCCAATCTCGGCGGCAACCGCCCGGCGCTCTACGGCGTATGGGGCACCGACGCCGAGCATGTCTGGGCGATCGGCGATGGCGTCCTGCTCGCGCTCACGACCTCGGCAGGGAACACCCAATGATGCGGTCGAACGATTGGCTCTTTGGCTTCTTTGCTGTCGGCTTCGTGAACGTCGCGGGCGCGTGCGCGGAGGCGCAGAGCGAGACATACCGAACGAGCGATGACGATCCAACGCCGGACGCAGCGTCCGTATCGGAGGCCGGCACGCCTCCGGTGACCTCCGATGGCGGCGAGGATGTCGACGCGGCGCCTTCACTCCTCTGCAGCACGGACGGCTGGTGCGCGCCCGAGGTGCCCGAGCCGCCTCCGACGAACTTCTTCGATCTCTGGCCGCTGCCGACGACGGTGTTCGCCGTCTCGGAGAGCGGCGTGCTCGAGCTCGACGGGGATCGCTGGGTCTACGTGAACGACCGGGTTGCCTACGGTCGAGCGATCTGGGCATCGAGCCCGGACAACCTCTGGGCGGCGGGACTTCACGGTGCCGTCCTGCACGGCACGCGGAGCAGCGGGACGTGGCAGTGGACGGAAGAGAACATCGGCGAGGACGTCGCAATCGCGGCGATATGGGGCTCGGGGACAGACGACATCTATGCACTCACGAACAAAGCCGTTTATCACCGCGAGTCATCCGTAGACGGTGGACCGGTCTGGAAAATCGAGCTCGAGGACGACGCCGTCCCGGACCTGTATAAGTCGAACTCGCGCACTCTCACCGCGATAACCGGCTCGGGCAGGGACGACGTCTGGATCTCGGGAGCGAGAGGATCGTATTGCGGTTATCTCGCGCACAAGTCCCAGGGTACGTACACCGTCGTCGCCGATTGCAATTCCGAGTGCATCCAAGGCATGGCGTGCAAGGGTATCGCCGCCCCACCGGCATGGTTCGACCCCACCGCGCGGCGCTCGCCGCTACGGGTGCACGTTGCGACCCCGCAATCGGCGATGGGGGTCCGAGGCGAAAGCCTCGTGAGCTTCACGCGCGACGGCGCCGGAGCCTACGTCGTCTCGCGCCGTCCAGTCTCGGGAGTGCCCCCCACATTGGACAGCGCAGTTCCGTCACTCTGGGGGCCGACGGCGACCGATCTCTACCTCGGAGGCCAGGCCCAGGTTCGGCATAATCCCGACGTGGCGGAAGACGGCGGGACATTCACGATCTCGAGTATCGCCCTGAACGGCGCGCCGCTGCGTGCGTCCTTCATCGTTCGGGGGGCCAACGCAAACACGATTTGGGCATTTGGAGGGCCATATGCGGTCCGCAAGAAGTAGCCTCGAGTGGGCGCTCGCCGTCGCGGCGAGCTTGTCCATGGCAATGGGTTGCATGACGGTAACCCGATCCGAAGGAGCCGATCCTGAGGACGTGGCAGTGGTGGACGCTGGAGCCGCCGACGTCGTTTCTCGGGAGGCCGCGCCCCCTCGTCAAGATTCGGGCGGAGGCGGACAGACCTTCGTTCGACGGCCGGTCCACTGCGGGGACGCGCCCTGCGTGATCGACCTCTCGAGATCCGGCACCACGGAGACATTCTGCGCCCTCGTAGCGGCCGAGGCCGAGGCGGCCCCCGCCGGCCGCGTCGCTTGCTGGGGCTGGAATACGGGTGGAGAGCTCGGCCGCGGGAAGGACGCCGGCGAGGCTCCGAGCGGACAGCCAGCGTTCGTTCCTGGAATCGAGGATGCGGCGAGCCTCGGCGGCAGCTGCGTCGTCCTCGCGGACGGAAGCGTGAAGTGTTGGGGAGAGGGCAATTTCCTCCAAGATGGTGGAGCCCTGACGACCCCGAGTCCGGTGACGCTGCCCCTTCCGCCGGTAAGGCGGATTCACGGAGCGAGCGACAATTCGATTTGCGCATTGCTCACGACGGGTGAATTGACGTGTCTCGGAGCCGGCGTGAGCTACGGTCGCCTTCCGGACGGCACGTTCGGTCCGTTCGCTCCAACGGAACCTACGGTCGTCACGATTCCGCCCGGTTCGCGCGTCGTCGACGTCGCCGCAGACCTCTCGCGCTTCGCTCTGCTCGAGGGCGGCGTGGTGCTCAGCTGGGGCTCGTGGTCGTCACTTGGGCGTGTATCGTCGTTGCCGCTCGATCCGCTTCCGATGCCCATCGCGCTCTCGAACGTGAGTTCCATCGATGCAGCGGGCGGCCACGTTTGCGCCGTCGCCAACGGCCACGTGTCTTGCTGGGGCCAAGGCAGACACCCCGACCAGAGCCCTCCGAGCCAGCCAATCCCCGAGCCCGTCCCCGGGATCTCCGCCGTCGTCCAGGTCTCCGTGGCCTCGACGGACAGCGGTCGGCGCGGCTGCGCCGTCACGGATCAAGGTGACGTCTACTGCTGGGGTGCAAACGAGCAAGGGCAGGCAGGCGACGGAACGCGAAAGTTTGCATTCTTCCCCGTCAAGGTCGTCGGGCTCAGCGGCGCCGCGGTCCTCGTGAGGGCTGCGCGCTCCTCTACCTGCGCGCTCCTCGAGAGCGGCCGCGTCGAATGTTGGGGCGACAACACACGCGGCGCGCTTGGACGTGGCAACCTCGGGCCGTTCGAGCTCGTGCCGGCGCCGGTGAAGCTGCCATGAAGTCACCGAGGGCTGCGCTGTTCGCTACCTTCATGATCGTTTCCGCCTGCGCCGGCGAGCCAAGGACGTGGGACACCTCCTCCCCCGCTCCCTTCGTCTCGGACGACGCCGCCGATTCGTCCTCCCCGGCGTGCCTGCTTCAGTGCTCGCCCGACTTTCGGTCCGTCGTGCGCTCCTGCGACGACGTCGTCGTGGAGACGTGTCCGCCCGAGCTCGGCTGCGCGGATGCGAGGTGCATCGAACCCTGCGCTGCCGCCGCTGTCGCGAAGAGCTCGCTCGGCTGCGAGTTTTATCTGCAACCGCCGCCGGTGAGCCAGGCGTACGCCAATAGCTGTTACGCGGCCTATATCGTGAATAGCTGGAATACGCCGGTCGACGTCGTACTCGAGCACGACGGAAGACCGCTCGATCTCTCCGGGGCGGTCTACCGCTTCGTTCCAGGTACCGCCAACATCGAGCGCTCGGAGGGTCCGATTCCCCCCGGAGACGCCGTCGTCGTCTTCCTCGCGAGCGCCCCGCCTGCTTCGACGTCGGAGGTTCACGTCGACTGCCCGGCGGGGACACGGCCGGCGCTCGATTTCTGGCCGTTGCCCAAGGGTACCGGGCGCGCCTCTTCGCTTCACCTGACATCGAACGTGCCTGTCAGCCTATCGACTGTTTATCCTTTTGGCGGCGCCGCGAGCCACTACCCTTCCGCGACATTGCTCTTGCCGGTCGCGACGTGGGGCAAGCAGCACATCGTCGTCGAGCCCTGGCAGAAGATCTTGGGCTATAGCGAGAGCCCGGGCGTTCAAATCGTCGCGTCGGAAGAAAACACCGACGTAACCGTAGTACCGAATGTAGACATCCAGGACGGTGTCGCCATCGTCGGTGGCAAACGAGGAGCGGCACTGAAGTACCACCTCTCGAGGGGCGAGGTGTTGCAGATCTCGCAGGCCGAGGAGCTCTCCGGGAGCCTCGTCGACGCGAACAAGCCGATCTCACTGTTCGGCGGACACGACTGCATGTTCATCCCGAGCGACGTTCGGGCCTGCGATAGCGCTCAGCAACAGATCCCTGCCTTCGAGCAGTGGGGTAGCGAGTATGTCGCCGTTCGCTACCGAGGTCGTTCGGGAGACAACGAGGCGTCTCCCTACAGGATCGTCGCCGCCGTCGACGGAACGGTGCTGACGTACGATCCCGCGCCCCCCACCGGCGCCCCCTCGCAGATGAACGCAGGGAAGGTCGTGACGTTCTGGACCGACAGCCCCTTCGTCGTACGGAGCCAAGACGCCGAGCATCCGTTCTACCTCGCCGCGTACATGTCGGGCGCCAATACCATCCCCAACAATGCATTGGGGGATCCAGAGTTCGTCAACGTCGTACCGGCAGGCCAATACATGAGCGCGTATATGTTTTACGCGGACCCTACCTACACGGAGACGTCCCTCGTCCTCATTCGAGCGAAGTCGACCAAGGGCTTCGAGGACGTGTGGCTGGACTGCGCAGGCGGGCCGGTCGAGGGATGGACCGCCGTGGATAGCGCGGGGAGATTCGAATACCGCCGCGTCGATCTCGCTCGTGCGGGTGGACACGGCGAGACGTTCCCGGGCGGCACATGCGCGAACGGACTGCAGCGGATGCGAAGCAAGGGGCCGTTCACCGCGACGCTCTGGGGCTGGTCGGACTGGGCAAGCTACGCCTACCCGGGCGGAATGGCCCAACGGAAACTCGTCAGTCGACCGCTCGAAGTTCATTGAAGGTTCGGTCCAGCCACACGACCAGGTTGTTGTCGTCCTGCAGCGACACCACCGCACCGGTGTTGCCGCTGGTCTTGCTGCTCCAGGCCACCCCACCGTCGGACTTGTAGACGACCAGGTTGCCGTCAGCCTGCATCACCACCTTGTCGGGAGTGGCTCCCATGGTGCCGGACGCCCAGAGCGCCTTCTTGCTGGGCAGAAGCTCGTACACCACGAGGTTTCCGTCGGTCTGATAGGCCAGCTGATACTTCTTGTTCGGCGATTCGATCGACGTGCCCACCGGCGTGACGGTACCGCTCTTGAGCGTGATGCCGTTGATGCCTGCGCACGACGTGGTGCCGAGCGCACTGGCATCCGGCACCCTCGGCACCGTCGGCGTAGTGGTCGGGGACGACGGCGTGCTCTCGGGCGGAGACACGAAAAGGTTGGATGATCGCGATCACATCGTGGGGCGGGAGCTCCCGATAGAGCCGTCAGGACTCCGTCGCGGTCTGCTCCGCGGGCTTTTCGAACGACCGGTTCCTTGTCACGTCTGTCTACTGCCGAACGCGGCATCGTCTATCCACGCGAGTGACACGATGCGCCAGGCTTCGTCGATCTGCGCAAGCTGGAAGAATTTCGTACCCACGCCAGCGTAGGGCTGGCCGTCGAGCCGCCCGGATTTTTCGTACCTCGAGCGGCGGACCGCCAGCGAACCGAGGATCTCGTTTTCCGATTGCGTTTCCCACTCGTGAAACTCGACGAGTCGTCCCGACGTCAGGAGCTCGATCCTCGGTCTCACGAATTCATCCGGTGTAGTGATCTGCACGCCTCGGCCGGAATGGGTCGCGATGGTGGCGTTCGACGCGAAGAGCATGCCGAACGCCTGGGCCTCTGGAACACGGCCCGCGCGGTTGTCGAAGACCCCGAAGAATCGGGAGATGACCTTGTCGATCGCTGCGTTGGAACCGGATTTCATTCGGGCGGCGCCCCGTGAAGAGCTCTCACAACGGCATCCATCTGCAAAGACTACCTCGCCGGGCACGAGCCACCCAACGGTGACGCCATGTAGCGACGATTGCCGAAGCGCTGTACCGGTCCGCGCCAGCGCTCGTCGTCGAGAGCTTCCTCGTCGAAGCGGCCGCCGGTGTAGCGATCGATGACGCGCCCGTGGTACCGCCCGTCGTCGTCGACGTCGAGCTCGAGCATCTCGCTGAAGTCGTAGACGTACAGCTGCAGCAGTGCGCCGAACACGTTGTGCTCCTCGGCGATCGATACGACCTTCGGTACTCTTCGTGCGACTCGACGGCAAGTTCCACCCCATCCTCGCCCGTTTGTGGCGCTGAACAATCGAACGCCCGCCTGTCGAAGGAACTTGGTTACTATTCCAAGGCCGACGGAGGTACACGCGTGAATCCTCGAATGGAGATCCACCTGGTTTCGCCCACGGAGGGATGTCGAGAGAGCTTCTTGCGTGCGCTTCGTGAATTCCGACACGAAGGCCTTCCGTGGTGGGTCGGAGGAGACCTCGAGGGCATCGAACAGGACTTCCCGGCATTCGTGGCAAAGAAGCTGGCCGACTCGAATCGGAGAACCGAAAACTTCGTTCCCGCGACGCATCTGTGGGCCGTGGCAGAAGAACAGTTCGTGGGACGTATCTCCATTCGGCACGAGCTGAACGAAGCACTTCGCGTCGAAGGCGGCCACATTGGCTACGATACCGTGCCGTCCTTCCGAGGCCGCGGGATCGCTACGGAGATGCTGCGTCAGGCTTTGCCAGTCGCTCGCACGCTCGGACTAACGGCGGTGCTCCTCACGTGTGACGACACGAACGCAGCGTCCATCCACATCATCGAAAGAAACGGAGGTACGCTGCGGGAGACAAAGGTCCTCAATTCCAACAGACCTCCGAAACGCTACTACTGGATCATCTTGTCGTAGCAGCTCACCCCAGTCCTGACGGAACGCCGCCGCCCGTCGGCTCGCGACGGCGGCGCTCGCCCATGCCGTTTCCCGTGCGTCACCGGCTACGATGTCCTACTCACCGAGGGATGACTCCGCGCGGGAGTCGGCATGGCGATCGTCACAGCTGGGTGAGCCCGCCGTCGACGACGAGATCGATCCCGGTGCAGAAGCTCGAGTCGTTCGACGCGAGGAAGAGGGCCCCTGCACGGTGGTGACGCCGCGCCCGAGGATCGAAGCGGCCTTGTCGAGCTCGGAGCGTCTCCAACCTGTGATGAAGACGTGCGCGCCTTCTTCGATGAACCGCCGCGCCGTCGCGAGACCGATTCCACTGCTGCCGCCGGTGATGACCCCGACCTTGCCTTCGAGCTTTCGCATGGGCTCTCCATTCTGCGGCTCCGCGAGAGCGCGGAGTCCAGCCGCGCGAGAGTCTGGCGACGCGCACGACGAGTGAGAAGTGCGCCCGTCCGCATGGGCCTTATTCCGCCGGCGAATACCGGATGCGCCTCCTCAACGAGCCTTCAGCCACGAGCACTCGGCGAAGGTCTCTGCGAGGAACTCGATGAAGACCTTCGCCTTGCTGCTCGTGCGCCGATCGCTCGGATAGACGGCTTGGAGCGGCACACGCTCGGGCGCAAAAGTCTTCAGGAGCGATACGACGTTGCCCGTGGTGAGCTCCTCGGCGAAGAGCCATCCGGGCACGTGCGCGATACCGAGCCCCGCGAGCACGGCGGCACGAATGCTCTCGGCGTCGTCGAAGCGGGTCGGCCCCGAGGGCGTGAAAGGGATTGGGCCCTTCGTCGTGCGAAATTCCCATGGCCGCGGCGCGCCGCGGAACATGAAGGCCACGCACGCGTGCCTCTCGAGCTCGCTCGGCTTGTGCGGCTCTCCGTGACGAGCGACGTAGTCGGGAGACGCGACCGTCACGATATCGAAAGTGCCCATCCGGCGAGCCACGAGCGACGAGTCGCGGAGGCTGCCGATTCGAATCGCAACGTCGACGCCCTCTTCGACGAGGTTCACGTAGCGGTCGGAGACGTCGAGCTCCACGCGAAGCGCGGGGTAGCGCGCGAGGAGCACCGGCAGGTGAGGCACGACGTACATTCGGCTCAATGCGCTCGGCGCGGCCACCCGAAGCTGGCCTCCGGGAGCACCATGGCCATGGCCCGCGCGCGCCTCGGCGGCGTCGAGATCGGCGAGCAAGCGTACCGCGTCGTCGTAGAAGGTACGCCCTGCCTCGGTCATGCTGAGTCCGCGCGTCGTCCGCCGAAGCAGCTGCGTCCCGAGGCGTTTCTCGAGCGCCGCGACCTGCTTGCTCGCAGTCGATTGCGCTACGCCTTCGGCGCGTGCCGCCTTCGAGAAGCTCGACGTCTCGACCACGCGAACGAAGAGGCGCATCGTATCCAATCGATCCATTGGACGCCTCGTCAGCGCGTGATCTCACGCCGGCGCGACGCTACCCGAGCGGTGCCGTAGAGGACCAAGCGGAGAGTAGGGTCGTCGTTCGTGGCCGGGTCGCGAGGCACGGTCTGCAACGAAGCTGGAATCTTTGGCGGAGGAGGAGAGATTCGAACTCCCGGTACCTTGCGGTACGGCGGTTTTCAAAACCGCTGCCTTAGACCACTCGGCCACTCCTCCGAACGGCGAGCAGGCTAGCACAAGCTCCGGCCGAGGGGAGCTCTCGTCGCGCAGGCCCTGAAAGGCCCGAAAAACCTCAGCCCTGCCTGCGCGGCGTCCTGGGTGGACGAAGCTGGCCTCGTCCGGCGTTACCAGACCACGGGCGTCGGCGAGGACCGATCGACCTTGGTTTCGTCACCGAGCTGGCCCTCCCCGTTTGCTCCCCAGCAGCGAACGTCACCGTCGCTGTGGCACGTGCACGTAGACCCCGCGTTGGAATGACCGCCCCCCACCCTGACGACGTCGGAGAGCCCGGGGACGAGAACGGGTGACGGCGAGCTGTCCATCGTGCCATCGCCCAGCTGGCCGCTGAAGTTCGCTCCCCAACAGTAGACGGAATGGTCGGAGAGGCTCGCGCAGGTGTGAAGCGTTGCAGCACTGATGCTCTCGACCCCCGACAGGCCCGCGACCGTCGTCGGCGACACGCTGTCGTCCGTCGTTCCATCACCGAGCTGGCCGCCCAAGTTCCATCCCCAGCAGCGGAGAGAGCCGTTGACCTCGTGCGCACATGAATGCAAGTCACCGAGAGCGAGCTTGTCGACGGCGGCGAGCCCGACGACCTCGACAGGTGACGATCGGTCCGTGGTCGTCCCGTCACCGAGCTGGCCGTTGGAGTTCGATCCCCAACAGCGGACGGAGCCGTTGTCGAGGCGTGCGCAGGTGTGCCCATCGCCAAGGGAGAGCCCCACGACGCCGGACAGGTTCGGAACCGCGGTAGGCGATGCTCGGTTGGTCGTCGTTCCGTCGCCGAGCTGACCGGAGGTGTTCGATCCCCAGCAGCGCACCGAGCCCCCTTCGACAATCGCGCAAGAGTGCCTTCCCCCCGCGGCGAGCTGGACGACGTTCGATAGACTGGGAACGGCGGTGGGGGCGAGACGGTCGCCGGTGGTACCATCGCCGAGCTGGCCGTAGCCGCCCCACCCCCAACATCGAACAGAGCGATCTTCGAGGCGCGCGCACGTGTGGGCTTCACCTGCAACGAGCTGGACGACGTGAGTCAGCCCAGGCACCAGCTGAGGCGAGACCTTTATCGTTTTCGTTCCGTCGCCGAGCTGTCCGTAGGCGTTCGATCCCCAACAGCTGACGGAGCCATCCTCGTGGCGCGCGCACGTATGAACCGATCCCAAAGCGACCTCGACGACCGGCGGAAAGCACACAGGCCGATTCATCCCCGCCGCCCTCCATCCCGCAGGGCAAGCGGTGCACGCGCGATCGACGCTCGCCGTGCCGGCTGTGCTCGCATAGGTTCCGGGCTGGCAGTCGCTCCACGTGACGCAGCTTCGGGCGTTGATCGTCGCATTGAAGCTGCCGTCTTCACAGGGCTTGCACACCCGGTCGGAGATGGC
This sequence comes from Labilithrix luteola, assembly GCF_001263205.1. GTDB lineage: Bacteria > Myxococcota_A > Polyangia > Polyangiales > Polyangiaceae > Labilithrix > Labilithrix luteola. The sequence goes on from NZ_CP012333.1 coordinate 1,794,060, forward strand.
GTCTCCGTCGACCGCGAGGAAGTCTCCGGCAGAACAGTCGTTCCACGGGACGCACTCCGTCTTGGTCTCCCAATCGTCGTCCCAGGTGCCGCTCGCGCATGCTTGTTTGGGCGCCGAGCCGCCGGCGCAATACACCCCGACGTCGTCGCACGCCGTGCACACCGATGCGGACGTCGGAGTTGCAACGCTCGTCAGCTCCGAACCCTTGGGGCACGTGGCCGCCGCGAAGCAGGCGGTCTGGTTCGATGACGAGGAGTACGTTCCTTGCGCGCACGGCGTGCATTGGCGATCGGTATCCGGAGTGCCTTCCGCGCTCACGTGCGTGCCAGCCACGCACGTCGACCACGCAACGCACGCGGTGGCGGGATCCCCATCGTCATCCCAGAATCCGTCCGCGCATGGACTGGCTCCATCGCTGCTCGATTCGTTGCCGGACGTACTCGACGATACGGCCGCGCATCCGCACACCAGCAAGAGAGGAATGAGCAGCGCCACAGAGGAAACGCCAACGAACGCTCGTTTCGTCCAAGCGAATCGCCCTCCGACACTCGCCGCACGCGAGAGGTACTCCTTCTCGTTCATTGTGAGCTCCTCATGTTCTTATCCAGCCTTCGGGCTGTCGGCCGCCTCCAGCGGACACGGACCAGGGCGAATGGCTTATTTGATATCGACAGGGTTGACCGGGCGGAGCCCACGCGAGGCAGGGAACGCATAGCTCGTCGCCCCCGTTGCGCTCTTGGTCGTTCCGTCGGCAAGGATCCCGTCCTTGCCCCAGCCCCAGATCATCACGCCGAAGTCTTGCGTACTGCTCATCTCGTGACGGCCATTGTCGCAACCGCCTTGGCGAGCGCCGTCCGTCACGAGATCCAGTCGGGTGTATTCGTACCGGTCGGTGAGCGGCTTCCAACCGGAAATGACGCCTGCGCAATCGAGCTTCACGTCGGCGAATTCACCCCCCTCGGGGCGCGTCCGCGTGACGACGAGGCTTGTCGTCGGATAGGTCGGGTCCGTGAAAAAGAGATAGTTACGCAAGAACTGGGCAGTCGGTACGACCGTCGTGAACTCCGGGTCGCCCGGACATCCGCGCTTGCCGCAGGGATCGATTTGGGCGCATGAAGACATGAGCTCGGCGATGAAGAACGGGTGCCTCTTGTCTTGGCTTCGCACGACGAAGGGCTCGAGCGAGTGAATCCATACGTCCTGTCCAGCCTGGATGGTCTTCGGAGCTCCCGGAGGCGCCTCGGGCTCGTATCGAAGCACCGTGCCGTCGACCGTGCCGACGAGACGATACTCGTGGGTCTCCGGACTGACGGGACGACACTGGCATGTCGCCGTGTACGGCACGTTCAGGCATTGGCCGACGCTGTCGTCTTCGGGTGCAGGAGCAAGGCGATCACGATGTCCGACGGCGGCATATTCCCAGCCGAGCGTCGAAACGGTCGGGAGCTGCTGATGGGCGGCGTCGCACGGGGCACCCCAGCAGCGCGACCCGCTGATGACCAGGAATGGCTTGTTCCCCGAGAGAACCAGCCCTGTCAGGTCTTCGATGCGGACGAGATGGTAGGCCTTGTCCCTTGTCAGCCACAGGCTCGACGTCTTGCCTACCTCGGTGGGCATCACGAGGTCCGCTCCACCGAGTGGCCTCGTCTTCGGGGCAAGCGTGATCTCCGTGTCATCGTCGGTCGCGATGAGGTCGACGAAATTGGTGCCGGGAGGTGTCACGCTGACGTAGCTCTTCCCCCACGCATTCACCGGAAGAAGGATGGTCGCGCCCGTCACGTAGCTGTCGGCTCCGCCGTAGGGGTAGATATCGGACGCCACGACGGGCTCCGATGTCTCGAGGAGAATCGACGGAACGTAACCCGTCCACGGGCTCGACGGCGCGAAGTCTTGCGGCTGGCTCCGCGCGTGCTTCATTGCGGGCTGGGCAGGACAGGACTTGTAGTCCCCATTCGCGGAGGTCGGACCGGCAATGAACGCTATCGCAAGACCATTCTCGGGAATCTGCCCGTTCGGCAAAGGCTCATACTCGATATCGTTGCCGCTCCCTTTCGGAAGATAAACGAAATCGCTGCCAGCGACCTCGAGTCCTTCGCTACGGAGCTTGACGTCGACGGGGCGCGGCGACGTGTTGGTCAAGAAGACCGCGTAGCAGCCTTGCTTCCCTTCGTAGGCGTCCGGCACGACGGTGTAGAAGGAGCAGCCCTCCGCGGACTGCTTCTCCTTCGCCGCTTCGCATGCGTCTTCGATGCACCCTCCGGCGAAGCATCGTTGGCCCTCCGGACACGCGCGGAGTTCCTGTCCTTCACAAGCGACGGCTTTGCCGCCGGACGAACACGTGCACTGACCAGCATCGGCCGAGAATCCAGGCGCGTTGGTCGCGGGTGGGGTGTCGGCAGTCTGTTCGAAGCCCCGCTCCGATGCCGCGCAGGCGACGGCCACCATCGTGCAAGCCGTCAGAAGCAAGAACCGCGGCGTCATCAGTGGATACCTCCCGGAAGATCGCTCGTGTCGATAGGGCGGAATCCGGCACCGATCGAAAACGCATAACTGGCGGCGCACGTGAACGTGCCCGGACCGTCATGGGCCCCGCCAGTCGCCAGGGATCCCCAGCCCCACACCGTCCCGGTGAACGGCGCGTCACTATGCATCTCGCGGACGCCGTTTTTGCAATTGCCTTGAGGCTCGTAGTTGCCTCTGGAGAGATCGACCCGCGTAAACTCGAGATCGCCGGAGGTTCCGAGAGGCGCCCAGCCCGAGAGGCTCCCCGCGCAGTCGAGGACCACGTCGGCGAATCCGTCCTTACCGCGACGTCTCACGACGACGAGGTTCGTCTCGGGATAGAACGAGTCCGTATAGAAGCGATACTGCTTCATGTATTGAACGACCGGAATCACGGGAGTAAACTCGGCCGCCCCGCGAACGTCTCCGGTCCAATATTCTTCGGGCGGATTGGGCATGTATTCGACGCCGGCGCTCATGTACCCATAGAGGGCAAACGAATGTTCGGCATCTTGGCTCGAGACGACGAACGGATCGGTCGTCTTGAACTCGGCAAATTCGCCCGCAGAGAGCTTGGTGGGCGCCCCCCTGGGTGTGGCGGGCTCGTAGGTGAGCACGGTGCCGTCAGCCGCACCGACGATGCGCCACACACCGTTTTCCACGACGCCCTCGTAGCGATCGCGGTAGCGAACGGCCACGTAGCGATCTCCGAGCGATCGCGACGGAGAGACCTGTACTTGTACCGAAGACCCTCGCTCCTTGTCACAACACTTGTCCGGTCCATCGACAGCAAAATTGGCAGCACCAGCGAAGACGCCGACAGGCTTGTTCGAGTGAATGAACGATCCGGTCAGGTCGTCGTCCTGCACGAATTGCAGGATCTCTCCGCGGCCGAGTCGGTAGGACCGTACGTCGTGCGCTGCGAGTGCAGGGAGATCAGGTGCACCCAGGAGTGGCTCGCGCGGGCGAATCTCGACGACAGAGTCCTCGCGCCCGACGATCTGAATGAAACCTCCGGGCCAACCGGAGTAGTGTGCGGGCGCCGGCATGGCCATCACGTAGTCGCGATCCCACATCGTGGTTGCACCGATCAGCGTCGCTTCGTTCAAGAGCGCTTCACTGCTGCGGATCTGCACTGGAACGTCGGATTCGACTTCGAAGGCACGTGCCCTGCCCGATTCGTTCAGCCCGACCACACGCACCTCATAGGGCTCGAGGATCAGGGATTCGCCCTTGCAGTATCTTCCTGCGAGTCCAACGATGATCGTTTCTCCGGGAGCAATCGTATTGCTCTCGACGGGCACGTTGTCGGAGGCGCGGACAGCGTGGCCCGCGAGGGAAAACGTCTCGTTGCCGTACGTGAACTTCAGCGTCGCAGGGGTGCGCCAGATGTTCGTTACGACGACCGCATGACAGCTGTTCGTCATGCTCTCGGGGGGTCGCGGTACGAAGAACTCACAGCCGACGTTGCTGCGGTTCCATTTTGCCGACTCGCACGCCGATACGCACGTGAGGCCACCGCAGCCTTTGTCGTCCGCGCAGGTCTCGACGAGCTGTTCGCGACAGTCGAGGATGCGGCGCAGATCGTCCGAGCAGTGGTTTGGGCAAGCTCCGGATCCGGCTTCGGAAGCCCCATGGTCGATCGCTGCCCCGCCATCGCGGCCGGCAGCGTCTGGGTCTTCGAAGCGGTTCGCGTCGGCGCTCGAACAGTGCGCGGTAAAGACGACGGCTCCGAGCAAACACGTTCCAATCGCGAATTCCAGGATAGTACGCATCAAGCCCTCGTCACTTGATCGCGATACGCCGCACGTTCGTCCGGCCTTGCACGAGCTCAGGGTTCCCGTTTACGGACTCGGGCTCGACTTCATCGAGCCAGTAGACGAAGTGATCGTCGACGACCGGCCAGCTCATGTGTTCGACGATGATGCGGCCTTCCGCTGGGGAAGGCGTAAGCTGGGTTCTTTGCTGGAGCGCTGTCGCCAAAGGCACCGCGCGCGCATCGTCGGCCGGGCCCAAATGGAGCATCACCAGCGCGTTGGCATTCTGCTCGAAGCTCCAATAGTAGCCATTCGTGAAATAGATATTGCTACCGTTCGTCGCAACCCCCGTCACGGGTGAATACGAGTTCTGAAACAGGACGGAGGTCTTCGCGGGCGACTTCGTCCAACGGAGCAAGCGATGCTCGCCGTAGACGTCGGGAGCCGAATAGAACATGCCGCTCGACCAGATCACTCCGTCGTCCAAGGGAGCGAGACCCGTCACGCGTATCGTCGTCCCGATGAGCGTGGCGATCTTCGTCGTGAGGTCGACGTGAACGATATCCACGGGAGTAATCGGCGGATACGTGCTCTTTGCGACGTAGAGGTCGTTGCCCCGAATGGCGAGATGACCCGCCGAAAAGTCGAGGAATGGCTCGAACGGACCGTCGGGCAGCGTCATCCGGGAAATGCCCCCCGGTCCGCCAACGTAGAGATGCGTTGCGGTGGCCGCGAACGCGAACGCTGCCTGCTGGGAGATCTGGTGTACGTCGCCGCCCGTCTTCGGCAAGCGGAAGACTCCGACAGGATATCCAAAGTAGACATCGTCCCCCGCCACGATTGCAGCGGTGGGTTCGTTGTCCGAGTTCATCCACGTCAGGTCCACGAGACGCGTGAACGTCGGGTGTTGAGATTTCTCCGCACGCTCGATCGCGTAGTACTTTTCGCTTCGCCCGAAGACGTAGAGCGCCTGATCATCGCCGAAGAGCACCGTCGATCGGTAGAGCGAGAGGGGAAACGTCTCCGCGGTTCGGCACACGCCAGCCAAGCAAACGGGGCCTATTCCACCATCGACAGGCGGACCACACAGGTGGCCGCACGTTCCACAGTTCGCGTCATCGCTCTGGAGATCCACGCACGCGTTCGCGCAGATCGTGTTCTGACTCACTGGACAACGACACACGCCGTTTTCGCAGAAGGAGGACGCGGGGCAGCTATCACACGCGTTCGTGTTCTCGGTGGGCGTGCTCGCGTCCTGGTTCGTGTCGGGCGGCGCCAAAGCGGGCGGCTTCTCTCCCGGATCGACACCGAGGATCCGGAGATTGTCGTCCGAGGTCGCGCAACCTACGGCTATCGCGACCAGAACCGTGGAGAAGAGAGTTACCGGCCGGGCAACCGAGCGATGATTCATTCTGCACCTTGCTTGTCGGCCGCACAACTCGACGACAGGCGCGCGTTCAAAGGCGAGCTCGGACGGTTGGCCGTGAAACGACGCGCCTCCGATCGAGCCAGATCTCTCCGCCCCAGATCGCAGAGCACGAGGACCTTCTGCACGCGCCGTTCGTCCGCAAGAAAGCCCTTCGGAAAGCGACGCTCATGCTCTTCGACGAACGAGAGGGCGCTTTCGTGATTCGACGCTCGGGACGCCTCACTGGCCCCGCGGAGAAGCCGAATCTCCTCCGCGAGCGAGGAGTCCGGGGCCGCGCTCGGCCCAGGGACGGTTCGCGCATTACGCGGTGTGCTGCTCGGCACGATCGTCGGCAATGCGTCGACGCTTATCGTCGGGGTCGCGGGCTCTGCAGGTGGAATCGGTGACTCGGTCGGGACCGTACGCTCCACCGACTTCATCGCGGGGACAGGGGTAGGCTCGACGCGCGTCTGCCGAGTGATCGCGCCGGCGCCCACGAAGAGCACGCCCGCGGCGACCAGCCCGAGGCCCCAGCGGCCGAGGCCGGAGCGGCCCAACCGCGACTGCCCACGACTCGCGGACGACACCGAGGCAGCGCGAAGCTTGGCGAGAACTCGCTCGTAGTCCTCGTCGCCCGGTGAGTAGGCATCCTGCGTCTCTTCGACCAACGCACGGACCAAGTCCTCTCCTGACTTCACCTCGACCTCCAACCTTCTTGCGCCTGGATTCGATGCGCTGCTTCCGCGAGCTTCGTTCTCGCAAGGCGTAGCCTCGACGCCGCTGTGTTGGGGGGAATCCCAAGTATTTGCCCGATCTCACGGAGCTTCTTCTGCTCGATCTCTGCGAGGACGAAGACCGCGCGCTGCTCGTCGTTCAAAAGCGCGAGCAGCCTCTCCAGAAGCCGCACCGCTTCCCTCCTGTCCGTGCTGGAGGTCGGGCCCGGGGCGCTCGCGTCCGGCAAGTCATCCACCGCGTTCGTGTTCTCGCGGCTCGATTTCAACCGTCTTCTGTGCCGGCGGACGACGTTGTAGAGGACACCGAAGAGGAACGAGCGGACATCGGCCGGGCTCTTGGCATCGAGCAGGTCGCGCGCGACGAGGAACGCCTCCTGCACCACGTCGTCGGCGTCGACCTCACTCACGCCGAGACGGCGGGCGCTCTTCCAGACGTACGCGAAATGCTGCCGGTAGTGATGTTCGAGCCGCGCGTCCGTCATGGGCGACGAGTGGAGGTTGCAGACGAGCGCCGACGCGTTGCCCATGCTCGGCCCATTGGCCAGCGAGCAACCGCTTTTCGTCACTCGATTGTCAGAAAATCGTGACCTCGATCGCGAGGGTTACACGCACGCCCAACGAGACGCTGTGAACTCGGTACGCCACGTCGCCGATCTGGAGGCCGTATTGCGGGGCCTCGAGTGGGAGAGTCCCATAGACGCTCTCGACGAAGTGGATCGACGGACTCAGCCTTTCGCGTCCAAGCAGGCCCGCGCCGACTGCGAACCAACGTGCTTCGTCGGAGCGCCGCTCGGCCGTGCCGAACCCTGACGCGCGCGCGGTGGTGAAATCGAGGCCGGCGCAGGGACCGACCTGCATCACCCCCAAAGAGATTGGAAGGAAGCATCCGCGCGCGACGGCGCCGGCAGAGCTCACTCGAATCCCGTACGCAGGACGCTCTTCGATGGTCATTTGAACGGGCGTCGAGGCGATGACTCCGACGTCCAGGCGCAGCTTGTCGCGGAATGACACGTAAATTCCCGCGAGTGCTCCGGTCGTGGGACGCCCGAACGTTGCGAGCTCGATGGTTGGCCCGATCCCCACCCCCAACATGAAGCTCTGCCTTTCCGTCGGCCTCGGCCTGCGCACCTCCGCCCGCGGCGGCCCCGGCGTTGCCGGCGGCGCCCCCGGAGATGGCATCGTGGGCGTCGGCGTCCGTGTCGGCTGGGAGGGTGCGTCGTCAGGCGGTTCTGAAGCCTCTTCCCCACTCGGGGCGAGGGGTTCGCTCCGGAGGGCCATCGCGGGATCGATGGCGAGGGCCACCATCACGACCGCCGCCGCGGTGACCACCTCACACGACGGGTCCTTGACCGTGCGCTTGCTATCGAGGTTCCCCGAGCGAATCCCGAGCGACAAGACGAAGCTGCCCGATGGATCGCGACGAACGCGCCCCCGGGCGTGAACCTTCACCGCGGCGCGCGAATCGCCGAGGGCCCGTGAAAGCTGCTCGAGGAGAGCCTCACGGCTGGGACATGACGTCGGTGCATCCCAAGCGAGCTCCAAAGACTCGAGGGCTGCTCCCTCGTCGGCGCGCGCAGCGCGAGGGCTCGATAGGATCACCTGAGAGGCGACCAGCATCGAGAGCGCGCAGGTAAGCCTTCGCCAGCGGCGCACACGACACCTTCGGTCGTCAGCTTACACACGCAGGCCGCGCTCCGAAGTGAAATCCGACGGCGAGCTAGGCGCCGCTGGGGCTCGCGCCGCGATCAGGTCAACGGATCGTCCCCCATCCAAATGCGGGGGCCGGGCCCGAGCTTCGATGCGCAGTCGCCGGGATTGGACAGCTTGCATTGTTCGAAGGAGAGGCAGCCACACCCGATGCAAGCGGTGAGACCGACCTTCAGACGCTCGAGCTCGGCGATCCGCTGGTCGATCCTCGAAGTCCACGTGCTCGATAGGCGCGCCCACTCGCGACGGCTCGGGGCGTAGGGGTCAGTGAGCTTCGCGAGCTCCACGCCAATCTCCTCGAGCGTCAGCCCAAGGCGCTGCGCAAACACGATGAACGCGATTCGCCGCAGGACGGGGCGCGGATAACGCCGGTGGCCAGAGCCCGCTCGCACGGACGAGATCAGCCCCTTCTCTTCGTAGAAGCGGAGGGCCGAGGAGGCGACGCCGCTGCGACGCGAGACATCGCTGATCGTGAGCAACGTGTTCATTCGCAAAGAAAAGCACATACGCCCATTGACTTCAAGTTCACTTGAACTTGTAGGTTCCTCTGTATCCCAGCGCGACTGCCGTCGGCGGGTAACAGGAGACGTTCGATGACCATCACTGATCGACACGCGCACGCTCGGAAAATCCTCGTCACCGGCGCGACGGGCCACGTCGGACGACATGTCGTGAGCGAGCTACGCGACGCTGGCGCTCACGTCCGTGCTCTCGTCCGTAACCCCGACCGCGCGAACATTGCCGATGGCGTCGAGCTCGTCCGCGGCGACCTCTCCGTTCCCGAGAGCTTGGAGGCAGGCCTCGAAGGTGTCGACGCCGTCTTCTTGGTATGGCCATTCCTCACGGTCGAAGCGGCTCCCGCGGTCCTCGAGACCATTGCCAAGCACACCCGGCGGCTCGTCTATCTGTCCGCCGCCTCCGTAAGCGACGAGCGTGAGGAGCGCGATCGTCCCCAGGATGACGCCAAGCGGCCGCCCCTCTTCCACACCGACATGGAGCGCTTGATTGCGGCTTCCGGATTGGAGTGGACGTTTCTGCGTCCCACCGGATTCGCGACGAACACGCTCGGTTGGGCTCCGATGATCCGCGCAGAGAGCGTCGTCCGCTGGCCTTTCGGAAAAGCCACGCGATCACTGATCCACGAACGGGACATCGCGGCCGTCGCGGCTCGGGCGCTGACCAGTGATGGCCACGTGGGCCAAAGGTACGTCCTCACCGGACCGCGAGCGCTGACGCAGATCGAACAAGCGCAGGTCATCGGCGAAGCGATCGGACGCTCCGTGCGCTACGAGGACCTGTTTCCCGACGAGGCGCGGAGAGTGTTGCTCGCTGCGTGGGGCAATCCGGACTTCGTGGAAGCCGCAATCGAAGGTTGGGGGCAGATGGTCTCTCAACCCGAAGCAGTGACGTCGACGGTGGAACAGATCACCGGCATCCCCGCACGTACGTTTCATGAGTGGGCGGTCGAGCACGCCGCCGACTTCCGTTGAATCGAGGCGAGATCCAATGAAGAAGCTCGAAAACAAGACGGTGCTCATCACCGGCGGGACGACCGGGATCGGTTTCGAAGCCGCGAAACTGTTCGCGTTGGAAGGTGCGAAGGTCACGGTGACGGGGTCGAACCCGGCAACGTTGGACCATGCGCGCTCCGCGCTGGACGGCATTGCCGACGTCATCGCGTCGGATGCTGGAGTCTCTGCCGACATCGAGAAACTCGCGCGCGAAATCCAGGCCAAATATGGTGCGCTCGACGTGCTGTTCCTCAACGCAGGAATCACGCGCTACGGGCTCATCACATCGATGGATGAGGCCGCACTCGACGAATCGTTTCGCGTGAATTTCAAGGGTCCCTGGCTCGCGCTCAAGCACTTCACGCCAATCATGCGGAGAGGAGGGAGCGTCGTGTTCAACACCTCTTGCACGAACCAACAGGGGACCCCCTACACGAGCGTCTACGCCGCCACGAAGGCGGCGCTTCGTTCACTCGCCCGAACGGCGGCGGCAGAGCTCGCCGAATCCGGTATCCGTGTGAACGCGCTGAGTCCTGGTCCTACGGATACGCCCATCCATGCGAAGAGCGGCATTGGAGACGCGGTTCGAAGCGTGATTTCTCGCATTCCTCTCAAACGTTTGGGCACCGCCGAAGAGATGGCGAAGGCGGCGCTCTTCCTCGCGTCGGACGACTCGTCGTTCATGACGGGCGAGGAGATCGTGGTCGACGGCGGAATGACCCGCGTGTGACGCCATCCCCCGTCAGCGGTGCGGAGCTGACTTCGCCGCCCGTCGAAGGCCGCCGACGGGCAGTCCGCTCGGTACGCCGGTCGGAATCCGATCGTCGAACTCCTTGTCCGCCAGGGCTTCGAAGAACGCGGTCACGTCGTTGCGCGCACTTCCGTGGATGCCACTCACCTCGCCGAGCGCCGGATCGAGGTCGCGATCCACCGAGTCGTAGAACTCGTACACGGCATCGAGCGTGGCGAGTGACCCATCGTGCATGTAAGGCGCCGTTCGCGTTGCGTTGCGTAGCGAAGGGGTACGAAAACGGCCGCGTCCATCGCCTCGATCGACGGCACCACGATGCGGCGTTCCGGCGCCAAGCGCGTGGAGTTCGAAGTCCGAGAACATCGGCCCGCCATGGCACGTGGCGCATCCGGCGGAGACGAAGCTCGAGAGCCCTCGCTTCTGAGCGCTCGAAAGGGCCCCGGAATCGCCGCGAGCGTAGCGATCGAAGGCGCTCGAACCGATCGACAGCCCCCGCTCGAACGAGGCGATGGCCATGACGATGCGCTCTTCGGTGATCTCACGGGTGCCGAACGCCGTCTCGAAGCGGTCCTGGTAGGCAGGAATGGCCGCGAGCCTTCGCGAAAGCTCGCCCCCCACGTCGCCATCGATGAGCATCGTCCCGCGCATCTCGCCTTCGGCATGAAGTGGCCCACGCGCTTGAGCCTCGAGGGATCGCGCTCGGTTGTCCCAAAACATCGGCGCGTCCTCCGGTGGGACCAAGTGCCCTTCGCCCCGCAGTCCATTCCATGTCGCGAGGAGCACCGTGGGTGTGTTGCGCCTGAGCTCCACGTTGCCGGTGCCTCGGGCGAGGCGCGCCCCGTCGGTGTACGCGAACGCGGGATCGTGGCAGCTCGCGCACGAGACATCGCGCTCTCCCGACAGCAAGGGATCCCAAAACAGGAGTCGTCCGAGCTCGCGCTTTTCCTCCGTTAGGGGATTCGAGGCAGGAGCGTTCACGCGTCGAGGGATGGGCTCGAGTGCATTCACCCCGCGCGGGGCGACCGGCTCGGAACAGGCGGTTGTGAGCGCGAGTGAAAGCACGAGTCCGAAGACGCGCATCTCGCGAGCCACGGCGAGGCCTGCGAGGAGGAGATGGCGCAACAGGTTCATGCGTCGACTTTGAGCCATGCGCGCACGCATCGAAAGACGAAGGATCGCAACCGATCACTGCATTCATGCAACGCCGACGTCACCAACTTTTGCGTCTCGCCGTCCGCTCGAGTTATCCCGAACGGTGAGCCACGAGGAGCGCGAGTGCCTCTCGCAGCGCTTCGTTCACCTTTTCCGCGCGGCGCCGATCGTCCATGAAGTCGAGGTGCTGCAGTCCTACGAACGCTGCATATTCGATCTCGGCGAGCACGCGTGGGTTGCGATGTTTCGCCGCGCGGTGGAGCTGGGCGACATACTCCAGGCGGCGTTCATCCACGCGTGACACGGCCTCGCGCGCTCGCGCGTCGTGGAGTGCCCACGCGCGAACCGCCCGATCGAGACGATGGTCGAGGCCGAGAACGACGTCGTCGAGCCGCGCCGCCTTGCCTGGCAGGCTCGCTTCGCGTGACGACACCGCGATCGGCTGCTCCGTGAGATCGGCCTCCCATTGCTGTAGGAGCGCAGCGAGATAGGCCTCCAGATCGACGAAGTGATGATAGAAAGACCCTTTGGTTTTCTCGAGAAGGAGGCAAATCCGTTCGATGGTCAGGGCCTGATACCCCTGATCGCGAAGCACGGAGAGTCCTGCGAGACACCAGTCTTTCCGAGAAACCCGCTTGCTCTTCACGGCGCTCGTGGTGCTCATCGCCAGAGCCTCATGATTCGAGCGTCCATGTGCCGTCGCGTCGAGTCAGCCGCGCGCTGCGCAGACCGAACGGCTCCGGCGTGATGTGCCGGGCCGCATCCCAGACCTCGATCCGATGGGGCTCGAACCGGAGGAGCACGAAGTCATCGCCTTCGGGGCCGTCGGGGAAAAACGCCCACCAGGATGGCATGAAGCGACGAACGCGCTCGGCGCGAGCGTCGACGATGCGGACATTTCCCATGAGGACGACGCACGCCGCCTTGCCGTCGTCTTCGTAGACGAGCGTTGCCGTGCTGTCCGCGCGAAGCTGCTCCGTCTTGCGCGAGGTCGGACTCGTACCGAGCCACACGCCGAAGTCGTCATCGGGCGGGAATGGCTGAAGTACGCGTGCGCCGATGCCCTCGACGCTTCGGGTGGCGAGCACACAGTACTTCTTGCGCCGCATCGTGGAGCGCGCTGCGCGGAGGATCCGATCGACGTCGTCGACGTTCTTGGTTCGCGCCCAGCGACGGTAGAGCCGCGCCAGATGGGGGACGACCATGGGGATGAACCGGGCTCGTAGGGAAGCCGCCGAGAGCATGAACATACCATACGGTATGGTACGGAACCGAACAAGACCCGGTCGGAGAGCACAACCGTCGCTCGTGACTCGGCCTGTGCAAGGGGGGGTGGGGCGCGCATCGTTGCATCAATGCATCGATACGTTGAGATCTCGCGCCTATCAATGCACCAACGCATGATGCACTCTCCGATGGGTGAACGGACACCGCGGAGAGAGCAACATGCGTATTTCTTTGTCATTCGTGAACTCGCTGACGCTTTGCGCAGTCCTCGGCTGCGCCCTGATCGCGGGCGTGTTCTTCGCGTTCTCGACCTTCGTGATGCCGGCGCTTGCGCGCCTTCAGACGGGACAGGGCATCGCCGCAATGCAGTCGATCAACATCACCGTGCTGAACCGTTGGTTCCTCGGCGCATTGATGGGCACCGCCGCGGCGTGCCTCGTCCTCGCTGCACTTTCCGTAGCGAACTGGCACGCGCCGTACGCCCGCCTTCGTCTCCTCGGGTGCGTGTTCTATCTCGTAGGGACGATCGGAGTGACGGGCGCCTGCAATGTTCCGCGCAACGAAGCGCTGGCCGTGCTGCGTGCGGAAGACGGCGACGCGGAGGCCGCTTGGCGTTCCTACGTTGCGGAATGGACGTCTTGGAACCACGTCCGAACGGCCGCCGGATTCACCGCGGCGGCGCTCTTGGCCATCGCACTCATGCGCCCCTCGAGTCCGTCCTCGGAGGACGCGGAGAGGACCTCTCCGCCCGGCGACACCAACGCGACCGTCTCTTCTCCGTGACGTCCTTTCACGACGTCCACGTGGTGACATCCTCACCGCGCCGCGGACCGCTCGAAGGATTGGAAGACAATCGAGCCGGGCAAGTCACATGCTCGGAGGCGCGGACTCGTCGTTCCTCTCGTGCGCGTGCTCGCTCGTATAGCTCGGGAAACCCCGTTGGACGGACGTCCATCTCGCGAATTCAGCCGGGTACGAAGTTCGCGAGTCCTCTGCCGTCTGCTGCCAGTCGGCGCTAGTCTGTTCCGTGCATGGCTTATCTAGCGCCTTTGATCTTCGGCGTATGGGCGGTCGCTGCCCTCGCCTTCGCACTCCTCTGCTGGAACGCCATGCGCTCGTCGTCCTCGGCGCTCGCTGCCGAACTCGCGCGGAGGGGCATTCGCTACCAAGGGCTCAGCGCGCAGGGCACCGCATCGCCCGCGGCTCAAACCGCGCTCGACCGTCCACTGAACGGGATCTTGCTCGAGCGAAGCGACGGCATTCGTGCATCGATCTCGTCCAACCCATCGCAAGGCGCGGCCACGTTGCCGGGATTCGGGCCCGTGTACCCGCAGCATACACTCGTCGAGGTACCCGTGGCGTTGCCGGATCAACTCATCTGCGCGCCCGACCGTGCGCAGGTGGCGTTCGGGCCGTTTTCACCGCCGCCGGTGCGCACCGCGAATCCTCACTTCGATCAACGCTTCGGTGTTTACGTGCGCCCCGAAGATGGCCATGTCCATCGGACAACTCCTCCGGATGCCGTGCCGTGGGCGCACTCGCCGGCCGCAGCCACGCTCTTCGCGAATTTCGACACGCTCGGCTTCGTCGCGATGCACGTTCAGGGAGGACAGGCGCGGATTCTCTTCGCGCCGATGGCAGTCGACGGCTTGGTTGCGGCAATCGATACCGCAGCTCTGCTGGCGCATCCACACGAAGGTCGACGACCTGCGCATCGTTCGAGTCCAACGTGGCAAGGCCGGGCCGCCCCCATCATGCTCTGCGTCCTCGGATTCGTTCCGATGGTGATCGGCCTTCCGATGCTCTCCTATGCAACGGAGGCCGGCGTCGAAGTGGCGGGATCCGACGTCGCCTGCCCGAACGGCGGCGTGTTCAAGGGTCGCTTTCGCAACAACCCAGCCAAGTGCACGCTTCCGGACGGCACGTCGTACTGGGCCGACGAAGGCGCGTTTACGGCCTGGAGATTTGCGCTCTCTGCACCCTACGCTCTTGCGGTCGCGGCCGCGGCCGCGGCGCTCTACTTCAAGCGCCGCGGCGAGACACTGCGCGTCGTGCATCGAAACTTGACGAGTTGAGGGTCGGACTCGGATGCAGCCGCGGCCGTGTCGAGGACGCGACGACGAATGGCCATACGGCCTGTGTTTCGCCCCGCGCGCCGCGTGAGGATCCCAAGCAGGTCACCCGACGTATCGTGCCCACGGCCCTGGGCATCACCGAGCACGGGGGCGCGCATCTCATCCGCGGGATCGGATGACCTCGATGAGACTGGTCCAGTTGTCACGTCCATGGCCGGCGGCGATCGCTCGGTGGTAATGCGATTGAACCGCCCGCGGCAGCAGGAGATCGATGCCTGCAGCTTCGCTGGTACCGACGATGTGATCGGCCGTGGCCCCCATCATCGTCGTCGTGCTCAACGCGCCTGGGTGGACGCCGCTGTCGATCTGATTTGCAGTCTCGGGAGCTCCAATGATCGTGTCGGTCAGGCGGAGAGTCCCGAGCACTTCGGGCAGGAACTGCGCGGCGGTCACGCCGGCCGATCCCACGAGCGCGGTTGCGTGCAGGACGCTCGACAGTGTCGTGAGGAACACGTCGAGCTGCGCCTGGTAGTAGAGCTGCGCGAGCCCAGGTTCGACTCCGACGTAGCGCGGTGTCCCCAGGATGCGAAGGGTCGCTTCGTGCGCCTCGAGGATCTCCCGAGGACCGCTGTAGTAGATGAAGCTGGCTTCGGTTCCGACGAGCGGCGCGGGCACCATCACGCCTCCGGTGAGGAAGCGCGCCTGGTGTGCGTTGGCCCATGCAGCGGCCTCGCGCGTTCGATCTGGCGTGTCGGAGCTGAGATTGACGAGGTCTTTGCCGGCCAGGTCCCCCGTGCTCGTTCCGAGGACGTCGTACATCGCCTGGTAGTCGGTGAGACTGAGGATGACGAGCTTGGAGGCTGCGAGCGCGTCTCTGGGACTCGCCGCGAGCTTCGCTCCTGCGTCGACGACATCGGCGGCGCGGGCGGCGGTACGGTTCCAGACCGTGACCGAGTAATCTTTCGCGAGGAGCACGCGCGCCATCGCCTGGCCCATGGGGCCGAGACCGAAGATGGTCACGGAGTTCATGCCATCACCTCCGTTCCTTTCTTGCCTGCACGAAGCTCTTCGAAGATGCGAGAGAACCCCTCTTTTCCGTGCCCAGCGGCGATCTGTCGGCGGATGAGCGCTTGCACCGGCGCGATGATGTCCGGGCTGACGCCTTGATCGATGCTCGTCTGGACGATCTTGCCGAGGTCGGAGAACTCGAGACTCTGCTGGCCCTCGCCGGTGTAATTCTTGGCATCGATGATGGCGGCGAATCCGCTGAATCCTGCCGTCATCGCGGCGAGGAACGGCGTCGTGCGCGAGGCGAATTCGGTCGCGGTAACGCCGGCGGCGCCGACCATGGCAGCGCCCTGCATGAAGCCGCCGAACATCACGTACATGCTGGCGAGCATGGCGAGGTCGTAGAGCGAGGCCATTCCCGCGTCGGGCCCGAAGTACGTGCTCTCTCCCCACAGGTCGAGCACCGGCTTGTGGTCGCCGAACACGGTGCTCGATCCGCTGTACAGGATCGCCGATCCCGGTCCGCCGATCATCGCGGGCACGGCCATGATGCCGCCGTCGAGATAGGCCACGTCATGATCGTCTGCCCACGAGGCGAACTCGCGAGCCTGGTTGGGAGTAGTCGTCGTGAGATTCACGAGCGAGCGATGGGCCATGACGTCGGCGACGGGACCGAGCGTCTCCTGCACCGAGCCATGATCGAGAAGACACGTCACCACGAGCGGGCTCACGGAGACAGCGTCGCGGACGGTCGAGGCGAGCTTTGCGCCTCTTGCGACGAGAGCATCGGCTTTGCCTGGTGTTCGGTTCCAGATGGTCGTCGGATGGCCTGCGTCGATCAGCGCGGCGGCGAGCGCGTGGCCCATGGCGCCGAGGCCGAGCAAGCTCACAGCAGTCTTTTGGTTCGTGGTCATGGCTGCATCATCAGCCTCGCCACCGAATCAGCAAGTACCCACCTTTTTGTCTAATACACACCAAATGGTAAGTAATTGAGCATGACGCGCTCGGCAGACCGACGAGGCCCGTACATTTGTGGCATCGACGCCGCGATGGATGTGGTGACCGGAAAATGGAAGTCGCTGATCCTCTGGGAGCTCGACCAGCACGGCACGCGACGCTTTGGTGTGCTCAAGCGGGGTCTCCCGGGCATCAGCGAGAAGATGCTGATTCAGCAGCTCCGCGAGATGGAGGAGGACGGCCTCGTCGATCGCGAGGTCTTTCGCGAAGTCCCTCCACGCGTGGAGTATTCACTGACGGCCCAGGGCAAATCGCTCAACGCCGCCCTACGGCCGCTCGGCGCGTGGGGCAAGGAACGCATCAAGCGGATCAAGGCGCGGATGGTGACGGTCGACTCGGCGGAGTAGCGCGCGCCGAACCGGTAAGCGCGCCGACCGACGCACGTTCGGCACTCCGCCCTACAGGGCCCTCGCCGACGTTCGAGAGCGCTCATTTCGTGAATCGGCAGCGCTTCGCGTAGGCGCCTCGCGAGATCGTTGCAAAAGACCACACGCAAGCACTTACCTCGGCTTTTTCAGGCCGTTCGAAGGGAGCGAGCAGACCCACCTCGGATGCGATACGAGACGTCCGCAAAAGGCGGCGGTTCGTCGGATAACCCTCCCGCGCGGCGCCCGCCGGCTTGCCTTGGATGGGCTCGCCAACGAGCATGATCGCGCTCGCCGTCCGTCCGGGGGTTACGCGTGAGCTCGGAGGAAGACCGTCGAATGCGTTCTCGGCACCTGTTTGCGCTCGCCCTGCTGCTCTGGCCGGCAGGCGCGAACGCCCAGGGAGCATCTCCCGCCAAGCCCGCGTCTCCTCAGGCTGCTCCGGCAACGAAGCCTGCGGCGGCTGCCCCTCCGGCTCCGACTCCGAAGAATGCCGAGCAACCGGCCACGGCCGATGCGCCTCCGGGTACGGCAGAAGCGGATGCCGCCGAGGCGGCGCGTAACGCGGAGAAGCCCGGTCCCTCGATCCGTCTGGAGGATGCGATTCGTCTCGCCCTCGAGAACAACGAACGCGCACTCAAGGCTCCTCTGCGCGTGCAGACCGCCGAGGGTCAGCTCGATCGTGCGCGGACTGCCTTCTACCCGTCACTCGTCGCCGGCGGCTCGGGCGTGTGGCGCGCAACCGAAGATCGCGCGGGCAACAACATCACGACGAGCGGCACCGTCACGCTCAGCCAGCCCATTCTCGCGCCCAGCGCGTTTCCTCAGTATTCGCAGTCGAGCCACCAGCTCGAATCGGAGAAGTGGGGCGCCGCGCAGGACAAGCGGCAACTCGCGTTCGATACCGCGAAGTCCTACCTCCAGGTGCTCACTGCCGAGCGCGTGCTCGAAGCCGCAAACCGTCGTGTCGACCGCGCGCGCCAGAACCTCGCAGACGCCGAGGCTCGTGGCTCCGCGCAGCTCACGAGCACGAACGACGCCACGCGATCGCGCATCGACCTCGCCACCGCGCTCTCGCAGGTCGCCCAGGCCGAGGGCAGCATGCAGAAGACGCGTCTGCAGCTCGAATTCCTGATGGGCAAGAAGCTCGAAGGAGGGCTCGCCGCGCCCGATCGCACGACGGCCTCCGCCGAGCGCTACGGCGGCACCCCTGCTGCGACGCTCTCGGCCGCCATCGATCGAAGGCCGGACGTTCGTTCGAGCCATGAGCGCACCGAGGCCCTCCGTGCGAGCGCGCGTGAGCCGCTCTATCGACTCATTCCGAGCGTCAATGCGCAGGGGCAGATGCGCATCCTCCCCGCTCCACTTGCCACCGAGAAGGCGCTCGACGAAACGGTCACGCTCAACCTGACCTGGACGATCTTCGACGCCGCTGCACGCTACGCCGATCGGAAAACGCGCCTCGCGCAAGCCAATAGCCAGGCACTCGACGAGCAGCTCCTGAAGCGCTCCGTCGAGACCGACGTGAAGATCGCCATCGTCGCCCTTCGCACGGCGCGCCAGTCGTACACGATTGCGAACGACGCGCTGGTGTCGGCGCAGAAGAACGTCGAGGAGACCGAGATCCTCTATCGCCAAGGCCTCGCCAAGGCGCTCGAAGTCACCGACGCGAACTCCAAACGGTTCGACGCGGAGGTCAACCGCGCGACCGCAAAGCTCCAGATGGAACAAGCCTATCTCGATCTCCGAAACGCACTCGGCTTCGGACCGATCGACGACGACAATTCGAACGCAGGTGCACGATGAACCGCGCCCGGCTGCTCTTTCTTTGCTGCTTCGTCCCGCTCACTCCCCTCGCGTTCATCGCCTGCAAGAAGTCCGAATCGGCTTCTGCCGAGCCCGCCGGTAAAAAGGGTGGTCGCGGAATGATGGGAGACGGCGGCACCATGTTCGCCGTCGACATCCTCAGGGTCGACGCCAAGAAGCTCGCCTACGTCGTCCAGGCTCCCGGAACGCTCGACGCCTTCGAGAGCGTGCAGGTCACCGCGCGCGTCTCGGGCGCCGTCGATCGCGTCGGCTTCCGCGAAGGTCAGGAGGTCAAGAAGGGCGACGTGCTCGTCGTCATCGACTCCGAGCGCTACCAGCTGTCGGTCAACAGCGCGAAAGCGGCTCTCGCCAAGGCGGACGCCGCGCAGAAGGACACCGAGGCGATGGTCCAGCGCCGCGAAGGCGCGAGCGATCAACACCCCGGCCTCATCCCCGGCGAAGAGCTCGCCACCTATCGCACGAAGAGCCTCACCGCCCAGGCGGACACCGCCGTGGCGAACGAGAACGTGAAGATCGCGCAGCTGAACCTGCGCGACTCGTCGGTGCGTGCGCCGATCGGCGGCGTCATCCAGACGCGCACCGTCGAGACCGGTCAGTACGTGAACGCGGGCTACGTGATGGCCACCCTGCTCCGCGCCGATCCGCTGCTTCTCCGCTTCAACGTCGAGCCGCAGGAAGCGCCGCGCATCAAGCCAGGCATGATCGCGAAGTTCACGATGCGCGAGACGCAGAACGCATTCCAAGCGGAGATCTCGCTCGTCGGCGGCGCGGCCGATCCCGTGACCCACATGGTGCCGATCACGGCGCAGATCGACACGAAGGACCACCGTTATTGGCTGCGTCCGGGCTCGTTCTGCGACGTCACCATCGACGTCGGCGCAACGCGCGATGCTCCCGTGATCCCGCGCTCGGCGACGCGCGCAACCGACCACGGCTACGTCACCTACGTCGCCAACCCCGACACGAACACCGCCGAAGAGCGCGTCATCACCCTCGGCATGAGCTCGAAGGACGGCTGGGTCGAAGTCCGCACAGGTCTCAAGGACGGCGATTACATCGTCGTACGCGGCGCCGAAGCCCTCACGAACGGCGCTCGCATTCGACCGAGCAAGGTCACGGCCCTCGACGGCGGCCAGCCTTCCCTCCCGACGACAGTGTCGACGCAGGCCCTGCCTTCCCGCGCAATGCGGGTGGTCAAGGCGGTGACGGTGGTGGCGGCAAGCGAGGCGGCGGTGGTGGCGGCGGCGACGGCGGAGCCCACGCAGGACGTGGAGGCGCCGGCAAAGAAGGAGCGCCGTAGTGAGCATCACCGACGTATCCATCAAGAATCCCGTCTTCGCCTGGATGATCATGGCGAGCACGATGCTCTTCGGCATCGTTGCACTCTCGCGCATCGGCATCAGCCAGTTCCCCGACGTCGACTACCCGAACATCTCCGTTTCGATCTCGTGGCCCGGCGCCTCGCCGCCCGCGGTCGAGCGCGAGATCGTCGAGCCAATCGAACAGGCCATTTCGCAAGTCGAGGGCGTCCAGCAAATCGCCTCGTCGGCCCGCGCGGGTAATGCCCGCATCACCGCGACGTTCGACATGTCGCGCAACGTCGACCTCGCGCTGCAGGATATCCAGGCGCGCGTGGCCGCGGCGCAGCGCTCGCTGCCGAAGGACGTCCCGGCTGCGACCGTCTCCAAGTCGAACCCCGACGATCAGCCCATTTTGCAGATCGCCGTCACCGGCCCCTATTCGCGGCAGATGCTCGCGGACGTGGCCCGCTACCAGGTGCAAGAGCGCCTGCAAACGGTGCCGGGCGTCGGCCAGATCACGCTCAGCGGTTACCTGAACCGCAACGTGCGTATCTGGCTCGACGCAAGCAAGCTCGCCGAAAAGAACGTCGTCGCCAACGACATCATCAACGCGATCCGCACCGAGCACGTCGACGTGCCCGGCGGTCAGCTCGATGCCGGCGGTCGCCAGCTCGACGTGCGTCTGCTCGGTGAAGCGCTCGACCTCGAGACGTTCAAGAAGATCGTCGTCAAGAAGTCGAAGCCCTCGCCCGTTTACCTCGAAGACGTGGCGCTCGTCGAAGACGGCTTCGAAGACGCGACCTCGATCGCACGCCTCGACGGCGTTCCGCTGCAGGCTCTCGGCATCCTCAAGCAGCGCGGCACGAACGCCGTCGCAGTTGCCGACGGCGTCCGCGCGAAGGTCAACGAGATCCAAAGCACGCTCCCGGAAGGCATGAAGGTCGAAGTTCTCTTCGACTCCACCGTCTTCATCTCCGAATCCGTGCACGAGCTCGAGCTCGAGCTCGTCATGGCCGTCGCGCTCACCGCGCTCGTGTGCTGGCTGTTCCTTGGGTCGCTCTCGAGCACGATGAACGTCGTCCTCGCGATCCCGATGTCGCTCCTCGGCACGGTGGCCACGACCTACTTCTTCGGCTTCACGCTCAACACGTTCACGCTGCTCGGCCTCTCCTTGGCCGTCGGCCTCGTCGTCGACGACGCCGTCATGGTCATGGAGAACATCTATCGCCACGCCGAGATGGGCAAGAACCGCGTCCGCGCCGCCTCCGACGGCACGAAGGAAATCACGACCGCCGCCCTCGCCGCCACGCTCGCCGTCATCGCCATCTTCATGCCGGTCATCTTCATGAACGGCGTCATCGGCAAGTTCTTCTTCCAGTTCGGCGTGACGCTGTCGGTCGCCGTCATGCTCTCGTACTTCGAGGCCATCACGCTCGCGCCGGCGCGCTGCGCGCAGATGCTGAACACCTCGCGCGAGGGCCGTTCGAAGCTCGGCATCGCCGTCGACAAGGGTTTCAGCGCACTCGAGCGCTTCTATGCGCGCATCCTGCGAGGCGCGCTAACCCACCCGGTGAAGGTGCTCGTCTCGGCGATCATCATTCTCGCCGCCACCTCCACGCTCGCCACGCGCATCAAGACGGAGTTCATCCCCTCGCAGGACCAGAGCCGCCTCAACGTGCGCCTCTCGACCGAAGCCGGTTCGACGCCCGTCGCCGCGCAGCCGCTTCTCGCGCGCGCCGAGGAGCGCATCGCCAAGCACCCCGAGATTGCGCGCATGCTCGTGACGCTCTCGGGCACCTCCGGTCAGATCTCGCTCACGCTCGTTCCGCCGGAGGAGCGCAAGGTCACCGCCCAGGAGCTCATGATGACGCTCCGCAAAGATCTCCAGGGCATCGCCGGCCTTCGCGCGTCCATCCAGGATCCCTCGCAGCAAGGCTTCGGCGCGAGCAAGGGCTCGCCCGTCGACTTCACCATCCGCGGCGCCGATTGGGACGTCCTCGTTGCGTCCGCCACGAAGCTGAAGACGGAGCTCGAGTCGAGCGGCATGGTCACCGACATAAACTCCGACTACCAGATGGGCGCGTCGGAGCTCCAGATCATCCCCGACCGCCGCCGCGCCACCGACCTCGGCGTGTCGGTCAACGATCTCGGCACCACCATCAGCGCCCTCGTCGGCGGAAACACCATCGGTAAGTACTCGACCGAGGGTCGCCGCGTCGACGTCCGCATGCGCCTGCTCGCGTCGCAGCGCACGCGCCCGGAAGATCTCTCGCTCATCATGATGCGCAGCGGAAACAGCCAGCTCGTGCCGCTGTCGCTGCTCGTGACCGAACAGGAGACGCCCGTTCTCCAGACCATCAGCCGCCTCGATCGCGAGCGCGCGATCAGCATCACCGCCAACGTGGGCCCCGGCCACTCGCAGGCCGAGGCAATGGCCAAGGTCGCCGAGCTCGGCAAGGAGCTGCCTCTCGGCATCCGCGTCGTCGCAGGCGGTCAGGCCTCGCAGCTCCAAGAGACCACCAGCGGCCTCTGGTTCGCCCTCGGCGTCGGCATTCTCGTCGCGTACATGGTGCTCGCGAGCCAGTTCAACTCGTTCCTGCACCCGGTCACCGTTCTGACGATTCTTCCGCTCGCCATTTCGGGCGCCATCCTCGGTCTCTTCGTCACGGGCAAGTCGCTGAACCTCTTCAGCATGATCGGCCTCTTGCTCCTCATGGGCATCGTGAAGAAGAACTCGATCCTGCTCGTCGAGTATGCCGAACAGGTGCGTGAGCACGAAGGACTGCCGTTCTGGGAGGCCATGCTCAAGGCCGGTCCGCTCCGCTTGCGTCCGATCTTGATGACCACCGTGGCCACGATGATGTCGGCCGTTCCTCCGATCCTCGGCCTCGGCCCGGGCACCGAAACACGCAGCCCGATGGCCGCGGCCGTCCTCGGCGGTCTCGTCGTCTCCACGATCCTGAGCCTCCTCGTCGTCCCCGCCTTCTACGTCGTGGCGCTCCGCATCCGCGGAAAGCTAATCAAGGACAAGCCGCCGGAGGAGATTCACGACCACGCGCCCGCGCACGGAGAACTCACGCCGCGGCACTCCGAGCGCCAGCCGCGCACCAACGTGGGTCACTAACCGTTCTCGCCCTGGCGAACGGGCGTTCACACGGCTCGCAGTCTGTGCACCGCGTTCCCTGATCCTGGGGGCTGCGGAGGAGGCATGTTCGTTGCCTTTCGCCGCGCCATGCGCACTTCGCCAGTGTTCTTTCTTCTGCTCGCCGCGCTGCTCGCCGCCTGCGGCCCGCACCGCGCCGCCATGGTCGGCTACGAGATGCGGGATACGGAGTTCTCTTTGCAACCGGAGGAGACGCACCTCGAGACGAGTGTCGTCGGTCCAATCGATCTCGCAGTGGGACGACACCAGGTACCGAAGGACAGCGTCGTCGGCGGCCTCGCCGAGTCGTACGTGGTTCTGGGCATTCGGTTCCCCTTTCGGGTCGGCGATGTCGAGGGCGCGTTGACCAACGGAGTCGACGGGCTCGCGACGGGCATGCAGACCATGGGGCAGTTGCGCTCGCAGCGTCGCGTCGACGGCCCGGGCTTCATCGGCACGGAGCTGATGATCGACGGAACGAGCGGCCCGCACGAGGGACGAGCGATCTACGTGCGTCTCTACGTGGTTCAAGACGCCTTCTTCATCCTCGCCGCTGCCGCCGACGAGCGGCCCGCAGGCTCGGGCGAGGCGAAGTACTTCGAGGGGCGGCGGACGCGCTTCTTCGATGCCTTTCGCGCCACGACTCCGGCCGACGGATCGGTTCGACAGCTCACCCGAGACGAGGCACAAGCGATCACGAAGCGTTTGGTGTCCGTGGCGGCGCTCTAACCACGCCAACCGCTGCCGTGTTCCTCGGCTATGACGACCACTCTCGACTCGAGTGGAGGTCGCGCTTTTGCCCGGTTCTGCGGGACGCCGACCGGGATGGGATGGTGCTTCTTGTAGTTGGCAATCACGTAGACGAGCCCATTTCGAACCTGGCGCGGAGAGGTGAAATCGCGCCGGTGATAGCGGTCGGACCAGATCCCGGCTCGCTGGAGGCCGAGGAGTTTCTTGAGACGCCGCGAAACGCGCACCGTAAAGCTCTTCATCCCTCGCTCGAGCGCGCGCTTGTCCGAAGCTTCGACGATCGCGTGAACATGATCCGATTGAATCGAGTACTCGACGATTTGGAAGTCGTCGCGCCGCGTCGATCTCACGGCGTTCTCCACGAGCTTCGCCAGCAGTTCGCTGCGAAAGCTCGGTAGTCCGCGCGAAACTCGAAGCGTGACATGCACCGGATGCCGGAAGTCATGTTCCGGACGCGCACGATGCCTTGCCCGTGGCCGCACGCCTGGTTTTCGGCCCGCATTCGGACGCGCACCTCCACGCGTGCGTCGAACGACATCCGTCAGAAGCGAGAGCTGCGTTCCACTCATCGTGCCCTCCCTGGTCACGTCGAACCGCGCGGGCGAACGTAATCGACGAGTCGACCTTCTGGCTCGATGGAACGCTGCACGCACCTGGGCGCGTGTCGGTGTCTAGCCACGCGTCGATGCGTTCGGTGAGCGAAAGACGGCACGTATCTTCAGTGCCAACGGCCGGACATTTCTCGACGTCCCCAATTGCCGCCGTATCCGCCCGAACTCAACGCGATCGAGGGTGTTTGGCAGGTCACGAAGAAGACGACATCCATGAATCAAGGCCGCTTTCCATCCAGATCGGACCTCCTGTGAGGAGCCTCCCTGGACCTCACGGAGAACCAGTGGAAGATGACCCGAAGAAGCTCGTCGGGAGGGCGGCAGCGGACGCCCCGCTCCTCGAGCCGCTCGGATGCGCGACCGAACTCGTGGTTCAGCTCGTTCGCACAGTTCGAATGAGATTCAAACGGCGTCGATGGCCCGTGCGCCGCCGCCCGGTCCCGCCGAGTTCGACGTCAGCGAAAACTGCCCGAACGACAGAAAGCGCGGTTCGGCCCTTTCGAGACAGTGCTGCCAGTACTCCACCGGCGCCCTTGCGCGAGAAACCCGCAGTGAGCAAGCCCCGCGCAGCGCGAACTCCACAGCGCTCGAGATAGGGGCTGCGATGACGCCGGCTTGGCGATGCTCGAAAGCGTCGGTGTGAGCCGACGCCCGACGGCACTAGACGTTCTGCACGCGGATGCGTTTGACGCCGGGGACCGTCTCGACGCACTCGGTGAGCTTCGGCACGCCGATGGAGAGCGGCATCTGCACGTCGAACTTGGCAACGAGGCGCTTCTTGTCTTCGCCGAGGCGCTTTTCGTATTCGAGGTCGGTCACGACCGCACCGAGGCCCGTCAATGCGGCGACGAGCGTGGTGATGCCCTGTCCGTCGTCGTTCAAGACGACCTCGAGATGGCGGCGGAGCAGGTTGTCGTTCTTGTCTTCGAACTTGCGAAGAATGGTGAGCGCGGCGATGCCCATCATGGTCACGAAGACGGCGATGACGTACATCCCTGCGCCGGCGCACATGCCGATCGCGGTGACCAGCCAAAGGCCCGCGGCGGTGGTCAGCCCTTGGATGGAGAGACCGTTGCGGAGAATGGCGCCGCCGGCGAGAAAGCCGATCGCCGACACGACCGAGGCGGCGATACGCGAGGCGTCGACTTCCACCAGATCGTCTTTGCCGTACGCCTGCCAGTAGACGAACTGCGAGGAGATGACCATGAAGGTGGCCGCCGCCAGCGCCACGATGAGGTGCGTGCGGAGACCGACCGGACGCCGGTGAACGTCGCGTTCGTAGCCAATCACGCCGCCGAGCGCCGCACCGACGGCAATTCTCGCGACCAGCGCGCCGGTCGCGAGCATCAGACCTCCCTCACGGGCGAGAACACGCGGAACGCCACCATCGCGAGCGCCACCGCCGCGACCTGCGCCACGACGAGCTGCTGGACGGTGAAGAGGAAGCCGTGCGGCGCGTGGTCGAGATGCCACATGCCCGACGTCGCCCGATAGGCCGTCACGAGCAGTAGACTCGCGGCGAGCGCGCGGAGATCGGCGCCGCGCGCCATGCCGAACACCAGCGCGAGCACCCCGAACGTGGCCACGAGGTCGTTCACGAGCTGGGCCGGCCCCTCCGACAGCCAGGGAAACGCGAGACCGCTTCCACGGAGCACCTGGTGGACCAGGGCAATGCCGAGGAGCGCGCCGAAGCCCTGCGTAGCCACGTACGTCATGCACGGGACGCCGCGCGCGCGCGTCGTGAAGACCAGCACCAGGACCGAGAGGAGCGTCACGAGCGCGTTGGCAGCGAGCGCGACCTGGAGATTCCCCTCCGAGACCCGCTCCCCGACGATTCCCCCACTCACCGCGACGGCCAAAAAGAAGCCGCTCAGTAGAGGTGTGACGAGGGACAAAAACTGCCGCGCCGACATGCTGACCTCCGAAATGCCCGTCCTGTGCGAGTGTGCGAGCCTGCGTCCGATTGACCGAACTCGGCCCAAACCTCCTCGGCTCCTCGGGCGGGCGTGCACCCGCCTCGTGACGCCGCGAGACGCCGCGAGACCCGGGCCTCTGTCGAGGTCATCAGTGCACCCGCGAATCAACCACTATGGTTAGCGAGGGCGCGACCGTCAATCACGAATGGCCCACGCGATGCAGCCTCCGCGACGCCCGCTCCGCCGGGTGAACCTTGGAACGAAAGGAGGCTCGCGATGGCCAAGTGTGACAGTTGCGGCAACGACTATGACAAGGCCTTCAAGGTCGACGTTGGCGGCCGCTCGATGACCTTCGACTGCTTCGAATGCGCGATTCAGATGCTCGCGCCGATCTGCGCTTCCTGCGGGGTGAGGATCGTCGGGCACGGCGTCGAAAGCGCGGCGAGCGTCTACTGCTGTGCCAATTGCGCCCGGAAAGCGGGAGAACGCCAGCTTCAGGACCGGATCAGCGTCTGATCGGTCGGCCCCGGCTCGTCCCGACCCGCTCTTGGAGACGGTTTCAGGCCCGTTTCGGTCACGCGCGGGGGAGGAGCCCCGAAGTTCCCTTGACGGCCCGGTGAGTCCGCGTAAACCCTTCTTTTCGTCATGCTCACCGATGCGCTCCGCCAGCAGTTCGATGACCTCGTGAACAAGAACGAGGTCGTGCTCTTCATGAAGGGCAACAAGCACTTCCCGCAGTGCGGTTTCTCCGCCCAGGTCGTGGGGATCCTCAAACAGATGGGAACCAAGTTCGAGAGCGTGAACGTGCTCGCGGATCCCGCGGTGCGCGACGGCATCAAGGAGTACTCGAACTGGCCGACCATCCCTCAGCTCTACGTGAAGGGCGAGTTCGTCGGCGGCTGCGACATCGTCAAAGAGATGTTCGCTACGGGTGAGCTCCAGAAGAAGCTCGGCGTGCAAGTCGCGCAAGTCTCGGAGGGCAAGCCGGCCAGCGCGCCGGACATCACCCTCGACGACGGCGCGGCCAAGGCCATCAAGGCGGCCGACGAGGGCAACGGAGAGATGCTCCGCCTCGAGATCAGCGCCGACTTCCAGTACGAGCTCTACTTCGGCCCGAAAGAGGCGAGCGATCTCGTCTCGACGTCGAACGGCGTCTCGATCCTCTTCGACGCGGCAAGCGCCGAGCGCGCCAAGGGTCTCCGCATCAGCTGGGTCGAAACGGCCGACGGCGGCGCCTTCAAGATCGAGAACCCGAACGAGCCCGCACGCGTGAAGTCGCTTTCGGCCCCCGAGGTCAAGGCGTGGCTCGACCAGGGCAAGAGCTTCGAGTTCTTCGACGTGCGCGGCGAGGATGAGCGCAAGATCGCCAAGATCGAGCAGGCCAAGCCGCTCGACGCTGCAGGCGAGAAGCACCTCGCCGGCGTCGCGAAGGACACGCCCATCGTGTTCCACTGCCACCACGGCATGCGCAGCCGCAACGCGGCCGAGCGCTTCCTCCGTGAGGGGTACACCAACCTGTACAACCTCGAAGGCGGCATCGAGGCGTGGTCCCAGAAGGTCGACCCGAAGGTCGCGCGCTACTGATGGCCTCCACGGAAGACGCGCTCAAGAGCGCCATCCTCGACAAGATCCCCGACGCTCACGTGGACGTGACCTCCGGCTCGGGCGGTCACTTCACGCTAAACGTCGTCTCGCCTGTGTTCGAGGGCAAAGGCATGCTGGAGAGCCAGCGCCTCGTGCTCGGCGCGATTGCCCACCTCATGAAGGGCGACAACGCGCCGGTGCACGCCATCGACACCTTGAAGACGCGCGCTCGCTGAGCGTCAGCGCGTAACCTTGCCCACTTGCACGGGTGCCCGCTTGCCCGTGAGGGGCTGCGGGCGCGGAGCCACTACGCCCGTCAGCGGCATGGCCTTCGGCGGGAGCTCGCCGAGCTTCGCGGTAACCGTCGGAGCCGTGGGGGGCGTCGGGTCGGAAGGCGGCGCGGTCGTCCCCATCGCCGACGGTTCGGGGGGCGGAAGCGGCTGGATTCCTCCGGCCACAATCCCCTGGGTGTGGCACGTCTCGCGACCGAACGCGATCGCCGTGGCCGCCGCCATCGCGCCCGCCCCCGCGATGGCGAGCGCGAGCTTCTTGCGGCGCTTCTTCTTCACCCCCTCCGGGCAGTCCTGCGTGAGGATCGTGCCGTCCGCGCGCTGGTAGTAACGCACGCACATCTCACCACCGGCGTGCTTTTCGAGCAGCGCCTCGGCCGCATCCCGCGAGAGCGAGGAGAGGTTGTAGACGTTCTTCTCGCAGCTCAGACAGAAGCGAACGTGCTCGTCGCCGACCATCTTGTCCCAGCTCGCCGAGCACGGACTCGCGACGCGCACCTGGTCGAGGAGCGGCAGCGCACGTTTCGGCACCCCGCCGTTCCTGAGCCGCGCGTCGACGCCCTCGAGCTCGCGAGCCAGCTGCTCTTCCCTCGCCTTGAGCGTCGAGAGCTCGGTGGCCTGCTGGCGTACCCCGGCGAGCTCTTTCTCGAGTGATTCCTTGCGCTCGCGGAGCGCGTCGAGCTCGCTGCGATAGGGCGAGCCGGCCTGGCCCGCATGAGGGGTGTTCGGGGTCGAGTTCGTCGTGCTCACGGAGAGGTCAGACGTGCCTCGACCCCGGAAGTTTTGGACGGTTCGGGATTTCGCGCGGGTCAGCTTGCGGCGTCGGCGACGCCCTCGGCGTAGAGTGCCTCGATCTCCGACCGGTACTTCTCGTTGACCACCTTGCGCTTCACCTTCATGGTCGGCGTCAGCTCGCCGCCGTCGATGGTGAACTCCGACGGCACGATGGTGAACCGCTTGATGGTCTGAACGCGCGCGAGCTTCTCGTTCACGTCTTCGATCTGCTTCTCGAGATGCCGGCGGAAGACGTCGCAGCTCGCCGCCTCGGCGATCGTCTTGGCGGCGCTACCTGCAAGCGCGGCCTCCGTCTGAATGCGCTCCGGATCGAGCGTGAGGAGCGCCGCGAGATACTTGCGACGATCGCCCACGACGACGGCCTGCGCCACGATGGGGATCCCCTTGAGGAGGCCCTCGAGCACCTGGGGCGCGATGTTCTCGCCGCCGGCGGTGATGAGGAGGTCCTTCTTTCGATCGGTGATCTGGAGAAAGCCGTCCTTGTCGAGCGTGCCGATGTCTCCGGTGTGGAGCCAGCCCTCGTCGTCGATGGCGTTCTTCGTCGACTCGGGATCTTTCAAATACCCCTTGAAGACGTGCTTTCCGCGCAGACAGATCTCGCCATCTTCGGCGATCTTGAGCTCGGTGCCCGGAAGGACCACACCGCACTTTCCCGTTCGATAGCGATCGGGCGGGGAATAGGTGGCCGGCCCGGCGCACTCGCTCATGCCGTAGACCTCGAGAATCGGAATCCCGAGAGCGAGGAAGAATTCGAGCGTATCGCGCGAGATGGGCGCCGCGCTCGTCACGCAAATCGAGGCGCGATCGAGCCCCAGCCGCTGGCGAACTTTGTCGAACACGAGCTTCTTCGCGAGCGGATACAGCAGCGGTTTCGCCTCACGGCGCTGCTCGGCATAACCGCCCGCAAGTCCGGTTTTGCGCGCCCAGGCCACGAGCTTCTTGCGAATCGGCGGTGCGTTCGTGCCCGCGGCGACCATCTTTGCCTGGATCTTCTCCCACACGCGCGGAACGCCCATGAAGAGCGTGGGCCGCACCTCCGACAGGTTCTCACCGAGCTTCTCGAGGCTCTCGGCGAAATAGAGAATCGAGCCCATGGCCATCGGGCCGTGCACGCTGAGCAACTGCTCGGCGATGTGGCTGAGCGGTAAGTAGCTCAGCGTGACCTGCTCACCGGGAACGACGCCGAGCGCATCCAGGATCACGCGCGCGGTCCACACGATGTTCTCGTGCGAGATCATCACGGCCTTCGGCTCACCCGTGGTGCCCGAGGTGTAGATGAGCGTGCAGACCGAATCCTTGTTCTGCGCGGCGATGCGGGCGTCGAGCTCGGCCTGCGGGACTTCATCGCCGAGCTTCAGGAACGCTTCCCACGTCAGAACGCGAAGACGGCCGTGCTGAGCGGGCACCTTCGCATCGTGGTTCATGAGAACCACGGCCTCGAGGTGCGGAAGGTTCGCCTCCTCCGCGACGAACTTCGCGAGCTGCTCGGCAGTATCGGCAAAAGCGACCTTCGCCTCGCAGTGATGTGTGATGTAACGGACCTGCTCGGCGGTGTTCGTCGTGTAAATGCCGGCCGGCATCGCCCCCGCGAGGACGGCCCCGACGTCAGCCATGAGCCACTCGGGCGAGTTGTACCCGATGAGCGTGACGCCCTTGCCGGCCTCTACGCCGAGCTTCATGAGCGCACGACCGGCGCGCCTCACGTCCTTCGCGTACGCCGACCACGTCGTCGTCCGCCACCCCCCGTTTCGCTTCACCCGGAGCGCGGGCTTGTCGCCGAACTTGCGCTCCGTTTCCGCGAGGACCTCATGAACCATCGTCGGCATGAGGCGAGTGTAATGAGTCGAGAGACGACAGTTAACTGCCTGGTGCGATGCGGCACGGCCGTCATCCCCGTCGTGTCGAAATGAGACGTCGCGAGACGTTGCATGCAACGCGTCAGACCCGAGCTCACGACCTCGCGAGCCGAGGACGAGGTCCGGCTGCGGCCTCCTCATTCGCTCACGAAAACTGGCCGAACGCGCTTCGGAGGCTCACAA
This sequence comes from Labilithrix luteola, assembly GCF_001263205.1. GTDB lineage: Bacteria > Myxococcota_A > Polyangia > Polyangiales > Polyangiaceae > Labilithrix > Labilithrix luteola. The sequence continues at coordinate 1,825,529 of NZ_CP012333.1, forward strand.
TTTCGAAAGAGCTCCTGGAGGGTGAAGTTTTGTTCCTCCAACATCCGTTCGTCAGAGTCCTCTCGATCTCGGCTTTTCTCGGCGTCGCGATGGCCCCCGCAGACGCTCCGAACGGCGGAATCGCTTCTGCCGGAAGCGGCAAAGAGCGATCCGACCCCGGACCGATCCGAAGTCCGGAGAGGCCCGCGCCCACGCAGAGTCCGTCTTCGCCGGACGCCTGCCCGACCGGCATGGTGCTCATCGAAGGCGAGTACTGCTCCGACGCCGAGCAAGTTTGTCTCAAATGGCTCGACCCGCCCCCGTACCAGAACCTCCGATGCGGAGAATATGCAAAGCCGGTCAAGTGCCGCTCCCCGCGGCAGGCGCGCCGCTTCTGCATCGACCGTGAGGAGTACGCCGAACCGAGCTCCGATCCGAAGAGCGCGATGCCGCTGGTCAACAAGAGCTGGCTCGAAGCGAAGGCGATTTGCGAAGGCCGCAGCGCTCGTCTCTGCAAGGAGACCGAGTGGGAATTCGCATGCGAAGGTCCCGAGATGAGCCCCTACCCCTACGGGTTCAAGCGTGACTCGAACGCGTGCAACATCGATCGCACGGACCTCGGCGGACCGAACGGGCGCCTCACCGATCACCGCGCGCCGCTCTCCGCGTTCCCGAACTGCGTGAGCCCCTTCGACGTCCACGACATGGTCGGCAACGTCGACGAGTGGGTCGAGCGAGAGCACGTGGCGGCGCCCAACCGCTCGGCGCTACGCGGCGGATGGTGGCTGCCCGGACGCAACCGCTGCCGCGCAGCGACCTTGCATCACAGCGAAAGCTACGCCGCCAAGCAGGTTGGCTTTCGCTGCTGCCAAGACGGTCCGTAGTGCGGTCGAGTCAGGCGCCGAAGTCGTTCGCCATGCGCGGGCGCATCGACGCAATGAGTTGGTCGAGACGACTCGCATCGTCGGTACGGCCCAGCTCACGCGCGGTCTTCGCGTAACGTTCGAGCTCGCCGGAGCCGATGAGCAGGCGCTCGCTCTCGAGCATGGGCACGAGCATGGCCCATTCCCCCTCGAGCATCAGCGCATACGCGAACAAGCGAAGACCGATCTGGCGCAGCTCTTCGGACGCCTGCGGAACGAGCGCCGGACGGAGCAGCGCGATGGCCCTTGCCCCGTCGTGGGCGTCGAGCGCCGCATACGCTTGCTGGATCGCCGAGCCGAGCGCCACATTGGCAACGCGTGAGTCGCCCGTGCGGAGCGCCTGCACGTTCGTGTACATGAAGAGGCCGCAGAGAAACGCGCCCCACATCCCGTGCGTGGAGAGCGCGTAGAGGAGCCCCAAACCGCCCACGCCGATCGAGACGTAGCGCGCAGGCTTCTCGCCGTTGCCCTTCGTGACGATCTGCAGGAAGGACCGCATCACGTTGCCGCCGTCGAGCGGCAGCATGGGAATCAGGTTGAGGATGCCCCAACCGACGTTGACCCAAAGCGCCATTCGCACGATGACCGCGACCATCGGCGTCGGCTCCGTCAGACCGTATCGAGCAGCGGCGAAGATCAACCCACCGAGCACGAAGCCCGCAAACGGCCCGGCGAGGCTGATCGCGATGCGGCGAGCGTGCCCGACGTCTTTCGGGTCCTGCCACGAGGTGGCGCCGCCCATACCGTGGAGCTCGATCGCCGGCTGGAGGCCGAAAGCTCGACCGACGAGGGCATGGCCAAGCTCGTGCACGAGTACGGAGACGAACACGATGATGGCCCACGCGAGGAGCGCGCGGGCGTCCGTATGGCCGTTCTCATCCTGCAAGGACGCGCCGAGAAGCAGGACGAGGAGGAGGAACGGCGCACGAACGCGAACGGGGATACTGCCGAGCCGGAACTGCACGCAGCAATCCTAGCGCAAGCTACGTGCACTTGCCGCGGATGACCTCACACGACGATCTTGCGGATCTTTGCAACGATCTCCGGCACCGGCGTCTTCTTCACCACGTACTGACAAGCGCCGAGCACGAGCGCCTGCGTCACGTCCTGGGCGCTGTCGCGCGTGGAGAGGAACATGATCTGAACGCGCTTGAGCGCGGGGACGTTGCGAACGAGCTTCGCGAGCGTGAAGCCATCGAGCCGCGGCATCGTCGTCTCGCTCACGATCATCGCCAGCGAAGGCAGCGTGGGTGCGATCTCGAGAGCCTCCATGCCATCGCGCGCTTCGACGATGTCGTAGAACGATTCGAGCTGCGCACGAATGCGCGCGCGCATCTCTGCATCTTGATCGACGAGCATGACGGTCTTACGTCCAGTGCCTGGAGCAACCGAGCCAGGAAGCGAAGACGTGCGCGACAGACCGCCACCGGCAATGGCCTGCGCTTCGGTGAGTGCATCCTTCAAGGAACGTGGTGATGGGATGGACGATGCGGGCGGTCGACCCGTCGGAGGCGGGCGCTTCGTATTGAAAGTCATCTCGTGCCTTCGAGTGGCTCGCAGGGTGCGGTGTTTGGATGCGCACGGCCGGCAACGCCGGTAACCGTTCACATGCTCCGTGCCCGGATGACGCAGGAAGCGATCCATCCAAGCGGCTTCCCTTCGCCTAACGGATCTCGAAGCAAATGGGTCGTCGCGCGTGCACGTGAATGAAACTAGCGCGGCAACGCAATTTTCCACGTTTTTCACGTGGGGTGCATCGCGCCCGGAATGCTTTCAGATTCCACGTATTCGCACGCGAGAACCGCATGCGGACAGTATCGTTCCGGGGCGGCAACTTGGCATTTGAGGTCTAAAAGCCTCAGGCGCCAAGAACGAATTGCGCAATGTCGTCGGCCGCGGACGCGAGCTCTTTCTCCTGGCGCTCGGCTCCCTCTCGCTTGAGGAGCGCCAGCGAGTGATCGCCACCATCGACGCGATGCACACGTGCATTCTGCATCTTCTTCACGAGCGCGGCGATCTCCTTCGCCGTCCCGAGCTCGTCGCGCGTGCCCTGGACGAACAGCGTCGGAATCGGGATCCTTGGCAGATGCTCGTCACGACGCATTTTGGGCTTCCCCGGCGGATGAAGCGGGTACCCGAGCAGGACGAGCCCGTCGAACGTCGAACCGTCCGCGGAGGCAGCGATCTGCGAAGCGATGCGCCCGCCCATCGACTTGCCACCGATGACGAGCCGCGACGTCGGCAACCCCACCCGCGCCCGAACGCTGGCGATGGCCGCACGCCAGCATGCCTCGAGGAGCTCGTTGCGATCGGGCATCTTCCGGCCGCGCTCGGTGTAGACGAAGTTGAAGGTCACCACGTCGATGCCGCGGGCCGAAACGCGCTTGGCCATGTCGAGCATGAACGGATGCGTCTGCGGTGCACCGGCGCCGTGAGCGAGAATCAGCGTCGCTCGCTTGGGCTCCTTCGCGCGATAGACGAGCGCCGTGACGGGACCATGGGAGCCGACTTCGAATTTGAACGAAGATGCCACGACGAGCGAACCATAGACCGTCGTGGCCTCACTCGAAAGTCGCCTCAGATGGTGAGGACCCACTTGGTCCACGGCGTGTTGGCCGCCGCGGGGGTCATTCCGAGCACCGCCTCGAAGGCCTTCTCGCCGGTCGGGTCGACCGCGACGGTATCGCGCCAGCGCCGGTAGAACGGCCAGAGCTTTCCGCGCTCGTCGAGCCACTGGCACACGTAGCGCGCCATGGCGTAGTGGAGATCCTCGGCGTCGTCGCGGAAGGTCTCGTCGGCCATCCCGAAGAGCACGTCGAGCCGCGCGTGCTCTTTCTCCGCCGATGTGAGCGCCCTCCTCAACCGCGGGTGACGCCAGTTCTTCGCGCCGTGAATCTCGCCGGGTCTGGGAATCACCGGCTGCTCGAAGACCGAAGCGATGCCTTCGTTGAGCCACGTGGGCGCGCGAGGAAAGTCCGATTCGACGAGCGGGTGCACGAGCTCATGGGTCAGCGTGCCGAGGCCGAGCCCGGCGTTCATCACCATCGAGCGATCGGCAGGGTGATAGAAGCCGTAGTGCGCGATGCACGGCGCGCCGTAGCGAGCTTTGCAGAAGCGCTCGTACCCCTGGGCGTTCGGAAAGAGATAGACGCTGATCGCCTCGGATGGCTTTCGATCGAAGCGGCCATTGAGATAACCGGCCATCGCATTCCGCACGAGCGCCACGCTCTGGTCGAAGCCGGCGCCCTGGAAGCCGGGCGGTCCGATGAGCACGAACACGCCTTCGACGGTGGTGACGCTGGTTCGCGCGCCGAGCTCGCCGCGAGCCTTGGCGGCACGACGATCACGGTCGGCCGCGACGTCGTACGAATCGTCGGCGACCGCCGGGCGCGCCTGGAGCACCAAGAAGCCGGCTATCGCGGCCATCGCGGCCATCGAGAAATGGATGCGCATGCCCTTCCGTCGAATCTCGGACACGAAGTGTGACGGAAGCTTGGTCGGAAAAACTCCCGAAGCGGTTTCGTGCCCGTTCCCCGGTCAGGCGGCGTGGGCGCCGAGGCGCTCGGGCAGAGCGAATTCGTAGGTGGCGCCGGCCAGGCCGATCTCCACCACGCGATCCCAGTAGTTCGCACCGGCCGCGATGGCCGTCCGGTCGGCGAAGGGAACCACGCGCTTGAAGCGCTCGACGCCCGCCACGAGCCGCTTCATCGCCGGGATGGCGTACTGGAACGACGTTCGGCCGATACCGAGCTTGTCGGACATCTCGTTGCCGAGAAGCTCGCGACTGATCGCGAGCCCGAAGGCGACTTTGCGATCAGCATCGCGCTTTTCCTTCGGCGTCACGACCTTGTCGTAGGCCGACTCGAACAGGGCACGCGTCAGATCGCGCGAGTCCTGGTCGGGATCGGCGGTGGTCGCCTCCATCATCGATGCGAGGCGCGTCGCGTCGGGCTCGCACGTCGGCAGAATCTCGTCGTCGACGCCGATCAGGCGCCCGCCCCAGCGCCAGAGGTGCATGTAATGTTCGGCTTCCTCGTGCTCGACGCGCATGCCGAGCTTGCGAAGGCCGTCGAGCATCGCCACCGAGAAGAGGAGCGTGGTGCCCGCCATGTCGTGCTGGTTGATGGGCGCTCCCCACGCGTCCGCATTCCAGCGCTTGCTCTTGAGGATCATCCTGCGGACTTGCGCGTGGATGAGGCGCACCTTGAGCGTGATCTGCCAGCCGTCGGCGAACGGACGCATGCCGCGAGGACGACACACCGCCTGGACGAAGCGCGCCGTCTCGTTCACGCGCCGCGTGGCCTGCTCCTTGAGACGCCCCGACATGACGAGCGGCTTGTTCCCTGCGGGCGACGCGTAGCCCAGAATCAGCGAACGCGAGCCAAGCACGGCGCCACCGATCATGCCTGCGCGGAGGAGTAGCTCACCACCGCGATCGCACGCGTCCCAGTCGACCCACAGCGGGACGTACTCCGCTTCCTCGAGCAGCTCGCGGATGGCAAGCGGAGCGTCCGGGATGGTACGAGCGCCACGTGCCAGGCCCCGCTCGAAGAGGCGCCACCCTTCGCCGCGCGGCAACGCTTCGATCGCGTCGACGACCGCATCCGCGCGAGGGTCGACCCGCGAGAGGAATTGTCCCAACCGATCGATCCGCTCGCCGAAGCGGGACCGTGCTGCAGGGAGATTCACGAAGCGCGACGGATATCCGCTCACGCCCATGATCATGTCACGCTTCCCGCCGCGTCACAGAGGGAAGTTGCCACGGTGGAGCTCCTCGTGGGGGGCTCCACGAGGTTCAGAACGCCGCCGCGAACGTCGGACCGAACACCACCGCGTTGAAGTCGCTGCCGGAAATGCCCTGGTAGTACGCCTCGGCACCGATGGCGAAACGCGGATCGATGTAGACCATGAGGCCGCCGCCGGCGAGGTAGGCAGCGCCGTTGGTCGAAGGGTCGCTCACGTGGCCGTAACCGATGCCTCCTTCGATGAACGGTGCCCAGCGATCGATCGGCAAGAGGACCTTGAGCGAAGGCATGACCGCGAGCGCGGTGCGGTCGAAGAAGTAGCCCGCGAAGCGTCCGCTCGGCACGAGGATGACCGAGCCCGTGTCGAACCCGTAGCCCACGCGAACGCCGAGGCTGAAGCCCGCCTCGCCGTTCACGATGACCACGCCCGGGGCAACACTGGCTTGAAATCCGGTATTGCCGCGCGCGACGAGCATCCGCCCCTCGGGCTCTTCGACGACCGGCGCGCGCATCGCCGTTCCTTCGACGACGGGCGGCGGCTGAGCTGCAGTCGTCGCGGCGCTCGTCGTGGTCGTCGTTCCCGCCTCTCCCGGCGCCTGCTGCGTCGACGACGGAACACGACCCGATGGGTTGCTCGGAGACGGCGTCGCCGGCTGAACCGGTGGCGGCGACTGCTGCGCCGCCGAAACGGACGACACGCTCATCACGACCGAGGCGGCCGTGAGCGCAAACCAGCTCGTGCTCGAACTTCGCATCGCGTCCCACGACGATGCGAGAAGAAGGCCACTAGCCCGTCACGGACGCCGCGCGCGCTCGCTTGTCGCGGTACATCTTCGCGTCCGCACGTTCGAGCAGCGAATCGGCCGTATCCCCCGGAATGGGCATTTCGACGCCCGCCGAGAACGACGTTCCGAAGCGCGCCGTGCACGATTCGAAGCGCTCGCGAAGGCGCGTGACCGCCGCGATCGCCTCGGCCTCACTCACGTCGAGGAGCAAGAGTGCGAACTCGTCGCCGCCAATGCGCGCGATGACGTCGCCGTGCCTCAACGTGACGCGCGCCGAGCGCGCCAGCATGCGCAGCACTTCGTCACCGCACGCGTGGCCATGGAGATCGTTGGCGCGCTTGAAGCCATCGAGGTCGATGAACACCACGGCCGCGCTACGTCGCTTCCGCTGACGGAGCTCGTGACGCACCAGGCTCATGAAGTGTGCACGCTGCGGAAGCCCCGTGACCTCGTCGGCGCTCGCCTCGTCCAGTGCGCGCTTGATGAGCGACGGCGTGACCACGATGGGCCGGCTGTCTCGGCGTTGAATCCCTGCCGTACGCGGCGGATGCATCGTCAAAAGGTCGAGCGCCGCAACGCGAACGTGGACCGAACGTCCCACCATCTTCGAGAGGCGACGACGATGTGCGAGGACGCGGCGGAGGAGCGACTTCGCCTGGTTCTCGTCCATCTCCTCCATACCGAGCATGCGCCGGAGGACCTCGGCGTATGGCGTCGCTGTCACGGCTGCGAATTTCGTAACGAGGGCATCGATCTCTTCGTCCGAACGAACCCGCTCGAAGAAATCGTTTCGGATGAGCTGCCGTGCCTCTTCGGCGTCGGGCGCCTGGCGTTGCTGCATGGGATCGTAGTGCGCGCGCGAAAATAGCCCTCGCAGGCCGAATCCCGACCGGCGGGGAGTCGAACGGTACGTTCGTCCCTGTGCGGGTCGTCCACGACGACGCCCGCTACGAGTTGTCGAGACCTCGGCCTTTCGAGTCACGCACGCGCCTCCGGTTCGAGACAAAATGCACGCGGTGTGCCCGGAATATTCCGCTTGCGCGTCGTTCACGGAGTGAAGGTAGGCATTCGATCCTCTCGGCAAGATCGAAGTGGGTGCGCGGGCAGCGCACACAGCCTCCGTGTGGCGAGGCTGCGAAGCGCGCCGCGCACGCCACAAGAATCGAAGGCTAGTCGTCTACGCGCTTACGCACCTACGCGCCTGCGCGAATCACGTCGCCTCACGAGCGCGCGACGATCTCGATCTCGGTGATCTCCGCAGGTGCTCCGACGCGCATCGGCGGGCCCCAATAGCCGGTCCCCCGACTCACGTAGATTTGCGCTCTCTCGAGCGCGTGGAGTCCGGCGACGAACGGCTGCTGGAGCCGCACGAGGAAGTTCCAAGGAAAGAGCTGGCCGCCGTGCGTGTGCCCCGAGAGCTGCAAGTCGACACCGAGCTGCGCCGCTCGCTCGATCGCCTTCGGTTGGTGAGCGAGGAGAACGACCGGTCGAGCCGGGTCACGCCCGGCGAGGGCAGTGTCGATATCCGCCCCGTGACCGCGCACGGAGCCTCGCGACGAAACGTCGTCGATGCCGGCGATGTCGATGCCGTGCTCGCCGCCGACACGAACGCGCTCGTTGCGAAGCACGCGGATGCCGAGCTCACGGAGGTGAGCAATCCACGCGTCGGCCCCCGAGTAGTATTCGTGATTCCCCGTGACGAAGAAGACGCCGTCTTTGGCACGAATGTTCGCGAGCGGCGCAACGTGTTCGCGGAGGTCGTCGACCGAACCGTCGACGAGGTCTCCGGTGATGGCGACGGCGTCGGGCTCGAGCGCGTTGATGGTGGCCACGACCTTCTCGACGAATGCGCGACCGATCGTGGGGCCCACGTGCACGTCGGTGATCTGGACGATGCGATAGTTCGGGCGCGCCTTGGAGAACTTGTCGAGCGCCACGCGCACGCGCGAAACGGCCACGTCCGAGATGACGCTCACCACGCCCGCGCCGGCCATTCCGAGGCCCGTCGCAGCGGCGATACCGCCGAAGATGCGAGCGAAGGCCTGGCGTCGTTCGGGATCGACGGGCCCGTCACCACGCGACGAACGAAGTGCCATGAGCTGCAACACACTCGTCACACCGAGCGACACGACCAGGAAGAAGAAGACGCCGAGCCACGTGAATCCCAACCAGGCGAGCGGTGCGGACGCGCTACGTGGCAGAAGCCGCACGGAGAAGAACGCCGAGAGGAGCAGCCCATAAAGCGCGACGATGCCGAACTTCGAGACGCGCGCCCAAGCCGGCGCCAGCGCCGTATCGCGTACGAGCTTGGCCCAGATCAAATAGTGCCCCGCACCGAGCAGGAGGGGCGCAATCGCGAAGATTCCGATGTAACGCACCAGTTGGCTCCTGCCGAAGCGAGGCGTTCGAGGCCTATCGAGTTTCGATGTCCGACCGGGCCTCGACGTTTTGCGTCTCGGACGTCTCGAGCCCGGGCGAGAGAACGCGCTGACCTAGGCTTTCGTTCCCGCGAGCGCGAGCACCGTCTTGAACTCCTCGGCCGTGACCGGGACGACGGAAATGCGCGAGCGCTTGACGAGGTTCATCTTCGACAGCAGCGGGTGAGCCTTGACCTGCGCGAGCGTGACCGGCTTCTTGAGGGGCTTTACCGGCTCCACGTCGACGGCGCTCCAGTCTTCGTCGGTCTTCGGATCCTGGTAGGCTGTGCGCGCGACCTTGGCGACCCCGACGATCTCCTTGCCCTCGTTCGAGTGGTAGTAGAGCAAAAGGTCGCCCTTCTTCATGGCGCGGAGGTTGTTGCGCGCCTCGTAGTTGCGGACGCCGTCCCACATCGTTCGGCCGTCGGCCACGAGCTGATCCCAGGGGTAGACCGAGGGCTCGCTCTTGATGAGAAAGTGCTCTTTCGCCACGGCGGGAGCCTTAGCACGACGCGCAATCGCCGTCTCCGAGGCGGCTTCGTGTATAGAAAGGATTGTGAAGAGGTACGTCGCCGTCGCGGGAACCATCGGCGCTGGGAAGACGTCTCTCGTGGCGTGGCTCGTGAAGCGCTACGGGCTCGCGCCGTTCTTCGAACCGAACGACGACAATCCGTATCTCGAAGACTTCTATCGAGACATGAAGACCTGGGCGTTTCACTCGCAGGTCTTCTTTCTCTCGCACAAGTTGAAGCTCCATCAGGAGCTCCTCTCGTCGAACAAGCCCGCCGTCATCGACCGCACGATCTACGAAGACGCGGAGATCTTCGCGCGCAGCCTGAAGAACCAGAAGCACATCACCCCGCGCGACTGGGCCGTCTACGACCGGCTCTATCAGGGCATCAAGAAGACGCTGCGCCCACCGGACGTGCTCGTTGCCCTCACGTGCAGCTTGGGCGCCACGAAGAAGCGCATCGCCCGCCGCGGACGCGCGATGGAGAGCGACATCCCGGATGCCTATCTCCGGCGACTGCACCGCCTTTACGAGGACTGGTTCGACAGCTACGACCTCGGGCCCATCGTGCGCATCGACACCACGAAGCTCGATTACGTCGAAGACCTCGTCGATCTCATCGAGCTCCAGCAAACGCTCGACAAGGCGCTGGACAAGTGAGCACCGCCCGGGGCTACGTGCCTAGCTGCCGCGGGAATTTTGCTCAGCGAGGGCAATTGGTAAAAACGGGGCCGCGCACGCTTGGCCTTCCGGCGACGACCGTTCCATAATTGCGGGATGAACCCCGTGGACGTCACCGCCACCACGACCGAGCTGGACGAGGAGTCCGTCCTGCGTCGTGTGCGCGCGAATGCCCTGGCCAGGGGCTATCGCGCAGCGGCGCGGCGAGCACTCGTGTTCGCGCGGCAGTATCGCGCCGAAGAGAAGGCGCCCGGCGGCGACCGTGAGCGCGCGTGCATCGAACAGGCTCGTGCCTGGCGCTCGGCAGCTCATGCCGTGCACATCACGCAGGCGCGCATCGCCGCCGACCGCCCTGGCCTCGCCCGTGCGCGCCGCACGGAAGCCACGACGAAGAAGATCGCCAAGAGCGGCTGATTCGCCCCCGATTCGAAGAAGGCCGCGCGCCGTGCGCCCGACCTTCCGCGGAGAGTGCACGTCAAAGCGGGCAGGTTCGAAACGACCTGCCCGCTTCGTTCGTCAGCCGGCGCTCTTCTTCTTGCGCTCGGTCTTCTCGGTGTCCTTGCGCGGCTCGGCCTTCTTCGGTCCCTTCGCGACGACCGCAGGAGCGCGCTCCGACGCCGGCGCTTCGGCCTTCGGCGCCGAGGCGGGCGCAGCCGGGGCCGCAGCGACGCTTCGCTTGAGGGCCTCGAGGAGGTCGATGATCTGCGCCTTCGGTGCCTCGGGCGCAGTGAGCACCTCTTCGCCGGCGATCTTCTTTTCGACGGCCTCGCGGACCTTGTCCGCCCAGGCGTCGCGGAAACGCTCCGGCTCGAACTTGTCGCGATCGAGCTGCTGAATCAGCTTGTCGGCGAGCTCGAGTTCGATGGGTTTGAACTCGAACGCGCCGCCGGTCTCGACGTCGTCGAACGAGCGGACTTCGTCGGAGTAGAAGCACTCGTGCAGAATGAGGCCCTTCTTGTAGGGGCGCACGAGCACGAGATTGTCCTTCCCGCGCTGCGCGAAGCGGCCGACGGCAACGCGCTTTGCCCTCTCGAGCGACTCGGAGAGGAGCCGGTACGCGCGCTCGCCGCCCTTGTCGGGGCCGAGGAACTGCGTCTTCTCGATGTAGAGAAAGTCGACCGTGTCGGCCGGGACGAACTCGACGAGCTCGAGGGTGTCGGTACGTGCCGCCTCGAGAGCCTTGAGCTCCTCGTCGGTAAACTTCACGTACTGATCGCGCGCGTACTCGAACCCTTTGATGGTGTCCGATCGCTCGACGACGGTGTTCTCCGTTGCGCAGAGAAGCTGCTGCTTCAGACGACTTCCGCATGTCTTGTGCAGCATGTTGAAGCTGACCGACTTTGCCGAAGTTGCCGTGTAGAGCTTGATGGGGATCGAGACGAGGCCGAAGGAGATCGTCCCAGAACCAACCGAGCGGGCCGCCATGATGGGAGGGATCGTAATCGGTCGCCGTGCAGAGGTCGAAAAAGGGTGATCGCCTTTTACGCGGACGAAGGCTCCGCGCACCTCGTCCTCGTTTGGCGGCGTGGCAAAAATGCTTACGATGACCGCGAGTTCCGTGTGCGCCACGACGCCCCACTCCGTCCACCTCGTCTCGTCGGTGGAAGTAGCCGCGCTTCGACGACACTGGACACGTCGTGTGGCCGAACTTCCCTGATTGACGGGAACGACGTCGTGACGTGCTTAAATAGCCTCGTCGGCACAGGGCGCGGCCGATCTCGCCCGTCGAGCGAGCTCGGGCACCCGCGCTCTCTCTGCCTTCTCCGACGTCGTCTTCGTCGGCCTGACGCCTGCACCTTGCAACACGAACGGGATCCAGACGAATGCGACGGAGCCGCATCTTGGTGGTCGAAGACGACGAGGGCGTTCGTGAAGCCCTCAGCCTCATCCTCGACATCGAAGGTTACGAGGCCATTGCCGCGTCGAACGGTGCGGAAGCGCTTCGGCTACTCGAGACCATCGAGCCGCCTTGCCTCATCCTGCTCGACCTAATGATGCCCATCATGGACGGCTGGACGCTCGCGGCCCAGCTCGAGAAAGACGCCCGGCTCTCCTCGATCCCCATCGTCTTTCTCACGGCCTTCGCCGAGCGCGCCACACCGCTCAGCAAGAGCCACCGCGTGATTCGTAAGCCTGTCGACACTCACCTTTTGATGACCATCGTCCAGCAGCACTGCAGGTCATGAGCATCGAGGAGCTGCGCCACCGTCTCGGCCCCGCTTCCGGCCGACCCTTGAGTCGGTACCTCGGAAGGCCGATGAAGACGGAGCAGTTTCTGACTCTCGCGCTGGCGATCACGAAGGCGATCGCCGACGTGCACGGTCAGAACCTCGTGCATCGCAACCTGATGCCCGAGAACATCTTGGTGAACCCCGAGAATCTCGAGATCACCATCGAAGGTCTGAGCCCCACCTCGCGACTCTTGCGTGAAGCCCAGGAGGCAAGACCGGCACATCTCATCGAAGGTTCACTTCCGCATCTTTCGCCCGAGCAGACAGGGCGAATGAATTGCGCCGTCGACAGCCGGAGCGACCTCTACTCGCTGGGCGTCATCTTCTACGAGATGCTCACGGGGCACCTGCCGTTCGAGGCAAACGATCCGCTCGAATGGGTGCACTTGCACCTCGCCCGCGTCCCCGTCTCGCCGTCGGCCGTCGTGCGACGCGTTCCCGAGGTGCTCGGACAAATCGTCTCCAAGCTCCTCGCGAAGACCCCGGAGGAGCGATACCAGACAGCACGCGCGCTCGAACGCGATCTGCGCCGCGCGCTCGTCGAGTGGAAGAGCGACGGCAAGATCACGCCCTTCCGTCTCGCGGAACGTGACGTGTCCGATCAGCTGCAGGTGCCCAAGGCGCTCTATGGCCGGAGCAAGCAGGTCGCCGAGCTGCTCGCGGCCTTCGACCGCGTGGCTTCGACCGGGGCGTCGGAGCTGGTGCTGGTCAGCGGGCCGCCGGGCATCGGCAAGACGGCGCTCGTCCAGGAGCTCCACAAGCCCATCGTGGCGAGGCGCTCCTTCTTCCTCACGGGCAAGTTCGAACCGCTCACGCGGGACACGCCCTACTCCGTCTTCGTTCAGGCCTTTCGACGCCTCGTGTTGGAGGTTCTCTCGCAGAGCGAAGCGAGCGTCGCGGAGTGGCGCTCACGGCTCGTCAGCGCGCTGCGCGGCAACGGCCAGCTGATTCTCGACGTCATCCCCGAGGTCGCGCTCCTCATGGGCAGCCAACCTCGCGTGCCGGAGTTGCCGGCGGTCGAGGCCCAGAATCGCTTCCAGATCGCCTTCCGCCAGTTCATCGGGGTCTTCGCGCGCGCCGACCACCCGCTCGCACTTTTCCTCGACGATCTCCAATGGGCCGACTCGGCGAGCCTCACGCTCCTCGACGAGTTCGTCACCCATCCCGACATCGAGCACGTCTTCGTCGCCGGCACCTATCGCAACAGCGAAGTGGGCACCTCGCATCCGCTCGCATCGATCAGCGACACGGCGCGCAAGGGCGGGGCGCGCATCACCGAGATCGCGCTTCCGCGGCTCTCGACCGACGATGTCACCGCACTCGTGGCCACCACGCTGCACTGCGGGCGTGAAGCGGCGGGCCCCTCGCCCGCCTGGTCCACGGACGAACGGACGGCAATCCGTTCTTCGTCCAGCAATTCCTCACGGCGCTCCACGAAGGAGGGCTCCTCACGTGGGACGGCTGCGATGCGTCGTGGCATTGGGACCTCGATAGGATTCGCGGTCAGGCCTATACGGACAACGTCGTGGCCTTCATGGTCGCCCAGCTCGAGCGCCTCCCCGCGGCGACGCAAAAGGCGCTCGAGGGGCTCGCCAGCCTGGGCATTCGAGCGACGGTGCCGACCTTGATGCTCGTCAGCGGCAAGCGCGAGCCCGAAATCCACGAAGCCCTTTGGGACGCGGTGCGCGCCAACCTGATCGTGCGCACGGAAGACGCCTACCAGTTCCTGCACGACCGCATTCGCGAAGCGGCCTATGCGCTCGTTCCCGAGTCCGAACGCCCGGGGGTCCACCTCGAGATCGGGCGCCGTCTGCTCGCCAAGCTCGAGCCAGCCGCCGTGGAGGAGCGCCTCTTCGAGGTCGTCACGCACTTCGGACGCGGCATTTCCGAAATCACCTCGCACGACGAAAAAGACGCCATCGCGCGTCTCGCCCTGCGCGCCGGGTCGAAGGCCAAGGCATCGGTCGCCTTCGAATCCGCGCGAACCTATCTCACGCACGCCCGGGACCTGCTTCCCGACGACGCCTGGTCGACACGCTACGACCTTGCGTTCCCCATCCATCGCGAATTGGCGGAGTGCGAATACCTCGTCGGCGACATCGCCGCCGCCGACGCCGTCATGGAAACGGTGCTCGCCTCCGCACGATCGCCGCTCGACCGCGTCGAGGTGTACCAGCTTCGACTCCAGATTCATCACATGGCCGGCCGCAACGGCGAGGCGATTCGGGCCGCGTACGAAGGCCTTCGGCTCTTCGGACTGGACCTCCCGGAAGACGACGAGGCCATTCGCCAGAAGACGCGCGCAAAAGCGAAGACGGTGCGCAGGCGCCTGGCGAACGTGTACGTGCCCGGACTCGCCAATTTGCCGGTCATCACCGACCCACAGCGCGTCGCGCTCGTCGGCCTGCTCGTGGATTCCATGCCGGCGTCGTTCATCAGCTACCAGGTGCTCTTCCCGCTCATCACGCTGGAAGCCATCGAGGCTTGCTTGGACCACGGCAACACGGCCGACTCCTGCGTGGTCTACAGCGGATATGCCATCTTGCTCGCATCGCTGCTCGAAGACATTCCTGCAGCCTATCGATTCTCCGAGCTGGCCCTGCATCTCGACGGCAAATTCGAGGAATCACGCCGAACGGGAATGACCCTGTTCGTCCACGGCGCGTTCGTCAATTCGTGGCGTCGCCATCTCGCCACCTCGACCGCGATTCTCGAGCGAGCCTTCGCAAGTGCGCTCGACGTCGGCGACTTCGTCCACGCCGGCCATGCCTGTTCGCTCATCGCCTGGAATGCCGTGGAGAGCGGCGCGCCGCTCGCTCAAGTCATCGATACGACATCTCGCTATTCCGCGTTCGCGATTCAGAGTCACAACGACGGCATTCTGGCGATGCTCCGACTCGTCAGCCGCTTCGCCGCCTGCCTCGAGGGACAGACGCACGGCCGCTCCAACTTCGACGACGCAACGTTCTCGGAAGCGGACTACCTCGACCGCTTCAAGCGCGCCAACAACGCACTTGCGCAGGGCTTCCTGCACGTCTCCAAGCAGATCGTCCATTTCCTTCATTCGGAATTCGAAGAAGCGCTCGAACACGCCGAACGTGCCGCCGCCCAGTTGGGTGGCGTGATGTCGACGATGCTCGAGGCCACGCACTATTTCTATCTCGGCTTGACGCTGACGGCCCTGTACGAAACGGCCTCGCAAGAACGCAAACGCGCGTTCGACGGCCGGCTCGTGAAGATCCTGGCGAAGCTGGAGAAGTGGGCCGAGAACGGTCCGGAGAATCACGCAAATCGGTATTTGCTCCTCTCCGCCGAAGTCGCTCGCATTCGCGGAGACGATCCCCAGGCGATGCGCCTCTACCGAGACGCGATTCGGTCTGCGCGAGACAATGGGTTCATCCAGAACGAGGCCGTCGCCTACGAGCTAGGCTCGCGCTTCCATGCCTCGCGCGGGTTCGACGACTTCGCCGAAACCTACTTTCGCGGCGCGCGTGCTCGCTATGCGCGCTGGGGGGCGAAAGCCAAAGTTGCCGAGCTCGATCAGAAGCCTATCGCCGGCTCTGCAGCGCTCTCGTCTCCGGCGTTCGACGCCCACCACGACCACCTCGATCTCCTCTCGGTCGTCAAAGCTTCGCAGAGGATCTCCGAGGAGATCCGAATCGACAAGCTCGCCGGAGAGCTCCTCGAAGTCGTTCTCGAGCTGAGTGGCGCACAACGGGCCCGCCTCCTGTTGGGTCGGGACGGGAGCCGGCAGATGTCGGTCGAGGCCACGGCGACGATGAGCGAACGGGGGATCCGCTCGGAGCTCGTCGCCTGTCGTCCGGCGGACGTCGAACGGAGCGTTCCCCTGTCCGTCGTCAACTACGTCCAGCGCACCAAGACCCGGGTGATCATCGACGACGCCTCCGCCGATGCCGGCCGATTCGCCAAAGACGAACACTTCACGAACACACGCGCTCGCTCGGTCCTCGCTCTTCCCATCCTCCGCCAGAGTGAGCTGATCGGCGTTCTCTATCTCGAGAACGAGCAACTCCCGCGAGCATTCTCGCGCGGGCAGCTGACCACGCTCGAATTGCTCGCTTCGCAGGCGGCGATCTCGCTCCAGAACGCACGCCTCTACGAGGCCGTGGAACGCGAGAACGTCGAGCGCAAGCAGGCCGAAGAGGCCCTGCGCGTCAGCCAAGAGCAGCTCCAGCTCATCATCGACAGCGCTCCAGCCGTCATCTTCGCGAAAGATCTCGACGGCCGTTACCTCTTCATCAACCGCCGCTTCGAAGAGCTCTTTCACGTCAGGAAAGACTTCCTCCTCGGCATGACCGACGGCGACATCCTTCCGCAAAACATCGCCGATTCCAACCAAGCGAACGACCGCGCCGTGCTCGAATCCGGAATTCCCACGGAGTGGGAAGAGGTCATTCCGCAAGACGACGGTCTGCACACGTACATCTCGCTGAAGTTCCCGCTCTTCACCGCCCGCGGCGAGCCCTACGCGGTTTGCGGAATCTCCACGGACATCACCGAACGAACCAAGGCCGAAGCCGAACGCGAGATCCTCCTCGCCCAGGAGCGCGCCGCGCGCCTCGAAGCGCAGAAGTCGGTCCAGATCCGCGACGACTTCATCTCCATCGCCTCCCACGAGCTCCGCACCCCCATCACGCCGCTGAAGATGTATTTGCAAGTCCTCAAGCGCGCGATGCTCGGCGTCACGCCCGAGTCCTTCCCGAAAGCCGCGTCACTCGTGAAGGCGCTCGAAAAGACCGATACCGAGTTGAAGCGACTCGAACGACTCATCGAAGACCTCCTGAATGTCACGCGTATTTCCGCCGGAAACCTCGATCTCGACCTCCAGGAGTTCGATCTCTCGCAGCTCGTGAGAGAAACACTCGAGCGTCACGAAGCCGAAGCTCGCAAGGCGAAATGCGAATTCCACGCCCACCTCGAGCCTGGCGTGACCGGCAAGTGGGACCGCATGCGCCTCGATCAGGTCGTCTCGAACCTGCTCACGAACGCCATCAAATACGGCGCAGGGAAGCCCATCGAAGTGACGGTCGAGAAGCTCGGCGACCACGCCCGACTCTCCGTCCGCGATCACGGCATCGGCATCGCGAAGGAAGCCCAGGCCGCCATCTTCGAACGGTTCGGCCGCGTCGCCCCCATCCAACACTACGGGGGCCTCGGCCTCGGCCTCTACATCTCTCACGAATTCGTCGCCGCCCACGGCGGCCACATCAGCGTCGAAAGCGCCCCCGGCCAAGGCTCGACGTTCTCCGTCGATCTGCCGCTCGAACCGCCAGCAAAGGGTTGATATCGCCGAGACGGTGGCGCCGTTCTCAGCGCCCCCAGTGTTTGCGTTTCTGAGCGGCGAGGTTGCCACGAGCGTGGGCACGCATGCGTTCGCGCCGGGCCTCCATTTCGGTGCGACGAGCGAGCTGGTCTTGCATCCAGTCATCGGCGTGTTCGGCGTCATCGAACGCGTCGTCGTCGTGCGGGGCGTCGATGCGGACACCGCCAGGCTCGCTCGCCACGCGGACACGCACGTCGGGCTCTTCTTCACCGGAGAGCCAGGCCGAGGCTCGACCGATTGCCCCTTGGGCCCGTCGCGCGGCGCGAACGCAGGCGGCGGCGGCACGGCGAAGGGCGGCGCCGAAGAGGAGCGAGAGCAGGATGAGGACGACGGGCGTGACCACCCCGACGGCGAGCCAAACGGCGGCGAGGGCGACGAGAAGGCCGAAGCGGGCGACGAGACGAGGAACGATCGGAACCGGGCGCTCGCGGCGTTCACGGCGGCGCTCACGACGTGCCGCGCGGTCGTCGCGCTTCTGACGCTTCTGTTCGTTTCGCTCTTCGCGGCGCTGCTGCTTTCGTTCCTTCTTGGTCCGCACACGCGGGGCCGGTCTCGATTCTTCGTGGAGAAGCTCGAGAGCGTCTTCGATCGTGTCGATGCGTCGATCGGGATCCGGAACGAGCATGGCGGAGAGCGCGCGAACGAGCCCGCGCGGCGTTCCTACGGGCACGCTGGCGAGCACGTCGATGCCGAGGCCTTCGTGAGGGAGGTTCTCGGGCTCTTCGCCGGTGAGCACCGAGAGCGCCGTCGCGGCGAGGCCGTACAGGTCCGACTTGGCGGAGGCGCGCCCTTGGAACTGCTCGGGCGCCATGAAGCCGAACGTTCCGACGACGGTGCTGCCGCCTTGCGGCTTCAAGCGATCACGTACCGCGCCGAAGTCGACGAGCGCATACGAGCCATCGGGGCGGCGAATGACATTTCCCGGTTTGACGTCGCGATGGACGATGAGTGGTGAGCGCCCGTGGAGGTAGCGGAGCGCGCCGCCGATGTCCTCGAGCATCCGCGTCACTTCCTCGTGGCTCGAGCGGCCGCGCGCACGGAGGTTGGAAAGGGTCTCGCCCTCGATCTTCTCCATGACGAGGTAGAGCGTGCCGTTCTCCTCGAAGTGCTCGATGTACTTCGGCAGGTTCGGGTGCTCGAGCGAGGCGAGCGTCTCCGCTTCGCGCTCGGCGAGCTCGACGTCTTTCCACGCCTTCGCCTTGTCGATGCGGAAGCACTTGATGGCCAGGCGACCGCGTGAGTCACGCGCCTCGCCCGTACGCGCCTGGTGGACGTAGCGCTCCCACTTGCCGACGAGGCCGCTCGGATCGCGAGCGTCGGTCTCGCGGGCGTCATGCCCCGTCTCCGCGGCTTCCCAGGTTTCCCCCTGCGAGCCTTCGCCGAGCTTGCGAAGGAGCTCGTAGCGTCCGCGCTTGAGCTTCGTCGGCTTCGTCGGCTCGGTCACGCGATCCTCGACGACGAGCTATAGCGCGCACGAGGTGGCGCGTCGATCGCCCGCGAAAGAACAGTCGAGATAGTTCTTGCGGTGGCGTCGCTCCCGCGGGCGCAAGTACCATCCTCGGCGATGTCGCTCGTGCACACGTTTCCGACCCTCGCGGGGCCCAACCGCTACCTCGTCACCCGGTCGGGTTCCAACGTACGGTCGCGCGTGGTGCCAGCGCTCGTGCTCCTGGGCGGGGTGCTCGGCGGTCCCTTCGTGGGCATCGTCGGCAGCATTCTCGGCGCCGCGCTCGAGCTCGACGCGCTCACGGCGCTCTCGCTCCTGCTCGGGTTCTTCGCCTTTCTCGGTTCGACGGTCCTCGCCTGGGTGTTCCTCCTCAAGGGCTCGAACGACCTCAAGGCGGCTTCCGAGCTGTGGCTGCGCGGCAACACGAGCGACGCGCTGCCCTTGTGTCACCGAACGCTCGGCCGCGTGTTCCGCGCCGACCTCCGCATGCGTGCGTTCTACATCCTTGGCCTCTGCGCCGAGGCGAACGGCGATTTCGCGGAGGCGGCCGATCTCTTCTCGATCGCGTACGAGTCCGTTCCTGCGATGGCCGCGCCGAAGTGGAAGCGACACGGTCAGTGCATGATCCTCTCGCATCGCGCGGTCGCTCTCGTGGCGCTGGGCCGCCTCGACGAGGCCGACATGATCGTCCGAAGCGCGTCGTCGCTCTTCCCGCCCGTCGCGACGAACGGAATCGTGGACGTGCTGACCGACGACGCGGGTTTCGGAGCCGTGGGTGTCAGCACGGCGCTCCGCGACCTCGAGCCGGGACGCGACCCGCGCGCGCTCCTCACGTTCGCCAGCGTGGTCGTGCTCTCCGTGCGCGGAATGGTGCGCGAAGCTCTCGAGCTCGCGGCCCGCGAGCAGTACGCCCTCGCGGCAGGTCTCTTGCCGCGCGAGAAAGCGCTACTCGCCGCGGTCGATGCACGAAGCCGTGGCCTCCTCATGGGAGGCCCCATGCGCTCGCCGGGAGCAGCGGTTGCGTACGATGCGTGGGCCGAGCGCGTGCTCGACGGGCTGTCACGTGGTCAGAACGTGTAGGTCCAGTCGTACGGGGTGCAGGCGTCCGCCGTCTGCTTGATACGCACGTAGAAATTGGCGGAGTCGTCGGTGGTCGTGAACCCGCCGCAACTCCACTTCGGCGTCGCCTCGCTCGGGCCTGTCGCGCAACAACCACTCATGCCGATGCTGCTCGTGGTTTCCACTCCACCGGTGCAGCCTTTGAAGTTCGTCGTCACCTTCGCGTCCTTGCACTTCAGGAAGACACAAAGCTCGATGCCACTCGTCGGCGTCTTGAAGTGCGCTTCGAGGATGCTGCCGAAGGTGTCGGTGACGCTGAGCGAATAGAAGTCCGTGTCGAGCACGCCATTGAGCACGCCCGTGACGGTCTTCGTCGTGTCGTCGGAGTCGGGGGTATCGCCGAGGGCCTTGGCGAGGGCTTCGGAGCCGCCGGGATCGTCCGTGTCGACGCACTCCTTTCCACCATCCGGGACGGGAAGATCCCCGCCGTCCGACGCGTCCGGCTTCGAGGCGTCTTTGCCGCCGCTGCTCGCATCGAGCGCATTGCCACCGGTATGCCCGTCCTCGCCATCCGTCTCGTCCGGCGGATAGCCCTCGGGATCCTGCCCGGAGGCATCACCGTTGTCGGTTCCGCAGCCAAGCCACACTCCCCCAGCGGCGAGGGCGAGGATCAACGGAAGGCGGTAGCGAAGAAAGGGGTGCATCGAGGAGAAGCATTCACCGAAGCTCATCCCAGTGCAATGTTCCGCTGCCATTGAGCGATTTTGAGACGCCCACGGCGCTCATTTTCGGGGCGTTCTAGCCACCGAAGGGCAACATGCGCTCCACGACCCAGGCACGAACCTGCTCGTAATCGAGCTCACGAAGCGCCACCCGTTCGAGGATGCCGGAGAGGTCAGTCTCGCTCGCCTCGAGCTTGAAACCCAGGGTTTTGGCGTGCCACTCGACGACCATGACGCTCATGGTCCGGAACCCGCCGAAGCAGCGCGGGTAGCGACCGAAGGCGAAAAGAAGGGCGGCGGGCACGTCGTAGACGTCGTCGGCAAGGTGATCCGCCTCGCGGAGCGCGAGCCTGAGGGCGGCCGAGCTGACCTTCTCGGGAAGATTCAGCGCGGGGGCGATGCGCGCGTAGGCCAACGTGATGGCCTCGGCCGACGGGATCATTCGACCCCCTTGGCGGCACCGGCGGCTCGCTTCTGGGCGCCCACGTCTTCGCCGTACGTCCGGTCGGCCTCGGCCAGGGCCTCGTAGGCACGCCGAGCGACGGTGGGGAGCGTGCGGAAGAACTGGAGCAGCTCTTCGGCGGCGCGCTCCGCCTCTTCGGGGCTCTCCTCTTCAGACGGGTTTGGAGAAGGAGGCGACGTCACACCCCCAGCCTACAAGCTTCCGCCGTTCGGCAAAAGCGCGCGGGCCGTCGCGCGACCTCCTCCGTGACGGATCGACCGCCTCACTGTCGATTTTCTGCGACCGCTCCGCTCTGGCCCTGTCTGGGCGACACAGGCCATGCAAAATCGTTCATCCGTTCTACTTTCGTTGGGACGCGGGGGATTCGTTGTCGCGCTCGCCGCCCTCACGGTTGCTGCATGCAGCTCAGGCTCCATGCCCTCGAGCCCGGAAATCGCCGCCACCGGGGACGGCGGCACCGACGGAAACGCAACGGGCGAAGAGGATGGACCGCGCGGCGACGAAACCGGCGAAACCGACGGAAGCGACGGAACGCCATCCGGGCAAGACGCGTCGACCGACCACGTGACGTCGCCGGGCGGGTGTACGACATGCCCGAAGGGCTGCTTCGATCTCGATAGCGATCCCAACAATTGCGGAAGCTGTGGCTTCGTTTGCAAGGCAACGGCATCGAACGCGACGGCCACCTGCGACAAGGGCCAATGCAAAGAAGTCTGTCCCCACGCCGGTGACTCCGTGTGCAACGGCGAGTGCGTCGACCTCCAAGCGGACCCCCTGCACTGCGGTACCTGCAACATCAATTGCACAGGCGGTGGAATGCCGGCTTGCGCGCAAGCCGTCTGCAACGCGGGAAAGTGCGCCCAGGTAACCAAGCCGGACGGGGCGCTATGCAGCGGTCCTCCGCCCGCCATCTCGCAGATGTGTCAGGGCGGGGCGTGTGTCGCCGCGAACGTCGACTGCGCTCCGGTGACGGGAGGTTACTCGGTCTCGTTGAACGGCAAGCCGCTCGGCTTGGAGCTCACGACTTGCGGGTGCCAAGGCACTTCGCTGATCGGCACACGAAAATCGGATGGCTCTGCGTACACCCTGAAATGCATCTTCTGCAGTGCGGCCCCCAACGGTCACTTCAAGTGCAACTGAGAGGCGCGCCATGAACCAGCCGAACAGCCTCCGTCCAATGCACCTTCTCACGACAACCGTCTTCGCCTTCACCGCCGCATCCTTTCTCGTGACGGCATGCTCGTCGAGCACTGGAAACACTGGAAACGGGACCCCAGGAGCACCGGCGGACCCCCAAGGTAGCGACGGAGGCAGCGACTCCGTCGGGCCCGGCGACGGACCGGGCGGCACCGACGGCACGCAATGTACGGCGGCGCTCGGGCCGGGATTCTCGGCGAAACCAAGGGCGTTCTCGATCCCTGCCACGCGCTGCCAATCGCCCTTCAACGCTCCAGCGGGAACGGGAGCACTCGGATGGTCGATGCTCGACCTCACGAGCGGAGAACATCCTGACCTCGTCGTGACCCACGATGCGTGCGATGCCGACGTCGGAGCCACGCGCTGGGACGTCTATCGCTGGAGCGTGAGCGGATTCCCGAGCAGCCCCGTCCCCTTCGCCATCCCTGCATCGCGGTGCAAGCAGCCTTTCGACGCGGTCGCTGCTGACCGCTCGTCGCTGCGCTGGGCCACGGTCGACCTCACGGGAGACGGGAACCTCGACCTCGTCGTCACCGAGGACGATTGCAACGCGGACGTCGGGAGGAAGTACTGGGACGTCTACCCGTGGAGCAGCGCAGGGTTCGCAATGGTGCCCACGCAATTCGAGATTCCCGCGGGGCGCTGCAACACCACCTTCGACGCGTTCGTGGGAACGCAGTCCGTGCGGTGGGCAACGACCGATATCACGGGAGACCGCCACCCGGACCTGATCGTCACGCAGGACAGCTGCGACGGAGACGTCGGCACGAGCCGCTGGGACGTCTACGCGTGGACGAGCGCAGGGTTCGCCAAGACTCCGTCGACGTTCACCGTGCCTCCTCCGCGTTGCCAGAAAAACTTCGATGCTCTCGCCGGCGCCGACCCACTCCGCTGGGTGGTTCAGGATCTCACGGGTGACGGCCACGCCGATCTCGTCGTCACCTACGATGATTGCGACAAGGACGTGGGAACCAGCCGATGGGACGTCCACGCCTGGAGCGCGAGCGGATTTGCGGTGCGCCCTTCGACGTTCTCGATCCCGGCCCCACGCTGCAACAAAGCCTTCGGAGCCGTTGCCGAGAGCGCGGGCAGCCTCTCGTGGACGACCATGGCGCTCACCGGCAAAAAGCAGCCGGACCTCGTGGTCACGTCGGATGCATGCGACGTGACCGTCGGAGCTTCACGGTGGGACGTCTATCGGTGGAGCAGCACCGGATTCGCACCGACGCCATCGAGCTTCGACATTCCGGCACCGCGATGCAACGCCAGCTTTTCGAAGGTCGCGTCCACGAGTCAGTCTTTGGCTTGGTCGACACTTGCATTGGTCGACACGTGCAAGGCTGCTCTCGTGGTCACGAAGGACACGTGCGATGCGACCGTCGGCACTAGCCGTTGGGACTACTACGCGCAGCCGTGACGAAGAACCGGACGGAGGCGCTGTCCGAGCGCGGGCTGCGCGGACACGCCTCCCTCCATCGAGAAACGACGAGCGAATGAAACGCCGCGGCTCAGCTCCGTCGGCGGCTCGATGCCTTCGCTGACGTGCGCGGGAGCGGCTCGTCCACTCCCGTAAGGTCGTTGAACAGACGGAGCTCGTTCTCCACCACGAACGAGAGGATCGCTTTCAGCGACCCCCTGATCTGGTCGACGGTGAGATCGAAGTAGACGAGCTCCTCGCCCCAGCGCTCGCGGATGATTGTCCGCACGACCTTGTCCGAAGCGTCTTCGACGTCGCCAGCGTGAAGCTTCTTCACGCGCGCCGCGAGCTCCCCCGAGCGGTCCTCCTCGATCGCCTGGAGCAGGAACTGCATTCGGTCCTCGGCATCCATCTTGACCGGATCGAAATCGACACCGGGTACGAGCTTCTTCAGGCTCGCGACGAGCGTTCGGACGGAAGGCTTCGGGTTCGCGACGGTCGATCGAAGGATGTACAAGATACGCCTCCGTGTTGTCGGATCAGACGATGCGGAAGAAGGCGGTCGGGCGGGAGAGGACGACGACGTCGCCGCGTACGTCGGCGATGCGCGACATGTGAGCGTTCTTCCCTGTCGGCGCCTGGGCCATGACCTTGCCCGTCATGGGATCGCAGACGGTGAGCGTTGTCCAGAGGAGGACGAGGAGGAGGCCGTCGTCGAGCACGCGAAGACCGATGATCTCCTCGGCGACGCGAAACGTCCGCAGCTTCTTGCCGCCGACGTCGAGGACATGCACCTTGCCGGACTCGAGCCCCACGAAGATCGACCGCCCATCGGCGGCGAAGTCGACCGCCTTGATCGGCTCACGAAACGACGTGGACCACACGAGCGAACGATCCGCGATCCGGGCCAAACAGAGCTTCCCTTCGTCGTCGCCCGAGACGAGCATGGTCCCGTCGGGACTGACGCGCGCCGAGCGGACCCACGCCTTGTGTGCCGCGAGAGTCGCGACGGGCTTTCCTTCGGGGAGGTCGTACGAGGGAGCCCAATCGCCCTTCTCATGGCGAGGGATGCCCTTGCCGCTCGCGAGGTCCCAAAACTCGACCTTGGGAGTCGTCGAGTACGTGATCGCCAAGGAGCCCCCGGCGGCCAGGAGGATGGCGGCCCAGTGACCGATGTTCTTCGCCTGGAAGCGTGCAAGGAGCTTCCCGGACACGCCGTCGGCGAGTGACATCTGCCCGAAGTTCGCGCGCACGATACGACGGCTCGCGGATTCGAACGCCATGTCGTAGGCGCCGCCCGGAATTTCCGCTTTCTCTGCCAGCGTCTCGAGGTCGACGATGGAGGCCCGATTGTTGTTGCCCACCGCGATCCGCCCTTCCTCGAGGAGGCACACGCAGTCACCCGCGAGACGGGCGCCCGTGGCCTTCGCGAGCGGCACGAGCTTCGAAGGCAAAGACGGCCTCGTGCCGAAGGACAGCCCCTGGCCACGTTCCTTCTCGAGCGCCCGCTTCTGCGTCTGCGCCTTCCCGAGCTCGCGAACGACGCTCTTCTCGAGATACGCCGAGAGCGTCGGCGCAAGTGCGCGCGTCGCCCGCGCCTCGTGATCCCAATCCAAGATCCTCCCGCTATCGCGATCGAAACACGAGAAGTTCCCCGCACCATCGGTCGCGATCGGGAAGAGGCTCTCCGGGACGCCGAACTCCCGATTCTGCCGGCAGGACGTCACCGCATCGCCGACGTCGAGCCACTCGAGGGCGGTGCCTTGGATGACAGAGCCGAGATTGCCGGCAACTCCGTAAAGGGCGCGCAGATCGGCCGGCACCCCGCCCAGCGCGACCGCGACGGCATCGAGCTCGGCGCGCGTCGCAGGCCGCTTTTTTCCACTGGTGAGCTCTACGAGACGTTCGAGTGTAGCGGCGAGCGAAGGCGCCTTCTTGGTCGCGCCGGCGGACTTCTTCGTGGTTGCCACGGTCTCTCCTTGTCGATGGACGCGGAAAACGCGCCTTTCCTCCCTTTCGACAAGTGCGCCCGTCTTCCGTCGCATACAAAATGCGCGGGGCCGTTCGAATTTCGTGCGGTGAGCTCGCCTAGGTCAGGGAACCGGGCTCGATGCGTGGATCCTCGGCATCGGAGCCCCTCCCCTCCCTAATGACGGGTCATTTCAGAACGAGAGGCCGCCGTCGACGTCGATCGTGCGCGAGTTGAAGTAGTCGCACTCCAGCGCGAACTTCACCGCCACCCAGATGTCCTCGGGGTCGCCGATGCGGCCGACGGGGATCTGCGCCACGACGGCGTCGCGCGCCTTCTGGTTCATGCCGCGGGTCATCGGCGTCTCGATCATGCCGGGCGCGATGCCGGTGACGCGGATGCCGTAGTTGGCAAACTCACGAGCCCAGGTGAGCGTGTTGGCGGCGAGCGCAGCCTTCGCGGCGACGTAGTTCGACTGGCCACGGTTGCCGTGACGCGAGATCGACGACATGTTGACGATGACGCCGGGCTTCGAGCCGGTCTCGACCATCTTCGCCACGACCTCACGCACCATGAGCGTGGCGCCGGTGAGGTTGATCCCGAGGACGGCGTTCCAGTCCTCGGTCGAGAACTTCTTGATCGCCTTGGTCTCGCGATCCTGCTTCACGAGCAGGCCGTCGCGGATGATACCGGCGTTGTTGATGAGGCCGTTGAGGCCGCCGAGCTCCTTGTTCGCCCAGTCGACGAACGACACCACGTCGTCTTCGCGCGAGACATCGAGCTTGCGACGCGCGATGCCCGCGGGGAGCTCGCTCATGAGGGCTTCATTGACGTCACCGACGGCAACCTTGGCGCCGGCTTCGTGGAGACGCTTCGCAAAGTGCGCGCCCATGCCGGAGGCGCCGCCCGTGACGATGATCTTGAGGGAGTCGAGTTTCATGAGGAGTAGCGTCCTTGCTGTTACAGGCCGAGCTTCAAGGCGAAAAAGTCCCGTGCCCGAGAGTCGACGTGCGACCTCGAGTACGAATCCGGAAGTGAGAACTGCGAATCCCTCGCGTCCACGCCGCTCGAGAGGCAATGCCGTTCGAGAAGCGAGAATTTTCACAGGGAGGGCGGGAGTCTTTGAGAGGCGTGAGCGGTAGAACCTCGACTCTCCCGGCAATGACGAGAGTATCGAATTGACCTCTATCTCGAGTTGTCACGCCTCTTCATCGGCCGAGGGCTGACGAGAGGAGAGACAAGGAGGCGGTCCCTATCGCGCGCAGCGCGAGCGCCGAAGGCGGACCGCCTCCGCCGGAGGGGAGGCTCAAAACCGAAGGTTTTGAGGGGAACCGGAGGTTCCCCCTAGACCAGACGCGATCTTGGCGTACTGCGTGAGCCACGACTTGAGCGGCGGATAGAGCGTGCGCGCCGCTTGCGTCCCGACGACGGCGCCGACGTGTCCGCCGGGAACGTCGAGGATGTCCTTCACGTTCGAGCGCACCGCTGCGTTGAGCGCGATGGCGGCATTGCGCGGACACACGACGTCGCGATCGGCGGCGATCGTGAGAACCGGACACGTGATGCGCGAGAGGTCGACGACCTTTCCGCGCACGCGGTGTTCGCCGCGAATCAGCTGGTTCTGCTGATAGAGCTCTTTGACGTACGTGCCGTAGGCCGCAGCGGGAAACGACACGTCCTCCGCGGCCCACTTCTCGAGCGCGGCGAACCCTGCGCGTGCGCTGGGGTCATGCCATTGCTCGGCGATCCTCACCCACTTGCCGACCGGCTCGGTGGGTGACAGCGCCAGGATCCCACTCTGGATCTGCGCTTGCGAAACGTTGCCGGCGGACGTGATCGCGTCGGTGTTGAACCACCGGCGATCCGCCAGCAAGCGGAGCCCTCCTGCCAGATCGAAATCGAAGGGCCCCGCGAGATTCACGAGGGCGGCTGCCGTCTCTGGGTGCAGTGCAGCATGAATTCCGCTCAGCGTGGCGCCCATGGAGTAACCCACGAACGCGAGCGAAGAGGCACCCGTCGAGCGCAAGACGAAGCGCACGGCGCGCTCCAGCTTGGCCACGACGTCGTCCCACGTCAGGTAGCGATCTTCGTCGCCGGTAACCCCCAGTCGAAACAGTACGTATCCCAGGGAGCATCGTGCGTGAGACCCGCGACGAGGCTTGCGCCTTCACGCAGGTCGAAGATGTACCAACGGTTGATCATCGACGGAACGAGCAGCACGGGGACGTGCGTGCGTCCCGGATTACGCCCCTGCCCTTCGGCGGGGCGAAACCGGTAGACGCTGCTCTTCCCGTCACGAAAGACCGTGTCTCTCGGAGTCGGGGCGACGCGCGGCTTCAGCATGTCGAAGATCAGCGAGAAGCCTCACCAGCCTTCGAGAACGCCTGCGTGGCGCTCTGAAGCGACTCGAGCGAAAGCTTGCGCCACTCGGCGCCGAGCTGCGTGCTGTACGCGAGGCTCTCCTTGGTGAGCTTCACGAACTCGTGAACCGCGCTCTCCGCACGCTCCACGTTCTTCGCCTCGGCCTTCTCGATCTCGGCGTAGAACGACGCGGTACGCTGGACCGAATCGTCCGCGAGCTTCTGCCACGTCTCGAAAACCTTACCGACCTGCGCAAACGGATTGAACGACATGGGAGTCACCTTCATGTTGCGGCGCAACATCGCGCGCCCCAATCCTAAGGATCCCATGTCCAACGTCAACCCCATTTGATGCACCGCACAAATGGATTCGACTGCGTCAAATACTGCGGGCGGGAGCACCGAGCTGTTCGGCGCTCAAGGGATCTCAGCGTTTCTTAGGGGTTTTCGCGGTGGTCTTCTTCGGCGAGCGGCGCGCGGGAACGGGCGGTGCCCCCATCGATCGTTTCAGGGCTTCGATCTCACGACGCAGGCGCAGCATTTCGGCTTCTACGCCTTCGGCGACGTGACCCGTCTCTTCCTCTTCTTCTGATGCAGAGGAAGCCCCCGCGCCAGTCTCCGAAGCATCGAGATCCGAAGGCGGCGGCGGCGGAACGGAATCAGCCGCTTCCGGCACCGGCATTGGCGGGATGGGAGAAGGCGGAGCGCCGGGATTTCCCCACTGCGCCGCGCCGAGGACGAGGCGCGCCAGGGCGTCGGTCGCCGCGAACGGCGCAGTCGCCAGCGGGTTCAGGGGCATGAGCGCGCGAGCGCCCTGGCGGGCCTGGACATAGAGCTCCAACGCCCACGAGACGTAGCGTCCGAAGAACTCCGCCAGCGCCTCGTCGCCCAACCGAATGAGGCGGACCAGAAGTGGGACGGGAAGGAGACGCGCCGCCCCACGGCTCTCCAAAATGATCTGCGTGAGGGTCGTCTGGGTGAGGTCCGCGTTCGTATGCGCGTCCAGGACCCGAACGTCCGCACCGCCTTTAATCCGCTCTGCGAGGTCTTCGAGCGTGATGTACCGGCTGAGCGTCGTGTCGTAGAGCCGACGGTTCGGATACTTTTTTACGACGAGCATTCGCCGAACCGTAGGGATTGTGCGATGCAACATTCAACCTTGACGCCCCTGGATCTGCGACGTAGGTCTCCCCGCCCCCGTTGTGCGGCACACAACGAAAAGCTGGTGAGGAGTTCGTGGCAACAACAGTCATGCGAGCCTCGAGGGTCTCACGGAAGAAGGCGGTGGAACGCGACCTGTGTCACGGGTTCGTGTCACATGCCCTCGTCGTGCGCCACGCGCCCGTGACGATCGCGTTCGATCCACCCGCTCACCTCGTTGGCGCCCCTGCGCCAGAGCTTGCCTCGTTGCCGGGAGCGGACGCCAAGCGTTCGCCGACAGTCGAAAATCTCGCGCGCGTCTTCTTGCTCGGACCCACTTCCGGTGCCAAGGCAGATGGCGTCCGCGCCTCCATCCTCGGACCTCAAACCTCCTGACTCGTCGAGGTGATCGCCGTGCGTTCGTCTTCTCGTCACGCCGCACTCGAGATTCTTCGTGCACCGCGCAAATTGGCCGCTCTCGGTCGTGCGCGCGCCGTGTCTCTCTTCCTTCTGGCGGGTGCCGTGGGCGCGTTCGTCGCCTGCGGGAGCTCCGAAGACCGTGAATGCAACGTCGGCGCCGACTGCGCCTCGGGCGCCTGCTCCGCCGACGGTATGTGCGTTCGCGTGGATCCGAATGCTCCGGCGAATTCGTCGACCACCGAATCGACCGATGCGGCCGCCGACTCGAGCAACTCCGTGACGGATGCCGGAACGGATTCGAACGCGGTCGTCGACGGCTGCGTGCCGAACAAGGACGGCATCATCACGCGAGAGGAAGTCCCGCTCGCGGCCGGCCTCCACGCGACCTACCGGGTGGCCATCAACGAGAGCTTCGCCACCGCGGGAACGCCCCAGCCCGATGGCACCGTGCTCTGGGATCTCTCCACCTCGTTCCCGAGCGACACGAGCGTCATCGTCGAGACGCAGCCCCTCGCGGGCAAGTGGTACGCCGGCGATTTCCCGAATGCGACCTACGCCTCGAAGCTCTCCGAGAGCTCGACGCTCATCGGCGTCTTCGAGACGGCCAACGCCTCCCTCCTCCTCCGCGGTGTCGTCTCGCCGACGAACGACACGTTGAGCAAGACCGAGCTCACCAACAAGCCGCCGGTCGAGGTGATCAACTACCCGCTCAAGGCGGACGCCACGTGGTCGACGGACACCACCGTCTCGGGAACCTATACGGGCGTTCCCTTCACCACGTACACGGAGCACTACGAGTCGAAGGTCGATGCCAAGGGCACGCTGAAGACTCCGCTCGGCTCCTTCCAGGTCTTGCGCGTGAACACAGTCCTCACGCGCACCGTCGGCTTCGTCAAGACGGTCATCCGCACGCACTCCTTCGTGACGGAGTGCTACGGCACGATCGCCGTCATCAGCTCGAAGGACAACGAGTCGGACGAGGAATTCTCGAGCACCGCCGAGATCCGGAGGCTCTCTCCGTGAAGCGGTGGCTCCTGTCGCTCGTGGCTGCGGCGCCGCTCGTTACGGGTTGCCTCTCCTTCCATCAGGGGGCCATGCCGGGGGAGCCTTCGAACGCACATTTCGCCAACGTCGACGGCGTGCGTGTTCGCTACATCGATACGGCGGAGACGGAAGCGGCGGCCCCGGCTTCGATCCCCGCCGAGGCACAAGAAGCCGCTGCGCCGTCGGCTCAGGCGGAGAAGCCCACCGTCGTCCTCGTGCACGGCTTCGCCTCGGCGCTCGATGCGTGGGGCACCGTGCTGCCGGCGCTCGCGAAGCACTATCGCGTCATCGCGATGGACCTGAAGGGCTTCGGCTGGACCGATCGCCCCGCCGGTGACTACTCGCCCGACGCGCAAGCGAGCCTGATTCTGCACCTGCTCGATCAGCGCAAAGTGTCGAAGGCGATGTTCGTCGCCCACTCGTGGGGCAGCTCGGTGGTGCTCGCCACGGCGCTCCAAGCGCCCGAGCGCGTGCAGAAGATCGCCCTCTACGACGCGTGGGTCTACGAGGAGCAGCTCCCCGCCTTCTTCCACTGGGCCCGCACCGACACCGTCGGCGAGATCCTCTTCGGGCTCTACTACAAGGAGCGCACCGACGAGCGCATCGGCCTCGCGTTCTACGACCGCAAGTTCGTGACCGAGCCGCTCGTCGAAGACATCAACGCGGCGCTCGACAGGCCGGGAACCGTGGCCGCCGCCCTCGCCGCCGTGCGCGGCCAACGCTACTCGGAGATCGAATCGCGCTACCGCACGATCGACAAGCCCATGCTGCTTCTCTGGGGACGCGAAGACGTGGTGACGCCGATTCGCTACGGCGAGCGTCTCTCGACGGAGTTGCCGAACGCGAAGCTCATCGTGTACCCGCGCTGCGGCCACTTCCCCATGATCGAGGCGCGCAACGCTTCGAACCGCGATCTCCTCCGATTCCTCGCCGAGGCGAACCCGTGAAAACCGCCAAGCGGGCGCGCACGAGCGCGTTCTTTTGCGCTGCAGCATTCATGGCCGCGTCGGCTGCTGCGCCGCACGCAAGCGCAACGGGCTTCGACGAGCGCGGTCAGGATTACGTTCCGCGCGAGCGTACCGAAGTCGACGTCTCCGGCTACTTCCGCACGCGCGGCGAAGCGCTCTACAACCTCGATCTCGATCGCGGGCTGACGCCTTCCGGCCAGCCCATCTTCCCCGTCTCTCAGTCCGATCCGACGGCGCAGACGCTCACGCATTGGGACATGCGCTGGCGCACCGACCTGCGCATCTACGCGCCGGGCTCGATGGTCGGCGTGAAGGCGCGGTTCGACGTCCTCGACAACCTCACCCTCGGCAGCCTTCCCGAGGGCGTGCCCTCGGCGAGCCTCAGCCAGCGATCGCCGGCCGATGCCGTTCGCGTGCGACGCGTGTTCGGTGAGCTCGTTCTTCCCTTCGGCTACCTCGCGGCCGGTCGCATGGGCACGCACTGGGGCCTCGGCATGGTCGCCAACGGCGGCGACTGCCTCGACTGCGACAGCGGCGATGCGTCGGACCGCATCGTGTTCGCCACGCCGCTTCTCGGCCACGTCTGGGCCGCGGCGTACGACTTCAGCGCGACCGGGCCCACCGTTCCGCGTCCGAACCAGAACCGCGTGATCGGCTTCGAGCCCTCCACCGACGTCCGCACGGCGACCTTCGTGTGGATGAACTGGCGAGACGAAGCCACGCGCACGAGGCGCCGCCTCGCCGGGAAGGCCACCGCCGAGTACGGCGCGTACGTCACGCACCGCTGGCAGGGCAACGACATCCCGTCGGCCTACCTGGCCACCGCGCAGCCGATCAATCCGTTCGCCAACGGCGGCACGGGGATCATGCCTCGCGGCTACAAGGCCACCGCCTTCGACGCCTGGGTGAGGCTCACCCTCCCCTTTGGGCGCATCGAAGCCGAGGGCGTTCTTGCCACGGCGACGATCGACCAACCGTCACTCGTGCCCGGCATCCTGCTTCGCGATCCGGTCAAGAGCCGTCAGATCGGCGCGGCGCTACAGAGTGACTTCGGCCGCGTCGACGGCGTCTTCTCGGGCGGCCTCGACGCGGGCTACGCGAGCGGCGATCCGGCGCCCGGATTTGGTGCAGTGCAAAATCCCAATCTTGCGGCGCCGCAACCGGGTGACCTCAACGGCACGCAAGCCTCTCCGCGGCGTGACAACCGCATCGACAACTTCCGCTTCCATTCGGACTACCGCATCGACCGCATTCTCTTCCGCGAGATCATCGGCACGGTGACCGACGCGGTCTATGCACGCCCCCACGCGCAGGTGAGGCTCCTCCGCGCGAAGAGCTCGCAGCTCTCGATGGATGGCGCGGTGATCGCGTCCTCGGCGGTCAACGCGAGCTCCACGCCCTCGGGCAAGGCGCCGCTCGGCGTCGAGGTCGACCCTTCGCTCATCTTCGAGATGCCCGCCTTCCTCGCGGCACTCGACTACGGCGTGCTCTTCCCGCTTTCGGGTTTCGACAACACGGTCGCCAACCTCACCGCCAAACCGGCGCAGCTCATTCGACTGCGCTTGAACTACCTTTTCTGAGAGTACGCGATGAACGTATCCAAGCTCGCTTCTCTCTGTTTCACGTCGCTCGTTCCGCTCGCCGTCGCGACCACACTGCTCGGCGCGTGCAGCGAAAACGAAACGCCGCCTCCCACCCACGGCGCCTACGACGGCGGCGCGACCGCAGCGTTGCCCTGCGTCCCGAACCTCGACGGCAAGATCGACTCGAACGAGCTGCAGCCGCAGATCGGCATCGCGGCGACGTACCTCGTCTCCCCCGCCGGCAAGACCCGCCAGGTCGATCTCGCCGGTGTGACGAACAGCAGCGGGAAGCTCGTATGGAACTTCGCCGTCGACTACGCCGATGACGGCGCGGTGAAGGTCGCGGCGCAGCCTCTCGAAGGCAAGTGGTTCGCCTCCTCGTTCCCCGGGCTCGTCGGCGCGGTGGTCGTTCCGCTCGACGCCGCCGACACCACCGAGAGCGTCTACACGATCGACGAGCACGGCTTCTATCTGCACGGTGTCGCCTCGACGAAAGAAGGCACGCCGGATCAGACCATCTACGTCTACGACAAGCCCATCACGGTCTACCAATTTCCCCTCGCGCCGGGCGCGAGCTGGAAGAGTACGGCCTCGGTGACTGGCGGAACGTTCCGCGGCCTGCCCTTCGCGAGCAAAGACACCTACGAGGTGTCGGTGGACGGCGCGGGACAGATGGAGCTTCCCGACTACACGTTGACGCAAGCGCTTCGCGTCCGGACCAAGGTCACCATCGAGCCGGCGGCAGGCCAGGCCACGTCGACGCGCCAGGTGAGCTTCCTCTTCGAATGCCTGGGCGAGGTCGCGCGCGCGACCAGCAACTTGAACGAACCGGAAGAGAACTTCACGACGGCGAGCGAATTGCGCCGTCTCGGAATGTCCAACTGATCGTCTTCGGGGCGGAAGGAGAAACACATGATCTGGGAAACGTGGAAGAAGGGCTTCGATGCGTGGGAGAACGCGACGGCGAAGTACCTCGAGGGCTGGCTGAAGAGCCCGCTTCTCCTCACGCCCGGCGGACTCATGCTGGGCGGGGCGATGAAGGCAAAGGCGACCTACGACAAGGCCCTCTCCCAGTGGGTGGGTGCGCTCGGCGTCGCCACCAAGCGTGATCAGGAGCGCACCCTGCACGCGCTCAACCAAATCGAAAGCCGACTGCTCGATCTCGAAGAGCGGCTCGACGCGGCACGGAACCACCAGCAGAACGGGGCCGCGTAGAGAACGCGGCGACAAGGGGCTCGTCATGGACATCTCGCGTTTCCTCGACCTTCGCATCGCTCCCCGAGCCGTCTTCGACGCGCTCGAGGAAAGAAAGACTCGCGCTCGTTTCATGGTCCCGACCGCTCCGGGATCGAACGAGTGGCGCCCCGTCACGTGGGGCGCGTTCGCTCAGGAGATCCGCGAGCTCGCGCTCTTCCTGTCGACCGTTCTCTCGTCGGGTGATCGCGGCGCCGTGTACGCGCCGAACCGGGTCGAGTGGGCGAGCGCCGCCCTGGCCATCCAGGCCGCCGGCGGCGTGATTGTCCCGATTTACCCCGCGTCGACTCCCGATCAGCTCTCTTATGTTGCGTCGCACAGCGATGCGAAGGTGATCTTCGTCGACACCGCGCCGCTCCTCACGCGCCTCTTCGCGACGTGGAACTCCACGCCGGGCGTCGAGAAGATCGTGGTGCTCGACGACGGCATCGACGTCGCCAGGGTCTACGAATCGGCACGCGAGAAGGGCATTCCGGTGCCGAGCTTGGACGCCGTCGAGCGCAAAGTGCTCTCGATCGGCAAAGCGCGCGGCATCGGCGCCGCGAGGGATCAGGAGGATCCCCAGGCCTTCGAGCGCACGATGGCCGCCATCTCGCTCGATCAGGCCGGCATGATGCTCTACACGAGCGGCACGTCGGGCAACCCGAAGGGCGTTCCGCTCACGCACCGCAACGTGGCCGTCAACGGCCTCGACTGGCTGAAGTGCAACTACCCGCTCCTCGAAGAGGGTGACGTCGACATCCTCTGGCTCCCCATGAGCCACATCTTCGGCTTCGGCGAGATGTGCCTCGGCAACACGCTCGGCTGGACGTCGTACCTCGCCGATCCCGCCACCTGCCTCGGGCGCCTGCCGGAAGTGACGCCGAACATCTTCATGAGCGTGCCCTCCCACTGGGAGAAGCTCGCGCTCATGGCGATGCACGAGCCCACCCCGCAGGCGCGCCTCGACAAGTTCAAGGCGGCCACCGGCGGCAAGCTTCGCTTCTGCCTCTCCGGCGGCGCGGGCCTCAAGCGCGAGGTGAAGGACTTCTTCTACTCCTGCGGTGTGCTCATCGTCGAAGGCTACGGTCTCACCGAGACCTCGCCCACGCTCACGCTCAATCGCCCGGACGCGTTCCGCTTCGACACCGTGGGCAAGACGCTCCCCTCCGTCGAGCTTCGCCTCGCGGACGACGGCGAGATCCTCGCGCGCGGTGCCAGCGTGTTCGGCGGATACCACAAGGATCCCGAAGCCACGCGCGAAGCCTTCACCGAGGACGGCTGGTTCAAGACCGGCGACGTGGGCCGCTTCACCGACGACGGCTTCCTCCAGATCATCGATCGCAAGAAGGACATCCTCGTCACCGCCGGCGGCAAGAACGTTCCGCCGGCGAACATCGAGATCCGCTTCCAGGACGACCCGCTCTTCGCACACGTCGTGGTCTACGGCGACGCGAAGAAGTACCTCGTCGCCGGCGTATGGCTGAACGAAGAGGCCATGAGCTCGCAACTCGCTAGCGTGCCGAAGGATCAGCAGGAGTCCGCGCGACGCGACCTCGTCCAGAAGCGCATCGACCACGTCAACGCGAGCCTCGCCAGCTACGAGACCATCAAGAAATTCAGCATCATCGGTGAGCCGCTCACCGTCGAAGCGGGGCTCCTCACGCCCTCGCTGAAGATGCGACGGAAGAAGGTCTACGAGCATTTCCACGGTATCTTCGAGGGCATGTTCGAAGACACGCAGGGGAAGGGCGCAGCATCGAGCACGGCAAGCCAGGGGAGCGGGGCGTGAACGCACTCGTCAAGATCGCCTCGCTCGCGAAGAGGCAGAAGCCGCCGGTGGGCAGCACCCCGGCGGACGTCGTGCATCGCGAGAACAAGTGGCGGCTCCTTCGCTATCGCCCGGCACGAGGCGTGTCGGGCGACGCGGGGCCTCGCTACCAGACGCCGATCTTGCTCGTGCCGTCGCTCATCAACCGGCACTACGTCATGGATCTCTTGCCCGGCAAGAGCATGGCGGAAGACCTCGTCAACGCCGGGCACGACGTCTACTGTCTCGATTGGGGCACACCCGGCCCTGAAGATCGCTATCTGACGTTCGACGACGTCTGCGATCGCTATCTCGGACGCGCCATCCGTCACGTGGCGAAGAACTCTCCGCGCGGCAAGGCGCACGTGCTCGGCTACTGCCTCGGTGGAACGCTCGCCACGATCCACGCGGCGGTGCATCCCGAACACATCGCCTCGCTCCTCGTCCTCGCCGCCCCCGTGAGCTTCGGTGACGGCGAGGGCCTCCTCAATTCGTGGACGCGCAGCCCCACGTTCGACGTGCGCGGCTTGGTCAACGCGTTTGGCAACGTGCCCTGGCAGCTGATGCAGAGCGCGTTTCACCTCCTCCGGCCCACGCTCAATCTCTCGAAGGGCGTTCACCTCCTCGACAAGGCGAAGGTCGACGACCCCAAGAAGCCGGGCGCATGGGACGAGTTCGTGGAGGGCTTCCTCGCCCTCGAAACCTGGGGCAACGACAACGTCGCGTTCCCCGGTGAGTGCTACGCGCAATACATCGAGCAGCTCTATCGCAACGATGCGCTCGCGCGCGGCAACTTCAGCCTCGGCGGCAAGCCTGCGCGCCTCGGCAACATCAAATGCCCGACCATGTGCGTCGTGTTCGAACACGACAACATCGTTCCCTGGCAGAGCGCTTCGACGCTCCTCGACCGCATCTCGTCGACCGACAAAGAGCTCGTGAAACTCCCCGGTGGTCACGTCGGCGCGGTCGTCTCGCGAGGCGCGCAGCGAAAGCTGTGGCCGCAGATGAGCGCCTTCTGGGCGGCGCGCGACAGCGATTTCACCGTGGTGAAGACCAGCAGCGTGGTGCAGGCCGGTGAAGCGGCCACGACGGTGGAGGTGCTCGTGCCCGAAGCTCCGCCCACGCCCGCGCCCTCCACGACTCGTTCGGCGAACAAGAAGAAGAAGCCCCGCTCGAAAGCAGCCGCAGGCCAATGAAGCATCTCGCCACGACAATCGCCGCCGGAGCCGTTTTTTGCGCAGCTTCGGTCCTCTTCGAACACGTTGCCTTCGCCGGTACGGCGACGAACGAAACGATTGGCGGCCGCACCGTGCGCGTCTTCGTTCCTTCGCAACCGGACGCGAAGCCGTCGCTCGTTCTGATGCTGCACGGCTGCACGCAGAACGCCGCGGACTTCGCGGCGGCCACGCGAATGGACGACGTCGCCGAAGCGAACGGATTCGTCGTGGCCTATCCCCAGCAAGACAAGCTGGGCACGAACGGCTGCTGGCAGTGGTATTCGACGGCGCATCAGTCGCGTGACGCCGGTGAGCCGAAGGAGCTCGCGGACATCGCCCAGACCGTCGCTACCGCGCACGGCGTATCGGCCGATCGCGTGTATGTCGCAGGCATCTCGTCGGGTGGCGCGATGAGCGTGGTGCTCGGCGCAACGTATCCCGATCGCTTCGCGGCCATCGGCGTCGTGGCCGGTCTCGAATACAAGGCGGCGACATCGTACGCCGGCAGCTTTTCGGCGACCGTCTCGGGCGGCCCCGATCCCGACACGCAAGGCACGCTCGCGCATACGGCGATGGGCAGCTTCGCGCGCGTCGTTCCCACGCTCGTCATCAACGGCACGTCCGACGGTGTCGTTGCGCCGATCAATGGCGATCAGGTCACCCAGCAGTGGCGCAAGACGAACGAGCTCGTCCTCGGTGACGGCTCGATCGCCGACCCAACGTCGGACACCGGCATGGCCGGCTACACCTTCACGCGATATCTCCATCACGAGAAGAAGAACAACGCCGTCGTCGTCGAACAGATCGTGGTCGACGGCCTCGGCCACGCCTGGCCTGGCGGCCTTGCCAACGGCTCCTATTCGGACCCGAAGGGGCCCGACGCGAGCCGCACGCTGTGGGACTTCTTCAAGGCGCGCTCCACCACGACGCCCTTACCGCCCGACTCGGGCGATCCCGATCCCGTGCCGGGCAGCGACGCTGGGACTGATCCCGGCACGAACTCGGGCGGAAGCAGCGGCAACGGAGCCTCGACCGAGCGCACAGCCCCCACGGACTCTCCCGCGGCCAGCAGCTCGGACGACGGCGGATGCGCCACCACGCCGAGCCGAGGAACGAGTGTCGGTGGAGCCGTCGCGCCAATGGCGATGGCCCTGCTCGCCGCCCTCGTGACGATCGCGAGGCGCCGCCAACGCCGCGCTTCGTAGAGGAAGTCGGGGCGCGTGTGCTCCGAGCTGGGAGAAGACCCAGGCATGCCTCCATCTCTCGTGAGACGCGCGCCGAGCCGTAGCAAGATCGCGGATTGCCTGCGATAGACTCTGCTTCCGATGCCGCCTCGCAGCGACTTCAACGGGCGGGACGCGCCCACACTCGTCAAGCAGATGAGCACGCTCGAGGACGGGCGACGCGCCGTGGAGCTCGTGCGGCTCCACTTCGTCGTCGAGCGCGTGGCGGGTAAAGCCACGAGCGAAACCGTCGACTTCGACGGTGACGTGTGCAGGATCGGCTCTCATCCGTCGAACGATCTCGTGCTCGACGACCCCACGATTTCGCGCTTCCACTGCCGTATCGCGCGCGAAGGCGAGGCCTGGCGCATCACCGACACCGGCTCGAAGAACGGCACGCGCTTCGATGGCGTGAAGATCCTCGCGGCCGAGCTCGACGCCGAAGCCCTCCTGTCACTCGGTAATTCGACGGTGCGTGTGAAGCCGGTCAAGCGCGGGCACATCAGCAGGATTCCGTCGTCACCTGCGTTCGGAAGCCTGGTCGGCCAGAGCGATACGATGCAGCGTCTCTTCGCGCTTCTCGAGCGCGTTGCCGCGAGCGAGATCGACGTGCTCGTGCACGGCGAGAGCGGCACGGGCAAGGAGCTCGTCGCCTCCGAGGTCGTCGCGCGGAGTGCCCGCGCCGACGGGCCCGTCGTGGTCGTCGACTGCGGCTCCATCTCCCCTTCCCTCGTCGAAAGCGAGCTCTTCGGACACGTGCGCGGCGCCTTCACCGGCGCGGATCGCGAGCGCGAGGGTGCATTCGAAGCCGCCGACGGAGGAACGCTCTTCCTCGACGAGATCGGCGAGCTGCCCCTCGAACTGCAGCCGAAGCTCCTCCGCGTGCTCGAGGCTCGCGAAGTACGTCGCGTTGGTCAGACGCGCATGCGCCGCATCGACGTGCGCGTCATTGCGGCCACGAATCGCGATCTCGAGCGCGAAGTGAACCGCGGTCGATTCCGCGAAGATCTCTATTATCGACTCGCGAAGGTCGCCTTGCGCGTACCGCCGCTGCGCGATCGCCTGGAAGACATCCCGCTGCTCGTGAAGAACTTCCTGGGGATGATCGGCCACGGCGACGTCTCGAGTCGATTGCTCGGAGGCGAAGCCATCCTCGGCATGCAGCAGTACGACTGGCCTGGAAACGTGCGGGAGTTGAAGAACTACGTGGAGCGCAGCGTGGTGCTCGACGAGGTTCCTCCGCCCACGCGTCGAAGTGGGACCGTGCCCGTCTACGGCGGCCCCTCCTCGCGGAAGAACGATGGCGAGCCCCAGGACAGCATTCCGTTCCGCGTCGCCAAGGAGCAGGCCGTCGCCGCGTTCGAACGCGCGTACCTCGGACCGCTTCTCGAACGGTGCAACGGCAACGTGAGTCAGGCTGCGCGGGAGGCGAAGATGGACCGCATGTACCTCCATCAACTCGCACAGAGGTACGGCCTCCACACTGCGCGCAAAGGGTAGGAAGCTCTCCCGTTGGCGCGATGCGTGCTCCTGACCTCGACGTTAGGAGGCTCTCACGCATGCCGAAACGCAGCACGCACGGTCACACGGCTCACACCGCTCACCTCGGTCACACTCTTCGCACCGATGCCCCGACCGGCGCTCCGAGAAGCGACACGTTCCGTGCGCTCTCGCTGGGGAAGGTTCTCACGCATCCCGATCCGCGCTTGCAGGGCGCTTCCGTCGAGCTCGATCCGTGTGCGCGGTTCGTCGTCGCGCTCGCCGAGCTGCTCGTCACGACGATGCGCGTGTCACCGGCTTGTATCGGGCTTGCGGCACCGCAAATCGGTGAGCCCTCACGCGTGTTCTGCATGGACGTGACGGGGCATCGCCAAGCGCAGTCCTGCGCGGGCCTCGTGGTGATGGTGAACCCGAAAATCGTGGAGCGACGTGGTCACACACGTATGCGGGAAGGCTGCTTGAGCGTCCCCGATTTGACGGGCAACGTCGTGCGCGCACGCGAGGTCGTGGTGGAGGGCTACGAGCCGGGCACCGGCAAACTCCTGCGCGTCGAAGCGGACGCGATGGAGGCTCGCTGCCTGCAGCACGAGATCGACCACCTCGACGGCATGCTCTTCGTCGATCGCGTCATGTATCCCGAACGCGAGCTCTTCGCGCGGAAGACGTACGCCTGAAGAGGACCACAGTTCGTCACGCCGGCTCACGCTGGCGACTGCCCGCATGATGATGCAGGTGCCACCCCGCAAAGAACCATCGCAGCCGCAGCGGAGCCTCTGAAAGACGCGTGGTCCGGGACGTGCTTTGCCCTGGATGTCCACCTCACCCAAGCGCACCAATCTTCTTCGAGCGAGGGTTTCATCGATGCGCGCGACCGCCGAGCGAGAGACCGGGACGAGCGAGCTCTCCATCGCCAAGCCGCCCGAACGCGTCGGCCGCTACTTGCTGTATCCGCCGATCGCGCAAGGCGGCATGGCCACGGTCCATACGGCGCGCCTCGTGGGGGCCGAAGGCTTCAACCGACTCGTTGCAGCCAAACGCCTGCATTCGCACCTCGCCGACGATCCCGAGTTCGTGGCCATGTTCCACGACGAAGCCCGCATCGCGTCGCGCGTGCATCACGCCAACGTGGTGCCGGTGCTCGATGTGGTGACGGTCGAAGGCGAGCTCATCCTCGTCCAGGAGTACGTCCACGGCGTTCCGCTCAGTCACTTGATGAAGCTCGCGCGCACGAGCACGACGCCAATCCCCACCTCGATCGCCGTAGCCATTCTCACCGGAGTGCTCGCCGGACTCCACGCCGCCCACGAGGCCAAGGACGACGACGATCACCCGCTCGAGATCATCCATCGCGACGTTTCCCCTCAGAACGTGATGGTGAGCGTCGACGGCGTTCCTCGTCTTCTCGACTTCGGCATCGCCAAGGCACGAACGAGCTCGCATCACACGCGCGAGGGCATTTTCAAAGGCAAGCTCGGTTACATGGCCGCCGAGCAGCTGAAGATGCAGCCCTTCGACCGCACCGCCGACGTCTACGCGGCGGGCGTCGTCATGTGGGAGTTGCTCGTCAACGACCGCGTCCACGACGGCAAAAGCGAGCTCACGTTCGTGAACATGGTCGTCAACGGAACGATGCCGACGATCCTGGAGGCCATCGAAAAGCGCGGGACGATCCTCGACGAGAAGAGGCGCCGAGAGCTGACGGCGCTCGCCCCCATCGTCTCGTGCGCGATGGCAGTGAACGCACGCGACCGCTTCGCGACGGCCTCCGAAATGATGTGGGCCATTCTCTCGGCGACGCCGGCAGCCTCGACCGTCGAGATCGCCGAGTGGGTGAAGACGACCGGCAAAGAGTACCTCGAGCGACGCGACAAGACGCTCGCCGCGAACGAAGAGAGCTTGCGCACCACCAAACCTGCCGCTCCGAAGTCGGGCGTGCAGAAAACGGCCGAGCCGGTGGTCATGCAATCGGGCGCCTATCCGGTCAGCCCGAATGCGCACGGATCGATCGAATCGGTGCCTCTCGACGCGCGCACGCAGGTCGCCCAGCGCTCGTCGGGCCCGTGGCCCTGGGTGGTGCTCACGCTCGCGTTCGCCGTGATGGGGGTGGCGGTCGGACTTCGGTATCGCCCGATGCTCGAGTCGCCCGGGAACATGGCTGGGGTACGCGACGCATTCGATGCCGTGCCGAACATGGCGGCGTCGGCGAGCGTGGCGCTGCCGGCACCGATCGACACCGAGGACGCGTCCAACGCCCCGACTCCGAGTTCAGGAGTTCGTGCAGCGCCCCCGCACACGCGCCCTCCCGTCCAGCCCATCACGCCATCACGCGCCGCGACGGCGCCGCGTGCAACGGCAACGGTCTCGGCATCGGCATCCGCTTCGTCGAGCGCCAAAGCCGACTGCAATCCTCCGTTCTATTTCGACGGTTCGAAGAAGGTGTTCAAACTGAATTGCCTGTGAAGGAGGCGACCATGGCAGCGATTCTCCATAGCCTGCGAATGACGGCGGCCGCGGACGACGTTTTCCAAGCCGTCTCCGCCGCCGACGACGTGTTCCGCGCGTGGTGGCGAGGCGATCGCAAAGTCACGTTGCGTCGTATCGCGATGCAGGCCGGCCAACGCGTGACGTGGGAATGTGTCGACGGACCGCTCGACTGGATCGGCACGGACATCACCTTCGACCTCGAGCGCGACGGCGATGAAACCGTGGTGCGCTTCACCCACGCCAACTGGCCCGAAGGGAGCCGGCGCTTCGCGGAGCACACCACGAAGTGGGCAAGCGTTCTGTTCGCATTGAAGTCGAACCTCGAAACGCCGGACGCCGAAGACGTGCTCGTCTGAGTGGCGATCGCTGAATCAGGGTCGCGGCTTCGCGACCCCCGCAACGTAAGCCCACATCGGCTGGCCGCCGCTGCCCGCGTCCACCGTCGGTAGCGTCATCGTCTTCCAAGCGTTGCCGTCCCAGCGATAGACGCCGGAGCTGACGACAAGGAATGCTTCGATCGGAGAGGGCGCGTAGATGCTGGGTCCCTCGGCGGCGCCAGCCGGAAGCGGAACGAGCTTCCACGTCATGCCATCCCAGTGCGCGGCAAACGCCGGATGCGCGCCGTCGGAGGGGTTGTAGCCAACGGCCCAAACGTCGCTATCCGAAGAACCCGAGATACTCGTGATGATGCCGGGTGCGGGCTGACCGTCGATGACGTATTCGTCCGACCACTTCGTGCCGTCCCAGTGCTGGAGCGTCTTGTCGCCGACCCAGACGTCGTCCTTCCGAATCTGGAAGATCGTGCGCGCCTTGATGTTGTCGTGGATGGTCCACTTCGTTCCGTCGAAATGGAACGCGCGGGACAAAGCCGAGAACCAGATGTCTTGGGGCCCAGTTCCCACCAGTTTGCCCGTTCCCCACGTCGTCGATTCGAGGCCCGCGACCTCTTTCGTGCAGGTGCTTCCTGCAGCGCAGCGGTAGATGGCGTTCGTCGCGCCGATCCAGGTGTCGTTCGCGATGCGCGCAACGCTCCAGAATGCCGGAGGCGGCAGCGTGGGCCCCGCGCACGCTTGGCCCGGCTCGCACTTGCGCCAGGCCGACGAGTAGTAATTGAACATCTTGCCCTCGGAGCTCTTGAAGAGCGTGACCTCGTAGTTCTGAGGTCCACCCGCAATGAGGTCCGTGGGGCTGAAGCCGCTGAGTGATGCCTCGGTCATAACGTCCGGGCCGATGGTCCAATCCTTCCCGTCGAAGAACGCACTCGAGACGTGTCGGGTGAACGTCGAACCGTTCTGGACTTCGAGATTGGTCCCGACGATGCCGACGTCGCTCACCATGCACTTCTGATTCGCCGTTCCGCAGACGGTTCCCTCACGACACGGGAGTGACGGCGCCGAGCAACAGTCCTCGCCCGGGTAGCCGCAACGCTTCTCTGC
Organism: Labilithrix luteola; assembly: GCF_001263205.1. Lineage (GTDB taxonomy): Bacteria > Myxococcota_A > Polyangia > Polyangiales > Polyangiaceae > Labilithrix > Labilithrix luteola. The sequence continues at coordinate 1,869,837 of NZ_CP012333.1, forward strand.
GGTCGCGCCGTCCGAAGAAGCGTCGCCGTTGGCGTCGACGTCTCCAGGCGTCGACCCGTCGTGTCCCGTCGTTATTTCGTCGAGAGGAGTTCCTCCATCCGGCCCAACGCTCGAATTGATCCCAGGATCGTCACCGACACATGCTGCAAGGAGGACGTAGACGAGCGGAACACCAGCGAGCCAAACGCGACGCATCCTCTCACGCTACCGTTCTCGTTCTCGCGCACGCAAGCGAGGTACTTGCGCAACATGCGCACCGACGAGCCCTCCACGCCGACCGGTAGGCGGGTATCAAACGGAGCGCGCATTCGGAACGAGTCTTTGCCGCTACATCGAATTGCGCAGCGACGACCAACCATGTCTCGAATGGGGTGGTAAGGGCATCTATCACCCCGCTTTGCGGTCGATCGCCACCCAGCGCCCGAGGCCTTCGTGCTCCACGCGGAGCAGGAGCGGCTTGTCGTTCGTCGCGCGTTGGAGCTTGGCCTTCGCTTCGGCCGCATTCTTCACGGGCTGATGGTCGACCTCGGTGATGACGTCTCCAGGTACGAGCACCCCTGCGGCGGGCCCTGCTCCGGAGACGTCTTCGACCAGCGCGCCTGCACCGTTGGCGTTGCCGAGTCGAAGGCCGAGTGAGCTCGAGCTCGGTTGGGCCTGACGCGCCGGCTTGGACTCCTTCTCGTCTTGCAGCTCGCCCAGCGTGACGGGGACGTTCACGGTGCTCGAGCCTCGCTTCACTTCGAGGGCGATTTTGCTCCCCGGCGCGTGTGCGCCGACCATGCGCGGAAGATCGTGCGCGTGGACGACGGGCTGCCCGTCAATCGCCACGACCACGTCGCCCTCGTGAAGCCCTCCTCTGGCAGCGGGTCCACCATTCTCGAGATCGCCAACGAGCGCGCCGCGCGTGTCGTTCAGGCCCAGGGCCTTCGCGAGCGGCTCGTCGATACTCTGGATCTGTGCGCCGAGTCTTCCGCGGCTGACGTGACCGCTCGACAGGAGCTGGGGAAGAACTTCGCGAATCGCGTCGGACGGAATGGCGAAGCCGATGCCCTGACCGCTCGGGTTGATCGCCGTGTTCATCCCGACGACCTGGCCCTTCAAATCGAAGAGCGGACCGCCGCTGTTTCCTGGATTGATCGAGGCGTCGGTCTGGATGAAGTCATCGTAGGGGCCGGCTCCGATCGTTCGACTCTTCGCGCTCACGATGCCCGAGGTCACGGTTCCGCCGAGGCCGAACGCGTTGCCGATGGCCACGACCGGCTCACCGACCTTGAGCCCCGCACTCGAGCCGAGCGAAACGTGCGGCACGTTCTTGGCGCCTTGAATCTCGAGAACGGCAACGTCGAGTCGCTCGTCTCTGCCGAGGACCTTGGCTTTGAGCTCGCGCTCGTCCGAGAGCTTGACCTTCACCAGGCTCGCATCGTCGACGACGTGCGCATTCGTGACGACGTGACCTTTGTCGTCGAACACGAAGCCGCTTCCGGCGCCGACGATCTTGCCGACGTGCGGTGACGGCGAACGGCGCTTGGGGCCTCCTCCTCCTCCGAAGAAGAAGTCGAACGGCGAGACGTCGTCGGGGTCGAACGCCGAGGTATTCGCGAGCTGCTCGACCGTGATGCTGACCACGGCCGGCTGCACGCTCGAGACGAGCGCCGACACGTCCCCCGAGGCTGCCGCTGGTTGGGCTCGAATCGCCGCAGGCCCATTTTCGGCGAGCGCCATCGTCGAGCCCGCTCCGAGAGCGAGCGCCCCCAGGAGAGGGAGAGCGACCTTCCTCGAACTCGTCCAATTGTGGCGTGCGAAAATTTCCTTCACGGCCCTACAACCTTCCGAAAGCGAACTCCGTTCCCGGTGGCGCACTCGACCTTGGAGGTTTTCGTTCTCTCGCTTCGCGTTGCTTCGCGGCGTGCGGCAGACCTCATTTTCGAGCTCTTGTGAATGGCATTCACAGGTTCTTTGCCGAGCAAGCGTCTGGCCCTCGAACCGACACCGCACCAAGCTTCGTCGCATGTTCGACAAGCGCGCGCTCATCATCGGAGTCAGTGGAATCGTTGGTCAGAATCTCGCGCACCAGCTGCTCGCGGAGGGCGACTGGTCGGTGGCCGGTGTCTCGCGACGGCCGCTCCTGGGCCATTCGCGCATTCGAACGCTTCCGGTCGACGTCCTCGACGAGACCGAGACGATGCGCGTCCTCGGAGACGTCGACCCCACCCACGTGTTCTTCGGTGCTTGGACGCGCATGCCGACCGAGAGCGAAAACGTCCGGGTGAACGGCGCGATGGTGAAGAACGTCCTCGAGGCGGTCACCGCGCGCTCGAAGTCGGTTCGACACGTGGCCCTCGTGACCGGGACCAAGAACTACCTCGGGCCCTTCGAGTCGTACGCGAAGAACAAGCCGCAGACGCCCTTTCGCGAAGACCAGGCTCGACTCCCCGGCGAGAATTTCTACTACACGCAGGAAGACATCGTCTTCGACTACGCGAAACGCCACGACTTCGGCTTCAGCATCCACCGGCCACACACGATCGTCGGCTATGCCGTCGGCAATCTGATGAACATCGGCGTGACGCTCGCGACGTACGCCTCGATCTGCAAGGCCAACGCCAAGCCACTGGTTTTTCCGGGCTCCCAGGCGCAGTTCGAAGGAGTGAGTGACGTGACGGACGCGCGCCTGCTCGCCCGCCATCTCTCCTGGGCATCGACCACGTCATCGGCCCGCAACGAGGCCTTCAACGTCGTGAACGGCGACGTCTTCCGTTGGAAGCACCTCTGGACGGTTCTTGCGCGCTACTTCGAAGTCGAATCAGCGCCGTCGCCGGGTGAACCGCTCGAGCGGCAGCTCGCCGACGCCGACGGCACGTGGAGTAGGCTCGTTGCCGTGCATCGCCTGCAGCCGACATCGCTCCGTGAGCTCGCATCGCCCTGGCACACCGATGCCGATCTCGGACGGCCCTTCGAGTGCCTCAACGACATGTCGAAGAGTCGACGCTTCGGCTTCCTCGACTACCAGGAGACGGAGCGCTCCTTCATCGACCTCTTCGATCGCCTCCGGCGCGAGCGCATCATCCCCTGATCCCGCTCGCGTTCGGCTCGAAGTCCAGCTCGCGCGCATGAAGACGTGACGTTCTTTTAGTCGATGTAGCACGCCAGCGGCGGCGCGTAGATGTGGTGCGCGTCGATGGTGAACGGGTTGAGCGCGATCCCGCAGAGGTTGTACCCGACGGCAATCGACTCCGGCGGAATGGCGTACCCGATGGCGCCGCGGCCCCTGCCGAAGCCCGTGAACACCATGCGATCCCCTCGACGAAGAACGAGATCGGGAGCAGAGCCCGCCTCCACGCTGTCGACCTGAAGGTCGCAAGCCTCCCCTCCAGCGAGCGTCCCGCGTACCAAGCGGCCGTTCGCGGTGCGTGCCGCCCAGACGTCGGAGTACGGATAGGCCACGCCCGAGAGCTCGACGACAGGCTCGGACGTGCCACTGTTGAAGGGAACGACGACGCCCGAACGCACGAGAAAAACGACCCCGTTCGTATCGGCGACGAGGAAGTGGTCTTCGTGCAGGCGAACGAATGCGGCGATTGGCGCCGGGAGAAAATCGGGATCGAGCGCCGTCGTCCAAGCGCCTGCGTCGTCGAGGCAGACGATCCCTCGACCGCCGACGCAGTTCTGAGTGGTGGTCGTCGGCGCGACCTCCTCCGGGACGACGACGGGATGCGCCGCGACGGGTGAGCCTGTGTCCTCGCGCCAGACGACGAAGTCACATGCCGTGTCTCGACACGCGAGGACCCCCTCAGCGAGCACGGCGCGCTCGTAGCCGGGATTCAGGCGAACGTCCTCGTGGACTTCGAACATTTCTGCCCCCCACATCCGCGTGCTGTAAACGACGAATTGCTTCGTCGGCTGGTCGAAACCGAGCACTCGGGTGCGATAGAGACTCCGGAGCTCGGTGCCTGCGGGCACCTCGAAGACGGGAGAGAAGTTCGAGCTCGTCGTGCCGTTGGTAGGCTCCCAGTTCGCCGTCTCGACACGGCACGTAGGCACGAGAGGGTCATCCACTGGCGTAGCGTCGCCGTCGTCGCCGTTCGCGTCGACGGCAGGTCCTCCGCCCCCGGCGTCCGTCTGAGGCGTCGGGACGTTCTCGGCGGGACCGCTGCACGCTTCGAGGCTCAAACCGGTGAGGAGAATCCCCGCGACGAGTGTGGCGATGGCAAACGAGGAGAGACTGCGTGCTTGCGGCATGACCCAAGGGTCTATGGCTCAGGCGGCACCGATTTTTCATGAAATCGTCGAGGGACTGGAAATTCATGCGACAGGTCCGGCAGCCCTTGCGGAGTTTACGTAGTCGCCTCGGGGATCGACGATTGCAAGGTTTCTTCGATCATGTCGCCCAAGCGCGGACGCGTGAAAGGGAGAGCCATGGCGAGTCCCACCCAGCAAGACGAAGTGCCTGAGTTTCCCGTTCGGCCGGGAACGTCGGACGATCCGACGGGACCACGAGAAATCGAGTGCCCCGGCGATCCCGGACCGACCGTCCTGATTCCCGCTCCGGGTGATCCGAGGATGAATCCGAAGATCCCTGCGCCGAGCAAGCCGGGCCCTCCCGGAATCTGACGGCGAGCGTCACGAGCGTTCGGCGAGCGTTCGGCGAGAATGAAGCTCGAGATTCGTGAGGCTGTGTGCGATCGCGGCGCTCGGTGGTGCGCGTGTGCGACTCGCGCGGCTTACGCAGCTCGGTTCGGCGGCCCGGCTTCGCATCGTTCGCATCGACGGAGGCGCGTTTCCGGCGACCGCTGATCGATACTTACCAGCAGAGGTCGATCCTTTTGAAGTCTGGTTCGCGCGAATTTCGGTCTTACGAATCCGCGCCATGCCAAACAGCGAACTCTGCGTTCTGTTCGGACGTCCTGCTGGCTCGGAAAGCACCGACGACCGCTTCGAGATCGAAACGCTCGCAGCGGAGGAACTCGACATCGAATCGTACGCACTGCCGCTCGACCCCATCGTGATGGGCGATGCCGAGCGGGCGATTCGGCGGCTGCCGCGTGCCGCGAATCGCGTATGGCTCTATCGCGGATGGATGATCCGCGAAGAAGAGTATGCCGCTCTGTACGAAGCGATCTCCGATCGCGGCGAAGAGCTCGTTGTCGATCCGGAGAGCTTCGCCGAGGCGACGTTCGCCCCGAACTATCTACCGCTGCTCGGAAAGTACTCCGCGCCGGCCCGCTGGACCGAGGGCGACGGAATCGATGAAGCATGGGAGGTGGCGCAGTTGCTCGGCCCGCCGCCTTGGATCGTGAAGGACTACGTCAAATCCGCGAAAGAGGAATGGCACCGTGCGTGCTTCGTACCCGCGGGCGCCGACTTCGAGGACTTCCGCGCGATCTGTGAACGGCTCGTCGAGCTGCGCGGCGACACCTTCGAGACCGGGTTCGTCATCAAGAAGCATCTCGACCTCGCCACCCTTCCCGGCTGGACTCCGGAGCAGCGTCGCGTGACCGATGAGCATCGCTTGATCTTCTGGGAAGGCGAGCTCGTGGCGCACGCGCCGTACTACGACGTCGAATCGGCGCTCGAATCTCCCGAGCAGTTTGCCTTCCTCGGTCGCGCGATCGGCTCACCGTTCTTCACGGCCGATGTCGCCCGCCTGGCGAACGGCGGCTGGACGGTCATCGAAGTCAACGACGGCGGCTCGTCGACCTTTCCCGAACAGCTCGATCCACGCGATTTCTATCGCGCCGTCCTCGAGAGCCGCGGCGAGCTTTGAACGTCGGTCCGTGCAAGTGGTCGCCGCAGTCGACGGATGGCTTGCCCCACGCCCTCGACACGAAGCAAAGCCGCGCGTGCGACGACAATCGGCGCTCGTCTCGTTCGACTTGACGCGCTTTCACGACGACCCTTGAAACAGGGTCGAGATGTCTCTTGAGAAGCCCAAGCGTTCGAACGATGGGCTGAAGAACTCGGCGGCCATTCTGGCTGTCGCTTTTGCGGGCTTTTCGACCTTTCTCGACCTCTACGCGACGCAGCCGCTCCTGCCGCGATTCACCGAGATCTTCCACGCCTCGAAGGCCGAGGTGGGGCTGACAGTGAGCGCGCCAACGGCTGCGGTCGCGCTTTGTGCGCCCATCTTCGGGGCCATCGGCGATCGCTTCAGCCGCACGCGCCTGATGATCGCGTCGCTGGCCTTCCTCTCGCTCACGACCTTGCTCGCCGCCACGTCGACGGGACTCGGCTCGCTCATCGTCTGGCGATTCCTCCAAGGCGCGGCCACACCGGGAGTCTACGTTCTCGCGCTCGCCTATCTCGCCGAGGAGATCGACGTGAGCCTCGTCGGTCGAGCCATGGCCGCGTTCGTTACGGGGAACGTCATCGGCGGATGGGCGGGGCGATCCATCACGGGGTGGATCGCGCAGCACACGCACTGGCCCTTCGCCTTCATCGTCCTCGGCCTGCTCAACGGCATCGGGGCGTTCGTCACCTGGAAGTTCCTTCCGCCGTCACGCGTGCGCGGTGGAGGGGCGACACCGCTCCCTCTCGGTCGGCGCATCGTGGGGCTCGCAACCCCTGCCCTGCTCGCGAACTTCGCCATCGGCTTCAACGTGCTGTTCTCGCTCGTCGCCGTGTTCTCGTACGTGGGCTTCTACCTGACGGCGTCGCCGTTCAAGCTGGCGACGGGCAGCCTCTCGACGATCTACGCCGTGTACCTGGTCGGAGCCTTCGTGACGCCGATCGCCGGACGGTTCATCGATCGCGTCGGCTCACGCCGCGTGCTCGTGGGCTCGCTGGGCATCGGGGCGCTCGGGCTGATGCTCACGCTCATCCCCTTCCTTCCCGCGGTCGTCGCCGGCCTGGCGGTGTGTTGTTCCTCGGCCTTCGTTTGCCAATCCGCCTCGACGACGCGTCTGCGTAGCGCCGCTCCGCCGGGCCTTCGCTCCCTCGCATCGGGCGCCTACGTCACGTGCTACTACCTCGGCGGCAGCGTGGGCGGCATCGCTCCGGGCCTGACATGGAAGTACGGCGGCTGGGCGGGCTGCGTCGCGCTCGTCGTGATCGTCGAGCTCATGACGATGGGCCTCGCGACGTATTTCTGGTCCGAAGCGCGCACGGCGAAGCTCGACGCCTCGGCGTGACCGCCCACGAGCCCTCCGATCGTTGAGACCGACTTACACGTCGAGGTCCTGCCACTTGCGGCTCATGCGCGAGAAGACGAGCATGCCGATGAGCGAGCAGAGGCCGGCGGCGCCGAACACGTACCAGATCTGGTACGGCTTGTAGGTGTCCCAGAGGAGCTGATTCACGGCGTTCGGGCTCTGACCGAGGACATTGCAGAGCGTCTCGACCGCGCTCGTGCGCTGTACGCCGACGAACGCGGCGAGGTGGTCGGCATTTCCGTCCCAGTTTCCAGCGCCGTGGTGGTCGGTCTTCTCCGCGAGGTACCGCAGCGCCAAGGTGGCCTTCTCACCGTACAGAGCGGCGACCACTTTGGCCCCGGCGGCCGCTCCGATCGCGACCGGGATGTTCACGTAGCCGAGATAGAGCGCCTTCTTTCCCTTGGGGGCGATGAGCGCGAAGTACTCGGTCTTCTTCGGCCCCGTCAGCATCTCACCGAGCGAGAAGAGAAGGATGCCGAAGAACACCATGTAGATGCTCGGGAGCGTGCCGTAGACCATCGTGCCGATCGTCGCGATGAGGATGCCGAGCGTGATGGCCGACAGCACGCGCATGCGCGCCACGAGAAACGACATCGGAACGACGAAGAGCACGATGAGGAGCGCGTTGAGGTTCAGCGCGTTCTCTTGTTTGAGCTGGACGCCGCGCGCCGTCTTCTGGAGCCAAGCCTCGGGCAGGAAGCCGACGAGCTTCACGAAGCCGCTGGAGTCGATCCAGTCGGCGTAGAAGTTCGGCATGAAGTCCCAGAGTTGGTAGAGCATCATCCAAAAGCCCGAGAAGATCGCGATGACCGCGAGGAGCTTCGCGTCGAAGATGTTCACGACCGTGCCTTTCACGACGGTCCAGATGCCCTTCGACTGATCCGCGCCCGATTCCACGCCCGGGTACGTGAAGAGCATGGCGTAGTTCAGCGTGGTGATCGCCGCCGAGCCGTAGAACACGGCCGGCCAGCCGTGCGAGTGCATGAAGCCCGCCAACGGAGGTCCGATCGCCCCGCCCACGTTCACGAGCCAATAGAAGAGCCCCCAACCCACGCTGGAATTCTTCTTCGACATCGACTGCGCGAGCGTGCCCTGGAGGCCCGGCTTGAAGAGCGCCGTGCCGAGCGCGAGGAGCATGACCGAGGCGAAGAAGCCCCAGTAGCTCCGCATGTTCGCCATCATGACGTAGGCGGCGATGTTGATCGTGGCGCTGACCGCGATGAGCTTCTTGTAGCCGTAACGATCCGCGAAGCCGCCGCTGATCATCGGAATGCCCGACGCGACGATTGCCCACCAAAAGTAGATGGATCCCTTGTCGTCCTTGGTGAAGTGCAGACCACCGGGCTCGTCGGCCTGCATGATGTAGATCGGCATGACGACGCGCACGCCGAAGTACGCGAGCCGTTCCCACATCTCCATCACGCAACACATCCAGAAGGGGCGCGGGAACGTCTTCGCGGTCGCAAAGAACGAGAGCTTCTCGGGCTCGGGCGGACTCGGCGGAGAAGGCGGAGAAGACGAGACGAACTCGTTCGGCCCGGCGGACGACGACGGAAGGGGTTGAGCCATGAAGGGTCCTTTGTATCGCGAACGTCCCGAAGCCCCACAGCTCGATTGATAGGGCCCCCACCCAAAACCTCACGTCCGGTTGGTGGCTGGGCAGGCGTCCACGCTGAAAAGTGCAACACGGCCGAGGCCGAGCGATGTTGGGGCCGAGCCCCTGGAGTGCTCATGCCCAACTCGACGCCACCTCGTGCGCTCCCCTTACGCGGTCCCTTTCGTCAGCCGTTCCGAATGTCACGAAAGGGAGCCACGCCAAAAATGCTGAGCATCAAGCGCATCTTCGTGTTGATCGCGGCCATCACCACGGTCCTGGTCGCGATCATCGGAGCGAGGGTCGCGTCGCTTCGCACCTCCGCGGAGGAGTCGGACGCGTCCAACCGGCAACGTTATCAATCGTACCAGCTGGCCATGGAGCTTCGTCAGAGCTCCGAGGACCTCACCCGCCTCGCTCGGACCTACGTCGTCACCGGCGATCCGCAGTACGAGGCCGAGTACTTCAAGATCCTCGACGTCCGGAATGGCAAGCTCCCGCGGCCCGACGGCCGTACGGCCGCGCTGACGACCCTGATGAGGGAGCTCGGCTTCAGCGACGCCGAGCTCGCGAAGTTGAGCCAGGCGGAGGCCAATTCCAATGATCTGGTGAAGACCGAGGCGATCGCGATGAACGCCGTGAAGGGGCTCTTCGAGGACGAGCGCGGCGAGTTCACGCGCCATGCTCCGCCGGATTTCGAGCTCGCGCGCCGCCTGATGCACGACGCCGCGTACCACGCCAACAAGGCCACCATCATGCGGCCGATCAACGAGTTCTTCACTCTGCTCGACGAGCGCACCGGGCGGACGGTCGCGGAGAGTCAGGCCCGCCGCGACGCCGTCGTCAGGTCGATCGACCTGCTCGTGGTGGCGGCGTTCGTCACTCTCTCACTCGCTCTCTTCGCTGCCTACCGATGGGTCATGGGCAAACTGGGAGGCGAGCCGACGCAGGCTCTCGCCATCGCCACGGAGATCGCGGCAGGAAAGCTCGACACGCCGATCGTCGTGAGGGAGGGCGACTCCACGAGCGTCATCGCTTCGATGAAGAGCATGCAGGAGCGACTCCGCACGATCGTCTCGGGTATTCGCACCGCCTGCCAATCGATCAACACGGCCTCGACCGAGATCGCGACCGGCCAGCAGGACCTGGCCTCGCGCACCGAGATGCAAGCCGCCAACGTCGAGGAGATCGCCGCCTCGATCGAAGAGCTGACGAGCACGGTCCGCCAGAACGCGGACAACGCAGGCCAGGCGAACAACATGGCGGTCTCGGCCTCCGACATCGCGACGAGAGGAGGCAAGGTCGTCGCGGAGGTCGTCCACGTGATGAGCTCGATCGCGGAGAGCTCGAGGAGGATCTCCGAGATCAGCGACGTCATCGACGGGCTCGCGTTCCAGACGAACATCCTCGCGCTCAACGCCTCGGTCGAGGCGGCGAGGGCCGGCGATCAGGGCAAGGGCTTCGCCGTCGTTGCCTCCGAGGTTCGGAGCCTATCTCAACGAAGCGCGGAGTCAGCCAAGACGATCAAAGCGCTGATGGACGAATCGGCGAGCAAGATCGAGCGGGGCTCCGCACTCGTGGGCGAGGCCGGACGGACGATGGACGAGATCGTCGGTTCGGTGAAGCGCGTGACCGACATCATGACGGACATCGCAGGAGCCACCCGCGAGCAGTCGAGTGGCCTCGATCAGGTGAACACGGCCATCGTCCAAATCGATCGGTCGACGCAGCAGAACGCGTCGCTCGTCGAAGAGGCTTCGGCGGCCGCCGAGGCGATGCGCGAGCAATCTCGCCACCTGACGGACGCCGTGAGCGTCTTCGAGGTGGGTGACAAAGCGCGCGCCGGTGCGGGCCTGATCAAGGCGCGAGGCCCGGCGACACCACCGGCGTCCGCGCCATCGACGCGACTCGCCGCATGACCACCCCTCGATGCTCGGCACGTTCCCGAGCATCGAGAGGTCATCACCGCCGCGAGCGCCATGAGCCTCGCGGCGGCCCCCCGCTTGCAACGCCGAGCTGGAGATCAGTGAACAGGGACAATCGGATTGGCGACGAGCTTTCGCTGAGCCATGCCACCCGGGTACGCGTAACTCGCCCACTGTGCCCAACCCCAGAGTGTGGCCGTGAAGGGACCTTCACTGCGCATTCGCTGAAGGCCGTTCTTGCAGACGCCGGCGTCGAAGGCCTGCCCCGGACCGCCGTTGCGTGCGAGATCGACGCGGGTCCACTCGTAATCACCTCGGCCGCCGACGGGCTTGAAGTCCGCCAGGGTACCGGCGCACTCCAGCCAGACATCTTTGAACTGGCCGCCGGCCTTGGCTCTCACGATGACGAGCGACGTCTCGTCGTAGGTCGGATCCGCGAAGAAGCTATAGGAGTTCAGGTACTGGCCAGCGGGAACGACGTTCACGAACTCAGGGTCGCCATTGCCGCGCAAATCGACACTTCCCAGTGGGTCGGTCTCGCCCACTTTGGGCCCGCCGGCGCCAGACATGTACGCCGCGAGATAGATCGGGTGATCGACGTCCTGCGTGCGCACGACGAACGGAGACCCGACCTCGCCCCAGAACGTCACCACTTCGCCTGCGGACATCGTGAGCGGAGCTCCAGCGGGGACCACGGGATCGTAATCGAGGACAGTGCCATCACGGGCCGCGACGATCCGATACGGCATCACCTCGTACTCGTTTCCGAGACGCGGCCGATAACCGGCGGCGACATACTCCGATCCCCATTGCTCGATCGCCGGGAGCTGCTGCAGGGCCGTGTCACAGGCAACACGCCTCGAGGGAATGAACATGCATTCCTGGCCGCCAAAGATGCTGGTGGGCTTGTTCGAGCTCACCATGCTGCCGGAGAGCTCCGCGCCTTGATTGATTTGTAGGACCTGCCCTTTGCCCAATCGGTACGTCACCGGGACCTTCGCGCCGGCGCCTTGCACGCCTGGCCCGTCGTCGATGGCCTGCGTCGGCAAGATCGTGACGTCCGTGTCGTCTTCCGACGCGACGATCTGTGCGGCGGGTCCGCCCGCAGAGGCGTAGGCCTGGATCATGATGCGCTCCCACGCATTCACGATGACGTGGTTCGTTCCCCACGTGGCGACGGGCAAGAGCAGTGTCGCCGATGGGATGTAGCTCCGGGCGCCGCCATACGGGTAGATCGCCGCCAGGCTCACGGGCGCGCTGGTCGTCAAATGGAACGACGACCCGATGCCGGTGCCGTCCGGCAGGCCATCCGCGAACGTCGCTGGAACGATGCCCTCCGGGCAATGGGCAGCACGTTCACCGCCGTGGGAGATCTTGTCCGGTGAGCCGTCCGAGACGAAGAGGATCGCACTCTCGCCCGGCTGGAGTGGGCCCTCATGCAACACCAGCGTCGCGTCGCCAGGGTTCGTTCGATAGACGGACTTGGAGAGATCGATGCCCTCGCCCTGGTATTCGAGGGAGAGCTCGACCGGCACAGTCGAGGTGTTGACGACGTACGACGCGTAGCAGTTCTGATCGAACGACTTCGTGAAGTAGGGCGGCTGGAGATAGAATTCGCAGCCGAGCGAGCTCTTGTCGGCCGCCGCCGCTGCACACGGTTCTTGGCAGCGACCGCCACCGCAAGCGAGCTCGGTGCTACATGTCTCGACGACCTCGCCCGTGCACGAGCGAAGGACTGCGCGTCCGTCGAGCGAGCACTGAAACGGGCACGTGGATGCCTCGGCCGCCGCGTCTTGTTCGAACGTATCGACGCGATTGTCGAAGGCCTTCGACGTTTGGTTGCAAGCGCCGATCGCAAACGCAGCAGCGGCACTGCCGACGAGCAAAAGCGAGACTCGGTATCGTGTGTGGAGGGTGTTCATGGCAGTGCCACCTCGATCGGGACGAGGCTCGGTTCATTCATCACGCCGTTACCGAGCTGTCCGCTCGCGTCACCACCCCAACAGAAAACCTTGCCGCTGGTCATGAGCGCGCACGTCGAATACAGCGTGGCCTTCACTTGGGCGACGGTGCCTGGAAGGCCCGCGACTTTGACCGGCGCGAGGGCGTACGTCTTCGTCCCGTCGCCGGCCTGGCCGTAGGCGTTGCCACCCCAGCAATAGACCGATCCCGAGACCCCGACCGCGCAGCCGCGCACGGACACGTTCGTGTTGTAGCTCCGAGAAGACGTCGAGATCTGAATGACAGGCTCCGGCGTCACGACGATCTCGGGGAGAGGGCGCTCGAACGAGTCGACGGAAGTGAACACGGGACCGCCCCAGCAATGGGCGATGCCCTGCGCTACGGCGCAGACGTTCTCGTTGGCGACGTCGACGTTCGAGACGCCCGTGAGCGCGACCGGATCGGGGTGCGGAGATGGCACGAGCGACGACACGCGGCCGAGCGGCGGGTTCGCTCCCCAGCTGAGGAGCACGCCGTCGCCTCGCCGGAGGAACGACGCGAGGCCAATGTGCAGCTCTTCGATTGGCGAGCCGGCTGGAACCGAAATCGGCCTCGGAGAAAGCCACTCGCGCGAGCTCGCATCGAGATCGGGGACATCGACCTGCCCGTCGCGATTCGTCCCCCAACAGACGACGTCGCCGCCCTCGCGGAGGACGCACCCGACGCCCACCATCTGTCGCCGGTCCGCATTCACGCCGACGCGCGTCGCGGTGGGGACGTCGAGCTTCACGGGCGCCCGCGCCGTCGTGAGCCCCTCCGAGCCTTCGTGTGGATAAGGGCCGAACCCCCAGCACCACGTTGCACCGCTCGTGTCGACAGCGCAGGTGTGGTCGAGGAAAGCAACGTTCTCGAGGCCAGAGACGCGCGCTGCCGTCGGGCTGTCGACACTTCCCGCGACGTCACCGCGTCCGAGCTGACCGTCCTGATTCTGGCCCCAACACGCCACGGTCTTGTCCTCGAGCAGCGCGCAGAAGCCCTCCGTGAAGCCGAGCGTAGTCGTCAGTGACGTCGCACACGGCGACGTCGAGCACACGACCGGAAGCGGGCCTGCGTCCGAAGTCGCGGCGTCGCGCGGGCGTGGCGCGGCGTCGAATGCGCCAGCATCCGTGTGTGCGTCGGGAGCGCTGGGACCAGCGTCCTGGGCACCGTCGTTTCCGTGGGCGTCACCGCTCGTGTCCGACGGGCTCGCGCAGCTCACAGCGGCTTCGGCAGAGAAGAGAGACGCCGCGACGAGGGCGGCGACGTGTCGGCGCTCAAGGAGTCGTCTTGTGGAACGCACGGCCATCTCCGACTGCCCAAAGGTTGTTGTTCGAAGTCCCACGAATCTGAGAGAGGGGCTTGGTGTTTGGCGTCTCGTTGATGAAGAGCGTCGAGTATTCGTAGGTGCCGGTGCCGGACCAGAGGTCCCTGCCACGAAGAACTCGTCCCGGATTGTTCCCGAAGCTGCTTTGAGCGACGAGCCAGAGGTCGTCGTCCGAATGTCCCCAGACCCTGCTCAGGATCACGTTGAAGGTCGGTGAAGGGCTCGATTCGTCGACCGAGTAGTGTCCGTCGCTCTCGCGTGCGACGCGAACGACTTGGTTCTTCACATCCCTGCTGTATCGGACACCGACGAGCCGGTCTTTGGCGGGGGCGACGAAGCTCTCTCGAAAATCACCATTGATCGTCAGTCGTCCGGGTTGTTCTTGGCAGCCGTCGGCGAGCGGCGTGCTGTCCGCCACGCGTTCGATTCCGCCATCCACGCCCGTCTTGCGAAGAAGCACGGTGCAAGACGTCGTCCCCTGAGCCCTCGATCCCACGAACCACGTGTCTCCCGGACTGGTCGACGCGAAGCCGTGGAAGTTCAAAAACGTCGCGGGGTCTTCGTCGACGTACTCCGTCGTCCATGGCGAGGCGCCGCCATCCGGGACGTCGATCGCGCCCGTCAACCGATAGATCGTTTCGCAGGACGTCAGGTACACGTCGTCCGCGCTCGTGCCGGAGACCTTGGGCTCCATCGTCTTGACGGTGCCGCAGATGACGCGGCTTCTCGCCCATGTCCACTTCGTCCCGGGAGGAACCGGTCGTTTGCCATGGTAGACGTACGCGCCGTATCCGTTCGGTTCACCGTAGAGAATGCCGACGTGGAGTAGCGTGAAATAGACTTCGTCTTTGCTCGGCGCCCATACGTTGGTGAGTCGCGCGCGTAACTGGTTCTGCGTACCGTCGTCGATGTACGTCCACGACTGAGTAGCGTCCTCCCACTCGAGGACCTTCATGCCGCGCGTACTGCTCGTGCCCACGGCGAACGCACCGTCGGCCAGAGGCCACACATCGGAAAACTGGAAGTCGTCGTCGACGAGTGGCGTGAGACACCAGCCGTCCGAGCTGCATCGCCCTCCGTCCGCGGAGCCGTCGGCTCCTGCCTCGATGGGCACGGACGCATCCCGCGTCGCGGCCTCCGGCGCTGCTGCGTCGTCCGGGATCACGTTGTTCCCGGCATCGTTCTCGGTGACGAGACTCTCCGACGTGGCACACGCGGCCACAACGAGCGTGATGGCGGCCCACGTCGTTCGGAAGAACAGGGCTCTCAAGGCGTGCCTCCGAGTGAAAGAATGACGCCGTCGCCACCGATCCAGACGTGACCCGGCGCGGGCGTCCAAACAGTCATGAGATGGGGGAGCCGGCCACCGAGTCCCGCGACCTTCACGCGCGACCAGTGCGCGCCGTCGTAGTGGAGGACGACGGCATTGTCGCCGACGGCCCATATGTCGCTGCCCGACGTGCCGTAGATCGCGTGGAGGGTCTCGGTCGTGGGGACATCGGAGACCACGTCCCACGCGTAGGAATGACCGGTGTAATGGCGAATGACGCCGGCGCCGCCGACAGCCCAGACGTCGTTCTCCGCCGCCGCCCAAACTCCGTTGAGCCCTGCCCACGTTCGGCTATCGAACGGAGTGATGGTCGGTGTTGCGCTCTCGGCGTTCGTGATGTGGAACGTCACGCCCGAATAGCCGACCGCCCAGAGATCGTCGGCCGAGATGCCATGGACGCTCGACATGCGCCGGCATCCGAGCAACGCGCAGGCGCCGGGCTCGAGCGCATCGTGGAACTCGAGCGCGTTCGTCGATGGATCGACCCGGAGCCGCCAGAGTCCGTTCGGGGCCGTGTCGAGCCCGCCCCCTTCGAACTGCCGAAGCGTGCTCCAGAGCGATGTTCCGCCCGAAGCGGCCCAGGAGGAGGTAACCACGACGGCAGACGGTCCGAGCGCGTCCGGCGTGGCGGGAGCCCCGCGTGCGATCCAGCCACCCGAGGAAGGCGCAGAGGCATCGGCACCGTCCGTGACCTCGAGCCCTCGCGTGTAGACGGACGTGAGCGACGATACCGCGATCTCATTCGCGTCACGGAGCCAGAGTCCGTTCATCGTCTCGGCGCTGCTCATCGGCGAGGGCTTCCACGAGGTGCCGTCGAAGTGGAACATGGCGCCGACCGCACCGGCCGCCCAGACGTCGCTCTCGGAGCGTCCTCGGATGACGTTGATGCGAGTTCTCACGTCGAGCCCGCCCCCAGGGCCACTTGGATCGACGGGTCCGTTCGGACAGAGCGCATCCGGCACGCACGGGTCGGACGGCTCGGCGGCGTCCTCCAATGCATCGGCCCCGCCGTCCTGCACTGGCAACGTGCCACCGTCGGCTTCGAGGCTCTGACGTGAAGTCTCGTCGTCCGCCGCGCACGCAACGAGAAGCGCGAGCGTGCCCGCGACGCTCGAGAGGGCGCCGATGGTCCGTGCTTTCATTGGGGCACCTCCCCATCGCGGCACGGTTCGACCGCGCACTTGCCGGCGATACAGGGTTGACCAGAGAGGACGTCGCATTCGTTTCCGCAAGCGCCGCAATTGCGCGGGTCCGAGGCGAGGTTCACTTCGCAGCCGTCGGTCGGGTCGCCGTTGCATTCGCCCCAGTCCTGCATGCAGACGAAGCCGCACGATCCGTAAGTGCACGTGCCGAGGCCGTTGGCGTTCAACGCAATCGACGTGCAGTCGATCCCGCAGCCCCCGCAGTTTCGAAGGTCGGCGCGAAGATCCGCGCAGGTATCGCCGCAAAGCGTCTGGCCCTTGGCGCAGATGCACTCGGCCTCGCCCTTGCTGTTACGTCGGCAGGTTTGGCCCGGATCGCACGCGATGTTGCACGCTCCGCAGCTCGTCGGGGAGAGGAGGTTGGCCTCGCAACCGTTGTCGTTCTTGCCGTCGCAATTGGCGAATCCCTGGTCGCACTTGACGTGTCCGCACGTGCCTTCGTCACATCCGTAGTGGGCGTTCGAACCGGGTTCGCTAGCGCCGGTTCTGGGGCAGGCGACGCCGCAGGCTCCGCAGTTGTCGTCCGACGTCTCCAGATCGACGCACGCTCCCGCGCAAAAGGAGCGGCCCTTGTCACAGCCGCACTGGCCTTTCTTCGCGTCGTCGTCGTAGATGCACGGCTTCGCCGGATCGGGGCACGCGTCACCGCAGCCGTTGCAGTTGTCGTTGTCGCCGAGCCTCGTCTCGCAGAGGTCTTCGCGGACGCCGTTGCAGTCGGCGTATCCTTCGAGACACGACGGAACGCACTTACCGGCGACGCAATCGAGATAGGCCCCCTCCGTGTTCATGCTCGGGCACTCGATCCCGCACCCACCGCAATTCTTCGGATCGGTCATCACGTTCACGTCGCAGGGGAAATGCGACGTTGGGCACGTCGTGAACGGTCCGGTGCACGTGTACGAAGCGCAGTACGACGTGAGGCTCGCTTCCGGCACGCCGATGGCCGCACCGCCATCGTCCGGATTGGTGAAGGACAGTCCAGCGTCGGCTGACGGCGGCACGAACTCGACCGTCTGCTTCTGGCAGGCGATGAGCGCGACGAACGACACCGCGACGAACGTCGAGGCATGAAGACGCAATTTCATGTTTCCTGAGATCCGCTTCGGGTGTGGACGAATTACCGAGGGCACGAGCGCATCAGGCCAGCGACGCGCGCTTGGTGCGCGGACGTCGGGTGAGCGTCGAGAAAGGACCGTCCGAGCTCGCAGGCCTGCGCCTCCTGTCCGAGTCCTTGGTAAGCCTCGATTTCGAGGACGTTCACTTCTTGTCCGAGATGCCCGCGAGCAAACACTTCACGGTGCTTCTGGACGTCCGCGCGTGCTCCGCTGAAATCGCGCGCCGCAAGCCTCGAGCGAATTCTCGAGAGGCTCGCCGCCTCCTTCGCGAGCTGATCTTCCTCGGCGCTGGTCGAGTTCGCAGCGGACGACCGGGCGGGAAGAACGGCCACCCGCGCGGAGGGAAGTGCCTCGATGGAGATCGTAGGAACCGTCGGCTCTGCCGGGAGCTCGTTCGCGCTCGGAGAGACCGTCGACACCGCCGTCGGCGCGGCTTCGGACGCGACGGGCTTTCCCTCGCTGGTGGGCAGCGAGGTCGTTTTCATCGCGGACACGCTGGCGACGGTGGTCGCGGCAGCAACCAGGCCCACCACGCCCAACGTGAGGCGCGGCGAACGGAAGAGCGGTGACAGCGCGTACGACAGACGCGTCAGTAGCAACGCTGCTGCGCCTCCGAAGGCGAGGCGCCGAAACAGCGCTCTCTGTCTTTGCCATCGGCGGGGCGGTCGCTCCGCTCGAGCGCGCCGGATCAGCGCATCGAGGTCCATGTCGTGACGACTCATCGCTCGTCCTTCCTCGTGTCGGCAGCAACTTCTTCCATCCACGCAAGAAGCAGCGTGCGTGCGCGGCGGAGTCGCGAAGCCACGGTCCCCGGCGGGACATCGAGCATCACGGCCACCTCCGAAGCGGTCATCGTTTCGAGCTCGCACAAGATGAAGACGGAGCGCTGCTCGTCCGGTAGGCGCGCGAGAAGAGCGTCGAGCAGGCTCCATTGCTCGTTCGCGTCCGCGAGGGATTCCGGCGTCGGCCTCGGATCCGGATGGGCGTCGAGCTCCTCGTCGCCCGCTTGAGCAGGCAAGCGCGCGCGACGGCGGCGAACGTTCGCCGCCAGGCGGCCTGCGGTCTGGAAGAGGTAGGCCTTTTCGGCACCCGGCCCAACGAAGGAGATCTTCGTGGCGAGCACTGCGAACACTTCCTGGGTCGTGTCGTCCGCCTCGTCCGAAGAAAGACCGTGGCGGCGAAGCACGCGCCAGACGAAATCGTAGTAGGCGACGACAGCCGCCTTCGCGCGCGCACGATCGCCCGCTGAAGCAAGTTCGAGCGGACTCACGCTAGCCAGCGAAGCGAGGGGCGGCACCCTCTAGAATGTCGGTGCTCGCAAAGTTGATCACTTGCCGCCGAACGAATGTCCCACTCCGATGCCGATCTCGCCGATCGCGCGGGGAACGTCGTGAGAAGCACCCACCTGGTCGCGCGCGACCGTGGCGTAAACCGTCGGTACGTAGCTAGCGTTGCCGAAAACCTCGGCATGAAATGCGCGCCCGAGATGCCACCGTATCCGCAGGTCCGAACCGACGGTGAACCAGGGCCTCACGTCATTCCGCGCGTTGGAAACGCCGGTGCTGTAGGAATGATACGCACCGCCGGTCGCGTCCAGGCATCCCTCGAGAGACAACGGCGCGAGGATTCGGCGGCCCACGCAGCCTTCGAGGCGCGCCGTCCACGTCTGCACGAAGACGTTCAGCTCGGACGTGTCCGATAGTTGAGCTCGCGCGAAGGCGAGGGAAGCTCGCAGGCCGCCGTCGAGGACCCCAAGGCTGCGCTGCGCTTCGACGTACCCGCGATAGCCCATGGTCGGGCGCGGGAGTGCTCCGAGGACGAGCTCGGTTCCGACGCCCACCCCGAGCGCAACCGTTGCTGGCCCGCGCGGCGATCGTCGTGGAGGCGACTCCGCCGGACGATCGACGGTCTCCGCTGGGGCCACGCGTTCGGCGCTCTCGGCCCTGTCGCCAGCGGCAGCACCATCGTCGTGTGTCGCGATCTGGTGAGGCGCGTCATCGGCCGCATCGACGGCGGCGAGGTCCGTGGCGACGGCGGTGACGACGGCAAGTGCTCGCACGAGTGCGCGGCAATCGCGAGCGTCGACGTTTCGGGTGTCCGCCGAACCATCGCGTTTCGCGATGACCAGCTCCCCCTCGAGCTTGCCGTTCGTGGACGCCCGAATCCGAACATCGAAGCGTCTTGCATCCGGGTCGTCGGTTGCCAGCGAGAGTCGAGGTCGCTCCGCAAGCAACAACGCGACGAAACGCGAGCGATCCGGGCAGTGGCCGGCGAGGCGCTCTTCGACCGCGTAGTGAAGTTGGATCGCTTCGACTCGCCCCTCTTCGCCGAAGGCCGCTGGGATCACCCCGAACAACGAGACTGCGCTCGTCGCAAGGAGCGACGCTCCACGGAGAGACGCCTTCGTCGCCATTGCGCGCAAAGGGTAGGCGAATCCGCGCCCGCAGCCCCCTGCGCTAGCTCCTGAGCTCACACGATCCTCGTCACGGTCGCCCTTGCGGAGCGGTCGCGTGGGCCTGCCGCTGGCGCGCGTGGCGATGAACGGTCCGCGCGATCGTCACGAGCGCCTCGTGCTCGGGAGACAACCGGGCGCGCCACCTCGCGTCATCGAAGGCGCCGAGACGACCATCATCGGGTTCGACTTCGCGAAGGCGTGCTCGCGCCGCGCGTCGACGCAGATTCGAGCGCCAGCGACATGGCCATCTCCCCTGACAGCGAACCGATCACGACCGCTTCGTGGAGGAACGAGAACTTCTCGGGCACGGACGCAGAGCACGAACAAAGTCGCTCGGCGCGGCGGACGCCGGAGCAAGGGCCCTTGTATCGCGAACTTGGGCAAAGGCCCCATATCTTGATTGACGAACAGGCCCCACCCCCATATCTTGCGTCTGGTGTTGGTGCCTGGGCATCCGTCCAGGCTGAAAAGGGAACCCGGTGCAATCCGGGGCTGCCCCGCAGCGGTAATCGAGAACCCCGAAATCCGCCAAAGCGCACTGGGCGTGCGGCCTGACGAGCGTGCTTCGCACGTTCGTTGGAACGTAAGCCTGGGAAGCGGTGGTCAGTAGGAATCCCGTTTTGTGCTTCGGCACTTACGGAAATGCTCGGAAGCCCGAAGACCTGCCAGCATCCGGCGTGAGGAGTCGAACTCATCTCGCCGGTCGACCCAAGCAGTAGCCCGAGGGGGCTAGAGGTCGGTCCAGAACGTGTTTCGTAGCTCTCGTGGCCCTTCGTGGCCTTCAGCGCCCGCAAGCGCTGAGCATCCCGATCTCGCGCACGCGCATCTCACGTTCTGGCTCGCACTCTCGTCTTCTTTTTCCTCGGGAACTCATCCCAGGGGAGCGGTCTGGCATCGCTCTTTCTGGCCGACCCGGAGCTGGACCATGCAAAGCGAAACGCTGGGCACGAACGTGCCTTCGCGTAACGGCACGTCGCCGTTGCGTACCAACGCGAACGAAGACAGCGGCTACCCGCAGACGACCATGCGGGTTAAGAAGCGAAGCGGCGCCGCCGAGCCCGTGGACGTCAACAAGATCGTCCGCGCCATCAGCCGCTGCTGCGCGGGCCTGCCCGACGTCGATGCGATGCGCGTCGCGACGAAGACCATCAGCGGTCTCTACGACGGCGCCACCACGCGTGAGCTCGATCGCCTCTCCATCCAGACGGCGGCATCGCTCATCGCCTTCGAGCCCGAATACGCGAAGCTCGCGGCGCGCCTGCTCGCGACGTACATCGACAAGGAAGTCCGCAACCAGGAAATCCACGCGTTTTCGCAGTCGATCGCGAACGCGCACGCGCTCGGCCTCGTCAACGAGCGCCTCGCCGACTTCGTCAAGAGCAACGCGCGCAAGCTCAACGACGCGCTGGCGCCCGAACGCGATCGCGAGTTCGAGTACTTCGGCCTCCGCACGGTCTACGACCGGTATCTGCTCAAGCACCCGTCCACGCGCCTCGTTCTCGAGACCCCGCAGCAGTTCTTCATGCGCATCGCGTGTGCGCTCTCGGAGACGGCGAACGAAGCGCTCGAGCTCTATCGCCTCTTCTCGTCGCTCGAGTACCTCCCGAGCTCGCCGACGATGTTCAACGCGGGCACGCGCCATGAGCAGCTCTCGAGCTGCTTCCTGCTCGATTCGCCCGACGACCACCTCGAGCAAATCTACAAGCGCTACACCGACGTCGCGATGCTCTCGAAGTTCTCGGGCGGCATCGGCCTCGCTTATCACCGCGTTCGTTCGCGCGGTTCGCTCATCGAGAGCACGAACGGCCACTCGAACGGCATCGTCCCGTGGCTCAAGACGCTCGACGCGTCGGTCGCGGCGGTCAACCAGGGTGGCAAGCGCAAGGGCGCGTGCTGCGTGTATCTCGAGCCGTGGCACGCCGACGTCGAGGAGTTCCTCGAGCTCCGCGACAACACGGGCGACGAGGCGCGCCGCACGCACAACCTGAACATCGCGAACTGGGTCAGCGATCTGTTCATGAAGCGCGTCGAGGCCGACGGCACGTGGAGCCTCTTCGATCCGAAGACGGTTCCGCACCTGCCCGACCTCTACGGCGCCGAGTTCGAGAAGGCCTACGAAGAGGCCGAAAAACAGGGCCTGGCGAGCAAGACCGTCAAGGCGCGCGAGCTCTACGCGCGCATGATGCGAACGCTCGCCCAGACCGGCAACGGCTGGATGACGTTCAAGGACAAGTCCAACCTCGCGTGCAACCAGACGGCCCTCCCCGGTCGCACCGTGCACCTCTCGAACCTCTGCACGGAGATCCTCGAGGTCACGTCGCAGGACGAGTCGGCCGTGTGCAACCTCGGCTCGATCAACCTCTCGCGCCACACGACGAAGAACGCCGACGGTGCGGTGACCTTCGACTGGTCGAAGCTCGCGCACACGGTTCGCACGGCGGTTCGCCAGCTCGATCGCGTGATCGATCTCAA
This sequence comes from Labilithrix luteola, assembly GCF_001263205.1. GTDB lineage: Bacteria > Myxococcota_A > Polyangia > Polyangiales > Polyangiaceae > Labilithrix > Labilithrix luteola. Next base: position 1,892,382 of record NZ_CP012333.1, read on the forward strand.
CTACTACCCGATCGCCGAGACGCGCACGTCGAACAACCGCTGGCGCCCCGTGGGCCTCGGTCTCATGGGCCTCCAGGACGTGTTCTTCCAGATGCGCCTTCCGTTCGACGCGCCCGAGGCGCGCGAGCTCTCGAAGCGCATCTCGGAGGAGATCTACTTCCACGCGCTCTCCACCTCCGTGGAGCTCGCGATGGAGAAGGGCAAGCACGCCGCCTTCGCCGAGACGCGCGCCGCGCGCGGTGAGCTGCAGTTCGACGCCTGGGGCGTCACGCCGAGCGATACCTCCCGCTGGGACGAGCTCCGCGCGCGCGTCGTCGCCCACGGCCTCCGTAACTCGCTCCTCTGCGCGATCGCGCCGACGGCCACCATCGCGTCGATTGCCGGCTGCTACGAGTGCATCGAGCCGCAGGTCTCGAACCTCTTCAAGCGCGAGACGCTCTCGGGCGACTTCCTCCAGGTGAACCGCTACCTGGTCGGAGAACTCAAAGCGCTCGGCGTCTGGAACGACGACACGCGCGCGCGCCTCAAGCTCGCCGAAGGCTCGGTGCAGACCGTCATGGCGCTCCCCGCCGAGCTCCGCGTCGTGTTCCGCACGGCGTGGGAGATCCCGATGCGCTCGCTCATCGACATGGCCGCCGATCGCGGAGCGTTCCTCGATCAGAGCCAGTCGCTGAACCTGTTCGTCGAGAGCCCGAACATCGGGCAGCTCTCGAGCATGTACTTCTACGCGTGGAAGAAGGGTCTCAAGACGACCTACTACCTGCGTTCGCGCCCGGCGACGAAGATCGCGAAGGCCACGGTGGAGATGCCCCCAATGCCCTCGCCGGTACGTGACGCCGATACGCGCACCTCGCAGGGATGGACGCCCACCCCGCCGTCGGTCGCCCCCGCCCCGAGCACCACGCAGACGGACGCCGCCGCGATCGCCTGCTCGCTCGAGAACCCCGAGAGCTGCGAGGCGTGCCAGTGATGTCCTCGACGATCAACGACCTCTCGAGCTCCGTCACGCGCCCCGCCCGCCTGCTCGATCCGGGTCTCTGCCTCACGCTTCGGCCGATGGCTTACCCGACCTTCTTCGAGATGTATCGCGCGGCCATCAAGAACACGTGGACCGTCGAGGAAGTCGACTTCGCCACCGACGTCGGCGACCTCAACGCCAAGATGACCGACGCCGAGCGTCATCTCACGCACCGCCTCGTCGCGTTCTTCGCCACTGGCGACTCGATCGTGGCGAACAACCTGGTGCTGAACCTCTACAAGCACATCAACGCGCCCGAGGCGCGCATGTACCTGTCGCGCCAGCTCTACGAAGAGGCGCTGCACGTGCAGTTCTACCTGACGCTCCTCGACACGTACGTGCCCGATCCCAACGATCGGCACCGCGCGTTCGCGGCCGTCGAGAACATCCCCTCGATCGCGAAGAAGGCTGCATTCTGCATGCGTTGGCTCGACTCGACCCAGCGCATCGACCGCCTCGAAACACGCGAGCAGCGCCGCCAGTTCCTACTCAACCTGATCTGCTTCGCGGCGTGCATCGAAGGCCTCTTCTTCTTCGGCGCCTTCGCGTACGTCTACTTCCTCCGGTCGCGCGGCCTGCTGCACGGTCTCGCGGCCGGCACGAGCTGGGTCTTCCGCGACGAGAGCGCGCACATGGCGTTCGCGTTCGAGGTCGTCAAGACGGTGCAGCGTGAGGAGCCCGAGCTCTTCGACGCGTCGCTCGAGCAGGACGTCTACCAGATGCTCGACGAAGCCATCGCGTGCGAAACGCAGTTCGCCGAGGACCTCCTCGGTGGCGGCGTCGTGGGCCTCTCCGTGGCCGACGTGCGTGGCTACCTCGAGTTCTGCGCCGACCAGCGCCTCTCGACGCTCGGCCTGCGCAAGAAGTACGGCACCAAGAACCCGCTGGCGTTCATGGACCTCCAGGACGTCCAAGAGGTCACGAACTTCTTCGAGCGTCGCGTCTCGGCCTACCAGGTCGGCGTGACGGGCGAAGTCGTCCTCGACATGGCGTTCTGACGTTCGCGCGGGGGCTCGCGACGCGCGACACGGCGCACCGCAGAGCCCCCGTTCAGCGGATCACTTCTCGAGGCGCCGAGCGATGTCGCCGCTGGCGATCGCTTGCTTCGTCAGATCCTCGCCGCCGATGAGCGTGCCCTTGACGAAGACCTGCGGGAAGGTCGGCCACCCGCTCCACAGCTTGATCGCGAGACGGCGCCTCCACTCGGAGAAGTAGCTGCCGTACTCGAGGTAGTGAACCTGAAAGCCCGCGGCCTCCAGCGCCTTGCGGGCTTTCTTCACGTGGGGGTTCTGCGCCATGCCGACGACGACCACGTCGTGCTTCTGCACGGCCTCTTCGATTTCGCGGATGGTCTCCGGGTGGAGCGACGAGATCTTGTCGAGAGCGGCCGGGGCGATATGAGCGGGATCGAGGTGCGTACGAGCTGCCATGGTGCGGCGGAGCATAGACGCGCTTTCGGAGCGTCGCATGTTCCGATGGATCACGGATGCACCGGTCGCAGGCTTCGAGCGTCGATCACGGGCCTGTCGCGTGCCCGCCACAGTCGATGGATCGCGCGAATTTGGCCGTAGAAATACGCTCGGAGAATGGTTCGGCGCCGATCCACGGCTTGGGCGTGAGCTTTGCAACCACGCCCCGCCGTTCATGGCGACCTCGATCCAGTACCCCTTCGAGCAGGTGCAGCGGCACATGCCCGGAACGCCCGGAACGCCCGGAGCGCCGCTTCCCGCCGCGCCGAGCTCGGGGTCTCCGTTCACGATCGACCCGAACGACAACAGCGTCGACTTCGCAGACGTCGGACTGCCGTGGAACCGCCGACTTCCGCCCCGCTGGCTCGCGTTGACGGGCTACCTCTTGGTCGGCGTGGCAATCGGACTCGTGTTGCTACTCGGCATGGCCTTGTCCCGTCGAGAGCGCCTCGCCCACGCTGCCGGCGCCGCCACTGGCGTCGCGGCCACCGCCGCCACCATCTCGGACGCCGTCGTGCACTTGCACGCAGCCCACATCGACAAGACCTGCTGGCAGGGAATCGCCCCTCAGGAGAACCCCACCCGGCTCACCGTTTCGATGGCCATCGGGGCGGACGGTAAGATTCGCTCGGCGACCTCGGCCGGCGGCAGCGCCACGATGCGGAGCTGCGTCGAAAGTTACGTGAAGACCTGGGAGTTTCTGCCGCAAACCGGCACCCCGTCGATGATTGTCCCCGTCGAAGTCGCGCGCTGACGAACACGCTCAGGAGATCCGCTTTCGGAGCCCGGTCGACCATCGACACGCCGCCCGGTGCCGTTTAGCGTGCCGGCCATGGCAAATCCCATCGCGCTGCTCGAGACCTCGCTCGGCAACATCAAGGTCGAGCTCTTCACGGACAAGATGCCCATCACCGCGGGCAACTTCGTCAAGCTCGCCAAGTCCGGCTTCTACGACGGGCTCCATTTCCATCGGGTCATCGACAAGTTCATGCTCCAGTTCGGCTGCCCCTACAGCCGCGACCCGAAGAGCCCGCGCGCGGGTACGGGTGACGGGCCGGACGGCACGATCAAGGACGAGCATCCCGAGAACGCGAAGCTCTCGAACGAGCCGGGAACCCTCTCGATGGCCAACACGGGTCGCCCGAACAGCGGCTCTTGCCAGTTCTTCGTCAACACCGTCCACAACTCGTATCTGGACTTCTTCACGCCGGGCCAGTCGAAGCACCCCGTCTTCGGCAAGGTCATCGAAGGCATGGACGTCGTGCACAAGATCGAGAAGACGCCGACGGACGCGAACGATCGGCCGATCTCGCCGGTTCGCATGAACAAGGTCACGGTCCTCGAAGGCTGAGCCCTCCACCCGTCGCTAAGTTCGCGCTTCGCGCCCTCGAGGCAGGCGACTCGGCCGACTCGGCTGAGCTGCGGAAGACACGAGGGCGCGGGCGACACGCCACGAAAGATGCGAGCCCGTCAGAGGCCGCCACTCGGAATTCGGCCTGGTTCACACCGAGCACGCTCGGCACAGCAACTGCTCTCGCGCGAGGCCATGACTTGGACTCGCGTGCTCCCCATGGTGGCGCTCGCCGCGTGGGGATGCACCTCGTCTGCTCGACCGACGCGCTCACCAACCCCCTTCGCCCCGGTCGTGGTGGAAACGAAACCCGTCGAAGGCCCGCACGCGGCCGCGGCGACTGGAACGACGCTCGTGTGGGCACGGGCGAAAGACGGAACGGCGTCGAGCTATCGACTGTCGTCCGCCCCGAGCCCGGCCGGGAGTGCTGCGCCGGTCACCCCAGGAATCCAGATCGCCGCTCAAGGAGCGACGTGGGTCTGGACGACCCGGTCCGAACGCGTGCCCACCCGCCCGTGTGATTTCGATCTCACGCACGCGCCTGCCCAGCGAGGCCAGGTCACCCGAGCGACGCTCGTCCGCACTTCACCGGGAGGTGGAGTCAACGAGCAGCTGGTCGTCCCCCCGCCGACGATCGAGGACGCCAACGAGGTCGATCACTCGGTGACCCTCCTCTTCACTCTCGGCCCTCTCCTCTTCATCGAAGAGCAGACGTACGAATACTCCTGTGGGGCCCACGGTAGCATAAGCTCTGCCTTCATCGTCTGGGACGCCAACGAAGGCAAAGCGGTGAACGTGCTCGACCGCCTGCCCGACGAACCGGCCCTCATCAAACGAGCCGAGCCAAAGCTCGAAGCCGACGCTCTCGAGGCGGGCGGCCCTCTCGGCCAGGAGCCGCCCCAAATCACGGAGCTTTTGCCGGTTTTTCGTGACGGCCAGCTTCGGTTCGAGGCGCAGATCACCACGAGCAGCTGCTACGCTTGCAGCGACGGCCTCTGGTCTTCGTACACGCGATCGGTCCGTCTGGAGGCCGAGCCGCCCCCGGTGGTGGCGCCCTGGATCGCAGTGCCGCCCACCGTCGCGGCGTTCGCCCGGGATCACAAGGACGTGACGATCGGCGGCTGGTCGACGGAGGAGGCCTCGCCCCCCACGAAGTGAGGCAACTCGGAGACAGGACGGCCGCAATCGAGGACGAACCTGCCGAAACTGCCCTGCTCGCGCCGGACCTTCACGAGCCGGAAGCCGGCGGCTGCGACGGCCCGGCCCCCCAAATCGGGGGGGTGTGCCGGTCGGCTTATCAAAGTCGATATCCTTGCTGGGATATCCGCCCACCGCCGTAAGTGCCACGGAAGGAGCGGATCTTGACCATGAAAGCAAAGCTCGGCACCCTGTTGATCATGGCGAGCGATCGGCCATATCGAGCCAAGCCGAGCCTGCGCGCTCCGGCAGACGACGAGCCGGAGGCGACTCGCATCACGAGCCTTTCCAGCCTCGAGTCGGAGCTCCGCGCGCGCCGGCAACAACATGCGTACGTCGTCGTGCTTCAAGGAAGCAACGTCGGTGAGATGTTCAAGATCGAAGGACCGGAGACGGTCATCGGTCGGGCGATGACCGTTCAGGTCCGCCTCAACGACGACGGCATCTCGCGCAGACACTGCCGCGTCCTGCAGATCGGCGGACAGGTCATCATCGAAGATCTCGGCAGCGCGAACGGCACGCTCGTGAACGGCGAGATGGTTCAGCACCAGGCGCTCAACGACGGCGACAAGATTCGCCTCGGCGCCACGACGATGCTGAAGTTCACTTACCAGGACAAGCTGGACGAAACGTTCCAGCAGCAGATGTACGACGCCGCGCTCAGGGACGGACTGACCCGGACGTACAACAAAAAATTCTTCCTCGATCGCCTCGAGACGGAGTTCTCGTACTCGAAACGTCACCGGACGATGCTCTCGCTCGTCATGTTCGACGTGGACCACTTCAAACGCATCAACGACACGTACGGTCACCTCGCGGGTGACGCCGTGCTCGTTCTGCTCGCACGCACCGCGCAAGCAACCGTTCGCCAGGAAGACGTGCTCGCGCGTTACGGTGGTGAAGAGTTCGCGATCATCTGCCGAGGCACCCCGCTTCTGAACGCCGGTGTGTTCGCCGAACGTCTGCGCATGGCCGTCGAGCAGACCTCGTTCGAATACGGCGGCGTTCGTCTGCCGGTGAACATCAGCGTCGGCGTCACGGCGCTGCCCGAGGTGAACGTGAATTCGCCTGTGGAGCTCATCGCGCACTGCGATGAAGCGCTCTACGAAGCCAAGCGCTCCGGACGCAATCGCGTCTGCATGCGCGGCATCTGAGTCTGAGCACGCATCACGCATCACGCATCACGCATCAGCGCGTACGGCGCGTACGGCGCGTTCGTCGCGCGATGAGTGGCTACAGACGTTTCGAGTCGCGACGAACGGGCTTGCCCTTGCTGTCGGCTTCCGGCTTCGGCGCGCTCGGCCACGTGACGGGCGGCGGCGGAAACCCAGGACGCGCGAGCAAGTAGCCCTGTCCGTAGTGCGCCCCCGCCGCCTGCACGGCGTCGAGCTCCTCGGCGGTCTCGATACCTTCGGCGACGACGCTCGCGTCGAGCTCGCGACAGAGAACGACGATCGCCTTCACGAGTCGGAAGAGGCGCGTGTCCTTCACGAGCCCCGCGATCAGATCGCGATCGAGCTTCACCACGCGCGGATGGAGATCGGCGATGTACTTCAGGTTCGAATAGCCGGCGCCGAGGTCGTCGACGACGAGATACACGCCGCGGCCGCGCACCTCGCGCAGGATGCTCTGGCAAAGTCGGAAGTGCGAGAGCGGCACGCCCTCGGTGATCTCGAGATAGACGTCTTCGGTGTGCTTGAAGATCGGATCGTCGGGCTGGACGACGAACTTGTCGTTCAGCTCCGCCGGATGGATGTTCAAGAACAGCGGATGCGACGGACATCCCTCGACGGCCATCTCGCGGATGATCCGTCCGAGCTCACCGGTGCACTGGTGCTGCACGGCGGCCGCGAAGAGACTCATCGGGCTGTCGAAATCCGACGAGAGCGAACGAACGAGGGCTTCGTAGGCGAAGATCTTCTTCGTCTTGAGATCGACGAGCGGCTGATAGACGACCTTCAGGTCGCGCGTGTCGAGCACTCGACGGATTGCGACGGTGGTACGGCGAGGCTCGGCAACGGACACGCGGCTCAAGATTGCGATGGTAGAGCTGCGGAAGACTCGCCATCAAGGACGATGAAGAGTCGAACGAAGCTCAGCTTCACGTTCGCCCATTCGCCCATTCGCCCATTCGCCCCGTTCGCCTCCGCTCAGCTCTATGTCCACACGCGAGGGTCGCTCACGCGGCGATCGTGGCGGCAAGGCGTCCGCGGCGAAAAACCCACATCTCACCCGGTCTCCCGATGGTCCACGTTTCGTCGCGCGTGAGGGGAGCCGTCGCGATCACGGCAACACGGTCACGAGGCGTCGTCACTTCTGCGAAGTCGACCGTAAGATCGTCGTCGGCAAGTGTGGCTCGACGGAACGGAGCCTTTCGAACGATGTAGCAGAGCTTCGTCGCGCATCGTGCGAAGAGGTGCGTGCCGTCTCCGAGCAAGAAGTTGAACGTGCCGTCCACACCGATGTCTCGGGCGGCGCGGCCAAGGGCACGCCACAAGCGCGACGGATCCTCCGGATACCCACGAGGAAACGCCTCGTCGATACGGTGGAGCAGCGCGCAGAAAGCATGCTCGCTGTCGGTCGTGCCGATCGGGCGGAATCGCCCCGTGGGGTGGCGCTTCACTCCGCGAACGGTGCCGTTGTGCGCGAAGACGAAGTGACGGCCCCACAGCTCACGGACGAACGGGTGCGTGTTCGCCAGTGAGATCGGCCCTCGCGTCTTCTTCCTCACGTGGGCAATCGCGAGCAGCGTCTTGATGGGGTAGCCACGGATGTAGGCCGCAAGCTTCGAATCGGCCGCCGCGGCGGGCTCGAGGAACGTGCGAACAGCACGACCTTCGTAGAGCGCGAGGCCCCATCCGTCGGAGTGGGGACCGCGAGCTCCACCTCGAAGCGCGAGACCCGAGAACGAGAAGACGATGTCCGTGGGGACGTTGCACTCCATCCCGAGGAGCTCACACATGCTGTCCACCAAGCTACACGATCATTTCTCGCGAGGGATCGAGACGCGAATCGACGGCACGCCGGATGCCCCCCTCTCCGAATGCCGTGAGTGCGCCGTGGTCGTCGTGGCCGTCGTCATCGTCGTGGCCGTCCTTCTTTTGCGCGGGGACCTTCGCCCGGGCGTCCGGAGCGCTGCTACTGGCGCTGGCGGCTTTCGTTCGACCGGTGCCGGAAGCCATCGCGGCCACGTCGGACCTGCAGCCCTTGTCCGTGCGTATCGTGGCACCGCCGCCCTTCGGCTACGACGAGTCCGAGCTCGGGCGCGCGACGCATCAGGTACGCCTGAACGTGACCAATCCGAACACGGTTGCGGTCCCCTTGTCGCCGCTCACCTTTCGCTTCGTCCCGAAGCGCGAGGGCGTCGAATACACCTGCACGGTCGCGCCGGGAAACATCGCCGACCGTTGGCCTTCGACGCTCAATCCTGGTGACACGGTGACGGCGGAGCGCGGCATCACCTGCCTTACACCGCTGCCGGGCCGCTACGACGTCGACGTCCACGCACGCGCGGAACGCGGGGGCGAAGACACCAAGGAGCACTTCGTTGGCACGTTCGAGCTGACGATCAAACCGAGCAAGACTCCGCCCGTCCCGCTTCCGTGGGACTCGCGCTTGCTCGTCGCCGCCGATGCCACGAAAGAGATCCGCCCGAAGGAAAAGAGCGGACGCTTGTTCGTGGGCGTCATCAATGCCAGCAAAGGAGACATCGCCGCGACGCCGTTCCGTGCCGACCTCCACGTGAGCCAGCGCGGAAAGAAGAACGCGGTGTGTGCGGACTTCTCCGTCGACCTGCCGTTCACTCGCTCGATCCCCGCCGGACACATGCAGTCCCTCGACGTTCCGCTGCAATGCAACTTCCCGCAGGAAGGCATCTACGACATCGACGTGACGGTCTCGAAGGGCGATTCGCGCGCGAAGATCGGCAGGTATTCCGTGCGCGTCATCGTGGTGCCGGTCATCCCCATTCCGCGGCCGCCCGTCTACGACCAACAAAGCATCGCTCCGCCGGTCGGTGGGCAGACGTGACGCGACGAGCACGACCGCAGACGGCGTGGCGCGATGCGTGCCCCGTTGTCTCGAGCACGAATCGTGCGCACGTTCTGGAACGTCATGATTTTCGACTGCCCCTCGTGCAAGACCCAGAATCGCGTCCCGGTCGCACGCGTCACGTCGCGCGCCCATTGCGGCAAGTGCAAGACGGCGCTGACACCCCCCGATCGCCCGCTTGCGATTCATTCCGAAGCGGAGTTCGAAGAGCTCATCCGCGAAGCGCAGGTCCCCGTCGTGGTCGACTTCTGGGCCGATTGGTGCGGTCCCTGCCATGCCGTTGCCCCCGAGCTCGAAGCGCTGGCGCGCACCAAAGCCAAGGACGCGATCGTAGCCAAGGTCGATACCGAAGCCCTGCCGAACATCGCGGGACGCTTCGGCATCCGGAGCATCCCGACGATGATTCTCTTCCGCGAGCAGCGCGAAGCGAAGCGCGTGAGCGGGGCGATGACCGCTCAGGCGATAGCCAGCAACCTGGCGCTCTAGTCTTCGAGTCCCCTAGTCCGCGCGAGGGTCACGCGATCGACCCAAGCCACGTCCCAAGATCGCGCATGGTCTCGGGCGGAATGCCGTGACCGCCCGCGAACGAGAGGAAGTCGCCAACGAGTCCTGCCGAGACGAGCTCGCGATTGAGCAGCTTCGCCACTTCGTACGGCAGAATCGGATCGTGCGTGCCATGGCTCTGGAAGAGCGGCATCCCCGCGCGTGCCTTCATGCGCGGGCGCCACTCGGACGCCGCGATGAGCGCACCACTCATGACGACGAGACCTCGCAGCGGGCGCGCATCGCGAAGCGCGAAATCGACCGAAAGCATGGAGCCTTGCGAGAAGCCGCCCACGACGACGAGCTCGCTCGGCGTTCCTTGCTTCGCGAGCGCATCGAACATGCTCGCGAGTGCGGCGCGCGCCTCGTCGAGGCCGTCGGGAACTTCGTCTATCACGTCGCCGAGACGGCCGCTCGAGAGCGCCCGCTCGTAGCGTCCGACGTCGACCATCCACCAGGCCCGCGCCCCCCCGTACACCGGAAGGGAGGTGAATTCGGCGAGGTCATGTGGCGCCTCGGGGAAGAGAAACGTCGTTCCCGGTGGGGCCCCGACCGCACCGGCCAGTCCGACGAGGTCGTCGCCCGGCGCCCCGAAGCCGTGGAGGAGCACCACGGTCAGGGCCCTCGAACCGTCCGATTTTCCAGCATGTTCGGGGTGAACCACGACTCGGCGCACGCGCAGCGCCCCCATCGAAACGACATCCATCGGAGGCATTCTGCTACGGCCTTTCCGCACATGACACGTGCGCAGTGGATCGCTGGTCCATCCTCGCGGAATCCCTCGCCTTTGAATTGCTAGGGAAAGTCCTTCACCGTAGACTACCCGGTACGATGTCCACCGTGCAGGCAGGCGACATTCTCGCCGGCAAGTACCGCGTCGAGCGAATGCTCGGAAGCGGAGGTATGGGGTACGTCGTCGCCGCGCGTCACATTCATCTCGATCAGCTCGTCGCGATGAAGTTCCTGCAGAGGAACTCCGGCACGAGTGACGACTCCGAAGCGAGTGGTCGCTTCATGCGCGAAGCGAAGGCCGTCGTGCGCCTGCACAACGAGCACGTCGCGCGCGTGTACGACGTCGGTCGCCTGGAGACCGGCGAGCAGTACATCGTGATGGAGTACCTCGAGGGCCACGACCTTGCGACGATGAGCAAGGAGCGCGGTCAGCTCCCGATCGGCGAGGCCGTCGAGTACATGCTCCAGGCGTGCGAGGCCCTGGCCGAGGCGCACAGCATCGGCATCGTCCACCGCGACGTGAAGCTCGCGAACCTCTTCGTGTCGCGCGGGCCCACGGGCATGCCGCTCCTCAAGGTGCTCGACTTCGGCATCTCGAAGGTGAACCCCTTCGGCGAAGGCGTGCAGGACATGACGCGCACGGCGGCCATGCTCGGCAGCCCGCGCTTCATGTCGCCCGAGCAGATGCGCGACCCTCGCACCGTCGACGCACGAAGTGACATCTGGTCTCTCGGCGTCGTGCTCTACCGACTGGTCGCGGCAGCGGCGCCGTTCGATGCCGAGACGCTCGGACGACTCTTCGCCGCCGTCATGCAGGAGGCACCTCCGCCCCTCTCGGCGCTGGTCCCGAACCTGCCGCCAGGCTTCGAGGCCGCAGTGCTCCGCTGCCTCGAGAAAGAGCGCGACCACCGCTACGCGAACGTCGCCGAGTTCGCTGACGCGATCCTCCCCTACGCACTCGATCCGATTCGCGCCGAAGCCACGGTCGATCGCATCCGCGCCGTGCTCAGCATGCCGGCGATCCCCCGTTCGCAGCGCGCCACGTCGCCGAGCTTTCCGAGCGCCTCGATTCCCGGCGTGCTCGGCACGGGTGACATCTCGACGGCGCCGCCGTGGGCAGGAACGCAGAACGGCACCGGACCGAACCCTTCGATCCGAAGCTCGATCACGTGGGGAGTCATCGCGCTGCTCACGCTCGGCGCGGTCACGGGCGCAGCCCTCAAGCTTCACGCCGGGCGCACGACGGCAGCGAACGCCAGCATGCACGACGGGGTCTCCGTCGTGGCCGTCGAGACGGCATTGCCCGCGGCGGCAACCGCTCCGATTCCGCCTGCACCGGTGTCGGCCGCCGCGGAGACGACCAACGAACCGCCGGTCGAAAAGACCGACGCGAACGGCGCGAGCGGCGTGAACGGCGCGAGCGGCGCGAGCGGCGCGAGCGGCGCGATAACCGTGAAGGCCCCGGCCCGCGTCGTGGCAAGCCCAGCCGCGACGGGAGCGCGTAAATCCGGCCGAAATCCAGCAGCTGCGAACGGAAATAGCGCCAAGGCACAGGACGAGATCCCCTCGACCCGCGATTGAGCTTTAATGACGCGGTGATGACCCGGGGAGGTCGCAGTTTTCGCAATTCTCGTCGGATCTCGGCGCTCGTGCTGGTTTCGTATGGAGCCGTGATGGGCCAGGCACGCGTCGCGCGCGCGGCCGACGGTGCCGAAGGTGGGGCGGCCGCTGCCGAGTCGCTCTTTCAGGAAGCGCGCAAGCTGACCGAAGCGAAGCGCTACGGCGAGGCCTGCCCGAAGTTCCTCGCGAGCCACAAGCTCGCTCCCGCCGTCGGCACGTTGCTCAACCTCGCCGACTGCTACGAGAAGAACGGCCAGCTCGCGAGCGCGTGGTCACGCTTCCACGAAGCCATCGCGCTCGCCCAGCACCTCGGTCGCTCGGATCGTGAAAAGACCGCGAAGGAGCGCGCGGACAAGCTCGAGCCGCGCCTCCTCAGGCTCACCATCACATCGGAGGAGCCCACCGTCGACGTCACCCTCGACGGCAACGCACTCGACCCCGCGGTGCTCGGAACGGCGCTGCCCGTCGATCCGGGCAAGCACACGGTCGAAGCCTCGACGAAGGGGAAGAAGCCCTTCAGCACCACCATCGACGTGAGCGAGCGCTCGAAATCGTCCGCCGTCGAGATTCCACGCCTCGAGGTCGACGAGAGCGCGAAGGCCGACATGGCGAAGCCCCCGGCCGATTACGCACCTGCGGAGACGACCACGAGCGACGGCAAGCCCCAGCGCATCCTCGGCCTCGTGGCGATCGGTGCGGGTGTCGTCGGCCTCGGCGTAGGTGGTTACTTCGGGCTGCGCACGAACTCGAAGTGGTCGGAGGCGCAGGAGCACTGCAAGGGCGTCGACTGCGACGCGACCGGCGTGGACCTCGCGCAAGTCGCCAAGAACGACGGCACGATCTCCACCATCGCGTTCATCGCGGGAGGCGCGCTCGCCGTCGGCGGTCTCGTGCTCGTCCTCACGGCACCGAACAAGAGCAGCTCGAGCACCGGCGCCTCCACGGCCAATACGGCGTCGGTGAACGTCGGCGTGGGACCAGGTTCGGTCCTCGTCGGAGGTCGGTTCTGATGACACGCGCCACACGCATCGCCTTGGGGCTCGTCGTCGTGAACATGGTGTCGGCGAGCTTCATGCTCGCGTGCAATGCCATCGTCGGCGTCCAAGAAGTCCGCCTTCGCAAAGCGGACTCCGGCGGCACGGCAACTCCGCCAGACGAAGACGTCACCGACCCGCCGGAAGACACCGGCACCGGAGATACGAGCGTTCCGGTCACGGACAAGGCCATCGAGCTTGCCCTAGGCCTGGACCACACGTGCGCGCGAAAGCCGGACGGTACGGTCAAGTGTTGGGGCGGCGGCCTCTCGGGCAAGAACGGAAGTCCCACGGGCGACGACCTCACGACTCCGCAAGACCTGGGCGTCAGCGACGCGACGAAGATCACCGCCGGTGACAATCACACGTGCGTCATCCGGAAGTCGAAGGCCGTTTCGTGCTGGGGCGACAACGGGTCCGGCCAGCTCGGCAATGGCGTCTCGAGCGGCGCGACGAACAAACCGGTCGACGTCACGGGCATCAGCGACGCCGTCGCGATCGCCGCGGGCGGCGCGTTCACGTGCGCGATTCGCGGAAGCGGGACCGTCTCGTGTTGGGGCGCCGGAACGGCGGGACAGCTCGGCGACGGCAAATCCACGAACAAGCCGAACGCCACGTCGGTCAGCGGCATCATCGACGCGGTGGCCATCGCTGCCGGCACCAGTCACGCGTGCGTGGCCACGAAAGCCGGTCTCGTCCTCTGCTGGGGAAGCGGGGCGAGCAGTCAGATCGGAACCGGCGCGAGCTCGGCGCCGGTCCCCGAGCAAGTGTCGTTGCCCGGCAACGCGATCGGCGTCGCTGCCGGCAACCGCATGAGCTGCGCCTTGCTCCAGGGCGGCGCGGTGATGTGCTGGGGCGCGAACGAGCTCGGCCAGCTGGGCACGGGCAACTCGACGATCGCGCCAAGCAATGGTCCCACCACGTCGGAGATGGTGGACGCGATCAAGATCTCCGCTGGCGCGAATCACGTGTGCGCGTTGCGAAGGACCGGCAACACCGTGAGCTGCTGGGGCCAGGGCTACTACGGGCAGCTCGGTGATGGACGCACACGCGACAACGACCAGATTCCGCAAGCGTCCCCCGTCGACGTGAGCGGTCTCGACAAGGTGGTCAGCATCGGCGCCGGCGGGAATCACGCGTGTGCAGCCAACGACATCGGCGCCGTCTTCTGCTGGGGTGACAACACTCGTGGCCAGTTGGGCGATGGCTCGAAGACACGCGAGTTCTCGCCCGTGAGTGCCAGCGGCTATCCCTGAGATCGGTTAGTCTCCACGGTCGATGAGAACCGTCCGGCCGAAGCCGCTAGCGCCTGCGCTCAACACGCTTCCGCTGACTCCCGAAGAGGGCTTCGTTCTTTCGCGCATCGACGGGCGCCTCTCCACGCGCGATCTCGTGGCCCTCACCGGGATCGAGCCGCAGCGCATCGACCAGATCGTCGACAAGCTCGCTTCGCACGGAGCCGTCGCCCTCGACGACGACGCAGCGCAGGCCGCGCCGAGCGGCGACACGGCGTCTCTTGCCGACTTCGCCGCGGCGCTCGGCATGGATCCGAGCGCGTTCGGCGGCCAGCCGGTTCCGAGGCGGACCGAAGGAGCGCCGGAGTCCCGTTCGAGCTACCCGCCTCCTGCGATGGCGGCGGACGCGATCACCGTCGAGGCTCCGGTGGTCGACCTCGAGCAGCTCGAAGCGGCGCCGATGGAGCTCGAAGAAGTCCACGACGACGAGCCTGCCGCGGAGCTCGAAGAGGTCCACGACGACGAGCCGAGCGAAACGTCCGAGGCCTCCGCCGAAGAAGACGAATCCGAAGAAGCGATCGGCAACCAGCGCAACTACCGGCAGATCTACGAGACGCGCTTCCACACGCTCCCCACCGATGCGCGCGTGCACGCCGCGCAGCTCGCCACGGGAGCCGACTTGCTCGCGCTCTGCTTCGACGCCGAGCCTCGCGTCGTCGCCGCCGTTCTCGACAATCCCACGAGCGGTCTCGAGCACGCGCGACTCATCGCGCTGCATCATCGAACGAGCACGGGCCTCGAGATGATCTCGCGCCACGCGCAGCTCGTTCGCGACTCGCTCGTCGAGCGCCGCCTGCTGCGCAATCCTCAGCTCGGTGAGGTGGTTCTCACGCGCATCATGACGCCGAAGAACGTCTTCCAGACCTACAAGATCGCCATCGATCGAGAGATCCCCGAGCTCACCCGCGTGAAGTCACGCGGCACGCTGCGGAAGAAGTTCCAAACGTCGCCGTCGGAAGACCGCGCCGATCTCGTCATGCGCACCGAAGGCCGCTGCTTGGCGCTCCTCACGGGCTGCACCTTCGATGCGCGCACCACGTCGATTCTCTGCGGCAAGACGTTCAACTCGGTTCTCTTCATCCAGAACCTCGCGAAGTTCTCCGCCACGCCGCCCCCGCTGCTCGCGCACCTCATGAAGCAGCCATTCGTGCGCAAGATGGCTCCTCTGAAGAAGCTCTTGCTCCAGCACCCGAACATGCCCGGCGACGTGAAGCGTCAACACTGACGCCGAAAGCGTTCGCGCCGGGCCGTTCGCGCCTATTTCTCCCTGCCGTCAGGGCTTGTTGATGACGTGCGTGAACTCGACGTTCGCGTTCTCGTCGACGAACTCCGCCGTGAGCTTCTTGCCCTCGATGACGACGTAGAGGAAGCCGAGCTCGAGCGACTGGAAGAGCGTCGGGTTGTTCCCCGGGAGCTCCGTGCTCTTCGCGCCAGCGCCGGAGACGGCGAGCTCGGTGCCCTTGCAGCTCACGTTCATCCACTGGCGGCTGTGATCGTGGCCGGAGAAGTAGAGATCGGTCTTGCCACAGACGACGTCGTCCATGAAGGACTTCACCTTGTTGCCGCTGACGTACGGAAGCGGAACGCCGTCGTAATTGCCCGCGTTGCCGTGCGTTCCGTTCGAGTAGTACGGGTGGTGGCCGACGGCGATCTTCCACGTGGCGGTCGATGCGGCCATCCACGCAGCGACGTCCGTGCGCTGCTGGGCATCCTGGCCAAACATCTGCTTGTTCGTGTCGAGCCCGAAGAACTCCACGTTCTCTTTGACGAAGTGGTAGTACGCCGACGGCATCTTCCACTTCTTCGACTTCTTCGTGTAGTCGACCTCGTTCTGGCCCTTGCCGAACTCGTAGCCCGCGCCCTCGCCGCCGTAGTCGTGGTTGCCGAGCACCGCGAAGAAGTCGAGATCGATGGCGGCGTACGGCGTCTCGAAGCGCTCCTGGAACACCGGGTCGTCGACCGAGCTGGCGCCGCTCTCGTAGATGTTGTCGCCGAGCAACATCACGAAGTCGCAACCGTCCGCCTTGCACTTGGCGGAGATGGCGTTGGCGATCTTGTACTGGCCGGGATCGCCGGAGCCGGTATCGCCCATCGCCACGAAGCGAACGGCCTTCGTCGCCGGTGGCGGCGTGCCTGCATCGTTGGACCCTGCCGGGGGAGGGGTGTTCTGTCCGGGCTTGGACGACGAGCTCGGAGTGGGCGACGGATCCGTCTTGGATGTTCCGCCGCCCGTGGTGTCACCTTGGGGACCACTGGCCGCACCTTCGCTGTCCCCACCGCAAGCGGCGAGGGCGAGGACGGCGGCCAGCACGGCCGAGGCAGACGAGACGAGCGGTCGGAGGGACATGCGGAACGGTTACGTCCACCCTCTGACACCGTCCAATCACGGCTGCGTCTCCGAACGCTGGCGCGCTCAGAAAAGTGTGTAGACCAGGTTCACAGAGGCGATGGAGTCGGATTGCTCCACTCCGGGGAGCGGCTGATTTTCGTAACGCAACGTATACGTGGTTGCCACCGCGAGGCTGTCCGAGACGTTCGACTTGAGCCCGATGTCGAAGATGATTCGATACTTATCCAAATCCGCAAAGTTTTGGAGGTATTCCACGCTCGAAACGAGGGCGACTTCCTTCCGGAGCTTGTTCTCGTAGCCGAGAAAGAGACGCGAGTTGTGGAGGGCCTGCGTCTTGGAGATCGGCGGCGGCGGCGGCGTGCCGGGCGGCGACCCCTCCGGAGGAGGCTGCTGGAGCGCCGAGCTGGCACGAATGTCGTATTGGAAGTCGTAACCGATTTCACCCTGGAGGCGGTGCGTCTTGGAGTTGATGAAGTAGTAGGCGACGCCGGGGTCGACGTTGAGACGGAGATCGAGTTCCTGGAAACGATCGCGACGTGCGGTGGTCTGCGCGAAGAGCGAAACGTCGTCGGAGAAGAAGAAGTCGTAGCGGGCGAGACCTTGGTAGTTCTCGACCGTCGTCTCCATCGGCTCGCCATGACTGCCGCCACGCGCGAAGTTCACCGCGCCGGCGACGCTGAGCTGATGCTCCTCACGACGAAAACGGAGCTTGGCTCCGCTGGTCACGGCGAAGGTTCGTGAGTTGCCGGCCGAGAAGAGTCCGCCGCCGGAGAGCGTGAAGTCGGAGGCGTGCGTCGGGTCGTCTTCCTTCGGCTTCGCGCTGACGACGTAACCGCCGGTGGCGATGTCGGTCGCGCCCTTCGTCGCCGTTTGCGGCTTGATGGTCTCGGCGGGTTCGGTCGGGGGCGCTACGCTTTGGGCGAGCGCGAAACTGGGCACCCCAAGAGCAAGGAGCCCACTGCAGAACGACGCTACGAGACGAAACGACATCGCGACACCTCCAAAACAGGAGCGCACGATGGCGGACCTAACCGCGGAAGGAAAGCAGAAGAACGTCAGTGCGGGGTCGGGAACTGGAGCGGGATCGTGATGGCCTTGCCCGAACACTTCGCGGCATCCGGAAGCGGCGTGGCCTTTACGACCTTGAGCATGCATTGTGCAACCGGATCAGGAAGCGTCTTCTCCGTGATCTTGGTCGACTTGATCTTCCCGAGCGTGTCGATGTCGACCGTGATCCGAACCTTGCCTTCGAGATTCGGGTTCTTCTTCTTGCCTTCGCGGTAGCACTCCTTGAGCTTCGGTCGTGCGCGCTGCTCGAAGTCGACACCGACGGGCGTGCATTCGTCTTTCGGCTCAGGAGCGGGCGCAGGCGTGCTCGATGCCGGTGCAGACGAAGGAGCCGCTCCACTGGACGGAGCCGTGGGCCCCGCGTCCGCGGTAGCTTGGAGAGCGGCCACGTCCGCGGGGTTGACCTCGGCGAAGGTCTCCGGTCCTGCATCCGCGGCCGACGGAGCCGACGCGGTGGTGTTCGCGCCACCACCACCGCATCCGACGATACAACCGAGAAGAGCGCCAACGAGAGCGAGTGTCACCAGCGGCTTGCGCATGCCCGCATGGTAACCGATCAGATCGCCGAGATCAGAGAGCAACGAACTTCGTGCTCGCCGGAATTTCGCCCTTCTTCGAGCTCACGCGGAAGGACTTTCCGTCCCACGCGAGGGTGATGACGCGATACGGCACCTTGCGCGCGAGGATCTCGCTCTTGTAGCGAATCGCGTTGCGCGCGCGGTCGGCGGAGTCGAGAGCGCCGAGGACGGCGAAGAGGCCGACCGCACCGGCGTCGGTGGCTTCACCGACGAGCTGCTCCTTCTTCTCGTCGAGCGCACCGAGGACGAGCTGCGCATCGAGGTCTTCCCATGTGAGCAGAGTCAGTGTGCCCGGCCCGCTGAAGAGCGAGAGCTCCTTCAGCTTGCGCGAGACAGCTTCCGGCGTCACCCCCGCCTCGGGATCGGGCTTCTCGAGGAGCGCGGCAAGCCGCGAAGCGGAGAGCAGACGCGCGAACATGCGCGGGTCGTTCGGACCGGGCGTCCCCTCGCCGCTGGCGATCTCGCGATCGATACGCAGTGCCTCGTCGACGCGACCGGCACCGGTGGCGGCGTTCGCGAGACGAAGCCATGCGAGAGGATTCTTGCCGTCGAGATCGGTGAGCGTCTTGTACTGACGATAGGCGGCGCCGTACCAACCCTGACGAAGGAAGATGTCGCCGAGCACTCGACGAGCATCGTGGCTCTGGCCGTCGAACTCGACGATCTCGGAGTACGTGCGTAGCGCTTCGTCCGCCTCGCCCGCTTCGGCGAGCACGTCGCCGAGCTGCTGCGCGAGCGTGGGCGTGAGGAAGCCGCGATCGCGCAAGCGGCGCCCGTGCGTGAGTGCCTCCTGGCGCTGCCCAGTCCGCGCGAGGAGCTTCACGAGCCGAACGTCTCCTTGCGGATCTCCGGGCGCCGCGAGCATCGCCGACTTGAGGCGAACGAGCTGCTTGTCGGTCTTGTCGATGTCGGCGAGCTCGCGATCGATCTTGATCCAGTCGATGCCGCCGTAGAGTGCGCGGGACACGGCAGCCGCGATGCGTACGTCGACGGTGCGCCTGAGGAGGTTCTTCGCGAGGAAGCGCTGGCCGTCGTGAAGACCTGCGAAATGAGCGAGGACGACGTCGGCCGCCTGCTCCGTGTCGATGCGTTGCTGGACGATGTCGAGGACCGCTGCCTCGTCACGCCAGTCGGGCAATTCGCACGCCGCGTAAGCCTGATCGTAGAGGCTCGCGAGCTCATTCGCATTCGACGTCTTCTTCGCGCGCTTCTGCCAGACGACGAGCTTCTCGGAGAGCGGCCGGCTCGCCACGTCGCTGCAGCGACCGAGCGCTCGCACGAAAGCTTGTTTCTGGGCTCGTTCGCTGATCGCCTGCGCCTTCTGCAGCGCCTTCGCATCGTCGGCAACCGGCCGCGGCACGGCATGCGCGGCGGATGCGTTCGCACGCGGAGCGATTGCCGCTTTGGGTGCATCGTTCTTGAACGCGGGCGACGGTACCGCCATGGGGACGGGGGCAGGTGCGCCCCCCATCCCACCTCCACCCGTTCGCCCCGTGGCGAGCGCCGTGGTGTCCTCGTCCTTTGTCACCGGTATGGCCGTCGCCGTCGCGGCGGCCTGCCCAACCACGGGAGGCGCCATCGGAGGGGGCGCTCCTTCGGACAGACTGATAGACGCGGCTTTGCTCTCTTCGCGGTCGCTCATCGCCGAGCGCTTGTCACACCCCATCGCCGAAGGCGGCGTGACGACGAGCCCGAGGCCGCGCATCAAGCGCTCTTCGTCGCCCGTCGATTCGATCGACGTGAGGCGAACACCGCGCACGCGCGAATGTTTGCGCATGATGCCCTGACGGGCGTAAGCGGCTTCGTCCTCGAGGGCGAGCGAGCTCGTGTACGGCGTCACGAGCCCGTACTCCACGCCGAGCTGGAGAATCTGTCCGCGATCCTCGTCACCGACGCCCCCCATGAGACGACGCACGTATTCGGCCGCCCAGAGGCGAGGCACGAGCGACGCGGTGAGCGACGTGGGATCGATTTTTACCTCGTATTTCTCGTCGAAATCCTTGCCGCCGACGCGCCCGTGGACGCCGACGACGTCGGGCAGAGGATGATGCGTGCGAGCGAGCAGCACGAGCTCTTCGCCACGCGAGAGCTTGCCGGTTGCCGAATAGAGCGGCTGGTCGAGTCCTGCGCCGAGGTCGATCGCGACGTCGGTGATGGTCGCCGTCTTGATGGCGCTGGTCAGGCGAAGAGCGTGGCCGGTGGTCTGCCCCGGCTCGTCGATCCGGACGTACTGACCGCCGCCGGCGCGCGTGAGCTGGGTGAGGAGCTCGTGGTGCGCATCGGCGCCGGTGCCGATGGCGAAGAATCGTGCACGCGACCCGGTGAGCGAACGACGAAGCCGCTCGAGCAACGCTTCGGCGGCGGTTTCACCCGAGGTCGGCGCGCCGTCACCCACGTAGACCAGCGCGGCCTGCTCTTTGCCGTGGAGGCGAGCGAGCGCGGGCTCGAACATCGCGCCGAGATCCGTCGCGCCGCCGATCGCGTGATCGCTCAGCGACTCGAGCGCCTTCGAGATGTCGCCTTCGGTCGCGGGCGCGAGTCCCTCTTTGGGATAGACGACGCGCGGCCCGACATCGAGCGCCACCAAGGCGAAGTGATCCTTGTCGGAGAGCGAACGGAGCGCCGCCTCGGCCGACGCGATACGGAGCTGGCGCGCGGATTCGTCACCACCGGCCGAGGTGTCCACCACGAACACCACGTCGGCATTCGCGGGCGGCTCGCGCGCGAAGTCGCGATCGGGGACGTACCGCAGCATGACGTAGTCGGCCTGATCAGCACCTGCCGAGAAGCGCCACGCGGCAACGGGAGGCTTCTTCTTCTTGCCAGCGAGCTCGAGCTGAAAGTCGGCGAGCGGTACGTATCCACTACGACGCATCGAAACGACGCGACCGGAGGGCTCCACCCGCGCGTCGAGCGACGAGGCCACGTCGATCTCCTGATCGGTGCCACCGATGTCGACCGAGAGCGCGAACTCGTCGAAGCGCACCGGATCGTCGGAACGGAGAGGATACACGTATCGCGTCTTGCCCGAAGCCATGGGCAGCATCTCGACATAGCGAAGGACGATGCGACGCGTGCCACTCGCCGGGATCGGAAACACACGCGCGCGATAGGTGCGCCCGTCGACCCATTCGAGCAATGCAGGGTCGTTCGCCTGACGGACCGCCGCTTCGTAGCGTGCGGCCGCCTCGCGCTTCTCGATGACCTCGCCTTCGACGAGCTGGCCGTTCGTCTCGAGTGCGAAGCCCGTGACCGTGGCCGTTGCCGGAACCGTGAACCAGTACCAACCTTCGATAGGCTGGCCGCCGGGATTCGAGAATGTCTGATCGACCTCGGTCTCGGCGATGCCGTCACGAATGACGGCGTGCACGACCTGTTTGGCGATGCCGAGCTTGCGCGCCGGAGCTCCGTTCGGGGCGGAAGGGTCGAGCCCATAGAGGCGCCCCGTTCCACTGCCGACCGCGCGTGACCCGCGCTGATCGCCCATACCGCCGGTCCAGTCTTGCCAGAAGGCAACGGGCACGAGCGTCGGCTTGCCTTCGGCCTTGGCGGTGCCTTGTTCGCCGGCGTTGATCTCGATCCGCCCGCCCGGAGAGGTGAGGACGGCGAGCCCTCGCGCCACGTAGACGACGAGATCTTTGCCGTCACGTCGCACGTCGATGCCCGCGTCCGACGCGGAGACCGTAGAGGCGCCGACCTTCACCTCGAGCGCCTCACCATCGACCTTCGGTGCATCGAGCCAGATCTCGCCCGAGTCCACGGAGACGCCGTGGTCGGAGAGCTGCAATGCGGTCTCGCCACGAAGGAAGATCGCCGCACCTTCGCCGGTTCGCACGAGCGCGCGCGCGCCTTTGGTGGTCTTCACCATGGCACCCGAGGCGAGCGGCGTTCCGGAGATCGCTTTGATCTCGCCCGCCGGGTCCGACACGCTGACTTCCCCCGCCGCGAGGTCGAGCCGCGCACCGAGCTTCAGCGCCTTCTTGGGTACGGGCGGCTTGAAGATCATCGCCGCGACGACCGACGACACGGCCACCGTCGCGAAGAGGCCGAAGAGAATGCCTCGAAGCGGAATGCGCTTTTCGGGCCTCGCGGGAGGCGGCGGCTCTGCGCCTTGCGGAACGCGATAGGGACCTTGCGTGAACGGCGCCTGGGGAGGAGGGAGCTCACCTCCTGCAGGAGGGCCCTGCTGCACGCGCCCAAAAGCATCGGGGTTTTCGGCACCGGCCGGAGCTGCCGGCGGATCTGCGGGAACGTTCGGATCGTTCATGGTCGCTCACCGGCGTACGCACGAAGTGACCGAAGGATCTCCGGCACCGCGCGCGCCCCCTCGTGCCGCCCTCCTTCGAACGTCGAGCGTACCGAACGAGCGAACCGAAAGGCCTATTTTTCAGCTCTCGTCGACGGGCGGTGGATTCGAGGCGGGAAGCGCCGCGGACGGAATCGACGCCGGCAGGGCCGCCGAAATCGGCGCGGAAATCGCCGAGGGAACGGAGGCAGGCCCGACCACGACCGACGGCACCGGATGCGGCCGCCCGCCCACGGACGTGGAGACTTCGACCGTCGGAGGAGGAGCGGTGGTCACACCGGGGACCCACGTATCCAGACCGAGCGGTGCAAAGACCTGACGCCCCGCCGACGAGAGCGGCTGGAGCTTGCTCGTGAGCTGGTCTTTGCGGAGATAGAGCTCCTCGCGACGCCCGCCGTCATTCTCCATCTTGAGCGAGAGCTCGAACTCGTTCGGGCTTCGCTTGGCGATCTCGCGAACGGTGGGGGCGAACATCGTGACGAGGCGCACGACGAACTTCACGACGAGCCCGTCTTCGAACACGGGCGCTCCGTCGAGGCTGACGGTGAGGAGTTGCTCTTTGTGCTCGGTGATCTCGCGCGCAGCGAGCGTGAGGGCCTGCCAGAGGCGCTCCATCGACGCGAGGTCTTCCGGGGCGAGCGTGCCGTTGATGGCGTCGGCCGCCTCCTTCCCCCGTTCTCGACGACGCCCGAGAGCCCTCCTTCACTACGACGAAGGCGGAACGAGAGCGCGTCTTTCTCGGTGAGCTTGCGGCGAAGCGTGAGCTCGAAGGCATCTTCCGAGAGGTCGAACTGCGTGATGATCCACTCGTCGACGTTGATCTGCTTCGGCGTGACCGTGCCGCGAAGCCAGCTCTTGTCGACGCCGACCATCAAGTCCAACCCCTGGAAGAACTCGGAGACCTTGCGCGGCGCGCTCCACGACGGCGCCTTGTGCGTGGTCAACGTGAAGGCCGTCTCGATGGCGTCGGGATTCTCGTAAACGGCACTCACCTGGTAGCGCGCGTCTTTCCCTTCGACGAGCAGACGCCCCGAGACGCGCGTGCGGAGCACGGGAAGACGAGCGACCTTGAGAAACCCCTCGAGCAGCGCGCGTTGCTCCGTGAGACTTCGCTCCGACTCGGTGCGCGCGTGCGCGGCTTCGCGTTCGTTCGAGGCAACGGCGTTTCGCTTGTGCTCCTCGACGTGACGCGAGGCGAAGCCGGCGACCTGCTGGGCGTACTCGAGCGCATGTGCATGTTGCACCTTTTGCGCCGTGTCGCGAACCGCGCGCATGACGACCGTGTGGAACTGGTCGAGCGCCTCGAGGCCTTTCATGCGTGTCTGGGCGATCTCCTCCGTCTGGCGCGTGAGCATGCGCGATTCGTGATCGAGCTGCACGATGCGTGTCGACGCCGTCATGAACGCCTCGAGCGTCGACAGGAAATTGTAGCCGAGGGAGAAGGGCGTCGAGTCGCCGTAGAGGAAGCGCATCGCGCCTAGAGCGTAACATGGCAGGGTCACCCCCTGGCCAAACGCACGGCATTTTTGGAGTGCACACCCTGTGCACGCAGCGGCCCCCCCTGACACGTCACCGCGTCACTTGGCGTACCACTTCACTTACGGAAACGCCGACCTCACCCACTCGGTACTTTTGGCCTGGATCACCGCCGGATCGGCATCGAGATCGAGTGGAGACTTGCTCCCAGCCATGGTCTCGAGGGCCCGTTTCGCGTAACCGCGAACGATAGGATACGGGTGCGTGAGCTGCGACGCGAGGAGCGGCACGGCAGAACGCGCGCGCGCCTCTCCGAGGAGCTGGAACGCCACCGCCTGCTCGTGCGGTTTTCCTCGTTCGGCGGTGGCCACGAGCACGTTCGCATCGAGTGAACCATAGAGCTTGCGCAGCGCGTCGCGGTCGTACGAGCGTTTCCACCACGTCTCCATCTTCGACACGAGCGACTCGACGGTGGCATCCGCGTGGCAGAGGGCACACTCGAGCGGCCGATCGAGCATCACGCGCGGCGGATCGGTGGGCGATCCGATGCGGTGATAGCGGGTCAGACGGCCATCGAGCGACAGGTTCTTCTGCGGCATGTGGCACGAGAGACAGCGCGAGCCTTCCCCCGTCGGCGCGTGATGCGTGTGCGCTCGGAGCGCTTCGGGCGCGGCATAGGCATCGTGGCACTTCGTGCACAAGCGATCCTGCGCTTCGCCTTGGAGCCCACGAAGACTCGCGGTGGCATCGGGTGCGTGAGGCGCATGGCATTCGGCGCACGACAACTTGGACGCGCACTTGCCGAGCAGCATGTCGCGCGCTTCGCCCGAGTTGATGTTGCTGCCGCCTGCCAGCCCGCGCCGCGTACCGCCTTCCCACGTGTGCTCGTAGCCCGAAAAGAGGACCTGATGGCAACGCGCGCAGGTTCGATTGATGCGCGCCGCGCGACCTTCCGCCGTGGAGGGATCGCGCGCTTCGCCGGGAAATCGCTGTTCGAAGAACGCGCTCTTCGGCTCGAACGACGGACGCACCTTGGGATTGCGAACGTGCTCCGCGGATCCGAGATGGCACGACTCGCAGCCGATGCCGAGCTCGACGAGGTGCTCACGATTGAACCGCGAACGCGTGACGGCGACCCCGTCGTTCAGCGACGGCGACGAACGCGGTGCCCCGAGACGCGCCAGCTCCTTTTCGAGGGCCGACGTGAGGCCCGGTGCGTCGGTGACGACCCACGATGCGCGCCGATTCTCGGGCAGAAGCTGGTCGACGACCTCGCCCTGATAGACCGGCGAAGCATGGCCTGCGAGCGCTCCCATCACCGTCGAGAGGAACGGTGGAGTGTTGTGACAGAAGATGCAGGTCTGATTCCAGACCGGCCCGGCACGGAGCCCCGGGCGCTCCTTCACCATGACCGAATAGCCCTTGTAGCGAAGCTGCTTCTCCCCGATGAGCCAGCTCACCGGAAGAATCAGCTCCTCGGGTGAATCGGTGGTGGGCTTGGCCGAAGGGTTCGCCGACGGCACGGCGATTCCAGCGTAATCCTCGCGGTAATGGCCGCCGATGACCTTGGTCACGCGATAGACCGCCGAGCCGAATTTTTTCGACGAGACGGTGACGAAACGGATGCCGCCTACCGTCTCGAGACGCGCCTCGTCTCCTTTGAAGTGGAAGGTCGTCCCGTCGAACGGACCTCGGACATCCGCCTGCGCCGGATCCCTCGTCATGTTGTGCATGGCGGAGCGCCGCCAGGTGCTCGCCACCGAGGCATGGCAGCTCTCGCACGCCTTGGATCCGGCATAGTCGGCGAAGAGAACGTTGCTTTGTACCTCGCCGGCCGGCCCCGCGGACGTCCGCGCACCTTCCGTGCCTCGCCGGGCGGCCGGAGTTCGAGCGGCCGATCCCGAGCAGCTGGCAAGGCAGGCAGCCAGCACCAGGACGAGAGCAAGAACGAGCCCGCTCGTGAGCTCTGCCCACGATCGGGCGCCGAATCCCCGAGACATCACGGAGAGCCACCCTAAAACGAGGGCCGTCGCCTTTGCACGCCCCCTTCGAAACCTCGGTCGAAATGCGGTCGAAACGCGGTCGAAACGCGGTCTGGACGCCGCAGTGCCAGTCGCCGTCCGGTCCCCCGTTCGAGGGGTGTCTCATTCCTTCGATAAGCCGAAGAGATTCTACGTTCGCCGAACGATCCAGGTATGCTTGATTCTCGATGATGGCGGCTGAACGTGGACCGCTGCGCGTCGTGGGACGCTACGCGCTCTACAACGAGATCGCGGCGGGCGGCATGGCCACCGTCCACATCGGTCGGTTGCTCGGTCCGGTCGGCTTCGCGCGCACGGTTGCCATCAAGCGCCTGCACCCGCAATTCGCAAAGGATCCCGAGTTCGTCTCGATGTTCCTCGACGAGGCGCGCCTCGCCGCCCGAGTCCAGCACCCGAACGTCGTCGCCACGATCGACGTCGTCGCGACGGACGGCGAGCTCTTTCTCATCATGGATTACGTCCGTGGTGAATCGCTCTCGCGCCTGATTCGCGCCGCGAAGAAGGCCGGCGAACGCATCCCACCGCGGATCGCCAACTCCATCGTCTGCGGATTCCTCCACGGCCTCCACGCGGCTCACGAAGCGAAGAACGAGCGCGGCGAGCCGATCAACCTGGTTCACCGCGACGTCTCCCCCCAGAACGTTCTCGTCGGTGCCGACGGCATCGCCCGCGTCCTCGACTTCGGCATCGCCAAGGCGGCTGGACGCATCCAGGTCACGCGCGACGGGCAGATCAAAGGCAAGCTCGCCTACATGCCGCCCGAGCAGCTCTCGGGCCGTGAGTTGACGCGCACCGTCGACATCTACGCGGCGGGCGTCGTCATGTGGGAAACGCTCACGGGAGAGCGTCTTTTCAAGGGCGAGACCGAAGGCGAAACGCTCGCCAAGATCCTGCGCGATCCCATCAACCCGCCGAGCGCCATCGTTCCCACGCTCCCCCGCACGTTCGACAACGTGCTCCTCAGGGCGCTCTCGCGCGAGTCGAGCAAGCGCCATGCGACCGCGCGCGAGCTCGCCCTCGAGCTCGAGAAGTGCGCCAGCATGGCCAGCCCAACGGAGGTCGGCGAGTGGGTCGAGGCGATGTGTGGCCCCGCGCTGAGCGCCCGCGAAGACCAGATTGCCGAGATCGAGAGCAACTCGGCCGGCATCCGTGTCTCGCCCTCGGGGCGGCCCGAGCCCGACACCCGAAGCGACTCGGACTTCTCCGCCATTCCGATTCAGAACAGCCCGCAGGGCACGCTGCTCGGCGTCGGACCTCCGAGCAGTGGCATTGCCGTCAGCAGCCGGCGCCAGATGCGAAGCGTGGC
This sequence comes from Labilithrix luteola, assembly GCF_001263205.1. Lineage (GTDB taxonomy): Bacteria > Myxococcota_A > Polyangia > Polyangiales > Polyangiaceae > Labilithrix > Labilithrix luteola. The sequence continues at coordinate 1,919,817 of NZ_CP012333.1, forward strand.
CGACATCATGCGCACCGAGCCGGACGGCGCGCCGCCGTTCGCGCCGGGTGAGCTGCCGCTTGGTGCCCTCCCGCGCGACGAATTCACGAATTCGAAGATGACGGGAACGGCGCTGTCGCTCCCCGTCGAACGTCGGCTGCCAATCCTCGCGAGCGCCGCAGGTGTTCTCGTGCTCCTCGTGATCGTGGGCCTCGTGATTGCAGGCAAGGCCTCGTCGAGCACGGCCACCACCGAGCCTTCAGGGCATGCGCCGAGTGCAAGCATGTCGTCGGCCGACGTGCCCCCGCCAACCACTCCGAGCGCCTCGGCCACGAGCGTCCTGCCCGCGGATCCGATCCCCCCCCCTGCGAGCCCGACGCCGCCCGTCGCCGAGCCGCCGAAAACGGCAGAGACGGCGCCGCCGAAGCCTCCGCCTACGGCACCGACGGTCACGCATCCACGGCCCAATCCGGCGCCGAAACCCACCGTGACGGCAACCGCAACAACGCCTCCGGCGCCGGCGCCGAAGAAGAATTGCGATCCGCCGTACACGATCGACGCGAACGGCCGAAAGAAATACAAGCTGGAATGCATGTGAGCTGAGCCCCGGTTCGGCTATGACCGCGCCATGAGGCGCTCGCTCCAGCCGATCTCGTCGCTGCTCGTTCTCGGTCTCATAGCCTCGTCGCCCTCGTCGGTGTCGTGTGCGCATCCGGCACCGCCGAACGTGCCGCCGCTCACCACCGCGCTCGTCCCCCCGGAAGGCGGCGCGGCGAGCTCAGGTGCGCCATCGAGCGGCGGTGGCTATGCCGGTCATGGATCGGAGAGCGTGTCTCCCGAGATCCTCGCCAAGTACGCCCCGACACCGCTTCCCCCGCAAGTGAGCCGGCGCATCCAGTCGATGCTCGACGTACGCGCGCCCATGGGAACGCGCCTCGCACCCGACGGCAAGACGCTCTACTTCGGTTGGACGGTCACCGGCACGGCGCAGGTCTGGAAGGCCGACGGGCCGAAGCACTTCCCCACGCAGCTCACCGGCGGCGAAGACGTGACGCGTATGTCGGGCGTCACGCCGGACGGCAAGTGGCTCGTCATCTCGCGCGATCGCAAGGGAGAGGAGAACCCTGGCCTCTACCTGATGCCCGCTTCGGGCGGTCCGATGCGCGAAGTCCAGCACACGCCGAAGGTGCAGACGCAGCTCGCCTTCGTGTCCGACGACGGCAAGTGGCTCTACTACCGCGCGAACGACAAGAAGCCCGACTCGTATGCCATCTATCGATGGGAGATCGCGAGCGGCAAGCGCGAGACGGTGTTCGCCGAAGACGGACTCTGGAACGTCGACGATCATCGCGGCGACAAGCTCCTCTTGACGAAGGCCACCGGCGCACTGACCGCCGAATACTGGGAGTGGGACGAGGCGGCGAAGAAGCTCACGCCGCTCTTCGGCCAGGGCGAAAAAGAGGAATACAACGCGATGTACGCGGCGGGGCCCGGCGAGCTCCTCGTGCAGACGCCGAAGTTCGGCGACTTCCGACGTCTCTATCGCGTGAAGCAGGCGCCACTCACCGGTAAGCCTCTCGAGGCCTCTCAGGGCACGGCCATCACGCCGGACGTCCGCCATGACGTCTCGTCGTTCTTCATCGATCGCGCCCGAACGCACGTCTACTACCAGCTCAACGACGAAGGCTTCACGCGCGCGCATGTGCTCGACGCGAAGACCTACGCCGAGACGAAGCTCCCCTCCTCGGCCGCCCTGGCCGACGCGACGCACGTGACGTTCGGCGCGCCCTCGTGGAGCGGTCGCTGGGCGATCCTCAACGTGGGCAGCGCGAAGGCGCCAACCGCGTCCTACGTGCTCGACTGGCAGACGAACGAGCTCACGCCCTGGGTCAGCCCGAGCACGCCGGAGGTCGAGACAAGCCGCTTCGCCGTCGCGAAGCTCGAGTACTACCCGGCGCGCGACGGCACGCGCATTCCGATGTTCGTGAGGCGCCCGGCGGCGTGCGAGAAGGTCGACTCGGGCTGTCCCGTCGTCATCCAGTTCCACGGCGGGCCCGAAGGCCAAGCGATTCCGGGATTCAACGTCTACGCGCAGCTCTTCGTCGACGCGGGCTTCGTGTTCGTCGAGCCCAACGTGCGCGGCAGCGATGGCTACGGCAAAGCGTGGCTCCACGCCGACGACGGCCCCAAGCGACTCTCGGTCATCACCGACATCGAAGACGCGTCGAAGTTCGTACGCACGGCTTGGGTGAAGGACGGCAAGGCGCCGAAGGTCGGCATCATCGGCGGAAGCTACGGTGGGTACTCGACGCTCATCGGCATGACGATGTTCGCCGGCGCGTACGACGCGGGCGTGGCCAACGTCGGAATGAGCAACCTGCTCACGTTCCTCCTCAACACGGCGCCGTATCGACGCACGCTTCGCGCGAGCGAGTACGGCGATCCGGAGAAGGATCGCGAGGCCCTCATGAAGCTCTCGCCCGTCACCTACATCGATCGACTCAGCGCACCTCTGCTCCTCCTCCAGGGTGCCAGCGATCCGCGCGTGCCCGTCGGTGAAGCCATCCAGATGCACGACGCGCTCGAAAAGCGCGGAATCGACGCCAAACTGGTGATTTTCGCCGACGAGGGTCACGGCACGCAGAAGCGCGAAAACAAAGTGATCGAGATCGGCAAGACGATCGACTTCCTCGACAAGCATCTAAAGCCGAGTGCGAACGACAACGTGAAGAAGTGAAGGCTCCGCGGAAAGGGCCCGCGCGATTTGTCGGGCCCTTCGCACGCGGGGTATCCTCGACGCGTGCGCTTCCACGTCCTTTCGACGCTCTTGGCCGCCGGCCTCGTCGTCGCCGCCTGCGGTAGTGACGAAAACTCCACGGGCGGCACGCCCGGCGACAGCACGACGACGGCCGGCAACGGTTCGAACGGAGGAGGATCCAGTGGCGGTGGCGCGCCCCTGCCCTCGAGCGAGCCAAGCGGACCGAGACAGGGTATCGCGACGTATTACGCGGCCACGGGTGACGGCAACTGCTCGTTCGGACCGTCTCCGAACGCGATGGACGTCACCGCCCTGAACTTCCCCGAATACGCAGGCAGCGCGGCGTGTGGCACCTGCATCAAGGTGACGGGGCCGAAAGGCGAGGTCACGGTGCGCGTCGTGGACAGCTGCCCGGAGTGCGAAGAGCACCACCTCGACTTGAGCAAGGAGGCCTTCGGGAAGATCGCCGAGCTGAAGGCCGGGCGCATCGACATCACGTACCAGGCGGTCTCCTGCAACGTCACCGGGAACGTCCAATACGTCTTCAAAGACGGTTCGTCCAAGTGGTGGACCGCCATCCAAGTCCGTAATCACAAACTCCCCATCGCCAAGCTCGAATACCAGAAGGGCGACGGCTGGACGGCGATGAAGCGGGCAGACTACAACTACTTCCTGGAAGAAGGCGGCGTCGGCGATCAACCCAGCGGCCTGCACGTTCGCGTCACGTCCGTCGACGGCCAGACGCTGGAAGACACGTTGCCCGGCACGATTACGCCGGAAGCCGTGACCACCGGCGGCGCGCAGTTCGAGTAGAGTAGCGCACTCGTCGATGGGGATCCCTGGAGCGAAGCGTCGTCCTTGGTATGCGCGCGAGACCTGGCCGTCGATCGCGGCGCTCGCCCTCGCGGTCGTCGCGGGCGCAACGGCCGTAGTGAAGGAGGCCTTTGCGAGCGATCCGAACGTGGCTCTGCTCGGCCTCTACGCGCTCGGCGCGGTCGCAGGCCCGTCGGCCGCGATTCTTCGAATCCTGCAAGCGGCTTACAAAGATGCGCGCGACGACAAGAAGGACGCGCCCGACGATCTCCGCGGCTGCCTCCACGTCATCCAGCGCACGATCTGCGGATACAAAGGCTTGGTCGCGCCGCCCGACGGTTGGCTACGCCTCACCATTCACCGCGTGGTCGGCACCGATCTCGAGCAAGTCGTCGACTACGTCGGAAGCGGTGATGGCGGCGCGGGACGCCTCCTGCCGATCGCGGCGGGCCTCATCGGCGCCTCCGTGCGCGACCGCAGGCCTTTGGTCTTCGAGCGACCACGCTCCGTCGACCAAGAAACGTGGGTCGAGTACCTCGTCCACGAGATGGCAATCCCCCGAGCTCAAGCGCAGCGGACTCGGCAGGATCGTTTTGCTTTCATGAGCATCCCGATCCCAGGGCCACGCCTCGACATCCTAGCCGTCGTCTATGCCGACGCCGCCGAGCCGGGATTCTTCGACGAAACCACACAGGGCCTGCTCTTGCAGGGGACCGTCGGAGTGGCGCAGTGGATCAACGAGCACTATTATGGGTAGCGAGGTTCGCCATGGCGAATGAGCACGACGACCCGACCTACGGCGCTCCGCACGCCCCCGACGATCCCGCTGGCTCTGCCAAGAGGGCGCCCGCGATCGTGGCGCGCATGGTGGTCTCCGATCCCGGCGCACCGGTGAAGGAAACGGCGCTCGTCCTTTCGGATGCCCTTCTCGCGCAGCTCCGTATCAAGGGACCGATTCCTCGTTGAGCGGCAGAAGGGTCGGCTGAATCAGCCCGCCTGATTTTCGCGAACTTCGACCATCGCGCGACTGACTTCGTCGAGCGACTCGCCCATCGACTCGACCGCCTTCTGTGCGGTGTCGTCGAGGCCCTTCGCGGCGGCGTGTGCCGTGTCGACGGCCGCGTAGGCCCGCGAGAGTGCGCGGACCTGATCGGCGATACGACGGTCGACCATCGCGAGCACCGGATCGGCGGAAGCTTCCCCATCCGCCACGCGAAGTCCGGCCGGCATGACGCGGCGCCGTTCGAGACGGAGGCGTGCCTCGGCCAGCTCGAGGAGCGACGTCCACGTTGTCTTCACGTTCGCAGCCGCATCACGATCGAGCGGAATTTCGGCCGCCGTTCGACGAAGCTCGGCGCCTTCCAGAAGCGACGAACGAGCATCGCCGGAGATATCCAGCGCCGTTCGTTCGAGCGCGTGTGCAAGCGGGTCGTCGGCTTCGACGAGGAGCGGAAGCGAAACGAGCACCGCGGAGACGACCACCGACACGGCATACACGGAGGTCGCCGCGGAGGCGAACGAGGAAGCGAGCGAGCCGGCGATCGCGCCGGTGACGAGCCCGAGGAGAACGTGAATCGCACGAGCATTTCGTGACCGCACGCGCGTGGTTCGCTCCGCGAAGGCCGCCGCGACGACGACCGCACCGGCAACGGCGGGTGACGTCGAAGCGAGCACACCGCTTCCGAGAGCGCCGACCGAACCGCCCACGACGGCCAGCGCCGCGACGTGCCCGCTCGCACAAAGCGCGGCCACGACGGCAAGCCATACGACGACGAGCGACGAGACGACAGGACCGAATCGGTCGGCCACGGGACCGAGGGCGAAGAGCGACGCGGCAGCAACGAGGAACGCGAGCTTGCGCACGACTCACCAGGCCTTTCGCGAGAAGTTCCCCATCTCTTTGGCCGCCGCCGCCTTTGCAGCGGCCTTTCCGGGCGCGGTCGTCGGCCGAATCGTCGAGAATCCCTTCTTCGTGTCTCGGTAGCTGTCGAGCTGCGCCTGCAGTGCGCTTGCCGCCGGGGCGGGCGCAGCTCGCATCGCATCGCCGAGTGCGGCCTCGTTCTGCTCGACGAGGAGATTCGCGCGCGACAGGTCCCCATCGGCATACGCCTTCGCCGCTTCGACCTGACGGCGCGAGGCCATGACGCTCGTGGCGCTCGCCATGACGGTGCCGTCTCGACCTCGCTCGACTTCGGATGGATCGGCGGTGGCGAGCAAACCGATGCGCGGTGCGTCGACGGAGACTTCCTTGCCGCCCACGCGATCCCAGCGAGCGTTCGTCTCGATCTCCATGCGCCCGGAGTCAGAGCCATCGGACGCGAGCTCGACGATCACGCGGCGATCGTCACCGGCGAACAGGGAACCGAGCGAGAGCTCGACGTCACGTCCCGACACGTTGGCGTCGGCACCCGTGGCAGAAACGAATTTCACGCCGGAAGGCAGGGTCAGCTTCACCTTCGCGTTTTCGATCGTGGTCGACGCCGTTTCGACGAGCTCGCGCGTAAGGAAGCTTGCCAGCGACGCGCCATCTTTCACGAAGGCAAAGTTGCCGTGGCCGTTCTGCGAAACGGCGCCCATGTAGCTTTCGTCGAAGTCGACCCCGATGCCGAGCGACGACACCGTGACTCCGTTGCGAAAGGCATTTCGAGCCAGCTCCTCGGCCTGCGCGCGCGTGCTGTCGAGCCCGTCACTGACGAGAATGACACGTCGAACGCGCTCGCGATCGGGCCGACCGAGCGCCTCGAGACCTTCGGAGAGCCCACTCGGGATGTTCGTACCGCCGTTGGCCGTCAGCTCACGAATGCGCGAGGAGAGCGAACCGCGCACCTCCTTCACCGAGGCGAGCCGCTGGACGATCTCGGCCGAATCGGAATAGCGCACGAGCGCGATCTGGTCGTCGTCACGCATCTCGGAGAGCAGACGGAGGACCGAACGCTTGGCCTCTTCGATCTTCTCGCCGCTCATCGAACCGGACGTATCGAGAACCACGGCGAGCGAGATCGGCGCGCGCGCTCGGCCTCGCTCCTCGTCCGCATCTGCGATCATCCGAACTTCCGCGAACATGGGCGTGCTCGTTCCGCGGAGGACATGCGAATGACTGAGCGAGACCAGCCCATGGGCGCCAGGTCCCGAGAACGAGGCTGAATTCGTGCCTGCCACGAGAGCCTGCACGACGCCGGTGCTCCCCATACTCCCCGGGTGCGCCGAAGCCTTGTGTAGAACCAGGCCTCCCGTCGCCAAGACGATCGACGAAAGCGCAATCCCACGACGAAGGCTGGGGCTTCGAAACCAGCTGGCGAGCGTCATGGAGGCTCGATACGGGCCAGCCGTCGAAACGGTCCATCACCCGGCACGTTTTTTTGCGACCTACACGCTCGGACACCGCGCTCACGACAGCAAGCGCCGCATCCGTCGTGCGCGCCATGCCGCCCGAACGCCCGATCCGGGCGTGCATCACGCCGAGGCGCCGTGCGAGGCGAGAAGGCCTGTGCGTGGTAACGTGATCGGCCCGTGCGTTTCGGTGGGCTCGTCGCGATCGCACTTTCTCTCGCTCTCGCGCTGACCGCGACGACGACGAGAGCGGACGAGCCCGAAACGGTCGCGCTCGCCTATCGGGTCCCCAAGGGCTGTCCCGACGAGAAGGCATTCACGTCTGCGGTCGCGTCGAGGACGCCCAAGGCGCGATTCGCGAAAGAGGTCCCGCACGGGCGACGCTTCGTCGTCGACGTTCGACGCACGGGGGCAGGCTTCGCGGGTCGGCTCGTGGTCGAAGAGAGCGGTGAGCGCGCGACGCGCGAGGTCACGAGCGGCCGGTGCGAAGATCTCGTCGAGGCATTCGTTCTCTTCACCGCCATCGCGATCGATCCGAGCGCCTCACTGGTGCCTCCTGCTCCGGAGCCCCCTCCCCCTGCCGAAGAGCCCGTGCCGCCGCTCGAAGAGTCGCCCCCCATCGCGGCTCTCCCGCCCCCTCGCGAACGCCGAGCGCCGAGTCGTCCGCCCCCTGCCCCGAAGCCTGTCTGGCACCTCACGGTGGGTTCGGGTGCGTACGTCGCGACGGGCATCGCCGATGGCGGGATGGTCTCGGTGTATCCGGTCGCCGATCTCTCCTCCACGAGACGGGGCCTCTCGCCGAGCGCGCGCCTCGGCCTCGTCTGGGCGAACAGCGATGGGCAGCAAGCCCCCTCCGGTTCGTTCACGTTCGGCCTGCGTGCCCTCGTTCTTTCCGCGTGTGCGATCCACGTGCGGCTCGGAACGGAGGTCGCCCCGAGCCTCCGTCTCTGCGGCGCATTCGAGGGCGGGGCGCTCCTCGTTCGGCCCTATGCGCTCGTGCTTCCGAACGACACGAATCGCCCGTGGTTCGCGGCCGGTCCTCTCGTTCGAATCGGCCTGCCTCTCCTGCCTGGTCGTCTCGACGTGTCGGCCGACGCGGGGTTCGTCGTTCCCTTCGAGCGCGAGCAGGTGTTCCTGCGCCCCGGCCCCACGGTGGCGACGGTCGATTCGGTGGGGGCGCGCGTTTCGGCCACCCTGAATTTGCGACTCTTCTGAAACTCGCGGCGTCCTCTCCCACACGAGCGCCGCGCAGCTGGACCATGGATTCCAGGACGGCGCGGAAAAGTTCGCGTCGCAGTGATGAAACGGAGGGGGTACGTACATCGCTCGAGATGGATGGCGGCCTTGTCGAACCTGAACGAGCTCGATCTCGAGGTCGCCACCTCGCAGACGCCTCGAACCGTGACCACGGCTGAGCTCGGCGCGCTCTTTCGGGAGCACGTCCAGTTCATCGCGCGGTCGCTTCGTCGCCTCGGCGTGCCCGACAGCGACGTGGACGATACGGTCCAGGAAGTCTTCGTCATCGCCTCGCGCAAGCTCGAAACGATCGCCCGCGGCGCCGAGCGTTCGTTTCTCTACGGAACGGCGATGCGCGTCGCCTCCAACGCCCGCCGCGTGGGCAAGCGCGCACAGGTCCGCAGGGTCGACGCCCCGGTCGACGAAGAGCATCCCGGCTTCGACACCGCGCCCTCGGTCGAGGAGCTCGTGGACCAGCGCGAAGCACGTGCTGCGCTCGATGCCGTTCTCGAAACGATGACGGTCGAGATGCGTGCAGTCTTCACACTCTACGAGCTCGAGGAGATGACGACGGCCGAGATCGCGTCGCTCCTCGGCGTACCGCAAGGCACCGTGAGCTCCCGGCTCCGTCGCGCGCGCGAACACTTCGAACAACACGTACGCGCGATGCAGGCGCGCACCGACCGTGAAGGCCGTGAGCCATGAGTGATCCCCGCCGATATCTCGACGACGACGGCAGCCAGCCGCTCGCTCGCAAGCTTCTGCGTTCCGCCACGAAAGACGGTCTCGACGAAGCACGCGCCGAGGAGCTCGCGCGCGTCTTCGCGGCTGCGACCGAACGAACGACCGCCATGGCTCCGTCACGCGGGTTCTCGGTCGCCAAGTGGGGCCTGTTTGCCGCCGTCGCATCGCTGCTCGTCGGTGGCGCGACCATCATCCATCGCAACGCTCCGGCCCCCGTCGCGAGCGTCGACACGGTCAGCGTCGCTCCGGCCGCGCCGGTCGTGAACGACGAGTCTTCGCCTTCGCCTGCCGAAGAAGGCCCCACCACGATCTCCGCCTCCGCCTTGCCGGACGCTCCCGCTGCACGCGCGAACGAGCCGGCGAAGGCAGCTCCCATCGTTCCGAACGCGTCGAACGACGCCGACGATCTGCTCGCCGAAGCCCGCGCGCTCGAGCGCGTCCGTAGCGCGATTGCCGCGCGTCGAACGGACGACGCCCGCGCGGGTCTCGAAGACTATCGACGCACATTTCCGAAGAAGCTTCTCGCCAAGGAAGCTCAGGTCCTCGAGATCGAGTCGCTGCTTGCCGAAGGCCGGCGCGACGAAGCCAAGGAGCGGGCGCAGGCCTTCCTCGCCTCTTCTCCGAACAGTCCCTACGCCACACGCGTTCGCTCGCTCCTCGCGAGCCGCCCTCTTCCGTGAGGAGAGATCCGATGCATCGCCGCATTGCTGCGGTCGTCACCCTGGCGTCGACGACCTTTGCCGTCACGATCGCGAGTGAAGGATGCTCGCACCGCGATCCGCTCAATCTGCTTGCCGACGAGGCCGGCACGCCGTCGTTCGCGAACGACGCATCGACAGGATCGACCGACCACGATGCCGGGCTCGTCGACTACTGCCCGACGTCAAGCTGCCCGTCGCCTTTCACGACTTGCCCTGGCTCGCGCTTCCAGTGCGACGTGAATCTGATGACCGATTCGCAGAACTGCGGTTCGTGCGGATTTCAATGCCAGGGAGGCTCCGGCGGAGCAACGTTCGACTGCATCGCCGGCACGTGCGTCATGAAGTGCCGCACCGACGGTGTCTTCACGGCGGACTGCAACGGCGTTCTCGACGACGATTGCGAAGCAACGCTCGGCTCGAACGAGAACTGCAACGGCTGCGGAGACCGCTGCCTCGATCCCGACAAGCCCTGCATCTTCGACTCGAACACGGGTCACGGCACCTGCGGGTGCGAGGCAGGGAAGAGCTTCTGCAATGGCGAGTGCATCGATCCGCAAACGGACGACCAGAATTGCGCTTCCTGCGGAGTCCAATGCCCTCGCGAAGGTGACGGAACCCCGCTCGCCGACAATACGTACTACGGGTGCGGCAAAGCCGAATGCGGACATATCAAATGCGTCAACGGCTGGGGTGATTGCGACGGCAAATCGGCCAACGGATGTGAGACGTCGCTCAAGTCCGAAACGGACTGCGGATCGTGCGGGCATGCTTGCGATCCAGGTCAGTCCTGTCGCGAGAACTACAAGCACGAGCTCACCTGCATGTGCCCCCCCGGACTGACGCTTTGCGGAAACAACTGCGTCGACCTCGGGCTCGATCCCAAGAATTGCGGCGGCTGCGGCATGGATTGTACGTATGCGGCGGCAAATCAGAATGGCCTCGGCATTTGCAGTTTTGGTTCGTGCAAGTTCGCCTGCTCGGACGGTTGGGGCGATTGCAACGGTGATCCCAAAGACGGCTGCGAAGTCCGCTTGACCGCCGATCCACACAACTGCGGAGCCTGCGGAGCGAGCTGCGATCTAGTCATGGGCCAGCCCTGCATCCTCGGCCGGTGCGCGGTCGAAGCGTGCGACGGAGGAGGAGGACCGACGCGATGAACAGGCACGCACTCCTCGGCCTCGCGGCACTGACCGCGCTCACCGCGACGGGTGTCCTGGCGGCTTGCGCTGCAGACGAGCAGACGTCGGCCGGAGGCGATGACGCCGGCACGATCGTCGCCGATCGGGACGCCCAGGTCGATGCTGCGACCGACTCGGGCTTGGACGACGCCGCCTCTGCCCCCTGCCTTCCGGACACACTCTGTCCGGGCGGGCCCTACGACCCGAGCACGCCGGGCGGACCGCTCGATCTCCGAACCCGCATCAACGCGATTCACGGCCGCTCGCCCAGCGACGTGTGGGCCGTGGGTGCGCGCGGAGCGATCGTCCACTTCGACGGCACGTCGTGGACGCGTTCGGACGCCGCGACCCAGAAGTCCTTCTACGCCATCTGGCTGCGTGACTCCGGAGAAGCCGCCATCGCCTCGCTTCTCTCGGTCTTCACGCACGGCGCGACCGACGTCGACGCCGGTGCTGGCGCGCCGACGCCGTCGCCCGGCGGGTGGCGCGAATTCGACGTCACCGACGCCCCGGGCGAAGCGTTCGGGTCCACGGCAATGGTCTCGTCCATTTGGGCCGCCTCAAGTGCCGAGTGGGCGTGGCTCACGACCATGGAATTCCCGATCTCGCCCTCGGTCGATCCGAACATCAACGGGCTCTGGCGCGTTCGCGTGGATCCGACCACGAACGCGCTCCAAGTCGCCAATGCTTTCACTCCTGGCGTCTGCTCGGTCTCGCCGTGCCGACAAATGACGAGCATCCACGGCGCTTCGGCCGACGACCTCTGGGCCGTCGGCGTCACGGGCGCCTTGGTCCACATCGAAGACGCGCAGAGCGATGCGCCGACCATCACCCCCGTCGACAGCCAGACCTGGGCTGGGTTGAACGGCGTTTGGGCGGCATCGAAATCCGATATTTGGGCCGTCGGGGGTAATGGTGTGATTCGGCACTGCGCGGGCGCTCCTGACGCATGGGACGTCGTCACGGACGTCCCGACCACCGACGACCTCTTTGCCGTGTCGGGCACGTCGGCAACGGACGTCTGGGCCGTCGGAGCGAACGCCACTGTTCTCCACTACGACGGACAGCACTGGTCGAGGGTTCGAGTGACAGGCCTCGCGGGTCGCACGCCGACGCTGTTCGCAGTGTGGGCACCTTCCCCTGGCCACGTCTTGATCGGTGGTGAAGGCGTTCTTCTCTCCTACGGAGGAAAGCCATGAAGGCTCAGCTCGTCCGCTTCTCTTTCGCAACCGTGGCCGCCTTTGCACTCGCCGGCGCCGCGGCCTGTGCAGCGTCCGGTGACGAGGGGAAGGATCCTCCCGCGTCGGACAACGGAGATGGCAGCTCGACGATCCAGGGTGACGGTGGTTCGGCGAGCGAGGCCGCGACCGATGCGCACTTCGAAGCCGCGTCACCCCCACGCTGCAGCGAGGCAGGCTGGTGTCTGACGGATCTCCCGGACAGCCAGCTCCAGTTCAACGACATTTGGCCGATCGGAAACCGTGCCTTCGCGCTCGTGTCGGACGAGTCCGGGAGCAATCGCGCCGTCGAGTTCGACAACGCCACGCCCGACGGGCCGTGGCGCTACATCGATGAGGGCGACCTGAACGCGGGACGCACGTTCCCGATGAATCTGTGGGCTCCGAACGAAAACGAGCTCTACGTGACGATGGCCGACGTCACTCCCTTCGGCGGCGGAGGCACCTTTGGCACGCTCCTCTTCCGAGGCGTGCGGCCCGTCCCTCCGGCCAAGGATTGGACGTGGACTTCCCTGAAGTTCGATTGCGAGCAGCTCGATGCAACGGGTCGCGTGTGGGGAACGAGCCCGAACGACATCTACGTTCTGGGCTGCGGAGTCGTGAGGCATTCGACGGCTCCCTTCGGCGGCGACGGCGGCGCAGGGGACCCGGCCTCGTTCACGGCCGAGTGGACCGAAGACACCGCGGCCGGTCCCTTCGTCATCAACGCCATCAGCGGCAGCGGACCGGATGATGTCTGGATCTCGGGGTATCACGGACTATGGGGCAGCTGCGCCCTGGTCATCCACAAGACGGCCTCCGGCTACGAGCGCGTCGTCGACGGCCTCTTCGACGAAGCAAGCAACACCTGCGCGGACAGGCCCGGATATCCACGAATCGACGGATCGTTCGTGGACATCCAAGCGCTCGGCACGAATCGCTTCGTCGGCGTGCAAAATACCACCGATACGAGTCAGATCAACGAAATGACTCGGATCGAGCCGCGCGCGGGCGGCGGCTGGGACGTGGCGTATGCCTCCCCATATCCTGATTACGTCACGACGTTGAAGGGGGTCTGGGCAAACGGCGAATCCGATTTTTGGCTCCTCGTCAGCCGTGTCAATGGCAGCAGCGGCGCAGTCATGCACGGCACGCAGGTCTGGAGCGATGCCGGCACTTACGAATATTCGACGCTCGTCCTCAATGGGGCGCCGAACGCCCAACCCCTGAATCGAATTCGCGGGACCTCTCCATCCAACCTCTGGGCCGTGGGATTGAATCGTGCGTTTCACAAATCAACGCCCTGATCGGCGCCTATCCCGGGCGCTTCTACTCCTCTCCCTCGGGACGACCGTGGGAGCTGCGGCGAGCTGCGCGAGCGAGTCCGACCCGACCGCGGCGGACGCGCCTCTCGATGCCGGCGCGACCTCGTCCGACGCTGGCGTCAGCGGTGACGTCGCCGACACCTCGGCGCCGGCACATGTCGATGCAGGGCGCTCGGACGCTGGACCGACGGCAGTGACGTGCGGCGAGGACAAGTGCGTCACGTCGCTCGTCACGGTGGGCTACGGCGAGGGATTCTGCGCGCATTATCACGACGACACCGTCTTGTGCTGGGGCGAGAACACGAAAGGCCAACTCGGCCGCGGCGACGAGACGAACAACTACGGCGACGGAACGCCCACGCGCGTCGTCGGCGTGTCGAACGTCGTCGATCTCAATCACACGTGCGCCGTCGACAGGAACGGCGACACGTGGTGCTGGGGAACGGGCGCGTTCTTGCGTGACGAGACGCAACCGGTGACGACCGAGAAGACGCCCGTGAAGCTTCCGCTGCCGCCGGCAACGAAGGTCATGATCGAATCGTTCTACGACCACGGCGTAGGCTGCGCAGTGACACAGGTGGGCCTTTTGTGCTGGGGCTCCAACCTCTACGGGATGCTCGGCCAACCCGCGTTTGGTGACGACCTCCACGCGCCACAACCACCACGAACGATCGCCATGCCGAACGGTGCACCGATTCGTGCGCTCGCCATGGGTCATGCGGCCTTCGCGCTCCGCGAGGACGAAACGCTGACGAGCTGGGGAGCCAATCCTCCGCTCGGACGGATCTCGTCGCTCTTCCCCGATCCGAAGCCCAAGCCCATCGCGCTCTCGAGCGTCAAGGACGTCGACGTGCAGGGCGATAACGCCTGCGCCGTCGCGGAGGGGATCGCCTATTGCTGGGGAACGCCCCCCGGCAATCCGTACACGGGATCGGCGCTACCGCTCGGCCGCGCCTTGCCCGAGCCCGTTCCCACCCCCGAACCCGTGGTCCAGATCGCCACGGCGACGAGCACGAGCAACGTCGACCCTCGCCGCGGCTGCGCGGTGAGCGACAAAGGCAACGTCTACTGCTGGGGCGACAACGCCAACGGACAAGTGGGGGATGGAACGAAGAACTACGCAACTTCCGCCGTGAAGGTCGCGTTGCCCGAGCCCGCGGCGCAGGTGAAGACGACGTCGAAGACGACGTGCGCTCTTTTGCTCTCGGGCAAGGTGATGTGCTGGGGCGACGATGGTTTCGGACAGCTCGGTGCAGGGACTCTGCGAAAACCGAGCCTGGTCCCGCAAGAAGTGGTGCTGCCATGATTCGTTCGTCCGCTCTCGCCGGATTCGCCTTTTGCGTGGTCCTCGCTGCCGCGTGCAGCAAGAACGATTCGAACGCCTTCGACGACTCGGCCGGAACCGGCTTCGGCAACGACGCATCGGTCGACGCGGGCGATTGCCCCTTGCAGTGCTCGCTCGACGGCCGCTCCGTGATCCGCGCATGCTCCGGGGAGGTGGTGCAGACGTGTCCGCCCGACCAGGCGTGCGGTGCGGGCCTATGCCAGGAGCCGTGCGCCGCCGCCAAGGCCGATCGAAGCTCGAATGGTTGTGAGTTCTACCTCCAGCCACCTCGCTTCACGAAGCAATTCGATCAAGCCTGCTACGCGGCCTACGTCGTGAACACGTCGGCGGTCGCGGTCGACGTCTCGCTCGAGCTCCAAGGTAAGGCGATCGACGTCTCGCGGTCGATGTACGAGACGAAGCCCGGCGACGCGACGCTCATCCCGCACACGGGCCCCATTGCTCCCGGTGAGAGCGTCATTCTCTTCGTGTCGGACGCTCCGCCCGACGCCAAGCTGTCGGGCGACGGCGGCGCTCGCTGCCCCGACGGCGTGGTGCCCGCAACCTTCGAAGACGCGCTCCCGCCCTTCTCCGGATTCGGCAATTCCTTTCATCTGACGACGAACGTACCGGTCAATCTGGCTGCCATTTACCCGTACGGCGGCGCGCCGAGCTTTGCGCCATCGGCAACGCTCCTCCTGCCCGTCGCGACGTGGGGAACGCAGCATGTGATCATGAACGCGTGGGGACCGATCTCCCTTCAGATCATGGTCGATGGTCGAGGGCCTTCGACGCAGATCGTCGCGGCCGAAGACGACACCGAAGTGAGCATTCGCCCGACGCATGACATCCAGGATGGCTCCGGATTCGTGGGAGCCGCCGCGCAAATTCCGACCACATACAAGTTGAACAAGGGCCAGCTCCTGCAGATCGACCAGGCCGAAGAGCTCTCCGGAAGCGTCGTCACGTCGAACAAGCCGACCAGCGTGTTCGGTGGCCACGAATGCATGTACATTCCATCCACCCGACAAGCGTGCGACTATGCCCTCCAGCAGTTGCCATCCTTCGAGCAGTGGGGCTCTGAATACGTCGGCGTCGGCTACCGGCCGCGCGCCGGTGACGAGAACGAACTCATGCCCTATCGCATCGTCGCAGCGCGCGACGAGACGAAGCTCGATTACGATCCGGCGCCTCCCCCGGGTGCGCCGTTGACCTTGTCGGCCGGCGAGGTCGTCACATTCTGGTCCGCCACGGGCAACGCGTTCACGGTACGCACGCAGGACGTCGATCATCCGATCTATCTCGCCGCGTACATGTCCGGCGGCGGGCATGTGATGGTCGGCGAGGACGTTCTCGGCAACCAATTCTTCGGCACCGGCGATCCCGAGTTCGTGAACGTGATTCCGGCCGGTCAGTACTTGAATACGTACAGCTTCTTTGCCGACCCGACGTACGACGAGACGTCGCTCGTCATCATTCGAGCGAAGTCGCGCGGCGAGTTCAAACCGGTCTGGCTCGAATGCGCGGGCGGAGATCTGCCGGACTTCAAGCCCGTCGGCTCGCGCGGCGAATACGAGTGGACGCGCGTCGACCTCGCCCGCAAGGCCGGCCCCGGTCAGGCCTTTGGAGAGCGCGGGGACAAGGTCTGCAAGAACGGATTGCAACGCATGCACAGTGACGGGCCGTTCACAGCCACACTGTGGGGTTGGGCGCCGTGGGCAAGCTACGCCTACCCGGGCGGCATGGCCCAACGAAAGCTCGTCCAGACGGCCTTGCCGCCGGTTCACTAACGCGTCACTACTGCGGCGACCACTTGCGTGGACCGTGGATTTCGGGGCCCACGATGGGCGAGGGCCCCGAAATCCACGGTCCTTTGCGCAAGTCTGTCGCGAACTCCGTTTGACTGTTCAATCAGCGCAACTGAGTTGCGCTGTAGTGCCGGCGCGAATCAGCCGCCGAACGAGATCGCCGGACCGATGGCGATCGACTTGAACTCGGTATTCGTGATCGTCTGATACGTCGCTTCGGCGCCAATCGCGAAGATGTGGCCGAAGTGAATCATGAGACCACCGCCGCCAAGCACCGCGAGACCGTTCTCTCCGGGATTCGTGATGCCGCCGTAACCAATGCCGCCCACGACGAACGGAGCCAGCGGTCCGACCGGCAAGGTGATCCGTAGCGTGGGCATCGCCAAGCCAATGAAGCGGCTCGAGATGAAATAGCCGCCGAGACGGCCCCCCGGTGCGATCACCGTGGGCCCCGCCTCGATTCCGTAGCGGCCATCGAGCGCGAGACCGCCGCCATAAGGCCCGCCGTCACGCATCGGCGTGAGGATGGTCGGGCCCAGGCCGAGGTGGAATCCGCGATTCGCGTCGAACGCCGCGCTGTCATGCTGTTCGCCGTCGGCGCGTGCCGACGACGATGCGAGAAACGCCAAGGCCGACGCGGCGAGCGCCGGTACGAGGCGTCTTGCAACGCGACGAGCTCTCGCGCGTGCACAGGCGTCTGGGTCCGCGCTCCGAGAAAACAGCTGTGATTGTTCCCCCGCGAGCTTCGGCCGGTTCGTCATGTTCGGGTATCGATGCAACCTCCGTGCTCGCGGTTGCATTCCCGGCCGCGTGCTCCGGCTCCGCGAATGAGGGCTCGGAGGCGGCGATGTCGGAGACGTCGCGTCCCGACGTACCGTCATCGAGTCAAATAGGCTCGCTCGTCAAACGGCATACGCGGCGATGGCACGTACCGTTTCGGCCATCATCTTCGGCCCGCCGTGGCCCTCGTCGGGCACGATCACGAGCTCGCTTCCTGGCCACGCTTCGTGCAGACGCCACGCCGTCGAGAGCGGTGAGCTCACGTCGAGCCGGCCATGAATGAGCGTGACGGGAAGGTGGCGAACGAGCGCGACGTCGTCGAGGAGCGCACGCCCGCCATCGAAGCCGGCATGCTTCCAGTAGTGGATGACGAGCGTGGCGAAGACGTCACGAAACGTCGGATCGTCGAAGCGCGGATCGCGCACGAAGTTCGGATCGAGAGAGACGTGCGTGTCTTCCCACGCACACCAGGCGATCGCGGCACGCTCACGAACGGCCGGATCCGGATCGGTGATCCGCTCGTAGTAAGCGTCGACGAGGCGTTGCCCTGGGCGCCGCCCCGACTGCTCCTCGAACGCCTTCCACTCGCGCGGAAAGAGCTCGCCCATCGACTCGGTGATCCACGCGACCTCGCGTTCGCTCGTGGTGGTCACCGCCGTCATGACGAGGCCTCGCACGCACGCGGGATGGGTTCGTGCGTAGGCGAGCGCGAGCGTGGTTCCCCACGAGACGCCGGTGACGAGCCACGACTCGATTCCCAAATGCGTGCGCAGCGCTTCGATGTCGGCGAGGAGCGTGGCGGTGGTGTTCGTCGCGAGCCCATCGCGCACGTCCCCGAGCGTATCCCCGAACGAGACGGCGAGCGGCCGACTCCGTCCGCAGCCACGCTGATCGAGCGAAACGACGAAGAACGCCTCGGGATCGAAGCGGCGTCGATAGCCGCCCATGTTGCCCGAGCCCGGCCCGCCATGGAGGAAGAGAGCGGGCTTGCCCTTCGGATTGCCCGAGGCCTCCCAGTAGATCTCGTTTCCGTCGCTCGTCTGCAGATGTCCGAAGGCGAACGGTTCGATGGGCGGGAACACCTGGCTCTCGTATCAGAAGGCCGCGCCCGTATGGAGTGCGACGGCGCGCGAAGGCCACCAGCCGAAGCCGGAAGCCTTCGCGCGGCGCATGCTCGATGCGACTACAGCCCGAGCTTCATTTCGTGCTTCTTCATGGGACTCCCCTCCTTCGAGGACGTTTCGCGAGCAGATGCTCCGGCTCGTCCGAAGCTGATCACGAACGAGCCTCCTGACGTTTCCCTGCGCCGCGGGTACAACATGAGGCGTGACGGGTCAGCTCCAGCGCGTGGGTGACGACGGACCTCTGCGATGCTCGTTCTGCTCGAACGAAGCCGCAGGTCCGTGCGCGTCGTGTGAGGCCCCCGTGTGCGGCGATTGCTGCACGCTCACCGAGGGCGGAGCCAAGACGTGGGCCATCTGCCTCGACTGTGACCGCAAGAAGGGTCGCTCGCTCAGCCATGCGTGGGGCTCGTTCGGCACGTTCCTGATCGGCATCCTCGTCGTGCTTGCCGCGGCGGTCGGCATCATGGCTTGGCTCTCGGCTCATTGAGACGAAACGACAACGGTTGGGCTCGTCCCATTTGACGAGAGCCCGACGCGTGCCACGCTAAGAAGATGGCGGCGCGCTTCTTTTGCGACGCGATGCTCGGGGGATTGTCGCGCTGGCTGCGCGCTGCAGGCTACGACGCTGCGTTCGTGCACGGGATCGACGACGGCGTGCTCGTCCGTCGAGCCGGCGAGGAAGCGCGCATCGTGCTCACGTCGGACGCCGGCATCTTCGAACGCAACGTCGTGAAGAGCGGCACCGTTCGCGCGGTGTGGGTTCCGCGCGCCACACCCCCGGTCGACCAACTGGCCCACGTCTTCAAAGAGCTCGGACTCGCGGCGAGGGAGGCACGTTGCATGGCTTGCGGGGGCGAGCTTCGCGAAACTCCGAAAGACGACGTCGCGCACCTCGCGCCTCCGCGCTCGTTTGCGGCCTACGATCGGTTCTGGACGTGTGCGTCGTGTTCGAAGCTCTATTGGCGAGGCACACATTGGGCGCGCATCGTCGGCTCGCTCGAGGCGGTGGGCCTATGAACCGACGAGCGCTCGATTGGTCGCGCCTTCGCGAGGTGCTCCGATCGTCGAGCCGTGCCGGTTCAGGGCAAAGAAACGAGGGCGATGGCCGTCCAAGAGATATGCCCTATCGCGCGCCCGACGCCGAGCGCATGAACGAGCTCACCGAGCAGGCCAACGAGCTCGAGGCCGTGACCAACGAGGCCCGTGGTCGAAGGCGGCGCGCAGCGGTCATCGCCGGGGGCGTCGTTGCCAGTTGGCTCGCCGTCGTCCTCCTCGCGGCGTCCCAAGGTTCGCCGCAAACGGCTCCCACGCTCCATTGCCATCGCGTCACGCGCGTCTACGTCGACGCCACGCACCTTCCTGCCGACACGTGGACGAGGTGCATCGAGAGATAGTCCGGGCTGATCGGGCGCTGAACGGGCCGCGTGAGCCCGGTCGAAGGTCGACCGCGAACGGTCCGTTTCCCGCGTCGAGCGGCGCGACATTCGGTCGGTTCGGTCCAACGTTTCGAAGGTGGCGAACCGAGGGTCTTCGAATGTACGCGCGATGGTCGTCGTCGCCGTGGCGTGGCTCCTGCTGCGGAGCCTCCTCGCCGCCCTTGGCGGTGGCCTCGGCGAGAGCGTCGTCATCGAGCGAGACGGCCATACCACGCGAGGCCTTCTTTTTCGTGCGAAGGCGCCAGCGCGAACGCTCGTCGTCGCCGCGCACGGAGGCCTGGCGACGAAAGAGAGCCTGCTGAGTCTCTGTTGGGAGGTTCGCGCACGAGGCGCCGATTGTGTGGTCGTCGACGTGCTCGGACACGGCACGTCGAGCGCACTTCCTCCGCACGATCCGGTCGGGGCCATGCGACGAGCGTTGCGCGTCGACCGCGGGCTCGGCGCCTACGACGACGTTCGTTTCGTCGGACACTCGATGGGGGCGTATCTCGGCGCCGGCGCGGCCTTCCCGTGCGGCGCGTCCATCGCCATCGGAAATCCGGTGCCGTGTGGCGAGAGCCGAATCGTCTGGGGCTCGGTCCATCGGAGCCTGGGCCTGAGTGACCGCTTCTACGTCCTCTCCCACGTGCTCGAGCCGTGGACGCCATCGGTCGTGGAGACGGCCGTCGATCGCCTCCTTCCGGGAACGCATTCCTCGGGAGGCGCCATCACGATTCGGATCGCTCTTTCGTGGGCGAGCTTCGGGGCGATGATGCTCTTGGGGCTCCTCGGCGCGCGCGAGCTTCGACGAAGACCCGGACCTCGCGGCCTTCACGTCTTCGCGAGTGTGACACTGCTCTGGTTGGCGCTGAGCCTCGGCTCGTACCGGACACTCTGGTTTCTCTTGCCCACGCAAGGCGCAGACGTTGCCGTCGTGGCCGGCATCGTCTCGGTGACCCTCATGATCGCGTGGGTGGCCCGTCTCGTGGGAGCTCGCGTGCCGATCTCCGGAACGATAATCGCGTGCATCGTCGCCGAGAGCGCGGCGATGGTGCTCTGGCTCACGAATCACGTTCCGTTGATCGGCAACCTGCTGATCTTGCTCCCGCTGCTCACACTACCGCTCTGCGTGGTGGTGGCGATGTGGGAACGCGTCACGCGGAGCGCGCGCAGCGACGTCGTCGAATCCGCAGCCTTCACGAGCGCGCTACTCGCGCTCTTCGTGGCGCTCCTGCTGCCCACCTGAAACTCGCTCAGCGAGCGTCGTTCGCTCCCAACACGAGGTCGGAGAGCACGAGGTACCCTGTCGTGGAAATGCCGTTCGCCGCCGTATGGCGCACGCGCACGTAGCCGGATTGATCCGGAGAGAGAACGTCGACGATATCGCCTTGGACGACGTACGCCTTGTTTCGTGTTCCGGCGACAGTATCGGAGAAATAGGCGAGACCCGCCTTCACCGGAGCAAAGCCGAGGATCTTCGGATCACGTGCGGCGCGAGCGCGTTGGAACGTATATCCAGCTACGAACTCGGCGGCGAAAACGCGGCCGCATGACTTCGGTGCGTAGTCGAGACGAAGCGTGACGGCGCGGTCCGAATCGGACGGACCACCACGTGTCATCGTCACGACTCCGGAGGTCGTCTCCCAACCATCCGCCGCCGTGAAACTCGAATAGGCAACTCCGTTCGAGTCTCGCTCGACGCGACCGGAGAACGTGAATTCACACTTCACGCCGCCGTCGCCGAGCTCACCGACTTGCCGAAATACGTGCCCTCGCACGTCGTCGCCGTCGGCCACGACTTCCAGCGTTCCGTACGATTCGGTTCGAAACTCGCCCGACGTGGCGCTGGTGAGCTCGCCGGACGCATCGTCTTCCACCTGCCCATTGCACGCCGCAAGCGCGATGGCGATCGGAAGGAACATCGAGCGTGCGGCGTGAGAGCGGACGACCATGGCGTTTCCCGAAGTGGGAAATGGCCGCTGCAATCACGGTGCCGCGAGCTCGAGCTTGCGCGCACAGCACGTATCACGCTTCGGCGATTGCCCGCCTTCGGTGCAATTCGCGCCGCCGTCGAGGACGCGCCACACGTTCCTTTCCTTCGAGGTGGCGACGTCCTGTCTCGCGATCGTCTTACTCGTCGTCGCTGCCGCCCGCGGCCAAAGCACGGATCGCCGCCGCTGCGCGTTTCAAGATCTCTGCGATACGCAGCTTCTGGGTCCTGGACGCACCACGATTGGCCCGAATGGCCTCACGAAGCTCACCGATCCCTTCGGCGATCTCCGGCAGCATGCCTCGCGGACCGCGCGGGTCGAAGTCCTCGCCTTCTCCTTCGCGAGAGAACGCCTCACGCACGCGCGCCATGTTTCGTCCGAGCTCCTCGAGCTGGGCGAAGAGAGCGTCGACCTCGGCGCGGCGCTTCTCCAGCGTGGCGCGTCCGGTGTCGGTGAGGCGATAGAGCTTGCGCGAGCCCTCGGCTTCGGAGGCCGTTTCGCCCGCCTCTTCGAGATAGGTGAGCGCGGGATAGATGACGCCGGGGCTCGGAACGTAGAACCCGTTCGATCGCTCTTCGAGCGCCTTGATGAGGTCGTAGCCGTGACGCGACTTCTCCTCGAGGAGGGCGAGCAGCAAGAGCTGGAGATCGGCCGACGAGAGCTTTCGCCCGGCCCGAAAGTCGAAGCCAGGACCGCCCGGTCCGAAGCCGAAACCGGGGAACCCGCGACCGCCACCACGACCGCCGAACGGGCCGCCGCGTCGTCCGGCGAGGATGGCCCAGCGGGGATCAGGCCAAGCTCCGCCGTGCATCCGCGGATCGAACCAACCACGCCGCGGATCGGGGCAAGGGCCATGGCCTTCGTGGCCAAAGTGACTGAAATACCTTCGAGAATGCATTGAAAATACCTTCCTCGTCCGCTTGAGCTCCATGCTCGCTATGACGAACGATACACTCGGAAGATATATCGTACGATAGTCAGGTCAAGGCGGGGGGCCGACGAATCTTGCTCGAGCTGGCCTCGACCGCCATCGCACCCGAGAGCGAGGAGGCGTGCGTGAAGGCGACAACGAGATTCAGATGATTCCGCCGTTGGCGCGAAGGACCTGGCCGTTCACCCACGATGCATCCGGCCCGGCAAGGAACGATACGACGCGTGCGATGTCCTCCGGCTGACCGAGACGCTCGAGCGGCGCGAGCTTCGCGAGGCGCTCGACCACCTCGGCCGACTTCGCTTTCATGAAAAGGTCCGTCGCGGTGGGGCCAGGGGCGACGGCATTGACGGCGATCTCGCGACCACGGAGCTCCTTCGCGAGGATCTTCGTCATCGCCTCGACGCCAGCCTTTGTCGCCGCGTAGGCAGCATACGTTGGTTGGAGGAGTCCCACGACGCTCGACGAAAGATTGATGATGCGGCCGCCCCGGCGAAGGCGCTTGGCCGCCTCGCGCATCGTGTTGAACGAGCCCTTGAGGTTGACCGCAATCTGGCGATCGAACGTGGCGTCGTCCGTCTCCGCGATGGGCGAGAGGCTCATGATGCCGGCGTTGTTGACGAGTACATCGACGCCCCCGAAGGCGCTCTCGGCGGCCTCGAACAAGCGGCGAACCTCGTTGGGCGCGCGAACGTCGGCCTGGACGGCAAGCGCCTTGGCGCCGGCCTCGGAGATCTTGGCAACGAGCGCCTCGGCGCTGGCAACCTCACCCGCATAGTTGACGACGACAGCGAAACCGTCGGCGGCTAGCCGAGCCGCAATCTCGGCACCGATCCCCCGCGAGGCTCCGGTGACGAGGGCAACGCGGGTGGAACCGGGGGACGAGGACGCATCGTTCGAGGCAGAGGCATTGGTGTTCATGGCGTCGTTACCTTTCGACGCTGAACATGCCGCTAACCGTCCCCTCGCTGTAGCCACCGATCGTGCGTTACGGCTATTCAGGAAATGAATGACTGCGTTCGATGATCTCGAGCTCCTTCGCGCGTTCGCTTGCATCGTCGAGAGCGGGACGATCTCCGCAGCGGCCCGCGTGCTCAGGCTTCCGCAGCCCACGTTGAGCCGGCATCTGCGCACGCTCGAAGACCGCGCGGGCACGACGCTCCTGCTGCGTGACACCCATCGAATGCGGCTGACCGAGGCCGGCCATCGCTTTCTCGAAGACGCTCGAGGCATGCTCGCTCTCGCCGAGGAGGCGACCGATCGCCTTCGCGCGGATCGAACGGTCCTTCACGGGCATCTCCGCCTGTTCGCGACCGTCGATCTAGGACAGAGCCATCTGACGCGTCTCGTGGCGCGCTTCCTTCTCGCACACCCCGGCTTGAGAGCCGAGCTCGGCTATTCGAATCGGCCCGTTCAGATGATCGAGAACGGCTACGACGCGGGCGTCGTAGCGGGTGAGATCGCCGACGAACGACTCGTCGCGCGACGAATCGGCACCATCCATCGCTGCTTGGTGGCGTCGCCCGACTATTTGCGACGAGCGGCGAAACCCAAACAGCCGAGCGATCTGAAAAGCCATCGCTGGCTCGCGCTCTCCCAGCCGCAGTTCGGAGGCGCGCCCGAGTCGACCACCTTCCTCGGCCCGCGCAAGGCGACGGAGACACTCCCGATCGCCCCGGTGCTCGTCTCCGAAGGCGTTACGAGCCTACGCCAAGCGCTCCTCGAGGGGCTCGGCGTGTCGGTGATGCCGCTGTGGTTGATCCACGACGACCTCGCGTCGGGCCGGCTCGTCCGCATTCTTCCGGAGTGGACGGCCCCCTCGATCCCGCTCAGCGTCATTCATCTCGCTCAGCGGGCGCTCCCTGCGCGCATCCGGGCGTTCCTCGATTTCGTGGCCATTCACATGACGGCCGAGCTCGAAGGCTTGCCACCTCCCGCCCGGGAGAAGGCGCTCGGACGCAAGAGCACCGTCACATGAACTTCAGGCCGACGCCGATGCCGATGCTGCCACCCCAGACAGGAACCTGGTACGCGACGCGCTCGCTGAAGCTGACGTTTGCGCGCAACAGCGGAAACACGAACCCGCCTTCGAGTCCGATGCGAACGCGCGTGCTCGGCAAGAAACTCAGTCGCGCGAGCGGCCCGAGCGCGAGGTACGCGGTCTGATTCGCCTGCGGTGAAGGACTTCGGATGCCCTGGCCGAAGAGCACACCGCCCTCGAGAAACGCACAAGGCTCGGCCGACCACCACGTGCGCGTCCAACGAACCGGGCACGCATCGAGGCGCATGGTGACGAGCTGGAACCGCGCCATCCCAGGCCCGATGGCGTGCTCGACGGTCGCCGCGCCGCCGAGCGACGCACGGAACGCTGGCGCGAAGAGCGAGGACTTCTGGCGTGCCCGCGCGTCGAACCAGAGGCGACCACCCCAGGCAGGCACGGGAAGGATTCCGATCAAGGTGGTAGCATCGACGCCGACGAACGCATTCCACGCCCGCGGCTCGGGACGCACGATGGGCGGTGACGTACGTCGCGCAGGAGCCGCTTCGGACGGGGGCGGTGGGAGCTTGGGCTCCTCGACGACGGAGGGCGGATTCTCCGGAGCTTCTTCGTCGGACTCGTCGGGAGGCTCGGTGCTCGTGAGCGACGCATTCGGATCGATGCCGAGCGCCGCGACGAACGCGAGAGCGGACATGACCTCGTTGCACTTGCGGCCGGCCACCTCGCGCGACGAGACCTCGCCATCCGTCGGGTGGACGTCGAGGCGACCGCGAAACATGGCGCCGTCGGCCTTCACCACAAGACGAAGCTCGCGCGCGGCCTCCTCATCTCGAGCCAAGCGAACGTGACGGGTCCGCGCCCTCACCTGCTGATAGAAGAACGACGCGTCGGGACATCCCGCGGCAACGTCGGCCCCGATGCGAACGGGCTCTTTGGCATCGTCCTGCGACGCACGGCTCTCGTGCGCGCGTAGAACGAGTGCAGTCGCAAGCGCGACCGCAACCGCCTTCGGAGCCCGCAAGTCCATGGCCGTGCAGGATGGTCGAGGCGAGCGCGAATCTCCACCTGGGAGTTCATGTCAATCGCTTCGCTCGCGGCAGCTTCAGGGGTGACGAGGCGCTCGTTAGCGAACCGTGAAATCGACGGTCGCCGGAGTGAACGATTTGTCGATGACCACCACGTTCGTTCCCGAGGTGTCATCGCGGAGCGAAATCGTCGAGTATTTGGTCGGCTCGCTTCCATTGCTCCAGTCCAGTCCCGGACGGAACGGAATCCCAGGGATGTTCGCGGGCACGACCGCGCCATCGGGAATCGACACCTTGCCGGGGGAGCAAGGGTTCGCCGAGCAAGCCTCCGCACGTCGAGGCAACGACAGGACTGAAAGCAGTACAAACGGGACCGCAAGGACGGGGTGCCGAACACTGAAGAAGCGAACCTTGTTCATCGCCCGCATAGCGCTGCTAGTGCCTGGCCATCACGAATTCATCGGGAATATCGCGGGAATGGGCAGTGAGCATACCGATTTGAGCCAGAGTGCGCCGACAGTGGCAAGCCGTCGAGCGTCAACAACATGACAACGTGATCGATCACGCGGGTGCGCGCACGTGGCTCGAGGTGCGCTCTGATCGTCACGACGAACGCCTGCACCGACAGTCGTCAACGACAGTCGAGAAGCGCCTTCTTCGCGAACTCCGCGCGCGACAGCTTCTGCGCCTTTCCGTCGAACGGACCGCCGGTCCCTTCGGCCAGCAGCGGCTGGTCGAGGTACTTCTGCACCAAGCCCTTCTCGAACGAGACCGAGTTCGAGTCGGCTTGGGTGATTCGAATCAGCGATTTGACTTCTTTCGGACTGTACGAGGGCGGGCCCATGTTCAGCTCGTAGACCTGCCCCGGCGCAACGTGCTCCAAGCACGCTTTGACCTTCGCAGAGTTGCCCGCGAGCTCGGCAGGAGCTCCGAATCCGAAGCGATCGTGGAAGGCGGCCGCGACCGCGAACAGCACGACGGGCAAGCCGACGAAGGTCCAAATCGGAATGGAAGCTCGTTGCGCGGCTGCCGTGGCCACAGGCTGGTAGGCCGGCGGCAGCTCGCGATCGGCGAAGTGAGCTCCGCATCGACTGCAGCTCGCCACGACGAACTTGCGCATCGGGAAAATCGGGACCCAGAAGATGTGCAGATACTCCTGGCGCACTTCGAGCTGCGTGCTTCCGACCGTTTGGCAGCTCACACAGGTCACGCCCTCCGCGGGCACGTTCTTCGTTCGTACGGAGCGCCATCCAAAAACGGTAATCATCGCGAGATCCCGGAGCGGTGTTGAGCGGAAGTGAACGACCGAGGCGCCGGCGCCTTGGCAGGCGGATTGGACGACGCCCCACTTCGACGCATTCACCGCACTCGACCTCCAGCACCGTAAAAATGCGAAAATGGGCCGACGACGATCCAGTTTTCGCCGCGGATCACCGAAGGGCAGAGCTCGCTCTTCGCGCAACCACGTCTTCGGCATGCGGACGTCGCGAAATGACGAAAGGAGATGCCTGCCGTGCAGAGCATCTCCCTTTCTTTTGGGCACGAGAGACGGTCGTTATCGCAGAATCGACGAACGGCTCACTGAGGGAGCTTGATCACGCCGATGATGCCCGCAGGCTTGTTGTTCTCATACGCGTCCGTTGCGAAGTAGAGCTTGTCGCCATCGACGGCAATCGCCTGCACGCCCTTCGCGTCGGCGAGCTTCTTCTTCTTCGGCGTGCCGAGCGCATCCTTGACCACGTAGATCGCGTTGCGCTCGCTGTCGGCCGCGTAGACGTTGGTTCCGTCCGCGGCGAGCTCGACGACGTGGCGCAGGCCGGTCGCAATCGTCTTGGGCTGATTCGACCCCGCGGCGAGCGCGACGATGTCCGTTCCCTTTTCCGTCCAGAAGACGTTCTTGCCGTCGGAGACGACGTTGCTCGGCGACGACGTGACGTCGAACAGCTTCGTCACGACACCGTCTTCGACGCCGACGCGGTAGAGCGCCTGCGGGATCGAGTGGTTCTGGTTGTCGAAGAGGCTTCGGGTCGAAAGCACGTAGAGCGCGCCGTCCGCCAGAACGGCCGCGTCGAAGAAGGGCGCCGTCGTGCCGATTCGGAGGTCGGCGATCTGCGTCATGTCCGAGCCCGAGGGCTTTCCGCGAAGAATCGGACCGTCGAAATTCAGGACGACGAGCGCGTCGTTCGTGACCTCGAAGTCCGTCAGACCATACTCACCACAATCGGACTGCGTGTAGACCGGCTTGACCTCGATGGTCGCGGCAGTGGTGTCGACGGCGCTGATCCAGCAGCCGCCCGACATCCGGAAGTACAGCTTCGAGCCGACCGTCCTCACGTTGGTGATGGGCCCGATATCGGTCACGACCTCGCGACGGCCGCCCGAGATTCCCACGCGCGAGTACTTGCCCTCCCAGTACGCCATCTGCTGATCGAGCTCGGGATCGCCGGACGCGACGAAGTGGTTCGACCCGAAGTAGACGTGGGTGCTCGTCACGGCGAGACCGGTGGGGCTCGAGATGCCCTTCGTGAGGGTCTTGGCCGTCGTGAGGGCTTGCTCGTCGGCGGCCTCGACGTCGGAGGATTCGGCCGAGCAACCGATGGCGAGAGTTCCTGCGGCGAGGGCAAATGCGATGACGGCAACGCGTGCGAGAGCCATGGAGACCTTCTTGGTTTGGGTGACGCGCCGCCCACAGCAGATCACGTGCCACCACACACCTCTCCTCGCGCGCCTCGACGCGATCGTAACGCGTTGATTTCGCGTCCCGGAACCTGGCTATCCTGGGGACGCGATTGCCCGGGGCGTGGACAAGAAACCAACCACTCATTTCAAGCAGTTACGTGATCGCCAACAAGTTGCCATCCGCGCGTCACATACCGGCTCCGGCCCCGACGAACAGGTTCCAAGCGAGCGCTTGCTCGTCGATTCAGCGATACCCCTGCGGCTCGCCGTCGACGTAAGTCACGCCGGAATCGCGATTGCGTGCGAGCTGGCTGAGCATGTCGTTGACGCCGACCGCGAACCAATCGGTGAGCCCGCAACCGACGCAGATCCACGCCGCGAAGTTGCCGTGCTCGATCTTCTTGCCCCACTCGTGGCTTGCCGTTCCGCCCGAGGAGCTCCGGCAGACGGCCGGCATCGTGTAGATGGCGTTGTTCGAGTCGAACTGCGGAAGCATGACCGGGTTCACGCGCCAGAATTTGTGTGAGCCGCACGCACGACACGGAGAGGGACAATTCATGGCGAAGAGCGTACGACGCTCCGCCCATTCCGGCTCGGCCATTCGCGTTCTGCGCGCCCCGCGTGACCTCGATGAACAGCCTCGATGAACAGCGTCGATGAACTGGACGCCCGCGAGAGCGCTGCTCAGTCCTCGCCGCTCGCCACGAGACGAGCGAGCTGACTTCGGTTGTCGACGCCGAGTTTGTCGAAGATGGCACGCAGCTGTTTGGCGATCGTCGGCACCGACACACCGCGCGACTGCGCAATCTGTTCGTTGCTCATTCCGCGCGTGACGAAGCTCGTGACTTCGCGTTCTGCCGGCGAAAGCCGCTCTGCGAGTGACGTTGCCGGAGCGACGTCGACCGCGAGCACCCCCACGCATTCGCCGTCGACCTCCACGTCGAGCCGCTCGGCACGCGCGGCGGGCGAGAGCGCGGCAAGATCCACGCGCTTCCTCACACGTAGCTTGCGGAGGATCTGCGTCACGCACGTGGAGACGGTTCCCTCGGCGAGACCGAGCGCGTAGACGATCTCCTTGTTCGTCGCGCCAAGGACGACATACTCGAGCACCGCTCGTTCGTTGCTCGTGAGCGCCCGCGGATCGAGCGTGGTCGGCCGATTCTGGTAGGCCGCGATGTAGCGCCTGCCGCCCTGCTCCCAGTGGTCCACGAGCGACCATTCGCCGGCGACGAGCCCGCGCCAGAGCCGGAGCGCGCGATCGGGAGAGGAGCGTACGTCGGTGCCGCGCGCGCGTTCCATCGCATGGACGGCATCCATCAGCGCTTCGCGCGCCGGTCGGTCGGCGGCGAGCTCGGTGCCCGCGTGGGCAATTCTGCCCGACGGCTCGAGCAGCGCCTCACGCGCCGAGGTGGGTGGCGTCGAGGAAGGAGATCGTGCCGCCAGCTTCCGTCGCAAGCGAAGAGCCGCAACGACATGGAGACCAGCACGCTGCCAGATACCGCGCACGCGGGGCGCAGGAGCGAGGACGTCCCGCGCGGGCGACGACATGGTGAGGCTGCCCCCCTGGGCGTCTTGGACGAACATCGAAAAGCCATCCACGACGCCGATCGGCTGCATCAACTGGCGGAAGTGAGCGACGACGACCGAGGAGGGGCCGAAGAACTGCTCGAGCCCCCCACACGAGACGAGGCGCGTACGAACGACGTCATTGACCGCTTGCGGCGCGGTCACGTTGAGCTCCATCAGACGCTCTGCGAAGCCCGCGTCGAGATCGTGCTGCACGAACACGGGACTTGCCGGCAGATTCGGCACCGACTCGCCCCCCGTGAACGCGTAGACCCCACAGCCGGTATCGACATCGGGGCGCGCCACGGCAAGCAGCTGGTCGAGCCACTCTTGCTCGGTCCCGTCGAGCCGATACGCGGCCTCGACCACGTCGATGGCGCGCGTCGCACGAATGTCTTTCGCTTTCGGCATCTCCCTACCCCTCTCGAGCATAGACGACAGCTTCCGGTCTCGCGCCGAGCGTCGCATCTTTCGACGCACGAGCTACGGTTCTGCTCCAACACGCGAGCCGTGCGGGGCGTGGGAAAGCGTGGCAAACTTCCGGTCCCATGCGTGGCCTGGCTCTCGTTCTCTTCGCGGCGCTCTCGGGCGCGTCGATCTCGTCGGTCGTGTCCTTCGCGACGCCCGCCTTCGCCGCGGATGCGCCGAACAAGCCGGTACCGGCCGACAAGCGCGTGAAGGTCACCGTCGACCGCGCCAAGGTGGACCTGCCAGGTCACAAGCTCGAAGTGTCGCTCTCGCGGCCCGCCGACAAGATCCATCTCAAGGTCCAAGGCGAGTCCGGTTCGGTGCTCGACGAACGCGATATCCCCTTCAACGGCGCCGCGCCGGGCACTCCCCTCACCTGCACGTGGACGCCGTCGTCGGACGAGGCCGTCGCTCGCATCGAGATCATCGGGTACTCGACCGAGGGCTATTGGTCGGGCGTGGCCCTCACGCCGTGGAAGGCGGAGGTTCCCCACGAGGAAGTGAACTTCGCCACCGACTCCGACGTCATTCGTCCAACCGAAGTGCCGAAACTCGAAGCGAGCCTCGCCGCCATTCGCGCCGTCGTGAGCAAGCACACCGATTTCGGACCGATTACGCTCTACGTCGTCGGTCACACCGATACGGTTGGAACCGCGGAGCACAACTTCGCCCTCTCGCAGCGTCGTGCGCGCTCGATCGGAACGTGGTTCCGGCAGCACGGTCTGCAGGTGCCTATCGCCTACGAAGGCTTCGGAGAGGCGGCGCCGCGCGTCCGCACGGGTGACGAAGTCGACGAGCCGCAGAACCGACGCGTCGACTACGTCATCGCCGTCGAGCCGCCGGGGCTCCCGAACGGCCGCGCGTGGCACGGACTCTAACCGTTCAGCCCACGCGCTCTTCACGGGCCACGAGCCGTCGCGAGGGGCGCCTGAATATCGCTCCAACGAGGTCGAGCATCTCGCGAACTTGCGGATACCGCAGCGAAAACGCCATGCCGGCAGGAGAAGCATGGACGACTGCCCGAAGGAGGGCAATCGCAAGAACGGGTGACACTCCCAGGCTTGCCGCGCGCCTCCTTGGCGGACGGTAGGTAGTGGTCGCGTCTCGCGTGTCCTCTCGTATCAGTCGCCCGAGGCGAGGCCCAAGGTTAGAGGAGAGGCCATGAGATCGAGGTTCTTGGCCGCGCTCCTCTTCGCCACCACGTTTGCCTGCGGAAGTGCTCCCCCGCCAGAGAGCGCCGTGCGCGCGAAGGACGCATCACGAACGGGCGGTGCTTCGACGGCCACCGCGACCGCCACCGCAATGGGCACCGCGGAAAAGCAGCTCACGGCGGACGAGACGCTGTCGACCGATGACGGCGCGACCTTCCAAGCGGCGCGCGGCTGGTTCGTGTCCAAGCGCGGGGCGATGACGGTGCTACAGACGCCCGAGAAGGAGGTCTCCATCGCCCTCGTCACCTCGACGGAGCCCGACGCGGAAAAGGCCATCACCGCAGCGTGGGAGAACCTCTCGAAGGGCTTCTCTCGGCCCGTCAAACAGCGCATGACGCCGCCTGCGCGCGACGGCTGGACGTCGATCACGCAGATCGTCTACGAGACGAAGACCGACGAAACGCGGGTCGTCATCGGCCTCGCCAGGGCCGAGGGCGGCAAGCAGCACGTCATGCTCTTCGACGGCACGGAGTCGGGGTTCGACCGGCGCGGAGCCCAGATCGGCACGATTCAATCGAGTTACAAGCCCAAGGGCCTGGCGGCCGAAGCCCTCGGAGGTCGCGAGGCTCACGATCTCGACTCGGCGCGTCTCGCCGCGTTCGCCTCGTTCGCCGAGAGCGCCCGCGACGCCCTCACCATTCCGGGCACGGCCGTCGCCATCGTCCAGCACGGCAAGGTGGTCTTCGCCAAAGGCTTCGGCGTACGCGAGAAGGGCAAACCCGAGCTCGTGACGCCCAAGACGCTCTTCATGATCGGTTCGACGACCAAGTCGCTCACCACCATCATGATGGCGAAGCTCGTCGACGAAGGCGTGTTCGACTGGGACACGCCGATGACGAAGCTCATGCCCGAATTCGCGCTCGGTGATGCGTCGGCCACGGAGAAGATCACGCTCCGCCATACCGTCTGCGCGTGCACCGGCATGCCACGCCAGGACATGGCGTTTCTGTTCGAGTACGCCGGCAGCACTCCCGAAAAGCGCGTGGCATCGTTGCGGCAGGCAAAGCCCACGACGGGTTTCGGTGAGACGTTCCAATATTCGAACATGCTCGTCGCCGCCGGCGGATACGTCGCCGCGCACGCGGCGGCTCCGGGCAAGGCGCTCGGCCCCGCCTACGACGAGACGTTGCGGTCACGCGTGCTCGAGCCACTCGGCATGCGAAGCACCACCTCCGACCTCGCGACCGTTCGCCGTGCAGAACACGCCTCGCCACACGGCCTGACGCCCGAGGGCGGCAGCGCGCTCTCGCCGCTCGGCACGGAGGAAGGTGTCTTTGCGATTCGCCCGGCCGGCGCCGTCTGGTCGAACGTCGAGGAAATGGCTCGCGTGCTCGCCCTCGAGCTCGGCAAGGGCAGCGTCGACGGGAAACACATCGTCTCCGAGAAGAACCTTCTCCTTCGCCGCGAACCGCAGGTGAAGATCACCGAGAAGATGGCCTACGGCATCGGCCTCTTCCTCGAGGACGACCACGGCCTTCCCGTCGCCGGCCACGGCGGCAACAACCTTGGCTTCACGTCGGACTTCTTCTTCTTGCCGAAGAGCGACGTCGGCATGGTCGTTCTCTCGAACAAGGGTGGAGCCAACACCTACCGTCGCGTCCTCCGCCGCAAGCTCGTCGAGCTCCTCTTCGACGCCAACCCCGAGGCCGAGCCATTGCTCCGCTTCGC
The DNA here is from genome assembly GCF_001263205.1 of Labilithrix luteola. Classification (GTDB taxonomy): domain Bacteria; phylum Myxococcota_A; class Polyangia; order Polyangiales; family Polyangiaceae; genus Labilithrix; species Labilithrix luteola. Next base: position 1,953,087 of record NZ_CP012333.1, read on the forward strand.
GCTCGAGCAGGGCAAGAAGTCCCTCGCGGGAGATCTCGCGCTCGTCGAACGCAGGCCGTCGGCCGCCTTCTTCACGTCCCTCGCGGGAACGTGGTCTAGCCCGGAGCTCGGCACCATCACCATCCGTCGCGACGCGAAGGGTACGGCCATCCTCGATGCCGGCGAATGGAACACCGCGTTCGGAGAGAAGACCGAAAAGGACGGCGGCAAGAAGCTCTACATGCTCGACCCGCCGTGGCTCGGCGAAACGCTCGTCGTCGGGAGCTCGGGCGAGCCCACGCTGACCCTGGAATCAGGTCAGGAGAAGCACGTCTTCCGACGCACCAAGTGAGCTCGTTCGCTCACGCCGCGCGAATCGAGCGACGGAGAGCGGTGGGCGACGGCAACGATACGTGGTGGAAGGCGTGGTCGAGCGCCTCCACCGAGCCGTATCCCACGAATTCGGCGACGCGAGCAGGCGTCGCTTCGTCGTGAGACAGAAGAATGGTCGCGATCACGAGTCGATAGGCGTCGCGAATTCCACGCCAGCGTCCTTCACCGCGTCCAAGCAAGGCGTGACGCTCGTGCAAGCGCCGGATGTTTCGAGTCAGGGTGCGACGCGAGCTGCCCTGCGTGGCCTCGAGATCGACGAGCATCGGCGCATTCGCGAGGTCGGAGAGAGCACGGTCGACCTGCTCACCGAGCTGCTGCTCCGCGGGCGTGGAGGGCGCAACCGCGCAGAGCCGCTCCGCGTCGACAGGGCACCCCTCGGACTGCAAGGCTCGAAAGAGATCCAGGAGCGCGGGCCGCAAAGCTTCGGCCGTTCGAGCGTTGCGCAGCTCCTCGCCGAAGTGGTCGACGCAATGTCGAGTCCGACTTCCGAGCTGCCAGGAGGCAACGTCTTCGCTCGTTGCCGACCCATCGTCGAGACCGCCGGGATCCCATTCGATCTCGAGGAGGTCACAATGCTCGCTACGACTCTCCCAACGTCGGCGCTCCGAAATGAACAGCGCGCGCCCTGGATGCATCTTCTCGTCGCGCCCCTCGATCGACTCGAGCGATTCTCCGTCGAGCACCAAGAGAAGCCGTCGGCGCGGACGACCGCAGTCGACTCCGACCGCCGCCTTCGTGAGCCGCTCGTCCTGAACGACCTCGCGCAGCGCGACGCGCCTCACGATGAACGATGGCCCGATGGCGCGGTCGATCGCGAGGCAGGCATCGCCGAAGCCGGGAACATGGCGCCGATGAGAGACGATCACGTGGGACGCGTCGCTTTAGCACCGACCGGTTCACGGGCAAGGAGCCGGAAGCTCGGGCCGTAAAGCACCGTAAAAGCACGCTGCGCGTCCCATCGCTTGACCCTGCACCATGGTGCAGGCCTCACGTTGGTGGCCATGCACTTCGCTCCTCCTCGCGATCTCACTGCACGGGTCGTATTCGCCTCGGCGCTCTATGACCTCGTGGTCACCGCCCCGTTCGCCACGCCGTGGACGGCGACGCGAACGATCGAACAGCTCACCCGCGTGCACCAAGCTCTTGCTCTCTCGGGATCCTTCGCCCTCGAGGGCCCGATGTCCCTGCTCTTCTTGAACCTCATGGGCAGCATCGTCGTCGTATGGTCCGTCGTGCGGCTGCAGACTCCGACGGCCAGGCTCGGCGCGGCGGACACCGTCGGGCGCATTCTGTTCTCGTCGTGGTTCGCGTTCGCGCTCGCGCAAGGTGCATCGACGCTGCTCGTCGCGTTCCTCGTGCTGGAGGTCACGTGGGCGATGGTGCAAGGGCTGACTGTCTTCCGCGTGCTCCGCGCGCGTCGCCTCGCTACCATCCCATCGTGACCATCGGCGAGTTGGCCAAGGCCGCAGGCGTACGCATCTCCACTCTGCGGTTCTACGAGAGGCGCGGGCTGCTGAAGCCTGCATCGCGCTCGCGCGCCGGCTATCGTCGCTTCACGGAAGACGATGCAGCTCGCGTCCGGTTCTTGCGTCGCGCGCAGGAGCTCGGCTTCTCGCTCGAGGAATTGGGCATGATGTTGGCGCTCTCGCAACGTCGGACGGTCCGCGCGGGTGACATCGCACACGTCGGAAAGCAAAAGCTCTCGGAGATCGACGAACGCATCGCCGACCTCCGTCGCGTTCGCCGCGCGCTCTCCGGGCTGCTCGCAGCTCAGTGCATCGATCCGAACGAGCCGTGCCGGATCGTCGCCGCCCTCGCCGATCGACCGGCGCGCGCGTCCGACTGACGCGCGTACGAGCCGCGAGTCAGGAAATTCTACGTATCGAGCTCGGCGAGCTCCGCGTCGATTCGCGCGTCGAGGTGCCCCGCGTCGGGCGTAGCGCCGGCATCGCGCTTCGTCACGGCGCTCGGCTCACGCTTTGTCCAGCGGCGCAGTGCAATCGTGAGTCCGGCGCCGGCAATGACCAGCACGGCGACGACGGCCATGCCCATCGCTCGAATCGGCGTATCGCTTCGTGCGGCGAGAACCTTCTCGCCATATCGGGCGACGAAGTCGTTCTGGATGGCGTCGAGTGCTTCGCCATGCTCGACGCGCGACTCGATTTCCTTCCGGAGATCGTGCGCGAGATCGGACTCGTGCGTGTCGAGTGTGCCGCCGTAACAGCATGGCGCGTAGAGGCGCGACTCGAGCGCCTTCGCGCCTGGAAGCGAAGGCGCCGCGCTCGCACCGGTCGCAACGAGCATCGCGAAGGCAAACGCCGAAGTGATGGTCTTGACGTTCCGCGTCTTCACGAGGACCTCCGAGGCGTCGAAGCCTAGCGGAGGAATTCGACGTCGGGAGCGCCACGCATTCTTTTCGCGATGTGTTTCGGAAGGTCGGGCTTCGACGCTTCCAATCGAACGACGAGCCACTGCGAATTTTGCTCGCTCGTGGGAATAAAAACGCCGATCCACGATCGCAGACACAAGCTCTGGCGACGTGCTGAGCTCGTCGATCGGCGCTCGTGGTTGCATCGCGTCGCCGGCCTGGGTACTCGGTGGCCATGCGTCTGCGCACCTCCAGGGATCTAACGCTCCTTTCTCTACTGACCGGCCTCGCCGTCAGTGCTCTTGCCTGCGGGCCTGCGGCTCCGGAATCGGCGACTCCTGCACACCAGGACACGACGAGCCCGTCCGCGGCGGCTGCGAAGCCTGCCACGCCTGCGCGAGGCAAGCCCAAGCTCGGAACGTTCGGCGTCGATCTCGCCGGCATGGATTCCGGGGTGAAGCCGGGCGCGGACTTCAACGCCTTTGCGGCCGGCAAGTGGATGAAGGACCAGAAGATCCCCTCGGATCGGTCGCGCTGGGGCATGTTCGATCAGCTCCGTGAAGAGTCCGACGCCAACGTGCGCGGCATCCTCGAGGAGACCGCCAAGACCAAGGCCGCCAAGGGCACCAACGCGCAGAAGGTCACGGACTTCTACGCGGCCTATCTCGACACGGCGGCCATCGACCAGAAGGGTCTTGCTCCCGCGAAGCCGGCGTTCGACGCGATCGCGGGCGTGAAGACGCTCGACGACGTCGTGAAGGTCATGGCGCGCGCCGACATTCCGACGAACGGTCCGATCGGCGCGAGCGTCGATCTCGACGAGAAGGATCCCGACCACTACGCGGTCGTCATCGGCCACGCGGGCCTCGGCCTCCCCGAGCGCGAGTACTACCTGAAGAAGGACAAGCAGTTCGAAGAGATTCGGACGAAGTACGAAGCGCACGTCACGAAGCTGCTCGGTCTCGGAGGCGACAAGAACGCCGCCGCGAACGCCAAGGCCATCGTCGCTCTCGAAACGAAGATCGCCGAAGCGCACTGGCCCATCGCCGATCGCCGCGAGCGAGACAAGACGTACAACCCGCGTACGCTCGCCGAACTGCAGAAGGAAGCGCCCAAGTTCCCGTGGAAGACGTTCCTCGATGCGCAGGGCTACGGCGGCGAGTCGAAGTTCGTCGTCACCGAAGTCACGGCGATGCCGAAGCTCGCGCAGATCTTCGCCGCCACGCCGGTTGCCACCTGGAAGGCGTACCTCACGTACCACATGCTCCGTGGTTCGGCCGACGTCCTGCCGAAGGCGTTCGACGACGAGGTCTTCGACTTCGCGGGCCGCACCCTCAATGGACAGCCCGAGCAGCGTGATCGCTGGAAGCGCGGCGTTGCCTCCGTGAACGGCGCCATGGGCGAGGCGGTCGGCGAGATGTACGTCGCCAAGTACTTCCAGCCGCGCGCGAAGGCCGCGATGGACTCGCTCGTCGAGAACCTCCGCAAGGGTTATGCGGCGCGCATCGAGAGCGTCGACTGGATGACGCCCGAGACGAAGAAGGTGGCGCTCGAGAAGCTCGCCACGTTCCGTCCGAAGGTCGGTTATCCCGCCAAGTGGAAGAACTACTCGGCGCTCGAGATCGTCGCGGGCGATGCCTACGGCAACGCGCGTCGCGCGGCGGTTTGGCACCACGATTACGAGCGAGCGAAGCTCGGCAAGCCGACCGATCGCGACGAGTGGTTCATGTCACCTCAGACGGTGAATGCCTATTACAACCCGGTGTTCAACGAGATCGTCTTCCCGGCGGCGATTCTGCAGCCGCCGTTCTTCGATCCCGACGCCGATCCGGCCGTCAACTACGGCGGCATCGGCGGCGTCATCGGCCACGAGATGGGTCACGGCTTCGACGATCAGGGCGCCAAATCCGACGCCAAGGGCGTGCTCCGCAACTGGTGGAAAGATGCCGACGTCACCGCGTTCAAGAAGCGCACGGACGTCCTCGCTGATCAGTATTCGAACTTCGAGCCGCTCCCCGGAATCAAGGTGAACGGACGCCTCACGCTCGGCGAGAACATCGGCGACGTCGGCGGCCTCACCGTCGCGCACCGCGCCTACCAGCTCTCGCTCGACGGCAAGCCTTCGCCCACGGTCGAGGGCTACAGCGGCGAGCAGCGCTTCTTCCTCGGCTGGGCCCAGGTCTGGCGCACGCTCATCCGCGATCAGGCGCTCCGCAACCAGGTGCTCACCGATCCGCACTCGCCCGCGATGTACCGCGTCAACGGCGTCGTTCGGAACCTCGACGCCTGGTACGCCGCCTTCGACGTGAAGGAAGGCGACGCGCTCTACCTGAAGCCGGAGAACCGCGTCCGTATCTGGTGACGCTCATCGATTGAACGAGCTCGGGTCGCTGGCGTTTCGGCGTACGAAACGCGCCGCCAGCGGCCCGAACCGGGTGCGATCCGCTCAACCCACGCGGCGCAGAACGACGATGCGACCGGTCGGGGTCGAGATCGTCTTCTCGTGCGTGGCGCTCAGCCGCTCGAGCACGGGCGCGGCTTCGGCGAGCTCTTCGTCGGCGCGCTGCCCCTTGATGAGGAACGCGGCGCCGCCCTTACGAATCAAGGGCAGGACGAGCGGAGCAAGCTCGTCGAGACGAGCGACGGCGCGCGCCGTGACCGCGTCGGACACTCCGCGCAAGTCGAGTTGCTCGGCGCGCTCGGCGCGAACCTTGACGTTCTCGAGACCGAGCGCCGTGCTCACCGTGGAGAGGAAGCCCGCCTTCTTCTTGATCGACTCGACGAGCGTGAAACGGATGCCAGGGCACGCGATGGCCAGCGGGATGCCGGGGATGCCGCCGCCCGAGCCCACGTCGACCACGCGACCGCCGGCCGGCACCTCGGCCAGCAGCGGCACGAGGGTCAGCGCGTCGAGCAAATGACGGTCCCATGCCTCGGCAGCGTCACGGACCGCGGTGAGGTTCATGACCTCGTTCATCGCGAGCAATCGTCCGAGGTAGTCGCCGAGCTTCGCGAGGGTGGCATCGTCGAGGGAGACGCCGATCTCCGCAAGGCGATCGGTGAAGCCCGCTGGGGGCGCAAGCGGAACGGACGGGGGTGCCTTCAGAGGCGGGCGAGGCGGACGATGCGGGGCGGTCACGACGTTCCGACGCTACCACGCCCGTCTCCGGACGCCTGGCATTCCCGAGCGCGAGCATCGCATTGGGCCTCGCAGAGGGCTTTCGTCCGACGCACGGTACGGCTTGCAGCCACGCTCAGCGATTGCCCTGCGCTTCGTAGCAACACGCGCGAGGGTCGCGAGCACGCCGCTTGACGGTGGCCTCCTGATCGAGCGCGCGCACCGGACGGAGCTCGTTCAACGTCGGCCGGCACGCCTCGAAGGGAAAGGGCCCGCGCTCTTCGGGCCCCGCAGGCGGCGGATCGGCGAGGCAGCCCGTGGCGTCGAGCTCGCCACTCGAGGTCGGACGGCTGCACGCGATGCACGCGATGCAGGCGAGGCACGTGAAGATTGCTCCGACGACGACACCCGAGCGACGCATGGTCCGTGGGACTCTAGCCCATGACGAGGGATGGAACCGGCGGCTGCACTCGTCTGTTGACGCGAAGCATTATCTATTATAGCAGACAACCATCCACTATGACGTCGGACCGTACCCGTGGCCGCACGGGGCGACGAGGCGAGCCGTGCTGAAGCAACTGATGACGATGATCGTCATCGCGGTCGCGATCAGCGTCACGGCGATCGTGCTCCAGGCCATGGGCCACACGCCGTGACGTTTCCGATGTCGACCACGACCGAACCAGCGATCGTCGCGCGAATCCTCGGCCTCATGCAGTGGCAGGTCGGCCTGGCGGTCGTCTTGCTCGCCCTCGTTGCCTGGCTGCTCGACGTGGCCCTTCGCCCGCGCTGGAGTCCTTCGCGTCGGCGCATCATGTCGGCGCAGTTCGAGAAGCTGCGAGACACCGGTGTGGTCAGCCTCGGCGTCTGGTTCATGACCGAAGGCCTGCGCAGACTCTCGAGTCCTCCGTGGCTCTCTGGCGCCTTCGGCCTCCTCGTCCTCGTGGCGTGGATGGTCTTCGGACTGCGCATCGGACGCGTGTTCGTCTTCGAGTGGCTCTTCGCTTCGACCCGCGAAGGCGTGCCCTTGCTGCTCGTCGATCTCTTCACGCTCGCGGCGTCTCTCTTCGGATTCGGTGCACTGCTCCACGGCGTGTTTCTCGTCGAAGTGACGTCGTTGCTCGCGACCTCCGCGCTCGCCTCCGTGGTCCTCGGCCTCGCGATGCAAGACACCTTGGGGCATCTCTTTGCGGGGATCTCCTTGCAGCTCGATCGCCCGTTTCGCCTCGGCGATTGGGTCGAGGTGCGCTCGGGTTCGGAGAAGATCAGCGGGCAGGTCCTCGAAGTGTCGTGGCGCGCGACACTCGTGCTCTCGCTGACCGAGGAGCTCGTGACCATTCCCAACAAGACCGTAGCCCAGGGCACGATCTCGAACTTCTCAGGGCGAGAACGCCCCTTCGTTCGTAGTCACGTCTTCCGGATACCCCTCGACGCCGATCTCGACGTGGTCAGAGACGCGTTGCTCGAAGCCGCTCGCTCCGTGGAAGGGATCGTTGCCGATCCCGCACCGCTGCCGCTCGTCATCGAAACGACCGAGTCGTGGATCGCGGTGAAGATGGTGAACTTCCTCACCGACTACGGACAGCAGTTCACCATCGGCGACGCGTTTCATTCGAGCGCACTGCGGCTGTTGCGAGAGCGCGGAATCAAGCTCGCCACGGCACGACTCCTCGTCGAACGCGAACGAACCGAGCAGGCGGCACTCCCAGCGACGACGTCCAAATCGTCGACGAGGGCGGCGGCAGTTTCGGCCCATTCGAAGTCCTCGCCCCCGTGATCCCCTGCCGCTACGGCTCGATCAACGGAGTTGCGCTGTAGCGTGGCTCGAGCGCGTAAGATGGCAATCGTGAGAAGAGACATCCGCGTGGAACAGTGCTCGGTGATCGAAGCCGGATGCGACATCGTCGTGAACGCGTCGAACTCCGCCGGCGCCCTCGGAAGCGGAGTCTCCCGCGCCATCTTCGACGAGTGCGGATGCCTCGCGATGCAAGACGAGGTGCGGACGCGGCTCGAAGAGGACCTCGACGGTGAGCTCGGTCCCGGCGACTGCCTCGTGACCTCTGGTGGCACCTCGAAGCGGCTCCGGCACGTCCTTCACGTGGCATCGGTCGATTACGGAGCGGCCGGCAAAGAAGGCATTTCGAACGCGGAGCGTGTGATGCGCGCAACCGAGGCGGCCCTCGAACGTGCCGCCCAGCTCGGAACGACCGACTCCCCCGCCCGCGTCGCATTCCCGCTTCTCGCCGCCGGACACGGCGGGCTCACCGCGAGCGTCTCGCTCAAGGCGATGGTCGATGGGATGAAACTCTTCTTCAGGGAAACCCCGGAAGCCTCCATCGGCCGCATCGTCATCGCCGTCCCCGAGGACGAGAAGTACGCCGTGGCGAAGAGTCACCTCGCGCAGCTGCTCGTCCTTCGCTGAGGACGCGGGCGGCGCTCGCCTCCCCTCCGTCGTCCGAGACACGGATGCCGTCGCCATCGCGGCTCCGAATCCCGCCGATTGCTTCTCACGCTGCATCGCGGCATGGTGACCGCGCATGAAGCGGTGGGCGCTCGTCTTCCTCGCACTGTTCGGTTGCACGCCGAAGAACTCGACCGCGCCAAGTACCGCGCCAGGCACCACGACGAACGCGAACGCGAACGCGCCAAACGATCGGTCCGTGTTCGTCGTCTCGGTCGATGGCCTGCGCGACGACTACCTGCGCGCTGGGTCACACGCATTGCCTACGCTGCGTGGACTCGTCGCCAGCGGGACGACGGCGCGTTCGCTCGTCAGCGTGTGGCCCAGCGTGACGTACCCGGCGCACGCCACGCTCGTGACCGGCGTCACGCCAGCGCGGCATGGGATCGTGAACAACGTCGTCTTCGATCCTCTCGCAAAGAACGACGGTGGATGGTTCTGGTACGCGCGTGACCTGCGAGCCGAGACGCTGTGGGACTCCGCACGAAGGGCCGGCATGGACGTGGCGAACGTCACCTGGCCGGTGACCGTGGGCGCAGACATTCGCTGGAACCTCCCGCAATACTGGCGAGCGAAGAACGTGGAGGACGAGAAGCTCCTCTGCCAACTCTCCTCGAGCGGCCTCTGTGACGAGCTGCGAACTGCAGGCCTCGAGATCCCCGGCGAGCATCGCCCGGATCGCGATCGCGCGCTTGCGGCGGCATTCCTCCTACGCACGAAGAAGCCGCGGCTCACGTTCTTGTATCTGCCAGATCTCGATACGGTCGAGCACGAGTACGGCCCCGGGTCCCCGGAAGCGTGGGCCACACTCGAAAAGACCGACGCTCTGCTCGGCACCATCATCGCGGACGCTCGCGCGAGCGTTCCGAACCTCGCCGTCGTGATCGTCTCCGACCACGGCTTCGCTCCGGTGGAGAAGGAGGTCCGACCGAACGTCGTGCTCCGCCGCGCCGGGCTCCTCGAATCGAAGGGCGACGGCGTGGTGCTCGGCAAGGACGCCAAGGTGGTGAAGTATCGAGCCGTGACGTGGAGGGCCGGCGGCTCGGCAGCGATCATGGGCGAGCCCAGCGCGAAGCCCGAGGTGCTGTCACTCTTCACCGAGCTCGCCGCCCATCCGGAGACGAGCGGCATCGCGGAAGTGCTCGACGGCGCACTCGTGGAAAAGCGTGGAGGGTTTCCCGGCGCGCTCGTCGTCCTCCAGGCCGCTGCCGGCTTCGTCTTCAGCGAACGTTCGGACGAACCGCTGGTGGCTCCGAGCCAATCCAGAGGCACCCACGGCCACGCACCGACGCACGCGCAGATGGGATGCACGCTCGTGATGGGGGGCGACGGCATCCGCTCGGGCGCAGTCCTCGGCGACGTGGCGATGGAAGACGTGGCCCCGACCATCGCGTCGCTCCTTGGTTTGCAGCTCCCTCACGCGACGGGAAAGCCTCTTCAGGCAGCGCTCGTCGAGCGCTAGACCTACGACGTGGGCCGTAACAGCCGGAGACGACGATTCACGGCTGCCAAGAGCTCTACGGGCGACGTGTAGCGTGCCGGAAGCGAACAGGAGCCTTGGAGTCGACATCCAACTTCTCCCATGAGCGCCGTGTTGACGACGAGCGCAACCACGAAACGACGCACGAGCCCGACGAGCCACGAGCCACGAGCCACGAGCCTCGCTCCTGCGTGCAATTCGTAGGATGAAGTGTCCGGGGCCGATGTGAGTTTGCGCACGAAGAGACTACGCAACGACGGCCATCGAGGTTTCGCTCGGAATCGGTCGAGCTCGTTCGTGCGCTCCAGCGCGAGCGGCGGGTGCTCCCCCCCACTAGGCGTGCGCGAGGACTGCGCGGTAGCGGACCTTGCCCGCTTCCAGGCGGTCGCGCACGGCGTTGGCTTGGGCGAGCGGGTAGACTTCGATCGTTGGCTTCACTTTGCCCTTTGCGGCGAGGTCGAGGACCTCACGGAGGTGGCTACGCCTGTCGGGGACGACACCGCGGAATTCGCGGTGGCCGAGCATCGAGGTGAGAGAATCGATCATGATCGGACCGTCCGCGACCCCCGTGTTGATGAGGCGGCCTCGAGGACGAAGCGCGTCGAAGATCGACCCGATCTGTTTCGCGGAGTTCGTCGTCGAGATCACGATGTCGGCGCCGCCGGCGCGCTCGAGGACCTTGCCGGGATGGTCGTCCGTCACGAGGACCTCGTCGGCTCCGAGAGCGAGGAGCTCTGCGCGCTTGTCGCTCTGTCCGGTGATGGCAAAGGTCTCTAGACCGAGCGCACGCGATAGCTGGATGGCGAGATGCCCGAGCCCTCCGACACCGAGGATGGCGACGCGCTCTCCCGGCTTGGGGCTCGCGTTTCGAAGCGCGCTCATCACGGTATACCCCGCGCAAAAGATCGGCGCCGCCGCGTCCAGCGCGAGGCCGTCGGGAATGAGCGCGCATCCGGATGCCCACGCGAGCATCAGCTCGGAGTTACCGCCTCCGAGGTCTAGCCAGCTCTGCGCGGTCGGGCAGGTCTCCCCCGATTGGCAAGAAGGACAGCGACCGCAGCCCTTCTGATACCAGAATACGCCAACACGATCTCCCACCTTCAGATCGGTGACGCCAGCGCCGAGCTCGACGATTTCGCCCGTCGGCTCGTGGCCGGCGACGATGGGCAGCTTCGCAGAAAAATGACCGCGATGAACGTGCAAATCCGTTCCGCACATTCCCGAATAACGAACGCGAATGACGACTTGTCCGGCCTGAGGTCGTGGGTCCGCGACCTCCGTCAGGTTCCATGCTCGATTGGTCTCCGAAATAACGAGAGCTTGCATTCGACATCCTCCGCTTCTGCGAGGATGTTTAGGCACTGGCTGGGACGCGCGCGACGCCAGCTTCTGCGAAGCGGTTGCCGAATCCTGCGATACTCACGAGTCGCGAAAATGACGCGCATACTCCCCGGGTGAAGTACCGAAGAGCCCGCGAAAGTCACGCGTGAAATGCGAGGTGCTCTCGTATCCGGCGCGCGCCGCCGCTTCGCCGACGCGAAGCCCTTCGGCGACCATCAAGGTACGTGCATGATGCAATCGAAGCTGCTTCAGGTAGCGCATCGGACTCACGCGCGCGACCGCACGAAAGCGATGCGCGAAGTGCGACGGGCTCATCGCGACATGACGCGCGACGTCGTCGACGGAGACCGACCGTTCGACGTTCGAGCGGAGAAACTGCATCGCCAACTGAATCTTGTCGGTGTCCGGGGGCTGCCCGACTGCGCTCCGGACCGCCGCCGCCGCGTCCGAACGGAGCAGGCGAAAGACGAGCTCCTCGACGGCGAGTGGTGCGACCACGCGGCGCTCGAGCGGCTCCTCGAGCGCGCGCAGCAATCGGACCGCGCAATCGAGGATCGGCCTGTCGACCGTACCGACGAACGCCGGGACGGTTTCAGCGACTGGCTCGACCTTCTCGTGGGCGAGAGTCAACAACATCTTTGCGATCACGTCGGGCGGAATCGAATAGCAGAACGCGAGAAAAGGCCTCTCGGGCGTCGCCTCGACCACCTTCCCTTCGAACTCCGCCTCGCCCGTGACCACGAGGTAGCGCGAAGGGTCGTACGTGAAGTCCACGCCGCGGTACGACGAAATCTTCTGTCCTTGCGCCACCACGGCGAGGCTCGGCCCGAACGCCTGCCATGTGCGAAAACTGGAGGGATTCGAGATCCGGAGGAAGAGCAATCCAGGGAACAGAGGATTGCCTGTCTCCCCCTCGCTCGTCGCCGCGCGCGCCACGAGCTCGAGGAGTTCGCCCGCGCGGGCCGCATCCTGAGCAGCCGCGTGCGGGTTCGAACGAGCCAGAAGGTGCGAGGTCTGCGCCACGTCTCGAGGATACATCGCAGGTGCCATGGAGGTAGCAGGCCCGAAACTGCCGTAGTGCTGCCGCTTCCTGCGATCGACGACGTATCTCTTGGCTCCGAATCGGTCGAGCTCGTTCGTGCGTCGGAGATCGACGTGCACCGTCGGGACGGGTGGGAGCAAACTATCCCGCTTCGAACGGTGACCACGAAGCGCGGCCGCTCTTTGGGTTAGCCTGGACCCCATGACGATGAAGAGCGTGGTCGTCGGTTCGGCTGTGGTCGCGTTGGTTCTCGCAGCGTGTGGCGATAGCAGCAGCGACTCCGCCTTCGGCGATCGGCCGGGCGGAAGCAGCGGATCGAACGGGAGCAGCGGCAACACGTTCCAACCGAACGATGACGCGGGCGGCGGCGGCAACGGCGGAGGAACGAATCCCGACGGCGGCTGCGGTCCGAACCTCACCGGCATCGTCCGCGACTTCAAAGCGTACAAGGGCGGCGCGGGGCACCCGGACTTCGAGCACTTCGATGGATCCGGCCAGAAGAAGATGGTCAAGGCGCTGCTCGGCGCCGACAAGAAGCCTGTCTTCAACCCCGACCCCGATCCGTTCGAGCCCGATCCGCGCGCCTCGACAATCAACGGCAAGCACGCCTTCATCACGAGCGAGGCGGGCTTCCAGCAGTGGTACCGCGACACGCCAGACGTCAATCAGGCGTTCGAATACCGCCTTGTTCTCACGCCCGGCGCGAACGGAGTGTCGACGTATTCGAACGACCACTTCTTTCCGATCGACGGCAAAGGCTTCGGCGACGAAGGTCTCACCGACGTCGAAGGAAAACTCCACAACTTCGGCTTCACGTTCGAGCTCCACACGGAGTTCAAATACAACGGCGGCGAGGTATTCACGTTCACCGGCGACGACGACCTATGGACGTTCATCAATGGCAAGCTCGCCATCGATCTCGGAGGTTTGCATTCGAAGCAAACCCAGAGCGTGAGCCTGGACGAGATCGCGAAGGACTTCGGGATCGAGAAGGGTAAGACCTATGCGCTCGACGTATTTCACGCCGAGCGTAAGTCCCAAGCCTCGAACTTCCGCATCGACACGAGCATCGAGTTCACGAACTGCAACCCGATCATCGTTCACTGACGCGCGTCGTCGGTGATTCGAAATCGACTCAGTACGTAAAGCTCCGTGGGCGGAAGCCCATCGCGAAGCGCGCGCCGATCAGCCTCCACATGAACTTCCCGGAGTGCCCGGCATAGCTGGGCACGTCCTCGGTGAGCTCGACTCCCGCGGGACGCTCCTTGGTCATGACGCGCATCTCGATCGGCGGCGCGCCTTCGGAGAAGCGCTTGCGATAGAAGCTGAGCCAGTGCCCCTTCGTCATGTCGAGGAACATGGCCGAATTGCAGCACGTGGCCCGCACACGGCGCGTCGGCGACTCCGGCTTGAGTCGCTGTTCCTCGAGCCGCTCGGCGCCCCGGATGAAGCGCACACGATCCTTCCGGAAAAGAACGTACTCCGTTCCGCCGTCGGGTCCGACCACGGCCGGCGCGGATGAAGACTCCGCGAGGCGGCGCCCGCCCTCTTGGCAGCTCGCGCAGTAGCAGACCGAGCTGACGATGGGCGCACCGGTCGCTTCGAGCGCGACCTGACCGCACCGGCACGATGCGAGGAGCATCATCGGCTGCCCAGGACCATCCGGTTTCCTTCGCTGTCGCGAAACTCGGCGACGATGCGCCCTTTCTGCCACGGCGCCTCGCTCGGCTCGGTCACGATCTCGACGCCCGCAGCCTTCAGCGCGCGAACCTTCCCTTCGACGTCGTCGTCGACGAACACCAGTACGGGCTCGTCGAGGTTCGCATCGTCCCTGCGGCGGATGAAGTGCAAGTGCGTCTGCGCTCCCGGCAGTGCGAGCTCGACCCAGCGCCATCCGCTCGGCCCCATCGCCGCGTCGGCGACGACCTGACAGCCGAGGTGCTGCGTGTAGAAGCTCTTTGCACGGTCCTGATCGGTGACGGGAAGCTCGGCGAATTGGATGTGCATGACTCTCTCCTCTTCAAGCTTTGAGGCAGCTTGGTGGGCGGCTTCGATGGGCTGCGAGAACCAAACTAGACCGTCCAGTTCCGTTTCATGGAACTAGACTGTCCAGTACCCGGATGTCAACTCGGGCCGTTTCAGGTACGACAGGCCAATGGCGACCAAGGCTGCTGCAGCACGAACGACGGAGCGCGAGGAGTCATCGAGGTCCGCGCGGAAGCGTAAGGCGATCGTCGACGCAGCCACGAAGGTGTTCCTGGCCGGCGGCTACCTCGGGGCCAACGTGGATGAGATTGCCTCCGTCTCCGGCGTCTCGAAGCAGACCGTCTACAAGCACTTCGAAAACAAGGAGGCGCTCTTCGTCGAGATCGTGACGAACGTGAGCAGCACCGCCTCCGACACCGTTCACAACGAGGCGCCTGAGCTCGAGGAAGGCGGCGACGTGGCCGCCTATCTCGTCGACTACGCCTATCGCCAGCTCACCGTGGTGCTGACCCCGCGCACGATGCAGCTTCGGCGACTCGTCATCGGTGAGGTCGGGCGCTTTCCAGAACTCGCCCGCGCCCTCTACGAACGCGGCCCTCAGCGCGCCTTGGATGCCCTCGCGGCGCTGTTCGGGCGTCTGACGGAACGAGGCGTTCTCGACGTCGACGATCCGAAGGTTGCCGCCTCGCATTTCAACTGGCTGGTCATGTCCGAGGCGTTGAACCGAGCCATGCTTCTCGGCGACGCGGCGATCCCGAAACCGGCTGAGCTTCAGAAGCACGCCGAGGCGGGCGTCAGGGTGTTCCTGGCCGCTTATGGCGGAGCTCGCTCGTCTGCCGGCCGTCCACGCGCGGTGCCCGTCAGGGCCAAGAAGAAGGCGACGCAGCGGTGAGCCGTCGCGACGCCCTCAACGCCCGCGCGCGCGTGTGGCGGAAGGATGTTCGCCAAAGCGGGCGTAGTACCAAGCGCTGAACCGACCGAGGTGCGTGAAGCCGCATTCGAGCGCGACTTCGTTCACCGCCTTGGGCTCGTCGATCGACAACAGCTGGTGGGCGCGTTCGAGACGTCGCTCACGCAAGAATTCCATCGGCGTCGAGCCGCGGTGCTTCGAGAAAGCAGCCTGCAGCGAGCGGATCGAGACGCCGGCCGCCCGTGCGAGATCGGCCATGCGAATGGGCTTCCCCGCGTTCGCGTCGAGGAACTCCGTCGCCACGCGCACGTGCCGCGGCTCCCCGGCATGGGCTTTCGCGTCGAAGAGCTGGCGCGCATTGTGAGGATGTCCGACCAGCAAATTGGCGACGAGCGTATCGGCGAAGCGCGTCCCCACGAGTGGCGACTCGACCAGTGGTCCGCCCTCGTCGACCTCGGCCACGATGAACCTGACGAGCCGATCCAGCGACGCGCCGACGCCCGAATCGAGTGCCATTCGCGGTTCGAACTGAATGCGTCCTTTGGGGGTCCCGCCCGTGAGCGCGAGCACCATCGCGATCATCTCACGCTCGTCGATGATGAACTGGAGTCCGCGATAGGCATTCCCGAAGGAGAACGCCCGCGGCCCCGATGGCGAACCGAGAAACGTCGACCGCCCTCTCGCGATGTCGACCGCCACTCCGCCGGCCCTCGCCTCGCCGGCGACATCCGTCAGGGGAAACGACGCGGTGAAAGATGCCGCCGTATCCTCGGAGGTGGCGCGGAAAGCGCCGCCGTACTCCTGCGCGGCGAGGACGACCGAGCCGACGCGGACCCGATGCCCCAACCAACGAAACGAGTTCCGCCGGTCGAGCGACTCGATTCGAATGGGCGTGGCAAGCTGCGCGAAGACAGACTGCGCCTCGTCCAGACTGGACGTGGAAATCGACGGATGGCCCGCGAGCGGCAGCCGGCGCATGTGCAGCTGACAAGCCTACCTGCTTTTTGCCGGCGCTGCCGCGTCTCGTGGGCATAAGCCCCCTGTGCATCAGAGGGTCGGAAGGGTCAGGGCGTCGTGCGAAAGAGCGCCGAACCGTACACAAGGTAGAGATCCCCGGCTGCGTCGAACGCCATACCTTGGAAGCTCGTCGTCGTTCCGCCGGACTTCGGAAGCTCGACCTTCGTCCAAGCCACGCCGCGATTCTTCGTCACGAAAAGGCCCTCATTGACGCCCGACGGCCCCGTCCCCTGGTAGGCGGGCATGTGCACGGCGAGCGTATCGGGCGCGGCGGGCGAGAAGGAGAATACGTCCCAATCCACCCCCCACGGCGGAAGCTGAACGGCCGAGAACGAGACACCTCCGTCCGTCGATGCGTACGTGGTTCCCCCCGACGCGTTGACAGGCATCGTCGCCGCATACACGCGCGAGCCGTTCTTGGAGGCGCGGAGCATGGTAGGAACCTGGCCCGCGACGATGCCCGTGGCTGCGGTCGCGTCGCACGCGAGGTTGGCGCCGTTCAACGAACACCTCCGGACCTCGATCGCTCCCGTACGGGTCGTGACGAACGCAACCAGATGCGTGTCGTCGTAGAAGGAGAGGAAGTTCAACTTCGCATTCGAGGTACCGACCGGCCATGGAACGGAGTCCTCGAGATGTCCCGTCGTGTCGAAGATCTCGCTGCCGCTCGTGAAGGCGTCGCTGCCGCTCGTGAAGATGTCGCGCCCCGTGTTCGTGGCAGCGAGCGCCATGATGGCCGGCGGCCACCGGTTACCACCAGACGAGGGCAATCCATTGGGCAGGTGCATCGCATTCCAGGTCCATCCCCCTCCCGGACTCGCCGTCGCGAGCTTCCATGGATACGGGTTTTGCCCGAGCCCGCCGACCGCCTCGGGAAAACAGCACACGTACGCGAACGAGCGCCCACTCCCGTCGATGCCACCCGCTTTCCATAGCACCGTCGAAGGAGGCGCGTTCTGATCGACGTTTCCCGTCCACACGAGCGCTTTATGGAGGGAACCGTCGAGCCACTCGATCGCTATCGGTCCCCGGATCGACGGCGACGATCCGATCAGCAGGTGCGCGGGCGTCACCGGGTCGGCGTATAGGCGGTTCGGTGCGGTGACACCCAATGCGGCCCCGAGAGTCAACGCATCCACCACCACCGTCCAGTCGGCGGGTGCACTCGCGTCGACCGACGCATCGGATTTTCCTGCATCCCGTCCGGCCTCGGCAGAGCCGCTGTCCGGAGCGCTCTCGTCTCCTCCGTCTCCTCCACCGGGCAAAGGCACGTCCGAGGTCGTCGGATGTGACGATCCGGGAGCTGCTGCGTCGCCGTCACCTCCGCAAGCCCCGCCCGCGATCAGCACGAGCACGCCCAAGCATTGCTTCCACATCGCGCACCTCCCTCGGCGGTATCGAGGGGCGACCGCCCCTTCGAATCCAACCTCGTTCGAGGTCAGAGCGCGGCTACGACATGACGGCGAGGCGCTTGTCGCATGAAATCGACACGCAGTCGTTCGGTGGCGTGCCGATCTCGCGGGGGGCACTTCGTGTGTCACCAAGGAATGCGCGGTGGCGTGAACGACGGGTCCAGCGTCTCGACGATGAACGCCGTGTAACGTTCGCACGCCTCCATCCATGCCGCGCGCCCCGCGGGGTCGTCACGGAGTCTCAGCGCGATTTCATCGGGTGATTCGGAGATGGCGAAATCGGTCTCGATGCGCCAGTCGAACGACGGCGCGCCGAGCCCCCAGGCTTCGTCCCCGTCGGCAAAACGGAGCACGTCCGTCAAACGCCGCGGAGCGGTGTCTTCGTGGTCGTCATTCTCGTCCTCCTCACCGTCCTCGACGTCCTCCTCCTCGTCCTCCTCTTCGGCTCCGGACGGGGCGAGCAACACGTCGGTCGATGCGCGGACGATCAACGAGGAGAGGGCGGCGCAAACATCTCGGAAGGCGATCGCATCACCGACCGGGGCAAACACGAGGCCCGGAGCTGCCTGCGAGTCTTGGCCGGTCATCGGAACGAAGTCTCCGTCGAAGGACGCGAGCTCGATGCGCGTCCCCACGTCGAGCACGATACGGAATCGCATCGTGTGACGGCCGATGTGGAGGTCAACGACGTTCACCGTCAAACCGTCCTCGTCCTCTTCGATACGGTGATCCGATCGGAAGGTCGGAAGAAGCTGCGTGATGGTGTGCTCATTCCACGACACACGCACCGGGCGAGCGGGCGGCGGCCCTTCGTCGAGCCATCGACGAACGACCGTGAGCGGTTTCACGGTCAATAGATCGTGAGGCATGCAATCGGAGAGCGCCGCCGACCTCGCTCGACGTTCGAGATCTCCGCGCCATGCATCGAGGGCCGCGCGGACCGTGTTCTGCGCAGCCTCGTCGACCGGAGCCTCTCGAAGAAAGTCCTCGCCCTCGAGCCGGTCGAAGAACACCTCTTGCTCGCGCTCCTCCGTACCGACGACGAGGACGAGCGGCACTTTCACACGACCGCTCGGCTCCACCACGGATTCACCGGCGAGGCGAAGTGAGCACGGCTCACCATCGACATCGAACGCGAAGAGCGGGCCGTCGCCGACGAGGTCCTGCCAATCCCGCAAGACCCAGACGCCGAAGGAGGTCGGTCGTGTACGAAGCGCACGCCGGAGCATGCCGGCGCTCAGATGGCGGTTGACCTCGCCGTACTCCTCGTCCGCAGAGGCAACGAGCGCTGCACGCGCGGCCTCGACGTCGAAGGGCCAGGCATCTTCGGAGCGAAGGCTCGTCGACTCGTAGCACCAGTAGTCGTCGACCCCGGCGCGTTGGCGATGCGCGATGAGCACCCCGGCATGGGGAGCGATGGCCCTCGCATCCGCGCTCAGACGCCAATAGCGGAATGCGACCAGGCGCACGCGGCCGCTCCCCCACTCGGTCTCGAAGCGGTCGAGCTCACCACGACGAGCGGCGTCGAGGACGGAGCCCTCGGGCACGACCTCCGGATCGACCGGTTGCGCGCCCGCGTAACGTTCGAGGGCGGCGGCGGCATCCGTCTCGCCCGCGGCACGCGCCAATGCCGCGCCGAAGAGGAGATCGCGCCAAGCGTCCGGCGTGGGCAGGGCGACCTCCTCGTGCGATTCGGGGACGGCGCCCCATCGTTCGTACGTGGCTCCGAGCGTTGCCTGAGCGCGCCCGACGGCTCGAAGCGCAGCGGCGCGCGTCGAGGCACGCTCATTGTCGAATGCCGTTCGTCTCGCGGATACGTCGTTCATCGACTCACTCCCCACCTACGACAGGACGCCCAGGCGACGGTCGCATCAAATCGACAGCAAGCGTAGCGTGCACGCCCCTCGGAGGGCCATCGGCCTCAGTCGCTGCCGTCATGATCCAGCTGTGTCGACGGCGCTGGGCAGACATCACGTCGATTTCACCGCGTCCCGGGCCCAGCCGGAGGGCAAAGCCGCGGACATCGCGCCTAGCACGCCCCATGCATTCTGCCACGACGCACCGGCGGCTCGTTCGCGCGAGCAGGCGGTCGAGGCGCGCGACAGGCGTGACAGAGGTGCTGCAATGGCCCGAACGTTTCACGTCCACATCTTCGCCATCGTGCTCGCGGCGAGTACGCAGGCATGCGGCGACCCGCCCGCGGGTCCGATGGCGGGCTTCACGAACCTGGCTTCCTCGTCGGCGCGCGTCACCTCGAGTTGCTCCGGCGATCGCCCCGGGGCCGGAGCTAACTGTGGTTCGAATGCGGACGAGGACTGTTGCGCGTCCCTCCCGGTTCCAGAGACCTCGTTCCATCGATACAACTCGCCGGCTCATCCAGCTCACGTGAGCGCCTTCTCGCTCGACAAGTTCGAAATCACCGTCGGTCGAATGCGGGCATTCGTCACCTCGGTCGACGGGAACGTCCGCGGGCATCCTCCGGCCGAAGGCGCAGGCGAACATCCACGCATTCCCGGCTCGGGCTGGCGCTCCGAATGGAACGACATGCTCCCTACCGACATGGCCGACGTGAACGAACTCCTCGGTCCAGGCTGCGTTGCCGGCGGCGATCCAAACGAGGGAGGCGCGCCGACCTGGAGGACGACCCCGTCCGAGAACGACAAGAAGCCCGCGAACTGCGCGAGCTGGTTTCTCCTCTTTGCGTTCTGCATCTGGGATGGAGGCCGCCTACCGACCGAAGCGGAGTTTCAAGCGGCTGCGCTCGGAGGCTCAGAGCAGCGCACGAACGCGTGGGCCGACTCCGTTCTGGGTGGCAACGCTCTCGCCTACGAAAATGGCGAGAAGCTCGTCGCCGCGTTCCTTTCGCCGGAAGGCGCGGGGCCCGGCGCGTTCGGCATGTACACGGTCGGCACCCCGATGCGGGACGTCGATCCGACGACCCACATGGCCGATGACGGCGATGCGCACATCGCTCAGGTCGGCGTCCATCCCGCGGGAAATGGTCGCTGGGGACACGCCGATCTCAACGGCAATCTCTACGAGCTCGTCCTCGACGAGAGCCGGCCCGTCGACGTCACGACGGGGCTTCCCGCAGGCGACGTGTGTAACGATTGCGCGAATGTCGACTGGCCGAAGCTCACCGAGACCGACCCCGCTATCGTGCCATTCACCGTCGACGATGGAGCCGATCCTGTCGTCGTTGCCGACATCGCGTCTTGGTCGAAGTACTACGTCGGAGGAGCGCGCATCATCCATGGTGGATCCTGGTCGCACGCGGGCAGCATCACCAACGATCAAAGTCACCAGAACGTCGTGCGATTCAAATACCCCGTCATGAGGACATACGAAGCCGTCGGCGCGCGCTGCGCTCGCGACCTCTGACGAACGTTTCAGGCAGAGAGAACGCTCCCCGCCAATGCCACGTACTCCCGGGCGTCGGTCTTGATGAGATACTCTTCGGCAATTGCACCGCCGAGAGCTGGAAGCGGCGCGAATCCGTAAACCTCGTCGGCGCCGAGTTCGCCCAGCTTCTTCTTCGCTTTTCGAAAGAGCGGCTCCATGAGTACGTTCTTGCGAAAGTCTCCGACGCACAGGGTGAAGCCGAACATGATGCGCGGAATCGGAGGGAAGGTGCCCACCTTCCCGGTGTGAACGTTCAGCCAGAGGAACTTTCCTCCTTGCCAGACGCAAACGTTGCCGAACGCGGTGCGAAGGATCTCGATGCCCGTGCCATCGAGAAAGTCCCAATCGCGACGTTGGAGGACGGGCTTGTCGGGAGGCGTGAACCAGACGAGCCCGCCTCCGTAAGCGCCGAAGCCGAAGCTATTCCACTCGGCTGCTATCTCCGGAGGCACTTTCGCCGCGAAACGAGCATGGCGCTTTGGCTGATAGGCCGTGCGTTCGGCGCTCGGCGGATAGCTCTCGTGCATCTGAGAAAACGGCGTCGTCATGACATCCACGCTCTAGCGTCTCCTCGGCAGTGCTCCATTCGAAGCCGAGAGTTCTCGGCGAATCCATCGTCGTGGGTTCAGCTCAGGATCGAGCGTGCGAGAAGCTCCGGGAGCGATTCTGCGATGAAGTTCGGGCTCACGTCGCCCTCTTCGTGATCCCAGTAGTGCACGCGCCCCGTCTTCGTGTCGAGCACGAGGCAATCGCCGCTGCCTGGCTGGCCGCCGAACGGAACGAGGTGCGGTTCCATGTCGGCCTCGAGATTCAGCGCCATCTCGCCGGCGGCCTCCTCGACGCTGAAAAGGTCGTCGCAAGGACCGTCTTCGAGCCCCGACGCGTCGAAGCGAAGAAGGAGACGTTCACATCCGTTCGACCAGCTCCACAGAGCCCGCAGCGCTTCGGGTACCTCCGTGAATCTCTGCAACGTCGCAAACGAAGTCGCTCCGGCCTTCTTGCCTTTCGGAGGATTCGACGCAAACGCGGCAAGAACTTCTTCCATCGTGCTGGCCGTTGCATTCTGGGGCCTCATCGTCGTTCCTTTCTTTTCAGAATCCCGCAATCACCACCGGAACGAGGCCGTCCCATTTCGGCTTGGCGCTCCCTGCCTCGATATGCCCCCAGCACATGACGCGTCCGCCCGTGATGGCGCACGTGTGGAAGCCGCCCGCCGCGATGGCAGTAACCCCCGACGAAAGTCCGGAGACAACCACCGGAGCCGAGGAATCGTCGGTCGTGCCGTTGCCGAGCTGACCGCCGCCCACTCCCGAAGGGGTTCCGTTGCCGCCCCAACACATGACTCCGCCGCTGCCGGTGAGCGCGCACGTGTGCCACGTGCCGGCCGCGAGCCCCATGGTCCCCGCGGGCAAGCCGCTCACGGGACGAGGATAGTTGGCACCGGCAAAGGGGCCCGCCGAGCCAGTTCCGAGCTCGCCGTGTCGGTTGCTCCCCCAGCATTGCACGGAGTCGTCGCTCTTGGCTGCGCACGCATGCGAACCGCCAGCCGCCACGCTCGTCACACCGGAGGAGAGCGCCCACACGTCGACCGGCGTTGACGACGAGGGCACCGACGATTTGTTTCCGAGCTCTCCCTGGCTGTTGTTGCCGAGACACTTCACGCCGCCGGTCCCAAGGAGCGCGCACGCGAAGTAGTCCCCGACCGTCATGCCGACGACTCCGGCGAGCAGACCATTGATCGGCATCGGTCCAACGTGCAGGGCCGAGTCGCCGGTCTGTCCCGAGCTGGAGCAACCCCATCCCCACGCGCGTCCGTCGACGCCGACCGAATAGCTATTGCACCCTCTGGCGAAGACCCCGGCCATCGGCCCTGTCAGGCCATTGACCTTCACCGGAGCGTGATGGTCATCCGTCGAACCATTGCCAAGGCCAAGCTGCGTGCTGTTGTTGAATCCGAGGCACTCGACGCTTCCGTCCGTCTTGAGCGCACAAACGTGCGCGTAACCGACCGCGACGCGCGCGACCCCCGACGACCACCCGGCTGGCGTTACCGGGGTGTACGAGGGAAACGTGGTGTCGTCGCCGAGCTCGCCGTAGAGGTTGGCGCCCCAACATTTCACCGCACCGCCGTAGGTCACGACGCACGTATCGTTTTCACCTGCAGCAATCATCGCCGCTGCATTGGGCGACGGCGGCTCGGATGCATCGGCGTCGTTCGATGGCCCGCCTCCGTCGCCAGCGTCAGCGTCGCTCGATGACTCGCCTCCGTCGCCTGCGTCGTCACCCGCGCCGGGCGGATCGCTCGTGGCGTTGGTGCCAGCGTCGGCGACGTTGGCCTCGGGCCCGCGCTCGCCCTCGCGCGCGGTGTCTTCGCTGTCGTCGGAGCACGCCGCCAGCGCGAGAGCCGCGAAGACGTACGGCAAGAACGACGAGAGGGCGGACCAAGAACGCTCGTATCGCATGGCGCCGCTACGACAGCGCGTCGAGGCGGTCGTCGCACCAAATCGACACGTGCATCGAAGAAATGCGTCGGGAGGCGATCCGGCCGCGCACGCCTCGCACACGTCTCAAGAGCCGTGGTGCGAACGTGCGAACCTGCGAACGTAATCGGTCAACATCCCGAGCGACTTCTCACGCGCCCCAAACACGCGTGGCGAGAGCGCGGCCGCAGATGAGGCTTTCGTGACGTGACGCCGGCGGCTATCGTAGAAATAGAGGTAGTGCGGGCGCGGCGTCGTTTCGGGCAGGCTTTCGTTGCGACGCTCGCCTGGGCGCTCACGAGCCAAGCATCCCCCGAGAGCGACGGGCGTGCGGCGTCGCCCGGTCATTCTGCGCAACCCGCTGCTCAACCCGCTCAACCCATTCGTCCGATCCGTGTCGCGCTGAGCGAGAGCCTGGCCGAAGAGTGCTCCAGCACGACGGCGCTGTTCGAGCACATCGCGGCGCGCACCGACCGCATCCAGCGTGCGTCGACCGATGCCGAGGCATTCGTTCGCCTCGTCGTCAAGCGTGAAGGCGACCGGCTGGTCGGCGAGCTCACGGTCGAGGAGAGAGCGGGTCGCACGGAGCGTTCCGTGTCGGCGTCGACCTGTGAGGCGGTCGTCGCGGCGTTCGCGGTGATGGTCGTCGTGGCGCTGGATCCCGATGCCGAGAGCCGTCGACCGAGCCCGTCTGCGTCGCCGCAAGAACACACGGTGCCGGTGGCGGTGGTGGTGACGAAGGCGCGTCCGGCTCCCAGCACGCCACCTCTGGAGAGCGACGTTGGTCCGGCGATCGGGCTCAGTGGCGGCGTCGGTCTCGCGCTCCAGAGCTACGAAGGAGCGGTCCTCGAGCGGTCCGCCATGCTCGAGCTGAGCATCGGAACCCCGCTCTACCCGCGCGTGCGAGCAGCCTTGGCGCGCAGCGCGCACGTCGCGGTGACGACGACCTCGGATCGAAGCGATCTCGTGTGGACCACCGGTCGCGCGTCGCTCTGCGGCGGTCCGGGGTGGCTCCATCGACACCACATCAGCCTTTGCGCGACCACGTCGATCGGGACGCTCGATGCCACCGTGGCTCGCCCCGGAGGGCCGGAACGGAGCCTTCTCTGGGTCACCGCGGGCCCTTCGGCTGTGCTCGACGTCGACTTCGGATCGAGGCTGGGGCTCGAGATCGAGGCCGGAATGTCGATCCCCGCGCTCCGTGACCGCTTCTTCTTCGAGCCCGCAACGCTCGCCTATAGCGCGCCGCTCGTGTCTCCCTTCATCGGAGTCACGTTGGTGAGCCATTTCTTCCGCTCTCGCGAGTGAGCTGCCCGTCGAAGATCCAGTGATCGATGGCCTTTGAGCCGGACATCGTACTCGTTGGAGGCAAGACGTGGTCGCGGCGCGAGCCCACTACCCCACACATCCAACGGAGCCCGAGGTGACCACCGACGCACGCGATGCGCATGGTCGCCTGCGACGTCTCTTCGAACAGGAGTACGACTTCGTCTGGCGGTCGCTACGGAGACTCGGCGTCCCGCCCGAGAACACCGAAGACGCCGCTCAGCAAGTCTTCGTCATCGTGTCTCGGAAGCTCGACCGAATCGAGCTCGAGGACGAACGTCGCTATCTGTTCGGTGTCGTCGTTCGCGTGGCGTCGAACGCTCGCCGGTCTCGGGGGCGGCGGCGCGAAGTCTCCGAGGATCAAGCCGGCGAGCCGCTCGACGAGGCAGCGACCGCCGATGGTCTTCTCGAAAAAAAGGACGCACGCGCCCTGCTCGACCGCGTGCTCGGCGCCATCACCGAGGATTTGCGCGTCGTCTTTGTCTTGTTCGAGCTCGAAGAAATGACGCTCGTGGAGATCTCCGCCGTGCTCGGGATTCCTCTTGGAACGGCAACGTCACGGCTACGGCGCGCCCGTGAGCAGTTTCGGACGGTCGCCGCACGACTGCGACGGAGCGGAGGTTCGGATGTCTGAGTCGTTGAAACCGCTGCTGCACGAGGATGCAGACGAGTTCGAGCGCAAGCTCCTGGGTTCCGCGTCGGAGCAGGAGTCGCCGCCGCCGGGTGCACGCGAGCGCGCCATGGCCGCGGTCGGCCTTTTGCCCACCGCCCCCGGCGTGTCGCGAGGCCCGGCGTCGACGAGCGCGGGTTCGCCCTCGGGCGCGCTCGCGGGCCTGGCGCTCGCCGCGGCGTTGGTCGTGGGCGGCACGGTGCTCGGTGTGTCGTGGCAGTCCTTCGATTCGTCCGCCGGAGCGCCGAGCGGCGCGAGGGCGCCCTCGAACGCGAGCGTGACGAACGATTCACGTCTAGGCGCAGCCGTCCCTGGCGAGCCCTCCGATCATCCGGCTGAGGCGCCTTCAACGCCCGTCGCCGAGGCGCCCGCCGCCCCCTCGATCACACCGGACGTGCTGCCAAACGCTAGGCCCGAGCGCACGGCCGCCATTCCGAGCGCACGGCGCGCTCCGGAGCCCGCCAAAGTCGAGAACACGCCCCCCGGGCGGGCCGACGACGATGCTCTTGCGCGAGAGACGTTGGTGATCGACGAGGCTCGACGCGCGGCGGCGAGCGGAGATCCGAAACGCGCCCTTGGCTTGCTCGACGTGCACGATCGCGACTTCTCGCCTGCCGCGTTCGCCGTCGACGCCGAGGTGCTCCGGATCGAGGCTCTCGAGAAGGTTGGTCGCACGGCTGACGCCGATCGGCTCGCTCGAGCATTTCTGGTGCGCCACATCGAAGGCTCCTATGCGCGGCGCGTTCAAGCTGTTCGCGATCGCATCGCCGGCGCCTCAGCTCCCGATCTCCGATGAGGGACCACTCAATGAAGCGTATCGTCGTCGGCTCGAGTCTATTCCTACTAGCGGCCATCGGAGCGTGTGCGAACTCCGCGTCGCTCGGCCCGGAATCCTCGGCCCCGGATTCTGGTCCAGCCCCAACGTTCGAGCCATCCACCAAAGATGCGAGTATCGACGCCGCCGAGCAGAAACTCTGCGTCGACACCGTATGCCCCAAGCCCTACGAGACTTGCCCCGGCGTCCCGGGAGTCTGCACGACGAACCTGGACAAGGATCCTCTGCATTGCGGATCCTGTGACAACGAATGTCCACCGTGGAACTCGGATATCAACGGGTCCTTCTTTTGCACGATGGGCCGCTGTCAGCTCATTTGCGACGAGGGCACGAATGACTGCAACGGATTCGTCGATGATGGATGTGAATCCAATCTTCGAATCGACCCCACCAATTGCGGCGCGTGCGGTGTCCAGTGCGCCGCGGGCGACCCCTGCTTCGAGGGCCAGTGTGGCTGTGCGAACGGGTTCACGGCGTGCAACGGCGAGTGCGTCCGCCTCACGAACGACGTCGCCAATTGCGGCGCTTGTGGACACGATTGCTCGGAGGACGAGGCCGGCGAAGGCCCCTGCGGGGGAGCCGTTCCCGCGCACAGTGAATTCAACTGCAAGGCGTCGACGTGCGGGCAACACTGCGCTGCCGGCTTCGCCGATTGCAATAGCAACTTCTGTGGAGATGGTTGCGAAACGTCGCTGGCCTACGACAAGCTGAATTGCGGCGCGTGTGGCCACGCATGCGCCCCTGGCCAGACCTGCGCCGGCGGAAAGTGCCTTTGTGATCCGGTCACGGATCCGGGAGGCACGTACTGCGGCGGCACCGGATGCACGGATCTCCAGACCGACCCCGTCAACTGCGGTGCATGCGGGAACGATTGCAAGGGCCTCATCCCTTCAACGGGTGGTTACGCCGGCCCGGTAACGGGATCTCCCGCCTGCGTTCTCGGACGCTGCACGTACGAGTGCGCGACCGGCTACGGCGACTGCGATAACCGCATCGACAACGGCTGCGAGACCGATCTGATGGTCGATCCGCGCAACTGCGGCGGATGCGGCATTCAATGTGACCTCGCGAGCGGGCAGCCGTGCGCCGGCGGCCGATGCCTGACGAAGCCCTGCGACGCCGGAGTTGTCCATTGAACCGCCTCTTCCCCACGGTCCGAGTCCTCCTTCTCTCGAGCCTCGCCGGCGCGGCGCTGGTCCGTCTCGTGACGAGCTGCGCAGAAGGAGATCCCGTCACTCCACACGTTACCGACGCCGGACCAGAGGCGGTACCGGAGGCCTCCGTTCTTCCCGAGCAGCCTCAACCGGACGCCGCTCCGCCGTCGACCTGCGAGCCTGGCCAATGGTGTGCGGTAACGCTTCCGATCACCACTCAGGTGTCGATCAACGGAGTCTGGGGATCGGGGCCGAACGACGTATGGATCGTCGGCAGTCCTGATCTCGTTCTCCACTGGGAAGGCACCCAGCTGACGCGCTCCACCGCCTATCAACCCGACGTTCAAGCGCCGACCAGGCAGACGCTGTTCGGAGTCTGGGGAAGCGGCGCGAGCGACGTCTGGACGTTCAACGCCGGTAATGCGATCTGGCACACGGGCGGCGCGGATACGTGGTCAATCTCGCGTCCCGACCCAGACGCGGGCCCCCCGTGGAGAGGCCTGATCACCGCGATGTGGGGACGGAGCGCGAACGACGTTTGGGCCGTGGGCCCATTCTCTTACAACCTCCTGGCACCGACCGTCTGGCATTGTGATGGTTGGCGCGACGGGTCCCCCCATTGGGTCGCCGCGCCGGCGGACGCCGATATTACGGACCTTCGAAAGAAGGTTTCCTTTCGTGGCATTTGGGGCAATAACGACGAAGTCTGGGTCGTCGGAGAGCGCGGAAAAACGCGTCGTACGGACGGGTGGAAGAACGACTCGGCGACCTGGACACCGGTCGACAGCGCCACGTCACTCGATCTGAACGCGCTCTGGGGAAGCAGCACCGGGGAGGTGTTTGCCGCAGGCGCAGGCGGAGTCGTACGCCGCTTCACGCGCCGTGCGGATGGCTCGTATCTCGCCACCTCGCTCGATCTGCCGACGAAAGCCACGATCTTCGCACTCACGGGTTTCGGGCCCAACGACGTCTGGGCCGCGGGCGCAGAGGGCCTGCTCGCACACTGGGATGGCCAGAGCTGGTCGTTGATCGACGTGCCTGCCATCGAGAACAGGCCGCACGATCTCCTCGCGATCTGGGGCTCGAGCTCGGACGACATCTGGGTAACAGGACAAAATCTTCTGCTTCACAAAGGCAGCGCGGTTCTGCCCGGTACGACGGTGAAAACGCCATGAAACGTCGAATGACATTCGGTTTGGCGAGCGTCTTCAGCCTCGCGCTCGTGCATTGCGCGGCCGATCAGACCGACGGAAAAGCGCCCGATACGTCGCCGCAGAGCGAGGCGGACGGCGCGACCTCGGATCCGGATGC
The DNA here is from genome assembly GCF_001263205.1 of Labilithrix luteola. Classification (GTDB taxonomy): domain Bacteria; phylum Myxococcota_A; class Polyangia; order Polyangiales; family Polyangiaceae; genus Labilithrix; species Labilithrix luteola. The sequence goes on from NZ_CP012333.1 coordinate 1,981,772, forward strand.
GGGCGAAAGCACACCGGACGCGGCCCCCGAGGCAACGCCGGACGCGGCGCCCGATGCATCACCGCCAGGCGATGCCGGCGTTTGCAGTGCCGATCAGTGGTGTCAAACGTCGCTCCCTTCGAGCGACATCGAACTTCAGGCCGTCTGGAGCTTCGGCGTCGACGACGCGATCGCTGTCGGTACCACCGGCGCCATCCAGTGGAAGGGCACGGCATGGACTGCGGTCGCCTCTCCCGACGTGAGCCTGGAAGGCCTGACCGGCCTTTGCGCGACCGCACCGACGGACATCTGGGGAACGGACGAGAACGCGAACCGTCTCGTCCACGGCTCCCGCACGGCGGCCGGAGCGACATTCCAGTGGTCGGAGATCACGAGCTACACGTTCCCCTTTCCGGTGAGCTTCCTTCGCTCGACCGGTCCGAAGGATCTCTGGGGCTTGTCGCGATGGCCATCGAGCTCCGTCTATTTGGTGCACGCGGTCTTGCCGGACGCAGGCCAACCTGGCGAGCCCGTTTGGACCACGACCGCGCTCCCGATCGACGCCTTTTGGAACTTCACCCTCAGCGGTTTCGCCATCACCGAAGACAAGCAGATCTGGATCGGCGGCTACGTGAGCGATTTTGGATGGCCGCCCCCGCCTGAGATCGCCCACGTGTACCACGGCACACCACCGGTCACGGAGGGCGGCGAATACACCTGGGAAGAGAGCTTCACGTCGGACGGCTCGTTGCCCACGACCGTCGCTGGGCTCTGGGCTCGAAGCTCGGACGACGTCTGGGTGATCTCGAATCTGGGGACGACCTACGATCCGCTCCCGAAGCCGACGGTGAACTACCATCGCAAGGTCGACGGGAGCGGCCCCGCTGTCTGGACCAGCGTCCCGAACAACTCGTCCGCTTACGCCACCGCCGTTTGGGGTAGCGGCAAAGACGACGTCTGGACGGTCGGCACCTCCGGCGCGATTCGGCGCTGGAACGGAGCGAAGTGGGGCACCTCTCGGATCTCCGTGGACGGAACACCGCTCTTCAAAGACCTGGCCGCCATTCACGGCTCTTCGGCGAACGACATCTGGGCAGTTGGAAAAGGCATCGCGCTCCATCGCGCTCCCGGAGGTGCACCTTGATCACGACCACGAGAGCCAAGCAATGCAGCGTGCTCGGCATGCGCACCATGCTCGGCGGATGGGTCGCGCTGGGCGTCGTCACACTGCTCTTCGCCTGCGAGTCCAGCGAGCCGAGGGCTCGTGACATGACCGACACGGATGCCGCCACGGACTCCGGCCCGAGCGGCCCCGCTCCGACCGGCGGCGACGCGGGTGTCGACGCGAACGTTCCCGACTCCGGCGAAGACGATGACTTCGTCGTTCCGGACGCCTCGGTCGTATGTGGCACCGGCCCATGTGCCGTCACGATGACCGGCCATGGTGATTCCTTCTGCGTCGTCCTGCAGAGCGGCAAGATGAGCTGCTGGGGATCGAACGCCTCGGGCCAGCTCGGATACGAAGCCGACGGGAAGCCGTTCTCCGCAACGCCACACGTTCTCGACAACCTCGCGAACGTGACGAGCGCGAGTGTCGGCGAAAGCAATGCGTGCGCGCGAGTCGCCAGCGGTGACGTGTTCTGCTGGGGCGCGCCGGACCTCGTCAACGCCGGCATTCTCCCAGCAGACGGTAGCGGAACATTCTCCGCTCCCGTCTCCCAGCCAACGCGCATGAGTGCGGTCCCAGCCGGCACGAGCATCGCAGTCGGAAAGGATTTCGCCTGCGCTACGGCGAGTGACGGATCGCTTTCTTGCTGGGGAACGAACGCGAACCAAGAGCTTGGTCGTGGCGTGACCGACGCCGGCTCCATCGTGCCGCCAGCGAAGGCTCTGCTGGTGACGCAGGAGGTCGCGGCCATCGTGCCCGGCGCCTCGCGCACGTTCGCGATCACGTCGAACAACGACCTGCTCTCGTGGGGTGCAGGCAGCCTGTACGGGCGCGACGACTTCAACCGGCTCACGAACCTCGTGGACTACCTCCTGGGCCGCGCGATTTCCGAGGATGTGGACGGCTTCCCTGCGCTCGTGCCGGGGCTTGCACGCGTTCGCGGAGTCGCAACGAGCTCGAGGCATGGCTGCGCGGTCGTCGGACGCGACGTCCAGTGTTGGGGCTCCAACGAGCTCGGTCAGCTCGGACGAGGCTCGTTCAATCCCGCTCCAACGGTCTTCCAACTTCCTCCCAGTTTTCTCCCGGACATCTCGAACCTCCGCTTCGTTGCCGACGCCGAGGAGACAGACGCGGGAGTGCCTACGAAGGACGTTCCCATTCAGGTCGCGGTCGCCGACGAGCACTCGTGCGCCGCGATGGGAAGCGGGCACGTCTACTGCTGGGGAAAGAAGGGCGACAAGGGCGTCCTCGGGAGCAGACCCACGCAGGATCTCAACGGAACACCGACGCGCATCGACGGCCTCAGCGAGCCGGCCGTGGGAGTCGCGTCCGCAGGCTCGACGGTCTGTGCGCTCCTGCGTTCGGGAGCGGTCGAGTGTTGGGGTTCGAACGCGCAGGGTCAGCTCGGCACAGGGAAAGCCGATGACCTTCCCCACCCGGCGCCCTCCCGCGTGGTCCTGCCCAATTGATGGAGTCGACGACGATGTTTACCCTCGTGACCAAACGCCGTTGCCTTGCGTTCGTAGGTGCATTGACGAGCGCCGCCGCCATCCATTGCTCGTCGGAGCCTCAGAAGTTCGAGACGAAGGACGAATCGGTGCCTGACGCGGAGCCGCCGCCCGTCGCGCCCTTCGTCGACGCTTCCGTCGAACAAGACGCGAGCGCTCCCCTCCCCGATGTGGACTGCGCCGACGAGAACAAGAAAATCTACGTTCTCTCCGGGAACGACAAGGTGATCTATCGGTTCGACCCGATAGCTCTGACCTTCACCAGTCTCGGCAGGCCCGCCTGCGCGACGCGCAGTGGGATGTACTCCATGGCCGTCGATCGGCGAGGTTTTGCCTGGGTCGAATACCAGGATGGTCGCCTCTTCAAGGTGAACACGGCGGACATGTCGTGCGCCGACTCCGGGTTTCGCCGAGACGCCTACGGCTTCGGACTCTTCGGAATGGGCTTCGCCAAGAACGACGGCGACACGGGCGGCGGCGTCAACGCGGGCGAGACGTTGTGGGTCGTCGGCGCGGCGCTCGCACGACTCGACACCACGACGCTCGACCTATCGATCGTGGGCAAAGGCGGCCTCGGGAGGTCCGAGCTGAGCGGAACGGGGGTCGGAACGCTCTACGCCTTCATGAGCGGCGCCGGTGGACGAGTCGCGCAGCTCGACAAGACGACGGGCGAAACTCAGAAGTTCTTCGTGACCGGCGTGGAAAACCTCGGAGCATGGGCGTTCGCCGCATGGGGCGGTGATTTCTGGCTCTTCACGTCTCCGCCGCAAGTTTCGGGAACGGAGACCTCGACCGTCACGAAGTACTCGCCCACGACGGGCGAATCGACGGTTCTGATGGAAGACGTGGGGCTGCTGATCGTCGGCGCGGGCGTCTCGACGTGCGCTCCGACGGAGCCTCCGCACTGACATCGTCTTGATTCGCTAGTCCGGTCCCGCGCCCTTGCGGCGCCAAGAGCCTCTCCAGCGTCGCGTCTTCGTCGCGCGTATGCGCGCGTGTGCCCATTCTGTCCGCGAACAAGCCCAGAGTTCCGTAAATCCCCATGCGCCAACTCCGTCAATATCTAACCATCGCCTTTCGCTCCCTCGCGTCGCTCGCGCTATTTTCGATTGCGTCTTCGCTTTCGGTCGCGGCTTGCGGTTCATCGGATCGCGACGGCTTCGGACAAGGAAACGACCCTGGCTTCGACGGCGACGGCGGTGTGGAGAAGGAGCTCGATCGCGATCCAATCACGTGCGCCGAAGCAACGAAGGCGCGGACCTACGTGGGGTGCGATTACTGGGCCACAGTGACGGGCAATATCGTCCCCGACATCTTCGACTTCGCGGTGGTTGTCTCGAACGGCGGGCAGACCGAAGCGAACGTGAAGGTCACCGGCCCGAACGACGTCGCGGTCGAGGTGAAGGTCGCCCCTGGCAAGCTCGAGAAGGTTTTTTTGCCCTGGGTGCCCGCGTTGAAGGGACAGGGAGTCATCATCGCCAACCAGGCGCCGCCGCCGCTCACGTCATCGGTCATGGCGCGCAAGAGCGCGTACCACGTCGAGAGCTCCGTCCCGGTCGTCGTCTACCAGTTCAGTCCTCTCGAATATGCGGGCAAGGGAGGCCCCTCGGGCAAGAACTGGTCGTCATGTCCGGAGCTCGGTGGGCCCGCGACGGGCTGTTTCAGCTACTCGAACGACGCTTCGCTGCTCATCCGAGCACGGCATGGACTGGCAACTACCGCGTGCTCGGCATCAACGGATGGAGCAGCGTGAGCGCGCAAGGAACATCGCAGCCCGTGCTCGGCACGTTCGCTGCAATCACGGCATCGCAAGACGGGACGAAGGTGAGGGTCGCGCTCGGCGCGAAGGCGCGTGTCCTCGCCGGCTCCGGCATCGCCGCCCGTGGACCTGGTGAGGTGCTCGAGCTCGCTCTCGACGCAGGAGACGTCGCGCAGATCGTGACGGAGAAGGGCGACCAGTTCGACCTCTCCGGTTCGCTCGTGCAATCGGACAAGCCGATTCAGGTCATCTCCGGCGTCCAATGCATCAACGTTCCGGCCGACAAGAGCGCATGTGACCACGTCGAGGAGCCGGTCCAACCCGCGGAGTCGCTCGGCAAGCAGTACGTAGTGACCACGCCGACACGTCCGAGCGGCACACCAGGCCTCCATGTCGTCCGTTTCGTCGGCAACCGCGACGACACCACGCTCACCTATGCGCCGTCGAAGCCCGCGGGCTGTCCCGACAGGCTCTCCGCCGGTGAGGTCGCGCAGTGCGATGGTCCGGTGTCGACGGACTTCGTCGTCACTGGCACCGAGGAGTTCGGCATCGCGACGTTCATGGTCGGCTCGACGATGTACGAGGCCTCGAACCGAAAGGCGCAGGGCGACCCCTCACAGACGGTCTTCGCGTCGACGGAGCAGTTCCGGACGAGCTATCTCTTCCTCACCCCCGACGACTACGACGTCAGCTACGCGGTCATCGTCGGGCCGCAGAACGCGGCGCCGGTCCTCGACGGCGTGGCCGTCACGAACTTCGAGCCGCTCGCCGAAGGGTTCGGTGTCTGGCGCGCGACGCTCGCGCTTGGCAAGAATGGAGCACACACATTGAGCTCGTCAGTTCCCGTCGGTCTTCAAGCGATGGGCTACGGCGCGTTCACGAGCTACCAATTCCCCGGCGGCCTCAACGTAAAGCGGATCGCGCCACCGCCGACGAAGTGAGCGCCAAGCCCTTCGAGCGCGACCGGAGCGGCGCCATCCGCAAGGTCATCCGCCAAAGACCGTGCCCTGCGTGACAGACACCGCTAGGGTCCCGCGCAATGGTTCGGTCGCCCATGCGCTGGACGTTGGTGCTCGCGCTCGCGGCGCACGCCGGCGTCTACGCGTGGATGCTTCGCATTCCACCGACGTCGAAGGCCAGTGCCGTCTCGGCCGCGACGACGACCGAGATCGACGTGTCGACCGAGCCGCAGACCGCGCCGCCGATCGAACGCTCGACCGACGAGCCCTTACCACCGGAGCATGCTCGCGAGCGCGTGGCCGCGGAGCAGCCGCACGGCGCCGTTCGAGGACCGGCAACCGCCGCGCCCCCTTCGACGACATCGAAGGGTGGCGCTCCCGGCGAGGGCGGTGACGTCCTTACCGCGCCCGAGTCAAAGGCGCCCGATGGGCAAGGATGGACGTTCTCGCCCATCCAACCTGGGGCTCCGGCTGGCGGTGGAGGAGCGGGCGTCTCCCCCGATGCGTTCGCGCAGGCAACGCGCGCCGGCGTCGACGCGGTCGTCGCTCGAGCGGAGCAAGAAGAGGCGGCTCGGGCGCGAAAACGCGCGATCCCGCTCTTCACGAAACACGACATCGAGCTGGGCTTTGCGCCGGGCGCCCACCTCGCCACGCTCACGAGCGATCGGGTTCGGCGCAGCAACACGCCGGACGTTGGACATGCCGTCCTCGAGTTCCGGACGGACAGCTCGGGCATCGTCACGGCGGTCCGCGTGCTTGAAGCAACCGCTGGGCACTCCGATTGGAGCGACGTCGCAACGGAGCTCGTCGCCGACGCCAAGTCACGCCCGCTCCGTGTTCCTTCCGAAGCGCGTGGCCTCGTCGTGATCGTCGATGTGACGTCGACCATGAAGACGACCAGCGGCGCGTCGACGGGCGCCAGCACGATTTCGAAGATCGCACGCGCCGTCAACAATCCGCTCGACTCGATCGTCGACTCACGCACACCTCCCCGCCGCGTCGTCGCTGCGCGCGTCGTCGCCGTCGATCTTCTGTAAACCGACTCAGCGCTTCTCGAGGACTCGCTTGAGGGTGTCGAGGTCGCGCTGAACGGCGGTCGCGTCGCGCGCGTAGTGCTCGTCCGACATGCCCGGCAATCGATAGAGCGTGAATACGACCTCGCTCCCATTGCCATTCACGAGCACGCGGATGGGAATGTAGACGATGGATCCATTGGGCTCGGTCACCCAGTGGCATCCCGAGATCGAGACGACGGTGCCAAACGCAATCCAGCGGACGACATCTCGCCGGAGAAGGGGCGTCGACTCGGGGGGTTCACGTTTCGACATGAGGACACCCTGCAAGGACACCGAGCCCGCGTCTTGAACGAATCGGACATCCGCGGGGTTAGGCCGGATGCTGGCTTCAGCCATGCGAGGCGAGCGGAGGGCTCGTCGAAGGGACCGTCTGCCGAGACCCCGTCGAGCGAACCTACGCGCGTATACTGAGACGCGTCCGCATCTTGCGCGTCGAGCGTCAAATGCTTGCAAGGTGTGGCCTGTTCGGGATTAGCTCATCCGAGCCGAGCGTAGATGCGGGGAGCTCGCCGGTTCGAAAACGATTTGTCGAATCGTCGGGAACTTTCGTCAGGAGATCCGATGACGCCTTCCTTTCACCGTCGATTGCACATGAAGACGTTCGCCCTTCTTGCCGTCGCTGCATGCCGGAAAGACGGCGGCGCTGAAGTTGCCCCCGAAACCAAAGCTGCGACCGTGGCAAGCGGTGTGTCGAGTGCAAGCTCCACGTTGGCGGCCCCACCCCCCACCGCCGCAAAGGCTGGAAATCCGGCGTTGCTCGCGGCGGGCCCCGCCCCCGCGCTCGGGTGCCTCGCGTGGTCCGAATCGCGAAAGGCAGTTGCGTGTCTGAGCGGAGCGACCAGCTCGGTCGGCGCCTCCGAGGAGCGCACGATGACATATCTCGGGATTACGGAACCGGCACGCAAGGTTGCGTCCCCGATCGGCGCGGCCGACGCAAAGGCCGTCAACGCAACACTGGCCCAATATGGCTTCGCCACGCTCGATGGGCCGAAGACTCCACTGAAGGCGGGCACGCCCGCTCACTTCGGCACGACGACGATCGATTGGAGTCGCAAGCTGACGAACAAGGGCGGCGACAACCAAGCTCCGACCTACGAGACGAAGGTCACCGCGAGCTGCGCCGAGGGCCGCACAGCATCGATCTGGCGAGAGGCCATCGAGGGCGAGACGTCGACGATCACCGTGCGTCCCTTCGGTACACTTCTCGTCGTAGAATGGCGGGCCGACATCGCGCGTGAAGGCGAAGTGGGACAGGAGCATCGCGCAGCGCTCGTCGACGGCCAGACCTGCAAGGTCACGAAGAACTGACGCGCCATCGAAGCGCGCGCTCGGATCATCGCAGCTCGACTTGCCGAATGCCGTGCGCTCTCGTCCAGGTAGCCAGCCACGCGGTTCACCTCCGCATCGGTCGCGATACCGACGCAACCGTCGGAGAGATCCATGGCGTTCACGAATGGACCAAGCCAACGCACGGACCTTCCCGGCCCATGAATGCCGACGGCGCTGCCCGTGTAGCCGGCTCTTGCTTGTTCCGACGTTGGATATCCAATTGGAACGAAGATTCCGAACGTCGCCGAGGCTCTGGGCTCCGAAAGGGTGTATCGCCCGAGCGGAGTCTTCTCGTCCCCTTCGCGCGTCTTGCCCGTTCCGTTCTTCCCGAGTCGAACACCGAACGTCTCGTCGGCTTTACCATCCTTGCAGAGAGCAAGCGCGTGACGGCGCGTGTCGACGACCACGAGCCTCTCTCGAGGCGGGCAATCGACGGTCCGATGTCTGCGCAGGGCGACGGCGGTGACGGCAGCGACGAGCGCTCCGGCCACGACCGCGAAGCGAAGCGACGATCTCACGTACCGGCGCACGCCGTCATCCGAGCAGAAACCGGGCGCGGCGTCGAGTCGGCACGGCCGGGCAACGCACGTGCCTGGCCAAGCAAGGCCCGTGCGTTGCCTGCGCGCTTGAATCAGAACAGACGGAGCGACGGATCTCCCATCATCTCCATGATCCCGAGGTAGATCCTCGGGTTCGAGAAGACGTCTTTGTCTCTCTGGTGGGCTGACCAGTAGCTCCGCGCGCCGCTGGCCCACAAGTCGCCGAGGACTCGGTAGCCGCTACCGTATGCGTTCAGCATGGCGGTCTCGAGATCGACGGCCCAATTGTTGGGCAACACGACCGTCTCTCCGAAGTAAGCAATTGCTCCGCCGAGACTCTCGGAACCGAAGAGCCACGCGCCCCCCATGGAGAGATCCCCGCCCGCATCGTAGACGCCGGGAGCGATCCCGGTGGGTGGCTCATGCATGATGTTCTCCGCGAACTTTCCGGTCTCGCAGGCCGCGGCGAAGACCACCGGCAGGTTGGTGTTCCGCAGCGTGCGTACGTGCCCCGCGTCGTAGAGGGCATTGTTCGTGAAGATGTCATAGAGCCCCCAGCCGGTCGAATACCCGTGACCGACATAGGCGATCCACGGCATCGTGTAAGTGAGGCCGTCGAGCAACGAGAAGTCCGCGGTGGCCCAACCCGGGTCGAGGCCCGGGCCGAACGTGTTGCCCTCGTAGTGCCCCACACTGGCATTCGCGAGGAACGTGCGGCTCTCGAGCTGACCTAGGAGGGACGTCGCGCCGGGGTAGTTCTTGTCGGCGACGAATGCAGCCCGCGTGAGGGGTGACGTCACCGTCTGTCCGGTTTCGTACCGGATGATCTTGTCGACGTACCGACCGAAGCCCTGCGTGTCGTGGGCAGGGACGCGTCCGACGGCGATGTCAGGATATCCGTCGACATCATCGGGATTCAGCACATACGGCCCACTATTGAACTCCCAAAACTCCTCGTTGAACAGCCCGTTGCCGTTGGTGTCCCAGTCGTCGAACGTGCCCGCGCGACTCCCAACGTGATGATAAAGGTTTGCGTAGTAGAGGTCAGAGGGGTTGAAGCTCTCGTTCTGTCCGGCGGCGAGGACGCGACGTCGTCGAACGGGCACGACGCTCGCGTCTCCCGCCAACAAGACGTACCAGGTGCCCTTCTGCTCGTGCAATCGAGCGATGACCTTCTTGAGACGCTCGGCATCGTCACGTCCGTCGTACTTCCGAATGTCGTCCATCGAGAGAACCCAGGCAGGCATGCCCGTCGCATTCTTGTGTTGCCTGAGCCGTTCCATGTCGGTCGAGAATTGTGATGGACCGACAATGAGAAGGCGGGTGCCGTCGGGAACGCAGCTCGCGGGGTCACGCATCCAACACGGAATTTGAATGACCGGACCGCTCGTCGTGAGTGATGGAATCGTCGAGGCGGTGGTCGTCCCGAGCGAGAGGGCCTCCTGCGAAACGCCGAGCTGTTCTGCCGGCGATTCGCCCTCGCTCGTCGAGGATTCGGCGGCGCCGGCGCAACCAACAAGAGCCATGACGGCCATGCAAGACAGGAAACAATACGTCCTCATCGTGAACCTCCATAATGCGACTTACTGCGAGGACGCAACCCTACTGGTCAATGACCCATCTCGCATGTCACCCACTTGGGGCTCATTTCATTTTTTTTCAAATCCAATCGAGACCATCTGCGCATCACGATCGCAACAATCTTCAGACATTCATATCTCCCAATACAAAATCAAATACCGAGCATTCGCCCGACTGACGGTCAAGCCACTATCGACACTTCCCTCGATATCGATCTGGCCTCCCGCGGAGGTTAGGGCGACGAGAACGTGCCGTGGGCCCGCTCGCAGGCGGACTTGAGCGAGGCGACATCGCTCGCGTAGGACCCGTAGTAGTACTGCGTACCGCTCACGCCCTCGAGGGCAGTCTTCGCCAGCGCGCAGCGCACGGCGCCCTCCTTCGGACAGCCCACGCCTTCGACGCCGGCCATCTCCGCGCAGTTGAGGGCGCTACGAATCGCGTCTTTCTTCGACGCCGGGCCGCTGTATTCGAGGCAAATCTCGCCGACTTTGTTGCACGAGACGGTCGTGAGGTCGCCTCCGCTGCTGCCGCCACCGTCGTTGCTGTCGTTGGTGCTGTTGCTGCCTCCACTGTCGTTGCTGCTGCAGCCGGTGGCGAGCAGCAAGCAGCCCGCCATCGTCAGTCTCCCGAAGTGTGTCGCCCAACGTGCATCGAACTTCATGCCGCGATGGTGAAGGGGAATGTGGCGGGGAGGCAAAGCCCGCGAGCGCGTCTGAGTAGTTCTTACCCTGGCAAATACCCCCTCGCCCGACGAGCAGGGTTCCTCAGTCGCGACGCGCCGTCTCCAGCGCGCTTCGCACGAGCGCGCCTCGGCCCTCGAGCCCGAGCGCGCGATAGGTGGCTGCGAGCAGGTTCGAGACGGTCCTCACGGAGGTGCCGCGGTGTCGTGCGATCTCCCCATCGGACAGGCCGTGCGCTGCCGCCGTCGCGACGTCGAGTTGAGCTTTGGTGAGCCGGCCCTGCCATGCCGCGGGAAGGGCGGGATCTTCGAACCGAAGGACATCGATTCGATCGCGCCCGACGTCGATCGCGAACCGTCTCATGAATCGAGGCTCCGAGAGCCGAACGAGCTCCGCGCGGTTCCGCAAACCGATTCGCCTGGCTGCATTGGACAGCACACGCTCGACGGTCGACGGCGAAAGGCCCAGCGCGAACGCGATCTCGCTCCCCTTCGCGCGAAGCAGGTGCATCTGGAGAACGCGAATTTCCCAGCTCGAGAAACCTTGAATTTCGCCGACGGTCGCGCCATTTTCGTAGGCGGCGATGTAGCGTCGACCATCGCTGTCCCAGCGGTCGACGAGTGACCAGCGGCCACTCACGAGCCCTCTCCATAGATCGAGGACGTGCTCCGGCTCATCGCGCGTCGTTTTGGTTCGTGCGCGCTCGATTCGCCGGGTGGCTTCGATCAATGCTTCGCGCGCGCCGCGAGGTTTGGCGTTCCCTCGCGCGTCGACGAGCTTGCCGTCGTGGATGAGTGCCTCTGGTTCCCCACCCCGTTCGAGTCGTCGGCGGAGGCGCCACGCGATCCCGAGATGCAAGCCGAGCTTCCGCCAAGCCGAACGCGAGCGACCGTGGACGCGCACGACGTCGGGCATCGGGCTGATGATCTGGAGCCCCGTACCTTCTCCGTCTTGGACCGAGAGCCCGACGCTGTCGACGAACGGCAGCGCACGCTCACGAACGGGCGCCAACACCGACGCCCCGAAGAGCTGGGAGACCGATCCGAACTCGACCATGTGTGCCCGGAAGTGCTGCGCGACGGGCGGAGGCGCGACATGACTGAGGCCGGGAGCGATGCGACGCACGTCGCTCGAGAGCCGATGAAAGACGGGCGGGGCAACGAATCCGAAGCCGTCATCCGTGAGGTCGAGCGCGAGCGCGTAGACGCCGAAACCTCCATCCAGATCGACGGCCATGGTGCGTAACAGGCGCTGGAGCCAAGCGCGCGTCGGCAAGGCGACGTCGTACGCGGCTTCGAGGACCGTGCTCGCATGTCGGAAGGGCGCGACGAACTTCACGCCCTCAACCATACGTTCTCCCAAACTCCGGGTCACCCGCCGACCGGCTTCGACGAGGACAACGCGGCGGACGAATTTGGGATATCGAACTTCGATACGAGCGACCTCTCTCGCGTGGCCGCGTCGGGGGCGGCGTTGCCGTCGCAGCATCGACATGCTCTTCTTGCGTTGGCGTGCGGCGGACGGGTCGAAAGGCGAGCGGGGCATGGCTTCAGGCCGCGCCGCGACCGCTCATAGCCGCGCTCTCCAGGCTACTCCCAACGGCACTCGTCACGGTGGCGGTTGGTGAGCCTCGTGCGATGGCCGAGGAACGCCCTGCGGTGGCTCTCCGAATCGAAGAGTCGTTTCATTCGGGCTGCCCGAAGCATCCCAGCACGCGCGAGCGCATCGAGGCTCATCTTGGCCGTGTCCGGGAAGCACGACCTGGCGAGCAGGCGATCGAGCTCCACTTCGACGTCGTGCGTCGTGGCGCCACGAGCGACGGCACGCTCACGCTTTCGCTCGCCGGTGTAAGCGTCGAACGCAAGGCGTCTTCGAAGTCCTGCGCCGACGTCGTCGCGGCCTTGAGCATGATGGCGGCGATCGCCATTGGCGAAGAGACAGAGCGGCTATCGAGCGAGCCCGAAAACGCGCCGGTCCCCGCAGACTCCGAGGCCACCAAGCCGTCGACCGAGCAAGGAGCCGAGACGGCCCTCGCAGGGCCGGTCGAATCGCCGGTGCCACTCGATTTCAATCCGCCTTCGCCAGCCGTCGTGACCGCAACGCGCGAGCAACGCCCGGGTCGACAAAACGCCCGTCAGGTAGCTCTTTCGTTCGGTACGAGCGTCGAAGTCGACGGCAACCGAGGCGCCCTCGTCATGCCGCAATGGTTCGGGCAAGTGACCTTTCCCCTGCCCCTCGATCCCACGCTGCGCATCGGCCTCGCTCGCACGATGGGCGCGGGCGCGGATTCGCCGCTTGGCGAGGCAACGCTTCGCTGGACCGTGCTGGCGATCGCAGGATGCGCAAACGTGATGCGTACGGAACGGCTTCAGCTCGGGCCCTGCTTGAACGGCGAGCTCGGCCGTCTCGAAGCGACGAGGGTCGACCCGCTTCCCGCGAACAAGCTCTTCTATTTCTGGCCCAGCCTTGGGGCCTCGGGAAGACTCGCGTGGAAGGTCACGCCCGCTCTCTCGCTCGACCTGACGATCGGCGTGCGAGCGCCGCTGATCGCGCGAGAGCTCTACTTCAATCCTGATCGGGAGGCGGTGGTGTACCGGACCCCCGCGATCGTGCCGTTCGTGGGGGCGGGGGTCGTCGTACGCGCTCTGTGATCGGCGACTTCGGGCTGCGGTCCCGCTGATTCTCGCGGCCGACGACGATTTCACTCCGGCTCGTCACCAGCGCCGACATTGCTAGGGTCGTGATCGCCGTGCCCGCCATCACTAGCTCGCCCGACGCCGGTACAGACGGCATCTCGTCGAGCGACCGTACTGGCGACCGACGCCTGCACGCGATCGTGGTCGAGCACCACGACTTCGTCTGGCGCTCGCTCAGACGACTCGGGGTCAGTCCCCCCGAAACGGATGACGCCGCTCAACAGGTCTTCATCGTTCTCGCGCGCAAGCTCGCGGACGTCGAAGTGGGCAAGGAGCGCTCGTTCCTCTTCGGACTCGTGATGCGCATCGCTGCCAACACACGACGCGCTCACGCCAAACGTCGCGAAGTACCCGAGGAAGAAGCACCTGCGCACGTCACCCTGCCGACCGCCGAGGCCTCGCTCGGTCGCGCGCAAGCGCGTGCGGTTCTCGACGCCATCCTGGCGAAGATGCCGGAGGAGCGGCGCGTCGTCTTCGTTCTGGCCGTTCTCGAGGAGCTGCCCCTCGCGGAAGTTGCCTCCACGCTGGGGATCCCGGTCACGACGGCGGAGTGGCGCTTGAGGCGGGCTCGTGAAGAGCTGGATGCCGCGATCGTGCGGCTGCACGCGCGAAAGCAAGGAGTCTGACGTGGAGCATCTCGACCCGGCGTCGCCCGCGCTCACCAGCGATCAGGCGCGACTCAAAGAAACGATTGTCGACTCCGCGCGAGACGACGTGCCGCCTCCGGGAGCACGCGACCAAGTGCTCTCGGCCCTGAAGCTCGTGTCGGCGGCAGGGTCGAGCCCGGCTGCGTCTGCGCGACGTGTCCCAATGGGACGAAGCGCGTCCATCCTCGGTCTCGTGGTCGCCGTCGGCGCTGCGAGCATCGGCGGCGGGGTCGCGATGTCCCGCGCGAAGAGCTCGGCGTCCTCGTCAGCGCCCGCGGAATCCCCTGCGCCGGTCGCGGCTCACGTCGAGTCGACGGCGACGGTCGATCCGGAGCCGACGGTGGCCGTGTCGGCGTTGCCGTCCTCACCGGACGAGGTTCGCGATACCGCTCCGACGGCGAACGAGCAGTTGGCCCGCCGAACCTCCAAACCCACAGCGCCGCAGGCGTCGCACGAATCCGACGAGTCGACGCTCGGGCGCGAGCTCGCGCGCGTCACCGCCGCTCGAAACGCACTCACCGGAGGCGACGCAGCGAGCGCCCTTCGATCGCTCGACGCCTACGACGCGGAGTTTCCGCGAGGAACGTTCTCCGTCGAAGTATCGGTGCTCCGAATCGAAGCGCTCGCGCGAACGGGACGGAGCGACGAGGCCAGGGAACTCGGCAACCGTTTCCTCGCGCGATATCCGCAGGGCGTGCTCGCACGTCGCGTCGCCACGACGTTGCGCACCGTCACTCCGCAGGCGTCGGCTCCGGCGCCCAGCGCTCCGTAAGAGCTCACCGCTTTCCAGGGAGAGTCACGTTGAAGTCTGTAGTCATCGGGCACATCCTTGCCCTCTCATCGGTGGGCCTCGTGGCCGCGTCGTGTGCCGAGGCCAATTCGCTCGGAGACGGACGCGATGCCGGTCCCTCCATCGTGGGATTCACGCCTCCCGACGGCGGTGATGGCGGCGATCCGTTCGACGCCGGCGAGACCACGCTGATGTGCGCATCGAACAAGTGCATGGGGACGTTCACCACGTGCCCAGGCTCGGCGTTTCTCTGCGACACCGATCTCGCGAACGATCTGAACAACTGCGGTCGCTGCGGATTCACGTGCTCGACGAACGACCCGTACAACGTGGTCAAGTTCACCTGCAGCGAGGGCAAGTGCGTTTCCGCGGGTTGCGGGCTCAATCCGCTCGGCCTCCAGCTCGCCGACTGCGACGGCTTTCTCGACAACGGCTGCGAAGTCACGCTCGGGGAATCGCCGGACAACTGCGGTGCGTGCGGCGACAAATGCGCGCAAGGCGAGAACTGTATTTTCGATTACTCGACGTACACGGGCCATTGCGGGTGCGCACCACCGCTCTTGGATTGCAGCAATGGAGCGCGCTGCACCGATCCGCGGAATGACGACGCCAACTGCGGAGCCTGCGGAAACGTTTGTCGCCCTCCCGCAGGCAAAACAGCCCCCCCGAAATCCCACTTTGGCTGTTCCAAATCCGAGTGCGGCCATCTCAAGTGTGACGAGGCCGCGCCCTTCTACCGATTCGCCGACTGCAACAAGGACCTCGAATCGGGACCGACCTCGGACGGCTGCGAGGTCGACATTCTCGCTCCGAACGACGACCACTGCGGTGCCTGCAACAACAAGTGCAAAGACGGGCAACACTGCTTCTTCGACCGCATGAGCGGCCCGATTTGTGAATGTCCAACGGGGCAACGGTTCTGCGAGGAGCGAGGGACCTGCATCGACACCTCGAGCGATCCCAAGAACTGCGGTGGATGCAATGTCGTGTGCCCGGGGCCGACGAACCCGGCAGTCCAACACGGCGGTCCGACCTGCCGTAGCGGCCAGTGCGGGATCGAATGTGAAGAGGGATTCGCAGACTGCAATGGCGACATCAACGATGGGTGTGAGGTCGAACTTCGCGTCGATCCCAAGAATTGCGGTGGATGCGGCGTGATTTGTGACGGGGTCGCGCTCCAACCCTGCGTGGGCGGCAAGTGCGCGGTCGAGCCGTGCGGAGGTCCCCGATGAACGACACTCGCCTCGGATCGTCGTCGATGAAAGCGTTCGCCCTCGTGCTCGCCAGCATCGGTACCGTCTTCGCATGCTCGACGGAGGAATCTCCCAGTACCTTCGAGCCGCCCGCGGACGCGGGGGACATGGCGGACGCCCGATCCGTCGACCAGGACGCGACGACGCCCAACTTCGAGCCCGACGCGGGAGATGACGGTGGTGAGTGGTTCACGACCGACTGTCTACCCACGACGATGTGCAAGGCCGGGGTGTCGCTCGACGCCTTTTCGGCGCTGAACGGCGTCACGGTCACCGAGACCGACGTATGGGCGGTGGGCTCGCTAGGGCTCATCGTCCATCATGATGGCGCGGCTTGGTCGACCGAAAAGCTGGCCTCGCCGGACACCATGATGCAGATCATCCAGCGGCCGGACGGCGGGCTCTGGGCGATCGGCGGTCCGCTCTACAACGGCCCCAATGCCGACGACGCCGGCGCGAGCGGCTTTGCCCGCGTGAGGATGCCTGTCGTGGGACTCATCACGGCCCTGTGGGCGAAAGACTCGAAGACGGCCTGGGCTGCGGGAGACCGTATCTACAAGATCGAAGTCGCCGATGACGGCTCGGCGTTGGCCTCGCCTTATTACTTCTCGGGCGACACGAATGGTCTCCGCGCCATTCACGGCACCCCGGACGGCGTTCTCTGGGCGGTCGGCCGCATCGGCAGCGCCCATCGCATTTGGACTCCCGATGTCGCGAATCCCCAGAGCGACATGCTCAACACCCAGACCTACGCGACCTTGAATGCAGTTTGGCCGATCGCGTCGAACGACGTTTGGGCGGTCGGCGACCAAGGAACCATTCGCCACTACACGGGACAAGGGCGGGTCTGGGACATCGTCGAGAGTCCGGTGACGACGTCGCTCCGCGCGATCTGGGCGGGCTCCGCCAACGACGTTTGGGCGGTCGGAGATGGCGGCGTCGTCGTCCACTACGATGGGACAAATTGGCGACGCATAGCGGTGTCGGGGCTTGGCACGCAACGGCCCGATCTCCGCGCCATCTGGGGCTCGAGCAGCGGACGCGTGTTCGCCGTCGGTGCCAACGTGATCCTCGGCCTTGGCACGAGCGTCGCGGGAGGTGCGAAGTGAGAGCTTTCGCAGGAGCCCTCGCCGCCGTCGCGAGTCTCTTCGTCTACGGCGCGTGCGCGGGAGGACAGAATGACGAGCAGGCAACCACTCCGGCGGGACCGGACGGAGGTACTGGCTTGCCCACCAGCGAGAATGCCGAGGCTGGTACCGATCGTGACGCCACGACGCCCCGCGACGCCGGCGACGATGCACCACCCCTCTATTGCAGCACCGCGGGTTGGTGCGAGACGCGATTCCCCGAAGACGCCGAATACTTCGTCGACGACCTGTGGCCCCTCGAAGGGACGGCCTTCGCCGCGCACAACGGCATCGCGCAGTACGACGGCACCAAGTGGATATCGCTCTACGACGAGACGATCTTCACTTCGATTTGGGCGCCGAATGCCAACGAAGTCTGGGCGGGCGACTACATGGGGGCCGTCACGCATGGCACACGCAGCGCCGGCACGTGGACCTGGTCGACGGAGACGGTCGCATCACCGACGGAGCCCGAGCAAGTGACGTCGATCTGGGGCTCCGGGCCCGACGACGTGTATGTCGCCACGGAGACGAAGCTCTATCACCGGACCGCGGGCAACGGCGGTGCTTCGACATGGAGCGTGGATTATCAGGACAACGTTCCTCCGAACATCTTCAACAACGACGGATTCAGAATTTGGCAGATCACGGGCAGCGGCGCCGACGACGTCTGGCTGCTCGCGTCACGCGGGTGGGGCAACTGCTCGACGTTGATTCACAAGTCGAAGGGTCAGTTCACGACACTCGCCGATTGCAGGACATCGTGCAGTTTCGACACCTGGACTTGTGACATCGTCCCGGTTCCGTCGATCCCCGTCATGCCCGACGCGTTCACCCACTCGGGTTTCCTTCTCCAACCGGGGACGCTGCTCAGCACGAACGCCGGCGAGCTCTTCGTCGCGAACCCTTCGATGCAACGAGTCCGACTCTTGCCCTCGGGCGAAACGGAGATCAACCGAACCCCCATTTCGGGAGCGGCGGGGATCTCCCTGTGGGGATTGTCGGAGACGGATCTCTACAGCGCCGGCTGGACCATGCTCACACATAGCTCGAACGCACTGACGGGTGCCGGGACGTTCGCCATCAGCACCCTCGTGCTGAACGGCGCTCCACTCGTCTACAACTTCAAAGTCCGCGGGACCAGTGCCTCGGATATCTGGGTATTCGGAGGACCGTATGCGCTGCACAAGACCGCTCGCTGACCGCCATCGGGCGCTCGGTGCGCTCCTTCTCGTCTCGATGCTCGGTGCGGCGGTGGCTGCGGCCGCCTGCTCGTCGTCGGAGAGCGATGCGCATAACGAGCTAGAATCAGACGCGGCGGTTTCGAACTCGAACGATGCCACGACGTCGAGCGACGTGACCGACGCCACGGCGGCAAACGACGCCTCCGACGCGGAGCTCTTCGATGGCGGCGCACCACTCGCCGTCACGTGCGCACAGCAGCCGTGCGCTCACGCACTCACGGGCGCCACGCGTTCGAGCGGGACGTTCTGCGTGCTTCTCGACCAAGGCAAAGTCGCCTGCTGGGGAAGGAACGGCTTCTACGACCTCGGACGCGGAGCGGATGCGGGCATGACGCAGAGCCCCGTCCCGCAGGAGGTCGTTGGCATCGAGAACGCGATCGCCATCGAGGAGACCTGCGCGATTCTCCAGGGGGGCGCCGTCAAGTGCTGGGGGCCCGGCAACTTCCTCCAGCCGGATCCTCCCTTCAATCCGATGTACCCCGAGCCGGTCACGCTGCCGATCCCGCCAGTTCGGTCGTTGAGCATCGACGCGTTCAGCAAGGTCGGATGCGCCGTCCTCCTCACCGGAGAGATGTCCTGCTGGGGATTCGTGGCGCCGTACCGGGTCGACGGCGGTGGAACGATCTACGACTCCGACGGCAAACAGCTCGAGCGTTTCCCGCTCCCGGGGGGCTTCGATCCCGTCGAGGTGAAGGTCGGAGAGGCCTCTTTCGTTCGCGACGCGAAGGGCGCCGTTTTGAGTTGGGGCTCGAGGGCATCGCTCGGCCGCATCTCGTCGCTCAAGGTCGATCCGGATGCGTTGCCCATCACCCTGACGGGCATCACGGCGATGGACGCCGCAGCGAACGCCGCGTGCGCCATCACCCAAGGCAAGGTCTACTGCTGGGGCAGCAGCTCCGACTACAACGCGACGAACAACGTGCCTCTGCACGCGCTTCCCGAGCTCGTGGCATTGCCCGCACCGGCCATTGCCGTCTCGGTGGGATCGATTCTCGGCGTCGCAGCTCACCCGTTCGCGTGCGCGGTCACCGCGAATCACGAGCTCTATTGCTGGGGAGACAATTCGCGTGGCCAGATCGGTGATGGGACGATTGGAAACATCGCCTACTTCCCCGTGAAGGTCGATCTGCCGGGCCGAGTCGTCTCCGTGAGTACTCTCATGTACGACGCCTGCGCGCTTCTCGAGAGCGGTCAGGTCTATTGCTGGGGAGACAACACTCAGGGCGAGCTCGGGCGCGGGACCTTGGGCAAGGGGAAACCGACTCCCGGCTTGGTCGTCTTCCCATGACGAGGATCACGCAGATTTCGGCGGCAGCCTTCGTGAGCTCGGCGCTCGTCGTCTCCGCGCTCGGCGCGTGCGCGCGTAGTCCGTCGGACGGCCTCCCCCCCGACCAAGGGTTCGACTTCACCAGCGACGCCGCACCCGAGGATGCAGGCTGTCCGCTGCGATGCTCGCTCGACCTCGGGTCAGTCGTGCGCTCGTGCGACGGCACGCTCGTCGAGCAATGTCCGCCCGAGCTCGCCTGCGGAACAACCGGCTGTGTGGCGCCGTGTGAAGCGATGGCGAACGCGCAGAGCTCGCTGGGCTGTGAGTTCTACGCGCAGCCGCCGCAGACCACGATCGGCGCCGGGAGCTGTTACGCGGCGTACGTCATCAACGCATGGCACGAGCCCATCACGCTCGATCTTGCGCTCGGCGATCGGACACTCGATCTGTCGAATTCGGTCTTCCGATTCAAAACAGGCTCGGCAGAGCTCGAGGCGGTCTCCGGGCCGATTCAGCCGAACGACGCCGTCGTGGTGTTCCTCTCCGACGCGCATCGCGTCTTGAATGCCGAGGGATACACGGCGTGCCCCGATGGGGCGAAACCTGCCATCGAAGAGTGGACGGCGCCCATGGCGACCGGAATGGGAAAGTCGTTCCGCATCACCACCAGCGGGCCCGCGGCTGTCTCGACGATCTATCCCTTCGGCGGCGCGAAGAGCTATTTTCCGACCGCCACGCTCCTCCTTCCGAGCGCATCATGGGGAACGCAGCACATCCTGGTCGAGCCGTGGCAACGCTCGCTCCGGATCGACGGCTCGCTGGCAGTTCCGGGCGTGCAGATCGTGGCAAGAGAAGACGCCACGGAAGTGACGATTCGGCCGGTGAAAGACATCCAGCCGAGTACGGGGATCGCGGGCGCGCCTGCAGGCCAGTCGACGGTCTACAAGCTCGGAAAAGGAGAATTCCTGCAACTCGCGCAGAGCGACGAGATCTCCGGAAGTCTCGTGACGTCGAACAAGCCAATCGCAACGTTCGGCGAACATGCGTGCATGGATATCCCGGTAGGGGTCGCCGCGTGCGACGTGGAGCAAAAGCAAATCCCCGCGTTCGATCAGTGGGGACAGGAGTACGCCGCTGTCCGGTATCGGGGTCGCACCAGCAAAACCGAGTCGATCCCGTATCGCATCGTTGCTGGCATCGACGGAACCAAGCTGTCCTACGACCCTGCGCCTCCCGCGGGGGCTCCCACGACCATGGCCGCCGGTGAGGTCACGACGTTCTGGACGGACTCTCCATTCGTCGTGCGGAGTCAGGACGTCGACCATCCCATCTACCTAGCGGCCTACATGACCGGCGGCGGCAATCCGGGACTGAACCGCAGCGGCGATCCGGAGGCGGTCAACGTCGTTCCGACAGGACAGTATATGAATGCGTATTCCTTCTACGCAGACCCCACGTACGAAGAGACGTCGCTCGTCGTCATTCGTGCAAAGAGCGAAGCCGGCGTTTTCGAGGACGTCACGCTCGAGTGTGCAGGCGGCCCGCTCACGGATTGGCAGCCGCTCGGGACGGCAGGAAAGTTCGAATACCGACTCGTCGACCTGATCCGCGCGGGTGGCGCCGGCGAGACGTTCCCAGGCGGGACGTGCACGAAGGGCCTCCACCGGATGAACAGCAAGGGCCCGTTCACGGCCACCATCTGGGGCTGGGGCGTGACCGCCAGCTACGCCTATCCAGGCGGCATGGCCCAGCGCACCCTCGTGAAAACGCGCCTCGTCGTCAATTGAGAGTCAGCACCGCGGTCGCGGTCGCGGTCGCGGCCGCGGATGCGGGTGCGGGTGCGGGTGTCGATGCGGAGGCCGGTGCCGATGCGGTTGTCTATCGTTCGCCGAACCGCCGCCGACGAGGTACTTCGCTCGCGCGAGGATACGGATTCTCAGCGCGGTTTCTTCCTCGCTCCGCCCAAATGCAGAGTAGCGGGAGGGAAGCCCTACGAATGGGCGTATCTTCGACGTGATGCCGTCGTCTCTGCGGAATCTCCGCTGCCAGCTCGGCGTCCTCGCCGTGGCTCTGGTGTTCGCCACGTGTGCGTGCCACTCGCGCAAGGGAGATGACGCTGCGCCGGTCGATGCGAAGGCCGAGGCTATCCAGCTCACGGCCTTCCTGCCCTCGCGGATCGGTGCGTTCACCGCCGACGGCGAGGCGTGGACGAACAGCGCGCCCGACGGACCGACGATCGAAGCCCATCGCTTTTACTCGAGCGCCGACGGGCGCAAGGCCACGATCGAGCTTGTAACGGGGGACATCAGCAAGGAGCTTGCGACCCTCGATTCCGAGGAAACACACGCCTTCGGCAGCGACACGCCGACCTACTGGCGGACGACGACGATCGCGGGACACCGCGCCCGGGTCGTCGAGGAGAAGCCTACCCCAAAGAAGAGCCAATGCCTCGTTCGGGTCGGCCCGAATCACGTTGCCAACGTCACGATCGCTCCGACGCCGAAACCCGGCGGGTGCGTGACCATTGCATCGCTGCTCGACTTCGGAGGGATCGTCGCGAGCGGCGGCGTGCCGGCATCGCCGAAGCGTCCCCGTTGAGCTTGTGGAGGAGCTGCCGAGCTCGTTCAGCTGGGCGGCCGCAGGTCGCGACCGGAGCGGTGGCGGTCGAGGCGGTGTAGAGTGGCCTCGTGGTCCTCACGCAGCGCAGCACTCCTGTCGTCGTTCCCGTTCTCGAGACCGCGCGCCTTCGTCTGCGCGGCCACCGGCAGGACGACTTCGCCGACCGCTGTGCCATGTGGGCAGATCCCGTCGTGACGCGGCACATCGGGGGGAATCCATTTCCACCGGAGAACGTGTGGTCGACGCTTCTGCGCTGCGTCGGTCACTGGGCCGTGCTCGGCTATGGCTATTGGGTCATCGAGGACCGCGAGACGGGCAAATTCGTCGGTGAAGCCGGATTCGCGGACTTCAAACGCGATATCACTCCTTCGTTCGATGGAATGCCGGAGATCGGCTGGGCGCTTTCGTCCTGGGCGCATGGCCGTGGTTTCGCGACCGAGGCCGTGCGAGCGATGCTCGCGTGGGCCGACGGGCATTTCGGCGACACGCCGTCCGTATGCATGATCGATCCGGAGAACGCGGCGTCGATTCGTGTGGCCCTCAAATGCGGTTATCGTGAAACCGATCGCACCACGTACAAGGGCGAGCCGACCATCCTGTTCCGTCGCGACGCCGCGAAGACCGGCTAGCACGTCGAAGACGGCGCGGCATATTCTCGGGTACAACGGAGATCATGAGCTCCCGACAAGCGCAATGTAGCTGCGGTCAGTTGAAGGTCACGTGCCAGGGTGATCCGGTCCGCGTCTCCGTTTGCCATTGCCTCGCATGCCAAAAGCGAACGGGGAGCCCGTTCGGACAGCAGGCCCGCTGGTCCGCGGAGAATGTGACGTTCGAAGGTACGTCGACGGCGTTCGTGCGCACCGGTGACTCGGGCGGCACGATCACCTATCGCTTCTGCCCTTCGTGCGGCTCGACCGTCTACTACGAGATCGACAAGATGCCGGGCCTCGTCGCCGTCCCCGTGGGCGCCTTCGCCGATCCGTCGTTCCCGGGCCCGATCATCTCGGTCTACGAGGCACGCAAGCACGCTTGGGTGGCGGTGCCAGAGACGATCGAGCACATGGACTGACTGCGGCCGATTTCGCGGCGACACGTGGTAAAATCACGGCGCGATGGGCAAGGGACGGATCGAAGCATTCAGTGACGGCGTTCTCGCCATCATCATCACGATCATGGTGCTGGAGCTGAAGGTTCCGCACGGCTCCGACCTCCAAGCGCTCTTTCCGCTCGCGCCCCTCGTTCTCAGCTACGTACTCAGCTTCGTTTACGTCGGCATCTACTGGAACAATCACCATCACCTCATGCACACGGTCAAGCACGTGACCGGCGGCATGATGTGGGCAAACTTGCATCTCCTGTTCTGGTTGTCGCTCTTTCCGGTCGTTACGGCGTGGGTTGGTGACAATCCAACGGCGTCCTGGCCCGCGGCGCTCTACGGCATCGTTCTCGTCGCCGCCGCGATGGCGTGGCTGATCCTCCAGCGCACGATCATTCGCACGGGGAGCACGCTGGCGCGAGCGATTGGCAAAGATCTCAAAGGGAAGCTCTCTCTCCTGGGCTACGTGCTCGGAATTGGCGCCTCGTTCGTTCGACCCTGGATCGCCGACCTTCTCTACGCGCTCGTTGCTGTCATGTGGGTCGTGCCGGATCGACGAATCGAAGCGCACATCGCATCGGAGTGACCGACGACTGGCCGGATGCTTCCGCCCAGGCATTCGTGCACTGCCAGGCGTCGTCGCACGACGGCAGAGCGGCGCAGCTCATGCCTGCCTTGACGACGTCGTCGCGGAGCCACGACCCGTCGGCGTCGTCCTCGCGACGCAGTCGGCATCGATGATGTGACTATGCTTCGCTCTCGTTGCTCCAAGCTTCGCGCGGCGTCGCGCGGCTCGCCTTCGTGATGATCGAAAGCGGAATCCTCGACGATCGAATTTAACACCTGAGCCGTTCGTCGAGCGGCGCGCCGAGTACGAGATTTTCGCCAACTCGCTGCGCCGCGTTTCGCATGACGAGAGAACCTTACAGTCATGCAGGCCAGGCGTCTGGCAGCTTCACGATTGCGTCGAATCGGCTACAGTCGAGACGACTCGATGAAGACGCAGCATCGCCGCGCATGCTGTTCTTCATGACTCTCTGATTCTCTGACTCTCTGACTCTCTCCGCCTCAACGCACACGTCGACCTGCCCGCCAGCGGCGGGATCAACTCGTAGGGAACGTTCCCGTTCTACCGAGTTCAGGTCGGTGCAGACGATTTCCAAGCAGCGCTCGCTCGGAGACCGCGTGAGCAGGCTCGTTCGCGCAACGTGGTCGCCACTTGCACGAAAGGTGATTTCTACAGCGTTTTCGGAATTCGGAATTCGCATCCACCTCGTTCGACCAGGCGGCTAGCAACCGGAAACGAAGAGCCGCCTGAGGCATCAACATCTGTCGAAGGATTCGCAATGCAGTACATGATTCGAATCTGCACCGTTCTCGCCCCCGTGGTGCTCGTCGCGAGCTGTGACGCGCCCGGCGAGTCCGCCGCGCCTGGAGAGACGTCGGCGCCTAGCGAGTCGGGCGCGTCTGCCGATTCCCACAAGCCCGGCAAGTCCGGCAATTCCGGCAAGCCCGGCAATTCCGGCGGGCCCGGCGATTCCGGCGCGCCCGGTGATGCCGGCGCGCCCAGCGATTCCGGCGTGCCCGGTGATGCCGGCGCGCCCAGCGATTCCGGCACGCCCGGCGATTCCGGGGCGCCCGACGATTCCGGCGCTCCGCCGATCGCCGCCCCTGGGGGCACCAAAGTCCCGGTCAATCTCTCTGGGAGCATCCAGAATCCATGCTGGTCGCCCGATGGCAAGCGACTCGTCTTCACTCGTTTTGCATCCGGCTACAACGAAGGTAATCCCGACGTCGGAATCGTCCCTGTCACGGGCGGGAATCCGACGATCGTGTCCAACGCGAATGGCGGAGTGAACTTGCCCGGAGCATGCTGGAATCGCGGTGCCGACGTGATCGCGTACTCCGGTGGTGACGACGAGCTCTACGTCATTCCAGCGGCCGGCGGAAAACCACGACAGGTTACGAGCCGGCGGGGCTTCATGTCATGGGAGCCCTCACTCTCGCCGGACGGCACGTGGATCGTCTTCGAGTCGCACGCGCGCAGCACCGGCGGTCGCGACGCCGGAACCATCTGGAAGATCCGCGTGGATGGGACCGGACTCACGCAGTTGACGTCTGCGCCCAAGGGCCCGGAAGGGGACCGTGAGCCGAATTGGTCGCCGGCAGGTGACAAGATCGTTTTTCAGTCCGATCGCACCGGTGTCGCGAACATTTGGACGATGAGTGTCGACGGCTCGGACCTGCGCAACGTCACGAACACGAGGGTGGAAGCAACGGACGCCTCCTGGTCGCCCGACGGACGCTACATCGTGTATTCGGGGGGCGACGGTCGACAGTCGAATGTTCTGATCATCGCCGCGACCGGCGGCCCATCGGTCTATGTTCGTCACTACAGTGGCTATGACGGGGCGCCTTCCTGGTCGCCTGATGGCAAGACCATCGCCTTCGAGACGTCCACCGGCAGTCCCGATGGCTCGGCGGGGACGACCCTCACCATCGCGCCGGTACCAACGCTACCGTGAGTCGTGAGTAGCGCACGCATCGGCGCAGGCACGCCTGCCCGATGCGTGCTCTTCGAGCACGGCTACAGTCGCGACGGAGCGGGTGCGGCGGCAGGCGGGGCCATCTTTGCGTACGACTCTGCGATTCCGGCGAGCGCCTGCGGCGGCACGTTGGGCACGGGCACGCTGTTCTTCACCGCCGGAATGCTGCGGAGGAAGGCGAACATCGCACGAAGGTCCGCCTCGGGCGTCGCCGAGAGGTTCATCCACGGCATCGGCGGGAGGATCGGTCGCCCGTCAGCCTTGCCCTGATGCTTGCCGGTGCGCATGGCGCGGATGAAGTCCTGCTCCGTCCACGAGCCCAGCCCGGTCTCGAGATCAGGGGTCAGATTGGCGGCGTAGACGGTCCCGAAGGGCAGCTTGTACGCGGTCATCGTAGCGCCCATCACGGCCTCACCGTTTGCAGACTGCCCGGTTGGCTCGGACGCTCCCTCGGGGTGTCCGGAGAGCGTGCGGTCGGTCCTCGGCATGGGCATTCCAATCTTGGGATCGAACGCCAGCGGCGTGTGGCAATCGTTGCAACCGCCAAGCTTCACGAGCTCGCCGC
Source organism: Labilithrix luteola (assembly GCF_001263205.1). Classification (GTDB taxonomy): domain Bacteria; phylum Myxococcota_A; class Polyangia; order Polyangiales; family Polyangiaceae; genus Labilithrix; species Labilithrix luteola. Next base: position 2,008,200 of record NZ_CP012333.1, read on the forward strand.
CTCGCTTGACCAGCTCGTCCTTCCTCGGTGCCTGGTCCACCGCGGACGATTGTTGCTGCGGCTTCGGCTTTTCTTGGGTGCAAGCCGCGACGAACGTGAGTGCGACGAGCGATGCGGCCAATCCTGACTTCATGAGCGAGCGCATGACGATGGTCCCTCTTCCTCTGCGCGAGCAGGCGCCGCGCAGGAGGGAAGATGACGTCTCGCCATCGCCAGCGTTCCTAAATGGTTCCTCCGTGATCCCTAAGAGCTTCCTAACCCGAGATCCGGCACGGATGCCGCGCCGCCGGGATGGTGCGGGGCAGATCGAGATCGGTGACGAAGCAAAAGCACTCGTCGCTGGATTCGTAGCTCGCTAGAGACGCTGCTGCTCGAGGGCTCGTGTGGTATCGAATTGAGGTTTGCGGACGGGGCAATTGATGCCTCGCGCCCTCAGGCCCTGTGGCCAACACTCCACACTCGGAGGAGGCTCGAATGCGCGCTTCTTGGGTATTGGGTTCTGCCGTGCTTGGGACGGCTCTTTGTCTGACCGTCGCATGCGGCTCCTCGAACGGCTCGTCCCTCGACAATGCCAACACGCCCTACGGGCAGGGTGCAGACGGCAGCAGTGGCTCGTTCACGAACAGCGGCGACGGCGGCACCTCCAGTGGGCCTTGCACCGGCCTCCAGTGCCAAGTGACGGCATGCGGGAGCGGCTCGACAACGCTCACCGGCACGGTGTTCGCGCCGAACAAGACCGATCCCCTTTACAACGCAATCCTCTACGTCCCGAACGACAAGCTCGATCCGTTTCCCGCAGGCGTAAACTGTGACAAGTGTGGCGCGCTCGCGTCAGGCAAGCCAATCACCTCGGCGCTGAGCGGTCCCGACGGCAAGTTTCGCCTCGAGAACGTCCCCACCGGTGACAACATCCCGCTCGTCATTCAAATCGGTCGCTGGCGTCGTCAGGTGACGATCCCGCGCGTCGACGCCTGCAAAGACACCGCGCTCGACGCCGAGCAGACACGTCTACCTCGCAACAAGAGCGAAGGGGACATCCCCCTCATCGCGATCGACACGAGCTTCTACGACCCGACCGAGTGCATCTTGCTCAAGATCGGCATCGACCAGAGCGAGTTCACGGCGCCGACGGGCGACGGTCGCGTGCATCTCTATCGCGGTGAAGGGGCCTCGCTGCAAGGAGCGAAGATTCCGCCCGCATCGGCGTTGTGGCAGCACGTGGAAAATTTGAATCGGTACGATCTCGTCGCGTTCCCCTGCCAGGTCGACGACTCGACCAAGCCCGACTCGGCGGGCCGCGCGAATGTGAAGTCGTACGCCGACAGCGGCGGTCGCGTGTTCGTGACCGATCTCGCACAAGAGGTCATCAACCAGGCTCCGTCGCCGTGGCCGCAAACGGCCGACTGGGGTCCGAGCGGCGGCTTCAACAACCCTGCATCGATCGATACGACCTTTCCGAAGGGCGCAGCCCTCGCGGATTGGCTGCAGGCCACGGGCGCGACGACGACGCGCGGTCAGCTCGAACTACAAGATACGTACGATCGCTTCAGCAAGGCGAATCCGCCGGCCCAGCGCTGGGTCTATTCGAGCACCGACACACAGACCTATTCGTTCAACACGCCGGTCGAAGCGAGCGCAGACAATCAGTGTGGTCGCGTCGTTTACTCAAGCTTCCACATCGCCGCCGAAGACACGTCGGGCGGCGGCGGATTGGGCTTCCCGGGCTCGACGGTCTTTCCGACCGTTTGCTCTTCGGGTCCTCTCACAGCGCAGGAGAAGATCCTCGAATTCTTGCTCTTCGACCTCGCATCCTGCATCCAGAAAGACGACACGGCGCCTGTCGCGCCGCCCCCCGTCCACTAAGGGGTCGTCGGCATCGCCCCCGCGGCGCCCGAGTCAGGCAAGCCCCGATGTAGACGCAGGGCGCCTCGTTCTCTCACGCCCCCCCCGCACGCGACCGCGGACGCGGTTGCGGGGGCGGTGGCGGTTGCGGGGGCGGTTGCGGACGCGGACGCTACTTCGGAATCTGTGGAGTAATCGGGTTCAGCGCGCGTAGCCCTGCCCCTCCCGCGTACCCGTAACTCGCCGCGTCGTCCATCCCCCACACGTAAAGCGCAAACGGTCCATTGCTGCGCGCCTCGTTCCGGCCGTTGTTACACGTCCCCTTCGGAAAGGACTGTGGAGTGCGGTCCTTCGTCAGTGTTACCCAGGTATATTCATAATCGCCGTTCGCCCCGAGAGGCTGAAACTCCGTGAGCTCGCCCGCGCAATCGAGCTCGACCGGCGCGAAGCCCGTCTCTGTCTTCTTGCGGACTATCGTGAGCGTCGTTTCGCGAAAGCTGTAGTCCGCAAAGAAGACGTAGCGGTCGAGAAATTGCCCCGATGGGATCACGTTCACGAAGTCGGCATCGCCGATGTTCCGTCCGCCGATGATCGAACTGTACTGCTCGCCGGTCATGTACATGGCGGCGTAGAAAGCGTGGGCGTCGTCCTGACTCCGCACGGTCACGAGCTTGTCGGTCAAGAACGTGACCGCTTGTCCCGCGGAGAGTGTCGTGGGCGCGCCGGGTGGCGGCGCCGGATCGTAGACGAGCTGCGTGCCGTCGGCCGCGCCGACGAATCGCCACGGTACGGATTCGAAACGCGGGACGCGCATGCCGACGTCGAAGCCCTGCCTCGAGCGAAATGGCACCAGAGCGTATTCGCTCCCCACTGGCCGACAGGTGGAATCTGTTGACCGAGAATATCGCAGAATCCGAAGCGATCAGGAACATTCGTGCATTGCGTTCCGCCGAAGAGCCCGATCGGTTTCGTCGCTTCGATGGGGCTTCCAGTGAGTTCGGCCGGTTGCGTGAACTGCAGGACCTGTCCACGCTGAAGTGTCCACGACTGCACGAAACGACGTTCGGCACCGACCACGTCGGCAGTGCCGACGATCTTCACGTTCGGATCGATTCGCACGACCGTATCGTTTTCGGCAGCGACGATCTGCAAATAAGGGTTCCTGCCTGCCGCGATCGCTGGCCAGGCGTTGATGGAGAGATAGTTCGTGCTCCACGACGACGCGGGCAACAGCAACGTGGCGGACGGGAAATAGGACGCTGCTCCGCCATACGGATACATCGAATACGCGCTGACCGGCACGGTGGACGTCAAGTGAAAGGCACTCGTCCGCGCCGTTCCGTGTGCGATGGGATCGAGAGAGAGCGCCGCCGCGACCTCGGCAGGGCACGGCGACGCGGAGCCAGGCTTGCTCGCGAGGAACACGATCGCAATGCCACCGGGCGAGAGCGGACCGGTGAGCTTTTCATACTTCAGATCGCCACCACCGCTGTCGTCGACCAAATACGTGGAGTTCGAGATATCGAGCGTCTCGCCCCCGTATTCCGCACCGAGCGTTGCTCCAGTGTCCCAGGTGTTGGCGATCATCGCCACGAAGCACGAGCCGGCACTCTCTGCGATGATGTCGTCCGGGGGAAGCGTCCAGAACCCGCAGCCGACCGATCCTTTCGAGAGCTCGACGGCCGTGCACGCCGAGACGCATTTTCCCTCGCCGCATCCCGATTCCGGCGGACATTGCTCGACGACGTCGTCGCTGCATCCACTGAGAACGGTCTTCAAGTCGCGCGAGCAACGTGTCGTCTCGCAGCCGGCTTCCGGCGTCGCGGCGTCCGGCGCGAGGAAGGTCGGTTCTTGGGACGGTTCGAAGGTGCGATCACTCGATGCGCACGCCGCGACGAGCGATGCCGTCACCAAGAGCGAGGGAATTCCGACGACGAAGGCCGTCAAAAGTTTTTTCGATCTCATGGTCCCTACATTCAATGCAACGGAACGATGACCGGCGTCGGGTGTGGCGCCGCGTCGGAGGTGCCGGTTCCAAGCTGTCCCGAGCGATTGCTACCCCAGCACATGACCGTTCCGTCTTCGAGCAAAGCGCAGGCCGTGGCGTTTCCGTTTGCGTAGCTCCTCACGACTTGTACGGCCTTCCTTCCTTCGAGTCCGGTCACCGCGGTGAACTTCGAGGCTTGCTTGAGGGCAATGCCTCCATCGACACCGAGCCCTAGCTCCCCGAGTCCGTTCGAGCCGCAACACTGGAGAGCTCCGTCGGTCAGGCGAATGCAGGCGCCATCGCGACCGGTGTAGATCTGTTGCACGTGGGCGCCTGGCGCGCGCATCGTCGGGATGAAGCTGGGGAGCGTTCGCCACCGACTGTCTCCTGTGCCGAGTGAATAGCCGTTGTTTCGTCCCCAGCAGTACAGTTCTCCGTCGACGACTGCGCACGCGTTGTCGTCGGCATCGAAGCCCGTCACCGACGGCAGTGTCGCGATCGGGGCCGCCACCGGTGACGCGCTGGCGAGCGACGTGGGGCGCCCGAGCAGGTACGGCGTTCCCCACGACCAGAGCTTGCCGTCTTCCGTCATCGCAATGCTCGCCGCTGTGCGGACGACGTGCGAGAGTCCCGTCTTACCTGGGCCGACGATCTTCCCCTCCCCCGCGTCGCGCCCGAGGGCCATGTCGGTGTTCATTCCCCAACATTCGACGTCGCCGCTCTCGAGCACGGCGCACGCGTGGGGGGCTCGCCACGCGCTCCCGGTCACGTCGACACGTCGAGCCTTCCCGCCGAGGGCAACGATCGACGGTGTCGGGTGTCCGTCGTCGTCGAAGACGGCCGGATCACGCGCGAGGCCGAGCTCCCCGTTCTGATTGCTTCCCCAGCATCGAACGCTGCCATCCTCGAGCGTGACGCAGCTCGTGTAACCGCGGGCGCTGATCTGGATCACGCCGGTCAGGTCGACGACCGGCGCAGGCGCGAACGCGAGCCCCGGCCCGGGACCGCCGTCGATCGACGCCCCACCACGGCCCAGCGAGCCCGTGAACCTCTGCGAATATTGCGAATCGAGGCCCCAGCATCGAACGGTACCATCGCTCATGCGTGCGCAGAGGTGTTCCGCGCCCGCCGCGAGCTCGACGGCACAGACCCCGGTCTTGCAGACGACGAGAGGCGTCGCGGCGTCCCACGAGCCATCATCGCTGGCGTCCGGCACGTCGACGGCCGGCGCCGCATCGGGGGAAGTCGCCGTGCCGGCCTCATCGCGCGTCGTCGTCTCGGCATCTCCCGCGCGGGGCGCGCCGTCGTCCGTGCAGGCCACCATCACGACCGCCGGCCCGAGCGTGCAGGCGAGCCCGAGTGCGAGGGCCGACCGCGTGGTCTTCCGTGTGTCGATCACTTGTCGTTCTCCGGCGAAGGCGAAATCGGATCACGATGATGAAAGGCGACGTTCTCTCCAACGACCCAGATGTCGTTGGGCGCCGCCACGCCGCGTCCCCAGACACCGTGCAGGTCGGCAATGACGGGAATGCTGGAGGTCGACAGAGAGGTGAGGGTCCACTGCGTTCCGTCGAAGTGACGGAGGCGCCCGTGATCGGACACCATCCAAACGTTGGTCGGCGACGCGCTCCAAAAGCCGTTGATGACGTCGTACGCACCGTCGGCGAAGTAGTTGCCGACTTCCCAGAAGGGCGTGAAGGCCGTGCCCGCGTCTCCCGTGCCGAGCACGGACTGGTTGGCCGGATACGCCCGCGCGCCGTTACCCCACGATGCTCGAATGCCCATCCATGCTTGCCCGGGGGCCGTGACGGCGCCGGCGGTCGCGACGTCGATACCGTACGGGGTCCTCGCGGCGGTCGGTGGCGTACGATCGACCCACGCGATCGCCGACTCTTCGCCGACACCGCGATGAAGGAAGAGCGGATGAATCTCCGATGAAGCGCGGGTGCTGCCAGTGATCCAGAGGTCGTTGCCCGAGCTACCGAAGATGCGGAGTTCGGTGAGGCGCGCGTCGAATTGGGTGGAGACGGGGTCGTATTCCCAGTCGGCGACCGCACCGCCGTCGGGATCGTTCTTTGGACCCGAAAAATGCCAGATGCCGCCACCGGTTCTCCAGCCCGCTGCAAAGTATCCAGCGCCGGCCAACCAAACATCGTTCTTGCCCGAGCCCCAAATCGAGACGACGCCAATCGGCCACTCCCGCTGGAGCGGGACTCGCGTCCAGGTCAGCGTCGCCGAGTCGGGGCCTTCTCCATGGTAGAGCCCTGCACTGCCGCCGACCCAGATATCCGTTGGTCCGCTACCCCAGATGGTCGAGAAGTTCGACCAGCTGACGGGATCGGGCGCTTCGACGACGAAGGCGAACTGCCAAGCGGTGCCGTCCCACCGGAGGATGCAACCATCGTGATGAACATCGCCGTAGCCGTTGATCGCGAGCTCAGGATGGGCCACGCAGCTGCCGACGGCCCAGACGACGCCGGTCCCGTCGCCCCAAACTGCTCTCAGATTCTGGTAGATGGGCAGGGGTGTTCGACACCAGTGGTCGACACTGCACACCGGGGAGCTCGCGTCGCTCGCATCCGTCGCGTTGTTGCCGTCCGTCGTTGCATCGGAGTCCGCTGGAATGGTGACCGCATCCGCGGTGTCGGCATCGCTCGACGAGGGATCGAAGATCGTCCGCTCTCCGTCGTCGCCACAAGCGAAAGCGGCGAACGACGCCGGCGCGGTCGCGCAGACGAAGATAAAAAGGTTTCGCGAAGTCTGCTTCATGGCGTTTCTCCATCGGGAGCCAAGGTTCCCGTGAAATGCAGAATGACGCCTTGTCCCACGACCCAAACGTCGTCCGCGCTACTGCCCCAAACTCCATAAAGAGGCGGAGCGCTAGGAGGGAGCGTCACGCGCTGGCGTCGCCATTCCGTGCCGTCGTAGTGGAGGACCGTGCCCTTTTCTCCGACGGCCCAGATGTCGTGGGGGCTCGCCCCCAGATGCCGTAGAGGTCGTGGGGCGTCGAAGATTCGACCCGCTCGAGGATCGTCGATCCGTTGTGATGGCGAATGGCGCCGCTCTCTCCCACGAACCAGACGTCGTCGGTCGATGAGCCCCAAGTCGCGTAGAGAGGGCCCAAAGTCTGACTATCGTATTCGGTCCAAACCGGATCGCTGGAGCCGTCCACGGCCGGTGGCGAATCGGGCACTACACCGCGGTAGACACGCCCACGGAAAGAGGTCATCCATAGATCGGTCGCGTTCGCTCCCCAGAGAGCGTAGGTGTCACCCATTTCGCAATACCAGGATGGATCTTCGGGAGTCCATGTCGTGACGCCGTCAATCGAAGATGAGCGCCAGCGTGATCCGTAGGTATCGGATCCCGGGTAACAACGACCGCCAAGCCACAGTTCGCCGCTCGAGCGGAGCCACGAAGACGTCAGGAGCGATTCGAGTCCGCCCTGGTCATACGGTGGCGCGATGGGGGTCGCCACCCACGTCGCCGTTCCGTTGGCGAATCCGTCGGTGTGGAAGACGGCGGCGGTAGAGCCGCCGACCCATACGTCGTTCTTCGAACTTCCAGTCACCGTGGTGAGCGTTCGCGTCGTCTTCGCCGGCACCGACGCCCACGAGGTGCCGTCCCAATGCATGACAGTCCCTGCGGTGCCGACGGCCCAGACATCGTCTTTCTGCGTGCCCCAAACGGTTCGCAGCGCTCGCGTCGAGTCGAGCGGCAGAGGCACTGGGCAGAACGCGACTCCGTCACACGGCCCTTTGGTGGGCGGACAGGCAGAATCCGACGAGCACTCGGCATCCTCGGCCAGTGCATCCCTCACGACGGGTTCGGCGTCGACGGGCTCTAGGCGTCCGGCATCCGTTGCGTCGACGTCCACGAATCCAGTGTCGGCGGCGCAACTCGCCAAGGCCCCTGCCGCGCATGGCCCGACGAGCGACGCGAGCAACGCTGGACCCCGCACGGCGGCGAGCGCTCCGAAGAGCCGGCTGCGTCCGTTCACGAGCTTCATCTGGTCTCCTGCACGCCGGCATCGCATTCGGTCATCAGGCATGCGCCCTGGAAGCAAGGCTGGCCGGCTGCGGTATCGCAACGATGCCCGCACGCTCCGCAACTCGTCTCGTCGACCATCACGTTCGTTTCGCACCCGTTGGATTTGTCGCCGTCGCAGTCCCCGAATCCCTCCTTGCATTGCGTGTCGCAAATACCGGCGTTGCACACGGACGTCGAGTTGGGAGCGGCCCAGCCCGGACATCGATTCCCGCACGCGCCGCAGTGGTCGACGTCGTTCGTGAGATCGACGCACTTGATGACGTCGCAGAGTGTCTCGTTCGGCGCGCAAAGGCAGCGAGGGCCCTTACCGTCATCGCGGTTGTTTATGCAACGCTGGCCCGGCGCGCAGGCGTGTCCGCAGGCCCCACAATTCTTGCTGTCGAAGTCCGTAAGGGTTTCGCAGCCATTCGATTCGCAGCCCTTGCCGAGGTCGTTGTCGCAATCGGTCCAACCTCTCTCGCAAGCCGAATGACCACACGTTCCTCCCGCACACGTCGTTTTGGTGTGCGGGGGCGGAGTCGCACATGCACCTTGGGAGGAATCGGTGCACGGGCTCCTGCAGGCCCCGCAGTTCTTCATATCGGTTTTGAGGTCGACGCACCGAAAGTACGTCGGCGGATTCGTCGACTGGTCGACGGCGGTGTCAGGACCGAGATCGTCGGCGTTCGATTCGCACAGTGTCTGGCCGGGAGGGCACCCACACTGACCGGCGACGCAGCGGGTGCCGGATGGACAGACGTTGCCGCAGGCGCCGCAGTTTTGCGGGTCAGTCTGCACGTCGAGCTCACATCCGTCGTCGGATCGCCCGTTGCAATCTCGATAGAACGGATAGACGCTCGTATCGCAGAGCATCGTGCACTGTCCGTTCACGCAGGACGGATCGATGTGCAGGATGTAGTGCCACTCGACGAGCGAGAGATCACCGAAGCAATTGTTTTCGCACGAGCCGCAGTTCTTGATGTCGGAGGACAGGTCGGTCGTGCATTTACCGGCTCCGCACGTGCCATACGGGGCAGGACACGGCGTCTCGCCCGTCGCATTACAGAGTTTCGCCGTGGATGCGGAATCGGATTCGACCGCGACGTCGTTCGATGCGTCCGGCGTGACGAAAACGCCCGAACCTCCGGCATCCGTGTCGTCGCCGACGACGAACGGATCGCTCGACGGCGACGCACAAGAGGCGCCGTCGAGAATGCTCGTGAGGGCGATTGCCCAACATCCGACGAGGATGATGCGCGAGGGCGACGGAGGCGTGTGCGCCGAGGATGGACGAGAGCTCTTCATGGGCAGGCTCGGTGTCGGAGATGGAGAGAACCTCCGCGGACTGCGGAGCATCGAGTCAATGGAATCGGGCGGCTACGAGACCGAGGTGGCCGAGGCGCGACGTCGGACGACGCGACGCTGACTCGGTCTTACGGTGCGATGGATCGCAGGACGGTGCGAACACGTCCCGCGTACGGACTGGAGTCTTTTTCGGAGAGGAATCGTTCGCCCAGAGCGCGCGCACGGGCGGATTCCCCTGTTGCGGCCAAGGCCTCGATCCGAATGGCGTCGATTTCTTCCGAGAAGATGCCGTGAGGAAATCGAGCGTCATACGCGTCCGCATTGCGGAGGCTTGCGCGCGGATCACCGGCAAGCGCGGAGCGAGCCGCAACGACGAATTTCAACTCCTCGGGGAAGGTATTGGTCGGCGCTTCGACCGCGGGGCGAGCGTTCTCCGTTCGAGCGATCGGCGCTGCAGGCGCCGCAGCATCGAGCAGCACGGATCGGGACGGATTGGACTCCGTCGTGCGCGCCGTCGGAAGGTCGTCGATGCGCATGACGACTTCGGCGGAGACCACCTCTGGCGGAATATTCACCGCCGGTACTGGCTGCGCGGACTGCGGCTCCTCCACGGAGCCGGAAACCGGGGCGCCCGTGTTGGGCGTCGGCGCGCTGCGGGTGGAGCTCTTCGTCCACACGGTGCCGGCCATCGCGATCGCCGCGACGCCAACGACCGCCGTCCACGGAAGCCACGTGCTCATCCAGGTTCGCGAGGAGAGCGACGTGGCGAGGGCCGGCACGCTGGGAGGCAGCGCGGCCGCCGCCGTCATGCGCACGAGCGCCTTGTCGATCTGCTCGGGCGAGGGGCGCTCCCTGCGCGTCGCCGAGAGCAAGCGTTCGATCCCTTTGTCCTCGATCGAGAGGCGAATAGGGTCTTTCATGGCGTGCCTCGCTGACTCTTGCGGTATCGCTCGAGGCGAGCCCGAAAGTCCTCGCGACCGCGACGTAGGCGCGAGGCAACCGTACCCATCGGTGCGCCGAGCATCTCGGCAATCTCCTTCATCGTCATTTCTTCGATTTCGAACATGACAAAGACTGCGCGTTGGTCTTCGTCGAGCTCCGCGAGGAGGCGGTAAACGAGCGCCCGCGCCTGCTCGTCGTCGAGCATGTCTTCGGGGGTTCCCGCGGCGGACGGAACGTCGAGGTCCGCGTCCAGCGGGGGAGTTAGCACCTCGCGAGCGCCTTTGCGCTTCAGGCCCTTCGCGATACGAAGTGCGGCACCGAATAGAAAGGCTCGCTCGCGCCCAGGTTGAACCTCTTCGAGGCGGCGCGCCGCGACGAAGAACAGCTCCTGGGCCGCGTCGTCCGCCACGTGTGCGGCGAAGCCGAGACGGCGGAGGAATCCCCAGACGTCCGGGAAGTGGCGACGAACCATCTCCCGCAGGTGCTCGGCCCGTGCCTCGACGTCTCCCTCGAGCCTAGGGTCGGTCTCCTGCTGGGGGGCCGATATTTGGGACGCGCGAAACGTCGGCTCGCTCTCGAGTTTTCGCCCCGCAAAGAAGCGGATCAATGACGACGACGCCCACACGACCGGTAGTGGCGACACGGCCTTCGTTTTGATCCCGAAAAAATCATCGAGGCCGATTCGACATGCATCGCCCGGAAAATAGCCTCAAAAGTGCAGGCCCACACCAGCCCCCACGAGGACGCCGAGCGCGGGCGGCTGCGAGACGGGCACGCCACTCTTCAATTCGAAGGGCCGGCGCGTCGTCGGCATGGTCACGAGCATGCTCGTCGCGAGATAGAAGACGCGACCAAGGGCGAGACGGGCGGACATCGAAGCGCCGAAATCGGCCCACAACATCGACGTTCCGCGCGGGTCGGCGAAGTCCTTTGCACGTTCGCGAAGTGTCCCCACGTTGGCTTCGCCGCATGGCGTCAGTTCCAGTCGATTGGCGAACAGGCCGACGCGAACGGGGCACAACCGCAGATTCGCCGCCGTCCACACGAACTCCACCTCACCCCCTCGTAGAGCGATCTCATGCGCGAAGCTTTGGCGGATGCCAATCGCTGCGGACGGGCGCCAACCTCCCTCTTCGTTCGGCGCCGAGGCCGCGCCGAGTTCGACTTCGAACATCGCGGCGAGCACGGGGAGCGTTTCGCTCAATACGGCAGAGCTCGCCTCCATGCGGAGTTCGGCGGACGTTCGGACGGTTCGAGACGCGCGCGGGCGAGGCCTGGACGAGGGCGCACGCCGTGGCCGCTCGGGTTCGACGCGTGAAGGGAGTGGAACGTCCGGGCCAGTCTCGTTCGACTGCTCCGCGGAAGCCATTCCGACCGGCGAGGTCGACTCGGGCATGCCGGCCGCAAGTGGATCGATGACCCCGGCCACCATCACCGCGAGTGCCTGTGCCACGTACGCGCAGCTCGGACCTTGGAGCTTGCGCGCGGAGACGCGACCGTCCACGTCCTCGACGACGAGACGGGCGGTGAGGCTCGCGTCTTCCGTGCCGTTCGGCTCCAGGCGGACGCGGATCGTTCGCGCGCGCATGCCCGCAGGAGCCTGGGTCCATTTCGTCGTGTAGGAACGGATGGAATCCGAGAAGGCGGAGCTCGACGGACACCCCGCATTCTCCGGTGCCTCGTAGACGAGGATGACCGGCTCGACGGGCGCCCCACCTTCGTCGGCCGTCGCGATCGCCGACCCGAGGAGCGTCGTTGAGGCGACGATCATCGGGAGCGCGCGCGTCCACACCATGCGGGCGGCCATCGAGGCCATTCTTACCCGAAAAAAGCGCGCGTTCGCTCCCAACGCGATCCATCAAGCGGCGAGCGCCCAACGCCCGCGCTTACCAAACCACGGATCCCGTCGCGGACTCGGACGCGGACGCGGATGCCGTTGCGGCTGCGGCTGCCGTTGCGGCTGCGGCTGCCGTTGCGGACGCGGACTCGCATGTCGCCGTGGCATTCGGAACCCGCCTCACAAACCTGACAAAAGCTGACAGCTATGCCCGGTATTCTTTCTCCTCGAAGCCCTCCGGCTCGACGAATGGAGAAGACCATGAAGAAGACGTATCGCGGGAGCTGTCACTGCAAGGCCGTCACGTTCGAGGCTGACATCGACCTCGCGCAGGGCACCGGCAAGTGCAATTGCACCTTCTGCTGGAAGGACCGGATGTGGAATGCGGGCCACCTCAAGCCCGAGGACTTCCGCCTGCTCTCGGGCGAGGAAGTGCTCGGCGACTACGGCAAGTCAGGTGACTGGGGCGAGGGGCATCATCGCTTCTGCACCAAGTGCGGGATCACCACGCATGGGCATGGCCGGCTCGAGGTGATGGGCGGCGAATACGTCTCGGTTCGTCTCTCCGCGGTCGACGATCTCCCGGTCGAGGAGCTGATGGCTGCGCCGATCCAATACATGGATGGCCTCCACAACAATTGGCAAAGCCCGCCCACCGAAACGCGGCATCTGTAGACGTCTCGTTCGCGCTCTTGTCGCTGCCGATCCAGCCTTCACGTGCTGGCGTACCGTATGCGGGCTGATACGAAGCCGGGCGGGCCAAAGGACGTGGGTTCGACGTCCGGAAGGGTTCCGTGCGGCGAGTCGCCTCTCGACGCCGCTCGGCTTCTGCACGACGCTGACATGGAGGCAAGACCGATGCGCAGCGACATCATCCCTGGGGCACGCTTTCCCGACTACGAGCTTCCCGATCAGACAGGCAAGCATCGAAAACTCTCCGAGCTGCAAGGAAGGGATCCGATGGTGGTCGTCCTTTCGCGCGGGGGCTTCTGCCCAAAGGACCGCCGCCAGCACGAGGGCCTGCTCCTCCTGCATCGTGAGATGATCGTCGGCTATTGCCGAATGGTCACCATCAGTACGGACAACTTGCTCGCGACGAACGAATTCCGCGCGGGTGTCGGCGCGCACTGGCCCTTCCTGTCGGACCCTGGCCGCAAGGTGCAAAAGGATCTCGACATTGCCGAGTACACGGACACGACGCACGACCCGATGGTCCCGCACACGATCGTGCTCCTCCCCGAGCTCGTCGTGCACAAGGTCTACAACGGCTACTGGTTCTTCGGACGGCCCACGGTCGAAGAACTGCGCGCCGACCTGCGCGACGCGCTTCGGGCGTGCCGACCTGATTGGGATCTCTCCGACCCTGCCGTGCGTGAGGCCTGGGCACGCGGCGAGAAAGATCGCTTCTACCCCTACGGGGAGAGCTACGCGAAGGTCTTTGCCGACCAAGAGTGACGCGTCTGGACGGCGATCGAAGCTGCGGGTCGAGAACGTCAGCGTGCCGCGCTCTTCGCGAGCGCCTCGTCGATGAACGGCAAGCTGGTCGCCACGGGTGCGTAATAGGCGGGCGCGCCCGTCGAGCACGTCACGCCACTCGAGACTGGCCCGAGATTGCTGAGCACGCCGACGATCTGCCGGGTGTTGTCGATCCGCAAAGGGCCGCCGCTGTCACCGACGCAGTCGGCCCCCTCGTCGCTGTGCGCGCGGATGGTGCCGTTCGTGACGAGCGAAGCCGAGTTCACGTAGCCCGGGTCGGCGCACATCGAGAGCGCCTTGCGAAAGCCGTTGTCGGTGTCGAGCACCGGCTCGTTGTAGGCGTAGTTCTCTTTCTTCGTGCCGTAGCCCGTGCTCACGTAGTTGCACTTGCCCTCGTGTGGAGTTCGCAAGGGAGTCGCGAGCGGCACGTTGCGGATCGGGGACTCGAGCACGAGATACGCCAGGTCGAACGCGTACGTGTGCTGCGCTCCGGTGACGTACGCGGGATGCATCACCGACTCCTTCACGGGAATCAGCACGTGCGGATCGCGCGGCACGCCCGTACCGAAGTGAGCGGTGTACTGTTTTTCCTTCGCCTGCTCGACGCAATGCGCGGCGGTCAGAACGATGTCCGGAGCGATGAGCGTCCCCGTGCAATAGGGGATGACGACGATCCAGTTTCCCTCGACCTGGAACCCGTGCGCCAGGTAGCCAATCGCCGGGACGTCCATCGTCTCCTTGCCACCGACGACGGCGTTCGCGGAGTTGTCGCTCGCCTCCTCCTCTTTGCCTGCACAGGCGACGGACGAACCGAGCGCAAGAACCGCCAGAGCAAGACGCACCGCACGGCCAAGCGGGTTCGTCGGGTCGAGGGAGCGGTGCGAGGGAGCCACAACGACGGCATGCCATCGCTCGCCTCCTCGTGCAATCACGCGTTCGAAGCTAGGGACGGATTCGGGGCCGCAGACCGATGAACCGAGCCGGCGCGAGGCACTCGAAGTGCCACGCGACGGATCACGGTGGCGACACGGACGATGCTCAACGACTATCCGTTGGGAGCAGCGTCCTCTCGTCGAGTTCGTCCCTCGAGTAGTCCTTGTTCAGGGCCTCGTTGGCCCGACGAATGCGCTCGGCGACGTCGTTCTTGCGCGATGCGAGGTAAGCCTGTCCGTGCACCTCGTCGGGCACGTAGGCTTTGCTCTCGGCGATCCACTCGTCCAGCTTCTTCCAGCTCGAGGCTCGAGGGGTGATGGCAAGCAAGTGTACGCGTGCCGAGAATGCGCCCATCTTGGGGCTAACCTCGACGAAGTAGACCTTGCCAGCGGCGAGAGTCGCACGCAGCGCACCCGTGTTCTCTGCCCAGCTGATGAACACGTGCTCGCCCGGCGGCACCTTCACGGCGAAATAGGACTCGGGCAAGCTGTCGCCGAGGAAGCGCCCCTGACCATCGAGGACGGTGGCTCGCTGACTGCCGGCGAACCCCGAAGGTCGGATGAAGACGACGGTGGCCATGTCGCCCGCGGCGGCGAGGGACGCAGGCCCGGCCGGCGAAGGTGTCATGTACTTGGACGTCGCGGAGCAGCCGCTGCCCGTAAGCAGGAGGACGAGCGCGAGCAAGAGTGTCAAGGCGAGTCGATCCCGACGAGGGGACGATTGCACGTTCGATCGACAAGACATCGAAGAAGACGAAATCGTGGCGCGGTCTGTGGATTGTCGAAGCATGGCTCGCATTCTCCTCATTTGTGCCGACCGTAAAGAGGGGTCACCGGTCGCAACACCACGCTTCGGCCACCCCACGGAGAAGTTGCGCAAGAACTTCGTCGAGCCCGCACGTTGCATCGCCCCACTGCCTGCGCCCCCCCTGCGGCGCACGATACATCTTTCCGTCGTGGCGAGATGCAAAACGTCCGTCGCATCACGTGCGGGAGTCACACTTTCGGGACCGAAAGCGAGGAACATTCATGATGAACGCCTATCCCCCAGGCGGACGCATCGCCGATGCCCGTAGGGCGGGACTGCTCGTGGCGCGATGGGTATCGATTCCAATCCGCAAGGAAAGGGTCTCGATGACGCGACGCTGCTGCTCGGGAGCGTGCTCCTGTGCGTGAAAGCCTTGCCTTCGTCGCTCACTCGGCGGCGTGGAAGTGGGCGCTCACTTGCTCCATGCTGAGCGCCTTGTCGTAGAAGGCGAGCTCGTCGAGATAGCCGATGTATCCACGGCCCCATTGAAACGGCACCTTGGGGTCCGTGGCGGACGGAGCCGGATTCTTGCCGATGCTGACCGCAGCTCCATTGACGTAGAGGACGAGTCGCGTTCCATCCATCGTCACCACGACGTGCACGAAGCGATCATCGGGGAGCTGGGTGTTCAAGCCGACAAAGTCGGTGACCCCGCCGTCCTGCCAACGCTCGAATTGAAGTCTCGACAGGGAGGAACTCCAGAAGAGGTCCGCGCCGTTCGCAGGTGCAGGCGCAGCATCGCTGAGCACGTACTTCGCAAACACGTTGTGGTAGGCGGTATCCGTCGAGGTTGGCCGCATCCAGATCTCGAGGGTGAAGGGCTTCAGACCGGACAGATCGAAGGCGCCGTCGTCGTTTTGCAAGAGCGCCCCGCCGATCATGCGCACGGCCGACCCGCCGTCGGTGACTCCCGGATTCGAGTACACGACGCCGCTCGCGTCGCCGCCGAGCTCGAGGGGATGACGCCCCATGGCGTCCGCGAAAAGGACACCACCCTTTTCATCGAGGTGCCAGTAAGAGACCGGACCGTCGGCTAGGACGACTTGTTCGTAGGTCAACGGGCCGGAGTCCGCGTCTCCG
Organism: Labilithrix luteola; assembly: GCF_001263205.1. GTDB lineage: Bacteria > Myxococcota_A > Polyangia > Polyangiales > Polyangiaceae > Labilithrix > Labilithrix luteola. The sequence continues at coordinate 2,024,438 of NZ_CP012333.1, forward strand.
TCGGTGCTCGAATCTTTGCGCTCGTCGATGACCGCGTCAGCGCTCGAATCGCCGGAGGTCATGGGTACCTCGGAGCCGTTGCTGCCACTGGCGAGGTCATCGGGCACCATCAAGGAGCAGCCGAGCGGCACACACATCGCCGCCACTAGAACGGTGATTACGGTTCTCCTGGAATAAGGCAATGCCACGGTCGCATCCTAAGCGAGGCCTGGACGCGACGTCGACGAGGGACCCGCTGGTCGACCCCGCAATTAATCCACATTAATTCGTGGGCGGCGCGCCGATTGGCGTTTGCAATCCGGAGCGAGCAGCCGTTACGGAGCGATGGTCGTTCCGCTCGATCGCGAGCTCGTGGAGCTCCTGCTGCCGTCGCTGGCGCCAAACGCTCCGATGCGAGCCGGACGTCGGCCAGCTCGAGGCACCTCGTGCGGACGCGCGCAGGCACGGGCGTTGCTCGATCGCGCATGCATCGCGATCGTGCGGTTTCGGCGGTCGCGGGAAGGTCGAGGTTCGCCGTGAAAGCGCTGGCTAGGATCGTCGGTATCGTCATTGCCGCCCTCGGGCTCCTCGGCCTGATTTCCCCGAGCTCGTACGTGCGGCTCGGCTGGTTCTGGGCGCAATCGCCTGGACTCTACATCGCCGCGGTACTTCAGCTCATCATGGGGCTCGTGCTCCTCCGCGCGGCACCGTCGTCACGAAGCCCCGTTGGGCTTGGTATCGTCGGAGCATTCGCGATCGGCGAAGCCGTTCTTGCGCCGCTCCTCGGATTCGGCAAGACGCAAGTCGTCGCGAAATGGTGGGCCGCGCTAACGCCAGGAGTCCTTCGCCTATGGGCCCTCGTCGGGCTCGCCATCGGCGTCCTCATCGTGCTCGCGGTCGCGCCACGTCGCGATGAACGTGGCGGCGGACGTCACGTGATGAGACGCGCCGACGCCACGACGTGACGCTTGCTCTACCGTAACGCTCCCCACTGGGCGTGCCCGGCCTCGGGGGAAATCGTTACCCGGTCAGCAGCCCCCGTGTGGCGATCCACGCGGTAGGGCACGCGACATCAGAACTGTATGCCGCCGAGGACTTCGGGACGTACGACGTCGTTTCCAATGTCGACGATGAGCGGAAACCGCGCGCCGCCTCCTGCGAACACGCGGAGATGCGGTGCGAACGAGTAGCCCACCATGGCCTGAGGCGCGATCCAGAGGTTTCCATCCTTCGAATTCGAGTGTTCGCTCGGTCGCGGATGGAGGTTGGTGAGCGCTCCCTGGATCTCGAGGTCGAGCCCGGCGACGAGCGGGATGTGTCCACCGAGCACGGCCGTCGTTCCGAAGTTGCGAAAGCCGGTCTCCTGCGAGCCGTAGTAGCCGCCGATGATCGTGTAGACGTATTTCGTCGAGAACTTCACGCCGACGTTCGTGTATTCGAGGTTCGAGAACCACACCATCGGATGGATTCCGTTGCGCGTGATGTTGATGACGCCGATCGGAACACCGTCGAACTCGTCGGCGATGTTGACCACGCCGATCTGGGTACCGCGCACCCTCCGAGCAACGTTCACCACGCCGAGCTGCATGCCGTCGACGTTCTCGGCGACGTTCACAGCGCCAGCGATCTGTACGCCGCTCATGTCGCCGCTCGCGAGGTTCAACGCGCCAGCGAGCTGTATGCCCGTTGCGCTGCCTTTCGCATAGTTGAACGCGCCAGCGAGCTGCAGGCCCTTCGCGCCGCCCGTCGCGAGGTTGACGGCACCGCCGACCTGAGCGCCCGTCATACTGGTCTGCGCGAGGTTGAACGCGCCGGCAACCTGCACGCCCTTGACCCCGTCGAGCGAAAGGTTCGCGTAGCCGCCGACCGCCACGCCGGTGACGCGTCCCTGCGAAAGGGTACCGAAACCGGCGATCTGCGCGCCGTCGATCGTTCCGCCCGAGGCCGCACCGAAGCCGGCGAACTGCAGGCCGCTTACGCCTCGTGAGGCGGCGACGATTCCGCTGCCGAACTGCAGCCCGTCGATCTTTCCGACGCGGCCATAGAGGAGTGAGAAGTCGAATTTCGACGTTACGTTCGGATGCTCGAAGTTCGTCGCGAGCGGGTAGAGGAACGCGACGCTCAACGGCACCTCGCCCTCCGGCGGTTCTGCGGCTTGTGCGGCGGATGCCGGGGGCGGTGCGGGCGGTGTGGCAAGAGCGCCGACGATCTCGCCAGCTTCGTCGCGCGCAAGGTTCGCCGCGAGGAGAATCGCCTCGTGCTGGACCGCTGCATCGTCGCCTCGGGCCTTCACCGTGCGCTCGAGCGACCGACCATCGGCGTGGGTGGCCGTCACGGTCAGCTCACCACCGCGGTAGCGGATCCTGAGCGCCGCGCGCGACGGTGACGGCCCGCCAGGCCGGACAACGGATGCACCGAGGTCCGACGCGAGACGCGCCGCGAGCGCCCCGAACGACACCACGTCTGGAGCGTCCGACTCGACTTCGAGAGTGTAAGGAGGCGCTGTCGTCGCCGAGCCGGAAGGACGTGAATCCGGCGCGGGCGAAGGCTCTGCGTGCGCGATCTCAGACGCTGCAGCAAGCACCAAAGCGCTGACGATTGCCGTGAGACTCCGAAGGCGACGAGCCGTCGTTACTCGCACGTTGCGAAGGTCGCTCATGTCCCGCGATCTGCCACAGCCGCCGCATCTTCGATAGGGTCATCTACGTTGCGATTTTGCACGTCAGCGATGCATTCGTCGGCATAGCTCTTCCGTTTTCGGCGACGTCTCCAATGCCGTCGATCGTTCTGTATCTCGCGGAAGGTGCGTGCCCTTCTTCGATGAGCCGCTCGGAGCGCGCTCCCATACATCCAACATTCGAATGACGGGCTGACGTCGCGCCCGTCATTGCCGACGAATGCGGCTGCGCGCGAACTCCGTACTTACGATTTCCTATGTGCCGAGCGATTGTGGGACGGCGGCGTGAACGACCTCCTTCTCACGAAGGACGGGACGCTCCGCACCACCTCCTACGGCGCTGTCGACTGACGCTCTGCCAGCAAGCGCCCGACCTCAATAGCCGGGCGCTTGCTTCTTGCGACGCGCGAAGACGCGTCATCCCAGTCCGCTGACGGCACGACGACGCGGATCGTCGTGCCGTCCGCTCATCAAGGCTGCGCGATCGGACGCGCGCAGCGGCCGGTGGCGCGACCGTATTTCGTCAGGCCGGTGAATTGATATCCATCGTTACCGGCGCCGGTCGGCGACGCCCAGTGGGTGTACCACTCGAAGCTGCCGTTCTTCGTCCAGCGGTAGGTGTTGCCGTTCGTCTCGGCGGTGATCTCCATCGCGTTGCCGATGAGGTCGCGATGCCCCCACGGCCCCGCGCCGGCCGGGTAGCGGCCCGGGGGCGAGACGGCGTAGGACTGGTCGTGCGTCGTGTTCATCGCCGCCAGGTCACCCCCGGTGAACGTACGCGTCATGGCCTGACGATTCTCGAGGTAACGCGCATCGTCGCGGAGGAAGTAGTTCGCGTAGTTCCACGCCGCGTTCGCGCGCTCGAGATTGATCTGCACGAAGTTCCCCGGGCTCCCGCCGGTCACCTTGTAGATGAGATCGGCATCCGTGGCGCCGTTGCCGCCGTAGCGGAGATCCCCGGTGCTGTACTCGAAGCCCTGGGTCGGACCGGACGTTCCCCACGGGAAGAGCGCCGTTCCCCAGGCCTTGGCATGTTCGGTCTTGGTCTCGAGGCGCCCGCCGTCCCAGGCGCAGAAGGCCGCCAGCATGTAGTAGTCGACGCAGACGAGCGCCTTCTGGTCGAGCCGGTCCTGGCTCACCGTATGCTGCTTCTCACCGGCGAAGTCGACTTGCGCGCCGTCGTCGAGTCGCCACGTGCGTGATCCAAAGCCGCCGTCGTTGAGGTTGCAGGCGTAACCGTTGTTGCCGCCCGGCTCGTTCGTGAAGCGATAGCCGCCGAGGTGCGCCACCACGTTCATCGGCGCAGGGTTGTTGATGGCCTGGCCTTGCGTGTTGGCCGCCGTCTCCGTCGTCAGGTAGCCAGTCGGGAGGTAGACGTCGTTCCCGACCGGCAGCTGTGTGGCGTTGGCGGGGTCCTTGAAGGACTCACCATTCAGGCCATTGCGTGCATCTTGCACCCACTTGCGAACGTTCCCGCTGGTTGCCTTGATGAACGTGCGCATGCGGCCTGCGGTGATCTGATAAACGTCGAGGCGGAAATCGTCCGCGCTGCCGGGGACGCCGTCGGGGTCGACGATCGCGCTCTCGCAGCAATCGTGGTGGTACTTCTTGCCTTCGCGGAAGCTCGTGGCGGGCGATTCGGCGACCGCACTGGAAGCCCACTGCTCGTCGCCCGTTCCGCACGTATCGCCGCCGTGGTGCATCGTGCAGCTACGGCCCCACGTGCACTTGCTGTTGTAACACCCCTTGCTGTTGCAGTCGGACGCGACCGCGCAAACCCTGGTCGCCGTGCAGCGCTTGTTCGCCGGCTCGCCTCCGCAGTCGACGTCCGTCTCGGTGCCGTTCTTCACGTTGTCGTGGTCGTTCGGCACCTGGCAGACGGTGTTCGTGCACACGAAGCTCGTGCAGTCGCGTGCGCCCTGACCGTTCTCGCAGCCTTCACCGGCGGCGCACTTGTTCGGAGCCGTGGGCCCACCGCAATCCTTGCCCGTCTCGTCGCCGTTCTTCACGCCGTCGGTGTGGGTCGGCACCTGGCAAACCTTGTTCGTGCACACGAAGCTCGTGCAGTCGCGCGCGCCCTGACCATTCTCGCAGCCGTCGCCGTCCGCACAGCGGACGTTGGACGTAGGACCGCCGCAGTCCTTGCCCGTCTCGTCGCCGTTCTTCACGCCGTCGGTGTGGGTCGGCACCTGGCAGACGTTGTTCGTGCACACGAAGCTCGTGCAGTCGCGCGCGCCCTGACCATTCTCGCAGCTCTCGCCGTCGGCGCAGCGGGGAGCGGTGGGGCCGCCGCAATCCTTGCCCGTCTCGTCGCCGTTCTTCACGCCGTCGGTGTGGGTCGCCGCCTTGCACTTGTTGTTCTCGCAGACGAAGCTCGCGCAGTCGCGCGCGCCCTGACCGGTCTCGCAACCGTCACCGTCGGTGCAGAGCTTCTGCGAGGTCGGACCGCCGCAATCCTTGCCCGTCTCGTCGCCGTTCTGCACGCCGTCGTTATGGGTCGGCACCTGGCAGACGTTCAAGGTGCAGACCTTGCTCTCGCAATCCGCTCCCGCGTTGCAGGCCTTGCCGTCGACGCAGGCCGGAGCGTGCGTGGTCGTGCCTCCGCAATCCTTGTCGGATTCGTCACCGTTCTTGACGCCGTCGCTCGACGTTGCCGCCGCGCACTTGCCCGACTTGCAGACGACGCTCTTGCAGTCGCTACCGTCGAGGCAATTCTTGTTGTCGTCGCAGCGCGGGACGCCGGCGCCGGCCCCGCCACAGTCGACGTCGGTTTCGGTGCCGTTCTTGACGCCGTCGGCAGCGGAAGCCGGCACACAGGCGTTCTGGCGGCAGATGCCCGAGGTGCACTCGGCGTCTGCGTGACACCCCGATCCGTTCTCGCAAGGAGGCGTCGCACAAACAGGCGGAGCAGGGAGGTCACCGCCAGCCTCGGCGCTGTTCGCACCGCTGTCGGAGTCCGACTCTCCCGAACTGCTCGAGCAGGCAACAAGAGAGAGCATCAGCACGACGACACCGAACGCGAGCGAAGAATGCTTCATGGGACGACCGCATGAATACGAGGACGGCGCAGGAACTCAAGTGCTCTGAATGGGGGTCGTCACGTCTCCCTCTTCAGCGAACTTTCCCCTGAGCCGAGCCACCGGCTCGGTGACTTGGGGACCGTGAAGCCAGGGCATTTGAAGTCATGTGTGCGAGAGCATGCCAGGTTGATTCACACTCCTCGGCGCGGTGGCACACGGCTTCTGGGACGTGCCGGTGCCGAGTCGAAGGCGCTACGGCTACGCTTTGGCGGCTGGCCTTTCGCGCCTGCGCGAGACCTCACGGCCCCGGGAATCGGCGCGGCCTGCTAAGTAACGCGTCGTGAGTCACGTCATTCTCGGCCCGACGCTTCACACCGAACGCCTGATTCTCCGTCCTCAAACGCAGGAGGACTTCGATGGCTGGGCTGCCTTCATGGCCGACCCGGAAGCCGCGCGATTCGTCGGCGGCGTGCAGCCGAGGGCGGGGGCGTGGCGCGGGTTTGCCACGATGGCCGGCTCGTGGAGTCTTCTCGGCTTCGGCATGTTCTCGGTCATCGAGCGCGCGACCGGCCGATGGATCGGGCGCCTCGGACCTTGGCGTCCCGATGGCTGGCCCGGCACCGAGGTCGGTTGGGGGCTCGCCCGCGAGGCCTGGGGCAAAGGCTACGCCCGTGAAGGCGCGATCGCCGCCATCGATTGGGCCTTCGATCACCTCGGGTGGGACGAGGTCATCCACTGCATCGATCCCGAAAACGAGCCTTCACGGGCCTTGGCCGCACGCTTGGGCTCGCGGCTGCGCGGTCCGGGTCAGCTACCGCCGCCCCTGGACAACATCCGCATCGACATCTGGGGCCAGACCCGCGCGGAGTGGCGCGCGCGTCGCGACTGATCGGCCGCTTGCCGCCGTGCCAAACGGCGTATTGAGACGTTTCAACGAGTTGCACGTAAGTCGCTCCGGCGACGCCCGATCTGCGACTGGCGTGACGCCCCCCACCTCCTGATGCGGCCCCCCATCCTCGGAGAAGTGATGGATGGCCTCGTTGGCGGCGGGCCCCTGCTCCGGAGAACGAGCGTGCGCCAACGGTGAGTCGCTCCCCTGCTCCCGCGTGGCAATCCCCTGCTCCGGCGAGTTAGTCCCCACCTCGGAGAGCGAATCCCCGTCTCGGAAGATCCTTCCCGCCGCAGGGGGCGGAGACCCCGATCCGGGGGAAGTTCGCGTGCGGACTACGCATCTTTCGAATCGACGAAAAATCGGCGGAAGCCCCATCGACAGACCTGATCCGGAGACCTAGGGTGCGTCGCGCCGTCTCGCTCAGGGGTGTCGAGCGTACGGTTGTCTACAATTCAACAAGGGGGACTTCGATGGCGAAAATGCCGTTGGGAGACAAAGCGTCGCGTGTGCTCAAACTGATGATGGGCATGCGCAGCCCGCGGATCGCATCGGCGATGGCCGCGTATGGATTCAAAGATTCGGATCTGCAGGAAGGATGGGCGCTGCTCCACGCCGTCGGGCGCGTGAAGCTCGACGCGAACGGCATCCCAACGACGGACACGAACACGCTCGCGGAACTGGATGCGTGGGAAAACCGTTGGTTTCCGATCGCGTCCGCCACGCTCGAGCGCCGCTTCCCCGCCGTGCACGCGCAGATCTTCAAGAACCTCTCGCAAACGGAGGGGCCCGCCGTCGCCGTGAGCGTGCGAACCTTCCTTGAGCGCTTCGATCAGATGGCGCAAGGCACCGGCTCCTACGGAGCGGAGGGCAAGCAAGCGAGAGACCTACTCGTCTCGCGCGGCCTGACCGAAAGTGTCCTCAACGATGCCCGCACTCTGCTCGAGAACGTCGGCAAGATCGCCGTGAGCAAGGAGCCCGTCGCACCACAAGATCCGAAAATCGCCGAGAAGGCAGAGAACGATCTCTGGGCCTGGTACCTCGAATGGAGTCAGATCGCCCGTATTGCCGTCACGCAGCGCGCGCTGCTCAAGCAACTCGGCTTCATGGCCAGCCGCTCGAAGAGCCACGCGGCCGATGACGGCGAAGAGACGGACGACGAGGTGCCCGTGCCACCGGGCGGCACAGCCAAACCGACGGTGCCCGCTGCGCCCAACGTCTAACGAAGCGCACGGCGCGGTGAATGCGCGGGCGACGGGAGATGTTTCCCGCCGCCCGCGTCCGTCTTATCGACGTTCAGCGTCACGTAGAGAGCGTGGCCATCATCTTGTCGAACCGGTCCGCGATCTCGGCCGGCGGCAGTGGGTAGCGGTGATCAGGTCGTCGCCAAGACAGGTTCCCCAGCACACGCGGGCGCCATCGCCGTCCAGCAGCTCCAGCGCCCGCGCTTCACCGATGTTCATTTCAGTCGAGGCATTCGTAGCCGTGTGCCTCGAGGCCCTTACAGAGCGAAGGGCAGCGCAAAGCCTCGAACAGCAGACGGTAGCGAGGTGCCCCCTCCGGCGGTGCTAGGCAGCAATCTCCAATGTCCGTGCACGACGTCGTGGCGCCGCTGTGGTGCTCACAAGTGCACTTGTGAGTCTCCGCCGCTCCGCCGGCCGGACCGGTCTCCTCACAAAATGTCATCGTGACCAGGTCATTGGAGACCGTCACGCTCAGAACGCCGCGCGCCGACGAGGCATCGATTTGATTGAATTGAACGAGGCCTGGCGAGAGAAACCCTCCGACCTCGTATCCAGGCCCATAGAGGCCAATGGATACAGAATCGTTCAATAGGTCCGTCGTTGCACCGATTCCGATTGCAGGCCTGGGAGCGATCACCTCCACCCGAAGCGCGCCTTCCGACGTGAACGCGTCGAGGTCATCGAGCCGGTCGCACCATTGGTAGTCCGGCGGGAGCAACACCATGAAGACCTGCTCCTGCCCAGATTCTGGCTCGCGAACGCGCTGAAAGAACCCGCGTGCGTTCCCTCCTTCGCCTCCCCAGCTCTCGAAGAGCACCTGGGGAGTCTTGGGCGCATAGTTCGTCTCGTGCTGCGGGCCCGAAGAACTCGAGCACGACACGAGAGCGATCGCCAGAAACGCCAGAACTCCGCTTCCTTGCATCAATCCACCAGAGCAATGCCCGCTGAGCTCGCAGCTTGATCACTCACGAATCATTTTGGCGCAGCTCTTCTCCGGCGGAGAAAAGGGGCGGGAGGAGCGAGAGCTCTGCCCCCTTTCGTCGAGTCATGCCAACGGCTCGAGGCGTCGAGCGAACTCCCGCTGACGTAAGTCAACCCTTCGAATGACGATGACCATGAGTCCGAAAGCGATCACCTCAGCGCAGGCGCTGACGATCCAGAATGAGAACGTCGTTTCAAAACGAGTGGCGACGACGGCAATCCGCGACGTAATGCACGCCAGCCACCAGTGGAGGATAATCCCCGCGTCACCATCCTCTTTGTCGTGCGCGAGCCACGCGTGCGGCGCCGCCCCCGCATTCGCAGGATCGCTGGCCCTCCACACTTCGAGGACCACCCGGTAACCGTGCACGAGATTGCGCAAAGGCACGAACCAGCCGCCGACGGCCCCGCCTGGCGTGTGCTGCAAGCCGCTGATGCCGAGCGAGTGGACGTTCTTCACGATGCGACGGATCCAGACGAGGAACGTGATGATCCCTGCAACTCGCGCGAGGATGCCGACGCCGTCGACGACACTCCCGACCGACGCGTACATCCGAGGCTCTAGGGTGAGCCAGGCAACGATCTCGATGACCTTCGAGCCGACGGCGATGCCGAGAAGCACGGAAGCAGCAAGACCGACAGGCGATACGACGAAGCCATTCGCCGTGGCCGTCGGACGGTGCGCAGGCGCATCGGTGCGCGGGGGCTGATAGGGGTCGTAGTTCATGCGTTCTTCAACTGAGCAGCCCGACGGCCGAGGCGCCATACCTTCTTCGAGTGGATCGACGCGGCGGGCGCCATGCCAGGTTCACGCTGCTTCCTCCATGGTCGTGTTAGGGTGAAATCTTGCCCATCATGTCTTTCGAGGAAAGCCGCGTGCGATCGTTGGCAGTCACGACCCTCGTCTGTGCCGTTTGCGGAGTCCTCTCGTCCGGTTGTTCCTTCCTGTTCGTCAAAGGTCCGCCGGACAACGTCGAAAAGCTGCCGGCAAAAGCGCCGGTGGAGTGCACCACCAGCCAGCTGGCCCCGGTGGTCGACGTGCTCGTGACGACCTTCCAGGTCGTTCGAACCATCCACACTGCAAGCCCAAAGAGCGACTACAGGAACTTCCCTATCAGCCGACGTACGGACATGGCCTTTGGCATTGGCTTCTCGGCAGCCTTTGGACTCTCCGCGATCTACGGCTTCGCCAAGACCGACGCTTGCGAAGATGCGAAGGCGGCCGCCATCGCGCGCCGTAAACGCGAGTCGGTCTTCAGCGACAAGACACCGTCGACGCCCTCCCGCGTGGAGCCAGCGCCTGCGGAAATTCCCGCGACGGAGTCGCCTTCAGCTCCTACGACCTCCGAGGACACTCCGACACAGTGAAAGAGCGCTCAGGCGCGCCAGAAGCAAGACGCCGAGCCCCTTTTCGGGACCCGGCGTCTTTCACATTCCCACCTTCGCGAAGTCTCTCAGCCGACGCCGAGCAATTCCACTTCGAAGATGAGGGTCGAGCCCGGCGGAATGACGGGCGGGAATCCGCGGTCGCCGTACGCCAGATCCGGCGGGATCGTGAGCTTGCGCACGCCGCCGACCTTCATGCCGGCAACGCCGCGGTCCCATCCCTTGATGACCTGTCCGGCGCCGAGCTGAAAGCTGAAGCCCTTGCCGCGATCGCGTGAGCTGTCGAACTTGCTGCCGTTGGTGAGCGTGCCGACGTAGTGGACGGTCACCTTCTGCCCGGCCTTCGCCTCGTCACCGGTTCCCTGCTTCACGTCTTCGATTTGCAGATCGGCCATTGTGATTCTTCCTTTCAACGAATCGGACGAGCGGCGTGTTTACGCGAGGCACGCCGCCCATCCCCCCATCCGAGAAACCAAAGAGGACCCGGCAATCGCCGAGCCCTCTTCGAAACTTCAATTCGAAATTCGATAGGCGTCGCGTCAGGGCTGCGCGAGCAACTGACGGAGCACGTACGGGAGGATGCCGCCGTGCTTGTAGTAGAGGATCTCCTGCGGCGTATCGATGCGGACCGTCGCGCGGAATTCCTTCGTCGAGCCGTCGGCCGCCTTCGCCTTCACGGTGACTTCACGGCCGCCGGAGAAGCCGCTGTCGAGGAGAGCTGCGAGGCCGTCGACGTCGAAGATCTCTTCGCCGGTGAGGCCGAGCGCAGCGGCGTTGTCGCCCGCCTTGAACTGCAGCGGGAGGATGCCCATGCCGACGAGGTTCGAGCGGTGGATGCGCTCGTAGCTCTCGGCGAGGACGGCGCGGACGCCGAGGAGCTTCGGGCCCTTGGCGGCCCAGTCACGCGACGAGCCCGAGCCGTATTCCTTGCCGGCGATGACGAAGAGCGGCGTCTTCTCCTCGGCGTACTTCACCGAGGCGTCGAAGATCGACATGACATCGTTGCTCGGCATGTGCTTCGTGAAGCCACCTTCCGTGCCCGGCGCGAGCTGGTTACGGAGACGGACGTTCGCGAACGTGCCGCGAACCATGACTTCGTGGTTGCCGCGGCGCGAACCGAGCGAGTTGAAGTCTTCCTTCTTCACGCCGTGCGCGAGGAGGTACTTACCCGCGGGGGTGTCGGCCTTGATCGAGCCGGCCGGCGAGATGTGGTCCGTCGTGATGCTGTCGCCGAGGACCGCGAGAACGCGGGCGCCGGTGATCGGCGTGAGAGCGGCGGGCTCCTTGCCCATGCCCTCGAAGTACGGCGGGTGCTTGACGTAGGTGCTCTTGTCTTCCCAGGCGAAGAGGTCGCCCTCGGGGACGACGAGCGACTGCCACTGCGCGTCGCCGGCGTAGACGTCCGAGTAGACGTTCTTGAACATCTCCGGCGCGACCGACTTCTCGACGGCGTCGGCGACTTCCTTCTGGCTCGGCCAGATGTCCTTCAGGAACACCGGCTGACCGTCCTTGCCCGTGCCGAGCGGCTCGGTGGTGAGGTCGAGATCGGCGCGGCCCGCAATCGCGTAGGCGACGACGAGCGGAGGCGACGCGAGGTAGTTGCCGCGGACTTCGGCGTGGACGCGGCCTTCGAAGTTGCGGTTACCCGAGAGGACCGACACGACGTAGAGGTCGCGCTCGTCGATCGCCTTCGAGATCGGCGCCGGGAGCGGGCCCGAGTTGCCGATGCAGGTCGTGCAGCCGTAGCCCACGACGTAGAAGTTGAGCTTCTCGAGCGGTTCGATGAGGCCGGCCTTCTCGAGGTACTCGGTGACGACCTTCGAACCGGGGCCGAGGCTCGGCTTGACCCAGGGCTTCGTGGTGAGGCCCTTCTCGACGGCCTTCTTCGCGAGGAGACCCGCGGCCATGAGGACCGACGGGTTCGACGTGTTCGTGCAGCTCGTGATCGCCGCGATGACGACGCTGCCGTTGTCGACTTCCTTGTCGGCGGCGACCGACGTGTCCGTCATGACGCTCTTCTTCGCCGCCTTCGGACGCGCCTTGTAGGTCTCGTACGCGTCCGTGTAGGACTTCTTCACGCCGCCGAGGGCAACGCGATCCTGCGGACGCGCGGGGCCGGCGAGGCTCGGTTCGACCGTCGAGAGATCGAGCTCGAGGACGTCGGTGTAGACGGCTTCGGGCGTGTTCTCGTCGGCCCAGATGCCCTGCTCCTTCGCGTACGACTCGACGAGGGCGAGCTGCGCGTCCGAACGACCGGTGAAGCGCAGGTAGCGGATGGTCTCGGCGTCGATCGGGAAGATGCCGCAGGTCGCGCCGTACTCGGGCGCCATGTTGGCGATCGTCGCGCGGTCGGCGAGCGGGAGGCCGGCGAGGCCCTTGCCGAAGAACTCGACGAACTTGCCGACGACACCGCGCTTGCGGAGCATCTGCGTGACGGTGAGAACGAGGTCGGTCGCCGTGGCGCCTTCCTTCAGCTTGCCGGAGAGGCGCACGCCGATGACGTGCGGGAGGAGCATGCTGACCGGCTGGCCGAGCATGGCCGCTTCGGCCTCGATACCACCGACGCCCCAACCGAGGACGCCGACGCCGTTGATCATCGTCGTGTGCGAGTCGGTTCCGACGACGGTGTCGAGGTACGCGAGGTTCGTCCCGTTCTGCGGCGCCGTCATGATGACGCGCGCGAGGTACTCGAGGTTGACCTGGTGGACGATGCCCGTGTCCGGCGGGACCGCCTTGAAGTTACGGAAGCCCTGCTGGCCCCACTTGAGGAAGCGGTAGCGCTCCTGGTTGCGCTCGAACTCGAGCTCCGCGTTCTTCGCGAAAGCGGCCTTGCTGCCGAACTCGTCGACCTGCACCGAGTGGTCGATGACGAGCTCGACGGGCTGGAGCGGGTTGATCTTCTTCGGATCGCCGCCCATGCGCTTCATCGCATCGCGCATCGCCGCGAGGTCGACGACGGCGGGCACGCCCGTGAAGTCCTGAAGGAGCACGCGGCTCGGCGTGAACGCAATCTCCTGGCTGGGCTCAGCCTTGGCGTCCCACGTGGCGACGGCCGAGATATCGTCCTGATCGACCGAGACGCCGTCTTCCGTACGAAGGAGGTTCTCGAGGAGGATCTTCAGCGAGAAGGGAAGCTTCTGGGCTTCCGGGTGCTTCTTGTAGACCGCGTCGAGGCGGTAGATGGTGTAGGCGTCGGCGCCAACCTTGAGCGTCGCCTGGCTTCCGAAGGAATTCTTGGACATGGCGAGCGGACTATAGGCGCGCATGCTGCTCCGCGGCAATGGGCGCAACCCCGCATTTTCCGAGGCGCATTCGGCCTCGGGCGAGGCGCCCCGGGACGTGGCAAGAGGCCTCGATTTTTCGGGAAATCAAGACCTCGAGGACGTCACGTCAGGGTGAGGCGAGGACCGGCCGCGGGGACTGGTGAGTCTGGCTCAGACCGTCAGTACCGCGACGGTGTATTGGAAGACTGGCAAGGCGAGCTTTCCTCCTCCGAGCCACTGGGCGTCTGTCGCCACGAACGGCTCGTCGGGAGACAGAAACGTCACGTTCTTGATCTCTTCTGGAACCGTGATCTCCACGGCCAGATCACGCCGCGCGATCACGTACTCGTTCGTGAACGGGTAGACCCCTGGCTTCGCAGCTCCGAAGCCAGGCTGCACGCTCAGATTGGACGCGGCACCTTCGTAGTTGAGGAAGTGAACGACGTAGCCCGAGACGTGACGCGTAACCTCGACGTGCACGTGTTTGTGCAGCGCCGGATCGAGCGAGATCATGCGAACCCGGCACGCACGACGGCATCGGAGAAGAAAGCGAAGGCGTCGTCCTTCTCGGCCAGGAGATACGCACGACCGAGAAGCTCCGGACGATAGACGAGGTTGTCGCGAGCGAAGGCGCCGGCCGTAGCATCGAATCCGAGAATCCGATCGAGCCGCGCCTCGTCGGGCTTTGCGAGACCGAGCTGATCTTGGTAACCGGGCGTGGCCCCGAGAACGAGCAGGTGGCCACCACGCTGGGTGAAACGCAGGAGCATGCGCGCGTGCGCATCTTCGAGACACGTCACGTTCGGGACGACGAGCAATGCGAAGCTCGAGAGATAGTCGTCGTCGGCATCGGTGAGAGTCTGCAAGGGAACCACGGCGAAGGGGACGTGGAGGTGCGAAAGCGCCTTGAACGCTCCGGAGTATTCGGCTCCGAACGCCGTGTCGCCGAGCGACGCCCCGCGGTAGAACGACGGATCGGCGGCGTAGATCGCGGCGTCGGTCGTCGGATTCACCGCGCTCAAGTAAACCGCCGTGTTGGTGATGCCGTGGTCGACGTAATCGCGACTCGCCGACGAGTGAAGGAGGCCCACCTGAGCCACCGGCCCCACGTCGAAGAGCAGCGAGGTCTGATCACGCAAGAAGCCGAACATCCGATTGCGGAAGGCCACGCCGACCGAGGTCGTGTTCACCGGCGTCTTGGTCTCGTGCGGATTGCATCCCGTGGCCACGAGCATCGCCATGACGAGGCCGGCGTCCGGCGCGAGGTTGCCGTAACTCACCATCCATGAGCGCCCCGGCCCATCACATCCGCGCGCGAATTTGGCCGCGCGAAGCTTGCACATCCAGTCGTCGTGCAAGGCCGGGCGCATCCCGAAGTCGTCGCTGACGGAGCCGAGCTTCCACACGCGATCGATGCGATTGGGCAGCGTGAGGGCCTGCGAAGACGGCAGTGGCTTGCTCAGTGCGAAGCGGCGATAGGCGCCGTCGAGTCCTTCGCTCGTCGCACCGCCGGTGTCCATCGTCGCCGTCTCGAAGACCACTTCCATCCCTGCGTTGACCGAACGCACGGTGGCGACGATCTCCATGCAGAAACGCGCCATCTCTTCGTGTCGCCACGCCAGCCAGGTGCGGAACACCGGGTCGACCCAATTCGGGGTCAGCCCCGCTGCGTTCAGTCCCGTGTCCGCTCGGAACTTGTCGACGCACCTCGGATTGAAGCAGCCCATCGCGCCGTCGTCGGAAATGTACGGAACGCCGATATAGAGACCATCGAGCGCGGTCGCAGCGAGGCTCTTCAATCGATTGAAGAACTGATCGCGAAAGCCCGAATTGTGACACGCCCACACGCTGGTCCAGCCGTCGGGCGCGGAGGCGTCGGCCGGGAACACGGACGGCGAGCCGTCCATCCCCTTCTGCACCCAATCCGGATGATCGGTCGCCGTCGACACGTAGTCGTCTCCGGGCGATGGCGGCGTGGATATCTCGAGGCTCGGATAGCACCAGAACAGCTTGAGGTTTCGCTGGCGCGCTTTGCGAGCGATGTAATCGATGCGTGCCACCTCTTCTTCGAAGAGATCGACGCCGATGTCGTCACCGAGCAGACTCTCGGCCATGAGCACCGTCGCACCGGAGCGGACCACGTCGTTGAGGACCGCGTCGTAGTCGGCCTCGGTGTCGCTCAGGTCGAGACCGATCACGCGCGCGTGAGACGTCCAGTTCGGTCCAGGGTCGGGCGCGACGACGGGGTCGTCCTGGCTCGAGCAGGCGACGAGCGCACTCGAAAAACCACCGACCCTCACGAGGGGAGAGAGGCCCGAGCCGAGAAGGCCTTTGAGCAACGAACGACGGCTCACCCCCGACGCGAGCAGCCGCGCGCCCCTACGGTCCCCCTTCGCATGGTCCGCAAGAAATAGGGCTCTCGCGAGACTTCGGAAAGCGTCAGGTTGCCGCCGGAATCCACGCAGACTGCTCGTGCCGTGCGTGCCGCATGGCGATCATGCCGTGCGACAGGAGCGAGCAGTGAGCTCGCGGCACGAGCACGTTCCGCTTCTACATGGAGCGTCGGGTCGACGCGCTCACGGCCCGATCATCTTCTCGGGGCGCACGTGCTTGTCGAACTCCTCGGGCGTGACGAGGCCAAGCGACACCGCTGCTTCTTTCAGCGTGATGTTCTTGGCGTGCGCGGTCTTCGCCACCTTCGCCGCCGCGTCGTACCCAATGACGGGCGACAGTGCCGTCACGAGCATGAGCGAGTCCTCCACGTGCTTGGCGATGTTCGCGCGGTTCGGCTCGATGCCCGCAACGCACTTCTCGCGGAAGCTGTCACATGCATCGGCAAGGAGCTCCACGCTCTCGAGCAAGTCGTAGACGATCACCGGCTTGAAGACGTTCAGCTGCAGATGGCCGCTCGCGCCGGCGATACCGATCGTGACGTCGTTGCCCATGACGTGCGCCGCAACCATGGTCATCGCCTCGGCCTGCGTGGGATTCACCTTCCCCGGCATGATCGAGCTTCCAGGCTCGTTCTCCGGCAAAAGCAGCTCACCGAGGCCGGCGCGAGGACCGCTTCCGAGGAGGCGTACGTCGTTCGCGATCTTCATGCACGCCGTGGCGAGCACACGCGTGGCGCCGCTGGCGGCGACCATGGCATCGTGCCCGGCGAGCGCTGCGAACTTGTTCGGCGCCGTGCGGAACGGCATCTTGGTGAGCTCCGCGATCTTCGCCGCGATGCGCGCCGGCCACTCCGGGTGAGAATTGAGGCCGGTCCCGACGGCGGTACCGCCGAGCGCGAGATCCATCAGCCCGTCTTCGGCCTGCGTGAGCTGCTTTTCTGCAAACGCTAGCTGCGCGGCCCATCCACTCATTTCCTGACCGACGGTGAGCGGCGTGGCATCCATCATGTGCGTGCGCCCGATCTTCACGACGTCGGCGAACGCGCGCGACTTCTCCTCGATCGCCTCGCGCAACTTGGCCACGGCGGGCACCAGCCTCTCGTGGATCCTCTGCGCGGACGCCACGTGCATCACCGTCGGGAACACGTCGTTCGACGACTGCGACATGTTCACGTGGTCGTTCGGATGGATGTGTTTCTTCGCGTCGCCCTTCTTACCGAGCGGAGTTCCGCCGAGCTCGTTCGCGCGATTGGCGATGACCTCGTTGGCATTCATGTTCGACTGCGTGCCGCTACCGGTCTGCCACACGACCAGCGGGAAGTGGTCATCGAGCTTGCCACTCGCGACTTCTTCGGCGGCGCGAACGATGAGTCCCTCGCGCTCTGCGTCGAGCTTGCCGAGCTCGCGATTGACCATCGCGGAGGCCTTCTTCACCGTGCCGAACGCGTGAATGACGGCTTTCGGTAGCCGGTGACCGCCGATACGGAAGTTTTGCAGGCTCCGTTGAGTCTGCGCTCCCCAATAGCGATCGGCCGGGACTTCGATTTCCCCCATGCTGTCCGATTCGAGGCGGTGGCTCATGGCCTCGGGATAGCACGCGCACGTGTCGGCACACACGGTCCAGCTCTCTCGATGGTCTTGCGCGGCGGCGGGCCGCGCGCGATCGTCCATGGCCCATGTCGACCACCATCGAGATGCTCGCCGAAGTTCCGCTCTTCGCACTGCTCGACGATCAGGAGCGCGCGCTCCTCGCGGACCGCGTCGAGCTCGTTACCTTCAAGGAAGACGAGACGATCTTCCGGTTCGGTGACCCCGGCGACTCGATGTACATCCTCAAGAGCGGCGAGGTCGAGCTCTCGGTCAAGACGAAGACCGGCGAAGTGATGTTCCTCGAGCGCCCGAGCGCCGGCGATTTCTTCGGCGAGATTTCACTGCTCGACGAAGGCCCGCGCACGGCCACGGCCGTCGCCAAGCTGGACGTCGAGGCCATCGAGGTCGATCGTGGCGACCTCGACGAGCTCTTTCGAATTCGCCCCGCCGCCGCGATGGACCTCCTCGCGGCGACGGGAAAACGCCTGCGTCACAACGCGATGCTTCTTCGCAACGCGGCCACGCGAAACGTCAACGAAGAGGTGGAAGACAAACGTTCGCTCGTGATGAAGGCCGCGGACTGGATCGCCGCCTTCTCTGGCAGCCTTCCCTTCCTCTTCCTGCATCTCGGCTTCTTCGCGATCTGGATCGGTCTCAACATTCCGCCCATCTCGCTGAACTTCGATCCGTTCCCGTTCGGCTTCCTCACGCTCGTCGTGTCGCTCGAAGCGATCATTCTGAGCGTGTTCGTCCTCTTGAGTCAGAATCGGCAGGTCGAGCGCGATCGCGTTCGGAGCGACGTCGAATACGACGTCAATCTGAAGGCCGAAATGCAGATCGCGCACATGCACGAGAAGGTCGACATGGTCTATTCGGAGGTCACGCGACGCCTCGACCGCCTCGAGAAGCAGCGAGGAGCATCGCACGTGCATCCCGCGCCGCGCATCGAGCACCCAGCGCCGGGCGCCGAGACCTGAGCCGACTACTTCGAAGCGAGCGCTTCGGGGATCTGACGGACGGCTCCGCGCACGGCCGCGCGGACGACGGCCTTCTGGAGCTCCGCGTCGGCGCTGCCTTCGGAGCGCGCGTGTCCTTCGAGAATGGCGATCATCGTGCCGCTCTTGCGGTCACGGAGAACGGCGTTGACGGTGCAGGCGACGGGCGCCTTGGTGGCGCCGGTGATGGCGACCGACACGACGACCTGCCGTGACGGGAGCTGTGCATTGGAAAGAAGGCGGAGCTCGCCTTCTGCGGCGGTCTTCAAGGTCGACCGATCAACACCCGAGCTCGGCGGAGGCGATGCGACTTCGCCCAACGCGAGCATGTCTTCGGCAGCAGCGACCGCGTCACGCGGTCCGAGCACCGATGCGAACAGGAGGAGGAGCGGCAAAGCGACGAACGCTCGGGGCCTCATATGCCGGCCAAAACAGCAACGGACGGGCCATCCGGCCAACTTTTCACGTTTTTTGTGTGGTTTTCGAGCGCCAGGCGCAACCGAAGTACCACTCCCACCTTCACCCGGAACGCTCACGCCGCAGCACGCTCGAGACGCTTTTTCCCCCGAGCCGGATTGTCTCGACACGACGCGTGTACGAGGGCTAAGCACACTGGCCTGAACCCTGGGTTTGGAGCCCGGGCCTGACCTCGAAACGCGAGCGCCAGGACCGGCCCTCCAGCTGGAGCGAAGTGATGAGCAAGAATCTTCTCGAGCAGCTCAAGAGCATGACGGTCGTGGTCTCGGACACGGGTGACTTCAACTCGGTCGAGAAGTTCCGGCCTCGCGATGCGACGACGAACCCGTCGCTCATCGCAGCGGCCGCCGCCATGCCGGCTTACGCCCAGCTGACCGACGAAGCTCTCGCGTGGGCTCGCGCCGAAGGTGGAGCTTCCAAGGAAGCCATCGCGAACCGCGCCGTCGACCGCCTCGCTGTCGAGTTCGGCCTCCGCATCCTGAAGATCGTTCCGGGCCGCGTGTCGACCGAGGTCGATGCCCGCCTCTCGTACGACACGCAGGCGAGCGTCGACAAGGCGCACACGCTCATCAAGATGTACGAAGCCGCCGGCGCGAGCCGCGACCGCATTCTCATCAAGCTCGCCTCCACGTGGGAAGGCGCGCGCGCAGCGGAGATCCTCGAGAAAGAGGGAATCCACTGCAACATGACGCTCCTCTTCGGCATGCACCAGGCGATCGCCTGCGCCGACGCGAAGGCCACCCTCATCTCGCCGTTCGTCGGTCGCATCCTCGACTGGTACAAGAAGGACACCGGCCGCGAGAGCTACCCGTCCTCCGAAGATCCGGGCGTCGTGAGCGTCACGAAGATCTTCAACTACTACAAGCACCACGACGTCAAAACCGAGGTCATGGGCGCGAGCTTCCGCAACATTGGTGAGATCACCGAGCTCGCGGGTTGCGACCTCCTCACCATCGCGCCGAACCTCCTCGCCGAACTCGAAGCAGCAACCGGCGACCTTCCGCGCAAGCTCGACGCCGCGAAGGCCAAGGCCATGGACATCCCGCACGTGAAGATGGATGAGGCGACCTTCCGCGCCATGCACGAGCAGGATCGGATGGCGAAGGACAAGCTTCACGAGGGCATCGAAGGCTTCAGCAAGGCGCTCGTCGCGCTCGAGAAGCAGCTCGTCGAGCGTCTCTGAGTCGGGCGACGCCCTACGCGCTCACACGTAGATAAGACGAAGGCGACGGACGGAGCGGCGAGCTCCCCGTCGCCTTTGTCCGTTCATGTGAGAGCAACCAATTCGCGCGCTTGGTCGGTTTATTGAGAGCTCGCACCGAGGTTGATAGTCTTCGACCATGCGCCGTTCTCGTTTTGGCTTGGCTTTTGTCACCGTCGTCGTCGCGGGTATTGCAAGCATCGTCGCCTGCAGCAGCAACGAGTCCCGTCCTGGAGCGAGCTCGATCGACAGGGACGGCGGCCAGAACCCCTACGTCGAACCGGTGAGGGACGCGACCGCCGACGGGAATGCGACGCCCGACGCCAAGGCGGACGCGGAAGCGAGCACGCCCGAGACGGACGCGGGAACTGAAAACTGCTTCGACGGCTTCCTGAACGGGAACGAATCGGACACCGATTGCGGCGGCCCCTCTGCCCCAAGTGCCTCGACAGCAAGACGTGCGTGCGTGACACCGACTGCCTCGGAGGTTCGTGCGACAACAAGGTGTGCAAGACGCCGAACTGCTCCGACGGCACGACGAACGGTCTGGAGACGGACGTCGACTGCGGCGGCAACACGTGTGCAAAATGCACGACTGGCAAAAAGTGCACGGGCTCGAACGATTGCCAGAGCGGCATTTGCACGAATCAAACGTGCGAATGCCCATCGGGAATGGCCAAGGCAACGACGCAGGGTGGAACGGGTACCTTCTGCATCGACAGCGCCGAGGTCACGAAGGGCCAGTACCAGAAGTTCATGGATGCCACGAGCGGCGCCGTCGTGAAGCAAGGCCCGCTCTGCACGAACAACAAGTTCCAGCCGCGCGCCGCTTGGGGCCCGGCAACCACGCCACCGGGTCCCCCTGACAATGGCCTCGCATTCAACATGTCGCTGCCAGTGCATTACGTCGATTGGTGCGACGCGCTTGCGTACTGCAAGTGGGCGGGCAAGCAACTTTGCGGAAAGCTCGGAGGGGGTTCTCTGACCTCCAACGAGGGGAACGACTTCACCAAGGACGCCTGGTACAGCGCGTGTACCAACGAAGGCAGCTACGCGTATCCGTACGGCAACACGTACTCCGATCGCTGCAACGGAACCGGGCAAGGCGTCCTCGGCCCGATCAAGAACTACATCGGCGGCTTCGGTTACCCCGAAAACGAGGACTCGGGCCTCATGATGGTCGTCGACAGTGACGACAGGGGCAACTTCACGAAGTACGTGCATGCCGAGTGCTACGGCCCGAAGGATGCCTACCAGCTGAGCGGCAACGTCGCTGAGTGGGAAGACGCGTGCGACGACCCGACGTCTCCGACGAGTGTTTGCCGTGTCCGCGGTGGCTCGCACTTGGCAAACGGTGATCCCGCGAAGCTCGCCTGCAACGCGGACCGCAGGGTTCCTCGCGTGCCCACGAACGACGCGGCAGGCAACGCGCTGCTCGAAGACGTCGGCATCCGCTGCTGCCTCTACTGATATGAACGGCCGCTGACCAAGCGGTCCGAACAGCTCGCTGCCCGGCCACGCGACGTACTCGCGAAGGTCGGGCAGTTCGCTTTGTTAGCCTTTGTGTAGCCGTACGAGAGGAGGCCATTGGCCATCCCTCAAACGCGGGATGTTCGCTCGAAGGGCCCATGCGACGATAAATGCATCATGGGCGAAGACGGCTCGATTCGTTGGCACCGCGTGCGTAGTGCCGTCCGGCTCATTGGTGAGGTGCGAGAGATCGGGGTGCGGACGGAGGAGGCGCGTCAGCATCTGCTTCAGTCTCTGCTGCGTGAGATCGGCGCGACGGTCGGGGGCATCGTCAACGATCATGCGTACCGGCGAGGCGGCAAAGGTGGCGTTCGCGGGGCCACACTCGCGGGCTTCGACGACGCGACGGTAAGCGTCTTCACCATCCACGACTCGCTCGGGAGTGACATCAATCCGTATCACCGGGCGCTCATGGACCGCGTCGCCTCGATGACCCCTGACGAACTGAAACACGAGCCGGTGATCAGCAGCAACCTGGGCGACGTTCTCTCGCCGCGCGACTGGTACAACTCGTTTTGGGTCGCCGAGTGTGCCCAGCCGGCGCGGCTCGATCACTTTCTCAGTGCCGTGCACATCGTCGGCCGGTACACGACGGAGGGAAGCGGGTTGATGCGCGAAGCGGGCGACCGCCCGTTCACCGACGAAGATCGCAACGTGCTCCGTCTCGTCATCGGAGAAAGCGGCGGCCTCTTTCCCACGCAGCAAGCGCCATCGCTGCCGCCGCGCGTGCAAGCGACGATGAAGTGCCTGCTCACGGGCGCATCGGACAAAGAGATCGCCCAGCGAATGCGAATCAGTCCGCACACCGTGCGTCAGTACGTGAAGGTCATCTTCCGCACGTATGGCGTCTCGAGCCGCTCACAGTTGATCGCGCGCGAGGTGAAACGAACGCCTGCGCAATCGGCGCGGACCGTCGGTGGATTGTCTGATCAGCGACGGTCGCCCGCCGCTTGAGTCAGTAGCAGCCGACGAGCTCGCCGCGGACGCCGCACTTCTCCTTCGCGCGGCACTTGTCTTCGACGGTGAACTTCTTACCGACGCACTTGAGAATCGTCTTCTCGTCGGACGCGCAGGCGAAGTGATTTTCCTTGTCGCAAGGATCACCCGCGGCGGCGATCGAGTCGTCGCATTCGACCTTGAAGCCGGCCGCCTTATCGCCCGTCACCTTGCAGGCGTTCTTGCCTTTGCAGTTGCTGGCGAGCGTGAACTTGCCGGCCTTGCACACGACGGCGCTCTTGCGGTCCGGCGTGCAGGCGTAGTCCTCTTCCTCTTTGCAGCCGTCGCCCACGTTGGCGATGCTGTTGTCACAGGTGACCTTGTGCTGCTCCATCGCGCAGCCGCGATCGCCCAAGCAACTCTGCACGAAGGACCAGCGATTGTTCTTCTGGCACTCGAGCATGCCCTTCTTGTCGCCGGTGCAGACGAAGTCGCCCGTGAGGTTGCAGACGTCCTTGTCTTCGGCAACGGACTGGTCGCACACGCTGTCCGAGCCGCTCTTGGTGCAGCCCGAAGCGCCCTTGCAGTTCATCTCCTCCCACTTGCCCTCGTGGCAGGAGAGAGCCTGCTTGTCGCCGATGCAGACCTCTTTCGCTTCGACTTTGCAGCTTCCCCCCGCTTTCGGTTTGCACCCGACGAAGAGCATCGCCGCACACGCAAACGCCACGAGAAGAGAGCTTCGCATCGCGCCGCATCTTAGGCGGAACGTCTCGAATTTGGCCACAATCTCGTGGTCGTTCGCTCTAGCTGCCTTTTTTCGGGCGAGTCAGATTCTTGGAGATGTTCCGACTGATGGCCGGTTCGCCTCCAGACTTGTCGATGAGCGAGGCGAACGTGAGCGCCTGACCTCCGAAACGACCTTTCGCCGAGAGGAGCACCGACTCGACCTCGCGACGCTTGGCTGCGGCCGGATCGGGGAAGAGCGTGGGCTGAATGCCACCGGCCGGCACGAGATCGTGCGCGGCCACGCCGGTGAGTCGAACACGGGCGCCGTCGAGCGGAAAACGTGACAGCAGATCGACCGCAGCGTCGTGAAGCGTGGTGGTGTCGCTCGCTGGCTCGAGGAGCGTGGTTCGCCGTGTCAGGAGCATGAAGTCGGCATACTTGATCTTCACGACCACGACACGCGCAGACAGATCGGCCTCCGTCAGGCGCTCGGCCACGCGCGAGGCATGCGCCAGGAGGCTTCGCGCGATCTCGTCACGCGTGGTGAGGTCTTCTTCGTACGTGCACTCTGCACCGATCGACTTCGCGTCTCGATCGGCTTCCACGTCGCGCGGGTCTTCTCCTCGCGCGAGGCGGCGCACCTCCGGCCCCCACGAACCGAGCACGCGCTCGAGAGCCGCTTCGCTCGCGTTGGCGAGGTCGCCGATGGTCTTGTAACCGAGCCGCCGGAGCATGGGGGCGGTCTTCGGCCCGATCCCCCACATGCGTTCGAAAGGCAGTGGCGCCAGAAACGCGGCCACGTCGGGGCCCACGACGGTCAGCCCGTCGGGCTTGTTGACGTCGCTCGCGATCTTCGCCGCGAACTTGCACGGGGCCACGCCCGCCGAGCACGTGAGGCCGCCTGTGACCTCGCGCACGTCGGCGCGGATCCGCTTGGCGATGGTCTCCCCATCGCCGAAGAGCGATTGGCTTCCGGTCACGTCCAGAAAGGCTTCGTCGATCGACAGGCCCTCGACGAGCGGCGTGTAGCGATGGAAGACGTCGAAGACGGTACGGCTCACCTCTTCGTAACGGCCACGCTTGGGCTGGACGACGATCGCGTGCGGACACTTGCGGAGCGCTTCGGCCATCGGCATCGCCGACCGAGCTCCGAACACTCGCGCTTCGTACGACGCAGCCGCCACCACGCCTCGACGCGCGGCGCCGCCGACGAGCACGGGTTTGCCGCGCAAGCTCGGATCATCGAGCTGCTCCACCGACGCAAAGAACGCGTCCATGTCGATGTGGAGGATCTGGCGCATGGGAGGCGACAGAGAAGCTAGGAAGGATCGCGGCAAGTGCCAAGCGAAGGCGCCAAGCCTCGAAAACTGGTCGACGACGTTCTGAACGAGTGGCGACGATGGTTGGCCGGCAAGTGCCGCGCAAATCCTGCGTCGAAACGCAAAAGGCGGCGCATCATCGATGACGGCAACCCGTCGTCGGGGCCGAGCGCCAGCGTGGCGTCGCGCTTGCAGAGCGTCGAGGCGTGGCAGCTCCGAAGCGGATCGTCCTCACGGGAGGACCGGGCGCAGGCAAGACGGCGACGCTCGAAGTCGTACGGCATCACTTCTCCGCACAGGTCCACGTGCTTCCAGAGGCCGCGGGCATCCTTTACGGAGGGGGCTTTCCGCGTCACTCGACGAACGCTGGGTCGCGCGCAGCACAGCGAGCGATTTTCCACGTTCAGCGCGAGCTCGAACGAGGAAGCGAGGAGGAGCGCATCGCGGAGACCATCGTGTGTGATCGCGGAACGCTCGACGGGCTGGCCTACTGGCCGGGTGCCGAGGACGACTTCTTCCGTGACGTCGAGACCTCCATCGATGCCGAGCTTGCCCGCTATGCGATGGTGGTCCACCTGCGGACGCCGTCGGTGCACGACGGTTACAATCACGAGAACCCGTTACGCATCGAATCCGCCCGGCAAGCGGCGGCAATCGACGCGCGAATCGGCCGGATCTGGAGCCGGCACCCGCGCGTCGTGACCGTCGAGAGCCGCGCGAACTTCGTGGAGAAGGTCCATCAGGTGCTCGACATTCTCCGGCGCGAGATTCCAACGGTCCGCGCGCGTACACGCCACCCGGAAATCGGCCCGGATCCGTAGAAAGCTGGCAGGTACGAGCTTTGCTCTGCCCGCCGCATGGAAATCGAATTCGTCGGGGCTGCCCGGACGGTCACCGGCTCGAAGCACGTCCTCCGCACGAGCCGGGCGACGGTGCTCCTCGATTGCGGACTCTTCCAGGGCCGGAGGCGTGAGGCGCTCGAGACGAATCGATCGCTCGGCGTCGATCCCGACGAGCTCGACGCGGTGATCCTCTCCCACGCCCACATCGATCACTCCGGCGCCCTCCCCGTGCTGGTCAACCGGGGCTATCGAGGCCCAGTTTTCGCGACGCCCGCCACGCGCGATCTCTGCGCCGCCATGCTTGCCGACGCCGCGTTCATCCAAGAAGCCGACGCGCGCCACATCAACAAACTCATCGAGCGCGAGGGGACGAACATGGAGCGGGTGCAGCCGCTCTATGGGTCGAGCGACGTCTCCGCCGTCCTCGCTCAGATGGTCGGCCTCCCTTACCATCGCCGTCAACTCGTCGCGCCCGGCATCCACGCGACGTTCCTCGACGCCGGCCACGTCCTCGGCAGCGCCATCACCATTCTCGACGTGGAGGATTCCGGCGAGAGCAAGTGCATCGTCTTCACCGGAGATCTCGGGCGGCGCACTCTTCCCATCCTGCGCGATCCCGAGGTGCCGAGCGGCGCGCACGTCCTCGTCACCGAGAGCACGTACGGCGACCGCGTGCATGCACCGTTCGCCGAGATGAAAAACGCGCTTGCGACGGTCCTGGACCGCACGCTCCGACGCGGAGGGAAAGTCGTGATTCCCTCGTTCGCTCTCGAGCGCGCTCAGGAGGTCATTTATGCGCTCAAGCGATTGCGCGAAGAAGGAAAGATCCCCAAAGTCCCCGTTTACGTCGATTCACCTCTGACCGTGAAGATTACCGACGTGTTCCGGTTGCATCCGGAGTGCTACGACGCCGAAGCGCGCGCGGCAATGCTCGGGACGGAGTCACCGTTCGACTTCGACGGCCTGCATTACATCTCCGCAGTGGCCGACTCGAAGGCATTGGACGCTTCCTCCGAGCCGTCGGTCATCATCGCCGCGAGCGGCATGTGCGAAGCAGGGCGCGTCCTTCACCACCTGCGGGCGACCGTCGAAGACGAGAAGAACGCGGTCGTCATCGTCGGCTTCCAGGCTCAGCACACGCTCGGCCGCCGGATCGTCGAGCGAAGACCCCGCGTGAAAATTTTCGGGGTCGAGCGGGATCTGCGGGCCGAAGTCGCCGTCCTCGATGGCTTCAGCGCCCACGCCGATCAGCGAGACCTGCTCGACTTCGCCGAAGCGGTGCGAAGGAAGGGCTCGCTCCAGCACGTCGTCCTCGTCCACGGCGAGCCGAGTGCGCAAAAGAGCCTTCGTGCCGAGCTCGAGGCACGACACTTTCCGACGGTGTCTTGCCCCGCCCCTCGCGAGGTCATTCGTTTCTGAGGAGCGCTCACGTCCACTACACGTGCGGGGTAGGCTCACTTCGGAGCCAGCGGCTGGCGCGCGGCGCGCGCTGAGCGAAGGCTTCGAAGAAGACCGAAACTCCGAGACCGCGCCCGTCGAGCCCATCGCCGACCTGGATCCTCGCTCGGTGGGACCGCGCAATGCCCGAAGCAAGCGCCAAACCGATACCGCTTCCGTTCTGCCCATTGCCGGCGCCCCGATAGAAGCGATGGAAGATGCGCTCCCGTTCCGTCACCGGCACCCCGGGACCATTGTCGGCAATCCTCAAAAGAACGTGCTGGCGACGTCCCGGTGCATGTCGGCACGATACCGCAATGCGACCACCTTCGCCGGAGTAGCGGATCGCATTGTCGATGAGATTACGGAGGAGAATTCCGAGTTCGTCCGTATTGCCACGAATGATGCAATGGTCCGTATTCATGACGAGCGTTTGTCGCTTCTCGTGAGCAACGGTTTCGAAATCGCGCACCACCATGTCGACGAGCTCGGCCAGGTCGACGGGCACGTAATGGTCGGTCCCCTTGGCGGCATCCAAGCGAGCAAGATCGAGCAGCTGTTCCGAGAGCCGCGTGCTGCGAGCCACCACCGCCGCCAGCTTGGAGAGCGCGGCGTCCTTCTCCTCCATGCTATCCGCGCGGAGCGCGACCTCTGCCATGGCCGAGAGTGCAGCGAGAGGCGTGCGCAGCTCGTGGGCCGCGTCGGCGATGAAGCGCCGTTCGCGCCGAAGGGCGCTTTCGAGTCGCTCGAGGAGACCATTGAAGGCATCGACCAGTGGGCGCACTTCGTCCGGTAGGCCGCGGGTGGAGAGGGGCGTCAGATCGAACGAGCTCCTCGTGAGAACGGCGCTCGTGAGCGCGGTCACCGGCCCGAGCGACCAGCGGATCACGACCCAAAAGGCCACTCCGAGGAGGGCCGTCATGAGCCAGCTGTTGATGGCGCTGAAGCTCCACAAGTTTCGCATGTCATGGGCCCAGCGAATCTGTGGTTTGCCAACCTGCACCTGGAGCGCACGCTCGGGATCGGAGACCGCGTGGACCCACCAGATCTCGCCCGCGATGCGCTCGCGCGAGGGTCCGTCCGCGAAGCTCGGTTTCAGAGGGGAGGCGGGCGCGCCCGGAGAGTGGAGCACCTCGCGCCCCGCGACCCACACTTGATAGGAGACGTGATTGGCTTCGAAGTTCTCCGAGTTACGCACCAGCGGCTTGGGGAGGGCGAGGTCCGAGCCGTTCGGTCGAGCCTCCGTCAGCCCAACGATCTCCGTGGACCGAAGGATCTCGTTCGCGCTTTCTCGGAGGGACACGTCCCACCAGCCCATTTCGCACTCGTTGGCACGTATTTGGATGAAGGTGAGCCAGCAAATCCAAATCGCGACGATGCTAAGTACGAACGCGCCGAAGAGGCGTACGCGGAGAGACTTCACGGGCGGTTTTCTCCGATCTGATAGCCAAAGCCGTGCACCGTGGCGATGAGGTCACTCCCAAGCTTGCGCCGAAGCTGGTGGATGTAGACGGCAATGGTGTTGCTCTCGATCGTCCCGGAGCTGCCGTACACCGCGTCCTCCAGCTGATGGCGGGTAACCGTCCGGCCCTGACGCTCCATGAGGGCGAGCAACGTACGGTATTCGTGGATGCTGAGCGGCACGGGCTCACCCGCGCACTCGACGACCCGTCGTGCCGGGTCGAGCATGACGTCGCGGTAGGTGAGCACCGGCGATGTTCGACCCTGACTCCGGCGAACGACGGCACGCAGCCGTGCGTAGAGCTCGCCCAGTTGGAACGGCTTCACGAGGTAGTCGTCCGCGCCTGCATCGAGCCCGCGAATGCGATCACTCAGCTGGTCGCGCGCGGTGACGATGATGACCGGCGTTGCATCGTAACGGGCTCTCAGGGCCGCGAGCACGCCCATGCCGGAGCCGTCGGGCAGCCCGAGATCCAGGAGCACCGCGTCAAAGTGATGCTCGAGCAGCGCTAGCCGCGCCACACTGGCATCGCCGGCACGGTCCGCTGTCCACCCGTTTTGCCGAAACCCCGCGCAAACCGCTTCGGCCAGCATGTCGTCGTCCTCGACCAACAAGATGTGCATGTCGAATGTCCGAGCCCATCGCTTGCGCTTACTGTCCGCGACGGCGTCCGCCGTCGGTTTAGCACTACGATGAGAGGTTGCGCCTCCGGCGCCGGAGGACCAAGAGGACGACGACGGCCAGGACCTCCGGGGCTGGCGCGCCACCGGAAGCCTGCTCGCATCCGAGGTATGGCTCCGTGGGCTCCCGTCTCGCAACGGCAACCCAGGGCGAACCGCAGTAGCCGTTGTCGAACGTGCAGCCGCTCTCGTGCGTTAGCCAACGGTCGAGAACCGCGTCCACCTCGCCGGGCGCCGCCGTCATGGTGAGCAGGAAGTCGATCGACGCCTCGCGTGCGGCGTTCACCAGCGGAAGGGTGTCGCCCGCGCAGAGGTCCATGCTCGCCGAGTGGCGAAGACCGTCCCGCGATTCATCGTGGTCGTGCGAAATGCCATCGACGTAGTTGAGCACGTGGCGAATTCGCCGAAAGTCGTCGCTGCGAATGGAATGAGAGAACGAGTCCTGCAGAGCGTGCAGTGCCTCGCCGAGGTAGAAGGCCGGAGACCAGACGTCCACCGTCACCATCCCGTAGTAATCGAGGTAGTAATCGTAGGAGAGGAACTGCTGTTCTCGAGGCTTCTGCATCTCGATGCGGAACTTCTCCACCAAGTCCTTGATGTGAACACGCGTGCCGGAGATCGCCGCGAGGTCTCCTTCCGGCCCGTCGTCGTTCGGCTTCCGCAGCGCATGGGAGTACTGATCGTCCGGGGCCGCGTGGATGTTACGCGTGTTCTCGAGCTCTAGAAGCGAGTGACCGTGCGTGTCCGGCGCTTGTACGCCGATGACCAGGCTCATCAGCAGATTCCGGTGGCGACGGTCGTCAGCGGAGACGCCAAACAGGCGCTGGAAGTAGGCCGACAGCTTGTCCGCCGCCTCTCCCCGGAGCGGAGGAATGGACTCGATGGGAAGCGCCGCGAGATATTGCGGATACGAGGAAATCGCTATTTTCTCGTGACACGCATCCGAGAACCCCGTGCCGACCGTGTACGCAGCGGACGGCCGCGCAACGAGCACCGCCGACAACACCGCCACCCAGCACAGGGGCTTCATGGAAGCACCATCTCGAGCGCGACGCCGGTGCGGTACTGCGCGCGAACGAGCGGGATCCCCGAGAGCACCGGAGCGACCACGGCGAACGAGAGCGGGTCGAAGCCCAGCCGAAGAGACCGCGACAGCTCCCAGCGCAGTCCAAGAGGGCGGACTTCGAAGAAGACACCTACCCTTCCAGCCTCGTCCAACTGGGTATCGAACAGCAGAACGGAAGGCCCGGCGGCCATGCTCGTGCGCAACAGACCATCGGCAAAACGGTACTCGCCGCCGACACCGAGATTGAGCGCGCCGGGAACGAGGCCCGAGCCATACTCCATTCCCCGCCACAGGTTTTCCTCGACGTGGAGGAAGCCGCCCCAGTTGCCGGAGGTCGCGGCGACGCGAACAATCCAGCCCGTGTTGACGCTCAGGAGAGGCGACCGGTCGACATCGCTCAGCAGACTTCCATACCCCTCGACCGCGACGTGTCCGCGCCACTCGGGCGAGGCATGGGCGCGAGTGGAGAAACAGAGCGCCACTCCGACGGCGAGTGGAAGAAGGCTCGACAGGCGCGGCATGACGGGTCCTCACGTGGTTTCCCGCCATCCTGAAGACCCCGTTTTAAGAACACGTTAATGTTCGCTCTCGCGCAAAGGATGAGCTCGTCTCGCTTCCCGAAGAGGCGTAGAGGAAGAAGGAGATGAGAGCTTCCTTGAGGGTGACCCTCGCGGCGTTCGTCGCCTGCGCAGGCGCAGGATTCGTGGGACTCGCCTGCAGCGACGGAGGCGGGCAGATTCGCGGGGGCCAGACGCAGTTCGACGGTGCGCCACCGTCCAACGAGGAAGGCGATCCGGGGCTCCAGGAGGGCGACGCCTCCGACATCGATGCGGCGAGCTGGCCGGAGGAGCAAGTCGACGCCGGCTCCGGCACCACGTGGACGGATCTCTATCGCGACTTCTTCGGACCGACGGGCGCCGCAAGCTGTTCGAGCTCCGGCACCTGCCACGGTGATCCCGCGGCGGCAGGGACGACGAAGTCCGCCGGGTATCTCTGCGCCGACAAAGATGGCTGTCGTCAATCGATGCTCTCGGACACCACCGCTCTGATCCAGACGCGCGACTTTTCCGCGCCTGAAGGCAGCACGCTCGTCCGGATACTCTGGCAGCGCAAGACGAACGGAACGCTCACCGGGTCGATGCCCAAAACGCCGCGCTACGTGTTCTCGCGAGCGTCGCTCGAGCGCATTCAGACGTGGATCGGAAACGGCGCGCCGAACGACTGACGAGTCGTGGCGCGGCCGTTCGAGCGAACGCGCGATGCGTGCGCTACGCTCGAGTAGGTGAGCAAAGCGTTCACCAAAGAAGACGACGACAGCGGCTTCGAAGCTCCTCTCGCGGCTTCGTCGGTGGCCGTACCGCAGAAGCCGTTCTACCTGACCCATACGGGTGCGGCCGAGCTCGCCAAGCATGCCGACCCTCGCGTTCGCGCCGCGCTTGCGCACGCCGAGGTGCTCGCGCCCATCGAAGAGAAGCCCGAACGAGCGGCGCTCGGGGTCACGGTGCTCGTGCATGACGAAGAGGGCGCAGAAAAGCGCTACCGACTCGTCTCCGCCGAGGAACATGCCCTTCTCGGCGAGGGGTGCAGCGTACACTCACCACTCGGCGCCGCCTTGCTCGGCGCGCGCGTCGGAGACGTTCGAGAGCTCCGCGCGCCTCGTGGCACTCACGAGCTCGAGATCGTCACACTGATAGGTGAACGCGCAGGTGACCCCGAATGACGACAGCCCTCTCCTATGCGCACGGCACTTCCTCCACCCCGCTGCTCGGTCAGACGATCGGCCAAAACCTCCAGCGCACGGTCGAACGCTTCGGTGATCGCGAGGGACTGGTCGTTCGTGGTCAAGGCTACCGCGCCACCTACCGACAGCTATGGGACGCGACGAGCGAGGTAGCGCGCGCACTCATGGCGAGCGGCGTCGAACGCGGTGATCGCGTCGGGCTCTGGTCTCCGAATCGCTGGGAATGGGTGGTCGTACAGTACGCCGCGGCGCGCATCGGCGCGATCCTCGTCAACTTGAATCCGGCGTACAAGACGGCGGAGATCGAATACGCCCTCGCGCAATCCGGAACGAGCGTGCTCTTCCTGTCGCGCGCGTTCCGCCAGAACGACTACGTGAAGATGCTCGCCGAGGTACGCGGGCGTTGCCCCGATCTCCGTCAGAGCATCGTGTTCGACGAGCCCGATCGCCCCGGAGACTTCGCCTCGTTCCTACGCCTCGCCGAACGAACGCCGTTTGCGGCCCTCGAAGAGCGCGAGTCGAGCCTCCAATTCGACGACCCCGTCAACATCCAATACACGTCGGGCACCACGGGCTTCCCCAAGGGCGCCACACTCTCGCACGACAACGTGCTCAACAACGGCTTCTTCGTGGGCGAGACCATGCGCCTCACGGAGAACGACCGCGTCTGCATTCCGGTGCCCTTCTACCATTGCTTCGGCATGGTGATGGGCAACCTCGGATGCACCACGCACGGCTCCACGATGGTGATTCCGGCGGAGGCCTACGCTCCGCTGCTCGTGCTCGAGACCGTCGCTGAAGAGAAGTGCACCGCGCTCTACGGCGTGCCCACGATGTTCATCGGCGAGCTCGATCATCCGCGTTTCTCCGAGTTCGACCTCTCCACGCTCCGCACCGGGATCATGGCGGGCTCGCCCTGCCCCATCGAAGTCATGCGCCAGGTGGCGTCTCGCATGAACATGCGTGAGGTCACGATTTGCTACGGCATGACCGAGACGTCACCGGTCTCCACGCAGAGCAGCACCACCGATCCGCTCGAAAAGCGCGTCACCACCGTGGGCCGCGTGCACCCGCACGTCGAGATCAAGATCGTCGCCCCGGAAACCGGCAACGTCGTTCCGCGCGGCACCTCGGGGGAGCTCTGCACGCGCGGCTACAGCGTGATGCTCGGCTACTGGAACGACGAGAAGTCCACGCGCGCCGCGATCGATCGGGCTGGCTGGATGCACACCGGCGACCTGGCCACGATGGACGACGACGGCTACGTGAACATCGTCGGCCGCATCAAGGACATGATCATCCGCGGCGGCGAGAACGTGTACCCGCGGGAGGTCGAAGAGTTCCTGCACACGCATCCCGAGGTTAGCGAGGCGCAGGTCATCGGCGTGCCGAGCAAGAAGTATGGCGAAGAAGTGATGGCGTGGGTGCGGACGAAGCCCGGCGCGACGCTCACCGCCGAGCACCTCACGAGCTTCTGCAGCGGACGAATCGCCACCTTCAAGATCCCGCGCTACTTCCGCTTCGTCACGGAGTTCCCGATGACCGTGACGGGCAAGGTCCAGAAGTTCCGCATGCGCGAGATTGCGGTCGAGGAGCTCGCTCTCGCCCCTGCCGACGAGATGGCTTAACCCCATCGAGCGCACAAAACGAAGCGGCCGACTCGTTCTGCACGAATCGGCCGATTCACCGTCGAAGCGCGAGACCTCTTAGCCGAGGAGCGGGATTTGCTCGTCGGTCGCCGGCAGCGGGAACTGGCCGATGAAGTTCGCCTTGTCGACGTTGAGCACGCGGCGCATCTCGCGATGCAAGTGCCCCGCATGCATACGGACGCCGTTCGAGTCGTTGTCGGCGACGGTCTGAGCGACGTTGCCCTTGGCGACGCGCATGGCCTTCTGGCCAGAGTCGGTCTTACCGATGGCGCGACCGCCGCTGACGCCGGGGCCTGCGAGGAGCACCGATGTGACGTTCCAGTGGTCCTTGCCGTTGCCCGTGTTGTAGCGCGGCGTGCGGCCGAAGTCCGACGTCACGAGGACGTAGAGCTTGTCCTTGATGCCAAGCTGCTGGGCACGAAGCATGACGTAGCGGATGCGCGAAACGAAGTTCGCCATCGCCGTCTGCTGGTTCGTGTCGTGGTTCGAGTGCGTGTCGAACCCGCCCTGCGCCCACGTTGCCGAGGCCGACACGCCCGCGGCGAAGCAGCGGAGGATCGTCTCGAGCTGACGGCCCATGTCGATGAAGCGAGGATTGCCACCGTTCTGCGCGGCCGTGAGGTACGCCTTGCAGTCGGGCGGGAGGTCGTTGGCGAAGGTGTCGATGGCCGGCGCGGGTGCTTCGGCAACCGACTTGAGGAGGCCGAGCGCGCCGCCGGAGCGCGAGGCGTCCACGAGCGCGTTGATCGTGCGCTTGTTGCGCGGGAGGGTCGCGCGCTGCTGGAGGTCGACGAGGCGATCATTGCGAAGCGCAAGGATCCTTTGCATCGCGAAGTCCGAGACGAGCGGCTTGTCATCGTTCGGGTTCGCCATGAACGGCTGCGCGAGGAGCGGAACCTTGTCGCCCGGGAAGCGCGACGCACCGACGACGTCACCCGTGCGGTTGTAGTAACCGCCGGCGAGGAAGGCCATCGGGATGTTCCGCGTCTGCGCGATGTATCCCGCGAAGAGCGCCGCGAGCGAGGGAAGCTCGACGTCATTGTGACCACAAGCGACGCCCTGCGTTCCGGTGTCGTGGTTGTTGGTCTGCGTGTCCACGCCGTTGAAGACGAGGAACGACTTGCCCACGGTCTGGAAGAAGTGGACGGGATCCTCGACCGGATTCGTGTTGTCGCGGAGGAGGAACTTGCCGTCCTTGGTCTGCGACGGAACGGGGATGCCACCGACGTCCTGAACGGAGGTGACGAGCTTGTTCTCGTAGTCGGGCGTGACGCCTTCGGCGGTCAGCTTCCCGTCGCAGAACATCGTCGGGTCCCAGCCTCCACCGGCATGCATGTGGAGGAAGTACGGCCCGCCCCACGTCTGCTCGTCGGCATTCGCGCGAGACGAGGTCGCCCACGGAAAGAGCAGGGAGAGCCCAGTGACACCAGCCAGCTTGATGAAGTTGCGGCGTTCCATGGTCATCCTCACTCGTGGGTGTAGCGGTAATCCATCAGCATGTACGTGAGCACGGCCTGCCACGAGCGGATGGTGAAGTTGTCGTCGCGGTCGAGCTTCATGCCCGGCTGGTACGGCGTCTTGTCCGGACGATCCGCGAGCTTCGGGAACGAAGCCTGGAGGTTGCCGTTGTTGTCCGGTGCGAAGGTCACGCCCTTGTCCCAGTCGTCCTGGGCCACGCAGCGGTAGTTCGGAAGGCCCTTGTTCTTGCCACCGCCCTTGAGGTCGGTGTCTTCGAGGTCCTTCCAGACATCGACGAAGAGATTGTAGACGCCCGTGACCTGCGCGGAGTCCGTCTCCACCGTCTCGCCGAGGAGGCGGAAGTAGAGCTGCTTGATGTTCTCGCGGATCTTCGCTTCCGCATCCGGCACGGCGCCGAGCGGCGCGTCGGCGTTCGCGCGCGGTGTGAACGGCATGGTGTTGAGCTCGACGTTCTTGAAGAGACGCCGATCGGCGGCGACCTTGGTGAAGTCGTACGCGGTCACGCGGCACGCCACGATCGAGGCGGCGTACTGGCTCGTGGCGACCATGATCGGGCTCATCGTCTCGATGCGCTTCGTGGTGTCGCCCGAGTCGATGCCGCCGTAGACGAGGCGCCAGTCGTTGTCGCTGATGAAGTCGCTACGGAGGTATCCGTCGCGCGAGCGCTGCTCGTCCTTCACGGCGGCGGCGTTGAGGAAGAAGTACAGGCCCGTGGTCGCGCGGAACTTGCGACCGAGCATCTCCGGCGTGAGGAGGCGGCCCTGGCCGAGGCCTTGGTGGAGGCCGTCCTTCGTCGAGTCACCCGACACGGCGCGGAAGTACGCGCTGCGCACGATGTTCACGACGAGCTTGCGGAGATCGAAGTTCGACGCGGCGAACTCGGCGCCGACCTTCACGAACCAGTCGTTCTGGATGTTGTAGGCGCGAACGCGATCTTGGTATTCCGGCGCGTCCTTGTCCTCGGGGAACGCGAGCGGATCGTCGCCGATGATGCCCTTGTACATGACCTGCGCGATGGAGATGCCGAAGCGCGGATCACGCGGGATTTGAGCGCCGAGCCACATGAGCGCGCTGCCGTAGCTCTGCGGCGGCATCTGCACCGAGTTGATCCCCGGCGGCAGCATGTCGTCGTGCCATTTGTCGGCCGCATCGAAGCGGCTCATGTTGTTCTCGTTGAAGCCACGGAAGCCGCCCGCAATCGGGTCGACGACCGTGTGGCACACCGAGCACATCGGCGAGTTCGCGGTCGGGTTCTGGACCGACGTGAGCGCCGTCGAGTCGACGGGGCGCTGCGCGAACTTGAGAATGTCCGTGGCGAGGAAGTTCTTGAGGACGATGCGGGAACGCTTGCGGCCCTTGTTCGTGGGCGTGGTCTCCCAGCGATTCAGGAACGCCGGCGTGGAGAGCAGGCCCGCCACCGGACGCGCCGTGGTCTCCATCGGGCTGTTCGCATTGTCCTGACGGTTCTGCACCGGCGAGAAGTCGATGCGCTTCCACTCGAGGAAGTTCTCGGGCGCGACCGGCTTGTCGTGCGGAATGCCATAGAGCTTCGCGAGGTACGGATTCGCGACGACGTAACTGCCCGCGACCACGTCCGAGAACGGCAGGTTGTTGCGGACGATGTACTCGATGAGGCGCATCGGCTCTTGCGTGATCGAGCGCGAGGTCCAGTCGCGATTGACGCTCGAGTAGCCCGGATACCGGTCGTCGTAGAGCTCGGGCGCGTTGAAGAACGTGGCGCCGTTGCCGGCGTCGAGGCCACGCTCGGTGAGGAGAGCGTCGTTCCAGATCTCGCGGAGGCGATCGTAGAAGAGGTCTTCGTTCGTCAGCTTGAGGATGAACTGGTCGAGCCCTTCGTCGCTGCCGGCTTGAGCGAACTCCTCGTCCGTGGGGAAGCGCCCAGCCAGGGTGATGGCCGCCTTACGGGCCGTCGTCCGGTTGTCGAGATACTGGACCCCGAGCTGCCCATCGCCGTCGCAGGTCTTGTCGTTGCCCGACCGGAGGTCGTTCACGAATTTTGAAAGAATCTTGTAATCGTCCGAATCCTCGGTCAGGACGGCGCCGCCGCCGTGCTCGCGCTCGCCGAGCGGTTTACGCAGCAAAACAGGCTTGCCGTCGATCTCGAGCTTCGCGTAATCGCGAATGGACTCGATGTTGGCCGTGACGAAGTCGGGATACGTATCACGGTATATCTTGAATTTTGCACCGCGAGCGTCCGCCGCACCGCCAGGCGTGTGACAGCCCGCGCACGTTTGCATCGCTTTTCCATAAACTTGCGATGTGAAGTATTCGCGCGTGCTCACACAGCTCGGATCCGACGCGTCGTCACCGGAATCACTGCCGCAACCCGCGCCCGCAGCGGCTACGAGGGCCCCCAAGGCGACGACACCGAGCGTGAACGCTCGTGTCCCTGTCAGCATCCTGTCGTCGCTTCGTGAAGCGGTCATTGCAGACTCCTCCGCGTTCCGCGCACCACGTTGGCCATGGCGCGATCTGGCCCCCAAAACCAAGTCATCAAGAAAACTCGAACGGCTCTCAGGCTAGAGCAGGCTTAGAGCAGGCTAGAAAAGGGGCTCGCCCGTGTCGCGCCTGTGTCACGACTGGAACGGGCACTCACGCGCTCTGCGAGCGATCGACGAGAGACGCATGCGCACATGACGTCGCTCTTCGAATGCTGGCAGCTCGGCCGACCAGTCCTTGGTGAGAAGAGACCTCGAGTCTGAGGTGAGGTCAAGCACAGCGCAACCATCCGGCCAAAACAGGTGGCCCATCCTGTGCGCCATGGAGACATGCCGGACGCCGTGAACTCGCAGGTGTCGAGAGGTGTCAACAGGTGCCGTCGCGTGGTGATGATTCGGCATGTGTCGTACCGTCCGCGCAGACGGCACGACTATCCCGATCGTGTGGCAGCTTTGTTGTCCATCTCCCCGGGGATCACCGGTATGAGTTGAATGACGATGAAGCATCTCGATGCGTCGCGGTCTCAGCGACGACGAAGGACGGCATCGTTCAGCGTCGTCGTTCTCGTGTGCACCATCTGTTTTGGAGTTGGTTTCAGCGTCGTTGCCTGCAGCTCGGACGACGCAGAATCCGACGGCCAAAACAGCGGAAAGGTTACCTCCACGCCTTACACCCCAGGGCAAGCCGCCCCGGAGCCTCCGCTCCCGCCGGGCGCTGGGCCGCCCACCAGCAAGCCCACCCAAGATCCCGATCCGCCCAATCCGCCGAAAGACAGCGGTACCGATACCGGTTCGAGCGGAGGAATGGATTCCGGCAGCGGTGACTCCGGCGACGCAGGTTGACGGTTTCGACGGCAATTCCAGCCGGGAACTGGCAACGGTCGTCGATCCATATCCAATGGAATATTCGAAACAAGGAAGAACGATGACGAACTTCGTTTACGTACGTGGCCTCGCGGCTGCGGTTCTGATGGTTGCTTCGCTTGCCGCTTGCAGCAGCTCCGACGACTCCTCGAGCAACCCGTCGGGCAGCACGAGTTCGGGGCTCTCCGCGTCGTTCACGAAGACCTGCGCGAGCTGTCACGGTGCGGAAGGTCGCGGTAGCGGCATCTACCCGAGCCTTCCCAGCGGCCTCAGCGAAGCCGACTTCATCTCGACGGTTCGCAATGGCAAAGGAACCGGAATGGCCAAGTACGACGCGAGCGTGATTTCGGACGCCGATCTGAAGAGCGACTACGCGTGGCTCTCGGCGCGGAAGTGACGGTGACGACGTTCGCGAGCTCGGCCCGCGACGAAGAATTACCACGACTGACGAGCTGACGACATTTCCCGTCGACCGCGAGCGTTGATCCTTCCGGAGGTACGGTATGGATCACGCGATGGAAACGCCACCCAGCGCCCGCACGGACGAGCCTGACGAGATTGCTCGGCAAGCTCGCCCGACGCCGAGGCGCCGGTGGCGGCGAGCGGTCCTGTTCGTCGTCGGCGTTTTGGGCATCCTCGCCATCGTCTTCGCACGAGACGTCTCTCATCACGTACGTGCGCTCGAGCTGCTCCTCGCGTTCTCGAATCCGGCCGTGAAGCCGGTGGTCGACGACGCGATGACCACCTTCGAGGTACCTGCGGGCGGAGGATTGCCCGCCCGCAAGGTCGCCGCGCGCCTCTATTCGCCGCCGGGAGGTTCGGTGGACGGCGCGCCCGCCGTCGTCCTCGTCCACGGGGTGCATCGCCTGGGGATCGAAGAGCCGAGGCTGCAGCGGTTCGCACGCTCGCTCGCCGCTGCGGGCATCGTCGTGCTCACGCCGCAGGTCGACGAGCTCGCCGATTACCATGTCGCGCCAAGCTCGATCGAGACCGTCGGCGCTTCCGTGAACGCGCTTCGCGAGCGCACGCGTCACGCACAAGTCGGCCTCGTGGGAACGAGCTTCGGCGGCGGCATCGCGCTTCTGGCAGCCGCCGATCCGCGCTTTGCCGACGGCGTGTCGTTCGTGGTGGCCGTCGGCGCGCACGACGATCTCGAACGGGTCTCGCGCTTCTTCGTCACCGACTCGATCGAGCAGGTCTCGGGCCCGCCGAAGCCACTGCTCGCGCACGAGTACGGGGCGATGGTCCTCGTCTATTCGCACATCGAAGACTTCTTTCCCGCCGAGGACGTTCCGGCAGCCCGTGAGGCGCTCAGACTCTGGCTCTGGGAGAAGCGCGACGACGCCCGCGAGGAAGAGAAGAAGCTCTCGCCCGAGTCACGAGCCAAGATCGATCGGCTCTTCGCGACCGACGTGGCCGCCGTCCGCCCCGAGCTGCTCGCCGAGATCGAGCGGCAGGCAAGCCGCATGAAAGACGTCTCGCCTCACGGTCGGCTCGGTGGACTACGTGCTCGAACCTACCTGCTGCACGGCGAGGGCGACACCGTCATCCCCGCCACCGAAACACGCTGGCTCGCGCACGACGTCCCGCCGTCGTCGCTTCGAGACGTTCTTGTAAGCCCCGCCATCGTCCACGTGGAACTCGAGAAGCCGACGATGCTCGATCAGCTCGAGATTGTTCACTTCATGGCGCACGTCATCGACGAGGCGGAGGCGGAGAACTAGCCCTCGGGGCGTGCGCGCACGCCGCAAAGATTCATGGCGCACGCACATC
The DNA here is from genome assembly GCF_001263205.1 of Labilithrix luteola. Lineage (GTDB taxonomy): Bacteria > Myxococcota_A > Polyangia > Polyangiales > Polyangiaceae > Labilithrix > Labilithrix luteola. Next base: position 2,064,496 of record NZ_CP012333.1, read on the forward strand.
CGCCCACTATATTGCGCGCCCAATGAACTGTCGCGCTTCGTTGATCGTGGCCTCCGTCCTGCTCGCTTCGCTTTCGCTCTCCGCTTGTGCGGCCGACGGCACGTCGTCGTCCACGGCCGAGCAGACCAACGAGGACGGCAAGAAGACCTCGAAAGATGGGGGCTCGACCGAGCCGGCGAAGGACGACGCGTCGACCAGGATTCCCGAGTCCGACGGTGGCTCCGATTCGGGAACCGATCCCAACCCCGATCCCGACTCGGGGACCGATCCGGGCGACACCACCGCGCCGGCGAAGATCGCCGATCTCGTGGTCACCGCCGAGTCGCATACCTCGGTGAAGCTCGCGTGGACCGCGCCGGGCGACGACGGCAACGTCGGACAGGCAACCGCCTACGAGCTTCGCTACGCGAAGACCGCCATAACAACCGACGCGGATTTCACGGCCGCGACGGCGGTGACGAGCGGCGTGCCGACCCCGCTCGCGGCCGGTAGCGCGCAAACCACCACGATCTCCGGGCTCGATCCCGAGACCACTTACTACTTCGCGATTCGTGCGCGCGACGCCGCGAAGAACGTGGGCGCCCTCGCGACGGCGAACGTGGCCACCAAAGCGCGCGCCACGTTCGTCATCACCGAGATCGCCACGGCCAATGCCACGAAGCTCGACTTCCTCGAGCTCGTCGCCACCAAGGCGGGTTGGGCAGCCGATCTCGAGATCAAGCAAGCGAGCGGCTCGCTCTACAAGCTCGGTGGATTCGAGGTGGCCCAGGGCGACATCCTGGTGGTTCACGCCTCGGGCACCCCCGGACCGAGCGGCTGGAAGCAGGAAGATACGGCCCAGAGCAAGACCGCCTCCACCGCGACCGGCGCCAGCGCTACCGCCTTCGACGTCTATTCGGCACAGACCTCGATCACCAGCACCGACAACCTCCTCACCATCGTCGACGGCACGAAGACGCTCGACGCGGTCGCCCTCTCCGAGCGTAGCGGCACCGCGTCGACCGCCGCCATGACGGCCTTCGCCGCCGCCATGACCGACGGTTCGTGGAACTTCAGCGCGGCACCGGTCAAAGGCACGAACGACTGCCAAACGCAGGCAGAAGCGGTCGCCGTTTCGACGGCGAGCGGCACCACGTGCGGAAAGTTCGCGACCGGGATCGCCGCCGGCAAGTCGATCAATCGCAAGGACCTCGTCGACACGAACGGACGCGCGGACTTCTACATCGCCGCGGAAACGCCAGGCGCCGCCAACACGCCCGTGCCCGCACCGAAGCTCGTCGGCTCCGGCGCGCCGAACGCCACGCAGGTCGACCTTGTGTTCGATCAGGAACTCGCAGCGACCTCGGTCACCGCCGCCGGCTTTGTGATCACCGGCGCTTCGGTCACGGCGGCAACGCTCACGGGACCGAACACAGTGAGCCTCACGACCGCCACGCTCCCGAGCGGGGTGCTCACCATCGACATCGCCGCTTCCGTCACGAACCTCCAGGGCGTTCCCGTCGCGTCGGGCGGCACGATCTGCGCCGCGGCAACCGAGGCCAAGCTCACGGTCACCGAGATCAATCCCAACCTCCCGGGCGGCAGCGATCTCATCGAGCTCCAGGTCGTCGAAGGTGGAAAGCTCACGGGGTTCGAAGTGCATGCCAATCCGACGTCACCCACGGCCGGCGGCACCTTGCTCGCGAAGCTGCCCGGCATCTGCGCCTCCGCCGGAGACATCGTCGTCGTGCACATCACTCCCGCGAACGCGACGGGATCGGCGCCCGAATCCGAGTCATCGACCAAGACGGACTACCCCAAGGCCGCGTACAGCGCGAACTACGACAACGCGTGGGATGTCCTCGGCGGCGCTACGGGCGTCTCCAACGAGAGCAACGTCATTGCGCTTCGCGCCCCCTCCGGCGCTTACGTCGAAGCGATCGCGTTCACCAACGGTGGAGCGACGACATCGACGGCCTACAAGAACTCGCTCACCTTCGTGCAGGGCCTCGGCCTTTGGACGCCTGCGAGCTGCGGAGGCGCCGCCTGCACGGACACCTCCACGCCGAAGGCTTCCCAGATCGGAGCCTCGTGGAAGGCCTGCACCACCAGCATCACGGGCATCAGCGCGCGTCGCATCGGCACCAGCAACGACGCGTCGGCCTGGGCCAACGACCTGCCATCCACGTTCGGCGCCGCGAACTGACTCCCCCGCTCATTCGATCTTCACCGGCGCGCCGTAGCTCTTGAGCTCGGCGCGCGCTTCGTTTCCAGCCGCGGAGATCTCGAGAAGGACCATGCCCACGCCCGGGCAGTACGTCGTCGCGTAGCGCGCGCCAGGCATGCGGCCGCCTTCTTCCACCGTCTGCACGCAGCCGCTGTAACTTCCCGCGGCCACCGTGACGTTCGTATCCACGGCCGAAACTTTGGTGGTCCCGCCGTGTTCGCCGGGCCAGCTCGCGCCGACTTCGATGGGGTCTTTCAAGATCGTCGCGCCGCCGTCGTACGAAACGCTCGAGGGGCCGTACACGAAGCGCTTGGTGGTGTTCGTGAGGCGAAGCTCCCCGTGCGTGGCGTCGCTGCGGTGTACGCGCGCGACGAGCATGCCGGTCTCGCCATTCTCGCGCGTGAGGTAGTGGTAGAGGCGCCCCTCCTCGAGCGGGAAGAAGCGCTCGGCAGCGGCGCCGCTCGAAGCCTTCGCTCCCCCCGAGGGTGCGGCGGCCGGTGAAGCGCCGCCGCAGCCAACGGTCAGAGGAGCAAGCACACCGAAGAGAACGGCGACGTTCGAACGAAGGCGCATCACGCCATCGTACGCAAAGTTCAGATCTTCTTCTCGGCTGCCGATGCTGCCGCTTCCAGATCGCTCGCGCGCTCGGAGGCACGCTTCTTTGCGGCAGGATCGGTGAGTAGCAACTCGGCCTTGCGGAAACGAGCGGCGGCATCGCGCAGCTGCGCCGGCGCTTTGTCGCCCGCGGTGGTCGAAACCGCCCAGAGGTGCGCCGCGTCGAACGCGGCGGCGCCCGCCAGCGGACCACCCTCGGCAACGAGTGCATCGAGTGCCTCGGTGTGCCTCAGGTCGAGCGCCTCCGGTGAAGCTCCGAGCATCATCTCCTTCGGACCGTTCGGACCGTGGACGAGCGCGAGAGCGACCGCGAGCACGAGGCGATCCTCGGGCGAGTTCGAGCCTTTCGCTGCGTACGCCGCTTCGACGAAGTCCACACGACGCCAGTACTCGCGGCCCATATCGAGACGCGCGCGTGCATACGCCGATCGAAGCTCGGGCGACGCCCACTCGCGCTGGGCACGAACCTTCGCGCGCAGGTCTTCGGTGAGCCCCTGCTCGGCGATCGCCTTCGGATCATCGATGGGCATGGCATGCGTGACGTCGATCCAGAATGGCGAGACGCCACCCATCACCGGTGCGGTCTCGGGGCCCCCGAGCATCAAGGCATCGAGCGCGTCGATGCGCCGCCCGCCATAAAGCTTACCGAGCAGCGCGCGGGTGCGTTCGACGCGTCCGTCGTGCAGCACGCCGGCCTGCGCGAAGTCCGTCAGCCCCACGAGCGCGGCGTCGCGACCTCGCTTCTTGCGCGGTTCGAGCGCCTCGTCGAGCGCGGCTTCGTAAACGCCTTTGAGCTCGACGTCCCATCCCGCAGGGACGGGCGCGCTCCGCATCTTGTCGACAAGCCTCAGATCGGCTGCGCCCGCCTCGATCGCAGCAACGCCTCGCCCGTAGCCCGAAAGACCACTGGCACCGGCGCTGAGCGTTTCGATGGCCGTCGCTTGTTCGAGGAGCCACGTCTTGAGCGGTCCTTTGACGAACGCGAGCACCTTGTCCTTGCTCGCCTTCTCCACGCCCGCGAGCGTCGGTGGAGTGTTCGCCGTGCGCGCGAGCTTGCCCGCGAGCGAGAGCCCCACGAGCGCGTGACCAACGCGGCCGGAGACCTCGTTCGACTTGCGAAGCACCGGGTCGACGAGCGCGTCGGCGCACTCGATCGGCGCGAGGTCGGCACGAAGCGCGCGCACCAGCCCCTTGGGGGCGTCGATGGTCTTGTCACCTTCGAGCGCGGCGAGCATCGCGTCACGCTTGGCGACGTCGCGTTCGGCGAGCGCGCTCTTCAGATCTTTCGGCGCGGGTTTCGCGGCTGCGCGAGAGACGAAGGCCGTGCACGTCGCGGGAACGGCGGCGACACCTTTGACCTTCGTAGCCTTGTCCCATGCGTCGAGGCGAAGCGAGCCAGGATCGACGGAGATGGGTGCGTCGTCGCGAGGTCCCTCCGGCAGAACGAACGGATCGGACTTGGCCGTCGAGGCCGGCGCCGAGGCCGCCGCAGCGGCAGGCGAAGCCGGACTGTTCGGCGAGCCGCTGGCCGCGACGTCGGCCGGCGACGCGGGTCCGGGGCTGGCCCCTCCGCACGCGGCAAGCCCCATCCAAGCGACCCCGACGACCACCCTGCCCAGCGAACCAACCCAGCGCCGCATTCCTTCTTCCTCGCTCTCTTTGGCTGCATCTTCGCGCATTTGCGCGTCTTCGTCCCGCGTTGGAAGCGCGCCTGCACCGCCGAGCGACCTCCGGACGCACCCGAAGTTCCCTTGTCATGTGGCGTTTGTGGAAACTTCTTGAGGTATCGTCCTTGACCATACAGGTGGGAGGGACTAGACCGCGACAGTCGCCGTGGTCCGGCTGAGCCTTCGTTCTTACGAATGGGCCCCTTGCCGCTTACGATTGGGCCGCCGACGAAAGGGTCTCGAAGATGGCGTTCTCGCGTGCGTTCATCGCTTCCTTCATCGCTTTGGCCTCCGTGTCGACTGCGGCTTGCTCGTCGAGCGAGACCCCGTCGAAGGAGAGCATCGACTCGTACGAGAGCGAGTTGAAGCTTTCGGGCATCAAGTACCTGGGCCCGATCAGCGACGGCGAGACCCGCACGGCCTACTACTCCAAGTCCTCCGGGAGCTACCGCTCCTACGGCTTCGAGGCGAAGGGCGGCGACGAGATCAGCGTCGACGTGACGTCCGAAGACGGCGACTCCATGGGTTGGATCACGAGCACGAGCAACACGGTGTACGCCGCCAACGACGACGCCTCACCGAAGACGCTCGACGCGAAGGTCGTCTACAAGGTCCCCGCCGGTAGCGCGTCGCGTCAGTACCGCATCGTCTTCCGCGACTACGACCGGCTCGCCGCCACGTTCAACGTCACGCTCCATGTGACGTCGAGCACGCCCGAGCCCCCTCCGACTTGCTCCTACGGCGGGAAGACGTACGACGTGGGCGCGACGTTCAAGTCGACCGACGGTTGCAACGACTGCTCGTGCGGAACGGACGGCAACGCCACCTGCGGGACGAAGGCCTGCGTCTGCGACCCGGACAAGGAGCCGAACCGCAACTACATCGGCACGCCGGCCAGCTGCGGAAGCATCCGCTACACGTGCCGCACGGGCACGCACTCATTCAAGAACGATTGCGGCTGCGGCTGCGAGCAGAACTGACGGTCCCCGAAGAGCCAGAAGGCCAAAAGGCCAAAAGGCCAAAAGGCCAAAAGGCCGAGCTCGCAGTTCGCCCAAAAACGACGACGAGCGTTCTCTGCCCGTCCGTCGTATAGGAAGGGGATGAGCGACGACGCCGGGAGCAAGACGGATTCGTCGGGGTTGGCCAAAGCCCCGGCGAAGGAGCCTGCTGCGCCGAGCAAAGACGTCGTCCTCCTCGGACCTCCCACATCCGACGGCAACGGCGTCCACGTGCTTCGTGCCCGCAACGAGCGGCTCGAAGCAGGCGAGCTTCGCGCTCTCCGTGAAGGTCAGCCCATTACCGGCGAGGTCGTGAGCCTCGAACCGCGCCAAGACGAACCGCGCATTTGCGACGTGCGCGACAGCTGGTCAGCGCCCAAGGGCACGGTCGTCGAAGCGCACAAGGGGCCTGCGCAGGTCGCGACCAGCGCTTACCGCGCAGGATGGGACGAGATCTTCGGCCAGGGCCAGAAGAGCGCCGAAACGAAGTCGATGTCGACGCGCGAGGATCTGCCGAAGCGCTCGCGCGACCTGAACTGACGCGCGCGAAAAATCTCGCGGCGACCGCAGCGGGGATAGCATGCGCGTCATGCTCCAGCCTGCGCGCGCTCTCGTTGTCGCCTTGGCCGTCGGTTCGCTCTTCGCGTCGCGCTCGGCATTCGCCGAGGTCGAATGCCCGGCCGGCTCCACGTCGAAGTCCGAAGGCAACTACAAGTGGTGCGAGCCGAGCGTGTGCGATTCGGACACGCAATGCGGAGCCGGCGAAGTTTGCCGACCCGTTGCACTCTGCATGCAAATCGGAACCACCGATCCGAAGAGTGATGCCGGTCAGCACCTCGTCGTCACGCAGCGCTGCGGCCCGGACAAGTCGTGCCCTTCGTCGACCACGTGCTCGGACCGAAGCCGGTGCATCGGGCGCGACGTCGCCGATCGTATGGGCCTTCTCACGCCGGCCACGGCAGGTAGCGCAGGAACGGGGAGCTCGGCTCCCGCTGCGAAGTCGTCGTGCGGCTGCGACGTTCCCGGCGTTTCGGGCGGCGGGATGACGGGCCTGCTCTTCGCCGGTCTCGGGCTCGTCGGGGGTGCCATGCGCCGCCGCTCGAAGCGATAGAGGGATCGCGCGCGATCCACGCACGGACTCGCCGGCGCGAGAACGGCGCGCGAATGGTGCAGAAGAGGGCCTGATTTCAGCCCTCCCACGTCGCCCCACACTGGTTCGAGGATTGCAGAGCTCGATGCGTGCGCGCGCGTTGGGGTGTGGTCGGTCTGCTTTCGTGTTTCGGGCTCGTCGCGTGTAGCGTCGAGACCGCGGGGGACGACGCGACAACCGGCGAAAGCGAAGTCAGAGTGGACACCCGCACAGAGGCCGCGCGAAGGCAGTACGACGCGAACGTGAAGTTCGCGATGTCGTACTCGGCACGTTGCACCGTTCCGAAGGGCCATCGCCGGCGTGTTCTCGTCACCGGCTTCGGACGCTTCGGACGCATCGGCGACAACGCGACAGGCCGCATCGTCAGCGCGCTCGTTCCCGGCGCGCGCTATCCCGAGACCTCGCCGCCCACCGAGCCCGGCGCCGTCGACCCTCCCGAGCCCCAGCTGAGCGTCGCCACCACGACGTTGGACCTACCGAGCGGCGAGAGCGTCGACGTGTGCGGCATGATCCTTCCCGTCTACTGGGACCTCGCCACGATCCTCATCGCCAAAGAGCTCGAGGCATTCGACCCGGCGCTCGTCGTGATGAATGGGGTCGCTGCCGAGCGCCAACCCATCTGGCTCGAGCTCGGCGCGACGAATCGAGCCAAGCCGCTCGAGGACGGCTCGAGTCAGCTACGTCCCGCCGTTCGCGACGACGAATCGTTCGCCAAGATCATCGATGGCGCGCCGGCCAGCGAGGATGCGCGCGGCAACTTGCTCTCGTGGCAGGCCGTCGAGAGCGCGGCTCGGAAGACGATCATCGAGCTGGCCGACGAGATCGACAACGGCGTTCGCTTCGGCGACGTGCTCGACGACGTGCGCCTCGCCGGCTACCCGCGTTCGAGCAACACATACTTGTGCAACAACGTGACGTACGCGACGGGCTGGCTGATGAGTCATCCCGGTCGTCACGTGCGCTTGCTCCGAGCGAGCCCGCCCCTTCCCGGCGCCATCAACGACGTGCCGATCGGCCTCCGCAAAGATCTCCGCGACGTGCCGCGCGTGTTCATCCACTGGCCGGCCGCTCTCGCCACCGCACATCACCACGCCGGCGCGCGCCTCATGAGCGCCATCATCGACGCGCAACTGGCGGCCCTGAGCGGCGGTGAAGCGCCGACGATCGGCGACAACGCCTTCGCCGATTCGACGCTGCAAGGCGGCGAAACGTTCTGACTCGCCGGCTCTAGTGACCCGCGCGTTCGAGCGCGATGACGTGCACGGCGACGGCCAGCGAGATGAGAATCGCCGTGACGGTGTGCGCGCGCCGCTTCTTGACGCGATCCCGGAGCTTCTCGTTGCGAAGCTGCAGACCGAGACCCGCGTGGGCGACGAGCAAGAAGAACGCGGCTCCCGCCGGAAGGAGCGCGAGCATGCCTCCTCCTGTCGCCGCGGGTGAGCCGAGCGCGGGGAGCACCGCCATCGTGTGGCCGAACGCGAGCGCCGAGGTGGCGAGGCCGAGCAGCACGTGCCGCTTGATGGTGGGCGAGGTCGGCGCCGCACGACGATGCTGGCGCATGCGATAGCCGAGCGGCACGAGGCCCGCCGTCAGCAGGGCAACCACAGCGAGCCATCCACTCCAAAACGCCATCGTCGGTCGACCTCGCGCCTCCGCTCAGCGAGCGGGGACTTCCTCGAAGACCTGATCGTCGGGGAGCTGCATCACTTCGCGACCGAGCTCACGAGCGCGGGCGCGATCGGCGTCGAGATAACGCGCACGGAACGATGCGCTCGGACGGAGCGCGAGGCTCTCGGCCGTCTTCTTGTTCCGATAGATGGTCACGAGTTCGGCTTCGGGCGCTTCTACGAGCGTGAGATTGAGCTTGCCCGCGCTCGCGCCCGAGTACGCTTGCGCGCCATCGGCGATGCACGAAAACTGCACCTTCTTCGGCGTTCGGTGCGTGATCTCGAGATCGAAGCTGCCCTGCGGAAGATGCAGCTTGGCGAGCGCGTACTGCGCCATGCGATAGCCCGCCACCGCCCATGGACCAGGCGCGCCATGGATCCTCGCCACGTCGTCGAGGGCGCGATCGATCGGATCGGATGCGGACGTCTCGGCGGCGGGCGCATGATGCCCATGGCCGTGAGGCGAGGCGGTCGTCTCGACCGGGGCGTTCGACGAAGACGAACCGCACCCGACGAGCGCGAGAACGAGCGCCGCGCCCCACGCGAGCCTCATTCGCCGGAGCTCCGCGCGACGACGTAGCCGACGAAGAACGGGCCCATCTTCTCGATGAACTCACTCGTCTGGCGCGTCTTGCGCATCGCCTGCACGAGGTGCGAGAGCGGGTGCAGGTCTTTGCCGACGAGACCGATGATGAACTCGTTGTCGCCCGCGTCGATGCCGTGGCACGCGAGGCGGACGTCGTGCGCGAGCTCCTGCTGGCCGTAGGCGATGCCGAGCGCCGCGTGCTCGCGGAGGATGTGGCTCTGATCGATCGGCTCGAGCTTCGCGAAGGTGCCCTTGCGACGAAGCGGGTACCAGACGTGCCACGGATAGCTCTCGTTGGACACGTTCTCGACCGGACGGCGAAGCAGCGTCCACTCGAGCTCCGGCTCGTGGCCCGTCGAGTACGAGCGCCCCAGCATCGCATAGTCTTCGCGAAGCTCGACGTGCGAGAACGGCAGCTCGTTGAAGAGCGGACGTACGCGTTTCACGAAGTGAGCCGGGTCTTCGCTCCACGTGAGGAGGCCGACGCTGCGCGGATCGACCGCGTCGGCATAGACGATGCCGGCGATTCGGTGCGACCTGAGAACGGTACCGAGCTCCTCGGCCACCGTGTCGGGGCCGCTCCTGCCGCCCGGCGGCACGCGGAAGACGAGCAGCTGCATGAAGAGGCGACGATTCGTCGACTGCTTCACGCCGTCTTTCTTGCCGCCGTACTCGTTGACGTCGATGGTCGGCAGGCCCTTCGCTTCTGCGCTCGGTCCGCCCGGTGCGTTCGCGTCGCTCATGGCCCTTTTCGTAGCACGAGGAAAGGCCGGGAAGCGACGGCGCGCGTGCGCACGTAATCCTTTCGCAAAGGTCGAGACCGAAGCTCGACCTCAATCGGTGTCGGTGGCAGCGAGAAGCGCAATCGATGCGCCGTCAGGACGAACCGCAAGCAGGCCGATGTCCCACGCCACGCCGTTGAACCAATCACTCGCGGCGTCATAGGTGAGGAAGGCGCACGCTTCGGCACGCTCGCCGGCGGCCTCGATTTTCGTGCCCGGTGTTGCATCGACCAGCGCGCTGAACGAGGTCCACGCGGCTCGACGACCATAGGCTCCGCCGAGCCCCGGCGTGTAGGCGCCGCCGTTCGACGCCGCTCCGAAGAGAGCTCCCCACACGAGCGCCGAATCGACGCGCGACACCTCGACCGACGACGCGCCCTCGAGCGATTCGAGCGGAAGCGCGCGCACCAGCCATTTTCCGGGCGAACGGCGAACGAGCGGCGGTTCGACGTCGAAGATCTTCACCTCGGCTTTGCCGTTCGAACCTTCGGTCCAAGGGCGAAGCGCTTCGCGCATGCGCTCGACCGTCGATGGCTCGTTCCGGAGCGTGACCTTCGGCGCAGGCTGCTCCGCAGGCGGTGGGATCGTGCGCATCGACGTGGGGCCGCCTTCGAGACGAGCGACGGCGCTCTGGATCGCTTCGGCGCCGTACATCGGCATGTACGTCGGTGCTTCGAACTCCGGCGTAAGCAGACGAAGCGGCATCGTCCCGAGCGGATGACCGCTCTCGGCAAGGTTTGCGTGGAAGCGAACGGCTTGCGCGTCGCGCTCGAGGCTCGTGCCGCGAAGCACGACCTCGTGGAGCCAGCATGCGAAGAGCTCACGCGTGGGGCCGTCGTTCAGGGGGCTCTTCTTCTCGAGCATCGAGAGGAAGATCTCCTTCGACTGACCATGGCTGAGGCGCGAGGCGAACGCGCGAGCGCGCAACTCTCCCGAACGCGGGCGCTGCACCGTGCGCACGCGATCACGACCGAGAAGCTCGATGACGGCCTCCACGCGGTCTTCGCCATTGGAGAGCGCGAGGGCTTCCTCGATCTCGTCGACGACGTTCTCCCATGGCGCGCACGCGGGGCCCTTCGCGTCGCACGACGACTCGAGCTCGCTCCAGAGTTGGACCAGATCGCTCGTGCGCCCATCTCTCGCGAGCTTGTCGACGAGACCGATCACCTCGGTGACGTCCGAGCTCGGACCATCCGAACGCAAGTGCGCTTTGAGCTGCTGGACGATCTCCGAGAGGGGCTTCATGGCGCCCAGCTTACACGAGGGTCTCGAGCGCGCCGCGCAGGAAATCACGGGCTACCACGACGTCGTGAACCTCGTCGGGCCCGTCGGCGATCCGCGCCGATCGCGCGAAGCGGTACCACATCGAGAACGGCATGTCCTCGCTGAAGCCGAGCGCGCCATGCATCTGGATCGCATCGTCGAGCACCTGACAAAGCACCTTCGCGACGTGGTTCTTCGCCATCGAGGAGTAGGGCCGCGCCTCCTTGTCGAGGCCCTGCTCGAGCATCGATGCACAGTGCAACGTCATCAAATTGCCCGCGTGGATTCCGGCCGCGGCGTCGGCGAACTTCTTCTGGATCATCTGATGGTGCGCGAGCGTCTTTCCGAAGCTCTCGCGCGTCACCACGTACTCACGACACATGTGGAGTGCGCGGTCGGCCCAGCCGAGCCAGCGCATGCAGTGTGTCAGGCGTGCCGGCACGAGACGCGTCTGCGCGAGACGAAAGCCGTCGCCGACGTTGCCGAGCACCGCCTCTTCCGACACGCGAACGCCATGAAATCGTAGCTCTGCTTCGCGATGCGCAAGCATCGGTGGGCTCATGACCGGCACGTCGCGAACGTGCTCGACACCTTGGGCGTGGCGATCGACGACGAACATCGTCGCGCCTTCCCTGCCCTCCCCCGTTCGCGCCATCACGATGAGGAACGACGCGTCACCGCCACCGGTCGTGTACCATTTGTGCCCGTCGATGACCCAGCTGTCGCCGTCCTTCACGGCGCGCGTGCGAAGGTTCGTCGGGTCGGCGCCCGCCCCGGGCGCAGGCTCGGTCATGGCGAATCCGCTGGTGATCTCCGCGCGTACGAGCGGCGCGAGCCATTTCTCGCGAACCGAGGGCTTCGCCGATCGCAGGAGCAGGTCCATGTTGCCCTGATCGGGTGCATCGCAATTGAAGCAAGCCGCGCCGAGCGGCGAGCGCCCCATCTCGCGGAAGAGCGCGCACATGCCCATGATGCCGAGGCCGAGGCCGCCGTGCTCCTTCGGTAGGTGGGGCACGAAGAGACCTTCGGACTTCGCGCGCTCCCGAAGCGCGGTCAGCGTGTCTCGCTTCTTGTGCTGATCTTCTTCGAGGATTCGCCACTCGTTCGGAATCACGTGTTCGTCGACGAACGAGCGAACGCGGGTGCGGAGCGCCTTGAGTTCCGGCGAGTGCTCGAAGCTGATGGTCATGGGCCGTCGAGCATAGCGACGCCGCGGGCGCGCGTGTTAGCGTCGTTGACCGCCCCGATGCCGCTCACTCCGCCTGCCAACTCGCGCCCCCCTCGTGAGGCTCACCGCATCGACGAAGCTGCCCTCGCCACGTGGCTGGGTGAACACGTCGAAGGATGCCGCGGCGGCACCGTGACAGTGCAGCAGTTCAAAGGCGGTCAATCGAATCCGACCTACTGGGTGGGAGTGACGGGCGGCGCAGGCGGCGACATGGAGCTCGTGCTCCGCAAGAAGCCGCCGGGCAAGCTCCTTCCCTCGGCACATGCCATCGAGCGCGAATACCAAGTGATGCGCGCGCTCGCAGCGACCGACGTGCCCGTGCCCAACGCGCTCGGCCTCTGCGAAGACGAGAGTGTCGTCGGCACGCCGTTCTTCGTGATGCAGTTCGTGCGAGGCAAGATCCACTGGGATCCGACGCTGCCCGAGGTGGGCACCAAGGAAGAACGCACGGCGATCTATCGCGAGTACGTTCGTGCGCTCGCCGCCCTTCATCGCGTCGATTACGAGGCGGTGGGCCTGAGCTCCTACGGGAAGGTCGGCGGTTACGTCGCGCGTCAGGTCGATCGCTGGTCGAAGCAGTACGAAGCTTCGCGCACCGGCGACGTGGCGGCCATGGAAGCCCTGATGACCTGGTTGCGATCGCGCACGCCGGACAGCGACGATACCTCGCTCATCCACGGCGACTACCGGCTCGACAACATGATGTTCGCGGTGGACGCCGCCGGCAAAACGGAGCCGCGCGTCATTGCCATCGTCGACTGGGAGCTCTCCACGCTCGGCCACCCCATCAGCGACCTCGCGTACGCGTGCATGGGCTATCACATCAACGTGCCAGGCCGCGGCGGGCTCGCCGGCGTGGACATCGCGTCACTCGGCATCCCCACGGAAGACGAGCTCGTCGCCGAGTATTGCCACCTCACGAACCGCGCGAAGATCGCCGATTGGCCCTATTTCATGGCCTTTGGTCTCTTCCGCCTCGCGGCGATCGCGCAGGGTGTCTACAAGCGGAGCCTGCAAGGCAACGCCAGCTCCGACGACGCGGGCGCCTACGAGTTCGCGGTGAAGATGCTCTCCGAGCTGGCGTGCAACATCGCCGGCGTCGCGCCCGGCTCACACGCCTAGGTCACGCCTACTTCGGCTCGGGCTCCTCGAGCGACGCCTTCATCTTTCCGATCTCGCGCTTCATGACGCGCAAGCGTGCGTGGTGTGTCACCCACCGCATGATCGCCTCGTCGGTCCACGGCTTGAGGATGACGGTGGCGAGCAATCCGCTTGCCGCGGCCTCTTGAATCTCCTCGAGCCCCGCATGACCGGTCACGATGATTCGCCCCATGTCCGGACGAATCGTGCGCGCGCGCAAGAGCAGCTCGAGCCCGTTCATCTCGGGCATCGCGAAGTCGACGAGGGCAACGTCGAAGTCGTGGTGCTGCAAGAGCGCGAGCCCGGCCGCGCCCGACGAAGCCACCTGGATGCGAAAGTCTTTCCGGAAGACGCGCTTGAACGTCTGGAGGTTCACCGGATCGTCATCGACGACCAAGACATTCGGCAGTTCCGCCGCGCTCATCGAATCGAGCGTATCAGAACGCAAGGCTCGATTTGGAAACGAGATTCCTCAGGACGCGAGCGATTGTTCGAGGCCCGCGCAGGGCAACGTCACCACGAACACAGCGCCGCCGTTCGGGCCCTCCTCGGCAGCAATCGATCCGCGGTGGTGCTGAACCACGATTTGCCGACACACGCTGAGGCCGAGCCCCGTGCCCTTCCCGACGCCTTTCGTCGTGAAAAAAGGCTCGAAAATGCGCGCGCGAAGCTCTGCCGTGACGCCGGGACCGTCGTCTGCAACGGTCAGTCTGACAGCGTCTTTCTCCACACTCGTCATCACATGGATTCGGCCCCTACCACCGATGGCGTCCACCGCATTCTGAATCAGATTCATCAGCACCTGACTCATCTGGCCGGGATGGAATTCGAACGGCGGTAGTTCGACGAGAGTCACGTCCAGCGTCACCCCGGCGGGTACGCCTCGCCTCACCAGCGCCAGCGTCTCTCGAACTTCGACGTTGAAGTCTCCCATCGAGAGCGTGGGCGCGGCACCTCGCATGAAGGTGCGCAGGTCGGCCTGAATGGATTGCACGCGTGCGGTGGCGGCATGCATCGCGCGCAGCGCTTCGCGCACGTCTTCACGCACGAAATCGATCTCGAGATCTTCGCGACGCTTCGCCAGCTCCGCGCGGCGGTCCCGCCGGTTCTCGAGCGCCTCGCGATAGGCGGTTTCGATCTCGAGGAGCGCATCGACGTACGAGCCGACAGGTCCGAGGTTGTTCTGGATCGCGTTGATGGGGTTGTTGATCTCGTGGGATACCTGCGCAAGCATCCGGCCGAGCGCGGTCAGCTTTTCGGCTTCGAAGAGCTTCTGCTCCGCGGCGCGCACCTGCATCTCGGCGGCGAGCGTTCGCTTGAGCGAGTAGTCGACCGACACGCGCGCGACATTGAGAACCAGCGCGGCGAGCGTGCTCGCGACGTAGCCCTCGACGATCATCGTCGTCGGTGGCAGCCCATGGAAACGCCCAAAAACCAGAGCTGTCAGCACGAGTCCGAACGGAAAGGCCGACACGAGAACGATCGGGCGCGAGAGAAACCCGTAGACCACGCCCGCGAACATGAGCGAGACGGTCCAATAGTGATTCGCCTGATTGAGCAGGAACAGATAGGCGAAGACCGTGACGAGCGTGCCGTGGAAGACGAGCTCGACGTAGAGCTTCTCGCCCTTCGAGAGAGCACGGTCACGCGGGTAGCGGAGCAGCGGAACGTAGGCGAGCGAGGCCATGGCCCTCGCGACGAACGATTCTTGCGTCCCGAAGCCGTAG
This sequence comes from Labilithrix luteola, assembly GCF_001263205.1. Taxonomy (GTDB): domain Bacteria; phylum Myxococcota_A; class Polyangia; order Polyangiales; family Polyangiaceae; genus Labilithrix; species Labilithrix luteola. The sequence goes on from NZ_CP012333.1 coordinate 2,079,525, forward strand.
GCGCAGAGGACGTAGAAGATCGGATGGCCGACCATCCCCATGAATGCAAAGTGGGGAATGAAAGACCGAATGGTCTCGTAGTCGCCGAGGAAGAGCTGCCAGCCCGAAAGCGAGAACGGCTCGCGATCGGGGCGATCGGAGGCTCGCGCCGTCGCCTGACCATTCTCCTCCTGAGGCTCTGTCACCTGGTTCCATGGAGATGCTAACGTCGGTCATCGATGCACGACGATCGAAAGGAGCTCCCGGCCGACGATTTCCACGCCTTTCGCCCCGTCCCCAAGACGGGCGTGATCTACGTGACGAGCGAAGCCACGAAGCTCGGCTTCTCGTCGTCGGATCCGGCGTGGTGCAACCTCGGTCAGGGCCAGCCCGAGACGGGTGAGCTTCCTGGAGCCCCGAAGCGCGTCCAGGAAGTATCCATTGGTACGGACGATCAGGAGTACGCTCCGGTCTCCGGTCTCCCCGAGCTGCGCGAAGCGGTCGCGAATCTCTACAACCGCCTGTACCGCAAAGGCATGGCCTCGCAGTACACGGCGGAGAACGTGTGCATCTCCGGCGGTGGTCGCGCAGCCCTCACGCGCGCCGCGGCGAGCCTCGGAAGCATCAACCTCGGTCACTTCCTGCCGGACTACACCGCGTACGAAGAGCTCCTCGACATCTTCAAGGCCTTCACGAGCATTCCGATTTTGCTCGAGGGCGACCGCGGCTACAGCTTCACCGCCGACGACCTCCGTCGCGAAGTTCTCGGCCGCGGCCTCTCCGCGCTGTTGCTCTCGAACCCGTGCAACCCCACCGGCAAGCTCGTCGCCGGCGAAGAGCTCGATCGCTGGGTGCATGTTGCACGCGATCTCGACTGTACGCTGCTCCTCGACGAGTTCTATTCACACTACATCTATCGCGGGCGCCCCGGCTCGCTCCCGGTGGAGAGCGCCGCGCGCTACGTGAAAGACGTCGACAAGGATCCGGTCGTGATCTTCGACGGCTTCACCAAGAACTGGCGCTATCCCGGCTGGCGCATCACTTGGGCACTTGCGCCGAAGACGGTCGTCGAACGCTTCGCCAGCGCGGGCTCCTTCCTCGACGGCGGCGGGAGCAAACCGCTCCAGCGCGCGGCGATTCCTCTCTTCGAAGAGGACTACGTCGTGAAGGAGACGATGGCGATCCAGAACGTCTTCCGCGAAAAGCGCGATCGCATGCTCTCGCGCCTCGAGCGCATCGGCGTGCGATTCGACCGCGTCCCCGACGGCACCTTCTACGCATGGGGCAACGTGGCTTCGCTCCCGCCTCCGCTCAACGAAGGCATGGGCCTCTTTCGCGCCGCGCTCACGAAGAAGGTCATCGTGGTGCCTGGCGAGTTCTTCGATGTGAACCCGGGCAAGAGACGGCACGGGCGCGCCTCGCGCTTCCGCGACTACGTCCGCTTCTCGTTCGGTCCCTCGATGGACGTCCTCGAGCGCGCGATGATACGGCTGGAAGAGCTCGTCGCGAGCGCCTGAGCTCGAGCGCGAAATCTCCGGTCTCCTGACAGCGACGGCGCGGCGTTTGCGAGAGCACGTCGCATGGCGATCGGCGTGTACGTCCAGGTTTCGCGATGGCAGGTCATCACTGCGATGCGCGCGGCTGCCGACCAGCTGCGTGACGAGCGCGCTCGCTCCGACGACGAGCCCGCGGTCGAGAAGGCGTTCGCGACATCGTGCGACACGATGGGCATTCCGCCTCGGGACTATCGCGAAACGGTCGCGGCGGATCCCGACCTCGAGCTTCTCGAGCAGCTCGCGGTGCGCGAAGCGTTGGCAGGCTCGACCGACCCGGGACCGTACGCGGCGATCTCGCGCGAATCGATGAGCGGTCAACCGGGCAACACACTCAAGTCGCGTACGCACCCGGAGACGAATCGACGTCAGTTCGACGTGCGCGCGGAAGAGGAAGCGGAGCTCGACGAGGTGGTCACGACGGAAGAGTGGCTGGATTCTCGGGTGACCTCGAGCAGCATCGGCGAGCGCTGGCGACGCCGCTTCTAGAGAAGCCTTTCGAGACGAACGAGGAGGAGGCTCGCGATGGATCATCGCTGGGACGAGGACATGAGGCGCGTGCACGCCGCCGAGGTCGAGCGCGATCGATACGATACGCCTAGGATCGAAGACGATCCCGACGTCGAACGCCGCGATCGTCTCGCGAAGCAGCGTCGCTCCCGCAACCGGAGTCCGTGGGAGATTGGCGCCGCCCACTACGACCAGCGCGATCTCTACACGCGCAACGCGCGGATCGACGACGCCGGTTACGGACGTGGCCCCGACTACCATCCAGAGGAAGGCAGCTACGCCGAGGTCTACGTGCGCGACATGGATCCCGCGCCTCCGGATACGCCGTTCGACAATCGCTTCGAGTCACTGGCGCAAGCCGCCGATCGCGAGCGCAAGCAGCGCCAGCCTACGGTCTACGAGCGCGAGGCGTGGCCGTGGCTCAATTACCCCGAAGCCGCGGTCTTCGAGGAAGACGCGCGCAAGGATCGCTCGACATTCGAGCGCGTGAAGCGCAGCGCCATGGGTCTCATGGCGCGCGCAGGAATCACGCATCGTGGCCGCGGCCCCAAGAACTGGCGGCCGGACAAGGTCATCTTCGAAGACGTGTGCGAGGCGCTCACGCATCACGACGAGCTCGATGCGCGCGACATCGAGGTCTTCGTGAACGACGGTGAGGTGACCCTCGAGGGCACGGTCACCGACCGACGCCAGAAGCGCCTCGCCGAACACCTCGCCGACGAGTGCGGCGGTGTTCGCGACGTGCACAACCGGCTGCGCGTCGAACGTGACGACGACAGCGGAATGTCGTTCGGCATGCCCATCCGCGCCTTCTGACGCGGAGGGCAGCCACTCTTCACCAGCGCTGAGAGCCCTCGGGCATGTCCACCCGCTCGCTCTCGAGGTGCTCGTGCTCGTAGCTCCGACCTTCATCGGCGAGCGTCCAATCGGCGATTGCCGTATCCGCTTCGTGAACTCCGTCGATGAAACCGCCGGCCGCTTCGCGACGCAGAGCGCGCAAACGCAGCTGTTCTTTCACCGCGAGAATCGCGACCAGCGCCCCGCCTCCCAGGGCGACGCCGAGCGCTAGACCGTAGGCGAAACCTCGACCGTCACTCATCGGGAACCCTCCGAGAGGAAACGCCAGCAACAGGCGTACCGTCGACGGGCGAGGCCCTCGACGACAGCGGCCGCGCGCGTCATTCAGCGCGATATCAGCGAAGCTTCGCGTCGCAGAGAGCCACGCACATGCGGTCGTTCTGTTTGCCGCAAACGACCTTCAACAAGCGGATTTCTTCGGGCGAGGCCGAGCCGTCGAGCACTTTTGGCTCGAGCGCCTGACGCACGGGGCCGTATTGCTTTTTGAGGACCATGTCGCGGAGACGACCGAGCTGCACGACTTCAGGCGAATCCGTCGCACGGCCGCCGGCTCCTCCCTTGCCGGTGGTCGAAAAAGTCCCGCCGTCCGTTTTGACCGCGTGGCCCAGCTTGCGCGTGCAGGCGTCCATGCACGCGGTATCGCCCTGATCACCGCAGATGCGAGCCAGGAGCACGACTTCGTCGGAGGTCCCCGACGGTGACAGCGCCTCCTTCTCGAGAACGAGCCGCGCCATCCAGAGCTGGCCGTTCGCGGCGTACTTCTGCGCTTGCTCGAACGGAGAGTTTCCGTCGAAGTCGCTCGCGTCGGCGTAGGCCGCAACGGGCGTCGCGTTGAATGAAGGAGGAACGCTCGCCGGCGCCGATCCGAGCGCGGCAGGCGCTTCGTTCTCGTTCTCGGTCTTGGTCTCGGTGGGCGGTGGCTTGCGCGCGAGCTTTCCGCATCCCGTGACCATCACGAACATCAGCGTTAGAAGCGAAGAGCGGCGGCGCAGACGAGAACGAGAACGAGAACGAGAACGGGAACGGGAACGAGAGGTCACGGTTTCGGAATCCAGAGCTCGGCGTTTCGGTCTTCCGGTTTACCCGTACCGTCCTGCTGGAGCCAGCCCGACGTCAAGTCGACGACGCCACCTCGACGGCCTTGGTTTGCCACCGGATCGCCATCGACCGAGAAGTCGACGGTGTGCGTCCTCATCATGAGCCAACCGTTGTCCTGATCGTAGATCTCCACGACGCGGAACTGGTGCGGGAAGTCGGCAATCGCCGAGGTCATGACCTCCCACCAAGCGTGGCCGTTCGTGGGCGCGACCGAGCGAATGCGGTTCTCGTGCGAGTGACCGACCATGCTGAAGACCACGTTCGGATACCCGCCGACGAAGGCAGCCCACGCGTCGGGCAAGATCGCGTCGGTTTCGACTTTGCCGAACGCTCCACCGTTGTTCGTCAGGTTCGTCTGCGAGTGATGGGACGCGAGGATGACCCACTTGCCGTCGGCCTTGGCCTTGTCCAGCAAAGGCTTGATGACGCGATCGACTTCGCTCTGTGTGATGACGCCTTCGGCTCCGCCCGTCTCGTGCGCCGTGTCGATCACCACGAAGCGGAAGGAGGTCCCCTCGACGTCGAACGAGTACGTCGCTCGACCACTCGCCTTCTCGGCGGCCCCGAGGCCGTGACCGTCCTTGTCGGCCAAGACGCGCGTCATGAGATCCGTACGCGAGAGGAGCGCACGGCGCGGATCGGCGACGATGGTCCCGGTGACGATCGCGCCGCCCTGCGTGTAGTCGCGCGTGCCCCCCTGCGCGATGTCACCGATCGCCACGTCACGATACTCCGTGATGTCGAAGTTGCCTTGCACGAGGACGTCGTGATTGCCCGTGACCCAACGCCAGGGCATCGCGAGACCGTCGGCCACGAAGGGGTCTTTGCCATCGTTGTCCGGCCCGGGAACGATGTCGTCGTCGTGGCCCGAATCGCACTTCACGGGCGCGCCACCGGACAGAATGCCGAGCGCCCAATCGACCTCGTTCGTCTGGGCGCTGTCGGCGTTGTCACCGCCGAGGATCGTGAACGCGAAAGCGTCCTTGCGGTGCAGGGCATTGATCGAGCGCACCGCCGCATTCGTCATTCGGCAAAGATAGGGGTCCTCCGGGCGAAGCGCTCCCGACGTGAGATCGGCCGAATCGATGAATCCAACGCGCGTGGGCGACTCGTCGTCGGCGAGCTGCAAGTCCGCGAGGTGGACGTACCGGACGAGACGCTTCGCATTCGGCCCTGGCGCGGGCGGCGTACTCCCGTCGACGACGCGCGTGGCGTACGGCACGCCCGGACCAGGCGCGAGCTCACCGAATCCACGATTCAGATAGTCCGTCAGTGACGCCGGTGAAGCCGACGGATTCGGGCCGTCCTTGTAAGACTGACGCGGCGTGGTCGGCACCAGCGTCTTGTCGAGCGTCGTCGGCACGTCGGTGAGGACGGGAAGTGGCGAGGGCGCTGGCCGATCAACCGGGGTCCCATTCGTCGGTTCGTCCGACGACGAAGAACATGCCAATGCCAAGAGAAGAGGAAGAACGACGAGTCCCGCGCCGCGAACCATGGCGGGAGTGTAACATCGGCAAGGCGGTCACGAGACGGGCTTGCCGTAGCCCCGAACGCGATAAATCCAGCGACCGAACCACTCGTGGATGGCGCCCTCGCTGACGGAGAGGAACTTCGCCCTCGGCAAGAGGCCCAGGTCGAACGGCCGTTCGTGCGCGCGGTAGTCCACCGGCAAGTAGTCGGCCTGCATTCCCACCGCGGCGAAGCACTCCCGTGAGCGCGCCATGTGGAAGGCGCTTGTCACGACGAGCACACGCGAGAGCCCGCGCGCTCGGACGATCTCTTCGCTGTAGACTGCATTTTCGTGCGTGTTGCGCGCCCGGTCCTCCACGATGACGCGTGACGGCGCAATGCCCCACTCCTCGAGTTGTCGAGCGAGGTAGCGCGCCTCACCGACGGCTTCGTACTTCGGCGAGACCGCCGCCCCCGACACGATGGCGAACTTGGCCTTGCCGTCGGCGAGGAGGCGGTGCGTCATGACGAGGCGCTCGACATTGTCGTTGTACGCCGGCTGGCCTTCCTCGAACGTCACGATGTCGTCGGTCACGCCGCCGAGAAGGATCACCGCATCATAGACGACGTCGTCGTGGAAACTCGACGGGGCGGAGTGCTCGAGCCGAAAGAGCAGCGCGTTCGCAACCGGCCCGCTACCGAAAAGAACGAGGATCCCGAGAGCGAGCGCTCCACAGAGACGCCGACGGTTTTCATGCCGCAGTCCGTTCCGGCGCAATGGGATCGCGAGAGCAAGCAGCACGATGGCCCAGCACAAGGGACTGAGGAAGACATCGAGCAGCTTCGACAAGAAGAAGAACACGCGGCCACCTTACACTCGAACCGCAGAGCCAACGAAACGTCCACGGTGATACGCTCGACCTATGTTCGAGTCTGCCGAGCTCGGTCAGAAGATCGACGACGCCACGTTTTCCAAGGAGGTCGTGAAGCTCCGCGACGCGCTCCTCCAAGCGCAATACGAGCTGCTCGAAAAGAAGAGCTTTGCGCTGGTCGTCCTCGTCAACGGCGTCGAAGGAGCCGGCAAAGGCGACGCCGTCAACGTGCTCAACGCGTGGCTCGATCCGAGGCACGTCAAGAGCCACACGTTCGGCGCGCCCACCGAGGACGAAGCCCAGAGGCCGCACATGTGGCGCTTCTGGCAGGCGCTTCCGCCAAAGGGCGAAATCGGGATCCTCTTCAACAACTGGTACACCGACCCGATTTCGTGCCGCCTGCGCGGCGACATCGACGCCGGCGAGCTCGCAACGGACATCGAACAGATTCGCCAGATGGAGCGAATGCTCATCGACGAGCAGTCGCCCGTGCTGAAGCTCTGGTTCCACCTCTCGAAGAAGGCGCAGGGGAAGCGACTCGAGACTCTCGAGAAGAACAAGCTCACCGCCTGGCGGGTCACCGAAGAGGATTGGAAGACACACAAGCAGTACGATCGCTTGCGGAAAGTCAGCGAACGCGTTCTGCGCGAGACGAGCACCGGCGAGGCGCCCTGGATCGTCATCGACGGCTCGGACGACAACTACCGTTCGGTGACCGTCGGACGCGCTGTGCTGAACAGTCTCCGGCGCGGACTCGAGCAGGCCGACGCCGTCGAACGCGCCAAGAGGAGACACGCGAAGACCACCAACGGCAAGGCGAAGGGCGTGATGGCGCCGCTCGTCCAGACCGTCGACACCACGCGCATCCTCACTGATCTGCCGTTCAAGGAGCGCCTCTCGAAAGAGAAGTACGCAACGAAGATCGAGGAGGTGCAGGGCCGGCTGAACAAGCTGAGTCGCTCGCGCCACATGCGCGATCACTCGGTGGTGGTGGTGTTCGAAGGGATGGACGCGGCCGGCAAAGGCGGCGCGATTCGTCGTGTCACGCAGGCCCTCGATGCGCGCTACTACGGCGTCATTCCCATCGCCGCGCCGACGGACGAGGAGAAGGCGCATCCGTACCTCTGGCGATTCTGGCGGCACATCCCGCGTCGTCGCCAATTCGTCATCTACGACCGCTCTTGGTACGGGCGCGTCCTCGTCGAGCGCGTGGAGGGCTTCGCGGAAGAGGCCGCGTGGACGCGCGCCTATACCGAGATCAACGAGTTCGAAGAAGAGCTCGTCGAAGCGGGCATCGTCATCGTGAAGCTCTGGCTCGCCATCACCAAGGAGGAGCAGCTCAAGCGCTTCAAGTCGCGCGAGAAGACCCCGTTCAAGCAGTACAAGATCACGCCCGACGACTGGCGCAATCGCAAGCGGTGGGACGACTACACCGAGGCGGCGAGCGACATGATCGACCGCACGAGCACGTCGTCGGCACCGTGGACCGTCATCGAAGCCAACGACAAGCAGCTCGCGCGCGTGAAGGTGATCGAGACGATCTGCGACCGACTCGAAGCTTCGTTCTGACCGGTGACCGGCGTCCTCGGACGCCTCTCGCGCGTGTCCCCGTGACCGGCGTCCTCGGACGCCTCTCGCGCGTGTCCCCGTGACCGGCGTCCTCGGACGCCGCGCGAGCGAAGCGAGCCCACAAAAACAAGAAGGCCGCGTTGCGCGAGCTGCGCGACGCGACCTTCTCAGCGCTCAGAGACTAGGCTCAGCGACCACGCGAGCCGAAGCCACCACCGCTACGGCCACCACGACCGCCGCCGCCCTCGCGACCGCCACGGCCGCCGTCGCGACCACCACGACCGCCGCCGCCGAAGCCGCCGCCGCCGAAGCCGCCACCACCGCCACCGAAGCCACCGCCGCCGCCGCCGAAGCCACCGCCACGACCGCCGCCGCCGAAGCCACCACCGCCACCACCGCGGGGACGCTCTTCCGCCTCGTTGACGCGGATCGAGCGACCGTCGATGTTCGCACCGTTCATCGTCTCGATGGCCTTCTTCGCCTGCTCCGGCGTGGCCATCGTGACGAAGCCAAAGCCACGCGAACGGCCGCTCTCGCGATCCGTGACGACGTGGGCATCCGTGACCTCACCGCTGCCAGCAAAGGCCTGGCGAAGCGTCTCCGTGTCGGTCTCGTAGGACAGGTTGCCTACGTACAGGCGGGAGCTCATCTCGAGTCAGCTTTCTACGGCTCACGCGTCCACTTTCCAAAATCCACCACCCGCGTGAGCCGTTCCGAGGAATCGGGAGGGAGACCTGCGCAGCTAGCTGCGCCTTTCGTACGAATCAATCTGTCGCTAGTCGAATCCACATTGCGCGTCTGCGAGTCGTGCCCGATCCCTCGTAGAGAGTCTCGATCCGTGCCCGTGAGACGTCGTCGTGAGAGTCCAGAATAGCAGTGCGGGTATCGCCGGCAAGTGTGTTCGAGCAAGCCACGTCCGCCGCATGAGCTGGAAATTCATAGACTTTTCGGACTCAAGCCTTCCCTGACTGAAGCGCGACTCATCCAAGCGAGCAGTCCGGCGCCAATTCGGACGTCGTCGGCTGGAACCTCGACCGTGCATTTGCTTCGTCGTAGAGCCCCCCAAGTCACCTCGGCCCCCCCTCCGGACATCACCCTTGAGGTCGCGGTCTTGGACGCCCATCACGTACACGTCGTTGCGCGGGCGATGACGGTTCGCGTGCAAACTCTTGCACCAAGGTAGCGCTGAAGGTGGGGAGGTCCCCGGGCTTGCGGCTCGTCACGAGGCCTTGATCGACGACGACCGGCTCGTCGACCCACTCGGCTCCCGCGTTGACGAGGTCCGTCTGGAGCGAAGGCCACGACGTCATCTTCCGCCCCTCGACGACGCCGACGTCGATGAGGAGCCAGGGCGCGTGACAGATCGCTGCGACCGGCTTCGCAGCGGCGAAGAAACTTCGAACGAAGCTCTTCACGTCGGGCATGAGCCGTAGCTTGTCGGGATTCATCGTGCCACCAGGAAGCAGGAGCGCGTCGTAGTCGCTCGTGTCGGCTTCTGCGATCGGCACATCGACGTCGATCGTGTCGCCCCAGTCCGTGTGGTTCCATCCCTTCACGAACCCCTTCGTGCCGGGCGCGATCACGTCACACCGCGCGCCTTCGCTCTCGAGCGTCCCCTTCGGCTTTTTGAGCTCGTCTTGCTCGAATCCGTCGGTGACAACGATGGCGATTCGCTTTCCCTCGAGCTTCCCAGGCATCACGTCTCCTTCCCGGCGCGCTGTGCGAAGGAGAGGCCAAGAACGGTCGTCCTCGCGTCTCCTCTGCGGCGCGAGACGACGCGCGAAAGGACGAGCCGGAGCGCTTGCGTTAGCCTGCGACCGTGAAGCTGCTCCTGCTAGCTGGGTTCTGTGCGTCGACCGTCCTCTGCATCGCAGCCGTGACGGCCTGTGCGAGCGACGCATCCTCCCCCTCCTCGTCGACCGACTCCGAAGACGACGCGAGCGCCGAGACGACGAAACCGAAGGGCGATGCGGGGCGAACCGATGGCGGCGACGCGAGCGGCACTGCCCTCTCGACGTGCGAGCAGACGAGGAGCTACTTCGAGGACTGCGCGCAGGAACTGACGTGCGGCAACGATTTCGACACGTGGTGTGCAGCGAACGATCAGGCCATCAACAGCGATGCCTTCCGACGCGCTGAAGCGAAGTGCCTGACGAAGGCGAACTGCGACGGCAACGATCGACGAGCTTGCGAGTACGGCTCGTATGCTACGGCCACGCCGACGACCGCGCAGAAAGCCATCGTCGAAGCCTATTGCGCGACGTGCGAGCCCGACGACGCGGCGGGCTGCGCGAAGAGGCAGACCACGTACAACTCGGCCGCCGGGCCGAAGAGCGTCTCCGATCTCTTCGTGGCCGCGTGGGAGCTTGCCGATCCGTTGGTCGACGAGATTCGCACGAAGTGCACGGGCGATGCCCTGGACGGCGGAGCGGGAGACGCAGCCGCTTGCGCCAAGGCATTCTCGCTGTGCGCGGGCGACATCTACATCGCCAAGCTCCCCGAGTGCCCCAAGTAGACGCGACGAACCTTAGACGGCGATGCCGAGGACACGTCGCATCACACGCTGAGCCACGGCGAGCGAGTGGTACTCGTCGAGGTACTGGTAGCCGCCGGCACGAACCCGCTCGCGAAGCGAACCGTCACGAACGAGCCGCTCGACGCGCTCGGCAAAGCCCTGCTCGTCTTTGGCGATGAGCGCTTCGCGGCCGTCTTCGAGCGGAAGACCGAAGGCGCCGTCGGGCGTGGTGACGACGGGCATGCCCGCGCGGAAGCCTTCGAGCATCTTCACGCGGACGCCCGAGCCTCCGAAGACCGGAGCGAGCATGCCGAACGAACGCTGGTAGAGCGGCTCGAGGTCGTCCATGAAGCCGATGGTCTGGACGCCGGGCACCTTCCACGCTTCGGGCACGGGCAACGCACCGGACGCATCGGGCTTGAGCCCCACGCCCGCGATCTCGAACGTGGCATCGGGGATGCGCGCGCGCACGAGCGGCCAGACCTTCTGGCAGAACCAATCGAGGCCGGCGACGTTCGGATGCCAGCGTAGGTTGCCGACGTAGCAAAGGTTCGGACGCGAAGGCGCCGGACGCGCCTTGCGCTCGAACGCCATCACCATCGGAACGACCTCGGCGCGAACGCTTGCCAGCGAATCGAAATGGCGCGCGTCTTCCTTGGAGATGGCGACGACCGAGTCGACGCCTCGGAGCGCGGTCTTTTCGAACCTCGCGCTCGCCTGCCATTCGGCCTGCGCGACGAGCTTCTTGGGGCCCTTCTTCTGCGCGGCAAACTGCTTGAAGAAATCGCTCTCGACGTTGTGCTGGTCGAGGACGACGTGCGCGCGCGGGCGCTCGGCGTCGATGTCACCGAGGTAGCGGGCCATGCCGAGATGGTCGATGTACACGACGTCGACACGGCGCTCGCGCAGCTCCTCGCGAAGGAGTCTCCGAAGACGACGCGAGTCCCACTTTCCCGCGAGATACGGGACGCCTCGAAGCGCGCGCAGCGCCACGACGCGCGGGACGAAGCGCTTGAAATCGAACAGGTGGACGGGGTGGAAGACCGGCGGGAGCACCGTGAGCTTCGGAATCGCCGACGCGAGGGCGCGGCGATCCTCCGCGGAGACGGCCTTCTCCGCCACGCTCAACATGGTGATGGCCTCGACCTCGGGAAGCGACGCGAGGATGCGCAGCTGCGAGACCGTTCTCACCGAGCCACCGCTCGTGGCGGGCCACGGAAACTCCGTCGTCAGGTGCAGGACACGCATCGCGAAGCTCACGCAGCGTAGCCGATCGAGGGCCAGCCGTGTATTGTCGAACGTCTCATGCGACGCGTGAGCATCGACGGTCTCTTCTTCGACGACGTCACCACCGAGGAAGCTACGGGGCGCATCGTGGAGCTTGCCAAGCTGCGCGACAAACCGCGCTACGTTTGCACCGGCAATCTCGATCACCTCGCGATCGCAGAGAGCGACGAGGAGTTTCGCAACGCCTACGAGCGGGCCGATTTCGTCGTGGCGGACGGCGCGCCCATCGTCTGGCTCTCGAAGCTCGGTGGCCAGGCGCTCAAGGAGCGCGTTGCCGGAAGCGATCTCTTCTGGACGCTCGGTCGAGCTTCCGCCGAGACGGGAGTAACGCTGTTTTTCCTCGGTGGCGCGCCGGGATCGGCCGACGCAGCCAAGGGCGTGCTCGAGAAGCGCTACCCCGGCACGAAGATCGTCGGCACCTACTGCCCGCCGTTCGAGACGTTCGGCACGCAAGAAGAGCAGGACCGCATCGCGGAGCGCGTGAAGGCGGCCTCGCCGGACATCCTCCTCGTCGCGTTCGGCGCACCGAAGCAGGAGAAGTGGATCGCCAAGAACCGCGAGCGGCTCGGCGTCCCCGTCGCGATCGGTGTCGGCGGCTCGTTCGAGATGGCCAGCGGCATGCTCAAGCGTGCCCCGAAGTGGATGCAGCGCGCCGGTCTCGAGTGGGCTTACCGCTTCGCCCAACAGCCGCGCCGTCTCTTCTCGCGCTACATCGTGCGCGACGTTCCGCACTTGGCGAAAGCGGCCGCACGTACGGTCCGCGAGCGGATCGCGCCTCGCGTGTAAGGCGCCGCCTGAGGCGCGTTGGCTCGCTCGGCGGATGCCCGAGTCGTGCTACGCATCCAGGCAATGATGCTTCGACGCCTGGTTCTCGCGTTCTCGTTCGCATCGCTCGTCGCCTGCGCCCCGAGCGCAACTCCGTCGTCGACGCCTTCGATCAAGACCGCGAACGCGACGACGCCCACCGGCACGCCGACCGGCGATGGCAGCTTCACGCACGTCACGCAGATCCAGCTCTCGCCCGCCCTCCGCGCGATCGTCGATGCGCCCGATCGTGATGCCGACGACAAGAAGCTCGACGAAGGCCGCAAGCCCGGCGAGCTCTTGGCCTTCGCCGGCATCAACAGCGGAATGAAGGTCGCCGAGCTCGCGGCAGGCGGCGGGTACACCACCGAGCTGCTCGCGCGCGCGGTGGGTCCGACTGGCGTGGTCTACGGGCAAAACAGCCCCACGATCCTCGAGAAGTTCGCGGAGAAACCGTGGGCTGCGCGCCTCGCAAAGCCCGTGAACAAGAACGTCGTCAAGGTGACGCGCGACTTCGACGATCCGCTACCGCCCGAAGCGAAGGACCTCGACGCGGTCGTGATGGTGCTCTTCTACCACGACACCTACTGGATGAACGTCGACCGAGCGAAGATGAACGCCAACATCCTGAGGGCGCTCAAGCCTGGCGGAAAGTTCATCATCGTCGACCACAGCGCGCGCGCCGGAACGGGCAGCACCGAAGTCAAGACGCTCCACCGCGTCGACGAGGCGCTCGTGCGCGACGACCTCACACACGCCGGCTTCCGACTCGCGACCGACGCCGACTTCCTGCGCAACCCCTACGACAAGCGCGATTGGAACGCCTCGCCGACGGCCGCCGCCGAAAAGCGGGGTACGAGCGACCGCTTCGTGCTCGGCTTCGTGAAGCCATAGTCGCGGGGGCGCGCGCGGGTTTCGTGTGGTCGGGCTTGCGGTTTTCTGCAAGCTCTCCCGGCGTCGCCCTGCCCAATGCTCAATCCGCCGCTAGAATTGTCGCATCTCTGGTCCTCACGGCCCTCCTCGAGTAGAAGACCGGTCCAGTCAGGAGCCCTTCGGCCTCTGATGTGGTTTACGGCCTAAGCACGGCTGATCATGGCTGTTTCCGACGTTCGCTACGCACCCACGCCCCTCGCGATTCCGGCCCCGAAGCAGCCGATGCTGACCGGGTGGGGCCGTTTGCCGGCTCCGGGAGCCGAGATCCTGACGGAAAATCTGGAGCGCTCGACCCAAGGGGCCGTTCTCTCCCGTGGCCTCGGGCGTTCCTACGGGGACTCGTCGCTTCCGGCCAGCCCGAGCGACAAGGTCGTGGGTACGCGCCTCGCGAACCGCATCCTTTCCTTCGACGAGGAGACGGGAGAGCTCGTCGGTGAGGCCGGCGTCAGCCTCGCCGAGATCGTGCGTCTCCTCACGCCGCGCGGCTGGTTCTCTCCGGTCACGCCGGGAACGAAGTTCGTCACGCTCGGCGGCATGGTCTCGAGCGACGTCCACGGCAAGAACCACCACTGCGAAGGCTGCTTCGGCGCTCACGTGAAGAGCCTGAAGATGCGCCTTGCGGACGAGAGCATCGTCGAGTGCTCGCCGGAGCAATACTCCGACCTGTTCTATGGAACGATCGGCGGCATGGGCCTCCTCGGCCACATCCTCGAGGTCCGCTTCACGATGCAACGCATCCCCAGCCAGTGGATCTGGATGGAGAGCGAGCGCGTCGACAACATCGACGAGTTCCTCGCCGCGCTCGGCAAAGCGGCGCCTTCGTGGCCGATGACGATGGGCTGGATCGACTGCCTGAACACGGGCAGCTCGATGGGCCGTGGCATCCTCATGGCGGGCCGCTGGGCAACGGCGGAAGAATCGCGCTTCAAGCGGGTTCCGGAAGGGCGCGAGGTCACCTTCCCCGTCGATCTGCCGAACTGGGCGCTCAACCCCACGACCGCGAAGCTCTTCAACACGGCCTACTACTGGAAGCACATGGCCAAGCGGATGGAGGGCCTGGTCACGCCAGACACCTTCTTCTACCCGCTCGACGCCATCCTCGAGTGGAACCGCGCGTACGGCCCGCGTGGCTTCACCCAGTACCAGTGCGTGATTCCTCGCGCGGCCGGCGCGCCGGCGGTGCGTGAGTTCATGAATCTCCTGACCAAGCTCGGAGGGGCCTCGCCTCTCTGCGTGATCAAGGACTGCGGCCCCGAAGGACAGGGCGTCCTGTCGTTCCCGCTCGAGGGCACGTCGATCGCGATCGACATGGCGATGTCGGCCGATCTCCAGCGCATCGTCGACCGCCTCAACGAGTTCGTGATCGCCACGGGCGGCCGCATCTACCTCACGAAGGATCGCTTGACGCGATCCGATCATTTCCGCGCCATGGAACCCCGGCTCGACCGCTTCTTCGCACTTCGCGAGAAGTACGATCCGGGTCGGCGCCTGCGCAGCGCACAGTCCAAGCGCCTTTTCGGTGATCCAGGATGAAGGCCGTCGTTTTCGGTGGAACTACGGGTATGGGACGCGCCATCGCGCGTCGTCTTGCAGAACGCGGCGATTCCGTCTTCCTCATGGGGCTCGACACGGAGGACCTCGCGCGGAGCGCGGCGGATCTCCGTGAGCGCAATCCCAACCACACGGACGTCGGCTACGCCGTCTGCGATCTCGAACATCCCGAGAGCTTCGCCCCCGCACTCGATGCAGCCGATGCTGCGCTCGGAGACTTCGACACCGTCATCGTGACGGCGGCGATGTACGCCACGCAGGATGCGCTCGAAGCCGACGTGGAGCTGACACGACGGCTCGTCACCGTGAACTACGCGAACACGGTGGTCTTCTGCGAGCACGCACGAAAGCGGCTCCTGCCCCGCCAAGGTCGCCTCGCGGTCTTCTCCTCCGTCGCCGGCGATCGCGGGCGCAAGCCGGTCGCGATCTATGGCTCGTCGAAGGGCGGCCTGTCCGTCTACCTCGAAGCGCTCGATCACAAGTTCCACGCTCAAGGCCTCTCGGTCACGTGCGTGAAGCCCGGCTTCGTGAAGACCGGGATGACGGCGGGCCTCAAGCCGCCGCCGTTCGCAGGCGAGCCGGAGCAGGTCGCCACCGACGTCATCCGCGCGATCGACAACCGAAAGCCCATGGTCTACACGCCGGGCATCTGGGCGCTCGTGATGATGGTCATTCGATCGCTGCCGCGCTTCGTGATGCGCAAGATCGGATTCTGAGGGCGAACCCTCGCGGGCGGCATTGGTATAGTCCGCCCATGCAACGCGTCCTCGTCCTCGGAGCCACGTCCGCCATCGCCGCCGAAGTGGCCGAAATCCACGCTCGTCGTGGTGACCGACTTCATCTCGTCGGCCGCAACGCCGAGAAGCTCGAAGCGGTCGCGCAGCGCTGCACCGGCGCAACGAAGGTCACCACCGAGCGCGCGGACTTCGCCGATCTCGACGCGAACGAGGCCCTCGTGAAGCGCGCCATCGAAACGCTCGGTGGCGTCGACGCAGCCCTCGTGGCCCACGGCGACCTCGGCGATCAACTCGCCAGCGAGCGCTCGTTCAAAGACGCAGAGACGTCGCTGCGCACGAACCTCCTCAGCGTCGTATCGCTCCTCATTCCCCTCGCGAACGAGATGGAATCGGCGCGCCACGGACGGCTCGGCGTCATCACCTCGGTCGCGGGCGATCGCGGACGGCCGCGCAATTACACGTACGGCACCGCGAAGGGCGCGCTGAACGTGTATCTCCAGGGCCTCCGCACCCGCCTCTATGCGTCGGACGTCACGGTGACCACGCTCAAGCTCGGTCCGGTCGACACGCCGATGACGCGCGACCACGCGAAGAACGTCTTCTTCGGCAAGACCAAGCCGGTCGCCGAAGGCATCGTTCGCGCGATGGACGCGGGCGTGCCCGAGGCCTACGTCCCCTCGTTCTGGCGAGCGATCATGACGGTCGTGCGGAGCACGCCAGAAGCGCTCTTCCAGCAGCTTCCGTTTCTCTCCGGTCGCTGAGAGAACCTCACTTCGCGGCGCGCTCGTTGCTCGCGACCAACTCTTCGAGCAGCTGGCGTAACGCACGCGCGTTCGCGGCGCCGAGTCGACGCGCAATCGAGGCGTCGTGCTCGACCTTCACATCGTGCGCGGCGGCCGTGAACCGACGACCGGCCGGGCCTAGGACGACGAGCGTGACGCGCTTGTCGTCAGGGCTGGGCTCGAGCGAGACGTAGCCTTTGGCCTCGAGCTTCTTCACTTCGCGAGCGCAAAACTGCTTGGTGGTCCCTGTCGCGTCCGCCAGTGCCTGGATGCTGCTCGGGCCTCGGACCTTGAGCTCGCCGACGAGGCGCATCTCCGGCGGCCCGATCTTGTCGAAGCCGCGAGCGCGAAGGGCAACGACCATCGACTCCTTCTCTCGTTGAGCTGCGATCGAGAGGAGCGTGAGGATCGGAGGCTTCTCGGCAGACTTCGACACCGCAGGTGACGATAGTGCCGGTCCGTGCAGAGGGGAAGGTTCACGGTCGTCCGATGCTCGGGCACAAGGGGTCCCCCTTGAGGCAGTCGCCGCCCGGCACGTCTCCTCCTCCGCCTCGATGGTTGTCGCGCGGTCCCTGGGCTCCCGTTCCGCCCTTGCCCCGCGGAGGCCCGCTCCGGCCGTCGGGCGCCGCTTTCAGACGGTCCTTCAAGGACGCGACCTCGCGCTCGGCGTCGCGCAGTCGGGCTTCGAGGCCCTCTTTGACGCGCCCGAGGTCGTCGACGCGCCGCGACAGCTCGGTCACCTTCTCGGCCCCTTCGCCGACGACGCGGTCGCGCTCGGAGATCTGCCGTTCGGTACTCGGCTTGATGCTCCCCACGTAGACCGCCGTGGAGGCCACGAAGGCGAGCACGACGCCCGCGAGGCCGCTGCCGACGATCGGCAAGACGGCAACCTTCGGCGTCTGTTCGATCCGCAGCCGCGCGAGCTCCCGTTCGTGCGCGCGTTCGCGCTCGGCTTCTTCCGAACGCGTGCGCGCTTCGACCTCGATGCGCGCCTGCTCGACGGCCGCCCGGCTGACGGCCTCACGACGCGCAACCGATTCGAGCTCGCGGAGACGGGCACGTTCGCGCTCCTCGGCGTCGGTCTTCTCTTTCGCGATGCGCGCTTCGTCGGCGCGTCGTTCCGCTTCGAGCTTCGCCGCCTGCTCGGCCCGTCGCCGAGCTTCCTGGGAGGCTTTTTCCCGCGCGATCCGGTCGTCCTCGAGCTTCATCAGCTCGCGGAGAGAAAACGTAACGCTCTCGTCGCGGCCATCGGTCATGAACTACCTCGATGATGGTCGGACCCGAAGACGTCACACCGCCTTGGGTGAAATCGTCCGCTTCGGTCGTTTCGGCTGCGGCGATCAGACGATCCCGAGCGCTTCGGCGACGCGCTCGTACGATCTCTTGCGCTCGGCGTGGTCGTGCACCGCCGTCATCACCATCAGCTCGGATGCCCCCGACTCTTCGACGAGACGCCGGAGAGCGTCGCCGACGCGCGCCTTGTCACCGACCACACCGTGAGCGCGGTGATGCTCGAGAAGCGCCCGTTCGTCGGCGTCGTAGGCATACGCGCGAGCCTCGTCGACGGTCGGCAGCGGGCGATCGCGGAAGCCCTGGCCAAAACGAATGGCCGAGAGCTCGGAGCTCGACGCGAGCTCTTCGGCATGCGGATCGGTCATGCCGCAGACGACGGGCAGGGCCACGATGGCGTGGGGTTCCGTACGTGCTGCGGATGGACGGAACTCTTCGAGGTAGCGACGAACCGCTCGCGTGGTCCCCTCGGGATTCATGTGATGAGCGAACGCGTATCCGAGCCCGCGTTCTCCCGCGAACGACGCGCTCTGCTCGCTCGACCCGAGAATCCAGAGCGGAGGCGCCTGCACGCCCGCCGGCACGGCCTTCATCGGACCAAAGGGCACGTTTGGGTCAGGCTCCTGATCGAGCCAGCCACGAAGCTCGGTGACTTGCGCGGGGAAGGCCTCGTCGCCGAGAAGCTCGCGCGAGCGTCGGAGCGCAAGTGCCGTCTTGGGATCCGTTCCTGCGGCGCGACCGATACCGAGATCGATGCGGCCCGGAAAGAGTGCCGAGAGCACACGGAAGACTTCGGCCACCTTCAGCGAACTGTGGTTCGGCAGCATGATGCCGCCCGCTCCGACGCGAATCGTTCGCGTGACGGCGGCAACCTGCCCGATCATGATCTCGGGCGCGGAGCACGCGAGCGACGAGGCGTTGTGATGTTCGGCGAGCCAGTAGCGTGTGAGCCCCAGCGCATCGGCGTGACGCGCGAGATCGAGCGTGTTCTGGAGTGCAACGCTCGCCGAAGCCCCCGCCGGCACGGGCGTCAGGTCGAGGACCGACAGCAACGTCATGCGCGCGCCCTACTCGGCAGGTTCGCCTTCGCCGGGCTTGGCTTCGAGATGAGGGCGAACCGCGGCCACGAGCTGTTCGGCGTTGAAGGGCTTCGTGAGGTAGCCCGTGCAACCGGCGCGGTAGCCGATCTCCATCTTGAGGGCCTTGCCCTGCGTGGTGACGAGGATGATCGGGATGGCCTTGGCTTCTTCGAGCTCGCGGAGTCGCCGGCAGGTCTCGAAGCCGTCCATCTTCGGCATGATGACGTCGAGCAGGACGAGATCGGGCTTCTCGCGGACCACGACTTCGAGAGCCTCGAATCCATCGCGCGCGGCGACGGTATCGAATCCGGCTTCTTCGATCATCGTTCGCTCGACCATCAACGTGGTTCGGGAGTCGTCGACGACCATGATCTTCTTGCGACCCACGAAAAGATGCTAGCGCCCGAACGCAGCCAAATGGCCACGTTTTGCGTCATCGCTCTGTAAAAACGTCCGGCGAGCACGGCTGTCGTCATCGTCGAACGTGGCGAGCGACGCATCGATCCACGACCAAGTGGTAGCGTGAGGTGGCGATGTTCGTCGGCAGGCGAAGAGTGGCTGTCGTGTCGCGCAACGCTGGAGAAATCTTGGGCCGGGCAAGGCTTGCCTGGTCGATCTAGCGACCGCCCGTTCCAGCCCTACTCGTAGAAGCTTCGCCTCGAGCCTCTCGCTATCCCTGTCCGCACGCGGCGATCGTCTCGCGCGCTCACGAACTCGGCGCAAGGCGGGCGCCAGTAGGTTCCGGCTCCTCCGGCGGCGCCGGCAAGAAGCTGAGGAGGGTTGCCGTGACCACCAACGCCGCCGGCCCCAAGAACGACAGGAACTGCATCTTGCTCGCGAGCGGCACCATCAGCGCCGCCCCTACGACGAAGGCAGCGATCTTTCCTGCGCGAAGCGCAGCTGCTTGGAGGGCATCCCTGCGCGCGCTGCCGACCGCGAAGAACGCCGTCGCGAGTTGAACGCCGAAGTCCGTCGCTGGTCCGGTGAGATGCGTGGAGCGAACCGCGAGGCCGGTGCTCGTGGCGACAGCGGCGTTCTGCAAGCCCATGGCAAAGCCGAGAAGCGCGAGGAGGACCATCGTGGTCGGCTCGTCCGTGGTCCCACCACCGAAGGGACCGAACACACCTGCCTGACCAGCGATGGCGACGGCGATCAGCAGTCCAGCGACGATCACGAGCGGTAGCGCGTAGAGCGGTCGCTGCTGCCGCAAGTATCGGCGCTCAATGGCAATGGCCGACGACATCGCCCCTGCAATGAAGGCGAGCAACAGGAGCGCGGAGTCACGAAGCAGCGTGGTGCCCGTCTCGAGGCTGAGCTGCATCGCATTGCCCGTGACGTGCGAGACGAATCGCTCGCACGCGAAGAAGCCGCCCGCATTCACCGCGCCAGCCGCCATCGAAAGCATGAGCCAGCTCGGCATGTGCCGGAGCGAATGCACCGAGCCGCGATCGTGCAAAGCGAGCATTCGGCGGTCTCCCGCGAATGCGTCATGCAGGGACGATGACAACGAAGCAGGAGCTCGGGCCGACGCAACGAGTGGCAGGCGCCTCTAGCTCCCCGTGCATGCGAATTCGGGCGATTAGACGTGGGCTTCGGCGACGCGCGCCTCGGCCGCAGCCGCGTCCGGCGCGGTCTTCGCCTGGAGCATCGGGCGGAAAGCGCTGCGGTACGACCAAGCCAGGAACACCTCGAGCGCGACGCAGATGATCGGCAGGACGAGACCGCTCGGCGCGAGGAAGAGGTGGAACGCGAAGATGTTCACGACGACCGGCGCGAGAAGAGTGAGCGCGAGCGGAACGAAGCGATTCGAGAGCAGCAGGATCGAGGCCGCGACCTCCGTTCCCTTGATGAGGGGGAACATGTAGCCCGTCGCGAAAAGCGCCCCGGCGAACGCCGCCGGCGGTCCGCTCATCGGAGGCTGCGGGAGGAAATGGAGGAAACCATTCAGACCGAAAACGAAGAAAATGAGGCCCAAAAGGACCCGCCCCACCGTGGACGCTTTGTTCTTCACGACGACACCTCCGAACTTCCCATTCGGATGCCGCTTCCGAATAGGAAGTTGTTAGGAAAGTCGAACGCGCAGGCTCTTTTTTTTTGAGACGGAGCCCTCATACTCCTCGCTGTGCAACATTCCCCCGCCCTCTGCGCGACTTACCTCGCCGCCATGGAGGTGCTAGCGCGACCGTGGACGGGGATGCTGATCGCCGTCCTCGAAGACGGGCCTCTTCGGTTCAGCGAGATCGGTGAGCGCATTCCGTCGATCGGCGACCGCATGCTCGCCGCGCGCCTCAAGGACCTCGAATGCCGGGGTGTCATCGCGCGCAGCGTCGACGCAGGACCGCCCGTCCGCGTCAGTTACACCCTCACCGACGTGGGCCGCGGCTACAAGGACGTCGCCAACGCGCTCTCGAAGTGGGGGAAGATGATTCTCGAGAGCGGCGGTCCCTGCCCCAAGACCTCGGGGGCGGAAGCGAAGGGCGCTTCTTCCAAAGCCGCGCGACCGCGTCGCGACGACTGAACTCGGCTAACCTGATCGCCATCAACCTCGAGGCGCCGACTCATCTCTCGTCGCTCTTCCTCTCCCACCTCGCGAAGCAGCCGCGCGCAGCCATCGTGAACGTCGAAGTGGGCTTCGGCTTCTCGGAGGCCTCGCGTCGAGCGTCGCGGGAGCAGCTCGACGAAACCTTTCGTCGGATGAACGCGGTCTTCGAGAAGTGACGCTCAGCGCTCGCCGGCGCTCGTCCGCAAACAGTACTTGAGCGCTTCGTACATCGTTCGGACGGTGTGGACGCTGCCCATGTCGACGTCGAGCATGGTCACCGTCTGAGCGACCGCGGGTTGGATCCCGCACACGACGGCCTCCGATCCGATGAGCTCCACGGAGCGGAAGAGCTGCATGAGATGTTGGGCGGTACCGGTGTCGAGCGCGTCGACGCCGGTGAGATCGACGACGGCGAAGCGCGCACGCTCGGCGATGATGGCCTGGAGCAACGTCTCGGTCATCTGCGCCGCACGCGACGTGTCGACCGCACCCATGATCGGCATGCAGACGACCCGATCCCAGATCTTGAGGATGGGCGTGCCGAGCTCTCGAATCGTCGCCGATTGACGCTCCACGACGGCGAGCTGATCGCGCAGATCGCGCTCGGCTTTGGCGCTCTCGGAGGCGTCCGACCAGACCGACAAGATGCCCTGCTGGACGCCGTTGACGTCGCGCAAGGGCATGCACTTCATGTCGATGACGACGTGCGCGTCGGCGGTGGTCGCGTCGTAGGGCCCGCGATACGTGGTGGTCTCGCCGTTCTCGAGGGCTCGCGCGATCGACGGCGCAATGCGCTTGTCCTTGATCTTGCGGACGTCGAAACGATGGAGCCGTTCGCGCGTCGAGCCGACGAACGAGGCGAAGGCCACGTTGCAATCACGGATCAGGAAGTCGTTGCCGACCGTGACGACGCCGACCGGCGATTGCTCGAAGAGGACGCGAAAGTGTTCGGCGTCCGAGAAAAAGGCTTCCGAGGGCGTGCTGCTCATGAGGGCGACCCGGCCGAACCGGAGGTTCTAGCGCACCACGCTCGCACCGTTCCGTCACGGCAAAACCGCAAGCGCAGCCGTGACCGGAGGTGGTCAGCCGTCTGTTCGCTCATGCCTCGAAACACGTGCGCCCCTGCTCGTCCTGCGAACAGAACGAGAGGGGCGCTTCGTGATGGCGCCGCGAGCGAAGCGGCGCTTCAGCGATTCACTTGCAGTGCGCGACGCAGTCGTTCTGCCACGTCATGCAGGGTTCCGACGCCTGGCACGCCGTGCCAACCGCCTGGACGCACTTGCCACCCTGAGCGATCGAGGTGTTGAGACAATCGCTGCACGCCTGAGGCACGCTCGTGCTGTTGGGGTCCTTGCAGACGGTGTCGCCACATTCCGTCGCGCAGGCGGGGCTCGTGCCCTCACACGCGCACTTGAGAACCGCCTCGAGAACGACGGTGTAACCGTCCTCGTGGTTCGTCGCGCAGCACTCTCCGCACTTGTCCTTCGCCATGGCGAAGCATGCGTCGTCGGGCGAGCCGGTCGACGAATCCTTGTCCGTCGTGCTGGAGTCCTTCGTGCTGGAGTCCTTGCCGGCGTCCTTGACGGAGGCTTCGGCTTCTTCGTCGCCCGCATCACCCGAGACGACCGTGGTCGTCGAAGAGGAACAGGCCACCGCGAGGGCGAGCAGGGAAGCGAGCGAGGTCACGGCAACGAAGAACGGGATACGCATGGTCGGGCTCCTTGAAACCCGGGTTCTTCACCTCAACCGGAGCGTAACGCAAGAGCTTTGCTACGGAGTAAGGCAAAGTAGACTCGTTTGTGACGCGCCGAAGGCGCACCCGGCCGCCACGAACGCAATTTCGGCAGGACGGTGGACGGGCACCGCCCGCAGATGAAGGGACGGTAACGAAGGCGTGAGCGGGGGGACGACCAGCCGGGCCACGCGGGACCTCCTGACGATGGGGAGGCGTCACGACGCCGACCGCGTGTGCGATGGGCCGACATGTCTGGCGCGTTGCATGGCAGGAACGCCACGAGGCGGCGAGCGCGTGTCACTTCGCCGAGCGGCTCGCGTCCACTGTGCGCTCTCACCACGGTCGGTTCGGCTCGTCGCCAGAACGCTCGATCACGTGGTCGGCGGCGAGAATGTGGAACGACCACGGTCGCGCGATCGTGCATTCTGCATCTTTGGCGATGACAGGATGTTGACGAGCTCGCGCGTCGTGCCGCGGATCCCTTCGTCATTCCGCATGGCACACTGCTTGTAACGACGTGAGCGCCCATGCGCGCGACCACGCTCCTTGTCGCGGCAAGCGTCGCGGCGGGTGTCGCCATTGTCGGATGTTCATCGGATTCACCGGAGGTGAGAGCCGTTGGGCTCGCCCTCGACGCCGGCATTCGCGACGTTCGAGACGCCGCACCGATGGGAGATGCAACAGTCGAAGGCGGAATTCCTGGTGCCCAAGCGTGCGCTCCTGTCTCGAGCACATCGCGGTGCAAGACCAGAAATGAAGCGAGCGTCGTGCGAGGAACCGCACGTTTCGATCCGAAGGCGCGTGTCACCGGCTCGGCGATGCCCGCCCTCGCGATCTTTCTCCGGCATTCCTTCGTCTACGTCGAAGGTGAGAATCGGTTGGGCGGGCGACTGCACGCGCTGAAGCGTGTCGTGCTCGAACGCGAGCAGCTCCGAACCGGCGTGGTCCCGTTCGAAATCGACATGTGCGAGCTCGACGTCGCGGCGTGGAGCGAAGAGAACGGGACATTCAATCTCGTCGTCATACTCGACGAGAACGACGCTCACGACGTGGTCACCGCGAGGGATGGATACGCGTACCAGATGCCGAAGGTGGGCGAGCTCGCGAAGCTGATCTCCGGCATCGAGATCAGCTGTCACGGCACGTCGCCATGCATCGACGTCCCACTCGACTGCAACGACGGCATCGGCTGCACGAACATCACGCCAATCGAGCACGTCACCTGCCGACTACCGTCGTGCGCGAGCGACATTTCGTTTTGCGCAAGCGCGATCCCCGACCAGGCGCCTGCTCCCAGCCCCGACAGTGGCACGCGAGCCAGCAATACGGGTCTCTGAGGCCTCGCTCACGAGGCCACATTGCATCGAATCGGCGTCTCGTCCGTCCCACATGCGATGGCTGGTTTGGCTTCGGAAGTGGGACCGGTAAGGTAGACGCGATGGCCCAAGCGTCCCTGTGCGTGCGTTGCGGCGCGCCGTTGCCACCGTCGAACGCGGATTCCGTGGCGTGCCCGTTCTGCGGAACGACGAACGTGGTGCGTGCTCACGTGCCAATGGCTGAGGTTCGCCAGGCGGTCCGCGACGTCCTCTACGAAGATCGAAATTGGGGCGGCATCCCCGATGCCTTCCAGCGTCCGCCCGGGCCGGCGCAACCACCCTACGTCTCGGCGAGACGCGCGCCCGGTGTACCGCCTGGAGCCATCGTCATCATCACCGCGGCCGCGGTCGTGCTCTCGCTCTTCGTGACCGCCGTTCTCCTTATCGGCGGCCGCCCGAAACGTACGACGCAACCGATCCAGGTCCCGCCGCCGACGGTGTCGCCTACGCTCGCCAAGTCTCAGCCCATCGTCGAGACGTGGGGACAGCTCTCGGCCATCACGGTCGACGAGCAAGGCAACGTGATCGCGTCCATCGGCCCGAAGCTCGTCAAGGCGGACGGCCGCTCGCTCACGCAGATTTGGGCCGTCGCTCGTCCCGAGAACTCCGGACGGAACCTCTTCACCACCAAAGGCGATTGGATCTCCGTCGCCACCGACAACGACATCTCGTTCTTCGACGCGAAGACGGGCGTCGCGTCGGGCACGTTCCGCTTCAAAAACGGTGGCATCCTCGAAGGCTCCTGCGCGGTCGGAAAGAGCGACGTCATCGTCTACGTGCTCGGTGACGGCACGATGCGCTTCAATGCCAACACGGCGAAGAAGTCCACCGGCGCCGATACATGCAAGCTACAGGAAGAGTTCCGCTGCGGCCCCGGCCAGACGTGCGGCTGGGAGCGTTGGACCAAGGGCGATCTCGACTGCCGCTACGTCCTTCGCGCGGGGAACGATGTCTATCGAGTCTGTGAGGCCGACGATGGGACCAAGCAGACCCTCATCGTCCGCTTCGATGCCCAGGGCAAATCGAAGTGGAGGGCCCCGGCGGAGGTCCGCAACTTCATGGGCGTGGTCGACGGCGTCCTGATTGCGAGCACCGACGGCGCGAGGAACGTGTCCGCCTTCGAACTCGACACGGGCAAGCCGAAGTGGGTCAACAAGCTCAAGTATCAGAGCCCTGTCGTCGCGGACCAGACGCGCATCTATTACGGCTACGAGTCCACTCTCGTCGTGGCGAACAGCGCAGGCCAAGAGATTGCGCGCCTCGCGCCGCCGTCGAAACTCCCCAAGGCTCAGTAGCCAGCTTCACGCGAAGCGGGCGCGCCGGACCTCGAGAAGCCACGCCTGGAGCTCGCCCACGTTCGGGGGCTCCTCGGGGAGAACGCTCGTGGTATAGGCATCTTCGAGCCGTGAAAAGACCGCGTCGATGCGCGGTCGCCAGGACTCGAGGAGCGACGCGTCGATCCCCACGCGCTCGCCCGACCGCTTTCGCTCGATGAGCGAGCGAGCCTCGCCGAGGCCGTACTCGTCCATGATGCGCGAAAGGTCCGGTTCGAGCTCGCCGGTGCGGAGCAGGTGGACGCCCGTCAGCGCCGTACGGAACACGTAGAGCAGCTTCTTGGCGCTCGGCTCCTTCTCCACGAAGCGCAGCTGGCTGATGGCGAATCCGCGATAGTGCTGAAGCACGCGGCGGCTGAGCGAGCGCTGGACGAGCGGCCGCAGCTCGGCAAGCAGCGGGGACTCGAGCGGCACGGTGCGTCCGAGAATGCGCTCGATGAAGTTGCCATTGCCCTTGATGATGCCGCCCAAGGCGTGCGCGATTTCGTTCGACGTGTAGTCGATCTCGACTCCGTCGATGATTTGCGCGCGATCGAACGTCGTCGGCTTGGGTTGGAATCCGAGGAAGTCGGCCGTGTCGCCCACGTGGATGGCTTTGAGATCGAGATCGCTGTCGGGCGAGGGAAAGCCGTAGGCGTGAGCGCCGCTCAAGTAGACGACGAGATGCTCGCGTCGACGCTCTTCTTCGTCGAGCACGGCGTTCATCACGCGCGTCTGTTCGGGCACGAGCACGTCGAGAGCATGGCGAAGCGGTTCGCGGCGAGACATGAATCCTCGAAGAAACGAATACTACGAAATCGCTCGGCGGCGAGGCCATCTCCTCATTCGGACCAGACGACCTCGGGCGGTAGCGGCGCATCCTTTCCGAATGGCCCCGGTCGATTCGCCGCCCAACGTCGTGCGAGCTCTTCGCCAATCCGCCGGAGCACGGCGTCTGCCTTCGCCACGTCCGGGCGCGCCGGCAACGTCGATGCGTCGCGCGCCGACTCGAGGTCGGCCGCCATTCGTTCCGCCTCCGCGAGCACGTCGGCGAGGGGAACTTCCCCGCGTTTGATGGCGAGCAGCCGCAATCGCGTGGTGCCCGTCATTTCGAATTCCGGTGTTCCGTTGCGAAGCCAGCCGCCCGCCGTCACGAGGAGACGCACGAGGTTGTAGGCATTCTTGGGACGGAGCTCACGCGGCAGATCGAGCTCCTGCGCCTCTTGGCAAGCGAAGCGCACGAGCGCAGAAAACTCGTTCGACTCGAGGAGGCCCTGGTCGAAGAGTGATCGATAGAGGTCCTTCACGTAGCGCTTGGCCGCATGGATCCGATCGCTCTCGGTCGGCATGGCCCTCGTCGACACGCTGGAGAGACGAACGGCAACCTCGTCGAGAGAAAGATGCGGTTCGTCGCGCAGCCAGTCGAGGATGACGGCCCGGTGCTCGGCCAGCTTCATCGCTTGTTCGAGGCGACGGAGCTGCCCGAGCGCGTATCGACCGAACGTGCCGTAGATCTCGGTCGAAACGAACGCGTCGCGCGCGTCGAGGAGCCACTGCCCGACGTCGTCGAGAGCGCGAGCCCGAGGCACGAACAGCATCTCCAATGTATTTGGATCGGCGCGCAACGCCTGACGCAAGGCCTTGCCGACCGCCCAGTACGTCGAGCTGCCATCGGCACTGACGAGGTCTTCGGGCGGCGCGACGAGCCCCTGCGTCCATGGGAATGGCAGCGCGAAGACGCCCCGCCGGTCTTCGTCCGACGTCTCGTCCGAGAGGCCCCAGGCGCGGGAGCCCACCGTGGTTTCGAGCACCACGCATCCGTGAAGAGCTTCCCACGTGTCCGCACGACGGCGCGCGTAGAGTGCTTGGCCCACGCGCCGCGCGGAGAGCTCGGTGCGCGCATATCGGAGAACACCGATCCCCACCACCGTGACCTCGACCTCGTCACCATCGAGCTTGGTGACGCGGCCAATCGTCCCCTGCGGAACGCGGCGCTCGTCGACGATGCGGTCGACACGCGTGACGACCTCCGTGCCATGCGGAAGAGGCACGGCGCGAGGGTCGAGGTTCTGGAGGCGACGGAGACGGAGATCCACGGAACGAACTTCCTCGAAAGCGCGACTCTAACGCATGTCGCGCACGAGAACGACGAGCAGCGTCACGTTGAGAATCACCAGGAGCGCCGCCGCAACGCTCGCGGCGACGGTCGTGTACCACCGATTGACCGAGCTCCCGAGCACGCTCCGTTCGGAAGTGACGACCACGAGCGGAACCAGCGCAAACGGGATCCCGAACGACAGAACCACCTGACTGAGAACGAGCGCCCATGTGGGTGCAAGGTTCAGAGCCAGGAGCGCGAGCGCCGGTATCAGCGTAATCAACCGACGCAAGAGAAGCGGAATTCGAAACGCGAGCAGCCCGTGCATGATCTCGGCCCCCGCGTACGCACCGACGGACGTCGAAGCCAGCGCCGATGCGAGCAGGCCGACCGCGAAGAACGTCGGCACGACGGCCCCGACCGTTCGCAGCGCATGGTAGGCCCCCTCGAGCGTGTCGGCGATCACCTTGCCCTCGAGGGTACTCGCGGCGAGCAGAAGAATGCCGAGGTTCACCGAGCCCGCCACGGTGAGCGCGATGGTCACGTCCCATCGTGTGGCGCGCAGCACGTGGTCTCGCGCCGAGCCTTCTTTCACCCGGCCGAAGCGATCGCGCGTGAGTGCCGAGTGTGCGTAGATCGCGTGAGGCATGACGGTGGCGCCGATGATCGAGGCCGCCAGAAGCACGGAGTCCGTGCCCTCGAAACGAGGCAGGAGCCCCGCCAGCGTCGCGGTTGGACTAGGTGGTGCCAAGAAGAGGCCCGCCGTGAATCCCACGGCGATGATCACCATCATGGCGGTGATGGTCCGCTCGAAGGGTTTTGCGCCGCGGTGATTCTGAATGGCCAAGACCAGCATCGAGACAACGCCGGTCAAGAGCCCGCCGAGAAGACGCGGAATGCCGAATAGCAACGACAGCGCGATGGCCCCACCGACGACTTCGGCAACGTCCGTGGCCATGGCGACGAGCTCCGCTTGTAGCCAGTAGAGGCGACGTCCCCACACGTTCGTCAGACGACGCCCCATGATCTCCGGCAAGCTGAGGCCCGTCACGAGCCCCAGCTTCGCGGAGAGATACTGGACGAGCCACGCGACGAGATTGGCCGCGACGACGACCCATACGAGCAAGTAGCCGTAGCGAGCTCCCGCCGTCATGTTGCTCGCGACGTTGCCTGGATCGAGGTAGGCAACCCCGGCGACGAACGCGGGGCCCAGCAGCGACACGATCCGAGGCCTCCGCCACGAAGGTGGCCGCAGAGCCGGCGTCGCAGTGGGCGGAAGAGCAACCGAAGGAGCGTCGTTCAAGGAGACCACCCAATCCGCATCGTTGATGCTCGGGGTCAGTCGGCGAACGAGGGCTCGTGGGACTCGTTCGAGCTCTGCGTGCGCTGGCTCATCGTTGCGCCCTCCGGCAGGACAAACTCGGAATGACCGTGCAAACCGACGACCAGACGGCCGGCCCGAACCGAAGGGCCGACGCGTCCTTCCGCTCGGAAAAATCCGCCCTCCGCCGAGAGCGAGCCTTGAGGGAAAGTGCCCCAGTGGCGAAACGCCCCCCTCGCGGAGCACTGGCGTTTCAGACTCCCTCGTCGAAGCTGGTCCGGTTCCGAGAATTGGCGTCTAATGACGGCTCACTCGTTGCGAGTGATGGGGGTCTTCGATTCGGGCGAAATGACGATGAGCGCACGCGACTCTTGGGAAGTCTTCGACGACGAACGGCCCTTCGCGGGCGTCATCTACGGGCGACAACGCGTGCGCACCGTGGTCATCGGCATCGGTGACGGCGGGCTGCTCGTCTTCAGCCCCGGGGTACCACTCGCAGAGCGCCTGTGGAGCGAACTGGAGGCCTGGGGCCGACCACGCTTCCTCTTGGCGCCGAATCACTTCCACAACGCGGGGCTCGCGACCTGGAAGAGCCGATATCCCACGGCACGGATCGTCGCGCATCCGACGGCACTCCGCCGCCTCCGAAAGAAGGTGCCGGGCGTCGAGATTGACGACCTCACCGTGCTCGAAGCGGCGTTGCCGGCCGGCGTCCGCGTCTTCAGCCCTCCCTCCGCGAAACAAGGAGAGACCTTCGTTTCGGTCGCAACGAAAGACGGCCCCGCCTGGGTCTCGTGCGACGCCATCATCAACGAGCGCCGGCTACCGGGCGGCCTCGCGGGGACGGCCATTCGGCTTCTCGGCTTTCGCGCCGGGCTCATGACCAATCCGGTGTTCAAGCGAATCTTCGTTCGCGACAAGAGCGCCTACAAGGACTTCGTGCTGGGCGAGCTCGATCGCGAGGCACCTCGCATGTTCGTCCCGTGTCATGGTGATCCGCTCCGTGGTGACGACGTGGCCTCTCGGCTGCGCGCAATCACGTCCGCGGCTTGACGTACACCTCGAGCAGCACCTCGGTCCCCTTGAGCAGCGGGAAGAGGTAGCTCGCCTTCATCAACGCGCCGCCGAGTGCGGCCGATCCATCGTGGGCGAGCGACGTCGGCATGATGCCGAGGAAGCCGTTCACTCCGAAACCGACGAACATGAGTCCCATCAGGATCCGTTCGGCGGTGAGCAAGCTACGCGCGAGCCGCTTCACGGTCTCTCGTCGCGAGCCCTCATTCACGTCGTCCTGGTGAGCCGTCTGCGTATTCATGTCGTCCTCTCGTGGTGATGACGTTCGAGCCCCTCCTATTTCGACAGCCCGCCCGAACTTTTTTCGCGACCGGCGAATTCCGGGCCAATTCGCGGCGATTCCGACGCTCGAGGTCCCCCATCTTTCGCCTTTGCATGCGCCCGCAGTCCGCGGCAGTCTCGTCGTCCATGGCGCGCGTACTGGTCCCTCTGCCCGATCGCGATTTCGACCTGACGGAGGTCGCCGTCCCCTGGGCGGTCCTCTCGGAAGCAGGCCACGACGTGGTCTTCGCCACCGAGAACGCCACGACTCCCGCCTGCGACCCCAAGCTCGTCACGGGCGTCCTGTTCGGACAGCTGGGAGCGAAAGAGGAGCCCAAGCGTCTCTACGCCGAGCTCGAACGCTCGCCCGCCTTCCGCGCCCCGATCGCCTGGCGCGACATCGATCCCACGACGTTCGACGCCCTCGTCCTTCCCGGCGGCCACGCCCAGGGCATGAAGCAGTACCTCGCGAGCGAGCTTCTCCAATCGAAGGTCGCCGCGTTCACCCGCACGGGGAAACCCTTCGGCGCCATCTGCCACGGCGTCATCGTTCTCGCCCGGGCGAAAGATCCGGACACCGGCAAGAGCGTTCTCCACGGCCGCACGACGACTTGCCTCCCGAAGTACATGGAGCGCATCGCGTACTACCTGACGTCGTGGAAGCTCGGTCGTTACTACCGAACCTACGACGCCTACGTTGAAGACGAGGTCAAAGAAGCCCTCGCCTCCCCCTCCGACTTCCTCCGCGGCCCCATCACCCTGACGACCCACGGCACCGCCACCCAAGACACCTGCGCATTCGTCGTCGAAAACGGCCCCTACGTCTCCGCCCGCTGGCCCGGCGACGCCTACTTGTTCGCCCGCAAACTCGCCGAGCGACTCCGCACCTAGCCCAACGTCGACTTCTCTTCGCCATAGCGACGCGACTCGCTCGCGTGGTCGTCATCCTTTCCAAGGTGCGCGATCCGCGGTTGTCGCGCCTGCCGACGGTGGAGGACGTCCCTGTGGCGACATCCGCGGAGCGAGTCCACCTCCTCGGGGAGGAGGCGTGTTGTCGTCCTACGTGAAGCGTCCGCCCAATGAGTCATCGTCTGAATGCGTGTCATTGCCCGCGGAAGGGTCATCGACCTTCAAGGCAGCCCTCGAAGCATTCAACAAATAGAAGCTCACATTGATGAGCAGAACGCTTCTGCGGCGGGATTGAAATTCAGCCTCGAACTTTGATTGGTGCAGTTTCCCGTCGGAGCCAAAATACGCGCGTCATCGAGCGATGATGGACGCATTGCGTTCGCTCCCACGTCCCCTCGAACGAGGCCCGACGAGGGTTTCGTTCGAGGCCATCACGCCTTCAAGCAAGGGCGGAACCGACTTGCAGTCTCCGTGGTCGTCACCGCTCGGCCGTCGGGCGCTTCATCGAAGCGGTCCTGTTTCGCGAGATCGTTCGGCAGATCCGCGCGCTGCACGCGCTGGGGTGGGGCGAGAAACGTATCGCACGCGAGCTGGGCATCGCTCGCAAGGATGTGCCACTGCGAACGCTGCAGCGACTCACGCCACATCGGCAACAGAAACGGGCTACAGAGGCTGCAAACGGTCCGTTTCGAGACCGCGCCCGGGCACCAGATCCAGATCGATTTCGGCGAGAAATGAATCGTCATCGCAGGCGTGCGACCCAAGTGCACCTGCTCGTGGCTGTGCTCGGTTACTCTCGCCGAATCTTCGTTCGTGCATCGCTGAGCCAGTCCTCGCGGAGGACACTGAGGCAAAGCCGACGACCTTCGTGAACGAGGACACGCGAGTCATTGAGGCCGTCACTCATCGAGCGAGCGCTTCGAATAGAGTCCGACGCGGCTGCGAGTCCTCCGCGAGCTGCCGGCCGCCCGACACTTGATTCGAGCGGTTGTTTCCCATGCGCGCGCTGGATTCGATCGCGCCGCCGATATCGGCGCGCGTATGCGCGGCGCGGCTCGACGTCGACACGGCGGGAGATTGCGAGACCGGCCAGTGCCTGTCGGTGTTCTAGGCGGAGGGAGAAAGGCCGGGCTCGCCATTCGTGCGCGCTCGCCCTAGGGTGGGCGCGTCATGACTCCGATCCTTCGCCGCGCGCTGCCGAGCGACGTCGTCGCTCTCTCCGAGGTTGGCAAGACCACGTTCGTCGAGACGTTCGGGCACTTGTACAAGCCAGAAGACCTGGCGGCGTTTCTCGAGCACGCCTACAGCCTCGAACGAACGAGCCGAGATCTCGCCAATCCCGACAAGGCATCGTGGATCGTGGAGTCCGGCAGCGAGGTCATCGGATACGCACTCGCCGGTCCGTGTGGGCTTCCTCATCCCGAGGTGAAGCCGGAAGACGGAGAGCTCAACCGGCTCTACATGAAGCGTGGTCACCAGAGCGGCGGTCTCGGCTCGCGCATGTGCGCCGAGGCCCTGGCGTGGCTCGAGAGCGTTGGTCGACACCGCATCTGGATCGGCGTGTGGTCCGAGAACTTCGGGGCCCAGCGATTCTACGGACGCCTCGGCTTCGAGAAGGTCGGCGAGTACCTCTTTCCCGTCGGCGAAACGCGCGATCTGGAGTTCATTCTTCGTCGCGGCTGAGCGACTCGAAGACGAGAGGGGACGATGAAGAACGGCAAGATCCGCACGTACGGCGACTGCGTGGCAGTCATCACGGGCGGCGCATCGGGGATCGGTCGCGCCATCGCGGAGGAGCTCGCGCGCCGTGGCGCAGCGGAGATCATCGTCGCCGACTTGCAGAAAGACGCCGCCGCCGAGACGGCCACCGCCATCCGCGGCCTCGGCGGACGCGCCACCGTCGTCGATCTCGACGTGCGAGACGACGACGCCGTTCGCCAGCTCGCAACGAGCACCTTCGAGCGCTTCGGCCGCGTCGACTACGTCTTCAACAACGCCGGCACCGGCGTCATGGGTGAGACCCACCTGCTCCAGAAGCGCGAGTGGGATCTCCTCATCGACGTGAACATCCGGGGCGTCGCAAACGTGGTCCGCGCGTTCTACCCTCGCCTGGTCGAGCAGAGCTTCGGGCACATGGTCAACACGGCCTCCTGCGCCGGCCTCATGTGCACGCCGTTCCTCTCCGTGTATTCCGCAACGAAACACGCCGTGGTCGGGCTCTCGAAAGCCATGCGCGTGGAGGCCACGCGATTCGGCGTGCGCGTGAGCGCCCTCTGCCCCGGCGCCGTTCGTACGCCGCTCCTCACCGGTGGAGCGATCGGCGGCTCGATCTACGAGCTCACCGACGAAGAGAAGCTCGCCTTCTGGGAGAGCATGAAGCCAGGCGAGGTGACGCCGTTCGCGCGCGACACGCTCGACGCGGTCGCCAAGAACGAAGGCATCATCGTCTTCCCCAAACACAACCGCACCCCGCTCACGCTCTTCCGACTCCTACCGAGGCTCGAAGAGACGATCTTCGGGAAGCTCCACGCCAAGACGCTCCGCGACTTCCCGGCGATCGCCTCGATGATACGTCGCCGGGAAAAGCAGAACTGACGCGCGCGCTCAGCGAACGGGCGTCGCGGCGTCGGCGCCCACCGTGGTCGTCCACGGTCGAACGCGCCACTTCTCGACGAGCCCGTTCTTCACGTACGGATCGGCGTTGGCAAACGCCTCGGCCGCCGCCGGCGAATCGCCTTTGAACAGCAGCACGGCCGTATCCACCGGCTCGGTGAGCGCTCCGCCGAGAACGAGCTCACCTCGCTCGACCGCCGCCCACGCGAGCGCCAAATGCTCGGAGCGGAACTCCCCACGTCGCTCGAGATACGTGGGCGCCAAGTCATACATCAGCAAGAAGTGCATCGGATACCTCGGCGCGGCATCTTACAGCGCAACTCAGTTGCGCTGATTGAATAGTCAAACGGAGTTCGCGACAGACTTGTGCAAAGGACCGAGGATTTCGGGGCCCTCGCCCACCGTGGGCCCCGAAATCCTCGGTCCACGCAAGTGGTCGCCGCAGTAGCGTTCTCGCCGGAGTCGTGCGGTCCGATTGGGCGACGTGCGTTCGCGCACCTCCTGAGTTAGAACCTGATGGGTGTACGGCGGCCAATATCCCCAGGCTCAGTACCGGCCGCATCCGGCACATCAGGCGCCTGGCTTTCCGCCGCCGCCGCCACCGCCTCGCTCGGGGCTCTCTCCGCTGGCCATCGTGCTCATCGTGCTGGCAGGCGTCTTCGTCCTCGGCACCGGATCGTGCATCCTGCTCGGTGGACTCGTCTTGCTCGGAGCCCAGGCCGAAGACGACGCTGCGAACGCAGGCGCGACCTCGACCGCGCCGAGCAGCAACGTGGCTTCCAAGGGTGCTGTCCCGACGACACCTCCGAGCACGCTCGCGCCCACGACCGAAACGCCAGCGGCAGGCGATTCGCACGACGACGGCGATCCCGCGAAGGCAAAGAGTGCCCCCTCGAATGCCGGGACCGATGGGCGGACGAAGTACATGTGCAACGCCACCGGTTGGGTGCGCGTGTGCGGCTTCGCCAACGTGTGCTCGAACCAGCTCGTCTCCGGTATGGGCGTCGGCTACGACCGCATGTCGGCTTCGATGATGGCGAAGAACGCGTGCGAGAACATGGCTCGCATCAAAGGAGGCGGCGGCGTTTGCACCGTCGCCTGCTCCGTTGCGAAGTGATTCAGCTTAACGCGGCGTCGATGCGGCCGAGGCCGCGAATCACGTCTTGTTCGTCGTGATAGAGGCCGAAGCCGAAGCGCAGGCGATTGCCTCGCACGTCGGTCACGACGTTCGACCCGAGCAAGCGGTCGTGGATGTCCGCGGCGGCCGGAGTGTCGAAGGTCAGGAACTGCCCACGGCTCGTTTCGGCGAGCGGAACGACGAGCTGTGACTCGCGGAGGACGATCGTCGTCTTGCGAAGCTCCTCGACGAAGAGCTCCTGCAGCCCGTGCGAATGCGCATGGATTCGTTCGACCGTGATGTTCTCGCGATCGAGCCAGTCCATGACGGCGTTGAAGCGATAGAGCGCGCTCGGATCGAAGGTGGCGCCCATGAAGCGACCGCCGTCCGGCGCGTAAGCAACGCTGTTCGATTGCGCGTGCGCCAGCGCACCGAACGACGCATACCAGCCCGTATTTCGCGGTCGCTCGCCGTATCCCGGGGGCGCGTGGAGGAAGCAGCCGCCCTCGCCCGCCATCGCATATTTGTAACCGCCGGCCACGTAGAACACGCGATTCTCGAGCTTGGCGAGGTCCACCGGCAACGCGCCGAATGCGTGATAGCCGTCGATGACGACGAACGTCTCCGGACGAACGTTGCCGATCAACGACTCGAGATTCGGGACGGCATATCCCGAATTGAAGAACACGTGGCTCACGTAGACGAGGTCGAACTCGCCCTTGGTCGCCTGCTCGGCGAAGCGCTCACCGAAGGTGGCGAACGGCTGCGTCGGAACGCGAACGACCTCGAGCAAGCCATCTTCTTCCAGTCGCGCAGCCTGTCGCGAGAAGGAGTGGAACTCGGAGTCGGAGGTGAGCACGCGCGGCGTACGACTCGTGGGCAGGCACGACAGAATGCGAACGAAGAACTCGTGCGTGTTGGGCGCGAACGCGATCGTCTTCGGATTCGAGAGACCGAGTCGCTTCGCGACGTGCCCCTGCGCGCGCGGAATCACGTTGGCGAAGATCGCTTCCCACTTCTGGTCGGCCAAGCGCGCCGCGTCTTGCCAGGCCTGCACGTGTCCCTCGAAGCTCGCATCCGGCCACAGGTGATGGCTGTGGGCCGCGAAGTGGATGCGCTCGGGGTCGGCCTCGAGAAAGCGTCGGAAGTGGTGCTTGTAGCTCACGCGCGCGAGCCTAGCCGCGTTCGGCCCGCGTCACGAGTGTGGAGCGCGCCGAACAGGGCATCGAAAGACCGAATGGCCGAGCCTGCAAGGGTTTCTCCTGGCTGAGCTGGTCGACGAGCCTGTGCCCACCTCGGCGCCCGTGATCCCACGCGACGGGGACCGGAAGCTACGACTGGGCGAACATCGCGCGGAAAATCTCGCGTGCGCGATGCAATTCGTCGATCGGCACCCACTCGTTCGGCCCGTGCGCCTGGGCGATGTCGCCGGGGCCGAAGACGACCGCATCGACCCCGTTCGCGGCCAGCACGGCGGCTTCCGTCCAGAACCCGAGGTCGATCGGAGCTGCGGCGATCTTGCCGAGGAGCGGCTCGAACGACTTCAGGTCGCGCGTGGCGAACGTGGGGTTGTCACGCGTGAAGCGTGTCTTCGCTTCGGGGAGGGCCTTCGCGATGATGGCTTCGAGCTCCGCGCGAATGGCCACGGTGTCGAACCCCGGCGGCGGCCTCAGGGAGACGACCAATCGGCCATGCGCGGGGATCACGTTGAATGCGACACCACCTTCGAGCTTGGCGAGGTTGAGGCACATGCCCTCGAAGCCCTTGGGCCCGACGTCGCGATGTGCGCGCGCCCAATCGTCGAGCGCAACGCCGAGCCTCGAAAGCATGGCAATCGGCGAAGGCAGCTTGTCGGCGAGCGACGAATGCCCGCCAGGGCTCGTGACGTCGACCTCGAACGAGCCGATGCCGCGGTGGCGGGTGCCGGCACGGAGGTTCGTCGGCTCGCACACGATCGCGCGCTCGAGACCGGCAAAGTGTGCACTGCCCACGAAGTCGCGAATGGCAACGCCACTCCACTCTTCGTCACCGGAGAAGAGAATGCCGGTATCGGTGGGCTTCGCGTCGTCGAGCGCCGAGAGAATGGCCGCGGCGGCGCCCTTGGTATCGGCCGCACCGAGCGCATAGAGGCGGTCACCTTCGATGCGCGGAACGAACGGGTCGGACGACCAATCCGCGTTCGGGGGCACGGTATCGAGATGGGCGTTCACGAGCAGCTTCGGCCGCCCGAATCGCGCGTAGACGTACGATGACGGCTTGCCTTGGGCCCTGGGCGCGTCGGCCACGGTGACCTCGTCGGCCCCGCGCGCCCGCAAAAGGGCAGCCAGGTGATCCGCGAGAGGGCGTTCGTTGCCCTCCTCGACGTCGGTACGGAAGGCGACAAGCTCGGCAAGAAGCGAGACCGGATCACTCATGACGTCGTGCCGATTATCCCGCCGACCGGCGGGCGTCCACATCGTCGCGCTCGTGGTGCACGGGTTCCGCAGAAAGGCACGCGCGTGAGCTCGCGCCGCACGTCGAGGTCGCAATTGAAGACCTGAGTGAGACCTCGCAACGCGGCGGTCTCCGGCCGCTCGCATTCGTCTTGCCGCGAGCAGCGCGCACGAGATCGGGTGGTAGGGTTTGGGATGGCGAAAGACATCCTCTATGCCTACGTCGACGGCGCGGACCTCGAGAGCGTCGTCGATCAAATCGAAACTCGACTCGATGAGCTGGTCGGGACGCGCAGTTGGATTTCGTCGGACGTCTGGGTGGTCAACCAGCGCGAAGTCGAAGCCTCCAATGCCGTCCACTGGGATCTCGGACTGAACCTGGCCCTGCCGAAGAAGAGACCGGCGGGGTGGTTCGACGACATCCAGGCAATCGTCGATACGCTCGTCGTCCTGCAACGCGAGACCGGTCGGCGATTCGTCATCGGTGTCTCGAACGAACGCACCGGGGAGACGGAAGATCTCCTCTTCGTGCGCGACGGCACACCGGACATCGTGAAGCTTCGGACCGCCCTCGACGGCGCCGTCGAAACGTCACGTGCGGGTCGGCGCGCCGATGGTGGAACCGATAACGAGCGACCTCGTCCGACGTCGGCACGGTAGAGACGAACCGGCACCGCCCGTTCGACGTCTCGAGGTTCCGAAGAAGTCGCTCGTATTCCGCGCGGAACAGACGGTGCGCTTCGACGGCAACGGGTCGAAGCGCAGGCCGTCGCTCCATGCTTCGAGGCGCGTCGAGAATCGATCAGGTCATCGGCCAGCCGACACGCGACAGATCGGACCTGCGAAGCACCACCGTCTCGGTGTGGTTGCCCTTCGGGATGTAATAGTGGCTGCACATGACTCGGCTCCACACGGTGCTGATGAGGGCCATGCAGCCGCCCACGCCGCCCGCCAGCGTCCAGACTGCAAGCGAGGGTTTCGGCCCCGCAATCGACGCGAGGCCCGTCAGGATGCCTCCCACGCCGACGACACCGAACAACATGCACTCACGAAGCGTGTTGATGGGGCTCAACCGGAAGTGGGTGACCTGATCGAACGTCGCCACCCCCGCGAGCTGTCCCTTGCGATAGATGGCGAGACGACGATCGGGTGAGAGCACCACCGAGGTGCGGCGCTTTCGACGCCAGAACTCCCAGAAGCCGAACACGAAGATGGCGACGATGGCGCCGCCGGTGAGCTGCAGCATCGGCAGATCGAAGCCGCCTTCTTGGATGGCGGTGATCACAGCGCCGATCACGCCGAGAACCCCCGCCACGACGACGGACGCCGGAAACCACCCGAAGGTCTCATCGATACGAGCCGCGGCCGGCACGTCGACGAGGCGGAGGGGAGGTGCGCCCATCCCTTGGGGACCGCCCGGTCCTGGCGGCGGCCCCGGCGGGCCATACCCCGGGGGTCCAAACCCCGGCGGACCACCTGGTCCCATGGGATGGGGAGGAGTACCGAAACCACCTGCGGGCGGTGCGCCGTAATTCATGCGCGCCCAAGGCTAGCGCAATCCCGATGGGTATGGCTCGGCCGATTGGCACGCCCCCGGCCGCTCGAAACGGTGCGTGTTCTCGGCTGGCTCCGTGGAGATTCGTCCCCGGCGACGTCGGATTCCCAACGCGACGGTCACGTGAACCCAAACGGAAACCGAACGAGTTCCGGGGCGGCGAGCACGCGAGCACGCGAGCACGCGAGCACGCCGAGCCCGTCACCAGTGAGGAACCGGCGCCGACCATCTGTACGCGATGACAGGTCAATCGGCTTGCCAGGCTCCGACGTCGATCGCCCATGCCGCGTCGCAGCACAGCGGGCCATGGACGGACGCTCCTCCCGGACAAAGAACGAGTCATTGCGGCCGGATATGGGCGGACGCGTCGGCGTAAGACGATCTTCACGCTTCAATCGAGCGCTCGGTTGATCGGCGCAAGGGGCTTCTCGTAATCTCGATGGCAGGACGGTGACTTCATGCCTGCCTCAAGTCTCCTAGACCTGGCATCGCGCCTCCGAGCATCGCTCGATGGGCCTACAATCTTCACCTGCATCAACACCCGTCTGATCTTGCAGACAGGTGTAAACCTCAAACAAATCTCTTCCGAGCAGGATCGCGACCCCGCCGTGATCCGCAAAGTGGAATCAGCGCTCGCGAACATGGGCGTCACGTTGGGAGCGAAGTAGTCATGTCGCAATCCGCATTCTCGACCGAGAAAGACTCCCAACTGGCAGCGCGCGAAATCACGTCGAAGCTCACCGCCGCCGACGCTGCGCTGGTGGTGTTCTTCGCTCACGTCGACCACGACGGCGTCATCCTCGGCGATGCCCTTCGCAAAGCCTTCCCCAACGCCTCCGTGATCGGGTGCTCGAGCAACGGCTCGTTCGCAGACGGCGGCAACGCCCAGCACGCGGTCTCGGCGATGATCATCGAACGCGCCGTCGCGCCCACGTGCGCCGCGGACCTCGCGCGGATCGATGGCGGCGTCGACGTTGGCATCTCGGCGTCGACCGAGCGATTGAGCCGAAAGCTCGGACGCCCCCTGCGCGACATGCCCTACGACACGACGGTTGGCCTCGCCCTCGTCGAAGGCGCCACCCGACACGAAGAAGCGATCAATGCCGCCCTCGGCAACGCAGCTCCGTTCGTTCGCTTCGTCGGTGGCTCCGCCGGCGACGACATCAAGTTCTCGAAGACCTGGGCCTACTGCGATGGCGAATTGGCGGCCGACGGCTGCGCGCTCGCCGTGCTGGGGACGGCGGTGCCGTTCGAGATCATCCACGCGTGCAATTTCGAATCGACCGGCCGCTCCGTGAAGATCACGAAGGTAGGCACCGACGCGCGGATCGTCGAAGAGATCGACGGCATTCCGGCGACGACGTGGTTCGCCGAAGAGGCCAAGAAGTCCCCCGAGGAGCTCGGTTTCGGTGACTTCCTCATGCGGCCGCTCGGCCTCATGATCGAAGGCACC
This sequence comes from Labilithrix luteola, assembly GCF_001263205.1. GTDB lineage: Bacteria > Myxococcota_A > Polyangia > Polyangiales > Polyangiaceae > Labilithrix > Labilithrix luteola. Next base: position 2,120,190 of record NZ_CP012333.1, read on the forward strand.
GCCTGGCTACGCAGCGGTGTCCGCGTCGAGGGCAAGGGCGTCCTCTTCGCTTGCCAGATCATCGAGGGCACGTCGCTCGACGTGATGCGTCCGCTCGACCTCGTGGCCGACACGCGCGACAAGCTCGCCGAGGTCGAAAGCCGACTCGGTCAGATTCAAAGCGCCGTTCTCTTCAATTGTGCCTATCGCATGATCGAAGCGAACATCCACGGCTCGACGGCCGCGTACCACGAAGTGCTCTCGCGGTTCCCGCATGCGGGCTGCCACACGAACGGCGAGACCCACCTGGGTCACATCAACCAAACGCTCGTCGGCGTAGCGTTCGGCAAGAACTGATTCGCGCGCACCTGATTCGCTCGCACATCAGACAAACGCCCGTGAGCCACGGACACGGCCCGCCGAGGGCTTCGGTCCGTTGCTCCGGGCGTTTCGCCGTTTCAGGCGACCGCGCTCAGGTGGTGTAGCGCGCGATCAGCTGCTTCGCTTCGGTGGGGTGCTGCTTGTACTCGAGAAGCGACGACAAGATCAGCGGCGCCACGATGGTCGCATCGGACTCGATGACGAACATCGGAGTGTCTTCCGTGAGCTTGTCCCAGGTGATCTTCTCGTTCGGCGTGGCGCCGGAATACGAGCCGTACGACGTGGTCGAATCGGAGATCTGACAGAAGTACGCCCACGGCTTCACGGGCTGCTCGAGATCGTACTTGATGGAGGGGACGACGCAGATCGGAAAGTCACCCGCGATGCCGCCACCGATCTGGAAGAACCCGACCCCGGCGCCCGACGAGAGCTCGCGATACTGATCGTAGAACGCCGCCATGTACTCGATGCCCGACTTCACCGTGCTCGCGCTGCACTCGGCGTGCTTGACGTGGGACGCGAAGATGTTCCCGAACGTCGAGTCTTCGTAGCCGGGCACGACGACCGGAAGCTTCGCTTCCGCCGCGGCGAGGAGCCAGCATTCCTCCGGGCGCCCCTGGTGCAGCGTCGCCGGGATGGTCTGCACCAGCTCGTAGAAGTATTCGTGCCAGAAGCGGCGCTCGTTGTTCTCGGTCGCGCGCTTCCACATCGGGACGACGAACTTCTCGACGGCACGGAACGCCTCGTCCTCGGGGATGCTGGTGTCCGTCACCCGGCGCATGCGCTCTTCGAGAATCCGCGTGTCGTCCTTCTTGGTGAAGTAGCGATACTCGGGGAAGTCCTTGTAGCTGTCGTGCGCCACGAGCCTGAAGAGCGACTCCTCGAGGTTCGCGCCCGTGACCGAGAGCCCGTGGATCAACCCCGCGCGAATGGCGGGCGCGAGCGTGATGCCGAGCTGCGCCGAGGACATCGCGCCGGCGACGGCCCAGAACATGCGCCCGCCGCTCTCGATGTGACGGACGTAGGCGAGCAGAGCGTCGCGCGTGGCGCGGGCGTTGAAGTTCTTGAAGTTCCTGAGAACGAACTCGAGGGTGGGAAGCGACGACGTCGACATGGTGATGGTTCCTCGGTGAGCCTCTGGCAAACAGCGCTTCGTAGCACTTCCGAGCACTCGCTAGCACGCGTAGCACGAATCAAGCGGTTCGTAGCACGGCCTTTGCCCCCTTACGACGTTCTCTCGGCGTTCGCTCCCCGTTCCTGGGGCCGCGACGATTCGCCACGCCCTCGCGCGGCCGACCTTCGACTAAGAACCGGGCGACTCGCACTCGTTTCGAGCCGTGAGTGTTCGTCGTGCTTGCAGCGTCACCATCGCCTAGCTCCTCCGTTCCGCGCTCCGCTGGCATAACGCCCGTGGCCGAGCAATCATCGCGCGCGGTGAGCCGTCACGTTCTGTCCGGTCGGCCGGATCAAGCTCCGCACATCGACTCGGCCCCGACCATCGGGCTCGCTTGGCTCGTTCGTCTGCGCTGGGCGTTCGTGGTCGCGGAGATGTTCGTCGCCGCGGGCGTGACGTGGTTTCTCGGAACGCCCGTCGATGCTCAGGCGGTCGGTGCGGCGGCATCGGTGACCATCCTGACCAATCTGGCACTCCTCGGATGGTCCAAGCGCGGGCGGCCCACGTCGCGCATGCTCCTCGCGGCCGTCCTCGTCCTCGACGGCATGCTCCTCACGCTCGCGCTTCGAGCGTCCGGCGGCGCGATGAACCCCTTCTCCGTTCTCTACCTGGTTCACGTGGTGCTCGCCGCGCTCTTGCTCGACGGGCGCGCGACGCTCATCGTGGCCGGAACGACGTGCCTCGGATTCGGGACGCTGTTCCTCGGGACCGAGACGAGCCCGCACGCCCATCATCTCCACGGAGGGCACGAATCGCTCGACCTCCACTTGCGAGGGATGCTCGTGGCCTATGCCGTCGCCGCGGCGTTCGTCGGGTACTTCGTTTATCGCGTGGCGCGCGCGCTCGAGCGGCGGGAACGCGAGATGGTCGCTCTTCGTGATTGGGCAGCGCGCACGGAAAAGGCGGCATCGCTTTCGACGCTCGCCGCGGGCGCGGCGCACGAGCTCGGAACGCCCCTCGCGACGATCGCGCTCGTGGCGAAAGAGCTCGAACGCGCCGCCGTCATGCCCGAGGGCCGCCTCGATCGGGCGTCGCTCTCGAGCGATGCACAGCTCGTTCGTGAAGAAGCCGAGCGGTGCCGCCGGATCATCGCCAAGCTGGCCTCCGATGCAGGGGCCGCCCAAGGCGCAGCACCCCGCGAGATCTCCACCGAGGCCGTCGTGACGCGCGTTCGAGCCTCGCTCGACAAGGAACGCTTGTCCGACGTCGACATCGTTTCAGCCGAACGCTCGGCGTTCGTGACGGTGCCCGACGAAACGCTCGTGCAGGTGCTCGTCAACCTCGTCTCGAATGCCCTCGACGCCTCCGCGCAGGAGAATCGGTCGCGCGTCGTGATGCGCGTCGGCGCGTTCGGAAGTCGCGTGGCCTTCTCGATCGAAGACTGCGGCAGCGGAATGCCGGAAGACGTTCTCTCGCGACTCGGAGAGCCATTCTTCTCGATGAAGAGCGGGCGCGGCATGGGTCTCGGTCTCTTCATCGCGCGCAGCTTCGCCGAGCGCGTGGGCGGCTCGCTGACCGTCGAGAGCAGCGTCGGCCGCGGTAGCACGTTCGTCCTCGAAGTCCCTGGTGGCGTGCGATGAGCCCCTCCTCCCCGCCCCGCTCGATCCTCGTGGTCGACGACGACGATCGCTTCCGCGAACGGTTGATTCGCGCACTCGCCGATCGCGGCCACGAGGTCCAGGGCGCGCGGAACGTCGAGGAAGCGCGCCGCTTGGCGCAAAGCGAAAGCCCGGAATGGGCCGTCGTCGACTTGCGCATGCCGGGGCCGTCGGGCATGGATCTCGTGCGCGACCTCGTCGCCATCGACCCGGCCACGCGCGTGGTGGTGCTCACCGGCTATGGATCCATCGCCACGGCGGTGGAAGCCGTGAAGCTCGGCGCCGTCGACTACCTGACGAAGCCGGCCGATGCCGATCAGATCGTCGCCGCCCTCGAAGGTACGACGAGGCGCACCGGTGACGGACACGCGGACACGGCAGAGATTCCGAGCCTGGCGCGCGTCGAATGGGAACACATTCAACGCACGCTCAACGACTGCAACGGCAACGTGACGCAAGCCGCCCGCGCACTCGGAATTCATCGGCGTTCGCTCCAGCGCAAGCTCTCGAAGAATCCCGTTCGCCGCTGAGCATCGTCGGGAATCGACAGGGCGCGACGACTTGCCACGCAGGCTGGCGAGACGCGCGTTGGTAGAGAGGCGACATGCGAATCGCCATCACGACCTTCGTATTTCCTCTCGCCCTCTTGGGCATCGTGGCTGCTTGCAACGACGATGAGGAGACGACGGCTGCCAATCCAGACGCCGGCGCCGAACGCGGCGATGGCAGTATTTCCGGCGACGCAGGCGACGCCGTCACCATCGGATTCGAGGCACGGGTCGGAGCGGACCGATTCTCGTGTTCGAAGCTCGCAGCGGGCATGGGCACGACGGCTGCCACCATCGAACCGCTCGATTTCCGCGTCTACGTGCACGACGTACGCTTGATTCGAGACGACGGCGTGGACGTGCCGCTCACCCTCGCCAGCGACGGTAAGTGGCAATACCAGAATCTCGCGCTGCTCGACTTCGAGGACAAATCGGGCACGTGTATCAACGGCACCACCGACGTGAACACCACCCTGCGAGGTTCGATTGCCTCCGGCAGCTACACGGGAATCAAATTCGAAATCGGCGTTCCGTTCGAGCTCAACCACGCCGACGTGGCCACCGCGCCTTCTCCGCTGAACCTGAGTGGCCTCTTCTGGAGCTGGAACGGCGGTTACAAGTTCGCGCGCATCGACGGTCGTAGCCCCGCCGTCGACGCCGGTATGTCGATGGATGCCGGAATGCCCATGGACGGAGGCATGGAGATGGACGAGAGCGTCTTCAGCATCCACCTCGGTAGTACGGATTGCCAGGGCGACCCCGCGAACGGTGGCGTCGTCACTTCGTGCGAGAGGCCGAACGTCGGCGAGGTCGTTCTCCGCGGATTCGACCCGACCAAGAAGACCATTCTCGTCGACTACAAGGCGCTCGTGGCCGGCAACGACCTCACCACCAACGGCGGGGGAGCCCCGGGGTGCATGTCGGGCACCACCGATCCCGAATGCCCCGCACTCCTCGCTCGATTCGGAATCAACCCCACCACTGGCCAGCCCGATGCGACGCATCAAGCTCTCTTCAGGGTCGAATAGGGCGCTCGTCGGCGGGTGCGCGCCAGTCGTGTCGGTGCTCGTCGCGAGCATCGCCGCTTGTTCCACGTCGAGCGACGGAACGAGTGAGCAGACCGCCGTCGATGCCGGAGCGGAGGCGAGCGTGGTCGTCGAAGGCGATTACGAATGGCACCTCCCTGCGGGATTTCCGAAGCCCAAAGTCCCCGCGGACAATCCGATCTCGGTCGCAAAGGTCGAGCTCGGACGAAGGCTCTTCTACGACAAGCGGCTCTCGGGGAACGGCACGTATTCGTGTGCGTCGTGCCACGACCCCAAACGCGCATTCACGGACGGACTCGCCAATGCCCTCGGTTCGACGGGACAAGTCCACCCGCGAAGCTCCATGAGCCTCGTCAACGTCGGCTACGCGAGCGCGCTCACGTGGGCCAACGACTTGCTCGGCACGCTCGAGAAGCAGGCGCTGGTTCCGATGTTCGGAGAGACGCCCGTGGAGCTCGGTCTCGTCGGACAGGAACAGGCTTTGCTCGAGCGGCTCCGCGACGAGCCTCTCTACGCCGAGATGTTCCCGAAGGCATTTCCCGGCGAAGCCGAGGCCATCTCGATCGATCACGTGGTCAAATCGATTGCCAACTTCGAGCGCACCATCGTCTCCGGCGGCTCGGCCTACGACCGCTACGTCTACGGACACGATTCGGGCGCCCTCGACGAATCCGCCAAGCGCGGGCGGGATCTCTTCTTCTCCGAACGCACCGAGTGCTTCCACTGCCACGGTAGCTTCGGATTTGCCGACAACGTTTCGCACGAAGGAACGGTCATCACCGAGATGGCATTCCACAATACGGCGCTCTACAACCTCGACGGGCAAGGCGCCTATCCTGCGGCGAGTCGCGGATTGATCGATATCTCCGGTGAACCCCGAGACATGGGCCGATTCAAAGCGCCCACGCTACGCAACGTTGCCGTGACCGCGCCCTACATGCACGACGGGAGCATCGCCACGCTCGGTGAAGTCATCGATCACTACGCCCGCGGCGGGAGGAAGATCGAGAGCGGCGCAAACGCCGGCGACGGCGCCAAGAGCCCACTGAAGAGCGAATTCATGCAAGGCTTCTTGATCTCGGACGCCGAGAAGGCCGACCTCGTGCACTTCCTCGAGAGCCTCACCGACGAGGCGTTCCTTCACGATCCGCGCTTCGCCGATCCGTGGGGAGCGCCGTGATGACGCGCAAAGAGGTCAGGCGCGCAATCGTCGCCTCGCTCGGCATTCTCGCATGGCTCGGTGGCTGTTCGTCGAGCTCGACGGAGGGTATCACCGTGTCCGTCGACATCGAGGCTCCGGCCGAGCCGCCCGCCTCCGCGTCGACACGCCTCTTCGAAAGCGACCGCGGCCTGCGGATCGTTCTGACGCGCGGATATCTAACGACGGGGTCCGTCGAGATCCTCGCCTGCAGCGCCGCACCGTCGTCACGAGCTTGGTGGCAGCCGTTTCGCATGCGAGAGGTGCACGCGCACGTCGTCGGCTCTCCCACGCTGCTCGGCGTACCGAACGTGGAATCACTGCTTGCGGCGTCCGAGACGACAACGCGGGCCGGCGAGCTCCATCCGCCGCCAGGATCGTATTGCAAAGTAAAGCAGACGATCCTCGCGGCCGACGGCGACGCAATCGGACTTCCGGCTGACGGTTCGATGCTCGGCAAGAGCATGCTCGTCGAAGGAACCTACCAGGCCGACGGCAGCAGCCCTCGAGCCTTTCAGCTGTCGTCGACGGCGTCGTTCGACGTCGAGCTCACGATACCCGAGACGAAGCTCTCGACCGATGGACGCCGCGCCGCGCGCGTTCTCCTCGTGAAAACCGACGCCCACTGGTTCGACGGCGTCGATTTCGACGCGGACGAAAGCGAATCGGCCACACGCGTGCTCCAGAATTTGCGAGCCGCGCTCGGAGCACGGGTCGAATGAGTCGCGTTCGCCTATCGACACGGGCGGCCCTCCTCGTCGTCGGCCTCGCGGCAGCACTCACGCATAGCGCGCGCGTCGACGCATGCGCGACCTGCGGATGCGGCGATCCCACGCTGACCGCGATGGGAGCCGAGAAGCCGTTCCGCGATCGCCTGCGCGTGTCGCTCGACGCACGCCATCGAACCGACGACATCGGCGAGCCCGGCGTCGACGAGATCCGCCTGCGCGAGACGAGGCTCGACGCACAGCTCGCCTGGGCCCCGAGCGACCGCTTGTTCCTGATGGGAACGTTCCCGGCCCTCCATCGAACCATTCGATACGTCAACGAAGGGGAGACGCGCACCACGGCCATGGGAGACGTCGAGCTCCGGGCCAAGGCGTTCGTGGCCACCGATCGCGATTTCGCCCCTCGCCATCTCTACGCCATCACCGCCGGGCTGAAGATCCCCACCGCGCCTCGACAGCGCAGCGAGACGGACGGTACGTACTTGCCTATCGAGGCGCAGCCGGGCACTGGCTCGTGGGATCCGCTCCTCGGCATGAGCTACGCATTCTTCGCGCGACCGTGGTCCTTCTACGCGAGTGTCCAAGGCTCGATGCCACTGCGCGGCACGAGCGAGTTTCGCGCAAGCCCATCGCTTCGCACGACGACGTCCGCGCAGTACCAGCTCTCGTCGGCTCTCGCCCTGCGACTCGGCGTGGACACGCGACTCGACGCGCGCTCGTACGAAGACGGCCGGCCAGAGCGCGATTCCAGCGGATTCATCGGATTCGTCTCGCCCGAGGTCATCGTGAGCCCGCTGATGGATCTCCTCGTCGTCGTCTCCGTACGCCTTCCGGTCGTGCAAGCACTCGCCGGCTACCACCACGAAGGCGCCGTCCTGGGATTGGGCTTTGCCTACGACTTTTGAACGTCCTCAGCGGTTCGCGCGGGCGATTCGGAGCGAATGCTTTGCGATCATCGCATCTTCATCGGTGCGAACGACGCGAACCACGCAGCGACTCGTGCTCGTGCTCACCACGTCTTCGGCGCGATCGTTCTTTGCGCGGTCGAGCTCGATGCCCATGAACGAGAGCCCATCACAGACTCCCTCCCGCACCTCGGCCGCGTGCTCGCCAATGCCGCCGGTGAAGACGAGGACGTCGATGCCGCCGAGAATCGAGGCGAGGCCGGCAATCGCCTTTCGCACGCTCCGGCAGAACATCGCGATCGCCAGCTTGGCTCGTTCGTCGGAGCGGGACCGCGCGAGGAGCTCTTTCATGTCCGACGTTCCGCCGACGCCGACGAGGCCCGCCTCGCGCTCGATCACCTGCGCGAGCGCATCGGGCGAGAGCTTCTCCTGACGTAGCAGGTGCAGGAGAACGCCCGGGTCGAGGTCGCCCGGTCGTGTTCCCATCATGACTCCTCCGGCGGGCGTGAAGCCCATCGTGGTGTCGACGCTCTTGCCGTTCTCGACCGCCACGAGGCTGGCGCCGTTGCCGAGGTGCGCGATGACCACGCGTCGCGGCGCCGTGGGCCCGAACGTCGACATGACGTATTCGTACGACAGGCCGTGAAATCCGTAGCGACGAACACCGGCGCCGTCGATGCCGTCGGTGAGCGGCAATCGTCGTGCGACCTCGGGCATCGACGAATGAAATGCGGTGTCGAAGCAGGCCACCTGCGGAACGGCGGGATAACGCCGCGCGACGGCCTCGATGCCGGCGATGGACGACGGCAGATGAAGCGGAGCCAGGGGCACGATCGCTCGTAGATTCGCCACGAGCGTTGGGTCGACGAGGGCCGGCTCGACGTAGCGAGGACCGCCATGGACGATGCGATGCCCGACGATCGAGAAGGGGCCTGCCTGGGCCTCTTCGAGGAGCGAAAAGGCCGTCTCGAATGCCTGCGCGTGGTCGAGGTGATTGGCCTCGAGCTCACGCCCCCCTCGATTCGAGCGCAGCACGACGCGGCCGCGCGCACCGCCGATGTTCTGGACCGCCAGGGTCGCCAGCGTATCGAGCCGTTCTCCGTAGGACGCGAAGAGCGCGAACTTCAGAGACGAAGAGCCGCTGTTGACGCAAAGAACCCGCTCTTCGACGGAGCTCATGGCTCCCCCCATCTCCAACTTCGAATCTCCGGCATGTCTTCGAAGTGCTCGCGCACGTAGGTGGAGTGCTTCTTCAGGAGCTCCCGGCACTCGTCGGCGAGAAGCTCGCCGTGCTCGCACGGTCGTCGCGAGCGACGGAGAGCCTCGATGACGAGGTGGAATCGACTCGTCTCGTTCAAGACGACCATGTCGAAGGGCGTGGTGGTGCTTCCTTCCTCGCGATATCCGCGCACGTGGAAGCGCGATGGACGGGGCCGACCATGCAGGAGTTGGTGAACCGCGCCCGCATATCCATGAAACGCAAAGACGACATCGGTGTCGGCGGTAAAGAGTGACTCGAACCTGTCGGCGGTCATGCCGTGCTCGTTTTCGGAAGGCGATGCGAGCGACATGAGGTCGACGACGTTGACCACGCGCACGCGGAGCTCCGGCGCCTTCTTCCGTAGCCACCACGCAGCAGCCAACGTCTCGAGGGTCGCGATGTCGCCTGCGCAAGCCAGCACGACATCGGGCGTGCGTCCCTCGTCGGAGCTCGCCCAGTTCCAAACCGAAGCGCCGCGCGCGCAGTGCTCACGTGCTTCGTCCATCGGCAGCCATTGCAATTGTGGCTGCTTGTCGATGATGACGAGATTGACGCAATTTTTGCTTCGCAGGCAGCGATCGGCGATCGACAAGAGGCAGTTCGCATCCGGCGGCAGGTAGATGCGTGCCACGGTCCCCTTCTTCGAGAGGATCGTGTCCATGAAGCCAGGCCCTTGATGACTGAACCCGTTGTGGTCGTTGCGCCAGCACGTCGACGTCAAGAGCAGATTCAGGGACGGAACGGATGCACGCCACGGGAGCTCCGCCGACGCCTCGAGCCATTTGGCATGTTGCGTGGTCATCGAAGCCACGATCAACGCAAAGGCCTCGTAGGTGGCAAAGAGGCCGTGGCGCCCCGTGAGCACGTAGCCTTCGAGCCACCCCTCGCAGTTGTGTTCGCTGAGCACCTCCATCACGCGGCCGCTCGGCGAAACGTGCTCGTCTGCTGGAATCGTGCGCTCGACGAGACAGCGATCCTCGAGCTCGAAGACGGCACCCAGGCGATTCGAATTTGTCTCGTCAGGGCAGAAGAGGCGAAAGTTCTTTGGATTGGTACGATAGATGTCGCGCAGCATCATGCCGAGTCGACGCGTCGATTCGTGAGCCTCGGCCCCATGGCGTGGAACGTCGATGGCGTAGCTCTTGAAGTCGGGGAGTTCGAGCGGCTTCGCGAGGAGGCCCCCGTTGGTGTGGGGGTTCTTACCCATCCGCCGATCGCCGGACGGCGCCAGGCGCGCGACGTCCGGGAGCAATCGACCCGCGGCATCGAACAGCTCCTCGGGCCGGTAGCTCTTCATCCATCGCTCGAGCATCGCGCGATGCTCGGAGTTCGTGCGCACGGCATTTAGCGGAACCTGGTGCGCGCGAAAGGTGCCTTCGACGGGTACGCCGCCGACCTCCTTCGGCCCCGTCCATCCTTTCGGCGTACGGAGCACGAGGACCGGCCATCGCGGGCGCACCGTCGCCTGACCACGTTCGCGCGCGCTTCGTCGAATCTCCTCGATGGTGTCGAAGCATCGATCGAGCGCCGCTGCGAGCGCCCGGTGTACGCGCTCAGGCTCGCTCCCTTCGACGAAGCAAGGCGCATATCCATGCCCCGTGAGCAATCGTTCGATGTCCTCGTCGGAGGAGCGCCCGAGCACCGTTGGTCCGGCGATCTTGTATCCGTTGAGGTGGAGCACGGGCAGCACGGCGCCATCGTGCACGGGGTTCAAGAAGCTGATCCCCTTCCAGGAGCCTTCGAGCGGTCCCGTCTCGGCCTCTCCATCCCCGACGACGGCAACGGCCACGAGGCCGGGATTGTCGAACACGGCGCCGAACGCATGCGTGAGCACGTAGCCGAGCTCACCGCCCTCGTGGATCGAGCCCGGCGTTTGCGGGCCAACGTGGCTCGGAATGCCTCCCGGCGTTGAAAACTGGCGGAAGAGAGCGCGCATGCCCGCCACGTCTCGCGTGATCCGGGGGTACACTTCCGAGTAGCTGCCCTCGAGGTACACGTTCGCCACGATGGCAGGGCCGCCGTGACCAGGGCCTGCGAGGCAGATCGCATCGAGGTCTCGTTCACGAACGATGCGATTCAGGTGCGCGTAGAGGAGATTCAGCCCCGGGGAGGTTCCCCAGTGACCGAGCAGGCGCGGCTTGATGTGCTCGGCCTGCAGCGGTTCACGTAGCAGCGGATTCTCCTGCAGGTAGATCTGGCCAACGGTGAGGTAGTTGGCAGCACGCCACCACGCATCGATACGCAGGAGCTCGTCGCGAGAGATTGAGCCGGCCATGAACTCCGCCTAGCAACGATCCGACCAACGACTACGCCGTCGCAAACGTGGGGCGTGGATTCTCGAGCAAGCGACTGCCCTCGACGGCCTCGGCAAACTCCGCAGCGAACCGCTCGACGGCGAGCCAGTCCGTATACTCGTAGTCCCGCGACACATCGGTATCGCCGCCGGCTTTCTCGGCAATCCTACGCATCATCCAACGCACGAAGAAGTTGTACTTCGTATAGAGCATCGCCCCGGCCACGAGCTCGACCCGACTGGGGCTCCAGCCGGACTTCGCCACGAAACGATCGACGCACACGAGAGTCTCCGCCCGTCCGTCGGTGGTCCGACTCGCGACCGCCAGGCCGACGGAGAAGAACGCTGACGGCACCAACTCGAGCCGCGCTCGGTAACGCTTCACGAAGCGGAGTAGCTCGCTCGGATAGCCGCCGACGTGAATGGGCCCTCCGACGCAGATCCCTCGAAACGAACCGAGCTTCAGCGTGCGAGGAACGTGAGCCACGTCGACGAGCACGACCTCGTGCCCGCGGCGCTCGACGACCTTGGCAATGCGCTCCGCGACCTTCCGCGTCTGTCCCTCGCGCGTCGCGTATACGACCAGAACCTTCGCCATGACAGCCTCCCCATTCCCCGACGAGGCTCGAGCAAGTGCCGCGCCAACCACGACCGCGGCCTCGCCGTGCGTTTTCCGCGCGCCCGGGACGCGGAGCTGCAATCGATGCATCGAGGCGCACACTTTGCGTTTCGCCGAAATCCTGAGCTCCGGCGCCACACGCTCGGCTCGGAGAATGCAGGCGCACTGGCGATGGAAGTCCATCCATCGTCGTCCGAACCGAGAGGCACGCGGACGGCCACCGCGGCACGGCTCATGACGCGATTCGCGGCACGGACGGGACTCATCTCGTCCGGCCCGCGGCGGCGCTACCTCTGGACCGATGCGTTCGCCGTTTGCAACTTCCTCGGTCTCGCGCGGGCTACGGGCGAGGGCTACTACCGAGAGCTCGCGCTGGATCTGGTCGAGAGCGTCCACCACGAGCTCGGTCGTCATCGTCGGGACGACCGCCGATTTCCAGGATGCATCAGCGGGCTGTCCGACGAGGACGGCGACGACCACCCCACGTACGGCGGCCTTCGCATCGGCAAACCATTCCCCGAACGCGATGCGGAGGTGCCGCTCGACGCGGACCTCGAGTGGGAACGCGACGGCCAGTACTTCCATTACCTCACCAAATGGATGCACGCGCTCGATCAGACGGCGTGCGCCACCGGCGACCTCAAATATCATCTCTGGGCACGCGAGCTCGCGGTGGTGGCTCATCGCGCGTTCTCGTACGGCCCGCCTCATGCGCGAAGAATGGCGTGGAAGCTCAGCATCGATCTGTCGCGTCCGCTCGTCGCGGTCATGGGTCAGCACGATCCCCTCGACGGTTTCGTCACCTGCGCCGAGCTCGACGCCACGTCGACCGAGCTCGACGTTCCGCGGGAGCCGAGCCTCGCCGACGCGTCGGCCGATTTCGCGTCCATGCTCGAGCACGCGTCGTTCGCCACGGACGATCCACTCGGCATTGGAGGTCTTCTCTTCGACGCAATGCGACTCGTGCAGGCCGGTGCCGACCGCCCCTTGGTCGCGGCGCTGCTCGAAGCCGCGGTCATCGGCCTACGCCACTACCTGTCCAATCCGGACCTGCGGTCACCGGCGGAGGCCCGCCTCGGTTTCCGCGAGCTCGGTCTCGCGATCGGCTTGGCGGCCATACCGATTCTCGCGACGCCGCCCGTCGTGGACGAACTCGATGCCGCCGCCCGCGCGACGCTCACCGAGCTCTCGGACTATCTTCCTCTGCGAACGGAGATCGAAGCCTTCTGGCTCGACCCGGACCACCAAAAAGCGCGCTCGTGGAAAGACCACGAAGACATCGACGACGTGATGCTCGCGACGAGCCTCGTTCCACACGAGTTCCTCGTTCTCACCCCGAGCGCCTCGGCCACCGGCTCGCGATTCGGAGTGCTGGGCAGGCAGGAGCGTCGGCCGGGCGGGTCATGGTGAGGAGCGCTCGTCACGCGCACCGAAGGCCAGCGCATCGAACGAGAGATCGACGAACGGGTACAGGGCCGTGGCTTCGCGGACCTCGTGCTGGTGCAGGCGCTCGATCAGGTCTTCGGCGTCAGCCATGGGAAATGCATGGATCTCAATGTGGACGCCGAGCGTCGCGAGCAGGCGGCGCAGCTGTTCGTGTTCGTCGAGGAGCGCCTTCGCTTCCTCTGGCGCGACGAGCCGGAACGAGGGGAAGACCTCTCGTTCTTCTCTCTCCATGTGCGCCATGAGCGCCGGCTCGAAGTGGTTCCACTCTTCGATGACCTCGTTCCAGTCTCCCCTTCGGTAGGCGCTCGCGAGACCTTCGTAGACCTGCTCGAGTCGGCGATGGTCACGTCGGAGGATGTCCCCCGCGCGTTCGAAGTCGTTGGCAGACGGGCGCTCCTGAACCTCGGGCTGGCAGCGAACCACGAGGACGGTCCGGTCGGCGTGGTTCACGACCTCGGCTGCCGTGGTTCCGAGGGCACGCTCGACCACGCCGTGCTCATGCGCACCGATGACGATGACATCGACACTCTTCGAGGCTGCGGCTTCGCAGATGGTCTTTGCCGCCAAGCCGAAGCGCACTTCGCATCCGCCTCGGAAGCTCGGCGGCATGCTCGCTTCGAGACGCTCGAGACACCTGCGCGACTCGTCGAAGGCCGCATCGTTCACGAGGGATGCCTGGTGAGGCTCGATCACATGCAGCAGAGACAAGCGCCCTCCGACGTCGCGGGCAACCTCCACCGCTTTCGCGACGACGATCTCGGATTCACGACTACCGTCGACGGCAACGAGGATGCGTTTCATGAACCTCGAGCCATTCACACTCCGTGCCCGTTCAATCGCATGCGCACGTCCAATCCGATCGCGCCTTCTCCGCGCGGCAAGACGACGAGCGGATTGATCTCGAACTCGAGCAGTTCGGGAACCACGTCCGCGAACGCCGAGATCTTCTGGATGACGTCCAGAAGCGATGCCCGATCCGCGACCGGCGCTCCACGAAACCCGTCAAGGAGCTTGGCCCCGCGCAAACCGTCGATCATCTCTGCGGCGTCGAGATCCGAAACGGGGGTGAGCCGGAACGCAACGTCCCGCATGAGCTCGACCTGCACCCCGCCGAGCCCGGCAACGATCAGCGGACCGAACGATGGGTCCATCGTCACGCCGACGATGGCCTCCACGCCGCCGGAGTATTGCCGTTGAAGCGCCACCCCGCTCAACTCGTATCCCGCCGCTTCGACACGCCCGGCGAGCGCTTCGACCGCGGCCCTGACCGCTTCGTCGGAGTCCAATCCAAGGATGACGCCTCCGACGTCACTCTTGTGGACGAGACCGTTGGCGACGGCTTTGGCCACGACGGGATAGCCTATGTCGCGCGCGGCCGCGACCGCAGCGTCGGACGTCGGCGCCGCCACCACGAGCTTGGCCATCGGAATGTCAGCGTCCTCCATGAGGCGTGCGACGACGTCCGGCGGTGCCCAGAACGGCGCAGGCCGCCCCGTGGTCACGCGTTCGATTTCTCGCCGGATCGACACGCGACGTTCCCGGTCGAGCGAGACGACGGTTCCGCGGGGTCGCTCGCGCCACCTCGCGTATCGCACGGCCGACGAGAGGGCGAGCGCCACGTTCTCGGGATAGCTGTAGGAAGGAATCTTTCCCCTTCGTCCGGTCGAAAGAATGGGCGGCGCGCCTTTCGTCGACATGAAGACGGTGGCAATCGGCTTGTCGTTCGGCACGCTTCCAGCAGCACTGGCGACCGCTGCGGCGACGTCTTCGGCTGTCGTGACGAGCGGCGGAATGTAGATCACGACGAGCGCATCCACGTTCGGGTCGTTCGCGACGACCTCGATGGCTCGCGCATATTGATCCGCTGTGGCGGAGGCAATCATGTCGATTGGATTCGAGAGCCCCGCATCTTTCGGTAGAAATGCCTGGAGTCGCTCGATGGTCTTGGGCTCGAGCTCGGGCAGCTTCAAGCCCTGAGCCTCGCAAGCGTCCGCGAGGAGGATGCCGGGGCCTCCTGCATTCGTGACCACGCCAACGCGCGGCCCGCGAGGCAGCGGCTGGGTGGAGAGCAGCGAGACGAGGTCGAACAGATCTTCGAGTGTCGTCGTCCGCAGAACCCCGGCTTGAGCGAACAGCGCGTCGACGCACACGTCCACGTTCGCCAATGCCGCGGAATGGCTGGCGGCGGCACGCGTACCGGCGGTCGATCTCCCGGATTTGACGGCAACGATGGGCTTGCGTCGAGCGACCGCGGGCGCGATGCGGGCAAACTTCCTGGGGTTACCGAAGCTCTCCAGGTAAAGCGCAATCACCTCGGTCGTCGGGTCGTCCGCCCAGTACGAGAGCAAATCGTTGCCCGAGACGTCGGCCTTGTTGCCCACGGACACGAAGCACGAGAGGCCGACGTTGAGTCGCGCGGCCTGGTCGAGCATCGCGATGCCGAGCGCGCCGCTCTGCGAAAGCATCGATACGTTGCCAGCGGGCGGCCACGTCGGCGCGAACGTGGCATCGAGCGAAAACTCGGGATTCGCATTGAGTACGCCCATGCAGTTCGGACCGACCATGCGCATCCCGGAGCTCCTCACGAGCGTGCGGAGGCGCTGCTGCACCTGTGCCCCGGTCGAGCCGGTCTCGGCGAATCCAGAAGAGATCACGACGACACCACGCACGCGCAGCCGAGCGCATTCGGCGATCGTCTCCTCCACGTCACGTGCTGGGACGGCGATGATCGCGAGGTCGACGGGCTGCCCAACGGCTCGGATCGACGGGAATGCAGGCAGTCCCCGGATCTCCTTCGCATTCGGATTGATGGGGTAGATACGACCGCGAAAGCCGGCCTTCCGTAGATTGTCGAGGATGGCGCCTCCGATCGTGTTCGGCCTTCGTGAAGCGCCAATCACCGCAACCGACGTGGGTTCGAAGAAGACGCGAACGCTCTCTGCTGCCGCTTTGCGTTCGCGCTTCAAACTCGCTTGGACGAACGCTTCGCTCTCGCTCGTCGGAAAGGTCACGCGGTAGATGCCTGACGCCATCGACTCGCGAACCGGAAAGCCGCTCTCCGCGAACACACTCAACATCCTTGCATTGTCGGCCATCACGTCGGCTTCGAGCTCTTCGATACCTGCCGAACGAGCAATGCGGGCGAGGTGCTCGAGCAGCAGCGTACCGATGCCTCTTCCTTGATGCTCGTCGGCCACGCTGAAGGCAACCTCGGCGCGTTGGCCGGCCCCGTCACCTTCTGCGGAACTGCAATACCGGCCGACTCCGATGATGTGCTCGGCCCCATCTTCGCGGAGCACGGCGGCGAGCGCCACGTGCCGGACGAAGTCGATGTTCGTCAGGTAGTGAACCTCGCTCGGCGTGAGCTCGGTCTTCGCCATGAACGCCCGGTGACGAATCGAATCGGCACTGAGTCGGTGGAATAGCTCGAGAATCCTAGGTCCATCGTCGGCGCGCAAGGCGCGTACGAGGAGCGAGCCACCGTCGCGCAAGACGACCGGCACGGAATAATCGCGAGCCTGGAGGTGGTCCATGTGCCGGCGGGGAGCAAGAGACGCACCAGTCGGACACGAAAAAAAGGGCTCGACCTATTCGGAACGTGCGAGCCGGCGAGGACCACGGATGACGCAAGGCATGCGCTGCAATGCAGACCATTCGTCATGGCTCGGCGTGGGTCCCAGGCGTCGAGTGAGCTCGAGCCGTGGGTAGCGCATGGGCGCAGTGGGTGCATCCGTGACGAAACACCGGTAGAGGTACGGCCAGAGAACGCCATGATCCTCTTCGAGCTCGTGATCGGCTTGCTGTTCGTCGGTGCGCTCGGCACGATCTGGTCGGATCGCGTCGGGATCCCCTACCCCGCGCTTTTGGCGCTCGTGGGAACGCTCATCGCGCTCGTGCCAGGGGCACCGGGCGTGGAGCTCGATCCGGAGCTGGCGCTCGCCCTGTTCGTCGCGCCGACGTTGCTCGACGCCGCGTACGACGCCTCACCACGTGACCTGAAGAAGAACCTCGGGCCGGTCTTGAGCTTGGCCGTGGTGATGGTGGTCCTGACCGTCATGGCCGTCGCCGTGTCGGCACGCATCGTCGTCCCCGAAATGGGTTGGGCGGCCGCCATCGCGCTCGGGGCCATCGTCGCGCCTCCCGACGCCTCCGCGGCCACCGCCGTCCTGCGAAAGCTCCAGCCTCCGCATCAGCTCCTCGTGGTCCTCGAGGGCGAGAGCCTCTTCAACGATGCGTCGTCGCTGCTCATCTATCGCATCGCCGTCGGAGCGGCGGTGACGGGTGCATTTTCCGCCTGGAAGGTGGTACCCATGCTCCTCCTCACGTGTGGAGGCGGCGTCGTGGTCGGGTGGTTGCTCGCGCGCCTCCAGATTTATTGCGTGCGCCGCGTGCACGACGTCTCCATCAACGTGCTCCTGCAGTTCGTGGGCACGTTCGCGGTGTGGATGATTGCCGAACGCATCGGTCTGTCGGCGATCATCACCGTCGTATCGTTCGCCATGACGGTGGCCCAGCGCATGGCAGGCCGCATGAGCGCCAGACATCGCATTGCCTCGTACGCCGTTTGGGACGTCGCGGTGCTCGTCTTGAACGTGCTCGCCTTCGTCATGATCGGCCTGCAATTGCGGGCGATTCTCTCTCGCGTCCACGGTGACGAATGGCGCGTCTACGCTCTCACCGCCGGCGCCGTTTGCGCGGCCGTGATTCTCGTTCGCGTCGTCTGGATCCTGACCTATTCCGCAGCAGCGCGCTGGACGGTTCGTCGGTTCGGGCCTCGGCGAGGGTCCGACATGGTGCCTCCTCCAGGCAGTGACGTCCTCGCCTCGTGGTGTGGAATGCGCGGCATCGTCACGCTGGCAACGGCGCTGGCGCTGCCGAACGGATCACCGTCGTTTCCGTATCGCGACCTCATCATCTTCTCCGCGTTCTGCGTCGTGCTGACCACACTGGTGCTCCAGGGGTCCACGTTGCGTCCACTCATGAGGGGACTCGAATTGCGCGACAACGGCATCGTGGAACGCGAAATCGACGTCGCGCGCGCCGAAACCGCTCGCGCGGCGTTGCGCGTGATCGAAACGTCGGAGTCCAGTTCGCACTCCGCAGACATGCTCCGTCGCGAATACGAGGCGCGTTTGCACGCAGGCGAAGCGCGCGTACGGCTCGAGTCCGAGAGTGACGAAGCTGGCAGCGTCGCTGCCCTCCAGCGGCGCGCGGTGATGGCTCAACGTGACGCGCTCACCGAGCTACGCGCCCGTCGCGTCATCGGCGACGACGCGTTCCACGTTCTGGAAGAAGAGATCGACCTACTCGAGTTGACCGCCGACGCTCGCATCCGGCCCACGATCGAGCGCCCCGCGTCGTGACGCGCTCTCGACGTTGGCGCCAAGAAGCTTGGCGTTCGGCGGAATCGGCACCCCGGAGCTGACGCAGAGCTCCGCGCTCGGGAAGATCTGCTTCACCAGAGGCGCGAGCACCGTGCGCTCGACGAAGGCGTTGCCCGGACAGCCCGAATAGGCTCCCGCGAGATGAAGATGCACGCGGGTGGACGACGCCGTGACCACGTACAACGTCGCGCTGTCGATCGCGACGAGCGGCACCACGATCGACGTGAGCAGAGCTTCGAGTTCCTCAGCGGCGGAGGCCATTTCACCGTCATTGTAGCGGACGCATGATGACATTGAAATTCATCTTCAATTGAGCTAGGGTCGTCCAGCGTTTGCGGAATGGACCAGCAGAAACGGTGCCTGACCGACGAAAGGTGGCGAGCACCGTCGACGGCCGGCAACGACGCGTTTCATCGCGGTGACCATCGCGCAGCGCGTGCGCTCCGTGACTCGCTCTCGTCGAAGGGCTGTGCATCTTTGCGCTCGCCGGAGCATGTAGCGATGCCCCAGTGCTTCATGCCTTCGCTTGCCACAACCTCGCCGAGCTCGAGGCCGAGCTCGAACAACGTGCCCGTGACGAAGCACGGGCGTCGTATTTGCTGGCAAGGGCGCTCGAGCTTCTCGTCGAAACGGCGAGAGACGACTCCCTACCCCTCGCGCTACGTGCTAGCTCCGTCGACAACCTGAAGCGCGCACTTACAGAAATGGTGGAGCATTCCTCCGCGAAGTCCGCCGATGCGCTAGCCTCCGTCACCGCCGGTCACCCGCGACTCGTCTCGTAATCTCCGAAGTCCCATGATGAACACCACTTCGATCTCCGCTCCCAGCTGGTCATCCAAGTACACGGCCGAACGCATTCTCGACGTCCACCACTGGACGGATCGTCTCTTCACGATCCGCTGTACACGCAGCGCCGGCTTCCGTTTCGCCAACGGTCAGTTCGTCATGATGGGTCTCGAGGTCGGTGGGCAACCGCTCACGCGCGCCTACTCGATGGCCAGCGCGAACTACGAAGAGACGTTGGAGTTCTTCTCCATCAAGGTGGAAGACGGTCCGCTCACGTCGCGCCTGCAGCACGTCAAAGTCGGCGACACGGTGCTCGTCGGCAAGCGCCCCACCGGCACGCTCACCGTCGGCAACCTTCGCGATGGCAAGACGCTCTGGCTCCTCGCCACGGGCACCGGCCTCGCGCCGTTCCTCAGCGTCGTGAAGGATCCGGAGACGTACGAACGCTTCGACCGCGTGGTGCTCACGCACACGTGCCGTAACGTCGACGACCTCGCCTACGCGCGCTTCCTCGAGCACGAGCTGCCGTCGCACGACGAGCTCGGCGAGCTCATTCGCCCGCGTCTCGTCTACTACCCGTCCGTCACGCGCGAGCCCTTCCGCACGATGGGCCGCATCACGGACCTCCTCTCCTCGGGCCGCGCCAACGAAGATCTCGGCCTCCCGCCGCTCGACCCCGCCAGCGACCGCATCATGCTTTGCGGCAACCCCGAGATGCTCAAGGAGACGTCGGCCTTGCTCGAGGCGCGCGGCTTCCAGGAAGGCAACAGCGGCGAACCCGGCGACTACCTGATCGAAAAAGCCTTCGCCATCAAGTAGCGCCGAGCAAGCGGGCGACGAGCGGATCGTTCACCCCGCTCGTCGACCGTGACGGCGATCGATGGGGGTCAGTCCCTCTTTCTGGCCGTCAGAAACGAGTACGAGAACATCCTCGAGGCGGCGGCTCGCACGCGAGCAACGGCGTTGGCGCTGAGCTGTCTCATCACTTCGCCGCGTCGTTCGGTATAGGCCCGCGCGAGCTCACCGGCGGCCTCGACGAGCGCCGCGGAGATCGGTGCGTAACGGAATGCGCGACCACTCTCGGTCGAGCGCTCGACGATCAGCCCACCTCGAACGAGGTGCTCGAGCGCCTGCGTCGCCATTGGCTCCGCGAGACCGAGCTCTACCCCTGCCTTCGAAGGCAGCCAGCTCTCGCTCGCGTGTTCGCGAAGCAGAAGCAGAAGCTCGAGCTGCTCCAGCGATTCGATTCGATCGCGCAAGAGCGCTTCGACTTCGTTCGCGATAGGCCCGTCGTCCATTCCTCGTCCCGCTGCTTCTCGCTCTTTAGGCGCCGTTGCGTATCGCGACGCCACCACGATCAACGGGCTCCCGTCATCGCGGATTACCGGCGACGCACATTGGTTTGATACCCAACCAAATGTCGAAACGACCTTCAACTCGATTGAACACGACGAGGCAACAAGTCTCGCCAGGAGTCTCGAGAGCACGGCTGCGCGGACTAAGGGAATCCCTTCCCCGCGACCCGCATGATCAGAACTGAGGCGAAGCACATGCACGACCGCCTCGGCATCACGGGACAGCAACGGATGGTGCGCCGCTTCGCTGACGAAGGTCTCAGCCGTTCAGAGATATCGACTCGAGAGCGTCGAATTCTTTGCGGAGAAAGTCGACGAACGCCCGCTGTTTGATGGAGTACTCGCGGCCGGCGGTGGTCACCGCATGCAAGGGAACGTCTTCCGTGGTGTGGGCGGTGAGCAGGCGCTCGACGACGCGATCGGCCTCGGGCTCAATCAGCATCCACGAGGGAAGGAGCGAGATGCCGACGCCTTGGACGACAGCCTCGCGGACCATGTCGATGCCGTCGGTTTCGAAATACGGTTTGAATGCGAAACGGACGAGCTCGCCCCTTTCGCCGGTGAGGTTCCACACCGGTTGCGTCGAGCGTCGCGTGAAGAACACGAGCCGGTGGCGGCGCAGGTCGTCGATGGTCTTGGGGCGACCACGCGCCTTCAGATACGCGCGACCGGCGTAGAGGCGAATGCGGCTCGTGCCGACGCGAAGGGCGCGTAGCGCGCTGTCCTTGAGATGGCCCATACGAATGGCCACGTCGATGTTCTCCTCGATGAGGTCGACCTGGCCATCCGAAAGACGAAATTGGAAATCGACCCGAGGGTGCGCCTTGGTGAAGCGGTCGATGAGACCGGTGAGCATGAGGCGGCCGAGGGAGATCGAGGCTGCAATGCGGATCGGACCTTCGAGCGAGCGCTTCTCGCCGCGAACGGCCGCCACCATTTCGTCGACACGCACGAGAACGTCTTGGGAACCCGCGAGCAGCTTCTCTCCTTCCGTCGTGAGCCGAAGGCTCCGCGTGGAACGGCGAAAGAGCTGGACCCCGAGCTCTTCCTCGAGCGCGGCGATGGCACGGCTCACCGAGGGCTGCGTGCTCTTCAGGTCCTTCGCCGCGGCTGAAAACGAGCCCAGCTCCGCGGCGCGGCGGAAGATCCGGATGCCCTCGAGCAGGTCCATTCATACGGAAATCGCATGAATGTTATGGCGCAGCAACTGCTACTCGGACCAACCGGCAAAGGCCAAAGTCCACTCCATGAGCACCTCGAATCCGAACTTTGCCCTCGTCACGGGAGCCTCTTCGGGCATCGGCGCCATCTATGCCGAGCGCCTCGCCCGCCGCGGTTACGGCCTCGTCCTCGTCGCCCGCAACGAGGAGCGCCTTCGCGCGGTCGCACAGCGCATCGCGAAGGTCGCCTCCGTTCCGGTGGAGCTCCTCCCGGCCGACCTCGGACGAGCGGAGGGTCTCCGTGCCGTCGAGAAGGTCTTGCGCGAGGACGCGCGCATCTCGCTCCTGGTCAACAACGCGGGCGTCGGCGCGGCGTCGAAGCTCGTCGACTCCGAAGTCGACAAGATGGAGGCGATGATCGATCTGAACGTCAAAGCGTTGACGCGCCTCTCCTACGCAGTGGTGCCGCGCTTCGTCGAACGAGGGGCGGGCACGATCGTGAACATCTCCTCGATCGTCGCCATCTCGCCCGAGACGTTGAACGGCGTCTACGGGGGAACGAAGGCGTTCGTTCTCGCGTTCACCCAGTCTTTGCAACACGAGGTCGGCGCCAAGGGCGTGCGCGTTCAGGCGGTGCTTCCGGGAGCAACGGCGACCGAGTTCTGGGACATCGCGGGCCTTCCGGTAAAGCACCTCCCGAAGGAGATCGTGATGACCGCCGAGGACATGGTCGACGCCGCCCTCGCAGGCCTCGACCGCGGCGAGGTCGTCACCATCCCTTCCCTCCCCGACGAGCGCGAATGGACTTCTTACGAAGCGGCGCGGCTCGAAATGTCCAAACACCTCTCGTCGACCAAGCCCGCAGCCCGGTACCAAGTCGGCTGAAGGCAGCGACTCGGCGCAGCACGCTTCCCGCGCCGCAAAGGCATGGAGCCCCCTACTGCGGCGACCACTTGCGTGGACCGCACAAGTCTGTCGCGAACTCCGTTTGACTATTCAATCAGCGCAACCGCGTTGCGCTGTAACACCTCCGAGCCACGGCTCGTGCTGAACCGCCACATCGAGGGCGGTTTGGATCGGTGCGTCGAGCGTCGATGCGTACGGACGGCGGCGTCTCGGTGATCGGTACGCGCGGCATCCACCGGCATGGTTGATGCTCGCCCCCGCGGTCCGAGCACTCGAGCTAACGATGGACCTTCCCATCGATACCACCGGCAGTCCGCCGCGTGATTCGGCTCCGCCGCGAAGCAAGCGTCGGTTCCTGATCTGGGGCGTCGTCGTCCTTGTCTCCGCCGGACTCCTCTATTGGGTCCTGCGCGCCGACAAGAGCAAGGTGCGCCATGTTGCGCCCCCGCCGACGACGGTCGCGGCAGCGACGGCGCAGCGCGCGAACGTTCCGGTCTACCGCGATGCGATCGGCATCGTGACTCCCATCCACACGGCGCTCATCAACAGCCAGGTCAACGGGCAGGTCATCACGGTCCATTACAAGGAAGGACAGCACGTCAAAGCGGGCACTCCTCTGATCGAGATCAATCCGCGCCCGTTCGCAGCAGCTTTGCTCCAGGCGCAGGGCGCCCTCGAGCGCGATCGACAGATCCTCGCCCAGGCCAAGATGGACCTCGATCGCTTTCGTGCAGCCTGGGCCAAGAACGCCATCGCGCGACAACAGTTCGAGGACCAGGAGAAGATCGTCAAACAGGCCGAGGGCACGGTCATGAACGACGAAGGCCTCGTCGCTGCGGCCCAGGTCCAGCTCGACTTCTGCCACATCACCTCTCCCTTCGCCGGGCGTGTCGGCCTGCGACTCGTCGATCCGGGCAACATCGTCAATACCGCGAGCACCACGACTCTCGCCGTCATCACCCAGCTCCAGCCCATATCCGTCGTCTTCACGCTCTCGGAAGACGCTCTCACCGACGTGCTCGAGCAGACGCGCGCAGGCTCGACGCTCGTGGTGGAGGCCTACGACCGCGCGCGCACGAAGAGACTTGCCACCGGAACACTCATCACGATCGACAACCAGATCGACACGACCACCGGCACGGTGAAGCTCCGTGCGCAATACGACAACAAGAGCGAGGAGCTCTTTCCGAATCAGTTCGTCAATACGCGGCTGCTCGTCCGCACGCTCGAAGGAGCGACCATCGTGCCATCTTCGGCGGTCCAGCACGACGGCACCAAGACGTTCGTGTACGTGATCGAGAACTCGAAGGCCCAGATCAAATCCGTGAAGACGGGGGTTGTCGAGGGCGAGACCACACAAATCGTCGAGGGAATCGGCCCCGGCGCGATCGTGGCGAACAGCAGCTTCGACAAGCTCCGTGACGGGGCCGCCGTCACCATCGGAAGCGCAGTCGCAGCGCGCGGCTCCGCAGAAAAGCAGAGCACGCCGCCGTGAGCCCCTCTCGTCCGTTCATCCAACGTCCGGTCGCGACGTCGCTCTTGATGGCGGCGATCATGCTCGCCGGCATCGTGGCCTACGGGCAGCTGCCGGTCTCCGCGCTGCCCCAGGTCGACTACCCCACCGTGCAGGTCGTGACCTTCTATCCGGGCGCAAGCCCCGAGGTCACCTCCACCACGGTGACGGCGCCGCTCGAGCGGCAGTTCGGCCAGATGCAAGGTCTCCGTCAGATGACCTCGACGAGTGCCGGGGGCATCTCGGTCATCGTCCTTCAATTCGTGCTTTCGCTGAACATCGACGTGGCCGAACAGGAGGTGCAGGCGGCGATCAATGCGGCCCAAAGCTACCTGCCGTCGAACCTTCCAACGCCCCCTATCTACAACAAGACGAATCCGGCCGACGCGCCGGTCATGACGCTCGCCATCACCTCGGACACGCTACCGCTTCCGCAGGTCCAAGACCTCGTCGATACCCGACTCGCGCCGAAGCTCTCGCAATTGAGCGGCGTGGGCCTCGTACGGCTCAGCGGCGGACAGAAGCCCGCTGTACGAATCCAAGCCAATCCCATTGCGCTCTCCTCCTATGGCATCGACATGGAGGCACTGCGCACTGCGCTCACGCAAACGAGCGCCAATGCCGCGAAAGGAAGCTTCGACGGACCGCGCCAGAGCTACCAAATCGATGCCAATGATCAGCTGAAGACGAGTGCCGATTACGAGGACGTCGTCGTTGCCTATCGAAATGCCGCTCCGGTGTTCCTCCGCAGCGTCGCGCGCGTCATCGACGGAGCCGAGAACAATCTCCAGGCCGCGTGGATGAACGAGACGCCGGCCATCATCGTGAACATCCAGAGGCAGCCGGGCGCGAACACGATCGCCGTCGTGCAGCAGATCGAGAAGGTTCTGCCGCAGCTCGAGGCCAACCTCCCCGCGGGCTTCCACGTCACGAAGCTGACCGACCTCACGACGGGCATCAAGGCGTCGATTCACGACGTCGAGCTCGAGTTGATGCTGACCGTGGTGCTCGTCGTCTTGGTCATCTTCGTCTTCTTGCGGAGCCTGCGCGCGACGATCATTCCGAGCGTCGCCGTGCCGCTGTCGCTCGTCGGCACGTTCGGCGCGATGTATTTGCTCGGCTACAGCCTCGACAACCTCTCGCTCATGGCGCTCACGATCTCGACGGGTTTCGTCGTCGACGACGCCATCGTCATGATCGAGAACATCTCGCGCTACCTCGAAGCGGGCGATTCGCCACTCGAGGCCGCACTCAAAGGCGCGGAGCAGATCGGCTTCACGATCGTGTCGCTGACCGTGTCGCTCATCGCCGTCCTCGTGCCGCTGCTCTTCATGGGCGACGTGGTCGGACGCCTCTTCCGCGAGTTCGCCGTCACGCTCGCAGTGACCATCGTCATCTCGGCCGTGGTGTCGCTGACGCTCACGCCGATGATGGCGTCGCGCATCTTGCGCCACACCACCGAGGCCGAGCAGAGCAAGTTCTATCGCTGGTCCGAAGGGATCTTCGAACGGATGATCGCCTTCTACGGACGCACTCTGAGGGTGGTCCTGGCGCATCAAACGCTCACGCTGTTCGTGGCGCTCGGCACGGTCGTGCTCACCGGCGCCCTCTATTACTTCATCCCAAAGGGATTCTTCCCCATCCAAGACACCGGGGTCATCCAGGGCGTGTCGCAGACGTCGCCGACGGTGTCGTTCGCCGCGATGTCCGAACGCCACCGGCAGCTCACCAAGGTGATCCTGCGAGATCCGGCGGTGGAGAGTTTGTCGTCGTTCATCGGGCCGGACGGCACGAACACCACGCTCAACAGCGGGCGCTTCTCGATCAATCTCAAGCCTCTCGACGAGCGCGACGTCAGCGCCGCCGACGTCATCCACCGGCTCAAACCCGAGCTCGAGCGCGAGGTGAAGGACATCACTCTCTACATGCAGCCGGTGCAGAACATCACCGTCGACGATCGGGTGAGTCGAACGCAATACCAGTACAGCCTCGAAGATCCCGATCCCGTCGCGCTCAGCACGTGGAGCACCAAGTTCGTCGAGCGCCTCAAGCAAATCCCCGACCTCACCGACGTTGCTACCGACGAGCAGCCAGGAGGGCTAGCGGCGTTCGTCGAGATCGACCGGGTGACGGCATCGCGCGTGGGTCTCTCGCCGTCGACGGTCGACAATACGCTCTACGACTCGTTCGGCCAGCGTCAGATCAATACGATGTACACGCAGTCGAATCAGTACCACGTGGTGCTCGAGGCATTGCCCGAGTTCCAAACGGGGCCACTGCAACTGCGCAACATCTTCATGCAAGCCGGCGCTTCGTCGAACGCGACGGGCCAGAACGTCGTCAACAGCTTCGCGAACTCGGGCTCACAGGCGGCCGGCACGAATGCGCTCACGACCCCGGTTCTCTTCACGCCGACGGCGAAGACGGGAATCCTCACGCCGGTCGTCACCGCACTGAGCCCGCCTTCGTCGAACACGGGTGGGGCGTCGAGCCCGAACACTCCCACGGTCACGCAGTTCGCCAATGCTGTTCCCTTGAACGCCATTGCGAAGCTCACGATGACCACCCACCCGCTCTCGATCAACCATCAGGGCCAGTTTCCGGCGGTCACCGTATCGTTCAACCTGGCGAGGAAAGCGTCGCTCGGCACGGCGATATCGAAGATCGACGAGGTCGCGCGTGACCTGCATTTCCCGCCCGCGATGCAGTCCCAGTTCCAGGGCACGGCCGCGGCCTTCCAGGCGTCGCTCGCGAACGAGGGCCTCCTCATCATCGCGGCCCTCGTCATCGTCTACATCGTCCTCGGCGTTCTCTACGAGAGCTTCATCCACCCCGTGACGATCCTCTCCACGCTGCCCTCCGCAGGCGTGGGCGCACTCCTCGCGCTCATCGTCTTCGGGAAGGACCTGAGCGTCGTCGCCATCATCGGCATCATCCTGCTCATCGGCATCGTGAAGAAGAACGGCATCATGATGGTCGACTTCGCGCTCGAGGCGGAGCGAACGCAGGGAAGGAGCTCGACCGAGGCGATCTACGAATCCTGCCTGCTCCGCTTTCGTCCGATCATGATGACGACGATGGCGGCGCTCCTCGGCGGCTTGCCGCTCGCCGTCGGTCGCGGGTACGGCTCCGAGCTCCGCAATCCGCTCGGGATCGCCATGGTCGGCGGCCTGCTCGTGAGCCAGGCGCTCACGCTGTACACCACGCCGGTCATCTACATCTTCTTCGATCGCATCGCCAGCAAGCTCGGCCGACGAAAGCAACCTGCAGGATGATCTCCGAGAGATTCATCCGCCGACCCGTCGCAACCACGTTGCTGACGTTCGCGATCCTGATCGCGGGGTTCGTCGCATTCGAGGTGCTTCCCGTCTCTCCCCTTCCCCAGGTGGACTTTCCCACCATCACCGTCGCCGCCAGCCTTCCGGGATCGAGCGCGGAGATCATGGCGGCGACTGTAGCGACGCCGCTCGAACGGCAGCTAGGTCACATCGCCGGGATCACGGAGATGACGTCGAGCAGTCAGCTCGGAACCACGACCATCACGCTGCAATTCGATCTGAAGCGCAATATCGACGGTGCCGCGCGCGACGTTCAGGCCGCCATCAACGCGGCACGAACCTATTTGCCCGCCAACCTCCCGGCGAATCCCACGTATCGAAAGGTCAATCCTGCCGATTCGCCCATTCTCATCATGAGCCTGACGTCGGACGTATTCGGCAGCGGCCAGCTGTACGACTATGCCTCCACGGTCATGGCGCAGCGCATCTCGCAAGTGCGGGGCGTGGGCCAGGTCACGATCGGCGGCTCGTCGTATCCCGCCGTCCGCGTGGAGGTCAATCCGACGCAGCTCAACAGCTACGGGCTCTCCCTCCAGAACATCCAGTCCGTCCTGAGGCTGCAGAACTCGGACGTTGCCCGCGGGCAGATCACCGACGGCGCCACGACCGCCGACATCATCACGAACGGGCAGATTTCCCGCGCCGAGGACTATCGCCCGATCATCATCGGCACGAACAACGGGACAGCCGTGCGCCTGTCCGACGTCGCCACCGTCACCGACAGCGTCCAGGACATCCGCAATGCCGGTTACATGGATGGCAAGCCCGCCGTCACCATCATCATCTACCGCGAGCCCGGCGCCAACATCATCGAGACCGTCGATCGACTGCGCGCCGCCGTCCCCTCGCTCGAGGCCTCGATTCCCGCAGGAATCAACACCACGATCGTACTCGATCGAACGACGACCATCCGCGCATCGGTCCACGACGTCGAGAAGTCCCTCGTGCTCTCGGTCATCCTCGTCGTGGCCGTGGTGTTCGTGTTCCTGCGCAATCCGCGCGCGACCATCATTCCGAGCGTTGCCGTTCCCACGTCGCTCGTCGGCACGTTCGGGGCGATGTACCTGTTCGACTACAGCCTCGACAACCTCTCGCTCATGGCGCTCACGATCGCCACGGGGTTCGTCGTCGACGACGCGATCGTCGTCATGGAGAACATTTCGCGCTACCTCGAAGCGGGAATGAAGCCCTTCGATGCCGCGCTCAAGGGCGCCGGCGAGATCGGTTACACGGTTCTCACGATCAGCATTTCGCTCATCGCCGTCTTCATTCCCATTCTCGCGATGGGCGGCCTGGTCGGGCGGTTGTTCCGCGAATTCGCCGTCACCATCTCCACCGCCATCTTGATCTCGATGGTCATCTCGTTGACCACGACGCCGATGATGTGCGCGTATCTCTTGAAGCCCGAGAAGGACATCAAACAAGGATGGTTCTTTCGCATGTGCGAGCGGGGCTTCGACGCCATGCTCGCCGGCTACCGACGCACGCTCACGTGGGCGATGTCGAACCGGTCCATCGTGCTGTTCGTTCTCATCGTCACGATCGTCCTCAACGGCGTGCTGGTCGTCCACGTGCCGAAGGGATTCTTTCCCCAACAAGACACGGGCGTCATCACGGGGGCCGTCATCGGGCCGATGGATACCTCGTTCGGAGCGATGGACGCGTCGGTCAAAGCGCTCGTCGACGTCATCCAGAAAGACTCGGCCGTGGCCCACGCGAACGCGTTCACCAGCGCGGGGAATCGCGCGTTCATCTTCGTTGCGCTCAAGCCTCTGGAGGAGCGCGACGCCGACGCTTCCCACATCATCGACCGCCTGCGCGGCCAGCTCAATCGGCTACCTGTGGCGTCTGCCTTCCTGCAACCCGCGCAAGACCTTCGCATCGGTGGGCGCCTCGGAAACGCGCAGTACCAATACACGATCCAGGCCGACAGCACGCAAGAGCTCGCCACGTGGGGCCCCCCCTTGCTCGACGGCATGAGGAAGATCCCCGGCCTCCTCGACGTGAGCTCCGACCAGCAGAACGGAGGCCTCAAGGCCTTTTTGACCTACGACCGGACGAGGGCCTCGTTCGTCGGCCAAACGCCCCAGACCATCGACACGAGTCTGTATGCGGCGTTCGGACAGTCCCAGGCGTCGGTCATCTACACGCAGCTCAATCAGTATTACGTCATTCTCGAGCTGGCCCGCGAATACACGCAGTTCCCCGAAGGCCTGAAGAGCGTGTACCTCACGTCACCCAACAACAATCTGGTCAACGACACCGTTCCGCTGCTGACCGTCTCGGACACGCGCCTCGACACGACGCCGCTGCTCATCAACCACACCGGACTCTTTCCGTCGGTCACGGTGTCGTTCAACCTCACGGAGAACCTCTCGCTCAGCGACGCCACGCGCCTCATCGAGCAGATGCAGACGAAGCTCAACATGCCGACCTCGGTCCATGGCTTCTTCTCGGGAACACTGCAGGCGTACCAGGAGTCGCTCGGCAGCGAGCCCGTTCTGATCGTGACCGCGCTTCTCGCTGTCTACATCGTTCTCGGCATTCTCTACGAAAGTCTCATTCACCCCATCACGATCATCTCGACGCTTCCCTCGGCGAGCGTCGGCGCGATGTTGACGCTGCTCCTGTTCAAAGGAGACCTCAACATCATCTCGATCATCGGCATCGTTCTGCTGATCGGCATCGTGAAGAAGAACGCCATCATGATGATCGACTTCGCGCTCGTTGCCGAGCGTGAGCACGGCAAGAACACCGAAGATGCCATCTTCGAGGCCTGCACGCTGCGCTTTCGGCCGATCATGATGACCACGATGGCGGCGCTCTTCGGCGCCCTGCCGCTCGCCTTCGGAACGGGAACCGGCTCCGAGCTGCGGCGTCCGCTCGGGGCGGCCATCGTGGGCGGCCTCATCATGAGTCAGCTGCTCACGCTCTACACGACGCCGATCGTGTACCTGTATCTCGACCACCTGCGCCTGCGTATCCATCGATGGCGAGGGCGGGCATGAGCAAGGCGCGACGCGCCCTTTGCGTGGCCAGCCTCCTGCTGCTCGCAGGTTGCAGGATCGGCCCGCGCTACCACGAGCCCAAGGGCCCGACGCCGAATGCGTCGACATACAAGGAAACGCACGAGGCGACGCACGAGGCAACCGATGCACACGGCACGTGGAAGGTCGCCAGCCCGTCGGACGCGATGCTGCGCGGGAAGTGGTGGCAGGTCTTCCGCGAGCCGGAGCTCGATGGTCTCGAAGATCGGCTCAACTTCGACAACAACAACATCAAGCAGGCCTTCGAGCTCTACATCGCAGCGCGTGCGCAGATCCGTCAAGCGGAAGCGGGCTACTGGCCCACGGTGACCGCCGCCCCCGGCGTGACGATGAGCCATACCTCCGGCACGTTCGGCGTCGGCAGTGTCACCGCAGGCAGCAACGGCGGAAATGGCTTTCGCGTGACACAGTTCACCGCTCCCGCACAGGCGTCGTGGGCGCCCGACTTGTTCGGACGCGTGCAGAACACGGTCAAGCAGTTCCAGTACGGCGCGCAGATCAGCGCCGCCGATCTCGAGAGCCAACGCCTCGTGGAGCAAGCCACGCTCGCCCAGACCTTCTTCCAGATCCGCGGGCAGGATACGCTGCAGGAAGTCCTCGACGCCACCGTCGACACCAATGAAAAGGTCTTGCGGTTGAACCAATCGCTCTACGAAACGGGCATCGGCACCGAGGTGGCCGTGGTCCAGGCGGAGCAGACCCTCGAGGCTTCGCGCGTGGCGGCGATCAACGTGCGCATTGCTCGAGCACAGCTCGAACACGCGATTGCGACGCTCCTCGGCGTG
This sequence comes from Labilithrix luteola, assembly GCF_001263205.1. Taxonomy (GTDB): domain Bacteria; phylum Myxococcota_A; class Polyangia; order Polyangiales; family Polyangiaceae; genus Labilithrix; species Labilithrix luteola. The sequence goes on from NZ_CP012333.1 coordinate 2,151,640, forward strand.
CCAGCCGCGGACTTCTCGATTCCCAAGCGCTCGCTGCTCGGAAAGCCGCCTCCCATCCCCATGGGCATGCCCTCTCAACTTCTCGAGCGCCGTCCCGACATCGCCGCAGCCGAACGGGCCATGGCCCAGGCCAACGCGATCATCGGCATCGGCTACTCCGCCTTCTTTCCGGCCCTGACGCTCACGGGAAGCGCGGGATTCTCGAGCTCCGATCTGACCAAGCTCTTCACCTGGCCAAGCTTCGTGTGGTCGATCGGGGCGAGTATTTCCCAACCGCTCTTCGACGCCGGCCTCCGCCGCGCGACCGTCGATCAGTACATTGCCCAATACAACGCTACGGTCGCCGGTTATCGGCAGACCGTGCTCACCGCCTTCCAGCAGGTCGAGGACTTCCTCGCGACGACCGCCATTCTCTCCGAGGAGGTCGACAAGCAGAAGGAAGTCGTGAACCTCGCCGAACGAGCGTTCGACCTCGAGAGGTCCCGCTACGAAACCGGCATCGACCCTTATCTCAATCTGATGACGCAGCAGCAAATCCTGCTCTCGTCACGGCAGACGCTCGTCAACCTGCAAATCCAGCAGATGGTCTCCGCCGTGAACTTGGTCCAAGCCCTCGGCGGCGGCTGGGATCGCTCGGAGCTCCCCTCGACGAGCGAAGTCTCGAAACGCCCAGAAGAGCACTAACTCAATCCGAGTTGGACTTGCGCTAGGGGCGACAAGCGACGAAGTAGCCGGCGCCAATCGGCGAGATCTCCACACTCGACGCGTGAGCTTCCAAAGCCAGACGTCGGATGTCGGCTTCGGTGTAGAAGTGGACGTCAACACCGTGCCGACCGTAGCGAGCCTTCCGCAGATTCGCGCGGACGAGACTCGGCTTCGGAGCCGAGAACAGCGCGCCATGACGCGACAGCTCGAGCATCCTACGGAGGAAAGGTACCGGCTCGTCGACGTAGTCGAAGACGCCGAGCGCGGTGACGAAATCGAACGGGCCAAGCCCCGTCTCTTTCACGAAGTCGCCAACTCGAAACGTGCAGCGCTCCCCGAGATGGGCCCTTTCGGCCGCCCGACGGGCGAGCACGATCATGTCGGGCGCGAAATCGACCCCTGTCACGTGCTTCGCTCCTGCACGCGCGAGCGGCAGCGTCGTTCGACCAGAGCCGCACCCCACGTCCAGCACGGTGGCTCCGGAGATCTTCTGAATTTCGTTGGCGGCCAGATGAATGCGCTCGAAGAGTGCTCGCCTGAAGGTGGCATTGAACGCAGTGCCAAAGACACTTCCGGATTCGTAGAGGGCGTCGAACGTCGAGGCGTTCGTATTCCAGTAACGTTGCACGGTATCCGTCGTAGCCATCGAACGACTCCTCATGCGGCGCGAGAAACGTGGTTGAGACCGGTGGATTCCAATTCGTCAACGAGGTCGACACTTCGAATTGTGCGCGACGCACGAAAAGCCCGTTCGGCACGGTTTCGTAGATGATGACGGCCGATGGCCTGGAGGGCGAGCCAGACTTCGGCCATCAGTCGCCCGTCTGGAGAAGTCGGTAGGGCATCGTGTTCGAGCGAGAGACGTGACGTCGAGAACTCATACGGATGGAAGTAGAGCATCGTGTGCTCTCGGCGGCCGGCGAGCAGACGCATGGCGCACTCGAGAACGACGGTCGGCAACATCCGGTAGTAACCTCCGCCCGCGATTGGCAGGTTTCCGAACGGCGTTGGAACGGTCCCGAGAGGGAGCTCCCACAACGGTCCGCTCGCGAGTTGGAGTCGGCTCGGGCGTCGCGAGAATGAACGAATTCCATATCGACGGTGGGCGATAGGATAGATGCTGGAGTCGTAGCGATATCCAGCTGCCGCAATCTCGTCGAGTGCCCAACGATTGCTCGCGACGATGGAGAATTCCGGCGCACGAAACCCGACGACGTTCGTTCCGCTGACGTCGGCCAACAGCGCCTTGGAGTCTCGAAGCTCGGCGCGGACGCGAGCGCGATCTAGCTGCGTGAGCGGCACGTGGATCATTCCGTGGCTCGCGATTTCATGACCTCTCGCCGATATACGACGCACGAGTTCCGGCTTCGCGCGAGCCACGAGGCCGAGAACGAAAAACGTCGCGCGTATGGCGCAGGTATCGAGGATCTCGAGGATCTGGTCGGTTTGCGTTTCGACGTTTACGGAACACTCTGGCAAGCGTCCAGAGAACCTCCGAGCGACGAGCTGGTGCCAGTCCTCGATGTCGATCGACACCGTGACAGCCCCTTCGGCTTCGGGAGGTAGTGATGGGATGCGAGACCCCTCAATCTGAAAGGCGTCGTCCTTAAAGTCGCTCACTATCGATGTTCGTGGCCAGCGCCCTCGGTTTTCGTTCGGCGCTCGTGACGAATTTAATCGCTTGGGCAATTGACGCAGCACCTACCAATCGCGCCATGTCGGCCCCCGTGGATACGGGTCGCAGCCAAATCGGACATGCCCAAAAGGCCGGCGAGCGCTGGGCTGCCGGCCTTCGGGCGATATCGGATGTGTGAGGCTCAGTTGCCTTGCACGATGGCGTCGAGGCTGAACATGCCCGCCGAGATGAGCGAGACGTCTTTGCCCTTGGCCGTCTGGCTCGCGCTCTTGAAGCCCGCCGTGAGGAAGCGCTCACGCTTGACCCAGAAATCGCTCTTCACGTCGGCGCCGATATCCATGCCGACCTGGAGGTTGTCGTAGGGGACGAGCGCCAGGAACGGGAAGGTGGCGGTCTCTTCGGTATAGAGCGGGGCGCTGATGCCGTCGGCGACACTCTTGAGGCCGTCGAAGAGGGCGGCGGCGGCCTTGGCGCGCTCGCTGGCGGGCGAGACGAGAATGGCCTTTTCGTAGGCGCCTGCCTGCTGCCCCTCGACCGCAAAGCGGAGACCGAGCGGGAACGAGGAGTAGCGCTTCCCTCTCAGAACGCGGGGAATCTGCGCTTCGGCGTCGGCAATGAGGCGGTACGCGGCGGCGCGACGGGCGAACTCGTCGGCCATCTTGCCCATCTGCTTGCCCCACTTCTCGTCGACCTTGCCGCGGACGTCGTCCTTCGAGGTGCCTTTGCCAACGAGATTGCGATCGGCATAGACGTTGGCGAGGTAGTCACGCAGCGACGCCAGGTACTGATCCTTCGTGCGCTTGGTGAGGAGGTCGAGCGCCTTGTCGTCGAGGCGAAGACCGAGACAGAACGATGCGTTCGGTCCGTTCGTGGCGTCGCGGTCGTGGATCATGACCGTCTGGAGAGCCAGCCGCGTGTTCGCCGCGTCGCGAACGAGTGCCTTGAACTGGTCGGGCAGGTCGCGAATGGCCTCGTCCACCACGCCCGGTCCCTGCGCCTTCAAGGCCTTCATCTGGCAGCGCTGGGTGGCCGCCGGGTTCGTCAGATTGGCGGAAGCCGGGTTGTTGCAGACCGCGTCCGAAGGCGCGTCGAGCAGGTTGACGTTGCACTGCTCGTCCCAGTAGAGCGGCTTGCCCGAGTCGTCTTTCTCTACCGGGCAGGCGTCCCAGACGAGGCGCTGCATGTCGTTGCCAATCGTGTCGAGAGCATCGACGACCTTCTGACCGGCAACGCCGCCGATGAGACCGTCGATGTTGTCGATGATCATGTCGTCGTCCATGTGACTGTCGCTCACGACGGTCTGGACGAAGAGATTCGCTTCGCTGCGGAAGTCGTCGGGGTTCTTCGCGTCGAGCGTCTGGGCGGCGACGCCCGTGCGCCGGAGATCGTGCTGCATCTGGAACCAGCCACCGCTCTTCTGGAGCGTGTCCCAGAGGATGTTCTTCGCGCCATCGGGCGTCTGTAGAACGAAGGTGCCTTCGTTCTTCACCACGGCGTTGTGGTAGACGTTCATGCCCATCAGCTCGAAGCCGAAGTTGCGCGTCGAGGTGGTCGAGGCGCGAACGGCATCGAAGTCCACGACGACCGCGGGGGCGCTCTCGCCGAGGTCCCGGTTGTAGATCGCCTGCGCGAGGCGAAGGTCGAACTTGAGCGCTTGCTCGAGCGCACGCGAGGTCTCGTCCTTGTTGCCGCCGTCGAGGTGGAAGCGGAAACGCGAGAGGCTCACGCGGCTGCTGTTCGTGGCGGCGCCAGCCGTAACCTGGAACGTCAGATATTGATTGAGCCGCTGCTCGATTGCCTTTTCGACGTACTTCGCGGAATCGAACTTCTTGCCACCGAACTCGAGAGCACGGAGACAGCGCTCGTTGTCCTCGCAGATGCCCTTGACTCCGAAGCCGTCGGTGACCGCCGCATTGAAGGAGACGCCCTTGCCGTTCTCGACGCCGACGTCGACCACGACCTCGTCGCCGTCGAGGCGAACGAGCTGGACGTCGAGCTGGCCGCTGATGACGCTGGACACACCCGCCGAAAGAACGACGCTGTAAGCGAGACTGCCGGTGGGGTCCGCGACGAGGAGCGGAGCGCCGAGACCGAAGTTCCCACCGAGCTTCCCGCTGCCACGGAGGGCGAACATCTCCCCCGTCTTCATCTTGCGGATGTCGTCGGCCGAGCGCGGATAGACGAAGCCGCGCATCTGCTTGACGCTCGCGAGAGGAGCCTTGAGGACATCGAGAACCCTGTCGTCGCTTGCGGCGATGATGACGCGTGAGGAGAGCGCCACCCCCGCGTCGAAGCCGAGCGACGTGCCCACGCCGTTGCCGCCGAAGCCACCCGCGCTGAAGCTCCAGCCGTGGTTGATGCCCGCGTTGAGCGCGAAGCCTGACTCGACGTAGTACTTGTCCGCGCCGCTCTGAAGGTGCTTGAGGCGCGCCGCGTTGACCTGCGTGCCGAGCTCGTTCTCGCCGAAGCGGGCGCCGAGACCACTGACGACCGTATCGAGTGCCTTGATCTCGGAGCCGTCGGGAAGGACGCGGTTCGGTTCGGCGGCGGCGGCGAACACGTTGGGCGCGTCGAAGCGAGCGCCGATGTTCGGACCCGAGATCTGGTTGTTCAACTCGTCGGTCGCGAAGCCGACGGCCACGCGTGAGAGATCACCGAGATCGAGCTTCTTGGCGTCCGCCCAATAGGCCTTCAGCTCCGTGACCGCTGCCTGGCTGCTGTCGCCTTCCTCCTCCGGAGCCGCACAGGCAACACCGGCGAGAACGACGATCGAGACCAGACCGAGGATTCGAGAACGGAACATGACGAGCCTCCCAGGAGCGCGCTATCCCACACCTCTACACATCCCGTGCCACTTCGTTTGGCACCGTAAACCTCGGAAAACGGCCACGCCGGAACGGCCAGATCCTCTCACTCGATCTCCATCCGCTGGATCTCGCGGTCATCACGGATGCGGAACGGCGCGGTCCACAAGCGCCAGTGATGTCGTGATGTTGGCGTCTGCGAACAAGCGTGATTATCCCTACCTTTCGGTCGCCTTGTCGCGTCACGGGACTGCCAGCGAGCCTCGACATCGCGCGCTGCGCTTCACGCGGACGGTTGGGCGACGAACCGTTGGCAGCACCCTCGACCTCGCACACGATCGCCACTGCACTCGCGGTAGGCGTTCGAGAGGTGATGCTTCGCTACTTCGCGGCGTACTCGAGGCCCTGCGCCAGCTCGCGCGTTGCCATTGCGGCGCGCAATCAAATCAATACGCCGCCCCCGCATTTCGAAGTTTGATTAAGGCTTCTTTCGATGAAGATTCTCTAACAGCGAGACTCCATGCGAGTCGCCGAGGAGCTCGAGTCGTGGCGTGGGTTGCTCTGACGTACCCGTTCCGAGCCGCGGCCAGGGCGACGAGGGTGCGAGGTCCACGCAGCATCGAGTCGTGAAGACGTGCCGCAGTCGCGTCGCGCGACCGCATCGTGCTCTGAATCGAAAACTCGAAAAGAACGTCGACTCGAGTCGTGCGGCTCGCGACCACGTCATCGCGTAATCGAACGAATTGGCCCCATCTTGCGCGCGAGATAGCGGAACGTATGCTCGCCGAGCGGATCGAATTCCGACCTTGGGGGGCCTGATGAGACGCTCGCATTCCTCGAAGAATCGTCCGATGTTGCTCGAGCGAAGGGAATTCCTCAAGGGGACCCTCGCAGGCTCGGTGCTCGCCATGCTCCCGGGGTGCTCGGGGAGCGACGATGACTCGTCCGGCAATGGCCCCCAGCAGCCGACCGGGAACGCGCCCAACGATCGTCGATTGGTGGCTCCGGCGTGGCTGATCGGTGCGCGCGTCGCGGGAATGGAGATCTCGCCCGGCCAAGAGCTCTGGGAAATCCAAGACGGCCTCGACAAGCTCGCCGACGAGCGCGTGAGCGTAGTAGAGCTCGACGGCGACCTGTCTCGTTACATGACGGACGCGGAGTTCCAGGAGCAGGTTGCCTTCTTCGACCTGGCCGCGAAGGAGGCAAAGAACCGAGGGATGCGCTCGGTCGGCTACTACCCCACGCTCGAAGTCCTGACGCCCGACGCCGACAAGGGCGCTCGCACGATGCGCCTCGACCACCCCGATTGGGTGCAGGTGGGGATCGACGGCAAAGAGAACTACTTCATCGGCGGCGGCGGGCGCGTGTTTTGGGTCGATCCCGGCGAGGAGAGCGCGTGGATGTGCCCGTCGAGCGGTTACGTCGACTACTTCACCAGCCGCGTCGCCGTCCTCGCGAAGACCGCGCTCGATGGGCTCTGGGGTGACGTGCCTTTGCTCTCGGACATCGGCGCCGTGTTTCCATGCATCAACGCAACCTGCGCAGCCCGCTTCCAGAATGACACCGGTCTCCCTCTCCCCACGGTCCTGAACTGGGACGACCCCGTCTTTCGTCGATGGGTGAAGTGGCGTCACGAGCTCATTTCGTCGTTCGAGCAAGAGATCCTCCGCGTGGCGAAGAGCGTGCGGAACGACTTCGAGGTGATCATCGAAACCGTGACCATGGACTACAACGCCGGCACGAGTCAGGGCCTCGACGGTGCGGCTATGGACGACGGTGGTGTCTATCGCTGCTGGGAGGTCGACGCCGTCAGCGACGAATCGGCCATGCACGACGCGACGGCGAACGACTGGATTTCGATGGCCGTAATGATGCGTCACGGAAAGGGCGCCACCGCGCCTCGCCCTTCGTGGATCTTCTCCTATGGGCTCGACGCGCCTGACGCCGAATACGTGATGGCTCTGGCCATCGTCACGGGGAATTCTCCGTACGAAACGAAGATTCCGCTGATGTGCACGAGCGTGGGCCACGACTATCGAAAACGCATGTATTCGTGGATCGAGCGAAATGTCGACGTCTACAATGCGCGTTTCGCAAACGACGCCGCCATCATCTTCTCGTCAGCAAGTCGCGACTTCCTCGATCGAAACACGGGCGTCGGCCTCTACGCCTCGCTCAATTCGAAAGACCAATTCTGGTGGTCGACGACTGGAATGGACCTGGTCACCGCGCTCGACTTCATGGGTGATTACCGTGGAACGTGCAAAGCACTCATCCACTCGCACGTCCCCTACGACGTCGTCACGACTCCGCACGTGACCCCGGACATACTGAGCCGGTATCGCTTCGTCGCGGTTCCCAGCGCCGTGTCGCTCTCGGACGACGTGCTCTCGGCACTGGATGGCTTCGCCAAGAACGGCGGAACGGTGCTCTTCTCGGGCCTCGACACGGGCATCTACGACGAGCACGGTGCACCGTTCAGCACGACCCGATTGGCGGACACGTTCGGTCTCACGCCCGTCCAGGACGATTGGACGAGCGTGCCCCGTGAAAAAGGGAAGATCGTGGTGGCCGGTTTCCGCGCCGGGGGCCAGTACTTCGCGAAAGACGACCCGAACATCCTGTCACGCTACGGCCAGGCGGCGGGCGATGCGGGTGCCGTCATCCGAACCAACGCGCCGCCTCCCGTCGTGATGGACGTCCGGCGTTCGTTGAACGGGAGCACCTATCTGCTCTGCGCGAACCTCCAAGGTCTCGGCGTGGGCGGCGTGGGCTCGTTCGCGCCGGTCGATGCCACGTTCGACGTCACCCTGCCGGACATGGGAAAAACACCGACGAAGGTGACGCTCTCCGATCCCTCCGCCGATCGCGACATTCCGTTCAACCACACCGACGGCGCCGTGACGTTCACCGTCACGATGCACGCGCTCATGCTCGCGACCATCTCGTTCGCGTGAGCCTCGAGAGTGTCGAAAAATGAAACACTCGCGAGCGCACGGGCGATTGCCCGTGTCACCCCAATGAGTGACACATGTTGCATCGTCGAGTCGACGCTTGCAGCATGGGGCCATGCGTAGCGGGGGACGACGGGCTTGGGCGTTTGGGCGTTCGACGACACTCGGAGGATTCGACTACCGCCGGTGGCTTCGTCCGCTCTCGGTCGTCTCGTTCGGGTGTCTGCTCGTCGTTGGTTGCGAGGAGAGCACGGAGACGACGCAACCGAGCTTCACGCAGAACGACGCGGGCACCTTCACACCCGACGCCGGAGCAAACGCGCCGAAGACGGATGCTGCAGTCGATGCGGGCAATGACTCGACCACGCCACCGCCGGCCAGCACGGGCGGGTGCCGTGTGACGGGCGAGAGCTTCCGCGAGACGAGCACACGGAGCTACAACTTCACCGTCGGGATAACCTATGACCCGACGGGGGTCATCTCGAAGTGGGTCCGCTACGACTCGATGGGCTTCGAGAACTACGTCGTCGAAGTCACCTCGCCCGACACCCTGCAAGGGTCGAGTACCTACGGCACCACCCGGACGAAGTTCGGTGTACCGCTCTTCGCGAAGACTGCCGCATTCCCCTCCGGCTCGACGGGGGACAGCGAACCAGGCAAAGCGACCGAGAAGATCGACTACTGGGTGCGGAAGTACGAATACGACAGCAAGAATCGCGTCGTCAAATGGACCGAGGCCACGCCGAGTATTCCCACCGCCAGTACCCGAGCCTACGAGCTGACGTACGACGACAACGATAACGTCCGCACGGTCCACCCCTATTTGATTCAGGGTGGTAATCCCCAGCCCTCGCCCGTCTATACGGTCACCGGCTACGACGACAAGCACGCGCCGCGCTCGGCAACACCGTACTTCGTCCATCTCGATCCGAGCTGGGGCGACATGATCGAGACCATCGTCTCGCTCAGTCGCAACAACCCATTGGGCTACCAGAGCGACGCATTCGTACCGGAGACGCTCACGCTGACGTACCAGTACAACGCCGAGGGATATCCCACCGAGCGTTCGGGAACACTCACGGGGCCTCCGAATGGCTCGACGATTCGAACGCACGTCCGCACGTTCACCTACGAGTGCAACTGACGGACGCCCGGCGCCGCCGTGATAGCCGCGATCAACGCGATCGTGCCCCACGCTTGCGTGTAACGGCGGCCTTGCCCGCGACGAATTCACGAACGGTGTCGGCGAAGGCGCGAAGCTTCGGCTGGTGCTGCGCGCCGGCAGGGAAATACAGGAAGCATCCGGGGCTCGTCGTCGAGCACGCATCGAGCGTCGTCTGCAATGTGCCGTCGGCCAGCTCGTTCGCGACGCTGATGTCTGCGGTGTAGAGAAGTCCAAGGCCCTGACGGGCGAGCTCGAGACCGAGCATGCCGTCGTTCACCGTGAAGGGGCCAGGCACGTCGACGGCGCAAGGTCGCCCCTCGTCTTGGAGCTCCCAGCGATAGAGGATTTTCGTACCGGGGCTCCGATAACGAATCGTCGAGTGTCCGAGCAGATCGCGCGGTGCGCCTGGATGGCCGAACTCGGCGAAGTAGCTCGGCGCGCCGACGACACACCACCGAATCTCCGGAGAGAGCCGGATCGCGACCATGTCCTTCGCAATCGAATCACCAATTCGGATTCCGGCATCGCATCCGGATTCCTGCAAGTCGACCAGTGCGTCCTCGACTGAAATCTCGACCGAGACGTCGGGATAGAGGTCGTGGAACCGCCGAAGAACGGGCGTCACGAAGAGTGGAACCGCGAGGCGTGGCACGGACAAGCGCAGGTGCCCCGTGGGACCTTTGCGGGCGGCTCCGATGGCCGCGAGCGCGTCGTCGATGGCGGCGGCGGCCGGAGCAACTTTGGCGAGCAGCGCCTGCCCTTCTTCGGTCATCGCCACGCTTCGCGTGGTTCGGACGAAGAGTGGATGACCAACGCGCTGCTCCAGGGCGCGGATGGTCTGACTGACCGCGCCCGGGGTCACACCGAGCTCTTTGGCTGCCGCGCGAAAGCTTCGCCGGTGCGCCACGGTCAGGAACGCAGTGAGGCCCTCGAATCGCTCGTCGCTACGCATTCATCGACCGTATAGCGCGGCTAAACAGCCCGTTGTGCGGACGATCGCTAGTGCGACCGCACGAGGCGTCGCAATGTCCACGTCATGACCGACACCATTCTCGTCACTGGAGCCAGCGGACGGCTCGGCCGCGCCGTCGTTCGCCATCTCGTCGACACCTACGAAATCGAGCCCACGCGTGTCATCGCCACCACGCGTGATCCAGCGAAACTCTCGGACATGACCGCACGCGGCATCCAAGTACGCGCCGCAAGCTTCGACGATCCGAGTGGCCTCGACCGCGCGTTCGCGGGGGCAACCAAGGTCCTCGTCATCTCGACGGACGAGCTCGACCTGGAGGGAGGCAAGCGGCTGAGGCAGCACGTGGCTGCGGTCGCGGCAGCCAAGCGGGCCGGAGCGTCGTACGTCTCGTACACGTCGATGATCCGCCCCGAACCGGGCTCGCCGGTTCTCTTCGCGAACGATCACTTCGGCACCGAGCAGGCCATTCGCGCGAGCGGCCTCGCGTTCACGATCTTTCGCGCGAACTCGTATCACGAGAACTTGTTCCTCTCCCTTCCCGCGGTCTTCGCAACGGGCCGTTGGTACACCTCGGCGGGCGAAGGACGGGTAGCCTATGCCGGGCGCGACGACATGGCGGCCGCGATCGCCGCTTGCCTCGCCTCGCCGATCACCGAGAGTACGACGCTCGACCTGACGGGCCCCGTCGCGTACAGCAACGCGGAGGTCGCACGCATGGTGACGGCGGTGACCGGACGCTCCATCGAGATCGTTCCGCTCTCGGATGCGGCGCTGACCGACGCACTGAAGAGCAACGGCGTCCCCGAGCCCTTCGCACGTCTCCTCGCATCGGTCGACGCCAATACCCGCATGGGCAACTCCGACGTCGAGAGCGACGTTCTCGAGAGGCTCCTACGACGCAAGCCGACGTCGCTCGAACGATTCATCCAAGCAAACGAGCACGGCTGGGCTCTTTGAGCCCGCCCCGAACGTCACTGCATGTCGTGCATGACGAGATCGCAGATGCGCGACACTGACCACGGGGAGCATTCGCGTTCGAGGTCGTTGGCTGCGCTCGTGCCGGGGACGACGGCTTGGGTCGTCGGCTCGCGCAGCCCTTCTTCGAACACGGTGGTGAGCTGGGCGGCGAGGGCGACACTCTCGATCGCCATGTCGAGCTCGGCGCAGAACGTCGGTGAGTAGTAATCGAGATTCGAGCTACCGAAGACCACGCGGCGTCGGTCGCCGATGACGAGCTTCGTGTGGAGCGTCGCGGAGGGCGCGGTGCGACGGAAGACTTGCACACCGGCCCCGGCGAGCGCGCGTGCCGAGGTCGCGAGGCGCCAGTTCATGAAGGGCAAATCGTTGCTCGCTCCGCTGTTCGAAAAGGCGCGCACGCGAACGCCACGCTCCACGGCCGCGCGAAGTGCATTTTCCAGCCAGGGGTGCGAGAGCAGGTAGGCGTGTTCGATGTCGATCGTCGACTGCGCGTCTTCGACGAGAGCGCCGACGGCATGAGCGAACGCGGCCCCCGCTTGGCCGGGCACGCCGGCCAGCACGCCAGGCTGACGAGGAGGCGTTTTCGTCGGATGCTCGAACGTGCCGTCGATGACCGACGAGAAAGACTCGGCGAACGGACCGCGCAGCGCGAGCTCGAGATCGCGCCAGCCCGGCTCGGCATAGTGATCGGCCACGTTACGACCGCCGATCACGAGCTCCTGGCGGTCGACGAAGAGAAACTTCCGATGCATCGACCACGCGTCGGAACCAAGCAAGGTCACTTCGCAGCCGGCCCGACGGAGCGATTCGAGGAGGGCGAGCGAGCCGCGCGCGGCGTTCGTGGCATAACCGAACGGGCCGTACTGCTTCTCCATGCTCGCGTGCGCGTCGACGCCGAGACGCACACACACGCCGCGTGCCGACGCCCGCATGAGCAAATCCGCAAAGCGCCCGCCCGTCGCGTCGTCGGCGAGGTAATAGAGGGCACAATCGATGCTGTGCTGCGCGCGTTCGACAGCGGCGCACTTGGCGAGGAACGCCTCGCGGTTGTCGGGAAAGAGCGTTCCCTGGTCGGTGTCTTCGAGCGACGCGAACGTCGACTCGGCACCGCTCCCATTCGAGCGGAGCGGACCTTTCGTCAGGCGGAGTAAGGCAGAGCGAATCCCGAGCGCCAAGGTACGGAGCGTCGTGTCGTCGGCGCTCTTCAAGAACGGCAATCCGCGATCGCGCACGAATGCGAGGAATCGCGATGCCGTCTGCGTGGCCAAGCCCGGTGGCGCATGCACGTCGAAGAGGGATTGTTCGTTGGCCACTTCTCGGAATTGTCTTCCGAGGCTCGAGAGCGACGCAACTCTCAACTCGGGGGTCAACGTCGTGACGGGACGAGGAGCACGCCGACCGAGAGCGGCATGAGCGCGGCCGTAAGGACCACGATGCCCACACGCACCGCGGCGACGCCAATGCCCGACGTCGACGGGACGATCGCACCCCAAAGCGAACCTCCGACAAGAACTCCGACGTTCGTGAGGAGTGAAATAGCTGCCTGATTGGCATCGGCGTCGTCAGCGGCTCCGTAGAGCGTCGCCAAGTAGCGGAGCGCTCCGCTGGACATCGCCGAGACGCCGGCGCCGAGGAGCAGCGCTCCCACCTCGAATGCGAGGAGGTTCGTGCCCAACCAAGCGGTCACGAGGTTGCCGAGGGCCATACCGAGGAGTCCTGCCGCGAGGAACGGCTTCGGCCCCCAACGATCGAGTCGCGCCGAGGCGAGGAGGTTCGTGCCGAGTCCGCCGAGCACGATCGGAATCAGAAGAGGCCCGCTCGCCGCGGCGCTGACACCGAGCTCTGCCATCCCGCAGGTGGGAAGGAGGACTACGCACGCCTGCCCGACGCCCGCGGCCAGCGCCAACGACGCCGAGGCGAGGCCGACACGCGACCGAAAGAGATCGCGCGGAAGGAGCGGCGCACGCACACTTCGGTCACGCCAGGCGAAGAGGGCGAGCGCGGGAACGGCGGCAAATCTCGCCATGGCGATTGCCCCTGCGCCGTCGACGTTCACCTGGTTGATGGCCAGCGCGAGCAGGGCCAGCGCGACGAACCAACCGGCGATGGTGGAAACCTCCGGCGGTGGTCGCTCGGCGTCGTCGTGCGACGAAGACGTGGTGGGCGCAACAGGCAATCGAGCGACGGCAATGCACGCCACCGACGCGAGCGCGCCCGTGAAGAGATAAGCGAGCCGGAACGACACGAGCAGGAACAGCGAGACGAACGCCATGCCCGCGAGAAAGCCTCCCGAATACGACAGCGAGAGAAGCCCGAGGCCCCTGCCCTTCTTGCCCGCCGGTGCCAGCGCGGAGAGATGCGCCGCGCCGAGAGGCATCACGGGTGAGCCGGCAACGCCCTGGACGAAGCGGGCGGCGAGCGTCAGCGGGTAGCTCGAAGAGAGTCCGACCACGAAGCTCGCGAGCGCGAACATCGCCAGCGACGCGGCGAGCACCGTCGTTCGACCTCGTCGCGTCGCGATGCGCGCCAGAAGGGGCGCCCCGAGAAGCGCGCCGAGCATGTAGATGGAAATGAACCACGACGCGCCGCGCGGCGGGGCATGCGTTGCCATCTCGAGCCCGGGAAGCAGGTGCCCCACCCCCGCGGTGTCGACCGCGAGTACGAAAGCAGCTCCATAGAGCGGCGCCAACGACGGCTGCGAGCGCATACGAACGTCGAACAATACACGGCGCCGACGCCGCTGAGGCGTTCGTCACTTGGCCTTGATGGCGAAGGGGTCCCGGTCCCCGGTCCCCTTGTCCCCTTGCTCGCCGAAACCAGCGACGAGATTGGGATGCAAGCTCTGGCAATCCTCGATCGCTTCCGCGCCGCTTGCGCCGGTGGCTCCTGTCGGGCATGCATCGGAGCGTGTTCGACAGCCACGCCCACCTTCAAGACGCACGCGTCACCGACCCCGCTTCGGTCTGGGCACGCGCGCGTGAAGCCGGCGTGCGGCGCGTGCTGCTCGCAGGCGTGGATGCCGACGATTGGGATCGGCAAGCCGCGCTCGCACACTTGCCGGGCATCTACCAGAGCGTGGGGATTCACCCGCAAGTAGCCGCCGTGCTCGGCGAAGCGGAGCGCGCCTCGCAGCTCGAGCGTCTAGAGCGTGCGCTCGTGCAGCGTTCGCCTGGGGTCGTCGCCATTGGCGAGATCGGCATGGACGGCGTGGGCGAACGGCGTTTGGCCTACGGCGCACAAGCGGAGCTCTTCGAGGCGCAGCTCCGTCTCGCGAAGGCTCACGACCTGCCGATCATCCTGCACGTGCTTCGCGCCCACGAAGAGGCGCTCAAGATCCTCGAGGCAGTGGGCGTGCCCGCGGCAGGTGGCGTGGTCCATAGCTATAGCGGCAGCCCCGAGCTCGTACCGCGGTACCTCGAGCACGGGCTCTACCTGTCGTTCTCGGGTTCGATCACGTGGCACGAAGGCGGCCGCGCGGCGCGTGCCGTGAAGGCCTGCCCGGTCGACCGGCTGCTCGTCGAAACCGACGCCCCCGATCAGACGCCCTTGGATCATCGTCCCGAGGCGAACGAACCAACGTTCCTCACCTCCGTGGTGCGGTCCGTCGCAACCATCGTGGGTGCCCCCGCCTCCGAGATTGCCGAGACGACCTACCGCAACGCATGCCGCGCCTTTCGTATCGAGGAGTCATGAGCCAAGCCGTACTCGACGACCGCACCGATCAGGTCGAGCGCCCCGAACGCGCGAACGTCGCCGAGCGTGCGCCCTTTCGGCTCCATCGTCGGTTCGATCGGCTCGGACGCCTCTATGGTGACACCGCCGTCGAACGCCTCGCGCGCGCCCACGTTCTGGTGATCGGGCTCGGTGGCGTGGGCTCGTTCGCGGTCGAGGCGCTCGCTCGAAGCGGAATCGGCCGCCTCACGCTGGTCGACTTCGATCGCGTATGCGTGACGAACACCAACCGCCAGCTCCAGGCGCTGTCGGTCAACGTGGCCAAGCGCAAAGCCGACGTTCTCGCCGAGCGCATTCGCCTCATCGATCCTCGGCTCGAGGTGACGCCCGTGCCGATGTTCTATGGCCCGGCCACGGCGAATCACATCTTGCGAAGCGACATCGATTTCGTCGTCGACGCGACGGACAACGTCAACGCGAAATGCCACCTTCTCTCGGAGTGCCGCGAGCGCGCACTTCGCGTGGTCACCACGCTCGGCTCGGCCGGACGCATCGATCCTCTCGCCGTCACGACCACCGACCTCGCCCAAACCAAGAATGACGGCCTCGCCCTCGCGGTGCGCCGCCTCCTGCGCCGCGAGCATGGCTTCCCGGCACGCGGCCCCTTCGGGATCCAAGCCGTGTGGTCACGCGAAGAAGCTCGTGACCCGATGCCTCTCGCCTACGACGGCGAGGAGGGCTTCCACTGCGTATGCCCGGGCGGCAAGAACGAGCACCACTCGTGCGAGGAGCGCTCCGTCGTGCGCGGCAGCGTGAGCTTCGTCACCGGCACGTTCGGACTCGTCGCGGCAAGCCACGTCGTGAACTCCATCACGAGTGGCGCCGTCCCGATCCCCTGACGGTCTCAGCGCGACTTGCGCTTGGGCGCCGTGCTCGGCTTGGCAGACTTGGCCTTCGGCTTGGAGGCCTTGCTCGACTCGGCGGGGGCTTTCTCTGCCTTCCGCTTGGCGCCCGTGCCGTTCGGGTGAATCGTCTCGCCCTTCTTGAGCATCGCCACGAAGCCTTCGATCTTCTTCTTCCGCCCGGCCTCGGTCTTCATGGACATCGTGCGGAACGTGAGCGCGAAGCGGTTCTGCGACGAGAGCGTCTCGTACATCGCCAGGGCCTTCGGCTCGGCGCGAATCGCCTCGAGTAGATCGGGCGGCGCCTCGTTGTTGGCGATCCTGTAGGCCTTCTGCCAGCGACCGTCTTCTTTGGCGGCCTCGACGTGTGCGAGCCCCGAGGGACGCATCTTCCCCGCCTCGGTCAGGCGCTTCACGTTGTCGATGTTGATCTGGCTCCAGACGCTCTTCTTTCCGCGCGGCGTGTAGCGCTGGAGGAAGCTTTTGTCGTCGAAGCCCTTTCGAATGCCGTCGATCCATCCCCAGCACAGCACCACGTCGATCGCCTCCTTGGGCGTAATCGACGCGAGGCCCGAGTTGACCTTGTGGATCTTGAGCCAGATCTCCGACTCCTTGTTCCAGTGCTTGCCGAGCCAGCTGTAGAAGCTCTGCTCGTCCTCGAACTCGAAGACCTTGCGGGGATCCACCACGACGGCTGCCATGCCGGTACTCTACGGCGTGCGCTCTCCGCCAGGAAGAGATCAGACAAGCCGGTCCTGCCGGTGACTGACGTTCGCCGGTCGATGGCTTGGCCTCAGCCTTGCTGAACGGTTGACGTCGAGGCGAAGGAAACATGGCATCCTTCGAGATGGGGAGAACGAACCATCATGAAGAGCGGCTATGTCGTTGGCTTCGTCGTTGCGGCCCTCCTTGGTTGCGGGAAGCCGATCGCGAGCATTCCGTTTTCGAGCGTGGGCACCACCGAGCAAACCGCCGTGGCGCTGCCGGCCGGAGCGACGGTGAGCCTCGCGGTCCACGCCGCCAAGCACTCGTACCAGGGATCGAACAACGTGATGCTCGATGCCGAACTCCTCGATCGAGGAACCGTCGTCGGAAGAATGACCTGCGAAGGCTTCGAGCTCGAAGGCATGGCGGGCAGCGGCTGCAGCACGACGCACTACAACTCGTCGTGCTCGATGACCGCCCCCGCGAGCGGCGCCGACGCCATTCGCGTTTCGACGCGGCTGGAGAGGCCAGGTTCGGCGACGTTCGAGGGCCTCGAAGTTCGCATCATGAAGTGAGCTTGCCGGCGGCGGAGCGACTCGGCGCGAGGACCACGGTTGCCGCGAAGGTGCCGCCGGCGCTCGTGAGCACCAGCGCGGGCGACCTCGATGAGCTCCGCTTCCTCTATCGTCTCCACGACCTCAAGCGATCAGCGGCTCGGGGCTTCAGCGTGCACCGCAAGATTTACCAAGTCCTGCCCGGCGCCCCTCGCCTATCGATGTTCCTCGAAGGAGAGCTGCATGTTCGATCATCTGGGCCTTGCGGTGAAAGAGTTGAAGGCCAGCGTTCGCTTCTACCAAGCAGTGCTGGCGCCACTGGGTTTCGTGCTCGACGGTTCGGGCACCGGATTCGGCCCGCCGAACGCACCGGCGTTGTGGCTGTACGAGACGACGAATGCACGAGGCACCGCGCACGTCGCGTTTCGCGCGGCGAATCGGAAGGCGGTCGAGCGTTTTCATCAGGAGGGACTGAAGGCAGGCGCACGCGACAACGGGAAGCCGGGGGTTCGCGCGGATTACAGTCCGAATTACTACGCGGCGTTCTTGATCGATCCGGACGGCAACAACGTGGAAGCCGTCTACCTCGGCGAGGAGGGCTGATCATGGCATCGATTCATCGTGAGGTTTTGATCGACGCTCCGCCGGAGCAGGTGTGGGACGCCGCGCGTGACATCGGGGCGCTCCATACGCGTCTCGTCCCTGGGTTCGTCGTCGCGACGCTTCTCGAAGAGGGCGCGCGGGTCGTGACGTTCGGAAACGGCATGGTGGTGCGCGAGCCCATCCTCGACGTGAGCGACGAACGACGTCGCATCGCCTGGGGTGCCGAAGGCACGCCGATGACGCACTACAGCGCCTCGTTCCAGGTCATCGCCGAGAACGGCCGTACGCGCGGCGTGTGGATCGCCGACCTCTTGCCCAACGCAATGGCACCGCAGGTGGCGGCGATGATGGAGGAGGGCCTCGCCGCCATGAAGAAGGCGATGGAGTCGAACCGAGGTAGCTGAAGCATTCGGGGGCTGATTCGTCGCGTGCCCTCGACGCGGAGCAATCGTTCGTGTCGATTGCTCCGCGTAGGGCCCGGACGTACCCTCGAATCGATGGAAGTGACCACGCTGCTCCAGCGAGAGCCGATATCGGTTTTCGACTATCGCTGCACGGCGGGCCCGTCCGCTGCGCCGTTCGTCGAAGGACACCAGACCTATTCGATCTCCTACGTGCGAACGGGAAGCTTCGGCTACCGCACGAAGGAAGGCTCGTTCGAGCTCGTCGCCGGTTCGGTCCTCGTGGGTCAGCCCGGCGACGAGTACACGTGCACGCACGATCACGTCACCGGAGACGAGTGCCTGTGCTTCCGACTCTCGACCGACCTCGTCGAGTCGATGGATGACCGCGCCAAAGCCTGGCGAAGCGGTGCGCTCCCGCCACTGTCGGAGCTCGTCGTGTTCGGCGAGCTCGCGCAGTCCGCCGTGGAAGGCCGGAGCGACATCGCCCTCGACGAAGTGGGAATGCTCTTCGCCGGCAGCTTCGTCGACGTCTCTTCAGGCCGAAAACCCGAGACCTCCAACGTTCGCACGCCGGATCGCCGACGCGCGGTGGATGCCGCGCTCTGGATGTCGGACCACTCCCACGAGCCGATTCACCTCGAGCACGTGGCCCGCGAGGCAGGTCTCTCGGCGTTTCACTTCTTGCGACTCTTCGCGCGCGTGCTCGGCGTGACTCCGCACCAGTTCCTCGTTCGCTCGCGCCTCCGCAACGCGGCGCGCCTGCTGACGGATCGCTCGCGGTCCATTACCGACATTGCCTATGAGGTCGGCTTCGGCGATCTCTCGAATTTCATCCGACTGTTCCAACGAGCGTCCGGCATGTCTCCAAGCAGCTTCCGCAAAGGCGCGCGAGGCGATCGCGAGATCCTCCAAGAGCGCCTGCGCCGCGCGCTCCCCAAGATGACGCGTTAGCCCGTCTTCTTCGCCGCGGCCTTCGCGTAGGCCTTGCGCGCTTCGAGCATCGCGGGGCGGTGCTCCATCGTCCACTGGTAGAGGGCGAACAAGGGCTTCGTGAGCGTGCGCCCCATCGGCGTGAGGGTGTACTCGACCCTCGGCGGGATGGTCGGGTGGACCGTGCGGGCCACGAGGCCGTCTTCCTCGAGGCCTTTGAGGGTGAGCGTGAGCATGCGCTGGGAGATCCCGTCGATGCTGCGTTGCAGCTCGGTGTAGCGCATGGTGCCCTCCGAGAGGGCGCCTACGACCATCACCGTCCACTTGTCGCCGATGCGCGAGAGCATCTCGACGACCACCTTGCAGTTCTCTTTCTCGTGCGCGGTGCGAACACGTTTGTGCGTGGCGTTCAAAAATGTGCCTCCTTGCGCAGTTTTGCCAGGGCACTACCGTAGCGCAACGAACAAATCGTTCGTAACTATCCAAACAGCAGGAGCCCTGCCCATGTCTCAGCTTCCCCGCATCGGCATCGTTCTCGGCTCGACGCGCGAGGGCCGATTCGCCGATCGCCCAGCCGAGTGGCTCATGAACCTCGCCAAGGCGCGAACCGACGCCACGTTCGAGCTCGTCGACCTCCGTGACTACCCGATGCCGTTCTTCGACGAACCGCGCTCACCGATGATCGTGCCGCCGAAGAACGAGGTCGCACTCCGCTGGGGAAGGAAGGTCGCCGAGCTCGACGCCTTCATTTTCGTCACCCCCGAGTACAACCACAGCATCAGCGCGGTGCTGAAGAACGCGCTCGATTACGCCTACAACGAGTTCAACCGAAAGCCGGCGACCTTCGTGGCCTACGGCAACACCGGCGGCGCGCGCGCCGTGGAGCAGTTGCGGCTCATCCTCGCCGAGCTCCAGGTGGCGTCGCTCAAGCACGCCGTGCACATCGGATATACCGAGTTCTTCGGGATGCTCATGCACGGAAAGACCTTCGCGGACTTCCCTCACCTCGAGCAATCCGCAGCGCGCATGTTCGACGATCTCATGTGGTGGACGCGAACGCTGCGCGCCGGCCGCGCGGCCTGAATTCGAAGTTCGCGTAACGGCGTCATTCACTTGGCGCGCGGGCCGAGCAACTCG
Organism: Labilithrix luteola; assembly: GCF_001263205.1. Taxonomy (GTDB): domain Bacteria; phylum Myxococcota_A; class Polyangia; order Polyangiales; family Polyangiaceae; genus Labilithrix; species Labilithrix luteola. The sequence goes on from NZ_CP012333.1 coordinate 2,171,762, forward strand.
CCCGGCTCGCGCACCGAATCTTTCGTTGGAGGTTGCTAGGTCGACGCCAGTGGCACCGTGGCGCGGAGGAGCCAGGCGCGGGCGTCGCCGTCGACGTGAGGGAGCAGACGTTTCTGCACCTCGGCGTGGTAACCGTCGAGCCAGGCGCGTTCGCGGGCGTCGAGCAGCGTGACGTCGAGACAGCGCACGTCGATCGGGCAGAGGGTGAGGGTCTCGAAGGCGAGGAACTCGCCGAACTCCGACTTCCCTGCGTCGATCGTGAGCACGAGGTTCTCGATGCGAACGCCCCAGCGTCCCGGCCGATAGAGGCCCGGCTCGTTGGACGTGATCATGCCCGGCTCGAGGATCGCGTGCGGAAGCGCGGCGGCGCCAGGCGCGATGCCTTGCGGCCCCTCGTGCACCGCGAGGAAGTAGCCAACGCCGTGACCGGTTCCGTGGCCGAAGTCCGCGAGCGTTGCCCAGATTGGCGCGCGCGCCAGCGCGTCGAGGAGGCCGCCGCGGATCCCGCGAGGGAAGCGCGCAAGCGAGAGCTGAATCATCCCCTTGAGCACGGCGGTGACGTCGCGCCGGATCTCGTCACTGACCTTTCCGACAGCGACCACGCGCGTGATGTCGGTCGTGCCGCCCTGGTATTGGCCGCCGGAGTCGACGAGCAGAAGCCCGTCGCCTTCGATGACAGCGTGACTCTCGGGCGTGGCCCGGTAGTGGGGCATTGCACCGTTCGCGTTCCATCCGGCGATCGTGGCGAAGCTCGGGCCGACGAAGTTCGGACGACGGGCGCGGGCCGCGCAAACTTGCTCGTCGATGGAGAGCTCGGTGATTCGCTCGCCACGAGCAACCGCACCTTCGAGCCATGCAAAGAGCTCGCAGAGCGCTGCGCCGTCGTACTCCATCGTGGTGCGCACGTGCGCGATCTCCTCGGCCGTCTTGCAGGCCTTGAAGAGCACGGTGGGGTTCTGCACCTCGACGACGGTGGCGTGTTTCGCGACCGCCTCGACGAGCCCGAGCGTCACACGGGCAGGATCCAAAAGCAGCTTCGCGCCGGCCGGAAGCGCCGCGAGTGCGCTCTTCGCGTTCTCGTAGCGCTCGACGCGAACGCCGTCCGCGGCGAGGCGAGCTTGAAGGTCGGGCGCGATCTTGCCGTCGCCGACGAAGAGCGTGACCTCGCTCGGAGAGACGAGCACGTGCGCGAGGAACACGGGGTTGTACGAGACGTCCGAGCCGCGGAGGTTCAGGAGCCAGGCGACGTCGTCGAGCGTCGAGGCGAAGTGATGGTCGACACCGGCCTTGGTCATGGCCTCGCGAAGACGCGCGAGCTTCGCGGCGCGGGTGACGATCGCGAAGGGCGGCAGATGCTCGACGACCGGCTCGGTGGGCATCGCCGGGCGATCCGCCCACGCTTCGCCAATCAGATCGAGATCGGTGCGCAACGTGGCGCCGCTCTTCGCCAGCGCCGCCTTCAGCGCCTTCGACGTGGCGTAGCCGAGCACGTCTCCATCGACGGCGAGCACACCGCCTTGCGGAAGGTTCTCGGCCAGCCAATCGATGTGCGCCGAGCTTCCAGACGCCGGAAGCGACATCCGCGCGATCCCCGAGCCCGCGAGCTCGTTGTCGGCTTGCGTGTAATAGCGACTATCGACCCACAGCCCCGCGAACGTCGGCGTCACGATCAACGTTCCGACCGACCCCGTAAATCCCGACGCCCAAGCCCGACCCTTCCAGCGCCCGGGCAGATACTCCGACAGATGCGGATCCGCCGAGGGAATGAGCAAGGCCGAAATCCCATGGCGAGCAAGAGCGTCACGAACAGCGCGAATGTGGTCCGCAGCGGGCGAGGTCATGTGCAGACCACCTAAGCACCATCACCGCTCGCACACCATGGGATTGCAGCCCGAGCTTGCGCCTGAGCTATGGGCTTTGCCGAGCCGTGATCATCCGTGAGCTTCGGAGATGGCCGGCAGTGCCGCTTGCGCCAGGCCTTGGCCGGCGATGACCTCGAGGTTCTGCGCCAGCCCCTGAGTGTCGCAGTACACGTGGAACTCCACCGCCCGACCCCAGCTCAGGGTGAGCATGAACATGCCTTGGTTCGGCGTCAGCTCGATGCCCTTGATGTCGAACACCCGGTCCTTCCACTCCACGGCCACGAACGTGCGCCATGGCCATCCACTCACGACGATCTTCTGCACTTCGAATTGCAGGCCTGGAAATACGGCCGCGAGACGTTGGTACCACTTATCGCGGAGCTCGGGCTTGCGCCGCACCCCCGAGAGGGCGTGCTGGCCCGAGAACCAGTGCTCCGCGGCCGGTGAGAACTGCCGGAGGATGAACTCGAAGTCGCCGCGGTTCAGGCGCTCGAAGATGGTCTTCACGCGTTGCTTGACGATGAAGTGGTACATCGTTGCAGCTCCAATCTATGCACTGTATACATCGAGGGTGGCGAAGCGGCAACCGAGGGCGGCATACCATCATGGAGATCTGAGGCGGGCGTGCGTGGAAGCGGGGCTCGAGCTGCTCTCCGAGCAGGGCAAAGAAGCGGTGAGCTTGCGCGAGATCGCGCGAAAGTGCCGCGTGTCGCCTCGCGCGCCGTACCAACATTTCGCCGACAAGACGGATTTCCTCGCAGCGCTCGCCGAGGAAGGATTCAAGGAGTTCGGTGCGGCGATGGCTCGTGCCGAGGGAGACTTCTCGGGACTCGCGCAGGCCTACCTCGACTTCGCCGTGAGGAAGCCGGCGTTGATGCAGCTCATGTTCGGCGACGACTTCGAGGACCGCGCGAAGCGGAACCCGACGCTCCATGACGCCGCGCTCGCCACGTTCGGGCAGCTCGAGGAGCAGATCGCGCGCCTGCACCCGGATCGCGACGAGCGCTCACATCGATTGCTCGCGGTCAACGCGTGGGCTCTGATCCACGGCCTTTCGGAGCTGCTGCGGCATGGCCAGCTCGCTCACGTGCTTCCCGGCGAGTCCAGCACGAAGGCCGTGGTGGACTCGGCGGTGGAGTTGTTCTCACGCGCGGATCGAGGGGACGCTCAGACGCGACGCCCCTCGTCCAGCTCGAAGAAGAAGGAGCGCCGATCGAGCTAACGCTGCTAGGCGGAGGGGCGCTCCCTTCCGAGCATCTTGAACGCCAGATCGATCCCGTCTTTGAGGCGGCCGACGGTGACCATCGACGACAGGTCCACCCCGAGCGCGACCATCGATTGCGACACGCTCGGGCTGATTCCGCTCAAGATGGTACGTGCACCGAGGTAGCGCGCGGCGGCGGTGGTCTTCAGGAGATGGTTGGCCACGCGCGTGTCCACGACCGGGACGCCTGCGATGTCGATGATGACGACGAGGGCACTTTCCGCCGCGACGGCCGCGAGCACCCGATCCATGACTTGAGTGGCCCGCGGCTGATCGATCTCGCCCACCAAGGGCAGGAGCAGAACGCGATCGTGCACCTGGGTCACGGGCGTCGAGAGCTCGCGAATGGCTGCTTGCTGCCGCGTGATCGTCTCGAGATGAGCCGCGAAGTATGTATCGATCGCGATCGACATATCGAAATAGACCATCTTCTGAATACTGGCGAACGCCTGATGGACGAAGTCGGCATCGGCGAAGTCCACCGACAGATACTTGAGGAGGAGGTGGAGATACCGTCGATAGGCCCCAAGATAGATCTTCGGACGAATGCCGATCTTCTCGTGCGCTACGCCGACGCGCAGCCGATCCTCGACATAATCGAGGTCGCAGCGACCCGTGAATAGACCGAGGAAATACGCTCGCTGCGTCCCTTTCAGGCGCGTGACGAGGGCATTGTCGTTCAAGAACGCCTTGCTCTCCGGGAGTGCGAGCAAGAGTTGATAGAACTCGTCGACGACCGCGTCGGTGTGACGCTCGGCGAAAGGCCGGAGCTCGGCAAGCCGCGCAAGATCGTCGTCGCCGAGCTCCAGGAGGGCGCGTCGGCGGGCGAGCTCGGACTCGTCGAGCTCGAGAATGGCTTTGTAGTGGAGGTGGTCGGGACCGCTTGACGGCAACGGAAGTTTGGATTTGTTCATGAAAGCGACTGCGCGAACGAACTGCGCGCCGCCTAACGCAAGGAAGATGCCGTCCACGCAAATGCTGCTCGCCGTCTCGCGCACGCGCAACCCCTGCACGTGCGCGCAGGATTCGCGTCGTGGTCAGAAGCGGTCTCGTGGCGGTTCCGCCCTACCCTGGGTTCCCGTCATCAACTCCTCGAGGCTGACGGGCCGAAGGAGTGTCTGGAGCAGCACGCAACCGAGCAATCCGGCGCCGACCATCAGAAAGACGTCCGAATAGGCGAGGACGAGCGACTCGCGACGCACGACGCCGCGTACCAGGTGGAGTGCCAACGGCGCAGCGTCGCCGCTCGTCCGCGCGGCAAGCTGCTGGGTCTTGGCGACCAAACGCTCCGCCGCGGGCCCCGCCCCCGACGCCAGGTGTTCGTTCAGGACGTTGTGATGAAAATGCACCGATTGCGTGAGCAGCGTCCCGACCACGGAGACGCCTGCGGAGCCACCCACGAGTCGTACGAAGTTCACGACCACGACGGCCGACGACCGATGTGGCACGTCGAGATTGAGCGAAAGCAGAGAGAGAATCGGCAAGAAGAAGAGGCCCTGCCCCACGCCATGCAGAACGAAGATTGGCCAAAGCTCGTCGAGCGCCCAGTTCGCGTCGAGCGCTAGCCCACGGAGGCACGCCGCGCACTGGAGCGCGAGGGCCGCGGCAATGGTCAGACGCGGGTCGAACCGACGCACCAGATGCACGGCGACGAACGGCAAGACGAGCTGCGGTACGGCCATCGACAGGAACACCGAAGCGAAGTCGATGGGACGAAGGCTCTGGATACGAACCAGGAAGTCGGGAATCGCCCAAGCGACCATCATGAGCGAAATACGAAACAGCGCCATGGTCACGATGGCCACGGTGAAGTTTCGATTGGTGAATACGTCGAGGCGAAACGCGGGCGTGGGGTGTGCGAGCTCGTGCCGAATGAACGCAACCAGCACGAGCAGGCCCGCGGTGACCATGCCGATGACCCATCGCGACGCGAACCAGTCGAGACGGTTCGCTTGCTCGATTCCGAGCAAGACAGCTCCGAGACCGATCGACGGCAACGCAAGCCCGAGCGGATCCGGGTGGCGGAGCTCCGACCAGTTCACCGGCTGCCGAGGAAAACCCCAAACGCCCACGAGCGCCGCCACGCCCGCGATGACCGCGGGCGGTACGAAGACGAGTCGGAAGGAGCCATTTTCGACAATCCACGCCTCGATCAGCGGCGCGAGACTGATGGGTACGCTCGCGACGATGCCGTAAAGGGCAAATGCATAGAGCCGATTCATGTTTGGCAGCTTGCGCCGGAACGTCGGCATGGCCATCGGGATGAGTGCTCCGCCGCTCAACCCTTGAAGCGCCCGCAAGACGAGGAGCATCTCGAAGTCGCGCACACGCACCGCGAGGAGTGACACCGCTGCGAAGGCGACAGCGGCAGGCACGAACGTCCGACGTAGAGACAGCACGCCGGCGAGCCAAACGGCTGGTGGAATCGCCATGACCTCGGCGACGGCAAAAACCGTATTGAGCCACGCCGCCTCGTCGGGCCCGACACCGAACGCCCCCTGCAAGTCGGCGAGCGCGAAGCTCGTCAGCCGAGCTTGCAGAACGGCGGCAAACACGCACGCAACCGCCGCCCCCACGGCGGCACGCTGACGAATCGAGAGACCGCCGGAAAACGGCGCGACGGCGCGCGCGTCTCCAACCGCGAGCGAGGGTGTCATTTCCGCCGACTGCGCGCTCGTCATGACTTTCCCGGGAGGGGCGTTGTTCCTCCGGCCCGCGCTTGGTCGTGCTCACGCGCGCGTTCGATGCTGACGACCGCCGACATCCCAGGGATCAATCGTCCCGCGAGCTCCCGCGGCGGGCGCAGCGCGATCTTCACCGGAATACGCTGGACGATCTTCGTGAAGTTGCCCGTCGCATTGTCTGGCGGCAGAAGGCTCAATTGAGCGCCGCTCGCCGGAGAAAGGCTGTCGACGACGCCCGGAATTTCGACTCCCGGAAACGTGTCGATCGTCACGCGAACGGGGGTGCCAGGCTGAAGGACGCCGACCTGCCGTTCTTTGAAGTTGGCCGTTACCCAGACGTCGTCGATGGCAACGAGATGAATGATCTGCGAGCCGGGCCGCACCAGCTGACCCACGCGGACGCCTCGCTCGCCCACGACGCCATTCGCCGGCGCAACGATGCGCGTATATCCGAGCTGGATGCGCGCCAGGTCGAGCATCGCATTGGCCGCCGAAAGCTCCGCTTCGAGCCGCCTGCGTTCGGCGTCGAGATAGACTTGCTCCGCCGTCGATCGATCGCGCTCGGAGCCACGCTGGCGCAGCTCCGCCCGCGCGCGAAGCGCATCGTACGTGGCTCGTTCGTGATCTTGCGCCGACACCAGACCTCCCGACGAGAGCCGATCGTGTCGTTGCGCTTCGAGCTCTGCGCGCTGCATGCCGGCGCTCGTCGCGTCCACGGCGGCACTCGCGGCGGCCACGGAGTTTCGTTGGACGAGCTGCTTGGTTCGATTCGACTCGAGCAGCGCTTGGGCAGCAGCCACGCGCGCCTCGCCCTCGCGCACCTTCGCTTCGAAATCGGCAGGGTCGATTTCGACGAGCAGCTGACCGGCACGTACGCGCTCGTTGTCCTGGACGAGTACGCGGAGCACATGGCCTTCGACCCGCGACGAAAGCGGCGTGATGTCGGCGCGAACGAACGCGTCATCGGTCGCGCCCTCGTTGATCGGGAATGCCATCTTGCGATCGCTCTGCGCGGCCGCGGCTGCGAGACCGGCGAACAGCAAGATCCCCGCCGTCACGAGACCTCCGAAGGAGAACTTCGTTCGGAGGAAGCCGACAGCCCGTCGAATCTTCGAGTTGGAAGCCGTCGATACCATCGATGAATCCATTTTCAGTACGTACCTTTCGATTCGTGGCGCGAACCGTGTGCGTCGCGCGAGAGGGTCGGCAGAACGCCTTCGGCGGCGAGCCAGTCGAGCCTGGCAACGAGGACCGTCTGTTCGGCGACGGCCGCGGCGATATCGGAATTGCGTGATTCGCGGAGCGCGTCGATCACGTCGAGATCAGTGCCGAGACCATCGGCGTAACGCTGCCGCGTGAGATCGACCGTGCGCCGCGCGAGCGTGGCCGCCTTCCTGGCGTCGTCCCACGCCAGCTCGGCGTGCTTCAGGCGATCTCCGTCGATGCGGGCTTCCGCGCGTGCCGAGCGGGTCACTTCCTCGAGACGAGCCGAAGCCGCGGCCTCGTCGGCGCGACGTGCTCGACTCCGCGCCGGTCGCAAGCCGCCGTCGTAGATCGGTACCGAGAGAGTGAGTTTGACGATGTAGCCAACGCCGGAGACCGGGAGAATCGGCGTCGGTTCGTCCTGGTAAAAGGCGTCCGCATCGAGGCGCATGCTCGGCAGATAGTCGGTATACGAATGCTTTCTTTCGTTGCGCGCGCTCTCGTGCGCGACTCGCGCGGCGACGACGTCGGGGCGATGGTCGATGCGGGCGCCCGAAGCGACCCCGACCGACATCGATGACTTCGCATCGGCCGAAATTTCGCCGGTGTCGTCGGCACGCACGTCGACCGCCCCGTTCACCCCCGTCAGGACGCCGAGTATTTCGCGAGCGCGGACGCAGTCGGACGTCGCCAGCTCGACGAGCCCGCGGACCGACTCCACTTCCTTGTTCGCGCGCACCACGTCGAGCTCGGTCCCGATGCCTCCCGAGACACGACCCACGGTGAAGGTACGATGCGCCTCGGCCGTCCGGAGCGCTTCTTCGTGCAACGCGAGCACGTGGTCCGCCGCGAGCACTGCTGTCCACGCACGGCCTGCCGCGAGTGCTACGCGCCGTCGCTCGTTCGACAGGCGTGCGTCGGCGACTTCGATCTTCTCTTTGCCTTCGGACCAATCGGCCCAGGCGCGCGGATCGAACAACGGCACGGAAAGGGAGAGTTGTGCCTGGTTCGACGCGAGGCCGATTCGGGTTGCCTGTCCGTCGAGCGAGACCGAGTCGACGCCGAGGTGCGAGAGCGAGCCGTTCAGTGCCGGCATGGACTGACTGCGAGCACGCGCGAAGTCGGCGCGAGCTCTTTCGACGTCGGCCTCGGCCGCGCGCGCCGAGGGATAGCGGCTGATCGCGCGCTCGATGGCATCGTCGAAGCCGATGGCTTGGGGCGCGCCGATGCCGAGGGATCGCTCGGGGGATGCAGCGAAGGCTTTCGAGGACGAAGCGGCGACGACGATGAAAGCGAAGGCGGCGGTGCGACGTGGGCGGGAAGGACGGCGACTTGGAGCGAGCATGTTTGCTGACGCGCTCAGCACCAAGCGGGCCAATCACGGGACCACGAAAATCATGGGCGTCGCGCAGGAACCACCTCTCGGAACTGCTGATTCGGCATGCCGTTTCAGCAGATGGGCGAGAGGCTCAGCGCGTCGCAATCCCGTAACGCTGGAGCTTGGCGTAGAGCGTCCGCAGCCCGATCCCGAGCGATCGCGCGGTCAGCTCTCGCGATCCAAGCTGCTGGAGTCGCTCCTCGATGAGCGCACGCTCGGCTTCTTCGAGCGTGACGTCGGTGCTCGGCGCCTCCTCCGTTCCACGCCCTCGTCGTCCCCTCTCCTTCGAGCGCTCCTGCCCCGTGCGCGACGCGGGCGTCGTCGGTGTCCGCGATCCGGCGGGCGCGAGGAGAAAGCCACTCGCCTCGGCATCCGCGAGCCCGAGCTCGTCCCCCGTCGCGAAGAACGCCGCGCTCTCGATGGCATTGCGTAGCTCACGAATGTTGCCGGGCCAGTCGTCCGCCAGAAGCCGCTTCATCAGTCCAGGTGACACGCCTTTCAACCGCGCTCCGTGCCGTTCGTTGAACTGTTTGACGAACAGCGCGACGAGCTGGGGAATGTCCTCTTTTCGCTCGCGGAGCGGCGGCACCACGATGGTGACCACGCGGAGTCGGTAATAGAGATCCTCGCGGAACCGCCCTGCTTCGATGAGCGCCGGCACGTCGCGGTTCGTCGCTGCAACGAGCCCCAGATCGACGCGGATGATCTCGGTGCCGCCGAGGTGCCGGAATTGGCGGTAATCGAGGGCGCGCAAGAGTTTGGCTTGGGTGGCGAGATCCATTTCCGCGATCTCGTCGAGAAACAGGGTTCCTTTGTTCGCGATCTCGAGCAGCCCACGCTTTTGAGCATGCGCGCCGGTGAAGGCGCCCCGCTCGTGACCAAAGAGCTCGCTCTCGAGAAGCTCCCGCCCGAGACTTGCACAATTCAGCGGCTCGAACCGGTGCTCACGCCCTGGACCACGCGTATGGAGCATCCGCGCGAGAAGGTCCTTGCCCGTGCCGCTCTCCCCGAGGAGCAGCACCGTCGTGCGATAGCGCGAGATCCGCTCGATCGTGGCCTGGATCTGCTGCATGGCCTTCGAACTTCCGATGAGGGCCGGGGGCGAACCGTACATGGTTCGAGCATCGTCGAAACGGTCGCGGACGACAACGCGGCCCGGCGTCGTGTCCGCCCGCTCTCCTTCGGCGTCCCCACCGACGAGCAGCCGTCGTAGACTGCTGCGCCGGATGTCCCACGACGAAGTTCCTGCGCTCGATCTCGTCCCGTTGTTGGATCACATTGCGACCGCGCTCGCGTCCGTTCGCGACGAAGCGGCGCTCGTCGCCGCGATGGGCGACATCATGCAGCGCATCATCGACGTCGAGTACGTGGCGGTCTTCTTCCTCGATCGCAGCACGAGCCGCCTCCGTCACGTCTTCGCTCGAGGCTTTACCGAGGAGGAGCGGCTCGAGGCCGAGCGCACGGCGATGGACCGTCACGTGGGCGACGTCTTTTGCTCGCAGCAGGTCTTCCATGTGCCCGAGGTGGCCATCGAGAGCGATCCCTCGGCCCAGCTCAGCCCTCGCCGCCATACCGTCCGCTCACGCTTGACCCTGCCGCTCGTCGGCCGTGGCCAAAGCGTGGGCGCGATTTCCCTGGGCAGCACCCGCCCGGAGTCCTTCACGCAGACCCACATCACGTTGCTCTCGTCCGTCGCGAGCCTGGCGGGCGTCGTGTATTGGAATCTGGAAGATCTCAAAACGCTCGAGGCCCAGCTCGCCCTGACACGCGCGCAGAAAGAAGAGCTGCGCAGGCTCTCGACGCCACTTCTCGAGATCGCCCCCGGCGTGCTGCTCTTGCCTCTCGTGGGGCGTATGGATACGGCTCGCGCCGATCAGATCGCCGATCGTTTGCTGTCGGCCGTCAGCCAGCGCGCCACGCGCGCCGCGCTCATCGACGTGACCGGCGTCGAAGCGATGGACGCCGCCTCCGTCTCCGCGCTCGCCGCCATCACCCGCGCCACCAAACTCCTGGGCGCCGAGTGCATGCTCTCGGGCATTTCACCCGCGAGCGCCGTCCAGATGACCGAGCACGACATCCACCTCGACGGCGTCTCGACGTTCTCGTCCGCGAGCAACGCGCTCGTTGCGGCGATGCGGCGCTCGTAGCAAAGCGGACGGCGCTCACTCCTCGTCGGGCGCGAGCGCTCGCTTCAGGATTTCGAGCTCCTCGCTGCACTCCGGGCATTGCTGGGCGTGATGTGCGATCTGCTCGCGAAGCTGCTCGTCGCCGAGCTGGCCATCCAGATAGGGAGCCATCAGCGCAAAGAACCGATCGCAGTCCAGCTCCTCGTCTCGCGTGGTCGCGAGGAGTCGGCGCAACGTCGCGGCGGCCTTCGGATTGTTGCTCATGCTGAAACTCCCTGCCGTACTTCCACTTCCCGAGCCTCTTCGAGGAAGCGCTTGAGCCGCCGCCGTGCGTCGTGGAGCAGTTTGTACACGGCGCCCTGGCTGACGTCATAGCGACGCGCAAGCTCCATCAAGGGGAGGCCACCGAGCGCGGCCTGAATGGCTTCGCGTTGCCTCTCCGTCAACACGTCCTCGATACCGCGGCGGAGCAGCTCGACCTCTCGTTCGTCGTCGACCGTGTCGTCCTTCGCTTCCGACCAATCCGCCCGTTCGCCGGCCTCGTCGATGCTGACATGCTCGTAGCGCTTGCGCCGTAGCTCGGAGAGCGCCGCGTTCACGGCGATCGTCGCGGCCCACGTGGTGAAGCGACTCTGACCTTCGAAGCTATCGAGCTTCTGGTGCACGCGAAGAACGCTCTCCTGCGTCAGGTCCTCGAGATCCGCGCCCTGGAGCTGCCGGCCGAAGCCCTTCGCGAGCGTTCGACGCAAGTAGTCACGCAGATCGGAGACGAGGGCAGCCCGTGCAGCCGTGTCGGCGGTGCCCCTCAGTCCGTCGATCCAAGCCTGATCGCTGCGATCCGCATGCATCGCGGCCGAGTCTCCGCCTGTGGAGGGCGGCGGGTCAAGCGGGCACGGCTCGGGGGTCTCGAAAAAAAGTTCGTCACCCGAGGTAAGACCGCCGCCCGGCCGGCGTCTCAGGGTCAGAAAGGCAGATAGGTGGTCATCATGAACTCGATCAAGAACGTCGTTCTCGTGCACGGTGGTTTCGTCGACGGTTCGGGCTGGGAGCGCGTCTACGGCATCCTTCGAGACAAGGGTTACCGCGTCAGCATCGTGCAGAACCCCACCACCTCTCTCGCCGACGACGTCGCGGCAACCAGCCGCGTCCTCGACCAGCTCGATGGCCCGGCGATCCTGGTAGGTCACTCGTACGGCGGCGTCGTCATCACCGAAGCCGGCAATCACCCGAAGGTCGCAAGCCTGGTGTACGTCGCGGCATTCGCGCCTGACGCGGGAGAGTCGGTCGCCTCGCTCATCGCCAACCCGCCGCCCGGCGCGCCGGTCCCGCCGATTCTCCCCCCGAAGGACGGCTTCCTCTTCCTCGACCGCGCGAAGTTCGCCGCGTCGTTCGCCGCGGACCTCGACCCGAAGGTCGCCGCCTTCCGCGCCGACTCGCAGGTCCCGTGGGGCGTCGCGGCGCTCGAAGGCGCAGTGCGGGAGCCTGCCTGGCGCAAGAAGCCGAGCTGGTACATCATCGCAACCGACGACAAGATGATCCCGCCCCCCGCGCAGCACGCGATGTCGAAGCGCATCGAGGCATCGGTGAGCGAAGTGAAGGGCAGCCACGCGATCTACGAGTCCCAACCTGCCGCGGTCGCGACGGTCATCGAACGCGCAAGCAGCGGCATTCGTTGAAACATGGCGAATGGGTGACCTCGACGAGCACGGCTCTCGTCGAGGTTCGCGCGGGCCTATCTTGGCGTCTCTCCGGCCTCGCATGAAGTGGATGGCACGCGCGCGTCGGAGATTTGACGCACGGATCTAACACGAGAGTTTCCGAGGCGGCGAAGACGCGGCGATGGAGGTGGGCTACGAACCTCCGCATGAAACGTACGGCGGTCGGGTTCTGGTGCCTTGCGGTGATGAGCGGAGTCGGCTGCGCAGTCGGGGTGTCCGACGACGAGGCCGCCGGCACCATCGTCCACCCCGACGGCGGCGACTCATCGGCGAGAACGAACGGCACGACTCTCCCCGACAGCAGCACGAACGGCGACCCGACAAGCTCGCCGGCGACCGGAGCCGACGACGCCGCAACCAACGACCCGGGCGATCCGGGCGACGCGGGGAGCGACGCTGGCGACGCCGGGAAGAGCGATGCGGGCGATGCGGGGAGCGACGCTGGCGACGCTGGGAAGAGCGATGCGGGCGATGCGGGCGACGCTGGGAAGACCGACGCGGGCGCCCCGGGCACGTGCGTCTTCACCGGAGCGCTCGTCACCTTCGACCTCACGACGATTGTCGGAACCGCGACGGAACTCGCTCCGTCGGCAACCGCGGCGGGCGTGACGGCGACCTCGCTCACGCGCTCCGGTGTGACCGCCGCGTCGAGCAACGGAGCCATGAACGCCAGCAACTGGCCGGTCGGCGCAGCCGCCTCGAACAAGTACTTCGCGTTCAGCGTCACGCCCCCGGCGACCTGCAAGATGACCGTGACCTCGCTGGCGATCGACCTCAAAGCGTCGACCACGGGACCGACCGATGCCGCCGTCGGGACGAGCGTCGACGGCTATGCGGCACTCCAAAACGTCACGGTGACGACGACCGGCGGCTCGGCGAACGTCCCGCTCGCAGGAGTCGCCGACGTCAGCAATACGGTAGAGGTCCGTGTCTTCGGATTCAACGCGTCGGCCGCCGCTGGAACACTTCGGATCCAGAAGACCCTATCGCTCTCGGGCTCGCTCAGCCCGCAGTAGCTGTCACGCGCGCACTCCACACGCACGGATTCGACGGCCGCTGAAATCGTCGGAACCTTCGCGGTTTCGAGTTGTCCCTCCGGCGCTCGGGACCGGCAGCGTTGGATGGAGGATCGAAACGTGGCAAAACTGGACGGCAAGACGGCATTGGTGACCGGAGCGTCGCGAGGAATCGGGCGAGGCATTGCCCAAAGACTCGCGACCGACGGAGCGCTCGTTGCGATCCATTACGGCAGCAACGAAGAGGCCGCGAAGCAGACCGTGGCAGAGATCGAGCAGGCAGGCGGCCGAGCCTTCTCGATTCGCGCGGAGCTCGGTGTCGAAGGCGACGTCGATATCTTGTTCGCGGGCCTCGAAAAGGGCCTATCGGGACGACCGCTGGACATCCTCGTCAACAACGCAGCGGGTCCGCCCGGAGGTCCAATCGAAGAGACCACGCGCGAGGCGTTCGACCGAATCTTCGCAATCAACGTACGAGCGCCGTTCTTCATCATTCAGCGAGCCTTGCCGATTCTCCGCGACGGCGGCCGAATCATCACGATCTCCTCCGTCGCCACCCGTATCGCCGTCCCTTCACAGACGTCGTACGCGATGACGAAGGGAGCGCTCGAGGTCATGGGACACACCCTCGCGAACGCGCTCGGCAAACGGAACATCACGGTCAACACCGTGCGCTCGGGGACGACGTATCACGAACATGCGGCTCTGCTCGATCTGCCCGGCGTCAAAGACTTCATGGTGAGCATGACGGCTCTCGGCCGCCTCGGAAGCCCTTCCGACATCGCAGACGTCGTCGCGTTCCTCGCCTCCGATGACGGACGGTGGATCACCGGTCAGGTCCTCGACGCCAGCGGCGGCATCTACCTCGGTCCACGCTGATCACAGGCGGCCGAACGCCGGCCGAAACTCCTCGAGGCCTGCCGTAGACATGCGACGGCGACCTCGACCGTGGGGGCCTCCGGCGAGATCGGGGGCGTCCCACAACACCTCTTCGGATATGCTGGCCGGCTCGGATGGGCGCGGCGCCTCGTGCTTGGCCACTGACACGCCTGACACGCCTTCTAAGCGTCATGTGTGCGGCGGCGTCTGCGGTGGTCATTTTCCTCGCGTCTACGACGCGGCCCGCTCATGCCGAGGATTCGAACGCGCCGCTCGTCGAGGTGGTCCTCGTCCAAGCGGACGACGAGCGCCTCGAAGCGGCGCTCCGCGAGCTCCTCTCACGCATCCACGTCACGCCGCGCTTTGCTCGGACGTCGCGTCCACTCGCGCATCCCGCGAGCCCCTCGTCGCAGCTGCTCGCGGCCGTCGATGTGGACTTCAGTGATCCGCACAAGGTTCGCGTTGCCATCGTGGACACGCGGCACGACCGTGTTCTCGTCCACGAGATTGCCACCGATGGCGGAGTCGACGAGGTCGTGCGCGAGGAGATTTCGCACATCACCGTGTACGCGGTCGAGGCCCTGCTCCGCGGCGAGGTACTAGGAACTCCGCGCGAGGTTGTACCGGCCACGCCCATCGAGCCCATCGAGACGCCGACACCGCCAACCTCTCCACGCGTCCCGACCAGGCCCCCGCCACCGGCAAAGCTCGTGGCGCACGTCGAGCTCGAAACCGAGGCGAGCGTTCGAACCTACGCGCCGGTGGCACCGGTCGTCTTCGGAACGGGCGCGGCGCTCGCCTTGAGCGCACGTCCCGGGGCCATCGCGCTCCGTGGCGCATTGCTCGTCGAGCAGCGCACCTCCGTCACGGTCGCCACGCAATCGGTGTCGTCACGGTTCGCGCAGCATGCACTGCGTGCCGACGTTTCATGCGGAATACCGCTCGCGCCCTCGCTGGATCTCGTGCTCGGCGTCGGCGCTGGACTCGACTTCGTCTCCGTCCAAACGACTGTGCTCCGCGCGGGAGCGAAGCCCGCCACCGAGAATGGCTTCGTCGACCGCGTGCCGGTGATCGGCGCGTTCGCCGGCACCGCCGTCTCGATCGCGCCACGGCTCACGGCACGCGCGGACGTCGGCGTCGACGTCCCCGTCAGGGCCCCGACCTACGTCGTCGACAGCAGCCACGAGATCGTTCTCCTATCTCCCTATACCGTCCGGGGCGTGGTCCGCGTGGGTCTCGACGTCCGGTTCTGACGCCAACGATCAGCGCGGGCTGTCGAGCGCCTCCAGCGCCTCCACGCGGTAGGCCGACTTCGGAAACGCATCGAGGAGCGCGCGCCAGGCCGTTCGCGCCTCGACCTGCCGCCCGAGCTTCTTCAACGCTTGCGCACGGCCGACCAGAGCCTGCTCGGTCAGCGTTCCCGTCGGCGACTCCGCAAGGTAGGCATCGAACAGTCCAAGCGCGCTCTCGCCCGCGCCTCGCGCGAGCTGCATGCGCCCGACGATGACTCGCGTCGCATTCGCTTCGCGTGAGCGGGGATAGCGATCGAGGAGCTCGCGATAGAGCGTCTCGGCGGCCGCGTCATCCGCCCGGTGTCGTGCGGCGTTCGCGCGCTCGAAGAGCGATGCTGCGCTGTCCGCCAAGACCTCCGAATTCACCGACGTCGGCGCGTCGGCGCGCGGAGGCACATTTCGTGGTGCCTGCGCATGCGGCAAAGACGGCGCGGAAGGCAGCGAATCGACGCTGATCCCGAGGCTCGCCCCTGGAACTGCGACCGGTGGCGCGACCGCCTCTGCAGTCGGTGCTTCTTCGCGTTGCTCCGGCGTCGCCACGACCGCCACGGCTCGCGTGGGAGAGCTCGGAGCCCGTGTCGACACGTACGTCGCTCCGGCGAGCACGACGATCGCCGAGATGCCCACTCCCCCTAGCCATCGCCATCCGGCCCGCTTCGGGACGTTGCCGGTCAACGCCGAGAGCGCACGCTCCGACGTTGCCGCCGTCAATCGCGCAAGCCGGCCATCCGCCTCTGCCCGCTCGAGCGCCTCGCGGCCTCGCTTCGCCAAGTGCCTCTGCGCCTGGTCGACGACATCCATGTCACTCATCGCCTGGCCCTCCTTTCACGGCCGGCAGGCCGCTCGCCGCGACGAGCGCACATAGTTCGGGATCTGCTTCGATTCGACGACGAAGCGCTTCGCGTGCGAGTCGAACGCGACTCCGCACCGTGTTGACCGGCACTCCTGCATGGGTCGCGATCTCGTCCAGGTCGTAGTCGAGCACCACGCGCATGAGGAGCGCCTCCGCCTGCACGTCCGGCAACGTTGCCAAGAGCTCGTTGAGCACGCGCCGAAGCCCCTGATCGACGGGGTCCGACGTGTCGTCGACCACCTCTTCGTCGGTCTCGACACCTTTGCTGAGGCGAAACTTCTCCGCGAGGATGCTCTTCCTCTGACTCTTCCTTCGGACCTTGATGGCGGTCCGAGACACGATGAGCAGTGCATACGTTCGAAAGCTCGCTTCGTGGCGGAACGTCGCCAGCCTCTTCATCACCTCCATGATGCCGAGCTGGACAGCGTCATCGAGATCCGGGTGTTTCGCACCTAGGGTTGCCACCGCCACCCGGAAGGCGTCCGGCATGAGGGCCTCGACGAGCGCATGAGTTGCCTGCGCATCCCCCGCCACAGCGCGTGCGACGAGTGGGAGGGGCTCGCGTCTCGGCGTCTCGCCGGGCGCTGCAAAGGCATTCACGTCACTACGAAAGATGGCCATGGGTCAACGCACGGGGGGCGGCTCGATGGCATTGAGCGTACGGATCGCCGAGCCTCCCGGATAGGAGTAGCTGACGGCGTAATCCGTTCCCCAAACGGCAACGCTGAAGGGGCCGCGACTGTCGAGCTCACGACGACCAGGCCCGCACATGCCCTCTCCGACCTTCTGATTGACGGAGAACGACCTCAGCGGGACGTGGACGTATTCGTATTTTCCCTGCTTACCAATCGGCTTCCAGCCCTCGAGAGCGCCGCCACAATCGAGCGTCACGGGCTCGAAGTCCCCTCCTTCGTGCCGTGCACGGACGACGACCAAGTGGGCATTTCGGTAGTTCGGCTCGACGTACATGCTGTACTTGTCGAGGAACTGCTCCGCGGGGACGACCGAGGTGAACTCGGGATCACCGTCTTCGAGACGGACCGCGTCGAAGCCCAATCCCGTCATGTAGGCGTAGACGCCGATGGGGTGCGCGGCGTCCTGACTCGTGACCACGAACGGCTTGTCCGTGATGAAGAGCGTCGATTCTCCGGCCTTCAACGTGCTCGCCGCGTCGTCCGGTTTGACCGGATCGTAGGTGAGGGTCGTGTCGTCGACCGCGGCGACAATCCGATAGTAGTACTTCTCGGGGAAACCAGAGGCGAGCCGCGTCATGTACGGAGCGACCGCGTACTCCTTTCCCCACGAACGAACGGGAAGAAGCTGGAGTTGCCCCGCATCGCACGCGTCGACCTGTTGTGGGATTCGCATGCACTCGTGTCCGCCGAAGACGGCGAAGTTCTTCTTCGACACGATACGGCTGCCGAGCAGATCTTCCTTCTGCGCGAACTGGAGAACCTCTCCTCGTGAAAGTCGATAGGTGTGCGGAATGCTCTTCTCCGCGGCTTCGACGTCGCGCCCCGCCTCGACAGGCACGCTGCCGAACAGCGTGATCTCGGTGTCGTCCTCGGCAGCGACGATCTGAACAGTCGGCTTGCCGTCGTACTTGACGACGCGCTCCCAGGCGGTGGTCACGACGTAATCGTTCTTCCAGGACGCGAGCGGAAGAAGCAGCGTGGCCGTCGATGCGTACGAACCTGCGCCTCCGAATGGCCAAATGCTGTACGCGGACACAGGCGCGGTCGTCTTGATTCGAAAGGAGGAGCCACGCGCGGTCCCCGCGACGCTCGTATCGGCGGATACGGCGGGAGTGACGCCGCCCGGACACGGGACCCAGTGACTGGGATCCGACCCCACGGCCGTCGGCGATTGGGCGAGAAAGACGATGGCGACGTCGCCGGGTTGGAGCTCCCCGGTGAACGGCTCGTAGGTGACGTTCTCGCCCTCGGTCCGGACGACGCGAATCGAGTCCGCGAGGTCGAGCGGAGCGCCGGCGTACTCGGCCTCGATCCGAACCGGCGTTGGCCAGGTGTTCGCCAGGAACGAGGCGAAGCACGAGCCCGAAGTGTCGAAAAAACGGCTGGGTGGCAACGTCGCGAACTCGCATCCGAGCGAGCTACCGTTGCTCGCTGCGGCGTCGCAGGCCGGCACGCACTGGGTTCCGGCGCAGCCTTCGCCAGGCGCGCACGTGGTGATGACGCGAGACTCGTCGCACCCGTCGACGACGGAGCGCAGATCGCGCGAGCACCGGACCTTCCCTGAACACTCTGGCAGCGAGGTTCCCGCTTCCGGCTCCGGCTCCGGAAAACGAGTCTGTGGATCGTCGTAGCCGTCGCGGCCGTTACCACAAGCGAGCGGCGCTACGACCAGCGCGCCGAGGCACACCAGCAATTGGATAGTCGGATGCTGCTTCATCGAATGGCCTCGGCTTCCGGATGCGCGAGCCAGTCGATGGAACCGCGCCCGAGCTCACCGTTTCCGTTTGCCCCCCAACACTTGATCTCACCGCTGACGAGCAGCGCGCACGTCGACGACCGCATCGTCGCGAAGGAGACGACCTGCCCTCCGAGCCCGGTCACTTCCCGTGGATAATTGGCTCGCGCCTCGGTGCTGGGGTCGACCCCGAGCGTTCCCGAGGAATTGAGGCCCCACCGGAAGAGTCTCCCGGTCGAAAGAAGCGCCCCGCCCTGCGCCAATGCCTCGACGCCTCCGAGCTTCACGTCGACGACCTCCGCTCGCGCCGGCAGATAGAGCGTCTCGTGCACGAATCCGGTGGTCGACCCGAATGCGTCTTGGAGATAGCTCCACCTCGTGACGAGACCGTCGTAACCGACGAACGCGAACGCACCGATCCGTGCGACTCCCTCGATTTCGGCAGGACGGGACGGCGGCTCCGATCCGATCGTGCCGACCGCAAGATGACGGCCGACGCTGGCCAGAATGCCGCCGTCGAGGAGCGCCATGATGGTGTCGCCGCCGGAAAGCTCGTCGCGGTGACCGGCGCCGACGACCACGGCATGCACCGGCGGTCGAAACGTGGAGACCCGCTGGGGAGCGAAGGTCGGGTCGTCGCCGGCGTCGACGCCGAGGCCCGTCATCCATTGGCCCCAGCAATACAGCGCGCGATCGGCCGAGCCGATGGCGCATGCGGTCACGGCCCCGAGCTGGACCTCGTCGACGGGAGGCAGCCCTTCCACACGCGTCGGCGTGAGGAGCCGCGCTTCGCTTGCGGGTCGCCCGAGCTGCCCATAATCATTGCGGCCCCAACAGAAGACCGATCCGTCCGAGGTCCGCGCGCAGGTCCCGAAGTTCGAGCCCACGCTGATTTGCGTCACGTTGCCGAGGCCGCTGACCGGTTGCGGAGTGGCGCTCTCGAGAGCGGACACGAGCCCTCCCCGGCCGAGTGCGTTGTCGCCGGGCTCGACAATCCCGTCGACGCTCTGCGGTGGAGTCATCGAGTCGCGGCCCCAACAGCGAACGGTGCCGTCTTTCACGAGACCGCACGTGTGCTCGCCACCATTGCCGCTGAGCGCGAGGTAACAAGGCTCGACCTTGCACTCGACCTCGAGAGCCTTCGTCCCGCCGTCGTCGACCGGCCGCGCGTCCGCGACGGCATCCGGGGCCCCCGCTTCCGCAGGCGGCGGCGAACCTCCGTCCGACTCGACAGGAGCGCTGTCGACGGTCGCCGACGTACACGACGCAATGATCAGGCATGCGATCGCCGAAGGGAGCAAGAACATCGTCCGGCGTTTCACGGTTGACCTCCGTCACGCGCGACCTTTCGCATAGCTGCGAATCCGGTCTTGGGAGCCGTGACGTCTCCCCGAGCTGCCTGACCGACGATCCAGGCCTCGCCATCGGGGCCCGCCCAAATGCCATTGACCATTCCGGTCGGCAGGTTTCCGAGCTCCGTTCGCACGAGCTCGACGTCCGTTCCGTTCCATTGGTACATCAGGCAACCGTTCGTGAACCAGGCGAGGCTCGGAGAAACGACGAAGCCCGTCAGATTGCTGCACCACTCGCCCTCGGTCACCAGCAATCCGAAGTCCGAGCCTGGCCTTCCAGAGATGACGTCCTTCGAGAAGAGCGGCGCGCTCAGCCCGCCGTCTTCGGCGACCGAAACGAGCCGCAGCTGCGTACGAGTAAAGCCGGGCGCTCCCGTCCACATCCAAAGCTGCCGCTTTTGGTTTTGCTCGAAGCCTTGGAGCCACGTGACTCGCTCGCCATCACCGAGGAGCGCAGACGTCCAAGCGGTTCCGTCGTAATGAGCGACAGCGCCGCGCGCCGATTGCGGGGACCAATCACAACCCCAGGGCGATCTGCAAAGCTCGCCGGCGACGTAGACGTCCTCGGCTCCAGCTCCCCAGATGTTGAAATTGCCAATCTCCGAAGAGAGATCCTCCGCCACGACGAGTCCGGCGTCGGGCTCTTCACGAAGATGCTGGATACGCGATCCGTTGATTCGCCAAATGGCATCCGAGGTGGATGGCACCCAGCTCGCGCCGCCGGTGGAATCGAACGCCTGGAAGCTCGGCGCCCCTCCCCGCACGGTGTAGTGCACGACGAGGCTCGTGCCCCATATCCAGACATCGTCGTGTCCGCTCACCCGGATTCCCTTGAAGGAGAATCGAGGATCCGTTCCCTGGTATTGATAGACGTGCGTCCACGCCTGTCCGTCCCATCGCAGGACGAAGTTCGCCCCCACGGCCCAAGCGTCGTCGACGTTCGCCGCGGACACCGCGATCAGCGGGGCTTGGACCGGCAAGGGGACGTAGCAGAACCCGCCGGAGCTGCAGGTCTGGACGGGACGAGCCGCATCGGCGTCCTCCGGCGGCGCCGTCTCGCTCCCTGCGTCCGAGGGAACGACGGGAGGCAGCGAACCGCCGTCTTCTGCCTGGAGCTCCGGCGTGCTGGATTCCGCGCAAGCGAAGAAGCCGAGCGCCGACAGCGGGGCGACGAGCGCGAGGACGAGAGACCGCGGGTTCATGGTGCGCCTTTCTGCAGGTGCAACACCGTGCCCTGACCGACAATCCAGAGATCCGAGGGCGACGTTCCCCAAATCGAGAAGAGCCTCGGCTTGCTCGGCACGTCGTCGAAGGGTGTGGTGACTTTGTTCAAGCTCGTGCCGTCCCAATGGAGAACGGTGCCCTCTGCGCCGACCATCCACACGTCGTTGGGCGCGAAGCCGAACACGCCATGGAGATCCACGTTCACGGGAGACGGGACGTTGCGGAAGAACTTGTTCGATAGTTCGCTTCGCAACATGCGTCGCGTCGTGCCATGACCACCGACGACCCAGATGGCCTCGCTATCGGCCCATACGCCGGAGGCTACGTCGGTCGTCAGCACGAGTTGCTCCTCGAACTGCCACGAGTCAACGCCTTCCTCGTCCGGCCCGCGGTAGGCGCGGAAGACGCGCCCCTTGAGATGATTGCTCCAGTCGATGCTGGAGCCGACGGCCCAGATTTCGTCGGCGCGAGAAGCGCTCAGCGCCGTGAAGGAGAGCGACTGGTAGGCCGTCATCCCGATCTCGTCGACCACCTCTGGACCACCATCGGCCCACGCTGCGTAGCTCGAGATCCATGGCCCGCTACCGCCACGGAGCTTGGGCGAAAGCCGGGAGAGCAAAACGGTATTGTCGAATCCCGTCACCGCTGCGGGAGGAAGCTCGTAGGAAGGAAACGCGAGCGACGACCAGATCGTCTCCTTCGGCCCCTTCCACGAGGGCGCGTGCCAGAGCCACTTGCCGTCCGCCATCCACACGTCGCCGGAGCGGCCGCTCCAGACGCTTCGGATGGTGTACGGCACCGTTCCGTCGTCGGGCACCAGCGTCGTCTTCTCCCACGTGGTTCCGTCGTAGTGAAGAACGGTGCCCGCGCTTCCCGCGGCCCACACGTCACGAGCGCTCGATCCCCATACCGAAGTGAGGCCGATCGTGCCATCGACGGGAATCGCCGCAACGCACAGTCCCGACGAGCTGCACGTGCCGGGCGAAACCTCCGTGGGTTTCGCTGAGTCAGGCTCGGCGTCGCGCACGCCCGCGTCCTCGGGGGCGGGAGGCTGCTCGGGCGGAAGGTTCGTCCCGCCGTCTTGGGGAGCGACCATCACTTCGACGTCATCGGCACAAGCGACGGCTCCGCCCGCCGCGCCCAGCGCGACGACGATCATCGGAATCCATTTCGCGGAAACGGTCATGATTGGATACCTTCAGTTCGTCGTGGTGCTGCACTCTTGCATCGCGCATTTCCCGTCGATGCAAGCTTGGCCTTCGACGCCCTCGCAGCGAACGCCGCAGGCGCCGCAGTTGTGCGGATCGCGACGGAGATCGGTCTCGCAACCATTGTCGATGTTCGAATCGCAATCCCCCCAATTGGCCGAACACTTGTAGTCACAGATTCCGGTGACGCAGACGGGCCTCCCGTGAGCCGGGTCGGGATCGCCGTTGGGAGTCGCCGCCATCTTCGCGGAGCGCGGGTCGCCGGGGCAGGCGAAGCCGCATGCTCCGCAATTGTCGATATCGTCGCTCAGGTTGAAGCAGCTCGCCCCGCACGGGCAGACGCACGTGGGGCGCTGGTCGACGACCATGCAGTACTCTTCGGCCCCACACTCCACACCGCAGCCGCCGCAGTTTTTCGGGTCGCTGCTCGTGTTCGTTTCGCAACCGTCGCCCGCAGGATCGCTCGCGTTTTTATTGCAATCTGCATAGAACTGGGCGCACATCGGAACGTTGCACGCTCCGCTCGCGCAATCGCGCATCATGTTCCATTCCTCGGGGAATGGCGGTTCCTCGTCCGGGGGACAGACGTTGCCGCATGCGCCGCAGCTATTGGATATCGCGCAGACACACTCCCCCGCGGAGCAGGAGAAGTTCGCGGGACACGCGTGACCGCAGACGCCGCAATTCTGGTTGTCCCTGGTGACGTCGACCTCGCAGCCGTCCTCGGCGAGGCCGTTGCAGTCCATCTTGGCGGTGGTGCATCCGAGCTTGCACTCTCCGTCGATGCACTTGGTGAGGGCGTTGACGGCGCCGAGCTTGGGACAGCGGTTGCCACACGCCCCGCAGTTGTCGTCGTCGGAGCTGAGGTCGACGCCGCATAGGAACGGGCTGTCGGGGCAGGTGACCCGCCCAGGCTGGCACGCGTTCGTCGGGCAGAGCGCGATCTCGGACGTCCCCGCCTCGCCCGCATCTTCCCCGGAGAAACTCGGCGGCGCCGGCGGCTCGGTCGCGACGATGCGCCGGTCGCCCTGGCATGCCTCCAGGAGCAAGAGGAGGAGGCCCGCTGCTACGGCGATAGGACCCCCTGGAATGCCCGCAAACCTGCGCATACCGAGTTAGTGCCTACCTAGGGTCGACCGCGATCACGAGGCCTGCGATTTCTCTCCGAGGCTCGACCACGGCCGGCCCGTGCGAGCCGAGCTCGACCATTCCGGTCCGTCGCTCGTGCTTGAACGGGGGCGAATTCTTCGTTGAACTAGCGATCCTTGCGGCAACCGGCGCATTGGCTCCTCCTCTTGGCGTCGCTGATGACGACCTGTCCAGCGAGGGCCGAGACGCGTCCGGAGATCGGCTCTCAGCGCCCCGTAGGCGAGGCCGTGACGCTCGCTCCTCCGCCGATCCGGACCGATCGTGGCATCCTGCGACGCGAGCAGGTGCTCGGCGGTCTGCCCGTTCTGGGGCGCGGAGTGGTGACGTGGGGCGCGCTCGCCATTCATGACGTCGAGCGCGCGCTGCCTCGCGACGTGCGCCCCGTTCTTTCGCGAAGCGACGCGGTGATGCGAGCGCGACCGTTCTCACGGGCGCCGGTCGACGAGGACGATGCACGACTCGTCGTGCACGCAGGGCGTCGTGGAGGAACGCTCGCTTGGTTGATCGCGCCGCGCCGCACGCACGGGCTTCCGACGGCGCCGCGGGTTGTCGTCGACGCGACGAGCGGTCGAGTGCTCGAAGCGCGTGACCAGATCAAGCACGCCAGCGTGTTCACCTATCCCGAGAATCCAACGCGAACACCGAGTCCCGCGCTCTTGCCGTTGCCATTCGCGACGGTCGGCGACCGACTGTCGAGCTCCGACCTCGTGGCGAGGAGCTGCGTGGATCACGGCGGGACGCGATCGATCTCGCTAGGGGGCGCCCCGCGCGTCATTCGCGTGTGTGGGCTCGAGCAAGTCGCGGTCGCATCGGGCACCGGCGATTTCGTCGAACCGCCGCGCTCCGAGCCGAGGCTTGGTCGAGAGCAGGCCGACGCGTTCGCGGAGGCGTCGGCCTTCTTTCACGCGGCACGCATCCTCGAGTACTTTCGCATTCTCGGCGGTGGCACCGAAGAGCCGAGGCTATCCGAGCGTCCTCTCGATCTCGTGACTTCGCTCCGGATCGCGCCCGGGCTGCTCGAGGGCGACTTCGACCTCGCGGGGCGTCCAGATGCGGAGCTCGTCTCCTATCCCGGCGCATTCTTTCTTCCTGGCGCAGGCGCTTCCGAGGGCGAGACGTTTCGCGCGCTCTACGGCGTTACCCGCGGCACCGTCTGGTTCGGTCAGGGGACCAAGGTCGACTTTGCCTACGATGGTGACGTGGTCGCGCACGAGGTGACCCACGCGCTCATCGATGCCACGCTTCACGTGAGTGGGTGGCGCGTCACCGAGGAGGGGATCTCCGCGGAGCCCGAGGCGATCGGCGAGGCCATCGCGGACTACTTCGCTGCAGCGTCGACGAACGATCCCGTCGTCGGCGAGTACGTGGCGACCGAATCGGCAGCCGCAACGGCGGCGCTGCGTTCGATCGACGGTGACGACGCCTGCCCGCGGTCCATCACGGGAGAGCCGCACGGCGATTCGCGCGTGCTGTCCGGTGCATTGTGGCGAACGCGACGTACGCTCGACGCCTCTAGCCGCAATGCCTTCGACGCTGCGGTGTATCGGGCGCTTTCATTGTCTCCCGGTCGACGCGACCTCGGATTCGAGGAGCTTGCCGTGTTCCTTCGCGCAGCGCTGCAAGCGGAGCTGCCTTCCGCCGAGCCGCTGCTCGCATCAGAGCTCGTTCGGAGCGGAATCCTTCCGCGCTGCTCGTCGATCGTGACGCTCGTACCCGACGCGCCGCTGCGCGCTCCCGTCGGCTGGTTCGCAGCGCCGGGGACCGACGCAACGTCGGAGGTGATCACCCCCGGCATCCTGCAGCTCCGCGTCGAGGTTCCTCCTGGCACCAGCAAGATTGGCCTCGTCTTCGCGGCGCGGCGCGTGTCTCCTCCACTGTTCGGTCGCGAGGGAACACCGTTTCAGCCGGTGGTCCTCGCGTCATGGGACCGTCCCATCCGGTGGAGCCGCGACGCCGCGAACGAGGCGTTGCCGGATGTCTCCGCGCGCGTGACGCCGGAGGGTGAAGCATCACGCGTCGCGGAGCTCGACGTACCGGCGGGCGTTCGCGTTGCTTATCTACAGATCGCCAACGAAGGTGAAGGCGACGGCGCCTATGACGGCCTGACCGTCTCCTTCACCGCCGCCGTTCCTGGCGGCGACATCGATGCGGGCGCCGCGCCGGAGGCGCCGGTGTCGAGCGCCCCGACGGCAATCGGAGCTAGCGGCTCGGGCTGCGCCATGGCTCCGAGCCGAGGCCCGATTCCGATCGCCCTCCTCTTCGGCGTAGCCGCGCTCGGATTCCGGCGACGCCGAAGAGTCTGAGAGAGAGAGTTATCCCCCTCCCATCGGTGTTTTGGATTGCGCGACGCCAAGCGTTGCAAACGTATGGGCCAAGACTCCCGATACGTGGTCCTTCTTGGCGCCGGTACGCGCCAGCGCACTCAGGCCATTGAGTACCGCAAAGAGGTAATCCGCACAGGCTTCCGGGACCACCTCACGAGACAGCCGCCCGCTTGCGACGCTTCGTCTGATGAGGTCCGCAAAGCACGCACGAATGGCGCTGGCGCCGGCTTCGACGACACTTCGAACGCGCGGGTCACTGACGCCAACACCGAACGACGTTTGCACCAGCAAGCATCCGCCAACATCGCGATCCGCCTGGAGCTGGAGGACTCCCTCCATGTACTGACGCAGCTCGGGCAGCTCCGCATCATCACGGAGCAACGGCGTGAGCGATTCCTTCAACAACTGCTCATAGCGATTCAGCACCGCCACGAACAATCCTTGCTTGTCCTGGAATGCATTGTAGAGACTCTGGCGCTGGACTCCGGTGGCTTCGACGAGCTCGGCCATCGAGCAGCCGTCATAGCCGAATCGCCAAAACGCCAGCAGCGCTCGGTCCAATACGTCAGTCCGATTCATGCCTGGGGCCTCACCAATCGACGGTTTCGTCTGTCCCGCCGAACGGAGCCGGAAAACCTTTGAAATGGGGAAGTGAGTCCCTCACCGGTCGAACGGCGAATCGACACTGCATGTGGAAGGCGGGCTGAAACGTCCCCTTCGGCAACAAGCCTCCACTGACGCTGCGAATACCAACCTGGGAAACTTCGGAAAAGAGGCGGGTACCACACTGCGAGCAAGTCGTTCGCGGAGTCCCCTTCAGGGCCCACGAGGTCGGGTTCCCGCGAACGACATTCACATCGTCTTTCGCGAAGACTGCATAGGGCATGTATGCGGCACCATGAACCGCCTGACAGTCATCGCAATGACAGAAAAACTGAGCTTTCGACGGACCATTCAGCTCCACACCGACCGCACCGCAGAGACACTGAATCTCAATCTTTTCGCCTGCCACCATCTTCATCCCCTCCTTCGTTCGAACACGTATTCGAGCAGATTGATGACGTACGTGCTTTGCTCGAAACCCTACTGCGGCGACCACTTCCACGGACCGTGAAGTTCGGGGCCCGCAACCGAGTTGCGCTGTAACGACGCCCACGACGCCCACGTACCCCGCCCACGGCTACCCGCGATTAGGCACGAACGCTTGTTCCGACACGCCCGCTCCCCTGCCGAGCTCACATCCTGTTCGGCGAAGAACGATCGGTCAAGCTTATTTTTAGCGGTTTTGTTCGTCCCTTCCTCTGGCGGCTCGCCGCACGTGACTTGCCGACGGAGGACCCTCGCGCGGCGACGAAACGCGAAAGCGGAGGACCGCACTTGGCGATCTCTCCGCTTCACTCACCGATGTTCAGAGCTCGAACGAACGCCCCTCGTGACTACTGCTGGATGCAGTAGAGGTGCACGTTGGTTCGGTCACAGAACTGCTGGTAGAGGCTGGCCCACTGAGAGGTCGACTGCCACGAGGCGCCAATCTGCGCGGTGCCCGAGGTCGACGTCCAGTTGCTGCAGCCGCCGCTGCCGATTCCGTTGGAGCCCGACCCCGTCCAGACCTCGCCTCCGCTGGTACCGCCATTCTCGTCGACGACGATGGCGGAGGCGTGCGTGCTCGAGAAGAACGCAGCTGCGTCCTTGGCGACGACGGTTCCATTGACCAATTTGTATGCGCCTCCCGGTCGGCTGAGACGCGACGAGGCGGTGGTCGTGCTGTCGGAGAGGAACGCCTTGTACGTGCCCGGCAGACTGGCGGCAGAGGCGAGTGCCTGGCACTTCGCGTCCGCCCCCGCGAGACCGCCGAGGTTGCCGTTGTACGACGCGCTACTCAGGAAGACGAGGATATCCTTGGCTGGGGGAGCCTTGCAGAGGCCTGCCTCGCACTCGCCGCTCGCGCAGTCGGCGGCGACCACGCATTGCTGGCCCGCTCTGCACTTGGTCGCGCAGGATCCGCCGCAGTCGGTATCGGTTTCGTCACCGTTTTGCGTCGCGTCGCTGCAGGTCGGGGCCGAGCACGTGTGGCTCGGGCTGCAGACCTTGCTCGCGCATTGCGCTCCGCTCTCGCACTCGACGCACGTTCCTGCGAGGCAAGTGTCCGAGATGCAATCCGCGCCGCTCTTGCAAGCCTTGCCGCTTTCGCACGTCGCTCCGCAGCTGCCGCCGCAGTCGACGTCGGTCTCGTTGCCCGTCCACGCGCCGTCATCACAACCGACGGAGAGCGGGCGAGCGCACTTGCCCGCGACGCAGAGGAGCGCGTAGGGCCCCCGGCTGCAGTCGGAGTGAGCGGTGCACGTTTGACCGACGCCGCAACGGATGCACGAGCTGTCGCCGCCGCAGTCGACGTCGGATTCGCCGGGGGAAACCTGGCGGTCCTGGCAGCTCGAGGCCACGCAGTACGTGCCGTCGGAGAAGCCGCTCTCGCAGTCCTTGGCGACGGCGCTCAGCGTCCCGGTCTTGCACGGTGCGCACGTGGAGCCGCCGCAGTCGGTGCCCGACTCGTCGCTGTTGCGGATGCCGTCCCCGCAGTGGTTGGCCACGCAGACGCCTTGGCCGGCGCTCGCGTTGCGTTTGCAGAAGCCCGAGGCGCAGTCGGCGGCCGCCAGGCATCCCTTACCGGCGGCGCACTTCGTGGCGCAGGAGCCTCCGCAGTCGATGTCGGTCTCGGAGCCGGAGATGACGCCGTCGGAGCATGGCGTCGCCTTGCACTTGCCACCGCTGCAGCTCGTGCCCGAGTTGCAGTCGGAGTTGACCTTGCACTTCTTCTCCGCCGCGCACGTCTGACATGCGCCGCCGCCGCAATCGACATCGGTCTCGGCAGCGTCACGCGTCCCGTTCTTGCAGAGCGGCGTGCAGTAACCAGGGCCGCGAGCGAGATCCCAGGTCTTCTCGTAGATGCTGAACTGCGTGTTCCACGGCTCGATCGGCCCGATATCGAAGCCCGCGCTCTGACCAGCTTTGCCCGCGTAGCTCGAGCCGGGCGCCTGGACGCGTGCACCAAGCTGGAGACCGAGGTTGCCGTAGAGGCCCACGCTCACCTCCCCCTTCGGCGTGGTCGTCGTCTCGGCGCACTTGGATTCGTAGCTCGCACGAGCGACGAGTGACGCGCGCATACCGACGTTGATGCCCGCCGTGTCGTAGAGCATCGTGTTGATACGCGGGATGAGTCCGCACGTGACGGCAAGGCTTCCGCTGCCGAGCACCTGGACATCGCGGCGCGAGCGTTTGTCGAAGGTCGGCCCGCTCAGCTTCGGGTCCGACCCGCGCTCGTAGCGCGCCGCGAATTTGAACGTGTACGCCTGCTCGAATGCGACCTTGCCCGTGATCGAGGCCTTCGCCTCGAAGCCACACTCGACGTCGACCTGCACCGTGGAGACGAGGACGACGGGGACCGGGCCCGCCATGAGCACGCGCGTCGAAGGCTTCGAAATCCAGATCGGTCGTCGCCAGCCGCCGGCGGGCTTCATGTCGGGATCGCCGAACAGCGACGACCTCGCGCGCGTGAGAGCGTCCTGCGCGAGGTCTGCGTCCTTCTGGAGAGACTCCTCGAGGGCGCTGCCCGCCTTGCCTCCCGCGGAGGAGATCCCGGCCTCGAGATCGAAGTTGAGGCCGACCTTCGCCTCGGCGCGTGCATCGACGTTGACCCAGCTCGCGAAACGACCGGCGTTCTTGTGGAGGACGTTCGGGATCGTCGCCCCGACCTGGAAGCCCGGGTTGACGAGCGCCGACGCGGTGACGTCCGCGCTGCCCTTGATGTAGAGCTCGACGGGATAGCGGCCGCCGCGGAGCTGCTTTTTGTAATTCATATTGCGGAACAGGTCGAACGACCCGCCGCCGCTGATCTCCGGCGACATCGAGATGGAGCCGTTGAAGCTCGCCGGAGTGATCGCGCTGTAGACGTTCTGCGCGACGCTCGCCACCGCCTTGGCCGCTCCGGCGACCGCGCTGAAGAGTTTGCCGAAGAACGGATTGCCGGGCATCCCTTGGAGCTCGTCGACGGGGTAGTCGTCGAGGAGCGGCTCGCCGGGCATGTAGACGTACGGCGAGCTCGTATAGAGGTTCGCGGCCGCCCACTCGAGATCGAGCTTCGACAGATCGACCTCGCTCGACTGCGAGGGATCGTAGGTCGACTGGAAGTCACCGGCGACGAGGTCTTCGAGGCCGACGCTCTCGGTCGTGACGATGATCTTGTCGCCCTCGTCACGAACCGAGACGACTCGTCGCGCGAAGCCGAACGGGTTTTTGCCTGCTCCCTCACCGGGGGCCGAGACGACGACGCGTCCAACGGCCCAATCACGGACCTCGGGGTTCACCGCCGCGAGGAATTCGAGCTCGTCCGGGCGAACGACAACCGTGTCCTGCTGGGATTTGGTGACGGGCTCCACCCACGGTTGAGCGGTGAGGTTGTTGAAGTCAGGCTCGAAGTGGGGATTCCACACGAGGCTCTTGAGGTCTTCCTGACCGTCGGGCGTCGTTGCCGGCGGAGTCGCCGGCCCCGGCGTGCCGGTATCGGCAGGAGGCGCAGCAGGGCCCGAGTGCGGTGGATCGGCGGAGTCCGAGCTGCACGCCACCAGGACGGTGAGACACGGCACGAGGAGACCCATCGCTGCATGACGGCGGCGCGCTATCGGCTTCTTCATCGACTCTCGCATTTCGAAGGGGAGCCAGTTGCTCGCCGCCTGCCCTCCAGGAGACGCGCACACCGGCGAAATGGGATAGGGAATCCGGTAACGGCCCCAACGGCGCGCACCGAGCGTCCGTTCAGGGGCCCGGTTCGATTTGCCGATCAAAGCTGCGGCAACGCGCCAACTCGAAAGAAAGTTGGTCAGCGAGGTAAGGTCACCGCCTGTCCGGCGTCTCAGGTTCAGAAAGGCAGATAGGTGGTCATCATGAACTCGATCAAGAACGTCGTTCTCGTGCACGGTGGTTTCGTCGACGGTTCGGGCTGGGAGCGCGTCTACGGCATCCTTCGAGACAAGGGTTACCGCGTCAGCATCGTGCAGAACCCCACCACCTCTCTCGCCGACGACGTCGCGGCAACCAGCCGCGTCCTCGACCAGCTCGATGGCCCGGCGATCCTGGTAGGTCACTCGTACGGCGGCGTCGTCATCACCGAAGCCGGCAATCACCCGAAGGTCGCAAGCCTGGTGTACGTCGCGGCATTCGCGCCTGACGCGGGAGAGTCGGTCGCCTCGCTCATCGCCAACCCGCCGCCCGGCGCGCCGGTCCCGCCGATTCTCCCCCCGAAGGACGGCTTCCTCTTCCTCGACCGCGCGAAGTTCGCCGCGTCGTTCGCCGCGGACCTCGACCCGAAGGTCGCCGCCTTCCGCGCCGACTCGCAGGTCCCGTGGGGCGTCGCGGCGCTCGAAGGCGCAGTGCGGGAGCCGGCCTGGCGCAAGAAGCCGAGCTGGTACATCATCGCAACCGACGACAAGATGATCCCGCCCCCCGCGCAGCACGCGATGTCGAAGCGCATCGAGGCATCGGTGAGCGAAGTGAAGGGCAGCCACGCGATCTACGAGTCCCAACCCGCCGCCGTCGCGACGGTCATCGAACGCGCAAGCAACGGCGCTCGTTGAGCCCCGGCGAAGGAATGACCTCGGCGGGCGGCGGCTCTCGCCGAGGTCTCGCGCGGTGGGAGGCGCCCCTCGCCAGCTAGAGTCGGTAGACCTGCTTCAAGTTCGCGTCGAGGAAGACGTCGCTTCGCCCCCTCTCGGGGTAGCGGATGATGGCGTCCGTCGACTTCGCGATGAAGGCGGCAATGTTCGGGAGTGCCGCTCGGACGTCCTCCGTCAGGGCGTCATCGTCGAACGCGATCCGAAAGAGTCGGACCGTGTGCGCGAGGAGCTCACGAATACGGACGCGCGCCTTGGTTGCGCGCGATACGTCCAAAATGAAGAAGAGCTCCTCGACCGCCTTCCTCACGACCTCGTCGTCGGTCACCTGATCGAACACGATCGGCGCCCTCCCCGCGTCGGCCTCGACCAGCAGCCTCGACCACGCAGCATCGAGATTGTCACCATCCGTCTTCGCCGGGACGAAGCGCAGCGGAGTCATGCAACGACACGCTTCGATGGCCTCGACGACGGCCTTCCGCGTGAGCGGCTGCGTCGAACGTGCGTAGATCCACGCATCCATGGAATACCCGATACTACCGCTCTCGTCGAAGCCGTGGCGCCGACGCGCGAGGCATTCTACCGTAGTGCCATGTCGATGCACTGGTACGAAGAGGTGGTCGAAAGCTCCATTCGCGTGCTCGTCGAACACGACGGCGGCGCAGATCTACGTGATCTGTTCGCGGCTCTTTGGCTCTTCCAGTCCCATTACGACTGCAGTTTCACCCAAGGGCGGGTCCTCGACCTGCTCGTGAAGCATCGCTACACGTACGAGCTGCCGCTCTCGGCGCATCCGGCCTACGCGGAATATACGAAGGAGTTCAAGAAAGGCAGCAAGAGCAAACGCGACATCAACTTCGTGATGGACGTCCTCGGGCAGGACGAAGACGAAGACCTGGACGAGGACGAGCTCGGGCAGGACGACGATGACGATGACGATGACGACGCTGGCATGATGGGAGGCCCGCGCCGTCAGGGAAACGAAGAAGGCTACCTGACCGACGGTCGCCTCTACTGCGACGCGGGCACGCCCCTCTGGGAGAAGCTCGTCGAAGCGAAGACGATTCAAGGGCCCGACGCCGAGAAGCCGAAGACAGTATCCCTCGCGGAGGTCGCGATTCGCGTCGTCAAGGCCGCCGAGAAGGCGAAGGACCGTGAGCTCATCGCATGCTGGATGGCGCTCGGTCCGGCCACGTTCTTCGGTGACCGCTTCAGGCGCGCCCTCAAGAAGGGCGACGTCCTCGGAACGAACCCCTTCTCGGGAAAGCCCATCGTCGCCCGCAGGGACGAAATCGCGCGCCGACCGTTCTCCGTCGAGGAAATCGCGGCGCTGCCCGAGGCAGTGGAGCTCCGCGACATCTCTCGACGCAACAAGGCGATGGAGGTCGAGCTTCACGACAACGAGCCACCGCCGCCCGACGAGCGAACGCCCGTCGAAGCGTGGTGGTTCGCAACCTGAGCGCGGACGTCCGCCGAAGAGCAGCGCGATGGAGTGGAGCGACGTACGAATCTTCCTGGCCGTCGCGCGAAGCGGATCCCTCGGTGGCGCGGCGCGCAGCTTGAAGCTGAGCCACCCGACCGTCGCAAGGCGACTCCGCGCGCTCGAAGACGACACGGGCCAGGTGTTGCTCCAACGCCACCGTGAAGGAGTCGTCCTGACCGACGCCGGGAACGCCATCGTGCGCCTCGCGGAGGAAATGGAAGCGAGCGCCCTGGCGATGCAGCGCCGGCTCGCGGGGGTGAGGAACAAGGCCCAAGGCCGACTCCGAATCTCGTCGGCGGATTGGTTCGCGTCCTACGTGCTGCCGCCCGTCCTGCAGGCAATGGCAACGAGTCACCCGGAGGTCCTTCCAGAGGTGATCACGGGCGCGCGCCTCTTCGATGTCGCGCGGCGCGAAGCAGATATCGTGTTTCGCGTCGTGCCGTCGACCGACGCGGGGATCGTGCAGCGACGGCTGATGCGTCTTCGCTATGACGTCTACGTGTCGGAATCGCTCGCGGCGACGAAGATCGAAGACGATGGCGCCGGGGCGCAGCTCGTCTTGATGGATACGGCGAAATACGACTATCCGGACGTGACATGGCTACGTCGACGGCTTCCCCGCGCGGGCGTCGTCATGACGAGCAACAGCCGAAGCCTGCAGGCCGGCATGTGCGCGCGTGGGCTCGGTCTGGCCGTGCTTCCGCGCGCCGTCGGTGAGCAAACGCCGGGCCTACGCCAGATCGATCTCGGTGAGCCGCCGCCCAGCCGTGACATCTGGATGGGCTATCACGAGGACCTGCGCGACGTCGATCGACTGCGTGCCATGGTCGATTTGACCGTGAAGATGCTTGGCGACGAGCCCTGACGAATTCGTACGGCAGACAAACGAAGACGTCAGTGTCGGAGCGCGCGCGCGCGGCTCATCCTTGGCTCCGTTCATCACCAAGGAGCCGTCATGTGCATTTCTTCCGGTGCCGTCGTCGACGCCGCGCCCAAGCGCTTTGCCTTCGGATCAGTCGTGGTCGTGGCGCTCGCGGATGGCCACTTCGATCTCGACGCGGCTCGTCTCTTGCTCCCACCCGATCAAGGAATCGTCGAACCATGGCTCGCACGTGCCGGCCTTGGCTCGGTCGTGAGAAGCACGGTCAACGCATTCTTGATCGACAGCGGGGACCGGCGAGTACTCGTCGACGCAGGAGCAGGAGACCTGCAAGACGCTACGCTGGGACGACTCGAGAGCTCGCTACGTGCTGCGGGATACGAGCCCGACGCGATCGACGACGTGTTGCTCACGCACCTGCACCCCGATCACGTGGGAGGCGTGTCACGCCGTGGTCGTGCGGTCTTCCCACGCGCGCGCGTCCACGTCGATGCACGCGAAGCCGCATTCTGGCAGAACGAATCGAATGCGACCGCGGTCGACGCCAGCGTGAGGGCCAGCTTCGAGGGGGCGATCGCGTCGCTTCGCCCCTATGCCGAGGAGGAACGACTGATCACGTTCGAGCCAGGCGCCACGGTGGTCGCGGGAATCCGCGCGGTCGGCCTCGAGGGCCACACGGTCGGTCATACGGGGTTTCGCCTCGAGAGCGAAGGCGAGACCCTCGTATTCTGCGGAGACGCTCTCCACGTCGCCTCGGTGCAATGCGCCGATCCTGCGGTGGCGATTCGTTACGACGCGGCTCCTACGGCCGCCTGCGATGCGCGCGAACGCCTGTTCGCCGACGCAGCCGCGCGCGGATATTGGCTCGCTGCGGCCCACGCCCCCTTTCCCGGCATCGGCCGCGTGCGCCGTCGCGACGACGGATATGCGTGGGAGGAAGCGTGAGCGCATAGCCTCTACGCTGTGCGCTGAACGAGCGAGGAGCCAGCTGCCCTGGCCGCGCTCAGCGCCGTCGTCCACCAGGCGAGCTCGTCGAACATCGCCGCGCTCGCCTGGGCGAGGTAGTCGAACTCGGTGAGGTTCTTGCCCTGGAGCACCGCAAGGATCGGCTCGCGCGTGATGTGCACCGCCGAGCGTGTCGGAGCCATCTGGAGCTCGACGCAAATCAGTCGAAGCTGCTCGACGGCACGGGCGCCGCCGAGACCGCCATATCCGACGAAGGCCGCTGGCTTCCGATTGAATTCGGAATAGCCATGATCAAGCGCGTTCTTCAACACGCCTGAAATGCTGTGATTGTACTCTGCCGTCAGAAAGACATAGCCATCGAGAGATGCAACCTTCTCCCCCCATCGCTTCGCGATCTCGTTCGTCGGCCGAGAGAGAAGAGGTGCCACCGACTCATCGAAGAACGGGAGCGGATAGTCACGCAGATCGATGATTTCGGCATCGAGGTCCGTCCGTTCAGCACAGGTCTCGAAGAGCCAGCGTGCCGGCATGTCCGCAAAGCGTGCCGCACGCGTTGTTCCGACGACGATTCCGATCTTCGGCCGACTGGACTCCTTCGGACTCCCCTTCGTCCCGCGCGCGTTCATGGTGTCACTCGCGCGTTGTGCGAAGCGCGAATGCGCCAGCCGGCCTCCGTCTTCATCATCACCATCGTGACGATGCCGCTTCGATCGTCCGACGGTGCGTCGGGCATTGCACGGAACTCGCGCCAGCTCCATCTCGCGTGAACCAAGGCGAGCTCGGAGCACAGCATGTCGACCTTCGCGATCTCGAGCTCATAATTCTGCCTCTGCTTCGCGACGCTCGCATGGACGCACTTGTGGGCGTCGACGTTCTCGCGCCTCGTCTTCCACCACTGGCCGGCCCAGGCCACGAAATCACAGTCCTCCGTGAAGAGCTCTCCCCAGGCGTCCATGTCGTCCCGCTGCCAGGTTTGGACATAGCGCTCGATGACGTCTTCGATCCCAATCATCCCGACATTCATGGCGACCTCTCGCATGACTTCGAGACCATAGCCGCGTGGACGATGGCCTGGCAGATCGCCCGCAGGAAACCTATCGTTCACATTCATGAACGATCGCCTGCGCTCGCTCAACCTCAACGACCTCTATCTGTTCGTTCAGGTCGTCGACCGGAAAGGCTTCACTGCGGCGAGCCGCGCACTGCGAATTCCGAAATCGACACTCAGCAAACGTGTGAGTGCGCTCGAAACCCATCTCGGCGT
Source organism: Labilithrix luteola (assembly GCF_001263205.1). Lineage (GTDB taxonomy): Bacteria > Myxococcota_A > Polyangia > Polyangiales > Polyangiaceae > Labilithrix > Labilithrix luteola. The sequence goes on from NZ_CP012333.1 coordinate 2,207,980, forward strand.
CCGTCTCATGCAACGAACTTCCCGTCGGCTCGTGATCACCGAGATTGGACAAGAGGTCTATCGCCACGGGGCCGCCATGGTGGTCGAGGCCGAGAGCGTCGACGCCGTCGTTCGCGGTCGTCTTGCCGAACCGAGCGGTACAGTCCGCGTGACGGTCTCCGCCACCACGGCGCAAGTCGCGTTCAAGCGTCTTCTGCCGCGTTTTGCACGCGCGCATCCGAAGGTCCGGATGGTTCTTCACGCTACGAACCGCTACGTCGATCTCGTTCAAGAGGGTTTCGACGTCGCCGTTCGCGCTCACTACGCCCCGCTCGCGGACTCCGATCTCATCCAACGACGCCTCGGCGCCTCGATCGTCTTCCTCGTCGCCGCGCCTGCGTACCTCGAACGTAGAGGAACTCCCAGGCGCCCGGAGGAGATCACCGAGCACGACGGGCTTCTCAACGCGCCATCCGATGGCGCCGCGAGCTGGCCGCTCTACGACGCGCGCGGCCACGCCAAGGTGGCCAGCCCGATGCCTCGACTCTACGCCGACGAGCCATCGACGCTCGTCGCCGCGGCGGTCGCCGGCCTCGGCATCGCGTGCCTTCCCAGAGCACTCTCCCGAGCCGCCATCAAGTCTGGCTCCCTCGTTCGCGTCCTGCCCGAGTGGCGCGGAGCCGTTGCCACCATGTCCATCCTCACGCCGCACAGGCGCGGACAACTCCCCGCCGTTCGCGCCGTGGTCGACTTCCTCGCGACCGAACTACCGTCCGCGATGGCGCTCGAGTCCTGATCCATTGCGACGACGAGTTTTAGCCGCGCCAGGGAAGGTCGAGTCGGGAGCAGTCGTAGACGTGCCCATGATGAGCTCCTATGCGCACGCGGAACCGGCTGCGTTCCCGGTCTTCGCACTCGTTCTCGGTCTCGGCGCGTTCGTCTCGTACGTCGTCTGCTTCGCGCTGGCAGCGAGCACGAAGCGGCTGCGGACGCTCGACTACGTTGCCGGCACGCTCGGCTTCTTCTGCGGTATCGGGTGGCTCTACTTCTTGTATCGAGCGAACGCGGCGACGTTGCAGCAGTCCTTCGACGTCATCGAACGTGGCGGCGATCCTGCGACCGCGCGGGCGATAAACAAGCGATTCAAGGTGGCCGCCGGAATCGCCATCGCGCTCGGCATCGCGAGCACCCTCGTCCGCTGATGCTCTTCCACCGCCCGCAGCCTGACGGCTAATTGGCGCGACTGCGCGTTTGCCGCGCGTCGCCGACGTGTTTACGTAGGAAAGGGCCAGTGATTGAAGAGGTCGCTTTCGTCAGATCGGACGGCGTGCCTTCGAAGACGATCTGACCGCCGCGATGTCCCGCTCCGGGTCCCATTTCGATGATCCAGTCGGCATGCGCCATGACGTCGAGGTTGTGTTCGACGATGAGAACGGAATCTCCTCGCGCGACGAGCTCGTCGAAGAGCCGAAGGAGCTTCTCGATGTCGGCGATGTGCAGGCCAGACGTTGGCTCGTCGAACAAATAGATCCGCCCAGTGCGCGCCAGCTCGGTGGCCAACTTGAGTCGTTGTCGTTCGCCTCCAGAGAGCGAGCTGAGCTGCTGACCGAGCGTCATGTAATCCAAACCGACCCGCTCGAGTCGCTCGAGCGGCGCCCGAATGGCTTCGTCGGACGCGAAGAAGTCCTTTGCAGCGGGGATGGTCATCTTCATCACGTCCGCAATCGAGCTGCCATCGAGGCGAAAGGACCGCGCTTGGTCCGAGAATCCCGTCGCGTCGCACGTCTCGCAGGGGGCTTCGATTGCATCCATGAAAGCAAGGTCGGTCCGAACGAGACCGATGCCTCGACACTCGGGACATGCTCCCAGGGAGTTGGTGCTGAACAGACCAGCGGGCAACCCGCTGGCGGCTGCGAAGCGATCGCGAATCGGGTCGAGAATGCCGATGTACGTTGCTGGTGTCGATCGTCGTGAGCCGCCGAGTGCAGACTGATCGATACGGACGACGTTGGGATGAAGCCGCGGCAGGATGCGATGGACGAGGGTGCTCTTTCCCGATCCTGCAACGCCCACCACAACGGTGATGACGCCGAGCGGAATACGCACGCTGACGTTGCTGACGTTGAACATCGAGGCGTTCTCGATCTGCAAGTAGCCGGAGGCGTGGCGCGGCCGGGTCTTCAGGGCTCTCGGCTTCGCCAGCGCTCGTGCCGTCGTCGTCGACGCAGTAGCGAGCGCGTCGACCGAGCCTTCGAAGACGATCCTCCCCCCATCGGCTCCAGCATTTGGCCCGATATCGATCACGTGATCGGCAATCGCGATCACGTCAGGATCGTGTTCGACGACCAGGACCGTATTGCCGTTGTCGCGGAGCCGCGTCAGCAGGTCGGTCAGTTGATGGACGTCCCGCGGATGGAGCCCAATGCTCGGCTCGTCGAAGATATAGGCGATGTCGGAGAGACTGCTGCCCAGGTGGCGGACCATCTTGACGCGCTGAGATTCGCCCCCCGAGAGGCTCGCCGTCTCACGGTCGAGAGCGAGATAGTCGAGCCCGATGTTCACCATATGGTGCAGACGATCGGCCATCGCCGATACCACCGTGGCGACCTCCGGCACGTCGAGCGACCGCACGAAGTCCCGCAGGTCGCCGACCTCCATGGCGGCGCAATCGGCGATGTTCTTTCCACGAACACGGCAAGCGAGGATGCGCGCATTGAGCCTTCCGCCGCCGCACGCCGGACAGGGCTCGCGACGGACGATGCGAGAGAGCGCATCGCGCTCGGGCTTGCTCAATTCTTCGAGCTCACGCTCCAGGTACGATCGCTTGAACCGAGGAATCAGACCTTCGTACTTCGTGCTCGCGTACCAGCCAGGCAGCGGATGCGTCACTGGTGTGCCGTCTTCGTGGAGCAGTCGATGCCTCTCCGCTGCCGTGTACTTCCCAAGCTTCTTGTCGTTGTCGAAGAAGCCGGTCAACGCGTAGCGCTTCCAGCGCGCCGATCCGACGCCGAATGCGGGAAAGCGAAGGGGGCCCTCGTTGAGGGACTTCGACCAGTCCACGAGGGAATCCACGTCGATCGAGTCGACGTTACCGAGCCCCTGACAGTCGAGACACATGCCTTGCGGATGATTGAACGAGAAGACACTCGATTCCCCGACGTGAGGCTCTCCGATTCTCGAGAACAGAAGGCGCAAGAGCGCGTAGATGTCCGTCGCGGTTCCGACCGTCGAGCGCGCGTTCCCCCCGAGGCGCTTCTGATCGACGACGATCGATGCCGGCAGATGGTACAGACCGTCCGCCTCGGGCTGCCCGTAGTGCGGCAACCGATTGCGCACGAAGCTGCTGTACGTCTCGTTGAGCTGCTTCTGCGACTCGGCAGCAATCGTGTCGAACACCAAGGACGACTTTCCTGATCCCGACACCCCCGTAAACACCACGATTCGATGCTTCGGGATGTCGAGCGTCACGTCCTTGAGGTTGTTGGTCCGGGCTCGGACGATACGAATCGGTAGCGACGCCGGTCGAGCGTTTCGTCGCTCGGCCGTCATGCGGCACCTCCGCCGCCATCGGTCTCGGACTGAAGCGCTGCACTTGCCCGACGACACAGCTCCGCGAAGATGGCCTGCTCCCCGAGAGTCAGCGCGGCGCCGACGAGTGTGGCGGCACGGCGGCGCTGAATGGCTGCACGTTCGAGAAAGTTCAGACCGCGCTCCGTCAACGCCGTGCTCTGTTCACGCCTGTCCTCCGATGCTTGCGTCTGGACGACGAGACCGAGGTCCTTGAGTACCCGCATCGACTTGGAGAGGGTCGGACGTGAAACGCCAAGCCTTTCGCTGAGCGCCGAGGGCGTCATGGCGCCGTGAAGGCGCAGCAGCTCGAGTACGTCGTACTGCGCCCAGGAGACCGCCTCCGGGGTATAGCGATGGCGGCGAGCTACGAGCACACACTGCAATATCGAGAGTGCATTCTCGAGCTCGCTCGGCGCTTCCTCACTCGCGCGGCGTGCCCTCTCGCGGCCAGGCGACGCGCCGCCCGATGATTTCCGTCCTGCCATCATTAGCACCACCTTATACGGGTGCCATGGGCTAACTGATTTCCATCAGGAAATCAAATCGCCGTACCTGACGACGCTCGCGCGCGAGACAGTCGAACCGCTTGCTCAGTGCTTTTCGCGAGGGACCGCTTCGCGCGTACGTTCGGAGCTCACCGCCGGTGTTCGACGCTTCGCGTAGTCCTCGTACCCTGCGAAGTCGACCATCACGCACGGCTCGTCGCCGATGACCCAACCGTCGTGGCCCGGAGCAATATGGAAGAAGTCACCCGGGCCGAGCTGTTGCTCGCTGCCATCGTCCATGCGGACGATCATCTTCCCCGAGATGACATAGCCGAGGTGCGGTGCCTGACAGCTCTTCGTGCCGGCGATCGGGGCTACGTCGACCGACCATCTCCAGCCGGGTTCGAACACGGCGCGCATGACCGCCCCCTGCCCTATCTTGTGAATGTCCGCATGACCGTGCGCGGTGAACGGCCGTGATTCATCGGGTTCGTTGCTGTGTTTGACCTGCAGCGTCGACGACTTCATCGTACCCATGGCGTTCCTCCGCTTCGTTGGGTGATGACGCGCGACGTGCAACCATCGTGCGCGTCGCAACGTCGCCCGTACGGCGTGCGAGGACCGAGCTCAGGTCGAAGCCCGTCCAGTGGGCGTAAAGCAGGCAGCGCAACCAAAGAGCGCTCTCGGTGTCGATTTCGTGCGACGTCGGTGGTCTGGCCCTGTCGTACGGGCGCCAGAGGGCCGATTGACGTCCTCCACTGTGGATGCGGACGAACCATCCCGTTCGATGCACGTTCACGGCCCGCTGGCGTCCATCCGTTGAATCATCGTCAGAGAGAGTGCCGCCATGAACGACGTCTCCGAACGCATCGAAGCTCTTTTCGCTCAGGTGACCGACCACCAAGCCGTCGAGCTCTACTCCGAAGACCTCGAGCCCTCCTCGAGCGAAGCTATCGAGGCGCTCGAAGCAGGCCTCGGCATCGAACTCCCGGAAGATGTGCGCTCATGGCTCTCGCGCGGTCTCAAGGGATACACGGGAAGCATCGAGGAACCCTTCGCGCAGATCGGCTTTGCATTTCTCGATGCCTCGCGTGCCCTCGAGCACACGAAGATGCTGCGTGAGAACGCGGGAGACGACGAGCACGGTCGGGTGATTAAGAACGGCGTCGCGCTGACCTACGAAGAGCCCGAGCTCGTCGTTTCGGCGGAGGGCGTCCATCATTTCTCATTTCGCAATCCTCTCCTCCACGTCACCTCGAGCTGGAGCGAGTTTCTCGAGCACTGGCTTGCGTCAGGCGCGTTCGCGGCGGGCGACTTCGATGCAGCGTGGGAAAAGACGCAACCGTTCGCGAAGGGCGATGTTGCTCCCGAGAAAAACCTCTGGGTGACTGCCTACAAGAAGCAGTTTCCTGGCTGACTCCCGCGTGACCACTCGTGCCCACCGTCGACGTGAACGGCGGCCGAACGGCTCGACGCGTCACGGCATGAAGCGACGGCAGCTTGCGAGAAGCACGAACCGATCCGGGCGATGCTTAGGTGTGGCTGCGACAGCGACCTTGTGTATCGGTGTCGAAGTCCATCCGAGCGATTCGCATCTCGGTTTCATAAGACCGATTGAACGCGTGGTTGTCGCGTGAGATGGTCACGCGATTGCGCCGAAGGTCACGGCGCTCCAACGGAGGTTCACGATGCGCTCGCCGCGAGGTGTGCTCCTTTTCGTCAGCTTGATGGCGTCTGTCTTTGCTTACTCGTCACACGAGTCGACTGCCACCGCCGGTGGCGACGATTGGGACGATGATTCGGACTGCGATGGCGTCGACGTGAGGGAAATGAACTTCCCCGTGTCGCTGTCCGACGGCCACCAGTATCGAGTAGCCGGATATGCCTACACGTCACGTCACGTGAAGCATCGGACCGTGCAGCTTCTGGTCCACGGCGCGACGTACAATCATTCCTATTGGGATGGTCCCGAGCTCGGAAAGAAGGATTACTCGTACGCGCGTGAGATGGCGAAACGAGGGTATCTCGTGATTGCCATCGATCAGCTCGGCACGGGCCACAGCGACAAGCCCGACGGTGACTTCTTCAGCTTGCAGGAAGCCGCCTCTTCGCTGCACCAGGTGGCCGGTCAGGTTCGTTCGTGGGCAGGACCGCGCTCGAAGCTTGCCTTCGTCGGTCACTCGAACGGCTCGGTCACGTCGATCTACACGCAGGGAACCTACGGCGACGCTGACCTGCTCATCACGACCGGGTGGGTTCACGGCTTCCGTGGCCTCCCCGTCGATCCCAGCGACCCCGAAATTCAGGGGGCCGTCGCGACGCCTTACATCAACTTCCGCGGGCCGAAGCGCGACGCCCTCATGTACTTCACGCCGAAGACCGATGCGGCGATGATCTCGTACGACGACGCCCATCTCACCGACACCATGCCGCGCCATCAGTTCTTCGACCTGATCGGCATCCACGGTGAAATCGCGGCCCTCGGGCCCGGCGGCATGACGACGTCGACGCGGTCTCAGCAGGTGCGCGTGCCGACGCTCGTGCAAGTCGGCGAGCGTGACGACGCCATCGCTCCGCCCACCGCTGGGCCTCCGTCCGAAGCCGCGTTCTATCCCAACGTCCGCGATCTCACCGTGCACAAGCTCTCGCAGATTGGTCACTGCGTGAACCTGCACGTGAATCACAAGGAGAGCTGGAAAGACATCGATCGCTGGATCAGCGCGCACGACTGATCGAGCTCAACCGCACGCTGCTCCGAACCTGCAGCCATCTCGGCCAGGTCGGAGCAGCGGCTCTAGCCCGTCACGGCAAGTCTTTGCCGGTCTTCGTTTTGTACTCGGTGGTGATGTCGGCGAGCATCGCGTGCAGCTTCTTCGAATCGCCAGGGCGCCGCTTGTCGAGCCATTGCGTTGCGCTCGTGCTGGTGCCGAAGAAGTCCATTTCGTACTTCGGCGCCTTCTGCACCCAGCCGAACATCGTGAGAACGGTTCGCAGCGCCGCGCTGGGGCTGACGAACGCGACGTGCGGATTGTAGCCGGGCGCCTCGGTGAGCCGCGCGAGCTCGGCGCGTCGCTTCGAATCGGGTCGAGAGAAGTCGCGGGCGATGAGGATCGCGGTCGCGCGCTTTCCCGTTTTCCCCGACCACGTGGCGAGGTCACGCAGATGCTCGAAATGGGCGTCCCATTCCTCGGGTGAGCTCTGCTCGAAGACCCAGACGGCCCGCGCGTCTTCCGCGTCGTGACGGTGCAGATACATCTCTATTCGTTCTCCTCGCTACGGCTTCGTCGGGTCCGCGCAACCGAGTTGCACCCTACGCGTCGCGCCGTTGCTCGATGCAGTAACGAAGACCGTCGCGGAGGGTCCGCATCGTCCTCGTCTTGGCCATGTCCACGCCCAAGGTCGCGAGCGTTTGCGCCACTTGAGGGGAAATCCCCGTCAGGATGCACTGCGCGCCGAGGAGCGCAACGCCCTGCGCGAGGCGCACGAGATGACCCGCCGTCGCCGTGTCCACGACGACAACGCCCGTGAGATCGACGATGACGAACGCCGCGCTGCGCTCGACAACGCTCGAGAGCAGCCGCTCGCCCATGTCGGCAGCACGCTGGCTGTCGATGGTGCCGACCAAGGGAAGCGTGATCACCCGATCCCACACGTCGATGACGGGTGAGGAGAGCTCGAGGATCGTCTCGCGTTGTTCGTTGATGATGCGGAGTCGGTCTTCCAGCTCCGCCCGCGCGCGTTCGGATTCGCTGAGCGCGTTGTGGACGGTCGCCCGCGCCACGGCGAGCTCATCGATGAACAGCTGCAGAGCGCCTTCGAGCATTCCGAGCTCGTCCGATTCGTTCGGCGTGATGATCGCCGCATCCGAGTCGAAACGGTCGAAAGACGCGCAGGAGAGCGCCGTGATCAAACGGCGAACACGCGCGATGTCCACGGAGATCTGTCGCTCGGTCATTGGGCGCTCTCGGCTTGTTGCTCGAGGGAGGCGAGCCACGCGGACGCGTCCGCGACGGAATCGAAGAAGCGGTACGAAGGACTCCGCGCCGCCTCGGTCGCCACGACCTCGAAGAGCATCGTCACCGGGACCCGCACGAAGAACTCGCTCGTCACGATGGCGGTCGCTGCCAGCGGCAGCTTCACGAGCTCATCCAGAAAGAGCCGCCTCGTGTCACCGGGGATGAGCTGGGTGCTCGTCATGTCCCAGAGCAGTCGGCCGTCCCAACCGTCGAGGTGCCTCCGCACGTCTCGAAACAAGGCGGTGACGTCGCTCGGGTCGATGATCCCGGACCACGTGAACGTGAGGGGCCCGCCTGGCGATAGCGCACAGGTCTGGTCACGCGAATGGAGACGCATCAAGTGGAAACGAGACGGTAATGCGGATGCGCGTACCTCCGCGCGACGAAAATGAAGGCGCCAAAAGAAATGTAGTCAGCCGTGCGGACAGACGCACCGGCCTTCGAGGCCCGTGCGCACCGGGTCACCAATTTTGCGCGCCTTTCACGCGTCCCTCACCGCCTCGCGGATGAGCCTTCGCTGACGCGCTGCGTTCGAGGAACGTCCCAGGCGACACGCCGACGAGTGGCGTCTCGTCGAAGGCGCCGAATCTCATGACTCGGCGGGATTGATCAAATGCATCATACACACAAATCCGCTTCGACGTGGCCATCGGAGTGACGTGCGCACCGACGCCGAGCGCGAACGAAGACCTCCCCTCTGCTCTCGGAGTTTTGCCCTTCGCGCCAGCCGGATCGTGAGCGACGGAGCGGAACCGAGGCATCCGTATTTCCCCGCGGGGTAAGGGACTCAGGGGATCGCTTCACCCAGCTTCATCGGGCTCGCAGAGAATCGGCGGACGATCCGCGGCTGCCGAGGCGGCGCGCCCATTGCATGACATTGTCCCCATGCGCCCCTCTTCATGCATCGCCTCCGCCATCGTGATGCTCGGAACGACCTCGATGGCGTGCTCGAACGCGGACGACTCGGCGAACTCCTCGGCGTCAGCCGTCGAATCCCAAGCGGATGGTCGGCTCTCCGCGATCGCCAACGTGAACGATGGATTCAGCAGGTCCGGTTGCGCGCTGGCGCTGATCGAACCGCAGCTCGCCATCACGTCCGCCGAGTGCGCTCGGGCGTCCATCGAGGCCGACGAGGTCGATCCGGAGAACGGCAACCGGTACTACGTCGAGTTCCAATACGGCGCTCCCGACTACATCCTCGGGCGAGGGATCCAGCACCCGCTCTACAAGCCGTCGCCGGCAAGCGAGATCCCGAACGAGCACAACATCGCGCTCGTCGCGTTGACCAAGCGCGTGCCGAACATCGCGCCACTCGGGCTCGGGGCGTTCTCGCGCGCGGCGTCGATGGTCGTTGCCGAGTACGATATCAGCGGCCCCGCGAGCTCGGTGACCGCCGAGAAGAAGATCGGCAGCGTGGCGGTGACGTCGGTCGATTCGCAGCTCGTCGCGACGACACTCTCGAGCTGCTCCTACGGAAGCCCGCTTCTTGTAGGCAACACCGTCGTCGGTATCACGCCTTGCTGGGACGAGGGGAAAGCCACGTTCGTACGACTCGACGCCGAATCCCAATTCATCGCGGCCGCCAAGAGCTGCATCGCCGACAAGGCGCCCAACAAATGCACGGCCGCGAAGATGGGCATCGCGCCGGTGGATTACCTCGTCGGCATCTACAAGAACGAGCACCGAGTCACCGAGCACGCCGTCGATGTTCGACGCGATCCGCTCATCCCCGGCGCGGCCGACCCGCGCGAGTCATTCCGCGAGCTCTCGCTCGACGAGAGCGGAACCTTCACCGCCAGTCTCCATCAGCCCCAATCGGGCGCGGAAGGCGATCTCGGCTACCTCGACGTGAAGGGCACCTGGAAGCGACAAGGCGACGGGCGCTTCACGCTGACGTATTCCGCGCTCAATGCGGCTCGTACGATGACAACGTGGCACGACACCTTCGTCGTGAAGCCCACCGTCGTGGCAAACTTGTTCGAGATGGCCTACGTCGACCCCGCAACGGACCAATCGACGGGGTCGTTCCAGATCTCGAAGTATTGAAAGCCGCGCTCGGCGCCTCGAACTAAGTCGCGGCCTCGAAGTACTCGACGACGAGTCCATCACGGTGACGCACCGTAGCGTTCCGGCCTCCGACGATCGTGCGCGGGCCGTGGAGCGTCGTCGCGCCCTCGGCGGGTAGCCATGACAGGAACTCGTCGAGCGAGTCGACCCAGAAGATCGCGATCACTTCGCGCACCGGCGCCAGCACCTCGTCGGGCCCGGCGAGGACGAGGAAGCTCCCCACCTTCGCCGCAACGACGCCGGTTTCCGGGATCGGAATCCGGCGGTCGCAATTCGTATTCTGGGCACGCTCGTAGAAGGCAATCTGCCGTTCGAGATCGTCGGGACGGCAATACACGCGAAAACCGGCTTCGAGAATTTTCATCACTTGGCTCCGTGGTCGAGGGCGACACACTCGAGACCCGACGCGCGCGCAGCGGCGTCCATCGCGCTCGGCAGCTCGGCGAGCGGGTAGGTCCGCACAGTGATCGCCCGGGGATCGAGGAGACCGCCGCGGACGAGCGCGAGGAGGCGCAGGTACGCGTCGGCCGGATACATGAATTGGCCGAGGATCTCCCAGCCGTTCATCATCAATTCGAGATACGAGAGCGGCAGCGGAACGGTCATGCTGCCCATCAGGACGAGCCGGCCGCGCTGGCGGAGGCTCCGAAGCGCGGCGAGAGTCGCGTTCGGATCGCGCGCCGCGCCGACCATGTCGAACGCGAGGTGGGCGCCGCCACCTGCCGCCTCGCGGAGTGCCTTCGTGTCCGCCGCGAGGTCACCGCAGAGCCCGACTGGAACCACGCGCTCCTTCCCGAGCCGAACGAGTTGCGCGAGTGCGTCCTGGTTTCGGCCCGCCGCAACGACGCGCTCGGCGCCGAGGGCGAGCGCGAGGAGAGACGCGGCGCTCCCGTACGCCCCGGTGGCGCCGACGACGACCACCGTTTCGCCCGGAGCGAGTCGGCCGCGGAGGAGACCGCCGTACGGCACGAGGTGGCGCATCGTCGTCGCGAGCTCGGTCGAAGTCACGTGATCGAGCCCGACGACCGGTGTGACGATGCTCTTCGGAAGCACGACCTCCTCCGCGAGTGTGCCGTCGGGAAACGAGGCCTGCATGGCCACGGCGACGTCGCCGACCGCGGTGACGCCGAGGAGAAACTGCCCGCGCTCCTCCACGTTCTCGTCGGCGACGACGTGCGCCGAGATCGCGACGCGCTGGCCGGGCTGGAGGTGCCACACGTCGCGGCCGACCGCGGTGATCATACCGATCCCATTGCCGCCCGGGATGAACGGCTCCTTCGGCGCGTTGTAGATCGGGAGCTTCCCCGCAACGTAGTCGCGCATGTACGACATGAGGACGGAGACCTCCATCCGCACCCGAACCGTGCCGGGCCGCACCTCCGGCGTCGGGAGGTCGACGAGGAAGAGCTGCCCACCGAGTTTCTCGAGCTTCCAGGCTTTCATGCCCACCAGCGTAAGCATTGCCGGGAAGACGGAGAACGGATTGACCTGTCCTAGGATAGTGCAATGCTACCGACGTGACGACGAGCGTTCATCAGCAGCTGGGTGAGCTCCTCCGGCGGCGCCGTGAGACCGCCGATCCCGTGGCGTTCGGCTTTCCGGGCGGGCGGCGGCGTACGCCGGGCCTGCGCCGGGAGGAGGTGGCGGAGCGCGCGGGAATCTCCGTCGATTGGCTCGTCCGGCTCGAACAGGGGCGGGAGTCGCTGCCGTCGCGGTCGACCGTCGATGCGCTCGCAAGCGCGCTCCGTCTCGGCGAGAACGATCACGCGCATCTCCTGCGGCTGGCCCTCGGTACATCGACGCCGGACAGGTCGTGGAAGCGCGAGACGGTGCCGCCGCACCTCGCAGCGCTCGTCCGCGACCTCGCGACGCCCGCGTACGTCCTTGGAGCGCGTAGCGATCTGCTCGTGTGGAACGACGCGGCGGTCGACCTGTTCCGTGATTTCTCGAAGGTGCCCGTCGCCGAGCGCAACACGCTCCTCCAGCTCTTCGTCTCTCCCGAGGTGCGGGCGCGCTACCCGCGGTGGGAGGAGGAGGCGCGCGGCGCGCTCGAGAGCTTCCGTATCACCTACGACCTCCGGTCCCACGTGCCAGAGTTCCAGGCGCTCGTCGATCGGCTCATCCGCGAGAGCCGCGAGTTCGCACGCTGGTGGAAGGCGCACGAGATCCGGCCGAAGCCGTCAGGCAAGAAGATGATGGTCCATCCGCGGCTCGGCCGCGTTCGGATGACGTACTCGACGTTCCAGTCGAACGACGACCCCGATCTCCGGCTCGTGCTCTACGGAACGCCGACGCCGGTGCGCTGACGCTTCGTCGCGTTCGACATCGATTCAGTGAACGTACTCGAGCCGCCGCGGCCCACGTCATCGCGGCGGCTCGGTCGACCGACGTCCTTCGTCAGTGAATGGTCGGGGGCGGTGCGTCGTTGACCGGTCGCGATCCCATGCCTCCCGCGAAGCCGTAGCTCGCGTCCTTGCCGATTCCCCAGACCGTGACCGAAAAGGGGCCGTCGCTCGAAGCTTCGTGACGACCGTATCCGCACGTGCCGCTGCCGAACTTCTGCGGCACGGCGCCTGCCGTGAGACGCATCCAGGTGTACTCGTACTCGCCGGACGCGCCGAGCGGCTGCCAGCCGGTGATCTCGCCGGCGCATTCGAGCGTCACCGGCTTGAAGCTCCCGGCCGTCTTGCGTCGCACGAGCGTGAGCGAGGTCTCGGGGAACGTGTAGTCGGTAAAGAAGATGTAGTGGTCGAGGAACTGATCCGACGGCGCCATGCTCACGAAGTCCGGGTCGCCGAGCACCTTGCCGGCCCCCGGCGTGCCACCGCCCCCCATCGAACCGGTCATGTACACCGAGACGTGGAACGGATGTTTCGAGTCCTGACTCTTCACCGTGGCGACGGCGTCCGTCTGGAAGGTCACGATCTGACCGGCAGACAGGGTGTCCGGCGCGCCCGGCGGCTTCACCGGATCGTAGGTCAGCACCGTGCCGTCGGCCGCGCCGACGAACGTCCACGGAACGATCTCGCGTATCGTTCCCTCCACCGCGGCGATCCGCGAGAGGTAGGGAACGAGCGCGTAGGACGTACCCCACTGGCTGAAGGGAGCGATCTGCTGCTGGGTCAGATCGCAATACTCGACGTCGGCGGGGAGGAACGTGCACGGCGAGCCACCGAACACCCCAACCGGCTTGTTCGCGACAACGGGACTGCCGGAGATCGGAGTGGGCTGCGTGATCTGCAGAACCTGCCCCTTGGAGAGCGCCCACTTCACGATCTCGCCGGTGACGCCCGGCGCCACCTGGTCTCCTTGCGAGATATCGGCGGTCGGTCGCATCGATATTTCGGTATTGTCTTCGTTCGCGACGATCTGCAGCGTTCGACGACTGAGGTTCACTTGCGAGACCTTGCCGAAGACCGCCGGCGCGACCGCGATGTAGCTCGTGTCCCACGCCGTGACGGGCAGAAGAAGCGTCGCAGTTGGGAACTGACTCGATGCGCCGCCGTACGGGAAGATCGAATAGGCGGCGATCGGCGCGTTGGTCGCGAGGTGGAAAGCCTTCGTTTTGGCCGTGCCGTGACGCAGCGGATCGATCTTCAGCGCGGGGACGACGCTGTCCGGGCAGGCCGTCGCCGACTTGTTGAGGGGATGCTCCGCCGCTGCCAGAAAGACGACGGCGACCTGTCCCGGCAAGAGCGCGCCGGTCACCTGGGTGTACTTGGGCTCGGCGTTCGGATCCGGCCGTTCGACCGTGTAGATGGACTTCGATATATCCAAAGAATCGGAGCCGTATTCGGCAGTGATGTCGACAGGGACGTCGAACGTGTTCGCGACCATCGCGGCGAAACACGAGCCCGCGCCGTAATCGCTGTCGTCCGGCGGAAGAGTCCAAAAGGAGCAACCGAGCGATCCCTTGGACAAGGCCGCGCTCGCGCAGGCGTCGACGCACGAGTCGACACCGCAACCTTGGCCCGCAGGACACTCGGCCACGACCTCAACGTCGTCGTCGCAGCCCTTGAGCACCTTCTTCAGATCGCGCGAGCACCGAAAGCCACACTGCGGATCCCTCCCGGCTTCTCCGCCGTCGACAGCGAACGGGGGCGGCTGCTCGTCGGTGAAGTCGTCGCGGGTAGAGCCGCACGCGCCGAGGAAAGACACTCCCAGGGCAGTGAAGGCGAAGATCGAAGCAACAAGGCGAGTCATGAATCGACCTCTCTAAAAAGCGACCTTCACGGGAGAAGGATGGTTCGCGCTGTCGCGGCTCCACCCCAGCTCTCCCTTTTCGTTGCTGCCCCAGCACTCGACGGTGCCATCTTGGACGAGGGCGCAGACTGCACGATCCGTCGTCGCCACTTGCACCGCGTAATGCGTGAACGCGTCGGCCTTCGTGAAGGACGTGGCGAGGGTGATCATGCTGCCCTTGCCGAGCCTTCCTTTCGCGTCACTCCCACAACAGTGAACGCTGCCGTCGGTCATGCGCGCGCAGGTGATCTCGTCACCGACCGCGAGCTGCTGAGGCCACGTCTTCACCTTGTCGGGGAAGGGCGCGTGGGCCGGCTCCTGTTCTTTGTCGGGGAACCCCGTGCCGAGCGCGCCGGTGTAGCTTCGGCCCCAGCAGTAGACCTCGCCGTTTGCGAGCGCGCAGGCGTGGGCACGCGGCGGAGGCTGCGGAGGCGGAGGGAACGAGGGGTCGTCAGGATAGGGATGAAGCCACACGCTCGCGGCGAGACTGGTCACCTTCTCGAGCGATGCGAGCCGCTTCGGTGTGGCGCTCGAGGGCACGGAGCCCACCCGGCCCGCAACCGTTCCGTAGTCGCCGCCGATGGCGCCCCAGCTCCACACCTCGCCCTCGGCGTTGACACCGAGCACGCTGTAATCGCTCATCGCGACGTGCGCGAGAGTGAGCGGCTCGATCGCGGCGACACCTGGACCGCGCGGGTCGGGTGACTCGCCCGGTCTTGCGAGCTGCGCTTGCTCGTTCCGTCCCCAGCACGACAGTTGGCCCGAACCAAGAACGGCGCAGGCGATGCCCTGCCCCACGTCGACCCGCTTCGCCGTGGACGCGAGTGCTACGACGGAAGGCGTCGGATGGGGATCGGAGTCGGCGACGGGCGGGTCGATCGCGAGCCCGAGCTGCGCTGCGCGGTTATCGCCCCAGCACTTGACGCTGCCGTCTTCGAGCCGGGCGCAGGTCGTGGCGCCCGCGGCGCTGAGCTGGGCGACGTTGGAGAGATCTGCGATGGCGTGAACCGTCGACGTGGCGTCGGGACTGCCAGCATCCGGAATGGGCTCGCCCGTGTCCGGTTCGGGCATCGTGCCTAGCACTCCCCAAGCGTCACTTCCCCAGCACCGCACGGTGCCGTCGTTCATGCGCGCACAGAAGTGATCGCTTCCGGCGACGATCTGCGTCGCGCACGGCGAGCCGTCACACGCGACCGGCACGTCGGCCGGGTCGTAGGGTCCGCGAGCGTCCGGATCCCCTGCATCCTTCGAGCTGTCCGGCGCGCTCGGAGCATCGGGCGCGGCGTCCGGCTCGGAGATCACGCCGCCTTCGTTCTTTGCATCGTCGGCGCACGCGACCGAGAAGATGCTCGCCGCTACTCCGAGAATGCTCGCCACCACGAGCACCGAGCGGAGACGAGGCGTGTGCGAGGTCGAAGAATCGTTTCGAACCGAGCTCACTGCGCTCCTCCATTGCCGTGATCAACCGTGGCCTTCGTGGGGTCGTAGCGAAGGGCCATGCCGTGGCCAACGACCCAGACCTCGGTCGTCCCGTGACACCACACGCCGTAGAAGTTCTCCGTGATCGGAAACTTGGTCGTGGTCATCGCGGTTGGTACCCACTGCGCCCCTTGCACGTGACGCGCTCGTCCGTATTCGCCGACGGCCCAGAAAGCGCCCTCCCCGCTGCCGGCGAACGCCGTGAGCGAAGGGTCCGTCAGGTCGCCATCATGGTGGTAGGTCCACGTGAACGTCTTGCCGTGGTCCGTCGTCGTTCCCTTCCACGCGCCGGGAACCGAGCTGTGCCCGAGCACCCACGCGGTTCCCGTCGTATCGGCCACGGCGCCGCCGACGACGGACTGGAGCCGATTGGATGGGGCGCTCTCGTCGGGATCGGCAGGAAGTGCCTCGGCGGTGAATGCGGCCGCTCCGCTCGCTTTGCGGAGAACAACGGGTTCGAGGACCCAAGGCATCTCGGCCATCGGGCGCAACGCGACGAACCAGAGTCCGCTTTCGGGACTGCCCCAAACGTTCGTGATCGTCGCGAGGTCCGGCTCGGTCGAGATCGGATCGAGCGTCCATCCCGGTCCAGCGTTGCCCGCGGCGTAGTGATAGGCGCGCGGCAGCGTGGTGAAGCCGTCCACGTCGAGCACGGATCCCACAGCCCAAACATCGGTGCCCGAGGTTCCCCAGATCGAAGAGACGGTCACGCCGTCTTCCGGGAGCGGGCTCGGTGCAAACGTCAGCGCGGTCGAACTCGCGCCCGTCCCGTGCAGAAGACCGCGTTCACCGGCGATCCAGATATCGGTGGCGGAGCTTCCCCAGATCTTGCCGAGCGCTCCGAGAGCCGAGGTGTGCACGTGCCACGCGGTGCCGTCCCAGCGAAGGACACTTCCCTCGGCCGTCACCGCCCAGACGACGCCGGTGCCATCACCCCAGACGCCGGTGAGCGTCGAAGAACCATCCGGCAGTACCGTCGGGCAGAAGCCAAACGTCGAACACTCGCGCGGAGCTGCATCGGCGTCGACGGGCACGGCCCCGTCGCTGCCCGCGTCACTGCCGGTCTCATCGCCCGGCGGAACCGAAGCATCACCCGTCTCGGCGGGTTGGGCGCTGAACGAGTCGGTGGAATTGGCACACGCCGAAGCGCCGGCGGCGCCCAGGAATGCGAGCCCGAACCCAAACATCCCCGCTCGTCGAATGGCGTGCTTCATTGGCCGCCTCCGGTGCTGTGGAGGACAATCCCGTCACCGACGATCCACACGTCGGCAGAACCCGTGCCCCAAACACCGTAGAGATGAGGCTTCTTCTTGTTGACCGGAAACGCGGCCACGAGCGGTGACCATGCAGTCCCGTCCCAGTGCAGGATCGTTCCCGAGTTGCCGACCGCCCAGACGTTCTTCGGACCCGTCCCCCAAACGGCGTGGAGCGTTTCGCGCGTGGGCGAGTCGACGACGGACCAATCGTCGCCGCTGCTCCCAAGGTGGCGAATGGCTCCTGCTTCACCGACGGTCCAGACGTCGCTCGCCGAGCTGCCCCAGATCCCGAGGAGCGTGGCGGAGGCGCGGCTGTCGACGTCGGCCCAGACAAAGTCCGTGCTGCCACTGCGCGTTCCGTGCAGGGTCTGGCCGAATTGCCATCCGGTGGAGGAGCTGTTGTCCGCGACGATCCAGATGTCGTCGGGGGACGAGCCCCAGATCCCGTTGATCGTGCCGAAACCTTCCACGCGCGACCATTCGAAGCCCGCGTTCGAAGGCTTCTTGACGAGCTGATTGCCTTGCGTGAGCGTCCCCGGAAGTTCCAACGTGCAGGGCGCTCCACCGAAGCGGAAGTCGTCGGCGCTCGTGCCCCAGGCGGCGTAGATTGGCGCCTTGGCGTACTCACTGCCCGTGGCGTTCGGTGCACGGACCCACGTAACGGTCCCATTCTTGAACCCGTCGCTGTGGAAGATCACGTCCGTTGCGCTCGCGAGCCAGACGTCGTTCGGACCACTTCCCCAGAGCGCGTGAAACGTATTCTTGATGGGCAGTGTCGTCTCCGTCGGCACGGGGGTCGATACCCACGTAGCGCCGTCCCAGTGGAGAACGGTGCCTCCAGAACCGGAGGCCCAGACGTCGTTCTTGCTCGATCCCCACACGGCAGTGAGCGTTAAGGCGGTGCTCAGGTTCGTGGGCGACGGGCAAAACGCGGCTTCGTCACAGCCGACGGGCTTCGTCACGCAGTTCGGATCCGACGGATCGCAACCGCCGTCGGTGGTCGCTCCGGCGTCGCCGCCGTCGACCGACCCCGCCTCGGGCACCTTCGTCGGATCGCGGTCCGAGCTACCGCCTCCGCCGTCGGTCGTTGCACAGCTCGCGAGTGCCCAGGGGAGCGCACCGACGAGGATGGCGCCAAAGGCGAGAGTCGTCGCGGTGAGTCGTGAGGAGCTCAATTGGTCGTCCCCGGGTCGCATTCCTTCATGAGGCACTTCCCTTCGATACAGGGCTGTCCTGCCGAGAGATCGCAGGCGTTCCCGCACACACCGCAGTTGCCGGGGTGAGTGCTCAGGTTCGTCTCGCATCCGTCCGTCGGATCGCCGTTGCAGTCACCGAACCCCGGATTGCACTCGTAGAGACACACGCCCTTCGAGCACGAGGCCGTCTCGTTCGCGCCCGCCTTCCGGCAGCCCGCGCCGCACGCGCCGCAGTTGAAAACGTCAGTCAGGAGGTCGATGCACTTGTCACCGCAGAGCACCCTGCCGAAACGCTCGCAGGGTACGGCGCACTCGAGCCCGTTCCCCTCGTCGACGCACTCTTCGTGGGGTTTGGTGCACGCGATCCCGCAGCCGCCGCAATTTTCTTTCGTGTCGATGGCGACCTCGCAACCGTCACCACCGCATGCGCTCTGGCCAACGTCGCCGTTGCAGTCGGCATAGCCAGGCCGGCACGTCTTGATTCCACACTTGCTCTCGACGCAGCTGTATTTCGTATTCGGCTGAAGCGGACTACAGGCGTCGTCGGGATTCTTGCAGCGGTTCCCGCAGGCGCCGCAATTGTAGTCGTCCGAGCTTGCGTCGATGCACTCGTCGTAGCATTGGATGAGGCCCGGAGGGCAGCCACACCTTCCCTTGATGCACACGACTCCATCACCGCACGCGTTCCCGCACACTCCGCAATTGTTCGGGTCCGTCAGGACGTCGACCTCGCAGCCGTCGTCGACGAGCCCGTTGCAGTTGCGCCGGTCCGAACCGAACTCGTTGTAACAGGAGAGCTCGCAGGCCCCGTTGAAGCACCGCGACGTCATGTAGACGCGCTTGTACTCGCCACACTGGTTTCCGCACGCTCCGCAGTTGTCGTTGTCGCGGAGGAGATCCGTCCCGCACTTGTACGTGGGCTTTCCCTCCGAGATGCACGTGGCCCACGGCGCAGGGCACTCCGTGCCGATGCACTGGAGTAGACCGTCGGCATCGTCGCCGAGCGATGCATCGTTGCTCGTCGGATCCGTGAAGGTCGGTCCTCCTGCGTCGCCGTTACAGAAGCCCGTCGCGCAATCGATTCCGATCGAGCGGCTCTCGGAGCCCGCACACGCCACGACGACGACTGCCGAGAGGCAGCCGAAAACGATTCCGGAGAGATTTTTCATGGAGCTTGCTCGGGAACTTCGTTGAGCGTGCCGGGCGGTGTTTTCTTCGGCGCGGACGATGACGTCGACGAAGGCGAAGCCGCCTCGTAGCCGCAGTTCGACTCGACGCGCCTGCGGAGCGAGCTGTCCGGATGTGTCGCGAGAAACGCCGACGACTCACGAGCTTCCTCGCGACGTCCCATGTGACAGAGGACGACGATCCGCTCGACGGTGCGTTCGACGGCGAGCACGCCGTGCGGAAATTCGCGTGCGTGCTGATCGAGCAGGCGAAGCGCCTCGGCCCACTGCCCATCGTTGCGCGCTCGGTTCGCCTGGCGCCAGAGGTTCGTCTCGCGCTCGAGCGCGTCCGAGTCCGAGGGCGCGGCCGCTACTGCTTTCGGCGTTTGGTTCGACGCTACGCGGGGCGGCTCGGCTCGCTTGGCGGAAACGGCGACGGAAGGCAGCGAGCTGACGCTGACGCTCGCGCCGAGAGCGGGCTCATGGGCCGGCACGGGCGCGGTCGATGCGATGGACGTCGGGAGCGGCGCAGCGAGGTCCTCGGAAGGTTCGGCCTGCAAAGCAACGGATGGCGGAGGCAGAGCTCCGGGACTCACGGTCTCGTGACTCTTCGAGTCCTCCCTTCCCTCGTAGATCGCGAGGGTAAGGGCCATGCCGGCCAGGGCGAGTACGCCGGTGCCGAGCCATCCCCACCGTCGAAACGAGCTCAGGGAAAAACCGCGCCCCGAAGACGGTCGCGCTGAGGGCGAGGCCTGAGCGCTCGCCCCGGAGGCCGCGAGACGGGCTTGGATCTTGGCCTGCAAACGCTCGCGGTCCGCCTGTGTCGGCCGGTATCTCTCCGAAAGAGGCTCAAAGAGATCGTCAATCATCGGTTTGTGACGTTTCACTTCAGCCTCCATCCGTCGCGCGCACGATGACGAACGAGGGATGCCTGGATTTGCTCGCGTGCCGCGCGAAGCCGAGCCGCCACCGTGTTGCGGTTGACATCGAGGATGGCGGCAATCTCGCTCACGGATTGTTGTTCGAAGGCCGCGAGCACGAACACCGCCCGTCGTTCGGAATTGAGCTCGTCGAGCAGTCGTTCGAGGAGATCGACGTGCTCGTTCTTCTCGGCGGATGTGTCGGGGCCGGGCGTATTGGAATCGGGGAGCTGTTCGATGAGCTCGCGATCGCTCTCTTGCTTGGCGCCATGGCGACGGTGCGCTCGGTGATGGTGGAGCGTCGTGCGTACGACGATGGCGTAGAGCCAGCCGCGAAGGGCGTTTCGTGGCTCGTACCGAGGTAGGAGCTTGTGGATCGTCAGGAAGGCTTCCTGAACGACGTCGTCGATGGCGTGGTCCTTCACGCCAAGGCGGCGCGCGGTCTGCCAGACGTAGTCGAAGTGCTCGGCGTAGACCTCGTCGAACGTCGGCACGGCCAGGTCTTTGCCCACCCCGGGTTCCGCGTCCACCTCGACGACCGCCCCAAGTCTCACCCTCAAAGGTGCAGCTTCGCCCTCAGGGGAAGGCAGGGCCGTGGACGCGCGGAGGCGAGCGAGCATCTCCCCCACTCATTCCCAAGGCCATCCCGATCGTGTGTCGAAAACGTTCAGAAGATGTTTGCGCGAAGCCCCAGAGCAAGCCGGAGCGCAAGAACAGGCACTTCGTGCAGGGTCTGGTCTCCCGTGCTCGTCGTGAGAACGGCGCGCCGATCGGCAAGGGCGAACACGGCGTCGGCACGAGCGAAGAGAAAGGCCTGGTGAGTCAGTGTGTACTCGGCGAGCGCACCGGCGCGCACGGTCGGCCACGAAAGGGTTGAGCTCGACGGCACGCGAACGCCAATGCCTTCGAGAGTCATCCACGTCGCGTCGGCTCCCGCGCAGGCTCCGACCCGCCAAGGGCCGCGTGTCGGGGCGAAACACCCGAACGCTCCGAGATCGAAGAGTTGGAAGCGAGCGCCCGCGCCGGTGGCGGCCGAATAGGTTTCCCTGACAGGGGCGAAAAGCTCGCCACCGAGGCCCAGCTGCACGGGGCCGAACACGGCCATGAAGCGGGCTTCGACACCGAAGACCGGCGCGGGGAGTGTGCCCACGTCGAAGACCGCACCAGCACGCAGTCCAAACGGCTTCACGGGGGAGGCCGGCGAAGGTCGAGTCGAGGGGGCTGGCGGGGGACGTTGCGAAGTGGCGGAGGACGCCGGAAACATGGACGGAGCAGGAGCTTGGACCGGGGCACCATGCTCGAGGTCGCCGCCCGGCGGGAGTGGGGATGAGGAGGACGGAGGCGTCTGCGCGGCCGGCTCCCCCGCGCCGCGCGACGGATCCAAGGCGAGGGCGACGATGATGGCCGCGGCGTCGCCGAGCGCAGCACACGACGCCGATGTGGCCCTCCGGGTCTCGACCTCGCCACCGCGTCGAATCGTGATCGTCATCGCGTAGGCGTTCGTCTGCACGATCTTGGCGTCGACTTCGACGTGCGAAGCCTCCGCCATGTGCCCGCCTGCGATCTCTCCGACCCGCTCGAGAACGTGGGCGCGGCTGGGGCATTCGTCGGGCACGTTCCAGGTGAACGCGATGTCGGCCGGCTCAGCGTGCGCGAGCGACGCTCGACCGAACGTCAGCGCCGCGAGCGGCGCCACGAACGCGACGACGAGCGTGGCGGGGCAGAGGCGGTTCACCCGGAACAAGCAGAGCGAACGTACCGCTCACACGCAGCCCCACAAAGCGTCGTGCAGTTCCCACGCCTGAGGTGGACGGCGGCTCCAAGATGACCGGTCTGATTCTGGCAACCTCCGAAACTGGCTTCCGGGGTGTGTTCGGCGTTCACCGAAACACATCCGAACGACCCGCTCGAGGTCAGGCCCTTTCCGGAAAGGAGCATCGGCAATGGAACGCCTTACGCGCAAGAACACTGCGGTACTGCTCATCGACCATCAAGTTGGGCTCCTCACCGGAGTCCGCGACATGCCGCTCGGCGAGCTGAAGCACAACGTCGTTGCGCTCGCGAAAACGGCCATCGTCCTGGGAATGCCGATCATCGCGACCACGACGGCCCGTGACAGCATGTGGGGCCCGACGACGCCGGAGCTCGTCGCCGTCCTCGGCGATCGGCCGATCGTCGATCGCTCGACCGTCAACGCCTGGGACGAGCCGCGGTTCGTGCAGGCGGTCGAAGCGACGGGACGCAAGAACCTGATCGTCGCAGGACTGTCCCTCGAGGTTTGCGCGTCGCTGCCGTCTTTCTCGGCATTGCAGGCGGGGTACCGGCCCTATGTCGCCATCGACGCAAGTGGCACCTTCGGTCCGGCAAAACGCGAGGCGGGTGTTGCGCGCCTCGCGCAATCGGGAGTCGTCGTCTCCGACTACGCGACGTTGATGGTGGAGATCCTGGCGGACAACGCCGACCCGCTGGCGGGCAAGGTCTACGCCGCTCTCGACATGCCGTTCGCGACGCTCATGGGTCAAGTCGCGTCGGCGCTCACGCAACCGAAGTAGTCCTGGGCGTGCAGATGGTCCGGAGCGCGGCGGTGACGACATCGACCTGTCGCCTCCGCCGCGCATCACGAAACGTGGACGGCGTTACGGTGACTCGGTGGGCGAGCTCGAATTCTGGGGCTGGCGAGCCGCGCGGGTGACGAAATCCTTCGAGTTGTCGTCGGTGTCGTAACCGTTGCCTCGCAGCGCGTCGGCGCCGCCCACGGCCATCGTCGCGGAGGTGGAGGTCGCCACCGCCTTGCGCTCGAGGCTACCGCCGGACGCGGGGTGGGACGGCGCGGCACTCCCTTCTGGAGAGTTCGCCGTGCCATAACCGAGCTTGTCCACGGTCTTTGCGTCGGTGATGTTCGTCGAGAGGCCGGGGAGCCCGATGCGAATGTGACCGCCGCCGGTGGTCGAGGCCGACGCGTCGAAGGCGGCAGGGTACCGGGTGTCGGTCGCGACGGCACCGGAGTAGGTGGCCCCTCCGATGAGGTAGTAGCCCTTCGACTGGATCTTCGCGCCCGCCGGCAACGTGTACGTGGCGCTGTACGATGTCGTGCTCGTCGCCGACTTGTACTGGAGGACCCAGCCCGCGATGCTGATATCGAACGGCATCGGGTTGTAGAGCTCGACGAACTCGTCGGTGTTGCTGGCCGTAGTGCCACCGCAGAATTCGCTGATGACCACCTTGTGAGCCGTGCAGACGGCCGTCCCGTCGGCTCCGCACGCCATGGTGCCGGGCGCGCTGCTCGCCGTGGTGCAGGCAGTCCCGAGCCCCGTAACCGGCGGGCCGCCGCAAACGCCGCACTCGTTCTTCGTCAATGTCGACTTGCACTCGGTGCCGGTGCCGTCCGTGTTGCAGGCGAGCTGGCCTCCGCATCCCTCGGCATTGGTGCACGCGTTGCCGACGCCGGTGACCGCCGGTCCGCCGCACACACCGCACGCGTTCTTCGCCGGCGCGTTGCACTCGAGCGCAGTGCCGAGAGCATTGCACGCGAGCGCTCCCTCGCAGCCGTCAGCCGCGGTGCAGGCGTCGTCGACGGCGCCGACGATCGCCGGTCCGCCGCACACACCGCACGCGTTCCGTTCCTCGGCGGCCACGCAGATCGCACTCAGGCCGTCAGGGCTACAGGTGGTGGTGCCCGCGCAGCCGTTCGCCGCCGGACACGACGCGTTGAGGCCTTCAACGGGAGCGCCGCAAACACCGCACTCGTTTCGCTGTTCGAGCGCCACGCAGATTGCGCTCAGGCCGTCGGGGCTACAGGTGGTGGTACCCGCGCAGCCGTTCGCCGCCATGCAGGGCAGATTGAGGCCCTCGACGGCAGCTCCGCAAACACCGCACGCGTTCCGCTGTTCGGCGGCCACGCAGACGGTACCCAGACCGTTGGCGCTACAGGCAGTCGTGCCCCCGCAGCCGTTCGCCGCCGTGCAGGCCACGTTCAGCCCCTCGACGGCAGCCCCGCAAACACCGCACGCGTTCCGCTGTTCGGAGGCGACGCAGATTGCACTCAGGCCGTCGGGGCTACAGGCGGTCGTGCCCCCGCAGCCGTTCGCCGCCGTGCAGGCCACGTTCAGCCCCTCGACGGCAGCTCCGCAAACACCGCACGCGTTCCGCTGTTCGGCGGCCACGCAGACGGTACTCAGGCCGTTGGGGCTACAGGCGGTCGTGCCCCCGCAGCCGTTCGCCGCCGTGCAGGCCACGTTCAGGCCTTCGACGGCAGGCCCGCACACGTTGCAAGCGTTTCGCTGTTCGGTGGCGACGCACGATACGGTGTTGTTCGCTCCGCACACATTCGAGCCGTTGCAGCCGTTGAGCGCGGTGCACGCAGTCCCGGGAAGGACCGGCGGTGGCACACAGACGATCGCCTCGGTGCCGTTGCACGCGACGGTCCCGCAGTTCTCGCACACGGCGCCTGGTGCGCTGCCGAGAACGTTGCAGCCTCCGCACGCGTTCTTCACACCGTTGTCAATCACGCCATCGCAGTCGTTGTCGAAACCATCGCAGGTCTCGGGCGCGGGCCGAACCTCACCCGTGCAGGCCTCCCACACGCCGTTCTTGCAGGTCCGGGTACCAGCCTTGCAGAGGCCAATTCCGACGGTGCCTCCCGGACCGCCATAGCACTCGAGCGTGGCGCCGTTGGTGCACTCACCGGCATCCCCCGCGTCGCCGGCATCCTCGGCATCGCCGGCATCTTCGGCATCGCCGGCATCTTCGGCGTCGGAGGCATCGGACGCGTCGGAGGCATCCGGCGAAGACGCGTCGGCGTTGTCCGACGCATCCTCGGAACTTACCGAGCCATCGGCTTGGGTCGTCGCGTCGCGGTCATCCCCGTCGTCGGTTCCCTCACCAGCGTCGGATTCCGACGAGCTACAGGCAGCGACCAAGAGGAGCAGCGCGCTCAGGCGCACATATCGAATCAACATGTGGGGTAAAGCCATTCTTCGATTCACGGCGTGAAGCGCCACGAACCGACCAGATCTCGCGCGAGCCCATGTGGGTCGCGCAGACGTCGCGAGAGCAATCGCACCCGTGTGGTGAAACCCACACCACGGGCACAATTTCTCATTTGAGCGTCTCCTATCATCATCGCGGAACGCGATCCAGGCCTGCGCGTCGTCGTCGCCGGCATGTCGCCGGTCTGTCATAGGCGCGCGCTCGACGACCTCGCACATCGCCGGGATCAGCAATAATCTCGCGTCTCGCATGTCGAACAAGCGCCCCACCCCCGCGGCAGTTCCGAGCAAAGCCTTCTTCGATACCGCCGACGACTGTTGGGCGCTCGGTGAGAAGGACAGCCAAGGTCGGAAGATCGGCGTGTGGAACTACTGGCGCAAGGACGGGACGCACGAGTGTGACGAGGAATGGGGCGACGGGACGACCCGCCTGACCTACCGCCGCTTCCATCCGAACGGTCCGGAGTCACAATCCGGCACGAAGGATCTGAAGCGCGACGTCTGGATGGGCACGATGCGCTGGACCAAGGCCGATACGGACTCGGTCGAAGATCGCTACTTTCCGCCGGGCCCGAAGAATGCGCGCGCGTTCGAGTTCGTCTACGACGATCGCGGACGCGTCATCACGGAGCGCCTGTTCGACAAAGATGGCGCCCGCATTACCCATGGCGGGCAGCCCTTCCCTGCTGAGCGCCCTGCTTCCGTCGACGAGAACGCGATCCTGACGGCGCACAACCAGTGGCGGAGCGCGGTGCACACGCTCGACCTGGATGAGTACTTGGGCGACTACCGCGTCTGGGATCGGAATGGCACGCTGCTCGAGCAGCGCGTCTACGGCGACGACGGCAAGATGCAGCGCCTGGAGGAGTACAAAAACGGCGCGCTCTGGATGACGAAGGTCTACGACGGTGGCGAGCTGACCCAGTCGTTCTATCGGACGCGCAAAGGCGAGAGCGTTCTCCGGAGCAGCATGCTCTACCGGAACGAACAGAACGACCGGCGAGAGACCCTCTACGACAAGGATGGGAAGCCGCTCTACTCCGTGCGCCTCGAAAAGGTGACCGAGACGCACGAGCGTCGGTACTACGACGACGTGCTCGTCTTCGAGGCGAAGTGGAGCGCGAAATCGCGTCGCGAAAAGCACGCGCCGGACGTGAAGTACTTCGATGGCAAGAGCGTCCTCATCGACTATCGGAGCGATGGGAAGGGCAGCGGCGTCTTCACGCTCTACCGACGCGACGGGAGCGTGGAGGCAACGCTAAACGGCGTCGCCGAGGCCTCGCTGAGCGAGTCAGGCAACTGGGACACGTTCTTGCCCGGTTTCGCGAGCTACGAGTCCGATCGCAAAATCACCGACGTCGAGTACGTGCGCGACGCTTTCCTGATTCAAGTGGACGAGGACCGCTTCGAGGAGGCGGTGGCGAAGGTCGTGGTCCCGCGGCAGCTGAAAGCCATCGAAGCCATCAACTGGAAGAAGTCACGCTCCGCCGACAAGTACGCGAAGCTCGACAAGCTGCTCGTGGTGATGCTCACCAGCGACAAGAACTTGGCCAGGCGCGCTTCTGACGCCATTTGGTCCGCGATCGAAGAGCAGGACTGCGTATTCGACGCGACCTACGACGTGGCGCTGACGCTCACGCGACTCGCACCTTCGCTGAAGGGGAAGTTCCGGCAGCGAGCGATGCGGGAGCTTGCCAAGATCGTCTGCCTGCCGGCGTTGCCAGATCAACTTCCGAAGCGGTACGAGAGCCTCGAGCAGGAGCTTCGTGCGGAGCTCGCGCTCCTCGAGAGCTATGCTCGGTCCCACGACAGCGCAAGCGGCCGCGAAGTGCTGCACGTGCTCTCGCTGCTCAACGAACCTGCCGTGCCACGCGAGCGCGTGGTGGACGAGGGCGCGAGCGTCGAGACCCGCGCCTTTTCGGCGTGCGCACTCGCCGCCTGCAAGGGGCAGAGCAAGGCGCAGCGCGACAAGGCCATCGCCACGTTGGAGAAGGCCTTCTCGACCGAAAAGGATGTTGGTGTTCGGGGCGTTCTCGGAGTCCTCGTGGCGATGATGCGCGGCGAAGCAGGGCCTCGCAACGAGGCCATCGACGCCTTGCTCTTGCAATACGTCGTTCAGCCTGCTCGGCAGGCCGAGCTCCACGACGCGTGGGAACCCGTTATCCGCTTTCTCGGCGATGATATCGAATCAATGTTGTTTCGTGCCGTTCCGGAGAAGCGAAGGCGAGAGCACATCGAGTCCGTCATCGACGGCCTTACTCGTCGCAATTCGCTCGAGCAGGTCAACGACCTCGACATCATCTTCAAGACCCTCTTCGACGAGGGCGAGGACACCAAGCTATCTCCGCTCCATCGGAAGGCCCTGCACGCCGTGGCCGACGTCGTCGACAAGAATGTCGGCTTCGTGAACCAGGGCGAGATCTTCCAAAATCACGGTCTTCCGTGGGACAGCTTCGCTCTCCGCGAACTCGCCAAAAACGGCCGACCCGCGCGAGCCCGGGACTGAGAAGAAGGGGGCGTTGACGACGAAGCGCGGTTCTTGCGCCTACCAGTGCCGAAGGCCGCGCGCCGCGCGCGGTCTCAGCGGACGTAGGTGCGGAACGCGAGGTCCCACGCCGTGCCGCCACGCGTGTCGTGGCCGCCGGGATATGGGTTCGCGGTGCTGAACGTGTAGCCCGGCTGGGGCTGACAATCGTTGTCGCTGATGCAGACCCCGACCGCCTGGCCGGCGGAGCATTTGCCTCCGTTGCACTTGGTGGGAGGCCCCGCGAGCGTGACGTCGAATCGATACGCAGTTCCCGCGGTGACGGTGATGCATGAACTGCCGAGGTCGAAGTACCCCGCGCCGGGCGGCCCGCTCGGAAGACCGGTGTAGCCCGTGCAGGTCAGTGGCGGCGCGACGAGCGGGACGTCGCCGGTGCCGAGCGCGTTCCCGGCCGCGTCGGAGACCACCATGTGCAGCGAGAACCCCGGCATCGTGGTGCACACATCGAGCTTCATCTCGATCCCGGTCAGCAGGCCGGTCTTGCCCGCGGTGAAGCTCTGCCCGACGCCTCCCACGCTGGCGTTGACGTACTGCCCGCTCGTGGCAAGCGGTTGTGCCTGGTCGACGGCGCCCACGGCACCACCGCAACCGCAAGCGCCCTCGTGGCACGTCACGCCTGCGGCGCAGGCATTGCCGCACGCGCCGCAGTTCGCGGCGTCGCTCGTTGTCGGGACCTCGCAACCGTTGGCGGCGTCGTGATCGCAGTCGCCAAAGCCCGCGACACAGGCGAGGCCGCACGCGGTGCCGTCGCAGGTCGCGTTCGCGTTCGCGGCCGCCGCGCACGGCGAGCATGTGGCGCCGCACGTCGCGACGTCGGTGTCGCTCGAGCAGGCGCCGCCGCATGCGTGCGAGCCGGTTGGGCACCCGCCGTCGCAGACAGCGGCGCACACGAAGCCGTTATCGCGCGGAGCATCGGGAGCCACGTCGAGGCCGGCATCGCCCGGCTCGGGCCCAGCATCGGCGGCGGACTGCGCGCCACAGCCGGCGAGCGCGGCGAACGCGGCGAACGACCAGGACCAACGGGCGCGACTCGAAGGCGAGGCGATCATGTCGGTCGGGAGGTTACACGCCGGTGCGCACGGCCGTCCATCGACGCTCGCGCGATTGCGGTGCAGTTCAACGAAGTCGTTCGACTTCTGCGGCGACCACTTGCGTGAACCGACGGTGCAGAGCGACCCCAGGAACGCCAGCGCCCGAGTGAGCATGAGCTCCACGTGGGCGGCTCAGATGCACGGCGCGAAAGGCGACGTGCATCTGAGTGGTCGCGATAGTCCTACGAACTCACTCGCAGTTGCCGTGATAGACCGTGACGTTCGGCTTACGTCCCTTGGTCACCGTTCCGAACGGATACGCGACGCCAGCGCCTTCGTAGATCTCGACAGCACCAGCGGGACTGGCGAGCGCCCCTACCGCATTGCCCTCAGTGGCGTTGAGGGAAGTAGTGCCGGTCGTGGTGACGTAGAAGGCGTAACTCGTCCCCGCCGGAATCGTGACGTCGATCTTGAGCGGGATGGCGGTGGGGCCGTTCGGACCGCCAGACTTGACAGTGATCTCGCCACCGAGGGCGGTCCAGGCAGCGGCGTTCGCTTCGGTGCCGACGAACGTGCCAGGGTGGAAGTAGACGCGCAGCGTGTGCTCGCCGGCGGGGAGGTTGACGCTGAGGGCGCGGATGCTCGTCGTGACCGTAGCCTTCACGTCGAACATCTCACCATGATCGGTCACGCCGCCGGCATAAGACGTCGTCACGCCAGGAACGTAGCGGAAAGCGCCGTTCCAGATGCGATTGGGATTCTCTGCACCGAACGGATACGCTTTTCCGTAGCCCTCCTTGATCGTGAGGACGCCATCGTCGGCGACGACAGTACCGACGCCGCTGCCGTTCGAGTAGTTGAGGTTGAGGCTCGGGTTGACATGCGTGATGTAGACGCTGTTCGTTCCCGTCGTGAGTGGAACGAAGATGTCGGTCGTGAGCGCCGTCCGACCGGAGAAGACATCGACGCTGGTGCTCTGGCGCAGCGTCCACCGCGACGAATCGGTCGTCGTTCCCGCGATTGCCCCGGCGTGCGTGTAGATCTGGATTGTGTCTGCGCCCCCCATGTTGTTGACGTCGGCGCCGAGCACCATCACATCCTTCGTTGCGTCGACCTCGAACATGTTTCCGCTGCGATTGTTTCCGGCGTTGAAGGTTGATTCGATGCCGGTCGTGGTGGGGCTAGCGCAAAGGTTCGGGCACGCGCCTGCACCGCAGCCCCCGCATTTGCCGACGCCAGCGGCGCAGTCCTGACAGAACGCGCCGTCGGGAGCGACGTTCGTCATGCACGCGCCACCGAGGCACGTATCCGCCCGATCGCACATGACGTCCGAGGTGTTGCCGCACGCCGTGCCGTCATCCTTGTCGTTGTTCTTGCACGCCCCCTTGCCGTCGCAGGTATCCGCGCCACTGCACTCGGTCGAAGTGGCACTCCCGCAGGCAGTTCCTTCCGCCTTGAAGTTCGACTTGCACTCACCGTTGCCGTCGCACGTCTCGGCGTCGGCACATTCCGAGGCTACGCCGCACTCTGTTCCAGCGACCTTCGGGTTGCCGTTGCACTTGCCTTTGCCGTCACACGTTCCTTGATCCGTACAGGCACTCGGAGCCTCGCCACACGAGGTTCCTTCTTTGGCGAGGTTCTTCTCGCAGACACCGGACTTGCACTTGTCGGCGCCATCACATTCGGTGGACGTCGAGCTTCCACAGGCCGTCCCATCGGCCTTGCCCTCGCATTCGCCGGGCGCTGCGCTGTCGGACTCCTTGCTACCCCCGCTGTCCTTCGTCTCGGAGCCGGCGTCGTTGGCCGTCTCCCCTGCATCTTCTACCGACGTGCTGCTGACGGAGTTGTCATTTGTGCAGGCCGCAACGAAGAGCCCACCAACGAACAACGACAGGACCGGATACACCGCCGACATGACTTTCAACGTGAAGCCTCATTTCACATAAGCCCCCCAATCAAAGAGCATCCTGAGGATGCCGCGACTCCTCGTGCGCAACGTTTCACAAGTGCGAAGAGGCGCTGCCGCCGCTTCCAAAAGCACCGCTCAGAACCGCGAAACATAGGCTGAAAGGGGGCCCGCCTTGTAGGCCGCAAATAAGGCGTCAGGCAGAGTGGGACATGTCGACTCGGCAAAGTCCACGTGCGTGGCGGCGCGAAGTTCTTCACAATCTTTGGGTGCCACACTCCGTCCTTCACACTGGTGAGCCTTGATGCTCGAACGGACGAGAAGGCACGTGTTCGTCGGCGCGCTGGCCGTCGCTCTGCTCGGTGACGCTTCGCTCGCTCACGCCTTCCCGGTGGCGCCGGGTCCCTTCGCAGCCGTGCGCGGTCCGCGGGCCTTTCGGCATCATCATCATCATCATCATCACCACTCCTCGAGCGGAACGCGTGTGACCGAGCCCGAGCCCGACACGACGCCGCCCGCCGAACGGTTCGACCTATCGCTGAAGCTCGAAGGTGGCTACGAGCTCGGCGCGCTCGACGGTCGGGGCACAGGCGGTCCTCGCTGGGGCGTCGGGCTCGGCGCCCAGAACGACGAGATGGGCTGGTGGATCACGCTGCGCGGCCGCCTGGCGGAGCCCTCTGTCGGCGTGCACGCGTGGGACGCCCGCCTGGGCGTCGATGCGGACGTGCTGCGCGCCGGTATCACGCATATCGGCGTCGGCTCCGAGCTCGGAGTGATGGGACAGCCCGGTCCCACGGGCGCGACGCGCCCGACGTTCACCTGCGGACTAGGCGCGCGCGCCGGGCTCGACCTCGTGCGTTTCGGCGACCGCGACCGCTCGGCGCTCACCCTCGACCTGCGTGGCGACGTGCAGGTGCTCGCTACGTCAGGCTCCTACGCAACGATCGCGCTGCTCGCGGCCGTCCGCTTTTGAGCGGAGCGATTCAGCCGCCCAGGGCTCTCAGAAACGTCAGCACCCGTGTGAGCATCAGCTCCGCGTGGGCGGCGTCGTAGTCGGCAGAGCCCTCGTCAGCGAACAAGTGCCCCCTACCCGCGTAGCGGAACAGCTGCACGTCGGAGGATGCGGACGCCGACGCGAGCGTCTGGGGCACCGCGAGATCCATCCCCGGGTCATCTTCGGCGAAGTGGATCTGTGCCGGAAGCCTGTCAGGCCAACGATCCATGCCCAACATCTGCAGCGGGAGCGAGCCGTGCATCAGCACGACACCGCGTGCGTTGGGGCGAGTCAGCGCCAACATCTGCGCAGGAGCAGCGCCCATGCTGAAGCCCGCATACACGCGATTGTCCTCGGGCCCCTCGATCGCCTCGACGGCCGCGGTCGCGCGCTGAAGCAGCGTGGGGATACCGATGGAGTCGCGCCGAGCGACACCGTCCTCGAGGCGCTCGAACACCGCGCCCTCGAAGAGGTCAGGCGTAGTGACGTGGTGACCTGAGCTGCGGAGCGCGTCGGCGAAACGCCGAACGGCGGGACGAAGACCGAGCGCGGAATGGAACAAGACGACGTGGGACATGCGGAGCCTCCTTGGTTGCTGCTAGGACTACCGTCCGCGACGGCACCGTTATGGCACCGTTCTTGGATTTCGCCCGATGAACCGCACCGAACGCATGTACGCCATCGTCGAGGCCCTGCGAGCAGCAGGCGGACGAGGCAGGAACGCCGAGTGGCTCGCCGAGCGCTTCGAGATCTCGGTGCGCACGGTCAAGCGCGACGTGCGCGCGCTCCAGGAGGCTGGCTCTCCCATCGTCGGCCAAGATGGACGCGGCGGCGGCTACCAACTCGCGCGCACGGCCCCTCTCTCTCCGCTGACCTTCACGAGCGGCGAGGCGGCGGCGCTCGCCATCGCCATCGGCGCAGAGCCAGCCTTGCCGTTCCGTCGCGATGCACGGAGCGCACTCGAGAAGATCCTGGGCGCGATGACACCGCTCCAGCGCGCAGAGGTGGATACGCTCGCTCGCCGAGTCTGGATGCGCACGCCTGCCACGTCGCGCGGCGCCCGTACGGGCATCGCGCTCGACGAGGCTTTGCGGCAAGGAGTGGTGGCCCGCGTCGACTACGAAGACGCCAACGGTCAGCGAACGAGGCGCAGCATCGAGCCCATGGCCTTCGCCCGCACAGGCGGCCACTGGTACGTCCTTGCCTGGTGTCGCCTACGCTGCTCGGGCCGCTGGTTCATGCTCGAGCGAGTACGCGCCGTCCGCGTCACGCGAGAGCGCTTCGTCTCCCGCGATCTCCGAGAGGTATTCGGCACTCCACCGGAAGACGCCCAGCCCGTGAAACTCACCTGAACGCACGCGCGCCGGTCCCCTGAACTGTCCCTAAAGCGCACTGCCGGTCGGATAGGCAGAATTTTCACAGAAGGGCGGAAGATCGGAAGTTTTTAGGACTGGGACGCGTCAGGCGCCGTAATTCGCTTACTTGGATAAGACTGTTGAATTGCCCCACGGCTTCGGGTTTGCCCGTTTATCCGATGGCATGACGTAGACCGCGGTTGGGCATTATCGGTCGCCGTCATTGCTTATCTGGTCTTCACGGCGCGAGAGATGCGTCGTTCCGAGCGGCGCGATGACAGGGAGGAAGCGGTCGAGCATGAAACCGCCACGACATCGCGCGGCACTACAAACGCATTCGCCAGAACGCGATCCCGTCAATTGACTTACGAACACATATTCCATGATTAGGTTTCCAGGCCTCGAGCTCGCAGGGTGTGGGGGCGACCAGGGAGGGGCAGATGAGCGAACGGGATCGTGGCGAGGGTGAACAGCTCTCGGTGCAAGCGTGGCGTCGGGCCGTGGGCGAATGGCTATGCGAGAAGGCTAGCGGCGAAACAGAGCCAGCGGGCACCCCGGCGGGAGGCTGCGTCCGTGCGGACACGAAGCCGAGACTGCTGGCGAAGCTGTCGAATGAAGAGATTCTCGTCGATCTGAAGTCGTTCGTCGGCGCGGAGAGGCGGTCGCTCGCAAGGCTGATCGTCTATCTCGTCGAGATCGAAGAGCGTCGACTGCATCTCGAGCTTGCATGTTCGTCGATGTTCGACTTTTGCACACGCAGACTCGGCTTCAGCGAGGGAGAAGCGTTTCGACGGCTCACGGCTGCGCGTCTCGTTCGGCGTTTGCCAGTGCTGCTGGATGCCATCGCTCCGGGACGAATCCATCTCTCCAGTCTCGTGCTTCTGCCTGACCTTCTCACGGAGGCGAATGTCGACGAGGTCGTCGCCGCCGCGAGCGGTAAAACGAGGCGCGAAGTCGAGGAGCTCGTGGCGCGGATGGCGCCGAAGCCTGACGTCATGCCATCGATTCGACGGCTGCCCGAACGATCAGCGTCTGGCCGGCATGGAGCATCCCGCACGTCCTCGCCCTTGCCGCAGACCACGCCGCCGTCGCTGCAGCTCAAGCCCATCGCGGAGAGCCGCTACAGGGTGCAACTGACCGCCAACGAGTCGCTCCGCGACAAGCTGGAGCTCGCACGAACTCTGATGAGCCATCGAAATCCGAGCGGAGATCTTGCCGTGATCGTCGAGCAAGCGGTCGACCTGCTCATCGAGAAGCTTTCGAAAGAGAAGCTCGGTACGGCCTCGCGAGCGCGACGAAGCAAGCCGTCGGCTAAGCGCGGTCACGTGACGCGCGCGGCCCGGCGAGAAGCCTTCGAGCGTGACGGCATGCAGTGTTCGTTCGTCGGCGAAAACGGCGAACGGTGTCCAGCGCGCTGCTTTCTCGAAATCGACCACGTGACGCCCCGAGCGCTCGGCGGCAGCGCCGAAGCCGAGAATCTCCGCATCCTATGCCGAGCGCACAACCGTGATGCTGCCGAGCGTGTGTTCGGTCGCGCCCACGTCGAAGCCCGGACCCGAGAGCGCCGAAGAGAGGCGTCGATCCGGCCGAACCACGGGCTCGTCGAGACGCATCGCTTTCGCCAACGAAAGTTCGTGGAGGCGAAGACACCGGCGGGCGAAGCTGCCCTCGTCGATGCAAGCCACGATGTTCGTTCGCCAATGTCCGACCACGAGGCGAGGAGTCAGGTGCGCGGCGCACTGCTCGCGCTCGGCTTCCGCATCGGGGAGGCCGAGCGTGCCGTCACGACCATCGACACGGACGGGGGAGACGAATCGTGGCGGCGCCCGATCGAGACGATCCTGCGCGAGGCACTCGGCGTCCTCACGTAACTCAGTTGATCGGCTCACGCCGGAGCGGCGCTCCAGCTCATCAGCGATGGAGCTCCACGGGTGAGGAGAGCGTTCCGTCTTCGTTCACGCGGAACAGTGAGAGCTTGGGCTGTCCGTCGTCGAACGTTCCGAGCGTGTAGCGGTAGGCGATGTCTGCGGGTTCGGCGGCCTTGCTCTTGGTCGTGCCGCACGTCTTCGTGACCAGTGTGCCCTGGAGGCGATGGTAAATGAGGGAATCTCCGGCGACGGTGGTGACTCCCGACGACGACAGGTCAATCTCGGAGTCGCATCCGTAGTTGGTCTCGTTTTTGTAAGCCTGGATCGTCGTACCGTCGGCCGAAAACTCGTAGCTCATGCCGCTGCTCAGACCTACCTGGCTCCAAAGCGCGACGAGCTCGGTGGGCATGGAGCCCGCGCCCGCGCCCGCATCCGACTGCCCGCTGGAGGGCGTGCCCAGGACCGCGCTGGCATCGTCGGCGACGCACGCGGCGAGCTCACTCTGGCACCTCGTTTGAATGCACGTCGTATCGGCGCACTGGTTGTTCGCGATGCACTGGATGAACGCCGTCGTCACCGGCTGACTGCTCTCGCTCGTCTCGTCCACGCAGGCTTGGACGCACGCGTCGACGCCCTCGTCGGGGCAGCCCCCCGCGCACTTCAAGACGCCCATGCACGACAGACGGCTCGGCGCGGTCCCGCCGTCGCGCGCTCCCGCGGGCGAGGAGCCGGGCGCATCGCCGCCGTCCCCGCTCGCGCCGTTCGACATCCCCTGCGTGCAGCCCACCACGAGCGCGACGGCACTCATCGCCGTCGCGAGAGTCCAAATGCGAAGTCCCATGCATTCGAGAATATGGGCGGGAGTCCGACGGAAGCCAGCGCGCAAGGCTTTACGTAAACGCCTACGCGGAAGGACTTCGTCGCCACCGTCGTTATCGCGTCGCCCGCCCGAGTTCGTCTCGATCGAGCTTGCGCCGGAGTCACCGAGCTCGACTCTTCGGTGTCTTCGCCGGCTTCTTCGGTGGCGTCTTCTTCGCGGGCGCTTTCTTCGCCGCAACCTTCTTGGCAGTCGTCTTCGGCGCGGCCTTCTTGGCGGGTGCTTTCTTCGCCGGCTTCTTGGCCGCAGCGTTCTTCGCCGCCCGCTTCTTCGTCGGCGGCTTTTCCTTCGAGGCAGCTCTTTGCTTCATGACATCGAGCCACCACGCCATGAAGCCGTCGAAGGTGTCATGCGTCGGGCCTGCCGGTCCGCCGTCGAGCCATTTCTCCCAGAGCGTGAAGGTGAACTTCACCGGCGCCTTCTTGTCAGCCGCAGCGCCCTTCGAGAGCAGGTCGCCCTCGTATGTGACCGCCGCGTGGACGCGCCCCTTGATCGGCTCGGCGCGCGCGAAGACGTGAATACCCAGGCCGGAGGCCGACTTCGCACTCGGCTTGCGTGTCAGACCGAAGGCGGTTCCACATTCGTCGAGTTCGAAGAACTTGAGCCCGGCCACTTCGGCGGTGCCGTACCGGCGCACGAAGTCGAGATAGTCCTCGTTGATCTTGAAATTGCCCTGGTTGGCCTTCCACTCATCGACCGACGCGCCATCAGGGACGGCCCCGTCTTTCCAGCGCCACTTTTTTCCGCCGACCGAGAGATCGAGTCTGCGCGCCTCGGTGAGCCACGCGGGTTCGGATGCTTTGGACGATGCCATGGCCCGCGATCCTGCCAGATTGATCGCCCTGTGCGGAGAACACTTCACGCACGAGGCGACGATATCTCAGCGGCGGTGTTCCTTCGCCTTCGCCTTCTCTGACGCGAGCGCGCGCATCCCGAGGAACAGCACGTCGAGCTGCGGATCGGGATCGTGCCCTTCGCCCGCGAGCGATATGCCATGGAGGAGATCGACCAGGGCGTCGCGGCACGTGCGCTGATCGCGGTCGGATAGGCCGAGCGGCGCGATGGCGGAGAAGAAGTGCTCGTCGAAGGGCGCCGAGACGCGCCCGGCTCCCGTCACGTAGAGGAGAAGCTCGCGCGAGCGCAGAACTGTGCGAAGGTACGCGCGAGCGAGGCCGCGGAGGCGGGCCTGCCAGTCCCCGTCGGCCGGCATCCGCGGACGGAGCGACGCGAACGAGCGCTCCGCGGCTGCCGTGAGAAGCTCATCCTTGTCGGCGAAGTAGTGATAGACGGCCATCGGATCGACGCCGAGGCGCCGGGCGAGCGACCGCATCGTGAGCGCCGCGAGCCCCGCCTCGGCGAGCAGCGCGAGCGCGGCGTCGAGGATCTGATCGCGTGAGAGCTTCGGCTGATCCGCACGCGGTCGTCCGCGCGTTTGCGCTTTCATGGACTTAAATCTACCATGTAGAAATATGACACGCCTCTCTGTTTACATCGCCACGAGTGTTGACGGTTTCGTTGCTGGCCCGAACGACGAGCTCGAGTGGCTCGCCTCGGTCGAGTCACCCGACGAGGACTATGGCTACAGGGCTTTCATGAACACGGTCGACGTCCTCGTCACGGGCCGTCGCACCTACGAGGTGGTGCTCAAATTTCCGAAGTGGTACTACGAGGGCACGCGCGTGATCGTGCTCTCGAAATCCCTCCAGCCAAGTGACATGCGTCACGGCGCCGAGGTCTTCGGCGGCTCTCCAACCGAAGTCGTCGCCAAGCTTCGCGCCGAGGGCGTGAAGCGCGCCTATGTCGACGGCGCGGCCGTCATCCGCTCGTTCCTCGAGGCCGGCCTCATCGACGACCTCACCTTGTCGACCATCCCCATCGTCCTCGGCCGCGGGATCCGCCTCTTCGGCGACGACCTCCCAGAGCGCAAGCTCGTTCTCGAGGAGAGCAAGTCGTTCCCCAAGGGACTCGTGCAAAGCCGCTACCGCGTCGCCTCACCGACGGCCTGACCTACGCACGGCGGCGGCGGCGCGTAAGGACGAGCGCGAGCGCGCCGACGCCCCAAAGTGAAAGCTCACTCGACCTGGTCGAACCGACGTTGCAGCCACCATCCTCCGAATCGCCGGGTGCTGCCGAGGGGTCCGCGCCCGCGCCCGCGTCAGCGCCGCTGTCCGGCGTCGGCGAGGTCGGGATGGGATCGGAGGGGGCGCACGCCGTCGTGTCCGCGACGGGGTCTCCGAATGACGTGTTCGTGATCCCCGTCAACGCGAGATCCTGGATATCCCAGCCGGTCGAGCCCCATTCCTTGTCGCTCGCGAAGCGGAAGCGGAGCTTCACGATCTTGCCCGCATACGCGGTGCCGAAGCGCGCTGCCGCCTGGACCACGTCCGGATAGTTCGGGCTTCCCGCGGTGAAGGCCGCACGACCTGCGAGTGGGTTGCCCCCGTCGCCGAAGATCGTGCCGCCGTACCCCGGACTGAAGTACGCGCCGACGTCCGTCCAGGTCGTCCCGTTGTCCTCGCTCATCTCGACAACGGCACCGTCGAAGTACTGGTCGTCCTGCGCGATGCTGTCGAACTCCCAGCGCGTCTTGAAAGAGAGCGTGAACTCCTCGGTTGTGGACACGTGAAGGGCGGGCGAAACGAGTCGATGATCGGCGACGCCGACAAGGTCGGCGACGTGCCAGTAGCCGATACCGTTGTCGACGCTCCACTCGAAGCCATTTCCGACCGAGGATGGCGCGCTCTCGCTCGTCCAGGCTTTGCCTGTCGTGTCGACGGGCCTCGAGCTGTCCGCTTTCAAGTCGAAGTTGCCAACCCCGTGGTGTGTCGCCCTGATCGGTCCCGGCGTCGCGAGCTGGGGATCGGTCAACGCAATCGTGAGCGCGTAGGGCAGGCTCTGCGTCTGGGTCGACATCGACACGTCGACGCTCGCGGAGACCGTCTGGAATGGCTTCGCCGGAGGGAACGAGATCTTCCCGCCGTTCGCGACAGTCAGGCCAGGCACGTCGGTCGTCACGGTCGCTGTCGCTGTCGTAAGGTCGGAGAGGCCGGTGTTCTTGACCGTGACGACGAGCTTGCCCGTCTCCCCGTCATCGAGAATTCCGTCCTGATCACAGGATTTCATGTCATCGAAGAGCCTCGAGCCCACGAATTCGATGTTCGTGCCCGTCGCACTGAAACTCTCGACGACGCCCAGGTTGCCTGCCGCGGTTCGCTCGGGCGCAACGGCCCCCGCGCCCGCGCCGCGCTTCGCGAAGGCAGAGACGAAGAGGGCAAAGTCCTGGTCGTCCGTCGCGGCAGCAGCGGCGAGGAAGGCGTCACGCGCCTCGATGAACGTCGGCATGGGCGGCATCAGCTTCAGCGCCGCGACGACGTAACGCTTCATTCGCGACTGCGCTTCGTCGAAAGGGAGGCGCCCCGAATCACGGAGCAACGCGGCGTAGCACTCCCACAACATCACCGCGAAGACCTCGCCGGCGTTGTGGACCTCGGACATCGACGGCCCTTCGTCTGCGACGGGAACATCTCCAGGCAGTGTCGTGTTGTCTTGAATGAGCTTGAACGTGAGCGGATTCTTCGTGAGGTCCGTCGAGTAAGGGTAGCGACGCAGACCAAAGTAAATCCCGTTCGTCTCGCCGCCGCTCCCCACGTAGTTGGAGATGGCGTAAGTGCCGCTCCAGTTCGCGTTGGCCGCGACCTGGGCATCGTCCGCTCGCACAGTCATCAGCAAGGCGACGAAGTCTGCCAGAGCTTCACTGAGGGCGGCGCCCTGGAGGCCCGTGAGTCCCGAGGCGTCATGAACGAGGCGGCCAGCCATCGTATGGCCCCATTCGTGCGAGGCGAGCGATACGTCGAACGCAGCGTCGCGATCGGGGCCTCGATACTGCTTCTTCATGCGCGCCGTCACCGAGCCAGTGACGAGCGCAGCCTTGATCGCATCGCCCTTCTGCTTGCTGATCCCGAGCGAGGGAATGGTGATCGCGTCCGCGATGCTGCCATCATTCAAGAGCACGGGCAGCACGTTCGGCACGTTCCCGGCGACGAGGACGCCCCTGGCGCCCGCCGTCTGCGCGTTCAACACCTGCCGCTTGATGGTGCAAGCAGCGACATCGACGAGCACGATCTTGCCGGTGACGTTGTTGACGAGCGGCTCGCAGGCGTCGGTGGCCGACGCACCGGCTCCGTCGTCAGCGACGACAAGCGCACTGGTGAAGTCGTGGTTGGCCGTCGGGCCGAAGCCCGGCCCGTTGACCTCGCCGAGGTCGCCGACGCTGGCGGGCTCCGTCACCTGCGCCAGGAACGTGTCCAACCCGTAGAAGACGAACATTTGAACTCGCGACGGAGCGCCGTCGGCGACCGTTCTCGCGTTCGAGTTGTTCAGTCCGCTGTAGTCCTGAGCTTCGGCGCGGAGGGCATCGTTCCCAATCCCTCCGCGTCCGAAGTTGTCGTTCTGGTGGTTGCCCGCCTTCTCGTCGAAGCCCGCGTCGTAGAACCAGTCGTGGAGAAAGTTCATCGTGTAGAAGAGCTGCACCGTCGACGCGGATCGCTGCGTGCCGTCGGGGTACGGGTTCTTCGCGTTGTCGTAGGCGAAGTCGAACGTCTTCGAGGTCGGCGCCGGACGGAGGTCGCCGGCAGTGAAGCCGTCGGGAGCGACGAGGTCCGCATACGCATCGACGTTGTTGCCCGTCGTGCCGGTCGCGTCGGCCGGAAGCCACGGATCGTTCTTGCTGAACGGCGACGACTGGAGCGTGACGAGATTCGAGGCCACGAACGGGAACTGAACGCGATTCGGCGTGCCAGTGGGATGAGGCAACGTGCCGTTGCCGAGCGGACCGTCGTAGGGTTGAAACTTTCCGGAGGAATCGGCAAAGGCGCGGTACGTGAACGAGTCGGCCGCAACGAGATTCTTCTCGAAGAGGATGCTGGCGTCACTCGCATCGACGACGAAGGATCGCGCGTCGGTGTCGGGCGCGCCGGCCCCCTCGACATCGAGCTCGACGTAATACGCCGCGTCGAGCCCCTTCGCACGAGGGAACCAGACCTTCTTCACACGGGCCCTGGCGTTCCTCGTCACGTAGCGCTCATAACCAGCGCCGTCATCGTCCTGTCGAACGAACGCCGGCTCACCGGCCTCTCCGGTCATCGTGCGAAGCGCCGCGCCGGCACATTCCGTGGCGCTCAGCGCGAATTCCGCGTGTCCCACCCGGGGCTCGATCGTGGGAGCGAGGTAGCCGGAGAGCGCAACCGGCTCCTTCGCCCGCGTCATTGCCACCTTGAGCTGCGCGAGGAAGACGTCGATGCCCCCGACCTTCTGCGCGACTCGGGCAACGATCGGGCCAGTTCCATGAGTATCGACCTCCGAGATCGCGGCAGCTGCGAGCGCATTTCGCTTTAGGCCGAGGGTCTCGCGTGCCCTTCCTACCGCCGCCCAGGCGACCTGCTCCGCCGTCGTCGTCGCCGCCACCTTGAACGACGCTTCGGCCGGCCCGCGCAGCCACGTGAACGTCGGCACCCCCAACTCCGCATTCCGGTGCACGACGGTGGGCGTGAATCTCTCGACGGCGCCGGCAGCATCGGGCGACGCGGTCTCCGCCTTTGGCGCGGACGAATCAGCGCCAGTGCCACACGCGGCAAGAAGAGCGAGCGCAACCGGCGCAATGACGGGCAGACGAGCGAAGCGCATTCGTGCAGGATCGCCGAAGTCGGGAGGCGCGTCGAAAGTAAATCATCACGAACATCCAATTTGCGCAGGCCCGTATCCCGAAAGCGAAGCTGAGCCCGGTTTCACGAGCTTCTCCGTCGGCACCACGTTGCTCTGCACCGCGCGGCACGTAACGTGGCGCCAACAATCCGCTCTCTCGTCGAGGACTTCAAGGCGGGCACGCAGCCCGCGGCCTTCGCGTTCGAGGTCTATGCCGACTGCCTACAGCGGTTCCCACTTGCGTGGGTCGTACAAGTCTGATCTATCGGCGCGGTGATTCCGCTCTCCTTGGACCTTCGTCAGCGAATCGTTGTTCGATACGCAGAGGGCGACCTGACGTAAGCGCAAGTCGCCGAACTCTTCAACGTCGGCGAGGCATCCGTTTCGCGATTGCTTCGACGTGAGCGCGAACGCGGCGACCTCACCCCAGATCCGATCGGAGGCGGGTATCCACCTCGCATCTCCGACGAGCAGTTGCCGTTGCTCGTCGCGCTCGTAGCGGAAAAGGCGGACCGAACGATCGCCGAGCTCTGTGAAGAATGGTTCGCCCGGCACAGAGCGAAGCTGTCCATCGCCAGCATGGGGCGTTCGCTCCAACGCGCCGGGCTCACGCGAAAAAAAAGTCCTTCACCCCGAGCGAGCAGCAACGAGCCGACGTCCAAGAAAAGCGCGAGACGTTTCTCCGCGAAGTCGCCAAGGTAGACCCGAACGACCTCGTTTTTCTCGATGAATCGGGCTGCAACATTGCGATGACCGCGAGCTACGGGCGCGCGCCTGCGGGCGTCCGTGTCGCCGAATCGAAACCGGCGAATTGGGGAAGCAATCTCACCGTTGTCGGCGCGATCAAGAACGATCGTATCGTCTGCCATCGGACGCTCGTAGGCGCGATGAACAAGCCGCGCTTCATCGCCCTCATCCGACACGTGCTGTGTCCGCTTCTTCCGCGAGGTGCCGTCGTCGTGCTCGACAACTTGCGCGCTCACCACGCTCCCGAAGTGCGCGAAGCCGTCGAGGCCGTCGGGGCGACCGTGTTGTACCTCCCGCCGTATTCCCCCGATCTCAATCCCATCGAGCTTTGCTGGTCCTTCGCCAAGACCTGGCTTCGTCGCCTCGCTCGCCGTACCGAGAGCGAATTACGAAAGGCCATCAACAACACTATGCTTCGCGTCCGAACAGACCAGCTCCGGGCCTGGTTTGGCCATTGTGGTTTCGGTCAACGCAAGTGATCGCCGCTGTAGACCAACGAAAGGGCCGCAACATCGCACAGCGTTGCAATGCACATTTGTCATAACGCGATCCCGCCAATTGACTTGCGAACAACTATTTCATGATTAGGTTCCCAGACCTGGGGCTCGCAGGGTGTGGGGGCGACCAGGGAGGGGCAGATGAGCGAACGGGATCGTGGCGAGGGCGAGCAGCTCTCTGGTCAGGCGTGGCGTCGGACCGTGGGCGAATGGCTTTGCGACGGGGTTCACGGCGGCGGAGAGCCGACGCGCAACGAGGCGCGAGTCTCCGTCCATTCAGGCATGGCGCTGAGACGTCTCGAGAAGTTGTCGAATGAAGAGATTCTCGTCGAGCTGAAGTCGTTCGTCGGCGCCGAGAGCCGGTCGCTCGCGAGGCTGATCGTCTATCTCGTCGAGATCGAAGAGCGTCGGCTCCATCTCGAGCTGGCATGTTCGTCGATGTTCGACTTTTGCACACGCAGGCTCGGCTTCAGCGAGGGAGAAGCGTTTCGACGACTCACCGCTGCGCGTCTCGTTCGGCGTTTGCCGGTGCTGCTGGATGCCATTGCCTCGGGCCGAATCCATCTCTCGAGTCTCGTGCTTCTGCGTGACCTTCTCACGGAGACGAATGTTGACGAGATCCTCGCCGCGGCGAGCGGTAAGACGAAGCGCGAGGTCGAGGAGCTCTTGGCGCGGATGGCGCCGAAGCCCGACGTGATGCCATCGATTCGACGGCTGCCCGATCGATCAGCGTCTGGTCGGCATGGATCGTCCCGCACCGTCTCGCCTCTACCGCAGACCACGCCGCCGTCGCTGCAGCTCAAGCCGATTGCGGAGAGCCGCTACAGGGTGCAACTGACCGCCAACGAGTCACTCCGCGACAAGCTGGAGCTCGCACGAGCTCTGATGAGCCATCGAAATCCGAGCGGCGATCTCGCCGAGATCATCGAGCAAGCCGTCGACCTGCTCATCGAGAAACTCTCGAAAGAGAAGCTCGGTACGAGCTCGCGAGCGCGCCGAAGCAAGTCGTCGGCGAAGCACGGGTACGTGACGCGTGCGGCCCGTCGGGAAGCATTCGAACGTGACGGCATGCAGTGTTCGTTCGTCGGCGAAAACGGCGAACGGTGTCCAGCGCGCTGCTTTCTCGAAGTCGACCACGTGACGCCCCTGGCGCTCGGCGGCAGCGGCCAGGCCGAAAACCTCCGCGTCCTTTGCCGAGCGCACAACCGTGATGCTGCCGAGCGTGTGTTCGGTCACGCCTACGTCGAAGACCGGACCCGAGAGCGCCGAAGAGAGGCGTCGATCCGGCCGAACAAAGGGCTCGTCGAGACGCATCACTTTCGCCAACGAAAGTTTGTCGAGGCGAGGAGTCAGGTGCGCGGCGCGCTGCTCGCGCTCGGCTTCCGCGTCGACTCGAGGATATAGGCGGGAATCTGACGAAGCCCAGCGGGCAAGGCTTTACGTAAACACCGGGATCGTAGTCGCGACGACGTCGTTCCAACCATTTGAAGCTGGAAATCATGTCGTCACCTCACCCGGCACGTGCGCCGGCTACTGGACGTCACGCCCGGTGCTCTCGTCCCGAACAGACGCCCGACGCGGAGGAGTTGAGCGATGCGGCTCCGCCCTCTCCCCAACATCGATGGCCTACTCGCTTCCCCCGTCCG
The DNA here is from genome assembly GCF_001263205.1 of Labilithrix luteola. GTDB lineage: Bacteria > Myxococcota_A > Polyangia > Polyangiales > Polyangiaceae > Labilithrix > Labilithrix luteola. The sequence goes on from NZ_CP012333.1 coordinate 2,252,510, forward strand.
AAGAGGCTTTCGCGGCCCGTGGGTCCGGGCAGAAATTCTCAGACGCGTTGGCGCCAAAGAGCTCGCAGCGTGAATCCCACCGCCCAACCAGTGCTGGATCGCACTCCGTCGCGAACGCCTCGATGGCTCGTCGAATCTCCGCGCCCGTCGCGCGGGCACACTCGGAATTCACACGGTCGATCGACCGCCATCCATCGGATATGGCGAGATATGGGCGCCCCTCGCGAACGGCAACGTCATAATACAATACCGCATTCCCCTCTCCCGCTGAGGAGACAGGACTGATGATCCACTGTCGTAAAATGGCCGTCATCGCTCACTTGCTGAGGCCCGAACGTGGCACGGAGCGCGTGTACGAGACACGCCTTGGTGGCGGTCGATGAGACCGGCACCAAGACCTCGAACTCCGTCATCGGACGCGTGAAGGTTAGCCGAAGCCCTATGTAGCCAACCACGGGGCTCAGCAGAACCACCAGGCCCCATTTCAGCAGTGTTCGTCCACGCGGCATCGCGGGCGTCCTCCTTCGACGATGCGGAGCATGGCAGCCAAGACGATCGCTGCATCGAAGACGAAGCGAGCGGCTCGAGGTGAAGGCGGGCCCCAGCACGAAATCGAAGTCGTCCGCTGACGGGGCCTCGCTTGGAAGCCCATCACGTGCCTCAGCTACCTCAGCGCACGAAAGACGACGCCATCGGCACCGTCTATCGGGCGCAGACGCCGGCCAAGCACCACCTCTACGTCAAGAAGAACGAAGACGGCTGGCTGTATTTCGGTGGAAAAGGCGTGGAGGACTGCCTTGCAGAATATGCCAATAGCCCTGGTAAAGGCGGCCTCTTCAACGACCACTTGATTGCGAATAGCATCTCGATTTCGCCGAAGTAAAAGCAAAGACGAGTCACAAATGCACTTATGAATTCCGAGAGGTCGGCAAACGGCCGCCGAGACTCACCGGCAAGCTCTCGCCAAACGAGACGTGGAACGTACCCGTGGGACGCTGAGCCGACGTCGTTCGTCGACCGGTCTCTGTGAAGGACATCGAGGCCGCGGAGAAGGCGCTCGTTACCCGTCACGGGGCACTGGCGATTCTATGCACGAACGAGATTGCTCGCCCGAAACGCTGCGAGATCTCAGCAGGGCGGCGCGCTTCAAGCTCGAGCAATCGCACGCCGTACGTGGTTCTCTTCGACTATCGCACTCAAATTTGCCCATTCGAAATTCGTGCATGGTTACCGGCGGAAGCCCGTGTAGATGGGCGACAATGAGAAGAGTCTTCACTTCTGTCGCTATTTCAGTATTTTCGCTCGCGTTGCCCATGGTCGGATGTAGCTCCGACGATACGGACGGTGTCGAAGCTCAAGCGAGCGCAGAGACCGACGCCAGCCTGTTCGAGATCGGCGGAACGGTCACTGGGCTCGAAGGATCCGGGCTCGTTCTAAAGAACAACGGCGCCGATGATTTGGCCGTGGATAGCGGCGGCGGCTCCAGCACATTCAAGTTCAAGACCAAGGTCGCAGCAGGCACCAAGTACGACGTCACGGTCGCGACCAATCCCGAGAAGCCCAGTCAGTCGTGCACCGTCGCTGGCGGTTCAGGAACGGTCGTCGCTGGCGGCGTTTCCACGGTCGTCGTCAATTGCTCCACGAACCGCTTCACCGTCGGAGGAACGGTGAGCGGGCTGGACGGAACGGGCCTCGTTCTGCAGAACAACAAAGGCGACGACGCGACCATCAACGCGAACGGCACGTTCTCGTTCGCGACGCCCATCGTCAGCGGCGCGGCGTTCCGCGTGACCGTCGCGACCCAGCCCTCCGATCAGTTCTGCGTCGTCGACGACGGCGATGGCGTGATGTCCGCCGCGCCGGTCAGCAACGTGACCGTGAGCTGCGTGAAGTCGTCATTCTCCAACACGGGGACTGGAGCGACCGGAACACTGCAGTCGTTCACTGCCCCGCAGACGCGCACCTATCGGATTGAAGCTTGGGGCGCGCAAGGTGCCTCCGGTGGTGCGGTGAAGCTCGGCGGGCTCGGAGCCCGCATGCGTGGCGACTTCGCTCTGACGAAGGGCGATGTGCTTACTATCCTGGTCGGTCAGGCGGGAACGCAGACGACGGACGACGGTGGCGGTGGCGGTGGCAGCTTCGTCGTCATCGGGACGACGCCTCTCCTCGTTGCCGGCGGCGGCGGTGGCACACGCGTCGAGTCGTCGTTCAATGGGCGCGATGCGAGCGTCGGGCCCGAGGGCGTCGCGGGTAGCGGCGAAAACGACGGGCCGGAGAACATCACGGCGGGCGGCACTGCGGGAAGCGGCGGCGGTTTCCAAGATAGCTGGGGCGCGGGTGGCGGAGGTTTCTCCGGCGACGGCGCGGACGACACCGACGGTGACAGTGTCTACGGCTACGGCGGCAAGTCGTTTCTCCAAGGCGGAGAAGGAGGGGGGTCCGGAACTGGATGCGATGGCGCCCCTGCGTTCGGCGGATTCGGTGGTGGCGGTGCGGGTAACGGCTGCAACGGAGGCGGCGGCGGTGGGGGCTACTCCGGAGGCGGCGGCGGTTGGAACGCGGGCGGCGGTGGCTCGTTCAACAGCGGCCTCAACCCGTCGAACAGCGCCGGCGCCCGCTCCGGCCACGGCCTCGTGACCATCACCCTCGCTCCCTGATCCTCGCGTGCGGGGCGGCGAACGGCGGGCGATCGAACAATCGTTACCTAACGATGGTCTCCACACCATCGATCGCCCGAAGCGCCGCCCCGCCCCAAGCCGCCTGCACGAGTTCGAACACGCCCGAGCTGTGCTGCGTGACGTCGGACGCGCCGTAGCCGAGGACCTCCCCCACGTCATGTTGGTCTCACCACACCCCCAAAGCCATGCTCGCGAGGTTGCTCCTTCAACCAGGTGAACGAGATGCGTTCTTGCTCGAGGCGCACGCTCGGACCGAGGCGGTAAGAAACGATATCTCCATAGAGCTCGCGCTCGGCAGAAGTGAGCCGTGAGATAGACCGTCCGGCCGACAGCGACAGATTCGCGACCTCCGCAACCATCGTACTGACGTCGCGGAGCCCTCCCACCGAACAATGTGGGTCGAGTGCACGGAAGCGAATGGTTGCCGGCTTCGAACGAAGCCCATAACGCTGCTCGACGGCTCGCGTTCCAAGTGCCTCGCGATCGATTGCCTGCGGTGAGAGAACGGCGTCAAGGAGCTCGGAGAAAAGCCCACGACGCACCTCGATGAATCTCGTGTCGATCCCGGGAGCTCGATCTGTCGAAGGTAAATCCCTGCCCTCGGATGCTCACGAAACCACGAGACGAGCGCGAGGATCCGCTCCCAGTCGTCTGCGTGCTCGAGAGCGGCAAGCGGTCGCCTCGCGAGCCAATCGGTGAGCTCGGGGAAGGCGCACCGCGTGATGTCGGCAAGCGCACGGAAGCGTCTCGCCCGCTCCCCTTTTCGGAGGAGCACCAGCGCGACGGTCAACAAGTACCGCTTCGCGGCGGCCTCGAATTGCTTCGCCGACCCAAGACGGCGGCTCGCACGCCGCGACGGGCACACCGGGCACCATTCCAGTCGCCTGCGCAACCGCCGTGGCCAACGACGGCGTGTGATCCATACGCGAGGCCATAGCGAACGCCGCGGACGGCAAACAAACCCACCCAGACTGCGTGGCCGGGAGCACGTCGAACACGCTGGTGCTCCCGTCGGCCTGTGCACTTGACTTCACCACCGAGGTCGACAACGGCGTCGCCGCCACGACCGTGCACGAGTGCAAGATTTCTCACCGGGTGTGCAGCGACGCAGACCCCTGCCAGCCTGGGGCCTGCGCGGTGGATCGATGTACGACCACGACCAACCCCAGGCATCACGCCTTCCTTTCCGGATGCGAGGTTGCGGATCTGAAGGCTTCAAGAATGCCCGCGCCGAGTTCCTCAGGATTCGCCGTGCCCTTCAATTCGACACTCCGACTCACGAGAGCCGACTCACTAGGCCCGATCGTACAATTGTCGACAGGAATGACTCTCAACCTGTTGACCACCAAGTTCCTAGCCAGCCACACATAGCGAGCGTTTTTGTAAAACGAAGGCCAGCCTTTGGCCCCGACCCAAGCGCAAATCTGCCTTCTCGACTCTTTAATTTCCCAGGGTTTGAATTTTGGCTCCTTCTCATTGAACGTATCGAGAGCAAGGAGACCAAGGCTGCCAATCTCGGACGCGCCTGCCCCCAAAGGGAGCGACCCCGCCAAAGCTACCCTTTCTACCGGGCCACCTCGATCGGGCCACTGCTGAGAACTTTCCTCGACAACCCAATACCGACCCATGAACTCGTAGATTGTTGCCGACTCGCTAGCTTCGAACATCTGAAACACAATCCATCCCTGTAACCGGTCGATCTTTCGGCTGAGCCGGTCGAACGACGCCCCCTAGCGGGCTTCGCTTGCTGGAGGAGGAGGCGGCGGCAGGGCGAGCGCGGCGACGTCAACGAAGACGCGCGCGGCGTTCTTGTGGTCGACGAGGACCGCCAGCGAAGCTCCTGGCTGAACACGCGCTGCGTGGATCTGCGGGATGCGCGCCTTGACCTCGGCCTCGTACGGGGTTCCGCCCTTCGGAAACACCTTCATCGAGATTGTCGGACAGAGATCGCCCGCATCGGGGAACCAGGAGCACTTGTTTCCGTCGATGCGCAGCACCGAGGCGACGGCGGGGACGGCGTCCGACGGAGGAGAAGAGCTGCACGCCCCGAGCAAGAGCACACCAAGAGCAAACGCCCCGGCGAGCGCTGTGGCGAGCGCTCTGGCGACAGTGCTGCGTCGGTGCTCGAGTCCATCGTTCATGCCGAGCAGGATAGCGCGAAGATGGTTCGTCGTCCTGGCGCACTACCTTCGAGGCGCCAGGGTCACTTCTTCCGCTCGCACTTGCAGCGGATGCTCTGGGCAGCAGCGGCGTCGTTCATCGGGTCGAGTCGCCAGTAGAGTTGAGCGTGAGTCGTGGGCGCATCCGTGTGGATCACGGCGTTGTAGCCGGCGATCCCCTTGGGCGAATGGCCGGCGGTAGCCGACTCCAAGCACACACCGCCGGGGACGCCTTCGTTCGTCGACACTCCGTCGCTCGCGCAGATGTAGACAGCCTCTGGGGTTGGGGCTCCTGCACCCGAAGGGTGGCTACAGGCTCCACACACGAAAGCGCCGAAGACGCTCCCCATCACGGCAACGATTGCGATCGCGCTCTTCTGGCTCATCGCTGGAATATAGTTACTACCGCTGTCGTTCGAGAAGGTCAGCTCGCTGGTTTCCTAAGGCGCGATCGCAACGTCCGAATTCCAACGTTGGATTTCCGATCACAGACCTCTCGCGCCCCAGAGCGGCAACGAGGTAGAACGCGCATACGTGAAGCGCGCTGTAGAACGCCGCGCCGATCGTCGGCCCGTGCAGGCGGGTGTCGCGCGCGAGTTGCCGGCCGAAATCCAACCACCCGAGCCAGATCTCGCTCACGAGAATGCCGAGGAGGCCGGCAACGTTCATCGCGACGAACGCAGACAATCCCCTGCCCGAGCGACGCACGAGGAGAACGAGCGCCGCCACCGCGAGTGTTGCTGCGATGCCGTCCCCGATCGCTACCCCGACGAGGAACGTCGGCGACGGCGAGTGCGGGATCGCGGCAAGCGATCCTGCGACCCCTCCAAACCGGAGCACGTTGAGAGCGGCGAGGACGATGAGTGCTCTGCGCGGCTCTCGCATCTTCATCGCTGGGACGAGCGCGACGAGGACGAGCAACGCGAGCGTGAACGCGAACGTCTCGAGCGCGTACTGCCCGAGAATGGAGGCGGGGATCATGGTCGGCCTTTCTGACGCACGCCGTCCGCGGGCGTCCGCGCTGCGTTGCGACGAGGTGAAGCTAGGGCACGAAGGTCATCACGGCCATTGATGACTCGTGATAGATGTTGTCACTGATGGTGAATGTCTCCGGGGTCGACTTGAACCTCTTCGCCGTCCTCGGAGCAGTGCTCGCCGAGCGGAGCGTCACGCGCGCGGCGAAGCAACTGCACGTGACGCCGCCCGCGGTGAGCAACTCGCTCGCGCGGCTACGCGATATCCTGGGCGACCCTCTGGTCGTGCGCAGTGGCAACGGCCTCGTTCCAACGCCGCGCGCGGAGGAGCTCGCGCCCCTCCTCGAGAGCGCGCTCGAGCAGCTGAAAGTCATCCTCGATTCCAAGCGTGGCTTCGTCGCGACCGAAACGACCCGCGTATTCACACTCGCGGCCGCGGACAGCAATCAAGTGTGCGATGTGCCGCGTGTCATCGAAGCCTTCGCGCAAGAGCTCCCACGCGCCAAGTTACGCATCGTGAGCTCGGATTATCTCCTGAGCTCGGGCGGTCTCGCGACGGGCGAGATCGACGCTGCGTTCGGCGTCGATGGGATGCCGCTCTCCTCAGGATGGCTCTCGCGCGCGGCGTACGACGAGGTCGGCGCGCTCGTCGTTCGGCGCGATCATCCGCGGGTGCGCAGGCGAATGACCCCGGAGCTCTTCAACTCGCTCCAGCACATCGACGTCCAGGTTGCGTTGGGGCGCACCGGGACCGGACACGACATCGCCGAGCGCATGTGGCGTTCGCTTGGGCTCTCGCGCGAGGTCGTCCTCTCCGTTCCGCACTTCGTCGCTGCGGCGATGGCGGCCGCGCGGACGGACTACGTGGCGGCGCTGCCGAGGCGCGTCGCGGACACGCTCTGCGCGATCTTGCCGTTGAAGATCGTGCAGCCGACGTTCACCCTCCCCGCCGCTTCGGTCACGCTCGTATGGCACGCGCGGACCGATGCGGACGCCGGTGCGCGGTACTTCCGCGATTTGATCGTCCGCGCCGTGCACGCACCTCGCCGTCCGTCGTAACGCTGCCGCTCGTTGAGCGCGTGGTGCTCAATACACCTTCACTCCTCGGATGCAGTCTTGCTTCCGGTGGAAATGGCTCAGGAGGTTGACGAGCTGGAAATCGGTTTGCATCGATGGGTCCTTGTCTCAACCGTTGCCGCGTTTGGGCTCATACGAGTGTTAGGATGACGCCATCGCAATGACCATGACGTCGCCACGCGCGCGATTGGCGACTCTATCGACGGGGACTACAACGTGAAGCAGATCACCGAAATCGTCAGCGTCGCGCCGATGCGCGACAAGCTCTATCTGCTCTTCGTCGACTACGAAGAGGGCGATGCCGGCAACGGCACCGGGCAGGTGTACCGGACCGACGGATCGCGGTCGCCGGACCTCGAGCCGGTGCTCAACACCAACGACGTTCTGCGTCGCCTGTGGGCATCCCCAAGCGGCGCGCTGTGGATCGCGAGCGAGAACGGCCATGTCCACACGAGCGCGCCGGTGACCTGGCCCGCCCCGACCCAGCCAGGCCTCGACATCGAGTCCCTGCTGTCGGGCATGTCGTTCACCAGCACCACCTTGCCGCCATCACGGGAAGCGGGCGGACGGCCCACGCTGGGCGCGCTGTGGGGCATCGACGACGACAATGTCTACGTGGCAGCCTCGGGCGGCGCCATCTACCAGTGGAACGGCCGTGAGTGGCGGCTCGCGTTCGTGGCAGACGCCGAGATCCGCGCCTTCGGCGGCACCGGCCCCGCCGACGTTCATGCCGTCGGCGAGAAGGGCACGCTGCTCCACTTCGACGGCAACGCGTGGTCGTCGCAGGCAGTGCCCGACGCCGTCTCCGCCAGCGACACGTTCACCGGTTGCCGTGTCGCCACGGACGGCAGCATGCTGGTCAGCAGCATGGGCGGGCGAGTCCTGAAGGGCTCGTCAGCCGGGTGGGTAGTCCTCGGACAGGACGACCGACGTCAGTTCCTGGATATCGCGCTCATCAGCGACCGCATCCTGCTAGCAGCCCGGGACCACGGCTGCGTCGAGCTGACGCCGGATGGCTTCGTCGAGCTCAAATCGAACTTCCATGCCTCCCAGATCGTGCCGAACGGCGACGTGGCGTATTTCCTGGGCGCGTCCCCGGTGACGGCATACATCGAATATGCCCCAGCCGACGAGGACCTACCCTGGGCGCGCATCAGCTTCTGACGCGATGTCCGTCGGTGCCTCAGCCCGTCCGATGGTAGGCTCATAGCATGCGTGGAGACATCGTCTATCGCATCTACGGCCGCCACCAGGGACGCGTCAACGATTCATACTTCGGCACGTTCCGTACACGCGCCGAGGCCGAAGCGGAAATCGCAAACCTCGTTCTCCGGGAAATGCACGGCCAGAACTGGGCGGCGCAATATCACAACGAGGGTTTCGTCGTGCGAGAGCATGCGGTGGCGACGGATTTCGAAGTCCCGACGCGTCCGAAGCCTCGGGATAGGTACGCGGTGGAGATTGCGACGGTGGAAAACGGTCCGGGCGTTTGGGCATCGCTTCGCGCCACCGTACTGAAGCGCACCGAGATGAATGCGTTCGAACGCATTTGCGAGTACGAACGAGACTATCCTTCGATGTACCAAGCGTTCGAGCCCTTTCGCCAAGCAGGGCGCGAGCTCGCACTCGTCTCCCGTCACTACACCCGGGCGGCGGTGCTGGACCTCGCCTCCGGAAAGATCATAGCCGAGGAAACCGAGGATCCTCCCGGCAGCGGGTTCTGCCCTATCGGATTCTATGTACCCGACTGGTGGGATATACATGACGCTTCCACCATTCCCGGGAGCGAGTACTGGAATGCCGATGACGAGTGGCCATTGGGCGACTTTGGCTTTGTCTGGGGCTGCCACTGGGGCGACGACACTTCCTGGAAAGTTCAGTACCTGGATCTCCGACGCGTCCACGACGGAATCATCGGAAGAGACGACCGGTTCGGTTACGTGAAGCTCGCAACCACGCCGACCGTCGGCTCGGCCTCCCTCATTTTTGATTCATCGACTGTCGGCTCCGCTCACGCGACGCCCTCCTTGCCGCCAGCATTCATCGATGTTCAGCGGCACGCAGGCAAAACGCGCGTTCGGTTCAACGTGGAGCTCGACTTCGACCTCGAATCCGGCGTCGTCGATGCCGACGACCTCTCGGGGATGAACCGGTCACGAGCCTGATGTCGCGAGCCTAGGCGTCCGTGGCGGTCGGCGTGTCTCGAACGACGAGGACCGATCGTTCTGCATGTGGCGACCGCCGAGGCTAGCCCGCTGGACTTGGTCGACGCATCCCACGTCGGCGGCACACGCTCCTCACTTCTCGAGCCACGCGCGAATCGCATCGCGATCTGCATCGGACAGCGGGTGGCCCTTCGGAGGCATGCTGTGGGCGACGAGCACGCGTTCCTGGATGAGCGCGCGCTTACGACCCCATGCGGCCTCCGTGGAGAGATCCGTTCCCGAGATGCCGTCGGGCTGGTGACACGCCGCGCACGACCGCGCAAAAACGGGCCCGACCGACGCCGACCAGGTCGACGTATTCGATACACTCGACGGCGCGCTCGCATCGCCCAGAGATGCGAAGCGTTCGAGCTTCGAGCCGTCCAAGACCCAAACGTCTCCGCTCGGGGAGGACTGCAAACTCACGTCGCTTGCGAGGGCGGCGCCGACCGTCGTTGCAACGCGGTCGCCCTGGACGATGCCTAGCTCACCGCGGTCGGCGAACCACACACGATCGCCCGAGGCCACGAGCCCGTGGATCCCATCGTGCCCCGCGTCGTACACGAGCGTGAGCGCACCTCCCGCGTCAGCCGCATAAACCGCTCGCTTCGTCGCGGCGTAGAGCCTTCCCTTCGAGTCGAGCGCGGCCCAAGCGGCCCCAGGCAAGGCAAAATGGGTAACGACGCCATTCGTCGCGTTGACGACGTCGATACCGTCTTTCGTGATTCCAGCGCCGAAGCCACCTCCGCCGGCCAAGGAGGCGAAGGCAGGGCCTGCAAGCACTTCGATTCGACTCGAATTGGAAAGCGCTATTTCGCCGTCGAGCAAGAAGCCAATGCGGCCCGACCCCACCATGACGGCGCGACGAACACGTTTGTCGTTCAGCTGGTAGCGGGCGGAAACGTCTTCGAAGCCGTTCATCGCACGCAAGCGATAGAGACGACCTTTGGCGTCGATGCCCACGACCCATCGCCCGCCGCCGTCGGTTCCGTCGATGGCGCCTGCGGAAACCCAACCTTTGACGTGGTCGTCGTGGGCAACCTGAGCGCCGCCGGAGAAGATACTCACGCCGTCATCGCCGAATACGCAAATGACATTGCCGTCGTCGGCTACTGCGCGCACCTTTCCAATCGGCGCGTTGGCGGCATTCCAAGAAACAGGTCGCACGGCGAGCGTGGCCACCGCGCCAGCCTCTCGACTCTTGGGCAACGGACCACAACCGACGGCTAGCGCGCCGACGATGGCAACGAGAGCGAGCTTCATGCCACGAGCAACTCTTTCACGACCTCTCCGTCGCGCATGTATTTGCGAGGGTCGATCGCAAATGCGCCAAGCATCGTCGCCAAGAGATCCGGCGGGGCGATGGCCCGTTCACCGTCGGTGAACGTCTTTGCCGGCATGGGGAGGAGTTGCTCCACGTCTGTCTTTCCGAACGCCATGTTCGTCTTGAACCGAGGTGACACGACCAAGGCCGAGTTGTTCGGATAGTGGTCTCGCCCCATCGCGAGATTGATTTGCGGAGTTCGACAGAACTCGCTGATGACCATGATGTGGGCGTGGTCGGAGAGCTTCTTCCCTGTTTTCGTGGGGTGAGGCGTTTGATCGAGCGCCTTGAGTAGCGTTGCGACCATGTCGAAGAGCTCTTGCTGGTTCTGCGCGTGCGTTCGGTAGTTGTTTCCGTGGGTGTCGAAGCTTCCGCACGCGAAGCTCACGCAGCGAACGATGTTTCGCTTCATCGCCTCGACCGCGAATGCCGCATTCACCGAGGGGCCGCCCGCGAATCGTGCCTTGTAGTTGAATTCGGGGCGCAGCTGCCTGAGGCTGTTGGCCGTGAACACCTCTTGGAGGTTCGTTCCGAGCATCCGGCGAAGGCTCTGATACTGGAGATCGAGCCCGTCGAGCACGCCGGGATAGGTCGACCGCTTCGCGAGATCGGCGGCCTCTTCGGAGAGCAGCGCGGTGACCTTGTCGCGCTCGGCATTGCTGTCGAACGCCTGCGCCCGAAAGAGCGTTCGCCCCACCGAGCCCACGTCGTCGACCGCGAGCGGAACAGCCCGGCGATCGAGCTTGTCGCCCACGAATGCCGACGGAAAGCGGAGCGAAACCGTCGGCAGCAGCTGCTCGGTGCCGAGCTCGTTGGCCAGCATCGTGTCGATGCTGGAAGCCGCGACGCGTCCTCCTTGCGGATGCCGCCCCGTCGCAGAGAAGGTGGCACCGTCGGGATGGGCGACCGTGTTCATCGCGAGACCGTTCACCACCGTGATGCGATCGGGCATCTCTGCGAGTGCGCCGATGCCGGGCCCGAAAACCAGATTCGAACGCTTCGGTCGAACGAGCTCGAAGGTCTTGTTGCCGTCACTGAGCGGCGCATCCACCCAGAGCCGAAGCTGGGCCTTGTCCGTATTCTCGGTCGACGCCGGATGGACGATGCCGCGCATTTCGTTTCGCGGATCGGCCCAGAGCGTGACGTCCCAACCGCCGGAGGCATGCACGAAGACGAAGAACTCGCCATCGTTTGCCTTGGTGATTTCAGCGGCCATCGAGCGGAGCGGTACGAACCCCGTGAGCGCGGCGGCCGACACGACCTGCAAGACTCTTCGGCGGGTAATCATGGCGTACGCCCTCAGTAGAGATGAAACTCGGGGTGACGAACGAGCCCATAACAAATCGCCGCCCACCCGGCTTGCTCCGGCGTGAACTTCGATTTCGGAAGGGCCTTCCCGTGATTGGCGACGATGTCCTGGTACAGGGCGAAGTACCGTTTCGTTCGTTCCTGCGGTGCCACCCCGACGGGATAACCGAGAAACGTTCGATGGAGAACGTCGAAGCGCTTTACGAATTGCGCTTCGTCCATCGGCGTCGTCGCAGCGTCGAAGGCAAAGACGACGCGGTCATTCGCAGCCACCGTGTTTCCACGCTTGCCGCCCAATCCTTCGAGATCGTGCTCCACCGCGCGATCGCAAAGCGCGATTCCCAAGCGCTCGAACGACGCCACCATCAGGGCGTTCGTCTGCGTCTGGCGAGGAACGTCGAGCCGGTAGTCGGGAAATCCCAGCGACGAGACGTAATCGTCCCAGGTGTCGAAGAGGTTGTTCCCGTCAGAACCGCGCGCCTTCTTCTGCGTTTCGATCGGAGACAGGCCGCCGAAGAGCTGGAGATACGTCCGCATGTAAACCTCGGGCGGAACCATGCGGAGCTCGACCTTCGGCGCCGTGTCCTCCAGGAGAACCTGCCGCGGCGAGAGTTTGCCAACGGGCGTTCCGACCACGCGCTCGGGCGGGCGGCCTGCGCAGCCGGCGAGGAGCAGAACGAACATGCCTTGCAGCGCGCGCCCCCTCACGGCTTGTCTCCCGCGTCCGGCGCGGAGCCCACGTTGTTGGCGTCACGGTATTCGCGTGAGCGAACGATGCCGCGCACGAGCGCCCGCATGCGGTAACCGGAGGCTACGAAGTCCTTCTGGAGCGACGCGAGGAGGGCTGCGTCGTCCGGCGATGTCGGTCGGCCGAGGAACGACGAAGTCACGCGCTGCACCGCGCACTCCGCGAACTCGGGCATCTGCGTCACCGCCCGACCGGCGCCAACCGGCTCCGCGTCAGCATTCGAAATCGAGCCATACGCGCTGCGCAGCGTCGCGCCCTTGTCGTCGGCAAAGGCGACGTCGTAAAGCGCATTGCAGTTACCATTGAGTTTGCCGTTCTTGTCTTTTCGACAAGCAGAATTGATGGCCGGGAAATTCGTCGCCGGAAGAAACACCGAGCTCGACGGCTCGACGCGCGCGAAGTACGCGGCCAGCGGTTCGAGGGTAGCGTGGCAGGTTTGACACCCTGGCCGCTTCATCAGGTTCGGCTCCGTGGACGGCGTCAGCTGGGCATTTTCGGCGACGAACGACTTGCAGAGAAACGCGTTGTAGAGCACGGCGGCACGAGCACGCGCCGTTGCGTACTTCTGCAAGAACATCGGCGTCGTCAGAATCCCAGCGGCGTGCGGTCCGCGATCGGAGACGAGGCGCCACGTATCCACGTCGTGAGGCATGAGGTCGGCCGGCACGTTCTTCGGATCGAAGAGCGGCGAGAGCTCCTCGTTCATGCCGAAGCTCGTTTCGGGGCCGCAGCAGTTCGTGCGTTGGATGGTTCGATAGAACTGGGCGAGTGGCCCGTTCACGAACGACTGTCGACCGGTCAGGATTTGGCGAAAATCGCGGTCCTCGTCGAAGAGATCATCGAGAAAGTGCACGGCCTCGCGCGACCACCAGTACGGGTACCAACGCTCCGCACGTTGCTTGGCGAGGTCGAGCGGGAAGCCCGGCCCGAGCGGCATCTTGTTCGGGAAATAGAAGGCGTTGCCTTCGCCATTGCCGTCGTTCGGAATGCATCGCTCGAGGCCCACGCCGCATCCACAATCGACCGCGTTTTCGAGCGCAGCCCGAGTGTCACACGAAACACGCTCGCCCTTGTGTTGGAGCGCGAACGGCTTGTCGAGCGGCGGCGGCGAGGTCCGGCCACCGGGGAGCTTGTCGTCGCGCCCCGGAGCCTTCGTGCGTCCCGACGTGTAGACGTGCCCCAGCTCGGACGTCGACGCCTCTTCACGGCAAATCCGGATCGCCGTCGTTGGCTTGCCGTCCGGCTCGCTGAGGAGCGATTCGACCGGCTTGTACTGCACGTCGGGATTGCTCCACTCCGCCATGTACCGCTGCGTGGGCTGCGCGGATTTGTAATCGCGATAAAGCCACCACGGACGCACGAGCACCGTGCGCTCGTCCAAAAGCTTCTTCGAGATCGGTTTTAGTGTCCCCACGTCGGGCGCATTCGGACGAACGACAACGCCCATCTCATCGGGCGAGAAGCAAAACTCGCCATCGACAGCGGCGGCCTCACGCCGCTGCGTGCGCCGGTAGTAGACCAACGTCTTCGTTCCGTCGGCCTCGAGAACCTCGTGACGGTAGAGCTGTGCCGGCGCTGGCGAGAAGTTGAGGTTTGGCTCGAGACGGAGAAGGTCCATGTAGATGCGCGTGAGGCGCTCTACGTACGTCGGACCTCGGAGGCGACCATCGATCCATTTGTCGAAATCGAAGTTCGGGCGCTCGAACGCGGCGATCTCGTCGCGCGTTGGCATGCGACCGAGCAAGTCGATCGAAGCGATGCGAAAGTGCCGATAGTCGTCGAGCGTTCGCGGCTTCGCCACCGGCGTATCGGGAGCCTTCGCGCTCGGCGCACTACGCGCGTCGAGGGCGAACGGAACGCTCACCGCCAGAACGACGATGGAAACCAAGAGGGATGCAAAGACGTTCCCGCGCGAACGTGACAAGCTGTCTCTCCTACTCGGTGGTGACGACGAGTCGCGTCATCGTCACGCACGAAGGACGCGCGAACCAGCGCGGAATTCCACGCGCGAGATTAATTCTGCGTCATGTCCACACTGCCCCCGATCGCGAACTAGCGAAGGCGATGCGGTGCACGCCGCGTGCACCTCGCCCCGTCCACTGCCGGCATGTTCAGCGCTGCTGACGCATCACGCTCCTGAAGGCTGCACGCAAGAAGCGCCTCGAAGCTGACATTCGTCGACGAATCCGCGCTACACGTCGCTCAGTGACCTCGGGGAGCAACGTCGGACACTCCGCTGAAGCACTCAACCTCGCCGAGCCAAGCGGGCTCGCGACGCGGAGCTGTCGACCTTGCGAACTTCGGTATCGGTATCGCTGAGAGGTTGACCGGACGCGCTTTCGAGGCAGAGAGGCCGGATCGCTCGGCCCGTCTTTTTTTCGACCAGGACGGAGTGGGACTCCCCGGGCTCGAAACAGTGGGCCTCGCCCCATTGGCGCAGCCCGACGACAACCGGGAACAGCGCGCGGCCTTTCTCGGTCAGAACGTAATCGTGGTGCGCTCCGCCGTCTTCGGGCGCCACCAGCGCGAAGATCCCAGCGTCCACCAACGCTTTCAGCCGCGTCGAGAGGATCCCTTTCGAGATGTCGAGGCTGCGCTGGAATTCGCCGAAGCGGCGCATGCCGTCGAATGCGTCGCGCACGATCAGCAATGTCCACCAGTCGCCGATCACGTCGAGCGAGCGCGCCACGGGGCAGGTCGCGCCGTCCATACTCTTGCGCTTCATCCGTGCTCCGCGGGAATCGTCATTTGGTTCTAAAATAGTACTGGCTAGGTCACGACTCAAATGGTTCTATTATAGAACCGAAAGGACGGTACCGATGACGGAACATCATCCAGAGACGACCGCTGCCACGACCTCCTTCCGACGCAACAGCCCAGCGCGGGTCGCCGTGGTTCAGTTCAATCCGCAGGTGGGCCTGGAGAATCGGAAGGCCAATTCGGCGGCCGTCCAACAGAGGTTGGAGGCAGCCGTGGCCGAAGGCGCGAACCTGATCGTGCTGCCCGAGCTCGCCACCACCGGCTACACCTTCTTCTCTCGCGAGGAGGCCTTTGCCCATGCCGAGCCCGTGCCCACCGGCCCAACCGTGCGCGCGTGGGAGCACTTCGCCAGAGCGCACGGCGTCTACATCGTCGGTTGTCTGCCGGAGCTCGACGGATGGAAGCTCTACGACACGGCAGTGCTGGTCGGGCCGGAAGGATTCATCGGCAAGTATCGCAAGACGCATCTGTGGAACGAGGAGAAGCTGTTCTTCACGCCGGGCGATCTTGGCTACCCGGTGTTCGAGACGCGACTCGGGCGCATCGGCCTCCTCGTGTGCTGGGACATCTGGTTTCCCGAGACCGCGCGGCTGGTTGCGCAGCAGGGCGCCGACATCATCTGTATTCCCACGGGCTGGGTCTGGACGCCCCCGCCCCTCTATGACGCCAGCGGCACGTGCATGGCGGCCTACCTCACCATGACGGCGGCCCACGTAAACAATGTCTTCATCGCTACGGCCGATCGGATCGGCGTCGAGCGGACGTCGGGGTTCATGGGAAACTCGCTCATCGCCGGCACGAACGGCTGGCCCATCGGACGTATCGCCGGACCGGACGAGGACACCATCCTCTATGCCGATATCGACGTGGTTCAGTCGCGCACGGCGCCGATCTGGAACCAGCTGAACGATCTGCATCGCGATCGTCGGGTCGACCTCTACGACCAGATGCTCGGCTATCGCGGCGGCAGCCCCCTCCCGCGCTGACAAACGGCAACCATGGGAACGCCTTCGATACCCCCCGATTCGAGCCTCCCGCTGATTGAGAGTCTCGCCCGCACGGAGAGCGCGCTGCGCCCGGCCAGCCGCGATCTGGTGGAGCACTGCCTCGTTCGTATTTCCGACCCGAATGGAGAGGGTGCCCGCACCTTCCTCTCGGTATGGGAGGATGCGGCAAGGACCGCCGCCGACGCAGTCGATGCGTTCTCCCGGGTCGGCTATTCCGCCTCGGCCATCGCCGGCGTGCCCATTTCCATCAAGGACCTCCTCGATGTGAAGGGCGAGGTCACCAGAGCGGCGGCCCGTCCGCTCGACGATGCACCGCCGGCTCCGCAGGATGCGCCTGTCGTGCGGCGCCTGAGGGCGGCAGGCGCCGTCCTCCTCGGCCGAACGAATATGACGCCTTTCGCTTATTCGGTAGTGGGCCTCAATGGCCACTTCGGCACGCCCGCCAACCCAGCCGATCCCGCCCGCACACCAGGCGGGTCCTCCTCCGGCGCGGCCGTGTCGGTCGCCACGGGCATGGCGATGGCGGCCATCGGCTCGGATACGGTGGGCTCCATTCGCGTTCCGGCGGCTCTGTGCGGCGTCGTGGGCATGAAGCCGACGCAGAGGCGCGTGCCGTTGGCGGGCGCTGTACCGCTCTCCGCCTCGCTCGACAGCATCGGCCCGCTCGCTCGATCGGTGGAGGATTGCGCTCGCGTGCTGGCGGTACTGGCGGAGGAGGCGCTCCCTCCCTGGCGGCGCACGCGCACCGAGGGCCTACGCCTTGCCCTTCCCAATCGCCCCCTCCTCGATGGGCTCGATGCAACGGTGGCCCGCGCCTTCGGGCGCGCATGCCATCGACTCAGCGAGGCGGGGGCCCATCTGCGCGAACGGCATTTCTGCGAGCTCGATGAACTCGCCGATGGCCAGCTGATGCGCACGATTCAGTCGGTGGAGGCCTACACCTGGCACGAACCTCTCCTCGCGCGGCGGGGCGGGGATTACGAGCCGCGCATCCGCACACGCATCGAGCGTGGGCGCGATATCCGCTCCGCCGATTATGCCCGCGCGCTCCAACGCCGAGCGGCGCTCATCGCCTCGTTCGCAGGAGAGATGTCGGAGGTCGACGCGCTCATCTTGCCCACGGTCCCCGTGGTGGCACCCACCTTCGCCGAATGCGAGGCGGACGAGGACAGCGTGCGCACGCGCTTGTTACGCAACACCGCGTCGTTCAACGTGCTCGACGCCTGCGCCGTGACCCTGCCAATCCATGAGCCCGGGAACCTGCCCGTGGGGCTCATGCTCGTCGCGCAATCGGGGCGCGACTGGGACCTGCTCGACATCGCTCACGCCGTCGAGGACGCCCTTCGGACCTGAGGAGAAGATCATGCACTATCTGCAGCTCGACATTCCCCGCTCCTAATATCGGCGGCAGCGTATCGCGCGCAGACAGCCACTAAGCCGATTCTGATTCCGCGTGCGCAACTAGCGCGTCGCGCGCCTTCAGCCACAGTCCGAATTCCCGCATCACGTCGACGACAGGCCGGAGCCGGTCGCCGTCCGCGGTCAGGTCGTACTCGACCCGCACCGGCACCTCCGGATACACGGTCCGCTGCACGAACCCTGCTTCCTCGAGCGCACGGAGATCGAGGGTCAGCATGCGCTGCGAGATGCCCGGCATGTCGCGGCGCAGGTCGCTGAAGCGTTTCGGGCCGTCGAGGAGATACGACACCAGCAGCAGCCGCCAGCGGCCGCCGAGCAGGCGCATCGCTTCTTCAACTGAACATCCCGTTGCACTCGCTTTCATCCTGCTGCCCCTGGTCGGTACTCTTTTTGTAACTACGGCACAAACGACTGCCTTCTTCTCATCGCTGCATCGACGCGAGACATTAGCGCCCGCGTCGCAACGAATCGATACACGGATAATCAAACCTCAAGGAAGCGCATGAAGCTCTACCACGCTGCCGGCAGCTGTTCGCAGGCGATATGCATCGTGCTGCGCGAAGGAAACATCGATGCGGAGATCGTCAGGGTCGACGCACGCAAGCATCGGGTCGAAGACGGACGCAACTACTACGACGTCACCGAACTCGGCTATGTGCCGCTGCTCGAACTCGACGACGGCACGACGCTGCGCGAAGGGCCCGTCATCGCGCAGTATCTCGCGGATCGGCGCCCTGAAGCGGAGCTCGCGCCCGCGTACGGCACGCTCGGCCGCTATCGGCTGATGGAATGGCTCAACTTCCTCGGCAGCGAGATCCACAAGGGCTTCATCCCGCTGCTGTATGCAGTGCAGGCAGGGAAATACGTCGAACCTGCGCGGCAGAAGCTCGACAGTCGCTTCGCATGGATCGATCGCCAGCTCGACGGAGCGACGTTCCTGACTGGCGACACGTTCACGGTTGCCGATGCCTACCTGTTCGCGCTGACGGGCTGGGGCAAGGCCGAATGGATGCGTTCGGTGTACAACGCGGACATCGACCTGAGCCGATACGCGCATCTGCGTGCGTGGTACGAACGCGTTCGCGAACGACCGGCCGTGCAGCAGGTGGTGCAAGCCGACGCGCGACCGAACGCATCCTGACGCGTTCAGCGGGGCATCGTCAGGAGCACGTCGCTGAAGTAGCCGGCGCGAGGGCCCCATGACGTCGGGGATTCCGTTTCGCCGTTTCGTGATGCGCCGAAGCCCGCCAAAACGAGGGCAAACAGAGTCTCGGCGTCACGCGGATCGGATCGCCTCGACCGTACTTTCGCTGGGAGAAGTAACTCGACTCCGCGCGCGGAGTCTGGTCGTCGAGCACCTGGGAAGATTCTCCAGTGCGTCCAGGGCAAATGCCAACAGCCACCCGGCCAGCGGCCATTGCCGATGGACTGGGTGGACGAGTCGGTCGACTGGCTTCGAGCGCGCGGGCGTTACGTCAGTTCGAGGCTGCTCCTGCGTCGGACGGGCAGCCTGTGCGGAGCTGGACGGACGGGCCCCCCGGCGCTCGAACCGCTGCACAAGACGTCGGGCAGAGGATGATGCGCGTCGGCGTGACCGTATCGGGATCGACGTCGTAGTACCACCCGCCCGTCGCGGCGTCGCACGAGGCGGCGTTCGAGACGTAGGTGAGCGTTGCCTGCGACGACAGCTCGACGTCGAGGTGCTCGGGATCGAAGGTGCCGCCGTCTACCTCCGGCAGCGCGTACTCACACGCGCGCGCTTCGGTGCGAATCGCTTCGAGCGCGGTGTCGAGCTGCATGACGACGTCGCCCGAAGCGTCCGCGATGTGCGCGCTGGTCGTGCCGCCGGCGGCGGCGAGCGCGTCGCCGAACGCCTTGCCGCCCGCTGGTGAAATGCCGAGGACGGGAATACCTCCGAATCATCTACGGTCCCGAGTACACGGCGCCCGAACATATCGAGCGCCTGCGGCCCCGAGGACTCGGCACGAAGCGCACCCTCGCCTTGCGCGAGTTCGCACTCGGTCTCGAGGCTCTCTATCGCTTCGTCGAACGAGAACCACTTTATCGGGTGCACGAGTGCGTCTTCGGTGTGCTCGCGCTGGAGACCGAGCCCGTCGATCCTCGGCTGTAGTTCGGCCCGCGGGTGGATCCGCGGTCGAGAGCCCTCGGACGTGCATTTTCCGCCAAGGCGGGTTACGTTCGTTAGCGGCGTCTCCCACGCCTGACCCCTCGGAGCCATCCCCCTGCGGTGGCTCGTTTCGGGGCAAGGGGCTTCGGTCTCGGGATGGTCGAGGTCTTTCTCCGGACCGTGCGGCCGATGGTAGCGGGGGCTGTCGGATGCACGAGATTCGGGAAAGATCGTGACCAAGAAGAACGCAGCCAAGGTCGCCGCTCGCGCACGCCAGACGCGTTTCGGTGGCACCTACCTCCACCATCGTCACGTCGCCGGCGGCGGGACCAACGATGCCACGAGGAAGGTCGAGGTCGCCGACCTCAGCGACGAGGCTGGTTCGTTCCTCCACGCCTTGAAGCGCGATGACCTCTCCCCCAACACCGTCGCCTCCTATGGCGCCGCCTTGCGCCAGCTCGCTGAATTCTTGGCCGACCGTGGGTACCCGACGGACGTCCGGCGGATCGACCCTCGTTCCATCGACGAGTGGATCATCGACCTGGTCGAATGCCAGAAGAAGCCAGCCGTCGCCCACAGCCGTTTCCGAGTCGCCCAACGGTTCTTCCGTTGGTACGCCGAGACCGACGATTCGTTCGCCTCGCCGATGCGCGGGATGCGGCCGCCTCCGTTGCCGGAGTACCGGCGCGTTCTGGAGCTGGAGCAGCAAAGCGACTTGGTCCGTACCTGTCAGGGTCGGACGTTCGAGGATCGGCGGGACCTCGCGCTGCTCCGCGTCTTTTTCACTACGGGCGCGCGACGGGCTGAAGTGGCCAATCTTCGATATTCGCCTACTGGCCCGGCAGACCTCGACCTGAAGCGTCGAACCGTCCGCGTCGTCGACAAGGGCCGCGGGGAACGGACCGTTAGCCTGGACGACGACACCGTCGCGGCCTTACACGAGTACCTGCGTGCTCGTCGCGACCATGCGCATGCGGACCTACCGTGGCTTTGGCTCGGCAAAAAAGGGCACCTCGACGATCCCGCCGTTGGCCGAGCGCTCCGCGATCGTGGGAAGCGAGCTGGCATAAGCGACCTCCATCGCCTCGGCCACGGCCTTTGGATTGTTGAAGCTGGCGGCTGACCAGTGCGCCGACCGACGTCGTGAACAGAGTCAGGGTAGACGCGTTGCTGCCGTCTTGTACCAAAGCAGATAGGACGTCATGTGCGCGATGAAGAAGGCAAACGGGAATGGGGCGTGCGCAGCATCGCCGGCTAGGAGGTGGGAAGCGGTTGCGCCGAGGAAATCGAAGGCAAAGCCCGCGTATGCCCATTCCTTCAGTTTGGGATAGCGCCCTGTCAAAATAGCGATACCTCCCAAGACCTTTGCGAGTCCCAAGATCTTCATGATGTAAAGGGGATAGCCGAGCGCGAGGAGCGTGTGTGCGACGCTCTCCGGGCCTCCCGTAAGGAGCTCGACGACGCCCCCGCCGGCACCGGGCACCATGAGGAGCCCGGTGATGGCCCAGTAAAGGAGCCTATTTCGAGTCCCCGCGGTCCTGTTCGATTCCGTGTGGCTGGCTGTATTCATGATTGAACCTTCGCTTCGGACAAACGATTTAGGAGGCCTCGGCCATCCGCGGAAGTGATGAAGTTGTGATACACTCCATCGGACGATCCGATGGAGTTCGGCAAGCTCGGAACCCTCAGCCTCGACCAGCTGCGCATCCTCGTGACGATTGCCGACGCGGGGAGCTTCTCGGCCGCGGCTCGCGCGCTCGGGCGTGCCCAGTCCGCGATCAGCCAGGCCGTCGCGACGCTCGAAGAGCTCCAGGGCGTCACTCTCTTCGACCGGGATGGTTACCGGCCGCGTCTCACCGATGTCGGGCGCGTGCTCGCCGATCAGGCCCGCCTGGTGCTGGAAAGCGCGGCGCGGTTCGAGGCGGTGGCCGCGAATAGCCGTAAGGGCCTCGAGCCCGAGCTCGCAATTGCGATCGATCCTCTCGTCCCCACCGCACCGCTCATCGATAGCCTGCGCGCCTTCGGCGAGGAGTTCCCCGATCTCCCGCTGCGCTTCTCGACGGAAGGCTTGGGTGGGTCGGTGCGACGCTTGCGCGATGGCTCGGCTGCGCTCGCGCTATGCGTGCTTTTGCCGACGATCCCGGCCGACATCATCGCGTACCCGCTCCTGCGTATTCGCTTGAAGGCCGTGGTCGCGCCGAATCATCCCCTCGCGCGTCTCGGGCGCGCGGCGAGGCGCGCAGATCTCGAGAAGCATGTGCAGCTCGTGCTTTCGGATACGGGGGCAGCTCCCAACGAAAGCTACGGAGTCCTCGGCGCTCGACTGTGGCGCTTCGTCGATCTCGGCCGGCGTCTCGATTTCCTACTCGCCGGCTTCGGATGGTGCCGCATGCCGGAGCACCTCGTCGCGGCACCGATCGCGAACGGCGAGCTCGTGCCGCTGAAGATCGTGGATGACCCCACGCCGCGCGACGCCCTAACGATCCACGCTGCGCACCGGCGCGATCACATTCTCGGCCCTGCGGGGCGATGGCTTCTCGACACGCTTCAGAGTCGACTCGCCTGAGCGGGACTGCGCGTCGACCTGGAATGCCAAGGCACACGAAATATCGAGCGAGGGCGAGCTCAAGCGATCGCGATGGCCGTGGATTTCTGAGCTGCGTGCAGAAAGTCGACCAGCCGCGAGGAAAACACCTCGGCAGAGTCGACGTTGGAAATGTGGGCAGCGCCGTCGATGACGACACAGCGGGCGCGCGGCACGCGCTCGGCCATGTGACGGCTCATCTCGGGCGGGGACATCGCATCCAGGCTGCCAGCGATGAACAGCGTGGGCATGACGAGCTGGCCGATCCGCGCGGAGACGTCGAAATTGCCGATACCGCGCGCGACGTGTGCGAGCGATGCGCCGTCAGCCGTCGCTGCGATACCATGCCAGATCTGGTAGGTGCGCAGGCCATCCGGTGTCGCCTGGAAAGCGGGCGAGACGAGCGACGGCCAGCTCTGCTCCAGGCGCGCGACCGGTCCGTGCGGACGCTCGAAGGTCTCCGCCCAACCTTTCGCCATTGCCTGGAAAGGTGGTGTCGCCGTCTTGTCGAAACTGTTGGCGACGACGAGCCGGCCGATACGAGCAGGATGGCGCAGCGCCAATTCGAGAGCAACCATTCCGCCAAGCGAGAGGCCGACCAGGTCCAGTGTCTCGATGCGGAGATGCGCGAGGAGGCTTTCGATATCATCGGCAAGGTCGGCCACACCGAATGGCGCCGATAGCCTGGCCGATGCGCCATGCCCGGCATGGTCGGGAACGATGACCCGATAGCCGGCCGCGACCAGCGACGGAATCTGGGGCGCCCACGCTCGGCCGGAATTGCTGATGCCGTGAAGCAGCAGAACCGGGGGGCCTTTGCCGAATTCGATGAAGTAATTGCCACGACCCTGGGCGTCATAGAACGGCATGCAAATCTCCTGTTGTCATCGATTGTCGTCAGCGATGGAGAGATAGGCGGTCGCCCGGGCGCAGGCGGACGGCGATGAACGCGAGCACCAGACACAGCGCCGCCATCAACCACCAAGCGGGCGTGAGGTTGGAAAGATGCTGGCGCAGTAGACCGGCAACGAGCGGGAGCACGGCGGCAAGCACATAGCCGCCGCCTTGCACGAAGCCGGCGATCGCGCCGGCCTGCTCCGCGGTTTCGCCATGGTCCATGGCGATGATCAGCGACAGCGGAAACAGTGCCCCGATGCCGAGGCCCACCAGCAAAGCAGCTATCCATGCAAACGAGAGCGGCGCCAAGCAGAGGCAGAGAAGGCCGGCGAGCAGCGCGCCGATCGCGGCAAAGAGCGCCGGGCGGCGATCGGTTGATCGATCGACCCAGAGCGACACGGCGATCCCCGCGATCACCTCGGCCAGCGTGACGGCGCCGAGCATCGCGCCCGCCACCTGTGCCGACCATCCGAGCTGCATGTAGAAGGGCGGCAGCCAGGCGAGAACAAGCGTGTAGGCGCCCGTTCCCAGGCCGAAGAAGGCCAGCAGCAGCCAGGCGCGCGTCTCTCGCTGCACCGGGCGAGGTTGGATCGTGCCCGGCATCTCGTGCGTCTTCGCTGCGACCGCGATCCATGCCACGAGTCCCACCATCGCCAGCAGCGCCCAGACCCCGAGTCCCGCCGGCCAGCCCCAGCTTCCCGCTATCCAGGGGCTCGCCGTGCTCGACACCAGCGCGCCGCCCATGATCGCGGTCGAATACAGCCCCATCATGCTTCCCGTCCGCGCACCTGCTCGCTGGCGGATCACACCGGGCATGAGCGCTTGAACGATGGCGATGCCGACTCCTCCCAGGATCGCGGTGAGGATGAGCTGGGTCGCCCCCATCGACCACCAGCGCCCCAGGCAGGCCAAGAGGATGAGGACGATCCCCAGCGCGATGCCCGCCCGCACTCCAAGCAGAGCCTTCACTCGCCTCGTCCCCAATAGGCAAATGCCCATGAGCGCGACCGGCAGCATCGTCAGCAGGCTCGCGCCGGTGTCGCTGAGCCCGGTGTCACGTTGAATCGCGTCGAGCAGCGGCCCAATCGACGCCAGCGCGGGGCGCAAATTGATTCCGACGAGCAGGATGGCGAGTGGGAACAGCGTCCCGCCGGACGTTCTACGCATGACAGCCTCCGGGCGCTCACCCTCTTGTCACCGAGGGGCGCCATCGATACTGTCTCTACGTAGAGACAGTTTATCTCCACGTCAAGACACCTTGCTACCTCAAGCTGGGAGGCTCGTATGGACAGAGCGGCAAGCGCGGCCGAGCAATGGGCAAACGAACGACCGGACCTCGATACCGGCCCGATGGTGCTGTTGGGACGGCTGAGCGAAGCGGCCCTCGTGATTGCGCGCGACCGGCTCAACCCGCTGTTCGCGACCTTCGGCCTACAACCGGGTGAGTTCGACGTGCTGGCGACGCTACGGCGAAATGGGCCCCCTCATGCCTTGACCCCGACCGATCTCTACGACGCGTTGATGATCTCGTCGGGCAGCATGACCAATCGCATCGATCGGCTGGAGAGTGCAGGGCTGGTGGAACGCCGGCCCAATCCGACAGACAAGCGGGGCACGCTCGTGGCGCTGACCGCCAAGGGACTTGCCCTCATCGAACGCGCAGTCGGGGAGCATGTCGCAAACCAGCATGACATCGTGAGCGGTTTGAAGGAGCGCGAGCAGGAGCAACTTTCAGCGCTGCTCGCCAAGCTTCTCCGCTCGCAGCAGCCGTGATCCAACCGTTCGCGCAACACGGTCTCGTCGACCGTCGCTGACGGATGCAACCGTGGCGTTCACGTCAACGGGGCGAGCGCTCGTGGCGTGGAGACATGACGATCTCGTTTTGGTCCGCTGGATTGATCGGCCGTGAAAACGCGTGCGGTAGCGCTTATTCGAGAACGTATGCGTCCCGACGCGCTTCTGTCACAGTGCGCGCATGGCTCTGGAACGACGGGGGCTCGGCCACGCGTGGAGAGGCGTATTCCTCTTTGCTGTTATCGGCTGCGGGCGCGTGGCGTCCGAGGCAGTCGATGCCGGACCGAGTGACGCGGGCGACGCGGCAGTCCATGAGCCAGTCGAAGGCGACTCGTGCACCACGGACTCCGATTGCGGCCTCAACTTGCGTTGCCTTTATTCGGTCGATGCCGGATGCGATGCACCGAAGCAGTGTCTAAAAGACCTCGGCCTAAGGCGCCTTCACTGCGGATGCAGCGGACGCGATGTGCTTGCTAGCACGGCGTCGACGGAGACGGTCGCCCACGACGGCTCTTGCAAAGGGCCTGACGTCAATTGCGACTTCGTCGCTTATGACCGCGACACGCTCAGTTCGTTGGAGAACGATGACTGCTTGAAGAAGCCGTGTCCGCCGGGCTACATCTGCGATATCGGGCCGACCGGCGTCGTGGACGTGCCGTACCTAACGCGTTGTTATCGCGCTCCGCCACGTTGCGGCGACAAGCCTACCTGCGATTGCATCACGCCCTGCGCGTGCCCGCTTGAGCAGTGCACCGACGCTGACTCGGGCGTCCAGTGCAGCTCGCTGACTCATTGACCCTGTCTGAGCACTACTTTTGCACAGGGCATGGGCGCGTCGTGCACGCCAAACCTGGGCGGTTGAAGTCCGAGTTGAACGCACACTTGCACGTGTTGCACCCGTCGAGAGCTGGACACATCGTCTTTCCATCCGCCGGGCACGAGAAGAAGACGCCACCGTCCCGGTCGATGATGTCGCAGCTTGCCGGCGGCTGGCCGCTATCACCGGTGTGGGCCGATGCGTCGCTTCCACTTTCGGTGGGATGTGAAGTCGTCTCGCCACCACAGGCCAGCAAGAGCGTCGCCGCCGCCAACCCCGCTTGCATAAGGAAGCGCCCCATGGCGCGAGTATACACGAGGCCAGCTAGTGAAGCCCGGCGTGGACGTGACGCCGCGGCTGGGTCGGCTGCGCGACCATATCCAACGATCCGACGCGACGTTAGCGGAGTTCAGTCGTCGCCGCCGTCTTCGGGTTCGGCCGTGACCTTGAGCGGCATTTCGAACTCTCGCGCGTACTCGGTGACGGCCGCGGCCTTGGTTTCTGCGATATCGCGCGTGTAGACGCCGGCGACGCCTTTGCCCTGGCGATGGACGGCCATCATGAACTCGCTCGCCGTCGTTTCGTTCATGTGGAAGAACTGCTCGAGGACGTGAACGACGAACCACTTGGTGGTGTAGTCGTCGTTGTAGAAGACGACGCCGTAACGGCGCGCCCGGCCGACCTTCGGAGCTCGCTCGATGACGACGTCGCCATCGCCATCGTCATCGTGGCGCGCGTCTTCGATGCGGTTGTTGGCTAGCCAGGACATTCCGGCGCCAACCTTGCCACGACCGCTTCCGTTGGCAACTTCGACCGTCCGCCGAAGGCGATGAAGCGCTCGGTCGAGCTCGAGAGAGCGGGGCGCTCAGGTCGAATCCCAGTGGAAGAGCAGCTCGTCGAACCTGCACTGTTCGAGGTCCCTCCGCTTGATGAAGAACTGCGCGCTTCCTCCGTCGCCCCAGCTCAGATCTCCGTAGTTCTGGAACTGGACAAGGAGAAGACTGTCTTCCCACCCCGGCCGCGAGGCTCGCGGGTCTTGGCCGTTCTGGGAATAGTGATACCCACCGATCTTCGTTCGACCGTAACCGACCTCCGCGTGCCCGGAGTGCCGCTGGTCGGTGAGTTTCAGGTAGTCCTTCCAGGCGCGCTGGTCACGTGCGATCGCGGAATACAAATCGCGGTCAAAACGAAAGTCCGAGTTCGTCATGTACTCTTCTTCCTTCGTGAAGGAGAGAGCGTACTCGGCGACACGGTGGACCCCCGGATCGTGGTCGAAGTCGGAGAAGAGCTGCTCCGGTTCAGAGACCACTATTCGATGGTAGATGGCTCGCACTTCGGCGCCGAGGTCGTGCCAGTCGGTATCATCGACGAAGAGCTGGAGAATCCCTCCCTTCGGAAACGAGGGAAGTGGAGGCATCGCGCCGAAGTCGAGCTGAAGCAGCAACATCAACTCACGACCGGTCCTCCGATGCTTGGGCCAGGGCGTGGCGTTCGATGTGCCAGGGTAAGGAACGTAGACGACGTCGGGCGGATGATCCGCGGGAAAGAAGGGCACGCCGCCGATCTTGCTTCGGTAGAGCGGCGTGCTCTCGCGCTTCAACGAAAGAAGCACGGTGGGTGCGGCGGTTGCTTCGATGCGCTTCTGCCACGGCGCGAGGGAACGGGGAAACATGAGGCAGTGCTCGTCCAGGTGCTGTGGCTGACGCCGCGATTGCGTGAGCTACGGCGCGGCGTGACGCGCGCGTTCGACGCGGTCCCGAATGGCGGCAAGGAAGCGGTCGCGTTTGAGGATATTCTTCAGTCCGACGAGATCGGCGCCTTTGCCGTGCACGAGACGCACGCCCCGCGGGAGGGAACCGCGGGGGCTATTGTCTTCGTATTCGTAAGCGTCCGTGATTTCGCGAAACGGAATGAAGCGATGGCGCCATAGCCAACGAAGCTCGACTCCCTCGGGTTGCAACACGACCCGAGTCGGCACGTAGGCGAGGCAGAACGCCAGCACGCTCGCTGCAACCGCGATGACGAGCGCGATGTTCAGAAGCGTTCCGAGCAGAGGTCCGACGTCGGGCAAGGAGAATCTCAACATCGGAAGCCCCGGCACGGCGATCACCGCCAAAACGGTGTTGTGCCTCGTTCTTGCGCGCATCGGGGATAGGGCCAGTAACTTTTCTCCGACATGCATTGGCGAGCCACTCATGATGGCTTGAGTTAAGAACTACGCAACCACGTGCGAGCCAAATGGGAACGGAGCCCTTCGCTATTGTTCCGGCACGAACCTTGACGTCGTCGTTGCAGCGGCCGACTTTTCCTTCGGCGCCAGCCACCCGCGGCGAACGCCGGGCGCGCGCCTTTTGTACGACGTCATGGCGTGGTTACTCCGGGGCGCCATCTTTCCGTGCACTTGCCTTCCGTCGAGGCCTGGTCCGATCTGCGCACCATCGGTGGCACCGGGGGCGCCCGCGGGCTCGGGCGGTGAAGCGTCGTCCGACGCTGGGCTGCTCGGCGTGGGAGCGGGAGCTGGCGCATGTACCGGATCCGGTCCGCCACATCGACGTCGGCGCGCGCTATTCACGTTGTTCACGCCGCGTTCGACAGCACTCCAGTCGTCTTCACCGTCGATGAACAGCTTCCGCCGCGCATCCGCGTGAAGCTGCTCTTCTCCGGACGGCTGCGATGACAAGGCGCCGACGACTCCGATGAGCAACGCAGCAACCCCGGTGACCCCCGCGGCGGCGGCGAGCGTACGATTCCGATCTCCGACCGCCGCCGCGGTGCCGAGGGGTAGAGAAAGGTCGAAGAGACGAGCGCGCTCGCGCGCTTACTTGGACGGACGGAGCCCGGCGAGCAGAATGTCGACATAGCGACGCGCCGACCGCTCCGGCTCGGGCCCGGAACGCGCCGCGAGCTCGATGCCGCAGAGAAGACGCCGCAGGTCGCTCCCCGTCACCGACGCGCGTACGACCCTCGCCTTTCGCGCGCGTGCGAGCAACGCCTCGGCGTTCTCGTTGAGCGCGACGAAGCGCGGTGACGTTTGCAGCTCGACGTCCTGCGAGACGAGCTGCTGCCCCAACGCTGCGTGGCGAAGCTCGAGGTCGACGATACCGTGAACCATGAGCGAGAGCGCCTTCGCGGCATCCGGCTCACCCGCACACGACGCCATGATCGCCTCGAGCTCAGCCAGAGGACCTTCGAGCAGAGCGAGCAGCAACGCTCGCTGATCAGGGAAATGACGGTAGACGGTGCCGACCCCCACGCCCGCAAGTGCCGCGAGCTCGTTGAACGAAGGCGCGAGATTCCCCGTTTGCACCATCCGAGCCGCGACGGTGAGCAAGCGCTCGCGGTTCTTCCTCGCGTCTGCTCTCTGCTCGGACAACGCCACGAAGCCTACCACGACGCGGATTGAGGGCTTGCCACCGTGCATTAAGCGGATAGTTTATCCGCTTATGAGAACCTTCCTCGTCACCGGCGCAAACAGCGGCCTCGGCGCGACGCTCACACGAATGCTCGCGGTACGTGGCCATCACGTCGTCATGGCGGTCCGCGACGTGAACGCTGGCGAAGAGACGCGCGCGAGCATTCTCCGCGCAGCCCCCGAGGCGCGGCTTGAAGTCGAGCCTCTCGACCTCCTCGACATCGCGTCCGTTCGCGCGCTCGCCGCGAAAGTGCGCGACGTCGACGTCCTCGTCAACAACGCAGGCGTCGGGCTCGTTCGGAAGGCGCTCACGCCCGGCGGTGTCGTCCTCCCGTTCGCGACGAACCACTTGGGGCACTTCGCGCTGACAGCGCTGCTCTTCGACCGGCTCGCGCAGCGCGACGATGCTCGCGTCGTCACCGTCACGTCTTTCATCGTGAAGCGCGATCGCATCGACCTCTCGAGCATCGACGGCAGCCGGTACGACCAGCGCGGCGCTTACGCGCAGAGCAAGCTCGCCAACCTCCTCTTCGGCGTCGAGCTGAGTCGCCGCAGTCGTGCGGTGAAGAGCATCCTCGCGCATCCGGGGATGGTCATGACACCTCTCCAACGAAAGCCCCAAGGTCTGATGGGGATCGCGTCGCGCGCGTTCTCTGCCCTCTTCGCCCGGCCCGTCGAGTATGGCGCAGCCGCGCTGCTCGAGGCCGCGATCGGAGACTCGGCAAGCGGCGATCTCTGGGGCCCCGGCCACGCCGTCGGCGATCCTCCGCTGAAGGAGACGTGGCGTTCGATGACCGATATCGAAGGCGCCAAAGCGCTGTGGCGACGCTCCGAAGAGCTAACAGGTATTTCGTTCCTCTAGCCCGGTCGGTCGCACCTCCCACGATTCGATTCCCGGCGCCTCCACCACGGGACCTAGGAAAAGACGAGGTCCCGTTGCTTTGCGGAGAGCGTCGCACGCCCGTCGCAAGGGCGATGACGACACCGCCCTCGCCGGCGCTATCGGTCGGCAATGGTGACCGAGCCACGTCTCGCTCCAGGGGCTCGGACGTGTCGATGGGGTGACCGTGCGCGAGGAGGTCACGCCTTCGTCGGGATCCACGAGCCGTGCACTCCCGCAGGCACGTGGCGGGGAAGCTCGACGACCGCGACGGGCTCTCCCGCGATGTTCGTTGCGTCGAGCACGAGGAGCTCCGCGGGCGACTGGTCGGCGTTGCTGACCACGGTGAGGAGGTAGCCAGCGTCCTCGCTCGTCGCTCCGGCCGCGGGAACGAAGACGCCTTCGCTCGGCAGCTGCCCGGGCCGGAAGGTGCGTAGCTGGTGGGCGCCCGTGGTCAGGTCGTGCTTCGCCATGGCCCACGGGCCCTCCTCGCCCGCCGGGAGTGCCAGCGCGTACCCGTACCGGAACGGCTCCCCGATGAAGGCGGGATTGACCGCCGGGAACTCGACGACGAGGTCATCGACGGTCTGGGATCGGAGAAGGCCCTTCTCGGGGTCGAGCGTCCAGCGCCGGTGCTTCGTACCGGTCAGGAGGCTCGGGCCTCGGTCGGGCCGCCCGGCCCACCACGCTGTGGAGCGCTCCCATGCGGCGTGGTCGAACGCAGGGGCATCGAGGACAACCCGGCCCTCCGCGTCGTCATAGGCGTTCGTGACGTGAAGGACGTAGAGGGGGTCGACCTCGAACCACCGGATCGCGCCGCTCTCACGGGACATGATCCCAATGCGCGCTGGGTAGTCGGAGTTCCAGGCGTAGGGCATGCCCGACGTATCGTTCTTGTCGAACACCACGGGCATGTCGAACCAGACGATGTGACGCCGAGTGATGGCGAAGTCGTGCATCAGCGAGGGGCCGGCTCCCGGCACGACCTCGGCACGCACGATGTCACCCTTGGGCGATGCAACGTAGTACGTGAGGTATGGAGGAAAAGGCCCATAACCGAAGAAGTGCAGCTCTCCCGTGCGAGGGTCGATCTTCGGGTGTGCCCCCATCGCCGTCGTGAGCTTGCCCCCGAAGTCGAACGCGCCGACGGTGTCGAGCTCCGGTGTGACCTGGAAGGGAAGGCCCGCCTCGTTGAGGGCGAGAATGCGGCCCGCATGGCCGATAGCGTGCGTACCCGCGGTGTGCGCGGTCAGGTCGAGGCCGCGCTCGGTCATGTAAGGCGCGCCCGCGAGGGCCGGCGTGCGGACCCAGCGGTTGCGGTAGGCGTCGGCGCGCCCTTCACGGAGCCGGATCCCATGCAGCATGCCGCTGCCCTGAAACCAGTGAACGGGCACCACGCCCGGCGTTGGGTTGTGACCGTTGCGTACGAGCTGTCCGTCGAGCTCGCGAGGGAGGGCGCCGTGCACGCGCAGCTGCGTGACCGTGATTTCGTCGGAGACCGGCGCGAACGGACCGGACAAGAATGGCGGAGTGGTGAGCGTGGACATGGTTTTCCTTGCGTGTCAGGGATGTTGACTGGGTTCGTGGTTATCGACTGCGGAGGTGGAGAGCGCCGTCGGCCGGGGAGCGCGCAGCGCCAGGAGCGTGGCGACGCCGGTGAGCACGGACGCCGCGAGAAACGCTGTGCGGTAGCCCTCGGTCAGGGCGGCCACGCCGGGCTCTGCGGCGCTACCGGTGCGGCTCGCGGCGAGGGAGACGAGCAGGGCCAAGCCCATGGCGCCGCCGCACTGGCGCGTGGCGTTCACCAGTCCACTCGCAAGGCCGGACTCGGCCGGCGCGACGCCGTGCGTGCCGAGACTGGTCAGCTCGACGAAGGCGACACCGAGGCCGAGGCCGACGAGGAGCGACGGGCCGAGGAGGTGTCCGAGGAAAGTTGCGTCGACCCGGATCCGACTGAACCCGGCGAGCCCAACGGTGAGGAGCACGAGGCCGCCGACGAGCGTGGTCCTGGCCCCCAGGCGCACAGTGATACGGCGGACCTGCGTCGAAGCGACCATGATCGCCACCGCGAGCGGTAGCTGCGTGAGCCCGGTGCGGAGCGCGCTGTAGCCGAGGACCTGCTGCTGGTAGAGGGGCAGGAAGAAGAAGAGCGCGAGCCAGGCGCCGCCCACGAGCGTCATCGCAGCGTTGGCGAAGCGCACGCTCGGGTTGGCGAAGAGGCCTAGGCGCACCAAGGGCGCCATGCTCCTTCGCTCGACCTCGACGAAGGCGACGAGCAGAAGGGCCCCGATCACGAAGAGCCCCATCGTGCGCGTCGAGAGCCAGCCGTGGTGCGTGATGCCCGCGAGGCTGAACGTGAGCAGGCCCAACGCACCGGTGACAAGGACCGCCCCGAGGACATCGAAGGTCGGGCGGTCAGAGGACTCGGTTGAAGAGGTGCCCTGTGAAGACGGCATGACGAGGGACAACCCCACGAACGGCAACGCCGCGACGAACACGGAGCGCCACCCGAACGTCGTCGTGAGCATCCCTCCCGCGATCACGCCCGCGGCCCCTCCTGCTCCAGACACGACTCCCCAGACGGCGAGCGCCACGCTTCGCGCATGGCCTTTCGGATAGAGGGTGAGCGCGATGGAGAGCGCTGCAGGTGACAAGACGGCGGCGGCGATCCCCTGCAGGCCCCGGAAGGCGATCAGAAAACCAGCCCCGGGCGCGACGGCAGCGCCGAGCGAGGTAACGCCGAAGGCCGCCAGCGACACCGTAAACACGCGGCTCCGTCCGAAGACATCCGCCGCCCGTCCACCCGCGAGGAGCAAGCCTCCAAAGGCCAGGACGTAGGCATTGATCACCCACGTCAGCTCGACGGGGCTGAGCCCCAGACCTAGGCGAATCGACGGCAGCGCGATGTTGACGACCGATGTGTTCATCACCACGACGAACTGGGCCAAGGCCAGCGAGAGCAATGGCCGGAGGTCGCTGCCGGCTTGCACCGTCGAGGACGCTGCCGAGGCCCAAGGAGCTGAGCCCCTCACGGTGACACCCATTCGCATTTTCGGGTGATCCCCTTGCCGCACCATCGACATGCACGAACCTCGATGCAGAGATTCGCGGACCAGCCACGGATCAGGCGCTCTACCTCCGTGGATTCGATGCGAGCAACGAGCTCGAGCGCCGCCCACTCGTCGAACGTTGCTCGGCATGCCGAGCAACTTGCTTCGGGATCCATCAGCACCACCTCGCCGTTTCGGATTGCCATTCGACCGAGCCCCGATGGCCGCACGAACTACGCAACACCGAATCTGGCTGTGGTCTCGAGGACGATCTTCCCCGTGAAGCCGCCCGCTACGTGGGCCTCGAGCGCCGTACTGGCATCGAGGAGAGGAACCCGGCGCGCCACCTGCGCGCGAAGACTGCCGGCCATGAACAAGGCGAGGAGTCGACCAAGGTCTTCGCGAAACTCCCGCCAGAAGCGACGAGGTCGGAAGGCGCTATCGGCGCCGAAGCTGCCGCGTCCCCACACGTCGAAGACCTTCATCGTGCGCCCGCCCGGTCGCAGGCTCCAGAGGAGCGCGCGCGCCATGTTGACGAGGATGGGTGTCCACGCGGAACCGCGCGCGTTGATCGTCGATGCGCTCCCGTACGAAACCAGCGTGCCCCCGCGCCGTAGCATCGCGAACGAGGCGCGAAGCGAATCTCCACCCACGTGGTCGAACACGGCATCGACGCCCTCCGGCGCGAGGGCCCGCGTGTCGTCGAGGACCTTTCCGCGCGTGTAGTCGACGACGCGAGCCCCGAGGCGCTCGACCGCCTCTCGCTGCGACGGCTTGCATGTTCCGATGACGTGAACGCCCGCGAGCTTGGCGAGCTGGACGAGGATCGTCCCGACGCCACCCCCGGCGCCGTGAACGACGATGGTTTGCCCCGCCTTCACTCGAGCCACGCGGTGCAACATCTTGTAAGCGGTGATGCCGTTGACGATCAGCGTATCGACCTCGGAGGGGTCGAGATCATCAGGCACAACGACGAGCTCCTCGGCGCGACGCAGGACGTTCTCCGCCCACGCCCCGGTCTGCGTCATCGTCGCGACTCGCTTCCCGACGAGCGCCGGATCGACGCCCGGCCCGACGGAGAGGACCTTGCCCACGAGATCGTAGCCGGGCACGAATGGAAACGCCGGCTGTCCGGGATAGCGCCCGCCGAGCATCTGGACCTCGGCGAAGGAGACCCCCGTGGCCTCCGTCGCGATGGAAGCCTCGCCAGCTCCAGGGCTCCCGAGCTCGCGCTCGCGAATCTGGAGGGGTTGGTTCGGGCCCGGGATCACGATCTCGTGCGTCTTCATGGTGAGTCTCTCCTCGCCGCTCATCGGCAAGACTCATCATGCGCAGCGGAGTGTTATCCGTCGAATGGATGTTCTACATTGCACGTCATGGGTTCTATCCATCTTCGTTCGGTCGACCTGAACCTGCTCGTCGTCCTCGACGCCTTGCTCTCCGAGCGTCACGTGACGCGCGCAGGAAAGCGACTTGGTCTCTCGCAGTCCGCGACGAGCAACGCGCTCGAGAGGCTGCGCTCTCTGTTCGGCGATCCGATCCTCGAGCGCACGCGCGGCGGAATGACGCCGACGCCGCGAGCCCAGGCCCTCCGGCCCGCGCTCGAGCACGCGCTCTCCAGCGTCGCGCAGGTTGTCGGCCCACGCGCTGACCTCGCCACGCTCTCGCAGACCGTTCGTTGGTCGGTCGTGGACTACGGGACTGCGCTCTTGGGCCCGCCGCTCATGGCAGCGCTCCGCGACTCGGCTCCAGGACTCGACCTCATCGTGACTCCGTGGGGCGGTGCGGAGGAAGTCGTCGCCGAGCTTTCGGACGGCACACTCGACCTCGCCGTTTCCGTCATGGCGCCGGGCGCGTCGATGCTTCGCTGGCAGCCACTCTTCTCGGAGCGGTACATCGTCGCCATGCGGCGCGATCACCCGGCGAAGCAGCGCTTCTCTCTCGACAAATGGCTCCAGTACCCGCACGTCGTGGTGTCAGGACGCGCCCAGACCAGCGGCGCACTCGACGCGGCGCTGGCTTCGCAGGGCAAGGCCCGACGCGTTGGGCTCGTGGTGCCCAGCTTCCTGGCGGTACCGTCGATCGTCGGTAATAGCGACTTGCTGGCGCTCGTCCCGGAACGACTGCTCGCGACGGGTCCCTACGCCAATGTGATCACGCGGGAGCCACCGCTCCCTGTTCCGTCCTTCGAGGTCGGAATCGCGTGGCACCCTCGCCGCGATCACGATGTCGCAACAATGCACGTCATCCACGCCCTCATGGGTGTCGCGCGCGACGATCCAAAGGTTCGAGGGACTGCGAAGAACGACCGGAGGCCCAAGCGAGCGCGGTGACGTGCGCCGCGCGGAAACACCTAGCTCCTCAGCGTCAGTAACTCGCCGCGTCCGTCGCAAGCCGCGCTGTAACTCCCGAGGCTGGCCAACCGTCTCCCGCAAGCGACGGCGGGGACTGGCGTCCGTCAAAAACGCTGCGTGTAACCGAACGGACGAGAGCTCGCTCGACGTGGTTGACGAAACCGGGACTACTCTGGAACTCCTCCCGCAGGAGGGGCCAACTCGCCTGGACCACCGGAAGACGGAGCCCCCGTTCTGCCTCCGTGCGGAACGCCACCCATAGCCGACCGGAGAAGTAGCCGGTCGCATGGAGCGTGAAGGCCGAGTGCATGAGGTGAAGGAAGTCGAGCACCTCGACGGCGGCGATCTCGCTGGGCACACCACCGGGCTCTTTCCCAACCAAGTATGCGGCGCGGCTCGTGGTTGGCACCGCTCGGTACAGCTTCTGGAGCCGGTCACTCAGATCGAGATAGATGGCTGCGTTCGTTCGTCTGCGAAAGCTGAAGACGGCGAAGCTCGCGCTAAAGATGGCCATGGCCACCGTGAAGAGCGTCGCGTAGCGCACGAGTACGCTGAAAATCATGAGAGGCCTCTCCCCTTCAGAAATCCGTTCACCGTCAGCGCTCATTCTGGACGTTCGAGTTTCATCCGTCGAATGGATGCTTTCTATGAATTACTATCGACGCTGCCCATCATCGACGACGCCGATGGGCCTTGCCACGATGCAAAGAAGCAACCATGGTTGGAGACTAGAATGGCAAATGTGCAAGGCGTCGCGGACGCACGATGGGACGACGTGCGCATCTTTCTCGAGGCCCATCGCCAGAAGAGCCTCGGCGCGGCGGCGTCACGGCTCGGAATCGATACGTCGACGGTGAGCCGTCGCATCACGGCGCTCGAAGCGTCGCTCGGCGTGCGCCTCTTCGAGCGGACGCGGGAAGGACTTCTCCCCGCACGCGGGGCGGAACGGGTGTTGGCCGCCGCCGAGTCGATGGAGGCGGCGCACGGACGCCTCAAGCGCGATGCGTCGGACGTCGAGGCGCAGGCCGAAGGGATTGTGCGCCTCAGTGCCGACCCGGGGATGGCCGAGTTGTTCATCGCCCCCGCGCTCGTGCGGCTTCGCGCGAAATACCCCAAGGTCCACATCGAGCTCGATGCATCCGCGCAGCCGCGCGACCTTACGCGGCACGAGGCCGACCTTGCCCTCCGATCCGTCCAGCCACGGGGAGCCGAGCTCGTGACGACCAAGCTCCTTACCGCCAAGTGGTTGCCGGCGAGCGCCCCCGCCCTGGTGGAGGAGATCGGGCGGGTCTCTTCCTGGAACGATCCGCCATGGCTCGCGTGGGACAAGGACTTCGCGAGCTTCGCACCCGCGCGGTGGGTCACGGCGAACGCCGGAAAGGCCGAGATCGTCCTTCGGACGAGCCACTTCTCCGCCCAGCTCGCCGCCGCCGAGGCGGGCTTGGGAGTCGCCCTCTTGCCCACGATGTTCATCCGCGCACGACGGCTGGAGGAGGTTCGCTACACGAAGACGCTCGCGTCCTCCATCCACGCGTGTCCGTCCTCCGATGTCTGGCTCGTTGGCCACAGGATCCTTCGCGATGTGCCGCGGGTGGCGGCTGTGTGGTCCTTCTTCGCCGACGAGCTGCGAGCAGTTACTGAAGCTGCTTGATTCCAAGCTGCTGGAAGAAGAGGAGGCTGTCGGCGTTGGCCCAGTACTCCGCGAGCATGCCGTCGGCGACACGCAGCGTGTCGGTCCCGGTGAAGTTGACCTTCCTGCCGACCGACTCTGGCCCCGTACCTGGCAGACCGCCTCGGTAGGTGCCCTGAGCCCTCCACCGAACGACGAGGTGGTCGGCATCGGTGATCGGCCCCACCTCCACGGTGAACGTCAGGTCCGGGATGACGGAGCGGATGCCGCTGACCCAACCATTGAGCGCCTCGCGGCCGCGAATCACGTCCGAGCCAGATCCGGTCAGCGGAGCTGCGTGGGCGACGAAGTCCTTGGCAATGATCTTGTCGGTCATCGCGAGGTCGCCGTTCCACAGGTCTTTCCAGGGGGTCACGAATGCTGCGTTGTTTGCGTTGGACATGACGGTCTCCTTTTGGTGTGACGTGCTCGCGCAGCCGATCGCGAGCGCTCCGAGCGTGAGCGCGAGTACGCCGGTGCGGAACACCCTTGCCGTTGTCATCGAGAGCGAAGCGGATTGCTGTGCGGTGTTCATGCACGGAAGATGACCCTTGCCCGTTTGCAAGACAACGCCCATCGATGCAAACGATCACGGCACCAATGCAAGACCGCTATCGCCCTTGGCTCGTGGCCGAGACGGCAACTATCCTGACGCAGGGGGGCTCGCCGCTAGCGATGCTTCAAGACATCCGGCAAACCGGAGAGGATTCGCTCGTCGCGAAGTCGAAGCGGTGACGTCGCTGCGGACCGCGCGCTTTCAGTCGAGGCCTCGAGCCGCGCTCTCGTCTCCCGGCGTGCCTTTGGCGTCAACTCGGTACGCCTACCATCAACACGCGACGCGCCTAGCGCTTACCGAAATCTCTCTGCTTGAAGTCCGTGTCGCCTCGGTATCCGTACAACCGCGAGACGGCCTGGAAGTCCTCGGGCGAGAATCCGGCCCAGGAGTAGTTCCGGATGTTCTTCTTGCTCTTGGCGTCGCGCACGTAAAAGGACAAGCCGGCCTTCTGCTCGGGCAGGTTGATGGCCTTGTGCAGCGAGGGCACGAATTCGTACTGCGAGGTGGGGTAGCGCTTCTTCACGCCCAGCAGCGTGCTGACCGAGAATTCGGTGTCGCTGAACTCGTAGCGGTTCACGAACACGTAGTCTTTGCGGATGACGAGAAAAGCGATCAACCCCAGCGCCACGGTCGCCAGATAGAAGGCTGGCGTATGGATGTTGCGGTCGACGGTGTAGCGATACGCGTAATTGAAGACCAGGGAGAGCAGACCGCTGGCGATGACCAGTTGCCCAAGCTGGGAAACCAGCCATGTGGCCTTGTTACGAACATTGACAATCATTGCTGATCCCTAAGAGTCCCTGCCCTCTGCCATCCCGAGATGGTCCGAAGCATGCACCAGATCAGCTCAGTTGCACACCTCGAGCGGATGAAACGGGGTGTCCTGGCACGACGCCGTGAGATCAGTGAATTGGAGCGAGAGAGGTGTCGACGAGCTTTCGCTGGGCGGTGCCGCCGGGATAGGCGTAGCTCGCAGCGGCGTCCCAGCCCCAAAGCGTGGCGGTGAAGGGGCCTTCGCTCCGCATGCGCTGGAGGCCGGTTCGGCAAACTGTGACCGTGCCGGCGTCGCCGTCGCCGAAGGTGTCGCCGGGGTGGAAGTGGCGTGAGAGGTCGACCCTCGTGTACTCGTACTCGCCGCGCGAGCCGACGGGCTTCCAGCTCGTCAGGTTGCCTGCGCACTCGAGCCACACGTCCTTGAAGGTGCCGTTGAGTTTGCGTCGGATGATCGTGAGCGAGGTCTCCGCATAGCTGGAGTCCGCGTAGAAACTGTACGAGTTCGAATACTGGGCGGTTGCAATGACGTTGACGAACTCCGGATCACCGGTGCCCCCGTAGCTTGGTGCCTTGGGGGTAAAATCGCCGCCGCCGCCGGTCATGTGCGCGGAGACATAGATCGGGTGCTCGATGTCCTGCGTCCGGACGACGAACGCATCCCCAGTTCCCTGAGGGAACGTGCCCACCTCGCCGGCATTCATGGTGGTTGGCGCTCCCGGCGGGATCGTCGGCTCGTACTCGAGGCGTGTTCCATCCCGCGCGGCGACGATGCGATAGGGCATCGGCTCGTGCTCGTTGCCCGCA
This sequence comes from Labilithrix luteola, assembly GCF_001263205.1. Classification (GTDB taxonomy): domain Bacteria; phylum Myxococcota_A; class Polyangia; order Polyangiales; family Polyangiaceae; genus Labilithrix; species Labilithrix luteola. The sequence goes on from NZ_CP012333.1 coordinate 2,291,887, forward strand.
CGCGGGCGATAGCCCACGCCGACATATTCCGCGCCCCACTGCTCGAACGGTGGAATCTGTTGATTGAGAATATCGCAGGCCGAGGCCGAGGCCGGAACGAACGCACAAGAATTCCCGCCAAAGGTGCTCGTTGGCTTGGTCGAAACTACGATGCTCCCCGTGAGCTCGTCGGTCTGGACGAGCTGCAAGTGCTGCCCTCGGGATAGGCGGTACTTCGCCGGCTCATTCGCGAAAGCACTCGCGACGCCCGGTCCACCCAGGATGTCGCGCTTCGGCAGAATGGTGACCTCGGTGTCGTCTTCGGAAGCGACGATCTGCACGGACGGAGCGCCCGCAAAGCTCGCCTCCCACCCGTTGACGATCATGTGCTCCGTTCCCCATGTCGCGACGGGCAACACGAGCGTAGCGCTCGGCAGGTAGGAGGCCGCACCGCCGAACGGATACATCGATGTCAATGACACCGGCACGTCGGCCGTCAATCGGAACGAAGAGCCAATTCCAGTTTTCTTCGCCACCGTGTCGTCGAAGGTCGCGGCAGTCACCCCCTCGGGACATCGGACGTACAGATAGGAGGGATCGGCGCCTTGCGGTGAGTCGGAGAGGAACAGGATGACGCTTTCGCCCGGTGGAATGGCTCCAACGTGTGGGCTCAGCGCCGTACTTCCCGGCGTGGTGCGGAAGACCGATTTCGAGACGTCAATCGCCTTCCCCTCACGCTCGAGCGTCACGTTGGCGGATTGCCTGGACGTATTGACGATGAACGCGGCGTTGCAGCTATGAGGAAACGCCTTGTCCATCCGGGGCATCTGAAAATAGAAGTCGCACCCGTTCGAGCTTCGATCCGCGGATGCTGCAGCACATGGCTCCTGGCATCGCGCAGCACCGCACGCGAGATTGTCGGCGCACGTCTCGATGACGTTGCCCGTGCACGCTTCGATGACCGAGCGGCCGTCGAGTGAGCACTGGTATTGGCAATCCGGCGCGTCCGGCGCGGCCGACGCATCGAAATCGAGCGTTGGATTGTCGGTGGCGAAACCACCGCGGTCCTCCGTGCACGCCCCCAATCCTGCGGCACTCACCGTGATACCGAAGGCCGCGGCGAATACGCGGCGGGTCATGCGCATACGATTCATGGCAGCACCACTTCTTCCGGCACGATGCTTGGGACTCGGAGCTTCCCGTTGCCGAGCTGTCCGTAATAATTCGAGCCCCAGCAATAGACTTTTCCGTTCGTCAAAAGCGCACACGTCGAGTCGGGCATTGCTTTGACTTGCGCGGCCGTCGTCGGGAGGCCTTCGACTTTGACCGCCTGATAGGCGTGCTCCTTCGTGCCGTCGCCGGCCTGACCGCTCGCGTTGAAGCCCCAGCAATAGACGCTGCCCGACGCGCCAACCGCGCACCAGCGCTGCGGTCGAACGACCGCGTCGTAGAAGCCACCGGTGACGAACGACCTCGTCGTGGCGATTTGAACGAGCGGCTCCGGCGCCACGACGGGGCTGGGAAGGGTCCAATCGTCCACCACCAGCCAGAAGGACAAGAACGCGTCGCGGAGAAGACGTCCCCAGCAATAGCCGACGCCGCCGACCGTCGCGCACGCGTTGTCGCCCGCGCTATCGATCGAAGAGAGCCCGACGAGGTCCATCGGAAGCGCGTACGAATCGGGGCTGAGCGACGAGAGGCGGCCAAGCGAAGGCATCGCTCCCCAACTCAGGGTTTGCCCATCCTCGCGGAGAACGAACGCCGTCTCGCCAACGAGGATCTCCCGGCTCGGCGCGCCGCTGGGAAGGTCGACGGGTACGGGGCCGAGGAAGGTCCACGCAGGCGTCGTGGTCGTTGGCGCGAGCTGTCCGTTCGCGTTGCTTCCCCAGCAGACCAGGTCGTCGCCGTTCGACGCACACCCGACGTCCCTTCCCATTCCAACGTGCTCGACCGGCGGAAGGGCCAGCTTGAGCGGCGTACGTTCGGTCGTACGTTCCCCCGTGTCGTTGCGAAGGTAGGGGCCCGTGCCCCAGCACCAGACGCTGCCGCTCTTGTCGAGGGCGCACGTATGACTCAGCTCCGCGACCTCGGAGAGACCGTCGACACGCTCGGCGGTCGGACTGTCCGACGTCCCCGCGTCGTCACCGCGACCGAGTTGGCCGGCCCCGTTTCCACCCCAGCATGCCACCGTGCCGTCGTGCAGAAGCGCGCAATAGCCTTCGCTCCTGTCGTCGCTACTGACGGCGAGCGTCGTTACCAGTGAGGTCGCGCAGCGATCCGTGGCGCACACGACCGGGAGAGGCCCCCCGTCGAAAGGCGGCGCCGTTACGTCGCGAACGTTTGCGTCGACCGAGCCGCTCTCGGATGGCGCGCCGCCATCGGCGGCTACGGACGCTTCCGGGCCGGCATCCGAGGAACCCGAATTGACTTCCTCGTCGGTGCTCGCGCAGCTCGCCGCCGCACCGCTTGCTGCCAGGATCACCCCTGCGCCGAAGAAGTAGCGATCAAGGAGTCGTCTTGTGAAGCGCATTGCGGACTCCGATGGCCCAAAGGTTGGTGTTGGAAGTGCCGCGAACTTGGTAGAGCGTTTGCTTGAGCGCACCACCGTTCATCGCGAGCGTCGAAATCTGGAACGTTCCCCCGTCCCAGACGTCGTTGCCGCCCTGAAGGACGACGCCCGATCCGCAGAGCCACACGCTCCCGGGAATCGCCCATAGAGAGTCGAGTGGCTGGCCGGTCAGCTTCGGAGATACGGACGCCGCGGAGAGCGAATACCCATCTCCTGAGATTGACACATGGACGACGTCTCGCCCGCCCTTGAGACCGACGATCTCGTTGGGCGAAGGCATGTGAAGGTCGGTGAGCCATCCCGGCGCGCCGCCGATCAGCAACTGGTCTTGACGCGCCTCGCAGTCGGACCAGTCACTGGCAATGCCGTCCGCCACCCTTCGATACGCGCCGCCTGTTTTGCGTACGAGGACGGTGCAAGCCGCGCCCGAACGCGCTCTCGTGGCAGAGAACCAGACGTCGTCGGGTCCCGCTCCGGCGGCCGACAGGAAGTACATGTGCTCCGTCGAATCCGAGGCGTCGTCCGCGACGTACTCGGGGACCCACTCCGGCGCGGCGCCTCCAGTGCTCGTCCGGCGATAGATGGTATTGGTGAACCAAGCGTAGACGTCGCCGGCGCTCGTCCCCCAGATGCCGAGCGTCGGATAGTTTTGCCCTAGCTCCGGGTAGAGCGGATAGCCGTCTTGTGGGTCGACGAAGTCGGGATGGCTATTGTCTTTCAGACTCTCCCGCGTCCAAGACCAGGTGGTGTTGGGCGCCTCGGGGCGCTTTCCGTAATAGACGTAGCCTGGCCCCACTCCGTAATAGATCTCGTTCTCACTCGGGGCCCAGATCCGTCCGGCGTATTTTCCGAGACCGACGTCGTTCTGAGAGCTGTCATCGATGTAGCTCCACGAGGCATCGCCCTTCTTCCACTCGAGCACCTTGATGCCGAGGGTCGGACTGTCCGCGATCGCAAACGCCGTCTCGCCGACGGGCCAGATGTCCTTCAACGTGAGATCGTCGTCGGGCAAGGACGTTCGACACCATCCCGCGTCGCTGCATTCCGGCGACGCGGCCTCGGTGCCGGAATCCGTCGCCGCTTCGGGCTGCCCGCCCTCCGAAGGAGTCGCGATGGTTTCTCCGGAATCAGGAGTAGAGGTCGTCTGGGGCTCGTTTTCGGACGTCGCGCAGGCCGCGACCGACGCCATTGCGCCGAGCGCGAGTGAAGCGCCGCAGAAGAGGATCGTCGCTCTCATGGCTTTCCTCCGAGCGAGAGCATGGCGCCCTCCCCGCCGATCCAGACGTGCCCCGCAGCGGCTCCCCAGATGGTCGTGAGGTTTGGCCGGCGCTTGCCGAGCCCGGCAATCTTGACGCGCGACCAGGCCTTTCCATCGAAGTGGAGAACGAGCGCGCCATCGCCGACGGCCCATACGTCGTTCGACGAAGAGCCCCACACGGCCCGGAGATCCTCCGTTGTCGGGACGTCCGAGACGACGTCCCACAGCACGGGGTGCCCCGCGTAGTGGCGAATGGTTCCCAAAGCGCCGACGGCCCACGCTTCCGAGGGCGAAGCGCTCCAGACTCCATTCAGCGCGTTTCGCGTGAGGGTATTGAATGCCTTGACGGTTGGTGTGTCGCTTTCGGCGTCCGTGACGAGAACCGCGGAGCCCCACTCTCCGACTGCCCAAACCTCATTCGGGGATGCGCCGTGAATGCTCGTCACCTGCGTGCAGTGCGCGTCGGTGCACGCTTGCGTGCTCACGCCGACCTGAAGCTCGAGGGTGTTGGTCGGCGATAGGCGCATACGCCAAATACCCGTCTTCTCCACCGAGCTCGCGGCACACCAAAGCCAGGGTGAGCCGGGCGCGTTCCACGCCGATCGGAACTTGATGGATAAACGGAGATCTGGGAATTCCGAGGGGAGGGTCGGTTCGACGAAGCTCCAACCGCCGTCCGAAGGGACCGTGCCGGCATCCCCGAGGTCGAGACCGCGCGCGTAGACACGTGACAAATGGGCGAGCGCGACCTCGCTGGAGTCACGTACCCAGAGAGCATTCAGAGTATCGAGACTGCCGAGTGTCGATCGCTTCCATGATGTCCCGTCGAAGTGTGCGACGGTTCCCATCGCGCCTGCCGCCCAGACGTCGCTCACCGAACGCCCCCGAATGGCGTTGATGGTCAGGCCCGGGTTGATTGCGGGCTCGCCTTGACTCGTATCGACCGCTCCGGGGCAAAGCGTGTCGGGGGAGCAGTCCGAGGGAAAGTATTCGCAATCGGCACATGGGCCTGCGTCGACGTCCGGCTCGGCGTCGAGCCCTCCGTCGACAGGCGGCGGTACCGGGCCGACGTTCGTCCCGCTGTCCGACGGTGCGACGGAGGATTCCGTCGAAGCACAGGCCGCGAGACCCAAGACGAGTATGATCCAGCGACGGCTCATTGCGGGCCCCTTCCGGCATCGACGGTGTCGTCACACGGTTCGACGACGCACCGGCCCTGCACGCATGCTTGACCGGCAACGGCGTTGCAGGTGATCCCGCAGCCACCGCAGTTGTTCGGATCGCTGTCGATGTTGGTCTCGCAGGCGTCGCTCTGGTTCCCGTTGCAGTTCGCTCGCCCGGTCCCGCAGTCCAGGCGGCACATCCCGTTCGCGCAGACGGAGTCGCACGTGATGCCGCAACCTCCACAGTTGAGCGTGTCCGAAGAGGTATCGCGACACCACCCGTAAACGCTACCTCCACAGAAGGTTTCGCCTGGAGGGCACATACATCGGAGGGTGTAGACGGAACTCGAAATGTCCTTTCTGCACGACTGGCCTGCAGGGCATTCGTTTCCACACCCGCCGCAGTTCTCGGGCAACGTGAGATCGGTCTCGCAGCCGTTGTCGAGATCGCCGTCGCAGTTGGCGCGGTCAGGCTCGCACTTCATGGAGCCGCATTTGTTGTCGGCACAGCCAAGATACATATGCAGGCTCGGGTCGAGATCCCCGGCCGGACAGGCATTGTTGCAGGCCCCGCAATTGTCATCCGAGGATCTCGTATCGACGCATATTCCGCAGTAGGTTTTTCCGTCCTTGCAGCCGCATCCCCAGTCCTCAGCGGGGGAAGCTCGGTTGATACACGGCTTGTCTTCCGTACAGATGATGCCACAGGCTCCACAGGAGGTTTGCTCGGCCGGTGACGTTTCACAGCCGTTGTCGGCAAGGCCATCGCAATCGAGCGACTTGGGGGAATTGCTGCACTGCATGACGCAGTGTCCGCCGACGCATTCGTAAAATTCGGTACTCGTCGGCACCGGACATGCAGCTCCGCAGGCGCCGCAATTCTGCCTGTCGGTCAACAAGTCGACATCGCACGGAAAGCGCGAGGCGGGGCAATTCGTATATCCCGTAGGGCACTTGTTCGACGGGCAATACGTGACGAGGTCGCGCGCATCCGGCGCGGCGTCGGCCCCGTCCCCGGCATCCGAGGCATCGGTGACGAAAGCGCCCGGCACGCCTCCGTCGCCCGATTCGGCGATCGTGAGATCGCGGCCCGCGCAGCCTTGAAAAGACCATAGGAGCGTGAGCCACGCGGCAACGGTGAGAGGCGCGCCGTGGCGCGTGATACGGGCAAGCATGTCGGTGTCCTCCGAGTGAGCCGCGCTCAGGGGGTCGGGGCCGGCGAGGAAGGCGACGACGGAGAGGTCGACGACAGCGATCGGCCCAGGGCCCGCTCGAGGCGCGTCGCGTACGGCGTGCCCGGGAAGCGCCGAACGAGCTCGACGGCGCGTTTCCAGGCTTCATCGATTCGTCCGAGTCGAGCGAGGGCCTCGACGGCGATCACCTCGCGCTCTTGCACGAAGGCGCCGGCCGGATAGGCGCGCGCATGCTCCGCAGCCACGGCGAGTGCACGCGCGGGATCCGAAGCGACTGCGGCCTGCGCGCGCTGCACGAGCTCGAGCTCCGTTGCGGCGGGCTTTATGGCTGTCGCAACCGACGGAGCGGCCGACGGCCGAGGAGCCGACGGGACAGACGGAAGCTGTTCGACCGAGAGCACCGGCAGCGCCTGCGGGGCGGGCTCATTCGACGTCGACGCAGAAGCGACGACGACGGCGGTTTCAGGCGCCGCGATCGGCACCGCTGCAGCCGGTACGAAGGAGCGCGTCTCCGTCGCGCGCCAGGCGCCGAATCCTGTGGCGATCGCGAGAGCGACCAATCCCACTTTGAGGTGCGCGAGACGAGACGTGGCGGGCGCCGTCATCGGCGAACGCGATGCGTCTTGGCCGAGAACGCCCGCTTGCGTGAGCCGCGATGCCATCCGCTCGAGGACTTCGCGACTCGGGCCGCTCTGGCGTGCGCGAACGAACGCGCGAAACGCCTCGGGCGTGGCGTCGTCGGAAGAGACATCGTGGGTAGGATCGGTCTTCATTTCGCCTCTTCCAGCGCCCGAAAGAGATCGCGGCGGGCTGCGTTGTAACGGGAGTAGGCCGTCTGGAGCGGACAGCCGACGGCGTCGGCGACTTCGCGCATCGACATCCCCTCGACCTCGTGGAGGAGGAAGACGATCTGCTTGTCCTCGTCGAGTGTCTGGAAGACTCGGTTCAGCCGATCGAGCTGTGCGCGTGTCGTCGGGTCGTGCGGATCGATCGAGTCAGGAACGCTCTCGACGGGTTGCTCGTGGCGTCGATGGCTCCGTCTTCGGTACGCGGCCGCGCATCGACGAGCGATGGCGAACAGCCACGACCGTGGATGCTCCCCGTCCCACTTCGAGATCTGACGCTGTACGACGAGGAAGACCTCCTGGCTCTGGTCCTCGAGGTCGGCATCGTGGACCCCGAAGTGACGCAACGTCCGCCAGACGAAGCTCGCGTGCTCGGCGAAGAGCTCGTCGATGGTCATCATCGGACGACCGACGTCCGCCGATGGCGCGAGGGCGTTACGGAGGATCGAAGCCTGCACACTCGGACAATGCTTGGCCCCGGAAAAATTTCTGAGGTTGCCATCCGTTCAGCGTCGACTAGCGAAAATCGAAGCCGAGACCGAGGCCGACGCGCCCTGCAAGGGCACTGGGGCGATGGACGCTGACGAGCGCGCCGTTCGCACCGTTCACCAGGGCGTTGAAGCGGTCCCGGACCAGGACGACCTCGACGGCGCCGGACAGGTCGAGAAAGAGCGCCGACCCGAGGCGTACCCGCGCAAGCGCACCCGGGCCTACGAGGAAGGTGCTTCGGAGCGGGTAGTGATGCGCCTCGTAGCCGTGAGGTGTGTTCTGAATGAGCCCGAGCGATGCGCCGATCAGGGGGAAGACTTGGATGTGCTTCGTCCGGAGGATCGACACGCCGACGCGCATTCCGCCTCTGAAAAGCCGAAAAGCGACGTCGCCCTCGCCTGCGTGAACGTCCCCCACCGCTTGCTCGAAGCTGGCGTCGAGCCCCAGGAGCAGCAGGGGGTTCGGCATGTATGATGCGCTCACCCCGACGCCGACCCCCGTGGACGGTAAGAGGCCACGCGAGGCAATTGCAGCCGCGCCAACGAACACGCGAGGCCGTGGCGTCTCGGGCGTCTTCGGCCGTGCAGGGCGCGTCGGTTTATGCGCCTCCGCTGGCTGCTGCGGCGGAGCTACGGCGGCGGGCAGAGCGGAGACCTCGCTTTGGTCGGCAGGCCGCGCGGGCAAGGTAGCCTCGCGCGGGCGAGCGACGGCAATCATCATCGCCAGCACGAGCACCGTGGACTCGAAGATGTCCTCGCAGCGAGGCCGATCCACGGGCACCTCCCGCCCTCCGACCGGAGCGCCGGCCGCGTCGGTCATCGACAGCGTGACGGTGAAACCGCCGCCTCGTTTGGCAACGCTCCCCGTGACGAGCAGCTCCGGGGCGGCATCGGACCGAGGCTCTCCGAGCTGAGCGTACGTTGCATCGACGATCGCGTCGCGCGATGGACACCCTTCGGGCGCAGACCATGCGAGGTCGAACGGCGCCGCGATCGCCGTCGTCGAGCGTGTCATCGCCGCACAGACGAGACCGCTCAGCAGTAGAACGCGACGAGCATCGATCTCGCAAGCCTCGGGGATCCTGCGCGCGAATTCCACTCGAATTGCGCGAACGGATGAGCTGGCGATGCTCGACCACGAATACGTCCTTTCGCACTTCCCCCGCCCGCCGTTCGCAAGACGTCACCCGCGCAGCAGGCAACGTGGAAGCGCACATCGGGCGACTTGCGTGGAACAGCCTTCGGATTCAACGATCTCGCGGTGCTTCGCTCCCGCGAGATCGTTGTCGGCTACTTCACGGGCGCGAGCGGGGTCTCGACGAGCTTGCGGAGCGCCATTCCGCCCGGATACCCGTAGCTCGCGTACGTGCTCCAGCCCCAGAGCGTGGCGGAGAACGCCCCGTCGCTGCGCATGCGCTGGAGACCGGTGATGCACTGCTTGTCGCCGAACTGGTCACCGGGGCCGAACCTGCGCGACAGGTCCACACGCGTGTATTCGTACTCGCCGCGCGAGTCGACCGGCTTGAACGTGGGGAGGTTCCCCGCGCACTCGAGCCACACGTCCTTGAACTCGCCGTTCGTCTTCCTTCTCACGATGACGAGCGAGTTCTCGGCGTACGTCGAGTCCGCGTAGAAGCTGTAGGAGTTCATGAATTGGCCGGCGGGCACGACGTTGACGAAGTCGGGATCGCCCTGCCCTCCGTACCCCGGCGTATCGCCGCCGGACATGTGAATCCCGAGGTAGAACGGATGCTCGGGGTCACGTGAGCGAACGACGAACGGCTCGTTCGTGCGCGCGCGAAAGAGCGCGAGCTGTCCCGCAGACATCGAGATCGGCGCGCCGTCGGGTTTGACGGGATCGTACTCGAGGTCGGTTCCGTCCCGCGCCGCCACCATCCGGTACCAGACGGACTCCTCGGTCCCTGCCACGCGCGGTCGGTATCCAACGCCCACGTACTCCGAGCCCCATTGCTCGTACGGAGGGATCTGCTGCGCGAGCGTGTCGCAAGCCCCGACTCCGTTGGGGATGTCCGCGCACTCGTTTCCACCGAGTGTCACCGTCGGCTTGTTCGAGAGCACGAAGCTTCCGGTAAGCTCCTGGGACTGGACGATTTGGGCATACTGCCCCTTCGCAAGGTGGATCTTCGTCGGCGTACCGGCGGCGGCTCCAGTGAACCCGATGCCGTTCGCGATGTCCTTTTTCCCGATGATCGTTACTTCGGTATCGTCTTCCGAGGCATAGATCTGCGTGGCCGGCACGCCGGTGTTCGCTTCCCAGCCGTCGACGATCACGTGCTCTTTCGCCCACGTGCTTACGGGGAGCACGAGCGTCGCCGAAGGGACATAGCTCGCGGCTCCGCCGTACGGATAAATCGTCGTGAGACTGACCGGGACATTGCTCGTCATGCGGAACGCGTGGCCGATCGCCGAGTTGAAGACATTGATGTCCGTTTCGACGGCGGCGGTGACGCCGTAGGGGCATCGGATGTAGTTGTCCTTCTCGGCGGGGGTACGCGATTTGTGCTGATCGCGATCGGATACGAAGACAACGGCGCTCTCCCCCGGCGCAATCGGTCCTTGGAGAGGTTCGAGATCGGTGCTGTTCGGCACCACTCGGTAGACCGCATGCGTCAGGTCGAACGCTTTACCTCCGTATTCCAGCGAAAGCGTCGCCGGCTGATTCGAGCTGTTCACGACGAACGTCGCGTGACACGACTGGGGAAGCAACTTCGTGAAGCGAGGACTTGCGAAGTAGAAGTCACACCCGTTCGAGCTTCGATCGGCGGCTGCGGCGGCGCAGGGCTCCTGGCACCTCGCCTCACCACAGGCGAGGTTGTCCGCGCACGTCTCGACGACCTCCCCCGTGCACGATCGTATGACTGAACGGCCATCGAGCGAGCACTGGAGCGGACAGGGCGCGGCGGGCGCGGCGTCGACCGTGCCACCAGCGTCCGTGAAGACCGGCTGCTGCTGCTCCGCGAAACCTGCGCGCTCGTCGTTGCATGCGCCTGTTGCAGAGACGATGAATCCGACGAGCAGCGCGAAGAGGGGCGCGACGAACAAGCCGGTGCGCCTCATGGGAGCTTCACCTCCGCAGGAACGAGAACCGAGCCCTTGGGCAATCCAGCGCCGAGCTGACCGGTGGAATTGCTTCCCCAGCAATACACTTTGCCATTCGTCAGGAGCGCACACGTGGAATACGGCAAGATCTTCACCTCGGCCGCTGGTGCCGGCAGCCCCGCCACCCGAACAGGGGCTAGCGCGAATTCTTTGGTTCCGTCACCGGCCTGACCTGCGTTGTTCAGGCCCAAGCAGTAAACGGCTCCGGATACCGAGGTCGCGCACCAGCGATGCTTCTCGTAGAACTGACGGTTGTTGCTTTCGCGCCCCATGAACGACGCCGTCGTCGCAATTCGCGTGATCGGCTCGGGCGTGTCGACCGCGATGGGCAACGCGCGGCCCCAGGGATCGTCCCAGGAGAACGGCGGCCCCGAAGGATCGGGGGCTCCCCAACACCAGCCGACGCCGTTCGCGACGGCGCATGACTCCTGGTCGATGGAGTCGAGCATCGTCACGTGTCCGAGCGGAACGGCACTCGGCCAACCGTCCGGATTGAGGGGAGTCTCGCGTCCGACTCCTGGATCGGCACCCCAGCTCATGATCTTGCCATCGCCGTACACGGCGAACGTGGCGGCTCCGAGCGCGATCTCCTTCACCCCAGCGGGAAGGTCGATCGTACGCGGCGCCATGTTGCCCCGCTTGGTGAAATCCGGGTCGACTTGGAGGGAGTCATTGCTTCCCCAGCAGACAACGCTCTCGTCCCGGAGAATCGCGCACGCGACGAGCTGGCTCGCAGCCACCTTTTTCGCGGGTCCGGGGAGAGGAAGGCGGACTGGGGTAGTCTGAACGGTCACCGATGAGGCCTCGTCCTGGAGGAAGGGGCCCTTGCTCCAGCACCAGACATCGCCGTCATTCCCGACGGCGCACGTATGGTCGATCGCGGTGATGCCCGATAGCCCTGGAACACGCGCGGGAAGAGCACTGTTGGTGCCGGATGCGTCGCCGTTTCCAAGCTGGCCTAGGCTGTTGGTTCCCCAGCACGCGACCGTGCCATCGGAGAGCACGGCGCAATAACCCTCGTCGCCTCGCTGATTGCCCAGCACGGTGGTGAGCGCGACGGCACACGGAGGCGACGAACACGTGATCGGCAACGGCGCGGCGTCGACGAGAGCGTCCGGCCTCGCCCCTGCGTCGGTGACGACCTCCACGTCCGGCACGTCCGCAGCGTCGGCATCGCCATCGGAGCTCTCTTCGCCGCCGTCGGAGGAGCTGCTGCCGTCGGGTGTCTCGTCGACGTCGCTGCTCGAGCAGCTCGCACTCGCCGCGACCAGCGACGAAAAGCCGACGAGCATGATCAGCAGCCCAGACGAGCGACGATCAAGGAGTGGTCTTGTGATACGCATGGCGCGCTCCGATTGCCCAGATGTTCTGCTTCGAAGTTCCGCGAATCCTGACGATCGACACATCGACCGGAGCGCCGTCTCTCGAGATCGAAGAAATTTCATAGTCACCGTCGTCGGTTCCGCGGAGAACGAGCCCCCAAGACGAGAACCAGTTCTCGTTCTCCCATCGCCACATCGACCGGATGGTGGAGTTCGCCAGCAAGGCCTTCGCGGTCCTCACGGGTACGACCGACGAGGTGAACGAATAGCCCGCGTCCTCGACGTGAACGCGCATGAGCTCGCCATTCTTGAATCCTCCGCGCTGAACGGCGTCGTGAAGGGCGAGGTATTCGGTCGCCGAGGATCGATGGATATCGGTGAGCCAACCTCCCCCGGTGTCGCCGAGCAACATCGTTCCTGGACGGTTGCGACACGGAGCGACAGGGTTGTTCTGGACGATACCGTCCGCGAAACGCTCCCATCCGGCAGCGGATTTGCGAACGGCGAGCGGGCAATGGAACAAGCCGCGATCGCGAGCTCCGACGAACCAGACATCGTCCGGCCCCGTTCCGTCGACCGCGGTGAAGAAGATGTGCTCCGTGGGCGCTTCGAGATTCTCCGCGACGTAAACCGTCGACCAGGTACGATCCGAAGCATCGCGCCTGAAGATGGCGTTGCTGTACCAAGCATACACATCCTCGGTGCCCGAGCCCCAGACGCCGAGTGTCACGCGCTTTTCTGCAGCGACGGCGTAGTTCGGATTTCCGTGCTCGTGGGACAGCGGATGTCCGACGACGTGATCCGGCAGCTCGCTTCGCGTCCAGGACCACGGAGCCTCGGCGCTCGGCCTCTTTCCCCAATAGACGTACGCGGGTCCAACGGTGAAATAGACCTCGTTCGCGTTCGGAGCGTAGATACGCCCGGCGAACGTACCGATCCCCGTTTCATTTTGAGTCTGGTCGTCGATGTACTGCCAGGTATCGCTGGACGGCAGCCACTCGAGCACCTTCACGCCCTCGCTGGCGCTCTCGGCGATCGCGAACGCGCGATCTTCGAGCGGCCAGACGTCTCGAAAGACGAGGTCTGCATCGGGGAACGCCGTGATGCACCATCCGGCGTCGCTGCACTTGGGAAGACTCGCATCTGGAACGGGAGCGGAGGAGTCCACAGCAGCATCCGCGTCGGGAGTCGTCGCAGGCGGCGGCGACGGCGGGGGCGCGTCCGCCTGCGGAGTTTGCTCTTCCGAGCTCGCACAGGCAGCGATGATGGCAAGCGACGCGCACGTCGTCGTGAGGAACAGGACGGCTCTCATGGCTTCCCTCCGAGCGATACGAGGACGCCTTGCCCCGCAATCCAGACCTTCCCAGGCGAAGGGACCCAGATATGGTCGAGTCGCGGTCGCCGAGCACCGAGGCCGGCGACCTTTACGCGCGTCCAGGTTGCGCCGTCGAAGTGGAAGACCGTCCCCTCGTCTCCGGCGATCCAGATGTCGTTGGGCGACGATCCGGCGACCGCGTGAAGGTGCTGTTTCGTCGGCACCGCGTCGTAGACCTCCCAGAATCGCGCATCGCCGCGATAGCGACGCACGGTGCCGAGCGCCCCCACCGCCCAGACGTCGTCGGAGGCGGCGGCCCACACGCCGTCGAGCGCGTCCCGTGTGAGCGTATTGAAGGTGGTCAGCGTCGGCGCGTCCGACTCCGCGTTCGTGACACGGAATGCAGCGCCTCTCGGCCCGACGGCCCAGATCTCGTCGGCGGAGGCTCCGTGCAGACCAGAGACCTCACGGCATGGAACGTACGTGCACTTGCGCAAGGTCGTTCCAACGACTTGGAACCTGTTGTTTTCGACAGACCAGCGCATGCGCCAGAGCCCTCCGCTATCGGTCTGAGAGCTCACGCCAATCCAGAGGGAGTCCGCGCCGGGGTACGCGAAGCTCGTCTCGAGGCGCATGAAGCCGCCCCCCCACTGTGGCGGCACCTTCGTCGTATCGAGGAACGACCAGCCGTCGGCGGAGGCCTCGGCGTCCACACCGGCGTCGAGTCCGCGCGTATAGAGTCGTTTCGGATCGCCGAAAGCGATCTCGCTGTCGCCGTGCAGCCAGATTACGGAAAGCGACTGTTGGGTGTCGACGATCGAGCGACGCCAGGCGGTGCCGTCGAAGTGCGCGACGGTGCCGACGGTACCCGAAAGCCAGATGTCGCTCGGCGATCGCCCCGAGATCGAGGTGACGTAGGTCCGAAGGTCGAGTCCATCCGACGCAGCGAAGAGTGCGTCGAGGCAGAGCGCCCCCTCCGTGCACTCCGTGGGGTAGTACACGCAGTCGCCCTCGACGCACGGCACCTCCGCGTCGGTCGCGTCACTGCCGTCGGGCGAGGGCGCGGGCGCGGCGTCAGCGGGCGGGTAATACGTCTGTTCTCGGGGAACTCCTCCCGTCTCTTCGTCGGACGCGCACGCCGCAAGAATGACGGCGATCTGCGCGGGAATCATCACGCTCGCAACGGGCAAGAGCCATCGCTTCTTCATCGGGTCGGCCCTCCGGCATCCTGTTGCGGCCCGCACGGCTCGACCATGCATTCGCCGTCGACGCACGCCTGCCCTGCGATCCCGTCGCAGACTTTGCCGCAAGCACCACAATTCTTCGGATCGGCAAAGATGTTGGTCTCACAGCCGTCGTCACGGTTTCCGTTGCAATCGCTCCATCCCAACTTGCAACTCCGCTCGCACTTGCCGTAGACGCAAGCCTCGTTGGCGTTGGGGATGTCGAAACGGCACATCGAACCGCACCCGCCGCAGTTCTCGCTATCCGAAGAGAAATCTGCGCAATACCCACAAGGAGGTTCGGCGCAGAACGCCTCGCAGAACGTCTGTCCGGAGGGACACATGCACTCCGGCACCATGGAAGGATTGAGTCGGCAGCTCGCGCCGTTCGAACACTTGTTCCCGCACGCTCCGCAGTTGTCGTCGTCCGTGAGGTAGAGCTCACATCCATTGTCACGACGACCGTCGCAATCTCCATAGCCAGCGATGCATTTCAGGGCGCCGCATTGGTTGTCTTCACAACCGAAATACATGTTCGCAGGGCGCTCGCTGCCGTCGCCCTCGGGAGGACAAGCGTTGTTGCACGCACCGCAGCTCGAGTCGTTGTT
The DNA here is from genome assembly GCF_001263205.1 of Labilithrix luteola. Classification (GTDB taxonomy): domain Bacteria; phylum Myxococcota_A; class Polyangia; order Polyangiales; family Polyangiaceae; genus Labilithrix; species Labilithrix luteola. Next base: position 2,306,970 of record NZ_CP012333.1, read on the forward strand.
CGTCGGATCGACGCATACCTCGAGGGGGCCCGGGCAGTAGATTTCGCCGGCGGTGCAGCCACAGCCGAAGTCGTTGGCGTGCAGCGTCCGCTCGATGCACGGCTTATCTGCCGGGCATTTCAGTCCACAGCCCCCACAGTTGTCGTTGTTCGGAAGATCGACCTCACAACCGTTGTCGGGGATACCGTCGCAGTCGAGTGCAATGTCCGTCTGACAAGCCATCACGCATCGACCTTCGAAGCACGAATACTTTTCACGGCGCGTTTGGGCCGGACAGGCGTTACCGCACTCTCCGCAGTTATTCGGATCGGTACGCAGGTCCACGTCGCATGTGAAGAGCGAGTTCGAACACGTCGTGTGACCGGCGGGGCAATGGTCCGACGGGCAGTAAGACAGAAGGTCGCTTGCATCCTGAGGCGTCGTGCCTGCTTCGGCCGGGATGATGCCATTCGTGGGATCGTCCTTGCCGAATCCTCGTCCGAGCGACTCCGCGCGCGAACACGAAGTGGCGACAATGCATAGGAGTACGAGGGCAGATATGGCCCCCAGAATGCGACATCTCAACGTGAGTCTCCTTGAAAGACGCCGTGGCGCGATCGACGAGAGGACGTGAACGCAGATTCCTATTCGGCCGAAGTGAGACCGCGCAGGATCACGGCGACACGATTCGCAAACAGCCCACGAGGGTGTTGAGTCAGAAAGCGATCCCCCAAGAGACGCGCCTCGCGGACTCTTCCGCTGCGCGCGAGCGCCTCGATGCGGATCACCGCGACTTCCACCGAGAAGGCGCCTTCGGTGAACTCTGCGTCGTACGCGTCGAGGAGGAGCAACGTGCGCTCGGCGTCGTTTGCGGCGAGCGCTGCGCGAGCTTCTCTCATGCGGGCGATCTCGCGGCCGAGCGTCGATTCCAGCGGGCGCTCGGAGGAAGCGACCGTCGTGGTGACGCTCTTTCGGGCCATACGAGGGGAACGATGCACCGGCGGGTTCACGTCGGGCTCGGCGCTCGGCGACGCAGCGGAAGGCACCACGGCGGGCTCCGCCGGCTCGCCGCTCGACGCCGCGGCCGTCGCCACGACCGAATCGACAGCCCGCACGGTCCGGCTGTCAGAGCGCGGAGGAGCGTTCGCGGACATGCCCGAGAACGCTGCTGCACCGGCCCCGATGACGAGCGCGGCGCCCAAGGGGTAGAGCGCCCGCCCGCCGAGGGCACGCCACGAAAACGCGCGCACCTGCGAAGCGGCTGGCGCCAGATCGAGCGCCGCGAACATCTTTTCTCGTGCGCCGGCAGGAGGCACGTCCTCGCGAGCTGCGTCGAGCACGTCTCGCTGCAGCGGATCGCCGTCACTCCAATCGAGCGATTCGTCATCGAAGAGAGACACGTCAGACTCCTTGCCTTCGCGCGCGAAGCCGAGCGATGCCGGCGCGGAGGTCTTCCCGGGCACGCCTCAGGCGCGAGACGACGGTGCTGAGCGGGAGCTGCAGGACCGCCGCAATTTCCGAGGTGGATAGCTCCTCGAGCGCGGATAGGATGAAGACCTCCCGACGCTCTTCGGACATGCTGGCGATGATTTCGTCGAGCGCCGTGCGGGCTTCGACGCGATCGAGACGAGCTTCGGCGGCCGGAACGACGAACGGCGAGGCCGGAGCTTCCACTTCCGGCACCTCTCGACGCTTCGCGTGCGCACGCCGAACGTTGGCGGCGACGCGCACCGCGATGCCGAAGACGAACGTGCGCTCTTTGCCAGGTTCGATCTGGTCGAGTTTGCGCGACAAGATGATGAAAACTTGTTGCGTCGCGTCATCCGTCTCAGGCGGCGCGATACCGAGCCTCCGCAGCGAACGCCACGCGAAGTCGTAGTGCTCGAGCGCGATCCGGCGCAGGCGTTCGTCTGCCGAACGATCCCGCTTCAAGGAAGCATCCGCATCGGCGGACGCCGGACTCACGATCCCGGGCACTGCAACCACGACCTCTTCCTCCGTCGGCACCAATGTCCCGGACTGGAGAACGAGCGTCAGAAATCTTCACCCCGCAGGCACTTTCTTGGGCCAGCGATGCAGCGGTCGAGCTCGAGGCCGATTTTAAAACACGTGAGCGACGAATCCCACGGCCGCAAAGGGGGACACCCGCGGTGCCCGATAGGCGACCGGGTCTTCATAGGGCTCGAAATAAAGGTCCGTCCGCGTCACGGGCGCCCGTGCGCCAACCATCATCTCGATGGAGAAGCTCGGAGAGAGTCGCCACGTCGCCCTGGCGGAGGCGCCCAAGGTCAGCCAAAGATAGGAGAAGGACACCACCGGAAGCGGCGCGACGACACTCGCCTCGAGGCGGCCAAGCTCTACGTTGACGCAAGGCCCGATGCGAAGAACATCGTGCCGTAGCAGATCGACGCAATTGGACATCGTCAGTTCGGTCCACCGGACCGAGACGTGTCCGAGCGGAGAGACGATGCGTTCTCTCAGACTTCGCGCGATCCCCAAGCGAAGCATCGGCTCGAACCGCGCCGGGAACGCAAGCTGCGCGAACCACGTCGCGAGCGGGAGAGCCCCTCGATTCCCGTTGACCTCGAAGCCTGCGCCCATCGCCGCGGATAGGCGCTCGCTCCGGGCGCGGCGCACGGCTGCGACCCGAGGTGTGCGCACGGCTGGCGGCCTCGCAGCTTTCGCCGTCGTCAGAGCTTGGCCCGTCGCGGGCGCGCGAGGAGCTTCCTCTCCTTCAGCCGCGGGCGGCTCCACTTCGTGCTCGAGCGCGATCTCTTCCTCGAGCGCGATGGCAGCCATCATCGTCAAGGCGGTGATGACGTCCGCACACGATATCGAGGACGCCGAGCGGTCCACGCTCACCCCGCCGGCAGAGAGAACGACGGTCCCATCGCTGACCGCGCCGTGCTTCTCGATCCGAAACACGAGGTCGACGGCCGCCTCGTCCGGAAGCGCGGGCCGCACACGAGCATGATGCAGCGCCAAGCGCTCCATCGTACTCGGCTCCTTCGGACAGCCTTCGTGAAAGGACTCCGAGATGCGGAGCGCCACTGGCCCGGGCTCTGCGGCCCGCGAATCCGAGCTCGCGAGGGCGATGGCGACCACGACCGCCGCGCTCACCGCAAGCCGCCGCGTCGCCCTCCTCTTTTGCCCGCTCTGACGCACGCCGCTCGGGCCGAAGCAAAGCACGAGGCGTCGCCGAAGACAGCCTTGAAGCGCGCGTTTGCAGGCAGGATGGCCATCGACACGCGCTCACCGCGGAGCTTACGCCAAGGCAATTCAAGGTATGCCCGGCGCAGACCACGCTTCGCTGTGGTCCTTCCGTCGGCCTTTGGCCGTTCGGCTCGCCTTCCGCGGATCGGAGAGATCGCCGTGACCGCCGATTTGATAGAGCCCGCGCACCGCCGTTACGGCCCACCGCGTTCGGCTTGAACGTCGAGTCGACTCTGCCCACGCGAGCGCGATGAGAAGCGCCGCGATCTTCTCCACGCCGTTGGACTCCTCGGGAAACAACGATGGCTGCTCGTGAACAGCCTGATCGATGGCCGTCGCCGTTGCACCGTCATCAGCGAAGGATCCGCGTCGTGAGCATCGAGTCCTGCAGACCTCATGCGGAACGGCCCGGCGGATTGCGCTCGACCTGATGTAGTATGATCGAATGTGCTGCCACCATGCTGCACGGCGGTGGAGGACGTGCGGAGTCGCGGTCCTCATCGCGCTGGCAGCAGGACTCGCATCGACGCCGGCGCGCGCGGATCCGTCGTTCGCGCTGTCATGGCGCGAACGATCCGGTGCGACGGCATGCGTGACGGAGGCAGCGCTGCGCGCTGTCGTGAAGGAGAAGCTCGGGCGAGATCCGTTCGTCGATCGAGAGCGCGCCGACATCGTCATCGAAGGAGAGGAGGTCTCCTCGGGCGCCCGCCTTCGAGCGCGGGTGCGGGAGAGACGTCGTGACGGCGTCGTCCTCGGCTCGCGGGACATCGACGCGGAGACCTGCCCTCGTTTGATTCGAGCCACCGGAATCGTCGTCGCGCTCTTCGCGAGGCCGCCCGAAGAGCGCGAACCCGAGGTGGAGCGCGGCGGCGAGAGCGAACGCACCGTCGATCACGGTGCACGGCCCGAGGAACGCGCGGAACGTGCGGAGACCGAACCGTCCGCGCGCGTGATACGCATACCGCCATCGACGCCGAGGCGCCGGCCATCTGGCAAGAACGTGCCCGAAGAGCCGCGGCGATCGCCGGAGCTGTCGCTCGGGCTTGGGGGATCCGCTGCCGTCGGCCTTTTACCTTCCGTGAGCGCAGCGACGCGAGCTGTCGCCAGGCTGGAGCTGCCGAGCTCGCGTTGGAGCTTCGAGTGGAGCGGCGGGTATTCGCTCCCGCAGTCGTTCGCCACCCGGACGGTCCACGGAACCCTATCCGCGGTCGATCAGCAGCTCCGCGTATGTCTGGCGCTGACCGAGCGACGCGGGATCGGGATCAGGATCGACGCGTGTGGCGGCGCGTTCTGGGGGGCCGTCGTCCCTCATGCGGTCGGGCTCCGAGAGCGGGACAGTTCGTGGCGATCGCTCGCCGGCCCGGTCTCCGCGCTTGCGGTTCAGCTTCGAGACAGCGCGCGCGCAGCGCGCCTGGAGCTGGGCATGACGGCGCCCGTGGCGGGGCGAGACTTCTACTTCGATAGCACCGAGGGGAGGCCTGAGCGGCTGTATTCCACCGGCGCGGTCATCGGGTTCCTCGGAGTGAGCGGGCTCTTCACGATTTTGTAATAATGAAGGTGCGTACGGGCCACTGCTCCCTGTGCGGGCCGCTTCGCTCCCCAGCCCCGAAAAGGATCTCGCTGCAGCGCTCCCAATGAGCGAGGCCTACGATATCGCCGCGATCTTTCGCAGCTACGGCCAGTTCGTCTACACGATGCTGCGAAGTCTCGGGGTGGGCGCGTCCGATGTGGACGACGCCTTCCAGGAGGTGTTCGTCGTCATTCATCGGAGGCTCGCGACGTACGAAGAGCGCGGCACCCTCCGCTCGTGGGTCTACGGGATCTGCGTACGTGTGGCGAAGGACTTCCGGCGTCGAGCGAGCCGGACACGCGAGATCGCCACCGATGAAGTACCGGAGACCATCGACACGATGACTCCCGCCGAGCACCTCGGCGAACAGCAGGCGCGTCGGATCTTGTACGCGATCCTCGACGAGCTCGACGACGACAAGCGTGCGGTGTTCGTGCTCTTCGAGCTCGAAGGCCTGCCGATGCAAGAGGTCGCCGCGTCGCTCGGGTGCCCAGTCCAGACCGCCTACTCCCGGCTTCGGGCCGCGCGCGAAGCGGTGGATGCCGCCCTCGACCGCCTTCGCGCACGAAGAGACGTCAAATGAGCCGTGAACCGATCCGCTTCGTCGATCTCGAGGATGCCCCCTCGCCCAAGGCCGCCTACATGCGCGACATCATCCGTGCGCAGCAGTCCGTGCCTCTTCCCGAGGGCAAGATGGAGGAGCTCGCCGATCGGCTGGGTCCCCTCCTTCGGAGCAGCCCGTCCGCCGTGCAGCCGACACGTTGGCTAGGGCTGGCCATGGCCGTGATCGTCACGGGCGTGCTCGCCTCAGGCACCCTCTCGAAGACGGTTGCCGTCGCTCCCACCACGCACGAACAGGCCGGAGCCACCGCGCCGGTGCCGACGGCGGCGGAGCGCCAACCGACTCCGCCTTCGGATCCGCCGGCGCTCCCGGTCCTGCCGACGCTTTCGGTCGAGGCTCTGCCGAGCGCGAACATTGAAAAGGCTCCGGCTCCCGCAGGCGCCGTCCCGCGCTGCGACGACGTCATGCTCGTCGATGCCGCCGACACCGAGCTTCGCAACGGGAAGCCGGAGTCCGCGCTCGCCACCGCGCGCGAGCATGAACGCCGGTGTCCGACGGGCACGCTCGTTCAAGAGCGAGAGCGGATCGCCATCGAAGCCCTCGTTCAGCTCGGTCGCATCGACCAGGCGCGCGCACGCGCACGCGCCTTCGAAGAGCGCTTCCCGTCGTCGCCTCACGTGGGGCGCATCCAGCAGGCGCTCGAGCGCCATCCGCACTAGCGGTCGTCCTACTTCGAAGGCGACCGCTCTCTTCAACGAAGCCATCCGAGATCCTGCGTTCCCTGCGCGAGGACGTCTCTCCAATCCGTTCGCGAGCTGCGAGTGAGCAATGAAAACTTCTAACGTGGTGGCCGTCTTCACAGCCGCGGCGACGGTCATGGCATGGGGCTGCTCGCGCACTCAGGAGCGCCTCGGGGCCGAGATCGGCGAGCCTCCGCCGGTATTCGCTGCCCTGGACGCGGGCTCGGATGCGACGCCCGACGCGCGGGGACTCACCAACTACTGCCCGTCGAACAAGTGCCCTCCCGGGTGGATGACGTGTCCGGATTCGCGCTTCCCGTGCGACACCAACATTGCATCCGATCCGCATAACTGCGGAGGGTGTGGATTGGACTGCTCACGCGGCGGCCCGGGCGCGACGTTCGTGTGCAACGAGGGCGCGTGCACGATGTCGTGCACCTCGGGCGCGCTCGATTGTGACGGCATCGTCGACAACGGATGTGAGAGTCGCACGATCAATCCGACCAGTTGCGGTGGATGTGGCGTGGTCTGTGCCGTCGGGGAGTCGTGCCGATATCAGGACGACACGTTCACGACGGTCGCCTGTGGATGTCCTCCGGGCAAGCTCGATTGCCAGGGATGCAAGGACGTGGTCGACGACGACAGTCATTGCGGTGCTTGCAACAATGCGTGCGATCGGACCGGGGGGCCAGACGCTCCGCAGTACGCCAATTCCTATTACGGATGCGCGTCGAGTCAGTGCGGCAAGGTCAAATGCAAAGCCGGCTTCGGCAACTGTGATGGTGACATCGAGAACGGTTGCGAGACGTCGACGATCGCGGACGACAACTGCGGGGCTTGCGGCAACAAGTGTGGTGCTGGCCAGAAGTGCGCAGTGGATGCCGTATCCAACAAGCTGGCGTGCCTCTGCGAGGAGGGCCTGACGTTCTGCCAAACGGGTGAGGTGAACGGCATACCGAAGGGGAGCTGCGTGGACGTCCGCAGTGACCAATACAACTGCGGTGCCTGCGGCGTGGACTGTGGATCGTTCATCGGCGACGGCTACTCGACGTCGATATGCGATTACGGACGATGCCTATTTCGTTGTACGAATGGCGCTGCAGACTGCAACGGCTCGCGAAACGACGGCTGCGAAATCGACACGAACAGCGATCCGCGGAACTGCGGTGGGTGCGGCATCACGTGTGATCTGACGATGGGTCAAGCCTGCGTGGCGGGCAAATGTGTGGTCGAGCCATGTGATCAAGCCGACGCCGGCGAGGTGACCCGATGAATGGATGGCGTCACACGTCGATCGTGGTCGCCAGCTTCGCCTGCACTCTGGCCACGTCATTCGTGGCGGCGTGCGCGGGCAACGACGACGACAACCCTGCCCCCGAGGCGACGGAGAATGTCGTTCCCGAGCCCGATGCTGGTGAACCGGACAGTGCGGATGGCGCGGACGGTGGAGATGACGCTTGCGCCGATGGCGATTGCGAGTTCTTCCCGGCCGAGTGTGAGCCAGGAGCGCTCTGCCCGAGCGGCCTGTTCGGTCCCGATCCATCCACGGGAGCCGACTGGCGTACGAGCCTCCATACGATTCGAGCTCGCTCGGCGACGGACGCATGGCTTGTCGGGACGATCGGCATGGCCGCGCACTTCGACGGAATCGAGTGGAAGACCGTCGATGTCGGCACGACGGAGTCGCTCCGTTACGTGTGGCTCGCGGGCGGCGGGGAGCTCACGTTTGGCACCCTCGACCGAGTGTTCACCCGTGCTCTCGGCACGGGCGAAGACAATCCATCGCCGGACGGTTGGGCCGAGCGAGGCAAGGTGACTCCACCGTCGGGCGCGAGCAGCTACGTCACCGCCGCGTGGGGCCGGACTGGTTCGAATGCGATGTGGGTGGCAACCAACACCGAAGTGTGGCGCATCAACGCGGACGGGACGACGCTCACGCCGAAGACGGGGGTGCTCACGTCGACTTGCAAGACCCTGCCGTGCACGTGGCTCAGAGGTCTCGACGGAGCGACTCCGAACGTCGTGTGGGGCGTCGGAGAGACCGGCACGGCAATTCGAATCACGAACGCCGACGGCGAGTCGCCAACGGTGCAGGTGATGAACGCGCTCACCTGGTCGACGCTCAGCGGCGTTTGGGCCGTCTCCGACACGGAGGCGTGGGCCGTCGGCGCGCGCGGCTTGGTCATCCACAACGTCGGGGCGACGTTCGGTTGGCAAGTGGCGGAGGTGCCGACGCAGGAGCACCTCCATGCCATCGCAGGCTCGTCTTCGTCCGACGTCTGGGCCGTCGGTGATCGAGGCGTGGTCCTTCACTACGACGGAGCGACATGGTCGCGGATAAAGGTGGCCGGGCTGGCTCGTCGTCGACCGGAGCTTCTCTCGGTGTGGGTGCCAGAGCCTGGAAAAGTATGGATCGGAGGCCAGGGAGTCCTTCTCTCCCTCGGAGGGAAGCGATGAGACGCAACGTTTTGCTCGCAGGTGCAGCGGCGACGCTGGCTGCCGTCGTTGCCTGCGCGACGTCGGAAGAAGAAACCGCCTCGCTCGACCTCGATGCCGGCGTCGACGGCGTCGACGGCGTCGCCACGATCGTCGATGCTTCATCACCGGAAGTGGTCGACGCCGCGACGGGACCGGACGTGTCCGTCCCTGTCTGGTCGGCTTGCAACGACTTCGGTTGGTGTGAGACGAAGCTCCCCGATCCGAACTTGACGTTCATCGACGTCTGGCCGTTCGTCGACCGCGCCTTCGCGGTCGCCCAGAGCGACACGCTCGGGACGAAAGTGCTCGAGTGGACGGAGGCCGCGCAGGCCTGGTCGTATATCGACGACGACACGCAGAACGCCTACGTCAGCGGTCAGTACGCCGGCAAGATGTATGCGCCGGGCGAGAACGAGGTGTACTTCACGACGGCGCCCGGCATCGTCTACCACGGGACCCGAGCGAGCGTGTCGGCGCCGTTCAAGTGGGAGTCGACACGCCTCCCGTACGAAGGGCCCGTGTTTGCCGATCGCGATCCGGGGCGTGCCTGGAGTGTGCCGGCTGGGGCCTTGTTGCGCTACGCGCCGGCGCTCGGCGTGATCGGAACATCGGCCGACGACGTCTACGCGTGGTACGGCAATCAAGTCTTCCGCCGCGTGAGCGAAGACGGCGGACCGCCGACGTGGACCTCGGAGTTCGTCAGCCAAGGGACGAGTGCCCCGAGCGGACCGACCAACGAGTCGTTCTACATCTTCAATGCATCACGCGGCGATCCGAATGGCAGCGATGAGCTCTGGTTTGTCGGAGGACATGGCCCGACCGACGCAACGAAGGGCTACATCGGTTGTCCGACGCTCTTCCGTCGAACCCCCTCGGGCACCTCGGCAATCCTCGACTTTACCTATTCGAACGGCAAGTGCACGACCAAGCCGGGCACCATCCAACCGCGCATCAAGCGCGAGCTCCCCGGATACGGCATGATCGACGTCCCGATCCAACCGACGGGCTGGGCAACGACGGTCGCCCCCGTTGCTCCCGGTGCTGCGATCGTGATCATCGATAACGCTCAGTCTTGGTACTACGTCGACACGACGGCGAAGGTCGCGCGCTACAACTATCTGGACGGGATCAGCCCTCCGGTGAGCGTGTGGTCACCGCTGATTCACTCCGTCGTGCGCGTCGACGATCGCTTGTGGTTCAGCGGGCACGGAATCGTCGTCGGTTCGGAGATCAAACCGGACGCGTGGACGAACGGCCTCGGCATCGGGACACCCGAGTCGTACGCGCAGGCGGGGACGGGCACCGGCGCGTTGCTCGAGAAGACGAGTGTCGCGATGCAGGGGCGCTATTTGAACGAACCGCTCTATCAGGTGCGCGGCTCGTCAACCTCGCCAACGAAGAACCTTTGGGCAGTCGGGAATCGCTATGCACTTCACAAGAAGACTCCTTGATCCGCATCGCGCTGGGCTCCTGATCGCGCTCTCCATCCTCACCGCTTCCGCGGCGACGGTGAGCTGCTCTTCGAGCAGTGACGACCCTAGCGCTCCGCCCATCGCCGACGCGGGGCGCGACGAGGGCGATGCGACGGAGGTGATCGACGCGGCGACGGACTCGAGCATCCGCGACGCGGACAGCTTCGATGGCAAGCCGCTGCCCGTCGTGTGCGCGTCGAGCCCGTGCGCGACCGCCCTCGTGACGACTCTCGGCCGGAGCATCGACGACAAGGGGGAAGGCTTCTGCGCCTTGCTCGACGATGGCACCGTGGCGTGCTGGGGAGCGAACGGCGCCGGTCAGCTCGGGCGCGGCGAGGGCGGGGGCGTCGGCGTCGGCGAGGCTCTCGTCGACAGCTCGACGGCGGCCAGAGTGGTGGGGCTGTCGAACATCACGTCGCTCGATCACACCTGCGCCGTCGACACCAGCGGCAGCGTGTGGTGCTGGGGAACAGGCCCCTTCTCGTGGAGCGAAGACGGTGGGGTCGTCTCGGCGACCCACACGACGCCGGTGAAGCTCGATCTTCCTCTCGCGACGAAGGTGGCGCGAAGCTTCGCGACCGCGTGCGCCGTCGTCGGCGGTGACGTCCAATGCTGGGGCAGCAACGCGCTCGGGCAGCTCGGACCGTTGACCGAAGTGTCGAGCGGCGAGCCGAAGCGCGCGGCACTTCCTCAAGGCGCTCTCGCGTCCGCTCTGGAAGTGGGGAATGCGACCTTCGTCATTCGCGACGACGGCTCGGTCTTGAGCTGGGGTGGCAACCCGGGCATCGGTCGCATCTCGCCGAGCTTTCCCGATCCGTTCCCTCAGCTCGTCGCGCTCACGAACGTCACGCAGATCGACTCCGCGTACGACAACACGTGCGCCGTTGCGAACGGGATCGGGTACTGCTGGGGCGCGCGCCTTCTGCCGACCAAAGGTACCGTCCTCGAGCGGGCGCTTCCCGAGGCGGTCGGCGCGCCGGAGCGGCTCGTTCAGATCGCCACGACGCGTACGGACGCCGCCAGCGTCTTTCCGGAGGTACGCGAGTTCAAGCCCTTCCGATGGTGCGCCGTGGCGGCATCGGGGAGCGTCTACTGTTGGGGATTCAACGAGAGCGGACAAGCAGGGAATGGCACTCAAGAGTACGTCCCGCGGGCCGTGCGGGTGGACCTCCCCGAAGGGGCCCGGGTCGCTCAGGTGAAGACGACGATCAACACGACGTGCGCGCTATTCACGAACGGCAAGCTGTACTGCTGGGGTAGCAACTTCAACGGTCAGCTCGGAAATGGGCTGAATCGAGGCAAGAGCTTGGCGATGACAGAGGTGGTGCTTCCATGAGCAGACGCCTGATCACGCCGGGCATCTTCTCCGCCATCGGGCTCGCGTTCGTCGCCGCGGCCTTCGCCTGTGAGAACGGTCGCGACACGTTCGACAAGGCCCCGAGCGCCTTCGAGGTGCCTCCGGAGGTGGACGCTGGCGAATGCCCGTTCCAGTGCTCACTCGACGGCCGATCGGTCATTCGTTCGTGTACGGGCGAAGTGGTCGACACTTGTCCAAAGGAGCAGGCGTGCGGTGGCGCCAGATGCCAAGACCCCTGCGCTGCAGCAGCCGAGGACAACAGCTCGAATGGCTGCGAGTTCTATATTCAATCGCCGCCAACGATTTCCACTCGCAAAGACTCTTGTTATGCGGCGTTCGTCGTCAATCCAACGTCATTGCCGCTTACGATCTCGCTCGACCGCGGAGGAGAAGCGCTCGACCTCTCCGCTGCGATGTTTCGCACGACGCCCGGGGACGCAACGCTGATCCCCCACACGGGACCAATCCCGCCCGACGAGAGTGTCATCCTCTTCCTCTCCGACCACGATCCCGCGATCCCCCTGAATGCAGACGATCCAGTGCCGTGCCCGGCCGGGGTCAAGCCTGCGGTCTACTCGGGGACTGCGTCGCCGCGCACCGGATTCGGCTCGTCGTTCCATCTGAAATCGAGCGCGCCCGTATCCCTTGTTTCTATCTTTCCATTCGGCGGCGCGAAAAGCTTTGTCCCGTCGGCTACGCTCCACATGCCCGTCGTCACTTGGGGCAAGGAGCACATTCTCGTCAACGGGTGGGAAGGCGGCGGGCCGGCTTCGCGAATCGTCGCGTCGCAGGACGGAACCGAAATCACGATCATCGCCAACAAGACGCTCCAGAGCGGCCTCGACGTGAATGGCGGTCCTGCCGACACACCGCTCAAATATTCCCTCGACAAGGGGCAGTATTTTCAAATCGTTCAGGCCGAGGAGCTCGGAGGGAGCACCGTGCTTTCGAACAAGCCCACGAGCATGTTCGGCGGAAACTCGTGTGCGAACATCCCGATCGTCGGAGCGGCGTGCGACACGCTATGGCAGCAGATCCCGTCGTACGATCAGTGGGGCTCCGAATATGTCGGAGTTGGCTACCGACCGCGCACGGCGTCGCCACACGAGCTCATGCCGTACCGCATCGTCGCCGCACACGACGGCACGCGCCTCGAATACGAGCCGAACATTCCCCCCGGGGCGCCGACGGAGATGAACGCACGCGACACCGTGACGTTCCCCGTGGGCATCGACGAACCGTTCGTCGTGCGTACCCAAGATGCGGAGCACCCGATCTACGTGGCCGCATACATGCAAGGGCTTGCCGGCAAGTACTACGGTAGTCCGACGATGAGCACCGGCGATCCGGAGTTCGTCAACGTCGTCCCCGCGGAGCAGTGGCGGAGCTCGTACTCCTTCTATGCCGATCCCACGTACGACGAGACCTCACTCGTCGTCATTCGCGGCAAGCAGCGGGACAAGTTCGAGGACGTCTGGCTCGAGTGCGCGGGCCCCCTCGAGGGCTGGACCCCGATCGGCACGCGCGGCAACTACGAGTTCGTGCGCGTCGATCTGCAACGCAATCGTGGACCCGGTCAGGCGTTCGGCGACAGAGTCTGCCAGACGGGTCTTCACCGTATGAAGAGCGAGGGGCCCTTCACCGCCACGATCTGGGGCTGGAGCGTCTACGCGAGCTACGCCTATCCCGGCGGCATGGCGCTCCGAAAGCTCGTCGACAAACCGCTACTCCCGGTCAAGTGACGTAGCCTGGCGCGACGCGATGGCTCTACGACGACACCTCGTTCGCCGTCGCGCGGTGTGCCCAACAAGGATACTTTGTCCCCAACACAGTTTGAGTGGATGAAGTCATAAAAGGTGAACGCGCGTGCCATTACTACTCCGTCCCCGCCCCGCCCCGCCCGCGAGCCGACCTTGCGCGCGATGGTGCTCGAGGTCCCGATGAGCGTCGTTCGCAACCTGCTCGCCCCCGCAGTCCTCGTCTCGCTTTTTGCCTGCTCGTCGTCGCCGGGCGCGTCCCCCGAGTCCGACGCGGGCCTTGATTCGGGCGAACCGCAGTACTGGGGCGAGACGTGGTACCCGACCGAGGACGTCGGAACGAAGACGGGCCAGCGTATCAAGAACTACAAGTTCGTCGGTTTTCCCGACGGCGACCGGGCGGAGGGGCCTAAACCGGTTTCGCTCGCCGACTACTACGATCCGACCGGCAAGACGATCAAACTCATCCATATTCAGGCCGTTGGTCTCTGGAGCACGAACTGCCGGCTAGAGATGGAGGTGGTAGGCCCGATGAAGCCCGACCTCGACGCGCGCAAGGTCGTCTGGATCGTCAGCGTTGCGGAGGGCCTGACGCCTGGCATGCCGTCGACGATGGACGACCTCGCGAAGTGGATGAACAACTACAAGTTCAAAAGCGCGTTCCCGGGGTTCACGGCCGTCCTTGACCCGGGCAGCAGGAACTTGGGCCCGTTCTACGACGCGGCGGCGCTCCCCTGGAACGTCGACATCGACGCGAAGACGATGACGATCCTCTCCCAAGGCACCGGCGCGAAGACGACGAGGGATCAGATCCTCAGCGAGATCGACGCGGACCTCGCCAAGGCGGCCCAGCTTCGCTGACGCAACCTAGGGCGTGAAGAGTCCGCCGTCCCCGTAGCCGGCGCCGATCATATGGAGGGCGTCTCCACCCCACACCATGAGCGAGGAGCCGGTCCACACGCCGAAGTGCAGTCCGCGGCCGACCGGAGCGCCTTCGAGCCGGGTCGACAGCCATGTATCGGTGGCGACGTCGTAGATACCTCCGTCGGCGAGATTGTTTCCATCGCCGTAGCCTCCCCAGACGATCATCTTGTCTCCGGTCCAGACTGCGCAATGACCGACGCGCGGACTTGGTGCGCCCACGCTGCTGATCGGTCTCCAGCGGTCGAGCACGGGGTCGTAGGCGGCACCATCGCCGAGCGCGCTCACCGTCTCTGCCCCGGCCAGCTTGGTCTGCCCGCCCCATACCAACATCTCTTTGCCAGTCCAAACGGCGGAATGACTCGAACGAGCAAAGGGGGCATTGACTGCACTCATGGCGGACCAAGCGTCACGTTCGAGGTCGTATGCCGCTCCGTCCGTTCGCGAGGTGAGCTCCAAGGGCACGCGACCGCCCCAGACGAGCATCTTCTCTCCTGTCCACACCGCAGGTTGGTCCATGCGCGCGGATGGCATGTCGACCGTACTCATCGCACGCCATGCGTCGGCCTGCGGATCATAGACGGCGCCGTCGTCGAGCACGGCATCACGCGACATGTTCCCTTCCATCCACCGCGTGGTCCCTCCCCACACGACCATCTTGGTGCCCGTCCACACCGTCGTGTGCCTCATGCGCCCCGTCGGTGGATTGCTCGACGTGCGCCGTGACCACGTATCGTTGACGACGTCATACACGAAGGCGTCGTTGCACGAAGCTGCATGGAAGTCGCCGCAGCCCTGGCCACCCCAAACGAGGACGTGGCCGTCGTCGAGCCAGACGACACTCGGGTCCGCGCGGCCTTCGTGATCGGCGGTCGGACTTACGTACCCTGGGCCGCCGTCCGTCGTGGCATGAATCCAACGGTTGGTCGTGGGCGAATACAGGGCACCGCGCGACGCGTATTCGCCCCATAGAAACAGCTCTGAGGTGCCCCACGCGGCGACATCGACACCTCGTATCGCCGGCAGCCCCGCCGACTCGACGGCCGACCATGCCCCGCTCTCCGGTGGCCGTGGAGCGGGGATAGGGACCGCGCTGGCAGAGCTTGCACAGCTCGTTGCGAGCAGGAGCAGCGTCAAGCTCGCGACGGCGAGGCTGCGCCACCCAAGTCCCCGTTGCTCTAGATCGCAAGAAATCGACAAAGCGTCCTCGTTAGAGAATGAGCGACCGACCTAGTGAATAACAAGCAGCAGGCATCGGTACCACACGTTCCCTGCGGGCACTGCGATGCCGTCTGACATTTGGAATATCCGCCCGGTGCGCTGGTTCCGAAACTCCAAGTGTGAGGTTTCGAAAAGTCGTTGTTCGGTCGCATCGTGCTCGACGCGATAGAACTCGGAGTTTCGTCTGCGACGACGATATCGCTCTCGCGAACGACATCGAGCAATCGTTCAACACCGGCTCGAGCAACGTCGAAGCCCGATGAAATCGGTCCCTCAGTCGGCCTTTGGTTGCGGTCGCTGCTTCATGAGCCACAAGCTTTTCATCACGCGATAGCGACTCTTCTTGAGCGTCTCCTCGCTCATGTCCTTGCACGACGTCCCTCCCGCTGCGTAGACAGCGAGCCGTTCTCCAAGCGGACGTTTCGCGCATCGCTGGAAGCTGTCGCGAACCATGTCGATCGCCGTTCGGCTCGCCTGCAGCGGGTCGGAGAGATCGCCGTGACCGCGTGGAGACGCGGCCGTGCCTCATTCGTTCTGACGCTCGCGGCGAGCTCTTCTTCGTCCTTGCTGCTATCGCCCGAGCTTACCTGCGATCACCGTCCACGCGTCGTCGGTGCGAGGGTGCCGTATCGGCGAACGCTTCGCGGCGAGCTATCGCGTGGCGGGACCGGGCCCGTGCGCGGCCTTGCAATGGCCGTCGACGCACACCGGACGGTAGATGCCGCAACTGGGCGTGGGCTTCGGCGTGAGCGCCATGCACGACGCATCCCACCAGGCTCGGCACGATGGCTCGATCTCGCTGAGCTTCGCTCCATAGGCTGCCGACGACGAGCGCGCGATGGCATCGCTCCCGCAATCCGATAGACACGCGCGACGTGTGGTCGTCACGCAGTCCGCGTCGCGCGTACAGGCGTCGCTAGCCTTGGCGCGCGCAGTGTCGATCGTGCGTTGGGCGTTCGTAAGCAAGGCCTCGCACGCAGCTGCCGTGCGCGGACGTGCGACCGGTCGTGCGCTTTTGGCTTCCGAGGCCGGTGGGCCGGGCTCGGGCGCACTCACCGTGGTCGCTGCAACGTCGCCTCCGCGTCAACGGATTCATGCACGACACTGGTCGCTTCGTTCGGGCGCCCTCCGTCGTTCGCGCGATCTCCCTCGCTCGTAGCGTTCGGCGGCGTCGCCGCGCGGCTTGAGCAGGCGACGATGGAGATGACGACGACGGCAAGGCCTGCAAGCGACGCGAATCGGCTCGCTGCGGAGGCGGTATGCAGCATTCGGTTCATGGTTCCCCTACTCCCGTCCGCCTACGAAATTCTACCACAAGGCGTTGCAGGCACAACGCAGCAGCGTACGCATGCACGGGCGGGTCTTGCTCTAGTCGCCGCCGCATCGAGCTTCTGTCCTGCGGTCCGTCGTGCTCCGTCTTCGATCGCTTGCTCGGCACTCACGTCGTCTTTGGGAGCGGTCCATGATTCCGTTGCTTCCACCTCGACCGACGTTTGACTCTCGATGGCCAGGGTGATCGTCGCCGAACCAGCCGGCAGCATCGCGGTTGCCTCGCCGAACGTCTTCGTCATCGCACCGTCCGGCTATCGGGACCATCCTCGTCGTTCGAGTTCCTCGCGCAGAGCCGGAGGTCTTGGTACGACGCGGTCACGCCAGACGTGACGCGCAGCAAAAACCCCACGCAGTCGCAAAAGTGCGAAACCGTGGCGGGGCGACTATCGAGGCAAGCCGCGCGAGAAATTCGACCGGCGACATCACGCGCTCCGTCGTGCGATGGCGAGAGACCTTCCTCACCCGATAGCGCAGCTGCTCCAAGGCTTCGACGAGCTGTACGTCGCCCCGTCTCGGTGAGAACCACCTTTGCCGTCGCGAGGAGGAGGCTTCGGCGTCACACCGTCGGCGACGGACGACCGAGCGCATCCCGCAGCTCTGCAGCAGCCGTGGCGTGGGCACTCGAGCTGCGGAGGAATCTCGCGCAGAGCGGTACGTCGAGGCCGTCCTTCGTCACCAGCAGCACGCGCTCGTTGTGGCCATACCGCGCATTCCACGAACCGCGCTCGATCGTCACCGACGCGATCTCTTCGATCGGAACGTCCCGAACGCTCATCGATCGCGAGAAGAACATTCGCTCGAGCCGAACCACGCCCTGCGCATACAGGATCTGGATCCGAAAGCGCGCACGCGCTTGGAAGGCATGCCAGGTAAAGACGAGCGCGGTGAGTAGCGAGACGAGGACCATCGCCGACAAGGGCACGATATCCATCGGATCGGGATCGACGCGAGCCAACAGCGTGGTCTCATCCCGCTCGGCGAAGTAGCGCTCGATCGCTCCGCGCCACTGGGCTACCGCAGGTCCCTCGAAGAGCACCTCCGAGCTGTCGTCGTGATCGATGAGAAGGAGCTGGTCGCGTGGGGACTTACCGACCGTACGGCGGTATTGCGCTCTCTCGATGGAGGCCGTGTCGAACGTCCGCTCGCGCCATTTCCCGTGGCGATCGCTTCCACGCCACACCACGCACGTGCCGGGGCGCGTGCACTCGAGGCCACGAAACATGTCCTTATCGTCGCTCGCTGCCATGAGAACGAGGACAATGGCGCACAGCAGCGGAACGATCACTCGCCACCAGCGCGAGTCGAATGGCCCATACCACATTGTCACGTCCGACCGGGGAGGCGTAGTGCGGTAGCCGCTCATCTCGAATGAGCTTAGCGCGCCGCAAGGTGCCCAGGCGACGAGCGAACGTTCGGACTCGCTGCTCTACACGATTGGTCAGCTGCTGCCTCCGGCTTCGTCGACAGGGCCACAAGGCCTGCCCACCGGACAACGATGGCGGACGTCACTTCAGCGCGCAGCCCATCGCGACTGCGGCCCGAGCGCCCCCATCCCGCAACCCTTCGGTGTGGTTGGCGCGCCCAAGGGTGTACTGACAGCGAAGGTGCGACTCGAGAAGGTGTCGATGACGAAGAACGCGATCACCGATGAGGCTGCGTACCGGTACAAACGCGCGACAGACGGAGGCGCCCTCATCGAGTCGCGCTGCATACGGAAGCTCGCCACCAAGGTCGGACGCAGGTACGCTTCTCCGCTGACCCGTTGAGCACCCCCACGACAGTCCTCGTCCTCGTCCTCGTCCCGCTCGCGTTCGCGACGTTGTTTGGCTGTGACCGGGGCCATCGCCCTGTGGACGCAGGGCCGACCGACGCGGGGACCATCGCCGATGCGGGCTCGGCCACGGCCGCCGATGCGGGCTCGGCCACGGCCGCCGATGCGGGCTCGGCCACGGCCGCCGATGCGGCGCGTCCTCTGCTCGTCGGGCGACGATCCCTCCACGCCGGAAAAGGGGACCCTGCAGCTTGGGGCTGTACGCTTCGCGACGACGGCCACCTGGACTGCAGCGATCCGGCCACCGGAAAGAGTCGAGTCCTCGCGGTGCCCACGTCCGTCGCACAAGCACTCATCTCGAAGGCGGAGGAGCGTGAGCGCACGTGCGTGGTCCCCCCTGCGAAGGAGCGCGCGATCCCAGGCTCGATTCCGGTCGGGAGCCTGAGCGATCAGGAGCGTTCCGTACCGCTGTGCGACCCTGGCGCCGCGCTCACCGAGCTGCGCGCACTCGAGTCCGCATACAAAGGGAAATAGGCGAGGCGGCCATCGCGCATGTGAGGACGACGGTGTCGGCCGCCGACTGCGCCGTCGGTGGATCGGCAACGCGATCGCTTCGCGCTGTTGGCCGCCAGAGTCGTGATCGGAGCTGCACAATCGTCGTCGGCGATCCGTGCATCGATCACAACCCGCGGGCCTGGTCCCGAGCCGACCGCTCGTGTGTGTAACTGGACCTCAGGAAGGGACGGATACCCCAACGGAGCAGCGCCCGAATTCTTCGAGCGGCCTCTCGTGGGACCGTGACGAGACCGTGCTCGATGTCGCTCGCACGAAGACGCGCCAAGCGACAAAGAAAGCACTTAGCCGGCACCGAAGAGCCGAACAAAACGTGGCCTCGAAGTCCAAGCTTCGTCAGTTCTCCTCGATGCGGAAGCCACGGCACACGACCTCGTATGTCGGCCCGTCGTCGAAGCTGATCATCAGGTGAAGAAGCCCCTGCTGGTCGCCCCTATTCTCCTTCGAATTCGCGCGCACCTCTGCGAGCCGTGCAGGCGATCCCCGATCAACGAGCCATCCTAGGCCTCGAGCATATCCCCCCCGTTCCACCCAATGTCCGTAGTCTCTTTGCTCACGCCTTGTACGGCACGGCGACGTCGAGCACCCACGTCACTCCGAACTTGTCCTTGAGCATCCCGTAGAGCGGCGCCCAGCCCGACTTGGCGAGCGGCTGGATCACCGTCGACCCGACGGCGAGCTTCTCCCAGAGCGCCGAGATCTCGTCGGTCGAGTCCGAGCGGACGGAGACGAAGAACGGGGCCGTTCCCTGATCCCACGGACGCGCGGACGGGACGTCGTACGCCATCACGCGAAAGCCGCTGTTCGCAACCGTCTGGCCCCACATCACCTGGTCCGCTTCGGCCGGATCCGTCACGCTGTGCGCGTCCTTGTACGTGACGACGGTGAGGTCGCCGCCGAACACGGACTGATAGAACGAAAGGGCTGCGCGGGCGTTTCCTCGGAAGTTCAGGTGGGTGGTGGTGTTGAGGCTCATCTCTTTTTCCTCGTGTCTTTGCTGGGCAAACGGGTGTTCCTCGAACGCGGGATTGCTTTCGAGGCTCGATGAGCCGGCTCAGACTTGCTGAGGGCCGGCTGATCCGAAGGTGGATGTCTCAAGGCCGGCAGGACGACCGTATCGATCATCGAGACGAGGAAGCTCAGCTCGAAGGCCCTCCGCTGCACGAGACTGCGGTACGCGGCCATCGACGGGATGACCTGCGAGAGCGTGGCGATGTCCGCGGTGGCCGGGATCTCTCCGCGTGCCACGGCCTTCTCCATCAGCACGAGGTGCGCCTCCGCCCACGGCTCGACGATCGCGCTGTTCGCTGCCTCCGCGAGCGTCTGATCCTGCGAGAGGAGCGATGCGAGCGCGGCCATGATCTTGAGCTTGCGCGTGCTCTGTTCGATGGGCTCCGGGCGAAACAGGGCGAGGAGGTCGCCACGGAGCGTGCCGGTGTCGGGCAGGTTCGCGAGGTCCACCTGGTTGCGCTTCATGCGCGAGACCGCGGCGATGATCAGGTCCGACTTCGACGACCAGCGGCGGTAGAGGGCCGCCTTGCCCGAGCTGGCGCGCAACGCCACCGCGTCCATTGTGAGCCCCGCAGCGCCCACCTCGGCGAGCACGTCCAGCGTCGCGTCGAGCAGCGCGCCGTCGAGCGACTGGTCCCGCTTTCGCCCCGGTTGCGCCTGCGCCACTTGCGAGTTCCCCTCGGTGAGTTCGTCCCGCTCGCTCATGTTCGAGCTCCTGCGTCGGGGAGGACACCGGTGCGAAGCAGGTTCGCGCGCGCCGCGTCGGCCATCGCGAACATCCACCCGGGGTACTCGACCGAGAGCGCGCTCGCGTCGTTCAGTTCGCGCAGGTCGGCGTCGGCCAAGCGGACATCGACTGCCTTCAAGTTCTCTTCGAGTTGCTCGAAGCGCTTGATCCCGAGGATGACGCTGGTCACGGCGGGCCGATGCAAGAGCCACGCGAGCGCGATGGTGGAGAGCGGCGCACCGTGTCGCGCCGCAATGCGCTCCAGCGCGGCGAGTACTGGCGTGCCCTTGGCCTCGTCCACGGGAGGAAACGCGATGATCCCGCGCCGGCCGGTGCCCCCTCCGCGATACTTTCCTGACAGGTAGCCGCCAGCGAGCGGGCTGTACACGAGCAAGCCGAGACGCTCGCTCTCGAGCATCGGGACGATCTCGCGCTCCAACTCCCGTCCCACGAGCGAGTAGTACGCCTGCACCGACTGGAATGGCGTCGCGCTGAAGCGGGCCGCGACGCCAAGCGCTTTCGTGATCTGCCAGGCGGCCCAGTTGGAGACGCCCACATAGCGGACGAGCCCCTGTCGCACGACGTCGTCGAGCGCACGGATCGTCTCCTCGAGGGGAGTCGCCAAGTCCCAGCCGTGGAGTTGGTAGAGGTCGACGTGATCGGTTCCGAGCCGCGCGAGGCTGGTCTTGAGCTGATCGATGATGTGATAGCGCGAGGCGCCACTGTCATTCGGTCCTGGCCCAACCGCGTGCTCGACCTTGGTGGCGATCACCACTTCCCGTCGCGCGATGCCGAGGTTCTTCAACGATCGGCCGAGGATCTCCTCGGACTGGCCGCCGGAGTAGACGTTCGCGGTGTCGAAGAAGTTGACGCCTGCGTCGAACGCGCGCCGAACGATGCGGTCGACCTCCTCCTGGCCCACGTCCCCCGCGCCCGCGTAGCGGCCCGTGCTGGGGCCGAACGTCATCGTGCCCAGGCACATCTCCGAGACGAAGAGGCCGCTGTTTCCGAGGACTCTGTAGCGCATTGATTCGGGCTCCAGAGCTGGCTGCTCACCAAGCTCGATCAAATCGATACCGCACAGTTCCGGAACTATCAAGTTCCGATTTGAGAGCCAGCGCGGCCCCAGGCCCCGATGTCCGCTCTGACGAGCCCCCAACGGCTTCGCATGGCGTGGCGGCTCTGACGCTCGACTCCGTCACGCCTGCCGCGGGTCCCGCCAGCGGTGGCGACCGCGTACACCTCGTCGGCGCTAGATCGTCCGTGCAGGAGGGGATACTGCTCTTCCCCCGAGCGCGCGCAGTTCGTCGAGGTCCGTCACGGCGGCAAGAGCGCAGCTCGACTCGTAGGGTCTCGTACGCTCGAAGCAGTCTCTGCGTTGTTCATCACGCGGTACGAGTCCCGCGCGAAACCTGGCCCTCCAGTCAGGAGGAAGATGGCCACGAACACAAGCAATCTCGATCGCTCGACCAATCTCCGCACCAGTTGCGCGAGCACATCCGGCAGCCGCGCGATCAAGGCTCGTCCGTAGATGCGTTGGATGGCGGGCGGAGATCTGGGCTAAGAGGGCGCCATGATTGGCCTCTCGCGTCTCGAAAAGTCGTACGGCGGACGCACGCTGTTCGACGACGTCTCCCTTCAGCTGAACGCGGGATCGCGTTACGGCCTCGTCGGCGCGAACGGGTCGGGCAAGTCGACGCTTCTCAAGATCATCGCCAAGGACGAGGCCCCAACGAGCGGGGCCGTCACGATTCCTCGCGAGGCGCGGCTTGGCGTCCTCCGCCAGGATCGTTTTCTCGACGACCGCGCGGTCATCCTCGACCTCGCGATGATGGGCGACACGGTCGTGTGGGAAGCGCTCTGCAAGCAACGTCGGATCGTGGACAACGGTGCCGATGCGAGCGACCTCGCGGACATCGAGGACGTCATCCGCGTACACGACGGCTACACGCTCGAGGCTCGCGCGTCGGCCGTCCTCGACGGACTCGGGATCCCGCTTGCCATCCAGAAGCAGCCGCTGTCCACGCTCTCGGGCGGCTTCAAGCTGCGCGTCTTGCTCGCGCAGGTTCTCGTCGCGGGGCCGGACGTCCTTCTCCTCGACGAGCCGACCAACCACCTCGACATCCTCTCCATCCGGTGGCTCGAGACATTCCTCCTCGACTACGAGGGATGTGCACTCGTCATCTCGCACGATCAGCGCTTTCTCGAGGCGATCGCCACGCACATCCTCGACGTGGACTACGGGACGGTCGAGCTCTACACCGGCGGCTACGCGTCGTTCGCGGTCGAGAAGCGTGCGACGCGCGAGCGGAAGGAAGCGGAGATCGCCCGCACCCAGAAGATCATCGCGGACAAGCGCGCCTTCGTCGATCGCTTCGGCGCGAAGGCCTCGAAGGCAAAACAGGCGCAGAGCCGCCTCAAGCAGATCGAGAAGATCGAGGTCGAGGAGCTCGTGGAGAGCAGCCGCGCCGCTCCGCTCTTCCAGTTTCCGATCGAGCGACCGAGCGGCAAGGAGGTCCTCGAGCTCACGGGGATCACGAAGGCGTACGGGGAGAAGAAAGTCCTCAAGGGCGTGTCCCTCGTCATCCGTCGTGGTGAGAGGGTCGCCATCCTCGGCGCCAACGGACTCGGAAAGTCGACCCTCCTCAAGATCGTCGTCAGGCGGCTCGGCGCCGACGCCGGCGAGGTGCGGTGGGGGTACGAGGCCCGTCACGGATATTTCGCGCAGGACCACGGCGATCTCCTCACCGATCCGAAGGCGACGCCACTCGGACTGATGAAGGCGGCCTGTCCAACCGAGCCCGAGTTCGTCGTCCGGGGGCGCCTCGGACGCGTCCTCTTCTCCGGGGGCGAAGTCAACAAGCGGATCTCCACGCTGTCCGGCGGCGAAGCGGCCCGCCTCGTCTTCGCGCGGATCATGGCGGAGAAGGCCAACGTCCTCATCCTCGACGAGCCGACCAACCACCTCGACATGGAATCCATCGAGGCGCTGGCCGAGGGACTGAAGGCGTACGAAGGCACGCTCTTCTTCGTCTCTCACGACCGCGCGTTCGTCTCGGCGCTTGCCACCCGGATCGTCGAGGTCACGGAGGACGGCTTCCGCGATCGCCCGGGGACGTACGAGGGGTATCTCGCGGACGCCGGCGACGACCACCTCGACATCGATGCGGTGGTGCTCAAAGCGAAGAAGGAACGGCGTGCCGACACCCGCTCCGCGAAGACGCGCTCCGACGTTCGCGACGAAACGCCCTGAACGTCTCCGATCGATCGCGCGCGGTGCGATGGCCGGCGGGGCGACGCGCGTGCGCCTTCACTGGCTCCGCGCAGCTGTCGCTGCCAGCTAGACAGTGCCAGCGGCGGACGGACGTGCAATATACACGCAGTGAATCCGCGCTCCACGCCCCGCCCGCCGGAGCTGGTGGTGGAAACCGGCGGCATGGAGGGCCCGTTCGAAGCCAGCGGAAGGGCCTTCGCACCACACCGCGAAGACGCCGTCGGGCGCCAGGGCCTTCTTGACTCGCAGTACCGCTGAAGGTCCGTAAAGGGGATCGTTCGGGCGAACCTGGGTCTGCGGCCCTTCGTACATGTCGAGCACGATGGCGTCGAACCTCCGCACACCGGGATCTCGGGCGACGCCTGCGATGCACACGGCGACGTCGACGATGTCCACGGTCACACGTGGATCACGCGCGGCATCGGCGATCAACGGAGCAAGCGGGCCTTTGCACCATCCGACCACCACGGCGTTGAGCTCGGCCACGGTCACCTGGGCATCATCCGCGAGCTCGTCGAGGGCAGCACGAAGGGTGAAGCCCATGCCGAGGCCACTCACCAGCACCCGGGCGCGCCGCTTGCTCCGGAGCCCCGCACACGCAAGCTTGGCGAGCGCGTCCTCTGACCGGTGAGCCGCACTGGTCATCAGGATTCGGCCGTTGATCGTGATGAGGAAGTCTTTCTCACCCCGCTGAAGCAAGTCGAGGGGGCCCTCAGCCGTGGGTACAGAAGCGAGTGTTTTCCAGGGAAGTGCCAAGAGCGAACCAGCCCCAGCTATTTCCATCAATCGACTCCGGAATCCAGCCCCGCGCATCCCGATGCGTTTTTTCGACCCCGTCCACCTCGCGCGCACCGGATTCCTCGCGCGTTGCTTTGGAGGTGTGCGTCACGCCGACCGCCGCCCGCACGCCCTCGCGGAGGCGCGGAGGCGCGGAGGCGCGGGCATGACAGGGGCAACTCCAGCGCGCCATCGGTACCTCCCGACGCACGCTCCCCCAGGATCGCTACGACGTCACGACGGTGTTCGCAGTACGGGTACGCAGAGAACTGACCTTCCCCCCTGCTGACGGACACCCCGGATAGCGCAATAATGCGCGGGAGTGTTCGATGACGAAGCCAGTGAAAGAACGTAGGCAACGCCGGCCCCGGCGCGCCTTCACCCCGCAGGACAAGGCAGATGCCGTCCGCATGGTGAAGGCCGGCAAGAGCGTGTCGCAGGTCGCGCGCGAACTCGCTCCCGCAAACGACATCGAGCAATCGTTCAATACCGGCTCGAGCAACGTCGAAGCGCGATGAAATGGTCCCTCAGTCGGGCTTTGACGGCGGCGGCGGCGGTCGCTGCTTCATGAGCCACAAGCTCTTCATCACGCGATAGCGACTCTTCTTGAGCGTCTCCTCGCGCATGTCCTTGCACGAGGTCCCTCCCGCTGCGTAGACAGCGAGCCGCTCTCCCAGCGGACGTTTCGCGCATCGCTGGAAGCTGTCGCGAACCATCTCGATCGCCGTTCGGCTCGCCTTCAGCGGATCGGAGAGATCGCCGTGACCGCCTATCTGATAGAGCCCGCGCACGCCGTTGCGGCCCACCGCGTTCGGCTTGAACGTCGACTCTGCCCATGCCAGCGAGACGAGAAGCGCCGCGGTTTTCTCCACGCCGTCGGGCTCCCCGGGAAACAACGATGGCTGCTCGTGAACAGCCTGATCGATGGCCGCCGCCGTCGCACCGTACGTGTCGCTCCACGGTGCCTCCGGCTGCAGCAGCATCATCAGCGAAAGAATCCACGTCGTGAGCATCGAGTCCTCGTCGGCACCAACCAGCCGCCCGGGATGATGCCATAGCGAGTGACGGAGGGCACGGGCGCACGCGGGCACCGATCAGACGGACAGCTCTTTCCGAATCGTCTGGTCCGTGTGAAATTCTCGTGCCGCCGGATGCGTTGCGCATTCGATGAAGCGGCTCGGTGGCAGAAGGACAAGAAAGAACGCACGGCAAACGCCGCGCGAATGCCAGAGCTCATGATGATGAATGCTGAGCGACAGTTACAGCTCTCGATCGTGTTGCCTCACGGCGAAGTCCTACCCGCAGACTCACGAAGGATCGCACCGAATCATCCCGTCGCTCGGTGCATCTGCATTCTTGAGCGCGAGGAGAGCTCGCACCGCGTTCTGCCGCCAGGTACGCACGCGGCGTTGCGGCGTTCGTACCTGCCCGTCGGCAAAGCGGTCAGGATGGGCGAGCCGCGTGCGCTCGAACAGTTCCTTCGCGGTGAACTCGAGAGCTGCAACGAGCATACTCTCGATACTGTTCCACACGTCTTCGAACGAGTCGATGCGCGTCCGCCAGCGTCGCGGTGACGTCGGCTTCCTACGATGTGTCGGACGGACTTCGCCACCGTGGAAGGCGGTTGCGAGCGCGCGCATGAACTGATCGAGATCGGTCTGCTCCACCTTGATATCGATCACGGGCTCCCCCGCGGCGATGTCCGCGAGGAGCTTCTGTTGCGTGCCGATTCGATCGAGGAGGGCGATCGGCTCAAGACCTCGAATCTCGCGTAGCGCTAGCGCGTATCTGCGTTGATCTCCGAAGAGGCGAGCAGACGATCGCAAGGGCACGAGCCGTTTGCCGGATATCCGAACAGCCGCCTGCCATACGACGACGAGCGCTTCGACGAACGACGCGTCGTAGATTCGCGACCGACGAGGTTGCCGCGCCTGCGCACTGCGTGCGACCTCACCGACTTGTTCAGGTTGCGAATTTAGGAGAAGCCGAATCGCGTGCTTTCGGTGGTAACCGGTGATTCTCGCGAATTCGTCGAGGATGCGCGTCTTCTCGGTGCGGCCGCTCGACACGTACCGCTCGGCGAGAACCTCCACGAGTTCGCCCTTCGTCCACTTACTGACACTCTCTTGCTCATGTCCTCTCCTGCATCGCTGCCATTGCTCGGCAGCAATTTCGATGAGGCAATGCCCATCGGCCGGTAACAATTCAGGCGAGGCAATGCGCACGCGCAGTCAGGTGCGGTACAGACTGCCGGAACTGTCCACTGGCACACCATCTGCGCAGCCTGAGATCGGCAAGCCTTGCGCCCATCCCGCTGCCAATATCTGCACATCTCGCAAGGGATCGGACGCTTTGGCCCGCTCGTTGCGGATGCGGCAGGCTTCAGGATCAGTGGCAAACAGCCCGCGTGCGAAGATACGGCCCTGCTCGCCCAGTTTTGTGGTCTTCGGGCTGCGGATCTTTGTGAATTGCTGGAAGACCTCGTCCAGGCCACCGCCTGCCCCGCTGAGACATCGAGCCAAATGCCACGCATCTTCTAGCGCCTGGCAGGCGCCCTGCCCCGAGGTCGGCAACGGCGCATGTGCTGCATCCCCACCAGCAGTACATTCGCCCGGCTCCATGTGTGCAGCGGCTCCAGGTCATGCACTGCAATCAGTCGGATGGCGTGCGCTGGCGTCGCCCGGATGATGCGAGCGACCGGTTCCGGCCACTCAGCGAACAGTTCCTCAACTTCCTTGCGCATATCTGTTGCGGGCTCTGCCCCAGGTAATGGCCGCACCTGCGCCGCTGCCCAGTAGACCAGCTCGGGCCGAATCGCCACGCAACCAAAGCGCTCTCCAGCACCCCAATAGTCCCGAATTTCAACATCGTCTACCAGCGCGCCCTGTCCCTGCGCAACACCTATCCAGTTCACAAAGCCCTGGTATATCGGCGTGTTGTCCCCCGCGACAAACTTGCGTGCCACCGAATCCATGCGGCCATCCGCACCGAGCAGCAGATCCGGGCGAATGCGCACGCCGTTTTCAAACTGCGCCATGGCCCTGCCATTGGCATCCAGGTCGATCGCCACCACTCGATGCCCGAACTCCACCTGGATTCCGGCCTGCGCCGCATGCTCTAACAGCACCGCCTGCAGGTCCCTGCGCAGTATCGTGTGAGTCGGATATCCCATGGTCTGGTCCAGCAATGCAATGTCGAGGCCCCCAAGGCATTGCCTGCAGCATCCTGGCGGTGCACGGTCACCGGCCGGCCGCCAACTGCTCCAATGTCTGGCAGCAGCCCCAGTTCCTTCAGCACAAAGCCTGCGTTGGGCCAGAGCGTCACACCAGCCCCATGGTCGCGGGTCCTGCCCGGCGCTCATATACCCGGGGCGTGTACCCCTGCTTGCGCAAAGCAAGCGCCACGCTCAGGCCCGCAATACCACCGCCAAGTATTCCAATTTCCACGCGGAAGCTCTCCTGTTTAAACCGTCCTGATGTGCCGCCGACGGCAGTTCATCACACGAGAGCGCATCTTAGATTCCGCCAATTCAGAGAACTAGCATGTGAAACTGGCTCTCTTTCATACCTCAAACGGGATAATCAATGCGCGATGGACTCGACCTGAACGCTGTCCGTGTCTACGCGGCGGTCGTCGACGAGCAGAGCTTCGCTGGCGCGGCGCGCCTGCTGGCCATTCCCCGTCCAACGTCAGCCGCTACATCGCCTCGCTGGAGCGCAGGCTGCGTGTCCGCTTGCTGGAACGCAGCACCCGCCACCTGCGCATGACAGAAGCGGGCAGGCTGCTATACGAACGCGCGAAACCCTTGCTCGCCACCTTGCTCGCCACCGAGAAAGAACTCGGCGCAATGCAATGCGAGCTACGCGGCCCCCTAAAGATGTGCATGCCCGGTGAAGCGCCAAGGCTGCTAGCTCCCATCCTTGCGGAGTTCTGTAGTCTCCATCCCGGTGTCGAACTGGAATGCGACACGCGTATCACCGGGCTGGAAGCACTCCGGGAAGACGTCGACCTCTCCATCATCTTTCATCGTGGCCGCCAGGAGGACAGCGCCTTTATCACCCGCGAACTCGCCACGCTGCCGAGCATCGTGGTTGCAGCGCCCGCTCTGTTAGCTAAGACCGGAATGCCGCGCCGCGTGCGGGAGCTGAAATCTCTGCCCTGCATCACTACCCTCAGTGCGATGAAGGGCCAGCCTTGGCAGTTTCAGGATGCCAATGGAGAGGTTATCAAGGTGCCGGTCCGCAGCCGCTACCGCGTCAACAGCGGAGAGTTGGCAGTAGCGGGCGCGCGGCAAGGCATAGGCTTCGCGATCGTGGCGGCCTACCCATGCCGGGACGATCTCGCTACCGGGCGCTTGCAGGAGGTACCGCTGGACCTGAGCCCTGCGCCGCTGCAATTGCTAGGTGCGTACAGCCATCGGCACTCGGTGACGGCCCGTGTTCGGGCATTGCTGGAATTGATACAGGTGCGGTTGGATGGAGTGGGGAGCCCATCGAGATAACAACAACGAGCACGTCGATATCTGTCGACCAGCAATCTTTGCGTGTCTGCCTCGCGCCGCCCACTCAATGCCGGTCGTGAAGGCAATGATCAGCCAGCGATCCGGTGTGTCGTCCCCACCGCCTTACTGATCTCATCGCGAATGCGATCCCACTCCGCCAAGGGCTCGGTGGACATGTCCGCAGGCACGATGACGTACAACTCGATCTGTTTGCCACGCCCCAATTTCGCCACATATGAGTCGTGCGATGTAAATCGGAACAGGTCGAGCAATGATGGTCTCCGGAGCGTCGAGATCGCTCTGACGACGGAGTCGCTTGCAAATCACGATTCCTGCACCGCGACCATCACGGCGATCTGCGTGCCGCACTCTCCACAGTATCGAACCTCGACACAGAAGCGGTCAGACCAACCCAAGAGGATCCGTTGAACCTCCTTCGGCTCGAGGCGCTCCCGGAGAATGAGTCGCTCCCACGCCTCACCGGTGATCTGGCGCCCGCAAACCCGGCAGGCGACCGCGCTGTCTTTCGAGATGATTCGACATGACATGACTCGGCTCCATTCATCACCCGACGGAGTGTCTCTATTCTTTGGTCGCTTGTGATGACGGGCACCTCGCGGGGCGGCGCCGCGTTGCGGGCTCCTGAGCAAAGGCGGTCGCCGAGCCACCCTCGACGAGCGCGAGCAACGGCAGACCAAGAATCGACTGCGACCTCGTCATAGCTTTCTCAATGTGCCCATCAGTGACTATCGCCTGCCGTCGCCGGGGCGCCGCTTCGTCGCGCGAGGAGCACGGCCACCACGGCGGATAGCAGCGTCGCGCCGATGAGAAAGAAGCAGTCGGCGTAGGCCAGAAGGAACGCTTGCTTTCGAACGCCGCCGTCGAGCGCGCGCAGCGCCATCGCCTGCGCGGTCGCCGGGTCGAAGCCTTGCTGGACGAAGCCGCTGGCGAGCAGCTCGAGGCGCTCCCGGGTGAGTGGATTGAAGGCGGACACGGCCTCTCCGAGCCGGCTGGAGTGCAGGTGCTCGCGCTGCGTGAGGAGCCCCGACGTCAGCGCGAGCCCGATCGAGCCACCCAAGTTGCGCACCATGTTGAAGAGCCCGGACGCGCTCCCGACGCTCCGCGGTGGGATGCCCGTCATCGCAAGCGACGAGAGCGGGACCATAATCAAGGGTTGCCCGATGGCGCGGAGAGTTTGAGAGAACCGGAGCTGGTCGTAAGCGACGTCGGCGTCGAGGTGAGAATTCGCGAAAGCGCTCGCGGCAAACACCATCAAGCCCGTCGCGATGAGCACTCTGCCATCGACGAATCGCATCAGTTTCGGGATGAGCGGTATCAGGGCGAGCTGGGGCACGCCGGACCACATCACCGTCCTGCCGATTTGAAGAGCGTTGTAGCGTTGGACTTGCGCGAGATAGAGCGGCAAGACGTACCCGCTCGCGTACATTCCCAAGCCGAAACAGACGTTGATGACGCTCCCGAGCGTGAAGTTCCGCTCCTTGAAAAGGCGAAGATCGAGCAGCGGGGCGCGCGCCAACCAGAGCTCGATGACGACAAATGCGCCTAGCATCACGACGGCGATGACCGCCATGCGAGTGAGCAGCGGCGAACCGAACCAGTCGCGACGTTCGCCTTCCTCGAGGAAGACCGTGAGCGCGCTGAGCCCGAGTGCCATCGTCGCGATCCCCCACCAGTCGCCGGTGCGGAGGCGCTCGACCCGTACCGGGGCGCGCTCGAGCGTCAGCCACGACGAGGCGAGGAGCGCCGCTCCGGGCACGATGTTGATGAAAAAGATGAGAGGCCAACCGTAATTTTCGGTGAGCCAGCCGCCGACCGTTGGTCCGATCGACGGCGCGAAGGTCGCCGTGATGCTGAAGAGCGCGAAGCCCGTCGGGCGCTTCGACGGCGGGAGCTTCATCATGATGATCTGGAAGGCGAGCGGGATGAGCGCGCCTCCGCTGAGTCCCTGGAGCGCCCTGAACGTGACCATGCTCGCGAGATTCCACGCGCAGCCGCACAGCGCCGAGAAGACGAGAAAGACGCTCGCCGTGGCGAGCAAGTAGCGGCGGATGCCGAGTACCGACACGATCCAGCCCGTAAGTGGGATGATGACGATCTCGGTGGTGAGGTAGCTCGTCGAGATCCAGCTCCCCTCGTCGAGCGTCGCGCCGAGCGCGCCCGTGATGTCCTTGAGCGACGCGTTGGTGATCTGGATGTCCAGCACCGCCATGAACGCGCCGAGGAGCGCGCCGAGAACGCCGATCCAGTCGCGAAGCCCGACGCGCTCGTTCATGGGCGCACCCGCGCGGTCGCGATGACGGAGAGGCCCGGGAGCAGCCGATCCTCGAAGCCCTTCACGCTTTGAGCGTCGAGGCGGATTTTCACGGGCACGCGCTGGACGATCTTGGTGAAGTTGCCGGTGGCGTTGTCGGGCGGAAGGAGCGAGAACCTGGCACCGGTCCCCGGTGAGAAGCTCTCGATCGTGCCCGTGAAGACGTGCCCGTCCATGGCGTCGACGGAGATCTCGACGGTCTGCCCAGGGCGCATCTTCGTGAGCTGACTCTCCTTGAAGTTGGCGACGACCCAGACCTCGTCCTCGACCACGGCGAGGAGCGCTTGGCCGGGCTGAACGTGTTGGCCAACCTCGACGGACTTCTTGCCGACGCGACCGATCGTCGGCGCGGAGACGGTCGTGTAGGAGAGCTGAAGCTCCGCGTCACGGACGGCTGCTTCGGCGTGGACCTTCCTCGCCTCGGCGACCTTCAGATTCGCCTCCGCGGCGCGGAGCGCAGCGATCGAGACGGCACGCGCCGAGGTCGCGCTCGCGGAGTTCGCACGGGCGACCTCCAACTTCGCGTTGGCGTCGTCGTACTCGATCTTGGGGATCGCGTCGTCGTGCAGGAGCTGACCCGCGCGGCCGATGTCGAGCGAAGCCTTGTCCTGCTCCGCGCGCGACCGCGCGATACCCGCCGAAGCGCGCTCGATCTCCCCGTGGCTCCGGACGATCTGAGCCTGGGCTTCGACGACGGCGGCCCCGGCCGAGGCGAGCTGGGTGCGCGCCGCATCGAGCCGCACCTCGAAGTCCCGGCGATCGAGTCGGACGAGGGGCTCGTCCGTGTTGGCCCGGCGATTGTCGTCGGTGAGCACCTCGACGACGGTGCCGCTGACGCGCGCGCTCACGGCGTGGACGCGTCCTTCCAGGTAGGCGTTGTCGGTCCGCTCGAAGCGCTCGGCCCAGCGTAGGTATCGTGTCGCCCCGACGCCCAGCGCCGTGACGATGGCGGCGGTTACCGCGACACGCAGAAACGCCGTGCGAGGCAGTCGCTTCCGGGGTGAGCTCGGCGTGTCGCTCTGGGACGCGGAGTCTGGAGGATTTCCGACACTCGTGTTGTCAGTCGAGTTCATGAGTGATGCCAATCCGTTCGAGTTGTGAGCTCCCAATTTGAATTTTTGACGCTCGGCGCACCACCGATAAACTGACAACAAATGCCGAAATCCAGCCATCGCCCCGATGACCGCACGCACCGATTCGAACTGACGCATGGTTGGCGGCTACCGGCGCACCAGCATCGGCGCGGGCATCTCGTCTACGCCGCGACCGGCGTCCTCTCCATCGTCAGTAGTGCGGGAAGCTGGATCGCTCCGAGAACACGCGTGGCGTGGACTCCGGCAGGCTTCTCCCACCACCACGAAGCGCACGGTCATACCGACATGCGCATCCTCTTTCTGGATGACGCCACGGCGAAGCGGCTGCCGAAGCACCCCGCCGTGCTTGCCGTCTCGCCGCTCGTGCGCGAGGTCCTTCTCGTCCTGACGGACGACGCCGGCTCGCGCGGAGCCCAGCGCAGCAGAGTCGCTCAGCATCGACTCGCGGAGGTCGTCGTGGACGAGCTCCGCTTGGCGCCCGACCAGCCGCTGCATCTTCCAGAGCCGCGTGATGCACGCCTTCGCGCGCTGACGGCGCTGCTGCACAAGGACCCGTCGCTGAACGAGACGTTAGCCCGGTTGGGAAAGCGCATCGGTGCGAGCGAGCGGACGTTGACCCGGCTCTTTCACGACGAGGTCGGGATGAACTTCCGGCAGTGGCGCGCCCAGTTGCGGCTGCACCACGCGCTCAAGCTGCTCGCGGACGGGAGCTCCGTCACCGATACAGCGCTCGCCTGCGGGTGGAGCAACCCGACCAGCTTCATTGAAACCTTCACGTCGCTGCTCGGCGAGACGCCGGGGCGCTTCCGCTCACAACTGGCCGCGGCCGAGCGAGCGAAGTAGGTGCACGAGGAAGGTTCGCATTCAGTAGATCCGGTTTTGCCTCCCCGAATTCAAGTCGCGGCGCACGCGGGTAGAGCGTCGTGATGAAGTTCACGCGGACGTGAGTGCCTGCGAAGAGACTCCCGTTTCTCCCGAGAGGCTCATCGCACTGCGAGCCTGCGGCCCCAGCATCCGCTGCGCATCTTTGGCTCGAACGCGTCGCTGGCCGTCGCACCGTCCACGTCGGCTGCCGCCGTAGTCGCTGAGGGCAGACGAGCCGTCGGCGCGCAACTCACGGCTCGGGATTGTCGTACGCGCGCCGGCACTCCTCGACGCGGGCCAGGTTGTCCCTAATCCAAAAGTTTATGCCTTCGAGGGCACGCAGAACGCCGGCCCCCATCTCGGTAAGCTCATATTCGACTCGCGGCGGCACGTCGGGAAAATAGTGGCGCACGACGAATCCGTCGCGCTGCAGATTCCGCAACGTACGCGTCAGCATGCGTTGGGTGATCCCCACGAGCTCGCTCCTAAGCGCCGAAAACCGCAGCCGACGTCCACTCGCGACCGAGAGACGCCAGATGACCAGAACGGTCCATTTGTCGCCAAGCCGCGCGCAGATCCCGTTCGACGGATCGGGCCTGAAGTTCAGAACGCCCTTCGTCCCTCCAGCGCAGCTGTCATGGATCGATTTTTCCATACGTATCACCGTTGTGCCCAAGGCTCGAAAATGTGCCGTCTTCCAGCAGCTTCCAGGAGCCTATACCCATACCGGGGTCCCATGATCCTGTCTCGATGCGAAGGTGAACAATGAGTACTCGCGAGCGTAACGCTGCGACGCGAACGTCGGCCGTAGCCGGCCACACGAACCAATCAGCACGGCCACTGGAAAGCGTTTCCGGAGACCATGTGAGCAATGCACAACGGACGATCCTGGTCTTCGGTGCTACCGGGCGACAGGGAGGATCCGTCACCAGAGCCCTCCTGCGGGCAAGGTGGAAAGTCCGCGCGCTCGTACTCGACCCCGCAGCGGCAGAGTCGATCGCGCTTCGCGATGCGGGCGTCGAGCTCGTCCAAGGATCGCTTGCTGACACCGACGTGATCCGCGCCGCGATGAAGGACGTTCACGGTGTCTTCAGCGTATTGCCAGGTGACTTGGCCGAGGCGGACGAAGTGCGTTTCGGGTGTGCGATCGCCGATCTGGCGGTCGAGAGCGGCGTCGCGCATCTCGTCTATTCCTCGGGCGCCAGCGTCGGAGAGAAGCTAACGGGTGTGGCGCGTTTCGACGCCAAGCCTCGCATCGAGGCGCATGTTCGCGCCCTGCCGATCACCGCGACGATCGTCAGGCCCATGATCTTCATGGAGATGCTTGTGAGACCCATGTACGGACTCGACGAGGATCGGTACACCTTTTTCCTGAGGCCGGACCAATCGATGCAGCTCATCGCGGTGGAGGACATCGGAAAGTTCGTGGCCGCGCTCTTCGCCGACAGGGAGCGGTTTGGCGGGGAGACATTGAAGATCGCCAGCGACACGGTGACGGGCCGCGACCTGGAGGCCTTCTTCTCCGAAGCTGCGGGCCGTCCGATCGCGTACACGCGCTTTCCGGAGGAGGTCCTCGCGGGCAATCCCGATCTCGGGCAGATGGCCGCGAGCTTGGAGGACGGCCCCTAGCAAAACACGTCGATTTGGACGCGATGCGTGCGATCAATCCGGAGATCGTCTCGTTCCGATCCTGGCTTGCCGGGAGTGGACGCAAGGCGTTCGACGAGGCCCTCGGGGCGGGTGGCGCACGGAATCGTACCAGGACATGAGCCTGGATTCCCGGGGGATCCAAGCAGCGTGTGACCGCGGATCGACCGGCCCCGCGCGTTTGACGCGCGTAACATCCGGCGTGGTGCCGACGATCTGCACGAATGCCGGTTTAGCTGGCTCTGATGCTCCGTCACGCACCGGCGCTGGTGAGCGCGAAACCTCCTCCGAGGGAAGCCCGAGCCCCCGGCCGATGGCCTCGGCGATGGCGGGAAACGCGAGATCACGATGCTCCGAAACGAGCGTTCACGATGGCCGGAATACCCGTCGAACTGTGATGTTCACTGTCGTGGAGACGCGCCTATCGACTCTCGAGTACGTCGTCGCGCGCGCCTTCGACTCACTCAGCGCTCGGTGTCGTTCCAAAGCACGGCATCGTTCCACGTCGACGCGAGAAACCAAGGCGCGCGCCCGGGATCTAGCCCGCACTCGCCATCGGCGAGGAGCACCAGCTTCGCGCCCTGTGGGCCCACGAGGAGCGCAGACGTGTCGCTATCATCTACGACGCCGAGATCGAAGTCGCGAACTCGTGGATAATCACTCGGGGTCGAGAGCCACTTCGAGCTCCACGGTCCTCACGCTCTTGCACTCATCGTCGTCATTGAGCTCGACAACGACGTTACGCACGGCGTCGACGTACCCACTCTTATGGATCGAGACGATGTACCGACCTTCGGACAAACCTTGAGAGACGCAATTGAACGTGAAAATCGGTTCGTTCGTCGTCTTGTCCGCACGCGTTGCCGTGACCTCGGCATCGCAGATCGCCGCCCCACTCTGCGCGTCCTTGACACGAAGAATGAGCCCCGGAGTGGCGCTAAAGGCGCAGCGGCGGGTCGCACATCCCTGAAGCGGGACCGGGCCCATTGAAGCGACGAGTGCTGTGACCATCGCGGTCGTGGTGCAAGCCCCAACCATTCGCCCCATCTTCATACTTTACGACCCGTTCCCCATTAATATCGAATCGCGCACACTTCACGTGAGTTCTATTCAAACGTCTGCGGCGTCACCAGCGCACCGCCTTCCCCGCCGGCCAAGAGAACGGCCGTCGAGGCACTCACGACTTCGGCGGCTGCACACCAAGTGCGATGGTCTATTTTTGATCGCTCGCCGAGACCGCGATCGACGCTCATGACGCACCGCGCTCTTCGATTGCTCTCGTGCACCGCCGACCTTTGTCGTTCGGCTACGAAAATCGGGTCACGACATTCGACCAATCGTGCACCGGCAACCTTCGGTCAGGTCCAACGACCGGCGATCTCGTCTGCCAGGGCGGCGCCGTCTATGGCCAAATCGGTGACGGCACGACGGCACGGCGTGGAGCACGTCGCCCCTCGTCATTCGCTGACCGGCGAGCGACGTTCATGTCGCCGTCGGACGTCGCCGCACATCACCGGCTTTTTGCCGTAGTCCTCCGCGAATCCAGCCCCGCGAGCGGCGATGAATCGCGCGCTGGCGTTCGACTCAGTTCGGGAGGCGCGGGGGGATCGTGGTGAGGGCGCGGAGTCCGGCGCCGCCCGCGTATCCGTAACTCGCGGCGTCGTCCATGCCCCACACGTAGACCGCGAACGGCCCGTCGCTCGTGAGCTCGTGACGGCCATAGCCACACGAGCCGCTCCCGAACGCGACGGGCGCATGATCTTTCGTGATGCGTAGCCAGGTGTACTCGTATTCGCCGCTCGTGCCGACCGGATGGAAGTCGCCGAGCTCGCCGGCGCACGAAAGTGTCACGGGGTGGAACGTGCCGGCATTCGCGCGACGGACGACCGTGAAGCTCGTTTCGGCGAACGAGTGATCGGCGAAAAGCACGTAGTGATCGAGGAACTGGTCCGAGGGCACGAGGTTCACGAAGTCGGGATCGCCGAGGTTTCGACCGAGCTTGATCGAGCTGTAGATCTCGCCCGTCATGTATTCGGCGGCGTAGAAGGGATGCTCGGAATCCTGGCTACGGACCGAGACGATCTCGGTGCTCGTGAAGTCTGCGACCTGGCCGGCTGCGAGTCTTGTCGGGGCGCCGGTCGGCGGCGCGGGATCGTACGTGAGCTCGGTTCCGTCGACGGCACCGACCAGCCGCCACGGCACGTTCTCGTGCGTGAGGTCGTCGACCTTGTCGCCGAAGCCGCGACGGGAGCGGTACGGGACGAGCGCATACGCGTGTCCCCATTGCGCGACCGGCGCGATCTGTTGACTGAGGATGTCACACCAGCCCGTGCCGATCTCCGGCACGTTGGTGCAGCGACTGCCGCCGAAGAGGCCGATGGGTTTGCTCGTCTCGATGGCGCTTCCCGTGAGCTCCTCGTACTGCGTGAGCTGCAGGACTTCGCCCTTCTTGAGCGTCCAGCTCTGCACGAAGCCGCGCGCTGCCGGCACGACGTCGAGTCCGCCCATGACGTCGACCAAGGGCTGCATCCGAACGAGGGTGTCGTCGTCCGCGGCGACGAATTGCGTGAACGAGAGCGTCGTCTTGCCGATCGGCGCGCGCGCGTTGACGGCGAGGTACGACGTCGTCCACGACGACTCGGGCAAGAGCAGGGTCGCGGACGGAAACGCCGCTCGCGCACCACCGTACGGATACATCGCGTACGCGCTGATCGGCATGTCGGTACGAACATGGAACGCGGCGAATCGGCTCGTGCCGTGGACGACCGGATCCGTCGTCACGAGCGGCGTCACATCGGCAGGGCATGGCGAGAGCGCGTCCGCTTGGCCAGCGAGGAAGACGACCGCGACGCCACCGGGAGGAATCGGACCGTCGAGTCGCGTGTGTCGAACCTTCCCGTCCATGTCGGTCGTCACCGTGTAGAGCGACTTCGACGCGTCGAGCGCGGTGGCGCCGTACTCGACGCTGACGTTGGCAGCGACGTCCCACGTGTTCGAGAGAAGCGCCGCGAAGCAGGAGCCCGCGCTGTTCTCGATGACGTCGTCCGGCGGAACCGCCCAGAACCCGCACCCGGTCGAGCCCTTCGAGATCGACGCGGCTTCGCACGCCGAGACGCATCGTCCTTCGCCGCAACCGAGGCCGCGGTCGCACGTCTCGACGAGTTCGCCGGTGCAGCCGCTCCGCACGGACTTGAGATCGCGAGAGCATCGTGTCGTCGTGCAGCCTGCGTCGGTCGCGACGCCCGCCGATGCGTCGGAGTCGAAGGACGGCCCTCGGAGCTCGAAGCCGTCCGGAGCCGTCGAACAGCCCGCGAATCCACAGAGGAGACTGAACGAAGCCGCGATGGCGATGCCGACGTCGCGTCGACGAAATGGTTGAGTGTTCATCCGCGGTCGTCCTCAGGGTTGAAGAGGGATGGAAACCGGTGT
The DNA here is from genome assembly GCF_001263205.1 of Labilithrix luteola. GTDB lineage: Bacteria > Myxococcota_A > Polyangia > Polyangiales > Polyangiaceae > Labilithrix > Labilithrix luteola. The sequence continues at coordinate 2,345,572 of NZ_CP012333.1, forward strand.
CGGGTGCGCGTCGCCGTCACTGGTTCCGGCGCCGAGCTGTCCCCACGCGTTGCTCCCCCAGCACGCGACTTCGCCCGTCTTGAGGAGCGCGCAGACGGCCACGGTCCCGACCGATACCTGCGTGACGTAGCCCGTGACTCCGACCGCGGGTGTGAAAGCTCCGACCATCTCCACCGTAGTGCCTCCGTCCGGTGCACCGAGGCCGAGTTGACCTTGGAAGTTCATGCCCGTGCACTGAACCGTGCCGTCGGTGAGGCGGACGCAAGTGACGCTCTCGGCCACGGAGATCTGTTGCGGGAGTGCACCGTCTCGACCGTGGAGCGTGATGCGTCCGGGGAGCATCGCTCCGCCTCCTCCGAGGGCGCCGTAGTAGCCGCTTCCCCAGCAATGGAGACTTCCCGCACGCGTCACGACGCACGCGCGCTCGGCCCGACGAACGAAGTGACGTCGCTCAGCGTCGGGATCGGATACGGCGTTGGAGTCGGTGCCGAGAGCGAGGTCGGTCGCCCGAGGATCGTGTTCTGTCCGCCTTGACCCCACGACCAGAGATGCCCATCGGTCGTGAGCGCGATCGACGACGACGTGCCGACGACGTCGCGGAGGTTCGCGACGACGCCCGGTCCTCCGATGGATCCGCCGTCGAGCGCGCGAGCGAGCTCGGCGAAATCGTTCGAACCCCAACACGAGATCTTTCCGCTCTCGAGCGTGGCGCACACGAATCTACCCCGCACGCCGACGTCGACGCTTCGGGCCGGCTCTTCGAGGGCGACGCGCGTAGGCGTTGGATGCGCGTCGTTGTCGACGGTGGGAGGGTCGACGGTGAGTCCGAGTTGACCCTGGCCGTTGCTGCCCCAGCACATGACGTCGCCGTTGGAGCGGCGTGCGCACGATGTACTTCCGCGCGCCGAGATTTGCGTGACGTTCGACACGCCGACGACGCGTGAAGGCAGGAAGGACGTCGTGCCGTCCGGCCCTTCATCGGTCGTGCCGCGACCGAGTTCGCCCACCGCCTCCATGCCCCAGCACTGGACGGTTCCGTCGCTGATGAGCGCGCACGTGTGGTTGACCGCCACCGCGATCTGCGTCGCGCAAGGCGAGACGCTGCACTGCACGGGCTCGAGTCCGCCGTCGACGAGAGCCGTGACATCGACGCCGGCGTCGGTCACGGCGTCGTCCGTGTTCGCGTCCACGGTGGTGTTCGGAACGTCGGAGCTCGCATCGCTCGCGTCACTCGCATTGGGCACGTTCGCGTCGTCGATCTCGGCGGGCGACTCGTTCGCTGCGCACGCCGCGAGCCAGGCCGACGCGAGGCCGACACCGACGGCAGTGAGCCCGAAGAAGCGCATCGGGATCCTCATGGATTCACTCCTTTCGTCGGATCCAGATGAATCAGAAATCCTCGTCGCAGCATCGCTTTGCCGACGGGCTGCGTCGTGTTCGCGACGAACCAGACGTCCTTCGGTGCTCCCGAGCCCCATATCCCTCGTACGTCCGCGAGCAGCGGCGTGACGCTGCCCGCCGGCGCGATGCCGACGAACGACCACTTCGTTCCGTCCCAATGTTGGACACGTCCGTAGTTCGCGCCCATCCAGACGTCCGATGCCGAGGTTCCCCAGAACGCGTAGATCTCGGCATAGACGCCGTCCGAGTACGTGTCGTTCACGCTCGAGAAGTCCGTGCCCACGGGCGCGCCGCCGTCGTCCGGAAGGACGACGCGCACGGGATAGTTGCGGTACCCGTCGCCATACGAAAGGAGTGCGCCGAACCACGCCTGATTGGACGCCGCGCTGAATGCTGCCGTCGCGTACGTCGACGAGCCGTTCCAATCAATCTGTGCATACACGCTCGTCGGCGGTGTCACGTCCGTCCACGTGCCCGAGCCGTCGCGATGCACGATGTGACCGGCCGCACCGATCCAAACGTCGTTCGACGAGCGCCCGGTCAGCATCGGGCACGTGCCCCATCCGCCGCTCGACAGCGAAGATGCCTGCTCGTCGACGCTCCAATCCGCGACGCCCGCGTCGACCGTTCCGAAGTGCGCGATGCGTATCGCTCCGCTGTTCGTGACGATCGGTGCCCAAACGTCGTTCGGGCCCGAACCCCAAACCGGGCAATAGCGGCGAACGTTGGCAAGACCGAGTGCGCTCGGGAACGTCACCGCGGTCCACGTGAGCTTCGTGGGATCGGCGCCTTCGCCGTGCCAGAGTCCCGTCGTGCTGCTCGCCCACACGTCGTTCGGGCCGCTTGCCCAAATCGACGAAATGGCGTCACTCGCGGGCTTCGAGAAGAGAAGCTCGAGCTTCTGTCCGCGCAAGCGAAGCAAGCACGTGCTCGTCGGGCTGTTCTGCGTGTCGAGCGGACCGCAGCGACCGCCGATGTAGAGATTGCCAGATCCGTCGCTCCAGATGGCGTAGAACTGTGCTGCGCGGACCGCGGCCTCGTCGGCGGGGTCGACCTGCGCTTGCGAAAGATCGACTTGGCAGAGTCCGGCCGGACTGCACGTCGTCGGAAGTCCGGCATCGGCGTCGACGGCTCCGTCGGTGATCGCGTCGGAGGCGTCGCTCTCGACGACGACCGACGCATCACTTTTCGCGTCCGGGGCGTGTACGTCGATCGGTGCGTCGTTGTCGGTCGCGACAGCGCATGCCATGGGCCACGTCGCAGAGAGCACGAGCGTGCTCGCGACCACGATCCATCGTGCCTGTTTCATCGTGCATCTCCTTGCGCGGACGACACGGGCATGGCCAGCCGCACCACACCGCTCTCTCCGACGGCCCAAACATGATCGGCGTCGCTTCCCCATACGCCGTAGAGGTTCGGTTCTCCCGACACGAGCGCGAGCGTCCACGAGCGCCATGCCCTTCCGTCGTAGTGGAGGACCGTGCCGTGATCGCCCACGACCCAAATGTCGTCGGCGCGACTTCCCCAGATTCCGTTGAGCGTCTCGTTCGTGACCGGCGCGACGTAGTCGAGGATATTTCCCCGCGCCGCGCGGAAACGTCGAATCACGCCCGCGGTACCGACGAACCAAACGTCGTGCTCGTCGTTTCCCCATACGGCGCGCATCGGGCCGAGTGCCTGCGAGTCGAACGCCTCCGTCGTGGGAGTCTCTGCCGAGAGTTCCGTCATGCGATAGACGGCTCCTCCGTTGTTGTCGGGATCGTCGTATCCGCACGTCCAAAGCGTGTCGCCGACCCCCCACGACGCCGAGACGAACCTGCGCGGGTCGCCGGAGCGGCAGAACGTCCCGACGGACCGCCACGCGACGAGCCCCGCATCGGCTCCGCCGTCACCGCTCCCTGCATCGTCGGTCGTGGAGGATGCCGCCCAGAGCATCGAGGTCGTATCGAGGGCGTGCGCGCAGCCGCCGCCTGCCCAAACGTCTCCACCGACGGACCACAGCGAGAGGAGCAACGTGTCGAGGCCGTACATCGAGGGTGGGACGAACGCGACGTTCTCCCAGGAAGCGCTCGACGATCGTCGCCGGAAGAGCGCTCGCGAAGAACCTCCGACCCAGACGTCGCCGTTCGCGCCGAAGGCGACGGCCGACAACGTCCGATCCGTCACCGGCGACACGAGCGTCCAGCTCGTGCCGTCGAAGTGGAGGATCGTCCCGCCCGACCCGACCGCCCAAACATCGCTGGCACTCTTGCCGCGAATCGCGCGCAGCGCATGGAGCGGCGATAAAGGCGTCGCGACGGGACAAGCCGCGCTCGTCGTACAGGGATCGGCGATGTTGCCGGCGTCGCTCGCGTCGCTGGCGTCCGAACCGTCGAGAGCGCCGTCGATCTCTGCGTCGGGAATCGTCGTCAGCCCCGCGTCCGGAGGTCCGCCGGCGTCCTCATTTGCCTCCGCGCAGCTCGCGGCGGCGATGCAAAGGAGCGTGACGCCGAACACCCCCGCGATGCTCATGGTGCATCGTTTATGCGTGCACAGCGCACTCATTTGGCCACCACGCCGGCGTCGCCGGTATCGCAAGGAACCTCGAGGCACGTTCCGTTGACGCACGGTTGACCATTGGCGACGTCACACTGGTGTCCGCACCCTCCGCAGTTGAGCGGGTCGGTCGTCGTGAGGGTTTCGCACCCGTTGTCGAGGAGACCGTCGCAGTTCGCCCTGCCGGCCGCGCACTGGTACGAGCAGACGCCCTGCTTGCACGCCGCCGAGCCGGTGTCGATCGCGCCGTCGAGCCACGTCCACGGACAGTACACGCCACACCCCCCGCAGTTCCCCGGGTCGTTCAACAAGTCGACGCAGCGATCGTTGTCGGCGGACCGACGACAGAGGGCTTTGCCCGCCTCGCACGAAATGCAGCGGCGACCTTTGCCGTCCTGGAGGTTTCCGCAGACCTCGCCGGCAGCGCATTTGACTCCGCAGGCACCGCAATTGTTCGGGTCGTTCGCAGGGTTGGTTTCGCAGCCGTCCGACGCGCAGCCCTTCCTCAAGTCACCGTTGCAGTCGAGGTACCCGCTCCAGTCACAACTCAGGGCGCCGCAAGCGCCCGCGCTGCAGCCGTACATCGTATGCGGAGGCATTTGCGAGCATTGCTCGTCGCGGGGAACCTCTGGGCAGACGTTTCCGCAGGCGCCACAGTTCGCCCCGTCGCTCGAGACGTCGACGCACTGGTAACCGCAAAGGATCTGTCCGGGGGGACACTCGCATTTGCCGTCGACGCAGACCTGCGTGTACGAGCATTGCGTCCCGCACGCTCCGCAGTTGTCGTGCTCCTTTTTCAGGTCGAAGCATCGACCCGAGCAGAAGTCCGGTGCATCGGTCGGACACCCGCACTGGGCGGCGACGCAGGGGGTTCCCGCGGGGCAGACGTTTCCGCAGGCGCCGCAATTGTTGACGTCGCTCTGCACGTCGATCTCGCAGCCGTCCCCCGCGTATCCGTTGCAATCGCGGTAATACGGATACGTGCTCGTGTCGCACGTCGCAGTGCACTGGCCGCCGACGCACGCCGGGATCATCCCGTAGAAGTAGACCCAAGGATTGGACTTGGGCGTGGAAGAACCCGCGCCCTGACCACAGCTGATCCCGCATCCGCCGCAATTGTTGAAGTCGCTCGACAGATCGGTCGAACACTGCGCGCTTCCGTTGCACGTGCCGTAGGGCGCAGGGCATCCTGCGTCGCCGTTGGCCGGGCACATCGCGATCGCCGCGTCCGGTCCGCCGTCGGTCGGTTTTCCCGCATCGTCCGTCGGGACGAACGTGGGATTTTCGTTCGGTGCGGGATCGCAAAAACCCGCGTCGCAATCCGTCCCGATCGCGACGCGCGCTTTCGACCCACACGCGATCATCGTCGCGGCGACGGCACCGAACGAGAGCACGACCTTCATGTGCGTCATCGCTCGTCTCCTTCGCGGTTCGAACCGGCGCGTGGTGCGTCCTGCGAGATCACGTCGCCCGCGCATGACGTGGCGATGCGCCGAGCGAGCGGTGACGTGCTCCGCGTGCGAACGAAGACCGAAGCCTCCGTCGTCGCGCGCGTTCGTTGGCCGAGGCCGCAGAGCGCGAGGACGCGGTCGACGTCGCGTTCGTCGACGAAGAAGCCACGCGGGAACGAGCGGGAATGTTCGTCGAGCAGTTCGAGCGCCTTGTCGTACGCTCCGGCGCCGAGTGCACGGTTCGCTTCGCGCATGAGTTTCGTCTCCTTCTCGAGTGGATCGTCGCCGTCGCGCGCCGTCGTGGTGCGCAACGGCTTCGTGATGGAAGGCGCCGAGGGGAGGGCGCCTACCGGGACTGAGAGCTCCCGTTCGGGAGCCTCGTCCACGGGAGGATCGATGGGTCGTGCGGGTTCGTCGTCGTGCGGCGCCGAGGGAGCCGGAAGCGTCGAGTGCGTATCCCTCGGAGCGTCCCCGCGCGTCGACCCGCCGACGAACGAACGCACCACCATCGCGCCGACGACGACGAGCACGCCGACACCTAGGACGCCGGCCATTGGGGTGAACACACTGGCGCGTGCTTCGGGACGAGTCCCGCGCGACGCACGCGAGCCGACGGCGCCGGCGCCGGCGCCGGCGATCGGAAGCGCGGCCTCGCCTAGAATCCCGCGCAATTTGTTCCGAATGCGCTCGCGATCTCGAGCGCTCGCGGCGTATGCGTCGTCGAGCGGTGCGAGGAGGTCGCGCGCACTCGGATCTCGTTCGGTCACTTACCCCTCCATTGCTCTCGCGCCCGGTGCCGGTTCAGACCTTCTTGGATCTGTTCGCGTGCCGCCCGAAGCCGCGAACCGGCCGTCTTCACGTTGATGTCGAGAATCTCGGCGATCTCGGCGAGCGACTTTTGCTCCAGACCGGCGAGCACGAGCACCGCACGCTTTTCGACGTCGAGCCGATCGAGCAGCGTCTCGAGGAGACGCACGGTCTCGTTCACCCGTGCCGACGATTCCGGTTCGCGCGCGACCGGACCGGGAAGAGTGTCCAGGTCGTCGCCGCCGACGTTCTCGGTCCGTCCGACCAAGATCCGGCGCATCGAGCGGTGGTGATGAAGCACCGTTCGGGCCGCGATCGCGTACAGCCAGCCTCTCAGGTTGCCCGCGACGTAGTTGGGCAAGAGCTGATGGACGGCGAGGAAAATCTGCTGGACGACGTCGTCGACCTCGTTCGCTCGAACCCCCAGGCGACGCGCCGTCTGCCAAACGTAGTCGAAGTACTGTTCGTAGACGTCGACGAACGTAGGCGCGTCGGAAGCCGGCGCCTTCTCCTCCTGTATCTGTTGCACGCGGAACAGCCGTGCCACGGAAGGACCCATCTTTCCGTTCATTCCCGGCGTCCCAGGAAAATCTCAGACAAAATTCAGAAAAGATTCAGGGCTGCCGCGATCGTGAAACGAGCGCTGAACGCGCCGATGTCGTAGAGCGCCACGTCCCCCTCTCCGGTCCCGAGCACGATACGAGGCGCGTTGGGGGCAAACCCCGCGTCGAGCTGGACCGTGGTGAAGAACCATCGCCCGAGGTGTGCTTCGCCACGCAGGCTCGCCCGGACTCCGAGCCAATTGACGCTGCTCGTCGTGGCGTTGCGGATACCGACCCCCTGGCTCCGGAGGTGCTGGAGTGTACCGCCGAGACAGGCCCCGCTGCGGAGGACGTCGCCGAAGGGCGTCCAGCACGCGAACGCATCGCCGGTGATCATGGCGAAGGTCGCGCCGCCGCCAGTACGTTCCGAAAAGCGTTCGTCACGCGTTTGCCAAACGGAGCCTCCGAGACCGACGCTCACGCGCCCCAGCGAGCCCTGGACGACGCCCCGAGCCCCGCCGTCGCTCTCGGAAGCGTTCCGAAGTCGAAAAGCGTGGCAGCCCCGATGGACACATGCCGCTCATTGGCCGTGGCCGGTTCCGCGGGAATGGGCCGGTGTTCGGGCACGCGTCGAGCTCTTGCGACGGTCATTTCGTCGCTCGTCGTCGGCCCATGATCGTCGGCCGGGAGCTTCACCGACGGCGGCGGTTCATTCGCGGCCATATCGTTTTGCGACGATGGCCTGTCGAGCGCCGTCGCGATCACGAGCGCGGTCGCTTCGGCAAGGGTGAGGCAGCTCGCGGACTGGGCTTTGCGCGTCTCCTCGACCGCGCCCGTCCGAACGACGACGACGAGCTCGTAGCGATGGTCCTTCTCGATGACCTTCGCCGCGGCATGCACGGTCCGAGGTGCGTTGGTCGAGGCCTCTGCGAGCGCTCTCTCCTCGACGAACTCCGAGCTCGGACACTCCGGAGGAGCACTCCAAACGAGATCGACGGCTCGCTGCGAGGTCTCTGCGTCCGCGTGCCTTTGCGCGCAGACCACCGCGAGAGCGAACGCGGCAGCAACGAGACGACGCGACCAGGAGCGAAGCTCCAGGAGCTCGTCTCGCTCGTTCGCTGCGAGGCTGTCAGCCTTCGCGCTGCCGGCGTCCTTTTCGGCGTCTTTCACGCACGCCCGAAGCGCCGTCTCCGTCAGGTCAAGATCCGTAGCTACCTGTCGGATCGTTCGGTCCCCGACCTTGCACAGCCGAACGGCTTCGGTCTTGAATTCCGGAGTAAACGACCTCCGTGCACGTCGTGCCTGCTGCTCCGCCATCGAACACTCCCCGCGCATCTTCGCGCGTTTCGGGGTGTCCACGGAAGCGGGGGATGATCAGCATCGGCGCCGATGGTCTCCGGAGACATGGCCTGGTGTTCGAGATGCCTCGGCTCGTTGAGCCTGGCCGGACTGTCTCTAGACGACGCACGCGCGAAGCTACTGGAGCACCTCAGACGGCGCCGAAGAAGGCCGCGGCCTCCGCCCGATCGCAAAGCCGCGTCGCTACCTCCCGATCTCCATCTCGGACGCCCCCAGGGCTTCTCCGCCCATGGGAGCGCCCTTCGTCCTCGATCACGTGTTCGTCTTCGCTCGGCCCGGCGGTCCGGAAGCCTCGGCGCTTGCGGCACTCGGATTGACCGACGGCGAGGGCAAGACGCACCTCGGACAGGGCACCGCTAATCGCTGCTTCTTCTTTCAGAGCGCGTTCCTCGAGCTCATCTGGGTGCACGACGAGCAAGAAGCGCGGAGCGCGGCGATCGCGAGAACTGGCCTTTGGGAGCACTCCCAATATCGGCAAACGGGCGCGTGTCCGTTCGGGATTTGTCTGCGCGCCGCGGAGCCTGAAAACTCCGCGCCTCCGTTCGAGACGTGGGGCGATCGCCCGCCCCACGTCCCGACGGGCTCCGAGATTCCGGTCGCCGTCGCCGCTTCGTTCGCGGAGCGCTCGCGGGCCACTCGAAGCTGGAGAGCCGCGGTCTCGCCGTCGCTGGTCAAAGACGTGCGACGCCTCCGTCGACGGCGAGGGTCTGTCCGGTCACGAAGCTCGCGCCATCCGAAGTCAGGAACGAGACGGCGCTCATCAGGTCCTCCGGCGTACCGGTCCGCTTGATCGCCTGGGCTGCGAGCACCTTGTCGAAGAGCCCCAGTTCGTGTTGGCGGCCTGCGAGTGTTCCTGGGGTTCGGACCATACCAGGCGCGATCACATTGACGGTAACGCCGAATTCACCGATCTCTGCTGCAAGACTGCGTGCAAAGCCAATCACGCCGCCCTTGCTGGCCGCATAGGCGACCAGCCCTGGCGGTCCGGTGTGGAACGCCGTCGATGCCACGAGCACGATCCGTCCCCAGCCCTTCGCCTTCATTCCTGGGAGGAAGGCATGGGTGAGGTGGAAGGCGGAGTCGAGGTTGACGCCCATGACCTTCCGCCACGTCGACCAGTCGGTCTCCTCGAACGCGACAACGGGGTAGATGCCCGCGTTGTGGACGAGAATGTCAGCGCCTCCGAAGCGGTCGGCAACGGCCCGGGCGAAGCGCGCGACGCTGTCCGGGTCCGCGACGTCCGTCGGTACGGCGAACGCTGCGCCACCGGCGTCCTCGATCAGCCGCACGGTCTGCTCGGCAGGGCCGAGGTCGGCGATGGCGACGGCGTGGCCGTCCGCCGCCAGGCGCAGCGCATAGGCCTGACCGATGCCGGCGGCGGCCCCCGTCACGACGGCGACCCTGCGGTGCGCCTCGTGCATTGTCGTGGAAGTCATCCCTCTCCTCCTTCGATTGTGCTGTACCGGCGGCTCACTGGTGGGCGACAGGCGCGGCGCGACCACTGGTCGGCGTCTCGCCACTGATCTCCTGGAGGAACTTGCCAAAGTTGCCGTCGGACCAGTGCTCGACCGATTGGCCACCGACGACGCGGTCGATGGAGATGCCGCTGAGGGAGACCTCGCGGCCAGACGCCGGGATGCCCAGGATCGTCCCCGTATGCACGCCTCCGAAGCGCCAGCGGGTGACGACCTTCTCGCCCTCCGCGAACTGGTCGAGGATCTCCAGCTTGTATCCCGAGAGAGATTTGGTGAGCTCGATGTCGCCGTCGATCCAGGCACCGCGCTGGTTCGGACCGTCGAACCCGTGGAGCACGACGTCCTTCGAGATGTACCGGTCGAAGCCACCGGCCAGGTCGCCGTTGTAGCTAGTGTAGAAGGCTGCGGCGACCTCCTTCGGTGACAGGCGCGCCTGGGCCTCCTCGGTAGTGCGGTTGATAGCCATGTTCTTGCTCCTTCCTGATGCGATCGAGCCCGGTCGGGCCGACTCATTGACATTTATTGTTAATGGGTCAATTCGACATTCGAGCGTCAATCCGAACTGTGCATACTGGGCATGCAGACTTTTCGTGTTCGACCGTGTCGTATGGATATCGACGTGGGCATTGAATTGTTCCTGTTGATGGGAACGAAGTCGCGAGCGTGCCTCATGCCCAGATCTCAACGCTTCAGCGTGCCGTTTTCGCGTAGCTCCTGACCGAGACGTTGAATTTCGGCCTCACCGCGGCGGAGAGCCTTGGCGCTCGTGTGGACCGAGTAGTGGCCCAGCACGAGTTCGTGCGGGTGCTTGCGCGCCGAGCCGAGCCGATGACGAAGCGTGTGGCGCCTTTGGCGACGAAGTCGATCGGTGAGGTCCCCTCGGAGAAGACGACGACCTCTCCGCTCGAGAGTGGGTTTGGTTCGATCCGGCGCACGCGCTCAGGCGGCGCTGTGCGCGGCGCCCCTGACGCCTTGGACATCGAGATCGATATCGACGCGATCGCCCACGAGGATCCCACCTGTCTCGAGCATCTGGTTCCAGGTGAGGCCGAAGTCCTTTCGATCGATCGACGTCTTGGCGACGAATCCGACGCGCTCGTTGCCCCACGGGTCCTTACCGTGACCGCCGTACTCGACGTCGAGCGAGACCTCGCGCGTCACGTCGCGGATCGTGAGATCGCCGATGACGCGGTGGCGCGTGTCGTCGACTCGCTCGATGCGCTTGCTGCGAAAACGGAGCTCGGGAAATTTTTCTACGTCGAAGAAGTCCGGAGAGCGCAGGTGCGTATCGCGATCGGCCACGCCGGTGTCGATGCTCGAAGCGTCGATGGTTACGTCCACGAACGAACGCGTGATGTCGCCGTCGTCGAGGCGGAACGTGCCCGAGTACTTCTCGAAGCGGCCTCGAACCTTCGAGACCACCATGTGGCGGACCGAGAAGTGGATCCCCGTGTGGGCGGTGTCGATGTTCCAGTCGTTGTGACCCATGAGAATGTCTCCGGTGGATACCTTCGCGTTCGGCGCCACCGAGGCGACCGTCACGCGCCGTGTTCATGGGATAAGCAATACGATCGTCCCGGCACATGGATTAGACAGCTAGATCTGGAATGACTGTCCCACTCATGGGATTATTGGCCCTGGACCTCAACGAAATCCTGGTATTCGCGCGTGTCGTGCAGGCCGGCAGCTTCATCGCGGCGTCGGCGCAGCTCGGGATGCCGAAGTCCACCGTCAGCAGGAAGGTCTCCGACCTCGAGACGCGCTTGAACGCACGCCTTCTCCAGCGCACGACGCGCAAGCTGAGCCTCACGGATGTGGGCCGGACCTACTACGACTACTGCGCGCGGATCGTCGGCGAAGTGGAGGATGCCGAGCGAGCTGTGAGTAGCCTGCAAGACAAGCCGCGGGGCCCTCTTCGCGTGACGGCTGGCCCGAACGTCTCATTCCTCACGCCCATCCTCAGCGACTACTTGAAGCGCCACCCCGAAGTGCGACTCGAGCTCGTGACAACCACGCGCGCGGTAGATCTCGTGGAGGAACGATTCGACCTCGGCATTCGAGCGGGTACCCTTGCCGACTCGACGCTCGTCGCGAGGACCTTGGGACGCGTGGGCTGGTTTCTCGTCGCCACTCCCGCGTACCTCAAGAAGCGTGGCCGACCACGATCGCCCGAAGAATTGGCGCGGCACGACTTCGTGTTCTTCGGCGCTGGGCTCGAGGGCGTGGGACCGCGCCTGGAGAAGGATGGAAGGACCGTGCACGTCGCGCTGTCACCGCGCTTATCGGCGACCGACATGGACGTTGTTCACGGGGTGGCAGCAGCGGGCTTGGGCATCGCCCTGCTTCCGGCGTTCCAATGTGTGGAGGAGCTACGCGACGGCCGCCTTGCGCGCGTCCTTCCTGATTGGAACGCCCCGTCGGTGCAGGTTCACGTGGTGTATCCGAGTACCCGTCACGTCTCTCCCAAAGTGAAGACCTTCGTAGAGCATCTGCTCGCGCGCATGTCGCCGCCGCCGTGGGAGCTCGGCCCCATGCCGTAACGTCGTGGGATGGGGAGGCTCCAACAGCCGATCTACACGTCTACGGCTCGAGCATTACCGTACGTCGTCGCGATAGTTGCACTACACACCCATAGTGACACGCTCGTGACACGCCGCATGTCATGCCCGGTCACCTGCAGTCGCTCCGAGTCTCTGCGTGCAAATTACGAAACCGCGGAAAAGACCGACTTCCGTGCGTAAATAGCGTCTTTCGGCTGATGCTGACGAGAGCCGAGGCAGAGGTTCGATTCCCGGCGCCTCCACCACGATCCGGCAGGAAATCAGCCGGATCGTCTTCGGACTAAAAGTTTGGTCTGGTTTTGGTCCTGGGCTCAAGCGTTCTCCATAGCCTTGGTCCTGCTCCAAGGCTGCCGCCCCGACGGCGCCAGCTCAGCCGAGGACTCCACGCCCACCCCTGTCACGTACGAGTTGACGGCGACCTCGGCCATGTTCACGGTCGCCCCCCTCCCCTGCTCCGGGGAAGGTCAGGCTGAGTACGTCCGAGCCATCTGCAACGATGCCAACGACATCGTTTCTGACGGCACGTGTAGCTACAGCAACGGCGGCCTCCTCGAGCCGAACAACGCTGGTGAGGGCCAAACGGAGGCCGGCAAGTCGACGTGGCGTTGTCCGCGAAAGCGGCCCCGATGACGCCCTACGGGACAGTCACTGTCACTGCGATGTGCACGTAGCTCTCAGGCAGCGACCGCCGGCGTCCGGCTCGGGGACGTGGATGCTCCCCCGCTCTTTCGCGTAGGCTCCTCCGCCCATGGGAGCGCCATTCGTCCTCGATCACGTGTTCGTCTTCGCTCGGCCCGGGGGTCCGGAGGCCACTGCGCTTGCGGCTCTCGAATTGACCGACGGCGGGGGCAAGACGCACCTCGGACAGGGCACGGCCAATCGCTGCTTCTTCTTTCAGAACGCGTTCCTCGAGCTCATCTGGGTGCACGACGAGCAAGAAGCGCGGAGCGCGGCGATCGCGACGACGGGCCTTTGGGAGCGTTCCCAGTATCGGCAAACGGGCGCGTGTCCGTTCGGGATTTGTCTGCGCGCCGCAGGGCCGGAAAACTCCGCGCCTCCGTTCGAGACGTGGGGCTATCGCCCGCCCTATGTCCCGACAGGCTCCGAGATTCCGGTCGCCGTCGCCGCTTCGTTCGCGGAGCCTTTGCTCTTCCTCCAGCGTCCACGAACGAGCGAAGGCCCCGCTGCCGCGCCGGCGCGCGAATCAGAGAATCACGCAAACGGGATCCGAGCGATTCGCAAGATGCATATCACCCTCACGGACGGCGCCACGTTGACGCCGGCCGTTCGCGAGGTCGAGAGGCTCGGCATCGTCACGTTCACCCAAGGGCCCGAGCCGCTCATGGAGCTCGTCTTCGACGAGGCAACCCAAGGGCGAACGGCGGACTTGCGACCGGACCTGCCTCTCCTTCTCCGTTGGTGAGGCGCTCTCACCCGGCTTGGTGGTGTCCACGAGATCGGGGATGATCAGAACCGACGCCAGAGTGCACTATCAAACCAAATATACGCGTAGCGCCGGATAACGATTTGATGGATCTCAAGAATCTCGAAAGACTCGTCGAGGACCAGTTGGCGAACATCGAGCCTGACGACGTTCGAGCCGCCTTGACGAGCTACGTGGTGCGTCCGACTTGTCAGTTGCGACGATGGGACTACGGCTCGGAAGGCGAGCGATTCCCGTGTTGGCTCGTGGCTCGGTTCCACGAGTCGCGAACAGGCATCGCGTACTGTGAGCACGGGTTCGGCCCGGAGTACGCGTGGGGCGTCGTCGGCCTCGGCGACGACGCCATGGGGACGGATGCTGCCTGGCACGTCAGCTTGGAGCAGGCCTTTCGGAACTCGGCGCCGTGGGCCGGACGGAATCCGTCGGATTACGAGGTTCCGTAAGCGTTCCGAGCGTACTTACGGTGACGCGATCGAGCCCCCGCAGTCCCCTCACCCGCCATCGACAGGGCAGACGAACTCGTTGGTTGTGTGGTTGATCGGACACCAGACACACTGCCCCACGATGCAGCGCCCCGTGCCCATGGGCGGGCAGAAACACGGGTTGGAGCCGCGGGGCACCGACGCGAGCGCCGCCTGGTAGCGCACCTCGTCAGCAGCGCTGACCGTCCCGGTTGGGCACCAGCAGCCGTACCCTGGACAGAGGGTCCCCGCGAAGATCGGGACGCAGTCGTTGTCGGTCTGGCAGGACCGGTCGTAGGTCGATGGGTCGAAGTCCACGCACGCGTTGTCGGTCGCTGACCGCCCGGCGTCCGTGTCGGACGTCGCCGCCGTCGTCCCACCGCACGCGGCGACGAACAGAATCCACGCGCATCGCCAGATCGCCGTCCGCTTGCTCATATCCTCAGCACCATACACCCGGCGCGCGAGCGGCGAAGTCCTGCGAATCCGAGGCGCGCGTTTCAACGGCGCGGCGCGCGGTTGACCTGCACGTGCAACGGTCCTCCCCGCTGCTCCTCGACGAGGTATTCGGCATACCACTCGGCCCAATTCTCGTCGTGCTTGCCCGTGAGGGCCTCGTGTTGATCATGAGCGGATGCCGCACGGCGAAGCGCCGACTCCAGATCTCGTGCAGACGAGAAGCTCGTTTCGCGTTCGATGCGGCCGGGGAGTCGGGTCGTGACCTCCTGCAAGATCCAGCCGTTGCCATCCGGATCCTCGAAGGAAGCGAACGACCCGTAGCTGCGTCGATCGGGGTCCGGGCCCTTCACGCGTCCCTCGTTGCCAGCGTGATGGAACACGCGGCCGGCGTCGTGGAATACCTCGCTCACACCGATTTCGCGGGCGACGAGCTCGGCGCGCGTCGCTTCGATGTCCGAGACGACCAGATGAAGTCCCTGCGCGGAGCCGGCAGCGGCGAAGGTGAGGCCCTTGCCAAAGATGACCGAACACGAAGAACCAGGCGGCGTCACCTGGATGATTCGAAAGTCCGAGTCCACGGTGAAGTCGGCGTCGAGCCGCCAGCCGAGGCGCACGTAAAAGTTCTTCGCGCGATCGGCATCGGACACCGGGATGACGATGACTTCGAGCTTCATGTCGCCAATGAGATTCATATCGAGCTCCTTTTCACTTTTCGATGAATGGCTAGACGAAACGTCGTGAGCCTCAGAAACGATCGACATCGACGACGAGTCTGCTCGTACATGGCGGGCGCCTATCCTTGCGGAGAGCAAAGCAGGCTCCGTGCCATGGCCAATCGGCCTGACATGTCGATGCGATAGGCGGACCGCGTGGGTCAGAACCTTACCCGCTGGAAAAAGGGCTGGTCCGCGACCTCCAAGCGGGAGCGCTGATTGCGCTCGTCTTCAGCCGTTGAGGAGCACGTCGACCGTGAGCGTGCGGGTCTCTTCGACGAAGTCTCTTTCGCCGTGAGCCATCCGCACGAGTGTCATCTCTCCGACACCGTCTTCCGAGACACCTCGGCGAGGACTCGCGCGATTCGCAGCGTGAACGGGTGGCACGAACACTGCAGTGCGGCGGGGCATGACGAACCCCCAAAGCCAGTGGTCGCGCGTCGACGCGCTCGACATTCTCGATGTCAGCTCGCCCACGGACAAGCGATGGGAGTTCCACTGGCCGGGCCGCCTCGTCGTGGAGCCGCTCACGGACGGCGTCGAATGGCATCCAAAGAGCGAGACGCGCGAGCTCCCGAGAGGAACGGTCCTCGCCGCGCCGGCCTTTGCGGGGCACGTGCGGATTCACGCTCGGGCGGGGGCTTCCTTCCGCGTGATCTTCGAGGACGTCCGTGATGTGGAGCCGGCCTTCTACGGTCGCGTGCACTACCCGACGGTCTGCAAGCTTTCCGCGAACGATGGCGATATTCGCACCCTCTTCGCGCGGGCGATCGACGCTCTCGAACGGACTGCTCCCACATCCGTCCGGGTCTCGACGAAGATCCTTCGCACGCGGGAAGTGCTCTCGCAGGATCTCACGGTGGAGATGAACCTCGAAGCGCTCGCGGTCGCCGTAGGGATTGCCCCCAGCCATCTCTGCCGCGCGTTCCGGAGGGCGGTCGGTCTACCGCCGTACCGCTTCCGCGCGCATCTGCGGATCGCCCACGCCCGTCTGCTCCTCGCGGCGGGCCACGACTGCACCGACGTCGCGTACCGGCTCGGGTTCTACGATCAGAGCCACCTCTCGCGCTCGTTCAAGGAAATCACCGGCACCACACCCGGCACCTACGCGCGGACGTGCGGCGCGACCGGCGCGAGTCGCCCGCAGCTTCTTTCGGCGGCGTAGACCCTGAATCGCATTCCGTGGCAGCGTTCGAATCGCCGTTTCTGCCGACGAACGCGCTTCAGACTTGCGAGCGAGCCCCCCAATGAAGGAACAGGGGGCATTCCCGTGGGCCTACGCGCTCCATGCGTATGGCTTGAGCGCCTCGTCCAGCGCGGGCTCGGCGATGCTGGCCGTGTAGTTCGTAATCGCGGACGCCGCGACGATGGCGACGATCTCCAGCACCAGATCTGGGCCATAGCCCGCGTCCTGGAACGCCGCGCGGTCACGGTCGTCGAGATGCCCACGCTTTTCGATCATCGCTCTGGCAATGGCGGACATGGCGGCGAGTCGGCGGTCCTTGGGCACACCTCTCGTACGGATGGCCTGCACGTCGTCCGCGCTGACCCCCGCGTCGAGCGCGAGTTTCGAGTGCAGAGCAACCGCCCACGCGGCCGAGTTGGTCACGGCGTCCGTGAGGAGCACGACCTGAACCTCGGCTTCCGAAAAAGAACCGGAGTGGACGTTACGGAACACCGGGGCCAACGAGCTGATGAGCACGGGCGACTCCGCCATGGCGCCCACGAGGTTCGGAACGAACCCAAATGCGTTCTTCAGGACTTGAAGGGCCGGCTTCGACTTCTCGGGCGCCGACTCCATGGTGTGAATGCGGTAGGTAGACATGAGCTTGCTCCCTTGATGTGCATCTCTCGTCGCGGTCTCGAGCGGACAGGATCGTCACGCACCTGAGACGTCGTTTCCGAATGCGAAGAAGGGGCCTAAGCGACTGTCTCGCCGAAGAGCTCCGGGCGCGATGGCTCTCGCGCTAGCCGTCGGCGTGCGGCTCGGCCAACGCCTCGATCCGTGCGCGCCGACGACGAGCGCGGATCGCGTCATCGGGAGTCCAGCTCCTTCCAGCGCTGATAGACCTTGATCGCGTCGCCGTGCGGCTGGTGAACCATCGGAAGCCGGCGCTCGCCGATGGGCTTCGCATATTCCGCATAGAACGTATCGAGTTCGAAGTACTTGCGGTCGTCGCGATAGAACGGCGCATAGTCTTCGCGCGTCGTGATGTAGATCACGCGCTTCGGGCTGCAGTAGTAGAGCGAGCCGAGACACATCGGGCACGGACTGGCGAGGACGTAGATCTCGCAGTCGAACAGGTGCTCGGTGCCAAGCTTGCGGCACGCGTCACGCACCGCGAGGATCTCCGCGTGCGCAGTCGGATCGTGCGTCTGCGCGACGAGATTCGGGCTCTCGGCAAGGATCTCGCCGTCACGGACGATCACCGTCGCAAATGGACGTCCGCCCTCCTCCACGTTCTTCATCGCGAGATCGATCGTGCGTTTCACGAAATCCATGGGATGGCCTCACCGAAAGAGAGTGATTTGAGGAAAAGCGCCGCCATCAGAACGGCTTGGTCGGCAGGTACTTGCCGTCGAGCGTGATGACCGCGCGCGAGCCGCCTTCCGGATCGTCGACCTTCTTCACGTCGAGCCGGAAGTTGATCGCACTGATGATGCCGTCGCCGAACTTCTCGTGGACCAGCGCCTTCAGCGTGGTGCCGTACACCTGCAGCATCTCGTAGAAGCGGTAGATGGTCGGATCGGTCGGCACGCGATCCTCGATGCTGCTGCGCAGCGGAATCGTCTGCAGCAAGAGCACCGCGTCGTCGTCGAGACCGAGCTTGTCGGCCACGCTGCGCGCGGCATCGGCCGGCAGCGCATGCTGGCCGAGCAGCGCCGCGGTGACGAACGCTTCGCTCAGGCCCGTGCCTTCGGTGAGCTGCGCGAAGGACAGGTTCTTGCGCATCTTCGCGGCGATGACGACGTCGGTGAGCGCCTGGCGAGCGGTCTGGCTGGATTGGGACTGGATCATGGCAATACCTCGTTTGGTTGAAGGGGAAAGGTTCAGGCCGCGACGCGCGAAGGCGCGGCCGTGCGCGCCTCGTTCACGACGCGCGCCGAATCGGCGTCGCGAGATTGCGGAACAGCTCGGCGCGCGCCGGAAAGGCTTCACGCTGGAACTTCAGAAATCCTTCAATGATGTCCTTCATCGCGTGTCCTCCATCGGTTTGGCCGAATCGATGGAGGGCAAGCTACGGCGGGCATTCGATAAGGTAAAAGACCGAATTCCAATAGATCGAATAAGAAGCACTTATAGGGAGCCGACATGCAGCTGCGCCATATCCACTACTTCCTGGCGGTTGCCGAACATCGCAGCTTCACGCGCGCGGCCGCCGCGCTGCATGTCTCGCAGCCCGCGCTATCGCAGCAGATCCGGCAGCTCGAGGAGACCCTCGACGCACAGCTCTTCGACCGGACGGGACGCGTGACACGGCTGACGGACGCGGGGGACGTGTACCTCCGCTATGCGCGGCAGGCGCTGCACGATCTGGCGGAAGGCCAGCGCGCCATCCACGACGTGCACGATCTCAGCCGCGGCTCGCTGCGCGTCGCGGTCACGCCAACGTTTACGACCTACCTCGTCGGGCCGCTGGTCGAGGCTTTTCACGGCCGCTATCCGAACGTCGCGCTCACGGTGCTCGAGATGTCGCAGGAGCGGATGGAGGCGCTGCTCATCCAAGGAGAACTGGACGTGGGCATCGCCTTCGAGGACGTGAGCACCGCCGATATCGACGTGCAGGCCTTGCTGGTGGAGACGCTCGCGCTGGTCGTCAACCGAGGGCACACGCTCGCGAAGAAGCGCTCGATCGGGCTGCGCGCGCTGGACGACGCGTCGCTCGTGCTACTGACCGCCGAATTCGCGACGCGCGAACAGATCGACCGCTATTGCCGACAGCACGACGTGCGGCCGCGCGTATTGATGGAGGCAAACTCGCTGAGCGCGGTGATCGAGATCGTACGGCGCACGAATCTCGCCACGCTGCTGCCGTCGACCATCACCGGCGAGCGCGACGACCTCGCCGCCATCGCGCTCGAACCGTCGCTGCTGAAACGCACGGCGGTGCTGCTGCAGCGCAAGGGGGCTTATCGGAGTGCAGCCGCGCGCGCCTTCGTCGAACTCGCACTCGAACACGCTGCCGCGCATGCTGCGCGTTCGGAGCAACGCCGTACGACGACGGAGCGTGCATCGAGCAAGCGCGGTCGGTAGATCGTTCGGGAGACCTGATGCAGCTGCCGCAAGCGCGCTCGCAGGCAAGGCGACTGTTGTTCACCAAGTCTGGGCGCCAGCGCGCACCAGCATCTCGTTGACCGCCACGCGCCGATCGCGAGTGACGACGTACGCCACGGCATCGGCAACGTCTTCGGGCAAGAGCTTCTCGACCCCGCCAGTCTGCTTTGCGATTGTCTCCCGAACATCCGCACGGAGGTGCGTATCCAGTTCCGTCTGGACGATCCCAGGTTCGACGAGGCTCACGCGCACCCGTTTCGACTGCATCTCTTGCCGAAGCGATTCGCTAAAGGCGTTCACCCCGAACTTGGTCAGGCTGTAGACGGCCGTGGACGGCCGTGCGACGCGACCTGCCGTCGAGCTGATGTTCACCAGGTCCGCGACGCGACGCGACGAGTCTTCAGCGGCGCGAACGAGGTGAGGCAGCGCCGCGCGCGTCATGGTCAAAACCGCGCGTACGTTCACCGCGAGCATTCGCTCCCATTCTTCCTCCGGAGCCTCCGCCACCGCGCCCACGAGCGCCAAGCCGGCGTTGTTGACGAGGACGTCCAATCGTCCGAACTCGGCGACCGCTCGTTGGATCGCCCCGCGCGCTTGGGCGGGCTCCGTGATGTCTGCCTCGATGGCGAGCGCGCGGCGCCCACCTCCCGCCAGCGTCGCCACGAGCTTCTCGAGCCGCTCGCGCCGCCGCGCCACGACCACGACGTTCGCGCCCTCTGCCGCGAGCCGGCGCGCGGTCGCCTCACCGATGCCGCTGCTCGCGCCGGTTACCAGCGCGACCGTCCCTTCCAGCCTCTTTTCCATGTGAGCCTCCTTCTTCCGTTTCAGGCCCAGAGCATGGGTCCACCCGCGCCTTTAGAGAACCCGTGGACTTCTTTCCGCGGTATGAAAGAAAACTAACAACCGATGCGAAACGACCTCGCGGGCCTCAACGCCATCCTGGCAGTCGCCGAGAAGCGCAGCTTCACGGCCGCGTCCGCGGAGCTGCGCGTGACTCCGTCCGCCATCAGCCAGAGCATCCGAGCGCTCGAGGATCGAGTCGGCGTTCGCCTCGTGCAGCGCACGACCCACAAGGTCGGACTGACCGAAGCAGGCGAGCGCTTCGTCGCGCAGCTCCGGCCTGGGCTCGATCAGGTGGAGCAGGCGTTCGCATGCATCGAGGACATGCGAGATCGCCCGTCGGGCCTGCTGCGCCTGTCGATGCCCCGCTTCGCATTCAGTTACGTCATTCAACCGCGGCTCGCCGCGTTTCTGGCGAAGTATCCCGAGATAAGGCTCGACGTCTGGGTCGACGACGCCCGGGTGGATATCGTCGAAGCCGGCTTCGACGCGGGCATCCACCTCGGCGAGACCATCGCCCGCGAAATGATCGCCGTGCGGGTAAGTGACGATCAGCGCATGGCCGTCGTCGCATCGCCCGCCTACTTCGCGACGCACGGCAAGCCGAAGCACCCGCGCGATCTCCGGACGCACGACTGCATCAACTACCGGCGCTCGCCGGCCGATTCAGTCTACCGCTGGGAGTTCACCGAGAACGGCCGTGACTTCGAGATCGCCGTCGAGGGGCGAATCCAGGTGAGCGACCGCGAGCTGATGGTCGTCGCAGCGCTGGACGGGCTCGGAATCGCGTACGTCGCGGAGAGCCGCGTCGCCGAGCATCTCTCGGCCAAACGACTCGTTCGCGTGCTCGCAGGGTGGAGCCCGCCCTTCCCTGGACTCTTCCTCTACTACCCGAGCCGCGCGAACATCGCCCCGAAACTACGGGCGCTCGTCGATTTCTTGAGACCTACGCCGCGGAAGCAAGCGCCGCGGTCGTAGGAGCAGATCGGGTTGCGCAGGGCGCGCTACGCACGCTGGAACACGATGCGACGGCTCCAGAGGCCGCAGTGCGCGATTCTTCCACTTGCCGGAAGGGTGTGTCCCCGGTAGGGCCCATTCTGCTGGCTCTCCACCGACCGTACATCTTGGGAGTGCGCCACCACCGCGCGCAGACAAGAGGGTCACATGGTCCGTGAAGAGAAGAAGGTCGCCATCATCACCGGAGCATCGCAGGGAATCGGAGCGGGTCTCGTAAGAGCCTATCGCGAGCGCGGCTTCCGCGTCGTTGCCACCGCCCGAACCATCAAAGCTTCCCAGGACGAGCACGTCGTCGCCGTCGCCGGAGACATTCGCGAGCGGAGGACCGCAGAGGCGGTGGTCGGCGCGGCCAAGGAGCGCTTCGGGCGACTGGACACGTTGGTGAACAACGCCGGCGTCTTCGTTGCCAAGCCGTTCGTGCAGTACACCCAAGAGGACTTCGACCTCGTGACCGGGGTCAACGTCGCCGGCTTCTTCCATATCACCCAGCTCGCCGCCGCTGAGATGCTGGCGAGGCAGTCGGGACACATCGTCAATATCACCGCGACGCTCGCCGACCAGCCCCGAGCCTCCGTCCCGGCGGCGCTGGCATCGCTGACGAAGGGTGGGATCTCGGCCGTGACGACCGGGCTTGCGATCGAGTTTGCCAAGCAGGGTGTGCGGGTGAATGCCGTCGCGCCGGGCATCATCGATACCCCGATGCACTCGCCAGAGGCTCACGACTTCCTCGCGAAGCTCCATCCGATGGGGCGCGTCGGAGCGATCGAGGATGTCGCCAATGCGGTCCTATTCCTCGAATCGGCTCCTTTCATCACGGGCGAGGTCGTCCACGTCGACGGTGGCTGGCACGCAGGTCAAGGTTGACCGCGATGCAGTCACGCTTGCTCATGACGTTGCAGGTCGGCGTGGATCGACCGCAAAACATCGGCGCCGTTCCCACCGGCACGCGACGGACGGCGCCGCTCTCCGGGCACCCCAAAGGAGGAATCGCTCCGTGAACTCCCGTCCGCTCATGCAGCTTCGTCTTTCCACGTCACCCACGCAAAACGTCGGCCACACGCCTGACGGCCAGCTATCGATCTTCCCTGTCGTCGGCGGCACCTTCGAGGGCGATCGCTTGCGCGGCAAGGTGCTCGCCGGTGGTGCTGACTGGGTCACCAAAGGCTCCGACGACGTCCTTCGACTCGACCTGCGCATCACGCTCGAGACCGAGGACGGAGCCTTGATCTACATGACGTTCACCGGCATTCGCGACGACGCGAATCACTACTTTCGCACGCTGCCACGCTTCGAAACGGCATCGCCGAAGTACGCCTTCTTGAATCGCCTCCTCGCCGTCGGCGTTGGAGAGATTCGCCCGGACGGCCCCGTGCACGTCATCGAGGAAATCCTGTAAGACAGCCCGTGCGTCGTTCACTATCCTCCGGGGAGATGGGCATCCCCGGAGAAGGCGCGCGGCTGGAAAACTACGAGGCGTTCATCGCCATCGTCGACACGGGCAACCTCACGCGCGCCGCGGCCCGCCTGAAACGGTCGCTGCAGTCGATCAGTCGTTCGCTCACAGCGCTCGAGGAGCATCTCGGAGTCGAGCTCGTTCGTCGCACGACGCGCCTTGCCCAGCCGACCGACGCTGGGCTCGCCTTCTACCGGCGGATCAGCGTCGCCCTCAACGACATCGCCGGGGCAGAGGCCGATCTCCGTGAGGTGACCCGCGGACTCAGCGGCTCGATCGGCATCGCGGCCTCCGCGTTCTTCGCGGCCGAGTACCTTGTCCCGGCGATTCTCGAATTTTCTAAGCTGTACCCGGCCGTCGAGTTCGACCTGCGCATTTCGGAGACCTTCACCGACTCGGTGAGCTCCGGCGTCGACGTGATGATCCGCATTGGACGGCTGCCCGCCTCTCCGCTGAAGGCGCGCAAGATCGCGTCGCTCCGTCGCGTCGTCGTGGCGTCTCCGGCCTATGTGGCGCAATACGGTCGACCGGAAAGCCCGGCCGAGCTTGCACACCACTCGTGCATCGTGCGTTCGTCGGCGCAGGACGCGAAGGCCTGGACCTTCCACGGCCCCGACGGCACCTCGGAGCGCGTTGCGGTCAGTGGCAAGGTCACCACCGACAATTCCTACGTGGTGAAGCACGCCATGCTCTCCGGGCTAGGCATTGCCGTGGCGCCGTTCTTTCAGTTCCGCGAAGCGGTGGAAGCGGGACATGCGGAGATCCTCCTGGGAGACTTCACGCTTCCACAAATCCCGGTGCACGCAGTCTGGCCAGCGAGTCCCAAGTCCCCGGCAAGGGTTCGCCGCTTCGTCGACCTGTTGGAGCAAAGACTCAAGAAGGAGCTGACCTAGGAGCTCCCATCGGTGTGCGAAGCGACGCGGAGCCCATGAGCGACGACCTCACGGGCTCCGCGGACGCGCCGCGCTCGGTCAGGGCTGGGCCGTACAGGTCCCCGAGGCCTTCGCAAACACCGCGTTGAACTTCGTGCCGCTCGCGTAGACCTGGACCTTCTGCAGGACGTAGCCGTGCGCGGTCTCCCAGTCGAGCGCGGACTGATAGCCGGTCGCCAGCTGGTCGACGTACTTGTGCGGCGTGCATCCGGCGGCGGGGCGCGCGAGCACCGAGAACTTCGGCGGGCTCCAGGTGGTGTCCGCCACGACCTGCGCGAGCTGGAGGCCCGCCGGGATATTGGCGATATCGGACAACGCCTGAGACGCCGAGCGCCCGTACGTCATCCAGTTCGAGGCCGACGCACTCGTCGTGAACACGGCCGCGTAATACTGCGTACCGGCGACTTGATAGGGGAAGAAGTCCCCGATGTTGTAGCCGCCGCTCACGATGAACGCCTGATACATGCTGTCGAGCGAGGCCTGCGAGAGCTGGCTCCACACGGCCGTCGACTCACCGGACTGCTTCGGCGTGGCCGTGAAATCGTAGATCGGCGCTCCGCTGCCGTTGATCCGCACGCGCATCTCGCGCGGGATCCAGGTCTTGTTGAAGCCCATGTAGTCGCTCAAGGCCGACGACGCGACACCGACCTGGAGGAAGTACGGGTCGGTCGAATACCGATAAGACCCGGTGACCTTGAATCCGCTCTTGTCATAGAAACTGAGCGTGGCGGGCGCGTAGTTCATCCCGTTCAGATAATCGGGATAGGCTGTAAACGGCCCCCACCCGAGATCGTGGAAATCGGGCAAGAAGGGGGCGAACAGGCGTGAGTAATAGGTCGGCTTGTCGGGCTGCGTCGTCGGATCCATGACGTAGCAGCCATCTTTCTGCATCTGGTAGTCGCCGAACGGATCGACCTCCACCACCTTCTTGTCGTCCGGTGCGGGGCGCGGGGCGGCGATGTAGATGTGGAGATGGTTGTTTCCCCACGCCGACGTCGCGTTTCCGGACGAGTCGATGTGATCCATGACGGTCATCGTGCTGCCGGCCCGCGCGATCTTCTGCCCGCGCTTCACGTTCTGCCCCGGCTGGACCGGAATGACGTCGGCGTTCGTTCCCCACCAGTTCGCGAGCGGGACCTTGTTCGCCGCGATCTTGTACCAAGCGCACGCTTCGATCCCGTGGCAGTCCATGTTCTTGACTGCGTTCGAGTCGTTCGTCGCGCCGTTCCGAAGGTGCATGTAAAACGAGTAGATCTTCTTCCCGTTGGCGCCCGTGTGCTCGATGACGATCGTGTTGCCGCCGCCGCCCGGAGGACCGTCGAAGTAGACGCCGATGACCTTGCCGTCGGCGACGGCGAGGACGTCGAAGCTCGGATCGTCGCTGCCCGTCACCGACCCGCGCCAGAAGTCTACGCCGCCGTGATTGCCGCCGTTGTCGTAGAGCCACGTGGCGAGCCCGGTGACCTGATAGCCCGAGGACTGCGTGCCGAACGGCAGGGACATCGGGAGCGGAGCGCGCACACCGCGGAGGAAGTTCGTTCGCTCCGTCACGTCGGGATACGCGGCGGACGGCCCCTGCACGTTCGTCAGCAGCCGATTCGTCAAATCGGTCTTCGTCGCGGACGCCGGCATCGCCGCGATGCTGTCGCTCCACTCCTGGAGGACCGCGTTGACGCCGCTGGTGGTCATGTTCTCGCCGCGAACGGGCGTCGGCGTGCCGCACGCGAGGGCGGGATCCTCGACACGATACGCTTCGGCCGTACTCGACACCGACTCGCTCAACGAATCAGCGCTGGAGCAGCCACCGACGACGACGAGACCGAGAATGCCTGCCGAGCCCAAAATGGATTTTCGCATGGAATGAAGTTCCCCCTTCGAGTGAGAAGGTCGCTCTGACGATGACAGCCGAGCCGGCGTCCGTGCCTCCGCCGCTGCGCGCACGTCACCACGACGGACGACACGTCTCGGAGGACGATCGTCCGGTGGCCCGCGGAGCGAGGGGGGTGGGACCAAACTCGGGAGGCGTCAACTTAGAGAATCGACCGAGATCTCCAAGTCCCCTACTTGGACTAATCCATTTGAGGGACCGTCAGGTGCCACGCTCGAAGAAGACTGCAGAGCGCGAGGGCATGTCGCGAGGGGAACTACGTCGCACAGGCAGAAGCGCACGACGTGCACGCGGCCGCGCACGATCCGCATCCGGTCTTCGCGCACTCCACCGCGCACGCCTCGCATGCGAGCTTGCAAAGCTTCCGTGCCTCTTCCGCGAGGGGGCTGCTCCGGGCCTCGAGCCTAGCGGCGAGCTCGCATGCGTCGATGCAGTCGCGGCACGCGCGGATGCAGTCGGCGTTGGCGGTCGCGTCCTTCCGCAGGCAATCCTCTATGCACCGTTCGCACGCCTCGACGCACGCGAGACACGCGGAGGGGGAACTTTGGATCGTCGTGTTGGCCATGATGGGCTCCTTTCTTCGTCGGTTTGGGTCACTTGCGGCTCGGAGAGCGCCGCGAGGATTGAACAGTGCTCCACGGCCGTGTCGCCGCCGCACACGTCGACGAGTGCGGCCACCGCGCGCCTGAGGTCCTCGAGCTCCGCGAGCTTGTGCTCTATCGCGGCGAGCTTCTCGCGAGCTCGAGCGCGCACGGACTTGCACGGCGCCCCCGGGCGCGCGCGCAGGCTCAAGAGGTCCTTCGTCTCGGCGAGGGTGAAGCCGAGATCCGCGGCGCGGCGGATGAAGCGAAGTCGCGCGACGGCGGTCTCGTCGTACTTGCGGTACTCCCCGGATGCGCGCCGGGGCTGAGGCATGAGCCCCAGCCGCTCGTAGTAGCGCACCGCCTGAACGCTCACGCCCGCGCGTTTCGCGAGCGCTCCGATCGACAAGGGCGTCGAGGTGTCCATGGGGGAATGATGGCCCCTATAGTCGACTACAGAGTCAAGTCCTTACCGATCGAGCTCTCGAGCGGCGCGGACGGCCGCGCTTCCCCAAGGGCATCGCGACATCGATTGCGTTGCTCCCTTCGAGCAGGCTGACCGTTCACGAAAGAGCGAAGGCACCGCTGGCCCCGCCGCGTTGACGCCGGCCGTCCGCGACGTCGACTCGTGGGCTTGAGTTGCGCATGCCCGAATTTAAATATACGGTCGTTCGTATGTCTATCGTTCTCTACGGCGCCCCCCGCTCGGCGAACGTCCACCGGGTGCGGCTGACGCTCTCGTTCCTCGACTTGACCTATGAGGAGCGCAGGATCGACTTGCGCCGCGGGGAACAGCGCGAGGCGCCCTACCTCGGCATCAACCCGATGGGGCAGGTGCCGGCGCTCGTGGATGAAGGCAACGTCCTCACCGACAGTCACGCCATCGCCGTTTATCTCGTTCGGCGGTATGGCGACGAGACGCTTCTCCCGCGCGATCCGCTCGACGAAGCGCGCGTCTTGCAGTGGCTCTTCCTCGACGCGAACGAGATTCACAACGGCATCGGCTATGCGCGCAACCACTACACGTTCGGCATACCGGGAGATGGGCCTGGCGCTGTTGCGCGGGGCAGCGAGTGCTCGAAGTCCTGGACGGAGTCCTGCGCGATCGGGAGTGGCTCGAGCTCGGCCGGCCAACGTTGGCGGACATCGGATGTGCGCCGCTCATCGGGCGCGCGGAGGAAGCGCAGATCTCGGTTGGTGACTATCCTCACGTCGCGAGCTGGCTCGGTCGCTTTCAGCGCCTTCCGCGCTATGTTCCGATGCCGGCCTGATGCAGAGAAAGCAAGCCACGGAGACGAGTCCCAAGACCGCGACGACGGACGGCCGGCGCGCGCGCGGCGATCGAACGCGCCGACGCGTGCTCGATGCTGCCGTGATGCAGGCCTCGCGCTTCGGGTTGGAAGGGCTGACGATCGGCACCGTCGCGCAAGGAGCGGCCGTCAGCAAGGGCGCGATCACCGTTCTCTTCGGTGACAAGGAAGCTCTCCAGCTCGCGACGCTCGAAGACGCCGTGGCTCGCTTTCGCGCCGAGCTCGAACGGGTGGACGTCGCCGGTAAGAGCCGAGTGCATGTGCTGGCCGCATTCTTCGAGCGCTGGTTCGACTTCGTGAAGCGGAAGAAGCTGCCCGGCGGGTGCTTCCTTCACGCCGCGACGAGCGAATACCGAGCACGGCCCGGCGTCGTTCGCGACCGCATAAGCGAGCACCGTCAGAGGTGGCGCGACACCGTCAAGCGCCTGCTCATCGATGCGCGCGACGCCGGCGAGCTCGAAGCTGGAACCGACGTCGATCAGCTAGCGTTCGAGCTGCTCGCTTGCCAGGCGGCAGCCGACTGCGCCGATCTGTACGGCGACGGCGAGACCTTCGAACGCGCGCACCGCACGGTGAAGGAGCGCCTCACGGTACGAAGGCGGAAACGGTAGCGCTTACGAGAAGCGAGGGACGTCGCCGCAACGCCTCTTGCGATGGGACGTTCCTGTTTCCGATTTTCCGATTCGAAGGGGCTGCAAGCACGCTGAAAACCGCGTCCGCGCCGTTGCTCCTACAGGCCAAAAGTTCGGCGTACTGCGAAGTAGGTTGGCCTCGAGAGCCTCGAGAGCGTCAAAACTCTGGCGCTTTGACCAAGAGCATTTCGTGAGACAGTCGGCGATCGTCCCCAGGAGATCTTCCCGATGTTCCCGAATCACACTGCGCTTATGGCGCGTCTGCTCGCCGTGTCTGCTCTCGCGCTCCCGTTCACGCTCGTCGCGGCTTGCGAAACGGGTTCCGGGGCCGATAGCAACGCCATTCCGGAGGTCGATCCGAACGGCGCCGATGCGTCGACCGGAAACAACACCGGCGGCGACGATGGCCGCGACGCGCAGAGCGACGCCACGAGTGGTTGCGCGTCGCCGGGGGATTGCCCCGCGCCGCAAACGGCGTGCAAAACGAGCACGTGCAGCGACAGCACATGTGGAACTGCAAACGCAGCGAACACGACCGCGTGCACCGACAATGGCGGCCGAATCTGCGACGGCGCGGGCAATTGCGTCCAATGCAACCAGGCAGCGGATTGCCCGGCACCGACGACGGTCTGCAAGACGAACACGTGCAGCGGAAACGCATGCGGGACACAGAATGCCGCCAAGGGCACGGCATGTGCGGACAACGGGGGCGTGGTCTGTGATGGCAATGGGAGCTGCGTTGCCGCTCACTGCACCGACGGCGTGAAGGACGCCGATGAAACCGACGAGGACTGCGGCGGCGCCTCCTGCGGGCCTTGCAGCACGAACGCACATTGCGGAAAAGACAGCGACTGCGAGAGCAAAGTCTGCCATCCAACCGCGCATACCTGCACTGCCCCCGCCTGCGATGACAAGGTGCAGAACGGCGACGAAACCGACAAGGATTGCGGTGGCAGCACGTGCGGGAAGTGCGCGGACAAGCTGCACTGCGCGGGCAACCGTGACTGCGCGAGCAACGACTGCTTCGGCGGCGCGCCAGGCACGTGCGTGTCGTGCAGCGACGGCGTCAAGGACGGCAACGAAACGGACACCGACTGCGGAGGCGCGACGTGCGATGCACAAAACAAGCGCTGCGCGAACGATCACGGCTGCACCACGTCGGATGACTGCCAGAGCGGCTTCTGCGAAAACGGCACGACGTGCAAGCCTCGACTGAGCGGCACTACGTGCACGGACAACGCTCAATGCGCGAGCGGCGTCTGCGGCGTGAACGGAACGGGCAATTGCTGCAACTCGGCGTGCATCGTTGGGGGGACGTGCGGGGCCACCTCGTGCGACAGCAGCGGCGCCTGCGTGTACCCGAGCGGAACCACCAGCTGCGGAGCTCCGCGGTGCACGGACGGCCAGCTGACGCCTGCAGGCACCTGCAACGGTGCGGGCACCTGCGGAGCAGCTGCGCCTGCCTCTTGCCCGAACGGCCTGAAATGCGCGAGCGCCACGGCCTGCCTCGCCATGTGCACCACCGATCTCGATTGCCAGTCGTCGAGCTCGTATTGCACCGGCGGCCAATGCGTGCCGAGGGGAACCAACGGTGCGCTCTGCAACAGCAACAATGCGTGCACGAGCGGCCGCTGTGGCGTCTCCGGATCAGGCCACTGCTGCGCCACCAGCTGCCCGTCGGCCGTCGCCGCCTGTGGCGCGACCGATTGCGACGAAAGCGGCGCCTGTGCCTACCCCGGAACGACCAAAGCACCCGCAGCATTGTCGACCCCCGGCGACTGCCAGAAAGTCGTCTGCAACGGTAGCGGCGGCGTCACCAGTGTCGATGACGCAACCGACCTTCCGACCTCGAACAGCGCGTGCCAAGTCAACCCGGCGTGCTGCGGTCCGAGCCCGCTCACCCCGTGTTTCACGTCTGCTCCGGCCACCACGCAGTGCACCTCCGCCGCGGACCCAGCAAGTCATGTGTGCGGCGACCCGAGAAACGCCTTCATCGCCGGCACCTGCGTGCAGTGCAACTCGAACGCGGACTGCACCTCCATCAATCCCGCAGGCACGCTCGCGTGCAACACGACGTCCGGCCTTTGCGAGTAGGGCTAGCGGGCTTGCATGTCCTGCGGGCCTGTCCTACTTAGAGCGAGCCAGAAAACGCACGCCGGTTGGTGAGCCCGGCCCCCTCTTCGGAGGTCAATCGTCGGCGCGGAGACACATCCCGCGACGACCCATGGCGCAACCCTCAGGAGAGGTGCGCGCATGGGTTCGTTTACGGTCTTCTTCGACGGTCAATTCTGGGTAGGTCTCGCCGTTCGCCATCGCGACTCGAACTCGCGCGTTCCGGAGGTGGCTCGGGTCGTGTTCGGCCCGGAGCCTTCGGACGCCGAGCTTCTGGAGTGGACGCGCGAGCAGTTTCAGCGGCTCGAATATCGTGCGGTCGACTCCACCGCGCCTCTCGAGCGAGCGTCTGCCGGAAACCCCAAGCGCCGACAGCGCGAGGCACGGCGAGCGCTCGAAGAAACCACGACGCGGACGCGCGCCCAAACTGCTTTGGCCGCGGCACTCGAGGAAGAGCGCGGGAAGCAAGAGCGAGAGCGTCGGGCTCGTCGGCAAGAGCAGGCTGACGAGCGATTCCGATGCCGCGCCGAGAAGCGGAAGCGAGCTCGTCGCGGAAAGTGAGAGCCTCGTCCGATCAGAACGAGGCGCTCACGAAGACGGTCACGGCTGGCCCGCCGACACGGCGACGATCACGACGTTCGGGGCGGGATTGAGCGACAAGTTCTTGAAGGAGATGCTCTTGAGAACCTTCGTGCGCGCGGCGCACGAGAGATTCACGTCGATCGCGTACATCTTTGGATTGTTGAAGGAGGGCTCCGCGTCGTCGGTACGCGACACGCGACCAAATCCATAGATGATCGACGGTGTGCCGTTGTACCAGTCCCTCAGAGAAGCCGTCGACAGGTCCTTCGAGCCGTCGGAGTACTCCAGCGTCACGGAGACTCCCGTCGAGCCCTCGGTGGCGAATCCCAAGATACTCACCGACGCGAAGCTGGCCGGCGTGACGAGTGAGAGTGTGCCTTCCTGGCCCGCCCCGAGCTTCAGCATGTTGCTCTTATCGAATGGAGCAAGTTGGTATTGCCGCCCATTGGCCAGGATGGTGCCGGAGTTGGGCAATCCGCCGGCAATCCCGGCGACCGCGGCATAGGTCTGCGTGTAGAGGACGTGCGCTGTCAGATCGAGACTGGAAGACGTCGTCGTCGCCGCGGGCTTCATCTCGGCGATGGCGTCGACGTTGAAGCCGCGGACGCTCACGGGCGTGCCCGGCATCATCATGGGGCCCGTCTCGTCCATCACGCCATCGCAGTCGTTGTCGAGGCCGCACGTCTTCGGCCCAGGAGCTCCGGGCGTGCAGGTATTCGTCACGCCGCCCGGCAAGCACCCCGGAACCGTGGTCTTGCAAGTACCGACTCCGCACGTCAGCTCGGCGACGTCTTCGTCGATCTCGCCGTCGCAATCGTTGTCGAGACCATCGCACGTCTCGGCCGACGGCTCTTTCGGTGTGCACGTCTGGATTCGGCCGCCCACGCATGCCGGCACCGTTCGAACGCATTCGCCCTTGCCGCAGGTGATGGTCCCACCGTCGTCTTCGCACTCGTTCGGACGGGCATCGGCGGCGTCGCCGCTCGAGCCGTCTTCGACGGGCGCCGCAGCATCGTCCGCCGTCGTGAGACCGGCATCGGCCTCCGCATCGACGACATCGATGGCATCGAGATTCCCGACATCCGTCGATCCACCACACGCCGCGAGGGAGAGGGCGAGAGCAGCTCCGCCCAGCGCGGACCAAATCGCCAAACGCGCGAGCCGTCCCCGATGAAGAATCCCCTCGTTCGGGGCCGCCTTTTGACGGTGTGCAGCCACATGCGCGCTCGTCTCGACGGGGATTCCGGCCATTCTCCAGCGCTACTCGCTCCACGACACGGAGGTCAAGGAGCGTTCCTGTGTACGAACGGGTGCGTCCCCGCTGTGTTGCTCGGGAGGCAGCTCCTCCGATGGCGGCGGCGCAACTACCCAGCAGAATCCAAAGGGGACCGGCAAGCCATCGGGCTGCACGTGTGACGTCACCGTCAATGGCGAGTCGAAGTCGATTGCATGCGAAGACGAGGCATGTGTCGGTGGCACGTCCTACTCGTGCAGCAGCTCCGCAGAGATCACGCGTGGCGCCGAGTGTTCGTCATCACCCAACGAAGGGGGCACCAAGGACGGGGGTGGGTCGGACGCGTCGTCGAGCGGCGGCACGAACACGTGCACGCTCGACTCGTGCAACACCAATGCGGACTGCGTCTCCCCGTGGAAGTGCTTCGCGCTGGACACCACCGGCGGAAAGAAGGCGTGCTTTCCGACGGAGCTCATCTTCTCCACGAGCGACAAGGACGGCGAGCCATGCCTCGCCCACTCCGAGCGCGTGAAGATGCGTGTCACGTGTAGCGATAATCCGATCTTTGCGTGCGTGCTGCCGGAGTGCACCTCCTCGGCGCAGAAGCCGGCGACCGTCCAGTCCGTGAAGTGCTACTGACGTAGACGACTCACTGCCCGAGATATTGCTGTATCAGGCATCACGCCCTGCCGGTGAGCGCTCACCCGTCTGAGACTACTTGTGCTCAGGGCATGGGAGCGTCGTGCATCCCAAAGCTGGGACGTTAAATTCGTGGCTGATGGCACACTTGCAGGTGTTGCACCCGTCGGCAGCTGGACACACCGTCTGTCCGTCCGCCGGGCACGAGAAGAAAACGCCGCCGTCAGGGCCCATGACGTCGCAGCTCGCCGGCGGCTGGCCAGCGTCGGCCGATCCGTCGCTACCACTTTCGGCCGGATGTGAAGTCGTCTCGCCGCCACAGGCCAGCAAGAGCATCGCTGCCGCCAATCCCGCTCGCATGACGAAACGCCCCATGGCGTGAGTATACGCGCACGCGTCGTGGGAGGCCCGAGACCAGAACTACGGGTTTCCACGTACACATCGGATTCGATGAGTCCCGGTTTTAGGGAAGCGGCCGTCAGGGATGCGAAGTCGAGCGCAAGCCAGCAACGTCTCGTGAGCGAGTCATGTGAGGATGCCGAGGGCTTCACGAACGAGCGTCTCGATCGGCCGCCTCCACGGCTCGTCGCACTCCTTTCGGTCGATCACGAGAAGGGCGCGGTCGGCTTCGACGCCGCGGAAGCCGAGAGTAAGCAGCGCGGCACGCAAGTGTTTCCGCGCGTCGTCGTCCCGCGTCTGCTCGGGCGCGACGTGGCTCGCCTCGAGAGCAAGGCCACCGATGGCCGCAGGCAACGCCGTAGCCGCTGTCGTGGTTGCCCTCGTTACTCCAAACTTTCGCTGGGAGACGTCGGCCGGTCCAGAGAAGGGCGCGCTGCGATCTCCTCGGAGCGAGGGTCCCTTACGACGACCGCGGATCCGGGTTTCGACGTGCGCGCGACCGAACACGCGCTCGGCAGCGTGGTGGTTGTGCGCTCGGCACGCGCTCGCGAGGTCGTACCGAGCTTCTCCTTCGAGAGCTTCTCGATGAGTAGCTCGACAGCGCGTTCGACGATGGTCGCGAGATCCCCACTCGGATTTTGGTGACTCATGAGAGCACACGCGAGCTCCAGCTTGTCGCGAGGGGCCTCATTGGCCGTGAGCTGTAATTTGTAACGCCGCTCGGCGATGGCCTGTAGCTGCGGTGTCGGCGACTGCGACGCCGTCGTGAACGCTTCCTGCGACGAAGCGGTCGAAGAGGACGGTCGGCGATCGGGCAGCTTCCGAATCGACGCTCGGACGTCGGGCTTCGGCGCCATCCGCGCCACGAGCTCCTCGACCTCACGCTTCGTCTTACCGCTCGCAGCGGCGACGATCTCCTCGACATTCGCCTCCGTGAGCAGGTCACGCAGAAGCACGAGACTCGAGAGATGAATTCGTCCCGAGGCAATGACATCGAGCAGCACTGGCAAACGCCGAACGAGACGCGCCGCCGTGAGTCTTCGAAACGCTTCTCGCTCGCTGAAGCCGAGCCTGCGCGTGCAAAAATCGAACATCGACGAACATCCGACCTCGAGATGGATCCGGCGCTCTTCGACCTCGACGAGATAGACGATCACCCTCGCGAGCGACTGCCTCTCCGCACCGACGAACGACCTCAGATCGACGAGAATCTCTTCATTCGACAGCGTCGCGAGAAGTCTCGGCTTCGTGTTCGCACGGACGCAGCCTCTCGCGCCGTCGCCCGTCGGCTCTTCTCCGCCACGATCGTTCCCGCAGAGCCACTCGCCCACAGTCCGACGCCATGCCTGCCACGCTTGCCGCACCTGTCCAGCGAGCTGCTCGCCCTCGGCCCGATCTTGAGTTCGAACGCTTCATCCTGCCTCCGCGCCGCTCCACGGTGCGAGGAAAGCGTCGTTCGGAGATCAAGATGAGCAACGACGACCGATAACGCCCAACCGCGGTCAAAGAGGTCGCCGTAAGTGAACGCATGGCGTCTAGAGCGGGAACTCGAGTCGCCGCGGCCCGTCTGGAGGAAGGCGCCCCCCTCGACGGGCCCAGCGACTACCCGTCGAGAGTCTCTCCGCCGGCGACCAAAGAGGATGCAACGTAGGAACCTCAACGAGTGGTGGCGCGATCGCCGCAACCGGTTTGGCCACGCGAATGCCTCTCGTGAGGAGGCGTCGCCGCGGCTAGGCTTCACTCCAGGTCCCGCTCTAGAACTCGTCCAGTCGATGACCATCCACATCCGCCTCGCCACCGAGGACGATCGCCCCGACCTGCGCGAGCTTTTCCTGCAGGCGCGTAGAGCTACATTCGCCTGGCTCCCCAGCGAGACCTTCCAATTGGACGACTACGATGACCAGACCCGCGGCGAACGCGTGCTGGTGGCGGAGACCGACGACGGAGCCCTTGTCGGCTTCGTCGCGCTGTGGGAGCCGGACCGGTTCGTCCATCACCTCTATCTCGCCGCCGGGCAACAGCGCCAAGGCATCGGCCGTGCCTTGCTGCACGCACTGGGCTGGCCGGAGCAACCGTTGCACCTCAAATGCCTGCGCCGCAACGAGGCGGCGCTGGCGTTCTACTTCAAGCTGGGCTTTGTCGGCATCGGCCAGGGCCAGGGTGCCGACGGCGAGTACGTGCTGCTCGCCTCGCAGCGCGTGCAAGGCTCAGGCTGAGCGCTCCACGCTCCGGCGCACTGGCCGGCG
The DNA here is from genome assembly GCF_001263205.1 of Labilithrix luteola. GTDB lineage: Bacteria > Myxococcota_A > Polyangia > Polyangiales > Polyangiaceae > Labilithrix > Labilithrix luteola. The sequence goes on from NZ_CP012333.1 coordinate 2,380,921, forward strand.
CACTGCGCGTGCCGAGTTTACAACGTCGCTTCGCGCGCCGCGACCTCCACCTCGAGAACGCGTCGCGGGCCGAAGACGACGAAGCTGAGCGCCGCGAGGAGCCACGCGGAAAGGCCGCCGTAGAGCATCACCAAGCCGAATCCTCGGACGAGCGCCGCGTGCACGCCGGCACCCGAAGGATCCAGGGTATCGAGTGCCGGGAAGGCCTGCGGTAGCGCGCCGAGATCGCCCGCGGCGGCCGCTGCGGCGAGCGCCTTCTGCTGCGAATCGTCGAGAGCGGCCGCGAAGGTGCCTGACAGGAACGAGCGGGTTCCCTGCACGAGGATCAGCCCCATCACCGCGATGTTGATGGCAAGAGTGACGAGCCGCGCGCTGATGTCGATCCCCGATGCCATGCCGGCTCGGTTGCTCGGGACCGAGCCCGTGGTGGTGTTCGTCACCGGCGTGCTGGTCAGGCCGAGGCCGACGCCGGCGACGAAAGCACCGGGAAGCACGGTCAGCCAATTGGCATGTTCGAGGCCGCTTCCGAGGCGCATCAGGAGGAAGCCCGTCCCCATGACCGCCATCCCCAGCGGAATGGTCAGGCGAGGACCCCAAGCGCGGAGCAGACGGTCCGCGAGAGGCGGCATCACCAAGAAGGGAATCGTATAGGCCAAGAGCAGGAGCCCGACCGACCTACTATCGAGACCGAGGCCTGCCTTGAAGTAGATAGGCAGGTAGATCATGAATGGCCAGTAGCAAACGTTCATCCCGATACAGCCCAAGATCGCCCCGCTGAACGCTCGGATTCGGAAGACCGAGAAGTCGAACATCGGATGTTGCCTGGTCTTCTCCACGATCAGAAAGGCAGCAAGGCTGACGACGGTGAGCGCCGCGAGGCCGAGCGTCGTGGCCTGTCCCAGCTCCGCTCCTTGCGTGATCAGATAAGTCAGACCGAAGACCCCGAGCGTGAGGGTGACGATGCCTGCGCCGTCGATCGTCTTCGCGTGCGGGTCGCGCGATTCCCGGATGCCGATGTTGGCGCTCATCAGCGTCAAGAGCGTCAGCGGGACGTGGATCAGGAACACCCACTGCCAACTCGCCAGCGTCGCGAGGGTACTGCCGATGATCGGACCGAAGCCCAGGCCGATGCCGCTGATGACACCCCAGGTGGAGAATGCGCGCCCGCGCTCGCGCCCGTCCTGAAACTGATGGGAGAGGATCGCGACCACGCACGTGAACATCGCTCCACCGGCGAGGCCCTGGAGGAAGCGCATGGCGATCAGCATCGACGCGCCCTCGGCCAGACCGCACAGCAGCGACGTGACGCCGAAGGCCAACGTGGCCGCCATGAAGACGCGCTTGCGACCATAGCGATCGGCGAGCGTGCCTGTCGCCATCAGCACGGTCGTGCAGGCGATCGTATAGGCGTTCATGATCCATTGCAGACCGTGGAAGTCGCAATGCAGCACCTTCTCGAGCGTCGGCAGGATCACGGGGACGCTCGAGATCTCGAGGCCGAACATCAGCGACGCGAGGCACGCCCCGACGAGCGCGACGGTATTCTGGGCGGATTGGGAAAGAGCCATGAACTTCCTTCTGTCGACGTGACCAAGCGCCCCCCGATGCGAAACCGGGAGGCGCGAGACCTGCCGCCACTTTGGCCAATCCAGCTCATGACGGAAGTGAATTGATTTCGTCGCACTCAGTTGGGTTCGTCATATATTGGCCGGGATGGATTTCGACCCTGCCCTTCTGCGTGCCTTCGTCGCCGTTCGCGAGGCGGGCGGCTTCACGCGCGCGGCCGAGCGGCTGCATCTGACGCAGTCGGCGGTCAGCCATCAAATACGACGGCTCGAAGAGCAGATCGGCCGTCCGCTCCTCTCACGCACGACGCGCAAGCTCGTCCTCACCGAGGACGGCGAAGACTTTCTGCGCCACGCCGAGCAGATCCTGCACGCGCAAGACGCGCTGACCCGGCGCTTCCAGCAGTCCTCGGTTTCCGGCGTCGTGCGCTTCGGCGTCCCCGAGAATTTCATGGGAGATCGGCTCCCTCAGCTCCTTCGTCGCTTCGCTTGCGTGTTCCCGGCTGTGCGGCTGGAGGTGTCGGTCAGCGTCTGCCTCGACTTGCGGGCCAAGGTCGAAGCGGGAGAGCTCGATCTCGCCGTGGCGCTCGTCCGCGCAGGCGAAGGCGGCGGCAAGGTGCTCCGCCGCATGCAGTACGTCTGGGTGGCGGCGGAGACGTTCGAGTTCGCTGGCGCATCGCTACCGCTCGCGCTCTCTCCGCCACCTTGTGCATGGCGCGGGATGGCCGTCGACGCGCTCGCCGAGTCGGACGTCGAATGGCACGTCGCCTTCACGTCGGCCAACCAGCATGGCCTACGGGCAGCGGTGCTGGCAGGACTGGCCGTCTCGCTCCTCGCGGACGACGAGCTCGCGCCCGGGATGACGATCATCGACGATCAGTACGGTCTGCCGCCTTTGCCGAAAGCGGAGTTCGCACTGATCTGGAGCCCCGGCACGAAGCCGCGATATGCGCGCGCGCTCGGACGCCTGATCGTCGAAGCTGCGACGTGTCCCCAGCCCGCCAAACCGCTCTGAGACGAGGCTGGGCGTATCCATCATGCGCCCGTGAAGCTCCGCACGAATCTGACGCCATTTGCGCGGGTTTGCGCTCGGTTCTATGGATCCTTATGCGGGATGCTACGCGCGCATCGTCGGGAGCTCGTGCTGGCCAGCACCTCATCCAGCGCGGTCGACGTTTTACGGTCGTGCGGACCCGCTTCCTCGACCGGGCTGTCGTGATCAAGACGCCAACGGACGCGGACAGTGACGAGGCCGCCGCTGCACTACGACACGAGTACGCCGTGCTCCAGAGGTTCGCCGGTACCGGCTCGAGCGGCATCGCCCGCGCGATCGAGTTTCACGAGGCTCTTGGAGCTCCTGCGCTCGTGCTCGAGGATGCAGGGCCCTCGACGTTGAGGGATTTGCGAATGCCGCTCGAGGTCGGGACCTTTCTCGACATCGGTCGCGCGCTCACTGACATCCTCGCGCGCGTACACGGAGGAGGCATCGTTCACCGAGATATCCAGCCGGCAAACGTCGTTCTCGATGCAGAGGGTCGCCCGACGCTCGTGGACTTCGATCTCGCCGTCACCGGCCCCGAATCGGCGTCGCCGCTGCCGCTCGAGCTCGCCGACTCCCTTCCCTACGTTGCTCCGGAACAAACGGGCCGTATGAGTTGCGGGGTCGACCACCGAAGCGACCTCTACTCGCTGGGAATCGTGTTTTACGAATTGCTGACGGGAGCGCCGCCGTTTCGCGCGAAGGACCCGCTCGGCATCGTCCACGCCCACCTCGCTCGCGCGCCCATCTCGGCCTCGCTCGTCGCGCGCCGCGTCCCCGATCAGCTCTCCCGCATCGTCGACAAGCTTCTCGCCAAGATGCCCGAGGATCGCTACCAGTCCGCGCTTGCACTCGCCGCCGACCTCGCGGAGGTTCAGCGGCAGTGGCAGGCGGGTGACGTTGCGACCTTCGACCTGGCCAGCCTCGACCTCGCCTTGAAGCTTCCGCTTCCCGAGCGGCTCTACGGTCGCGAGCGTGATCTCGCGACACTCACGGGCCTGCTCGACCGCGTCGGCTCCGAGGGCGCCGCGCTCGTGCTCGTCGCTGGAGCCGCCGGCGTCGGCAAGAGCACGCTCGTGCGAGCTCTCCGCAACGCGGCGCTCGCGCGTGACGGAAGATACCTCGAGGGCAAATGCGACCTTCGGAAGGCAAACCTTCCCTATGCGGCGCTCGTCGAGGCCATCGACGTGCTCGTCGCAGACATCGTCGCGGGACCCGTTGTCGAGCGTGAGGGCTGGGCGTCGCGGATCCGCGCAGCGCTCGGACCAAGCGCGCGCGTGCTCACCGACCTCGCGCCACGATTGGTCGACATCATCGGTGAGCCACCTCCGCCACCGCCGCTCGAGCCGTTGGACGCAAAGCTACGCCTCCAGGCCACCGTGCGAGCCTTCCTCGGCGTCTTCACCTCGAAAGCGCGCCCACTCGTGCTTCTGCTGGACGATCTGCAATGGGCGGACGCCTCGACGGTCGAGACTTTGTCCGCCCTCGCCGCGGATCCCGACAGTGCTCATCTGCTCTTGGTGGGCGCCTTCCGCGCGGACGAGATCGCGGACTCGCGCGCCGTCCTCCGTCTCGAGACGGAGCTACGAGCCGAGGACGTCTCCGTGACGAGGATCGATCTGCAGCCGCTCTCCGAAGTCGACGTGGAGCACCTGCTCACGGATGCGGTCGGCCCACGAGATGGAGACGATGTTCGACGGCTGGCGGCGATCGTTCATCGGAAGACGGCAGGCAATCCATTCTTCGTCCGGCAGCTGCTTCGCGAGCTGCAGAAGCAGGGCCTCGTCGCGTTCGATTCCCATCGAGGCGGCTGGACATGGGATGTCCGGCGAATCGAGGACGTCGCGATCACCGACAACGTCGTCGATCTTCTCGCAAAGGCCATCGACGATCTCCCCGAGGCAGCGAGGCAACTCCTTCCGATCGCCGCTTGCTCGGGGAAGGTCGTCGATGTCCGAACGCTCGCGGCCGTCACGGGATCGACCGAGGAGGCCGTCAACGATGCCCTGAAGGCCCCGCTCGACGAAGGGCTGCTCGGCGTCGACGCCGCGCTCGGCCCCCACACGTATCGGTTCGCGCACGACCGGGTCCAGCAAGCTGCTTACTCCCGGCTCGACGAGCAGCAACGACGCGAGATCCACCTGAGGATCGGACGTCATCTGCTGCAGCGTTCCTCCGACGTCGATCCATGGATCTTCGACGCCGCCGACCAAATGAACCTCGGCGCTCCGCTGCTCGCCTCCGACGACGATCGGATCGCGCTCGCGCAGCTCGACGCTCGCGCGGGTCGGAAGGCGCAGCGAGCCACCGCCTACGACTCTGCGCTCGCCTACCTGTGCGCCGGCCTCGCCGCGCTCCCTGAGTCCTCGTGGGAGGCACGGCACGAGCTTGCCTTCTCGCTCCACCGGGACGCCGCCAAGTGCGCGCTCGTGAGCGGTGACCATGACCTCTCGCGTCACCTCGCCCTCGACGCGCTCGAACACGCGTGGTCGCGGTGTGAGAAGGCCGACATCTACAACCTGCTCGTCGTTAGCGCGACCGTCCGATCCGCATGGGACGAGGCCCTCTCGAGGGGCCTGGAAGGCCTTCGCGACCTCGGCTTCGAAGGAATTCCGGAGAACATCGAGGAAGGAATCGCCCGCGAACGCCACGCGATCGACCTGCTCATGCGCGGTCGATCCATCGAGCGGCTCATCGACGAGTCGGTCATCACGGACGAAGGCGACGATGCCGTCTTGCGACTCCTCGAGAGCATCATCCACCCCGTCTGGTCGTCGGACCACAAGCTCTTCACGTACGTCTCGGCGCGTTCGGTTCGCTTCATTCTCGAGCACGGAAACGGTCCACCGTCGCCGACGGTATTCGGCACTTGGGCCTTGAGCCTCGCCACGCGGGGCCAGCTCGAAGAGGCGGACGCGTTCGCGCGTCTCGCGGTGAACCTGGCGCGTCGATTCGGTCATCGCGGCCAGGAGGCGCAGGCGACCGACATGTTGGCGGTCTTCGTCCTGGCTTGGCGCCACTTCGATACCGTCATCCCGCAGCTCAGGCACGCCCTGAGCGTCGCACTCGAGAGCGGGGAGGTTCGCACGGCGGCCTACGTGCAGGCGGCGCTCATCGCCCACGGATTCCTCGCAGGGCAGGAGCTCGACGGCTTGGTCCGTGAGATCGACGCGAACATGGTGTTCCTCCTGCGAACGCGGAACGGAGCGTTCAGTCGTTACCAGCTCGCGTACAGACAAGGCATTCGTGCGCTCAAGGGACTCACCTTCGAGCGAGGCCGATTCGACGACGACGACTTCAGCGAAGCGTCCTACCTCGTATCGGTTCGACAAGAGCCCTTCACCCGATGTGTCTACGAGATCCGCCGGCTCGCCACGGCCTACCTCTTTCGCGACTTCGTCGACGCCGCGGCGCACGCGGACGAGGCCGGTCGCCGTGCCGAGTTCGCGGATGCGTACGTCCATGCCGTCGAGCTCAATGTCTTCTCGTCGCTCACGTTCGCGGCGCTCTGCGACGGCGTCGATCCTGAACGCAAGGCGGACCTCCTCGGCAAGGTCCGGCAGAACCAGCAAATCGCAACACGATGGCTAACCGCTGGCGCAACGAACGTCCGCTCCAAGCACCTTCTCGTCGAAGCGGAACTTGCGCGCCTCGAGGGTCGAGCCATCGACGCCGCCGATCTCTACGACGCCGCGATCGAGGCGGCCGCCGCCACGCGCGTCATCCACGAAGAGGCGCTCGCCCGCGAGCTCGCGGGCAGACACGCGCTTCGTCGCGGCCGCGCCCTCATCGGCGAGGGTCACCTGCGAGAAGCGAGACGGCTCTACGCGGAGTGGGGCGCGTCCGAGAAGGTGCGGGCATTGGAAGAAGAGTTTCCGCTTCTCCGTCTTACAACGCGTACGACGGCAGGGACCGTGGAGGGCGGCGTCGATCTGGTCAGCGTCCTGCGCGTCGCACGCACACTCTCGACCGAGACCGAGCTCGATCAGCTTCTGACTCGACTCCTCCGGGCGTGCATCGAGGCTGCCGGTGCCGAGCGAGCCGCCCTCCTGCTCGAGGAGGACGGCGAGCTCTTCGTACGTGCCTCTGGCAGCGCCCTCGAGACCTCGGTCGTCGAGCGCACGCCGCTTCGTGAAGCCCAATCCGTCCTTGCGCCCCTCGTCGAGCAGGTCCAGGAGACACCGCGCCCGCTGGTCATCGACGACGCTGCCCGCGATCTGCGAGTCGCCGGGCTCGACGATACGCACGATCGCACGCTCAAGTCGCTCCTCGTCCTCCCCATCTGTCGAAAGGGCGCGCTGGTCGCCATCCTGTACTGCGAAAATGGACTCGTGACGCACGCGTTCGACCCGGCGCGCGTCAACGTGCTCGAGCTCCTCTCCTCGCAGATGGCGAGCGCCCTGCAGAACGGGCTCCTCGTGGAGAAGCTTCACGCCGAAGTGGCAGAACGAACCCGCGCCTTCGAAAGAGTGGAAGAAGCCCTTCGCATCCGGGAGGAATTCCTCTCCATCGCCGCCCACGAGCTCAATACGCCGCTCACGTCTCTCAAGCTCATGGTGCAGGCTCTCACCCACGGCAAGCTTCCGCCGGCTCCGGAAAACGTGCACCGTGGACTCTCTCTCGCAGGTCGCCAGATCCAGCGGCTCACGCGTCTGGTCGACGAGCTCCTCGACGTCTCTCGAATCCGCAGCGGGCACTTGGACCTCGCCCTCGAGCACATCGACCTGGTCGACGTCGCCCGCGACGCGATCGACCTGCTCGCGCCGGCGTGCCGCGAATCGGGCTCGACCATCACGCTCACCGCGCCCGAGCCCGTCATGGGGAATTGGGATCGCCTGCGCCTCGAGCAGGTTGTCTCGAACCTGCTTTCCAACGCCATCAAGTTCGGTAGTGGCAAGCCCATCGACGTCGTCGTGGCTCACGCTGGCGGCCGGGCGTCTCTCACGGTGAAGGACCGCGGCATCGGAATCCCCCCCGAACGCGTCGCCCACATCTTCGAGCGCTTCGAACGCGCGGTCTCGGCACGCAGCTACGGCGGGCTCGGGCTCGGGCTGTACATCGCCCGCGCCATCGTCACCGCGCTCGGCGGAACGATCCGCGTCGAGAGCGCGCTGGGCGAAGGGACGACCTTCGTCGTCGAACTTCCAACCACCGCGACCTCGTAAGCATGGCTCTTCGAGGTCACGAGCGCGCGAGCTCGATGATGACCTGCGCGGTCTCGGCGGGGTCGGTGATCATGGGCCAATGGCCGGCGTCGAGCGTGCGGTGCTCCCAGCCGGGATGCGTGGTCAGGTCCGCAGCGGGGGGAGCGACGCGCAGGCAACGCACGTACGCTACGTTCGCGGTCGCTGTTTCCAGCGGCTTCGTGATCGAGACGTTGGCGTAGGTGGCGATCGGTTGCGGAGTCAGGTGGGACTTCATCCAGGCGAAGTCCGCGTCGACGATGCCGTGCCCTGGATACATCTGGTCGAGCTGCTCTCGCGTGAACCAGGGGGTCGCCCCGTCGCTGGCGAGGCTGGTCATGAACCCCGCGACGTCCGGGCCCATCACGTCGAACCAGGATCTGCCGGGCTGCGGGAGCACGGCGTCGAGGAAGATCAACTTTCGGATGCTGCGCGGCTGTCTCTCCAGCAGCGCGGCGGCGACGTAGCCGGCGAAGGAATGCGCGACCAGGATCGCGTCGGCAAGGCCCGACACCGCTGCGCTGAGATCCTCGACCCAGTCATCCAGGGTTACCGTTTTCGCGGGGGTCCGGTCCTCGCCGGTGGTGCGCAATTGCGGGGTCACGGTCTGGAACCCGTGACGGTTCAGGATGGGGGTGACGCGCTGCCATGCCCAGGGGCCGAGACCGCTGCCGCCGACGAGTACGATGGTGCTGGTGGGATTCATGCGTTCGCTCCTACGAGATCGATGAAGTGGGTCAGGTCCGAGAGAAACTCGGAGGGAGAGTCGAGTGAGGCCACGTGGCCGCCGGTGTCGTGCTCGTACCAGGCGACGAGCTCGTTCTCGCGTGACGAGACGGCACGGGAGGCGAAGTCGCCGTGTCGGAACACGCTCACGCCGGTGGGGACGTTCGCGGAGCCGGTGTCGGGATAGCCCGTCGGCAGCGAGTAGATGTGCATGCTCGTGCCGCCGGTGCCGGTCAGCCAGTAGAGGGTCGCGTTGGCCAGGATGAAGTCGGTTCCGAGCCCGAAGTCGTCATGGAGCTCACCCTGCCAGAGCTGGTATTTGTCGAGCTGCCAGGCGAGCTGTCCCGCGGGGGAGTCCGATAGCGCGAACGCCAGCGAGCGGGGTCGTCGGCTCTGCAGTTGCAGGTATCCGCCGCCCTCGACGACGAACTCGCGGAGCCGGGTCCACGCCGGTTCCGCCGCGCTGCCGTCGGCCATGAATCCCCGCAGGCCCGCGCTGACGTGGACTCCGAGCACGCGGTCGGGTTCGAGCGCGCCCATCGCCCGAGCGACCACGGATCCCCAGTCCTGTCCGTGGACGATGAAGCTGCGGTGACCCATCGCCGACATCGCCTCGGCCAGCAGCCGAGCCGAGTCCGCGATCGACCAGGGGCCGGACGGCAACGGGGAGGTCCCGAACCCGGGAAGGCTGGCCAGCACGACCTCCGACGCGACCGCTCGCAGTGGTTCGATCACCCTGTGGAAGGCGAGAAACGAGGTCGGCCAGCCGTGCAGCAGAAGGATCGGCACACGCCCCGCGCCCGCAAACCGAGCCACGTGCACGCGGCGAGCACCGTTGCCCAGCACGGCGTGTTCGCCGGCTCCGGGGCGCGGAGGCTGCGCGAGCCAGCGATCCCACTCCTCCACGAACGGACGGAGGGTCGAGAGCATGAGGTCGTGCGCCCGGTCGTCCGAATCGGGCAGGACGGGCCAGCGCGTCTCGCGCAGGCGCCGGCGCAGAGAGCCCATCTCCTGCCCGGAAGCCGGCAGCGCACCGACGAGAAGTTGGTAACATGCTGTCATCTCCCCGCACTCTGGCTCAATGACAGCATGCTGTCAAACCGAACACCGAGATGAACAAGAACGTCGATGCCGCCCTGCATGCCGTCTTCGAGGCGAACCGGATCCTCCGTGATGCCGGCGAGCACCTCGCCGCGGCCGCCGGTCAGACGCACTCGCGCCGGATGATCCTTCAGGCCGCGGGCGAAGGGGCCACGGTGCCGGACATCGCCCGCAGGCTCGGGCTCCAGCGTCAGAGTGTGCAGCGCGTGGCCGACGAGCTGGTCCACGAAGGTCTGGCCCGATACGAGGACAACCCCCAACACCGCCGCTCGCAGCTCCTTGTGGTGACCAAGGCGGGCGACGCCGCGCTCGCGGTGATCCACCGGGCGCACGCCAAGTGGGTCGACGACATCGAGGCGGCCGTCGGACCACTGGATTGGGCCGCTCTCCGTGCCGGCCTCGAGCGCATCACGCGCGCTGTCCGCGATCAGGACGCGCCGGTATCGGTGACCTCACGGCGGTCGGAGCGAGATGCCCACGGTGCTTCGCGGAAGTGACTCCGCCTATTTCGTGCATGGAACGACAGAAGCCCGCCTCCATGGTGAAGACGGGCTCGTCGAACAGGGTCGGGGAGGCGGGGCCCGCGGGTGGATTTGACGACCGGGGCAGGCAAGACGCTGCAATCAGACGGAAGACCGCGTCGTCGGTGTTCGAGTGTGCGGGGGTGCAGCAGGTAGTTGCACCGTGACGCGGAGCCCGCCAGCGGGCCGTGGAGTGACGGTGAGGGTGCCGTCATGTGCTTGCGTGATGCTTTTGACGATTGCCAGGCCGAGGCCGGCACCTGCGTGGTCGGTGCGTATTCGTTCGGTGCCACGCTGAAACGGCTCGACAAGCGTGGAAGCCAATTCCGGGGCGAGCCTCTCGCCGGTGTTCTCGACAGTGAGCACCACAGTCTTGGGGTGAATGCTGGTCGTGACCCATACGGTGCCCCGTTCGGGCAGGTTGTGGACGATCGCGTTGTGCACAAGGTTCGTAGCCATCTGCAGCAGGAGCGCAGGTGAGCCGATGGTGGGGGTCAGGTCGCCGGAGGTCTCGATGGTGAGGCCGCGTTTTTCTGCGAGTGGGAGAAGCGTTTCCGTGGCTTCTTCTGCGATGAGGAACAGGTCGACCTGCCCTTTGGTGAAGCACCGTTGGTCGGCGCGGCTGAGCAGGAGCAATGCTTCGGTGAGGTCGATCGCTCGGGCGTTGACGACGTGGAGCCGGTCGACAAGTTCGCTGGTGTCGCGGTTCCGATCGCTCTGGGCCACCTCGAGAAGTGTCCGCGTGATCGCCAGTGGCGTGCGCAGTTCGTGGGAGGCGTTGGCTGCGAATCTCTGCTGTTCGGTGACCTGCGCTTCGAGCCGTGCGAGCATGGTGTCGAAGGCGTCGGCGAGCTCGCGGAACTCATCTTTGCGGCCCGGTAGCCGGATTCGGTGGGAGAGCGATCCGTTCGCGGCCGTGCGGGTTGCGTCCGCGATGCGAGTCAGCGGCGCGAGCATCCGGCCGGCTAGAAACCACCCTCCCACAAGACCGAACACGAGCAGGAATGCGAGCACTGCGGCTACCGCCGGAGCGAACGCGCGCAGGAGGCCGGGAACCAAACGCCCGGTGCTCATGATCACAACGTTGGGCCTATATCGGAGAAGGCCCACGCACACGGCGCCGAGTAGCAAGGCCGCTGCAAGCATCAGGACCCCGGCATAGCTGAGGGTGAGTTTGAGGCGGACGCTCAAGCCAGGCGCTCTATCCACGGTCACCTCCCTCACCGCCGGTGCGGGGTGCTATGTCGATGCGGTAGCCGACGCCGGCCACGGTGGCGATGAGCGAGGGTTCGCCGAGGCGTTTGCGCAGCGCCGAGACAGTGATGCGGACGGCGTTGGTGAAGGGGTCGACGTTCTCATCCCACGCACGTTCCAGGAGCTCTTCGGCACTGATGACGCCGCCTTCTGCAGCGACGAGGACTTCGAGCACGGCGAACTGTTTCCGGGTGAGCGCGACGTAGCGGCCATCGCGGTAAACCTCGCGGCGGAACGTATCCAGACGGAGGCCTGCGATCTCTCGTACGGGCGGTCTGTTGTGGGCGCGCCTGCGGTCAAGCGCTCTGAGCCTGAGCACGAGCTCTCGAAGTGCGAAGGGCTTCGTGAGGTAGTCGTCGGCGCCGAGCTCGAACCCGGACGCCTTGTCGTCGAGCCGGTCGGCGGCGGTGAGCATGAGGATCGGCATGCCGCTGCCGGAGGCGACGATGCGTTTGGCGATCTCGTCGCCGGAAGGGCCTGGGATATCGCGGTCGAGGACGGCGATGTCGTACGCGTTGATGCTCAGCAGTTCCAGCGCAGTGTCACCGTCACCGGCGATATCGGCCGCGATCGCTTCCAGGCGTAGGCCATCGCGGATGGCTTGTGCCAGATAGGGTTCGTCCTCGACGATCAACACACGCATGCGCTCTCGATGCTACGAGCCGGAGTCTATCGTCGGCGTATCGAAAACCACATACGTGCTGGCAACACTACGCGGCCTTGACTGGAGGCATGTCCGACAGCGAACCAGCACGAACAGCAGTCCACCGTACCCGATCGACCATCCTCGCTGCCGCCGCCCTCATCGGAGCCCTCGGTTGGCAGTCGCGGGGGTCTCCTCACGGCGACCACCGTGAAGCACTTGGCGAGGAAGATGGCGCCGTCCCTGACGGCGTGACGGTCGTCGATGACGAAATTCCGGCCGTGGCCAACCTCGACCACGATCTCCTCGGTGCCCTCCGCCAAGCTGCAACGGATGCCGCGGACGACGGGGTCGAGATCTTCGTCGATAGCGGCTGGCGTTCCCCGGAGTACCAGGAACAACTCCTCCGTGAGGCGCTTGCGAAGTACGGCTCACAAGAGGAAGCCGCACGATGGGTGGCCACCCCCGACACCTCTGCTCACGTGTCGGGCCACGCGATCGACATCGGGCCCTCCGACGCCACGGCGTGGCTGTCCAAGCACGGCGCCGAGTACGGACTGTGCCAGATCTACAGCAACGAACCCTGGCACTACGAGCTGCGCCCCGAAGCCGTCGATCACGGTTGCCCGCCCATGTATGCCGACCCGACGCACGATCCGAGGATGCAGCCATGACGAGCACGACCCGGCACGCGACTCGGGAAACCCTGGCCGCCAGCGCGCGGAACCTGACCAAGACCTACGGCCGGGGCGAAGCCCAGGTGCATGCCCTGCGCGGCATCGACCTCGATCTCCCACGAGGGCGGTTCACCGCGATCATGGGCCCGAGCGGATCGGGCAAGTCCACGCTGATGCACTGCCTGGCCGGACTCGACCAGGCCAGCGGCGGCACCGTCACCGTGGCCGGCACCGACCTCGGATCACTCGATGACGACGCGCTCACGATCTTCCGCCGCGAGCACGTCGGCTTCGTGTTCCAGTCGTTCAACCTGCTGCCGATGCTCACCGCGCTCCAAAACATCGTGCTCCCGCTCGAGCTGGGCGGTCGCCGGATCGACAACGCGGGGCGGGAGCACGCGCACAGGCTCGCCAATGTCCTCGGCGTGGCCGACAGGCTCGGCCACCGGCCCGCAGAGCTGTCCGGCGGCCAGCAGCAGCGGGTCGCGATCGCCCGGGCCCTGATCACGCAGCCGGACCTGCTGTTCGCCGACGAGCCCACCGGAAACCTGGACACCACCACGTCGGCGGAGGTGCTGGATCACCTGCGCCGGTCGGCGCGCGAGCTCGGCCAGACCGTCGTGATGGTCACCCACGACCGCGACGCGGCGACCTACGCCGACGACGTGGTCACCATGCAGGACGGGCGGATCGCCTGATGCACACCGTCTTCCTCGCGTCGCTGCGGACCCACCTCCGCAGGTACATCGCAGCGGCGATCGCGGTCATCGTCGGAGTCGCCTTCGTCGTCGTGGTCGGCGTGCTCACGTCCGGGGCACGGAGCGGACTCATGGACGGCTTTGGGGCGCCGTATCGCAATGCCGACCACGTGGTCTCCAAGATGGGCTCGGAAGTTGGGATCGCGCTCGCCGAGCGATACGGCGAGAACGCCTCCGCAATCGGCCGGGCGATGCTGCTGGTGCGCGCGGGCGACGGTCTGTTCTCCGAGACCGCCGTGGGGCCCGTTGCCCCCTCGGAGAATCTGCGCTGGCAGAAGCTCCGCTCGGGCCGCTTCCCCGCACGCATGGGCGAGGCGGTGGTGCATGTGTGGACGGCCCAGGCCAGGGACATCGCGATCGGCGACCGGATTCGGATCGACGAGGGCGCCACCGCGGCCGACCTAGAGGTGGTCGGCCTCGTGGAGTCGCCCTCTGCGTCGGCCCAGGCCGACGTGTACGTCACCTGGCGGCAGTTGCTGCAGTGGCGCGACCACCTCCAGGTGGGCAAGGTGGCGGTGCGCGGGGAGGTCGGTCCACTCCCGGAAGGCGCGAAGGTGCAGTCGCCGGAGGAATTCGTCAACGAGGCGCGGACCCGACTCAACAACCGGGTGGACACCTTGTCGTTGATGCTGCTGCTCTTCGCCGGCGTCGCGCTCTTCGTCTCGGTCCTGGTCATCGCGAACACGTTCTCCATCCTGTTCGCGCAACGACTCCGCGACTTCGCACTGCTGCGCTGCATCGGCGCGACCCGTCGGCAGGTGGTGCGTTCGGTACGCCGCGAGGCGGCCACCGTCGGGGTGCTCGCGTCGCTGACCGGGAGCCTGGTCGGCGTCGGCCTCGGCTACGGCCTGATCGCCCTGATCAATGCCCTCGCGCCCACCGCCCCAATGGGTGCCGCCGCGCTGCCCACGCTCTGGCTGCTGGGGGGGTTCGCCGTCGGCCTGGTGGTCACCATGCTCGCGTCCTGGTTGCCGACCCGGCGGGTGGTCCGGGTGAGCCCGCTCGCGGCGCTACGCCCGGATACCGTGGTGGACGTACACACGGCCACCGGCATGGTGCAACGGGCGCTCGCTGCGGTCCTCCTGGTCACTGGGCCAGTCCTGCTCGGGGTGGCGATGAAGCAGCACAGTACGGCGCTCATGCTGGCCGGCGGAGGATCGGTGTTCACCGGCGTACTCCTCATCGGGCCGGTGCTCGTCCCCTGCCTGGTCCAGATCGCCGGCGCGCTGCTCGGCCCTGCCGGCCGGCTGGCAACCCAGAACGCTGTGCGCAATCCGCGCCGGACGGCCACCACCACGGCCTCCCTGCTGGTCGGCGTCACGCTGACGACTGCCGTGCTTACCGGGATGGCCACGACACGTGCGGCGCTGGATGAGCAACGCGATAGGCGGCACCCCATCGATGTCGCGCTCAGCTCGCCCGAGAGGCCCGTCACCACCGACCTCCTCGACCGGATACGTCGCACTCCCGGTGTGGAGCAGGCCATTGCAGTGAACGGCGCCGTGGTCGAAGTGGACGGGCTCGACGAACCGATCTTGGCTCTCACCGCGCCGGCCGCGGAGCAAGTGGCCCGCGACGGCGGGGCGTTCGCCCGGGTGGAGCCGGGAAAGATCAGGCTCGACGATTCGGCCTTTCGCAAGCACCTGAGCCTCCGGCCCGGTGACCAGGTCACGGTGCGCGTCGGCCACCGGCGAGCGCAGTTGCAGGTCGCCGGCGGCACCGGCTGGGGCCGGGCGGGCGTGGTCGCGCCCGAGACGCTGGCGACGCTCACCGACTCCCCCGAGCCGCATACCATCTGGATCCGTGCCTCCACCAGCGCCGACCCGATTCAACTTGTCGGTGACCTGGACGAGCTGGCGGATTCGGTTGGCGTGAAGGTCGACGACCAGTTGCAGGCCCGGGCGTCGGCGGACCAACAGGTGAAAATCCTCACCTGGTCGATGCTCGGCCTGCTCGGCATCGCCGTGGTGATCGCCTTGATCGGCATCGCGAACACGCTGGGGCTCTCCGTCCTCGAACGCGCCCGCGAACACGCGCTGCTGCGCGCGCTCGGGCTCACCCGCGGGCAGCTGCGGCGGATGATGGCGGCCGAGGCAGTGCTGCTGTCGGTGGTGGCCACCCTGCTCGGCACCGTGATCGGCGTCGGGTTCGCCTGGGTCGGCTACGAGACCTTCGTGAAGCAGGCTCTCACCCACGCCACCATGCAAATCCCCTGGCTACCACTCGGCGCCGTCGTCCTCATCGCCGCCATGGCCGGCCTACTCGCCTCTGTTATCCCGGCACGCCGGGCCGCGCGGGTGACTCCGGCCGCAGGGCTATCCCTCGACTGATACCCATCGGGTTCGATGGCACCGACTTCCATCGCACGGACGGCAGCCAGTCGATCACGGTCGCGCGGTGAACCGCAGTGGATTACCACGCGGATGATCCTTCAGGCGGCGCCACCGCCGCTCGAGCGCGACGCATGCGACGGCGCATCGGCAAGACCAGTGCGAGCAACGCCAAGGCGAAGCTTGCGTTACGCGCGCCCTCGGGTGAGGCGCCCGCGGTCACGCATCCGCAACCGTCTCCGCTCGTATCTCCGATGACGGCGTTGTCGGACGTGGCGGCGTCGGCCGTCGCGCCGATCGACGCGTCCTCCTCGACGGGACCGCTGTCTTCGACCGCTCCGCTCGAGGCATCGTGCGCGGCAGCGGCATCGGCATCGGCACCGTCGCTTGCGTCTCCGGCGTCCGTCCCGGCGTCGGCGGCACCTGCGTCGGCGGCACCTGCGTCGGCGGTCGGGCAATAGCCGTTCGCGGAGTCCGAAGTGGCGCCTCCCGTGACCCAGCCGGCAGCGGTGTATCCGCCGTCCGAGGCGGCATCGGCGGCCACCTTCTTGATCCACGCGGCCTGGCCCGAGTAGCTCTCGTAGATCGTCGAGTTGCACGCGCCGGCCGGACCGCGCGAGACGCTTCCGATGACACGACCGAGCGAATCGAGCGCGGGGCCGCCCGAGTCTCCCTCACAGGTTCCCTTGCTGGTCGGGCTGCCGCCTATCCACTCCTTCGTCGCGCTGATGGTGGTGTCCCCACAGTCCGACGATCCGAAGCACTGTACGGTCATCCCCGTCACGTCGTAGCGCGTGCCGGCGGTCTGCCCCCTCGGGCTCGTGATGCCGAAGCCGACCGCTTCGTACGTCTCGCCATCGGACGGCTGCGTGTCCACATTCGGAATGAGCGGGCACACGCCGTTGATGGGGCTCGTGAGCGTGAGCGCCGAGAGGTCTTCACCGCAAATGTCGTTGGTGGGGGGAACGGCGATCGATTTGACCGACCACCACGTCACCCCGTCGGCCGTGGGCCAGACCGGGTTGGAGCTGTTGTAGATGTTCGCGGCCGCGTCGTAGCTCGTCGTGACCATGAAGTTCGACGCGGCGACCGGCGCGCTGAACCCTTTGCCACACGTCAGGAAGTTTGGAGGCGTGGCCACACAGTGGCGCGCCGAGAGAACGAGATTCGGCCCGATGAGCGAACCCGAGCAGATGGACGACACCTGCCCGCCCGAACCGATGAGGATCCCGACGACGGCGCTGTCGCCTGTGTCGACCGCGCCTCCCTGGATGGGTTCGCTGACACGACTCACCTCCCCACTCGGGACAGGCGCGGTGCACGCCCCAAGGCCAAGGGAACAGACGAAGGCGGCGACGGCGACGGCAGAACTGCGCATACGAGCACAACGCTAGGAGCGTATGCCCGCGCATGGCAATCGCCGTCTCTCCGTCACCTAGCGCACCAGCGCGGGTTTGGACGTCGACGCAGGCTCACTCCGACGGACAGGCCATGGGCAACGGTTGTCGCGAGAGGTCGGCGTTCACTCACCGTGTCCGACGTTTCGCATGCAACGCGGGCCCGGCGCTGACGATCCCGTCACTCGGCGGCCATGCGACGTCTGGTATCGAGTGCTGTCCGTCCACCGCGAGTGCTCGTGGCTCGGGGCGCCGACCGAGAAGCACACGACGAATGATGCCAACGCTACGTCCCGTCCTGACCGCCCTCCTCACGACACTGGGGCTTTGCCTCCCGCGTTCTGGTCACGCCGAAGAAGCGCCCACGCAGTGTCATAGCGAAACGGTGCGCACGGCCGAATCGATCCTCGTTCCGATCGACAAACCGTCTACGCCAGGCGGTCCTCGCCTCGGTGTGCTCATCGAACCGGGCGAGAGACTCTGCCTGGCCGGAACGATGGACCCCGAGGGGACGGTGAGGGACTTGCATCTCGTCGACGAAGCGAGCGGAGAGGCACCTCTGCTCACGTTGACGGTGGGTCTCGTCGGAACGGAGAACGTGATCGCCGTCGAGTCGTACTCATCGGAACCGATCGAGTATCGCTCGACCTTCGTCTACGGGCCGGCAAACCTCGCGTTCCCTTCGGGCAGGAAGTCCATCGCTCCCCGCGGACATACCGACGAACAATGGGAGACAGACGCCCCCCGCTCGTTACTCTACGACTTTCGACGCGAGCGTTCTTATTACTGCTCCCCCCCCCGAATCGCGTTTTGCCGCGAGGCGCTCTCTGAAAGAACGAGACGGAAACATCACACTGAATCTTGGCGTAGGGACACGCTACGCTTCGCTCGGCGGATTCAATCGGCTCCTCGATGAGAGGGGCTATACCGCTGTCCCCGACGTCATTCCGACCTTCGGAATAGGCGCTGGCGGAGTCTACAAGCGCTTTCGGTTCGATGTTTCGGGGCACCTCGGAGGCTACACGTCGAAGTCCCGCGTGGGCGAAGGAAGTGCCTGGAGCACCGTCACGGAGGTCGTGTTTGCAGGCGGCTATGACGTATTCCGTATAGGTGGATTTTCCGCGTTTGGTCTCGTCGGAGCTGGCGTATCGTGGGTCGGGACCGACCCCAAAGTGCTTCAGGTCCACGCCGAGCACGACCGAATCGAACAGCAGGCCGGCGTCGCGACGTTGGAGCTCGGCGCAGAGCAGGTCGTTCCGCTTGGGTATGAACAACGGGAGTCCTGGACTCTTATCTTCGGTGTGCGCGGAGGCGTCCTTCTACCCTTCGTCGGTGACGCTTGGCATCTCGACGACAAACATCGAACCAAAGTGTCCGGCCCCGATGTCGATGCCGTTGGAGTGCGCGTCCTGCTGGTGGCCGGCATCGGACTGCTCGAGTGGTAGCCGACGAGCGGGCGCAGCCCGATGAGGCACCCCTCATCGACAGCATTCCTTAGCGCGTAATCCAGAAAATCCCCCCGGCCCAGCGGTTGTCACAAGCCGTTCGGTCGTGACAACATGCGGCCGAATTGGCGGCGCCGCGAACAAGACCAGCGAGAACCCATGCGCCGCCGCGCGCCACTGCCGGCTCGTGCCCTACTAGGCCGGGCAAGCTGGGTGCAGCGCTGCCCTGAACACAAGGAGCTTCACATGCCCGAGAAGGTTTCCATTTCGCGCGAGTTCGTCAGGGGCGCGGCCCGCATGGCGGACCTCGTGTACGTCATCAGCCAGATGAAGACGCTCATCGAGCAGGACATCGCGCACGTCAGCCTGGTCGGTCTCTACAAGGGCAACTGGGGCGACGCCTTCAACACGATCTGGAACGCCACGGCCGTCGCGGTGGCG